>NZ_JALJWH010000001.1:2521485-5042971 GCF_024168825.1 Paenarthrobacter sp. A20 | reverse complement strand
CGCCTCGCAGCATTCATGCTGGGCGCCAAGTACCAGAACGCCCTAGGAACGGAAGCCAAAGTGCTTCCGGTGAGGTCGGACGCTCCCGTGGACCCCGCCGTCGCAAGCGTCAAAGCCGCCATTGACGCGGCTCCGGCGACGCACCTGCAAAACGACGGCGTGACTTTCCCCGGCTTCATGGAGAAGGTCTTCTTCCCCAAGGATGACGAGCTGTTCCTCGGGAAGACCTCCGCCGATGACTTCATCGCGAAAATGAAGGCCGCCCAGATCCAGTACTGGAAGGACAACAGCTGATGACCCTCCACCTGACGGAGCCAAGGACAGGCGGTGCGCCCGCCCAAAGACCGGAGTCCCGGAAGCCGGCGCCCCGTAAGCCGCGGCGCGGCAGCCGTCCCGGGGGGAGCTCCATTGACGTGCAGCGCAAGAAGCTGCTGATTCCGTTCGTCGGTCCGGCTTTCGTTCTGTACACGGTCCTCTTCATCGTTCCTGCACTGGGAGCCGTATGGATCAGCCTGCACAAATGGGCGGGCTCGGGCCCCATGAAGTTCGTTGGGCTGGACAACTACGGCAGGATCTTCCGGGACCAACTCTTCCTTTCCTCATTCGGCAATACCCTGCTTCTGCTCTTCGTGGTGGGGACCGCGATCTTCGTCCTGGCATTCGCGTTGACGCTGGTGCTCAGGGATATGGCCGGGAAGAAGATTGCCCGCAACGTCATCTTCTTCCCGCACCTCATCAATGCGCTGGTATTCGGTGTCCTCGCCGGCTTCATCTTCAACCCCGGAGGAATGGTCAACAGCCTCCTGGCGCCCCTCGGAGTGACCGACCCGCCCAAGTGGCTGGCTCAGGACAACATTTTCCCGCTCATCATGGTCACGCTTGTTTGCACCACCACTGGTTACTTCACCACCATCCTGATGGCCGGCGTCGACCGTATTCCGCCCTATTACTACGAAGACTGCGCCTTGGCCGGCGCGTCTGCCTTCCAGCGCCTGCGGTACGTGATCCTGCCGCTGACGTGGGATGTTTTCGGGACCTGCGCCGTGTTGTGGACCATCTCGTCGGTGAAAATCTTCGAGATCGTCTGGGTCTTCGGTGGCAGCTCAGGGGCCGGCGTGCCGCCAACGCAGAGCTGGACCGCTGCCGTGTACACCTACGTCAACGCCTTCTCCGGACAGTCAACGCCCGCCTATGGGGCCGCGACAGCGTCCGCTGTGTTGTCCCTGGCCCTGATCTCCGTCCTGGTTGTCCTGCTGCGCCGCGCCATGCGTCGCGACGCCGTCGAGTTCTAAAGGAAATGTCATGAGCGAATACAAACTGCAGGGATCCATCACCGCCCCACGCAGACGCGGAAGGCGCGGCGTCAGCCCGGCACTGCGTGGTGAGCGCAGCGTCGTCCGGGGGATCGGGGTTGCGCTGCTGTGGCTGGTTGTCGCGATCAGCATCGCAGCCCTGGTGTGGATGGTTGCCCAGGCATTCCGGGATACCCGTGCCATTCTTGATGACCCTTGGGGCGTGCCATCGTCCCTGGACTTCGGCAACTTCGTCCGCGCCTGGACCGTGGGAGACTTCGCGGTGGCTACCTGGAACAGCCTGCTGACCACGGTGGTGTCCTCGGTCCTGACCGTAGCCATTGCCGCACCCTGCGCGTACTACCTGAGCCGCGTGGACAACAGGCTGACCCGTGGCCTGAGCCTGTATTTCATCCTGGGCCTGGGTATTCCCGCGCAGGTCATCCTGATTCCGCTGTTCGTGATGCTGAACAAGGTCTATCTAACGGACAGCATCATCGGGCTGAACCTCGTGTACATCGGCGTCTCCATGCCCTTCACGGTCTTCCTGCTGACCGCATTCTTCCGATCCCTCCCCTTGGAAATGGAAGAGGCAGCGGCACTGGACGGCACCACGGCATTCGGCACGTTCTGGCGCATCACGTTGCCCTTGGCCAAGGGAGGCATCCTGACCGCCTTCATCCTTCAGGTCATCTCCCACTGGAACGAAACCCTCCTGGCCCTGACCCTCCTGCAATCCACCGAGAAGTACACGCTGCCCGTCGCCCTGATTTCCTTCGTGCAGCAACAAACGTATTCGGGAGCTGACTGGGGCGGACTGTTCGCCGGGCTGGTGATCGTGGTCCTGCCGATGCTCATCATCTACGTATGGCTGGGCCGGCGTCTGACGGAGGGACTGACACTCGGGATGGGCAAGTAGCGCCCGACGGTGGTGCTACCGCGGGCTCTTGTCCTTGGCGGAGCGCAAGTGCCACAGTGAACCATGGCCACAGAAGACGATGTCAGGCGCATCTGCCTGGGCATGCCCGGTGTGAGTGAGCGTCCAAGCTGGGGGCAGCCCGCATGGTTCGCCAAGAGCCTCATGGCACGTATCTGGGAAGAGGGCGTGGGCACAGTGAAAACCGACGAACGCGAAGCGCTCGCAGCCATGGAACCCGATACGTTCTTCTGGACCCCGCATCACGACCAATCCCCGCAGCTCATGTTGATCCGGCTCGAAAAGATCGACGTGGAAGAGCTCGATGAACTGCTGCAGGAGTCGTACCGAATCGCCGGCGGCCCCGGCCAACCCAACTGAGTCGCAGTTAAGGCCGTTCTGAGCCCTCAAAACGGCCTTAACTGCGACTCAGTTGGGCGGGCGCGCGGGCTAGACTCGCCCGCATGGGGGAACACAACACACATGGGGAACAGAGGACACCGCAGCCAGCCCGCAAACCGGCCGCCGTCGTCGTGCCGTTGCTGGGCTTGATCGTCGTGATCGTGGGCGTGGTCGTGGCATGGAACGGCATGGAGACGAACGTCGGCTGGTTTGCCTATGCGCCGCTGAGCAATGAGGTGTTCGTGGGAGACAACGGCTCATTCATCAGCAAGGAAACGCAGCTCGGACTGGGCATCGCGGGCATTGGCCTGCTTCTTCTCGCGTTCTGGGCCGGGCTCGCCATGGGCCGCCGCCGCTGAGTTCGCCGGAGAAACGCGAAATCGCCGGAAAACTCCAGACGAACTGGCAGCTTTCCGGCGATCTCTCCGCAAGCGAGGAACGGACTAGGTGAGCTTCACCTGGCGGTTCATGTCCTTGTACAGCAGGTAACGGAACTCGCCCGGACCGCCGGCGTAGCAAGCCTGCGGGCAGAACGCGCGCAGCCACATGAAGTCGCCGGCCTCCACCTCAACCCAGTCGTTGTTGAGCAAGTACATGGCCTTGCCTTCCAGGACGTACAGGCCGTGCTCCATGACGTGGGTTTCCGGGAAGGGGATCACGCCGCCGGGCTGGAAAGTGACGATGTTGACCTGCATGTCGTGGGCGAGGTCGCTGGAGTCCGTGAAGCGCGTGGTCTTCCAGACGTCGTCCGTATCCGGCATGGAGGTGGGTTCCACGTCCTTCTCGTTGGTCACGAAGGACTTGGCCTCGAAACCTTCCAGGCGCTCGTAGGCCTTGCGGATCCAGTGGAAGGAAACGATGTCGTCGGAGACGTTCTCCAGGCCCCATTCCGAACCTGCAGCAAGGTAGGCGTAGCCGCCCTCTTCGAGGTGGTGCAGTTCGCCGTCGAGGGTCAGGTTGACCTGGCCCTTGGTAACGAAGATGACGCCTTCGACGCCGGCCTCGAACTCGGCCTTCGGAGCCCCGCCGCCCGGTGCGATCTCCACGATCAGCTGGGAGAACGTGGTGGCGAAGCCGGAGATCGGCCGCGCGATGATCCACGAGCGCGTGTTGGAGAAGCCCGGAAGGTTGCTGGTGACGATGTCCGTCATGACGCCCTTGGGGATCACCGTGTAAGCCTCGGTGACGATGGCCCGCTCGGTGGTCAGCTGTGTCTGCGGCGGCAGGCCGCCCTGCGGGTAGTAGTACTTGCCCATGCGAGATGCTCCTATCAGTGCGAAGTTGGTTGTGCGAGCCGCGGGTGCGCCAGTGCGGTCAGCTGTGAAAGTTCGACGCCGGCAAGCGCCTTGACCTCGTCGGTCCCCACTGCGCCGCACTGGACGCCGCGGAGGACGAAGCCGGCAAGGGCGCGGGCCGTGGCGGGCTCATCCATGACGCCGCCTTCGGTGCGCTCAACATAGTTGCGGAGGCGCAGGGCCGCTGCGGGCAGGCCTTCGCGGTAGAAAGCGTACGACGCCGAGAAGCGGCTGGGGAGCTGGGCGGCGTGGAGATCCCAGCCCTGGTAGTAGCCGTTTTCCAGGGAACGTCGGACCAGGCGGCCGTGCAGCTTCCAAGCATCCTCAACGCCGTCGCCGACGGGGATGATGTTGGTGGAACCGTCAGAGAGGCGGATGCCCGTGCCGGCGACGGCGAGCTGCATGACTTCCTTGGCGAAGTCGGCCACCGGGTGCTCCATGGACTGGTATTCGGCGGAGATCCCCAGCGAGGCGCTGTAGTCGTACGTCCCGTAGTGCAGGGCACTGATACGGCCCGGAACGACGTGGGGGAGCTGGGCTACAGGGGAGGTTCCGTCCGCGCCGATGATGAGCTGCGGAGTTTCCACCTGCACCTCGAAGCGAAGCCGGCCCGCGGGAAGCCCGTGGACTTCCTCCAGCCGGGATACCGCGAAGTCCATGGCCTGGACCTGGGCCACCGTGGTGACCTTGGGCAGGGTGAGGATCAGCCCGTCCGGGAGTTCGCCGGCGGCGGCCAACGTGGAGACGAACAGGTCCAGGGTCTTCAGGCCGCGGGCCCGGGTGGGGGCTTCGAAGCACTTGAAGCGGATGCCGATGAACGGCGGAGCTGTCCCGGCCGCAACGGCAGCAGCAACAGCGTTGGCGGCAGCAACGGCGTCGGCGTCTTCTGCCTCGTCGCCGCGGTCGCCGTAGCCGTCTTCGAAGTCCAGACGGAGGTCTTCGATCGGCTCAGCAGAAAGCTTCGCCGCCACACGCTCTGCGACAGCGGCAGCCAGGTGAGACTCCTGGCCCAGCAACTGTCCCAGCTTCTCCAGGCCGCCGTGAGCGTCCGCCGTCGCGAGTGCCTGGGCGCCCCACTCTGCCGCAAGGGAAGGCGTGAAGCGGTCGGCCGGGATGTAGACGGTGTGGATGGGCTGGCGTGAGCCGTCGTCACCGGGGTAGTTGCGGTCCAGCAGCTGGTCCGTCGCCTCAAGCTGCGACTCGATGTGGGCCAGATCAGAGGAAGAGAATGAGCCCATCTCAGCCCACCAGCTCGTACGCGGGAGTGGTGAGGAAGTCCGTGTAGTCGTCGGACAAACAGATGTCCTCGATCAGCTTGGATGCGGGCTCGTAGTAGGCCTTGAAGTTCTCGTCGCCGAATTCGATGCGCAGGCGCTCGGTTTCTTCTCCGAGGATGCGGGTGACGAGTTCGCGGGTCACGGTGTTGCCCGTGTCCGCGAGGACGGACTTGTTGCGGATTTGCTGCCAGACCTGCGAGCGGGAGATCTCCGCAGTTGCGGCGTCTTCCATGAGGTTGTGGATGGCAACCGCGCCGCTGCCGGAGATCCAGACGCCGGTGTAGGCGACGGCGACGTACAGGTTCAGGCGCAGGCCTGCCTCGGTGACGTGGCCTTCGGCGGAGGCGACGTCGATGAGCTGCTCAGCGGTGACGCTCACCTCGGGGCGCTGCTTGTCCAGCTGGTTGGGACGGTCGCCGAGGACGGAGTCGAAGACTTCGCGGCAGGTGGAAACCAGGTCCGGGTGTGCCACCCAGGAGCCGTCAAAGCCATCGTTCGCTTCGCGGGTCTTGTCGGCGCGGACCTTGTCGAAGGCTGCGGCGGTGACGTCGGGCTGCTTGCGGTTGGGGATGACGGCGGCCATGCCACCCATGGCGAAGGCGCCGCGGTGGTGGCAGGTCTTGACCAGGAGTTCGGTGTAGGCGCGCATAAACGGTGCAGTCATGGCAACGGTGGCGCGGTCCGGGAGGACGAACTCTTCGCCGGCATCACGGAAGTACTTGATGATGCTGAAGAGGTAGTCCCAACGGCCGGCGTTCAGGCCCGAGGCGTGATCGCGCAGTTCGTAGAGGATCTCGTCCATCTCGAATGCTGCCGGGATGGTCTCGATGAGCACGGTGGCGCGGACGCTGCCCTGCGGGATGCCGAGGAAGTCCTGGGCGAAGACGAAGACGTCGTTCCAGAGGCGTGCCTCGAGGTGGCTCTCCATCTTGGGCAGGTAGTAGTACGGGCCGTGACCGTTGAGGAGGAGCTGCTTGGCGATGTGGAAGAAGTGCAGGCCGAAGTCCACCAGTGCACCTACGGTGGGTTCGCCGTCGATCAGCAGGTGCCGTTCTTCCATGTGCCAGCCACGCGGGCGGGCCACGACGACAGCCAGGGGAGCGTCGGTGCGGAGGCGGTATTCCTTGCCCTCAGGGGAGGTGTAGCTCAGGGTGCCCTGGGCGGCGTCGCGGAGGTTGAGGATGGCGTCGATGACGTTCGGCCACGTGGGCGTGCTGGCGTCTTCGAGGTCCGCGAGCCACACCTTGGCGCCGGAGTTCAGCGCGTTGATCGCCATTTTGGCCGGGGTGGCAGGGCCGGTCATTTCGACGCGGCGGTCCTGCAAAGCTGCCGGTGCCTCGGCGACTTTCCAGTCGCCGTCGCGGATGTCCTGGGTCTCGGGGAGGAAGTCCAGGCGGCTGGTGTCGGCAACCTTCTGGCGTTTGATGCCGCGTGCCTCGAGCAGCTCGTTGCGGGTGCCGGCGAAGCGCTTGTGCAGTTCCTCGATGAAGGCCAGTGCCTTGGGGGTGAGGATTTCCTCGGCGCGATCGATCGGCCGGGGATCAGTGACTGTGATAGCCATGTGGCGGTGTCCTTTTCTAGAGTGCGCTGGCGGCGTTGGCGTGCGCAGCATTGGCTACGGCGGTCGCTACATCGGCGGCAACATGGGGATCGAAGACGCTGGGGATAATGTAACTCGCGTTGAGCTCATCGTCAGCCACCCGGTTGGCAATTGCCTCGGCGGCGGCCACCAGCATGTTCGGCGTAATGTCCGATGCTCCGGCGTCCAGCAGGCCCCGGAAGAAGCCGGGGAAGGCCAGCACATTGTTGATCTGGTTCGGGAAGTCGCTGCGTCCGGTGGCAACCACGGCTGCGTGCTTGGAAGCGATGACCGGGTCGATTTCCGGTGTCGGGTTGGCCATGGCGAACACGATTGCGTCCTCGGCCATCGAAGCGACCTGCTCCTCGCCGATCACGTGCGGGGCGGAGACACCGATGAAGACGTCCGCTCCCTTGAGGGCGTCGTTCAGAGTGCCGGAGAAGCCTTCTTCGTTGGTGTTCGCGGCGATCCAGCTGCGGTGCTCGTCGCCGTATTCCTCACCGGAGTGGATGGCGCCGGAGCGGCCGGCGGCGATGATGTGCTGCGCGCCCTGGGCCTTGAGGAGCTGGATGATGGCGGAGCCGGCAGCGCCGACGCCCGAAACCACGATCTTGACCTCGGAGAGCTTCTTGTCCACAACGCGGAGGGCGTTGACCAGGGCAGCGAGCGTGACGATTGCCGTGCCGTGCTGGTCATCGTGGAAGACGGGGATGTCGAGCTCTTCGCGGAGGCGGTTCTCGATTTCGAAGCAGCGCGGTGCAGCGATGTCTTCGAGGTTGATGCCGCCGTAGACGGGGGCCATGGCCTTGGCGATCATGATGATTTCTTCGGTGTCCTGGGTGTCCAGGCAGACCGGCCAGGCGTCAACGTTAGCGAACTGCTTGAACAGCGCAGCCTTGCCTTCCATGACGGGCAGTGCCGCGGCGGGGCCGATGTTGCCCAGGCCCAGGACGGCCGAACCGTCAGTGAGGACGGCGATGGTGTTGCGCTTGACCGTCAGGTTGCGGGCAGCGGCCGGGTCTTCTGCGATGGCCATGCAAACACGCGCGACGCCGGGAGTGTAGGCACGCGAGAGGTCGTCGCGGTTGCGCAGGGCTACCTTGGGGACGACCTCGAGCTTGCCGCCGAGGTGCATGAGGAAGGTACGGTCCGAGACGTGCTGGACGGTGACGCCGTCGAGGGCGTTCAGGGCGTCCTTGACGCGGGCGGCGTGGTCGTCGTCGGTGGTGTTGCAGGTGACGTCAACAACGATCGTCTCGTGGTGGGATTCCGTGACGTCCAGCGCGGTGATTGCTGCACCGGCTGCGCCGACGGCTGCTGCCAGTTCGCTGGTAGCGGTGAAGCTCGACGGTGCGGCGACGCGCAGGGTGATCGAGTTTCCGGGGCTCGGATTCGCCATTGAAATTCCTCCTGTTAGGCCCGTTCCCGGGCCGCCGTTCCAAACTGAATGTTTTCGTATTATGGATATTATTATCTACAAAGTGGAAACACAACCCCCTGCCCGGTCATCTTCGGTGTCATCGCGCAGCTTGCCGGCGTGCTGTATGTTGGGTGTTCTAAGCAATTCTTTTCACGATGCGGATAAGAGTTGTCGGAATCTGAGTCATTGGAGACAAGGGAATGGCTGAAAAAGCCTCCGGAGGCGTGCAGTCCGTTGAGCGCGTCTTTGAACTGCTGGAACTGATTACGGACGCAGGCGGCGACGTCACTTTGAGTGAGCTCTCGTCGTCCACTGACCTCCCCTTGCCCACCATCCATCGCTTGCTCCGCACGTTGGTATCGCTGGGCTACATCCGTCAGCTGCCCAACCGCCGCTACGCGCTGGGCCCCCGGCTGATCCGGCTCGGCGAAGGCGCCAGCAAGCAGCTCGGTGCCGTGGCCCGTCCGCAGTTGAAGACCTTGGTGGAACGCCTCGGCGAGACCTCCAACATGGCCGTCCTTGACTCCGACATGGTCATCTATGTCGCCCAGGTCCCGTCCATGCACTCCATGCGCATGTTCACCGAGGTGGGCCGCCGGGCCCACACGCACGATACCGGCGTGGGCAAAGCCATCCTCGCCCAGCTGGACGACGAGGTTGTCCGCGGCATCGTGGCCCGCACCGGCATGCCGACCCCCACGGCCAAGAGCATCGGCGACATCGACTCCTTGCTCGCGGACCTCAAGCTCATCCGCGAACGCGGCTACTCCATCGACGAGGAAGAGCAGGAGCTCGGCGTCCGCTGCTTCGCCATGGCTGTGCCCAACGCTCCCACGCCCACCGCGATCTCTGTCTCCGGGCCGATCACCCGCGTGGACCAGAGCTTCGCCGACCGCGCCGTGCCCATGCTGCGTGAAGCAGCCAGGGCGATCTCCGCGGAGCTTAACCAGAACTAACTTCCCGCCGAGTTGGCATTTGATGGCAATGTTTCCCAAGAACATTGCCATCTTTTGTCATCTGGGGAGACCAAGTGTGGGCCTGCGCAAGGTGGGCTGCCCTCAAAGCCGAGTGCCGCCGTCGTACATTCCGTGCGGGGCGGCTACCACGCGACGCGACAAAAGGCGGCAGTGTCCCCCAAGGAAAACACTGCCGCCTGTTATCTGCGGAAGGGTGCTAGTGCTCCGACGCGCTGGAGGTCTTGAGCGGAACTTCCTTGCCGTCGGCGTCGATCAGCTTGCCGTTCTCGAAGCGGTCGCCTTCGCTCAGGCACTTGATGTCCTCTTCGCTGACGATGCGGTCAGTACCGGCCACGAATACGGACTGGTTGTCCGAGTTGCCGGCCTTGAAGTGGTTGAAGAGGATGTTCAGCAGGATCGCCATGACGGCTGCCGAGCTGATGCCTGAGTGGAAGATCGTGGCGAACCAGGACGGGAACTGGTCGTAGAACTTCGGGGCGGCGATGGGGATCATGCCGAAGCCGATCGAAGCAGCCACGATGATCAGGTTCATGTTGTTCTTGTACTCAACCTTGGCCAGGGTGCGGATACCACTGGCGGCAACCGTACCGAACAGCACGACGCCGGCGCCGCCCAGGACGGGCGTCGGAACCGCTGCGACAACCCGGCCCAGGATCGGCAGGAGGCCGAGGATGACCAGGATGAGACCGCCGGCGCTGACCACGAAGCGGCTCTTGATGCCCGTGATGGCCACGAGTCCCACGTTCTGGGCGAAGGCGCTCTGCGTGAAGGAGTTGAACAGCGGGGAGATGGCGCTGGAGAGCATGTCTGCGCGGAGGCCGTCGCCGATGCGGCGGGAGTCAACCTTGGTGTCCACGATTTCGCCCACTGCGATGATGTCCGCCGAGGTCTCCGTCAGGGTCACCAGGATGACGATGAGCATGGAGATGATCGCTGCGATTTCGAAGGTGGGAGCGCCGAAGGCGAAGGGTGTGGGGAAAGCGACGATGTCGCCCTGGCCAACCTTGGAGAAGTCGGCCATGCCGGCCACCAACGCGATGATGGTGCCGATGACCATGGCCAGCAGGATCGAGAGCCGGGAGATGGCTGCGTTGCCCACCTTGCTCAGGAGCAGGACGACGCCCATGGTTGCAGCTGCGAGTCCGATGTTGGCCATGCTGCCGTAGTTGTCGGCCTTGGCGTTGCCGCCCATGGCCCAGTTAGCAGCGACCGGCATCAGTGTCAGGCCGATGGTGGTGATCACGGTTCCGGTAACAACCGGCGGGAAGAACTTGATGATCTTGGAGAACAGTGGAGTGATAGCCAGGCCAATCAGCGAGGCCACAATGACGGAGCCGAACACCGCCTGGATTCCACCGCCGCCCTGGACGATCGCCACCATGGTGGAAACACCGGCGAAGGAAACGCCCTGGACCAGCGGCAGCTGCGAGCCGAACCACGGGATGCCCACCGTCTGAAGGATGGTAGCGAGCCCGCCAACAAACAAACAGGCGGCGATGAGGAGGCCGATGTCCTGGGAGTTCATACCGGCCGCTGCGCCGATGATCAGGGGCGGGGCAATGATTCCGCCGTACATGGTGAGGACGTGCTGGAAGCCGTAGGCGAACGTGCTTCCGATGGAGAGGCGCTTGTCCTCGGGGCGTTCCGGCTGATGCTTCTGCGAAGAGGTGGTATTCGCAGGGCGGGACTTCTTTTTGATGTTCATGGCAGACTTTCTGGGTTCATGGCAGACGTCTTCGTCTGGCTAACTGTGTCTGGCTAACAAAATCTTTAGGTTTTTGGGGTCGGGTTTGTGTGCAGATCCAGCGTTGACGGGGCGCCGTTGTTCGGGACCTGCACACAAACCCGTTGGTGGTGCGGTTTAGTGCGGTTTCGGTGTGGGCTTAGCAGAAGCCGGCGATGCCGCTCCAGGCAACCGGTGCAGCGGGGATGTTCTCGCGCTGGACCGTGGCTTCGATGAGGCCGTACGGGCGGTCGGCCGCGAAGAAGACCTCGTTGGGGTTGTCCAGGCCGAACGGGCTCAGGTCAACCAGGAAGTGGTGCTTGTTGGGCATGGAGAACTTGATCTCGTCCACTTCGCTGTGTGCTTCCAGGACCTTCTTGCCCATGTCGAACAGCGTCTGCTGCAGGGCGTGGGAGTAGTTCTCGGTGAAGCCTTCAAGCAGGAGTGCCTTGATGTCCTCGTAGCTCTTGTTGAAGTCCGTGCCGGCGAAATCCAGGTTGGTGTTGTAGCGCCAGCGGGCGGATACGTCGGTGGCCAGGATGCGGTCCGTGGTCTCCGGCAGGGTGGTGTACTTGTCGCGCGGGTAGCCGACGAAGCCGGACTGCGTGGTCTTAAGGACGGTCAGGTCCTTGAGGCCGGAAATAAGGTGGGTGGTTGCGCCATCACGGACGACGACGGCGGTACGCACCTCTTGCCCGTTGCGGACGAAGCTGTGGTCGTGTCCCTCGCCGTGGGCCTGGATGCGATCCCAGCTGTAGGCTTCGGCTTCCCAGCGGCCGCCGGTGACCCAGTCGAAACCGCCGGTGAAGTGGTCTGCGAGGCGCAAGAGGAAGGACTCGGGGGAGTTGATGCCTTCACGAGCGAACGCGTAGACCGTGTTCTTCTGGGTGTCGGTGGCAACGACGTGGCCGTTGTCGCCTTCGAGATGTGCGGCCTGGAAATCGCCGCGCAGCTGCGAGGTGACGTTCAGGTCTTCGATGTGGTGGCGGTCCGTATCCCGAGTGACCTTGACGACGCGGACTTCTGCTTTGCCGTACTGGTTTTCGCCGAGGACGATGTTGTTGCTCATGGTCATATCCCAACTTCTGTGAGGTGGAACCTACGTTCCATCAATGAAATTAAGCGCGTGTTTCCACTGCGTTTCTGGTGGAGCCGACCCAACAAAAAAGAGCCAGCATCCATGGATGCCAGCTCATTACGACCCTGCCTGCTGCTCTCAGGTTACGTGACCTACGCCACGAACTCATTCGAGAGTAGCGCATGATTTCGGCAGATGTACATGGGTTCCCGAGGATCGTTATGAACCATCCAAATGTGACCGCGGCAACTCACTTTGCTCCGGAGGGGGTCTTGACGCGTTGTTTAGCAGCTGCCTACACTTTCCACATAACAATAAAAGTTTTCCGAAGAGCGGAAACTGTGTGCATGAGAAAGAGGAGGAACAGATGGACTCGAAGGATACGAACAACGTCGTGGAATTCCCGGCGCCCGGTCAGGAGCTGTACCTGCCCTTTGGTGCAACAGATCCCGACTTCTACATTCCGGCCGACTGTGACCGCAAAGCCGGCGGGTTCTCCCGTTGGCTGCGCGCGCTCCCGGTGTTCGGCCGGCAGCGCCCCTAGGCACTTGGGGGCGCGGACTCTGCGCAACAGAGCCAACGAGGCGGGCGATACCTGGGGAGGTATCGCCCGCTTTTTGCGTGCCTTCTGGCCCGCTGTGTGCTGCCCGTTTCGATGCTTCGCTGCAGAACGTGCCGTGCGCCCGGCGTCCTACGCAGCGAACCCCCGAAACGGGGCCTCGGTACTGCCTAGGTGGTGCTGCGTAGGATCCCAAGCACGGTTGATTTGAACTCCTGCTCCCGAAACAAGTGCTGCCACTTGATCCGAATGAACGTCCAGCCCTGTGCCATGAGGGCCTTTTCGCGCTGGCGTTCCTTGAAGATGACCTCGGAGGTTGGTGCGTAGTCGAAGTACTTCACCTTCCCATCGAACTCCAGGGCAACCTTCTTGTCCCGCCAAGCAAAATCCAGTCGATGAGAACCCTCAGGTGATGACACCTCCACTTGCAATTCAGGAAGATCGATCCGTAAGCGCTGGAGCAACTCGCGGGTCAGGGTTTCACCTGGTGACTCGGAGCGTGCGTCCGCACTCTCCAATGCCCGGCGTAGGGCGAGGACTCCGTTGCGCCCGGCCAGGGACTCGCACATCAGTTGCAGCTTGTGGGCGTCAGCACCTTTTCGAAGGGCGTGGTCCATCAGCACTAAGGATTGCTTGTAGTTCAGTAAGAGGCCGCAGTCAGCAACGGTTCGTTCCAAGGAGGTGCAAGGCATGCCGTTGATAAGCATTATTTCGTTGGTTTCAAGGGCCCGACCATGGGCAACAGCGTCGTGGCCGTGGGACGATCGCGATGCGCTTGAATCGGTTGTGATGTGCACGCGGTCATCCACGTCCCAGAGAAACAGTCCGTGCAGGCGTGCTGCCGAGGTGTGGCTGTAGACCAAGCCGCCAGTCGACGTCGTAAGTGTTCCGTGAGCGTGCGCGGCGATCAACTGCCGGCTGCGTACCCAAGGTTTTTGAGCGGCCCATGTACTGCCGCGGATGTAGCAACCCCGGCGTAGTCGTACCAGATCGCCGACTTGCACCAGTGCTGCAATCCTTCTGTCGTTGAACCCCAGTTCATGGAGCTCGCTGGTCCGCCACAAATCCATCATTGGGGGGAGCCCTGTTTTGTTGTTGTTCGCCATGGAACAAGCTTTGAAGGAACGTGGCGGCACGAACAGGAGCATGCTGCCCTATGTGGAAAAGCCCGATTCGATGGCTCGCTGCAAGCTGTGCCGTGCGAACGGCGTGGTTGGCAGCGAAGCATCGAAATCGCAAAATGTGATCTGCGTAACAATCGGTAGGGTGCTGAGCGCTTCACGTAAGCTGGGCTGACGGCCACCCTTTTGGGTCTTCAAGGTCGTTGCAGCCCTGACTGACGGGTTGCGCTTGCTCGCTCGATGGCGCCGGACATATGGCCCGCACGCGTCGCACTGCAGCATGTCGAGTAAAAACTGACGCTCGTCATCGAGCCATGCCAGGACGTTCACCCTGGCTAAAATCCCTGCCTCGGCGGGTGACAAAAGAGCCGGGAGTGGGGATCCGGCGCCGCAGCAGCCGATGTGTGGCTGCTACCCCAAAGGAACATGTCATGAAACTCAAGGTCTCAATGCTTGGGGCGGTGATCGCGTTGGCTCTCGCTGGGTGCACGACGCCGACGCCGACACCGACGACAACCGCCACGGCACCCACGTCGTCGCCTACTGCTACCACTGCAACCCCGACGGCGACTCCCACTTCTACTCGCACTGCAACCCCGACGCCGACGTCTACCCGCACTGCAACTGCGACGGCGACGCCAACCCCGACGCCGACGTCTACCCGTACTGCAACTGCGACGGCGCCGCCAACCCCGACGCCGACGTCTACCCCGACGCCGACGTCTACCCGTACTGCAACTGCGACGGCGACGCCCACCCCGACGCCTACCCGTACTGCGACGCCGACGCCGAGTGCGACCACGGCAACCCCAACCCCCACCCCCACGGCAACCCCAACCCCCACCCCCACGGCAACCCCAACCCCCACCCCCACGGCAACCCCAACCCCCACCCCGGGCACGGGGAGCCTCGCCAACCTGGCTCGGGTTCCGTGGGATGGAGGCCCTGCTTACTGGGCAAAGTTCCCTGGCGCAGCGAAGCTCAACAACCCCAACCTGTTCCCGGTCAGCGTGTATTACGGCAAACCTGAGCACGCCACTCAGTTGAAGGACATTGGGGTCAACGTTTATCAGAACGCCGAACATGATGGCTCCACGATGGCGTCCATTACGAATACGGGAATGCTGGTCATCGCCGGCACGGAATGGTCCCGCACCGAAGTGGGCAGTAACCCTGGTGTGGTCGGTTGGGACACGTACGACGAGTGCGACATGCTCGGGCTGGGCTGCAACGGCTCAACCTACGCGCAGAACCTTCAACAGATGCAGAACAAAGTGGCCCAGATCCGGGGATTCAACGACGGCAGGTTTGCTTTCGCGAACTACTCCAAGGGCATCCTGGGCACTTATTGGGCACCGGGGCTGATGGACGACTTCATGGCCGCCGTCGACGCGGCATCCGTGGATAACTACATGTACACGCGGGCGGATCTGCAGGACGAGTTGAACCGGACTCCGGCGTGGCCGCAGGGCGCAAAGACGGCGACATCGGCGGCCTATGGTTGGCAGATTGACCAGATGCGGAAGTTCCAGTCGGCACCTGGCATCCATCCGAACTGGATTTTCGTTGAGTCGGCTAAACCGTTCCTGAATGCCTCCAATGACCGCACCATCACGCCCGAACAGATGGAGGGAGCTATGTGGTCCGGCATCATCCACGAGGCGCGCGGGATCAGCATTTTCCAGCACAACAACAACGGCCAGACAGGGTTCGGGACGTATTCACTGGTCCAGGCGCCGGCTGATCGCAAGGCGAAGATCAAGGCCGCACTCGCTGGTATCCAAGCCCTCGCTCCTGTCCTCAATACGCAAAGCTATGTGTGGAACGCGGGCGCCACGGGTACGGACACGATGCTCAAAGCCAAGGACGGCAGCGCCTACCTCTTTGCCGGCATCGGTGTGAACGGCGCGACCGGTGCGAAGACGTTCACCCTTCCTGCCGGGATCACTGGCTCGCAGGTGGAAGTGGTGGGCGAGAACCGCAGTATCCCGGTCCAAAACGGAAAGTTCACGGACTCGTTCGCCAACGAGTACACGCATCACATTTACAAGATCATGATCTAGGAAGCGTCTCGGCCGCCGGCAACGAAGTCGCTGGAAAGCCGTGAAATCGCCGGAACGTTCCCTGAGGAATGGAAGCGTTCCGGCGATTTCGCGCGCAGAGCAAGCGGACGCTACCCCGCTACCAACTTCCGCGCCGCCGCCGAGTGCTCAGCGATGAGTCCGGCCACGTCCAAGCCCGGAATCGCACCGTCAACCACGCGCCACTGCCCGCCCACCATGACACGGTCGGCACGGTCCGCACCGCACAGCAACAACGCAGCGACGGGGTCGTGGCTGCCGGAGAAGCGCAGCTCGTCAGGCTTGAACAGGGCCAGGTCCGCCTGGAGCCCGAGTGCCAGCTGCCCGATGTCGGAGCGACCCAAAACCGCAGCCGACCCACGCGTTGCCCAGCTCAGGGCACGCTCCACGGGAACGGAAGCGCCGTAGCGGAGTCGCTGCAGATACAGTGCCTGCCGTGCCTCGAGGATCATGTTCGAAGCATCGTTCGACGCCGATCCGTCCACTCCCAGCCCCACGGGAACTCCCGCTGCTTCAAGTTCCAGGACGCGGGCGGTCCCGGAGGCCAGGCGCATGTTGGAGGTGGGGCAATGCGCGACGGCGGTGCCCGCGGCTCCGAGCCTGGCGATCTCCTCGTCGTTGAAGTGGATCCCGTGACCCAGCCAGGTACGGTTTCCCAACCAGCCCACGGACTCCAGGTAGTCCACGGTCCGCAGCCCGAACATGGATTTGCAGAAGTCTTCCTCGTCGATGGTTTCGGCAAGGTGGGTGTGCAGCCGGACGTCGAAGCGTTCGGCCATGGCGGCGCTCTCGGCCATGATTTCCTTGGTCACCGAGAAGGGTGAGCACGGGGCAAGCGCGATCTGAACAACGGCCCCATCACCGGTTTCGTGGTACTTGCGGATGAGCCGTTCGCTGTCCGCCAGAATTGCCTCAGGCGACTGGACCGTGGTCCTGGGCGGCAGCCCGCCGTCGTCCTCTCCCAACGTCATGGACCCGCGGGTCAAGGTGGCCCGCATTCCTATGGAGCGCACGGCCGCCACCTCGATATCGATGGCGTCTTCCATGCCGTCGGGGAAGAGGTAGTGGTGGTCGGCAGCGGTGGTGCAGCCGGAAAGCAGCAATTCGGCCAGCGCAACCTGCACGGCAAGCTCGAGGCTGCGGGGCGTCAACCGTGCCCACACGGGGTACAGGTTCTGCAGCCAGGGGAACAGGGGAGCGTTGGCCACGGGTCCCCAGGCGCGGGTGAGGGTTTGGTAGAAGTGGTGGTGCGTATTGATGAGCCCGGGGAGAACCACGTGCCCGGATGCGTCAAAAACGGTGGCGGGAGAAGAGGGCTGCCCGCCCGAAGGCACCAGCTCAATGATGGTGCCGGAGTCGGAAACCACCAGGCCGCCACCGGCGTCGAGGTCGTTTGCGGTGAAAATTCCCAGCGGATTCTTGATCCAAAGACGGGTCATAACAGGTTCCTTGTCTGGTCGGCGTGTACGCGTTCCAGCTCAGTTAGGCCCTGTCTGCTGATCCAGGTTGCCGGGCCGTCAGAACGCGGCCCAGTCCGAAAAGCGTAGAATGCTCGACGGCGGCAGTCAACGCCCGCCGGGCGCCCACAGTCACATTCGGCCAGCATCCAGCAGGTAAATGTAATTTCGCATTACGAAATTAAATTTTCAAAAAACTATGGCGCGGCTCACAAACCCGGTGCTACGCTCTAACTGCCAAAGGCGGGCACCCGGACCTCGGGAAGCTATCTACCAGGCGCAACTTAACCTTCATCGCACATGCTGAAGCCTGGTAACCAAGCTAACTGGAGCTCTTCTCTGTAGCGCCCCCAAACAGGTCACCTGGCTTCCTCAGCACTAAGGAAGTCGCAACATGAGTACAACCGTCACGGCCGAGCAATTCCTGGCCACATCCATTGAGCTGGCAACAGCCAATGTCCTCAACAGTGGTGGCCCCTTCGGCGCCGTCATTGTCACCGCGGACGGACGAGCCTTCGAAGGCGTCAACCGCGTTACCGCCACGAACGATCCCACCGCACATGCAGAAGTCACGGCCATCCGTAACGCCTGCCGCGAACTGGGAACCTTCGATCTGAGCGGTGCAACCCTCTACACCAGCTGCGAGCCATGCCCCATGTGCCTGGCCTCCGCACTCTGGGCACGCGTTGACCGCGTGTTCTTTGCCGCAGACCGTCACGACGCCGCATCCGTCGGCTTCGACGACGCCGTCTTCTACGAGTACTTCGAGAACGACAACCGGGACGCGCTGATGCCGGTAGCCAAGCTGGAACTGGGCGACCCCCAGGCTCCGGCGGCCCTCCAGCCGTTCAACACATGGAACACGCTTGATTCCAGGATTGACTACTAGGGCCCGGTGGCTGACATGACAATCCTGGATAATTCCGCTGAGAAGCAGGCTGCGCTCTTTCCCCAAGGAGACGGCGCAGAGCCCACAGCGGCAAAGCACACGGCAACCGGCCTGGTAGATGGCAACAAGAAGCCCCCGGTGTCGAATTCCTTCCTGGACAAGTTCTTCCAGATCTCCAAGCGTGGCTCCACGTTGGCCCGTGAATTCCGCGGCGGCCTGGTCACCTTCTTCACCATGGCGTACATCGTCATCCTGAACCCGCTCATCCTGGGTGGTTTCTCGGCGGACAACGCTCCGGTTGATGTCGCGGGCGGCTGGCTTTCCGCAGCGCAGGTGGGTGCCGTTACGGGCCTCACTGCCGGCGTCATGACCATCGTTTTCGGCCTCGTGGCCAACCTGCCTTTCGGCCTCGCTGCCGGCCTGGGCATCAACTCCTTCCTCGCCGTCGCGGTGATCCAGGAAGTCACGTGGCCAGAAGCCATGGGCCTGGTGGTCATCAACGGCATCCTGATTGTCCTCTTCGGCGCCACCGGTGCCAGAACGGCGATCTTCAAGGCAGTCCCCAAGGAACTTAAGGCTGCCATCACCGTGGGCATCGGCTTGTTCATTGCCTTCATCGGCTTCGTCGACTCAGGTTTTGTTCGCGCCACCACGGGCGGCCCGCCGGTCCAGCTCGGAGACAACGGCTCCATCACCTCCATCCCCACCCTCGTCTTTATCGTCGGACTGCTGACCATGGGCATCCTCGTGGCACGCAAGATCCAGGGCGGCCTGCTGATCGGCATCGTCGCCACCACCGTGCTCGCCGCAGTTGTCGAGGCAGTGTTCCACATCGGTCCCGGCAGCGCCGACAACCCCGGCGGCTGGCACCTCAACGTCCCCATCCTGTCGAGCCAACTCGTTTCGGTCCCGGACCTGAGCCTGGTGGGCCAGTTCGATCTCTTCGGTTCGTTCGCCCGGATCGGCGGATTGGCCGCGACGATGCTGGTCTTCACCCTGGTGTTCACCAACTTCTTCGACGCCATGGGCACCATGACGGGCCTGGCCAAGAGCGCAGGCGTGGCACACAAGGACGGCACGTTCCCCAAGCTGAAGTCGGCCTTCATCGTTGAAGGCATGGGCGCAGTGGTGGGTGGCGCAACCTCCGGTTCGTCCAACACGGTGTACATCGACTCCGCAGCCGGCATCGGTGAGGGCGCACGCACCGGCCTGGCCTCCGTGGTCACCGGCCTCCTGTTCCTGGGCTCGATGTTCTTCACCCCGCTCACCTCGGTGGTGCCGCTGGAAGTAGCTGCTGCAGCACTGGTGGTGGTGGGCGCAATGATGATGGCCCAGATCCGGGAGATCAAGTTCACCAAGTTCTCCATCGCACTCCCTGCGTTCCTGACCATCGTGACCATGCCGTTGACCTACTCCATCGCCAACGGCATCGGCGTCGGCTTCATCTCCTTCGCGGTGATCAGCGCGGCCTCGGGCAAGGCCAGGAAGGTCCACCCGCTCATGTGGGTGGTCACGGCAGGCTTCATCATCTACTTCGCCCGCGGCCCAATCAACGCCCTGATGGGTGTCTGACCCGGAGCCCCACCCCGTGCCGGCGGGTCATCCGGCACTCCGATCGACGGTCCGTCGGAACCCACCGCACGAATAGGCGTCCGCCGTCGTCGTCCCTTTCAAACAGGCACGACGGCGGGCGGCGGCCCTGATGATTCAGGGACGGGCACCGACGCTCCGTCAGGGAACGGGGGCAGGGAGATGAAGCCCTTGCCCCCGTTCCTATGAACTCTTACCCATTGAACTCTTACTGACTTAGCCGCGACTTCCCCTCAACAACCTCTGGAAATGAGAATATGAGGCAAGATCGCGCACTGCTCCGGCCGGGCCACCCGGTTGGGACACCTGGAATAAGGATGTGTTGCCATGCTGGATCTGATGCCTTCTTTGGGCAGCTGGCGGCCTGCGGTCTCTGGCCAACTGTGTGCCGTGGCCACGATCGTAGGGACTGGTGGCTCCGTGCCACGGCCCATGGGGACCTCCATGATGGTTTCCGAACACGGCGAAATCCTGGGTAGCTTGTCCGGAGGTTGCGTCGAAGGCGCCGTCGTGGAGGCGGCGCTGGAAGCAATGCGCGACGGCGGCCCGCGCCTGGAGTCGTTCGGCTACAGTGCCGAGGACGCGTTCGCCGTCGGACTCACCTGCGGGGGAGAGCTGGAAGTCCACATCCAGCCACTGGGAGCCGGCTCTGCGGAGCTTTCTGTTTTTACTGGGCTTTCATCCTTCCAAGGCCGATCCTCCACAGCACACAACGCGGAAGCCCCAGCCTCCATGGCACTTATCCGCAGGCTCGGTGCCGGTGGAGGAGTAGTTGTCGTCAACGATCCTGTGCGGTTCCGCGCCATGGAATCTGAGGAGCTGGCCAAGCTGGTGGGCGACCACCCTGCCACTCTCTTTGCAGCGGCCGCCCAAGTGGAGCCGCTGCTCCAGGGTGGACGTGCCGGGTTGGTCCGGCTCGCGCCGCCGGAGGGCTGCATCGATGGCTGGGTCACTACCGACAGGTGGGCTGCCGAGAGCCAGGAAGAAGATACCCAGCCAGAGCCCATCACCTTGTTCGTCGAAAGCCGCTTGCCTGCCGCACGGATGCTCATCTTTGGTGCCAACGACTTCGGCGCAGCGTTGCTCCCCGCCGGACAACTTCTCGGCTACAACGTCACCCTCTGCGATGCCCGGCCCGCCTTCGCGCAGCAGGGCCGCTTCGCCGGAGCCGATCAGGTGGTCACCGACTGGCCGCATCGCTACCTGGAAACCGAGGCAGCAGCACGCCGCATCGACAACCGGACAGTGGTGTGCGTCCTGACCCACGACCCCAAGTTCGACATCCCGCTGCTGGAAACGGCCTTGCGCTTCAACCTGGCGTACGTCGGTGCGATGGGATCCCGTCGCAGCCATCGTCAACGAGTTGATGCGCTGCTTGAAGCCGGGACAACTCCGGAGGCACTTGAACGCCTGCACTCACCGATCGGGTTGAACCTCGGCGCTGTGACTCCCGCGGAAGTAGCGGTCTCCATCACGGCGGAGATCATTGCGGAGCGCGTAACGGCCGTCCCAGCCGGCGGCGGCGATAAGTCCAGCGGGTTCCCCTCCCTCAAGGACAGCACGGGCCCCATTCATCCGGCGCCGATTCACCCAGTACCCCAATCCCTCACTCAGGAGGACCCATGGACATGAACACCATCGAAGCCGTGGTGCCCACCACGGATCCGGCACTTTGGCGGGACGGCGATGCCTGGTTGGCGGGAGGTACCGTCCTCTTCTCCTACGGAAGCACGGTTCTCAAGCGCCTCCTGGATCTCGGAGAAGCCAACTGGCCCGCAATCACCGTGACAGACGCGGGCATCGAGCTTGCAGCTACGTGTACTGTGGCCGAGCTCTACGCCCTGCCGCAGACCGCCGAGGCAGCAAGCCGCGAATGGCCTGGCCTTGCACTGATCCGCCCTTGTTGTGACTCCTTCGTGGCATCCTTCAAGGTCTGGAACATGTCCACCGTGGGTGGCAACCTATGCACCGGCCTGCCGGCCGGGCCCATGACATCGTTGTGCGCCGGACTCGACGGAGTGGGGACCATCCTCAGCCCGGACGGCACCAGCCGCACCGTCCCAGTGAGCGACTTTGTGACGGGAGATATGCAGACCGTCCTGGCGCCGGGGGAGTTGCTGCGCAGCATCCACCTGCCGGCACACGCGCTTTCAGCCCGCGTCGCCTTCCGGCGGCTGTCGCTGAGCAACCTCGGCCGCTCCGGCGTTCTGCTGATCGGCCGGCTCGACCCCGACGGCAGCTTGGTCATCACCGTGACCGCCTCCACCAAAAGGCCAGTGCAGCTGCGGTTCCCCGCCGGGCAGGTTCCCGACGCCGGGACGTTGGCTGACGCCGTCGGCGATTCCATTCCGTGGCCTCTGTACCACGACGACATCCATGGCCTGCCGGCATGGCGCCGTGACATGACGTTCAAGCTGGCCGAGGAGATCCGGGCAGAGCTGCTGGGCGAGTCAATGACCGTGTCCGGCGATTTCTGGCCGCCACACAACACCTCGCCCCAGCCATCCACGCAGCCCGCACCATCCAACACCCAGCAGAAGGAGGCCCCGAATGGCAATTGAGATCAACGGAACTGCCTCGCAGGCCACACCCCGCCCCGGCCAATGCCTCCGCACGTTCCTCCGCGAAGAGGGCAACTTCGGCGTCAAGAAAGGCTGCGACGGCGGCGACTGTGGAGCCTGCACCGTCCACGTTGACGGCACGCCCGTGCACAGCTGCATCTACCCGGCCGTCCGTGCCGAGGGCAAAGCCGTCACCACCATCGAAGGCCTGTCCAAGGACGGGCAACTCCACCCTGTGCAGGAACAGTTCAGCGAAGGACAGGGCTTCCAGTGCGGATTCTGCACCGCCGGAATGATGATGACGGCCGCCACGTTCGACGACGAGCAACGTGCCAACCTGCCCCGAAACCTCAAGGGCAATCTCTGCCGCTGCACGGGTTACCGCTCCATCGCGGATGCGGTTTGTGGTCATGGAAGCGATCACGAGCACGACGCCGGAGCCGATGTCTCCGGGGCTCAGTCACCTGGCGCTGCGGGAACCCCCGCCGTGGAAGCCACTCCCGGCCAGCTCGGCGACAACGTCCCCGCCCTCGCCAGCAACGCCGTGGTGACCGGAACTGCCAGGTACGCCTTGGATGTTCCAGCGGAGCAGCTCCCTGGTTTGTTGCATTTGAAGCTCCTGCGTTCGCCGCATGCGCACGCCCGGATTGTGTCCATCGACAAGGCTCCGGCACTGGCCGTGCCGGGTGTCGTCGCTGTGTTCACGCACGAGGACGCACCACAGCAGTTGTTCTCCACAGCCCAGCACGAGAACTTCACCGATGACCCCGACGACACCCGCGTGCTGGACAACGTGGTCCGTTTCATCGGGCAGCGGGTTGCGGCCGTCGTGGCCGATTCGGTGGGTGCGGCCGAGGCCGGTGCCCGTGCGCTGGCTGTTCAGTACGAACTCCTGGCGCCGGTGTTCACTCCCCAGGAAGCCATCCTTCCCGGCGCTCCCGCGATCCACGGTGAGAAGGACGGTGAAGCGTCCCGGATCTCCAGGCCGCATCACAACGTGGTGGCGGAAGTGCATGCCGAGCTGGGCAGTGTTGCAGATGGCTTCGCGGCCGCCGACTTCATCCACGAGCACACCTACCAGACTCAGCGGGTGCAGCACGTGGCCATGGAAACTCACGCGTCCATCGCTTGGTTGGATGAGGACGGCAGGCTGATTGTCCGTTCGTCCACCCAGGTTCCGTTCTTGGTGAAGCGGACGTTGAGCCGGTTGTTCAATCTGCCGCCGGAGACCGTCCGCGTCGTGGCCGGGAGGGTTGGCGGTGGTTTTGGTGGGAAGCAGGAAGTCCTCACCGAGGACCTGGTGGCCTTGGCCGCGCTGAAACTCCGCCGGCCAGTGCAGCTCGAGTTCACCCGTACCGAGCAGTTCACCGCCACAACGACCCGTCACCCGTTCACTATCAAGCTCAAGGCGGGTGCCAGCAGGGACGGCTACCTCACTGCGCTGCAGCTGGACGTCCTCACCAACACCGGCGCCTACGGAAACCATGCTCCCGGCGTCATGTTCCATGGCTGCGGCGAGTCCCTGGCTGTCTACAAATGCGTGAACAAGAAGGTGGACGCCCACGCCGTCTACACCAACACCGTTCCCGCCGGCGCCTTCCGCGGCTATGGGCTGAGCCAGATGATCTTCGCGATCGAGTCGGCCATTGATGAGCTTGCCGTTGGCATTGGCATGGATCCCTTGGAGTTCCGGCTCAAGAACATGGTCCGGCCCGGTGACCACATGCTGTCCACTACGCCGGAGCCCGAGGAAGACGTTCACTACGGAAGCTACGGACTGGACCAATGCGTGGCCTTGGTGCGCGATGCCCTGGAGCGTGGCAAGGAACGCTACCGTGCTGCCGGGCTCGATGACCTTGGCCCCGAATGGGTCGTTGGCGAAGGTTCCGCGCTCTCCATGATCGACACCGTCCCACCCCGCGGCCACTTCGCCCACACCCGGGTGAGCCTGGAAGCGGACGGAAGGTTCGCCGTCGACGTCGGTACTGCGGAATTCGGGAACGGCACCACCACTGTGCATGCGCAGTTGGCTGCCACTGCGCTGGCGACAGCAGCTTCCAAGGTGACCGTTCGCCAGTCCGATACCGACCTCTTGGAGCACGACACCGGCGCGTTCGGCTCGGCTGGAACCGTGGTGGCCGGCAAGGCGACACTCGGAGCAGCGCTGGAACTCGCCACCCGGATCCAAACCGTCGCCTCGTCGCTGACGGGAGCGGGCTTGGCGGATTGCCGTTTGGTGGACGGAGCCGTTGAGTGCGGAGACCGCAGGGTGACGCTGACCGAAATTGTCGACGCCGCCAGGCTGCAAGGCGTCCGGCTCGCCACCGATGGCAACTGGGGAGGAACGCCGCGTTCCGTGGCATTCAACGTGCATGGCTTCCGCGTTGCCGTCAATACGGGTACCGGTGAGCTGCGGATCCTGCAGAGTGTGCAGGCGGCGGACGCCGGTGTGGTGGTGAACCCGCGACAGTGCCGTGGACAGATTGAGGGTGGCATTGCGCAGGCGCTCGGGGCGGTGCTGTACGAGGAAGTGAAAGTGGACGACGCCGGACGGGTCACCACGGACATCCTGCGTCAGTACCATATTCCGTCGTTCGCGGACGTGCCCCGCAGCGAGGTGTATTTCGCCAAGACCAACGACTCCACTGGCCCACTGGGCGCCAAGTCCATGAGCGAGAGCCCCTTCAACCCCGTCGCCCCTGCGTTGGCCAACGCGATCCGCAACGCAACCGGCATCCGTTTCGGAGAGCTGCCCATCGCGCGGGACAAGATCTACCTGGCCCTCCGCGACCGCACCCTGATCCCCAACTGAGTCGCAGATCAGGCCGTTTTGAGCCCTCATTACGGCCTGATCTGCTACCTACTTGGGTGAGACGGGGAGCTCCATGAACACGCTGTTCGGGTCCAGGGCGTAGTCGGCAAACGGCGGGCACTCGGTGAAGCCGTGCCGCGCATACAGTCGGCGGGCGGGTGCGAAGTAATCCTCGGTCCCCGTTTCCAGGCTGAGGCGTTCCAAGCTCCGACTCCGGGCTTCGGCCACGATGTGCTCAAGCAGCAGGGTTGCCACGCCGCGTCCACGGGCGTTGGCCGTGGTGCGCATGGACTTGATCTCTGCATGCCCGCTGGAGAGCGTCTTCAACGCACCGCATCCCAACAAAACCCCGTCCTCGCGGGCTGTCCAAAACGTGATCGACTCGTGCGACAACGCCGAGTGGTCCAAGGCATGCACGCTTTCCGCGGGCGAGGTGGCGAACATGTCGGCCAAGTGTTCGCTGAGGAGCTGGTGGACATCGGGGCGTGCGGGATCGTCGAGTGCGATGCGGATCATGGACCCTAATTTACCGCGCTGCTACCCGTCCAGAAGATGCAGCTGATCCTTCGTGTCCAGGTCCGCGCCCGAGCAGAGGTCGCTGCAATCCACCAGGTCCACCAGGCCCGGATGCGCCTTGAGGAACGCCCGCGCGCCCGTGTCGCCATTGGCCGCTTCCGCGGCTTGTTCGCGAAGCCCGACGTCGAAAATCACCGGGTGCCTGCGTTTCAGGTGGCCTGACTCGTCAGGGTAGGCGGCTGCGGTGACCCGACCGGGACGGTGGCTGCCCAGCAGCCTGCTCACCGCCGTCGGGGTCAAACCGGGTTGGTCCACCAGTGCAACCATGATGCTGTTGCCGGGGGCGGCGGCTTCGATGCCCGCACGGAACGATCCTGCCATGCCCTTGGCCCACTTTTCGTTTTCGACCACCACATGTGTGCCCAGATCCGTGACGCTTCGAATGTGGTCGGCTTCAGCTCCGAGAACCACCACAACCTCGCGGCAGCCGCCGTCGAACAAGGTGTCGGCCAACACTTCCACCAGCGTGCGCCCACGGAAGGGGAGCAATGCCTTGGGGCCACGGCCCAGGCGCGTGCCGGCGCCCGCAGCGAGCAGCACGCCCGTCACAGGGGCCATGCCGGAGTCAGTCATATCCTCACGATACGCGCGGGGTTCCATGCGGTCTGTAGCTCCTCGAATGCTTTCAAAGAGATCTACCGATATCGGTTGTAAATTACCGATCAGTAGGGCTTTTGATGGTCTGAAATGGCCGTTAGGGTCGGGGGGAGAGTTATGAAGTCAGCTCGATACGCAGCGACGCGCGAGGGACAGGGGAAAATGGCCGGTAGTTTCGAGATTCTCAAAGCAGGTACCAACTCATTCCGATTCCGGCTCACAGCCGAGGACGGAACGGTTGTGGCAGTGTCGCCACAGTTTCCGAATTTGAAGGCCGTTGTGGCCGGTATCAACGCAGTCCGCGAGAACGCGGCAACAGGCTTTGTCGTCGACAGGCGGAACCTGGGCACCTAGTACGAAACCCAGCAAAATGACAGTTGGCGGCAGTGTTCATCACGAACACTGCCGCCAACTGTTGTTTGTGCGGGTTTTTAGGCGTCGCCGCCTGCGCCGCCTGTGGTGCCGGCGTTCACGTCGAGCAGCTTGTAGCGGTCAATGGCGTACGACGGCGCGCCCTCCTCTACCTCGCCCCTCGCCGCCAGCAACTGCAGGGTTTTGGCGACGATGGAGTGGGTGTCGTTTTTGAAGTAGCGGCGGGCGGCTTGGCGGGTGTCGGAGAAGCCGAAGCCGTCTGCTCCGAGGGAGGCGAAGTCGTTGGGGATGAATTGGCGGATTTGGTCGGGGACGGCTTTCATGTAGTCGGACACGGCGATGACGGGTCCGGTGGTGCCTGCGAGTTGTTCGGTGATGAACGGGGTGCGGGCGGGTTGGCCTGGGTTGAGGAAGGCGTGTTCTTCGGCGGCGAGTCCGTCGCGTCGGAGTTCGTTCCAGGAGGTCACGGACCAGATGTCGGCGGCGACGTTCCAGTCGTCGTTGAGGATCCGGGCGGCTTCGAGGGCCCAGGGGACGGACACGCCGGAGGCGAGGATGTTCGCTTTCGGGCGGTTCGGGTCTCCTGTGGGGGCTTCGGCGAGGCGGTAGATGCCTTTGAGGAGTCCGTTGATGTCCAGGGTTTCGGGTTCGGCGGGTTGGGTGATGGGTTCGTTGTAGACGGTGAGGTAGTACATCACGTTTTTATCTGACGCAGTTCTGGTTCCTTGCGCGTCAGCGTCGGGTCCGTACATTTGTTCGAGGCCGTGGCGGATGATGTGGCCGATTTCGTAGCCGTAGGCGGGGTCGTAGGTTTTCACGGCGGGGTTGGTGGAGGCCAGGATGGGGGAGTGTCCGTCGGCGTGTTGGAGTCCTTCGCCGGTGAGGGTGGTCCGTCCTGCGGTGGCGCCGATGATGAAGCCGCGGGTCATTTGGTCCGCGGCGGCCCAGAAGGAGTCCCCGGTGCGTTGGAAGCCGAACATGGAGTAGAACACGTAGATCGGGACCAGGGGTTCGCCGTGGGTGGCGTAGGCGGTGCCGGCGGCGGTGAACGCTGCGACGGCGCCGGCTTCGTTGATGCCGGGGTGGATCAGTTGGCCTGCGGGTGATTCTTTGTAGGCCAGGACGAGGTCGCGGTCCACGGAGAGGTAGTTCTGGCCTTTGGGGTTGTAGATTTTCGCGGTCGGGAAGAACGCGTCCATGCCGAAGGTGCGGGATTCGTCCGGGACGACGGGCACGAAGCGGGCGCCGAAGTTTTTGTCCCGCATGAGGTCCTTCAACAAACGGACGAAGGCCATGGTGGTCGCGGCTTGTTGTTTCCCGGACCCGCGTTTGGCGACGTCGTAGGACTTCGCGTCCGGGAGGACCACGTCGGTGTGTTTGCGGCGGCGTTCGGGGACGAACCCGCCCAGTTCTGCCCGGCGGTCCATGAGGTATTTGATTTCCGGGGCGTCCATGCCGGGGTGGTAGTACGGGGGCCGGTAGAGGTCCGCGTCGAGTTGGTCATCGCTGATGGGGATGCGCAGGTGGTCACGGAAGGCTTTGAGGTCTTCCATGGTCAGTTTCTTCATCTGGTGGGTCGCGTTGCGGCCCTCGAAGTGCGGGCCCAGGCCGTAGCCCTTGACCGTTTTGGCCAGGATGACCGTGGGTTTGCCCTTGAATTCGGTCGCGGCCTTGTACGCGGCGTAGACCTTGCGGTAGTCGTGCCCGCCGCGTTTGAGGCCCCAGATCTGCTCGTCGTCCAAATCCGCGACCATGTCCTTGGTCTGCGGGGACTTACCGAAGAAGTGTTCACGGACGAACCCGCCGGACTCGGCCTTGTAGGTCTGGTAGTCACCATCGGGGGTTTCGTTCATGATCTTCACCAACGCCCCGTCGGCGTCGTTCTCCAGGAGGGTGTCCCATTCCCGGCCCCAGACGACCTTGATCACGTTCCAGCCCGCACCGCGGAAGAACGCCTCGAGTTCCTGCATGATCTTGCCGTTGCCGCGGACCGGTCCGTCCAGGCGCTGGAGGTTGCAGTTGATCACGAAGTTCAGGTTGTCCAGGTTCTCGTTCGCGGCGAGTTGGAGCAGGCCACGGGACTCGGGCTCGTCCATTTCCCCGTCACCCAGGAACGCCCAGACCTGCTGGTCGGAGGTGTCCTTGATGCCACGGTTCTGCAGGTATCGGTTGGACTGGGCCTGGTAGATCGCGTTCATCGGGCCGATACCCATCGACACGGTCGGGAATTCCCAGAAGTCCGGCATCAGGCGCGGGTGCGGGTACGAGGACAGGGCGTGGCCCTCTTTGGACTTCTCCTGACGGAACCCGTCCAAATCCTCCTCGGTCAGGCGGCCTTCCATGAACGCGCGGGCGTACATACCCGGGGACGCATGGCCCTGGAAGAACACCTGGTCTCCACCGGAGGGGTGGTCCTTACCGCGGAAGAAGTGGTTGAAGCCCACCTCGTACAGGGTCGCGGCACCGGCATACGTGGAAATATGCCCGCCCACCCCAATATCGGAACGCTGCGCACGATGCACCATCACCGCAGCGTTCCACCGCATGTACGCACGATACCGGCGCTCGAACTCCTCGTTCCCCGGGAACGGCGCTTCCTGGTCCACCGGGATCGTGTTCACATAATCAGTGGTCGTCACCATCGGCACACCCACCGACCGGGCACCAGCACGCTGCAACAACGAACGCATAATGTACTGGGCACGCTCGGTACCCTGCTCCGCGATCAACGCATCAAGGGACTCAATCCACTCCGCGGTCTCTTCCGGATCACGATCAGGCAGCTGGGCAGTCAACCCGCTGAGGATGTGTGAGGTCTCTTCTCCTGCAGCCACGTCCAACCTCTCTTCATTGAATGTCTGGGCGCTTGCTCTGTGGGGGCGCTCAAGGAATTTCGTATTGTGAGAATAAAATTCTGCAATTCGAGATTACGTCTGCGGATCGGCAGCGTCAACACGGATTGCGTAACCGAAACAGTCAACTGGGAAACCGTCGGCCAAGCAACCGAATGTGACCCTGCCTACATTCGTGACACCTTGACGGCGAGTGACCTGCGTCATAGAGTGTTTTCACTATTCAATAACTTGATTCCGCAATGTGGAATCAGTACGAAGTGGAGATCCACGATGCAGACGACTTCATCAGTCGGCGTCACTGGTACTCCGGGAGACGCACCAGCAGGTGGCCCCAACCACCCGGCCGTGGGCAACACGGACCTCTGCGCTATTGCTTCCGAAGCATCAGGCCGTACCATCAGCCCCAGTCTTTACAACATCGACCTCGCTCCCACTAAGGCCAAGGGCCGCAAGTGGACCAGCTACAGCATCTTTACCCTCTGGGCCAACGACGTCCACAGCCTGGGCAACTACGCCTTTGCCATCGGCCTGTTCTCCCTTGGCTTGGGCGGCTGGCAGATTCTGGTGGCGCTGGGAATCGGTGCCATCCTGCTCTTTGCCCTCCTGAATTTCTCGGGGTTCATGGGCCAGAAGACCGGCGTCCCGTTCCCGGTCATGAGCCGCATCAGCTTTGGTATCAGGGGTGCGCAGATCGCCAGCCTCGTCCGCGGCGCCGTTGCCGTGGCATGGTTCGGCATCCAGACATACCTGGCCTCGGTGGTCCTCCGGGTGATGCTGGTTGCCATGGCACCTGGCCTCAAGGACCTGGACAGCAACTCCATTCTTGGCCTGTCCACCCTGGGCTGGTTCTCCTTCGTGGCTCTCTGGATCGTGCAGTTGGTCATCGTCAGCTTCGGCATGGAGATGATCCGTAAGTACGAGGCTTTCGCAGGCCCGGTCATCCTGGTGACAATGGCAGCGATTGCCGTGTGGGTGTTCATCGAAGCCGGTGGCGCCATTCAGTGGTCCGGCATCAAGGGCCTTGAAGGTGGGGAAATGTGGCTCACCATCTTCGCCGGAGGTGCGCTGTGGGTGTCCATCTACGGAACCTTCGTGCTGAACTTCTGCGACTTCACGCGGTCCTCCACGTCCAAGAAGTCCATCGTCAAGGGCAACTTCTGGGGCATCCCCATCAACATGCTGGTCTTTGGCGCCATCGTCGTCGTCATGGCTGGCGGACAGTACAAAATCAATGGCACCGTCATCGAGAGCCCCTCGGACATTGTCCAGAGCATCCCGAACACCTTGCTGCTGGTCCTGGCGTGCCTCGCCCTGCTGATCCTGACAGTGGCCGTGAACCTGATGGCCAACTTCGTCGCTCCGGTGTACGCGCTGACCAACCTCTTCCCGCGGCACTTGAACTTCCGCAAGGCAGCCTGGGTCAGCGGCACCATTGGCTTGGTGATCCTGCCGTGGAACCTCTACAACAACCCGATCGTGATTGTGTACTTCCTGGGCGGGCTCGGTGCGTTGCTTGGACCGCTGTTCGGCGTGATCATGGCCGACTACTGGCTGGTCCGTCGGGGCAAGGTCAACGTGCCCGAGCTCTACACCGAGGACCCGAAGGGTGCGTACTTCTATAAGCGGGGCGTGAACCCAAAGGCGATCATCGCAATGATCCCGGCGGCAGCGATCGCCATCGCCATCGCCTTCATTCCGGCACTGGCACCCGCAGCACCGTTCGCTTGGTTTATCGGAGCAGGCGTAGCTGCGCTCACGTTCTTCGCGGTGGCTGACAAGAAGCAGCTCCATGAGGACGTCTCCGGCGAGCCGATCGCGGTCGCCAGCACTCACTGACACACCATTATCAAGGCGTCGCCCGTCCTCCCGCCAAGCAGATCCCAGCAACCGGATCCAGCGGAGGACGGGCATTGCCGTTGAGAGGAAACCCATGCGCATCCTTGTCGCAAACGTGAACACCACCCAGTCCATGACCGACTCCATCGCCGCCCAGGCCCGCGCGGCAGCAGCGCCCGGCACGGAGATTATCGGCATCACTCCGCGGTTCGGCGCCGATTCCTGCGAGGGTAACTTCGAAAGCTACCTCGCCGCGATCGCCGTCATGGACGCCGTGGTCAACTACCCGGAACCGTTCGACGCCGTCATCCAGGCAGGCTACGGCGAGCACGGCCGCGAGGGGCTCCAGGAGCTCCTGGACGTCCCGGTGGTCGACATCACCGAGGCCGCAGCAAGCACCGCGATGTTCCTGGGCCACAAGTACTCGGTGGTCACCACGCTTGACCGCGCGGTGCCCCTTATCGAGGACCGGCTCAAGCTTGCAGGCCTGGACACACGCTGCGCCTCCGTCCGGGCCAGTGGCATGGCCGTGCTGGAGCTCGAGGAATACCCGGAACGTGCCGTTGAGGCGATTGTGGGCCAGGCCGAGGAAGCAGTGAACGCAGACAAGGCCGAGGTCATCGTCCTGGGCTGCGGTGGGATGGCGGGACTCGACGACCAAATCCGCCAGCGAACGGGTGTTCCGGTGGTTGATGGCGTGGCCGCGGCTGTCACCATTGCCGAATCCCTGGTCCGTCTGGGCCTGTCCACGTCCAAGGTCCGAACCTACGCCACTCCGCGCCCGAAGACTGTCATAGGCTGGCCGATAACTGCAGCCCAGCCCGTCGCACACCAGCCGGCCGAAGCCGCACACTGATCCATGCGCTGAACGCGCCACCCGAAAGGCAACCACATGACTGACTCAAGCCTGCCCGCAGACCCGAAGGTCGCCGTCGTGACCGGGGCTGGTTCGGGCATTGGGCGGGCGGTTGCCCGGCTGATGCTCGCCGATGGCTACCGGGTGGCACTGGCCGGGCGCCGCGCGGCGCAACTGCTGGAGACGGCAGGCGACCATCCGGACACGCTTGCGGTCCCCTGCGATGTCACAGCGCCCGACGACGTCGCGCGCCTTTTCGCCGAGGTCCGCCAGCGCTGGGGCCGGGTTGATGTGCTGTTCAATAATGCGGGTATTTTTGGTCCGGCCGGGGACGTGGGCGAGATCGGCGTGGACGAGTGGGAAGCAACCCTGCGCGTCAATGTCACGGGTTCAATGTTGTGCGCTGCCGAGGCCGTGAGGGCCATGAAAGCCCAGGAACCGCAAGGTGGCCGCATCATCAACAACGGCTCCATCTCGGCGCACTCACCGAGGCCCAGATCCGTGGCCTACACCGTCACCAAGCACGCGATGACCGGCCTGACCAAGAGCATCGAGCTCGACGGCCGGGCGTTCGGCATCACGTGCGGGCAGATCGACATCGGTAATACCCGCACGGAAATCATGGACACCATCGGCGTGGGCTCCGGCGCCCTCCAGGCCGACGGCAGCCGCAAGGTGGAGCCGATGTTCCCCGTGGACGACGCCGCCCGTGCTGTGCTGATGATGGCCAATATGCCGGCGTCGGCCAGTGTGGGATCCCTGGTGGTCACCGCCGCAGGCATGCCATTCGTGGGCCGCGGCTAGCGAGTTTTTGTACACATAACGCCCTCAAATCCGCCCTTTCCGGGCATTAGCTGTACAAAAACTCAGGTCTGACGCGAATGATCTGTGGATAACTCTCGGTCGCCTCGGTCGTTATGACTGAATGGGGCATGCGTCCGTTGTCTTCACTTCCTCCCGCGCTCTCTGACCAAGCCTTTACTCTGGCTGAGGCTGATGAATTCGGCGTTGCCCCGAAGAGGCTGCGGGCGTCGGACCTACTGGTGCCCAGCAGGGGACTCCGGCTGCCACTGCGAGTGCAAACGTTGCTGGAGGTTGCCCGGCCACATCTTGACCTCCACCGGGGCGATTTCCTTAGCCATATCAGTGCCGCGGAGGTTCTGGGCCTGCCGCTGCCTGCTTGGGCGCAATTCAAGCCCGACGACGGCGGCCCGGTGACCGCCGTCGTCGAACCTATTCCCTGGGGGCCAAAAAGCGGGCCCCACTTTCGGGAGCCGGGGCGATTCATCCATCTATCCCGGCCAAGGAACGGATCGCTGCCTCGGCGTAGGGGAGTGGCCGGCCATCGCCTGACTTTGAGGGACGGTGATCTCACAGACCTGGAGGTCGCTGTCCTCACGTCTGTTGCGCGGACGTGGGTGGATCTGGCCACGATGTTGCCCATGGAAGATCTGGTGGTCGTGGGAGATGCCATTGTCAGCGAACACGAACGCTCGTTCGGTCCACCGCGGGTCCCCCTGGTTTCGTTGCCGAAGCTGCAACTCTTCGTTGAAAAGGCCAACGGTATCCATGGTGTCCGCAAGGCCCGTATCGCGTTGGATGCGATTCGCGTGGGTGTTGATTCTCCGCCGGAAACCAAGCTCCGGCTCTTGCTTGAAGAGGCCGGGCTTCCTGCATTCGTTCCAAACTGCCGGGTAGACGATGCGCTTGGCAAGCCGGTGTGGACTGACTTGGGGTGCCCGGAGTATCGGATCTGCCTTGAATACGAGGGTCTCCATCACCTTTGTCCAGAGCAGCAGGCGCTGGATGCTTACCGGGATCAGCGCGTCTCAGAGGCCGGCTGGCGTCAGGTCAAGATCAACAAGATCGACATGAAGCACGGGAGGAAGTGGGTAGTGGCCCGGGTATCCCAGGGGCTCCGCAAACAGGGGTGGACGGGCTGAGTTTTTGTACAGGTACTGCCCTTATGAGCCGCCCATCAGGGCAGTAGCTGTACAAAAAACCAAATGTGACTTCCACAATATGGAATAACATTTTCCCCTTGCGGAATGGTGTGAGCGGGATTACATTTGAAAAACCCCCTCAAAATGTGGGGCTGTTCCCAAACTGATTGGTTCAGATCAATGAAGATCCCAGACCCCGCGGCGCTGAAGGCGAGTTCGGCCCCGCAGAAGAAAAAGCGGCTGTACCAGTCGCTCTTTTTTCAAATCCTGATCGCCGTCGTCGCAGGTGTGCTCATCGGTCATTTTTGGCCGACCATTGGGTCCGCCCTCCGGCCACTGGGTGATGGATTCATTCAACTCATCAAGATGATCATCGCCCCGCTGATTTTCCTCGTGATCGTCACGGGCATCTCGGCAGTGGGCGACGTCAAGGCGGTCGGAAGGGTCGGGGTCAAAGCGCTCCTGTACTTCACCGGCGCCACCCTCTTTGCCCTGGTCTTCGGGCTCATCGTGGGAAACATCGTTCAGCCAGGTGCCGGCCTGAACATCGATCCCTCCACGCTGTCCCAGGATGCCCTTAACGCCAAGACCGGCAACGCTCCGCCCAAGGACGCCGCGGCGTTCATCCTGGATGTCATCCCCGTCAGCGTGATCGGTGCGTTTGCCAACAACAGCCTGCTTCAGGTGCTGTTCTTCTCAGTCTTTTTCGGCGCCGCCATTGTGGTCATCGGCCGCGAGCGTTGCCTTCCGGTCATCAGCCTCATGGAAACCGTCCTCGAGCTGATCTTCAAGATCATGTCCTGGATCATGAAGGTGGCCCCCATCGGCGCCTTCGGTGCCATGGCCTTCATCATCGGCCAGTACGGCATCGGCACGCTCAGTACCTATGCCCTCCTGATAGCTGCCTGCTACGGCGCGGCCATCATCTTCATCGGCTTGCTGTTCGTGGTGGCTTGGGGCTTCGCCCGCGTTCCGTTGTGGCAGTTCCTCAAGTACACCCGCGAAGAATTCCTGCTGGCACTGGGTACTGCTTCCACGGAAGCTGTGATGCCCCGCATCATGACCAAGCTGACCAACGCCGGTTGCTCCCGTGCCACCACCGGCCTGGTGGTTCCCACCGGCTACTCCTTCAACCTCGACGGCGCCGCGATCTACCTTTCGATCTCGCTGCTGTTCCTGGCCCAGGCCTTCGGCCACAACCTTGATCTCGGCCAGCAGTTGGCAGCCCTTGGCGTGCTGCTCCTGACCTCCAAGGGCATGGCGGGCGTACCGGGGTCGTCCTTCCTGGCACTGTCCGCTACCGCTGCAGCCCTCGGCATCTTCCCGGTTGCCGGCGTCGCGCTTCTTCTCGGAGCCGACCGCCTCATGGACTCCATGCGCGTGGTCGTCAACCTGCTCGGCAACTGTGTGGCAACGTTCGTGGTGGCCAAGTGGGAAGGCCAGTTCGACCGCAGCGTCATGGTCCGCGCCTTCAACGGTGAGATCACCAACGAGGACACAGCCATCATGCTCGGCAAGGAAGACGTCTATGCCCAGCAGGAACTGGAGCGCATCAGCAGCGGCCAGAACCCTTCCCCGAAGTTCCGCGGTGGACCCGCAGCCGACGACATCCCGCAGTTCGAGATGAGCAAGAAGGGGCAATCAACAACCCCGGTTTGCCCGGACTGACCGGATAGTTCTTGTACAGCTAATGCCCTTAAGACGCCGTCTTAGGGGCATTAGCTGTACAAAAACTCCTTAGAGGGGGAGCAACTCTGAAAGATCGGCACGCAGGCCGGAGGCAGCCACCCGGTGGGTTGACACCGCGTCTGCCCATGAAATCCGGCCGGTCACCAACGACAGCCAGGTGGCGGCGTCGCACTCGATCACATTGGGGGGAGTGCCGCGCGTGTGGCGGGGGCCTTCTACGCATTGGGTGACGCCGAACGGCGGCACCCGGACCTCCACCGAGTTGCCGGGTGCGCGTGCGGTGACTTCCTCAAGGGAGTAGCGGACCGCCGTCGCAATGAGAGAGCGCGACGGCGGGTTCCCGGCATCGCGGCCCGGCTCACCGGCGGTTTCGCCGCCGGAAGGTTCGACGGCGGCCTGCCAAGCTGCCAGGGCGGCGCGGCCTTCCTCAATATTGACGCGGCGTCGTGCAACAGCCATGGGTGTCTCTCCTCAGAAGTGCTAGTCGAGCAGGGCCGAGACGGCGTGGCCCAACCGGATCTTACCCACTGGGCGACCGCCGCCGAGGACGGGCTCAACCACTCGTTCCAGGACGCTGGAAACGGCCGGGATGTCCACGGCGCCGCTGACAGCCAGGAGGGTCAGTCCCACCAGGGACGTGGCGCGGAGGTTGCCGTCGAGCATTTTCACGGCCACCGTCGCGCCGGTTGGCGTGGCCAGGACCAGGATGCCCTCGGCGCCAATCTTGGCAAGGACCTCAAGCTCTTCCATGACCACCGTGTTGGACTCGCCCTTGCCTTGGACGGCCCAGGGGTAGTCCAGCATGGAGGTGGCGATGGTGGCCGCGCGTGCGTTGGACGACGAGTCCCCGGGCGACTTGGCCAGCCGGGAGTAGGCGCGGGCAAGGCCCGTTAGCGAGATGGCTGCCACGGGGGCTCCGCAGCCGTCGATGCCCAGATGTGAAATCGTTTCGCCGCTGTACTCCTCGATCACGGACCGTACGCGCTGCTGGAGGGGATGGTTGGGCTCAAGGTAGCTGCGGAGGTCCCAGCCGTTTTCAGTACAGGCCCACAAGAAGGCGGCGTGCTTGCCCGAGCAGTTGAAGGCGAGCTTGGACTGTCCGCGTTCGGACCGGACCAGCCAGTTGCGGGCCGTCTCGTCCTGCGGCCAGGCCGTGGGGCACTGCAGGTTTTCTTCCTTGACGCCGGCTGCCTTGAGCATTCCCTCCACCACGTCCATGTGGTCCAAGGACCCGGTGTGGCTCCCGCAGGCGACAGCAACTTGCGCCCCGCGCAGGGGCACACCGGATTGCATGGAGGCCAGTGCCTGGAAGGGTTTGAGGGTGGAGCGGGCGAGGATGGGGGCGTCGATGTCACCAAGACGGGTGACCACAGAGCCGTCACCGGCAAGAACGACGGCCGCGCCGATGTGCCGGGACTCAATAAAGCCACTTCGTTCGATCACTGCCAGTTCCACCGCAGACTCAACGTTGAACGTTTCATGCGAACTCATGGGCATAAGCCAAGTCTAGGGCGCAGTGGGGCGGTTCCCGGCTCAACCGCGCGCCCGCGCGCTCTCAACCGCGCGCCCGCGCGCTCTCAACCGCGCACCCGCGCGCTGCAGGGTAACCGGGTCAAAGCTGCCGGGTCCGGGGAATGACACAGCTTAGGCCCCGCGCCCTTCACAAAGTACCCTTGAAGACTGTGAAGGTACTCGTCATTGGCCCAGGTGGCCGCGAACACGCCATTGTCCGCTCTCTGCTTGAAGACCCCAACGTCTCCGAGGTCCACGCGGCCCCGGGCAACGCGGGCATCAGCAAACTCGTTCCCACCCACGCGATCGACGGGAACAGCCCGGAAGCCGTGTCCGCCCTCGCCACCAAGCTGGGCGTGGACCTGGTTGTCGTCGGCCCCGAGGCGCCGCTGGCTGCCGGAGTTTCCGACGCTGTCCGTGAGGCCGGCATTCCGGTCTTCGGTCCCAGCAAGGAAGCAGCCCAGTTGGAAGCTTCCAAGGCGTTCGCCAAGCAGATCATGGCCGAAGCCAGCGTCCCCACGGCCATGGCCCGCGTTGCCACCAATGCCGAGGAAGCTGCCGATGCGCTGGATACCTTCGGTGCGCCCCACGTAGTTAAGGACGATGGCCTGGCCGCCGGCAAGGGCGTCGTCGTTACCAAGGACCGCACGGAAGCCCTGGCACACGCCCAGGCATGCTTCGACGCCGGTGGAACCGTGGTCATCGAGGAATTCCTCGACGGTCCCGAGGTCTCCTTGTTTGTCCTGTGCGACGGCCGCACCACCGTGCCGCTCTCACCGGCCCAGGACTTCAAGCGCATCTTCGACAACGACGAAGGCCCCAATACTGGTGGCATGGGTGCGTACACCCCGCTCGAGTGGGCTCCCGAGGGCCTGGTCCAGGAAGTCATCGACCGCGTGGCCCAGCCCACCGTGGACGAGATGGCCCGCCGCGGAACCCCCTTCGTCGGCGTGCTCTACTGTGGCTTGGCCCTGACCTCGCGCGGCACCCGCGTCATCGAGTTCAACGTCCGCTTCGGCGATCCCGAGACGCAGGCTGTCCTTGCCCGCCTCAAGACCCCGCTCGGTGCGCTGCTGCTGGCAGCTGCCAAGGGCGAACTGGACACGGCGGAAGAGCTGCGCTGGTCCAAGGACACGGCAGTCGCCGTCGTCGTTGCCGCCGAAAACTACCCGGACGCGCCCCGCACGGGTGACCGAATCCGCGGCCTGAAGAAGGTTGACGAGTTGGACGGCGTGCACGTTGTCCACGCCGGCACCAAGCTGGACGACGAAGGCAAGGTCGTTTCCGCAGGCGGCCGCGTCCTTGCAGTTGTTGCGCTGGGTTCGGATCTGGTGGAGGCCCGCGAAAAGGCGTACGACGGCGTCGAGCTGGTCCAGCTTGAAGGCTCGCAGTTCCGTACGGACATCGGAGGCAAGGCCGCACGCGGCGAAATCCGCGTGCCGTACACCGCCACCGGCACCATCCCGAAAGTGCAGGCGTGAGCATGACTGAAGGAATACCCACGGGCGGCTTCGAAACTGAAACGTTGGACCTGCCGGGTTGGACGCACGTGTACTCCGGCAAGGTCCGCGATCTTTACGTCCCTGCCGATGAAGCCATCACGGAAAAGATCGGCCAGGAGTGCGTCCTGGTGGTTGCCAGCGATCGCATCAGCGCCTACGACCATGTGCTCAGCAGCGAGATCCCGGACAAGGGTCGCGTCCTCACCCAGTTGAGCCTCTGGTGGTTCGACCAGCTGGACGTTGAACACCACGTGCTTGCCTCCACAGTTGAGGGTGGCGTTCCTGCCGCTGTCGAGGGCCGGGCCATGATCTGCAAGAAGCTGGACATGTTCCCGGTGGAGTGCATCGCCCGCGGCTACCTCACTGGCTCGGGCCTGGTTGAGTACAAGGAATCCGGCACGGTGTGCGAGATCCCGTTGCCCGAAGGCCTCGTGGACGGTTCCCGTCTGGACAAGGCGTTGTTCACTCCCTCGGCCAAGGCCGAGGTAGGCGAGCACGACGTCAACATCACGTATGACGACGTCGTGGCAATGGTGGGTGACGACATCGCAGCCCGCCTCAGCGAGCTGACCTTGAAGATCTATACCCGCGCCGAGGAGATCGCCCGCGAACGCGGCATCATCCTGGCCGACACCAAGGTGGAGTTCGGCATTGACGCTGCCACGGGCATCATCACTCTTGGCGACGAGGTCCTCACCCCGGACTCTTCGCGGTTCTGGGATGCGTCCACGTACGCGCCGGGCAAATCGCAGCCCTCATACGACAAGCAGTATGTCCGTGACTGGCTGACGTCCGCCGAGTCCGGCTGGGACAAGTCCTCCGACACACCCCCGCCGGCCTTGCCCGCCGAGGTAGTAGAGCGCACCCGTGCCCGCTACGTGGAGGCTTACGAGAAGCTCACAGGCCGCACCTTCGCCTAAGGCACCAAACTGAGTCGCAGTTAAGTACGTTTTGAGCGGTCAAAACGTACTTAACTGCGACTTATTGGGTTAATTCAGGCTCCGGAGTGTTCCTTCGCGGCGCGGCGCTCGGCGAGGCGGATCTCGAGGACGGCATCCATGGCCTGCTGGACCCTGTCAGAGGCCCCGGCAGCGCTGAAGTCGTGCTGGGCCTCTTCCAGGAACTGCAGCGCCTCAGAGGCTTCCCCAGCTGCTTTCAGGGACTTGCCCAGCAGCAGCGAAACCTCGCCGGCGGTGTGTCGGGCCAGGACCTTTCGGTCGGCATGGATTTCGCGGAGCTTCTCGACGGCGGCAGGAATGTCGCCGGTCAGGTACAGCCAGCGGGCGCGAATGAAGGCGACCTCCAGCTGGTCCGTCTTGTTTCCGCCCACGATGGACAGCGCCAGTTCGGCGCGCTCAATGGCGGACAGTGTTTCCGGCTCCACGATGCCCGAGGACAAGCGGACCGCTGCGGAGGCCTTGTTGAACCGGGCCCACAGCTCGATGTCGTTGGCTGGGGAGAGCAGCTTGGCTGCACGCTCGTGGTGCTTGATGCCTTCGACGTAGTCGTGGCGCATGAAGGCAACGTTGCCCACCACCCAGGCAACTTCCCCGGCCAGCTGCGACATGGAGTGCTCGTCCATGTGATCGATCATGGCCAGGCAGTACGTCCATGCTTCGTCCAGCTTGCCGCTCTCGGCAAGGGCACCGATCAGGGCGCGGTGAGCTCCGATGATGAGGGTGGATCCCTTGGGCAGCTGCTCGCACAGCTTCACTGCCTGCTTTGCATGTTCGACGGCGGTGGCCAGCTGACCTTGTCCGTGACACACTGCGGCAAGCATCTGCCACGCACGCACTCCGAGGCCTGCGGATTCGGTGGCCATGGGATGTTCCAGCAGATGTTCAACGATCTGTTGGCATTCTTTGAGGTGGCCCTGCTTCATCACGCACTCGGCCTGCATGTACGTCATGTTCCACCAGGCGCTGTTGTTCTTGGCCTCAAGGGCGATCTGAGCGGCGGTGGCAGCGTGGCTGGCGGCGAGTTGGTAGTCGCGAAGGTCCCAGGCTTGCCGGGCATAGAGTCCAGCGAGGACGTATTCGGCGTCGCTTACGGAAACGGGTTGGCTCCACGCTTCCAAGGCCTTCGGCGCCAGTTCCAACCGGCGGGCCAGCTCTTCGATGACCTCGGCTGTGGGCTCACGCCGGCCGGTCTCAAGGAGCGAAATGTAGCTGGGCGAATACAGGTTTTTGCCGAGCTCGGCCTGCGTTAACCCACGTTCGAGCCGTTCGGCACGTAGCTTCTCGCCGAATCCGTTTCCCACGGGTCCCCTCCTACAGGTGTCTTTTGACCTAAACCTTGACAGTCTCTGTGGAAAACATTTTACAATGTATGTCAACAGGGACCGCGCAATTTCCATAACGAATCCGACTCGCATTGGGGAAATACCATGTTCAAGAAAATCATCGCTTCAGTGGCCGTGGCGGGCGCACTGACAATAGCGGTTGCGGCTCCCGCAGTCGTGTCTGCTGCTCCGGCAGTGGACTCCAGCAGCACCATCAGTGCCATTGGCAACTGGCCTGATCCCATGCGCATCGCTGCGCCGACGAAGTCCACAACATCCACGCCGCCGACGTACACGACGTTGTCCATCGGCAACTGGCCGGATCCTATGTAAATCAACTGCAGTGAAGAAACCCCGGGGCGTTACGAGCGACGCCCCGGGGTTTTCTTTGCCCTAAGGGTATGCGTGGCCTGGACTATTCGCCGGCGGCCGCATGAAGGGGTCAGGACAGGTCCCGGCAAACAAAAATGGCGCCGATTTCTCGACGCCATTTTCGTGTTTGGTCGGGATGACAGGATTTGAACCTGCGACCTCTTCGTCCCGAACGAAGCGCGCTACCAAGCTGCGCTACATCCCGATCCGCTGCGAAAGCAACTGTTCAAGAATAGCCGAAACGTCCCGTGATGCGAAATCGAGGAGGGAGTGTCCCTCGTCACTGCCTGGACCCACAGGAAAGCTACACCAGCGAGTCCCGCCAGGCCCCGTGCAACTGGGCGAACCGTCCGCCTCCGTTGATCAATTCGGCCGGCGTCCCGTCCTCCACGATGCGGCCGTCATGGACCACGAGGACCCTGTCGGCTGTCTCCACGGTGGAGAGGCGGTGGGCGATGATGATTGCCGTCCGGACAGAGTTCCCACCCGCCACGCCTTCCAGGAGCTGCGCAAGTCCCTGCTGGACCATCCGCTCGGACGGAATGTCCAGGGAGGACGTTGCTTCGTCGAGGATCAGCACGGCCGGTGCGGCCAGGAAGGCCCGGGCGAAACCAATGAGTTGGCGCTGGCCCGAGGACACCCGGCCACCGCGCTTGTTGACGTCAGTGTCGTAGCCTTCGGGCAGGCTGGTGATGAACTCGTGAGCCCCGACAGCAACCGCGGCGGCCTCGATTTCCGCCCGGGATGCTTCGGGCCGGCCCAGCGCGATGTTGTCAGCTACTGATCCGCTGAAGAGGAACGCTTCCTGGGTCACCATCACCACGGCGCGGCGCAGGTCTGTGGTGGACAAGTCCCTGAGGTCGATGCCGTCCAGGGTGATCGCCCCGGACGTGACGTCATAGAAGCGTGCCACGAGCTTGGCCAGCGTCGATTTGCCGGCGCCGGTTTGGCCCACCAACGCAACGGTTTGCCCGGCCGGGATATGCAGGTCCATCGTGGGAACCACTACCTGGCCGTCGCCGTACCCGAACTCCACAGACTGGAAATCGATCTCGCCCCGCGAACTCTTCAGCGGCACCGGGGCCTTCGGCGGACGGACCGTGGGAACTTCCTCAAGGAGGCCCGACACCTTTTCCAATGCTGCCTGCGCGCTCTGGAACGAGTTGTAGAACATCGCCATCTGGTCCACGGGCTGGAAGAAGCGCTTGGTCGACAGGATCAGGGCCAGCAGGACGCCGACGGCGAGGTCGCCGCTGAGCACACGGAAGCCACCAAACAGCAGGACCACGGCAACGCAGACATTCCCGATCAGCACCAGGCCCGGCTGGAAGATGCCGTTCAGGTTGATGGAGCGGACAGTGTTCTTACGGTAATCCTCGGCCAACTCGCCATACTGCGATGCATTCTCGGGTTCCTTGCGGAAAGCCTTCACTGCGCGGATGCCTGTCATGGTCTCCACGAAGTGCACGATCAACCGGGCTGAAACCACACGGGATTCACGGAAGGCGATCTGCGAGTGCTTCTGGTACCAGCGGGCAAGGAAGAACATGGGCACTCCGGCAGCCAGCATGATCAGACCGCTGCGCCAATCCAGCGCGAACACCGTGATGGCCGTGAAGAGCATGAACAGCATGCCGGACGCCAAGGAGCTGACGCCGGAGTCCAGGAGTTCGCGGAGCGCTTCAAGGTCCGACGTCTGCCGGGCAATGATGCGCCCGGAGGTGTATTTCTCGTGGAATTCCAGGCTCAGCCGTTGGGTGTGCCGGAAAACGCGCAGCCGGAGATCCAGGAGCATGGCCTGGCTCAGGCGGGCCGTGGACGTCACATACAGTGCTGTCATTCCGGCCGTGGCGATGGCAGCTGCCAGATACAGGGCACCCGCCAGCACCAAGGGGCCGTTGTCGCCTGCCTGCAGCGCGGGAAGGGCGTTGTCGATCCCAAAGGCGATCAGCGCCGGCCCGGCAACCCGCGTGAGCTGCGAGACCACCACCATCGCGATCGTCAGCCAGAAACGCAACCGCACGGGGCGGATGAGCGAGGCAAGCAAGGTGAGCGACCGGCGTCGTACGGCTTTGCTGTCTGCCTTGGTGAGGAGCGTGTTGTCCTCGTTGGCGGTTCCAAAAGTTGTGGCACTCACCGGCGGGCCTCCTCAGCTTCTTCGAGTTCGTCCAGTTCGGTGTCCAGGTCCTTCGGACCGGTATCCAGGCTGGCGATGACGTAGTGGTAGTGATCGTTGTCGGCCAACAGTTCCGTATGGGTTCCGACGGCGGTGATGGTGCCGTTTTCGAGCAACGCCACCCGGTCCGCCAAAGCCACAGTGGATGGCCGGTGCGCAACGATCAGTGTGGTGGTCTCGCGGAGGACCTCGCGCAAGCGGGCCTCCACTCGTTCCTCGGTGTTCACATCCAGGGCGGACAGGGGATCGTCCAGGACCAGGACCTTCGGTTTGGCCGCGATGGCCCGGGCCAGGGCGATGCGCTGGCGTTGGCCGCCGGACAGGCTCAGCCCTTCCTCACCGATGAGCGTGTCCACGCCGTCGGGCAATGAGTAGGCGAACTGGGCCTGCGCCACGTCCAAGGCTTCATCCAGGGCTGCATCGCTGGGATCCGGAGCGCCCAGGAGGACGTTGTCGCGCACTGAACTGGAGAACAAGGTGGTGTCCTCGAAGGCAACGGCCACGATCCTCCGGAGCTCGTCGATGTCGTAGTCGCGGACATTCACCCCGTCGATGGTCACAGCACCCTCGGTGACGTCGTAGAGGCGGGGGACGAGTTGGAGCATGGCGCTCTTGCCGCTGCCGGTGATGCCCACCAGGGCCATCGTTTCGCCAGGACGGATATCAAGGGTGAGATCGTGCAGGAGCGACCCGCCGTCGTCGAACCCGAAACCCGCGTGCTCAAAGCGCAAGACGCCCTTCACGGTCTCCGGCACCGTGGCGTGATCCGGGGAAGTAATGGTGTTTTCCGTGTCCATGACCTCGAAGTGGCGGTCCAACGCGGTCTTCGCGGTCAGGGCCATCGCCAGCAGCATGCCCGAGAATTCCACCGGAGTGGCCACCACGGCGGCGGTTGCGAAGAAGGCAACCAGCGAGCCAATGCTCAGCTGGCCGCTGGCCGCAAGCATAATGCCCACCACCAGCCCGACGCCCAGCGCAAGTTCCGGCAGCAAAGTAACAACCAAGGTGAAGCCGGCTTGCTGCTTGGCCTTCGCGATCTCGGTCTGCCGAAGCTCCTCGGCCTGGCCGTTGAAGTTCTCCAACGCTTCGCGGCTGCGCCCAAAGGCCTTCAGGACGCGTATGCCGTGGACGGATTCCTCCACGGTGGTGGCGAGGTCGCCGGCCTGGTCCTGGCTGAGCCGGGTGACCAGGCTGAACCGGCGGCGGAAGCGGAAGGAGTTGATCATGATCGGTACCGCCGCGCCCAGGAAGATCAGGGCGAGCTGCCAGCTCATGGAGAACATCACGCCGACGCCGATGATCACCGTCAACGTCGTGACCACCAGCATGATCGCGCCGAAGGCCATCCAGCGCCGCAGGAAGCTCAGGTCCGTCATGGCGCGGGAGAGCAATTGGCCCGAACCCCAGCGGTCGTGGAACGCCACGGTGAGCTGTTGCAGGTGCCCGTAAAGCGTTACGCGCATCCGGGTCTCAACGGTGGTGGCGGGGTTGATGACGAACTGCCGGCGCAACGCCACCAGCCCCGCTTCAGCAATACCCAACGCAAGGATCACGACGGCGGCAATCCAGACTGCGTCCGTGGAACCGCCGGGTTGCAAGGAGTTGTTGACGAGGACCCGCAGTACCTGCGGAATCGTCAGCGCCACGATGCTTGCCAGCAGGGCGCATATCAGGCCCATGAACAGGCGGGGGAGGATTGGCCGCACATGAGGGTACAGCCGGCCGACGGAGGTGAAAAATGACGTTTGCTTGGACATGCCCGCTTCTCAACAGCTGGATCTTCAGATGGTGCGGAGGTAGTTTCCCGTAGCAACTACCCTATGCCATGGCGTGATTCGTTTCACAGGACTACGCAACGTAGGTGAAATGTTTGACCCAGTTATTGAGGATCGCAATGATCCCTCGGTGTTTAGCTGCGTGCCGTGAGCGTCAGCAGCACTGCTTCCGGGCGGCAGGCGATCCGGACCGGCGCGAAGCGTGAGGTGCCGATACCGCCTGAGACGTTTACCGGCGTCGTGAATTCCTTGCTTTCCCAGTCGTGGAGTCCCTTTGCGCGCCACGTGGGGAGGTCGCAGTTGGAGACCAGGGCGCCATAGCCAGGGATGCAGATCTGGCCGCCGTGGGTGTGCCCGGCAAAGATTACGTCCGCTCCAGCTTCGGTGAAGTGGTCCAGCACGCGCTGGTACGGAGCATGGATGACACCGACCTTGAGGTGCGGGCGGGCGTCCTGGTTCACGGTTCCGCGGGGCCAGCCGGCGTACCGCTCGCGCTTGAGGTGGGGGTCGTCGACTCCGGAGAAATCGAAGCGGAGTCCGTTGAGGACCACTGACTGGGCGCGGTTGGTGAGATCGATCCAACCGCCCATGCCGAAGGCTGACCGGAGCTTGGGCCAGTCGAGCTTGATGGGTTCAGTCTTGAGCTTTGAGGGCCCGCGGAAGTATCCGGCCGGGTTTTTGATTCTTGGCGCGTAGTAGTCATTGGACCCCGGCACGAAAACGCCCGGGAACTCCAGCAGCGGGCGAAGTGCCTGGATCAAGGGATCGACGGCCTTGGTGTGGCTCAGGTTATCGCCCGTGTTGACCACAAGATCGGGTTTCAGATCGGCCAGCGACTGGAGCCACTGGGCCTTCTTGTCCTGGCCCGGGACGAAGTGAATGTCGCTCAGGTGGAGGACCCGGAACGGCGCTGAACCCTCGGGGAGGACCGGAAGTGTTTCCTGGCGGACCTCGAACTGGTCCTTCTCCCACCAACCATAGGCAGCTGCTGCCGCTCCGGCTGTTGTACCAAGGGCTGTAGTGACGGCGAAACCGCGCCCGACGGTGCGGACGCGGTTTGCCAGTGAATCACGGAAGGACACGCTTAGTCCTTGTCGTTGTTGCCGTTGCCGTTATTGCCATTGTTCCCGTTGCCGCTGTTTCCTGAGGACGGTGCGGGGTTCGGCGTTGTTGGTGTCGGCGTTGTGTTGCGCTGCGGGGCAGCCGTGCCGAGCAAGTTGGAAGGCGGAGCCTGGAACGGGTTGGTTCCGTACGCGGGAGCCACCGACAACATGTAGTTGGTGAACTGCGGACCGGCAATCATGTAACCGTCAATGGAGGGGTAGAACTTGCCGTTGACGGTCAGGTTTCGGCCCGGGCGGAGCTGGTCACCCAGCGGGTCGCCGAACCAGGAAGCCGTTGCCAGCCCGGTGGTGTAACCAACAACCCACGTGGAGCCGTTGGAGTCGTTGGTACCAGTCTTGGCTGCTACCGGGAAGTTGTTCCGCGTGGAAAGCGCCGGGCGGATCAAGGAACCCGAACCCGCGTTGAGCACTTCCTGCATGGCGTAGGCAACGCCGCGGGCAACCTCGGGCTTGACGGCGTCCTTGCAGTTGGAGGACTGGGCCGGCAGCTCCGCGCCGGACTGGTCCTTGACCGACGTAATGGCGATCGGCTCGCAGTACTTGCCGTCGGCAGCGAAGGTTGCAAATGCGGCTGCCATGGTCAGGGGCGCAGTCTGGGTTGCACCAATCAGGTTCGACAGTGTGGTCATCGGGACCTGGGGGTTCGGATCAGTGACCTTGCCGGTTTCATCACGGGTGGGGAGTCCGCCGTGGATTCCGGTGGCATCCACGATGCCCTGAATGCCACAGAGGTCCACCTGGGATGCAGAGGCAAACGTCGCGGTGTTGATGGAGTTCATGAGGCCGTAAAGGACGGTCATGTTCCGGTAATAACCCTCGTCTGAGTTCTGAAGATCGAAGGTACCGTTGGTGGCGTCGTACCAGCCCACTGTCGGTGCAGGACAGGTGTTCCTCCACGGGAAGTTCTGCTTGTACCTTCGGACGCTTGCGTTGATGTTCGTGTTCATCGACTTGCCCTCGTTCAGCCACTGGGCGAACGTGAAGGGTTTCATCGTCGAGCCGGGCTGGAAGCCACCAATGCCGTTGAGGTCATTTCCATTGGAATCCAGGACGTCGACGTTGAAGTTCTGGGTTTGATCGAACTTGCCCTCTTGAGGGAGCCAGACGGTGTTCTGGGCCATGCTGACAATTTGGCCCGTTCCCGGCTGAACAGAGGTGATGGACGCGCCCCACTTGTCCGGGTTGGCGCCAGCCGTGGCATCGACCTGTTGCTGGGCGACCGTCTGGGCGGTCGGATCGAGGGTGGTCTGGATGGTAAGACCGCCGCGCTGGACGCGCTTGATGCGCTCTTCCGTGGTGTCGCCATAGGCGGGGTTGTTGAAGAGCAGGTGAAGGACGTAGTCACAGAAGTACGGCGCCATGGTGGCGTACGCGCAACCCTGACGGGCCGGGGTGACCTTGGTGGTGACCGGGGTGGCTACGGCTTCGTCATACTCGGCCTGCGTGATCTTGCCTTGGTTCACCATGGCAGCGAGCACGAGGTCGCGGCGCTTCTGCGCGTTGTCCGGGTTCGCGATGGGATCGAAGGCTGAGGGGCTGTTCACGAGGCCGGCCAGGAGGGCCGCCTGCGGAAGTGTCAGGTCCTTGGCGGTGGTGCTGAAGAAGAACTTGGAGGCAGCTTCGATTCCGTAGGCGTCACGGTTGAAGAACACGATGTTGAGGTAGCCCTCAAGGATCTGCTCCTTGGAGAACTTCTTCTCCAGGGCGATGGCGAGCTTCATTTCGCGGAGCTTGTCGCCCACGCCTTTGCCGCCACCATTGAGCTTGACGTCTTCTTCGCGGTCGGACGCCACCAGGGACTCGTTGATGACGTTGTTCACGTACTGCTGCGTGATGGTGGACGCGCCCTGCTTGTTGCCGCGGGCGGTGCTGACGATGGCTCGCATGATGCCGGTGGTGTCGATACCGCCGTGCTCATAGAAACGGCTGTCCTCGATGGCGATGACAGCGTCCTTGATATACGGGCTCATCGAGTCCAGCGGGACCTTGGTCCGGTTCTCCGCATAGATCGAGGCGATCGGCGAACCGTCCTTCGCCAGGATCGTTGTGTTCTGGCTGGGCGGATCCACCTGGAGTTCCGCCGGCAGAGTGTCAAAGAACTGGATTGAACCACTGGCGGCACTGCCCGAAACGGCGGCTGCGGGGACCAAGAGGCCCGCCACGAGGACGCCACAAATCGCGCTCACACCAAGGAAGCCTAGAATCTTTCCGAGGGTGGTGGCAGTGTCGAATAGTGGGTTCTTGCGAGTCACCATGTTTTCCACTTTACCGGCAAGGGCTAGGCTTTCTGTCATGACCAAATGGGAGTACGCCACGATTCCGCTCATTATTCACGCCACGAAGCAGATCCTGGACCAGTGGGGCGAAGACGGCTGGGAGCTTGTCCAGGTCGTCGGTGGCCCCGATGGCAAAGGCCTTGTTGCATACCTGAAGAGGGAGAAGCAGTAACCATGACCACCCCCGCAGAAACCACGTCTCCCGCGGAATCCGGCGCCCCCACGTCCGCTGTTGAGCAGCGACTGGCCGAGCTCGGATTGACCCTCCCCGAGGTCGCCGCCCCTGTTGCCGACTACGTGCCGGCCATCGTCTCCGGCAACTACGTTTACACCTCCGGACAGCTGCCCTTTATTAACGGCAAACTCGAAGCTAAGGGCAAGGTCTCCCTCGGTGAGTTGGGCACCTCCGACGAGCCCACCGTTGATCCCGACGACGCCAAGCGCTACGCCGCCGTCTGCGCCATTAACGCCCTGGCAGCAGTCAAGAGCGTCATCGGCGACCTCGACCGCATCACCCGCATCGTCAAGGTTGTCGGTTTCGTCTCTTCGGAACCAACCTTCACCGGCCAGCCCGGCGTCATCAACGGTGCGTCCGAACTCCTCGGCCAGGTCTTTGGCGACGCCGGCAAGCACGCACGCTCCGCCGTCGGCGTTTCTGTCCTGCCGCTCGACTCTCCTGTTGAAGTCGAGCTCATTGCTGAATTCAGCTAAGGAACCGGTTCACCCAATTGCCGCAGCTTGCCCGCCGCCTGTTTGTACTGCCTCCCGAACTCGAAGGGGCAGCACGGAACTGGCTTGAGCTCGGCGAGCGGACCCCCAGGGCCGCCCGCTTTGCATCGTCCGTTGTGCTTTTGCGCGACTCGCCCACCGGCTTGGAAACCTGGCTTGGTTACAGGCCAGGCTCCTCGCCGTTGGGCGTTGTCGCGTTCCCGGGTGGATCTTTGGATCCGTCCGACGACGACCCCGTAGGGTGGGTTGGCCCCTCACCCCAGCAGTGGGCTGAGCACATGGGAACGGACGACGTCGGACTCGCCCGCCGCCACGTGGTGGGCGCCATCCGCGAACTCTTCGAAGAGACCGGCGTCCTGCTCGCGGGACCCGACGCATCATCCACCGTTGAGGCCAACTCCACTGTGGACTGGATGCGCGCCCGCGAAGCCGTGGCAGCCCAGGAGAAGTCCTTCACGGAGATGCTCTCCAAACGTGGACTCTCCCTTCGCACTGACCTTCTGAAGCCCTTGGTGAACTGGCTCAGCCCGGACTTTGCCCACACCCGTTTCAATACGCGCTACTTCGCCGCGACCGTCCCCGTGAACCAACAGCCCAGCATCCTTGGCAGCAAGGGCGTGTGGGGGCGCTGGGTCACCGCGGCCGAAGCGGTTGCCCTCCGCGAGACCCCGGCGCTCGGAGACGAAGTAGGCCAGCAAAACACCGTTGGCCTCACCCTCGGCCAGCTCCTGGTACCCGGCTCCGAGATCATGCTCGAGAAGATGGCTGCCTCCAACGGCTGCATCGCCTACCTGAGCTACAAGCGCAAAGCCCATGTGTACCAGGCGAAACTCGTAGACGAGGGCGGAATCCTGATGCTTGAGGTCGAAGCAGCCCGGACCATCGCTGGAGAGCCCCAGCGGGAGCGTTAAAGCCCCATTCCGACGCTCTCTCACCGATCGCCTGTTTGAGTGGGTCGCTCTCTCACCTCCCGTTGGGTTTGGGCGAACGCTCGCTCACTTTCTGTCGGTAGCCGTAGCCGGTTCGTCGTTTATCGCTCGAAGGTAGACGTCTGCGAGATGCCTCAAGTGGGGTACCAGGGCAGCTGGCGACTCGACTGTGAAATCCATGCCAAGCATGCCGATGTAGGCGGCGATGGTTTCGAGGCTGTCGGCGCCAGTAACCAAGACGGACTCGGTATCGGAGATCGACTCCACCACCCCCACAGCGTGGTTGATTCGAGCCAGGACCGCCTCTGCAGGAGCAGCTACGCGAAGGCGGGCATGCACTTTCCAACCGCTGGCGGCGATCGATTGCATCGCGAACGCGGTGTAGTCACCGCCCGGCAGGGGTAACGGGGAGAACCGACGTCGGGTACGCAGCCGCGGTTCAATCCAGTCTGCGCGGAAGACGCCCCATTCATCAGAGGCAGGGTCACGCCCCACCAAGTACCAGCGCCGTTGCCAACTCAGCAGCCGATAAGGCTCCACAAGCCTGGGCGTACCTCGGTCATCGAACCGGAACCACTCGACGTCGCGGATGGCGGCGGCAATGGCGGCGAGAACTGCGTGGTTGACTTCGGGATCTTCCGCGTCTGTCCCGTTGTTCTCGGGCGCGCGATCGACATTCGACAGTGCCGTAACAGTTGGCCGCAGCCGCGACGGCAGCACCTGCTCAAGTTTTGCGAGGGCGCGGGCACTCGACTCCGCAATGCCGGCGATGCCGGTTGCCGTGCGGAGGCCAATAGCGACGGCGACGGCTTCCTCGTCGTCGAGGAGCAGCGGCGGTAGCTTTCCGCCGGCACCAAGGCGGTAGCCTCCCGTCGTCCCGCGGGTCGCATCCACCGGGTACCCGAGTTCGCGTAATCGATCGATGTCCTTGCGAACCGTGCGCGTTGAAATGCCGAGGCGGTGAGCGAGTTCCGTACCCGTCCAATCGGGCCGCGACTGCAGGAGCGAAAGCAGGGCCAGGAGGCGTTCAGCTGTAGAAGACATTGTGGGAAATTCCTGATTCTTTTAGGAAGAAAGGGTTCCTATATCGACCGTATCGTCTTAAGCATGATGAATATCACAGAAGCGAGTATCGATATCCGCGACTTCCGCCTGGACGTTCCCCAGGCCGAACTTGATGATCTGATGGAGCGCCTCGCCCGGACCCGGCTGCCCCGGACGGCACCTGTTGATGACTGGGACGCCGGGACCCCTAACTCCTACCTTCGCGAGGCCGTGGACGCGTGGACCACCAGCTTTGACTGGCGGACCCAGGAAGCGCGCATCAACGCCGTTCCGCACTTCACCACCGAGATCGACGGACAGCACTTCCACTTCATCCATGTGCGCTCACCACACGCTGGAGCTACGCCGCTGCTCCTGGCGCACACCTACCCTGGCTCATCCGTCGACTACCTCGACATGATCGATGAACTTACCGATCCCGTGGCGCACGGTGGCCGGGCTGAGGACGCCTTCGACGTAGTGATCCCGGATGCCCCCGGCTACGGATTCTCCAATCCTGTGGCCGAGTCCGGGTGGAACACCGCACGCGTGGCCCGAGCCTATGACGCTCTCATGCGCGGGCTTGGCTACACCCACTACGGTATTCACGGTTCTGACAACGGCGCGATGGTCGCCCGGGAGCTCGGTCTCTTGAACCCGGACGGATTCCTTGGCCTCCACGTGTTGCAGCTTTTCTCGTTCCCATCCGGTGACCCGGCCGAGTTCGAGAAGCTCGAACCGCAAGACTACGCAGGGCTCGCCCATATGGAGTGGTTCCAGTCTGTCGGGGGCTACAACACAATGAACGCGAGCCGTCCGCAGACCGTGGCTGTGGGGCTGAGTGACTCGCCTGTGGGGCTGCTGGCCTACAGCGAGTTGTTCAACTCGTTCGGAAACGGTACCTCACTGGTCCCGCTCGAGAAGATCCTTACCGAAGTGACCGTGAACTGGTTTGCGAACGCTGCGGCAGGCATGAGCCGAAGTTACCTGGACAACGCCCGCACCCACGCCGAACCAGAGGTGAACGGGGCGCCCACCGGTGTGGCAGTTTTCAAAGACGACTTTCAGACGATCCGTGTCTTCGCCGAGCGGGACAACTCAAACATCGTGCACTGGAGTCGATTTGAGGAAGGTGGGCACTTCGCCGCATTGGAAGTGCCATCGCTCCTGGCCGGAGACATACGAACATTCTTCGGGCTGGTTCGCGCCGAGCGGTGACGCAAGGCAAACCAAAACAAAAGAGCCGCCCCGGTACGAAACCGGGGCGGCTCTTGGCTGAATCGCCTAGCGCGAACGCTGGCGGAGGCGCTGCATGTCGAGGATGACAACGGCGCGGGCTTCCAAGCGGAGCCATCCGCGCTGAACGAACTCAGCCAGTGCCTTATTCACGGTTTCGCGGGAAGCGCCAACCAGCTGCGCCAGTTCTTCCTGCGTGAGCTCGTGGGCAACCAGGACGCCGTCGGTAGCCGGACGGCCGAAGCGGTCGGCCAGGTCCAGGAGAGCCTTGGCAACACGGCCCGGAACGTCCGAGAAGACGAGGTCGGACAGGGAATCGTTGGTGCGGCGGAGGCGGCGTGCCAAGGCCTGCAGCAGCTGAGCGGAAACCTCGGGGCGGGTGCGGAGCAGCGCGTTGAGGCTTTCGTTCTTAAGCCCGGCCAAGCGGGTCTCCGAGACGGCGGTGGCCGTGGCGGTACGCGGGCTGGGGTCGAACAGGGCCATCTCGCCGAAGAGCTCGCCCGGGCCGAGGATGGCCAGCAGGGACTCGCGTCCGTCGGGGGAGGTGCGGCCGAGCTTCACCTTGCCGGAAACGATGAAGTAGAGCTGGTCACCCTGATCGCCTTCGCGGAACACCGATGCCCCGCGTGAGAGGTCCACCTCTGTGAGTTCGTCCGTCAGCAAGCGGAATGCGTCGTCGTCAAGGGTGGCGAAGAGGGGTGCGCGGCGCAATACCTCGATGTCCATGAAATCTCCTGAATATAAGTTTCGGTCGTGGCGCTTCAGCCATTGTTTCAGAATTTTTGGGCTTCTGTGACGTACTTGGCACGTGAAACGCTGAAACTACGCGGGTTTGGGGCGATCCAAGGCCTGTTGGCGGCCCTCAAACGGGTAATAAGCGGCTCCGGATCGTGACCGGACTAACGGTGGGCTGTCAGGGTCAACATCTAGAATTGGCGCTACCCGGCTATGAGGAGCATTGGTGTTTGGCTTGACGATATTGGATTTGGCATTGATCTTGATGCTGCTGTCCTACCTGATCTATGGCCTGCGCAACGGCTTTATGGTCACCCTGGGTGGAATTGCAGGATTTGTGGTCGGAGCCATCGCGGCTTTCGTCGCCGTCCCACTCGTCAGCGGCTGGGTGACCGACAGCGGCTGGAGATTGACCGCCACGGTGGGCGCCGCCGTCGTGCTTATCGCCTTGGGTCATGGGCTGGGAACCATGATCGGACGCAAAATCCGCCACGCTGTGCGGATCAAGCCCCTGCACGCGGTGGACAGGCTGATCGGCGGTGCGGTCAGCGTGGTGGTGGCTGCGCTGGTGATGTCCATGCTGGCGTTCAGTGTCAGTTCGCTGGGTGTGCCGTTCGTTTCGCAGCAGTTGGCCGAGTCCAGGGTTATCCGCTACATCGACAACATCACGCCGACGCCCGTCAAGAGCACCATGGCCCAGCTGCGGTCAACGGTGATTGGTGGCGGAATTCCCCAGCTCATCGAGGGCATCGGACCAGTGACTCCCGTGCCCGTTCCCAATGAGTCAACCGACACTCCGGCCTTGAACCAAGCGGCCGAATCAGTCCTCAAAATTGCAGGCACCGCCTTCGAATGCGGCCAAAACCAGACCGGTTCCGGATTCGTCGTTTCGCCCGGGCGCGTCGTCACCAATGCCCACGTCGTGGCGGGCGTGTCGCAGCCGGTCGTGGAAGTTCCCGACGGCGGTGCGTTGCCCGGTCGTGTGGTTTACTTCGACTCCCAGCGGGACATCGCGGTCCTGGCCGTGGATGGCTTGCAGTCCAGTCCGTTGCCGCTGGGCACCGACCTGCCCGATGGCAGCCCCGCGGCGTTTGCCGGGTACCCGCACGGCGGTCCGTTCCAGTCGAAACCGGCTACCGTGCAAGGGATTTCCACCATCCTGGTTCCTGACATTTACGGCAACAACCCCTCGCCGGAGTTGGTCTATAAGCTGGCCGGCGACGTCCAGCCGGGCAATTCCGGTGGCCCCCTGCTGACCATGCAGGGACAAGTGGCCGGACTGATCTTCGCCAAGACCACCACTGATGCCGCCCTTGGCTTCGCACTCACCATGGCGGACCTGGAGCCGGTGGCGGCACAGGCACCCGGCCTCAGCAGCCCGGTCTCGGCCGGTCAATGCACCCGTAAGTAGCGGTCCCTCTCTCACCTTCCGCGGCGTTTCGGCGGGCCCCCTCTCACATCGTGAGCGTTTTGAGCCAACGCTCTCTCACCTCTTGGGCACGATTCCCCGGCGCCCGCCTGCCGCTATAGATTGGGAGCCATGACTGAAGCCACTCCCGCCACCGAAGCCGGTCGCGGTACCATCCTTGTGATCAACGGCCCCAACTTGAATCTGCTGGGTACCCGCGAGCCCGAAAAGTACGGCACGTCCACTCTGGCCGACGTCGAGCAACTCGCCATGACAGCGGCTGCAGCCCATGGCTTCACCGTTGACTGTGTGCAGTCGAACCACGAGGGCGATCTCCTGGACGCCATCCATGCCGCGCGTGGCACAGCGGTCGGGATTGTCATCAATGCGGGGGCGTACACCCATACGTCCGTGGCTCTTCGGGACGCCCTGGCAGCGGTGCAGCTACCCGCCGTCGAAGTTCACATCACCAACGTCCACCAGCGTGAAGAGTTCCGCCACCACTCGTACCTGTCGGGTGTCTGTACTGCGATCATCGTCGGCGCTGGAGTGTTGGGCTACAAGCTGGCCATCGATTACCTGGCCGACGCGGTCTAACGCAGGCGGTAGGTGAGAGAAGGTTCCCGGGAGACCGTCGGTAGGTGAGAGAAGGTTCCCGGGAGACCGTCGATAGGTGAGAGTGTCCCTATGTTTTTCGTCAAGCGGTTTTGGGTGTTGGGGGTTGGTAGAGGGTGCCGTCGCGGAGCATGGCGTAGAGGGTGTCGCAGCGTCGTCGTGCGAGGGCGATGAGTGCTTGGTTGTGGCGTTTTCCTTCGGCTCGTTTGCGTTCGTAGTATGCCCGGGACGGTGGGTCGTGGAGCGCAGCGAATGCGGAGAGGAACAGGGTTCGTTTGAGGACTTTGTTGCCTTTTCTTGAGGAATGGTCGCCGCGGATGGAGGACCCGGATCGCCAGGTGACGGGGGCCAGCCCGGCGTAAGAGGCCAGGTGCCCGGCGGTGGGGAACTCTTTCCCGGCGACTTCGGTGAGGATTCGTGCGGCGGTCCTGATGCCCACGGCCGGCAGAGACATCAGGACCGGGTGAAGAGGGTGGGCCTCCACGAGAGCTTCGACCTGGGTGAGGACCGTGGCGCGGCTTTCGTGGAGCCCGGCGAGCATGGCCGCGAGCTGGGGCAGCACGATGGTCGCGGCGTTCGTTCCTACGACAGTGACTGTTTGCCGGCCCAAGGCCTCGATGATGTCATCGGCAAGACGTTCACCCATCCGCGGCGCGAGTTTGCTCAGCCGGGTCCCGATCCGGCGCCGGCCCGCGTGACGGAGCGCTTCAGGGGTAGGCCAGGTCCGCAGCAGGTCATGCACCGCCGGGTGGTCCATGTAGGGTCCCAGCACCCTTTCCAGAGCTGGGTGGATCTGGGTGAGCAGCCCACGGATCCGGTTCGAAGTCGCCGTGGCCTGCTTGGCCAGATCCTCGTCGAACCCGCAAAGCATGCTCAGCTCAGCGAGCTGCTCATCGACCAACTGAACCGAGCGCAGGGCATGCGGCATGGTCCTGGCGGCCTCGGCGATGATGAACGCGTCCCGGGCATCGGTCTTCGCCTCTCCGGGGTGAAGATCCGCGATCCGGCGCATCGCCAGCCCCGGCAGGTAGCCGACCAGCACCCCGGCGGCCTGGGCAACCGCTACCGGCAACGCGCCGATAGTCGCTGGCTGGTCAACGACCAGCAACACACGTCCGGCGTCCACAAGTTCGGCGATGATTTCCCGGATTTTGGCTTCATCGTTGGGCAGCGCCCGGTCCAGTAATTTCCTGCCGGCCCGATCCACGGCAACGGCATGATGGACGCCCTTGCCAACATCCAGCCCAATAAACACCTCGACACCGTCGTGGTTCGTGATCATCTGGCACCTCCAGTCGTAGTCAACTACCTCCACTGGCCCACCATCGGTGTCAGGACCCGGCACCCACGTTACGCACGACGTTCCCGAACTGTCCTGCCCCTATCAGCGGTCTCCCGGCACCTACCAACCCCGGTGACAACACTCTCAAGATCATCGACTGACAGAGCGTCACAATCATGCCGGGATCAGCAGGCCAGCACACCCATATCCTGCACCAGGAAACAGGCTACGAAAAAGGTAACGAGCGTCAGAGGGCTGTGAGCCGCAGAACGATGGCGTGCTCCGGATGCAGGACGGGCATAGGGAGCCCCACTTCGCCCAGGAAACGCCCCGATGCTTCGGCACCGGTTGCCAGCCAGGGGGCCGGCTTGGCTTCGATGAACGTGTGCCCGTAGTCGGCGTCTCCCGGAGACGGGAAGATCGCCTCGACACGATAGGAACGCGAGGGATCCAGCCCCGGAATCGCCACCCGGCCCACCTGCTCGGCGAAGCCTGTGCGGGTCTTGACCACAGCGAAAAGTGCGGCCGTGGCACCTGTGGGAGTGCCGCCGTCGTGCGTGTCCGCGACAACGCCGTGCACCATCAGCGACTCGTCCGGCACATCGGCGCGCACCATTCGTCCACTGTGGATAAGCCCGCGGTGTTCCTTGTACAAAGCAATGAAGCGCTTGAGTTCCTCACGCTCGGCTCCGGTGACCGAGCGGACGTCCCACTCCATGCCGAAGTGACCGAACAAGGCCGTGATGGCCCGGAACGAAAGATCGTGCGTGCGGGCGGTGGTGTGAGACGTAGTGGGCCCGACATGCCCGCCCACCAGCTCCGGCGGAACCACCACGCCGGTCCAGCGCTGGATGGTCTGCCGCTCCAGGGCGTCGTTGCAGTCGGATGCCCACACCCGGTCCGTCCGCTCGAGGATTCCCAGATCCACGCGTCCGCCACCGGAGGAGCAGCTCTCGATCTCAACCTCCGGGTGTGCCTCGCGGAGAGCATCGAAGAGCCGGTACGCCGCCAGCGTTTGCTCATGGACCGAGGCCCGGCCGGCATGACCGTGCTCCAGGAGGTCGCGGTTCTGGTCCCACTTGAGGTAGCTGATGTTGTTGCCGCGCAGGAGCGCGTCGATCCGGTCGAAAACGTAGCTCCAGGCCTCCGGGTTCACCAGGTCGATGACGTGCTGCTGCCGCCATTCCAGGGGCAGCCGGCCACCGTCCTTGTGCGAAGCCGCGGACGGACCCACGATCCACTCGGGATGAGCCCGGGCAATGTCGGAGTCGAGGTTGACCATTTCCGGCTCCACCCACAGCCCGAACTCCATGCCGCGCGAGGTCACGGCGTCGATGAGCGGTGTCAGCCCGTCGGGCCACACAGTTTGGTCCACGTACCAGTCGCCCAACCCGGCGTGGTCGTCGCGGCGCCCGCGGAACCAGCCGTCGTCGAGCACGAACCGTTCGACGCCCAGGTCTGCAGCCGACTCGGCCAGCTCGACCAGGGTATCCAGATTGTGGTCGAAGTAGACCGCTTCCCAGGTGTTGAGGACCACTGGACGCGGCTTGCCCGAAAGCGCACCGACGTGATGCGGCCGCGCGCGGAACCAGCTGTAGAACGCCTCGGTGATGCCATCCAGGCCGCGGTCTGAGTACGCCGCGAACAGTGCAGGGGTGGTGTAGCTTTCGCCGGGCTGGAGCACCACTTCGGCGGGTCCCAGGAGCTCCGAACCGCCCACCATGGTTCGCCCGTCCGCAACGTTGTCCGCGAATTGCTCATGGTTCCCGCTCCACGCCAGGTGCGTTGCCCAGACCTTGCCGTGCCTGTTGCCGAAGCCGGCCGTTCCCGCGGCGAGCAGGAGCGAGGAGTCGTGCCCGGTGCGGCCGTGCCGGCCCGTTCGGACCCACGTTCCCTGCTGGATGGCCCGGCGCTGCGGGTGGCGTTCGCGGCACCAGCGTCCGGTCAGGTCCAAAAGTTCGACGGCGTCCGGCGCCACCGGGAGCATCGTCGCCAACTCGTCCAGCTGGAAGGGCGACGTGCCGTCGTTGCTGGCCGTGTGCTTGAGTTCGAGAAGCCCGCCCGCGTGCAGGGTGAGGTTGCTGGTCACCGTGATACCGGCGTCGGGATCCGACTGAATCACGACGGCGGTGGTGCCGTCCGTCGTCGCACTCACCATGCGAAGGCGTACTGAGAAATCGAAGCCGGGTACGCCTTCGGATATCCGGTGACCGCGAAGCCCGGGCCGGCCCTGCCACGACGACGAAGCCTGCGGGAGGAGTCCCGCAGGAACATTCGCGTCGATCGAGGACGGCGGGATGGGCTCGTTGAGGATCGCCAGGTCAGGCAGGGCGTCGCCCAGGTCAGCTCCCCAGTGGGTTATCTCAGCCTCTCCGCGGTGGGTGCTGATCACCAGGCTGGTACCTGCGGAACGGAGATGGAGCGGTTGCATGGATGTGAGTCACTTTCAAATCGGGTCATATGGGGAGTTGTGGGGCCCGCTCTGCGCGCTTCGCGAAGGAAATAACGCGCAGAGCGGGCCTCACAACGGGTGGGGTTACTTGAAGAGGTTGTTGACCTGGTCGTTGGCTTCAGTCAGCGAGGAAGCAGGTTTCTTGCCGGAGATGACAGCGTCCATTGCTGGCTTCATGATGCCATCCACCTTGGCAGCCTTGTCAGCGATCGGGAAGAGGAACGTGGTGCCATCCTTCACGTGTGTAGTGAAGGCCGAGACGTCGGTGCCCTTGTCAGCGAAGGCCTTGGCTGCGATCTCGGAGGAGCTGGCGATGGCTGGGAACACGACGGCCTTGCTGGCCACCACGTCCTGGCAGGCCGTGGAGCCGAGATATTCAACCCATTTGACGCTGGCTCCGGGGTTCTTGGTGCCTGCCCAGATGGAGTCGGCCAGGCCGTTGAACATGGACGCGCGCTTGCCATCAGGGCCCTTGGGAGTGGGGGCGAAGGCCGTTTGGATGCCCTTGTAGGTTTGGTATTGTCCGATCAGCCAGTCACCGTTGGTGTTGATGGCAGCCTTACCGGCACCGAAGCTGTCCGGCATGCTTGCGCCCACCGTGGTTTCGAGCTTGGGCATGTAGCCCTTGTCCACCAGTCCGGCCCACCAGGCGATGGTTTCCTGGAAGCGGGGGTCGTCGTAGTTGAACTTGGTGCCCCACGGGTTCTTATCAGTTGCGGTCCAGCCCGTGGTGGCGGTGAGGAAGCTCCACTCGGTCTGGCCCTGTCCCGAACCACTGCCCGTCAGGCCCAGTCCGTAGGTGGCTACGTTGTTCTTGTCGAAACCCGATTCGTCGCCGCGCTTGCCGTTCTTGTCCACAGTCAGGTGGGCGATGGCCTTCTCGTAGCTGCCGCCGTCCTTCGGGTTCCAATCAAGCGAAGCCATCTGCTCTGCCGAGATTCCGGCGGCGTCCGTCATGGCCTTGTTGTAGAAGAGTCCCACGGTGTCCCAGTCCTTCGGCAGGCCGTAGCGCTTGCCGTCCTGGCCTACCCAAAGTTCCGGGAGTCCCTTGGTGTAGGCGTCCAGCTTGATGCCGTCCTTCTCCACGGCCTCGTCCAGGGACAGCAGCTGCTTCTTGGCGGCATATTCCGGGTACTTGGAGAGGTGGTTGGTGAAGACGTCCGGGGCTGTTCCGGCAACGAATCCGTTGGTCAGGGTGGTCCAATAATCGTCCCAACCGCGCTGGGTGATCTTGACCTTGATGTCCGGGTTGGCCTTGGTGAAGTCGTTGGCACATTGCTGGTACGCCGGGAGTTGGTTGGCGTCCCAGAGCCAGTAATTGATTTCACCCTTGGCCTCGGTGGAGGCGGGGGCGGAACCGCCACAGGCGGACAGGGTCAGGGCGATGGCGGCGGCAGCAGCGGCGACGCCGAGGGTTTTCTTCATGACGAACCTTTCAAGAGGGGATGCGGGTTACTTGATTCCGGAGAATCCGATGGAGTTGACTACCTTCTTGCCGAAGGCGATGAACAGCAGGAAGATCGGGAGCGCTGCGACCAGGGTCCCGGCCATGAGCCCGGACCAGTCCAGGGCGCCTTGGGGGGACTGGGACTTGAAGACGCTGAGGCCAACGGTGAGCACCCGGACGTTCTCGTCCTGGCCCACCAGCAGCGGCCAGAAGTACTCGTTCCACTGACCGATAAAGGTCAGCAGCACCAGCGTGGCGATAGGGGCTGCGGCGTTGGGAAGCACAATCTGGAAGAAGATGCGCAGGTGCTTGGCGCCGTCGAGCATTGCCGCTTCCTCCACCTCGCGGGACATGCTGAGGAAGAACTGGCGGAGGAAGAAGATGGCGAACGGGGTCATGAACAGGAACGGCAGGGACATCCCGGCCATGGTGTTCAACAGCCCAAGGTTCTTGATCATGAGGAAGTTCGGCAGCGCCGTAAAGATCGGCGGGACCATCATGGTGGTCAGGAAGACGGCGAACACTTTGTTCCGGCCCGGCCAGCGCAACCGTGAAAAGGCATAGGCGGCCATAGCGCTGAAGAACACTTGGCCGGCTGTGGTGATGCTGGCGAAGATGACCGAGTTCCGGAGGTAGAGCCAGAAGTTGATGGCCGCGCCGGAACCGCCGTCGGCGATTGCCTCTTCGGTGGTCTGCAGGCCCAGGACGCGCTTGAAAGCGCCCCAGCTGAAGTCGGCGGGCAGGAGGTTCCCGGCGTTGGAGGCCAGTGCACTGTTGCTCGACAGTGCCGTCCGCAGCATCCAGAGGAACGGGGCAACGGTCACGGCGACGGCGACGGCGACAAGCACCCACGCGCCGATCCGGCGCCAATTGAGGGGCTTCTTGCGGCGATTGCGGGGAAGGGTTGAGGTAGTCATGGCGGTTTCCTTAGTCCACATCCGGCTTAGTCCAGGTCCGATTCGTTGCCTTTGAGGAACTTCATTTGCACGAAGGCCACCAGGGCGAGGATGACGAACAGGATCACGGAGAGGGCGGATGCGTAGCCGAAGTCGGATTCCCCGAAGGCTTTTTGGTAGATGTACATCTGGATGACGCGGGAGGCGTTGACGGGTCCGCCGTTGGTGGTGACGGCCACGGTGTCGAACACTTGGAAGGAACCGATCACGGTGACCACCAGCACCAGTACCAATACGGGGCGGAGCAGCGGCATGGTGATGCTCCGGAACGTACGGGCCGGGGACGCGCCGTCGAGGTTTGCTACCTCGTAGAGGTGGTTCGGGATGGATTGCAGGCCGGCGAAAATCAGGAGCGCGGTGTACCCCATGTGCCGCCAGACGTTCACGAAGGCGATGGTGGGGATAGCCCATTGTTCGCTGCCGAAGAAGGCGACGCGGGGGAGGCCCACCCAGCTCATGACTTCGTTGACGATGCCCAGTTGATAGTCGAGCATCCAGAACCAGAGGAGGGCGACGATCACGTTGGCCACCAGGAATGGCAGCAGCAGCGCGCCACGAATGAAGGTGGATTTGGCGACGCGGTGCATCAGCAGGGCCAGGCCCAGGGCGATAACGGTCTGGAATCCGATGTTGAGTGCGACGTACTGGAGCGTGACGCCCATGGCGTTCCAGAACAGTTCGTCGGCGAAGATGGCGGTGTAGTTCTTGATCCCGATCCAGGTGGGCTCGCCCAGGATGCTGTATTCGGTGAAGCTGAGGTAGATACCGCGGATGGTGGGGATAAGGAAGAACGCCACGAAGCCAATGAGCGCCGGGAAGATAAAGAAGAGGGCGATTCTGAGGTCGCCGAGACGGCTGGTCATGCTCCGTTTGGCGGGTTGAAGCTTGCGTCCGTGGTTGGCTCCGGAACGCCCCGAAGCTTTCCCCGGTTGCTTGGTTAGCGTGGTCATCGTCGACCCTTTCCTGACTGTGATGTGAATAACAACCTGGACTGGAATCTACACGAGTAGATTTGATCAGCACAAGGGTTGACGGCAATTTTTGGTGAGAAATGTTCGAATGTGTTCTATCTGTTGACTCGTGTAGATCGCGGTGGAAGACTCATGTGAAACCTAAAAGGGGACGCTTCGATGGGCTGCGCGGCAGCTTCAAGGAAAGGTAAACAATGACGTTTTCGATCGGTGTAGTGGGTGTCGGACAGTTCGGCAGCCAGTTCGCACATTTGTTCAAGCTCCACCCCGGTGTCAGCGCGGTCTACGCCGTGGATGAGCTCCCGGAGCGCGCCGCCGCAGCCCAGGAACGCTGGGGCTTGGATGGTGTCAAAGCCAGCTTTGATGAGTTGTTGGAGTCCGACGTCGATGCTGTCGCCATCTTCACGCAGCGGTGGACCCACGGTCCTTTGGTGGAGCGTGCGCTGCGCGCCGGAAAGCACGTCTATTCGGCGGTGCCGATGGCGATCTCGGAGGAGGAAATCGCTCGCATCATCGAGGCCGTCCGAGAGACGAAACTGGTCTACGCGATGGGGGAGACCAGCTACTACAACCCCGCCACGGTCTACGCCAGGCAGCAGCATGCAGCCGGCAAGTTCGGCCGGATTTTCTATACCGAGGGCGACTACGTCCACGACATGGATCTGGGATTCTACGAGGCCTACCAGTACAGCGGTGGAGAACGGTGGAAGGAAACCGCCAGCTACCCGCCCATGCTGTACCCGACGCACGCCATCGGCGGTGTCCTCGGCGCCGTGCCGGGCCACGCCGTCAGTGTCAGCTGCATCGGCGTGAAGGACCAGCGCGGCGACGGCGTCTTCGACAAAAACGTCAGCATGTTCGCCAACGACTTTTCGAACGCCACGGCTTTGTTCGAAATGAACGACGGCGGTGCGATGCGCACCAACGAGATGCGCCGCGTCGGCTATCCCTCGCATATCCGGGAGTCCCGCTTCCGCTTCTTCGGCACGGACGCCAGTTTTGAACAACTAGCCACCACCACGGTCTGGCAGGACAAGTCCACTGTGGAGGACGTCTCCGAACAGGTGGAAACCAAGCCGACCATGTCTGCCGATGATCCGTCCTTGGCAGATGTGGCACCGGAACTGCGCGATGCCTTCATCTCGGGCCTGGCGCCCGTCCATGACCAGTCCCGCCTACCCCAGGAGTTCCTCGGTGCACCCAACGGGCACGAAGGAAGCCACCAGTTCCTTGTGGATGACTTTGTGACCGCGGTGAACAACCGGACACTGCCACCGGTCAACGCCTGGGTGGCGGCCCGGTTCACCCTCCCTGGGATCATCGCCCACGAGTCCGCCCTCCGCGGCGGTGAGCGTCTTCCCATCCGCGACTTCGGTGATGCTCCCATCCACTAGCTAGCATTTACCCCATGACCACTTCAGCAGTACAAACCCCGCGCGGCCCGGTAACACGCAAAGACGTGGCCCGGTACGCCGGGGTGAGTACCGCCGTCGTGAGTTATGTGGTGAACGGTGGTCCTAAGAACGTTGCGCCGGCAACGGAAGCCAAAGTGCGCGACGCCATCCGTATCCTCGGGTACCGTCCCAACGCGGCGGCGCGGGCGTTGAAGCTGGGGTCCAGCGAGACCATCGGCGTTGTGGTGCCGGACAACACCAACCCCTTCTTCACGCATCTTGCCCATGCCGTGGAAGAGGCGGCATCGGAACTGGGCTACGGAATGGTGCTGACCAATTCCGATGGCAGCCTGACCCGTGAGCGCAAGAACATCCGTACCTTGGCCGCACGACAGGTGGACGGCGTCTTCCTGGCCAGCTGCGTCTTCGACCCCGATGTCACGGAGTTGGAAGCCTCGGAAATCCCGTCGGTCCTGTTGAACAACGCAGGATCTCCTCCGGGTTTTGCCAGCGTGGGCGTGGATCTGGAAGCCGGTGGTCGTGCCGCCGTCGAGCACCTGATAGGGCATGGTCACAAGAACATCGGGCTGGCCATCGGTACCAATACCGGAAACCAGTTGGACGGGCGCGAAGTGGGCTGGCTTGCCACCCTGCGTGAGGCGGGCCTGCCGGACGGGCCAATGCTGCACAGCCCCTTCACCCGGCCTGGTGGGTACGAAGTCGGCAAGCGATTCCTGTCCATGTCCAACCGGCCCACTGCGATCTTCGCCAGCAACGACATGCAAGCCATCGGCATCCTCCGGGCCTTCCACGAGGCCGGAGTGCGGGTGCCCGAAGACATGGCGTTGGTGTCCTTCGACGGTTCCTTGGACTCCGAATACAGTTGGCCTGCACTGACCACGGTGTCCCAACCGGTCCAGCTGATGGCGGAGGCCGCCGTTCGGGCCTTGGTGGGGAAGGACCGAGCGGAAGAACCGCAACACCACATCCTGCCGACCGAGCTGATCATCCGGCAGTCCTGCGGCTGCAAATAGCACCCTCTTTCACCGATTCGCCTGTTCGGCCCGATGCTCTATCACCTTTCACGGCCGCTCCTAGAGGGTCGGGCGGGAGGGGGCCAACGGTGATAGAGGGTCGGGCGGGAGCGGCTAGGAGTCCATGCTCGCGTAGCGCTCCGGCCGGGCCAGGACCTGGCCGATCTGCGCGGTGCCTGCAGCTACGGCCAACCGGACCAGCAGGAACCCGGCCGCGAACACTCCGCCGATGGTCAGGAACACCACGGGCTGGGTCAACAACACGGTGCCCGTCAGCGGCAGGACCAGCACCGCAGCAGCGGCCGCCGAGATGCCGGCCACCAGGAAGAGCGGCGACATGACAGCCTTGACCCGTGCCGCCACCATGAGCTTGCGCGGCATCCCCACTCGATCCAGGGCCACCAGGGTCGACGCCCGGTCCAGCACCGCAGCGGCCTGGTTCACGCCCGCTGAGCACGCCACCATCAGGAACGAGCCCAGCAGCGTGATCATCACACCGGTGTTGATGTCGCGGACCAGCAAAGCCGTTTCATCCGTGGCGCCGGGACCTATGGTGTCAGCCACAGCCATGCCGACGCCCACGAACACCCCCACAAAGCTGGTCATCGCGACGCCCCCAACTTGCCGCCACGATTCCTTGGGGCTCTCCAGCACGGTCCGTGCGGCCAGCAGTTGCTCGGGTCGCTTGGCCCGCTTGAGCTGTGAGGAGGCGCGCAGCCGCAGGATCCAAGGACCCATAAGGTTCAATGCCAACAGCGCCAGTCCAAAGCAGCCACCCATGACAGCGATGATCACAATGAACGCGCCAAAGCTGCTGAGCATCCCCATCGCCACCACGCCGATGACCACCACCACGGCCGCGATGAGTCCGCGAACCCAGTGGGCGCCGTCGGCCGTTTGCCGGGTCCTGACGCCCAAAGGCGTCACGACGACCTTCCGGAGTCCAAGCGCCGCACTCGCCGCAGCCAGGACGCAGACGGCGAGGATGCAGCCCAGGATGGATGGGACGGACAGCCATGCATGGCTTCCGATTGCCTGGCCGCGGAACTGGATCAACCCCAGGAACGGAGCCATGCAGGCATACAGCCCCGCGCCCGCCAGCGCCCCCACAGCAGCCAGGACAGTGGACTCAATAACAGTCATCCACACCACCGTCCCGCTATTGGCACCTAGCAGGCGCAACGATGCCAGGCGGTCATCACGACGGCGGGCGGCGAGCCGGGCGGCTGAGGCACCGAGCGTCAGGAGCGGAATGATGAGCAGGACCATGGCGACGACGGCCAGCGCTTGGTAAGTGCCCGCGATGTCATCCGACCAAGACCAGAAGACTTGTGAGCCCCCGGCCACTGTGAGCAGAAGTGCTGTGACCGTACCGAAGGCCAGTACGGGCAACCCGGCGTCACGGAGGCCCGTTTCCCTGAGGCTGCTGCCGCTGCTCCGCGCGAGGTACGGGGTGAGGCGCAGGGCCATGGAGAGGCTAGACATTGAAGGCACCCTTGAAGTTGGTGGCGGGCGCGGCCTGGGCGGGAGCGGCAACCGCGCTGCCACTGTCCGCCACGATCCGGCCGTCGCGCAATTCCACCACGCGTTGGCAGCGGGCCGCCACGTTGGGATCATGCGTCACCACCAGCAACGTGCGGCCGTTGGCTGCCACTGAGCGAAGCAAAACGTCCAGGACTTCGTTGGACGTTGCAGAATCCAGAGCGCCGGTGGGTTCGTCCGCGAAGACCACACGAGCACCTGTGACCTGGGCGCGGGCAATGGCCACGCGCTGGACCTGCCCACCGGACAGCTCACCCAACCGGCGCTGCTCCATGCCCGCAAGGCCCAAAGCCCCAAGCCACTCGGCCGCCCGGGACTCTGACGTAGCCCGGTCGGTTCCGTTCAACATGAGCGCCAGGGCCACGTTCTCCACGGCGGTCAGTTCCGGCAGGAGCATGCCCTGTTGGAAGACGAACCCAAACTCCTCACGGCGGAGGCGCGACAACGCGGCGTCACCCAAGGTGTCCAGCCTCAAAGGTGCCGATGGCGTGTTCAAGGTGATCGATCCGGCGTCGGGCCTCAAAATCCCGGCAAGGCAGTGCAGAAGTGTCGTCTTACCCGAACCGGAAGGTCCGATGATCGCAATGGACTCGCCGGCGTTTGCTGTGAAGTCGACGCGGTCCAAGGCAATGCTGCCGGGATAGTGCTTGGTGAGTTGCTGGGCGTCGAGGATGGCGTTCATATATCCAGCATCCACAAGAACTGCATTCCGCGGCGTCAGTCCCGCGGTTGAACTCTGCGGACCTGCCTCCACCCGCGGTATGAGACCCAACTGCTACCTACTTGGGCTAAGCCTCCGCAATCCGCAGCTTGGCCACATTCTCGGCCAGCACACGTCGGGCGTCCTCGCCCAGCAGCGAATCCGTGATCAGCTCGTCGGCCTCTTCCAACTGGGCGATCGAGGCGATGCCCACCACGCCCCACTTGCTGTGATCGGCCAGGACAACGGTGCTCCGGGCGGACGACATGAAGGCACGGTCCGTCTCCGCTTCGAGCAGGTTCGGCGTGGTGAAGCCGGCCTGCGCATCCATACCGTGGACTCCCAGGAACAGGACATCCAAGTGGAGCTGCTTCAGGGAAGCCGTCGCAATCGGACCCACCAAAGCATCCGACGGAGTGCGCTCGCCGCCGATCAGGATCACAGTGGAGCCGAAACGGCCGGGGCCCGATGATGCGCCGTGGTGGAACAGATCCGCGATCCGCACGGAGTTGGTGACCACGGTGATACGCGGCCCGTGAACCAGTTCCTGAGCCAGGGCCCATGTGGTGGTGCCGGCGCTGAGGCCGATGGCCATGCCTTCCTGGACCAAGGTGGCGGCTTCGACGGCAATCGCGTGCTTCTCTGCAGTGAGCTGTGTGGACTTCAACTCGAAGCCCGGTTCATGGGTGCTCGCATCACCGGGAAGCTTCGCACCGCCGTGGATACGTTCCACACGGCCCGTTTCCTCGAGGGCTTCGATGTCCCGCCGGACGGTCATGGGGGAGACGCCCAGCAGTTGGGCGAGGTCGGAGACGCGCACCACGCGTTCGCGCTGGACGGCATCGATGATGGCGGAGTGGCGTGCTGCCTGAAGCATCAGGGCCTTTCTGGAGAGCCTCGTAGACGTGAGGCTGAGTCTGGCTCCAGTCTAGGACGCAGTTTCGCAACCCGGCGGCAAATCCAGTCGCGGCGTCGTCACGCAACCGGCCGAACTCACGACGGCGCCGCTCACCGTGTGAGGCGAGCGGCGCCGTCGAGAATTGCCTACTTACGCAGCGACTCCGCGATCTGGGTCATGATGCCGGGGTCGGCCAGGGTGGTGGCGTCTCCGGTGTCGCGGCCTTCTGCGATGTCCTTCAGGAGGCGGCGGACGATCTTGCCGGAGCGCGTCTTGGGCAGTTCCGGGACGATCAGGAGCTGCTTGGGTTTGGCGATCGGGCCGATTTCCTTGCCCACGTGGTTGCGCAGCTCCAGGACGGTTTCGTCGCCGTTGTTCACGGCGTCACCGCGCAGGATGACGAACGCGACGACGGCCTGTCCGGTGGTCTCGTCAGCGGCGCCAACGACGGCTGCTTCAGCGACGGAAGGGTGGCTGACGAGGGCGGATTCGATTTCCGTGGTGGAGAGGCGGTGGCCGGAGACGTTCATGACGTCGTCCACGCGGCCCAGGAGCCAGACGTCGCCGTCTTCGTCCTTCTTGGCGCCATCGCCGGCGAAGTACATGGCCTCGAACCGGGACCAGTAGGTGTCCTTGAAGCGTTCCGGGTCGCCCCAGATGCCTCGGAGCATGGAGGGCCACGGCTCGCGGACCACCAGGTAGCCGCCTTCACCGTTGGCCACGGACTGGCCGGCCTCGTCCACCACGTCCACGGCGATGCCGGGCAGCGGAACCTGGGCCGAGCCGGGCTTGGTGGCCGTGACGCCAGGCAGCGGCGCGATCATCTGTGCGCCGGTTTCTGTCTGCCACCAGGTGTCCACGATCGGGGCGGGGTGTTCCTTCTTTTCGCCGTTCTTACCGGCGTTGGCGCCGATGACGTCCCGGTACCACATCCACGCTTCGGGGTTGATGGATTCGCCCACGGAGCCCAGGACGCGGATGGAGGAGAGATCGTACTTGTCCGGGATGTCCCGGCCCCACTTCATGAACGTCCGGATGGCGGTAGGGGCGGTGTACAGGATGGAGACCTTGTACTTCTCCACGATTTCCCACCAGCGGCCCTGGTGCGGGGAGTCCGGAGTGCCTTCGTACATGACCTGGGTGGCGCCGTTGATGAGCGGCGCGTAGGTGACGTACGAGTGGCCCGTGACCCAGCCGACGTCGGCGGTGCACCAGTACACGTCCGTTTCGGGGTGGAGGTCGAACACGGCCTTGTGGGTGTAGGCGCCCTGGGTGAGGTAGCCGCCGGTGGTGTGCAGGATGCCCTTGGGCTTTCCGGTGGTGCCTGAGGTGTAGAGGATGAACAGCTGGTGCTCGGAGTCGTGCCCGACGGCGGTGTGCTCCGTATCTGCCTTGTCTACGGTTTCAGACCACCAGAGGTCGCGGCCTTCCACCCAGTTGACGTCCTCGCCGTTGCGCTTGACCACAACAACGTTCTGGACCGTATGACCTTCCTTGGAGAGGGCTTCGTCCACGGCCGGCTTCAGGGCGCTGGGCTTGCCGCGGCGGTAGGTGCCATCGGCGGTGACCACGAGCTTGGCTTCGGCGTCCTCGATCCGGGAACGCAACGCGTCGGCGGAGAAGCCACCGAACACCACGGAGTGCACTGCCCCGATCCTGGCGCAGGCCAAGAGCGTGATGACGGCTTCGGGGATCATGGGCAGGTATACGGCCACGCGGTCGCCCTTGGCAACGCCGAGGGACTCGAACGCGTTGGCGGCTTTCTTGACCTCCTTGGTCAGCTCCGCATACGTGTAGCTGCGGGTGTCGCCCGGTTCGCCTTCGAAGTAGATGGCCACGCGGTCGCCCAGGCCGTTCTCCACGTGACGGTCCAGCGCGTTGTACGCAGCGTTGATCTCGCCGCCGACGAACCACTTGGCGAACGGCGGGTTGGACCAATCCAGGGCCTCGGTGAAGTCCTTGTCCCAGGTCAGCAGTTCACGGGCCTGCTTGGCCCAGAACGCAGGGCGATCAGCTTCAGCCTCTTTGTAGGCGTCCGCGCTTGTGACTGCGTTCGCGGCGAATTCGGCCGACGGCGCGAACCTGCGGTTCTCGTGGAGGAGGTTTTCAAGCGCCTCAACGTGGGGGGCCTGACCGTTGTGAGCTGTTGAAGCTGCAGCGGTGGCCGTGGATCCGGTGGTGTCCTGGGACATGGTGAACCTCATCATTCATCGATCTTTGCTGCGCGGAACCTGCCGCGAGGTTCCCGCCCGGGCCGTCGTCGGCGTCGAGCGTCTCCCCGAAAGGTCCGCAGAGTGCTGTCCGCCATCAACACTATCGCTTTGAAAGGTCCTACGTGTGCGTCATCACAAACGTGCCAGCGAGCGGCGCGGATTTAGCGACGAATGGCGCCACCGGCGGTGGGGAACCGCTTACATGACGACGACGGCGGCACCTGCCCGCCGCTGTCGACGCCACCAAGCCGGGGCACTTTCTGTAAGGAACCTTGGAGTTTGCTGTGGGCGAAGCTGGATGGCCGTTTTCAGCTAGAACCCTGTCAGTGGGGTGGCATAGGCTGAAGAAGTCCTGGGACGCATCGTCAGGTGTGTCCGGTTTTCCGCGGAATCCTGCGGGATCACCGGACCGGACTGCCCAGGACACCGCCGTACGAAGGAGAAATAGATGAACCAGCTGAGCCCAGGCCCGCACGACTCACAACCGACGGGACCGGACACCACGGCTGGAACGGCCACCGCAACAGGTACGTCCGGAGGACCCCTTAAGAACGACGCTGCCACGAAGGACGTAGCCAAGTACGACGCCGTCCTGGGGCCGTTCACCATTCGGGACCTGACTGTCTTCGGCTCCACGCTGCTGATGTTCGTTGCGTCCCTGTTGCCGATGTTCGGAGCACGCTACAACCTATGGAACCTTGGAAACCTGTTCTTCCTGTTGCTCGGCATCATCCTTCCGTTGGTCGTCGTGGCACTGTTCGTTGCCCGCAGATTGCAGCCGGGAACCATCGTCCGCGTCGGCTCATTGTCCGTTGACCAGTTCGCGTCCGTCACGGCCTCTTTCGCCTTCCCGCTCTTTTTCCTGACCATCGCCAACTCGTTCAACGGCGGCGTTTTGTTGGGTTTGGTCGGCTCCGTAGGTTTGCTGGCTGCAACCGTCCTGGCCCCGCATCTTCCGTGGCTCTCCGCTGATTTCAAGGGCCGTGCCGAAGTCCCGGCCCATGTTGTTGCCCGCGAAGCCATAGTGCCGAGCCGTAAGCCCGCATCGCCTAAAGCGCCCAAGGAGCCCAATGCTGCCAAGCCGGCTGAGGGCACTTCCATTGGCGCTTCGACTCCCGGCTTCCAAGGTGCGACGTCCGGGTATCCCGCTCCGGGCCCCTCAGTCGCCGGGGCACAGGCTCCGGGTCCGGAGTCGTCGGGTACGCAGGCTTCGGGGCTCCAGGCTCCCGCTGCATCGGCTGCTGCAGCCTCCACGGGAGCGCCCGGCGCGGGTGCTCCCGGTGCCGGCGCTGCCGGCGCTGCCGGTACCGCCGCAGGTTCCAGCCCCTTCGCTCCGCCGGCGACCTATTCCGCTGCACCGTCGCCGGCGACGGAAGCCCCCGCCGTCGTGCATTCAGCGGACGGCCGTGCAGCGGACGCCCCTTCAGCGGACGGCAGGCCAGCAGAAGTGACTGACCCTTCAGCGGCTGGTCCTGTAGCTGCCCAGGCACCGTCCGGTGCTGGCACTCCTCCTTCCGCGCCGTCACGGGAGCAGGAGATCGTGAAGGGTGCTGAGGCAAAGACCGAATCAGGAAAGTCCCCGGCCGTCGCTGAGCCCGCTACTACGCAGCACGCCACGCAGCAGGCTGCCACCCAGCAGCCGTGGGCTGCCACCATGGCAACCCCCATTGTCTCGGGGGACACCAGGAAGGTCAGCGACTCCATCGGTGCCACCGTGGACCCTGCCAGCCGGCCGGACGACTCCGATTCCCCGCAGTATGAGGCGTTCTGGTTCGCTGTGGCCCAACCCCGGACTGCCTACGACGAACACTCGGGAACTCCTGCCTTCACCATTGAGCCCGGTGGTTGGGTGCTTGCACTGGAGGACCGAGGTCATGAATTCCTGGTGCAGGACACCGACGGCAAGGTTGGGGTTCTTCGGGAGCTCAGCAACATCGAACGCGGCTAAGCAGGGATCCCGTGGCCATCGCTGAAGCTGGTTCGCTGCTCGCACTCAAACGCCGTGCCCGCAAGATCAACAGGGTCCTGGCGGAAAAGTATCCCTACGCCCATGCGGAACTTGATTTCCGGAACCCGTTTGAGCTGGTGGTGGCCACGGTCCTCTCAGCCCAGACCACCGACGTCCTGGTCAACCAGGTCACCAAGATCCTGTTTGCCCGGTACCCGGATGCGCGGGCCCTGGCCGAAGCGGATCCCATTGAGCTGGAGACAATTCTTCAGCCAACGGGCTTCTTCCGTGCCAAGGCCCGGAACGTCCTGGCGCTCAGCAACCGTCTGGTGGATGAGTACGACGGCGAGGTCCCGGGACGGCTGGAAGACCTGGTGACGCTTCCAGGGGTTGGGCGCAAGACCGCAAACGTGGTTTTGGGGAATGCCTTCGGTGTTCCCGGGATCACGGTGGACACGCACTTCGGACGGTTGGCCCGCCGTTTCGGGTGGACGGCCTCCGATGATCCAGTGAAGATCGAGTTCGACGTCGCCGAACTGTTTGAACCCAAGGACTGGACCATGTTGTCGCACCGGGTGGTGTTCCACGGCCGACGGGTGTGCCATGCCAGGAAGCCAGCGTGCGGTGCCTGCCCTGTTGCCAGTCTCTGCCCCAGCTATGGCGACGGCGAAACTGACCCGGTCAAGGCGGCCAAGCTGCTGAAGTACGAGCTCGCTCCGGGCAGTGAGGCGTTGTTGGAGAAGCTCCTGGCCGAGACCCACCGTGCCGCGGAGATCCGGATGGAATCGCAAAGGAGGCCCGGGTGACCGCGCTTGAAGAGTTATCGGCGCTGGTCACCCGTTTCGAGGCGGGCGAGCAACAGCACTCGGCGCTGTGGGAAAGGCTTCCAGTCACCCAGGAAACCAACCGGCCTGCTGCCGTGCTGATGCTTTTCGGCGTGCTGGATGATGTCCCCGCCGCGTCGGGGCGCCCTCTTGCCCCGGCGGACCTGGACGTCTTGTTGCTGGAGCGCGCACATACCCTTGACGACCACCCCGGGCAGGTGGCCTTCCCGGGCGGCAGCGTGGATCCGGAAGACGACTCAGTGGTGGCTGCGGCGCTGCGTGAAGCCGTGGAGGAAACGGGTCTGGACGCAAGCGGTGTGCGCGTGCTCGGCGTCATACCCGAGCTTGGACTCATCCGCAGCAACTTCCGCGTGACACCAGTGCTGGGGTGGTGGGATGCGCCGTCGCCCGTTGGAGTGGTGGACTACGCCGAATCAGCACAGGTATTCAGGGTTCCGGTGCGTGACCTCCTGGATCCCGTCAACCGTGTAACGGCCACCATTTCGCGTTTCGGGCGTACCTACACCAGCCCCGGCTTCACAGTTAATGGCGTCCTGGTCTGGGGCTTTACCGGGATGGTCCTCAGTGGGCTCTTCGACGAACTGGGCTGGACCGTTCCGTGGGAAACGGACAAGCTGCGCGACGTCGACCTCCAGTAGCCGTCGACTCCAGCGCCGCTCCGGTACCACCGGCGGTTCTTCTCAGGCAGCCTTGCGAGCCGCCGTCGAACGGTCCACGATCAGCCCGGTTGCGGCGTTCTCCCGCACTGCATTGATGCCGGCAATGACGCCTGAGAGGTGCGTGAACGTGGGTGATTCGGCCACGACGGTTCCGTCGGCCGCTGTCAGCCGGAACCGGTACTTTTCGTCGGTGTCTCTGAGAATTTCAAACCTGCCAGCCATTGCTGTTCCCCCTTGATGCTTCCTTGCATGCACATGTGGACCGGCACATCCATCCACATAGCGAAAGTATCCAGAACCGGGGGAGAACAAAAGTTACTTGGCGGTACCGGTCATGAGGCAGGTCATTCCGCCTCATATGGCGAGATGTGACTGGATAGTCCACGGGGTTCCGGTTAGTGTGCAGCGGCTACTTTGCCTTGTCATAGGAATCGACCACGGCGACACTGACCGGGAACTCCACGGGAATCCGTCCGAACATGAGTTCCTTCGCCGCTGTAGCCGCTTCCTCGATGGCCTGGATGCAGGCGTCCACGGCGTCGTCGGGGGCGTGAACCATCACTTCGTCGTGCAGGAAGAAGACGAGTTCACCGGAAGGTGAGCCTTCGGCCCGCATGGTCCGCAACCGCCGTCGTAGTTCTGCCAGCCAGCACGCCGCCCACTCAGCGGCTGAGCCCTGGACAACGAAGTTGCGGGTGAAACGGCCCCGTGACCTGGCCAGGTTGTCGGCACGACGCTGTTCCTCCGCTGAGGTGGATTGCTGGCTCCGCAACCAGCCGGCCGACGGGGGTGGGCTGCTTCGGCCGAGCCGGGTAGTCACCGTCTTGCCCGCTTCGCCCTGCCGGGCGGCTTGCTCCACGAATCCGACGGCGCGTGGATACGTGCGGGTGAGTTGGGGCATGAGCCTGCCCGATTCGCCTGTGGTGGCGCCGTAAATAGCTCCGAGCAGTGCTATTTTCGCCTTCGCCCGGTCGCCGCCGAAACCTTGTGCGGCGATGCCTGCATATAGGTCCTTATCGCGGGCGGCTTCCGCCATCTTGGTGTCCTGGGCCAGAGCAACCAGTACGCGGGGTTCCAATTGAGAGGCATCGGCGACGATGAGCTTGTGGCCGGGATTGGCATGGACCGCACCCCGGATGTTGCGCGGGATCTGGAGTGCTCCACCACCTCGCGAGGCCCAGCGTCCGGACACCACGCCGCCAACGACGTACTCCGGGTGGAACCTGCCGTCACGCACCCACGCGTCCAGCCACGCCCAACCATTGGCTGTGTGAAGGCGGGACAGCTTCTTGTAGGCGAGCAGCGGCTGGATGGCAGGATGGTTGGACTCCTGGAGCTCCCATTGGCGGGTGCTTTTCACCTCGATGCCGTTCCTGTGCAGGGCACGCATGAGGTCCTGCGGTGAGTCCGGGTTCAGGCCCGGGGAATTGAGGATGCTCCTGAGCTCGGTGCAGAGCGCTTCAAGGGCGGGAGGTCTGTGTCCCAAAGGCGGCCGGGGGCCCAGAACGTCGGCGAGTATCTGCTGATGAAGCTCTTCGCGCCATGGGACACCGGCGTGTTGCATCTCGACGGCGATGATGGCGCAGGCTGATTCGGCGGCGAGCAGTAGTTGGAGGCGTTGCTTTCGCTGCCCATCCGTGGGGACCTGGGCAATTGCATGCTGCTGCGCTCCGAATTCCTCCTTGAGTTCGGGGAGCCCTGCTTTGGCGATTGACGGCGAAGGGTCCTCGAACAGGGCGCCTTGGTCCGCGGGAGGCGGTGGTGGTTGGAGGACGCGTGGCGGTGTTGAGTCGTCGTCCTGGGTGAGCTTGACCGCATGCCGGGCATAGTCCGTGTGAGCGGTGAATTCAGAGTGCGCCAGGATTGCCGCGCACAGCGAGAGGTCATGGCACCGCTCCAGCTCGATGCCGTGAGTTAACAGTTCCGGGTACCAGTCCATGGCGCGGTGCCAGACCCAGCGGGGCCGCTGGGCTTCGTATTCACGCACGACGGCGGGCAGCTCACCCCGTGCGACGATGCGTGCGTCCGCTGTCGCTTTTCCTGTGGGGGAGATCCTCTGTATGGCTGCCCCTTCCGGGTGGGCGGCGAGCAGCAAGTACATGGTCTCCATTCTGCCCTGTGTGGGCGGGGCAGCTGTGCCGGTGTCACTGCACCTCCACAGGCACCAAGTTTGCCAGCTTGTGCACATAGGGGGCCGGGTCACTTACCGTGGTTCGCCGGGTCCACCAATGTGGGTCCCATGAGTAAGAGAGATCGTCGGCACAGGCACACCAGCAACCACTCCGGAGAAGCGGAAACAGACGGATCCTGGGTTCCACGCGATGCTGCCGGGATACTGCTCGTCTCCGCAGACCCCTACCTTCAGGAAGAAGCCAAGCGGATAGTTGCAGCCGCTGGCGGAAGCCTCTCAATGGCTGCGGATGTCACTGAAGCTGTTCACGGTTGGGACAGCGCCGACGTTGTCTTGGTGGGCAGCGACGTGCGCGAGTTGCCCCCGCGACGACGAGGGCCAACGGTCCTGCTGGGCAGGGCCGCCGAAGGAGACGGACTATGGAGGCTGGCCGCTGCCCTTGGAGCTGAACGGGTGGCAGTCCTTCCTGAGGCCGCGGCCTGGTTGGCTGAACACCTCAGCATGTCCGGCTCTCCGGACCCTGGAGGCGTGGTCATCGGAATTATCGGTGGCTGTGGTGGGGCCGGCGCCACCACCACGGCAATCTGGCTCGCCCAAGCAGCGGCTGACCACGGTGTCAGCACCATGCTCATCGACGGTGATCCATGGGGCGGTGGCCTGGAGCTGGCCGTCACGGCTGAGGACATTCCCGGCCTCCGTTGGCCTGATTTCTCAGAAACCCGGGGCAGCATCGACCCCGCCAAGTTCAGGGATTCCCTGCCCGTGGCGGGCGGTTTTGCCTATCTGTCGTGGCCTGGAGCGCGGGATCCGGTCCAAGGGCCCGATGCCGGTGCCGTGGCCGCTGTCCTGGACGCTGCACGCAGGAGCTTTGAACTCATCCTGGTGGACATCGGGCGAAACGGCGAGGGCCTGAAGACCCTGGCCTGGGATTGCGACAGGATCCTGCTACTGGCCAAGGCCCACCTCACATCGGCCGTAGCAGCAGGGCGCATCGTCAACGAGCTCCCGCCCGTGGACGCAGGGCTCCTGGTCCGGGGGAGCACCACCTCGTCAGTGGACGCTGGCCTGATTGCCGAGTCACTGGGACTGCCATTGTTGGGCGTTGTCCCTGAGATAAGGGGGGTGGCAACCGCCACGGAATTGGGACGCTTACTTGAACTCGGGCGTCGTAAGCCAGTAAACCGCTTTGCCATGTCCGTGCTGGAACTGAACGGGGCCATCCAGTGAACACTTTCGCTGAGGGCACGCGACGCAGGCAGGGCCGAAAACTCGACTCCCTTCTCCTTGAGACTGTGCGGGAGTCTGTGCTGGCGGGCAACGGACCCGTCACGCCGTCCACCGTCGCAGCAGCAGTACAGGCAAGTGGCAGGTTACTGGGCACCGCAGGAGCTTTGGAGGCAGCCGAATCGATCAACGCAGAGCTGAACGGTCTGGGACCGCTGCAGCAACTTGCCCGGGATCCCGCCGTGACGGACGTCTTCGTCAACGGTCCGGAATCCGTATGGCTGGACCGCGGGCAGGGTTTGGAACGATCTTCGGTTCACTTCGAGACCGAACAACAGGTCAGGTCTTTGGCTGCCAGGCTGGTTGCCGCAGGAGGCCGTCGACTGGATGATGGTTCTCCCTGCGTGGACGTCCGCCTCAAGGGCGGCTATCGGGTTCATGCAGTCCTGGCACCCATATCCATCACGGGGACGCTACTGTCGATCCGCATCCGCCGCGAGAATGTGTTCACCCTGACCGAGCTAAGGGAGCTCGGCATGTTTTCCGAGACCGTAGAGTACGTCCTGCGGGCCATCATGGGGCAAAAGCTAAGTTTTCTGATCAGCGGGGCCACTGGCTCCGGCAAGACAACCCTGCTGTCCACGATGCTTGGCCTGAGCCATCCGAACGAGCGGTTGGTCCTGATAGAGGACGCTGCCGAGCTCAACCCCGTCCACCCCCATGTGGTGACGCTGGAATCCCGGCATGGAAACCTTGAGGGCGGAGGTGCACTGGACCTTGGTGAGTTGGTCCGCCAGGCCCTTCGCATGCGACCGGACCGGTTGATCGTAGGAGAGTGCCGCGGCGCTGAAGTCCGTGAATTGCTGACAGCACTCAACACGGGGCACACCGGCGGCGGCGGGACCATCCACGCCAATACGGCAGAGGCTGTGCCCGCAAGGTTGGTAGCTCTCGGTGCGCTCGCGGGCTTGAATGCAGAAGCTGTCCGGTTGCAGGTTTCCAGTGCCTTGGACGTCGTCATCCATGTCGACCGAACCCCAACGGGACGGAAAGTTGCTTCCATCGGGGTGCTGGCCGACACCCTCGAAGGCCAGAAGGTGGTGCCGGCCCTGAGCTGGCATCCGTCAGGAATGACCCAGGGGCCGGCCTGGCCCGAACTCGCCGCGCGGCTCTCCCCTGAGGTGCCTGCCCACGGCTGGCCCCAGCAGAACGGAACGCCCGGCATCGACTTGCAGGACCCCGGCACACCGCGCAGGTGTTCACCGATATTCGGGGAGGACGCGTAATGGGTGCTTTTGTCCTCGTTGCAATGCTCGCGGCCTGGCTGCAGCTCAGGGGCCACCGCGCCGATGGCCGGCGTGTTCGGAGGAGCCTGGGTGAGCCTGCGCGCGGGAACGACGGCTATCTCTCCCTTGCCGGATTGTGGTCTGGACGCCTGTGGCGGCGCAAGCGGCGAGAGGCCGTCTCGCTTGTGGTGCTGGTACAACAGCTCGCGGCGCTGCTTCGGGGCGGGCGGGGAACTTCCAGCCTGTGGGAGGAGCTATGGGCGGTGCACGCTCCGAGGCTGACCCACCACGGCAGCACGGCACCGGAAACGGAGCAGGTGACCGCTGGACTCACCCCGGAATCCTTGCTGGTCGTGGCCGCAGCGCGGGCAGCGTCCACTGTGGGAAACCCGCCGGCAGATGCGATTCGCCAGGCGGTCGCAAGGATGTATCCCCGGCGGGGAAGTTCTGAGCGACGTGTGTGGATGGAACTGGCAGCGTGCCTTGAAGTGTCAGAAACAAGCGGCTGTCCACTCGCCGATCTTCTCACCCGGTTTGCTGCCCAGCTTGAAGCCGAAGAGGACGCCGAAGCTGCACGACAGACGGCGCTCGCCGGACCAAAAGCGACCGTCCGGCTGTTGTCGTGGCTCCCGGTGTTCGGGCTGGTGTTGGGGATGGCATTGGGCGTGGATCCCTTGGGAATCTTGCTGGACAACTTTTTGGGAGTGGCTACCTTCGCTGCCGGGCTCCTCCTGACAGTGGTTGGCCGCGTCTGGTCCTCACGGCTGGTGGCGTCTGCAGCCGGAGGCATGTGATGCCCGGCGCTCCGGTCTTACTGATGATTTTGATGGTGTCCCTGGCAGCATTCGTTTGTTTTGCAGCGCCGATCCGAGTGCGGGCGGTGAGGGCAAAGTTGTTGGCCGGAGCCGACGGGGCAACGGCTCCGGCGGATTCGTCCGGCCCGGAAAGCCGCAGCGCCCTGGCCGACGTCACCGCACCGATCGATGGTCTTCGCGACACCGCGATGATGTTGGAGCTGGTGGCGTCCATGCTCGACGCCGGTGCCGGCATCGGGCGGGCACTGGAGCTCATTGCCAGGTGTGCCTCGCCGCCCATCAGCCAATCCTTGAGGCCCGTGGTGGCTGCGCTGGCAATGGGCGCCGCTTGGGACACTGCTTGGCGGAGCCCAAGCAAGCACGCGCCAGAGGTGGTCCGATTGAAGGAGGCCTTGGCTTTTGCAGCGCTGACCGGGGCGCCGTCGGCCTCCATTCTCTACGCACAGGCTGCCCGGGATCGTCGGGAACAGTTCCGGGCCGCGGAGAAGAGGGCCGCTGCCTTGGGCGTAAAGCTTGTTGTACCCCTGGGACTGTGCTCCTTGCCGGCCTTCATCTGCCTGGGCATCGTTCCCGTACTGATCGCGATGCTTCCCTCCGGTTGAGCCATGGATATGGCCCCACTGCCCCTCCACATCCAGCGGTTCGTCAGGGTTATCCACTTGAAGGAATCCCCTTCTTACGGGCAACACCCAGCCACGGAAGAGTCAAATCAGTCGGCGGACCCGCTGGCACTCCTGAAAGGAAAACCACCGTGAAAACACATTCCACCACGCTTCCAGGCATTCTCGATGACAGGCTCGAGGATCGGCCGGCTCCCTTTGGAGTCCCGGAGGCTCCTTCCCTGGAACCGGTGACAACCCAGCCGTACGAGCTCTCCGAGTACGAGCTGGAACCTAACGACCTTGAGCGATTCGATCTTGAGGAAGAAATCGGGGAGTTCGAACTTGGATTCGACGAATTTGAGGAATTCGAGGAGGGGCGACGTGAGGACGATGGTTTCTGGGCAAGGACACAGCTGATGGGTTCGGAAGTGGGTATGGCTACCGCTGAGTACGCCATTGCTACCCTTGCCGCCGTAGGTCTTGCGGGCCTGCTGGTGGTCATTCTTCGCAGTGAAGAGGTTCGCGGCTTCCTTCTCAATCTGATCCGCACCGCACTGTCCTTGCCATGACGTGCGCGCTGCCTGCCCGCCGGCGAGCGTCCTGGAGCAAGCAGGATCGGGGCGCTGTCACTGCTGAATTTGCCGTCGCTTTGCCTGCCGTGATGCTGCTTCTGGCCTTCCTGCTGGCAGGCGGCGCTGCGGGCATCACTCAACTGCGGCTGGAGGAGGCCGCCAGGGCGGGAGCGCGGGCATCGGCCCGGGGCGAAACAGCGGCCTCGGTAGATGGGATTGTCCGGAGGCTTGCCGGGGAGGGCGTTAGTTCGTCGCTGGTCGACGACGGCGTCTGGCTCACAGTGACAGCCTCGTCGCCCGTTGGTGGTGCCCTGGGCCCACTGATCCCGTGGACACTGTCAGCGTCGGCTTCAGCCCGTGCCGAATCCGCCGGTGCCGAACCCGCCATCGGGTCAGGTGTCCCGTGATGCCGTCCCCGATACGTTCCCATCATGAGAGCGGGGCGGGAACGGTTCTTGCCCTGACCTTGGGAGCAGTCGTGATGGCATTGCTCGTTGGAGTGCTCCTCCTGGCGCAGGCGGGGGTGCTGGCGTCCCGGGCCGCATCGGCGGCTGACCTCGCGGCTCTTGCTGCCGCAGATGCCGCGCGGGGCCTCACATCGGGAGATCCGTGTGCGGTGGCGTCGGACGTGGCCGGGCGCCACGATGCAACCCTGACTTCCTGCACCGTGGTCGGAGGGAACGTGGTGGAAGTCGGTGTCGAGTTGGACCACCCCTTGGACTGGGGAGTTGCCACCGGCCGGGCGCGGGCGGGACCACCCCCGTAGGCTGCGGGCGCTGGCTCTTCTGCCTGGGCGGGGCCGTCCTTAGACGGCGTCCTTCAACAGGACTCCCAGCAATGTGATGGCGGCTGCCTTGTCCAGCGGGTTGTTCTTGTTGCCGCACTTAGGGGATTGCACACAAGACGGGCAGCCGTTTTCACACTCACATGCTTTGATGGCCTCCCTCGTGGCGGTCAGCCAGATCTTGGCCTTGTCAAAGCCCCGCTCTGCGAATCCAGCGCCGCCTGGATGGCCGTCGTACACGAAGATCGTGGGCACACCGGTGTCGGCGTGCAGGGCGGTGGAAACCCCTCCGATGTCCCAGCGGTCGCTTGATGCCACCAAAGGAAGGAGCCCGATGGCCGCATGTTCGGCCGCATGCAGCGCCCCGGGAAATTCCGCTTCCACCAGGCCGGCTCCGTGAAGCGAGCGGTTGTCCACCACAAACCAGACGGCCTTGGTAAACAGATCGCGGGCCCCCAGTTCGAGGGGCTCCTCGCCAAGGATCTCATTTGAGATCAGTGCCTTCCGCTGAAAGGAGACAACTTGCGTAGTCACTTTGACGTCGCCGAAATGCACGGTGATGTCGCCCCACTGCACCGAACGGGATGTTTCGAGGACCTCGATCTGGGTCACGTCCCGGGCCGTGGTGTAGAAATCGGGGTTGACGCGCCGCACCATGACGCAATGGTCGGTTTCGTTCAGGTCCTCCACAAGGTAGCTCTCGCCCTGGTGCACGTAGATGGCACCCGTATGGGCCTGGTAGTGGGTTTGTGGCGAGTCCATGGTTCCCAGGAGGGACCCGGTCTCGGCATCGACGATGCTGACAGGCCCGCCTCCGTCGGCCCGGAGGTTTACCATGCCTGCGGCGCTCTCCGGATGTGTCCAAAACCATCCGGCGGGCCGCTTTCGGAGGTATCCCTGAACCACCAGCCGATCGAGAAGGCCTTCGGCTGTTGGACCGAAGAGTTCAAGCTCGGCAGGACCGATCGGCAACTCCGCCGCGGCCGCACACAAGTGCGGACCGAGGACGTAGGGATTACCGGGATCAAACACGGTGGCTTCCACGGACACATCAAAGATGGCCTCGGGATGGTTGACCAGATACGTGTCCAACGGGTCGTCGCTGGCCACAAAGGCCGCAATGGCATCCTGTCCGGCCCGTCCTGCCCGTCCAATCTGCTGGAACAGGGAAGCGCGGGTGCCCGGCCATCCAGCCACCAGCACTGCATCGAGCCCCGAAATGTCGATGCCCAGTTCCAGGGCAGACGTGCTGGCGACCCCCAGCAACTGCCCGGACCGCAATGCTTGCTCCAAGGCACGCCGTTCTTCGGGCAAGTACCCGGATCTGTAGGCGGCCACCCGCCCCGGCAGGCTGGGGTCCACCTCGTCCAACAGTCTCTTGGTGATCGAAGCAATGGACTCGGCGCCGCGACGCGACTTGATGAACGCGATGGTCCGCACGCGGGAGGAAACGAGGTTGGCCAGGATGTCCGCTGTTTCGGCTACGGCGGTCCGTCGCTGTTTGGCTCCGTTCTCGCCTTTGAGGTCCGTGAGCGCCGGCTCCCAGAAGGCCACTGTGGTGGAGCCGTGGGGAGAGCAGTCTTCGGATACTTCCCTCACTGGAGCGCCGATGAGCCGTCCGAAGGAAACTCCGGGGTCGGAGGCCGTGGCGGATGCCGCAATGAACACAGGCTCGGGGAAGGTGTTTCCCGCTCCGTAGTAGGCGCAGATCCGTCGGAGGCGGCGCATCAGATTGGCGACGTGGGAGCCGAAGACACCGCGGTAGCTGTGGGCTTCATCCACGATGACGTAGCGCAGCCGCCGGAAGAACTTTGCCCACCAGGTGTGGTTGGGCAGGATACCGAAGTGCAGCATGTCCGGGTTGGCCAGGATGAAGTTCGCGTGATCACGGATCCAGCGGCGCGACGCAACGTCGGTGTCGCCGTCGTATGTTTCTGCACGAACTGTGGGCAGCTTCAACGCGCGGATCGCTGCAAGCTGGTCAGCGGCCAGGGCCTTGGTGGGCGACAGATAGAGGGTGACGGCACCGTCGTCGTGGATCTTCCCGGGATCGGACAGGACCCGCAGTTCGGAGCGGTGTATCGCGTCCAAGGCAGGCAACTGGTAGGCGAGCGACTTACCCGAAGCTGTCCCGGTGGCGATGACCACGTGCTGGCCCGAGTGGGCGAGGTCGGCGGCCTGGATCTGGTGCCGGTACGGTTCGTGGATCCCCAAGGTTCCATAGGCTGCCACGACGTCGGGATGCACCCAGCCCGGCCACGGCTCGTTGACGGCTTTTCTGGCAGGGATGGTGTGGACATGGCGCAGCTGCTCCGGGTCCGGCGTCCGGCCCAGCAGGGAGATCAATGAATGAGGTGCAGCCACCGAATCATTCTGTCACTGTGCGGGCATGCCGACGGCGGCACCCGGGGGCGCCGCCGTCGAACCTGGCTCAATCAGCCGTCAGCCGAGAAGTTACGCCCCGGAAAGGTCGGACCCTTCAGCGCCGCTGCCGGACATCATGAGCACGTGGCCCACGACGTCCCAGCCAAGGTGGGAGTAAAGCTTCTGGCCGTCAAGGGATGCCAGCAAGAGCCCGTTCTCCACATCATGCGAGAACGCTTGGGCGGCGAGGGCCTTCATGATGAAGCTTCCCAGCCCACGGCGTTGGAAGTCCGGTTCGGTGACGATCTTGTCGAAGACGGCGGTACGGTCCACCACGAAAACCCGGCCGCTGGCAGCCACCTGCTCGCCGGAATGGACCACGGCGTAGTGGACTCCGTTGGATTCGGAGGTGGCCAGTTCAAGGTCGTCGTCGGGCAGCCACGGATCCTCGGAATCCTGGGTTTCCATGTCCACGATCATCATGGTTTGCGACGCCGACGTCACGGTCAGCCCGTGCTGTTCAGCCAGGTACTTGTACCTTTGGACGTCGTTGGTGAGGACTGTCAGGATCCTGGTGGGGGCTTCTGTGGTCTTGCCAGCCAGAGCGGTGAACTCTTCGTCCGAGGGATCATGGGCAAAATACTCCCAATCACCGGTTTTATCGGCGCGAAATGCAGCAGGGAAGCGGCCCTCCAGGCGTGATTCATAGCCGCGGCAGCCGGACCAGCCGGCTACCCAGACTTCCAAGAGGTGCGCAATATCTTCAACCAAGGCGTCTGGACTCATGTAGAGAGAGTATGCCAGTGCACTATGAAGCAACAGAGCCGGATCAGCCCGGGAATCGTTGCTTATGGAATTGTGACTTCTTCTCATGTGCTGAAGCCGGAAGCGACGGCAGCGGGCGATTTTACTGCACCAAGTACCCTTGAATAGTGGCTTTAAACAGAATTGTGCTCTTCTATGGCTTTACCCCGATCGCCGACCCCGACGCCGTGCGTCTGTGGCAGCGCGCCCTGTGCGAAAAACTTGGCCTCACCGGTCGGATCCTCATTTCGAAGGACGGCATTAACGCCACGGTGGGCGGCGAGCTGAACAACATGAAGCAGTACGTGAAAACCACCCGTGAATACAAGGGTTTCCACGGAATCGACTTCAAATGGTCAGACGGTGGCGCCGCCGACTTCCCGCGCCTCAGTGTCAAGGTCCGCGATGAGATCGTGTCATTCGGTGCTCCCGGTGAACTCAAGGTCGATGCCAACGGAGTAGTTGGCGGCGGTAGGCACCTTCAGCCAGAGGAACTCCACGCGCTGGTGGAGGCCAGGAAATCCAGCGGTGAAGACGTCGTGTTCTTCGACGGCCGCAATGCGTTCGAAGCCCAAATCGGCAAGTTCAAGGATGCGATCGTTCCGGACGTCGACACGACCCATGACTTCATCAAGGAACTCGATTCGGGCAAGTACGACGACCTCAAGGACAAACCCGTTGTCACGTACTGCACCGGTGGCATCCGCTGCGAAGTGTTGTCCAGCCTGATGGTCAACCGAGGCTTCAAAGAGGTCTACCAGCTGGACGGCGGGATTGTCCGCTACGGCGAAACGTTCAAGGACAAGGGCCTGTGGGAGGGTTCCCTTTATGTCTTCGACAAGCGCATGCACGTGGAATTCAGCGAGGACGCCAAGACCATCGGTGAGTGCGTCCGCTGCGCCGCTCCCACCAACAAGTTCGAGAACTGCTCCAACCTCAGCTGCCGCACCTTGACCCTCTACTGTGCTGAATGTGCTTCCAGCCCGGAAACACTGCGGTGCCCCGGAGGCTGCGAGGCCGCTTAGCAGCCTCAGAGCCTGCTCACCCTGTAGGCGAAGTTGGCGTCCGACCTGGACCCGACCGTGATGGACAAGATGGCATCCTTGTCCAGTTGAACCACGCTCACCCGCGCATTCGCGCACCCCAGAGTCAGGTCCACGAGAGCCACGTCGTTCAGCCGGACAGCGAATGTCACGCGCCGGGTGCCCCGGCATGCCAGCGTCACCGCATATGTTCCTCCGGGCAACTGAACTGTTTGCTCGGATTTGGACTCACCGGGGTTGAGGTAGCCGCTGCTTGAGTAGAACGACTGCCCCTGCGATTCGGGCAGGGCAGCCTTGGCCCACTCCTCCAGAGCTTCGCCTGTGACAGTTTCTTCCAGCGCCGGATCGGGCGGGAGGGCAACATTTCCGGCTGTGGAAGTGGGGCTGGCCTCTGGCCTGCCGCCGTCCTCGTAGGTATATTCGCAGCCGGCCACGCTGCCGCACAGGACAACGAGAAGTACGACGGCGGCCCTCGCCAGCCGCTGTGGCATCACCGAGCCAGCTGCCTTGCTGCCCATGCACTGACTTTACGCCGGTGCAGCCGCTGGCTGAAGGGCTGTCAGCGGGAGGTTCCGGTGCGGGTCTAGCTGGCTGCCGGAACGAGGTGGTAGGCGTAGATCAGCGGTGCATCGACGCTGCTCGTCGAGATGCTGAGGGCGCCCGTGCCGGGCACTTTGATCTTCACCACATCGAGGTTGCCATTGCAGGCTGCGGCGGCGTCCGTGATCTTGTTTCCGCCCGAGGAGACGGCGAAGTAAGCCTTGCCGCCGCCATCGCAGGCCATGGTGAGCGTGTACGTTCCGGCAGTCACGCCGGGTGCTTCCTTCACCAGCTCATCCCGGTTCAGGATCTTGCCGGAGTCCTCCAGGACCACACCGTTCGCTGCCGGAAGGACCTTGTCCTTCCACGCCGGAACGTCTGCATCTGCGATATTGACCGGGGCCTGGCAGGCACTGACTCCCAGCAGGGCCCCGGCGGTAATGGCAACAAGGCACGCACGGCGCCTTGTGGAGGAGAAGTTGAGCATGATTCCACGCTACCGGGTTCCGGACGGGGCGTTTGTCCACATAGTTCCACGGGGGACCGGCTTGCCTGTTGGACCGCACCTACACTTGCAAGGTGACTGACACAGCTTTCTTGTTTACCGCCGGCACCATTGACGATGCCCCCCGAAGCGACCAGCCCGAGCTTCTCCCGGTGCTTGCCGGGGACCTTCGTGCCATCTCCTACACCGTGGACGGCGTTGCTGGCCTTCTGGGGGAGTCTGCCTCCGCGGCGCTCAGCAGGGACCAAGTGGTCCCTGCGCTCCTGGCCACTGAGCGGTTGACGGATTCCCACGATCCTGCCGTGCGGGCCCTGACTGTGGTTGTCCGTCTCTGGTTGCTCGCCGTCCCGCAGCCTGTCGCAGAGGTGGACTCGGCCTTGCCGGGGATCCGGGCGCAAGGGCTGGTGGACTTGGGCTTGGTGAGTATCGAATCCGGGGTCGTCCGGGGCAAAGTGGACTTGCGTCCCTACGGCTGGGAGGCCAACGCCGATGGCAGCGGCGGTGCGGAGCTCTGGGTCGCCAGCGACCTCGCAGCCCACCAGCAGCCGGGAGTGCTGCGACACGATCACGTCCTTGGCATCGGGCGTGCGTCCACAACGCTCGTCCAAACCACGTTCAGGCAGCACACCAAGCGCGCCTTGGACCTGGGGACTGGTTGCGGCATCCAAACGTTCCACCTCCTGCACCACTGCGAGCATGTGACGGCCACTGACATTTCTGAGCGGGCACTGGCGTTCACCCGCTTCAACCTGCTGTTGAACGCGGCGGAGCTTGACCTGGATCCGCGCAGTTTGGAGAGTCGTGTGAGCTTGCGCCTGGGTTCGCTCCTGGAACCGGTGGCAGGCGAAGAGTTTGGCCTCGTGGTCTCCAATCCTCCCTTCGTGATTACGCCCCGCACTGGTGGGGAATCGTCGTCGGACCAGTTCACTTACCGTGACGGCGGACTCCCGGGTGATGGCATCGTGGCTTCCTTGGTGCAGTCCCTAGCTGGCGTACTCGAACCCGGGGGCACGGCCCAGATGCTCGGAAACTGGGAAGTCGCTGCTGGAACTGACTGGAAAGACCGTCCCAGGGAGTGGCTCCATGATTCAGGCCTGGACGTCTGGTTCATTCAGCGGGAGCAGGTTGATCCCGGGCAATACGCTGAAACCTGGCTGCAGGACGCATCGCAGAACCGCGAACGCGAGCAGTACAAGGACTCATACGCCGCCTATCTTGACGACTTCGCGTCCAGGAACGTGGAAGGCGTGGGCTTCGGAATGATCTGGCTTCGCCGCCCCGCATCCGGTCACGAGCCCGTCATCAGCCGCTTCGAGGAGATCACTTATCCCATCCAGCAGCCCATCGGACCGCATTTGGGTGCTGCCATGGAACTGGCCGATTGGGTAGCGGCCAATCCGATACCTGAAGCGCATCTGCTGGTGGCGGAGGACGTCACCGAGGAACGGCATCAGCGTCCCGGAGCCGCCCACCCCGGGGTCATCCTCCTGCGGCAGGGAGCGGGTCTTCGCCGGACCAATTTGCTCAGCACCGAACTCGCTGGCTTCATCTCGGCCTGCGATGGACAGTTGTCGGTCCGGCAGATCGCCTCGGCCTTGGTGTCTCTACTGGGTGGCGGAGAGGACTTCGACGAGGATGCTTTCCGGGAAGGACTGATCCGGGACGTCACCAACCTGGTATTGGACGGCTTCCTGCTTCCGGATCCTGCGCGGATCAGCGAATGAGCAGCGAATGAGCAGCGACGCGATGCCGTCGGCAATCAACGCCCGCCCGCCCGCAAGTGACCCTGACTACACTGATGAAGTGATTGCGAACAACGAGACATCCCAGGCGTCAGGCGACGTTCCGCGGCGGAAGCGGGCCGAGAAGACGGTTGAGATCACCGATCCCAAGGCCATCCGTGCCTTGGCGCACGCTGCCCGCATCGAGGTTATCTCCGAGCTCTATGCCACTCAGGTGAGCCACACAGCAACGGAACTCGCTGCCCGTACGGGCCTCACCCCCAGCGCCATGAGCTACCACCTCCGGGCCCTCCAGAAGTGGGGGATCGTGGCCCCGGCCGAAAATGCCGGAGATGCCCGCGAACGGCGTTGGAAAGCGGCCGGAACGGACTTCACCATCTCGGGCGGCAGTGTCGCTAGCCCCGAGATTGCCGTGGTTGACCTGGAGCTCGATGCCTTCCGCCGAAGGGCGTCGGCCTTCGCCAGAGCCCGGGGAGAACGCCGGCAGCGAGGTGAAGGGGGAGAGGAACCGGTATCGGTGGTCCTCTCAAGCAACCTGCTGTACCTCACCAACCCTCAACGCAAGGAACTTGCGGACAGGATCCGAGAGGTTGTGCGGGAATACGAACTCGACGATCCAACCCATATACCGGAGGGTGCTGAACGTGTGGCAACCTTATGGTCAATGATCCCGGATGACCGCGTGGCACCCGGGCAATAGGGGCCCACACAACCACCGAATGACCGCCCTGGTTTCCGTACCAAAACGCAGGATTCTGCAAACTATGGTGAACTAGGCCAATATGGGCACCAGCCCAATTACACATTTTTTCTGTAGGAGCACCGTGCCCAGCAAGGCAAAAACCGGCAAGAAACTCGTGATCGTGGAGTCTCCCGCGAAGAGTAAGACCATCGCCAAGTACCTTGGGGAAGGCTTCATCGTTGAGGCTTCCATCGGCCACATCCGGGACCTCCCGCAGCCGTCCGATCTCCCTGCAGAACTGAAGAAGACCTCGCTGGGCAAGTTCGCCGTCGACATCGAAAACGACTTCAAGCCGTACTACGTTGTTTCCCCGGACAAGAAGAAAAAGGTTGCCGAGCTCAAGGCCCAGCTGAAAGACGCCGACGCGCTCTATCTCGCAACCGATGGGGACCGCGAAGGTGAAGCCATCGCGTGGCACCTCCTGGAGGTCCTGAAGCCCAAGGTTCCCGTTTACCGCATGACCTTTGGTGAAATCACCAAGGAAGCCATCCACCGCGCCATGGACAACCTGCGCGATGTGGACACCGCTTTGGTGGATGCCCAGGAAACCCGCCGCATCCTCGACCGCCTGTACGGCTACGAGATCTCTCCTGTCCTGTGGCGCAAGGTTGCCCGTGGGCTCTCGGCAGGCCGCGTGCAGTCCGTGGTGACCCGCATGGTGGTGGACCGCGAACGTGAGCGCATGGCCTTCCGGGCAGCGTCCTATTGGGACCTCACCGGCCAGTTCGGTTCAGACTCGGGCTCGTTCAAAGCCAAGCTCGCCGCTGTGGATGGGTCCAAGGTTGCCAGTGGCAGGGACTTCAACGACAACGGACAGCTCACCTCGTCCACCGTGGTGCACCTCAACGAAGAACTCGCCACCTCCTTGGCTGCCGGCCTGGAAAACGCTGATTTCCGTGTCCGGTCCGTAGACACCAAGCCGTACACCCGCCGGCCTGCCGCACCATTCACCACGTCGACGCTGCAGCAGGAAGCCGGCCGTAAGCTCCGCTTCTCCTCCAAGAGCACCATGCAGGTAGCCCAGCGCCTGTATGAAAACGGCTACATCACTTATATGCGTACCGACTCATCGGCGTTGAGCGATGAAGCCCTCACGGCATCCCGTCGCCAGGCCGCCGAGCTCTACGGCCCCGAATATGTGCCCCAAAGCCCCCGCGTGTACGCCAACAAGGCCGCCAACGCGCAGGAAGCGCACGAAGCCATCCGTCCCGCTGGGGACTCCTTCCGCACGCCTGCGCAGGTTGCCAAGCAGCTGAGCGGCGACGAGTTCCGGCTGTATGAGCTCATCTGGAAGCGCACAGTCGCCTCGCAGATGGCCGATGCCAAGGGCTCCACTGCCACCATCCGCCTCGGTGCGGTTGCTTCCGACGGACGCGACGCCGAGTTCTCGGCTTCAGGTACGGTCATCACCTTCCCCGGCTTCCTTGCCGCCTACGAAGAGGGCAAGGACGAGAGCCGTGGCGACGAGGAATCGGATGAAGCCCGGCGCCTGCCCAACGTTGCCAAGGGTGATTCCCTGACGGCATCGGAGATCCTGGCTGTAGGCCACGAAACGTCACCCCCGCCGCGGTACACCGAAGCATCGCTGACCGCGGAACTGGAAAAACGGGGCATTGGCCGTCCGTCCACCTATGCCTCCACGATCTCTACCATCCAGGACCGCGGCTACGTCCGGAAACAGGGTTCTGCCCTGGTTCCGAGCTGGATCGCGTTCTCCGTTATCCGATTGCTGGAGCAGCACTTCACCGATTACGTGGACTACGAGTTTACGGCTGACATGGAAGGCGACCTGGATAAGATCGCCAACGGCCAGGCCGTAGGCGCTGCCTGGCTCAAGCACTTCTACTACGGTGAAGACGCTGACCCCGGCCTGCTGAGCATCGTGAACAACCTGGGCGAAATCGATGCCCGCGAGATCAACTCCGTGCCCATCGCCGAAGGCATCACCCTCCGCGTGGGCAAGTTCGGCCCATATCTGGAAAGCTCGATCCCCACGATCGACGAAAAAACCGGTGAGGTAGTTGAGTCCTCACGGGCGAACGTCCCCGAGGAACTCGCACCGGATGAGCTCACGGCCGCCAAGGCCATTGAGCTGATGGAGACTGCTGCCCCGGAAGAACGGGTCCTGGGAACGGATCCGCACACCGGCCATACCGTGGTTGCCAAGAACGGCCGCTACGGAGCCTATGTCACCGAGATCATCCCGGAGATGACCGAGGAACAGCTGGCCAACCAGCCGGTTGAGTATTATAAGAACGGCAAGCCGAAGCCGCCAAAGAAGCCCGTCAAGGCCAAACCGCGCACCGGTTCGCTGTTCAAGTCCATGACCGTGGACACGGTGACCTTGGATGAGGCACTGCAGCTCATGAGCCTGCCCAGGGTCCTGGGTGAGGACGCCGAGGGCAACCCCATCACCGTGCAGAACGGCCGTTTCGGTCCGTACCTGAAGAAGGGCACGGATTCGCGTTCCATCGGGTCGGAAGAGGAAATCTTCACGATCACTCTTGAGCAGGCACTGGAGATCTACTCGCAGCCCAAGCAGCGTGGCGCCCGTGCGGCCGTACCGCCGTTGGCCGAGTTCGGCCCGGACCCGGTCTCGGAAAAGAACATCGTGGTGAAGGAGGGCCGCTTCGGCCCATACATCACAGATGGCATCACCAACATCACTGTCCCTCGTTCAACCTCGCTGGAGGAGCTGACCCGGGAACGCGCCGTCGAGCTTTTGGCCGAAAAGCGGGCCAAGGGGCCGGTCAAGAGGACCACTACACGCAAGGCGCCAGCCAGGAAGGCCACAGCCAAGAAGTAGCTTCACTGAAGGCCGGGACAGCAATGGCGAATTGCGTCCCGGCCTTCATCGTGGTCGAGTAGAACCATGACTGAACAGACGGTTTCACCGGATAACGAACCCTTGAACGACCTCGAGGCAAAGCTCGCCTCGGCCGAACAGCCGGACGCGAACCCGGTGGACGTCATCCTTGCCTTCCTGAACAACGAGGTCTACCTCGTCAGCTCAGAAGCCGTGGATGGCCCGGATTCCTCCGTTGAGCCGCTGGTACTTTCCAACGCCGATGGCCAGCCCGTCCTTGCGGTCTTCAGCCACCCGAGCCGAGTGGACGAGCGGTTCCTCGACGCTGCCCCTCACGTGCTGGGCACCATGGGGTCGGCGATCCTGGGCAACATCGGGGATGAACTGGGTATGGTCATCAACCCGGGCAGTGAGTTCGGCTTCGAAATCGATCCCGAGGGCATCGCGAACATCCGCCGCGACTTCAAGCGCGCAGACGAAGCAGGGGAGCCCGCGGAATAGCGGTCGCCCAGGCTGCCGGACACCATCCCGTCAGCGAAACGTCGTCACCAGGTTGCTTCACGGGCTTCGAATCGGTGAATAATGGCAGAATGCGTCTTGGCGTTCTCGACATCGGTTCCAACACCGTCCATCTGCTCCTTGTGGATGCTCACCCGGGCGCGCGTCCGGTGGCCTTCGCATCCCATAAACGTCCGTTGTCGTTGGTGCAATACCTCGATGGTGACGGCAACATCAACGACGCCGGCCAGCACGAGCTCATTGAGTTCGTCCTGGAAGCCTGGGAGTTCGCCGCCAGCCACAAGGCCGAGGATCTCCTGGCTTTCTGTACGTCGGCGATCCGCGAAGCAACCAACGGCCCGGAAGTCCTGGCCCGCGTCAAGCACGAAACCACGGTGACCCTCCAGGAACTCACTGGCAGCGAAGAAGCATCCATGACTTTCTTCGCCGTCCGCCGTTGGTACGGATGGGGCGCAGGTCCCATCCTCGACCTGGACATCGGGGGTGGCTCGTTTGAAATGGCGTACGGAACGGATGAACTCCCTGAGTTCGCCACCTCCGTGCCCCTTGGTGCCAGCCGTCTGACGCGGGACTGGCTCCATGACGATCCCCCCACTGCCAAGAGCGTCAAGGAATTGCGGCGTTACATCCGCTCGACGCTGAAGCCGGTGGTGCGGAACTTCCACGAGTTGGGCCGCGCCAACCTGGTGGCCGGCACCTCCAAGACCTTCCGCTCCCTGGCCCGGATTGCAGGCGCTGCCCCAAGCGGTGCAGGCCCGTACGTCAAGCGTGAACTCCACGCGGCGGACCTGGGACTCTGGGCCCAGCGCATTTCCGCCATGACGGTGGAGGACCGTTTGTACCTTCCGGGCGTTTCGGATGCCCGTGCCCGCCAGTTGTTGGCAGGTGCCCTGGTTGCCGAAGCAGCCCTTGAGCTTTTTGAATTCCCCAAGATGGAAATTTGTCCCTGGGCACTGCGGGAGGGCCTTATCCTGCGCCGGCTTGACCAGTTGGTTTTCGAAGAGGCCCTCGATCCCGCTCCGCATGTGGGCAAACGAAAGAAGGACAAGTCCAAGAAGAAAGCGGGCAAGGCGGCGGACACTGACGAAAACCAGCCCCATGTCCATGACTTTCCTGTCCCTGTAAACACCCCGGCCCCTGCACCAATCCCAGCCCCCGTGGCAGGCGGGCTGGCCTCCTGAGATGAGCAACGACGTCGAACCTGAAGTGAATGACCGCCAGATCCCTGTAGCGCTGTCCAGCGCGTCCGTCTACCCCCTGAGCGTCCATGACGCCTTTGCCGTGGCGCAGGACCTGGGCTACGAGGGCGTGGAGGTGATGGTCACCAATAACGCGGTGAGCCAGAACCCTGATGCCCTGATCCAGTTGAGCCACCGCTACCACCAGGAAATCGTGTCCATCCACGCGCCCACCCTGCTGCTGACCCAGCAAGTTTGGGGTACGGCGTGGAACAAGATCGAGAAGTCTTGCCAGATGGCCGCAGACGTCGGTTGCGACACTGTGGTGGTCCATCCGCCGTTCCGCTGGCAGTCCAACTACGCCGAGAACTTCGTGGAAGGCGTCCGGGAGATAGCGGCGATGTACCAGGTCCATATCGCCGTGGAAAACATGTACCCGTGGCGTGTCCGCGGCAGGGAAGCTGTGGCTTACCTGCCGCACTGGGATCCGCTGGGGCAGGATTACGACGACGTCACGTGGGACTTCTCGCACGCGGCCACTGCCGGGGCCAACAGTTTGGAAGCCATCAAGGCCTTGGGAAGCAAGCTCCGCCACGTCCACCTCACCGACGGCTCGGGTTCCGGCAAGGACGAGCACCTGGTGCCCGGTACCGGAACGCAGCAATGTGCGGATGCCCTCCAGCATTTGGCATCCAGTGGTTTTGACGGTGTTGTGGTGGCCGAGATTTCCACCCGCAAGGCGAAAGTGGCGGGGGAACGTGAGGAAATGCTTGCGGAAACCCTGCGTTTCGCGAAGCAGCACCTCAGCGTCCCGCTGCTTCGAAGCGTGGACAACTAACGGCGTCGAGCGCTGTTCCTGTGCTTGTTCGCCTGGCGTGCCCTACAGCGGCTCGTCAGGCGGGCGACTGCGGGATTTAGCGGGGCTGCGGCTTAAAAGCGAAAGCACCGGCGGCCGAATCGGGAAATGGGGGAAAACCCGCCCGGCCACCGGTGCTGCTGGCGGACATCCCCATGCCCGCCTCATCACTCGCACCCTCAATGAGGTAACTACTAAGTTACGGACCAAGAATGAGTGCTGCCTGCAATAACCTTGGGAACAAGCTGGGAATCCGGAACCCGTTAGACCCCGTCCAAGGCCAACTGCAATGATGGAGCAATGAGCAACCGAATCGCATTCCTTGGCTGTGGATCCATGAACGAGGCAATCCTGGGCGGTCTGATTGCCGCCGGGACGGACCCGTCCGACATTGTCGCCACTGTCCGCCGGGCAGAACGCGCTGACGAACTGGCGCAGCGCCATCACGTCATGGCCATCGCGGGCGAGGAGGAGCCGGACAACAACAAGCTGGCCACCAAGGGCTCCAGCATGGTCATCCTGGGCGTCAAGCCGGTGGGCATCCTGGACCTGGCACGGGAGATCAGTCCGGCACTGGCGAAGGACACCCTTGTGGTCAGCGTTGCTGCAGCGGTCTCCATCACCCAGCTGGAAGCAGCGCTGCCGGACGGTCAGCCGGTGATCCGCACCATGCCCAATACGCCGGCAAGGCTGGGCCGCGGCGTCATTTCCGTCTCCCCGGGCACGCACTGCACGCCTGAGCAGCTCGATAAAGCAAAGAAGGCGCTGGCGGGTGCCGGCACGGTGGTCGAGATTCCTGAAGAGCAGGTGGACGCGCTGTCCGCCATCAGCGGCTCCGGCCCGGCCTACGCGTTCTATCTGGCCGAGGCCATGGCTGCGGCCGGCGTCGAACTCGGCTTGGACCAGGAGTTGTCCGTCATGTTGGCCCGGGAAACCGTGGCGGGCGCAGGCTTCATGTTGGCCGAACCGGGAGCAGATCCCACCGCCCTTCGCATCGCCGTCACCAGCCCCAAGGGCACCACGGAACGCGCAATTGCCGCCTTTGACGACGGCGGGATCCCCAGGATCATCGCGGACGGCGCCCGCGCGGCTGCCGCCAGGGCTGCAGAGATCACCAAGCAGCTCGGCTAACCTCGGAGTTTTTGTACAGCTAACGCCCCTAAGAGCGCGTCTAAAGGGCGTTAACTGTACAAAAACTCCATCCGGTTACGGTCGCGCTGCGAAGCGCTCCAGCAGGTCCACGTGTCCGGACACGATCAACATGTCGTGGCCGGACACTTTGGTTTCCGGCCGGGCATAGGTGAAGTCCTCGCCCGGGGTTTTCACACCCACAATGGTCACGCCGTACTTGGAACGGACCTTGGATTCTTCCAACGTGAAGCCCACTGTTTCCTTGGGCGGGTACATCTTGACGATTGCGTAGTCGTCGTCGAACTCGATGAAGTCCAGCATTCGCCCGGACACCAGGTGGGCGGCACGGACGCCGGCGTCAGCCTCGGGGTAGATCACGTGGTTGGCGCCGATCCGGGTGAGGATCTTGCCGTGCGAGGGCGTGATGGCTTTGACCCACAAGTGCTGGATGCCGAGGTCCACCAGGTTCACGGTGATGAGCACCGAGGATTCGATGGACGTGCCCACACCAACCACGGCAGAGCTGAACTCCTGGGCACCGAGCTGGCGCAGGGCATCGATATTGGTGGCGTCGGCCTCTACTACGTGCGTCAGAACGGGCGCCCATTTCTGGACGAGGGTGCGGTCGCGTTCGATGGCGAGGACTTCGCGGCCCTGCTTGACCAGCTGCTCGGCGGTCGCAGACCCGAATCGGCCAAGCCCAATGACCAGTACTGGTGCGTTGTGTGCGGGGCGGTTGGCAGCCCCCGTGGTACTAGCCAATGATTGGCCTCTCTTCCGGGTAGTGGTACAGCTGGCTGCGTTGGCGCAGGGCCAGTCCGGCAGCAAGGGTGACGGTGCCGACGCGGCCGGCGAACATCAAAACAGTGAGGACATACACGCCCGACGGCGGCAGCTCGGCACTGAGGTTGGTGCTCAGTCCCACGGTGGCAAAGGCGGAAATTGATTCGAAGAGCACCCGGTCCAGTGAGGCACCGCTGATCGAGAGCAGCAGGAACGCGGCCACGGACACCAGGGTGGCTCCGGCGACGATCACCGAGATAGCTACGCGCATGGTGCCCTGGGGAATGGTGCGGCCGTAGACCTTCACATCGGCGTCACCGCGGGCTTCGGCCATGATGGCCAGGAACATGACGGCGATGGTGGTCACCTTGATGCCGCCGGCGGTGGAAGCGGAGCCACCGCCTGCGAACATGAGGGCATCGGTCAGGAGCATCGTGGTGGATTCCATGTGGTTCTGGTCCACGAGGTTGAAGCCGCCGGATCGGGTCATGACAGAGGCAAAGAGCGAGTGGGTGATTTTGTCGCCCAAGTCCATGTGGGCGATGGTCCGCACGTTGTCCCACTCCATCAAGGCCCACAGGATGGTTCCAGCTGCGAGCAGGATGAAGGAGACCTGGATGGTGAGCTTGGTGTGGAGGTTCCACTTTTTCCAGTTGAGCCCGTTCTGCTGGAGCACCATCACAACGGGGAAGCCGAGGCTGCCGAGGAAAACCCCCAGCATCAGCGGGATGAGGATCCAGAGGTCGGTTTCGTAGGGAACGATTCCATCCGAATGCGGGGTGAAGCCTGCGTTGTTGAACGCGGAAATCGAGTAGAAGACACCGTGCCACACGGATTGCCAGAAGTCCTCGCCGAGCAGTATGAAGCGCGGAATCAGGGCCAGGGCAAGGGCGGCCTCGATGACCACGGACGTCACGATGACGATCCGGAGCAAAGTACCCACCTCGCCGAGCCGGCCGGCGTTGTTCATTGCTTCCTGGGCGATGAGCTTGCCGCGCACGCCCAGCCGCTTGCTCACCATGAGGGCCAGCAACGAGGCCAGGGTCAACGTGCCAAGACCACCTACGAAAATGCCAATCAGAATGACCAGCTGGCCAAAAAACGTCCAGTGCGTGGCAGTCGAAACTACGGTCAGGCCGGTAACGCAGACGCTGGAAACGGCCGTGAACATTGCTTGGTGCAATGGTGTGACGGTCCCATCCGAGGATGCGGCAGGGAGGGACAGCAAACCGGTGAACACCAGGATCACCACCGCAAAGACGGTCAACGCCAAACGGGCAGGTGAGGTGTTGGCAATGTTGTCGATGAAGTCGCGCACGCGGGTGAAGATCCAGAGACCTTCCCGCTCCTGCTGGTTGGGTTGCCAGTTGGCCGGGCTGGTGGACCGCGACTGGCTTTGAGACATGGCGCTCTTCCTCGGTTGAAACAAGCTTTCCTGAGTAGTAAACCACTATTCCTGCGGCGTAACCGGGCGGTAGCGCCCTCCTGCCTCGGGTAGCCTGTTCTGGATGAACTCCAGGGCCGGAACCACAGCGTCCAGCATTACGCGCTCCGCACTGCCAACGACGGTGGTGTGGGATCCAGCCATGACAGCCTACAACTTTGGTCCGGGTCACCCCATGGCCCCGCAGCGGCTGGAACTGACGGCGCGGCTGGCCGAGTCCCTGGGGCTGTTCGGACACCAGCATGTGGCGGTGGAGGCACCCAAGGTGGCGACCGACGTCGAACTCCTCACGGTGCACAGCGCCGGCTATGTGGAGGCCGTCCGCCGCGTCAGCGAGGACCCCTCCACTCCCGAGGAAGCCCGCGGGTTGGGCACCGAGGATGATCCCGCGTTTGCCGGCATGCATGAGGCCAGTGCCCGCCTTGCCGGTGGTTCGTTGCTGGCCGCTGAGAGCATCCTGTCCGGCCGGGCAGTCCGGGCCGTGAACTTCGGCGGCGGGATGCACCACGCCGCTCGTGAGCGGGCCAGCGGCTTTTGCGTATACAACGACGTCGCGCTGGCGATTCAAAGACTGCTCGACGGCGGTGTGCAGCGGATCGTCAGTATCGACGTCGATGCCCACCACGGCGACGGGACGCAGAGTATCTTCTGGAACGATCCCCGGGTCATGACCATCAGCCTGCACGAAACCGGCCTCACGCTGTTTCCGGGCACCGGCTTTGCCAATGAAACAGGAGGCCCTGATGCGCCCGGGACGGCGGTCAACGTTGCGCTGCCTACCTTCACCGGTGACGCGGCCTGGCTACGGGCCTTCCACGCGGTGGTCCCGCAGCTCGTGGGCGCCTTCCAGCCCGAGGTGATCGTCAGCCAACACGGTTGCGACTCCCATAGGGACGACCCCCTGACGCACCTCAACCTGAGCGTCGACGGACAACGTGAGGCGGCGTCCGCCGTCGCCAGCCTTGCTGCGCGCTACTGCGACAACCGTTGGATCGCAACAGGCGGAGGGGGCTACGACGTCACCGGTGTTGTGCCACGCGCCTGGAGCCACCTGATCGGAATGGTGACGCAACGCCCGGTACCCCTCAGCACGCCCGTGCCGGAAGCCTGGCGTACATACGTCAAGGAAACGTACGGCGTCTGGGCCCCGGAGTCGATGGGCGACGACGTGGATGTCTGGTGGCGCTCGTGGGAGGTTGGCTACGACCCCGCGGACGAGGTGGACAGGACCGTCATCGCCACACGCAAGGAGATCTTCCCGCTGTATGGCCTGGATCCCTGGTTCGACTGACCGTGGTTCGACTGACCCTGGACCCGGGGAAGCTAGGGCCCGGTCCTTTCCGTTTGGAAAACCACTCCGGCGGCCCCCACGAGCCAACCAAGCAGGGACAGCGCGAAGGCTCCGATGAGATCCGTGGAGGCCTGGCCTTTGAACAGCCAGAGCACCAGCACCAGCATGCCCATGGTCATATAGACCATGATCGCGAAAATCACGCGGCCGGAGAGCCTCGTGGCCACGTCAGCCGGGCTGACCAAGGGGCTGGGCGACCCGGCGTCGGCGTTGTCTCGTTTTACTTCTGAAATAGTGAAGCCGAGCGCTGACGCTGTGAGCGAACTCAGCGACGTTGCCATGACTCCCGCTGCCGTGACCAAGGCGCCGTTCAGTTCGGGTGCCTCCGCAGTTCCCGAGGGGACCCACGTGCCGACACGCACCAGGACGGTGGTCCATACGAGGACGAAAAGGGCGAGGAATACGGCGGCAATGATGTCAAAGATACGCCGCCGGAAAAATTCAGTCATTGCCATGCACCCCGTGCTTTTGGCGGCCGGGGCCTGGGAGCCCGGACGGACCGTGCCTCCGTTGTAACATCGGCCCCCGCGGGGGTCAACGGCCCATACCTGTCGCCGCAGGAAACAGGGATGCCAATTGGCGTATATGTCGCTAGGGTGGGAGGCATGGTGACTGACGACGTATTTGCCGTCATAGCTGAGGCAACCAGGCGTGACATCCTGGTCTCCCTCCGCTCTGGGGATAAAGCAGTAGGCGAACTGGTGGAAGAACTGGCTGCGAGCCAGCCCACAATCTCCAAGCATCTGAAGGTGCTCCGCGAGGCGGATCTCGTCAGCATGCGCGCGCAAGGCCAGAAGCGCTTCTATGCGCTGAATCCGAAGCCTCTCGCCGGCGTCGCGAGTTGGCTTGAAACGTTCGACGTCGGAACCCCGGCTCCCGCCGCCGTCGTGCCTTCTGCTGTTGTACCGTCTGCTGCTGTTCCGTCTGCTGCTGAGTCTTCCGCGGCAGCACCTGAGGCGCCTGCCGCCGCGGCAGCGCCTGAAGCTGCCCCCACCCGCACCGACGCCATCGGCCAGGCCGTAAAGGTCCATGCGAGTGGAACACCGGTGACCCTGGACCCGGCTTCCGATGACACCGTTCCCCAACAGATTGGCCGCACAGTGGGGCGGGCGGCCACTAAGGCTGCTGATCTCCTGGCCAACCTCCCGAACCTGCCCAACCTTCCCAAGTTCGGGCGTAAGCGGTAGCGGGCACCAACCTAACGTGATCCTCCTCACATTGTGAGTTTTTGTTAACCTTGCATTTCCTTGAGTTTTCAACGATTTTCTACAGTTGTGTTAACTCCGGCATGAGGGTCACATTGGCTCTGGATGGAGATCCTATGTCCCTCGGTGCAACCATGGGCGGGACTAATCGTCTCGCCGCGGGTCGGCGCTCTGAGGATAGGAACACGCATGGATTCAAGGCTCGAAGCTGTCCGCGACACGGTGTTGGCGCGGAACCCGGGGGAGAAGGAATTCCACCAGGCCGTCACTGAGGTCTTCGAAAGCCTCGGTCCCGTGCATGATCGTCATCCCGAGTTCCTTGAGGGTGCGGTCCTGGAACGCCTCTGCGAACCCGAGCGCCAGATCATCTTCCGCGTGCCATGGACCGACGACGCCGGCCGCGTCCACGTTAACCGAGGCTTCCGCGTGGAGTTCAACTCTGCCCTCGGCCCGTACAAGGGCGGGCTCCGCTTCCACCCCTCGGTGTATCTGGGCATCGTGAAGTTCCTCGGCTTCGAGCAGATCTTCAAAAATGCCCTCACAGGCATGCCCATCGGCGGTGGCAAGGGTGGCTCGGACTTCGACCCCCGTGGCCGTTCCGACGCGGAAATCATGCGCTTCTGCCAGTCCTTCATGACTGAGCTCTACCGCCACATCGGCGAATACACTGACGTCCCCGCCGGCGACATTGGCGTGGGCGGCCGCGAAATCGGCTACCTCTTTGGCCAGTACAAGCGCATCACCAACCGCTACGAATCCGGAGTCCTCACCGGCAAGGGCATCTCGTGGGGCGGGTCCTTGGTCCGCCCCGAGGCAACCGGCTACGGCACCGTGATCTTCGCCCAGGAGATGCTCAAGACCCGGGGCCAGTCCTTCGACGGCCAGCGAGTTGTTGTCTCAGGTTCCGGCAACGTGGCCATCCATGCGATTGCCAAGGCGCAAGCCCTTGGTGCCACCGTGGTGGCCTGTTCCGATTCGGCCGGTTACATCGTGGACGAGGCGGGAATCGACGTCGAACTTCTGAGCCAGATCAAGGAAGTTGAGCGCGGGCGCCTCACCGAGTATGCTGAGCGCCGCGCCGGTGCCAGCCATGTTGCCGGCGGGTCCGTGTGGGACGTGAACGGCACAGTGGCCCTGCCGTGCGCCACCCAGAACGAGCTCGACGGCGATGCTGCCGCCAAGCTGGTCAGCAACGGACTGATCGCTGTGGCCGAGGGTGCCAACATGCCGTCCACGCGGTCCGCTGTATCCGTGTTCCAGGAAGCCGGGATCCTGTTCGGGCCGGGTAAAGCTGCCAACGCCGGTGGTGTGGCTACCTCTGCGCTGGAAATGCAGCAGAACGCCAGCCGCGATTCATGGTCCTTTGAGCACACGGAACAGCGCCTCACCGAGATCATGGTGGGCATTCACGATCGCTGCGCAGCCACCGCGGACGAATATGGTGCGCCCGGAAACTATGTGGTGGGCGCCAACATCGGCGGCTTCGTCAAGGTTGCCGACGCGATGCTGGCGCAGGGCCTGATCTAGCCCGCCTTTACCCAACTGAGTCGCAGCAAACGCCCTTCTGAGCGCTCAAAAGGGCGTTTGCTGCGACTTACTTGGGTGCGGTTAGCGCTGGAGCAACCGCACGTGGTCCGGGTTGAGGTCCGCCACCTTGCTGACCCCGAGGAGCGCCATGGTCCGGGTCATGTCCTTCTCAAGGATCTGGATGGTCCGGTCCACGCCTTCACGTCCGCCGGCCATGAGGCCATAGAGGTAAGCGCGGCCGATCAGGGCAAAGTCGGCGCCCAAGGCCAGGGCTGCCACGATGTCCGCGCCGCTCATGATGCCCGTGTCCAGCATGACCGCGGCCTTGCTGTTGTCCGCCTTCAGTGCCGTCGTGACCTCCGGAAGCAGGTGGAACGGGATGGGTGCACGGTCCAGCTGGCGTCCGCCGTGGTTGGAGAGGATGATGCCGTCCGCACCGTGGTTAACAACGCGCCGGGCGTCTTCCACGGTCTGGATGCCCTTGACCACCAGCTTGCCCTTCCAGGTTTCACGCAGCCAGTCCAGGTCTTCGTAGGTCAGCGTGGGGTCGAACATCGAGTTGATGAGGTCTGCCACGGTGCCCGTGTAGCGCGAGAGGGAGGCGAACGTCAGGGGTTCGTGGGTGAGGAAGTTGAACCACCAGGCCGGGCGATAGGAGGCATCGAGCACGGTCTTCAGGGTCAGTGCCGGCGGGATGGTCATGCCATTGCGTACATCGCGCAGGCGGGCGCCGGCTACGGCTGTGTCCACGGTGACCATGAGGGTGTCGTTGCCGGCCTTGGCAGCCCGCTCGATCAGCTCCAGCGAGCGGTCGCGGTCCGTCCACAGGTAGAGCTGGAACCAGTTGCGCCCGTTCGGGGCGGCAGTGGCCACGTCCTCGATGGATGCAGTGCCCATGGTGGACAGGGTGTACGGAATGCCTGCAGCCTCAGCTGCCTGGGAGCCGGCGTACTCGCCCTCGGACTGCATCATCCGGGTGAATCCTGTGGGTGCAATGCCGAACGGCAGTCGTGATTCCTTGCCCAGGATGTCCGTGCGGAGATCGATCGTGGAGACATCGCGCAGAATGCCGGGACGGAACTCGATGTCCTGGAAGGCCTGGCGTGCGCGGCGCAGCGTGATCTCTTCTTCGGCGGCACCGTCCGTGTAGTCGAAGGGAGCCTGCGGGGTACGGCGCTTGGCGATCCCGCGCAGTTCCCAGATGGTGCTGGCGCGCTTGAGCCGTGCGGTCTTGCTGAATTCCGGCTTCTTGAACTGCATCAGTGGCGCCAGGTCGGAGACTTTGGGGACGCGGCGCTTCAGCGCGGGCGGCTGCACGACGGCGGGGCGCGGCTGGGCGGGGCGTATCACGTTTTCGTCGCTGCCGGCATTGGCAGGGGCGGCGGTGATCTTGGGATCGAGGGTCTCGGTCATACGGTTCTCCCTTGAATTCTGTGGTCCTACCACTGTGGTCTAACCACACTGTAATGCATGTGGTTGGACCACATCAACTAGTATTCCGTTATGCGTACCCATGAGTTGGTCCTGCAATGGATCGAGAAGCAGTTGTCCGACGGAGACCTTGCCCTTGGCGGCCGGCTGCCGGGTGAACGCGCCATGGCCGAACAATTGCAGGTGTCACGGACTTCCGTGCGCGAGGCGGTCCGGATGCTGGAAGCGATGGGCGTGGTCCGCGCCGGCGTGGGTTCGGGCAAGGACGCCGGGACAGTGGTCATCGCCGAGCCGGGCTCCGCGCTGGGTTCAACCCTTCGGCTGCACGTGGCCACCCGGCACCTTCCGGTGGCGGACATCGTGGAGACCCGCGTCCTGCTTGAATCCTGGGCGGCGGAGCGGGCTAAGGTGGGCGTGCCGGAGCTGGAGGAAGCTGCTGCGCTCCTGGATCAGATGGATGCGGCGCCTGACATCGACACTTTCCTGGCCCTTGATGCCCGCTTCCATGTGGCACTGGCGCAGGCTGCCGGCAACTCGGTGGTCAGTGCCATGATGGCCTCGCTGAGGGGTGCGATCGAGAACTACGCCGGTGAGCTCACCGGAAACCTGCCCGATTGGGACACTACGTCAACCCGGCTGCGCGCCGAACATCGCGCCATCCTCACTGCTGTGAACAATAACGACGGCGGCAAGGCAGCTGAGCTGGTGGCCGCCCACATCCAAGGCTTCTATAAAGAGGCCGGAGTGGGCGCAAACCCCTCCCCGAAGTGACACTTAATGCCAATCTTCTCGCCGAACATTGGCATTAAGTGTCAACTGGCTGGAGTGAGTGCGGGGGCTGCCGTGCTCTTGCGGATCTCCACCCTGGGGGCGAATTCGTCCTGCGCCTGGGTGGTGGCTTCGCCGGCCTGCTGGATCTGCTCCCGCATCCTCCGCCAAGCCAGGCTTCCGAGCTCGTTGATGGGCACGGCCGCGGTGGTCAGCGGGGGAGTTGTGTATTTGGCGAACGGGATGTCGTCGAAGCCCGTCACTGAGATGTCTTCCGGTACGCGTATTCCGCGCTCATGCAGGCCGCTGAGCAACCCCATGGCAACGAGGTCGTTGAAGGCCAGGATTCCGGTGGCGCCGCTGGCAATGATGGCCTCGGTGGACTCATGGCCGGAGTCGAAGTTGGAGCCGCCATGGAGCATCTGCAGTTCGATCTCCGGGTGTTCGGCGCGGAACTGGTCCAGCCCGACCAGGCGTTGGCGGTTGGATGCACTGTGCTCGGGTCCGGAGAGGAATGCCAGCCGGCGGTGGCCCAACGTCACCAAGTGCTGCGCCAACTCCTGGATGCCCTGCCCGTAGTCGACGCTCAGGCTGGGCGTGTTGGTGGCAATGGTGGTGCGATTGATGAGCACCAGCGGGTGCAGGGTGGGCGCAAGTTCTTCCAACTCGGCATCAGCCATGCGGGGGGCGCAGAGCACCACGCCGTCACAGCGGCGCCTGGCCTCGCCTGCAAGGATGGCTTCTTCGCTGGTGACCTCGGAGGAGTCGGCGATCAGGACGCGGTACCCGTCCTGGGCTGCCGCGATGCTGAGTCCGCGGAGGATGGCCTGGAAGGTGGGGTTGGCAAGATCCGGTACGACGATGCCGATGGTGTCTGTCTTGCCCAGGGCGAGGCTGCGCCCCACGGGGTTGGGCTGGTACTTCAATTCCGCAGCGGCTGCCCGGACGCGCGCAGCGATGCCAGGGTCCACGGCGGCATTACCGTTCATGACGCGCGACACGGTGGCGTGCGAGACGCCCGCCTTCTCCGCGACATCGGCAATGCCAACGCGCCTGTTGGTGTTCCTGCGTGCCATGTGGCCCCTTCCCATTGGTCGCCTCCCGCATGCTCCGTCGTTGGAGCAATGGTTGACGTGACCACCAGAGTCTTGATACAAAGCTTATAACGCTCTGAGAAAACGCTTTCTCATGATTCTTCCCACTTGAAGCCGGGCCGTCAAGCGGTTCACTCCTGCCTTTCGAAAGGGGCATCCACATGGTCAACGTCGACTCAGCCGAGACCCAGACCGCATCTGCCGCAACGACAACCCAGGCCGGTGGCCGCAAGCGGACCCGCATTGCCCTCATCGGCACGGGCGGCCGCTCGGAGATGTACATCCGGGCCATCTATGGGCAGCACGCGGACGTCGCAGAACTCATTGCGCTTTCCGACGTCAACCAGGGCCGGGTGGACTTCTACCAGGACCTCATCAAGGAACTCGGCGGAACAGAGCCGGTAGCTTCCTTCGAGCCCGGCGAGCTCACAAGCTTCATCCAGTCCAACGGCATCGAGCGCGTCATCGTCACGACGCCCGACTACACCCACGCGGACTACATCGTTGAGGCACTCGAGGCGGGTGCCGACGTCGTGGTTGAAAAGCCGCTGACGATTGACGTTGACGGCTGCCGCCGAATCACCGACGCCGTGGCGAAGACCGGCCGCTACGTAGTGGTGACGTTCAACTACCGCTACTCGCCACGCAACAGCGCGCTCAAGGAAGTCATCCAGAACGGCGTGATCGGAAAAGTCACGTCCATCGACTTCAGCTGGGTGCTGGACACTGTGCACGGCGCCGACTACTTCCGCCGCTGGCACCGCGAAAAGAAGAACTCCGGTGGCCTGCTCATCCACAAGGCTTCCCACCACTTCGACCTGGTGAACTGGTGGATCAACGATGTTCCGGAGCGCGTGTTTGCCTCCGGTGGCCTGCGCTTCTACGGCGACAAGAACGCCGCCGAGCGCGGCCTGGGAGCCCGCCCCGAGCGCGGCACCGTTGACGGCCTGGAGCACGATCCCTTCCGCCTGGACATGCGCGACGACGAGCGCTTGAAGGCCCTGTACTACGACAACGAAAAGTTTGACGGCTACATCCGTGACCAAGACGTGTTCACCGAGGGCATCACCATCGAGGACAACCTGGCCCTCGTGGTGGATTACCAGGGCGGGCCGACGCTGAGCTACTCGCTGAACGCCCACAGCCCGTGGGAAGGCTACCGGGTCACCGTCAACGGCACCGAAGGCCGTGCGGAACTCGAAGTGGTGGAGCGCGCCGCCGTCGAGTCCAGCACGGACAAGAAGACCGTGGTGGACCCGAGCGCCACTCCCATCGAGGAGGAAGACGCGGTACGCCGCAACGGTGAACGCCTGGTGGTCCAGCGCCACTGGGAAGCTGCCTACGAAGTCCCGATCATCAACGGCGAAGGCGGCCACGGGGGCGGCGACAACCTGCTGCTCTCGGACCTCTTCAACGGTCCCGGCGCTGACCCGCTGGGCCGCCCGTCCGGCTACATCGACGGACTCCGGTCCGTATCGGTGGGCATCGCCGGCAACCAATCCCTGGAGACCGACCTTCCCGTCCGCATCAGCGAACTTGGCCTCGGCGTTGATCTCAGCCGCAGCCAGGCCTGACCGGTTCACTACCCAAGCAAGGAAAAGACCATGAGCAGGATATTCGTCACCGGCGGTTCAGGCCGGCTCGGCCGCAGTGTGGTGGCCGGTCTCGCCGATGCGGGCCACAAGGTGATCTCGGTGGACCGGGACGCCATCCCCGCGGAGCAGTTGCCCGCCGGAGCCGAGCAGTACACCGTGGATCTGCTGGCACCGGGGGAAGCGGAGCGGCTCATCCGCGAAACAGCGCCCGACGCCGTGATCCACCTCGCTGCTATTGCCGTACCTTTCAGCGCACCCGAGGACGTCATTTTCAGCACGAACACCCGGCTCGCCTACGCGGTGGTCAGTGCGGCTACCGACGCGGGTGTCCCGAAGATCGTGACGGCGTCCAGCCCCACCGCCCTGGGCTATGGCTCACCGGCCGGCTGGCTGCCGCCGTCGTTCCCGCTGGACGAGCGGACGCTGCCCAAGCCGTGGAACGCGTATGCGTTGTCCAAACTGATCGCCGAGCAGACCGTGCAGATGTTCGCGGCCGCGCAGGGGGACAAGATCCGGTACGCGGCATTCCGCCCCTGCTACGTGATCTCCCCGGAAGAATGGGAAGGCGCGTTGACGCAGCAGGGACACACGGTCCGCGAGCGGTTGCAGGACCCAGCGCTTTCAGCACCGGCACTGTTCAACTACGTGGATGCCCGGGACGTGGCCGACTTCCTGGACGTGCTCCTGGACAAGATGGACTCAATTCCCAACGGCCAGGTCTTCTTCGTTGGCGCCAGGGATGCCCTGGCTACAGCGCCCCTGGCGGAATTGTTCCCGCGCTTCCTTCCCGGCAGCGGCCCACTCACTGAACAGCTGACCGGAACCAGCCCGGCATTCTCCATCGACAAAGCCCGCGAACTCCTCGGCTGGGCGCCCAAGCGCACCTGGCGCACCGAGCTTAGGCCGGCTTTCGAGGGCGAAGACAGAGCAGCAACCGAACAACCAGCACTCAACGACGAGAATCACGCCGGCCTGGTCCCGGCGGGAGCAACCAAGGAGACCCCATGAACTTCGACGGCGTATTGTTCTTCCCCGTCACGCCCTTTGCCGAGGACGGCTCGGTAGATGTAGCCCTGCTGAAGGAGCACATCACCTCCCGTCTTCCATTCGGCCCCGGCGGCGTCTTCCCCGCCTGCGGCACCGGCGAATTCCACGCACTCTCGCTCGATGAGATCCGCACTGTGGTGACTGCCGCCGTCGAGGCCGTTGCAGGAGCTGTTCCCGTGGTCTCCGGTGCCGGTGGACCCCTGGGCCACGCCATCGCCGCAGCCAAGGTGGCTGAGGAAGCAGGCGCAGACGCCCTCCTGGTGCTCCCGCCGTATCTGGTCACCGGCCCCACGGACGGCGTGGTGGCCTACGTCGAAGCCATCGCCGCCGCGAGCAGCCTGCCGGTGATCGTGTACCACCGCGGTACGGCCAAGTTCACCGCAGAGGCGATCACGCGCCTCACTGCCAACCCGAAGGTTGTTGGCTTCAAGGACGGAATCGGCGACGTCGGACTGGCCCAGGAAATCGTCTCCGCGATCAACGCCAGCGGCCGCACCGACTTCGCCCTGTTCAACGGCCTGCTGACCGCTGAGCTGACGCAGGGTGCCTACCGTGGCCTCGGCATCCCCTTGTACTCCTCCGCGGCGTTCGCCATGGCCCCGGAAATCGCCAAGGCCTATTACGACGCCTACGTCTTCGGTGACGAAGAGCGCCGCCACGCCCTGCTGGAAGGTTTCTACGCGCCGCTGGTCCGGCTCCGCGACCAGACTCCGGGCTTTGGCGTTTCCCTCATCAAGGCAGGCCTGCGCCTTGCCGGGCTGCCCGTTGGCCCGGTCCGTCCGCCGCTGGTTGACCCCAGCGAAGAGCAACTGCTGGAGCTCAAGTCCATCCTGGCCAAGGGCCACGAGCTGGCCGGCAGCTGATGCCGGCCCGCATTACGGGCCTCGCCACCCGGCTGATCACGGTCCCGCTGCTGCGCAGCTGGGGTGCTGAGGCGCCCGAGAACCATGTGATCGTCACCGAACTGACCACGGACGACGGCGGTACGGGCCACGGTTTCTCGTGGACACCTACCATTGGTCCCCAGGCGGTGAAGGCTCTGCTGGATCACGACATCGCACCGTTCATCGTGGGTTTGGAAGCCAACCCGGAGATCGTGTGGGACCAACTGTGGAAGCGGCTGCACGAAGCAGGCGGGGGAGGCCTCACCACCATCGCGATGGCAGGTGTGGACCTTGCCCTGTGGGACCTGAAGGCACGGCAGGCGGGCACATCCGTCACCGGGCTTTTGGGCCAGCGCCAGGAATCCGTGGAGGTCTACGGTTCCGGCGTGAACCTGCACTACACCTTGGATCAGCTGGTGGAGCAAACCCAGCGGTGGGTTGCCGCGGGGCACAACGCCGTAAAGATCAAGGTGGGCAAGCCCGAACTCCGCGAAGACGCCGAACGCGTCGCCGCCGTGCGGGCTGTGATCGGCCCTGACCGGCTGCTCATGATCGACGCCAACCAGCGTTGGGACCTCGCCCACACCTTCCGTGCCTTGGATGTTTTGGGGGAGCACGGACTGGAGTGGCTGGAAGAACCGATCCGCGCCGACGACCTCTGGGCCTACCGCCGCTTGCGCAAGCACTCGCCCGTGCCCATTGCCCTGGGCGAGAACGTCCACACGATCTACCGTTTCCGCGATTTCATCGAAGCTGAAGCCGTGGACATCATCCAGCCCAACATCGTCCGGGTGGGCGGTATTACGCCCTTCCGCAGGATCGTTGAGCTTGCCCGTGCCAACAGCATCCGGGTGGCGCCGCACCTGCTCCCGGAGCTGTCCGGGCAGCTGGCACTCACCTTGGCCGAGGCCGTGAGCGTGGAGGACGTTGAGGACGCCTCATTCGGTCAGCTTGGCATCCTGTCCGGGCCTTCCCCGGTTCGCATCCGCAACAGCCGGCTCACGTCTTCAGGCCTTCACGGGCTCGGCTTCGACTTCGGCGGGAAGCCGCACACACCTGAGGTGGCTGCCCCTGACAGCTCCGCCCCCGAGAGTAAAGGAAACCGCATTGAGTACAGCAACTCTTGACCTGACCGCCATCACGGCGGCAGCTACCGAGGCCGCAAAAGTGACCGCAGCAGCCTCTGACGCCGAGCGTGCAGCCTGGCTGACCGCCGTCGCCGACGCCTTGGACGCCAACGTCACCGAACTGGTGGCCATCGCCGATTCCGAGACGAGCCTGGGTTCTGTCCGGCTCACGGGCGAGGTAGCCAGGACCAGTGGCCAGCTGCGGCTGTTCGCGAACGTGATGACCGAGGGCTCGTACCTGGAAGCCGTCATTGACCACGCCGACCCTACGGCCACTCCGCCCAAGCCCGACTTGCGCCGCATCCTGCGTCCGATTGGCCCGGTGGCCGTGTTCTCGGCGTCGAACTTCCCATTCGCGTTCTCCGTGGCCGGCGGCGATACTGCTTCCGCGTTGGCTGTTGGCTGTCCGGTGATCGTCAAGGCGCACTCGGGACATCTCCGCCTCTCCGAGCGGACCGCCGAGATTGTCAGCGACGCCCTGGCCAAGGCCGGAGCTCCCGCCGGGGTTTTTGCCTTGGTCAGCGGGCGCGAGGCCGGCACAGCGTTGGTCCAGGACCCCGCCATCAAGGCCGTCGGCTTCACGGGTTCCATCCCCGGCGGCCGCGCGTTGTTCGACCTCGCGTCGTCCCGCCCGGAGCCCATCCCCTTCTACGGCGAGCTGGGCAGCCTGAACCCTGTAGTCATCACGGCGGACGCGCTGGCCGAGCGAGGCCAACAGCTGGCTGCTGGCCTCGCAGGCTCCTTCACGATGGGTGCGGGCCAGTTCTGCACCAAGCCCGGCTTGGTCTTCATCCCGGCCGGCACGGACTTTGCGTCACGCCTTGCTGAGGCAAGCAAGGACAAGCCGACAGCCGCCATGCTCACCGAGCGCATCGCCGAGGCGTACCCGGACGGGCTCCGGAACGTCGCAGGCCAGCCGGGTGTCGCCGTCGTCAGTGGCACCGTCCAGCAGGACAGCCTGGCCGACGGCGCCGCACCCGTGGTGTTCTCCACCAGTGCGGCCAACGTGCTGGAGCGCCCTGATGAGCTGTTGGAGGAGTGCTTCGGCCCCACCACGCTGCTCATCGAGTACGCCAACCAGGAGGAACTGTCCGCGGCACTGGCGAAGGTTCCGGGCAGCCTCACGGGCACCGTTCACGCGGAACCGGGTGAAGACGTCTCCGCACTCGTGGAGCAGCTCAGCGGTTTGGCTGGCAGGGTCCTGTTCGACGGCTGGCCCACGGGTGTTGCCGTGAACTGGGCCCAGCAGCACGGCGGCCCGTACCCGGCCACTACCTCGCTGTTCACCTCAGTTGGCGCCACTGCGGTCCGTCGCTTCCAGCGTCCGGTGGCCTACCAAGACGCCCCGGAGTCTGTCCTGCACCCGGCGCTGCACGACGCCAACCCGCTGGGAATCCCGCGGCGCGTGGACGGCGTGCTGACACTCAGCTGACCCCACCCAACTGCGACCTACTTGGGTGAGCGCACACGATAAAGGGGCGGGGTCACCGTGATGGTGACCCCGCCCCTTTTCGTGGTTGGGCGCAGGAGTGTTGGGTGCAGGAGTCAGGGGCGGAGCGTCAGCGGACGACGGCGGCCGTCCACTTCGGTGGTCGGCCAGCGATCGTCCGTGGTCAGGACCCGCAGGCCGGAATCCGTGAGCAGCACCGTGTCCTCGATCTTCACGGCAGGACCGGACGGGTTCCACGTGAAGGGCTGGTTGAGGACGATGGTGTCCGTCACGTCTGCGGTGACCCGGGGATCGCGGCCTGCATATCCTGCTGGGCCGCCCTGGTGGTGCAGCGTCCACTGATCGTCGCCGAATCCATGCCGGGCATAGGCCTGCTGGATCTGGGTGAAGACCTCGTTGAGCCTGGCGCCGGGGACCGTGGCCCGGAAGATGTCGGCCTCTACAGCTGCGATGCGGGCCTCGGCGTCCAGCTCCCGGGGAGTCCCGGCGTCGAACGCCACCCAACGGGTCACGTTGGCCACCAAACCGTTCCTGCGTGCACAAACAACTGCCATGGCGCGCCTGCCGATGGGGGAGTGCGTGGCCAGCGGGTGCCGGAAGTCGCTGCGGGACGTGCCGTTGCAGAGCAGGACCAGCGGCTCGGCACCTGCTGCAACGATCCTGGCGGCCAGCTCTGAAACCAGCTGGAACTCAGTGGTTTCCGGTGTCGCAGTTGTGAGGACATCGGTCATGGCTGCCGCCGCGTCGGCGGACAGTGAGGCGTACCGGGCTGCCTCGGCGGGCAGGAGTTGCTGGCGGGCCGCCCGGAGTTCCGAGGTGACTGCAGCCTCCACCAGTGGGTCTCCGTCGATCGCCAGGCCCGCGGCCGCAGCATGCAGCTGGCCGTGCCATGGGACCGTGTCCAGGCTGACGCCTTCCGGCAATTCCTCGGCGGCGATCCTCCCGGCCTCGTTGTTGAACGTGACCAGATGGTCGCCGGAGCGGTCCACCAAGAGGGCCGCGATGGGGTCGCCGGCCAGGCTGATGTGGACGCGACTGCCGTCCAGGTACCAGGTAAGCGCCGTGTTGGACGTCAGCAGGAGCGAGTCGCGTCCTGCGGCGTCCAGGATGTCCAGCACGCGGCGGCGTTTCACGGCGCGGTCGGCTGCGTTGCCGGGAGCCGTGAGTGCAGCCACGGCTGGAGTGGATTGAGTGGGCGTGGTCATGCCGATTCCCCCAAGGTAGTGATGAGCAGTTCAATGTCTTGTGTTGCCAGGAAGCCATCCGTGACGAGCACGGTGACCGACCTGTGGACAGGGCGTTCGGGCTCGGCGGACACCGGGGCATCCCAGGCCAGCGATAGCCCGACGCCGGGGTAACCGGAGTGCCGTACGAACCAAGGGTCCGGGGCCTGAGGCGAAGAAAGGAATACGAGCGTTGCCGGGTGGCCCAGCCCGGGGTCGCCCGTGACGTGCGCCGCGTCGGACGTTCCGGCGTCGAACGTTCCCGACCACGCCAGCCATGGCGCCACGGTGCCGTGCACAGCGTCCTCGCCACGCGCGTCCGGAGTCCAGATGGTGGCGCCGCCAACGTTGGGCAGCCGCCAGAAGAAGCCGCCGTAACCGCCCTGCGGCCGCCCGTTGGAACCGGGGCTGCCCAGCAGTACGGTACGACCGGTGGCGGACTCCAGCGTGAAGTCCAGGGTCAGTTTCCATGCTGAATTCCCGACGGCGGCCCAGCGCCACTCGCGCTGCTCGCGCAGCACCGGTGTGCCGTCGGGCCCGAGCCAGCTCAGGTGTTCGCGCCGATGCCCATCACTGTGCTCCGCGGATTCGGTGACGATGCGGCCGTGGTCCTTGCGCCAGACGTACGCCCCGGCGTCGCGGGTGTAAGTCCGGCCGCCCCAGAAGTTGATGCCATCCACATCCTGGAGTGCCACACCTGCACCCAAGTGCCACACGTGGTCTTCGGGGACGTGATCGGTGACCACCGTTCCGCCAAGGGTCCGCACGGGGTGGACATAGGGGCGCGGGGAGGAGGTCCCACGGATGTGGGTGCCGTCCTGGAGTGTCGCGACCGGGGTGCCGTTGATGGTGAGGGAGGTCCCGGCGGAGTCAGTCCACGGTGCTCCGAGCTCCGCGAAAGTGGCTTGGCCCAAGGCTGCCCGGCGGATCAAGGATTCGATGCCGTGCACCACGGGGTGGGCGTCGTCGTCCCGGCCCTCCCAGCTGATGAAGTCCGGATGGATCGGCAAGGGTGAGTCTGCCGTGCGGATGGCCTCCAGCACGGAGATGTAGGCGCCGGCGCCACTGAGCGGGCTGAGTAGATCCTTCTCACTGCGGGCGGCCAGCAGGTTCTCCAGCAGATCCTTCCGCCCAAAACTCTGCGTCCGGACACCCTCGGGCGTGGTGATCTCCACTCGGTCCTCCGTGTACGAGAGGGCGAGCTGTCCCAACGTCCCGTAGATGGTGACCGCCGGTGCGGACTGCACGGGTGCGCAGAGCGTCAGGGCGCAGGTCAGGACTGTGCCGTCCGTGGTCCGTACCCTCACCACTGAGGTGTCGTCACTCTCGGTGTCGTTGGCCCGGTAGAGATCGGTGTCTACGGATTCGACATCCGCTACTGTCCTGGCACCAGCCAGCCGCAGCCCGGTAGCAACGGCGTGCGCCAGGGCGTTGGTGGCCACCCCGTCCACCACGTCGGTTCCGTTCAGGCTGCGCTTCCCGGCCCACCGGGAGCGCTTGAAATACCCCTTGGTGCGCAGCCACAGGCCAGTGGCACTGATGCCCCGGACCTCACCAATGCCGCCGGATGCCACGAGTGCTTCGATCGCGGGCAAGGCCTCGGAACCCAGGCTCTGGAACCCCACTTGAACCAGTCGTCCGGCGCTCGCGGCCGCTGCCATGACTTCCTCGTATTGCTCCATGGACGCTACTGGTGGCTTTTCCAGATACACATTGGCGCCGGCTTTGAGGGCAGCGAGGGCCAAAGGCGCGTGGGTCTGGATGGGCGTGGAGACGATCACCACGTCCGGCGCGGTTCCAGCAGCGAGGAGCTCATCAAGGGACGTGAAGACGTCGACCCCGTGGCTGAGTTCCCCCTCCGCCGGGGGTAGGGGATCGGCCACGGCAACCAGTTCGACGCGGCCGGCAGCGCTCAGGCGGTCAAGGTTGTCCAAGTGCCGTTCGCCGAATCCGTGCACGCCCACCAGTGCGATGCGGGGGAGCCGGGCTTGGGCATCCGCAGTTGAGGTGGTCAAAGGCTGGGTCATGAGTCCGTCCTAGCGGGATCAGGTGCGGTGGAACTGGCGGGGTGTGTAGGCTGCAGGGCTGCGGTGAGGAAGGCCGCGGCCTCGTCCTGCATGGCCGGGGTAAAAACGTGGGGTTCCTGCCAGAAGCTGCCCGTGTAGCGGGTGGGCATGCGTGACGACAAACGGGCATGGGCGTCGCGCATGCCCTGTTCGGGGAAGAGGTGGTCGGCCAGTCCGTATTGGACCAGGACGTGGGCGTTGGAGCGCACAGCCAGGTCCGGCCAGTCTCCAAGCCTGGCCAGGCCAGGGGAATGCAGCAGCCAGGAGTGTGCGTCGAGGTAGGAAGGCAGGAGCGACTCAAAAGTGGTCATCATGCAGGTCACCACGTAGCAACGGATCCGGGGAGTGAGGGCGGCCAGCACCAAAGCCCGGCCACCTCCGCCGGAGAAGCCCAGGCAACCGAGCCGATCCCGGTCCACTCCCGGCAGGGATGCCAGGATACCCAGTGCCGCGAGGTCGTCATGCGCCACGGTTCCGGCAACACTGCTTCCGAGCAGCGTGGCAGCTTTCGCCACGGTTTCCTCGTGGGCGGCCGCCGCTGAGTCGTACTGTTCCGCCGCGGAGGGTTCGACGCCGGCCTCCCGCCAGAGTGCCTGCTGGCCGTCGACCGCTTTGGCAGTCCGCCAAGGCAGGGGATCCAGCTCAAAACGACGGCTGCCCCACATGAAAGCGTCGTGCGCCAGAACGGCAAAGCCCTGTTGTGCCAACCACGTGGCGGGCGCCCGCCCGCCGTAAAGCTTTCCACTCAATCCGCGAGGCAGGCGGCCGAAGCCGCCAGCGGTGGAGGTACCGCCGTCGTGGTCTTCGGCGCCTGCAGGAAGGGACACGAGCCGCTCGGCACCGTAAGCCTTGATGCCTCCATGGCAGTGCAGGGCGAGCAGGCCGGGCAGTGGTCCGGTGGCGCCGGCCGGCCGCACGAACCAAGCGGAGGTTCTTGGCCCGAAGCCCAACTGCCAGGAAAGGGACGAGGTGATGACGCCGTCGTGCTCCGATTCCGAGTGCACCGTGTACCCAAGGTCCGGTGTTACGGCAGGAACCCCAAGTGTGTCGGCCAGTTGCCCCGCTTCAGGCGAGCCGGCCACGTGCTGATGGCGCGCCGCATACCCGGGCCAATCTTCGTAGCCGGCCAGCGCGCTGGGGCGGTTGGGCGATTCTGCCATGTCAGCGGTGGTCATGGCAGGCGGAGTCGGTGGGAAACAATTGTGTCCAGCCTTATCGGTGCGGGGTGGTGTGCGGAAGTGCACGCCGGGCTTCTTCAGCGTGGGGAAATCGATGTGGGCGGCTTCGCAAGAAAACGCTTTCTCAAAAATTAGCAAAAGGCTGTACATGGGTCAAGAAAACGTTTACTTTGGTACGGAGCCGCTGAAAGCCGGGACCCGAATCCTGGCTTCCCATGGGGGAGCGCCGGAAGTATGGCGGCGCCCCCGCAAGGCAAGTACCACCCAGACTCGAACTCCGTGGATGGCCACGATGACCAAAGGAGACCACATGGCCGCTGTAACAAACACGGGGACGCCGCAAGGCGTTCGCGCTCCGGCGAGGGGGAAACAATGAGCGCCATTGGCGAACTCTCCACGATGACCCGCCGCAAGGGCCCCATGACCAAAGAAGAGAAGAAAGCGAACGGCCGCGACAATAAGGCCGCCTACGTGTTCCTTCTTCCCTGGCTGCTCGGCCTGGCTGCGATCACCGTGGGCCCCATGCTGATGTCCTTGTACCTGTCCTTCACGGACTACAATCTCCTGCAGCCACCGGAATGGGTCGGCCTGGACAACTTTGTCCGGATGTTCGGCGATGCCCGCCTGCACAACTCGCTGCGCGTCACCTTCACCTACGTCCTGGTGGGTGTTCCGCTTCAGTTGGCTGTTGCTCTGGTGATTGCCTTGGTCCTGGACAAGGGTCTTCGCGGCCTTCCGTTCTACCGCTCCATCTTCTACTTGCCCTCCCTGTTGGGCGGTTCCGTTGCTGTTGCCATCCTGTGGAAGCAGATCTTCGGTACCACCGGCCTGGTGAACCAGGTCCTTGCGATGGTGGGCATTGAAGGGCCGGGGTGGATCTCTGACCCCAACACCGCACTGGGCTCCATCATCCTGCTGCACGTCTGGACCTTTGGTAGCCCCATGATCATCTTCCTGGCCGGCCTGCGCCAGATCCCGGTGATGTACTACGAGGCAGCCAAGGTGGACGGCGCAACCACGCTGCAGCAGTTCTGGCGGATCACGCTCCCCATGCTGAGCCCCATCATCTTCTTCAACCTGGTGCTGCAGATCATCGGTTCATTCCAGTCGTTCACGCAGGCGTTCATCGTCTCCGGAGGCAACGGCGGCCCGTCCGACTCCACCATGTTCTTCACCCTGTACCTGTACCAAAAGGGCTTCGGCCAGTTCGATATGGGTTACGCCTCAGCGATGGCCTGGTTCCTGCTGGTCATCATCGGTGCCTTCACTGCCATCAACTTCATCGCTTCAAAGTATTGGGTGTTCTACGATGACTAAACTCCAGACCCTCCCCGCCGCTTCCTCCTCTGACGCCACGTCCGGTAAGAGCCCGCGCCGCCGTGAATCCCGGGGAAACCTGGCCTATAGCCGCAGCGCCCGCATCAAGGGCCTGATCAAGCACGCCATCCTGATCCTTGTTGGCGGCGTCATGATCTACCCGCTGTTGTGGATGGTGGTTTCCTCCCTGCGCCCCAATGACCTCATCTTCCGTGAGCCGGGTCTCTGGCTGGAGAACCTGGAGATGAGCAACTACACCGACGGCTGGTCCGCGCTGACGCACCCGTTCGGGCATTACATGATCAACTCCGCGATCGTGGTCCTGGGCTCGATCGTTGGCAACCTGGTCTCCTGTTCCATGGCCGCCTACGCCTTCGCCCGCCTGCAGTTCAGTGGCAAGAAGATCTTCTTCGGCATCATGCTGCTGACCATCATGCTGCCCTTCCACGTGGTAATCGTGCCCCAGTACATCCTGTTCTCGCAGATCGGCTGGGTGAATACGTTCTGGCCGCTGATTGTGCCCAAGCTCCTGGCCACGGATGCGTTCTTCGTGTTCCTCATGGTCCAATTCATCCGCGGCATCCCGAAGGACCTCGATGAGGCAGCGCGCATTGACGGCGCCGGCCACCCCCGGATCTTCCTTCGCGTCATCCTGCCCCTGATGGTCCCGGCCCTGGCCACCACCACCATTTTCACGTTCATCTGGACCTGGAACGACTTCTTCGGCGCCCTCATCTACCTGACGGACCCGGATATGTTCACCGTGCCGGTGGCTTTGCGGGCCTTCGTTGACTCGCAGTCCGCCACCAGCTGGGGATCACTCTTCGCAATGTCCATCGTGTCCTTGCTCCCCGTATTCCTGGTCTTCCTGTTCGGCCAGCGCTTCCTTATCAAGGGCATCGCCACCACAGGCATCAAGTAGACCGATCGTTCCACCAGAAGGGGGCGCATGCCGCCCCCTTTTGGTGAGTGCCGCCGTCGGACGCCACCAACAAGTAGTACAAGTCAACGTCTTGTCATACAAGACTGTGACTTGTACCATAATCAACAGTAAGAAAACGCTTTCTCACATCGCATCAGGATCAATGAAGATCGGAGACAACAGTGCCGGTAAATCCAAAGGGTGAAGCAATCGCCCCCGCAACCCGTGCTGAAGCACCCAAGGCCAAGCGCAGGCTCCGCGCCTCTGCCCTCATCGCAGCAACAGCCGCCGCGGTACTCGCCCTCACCGCCTGCGGCGGGGGATCCGAGGCGAAAAGCGCTGACGGAAAAGTCGAGCTTCGCTTTTCGTGGTGGGGCGGCGACAAGCGTGCGCAGCTGACACAGGAAGCCATCGCGGCGTTCGAGGCCGAGAACCCCAACATCAAGGTCAAGGCTGAATACGGCGACTGGAGCGGTTACTGGGACAAGCTGGCCACGCAGGTTGCGGCCAACGATGCTCCTGACATCATCCAGATGGACGAAAAGTACATCACCGAATACTCCACCCGCGGTGCCCTGCTTGACCTTTCCAAGTACGACATTGACACGTCCAAACTCGACGAAGCCGCACTCAACGCCGGTAAGGGCGAGAAGGGCCTTACGGGTATTGCCGCGGGCATCAATGCCGCCACCATCCTGGCCAACCCGGCGGTCTTCGAGGCTGCAGGCGTAGCGCTTCCGGATGACAAAACCTGGACCTGGGAAGACTTCGAGCGCATTGCAGCCGAGGTGACAGCCAAGTCTCCCAAGGGGACCTACGGTGCTGCGGCCTACGGGACGGACGAAGCCTCCCTCGGGGTGTGGCTGCGCCAGAACGGTAAGTCGCTCTACACCCAGGACGGAAAGCTCGGCTTCGAGCCCTCGGACATCAAGGGCTACTGGGAATTCCTGAAGCAGATGAGCGAGAACAAGGCAGTGCCTACGGCATCGGAGATTGTCGAAGCCGAAGCCGCACCGCTGGACCAGAGCGGCCTGGCGACCGGTAAGAACGGCATGGCATTCTGGTGGTCCAACCAGCTTCCCGCCCTCGAGAAGGCTTCCGGCGGCGAACTGCAGATCCTTCGGTTCCCGTCCAAGACCGGCAAGGCTGAGGACGCCGGCCTTTGGTACAAGGCGTCGCAGTTCTGGTCGGCATCATCGCGGACCAAGCACCCTGAAGAAACAGCGAAGTTCATCAACTTCCTGACCAACAACGCCAAGGCCGGAGAGATCCTGCTGGCCGACCGCGGCGTCTACCCCAACTCCGAGGTCCGCGACGCAATCGCCCCGAAGCTCGCGAAGGCGGACGTCAAGGTGGTCGACTTCATCGGCGCCATCAAGGAAGAGCTCGGCGAAGCCCCGGCCGCTCCGCCGAAGGGTGCAGGTGCCATCCAGGAAATCATCAAGCGCTACACGTCGGAGGTCATGTTCAACAGGCTCTCGCCGGAAGAAGCCGGGAAGAAAGCCGTGGATGAGATGAAATCCGCCATCAGCTAGCTTTTCTGCAACGGGAACCGCGTCCCGGGCGATCATTCGTGATCAGCCCGGGGCGCGGTTCTTGCGTGTTGTGTCAGTCTTCCGCGATGACGGCCACGGCTCCGGCGGGTACAACGCCACCGAAGCGACCACCGCTGAGGAGTTCCTCGCCGTCGGACTTCACGGTGGCGTCCTCCCGGCTGTGGTTAATGGCGAACAGGAAGCTGCGGCCGTCTGCGGCGCGCCTGCGGGAAAGTTCGACGCCGGCAACCGCCTCGGCCACGGCCGTCACCCCGGCTTCCTCCACCAGTCGCGCGGTCAAGGAGTCGATGCTTCCGGCGTCGGGAAGCGTTGCGAGATACCAGGCGGAACCGGTTCCGACAACGCGGCGCGTCAGTGCCGGGACGCCGTCGAGCGGGTAATCCGTGAAGGTGGCAACAACCTCCGTCGAGGCGTCCGCGTGCACGTGTTCGCTCCATACGGAGCCCGTGGATCCGTCGCTCAACGTGACGGAGGTTCCGGGGAAAAGCGGGTGGAATTCCTCGCTGCGAATGCCCAGGAGTTTGCGGAAGGCGCCGGGGTATCCGCCCAAGCGGACGTGATCCCGTTCGTCGACGATCCCGCTGAAGTAGCTGACCAGCACCGTGGCCCCACCCTCGGCGGCGGCGGCTATTGAAGCAGCCGCGGCATCCGTCACGGCGTAGAGGGTGCAGGCCAGGATGAGGTCGTAACCGGCGAGGTTGGCGGAGGGGTGGACGAAGTCCGCGGTGATCCCGCGCAGATACAAAGCCCGGTGGAAGGCGCGCATCGTGTCGAGGTATTTCAGCGAATTGTTCGGGTGCGAATCCAGTTCCGAAGCCCACCAGGCCTCGTAGTCGAAGATGATCGCCACCCGTGATTCCACCTGGGAGCCCCTGACGGGTTGCAGCTTGGCCAAAGCGTCTCCGAGGTCCACCACATTGCGCCACACCTGCGTGTCGCGGCCGCCGTGCGGAACCATGGCTGAATGGAATTTCTCCGAGCCGGTCTTGCTCTGCCGCCACTGGAAGAACATCACGGCATCGGCTCCGCGGGCCACGTGCGCCAGCGAGTTGCGGAGCATTTCGCCGGGCATCTTGGGCTGGTTGTGCGGCTGCCAGTTGACCGCGGACGTCGAGTGTTCCATGAGGATCCAGGGCTGGCCGCCCGCTACGCCGCGGGTGAGATCGGCGCTGAAGGCCAACTCGATTTCGCGCTCCGGGTCCGCCGCCACCAGGTAATGGTCGTTGGCAATGACGTCCATGTCCTCGGACCAGTCGAAGTAGTCCAGGGTCTTGGTGGCGCTGGAGACCATGAAGTTGGTGGTGGCCGGAATTTCCGGGGTGACCTCGCGGATCACGGCCAGCAGCTCACGGTAGTAATCGATGAACACCCAGGAGTTGAACCGTGCGAAGTCCAACTGCTGGCCTGGGTTGAGGGTGGTGGGGGCCGCGCCGGGTGGGATGATTTCCTCGAATGAGGCGTAGTGCTGGGACCAGAAGGCCGTTCCCCAGGCTTCATTGAGGGCCTCGATGGAACCGTATCGGCGTTCCAGCCAGGCGCGGAATGCGGCGGCGTCTTCTTCGCCGTGGAACTCGCCAACGTGGCAGCCGAGTTCGTTGTCAACGTGCCAGAGCGCCAGGGCCGGGTGGTCTTTGTACCGTTCGGCGATCATGCGCGTCATGGCGGTGGCGTAGCGGCGGTAGACAGAGGACGACGGCGTGTAGTGGCGCCGCGAGCCACGCTCCAGCGTGACTCCTTCCGCGGTGACGGGGAGGATTTCGGGGTACTTGCGGGCCAGCCATGCCGGCGGTGACGCGGTGGCCGTCGCCAGCGCCACCTTGATGCCGGCGCCATGGAGGTTGTCCATCACGTCATCCAGCCAGCCAAAGTCGTAGGTGCCTTCGGCGGGTTCCAGGAGTCCCCAGGAGAAGATACCGACGCTGAGGAAGTTTACGCCGGCTTCCTTCATGAGCTCGATGTCCTCGAGCCGGATGTCTTCAGGCCACTGCTCCGGGTTGTAGTCGCCGCCGTAGGCGAGGCCGTCGACGCTGTGCCAGACAGATCGACTGCGGGGGATTTCGGGGGAGGTCAAGGGGGACTCCTTCGTCAAGTTGGCCGGGCTGGTGCGGGTGGTGCAGGAGGTATGAGTGCAGCGTATCCGGGAAAACGTACTCTTTGGAAAACGCTTGCCCAGATCCCGGTTTAGGGATATTGTATCGATTCAGAACGAGTGTAAGCGAGATCACTGCCACGTTGTAGATAACTCGACAAACTTGCACCAACTGAGCAAGGAGGCTCTCATGATTGATAGAAGGAAGTTCCTGGGCACGGTGGCTTTGGGCACTGCATCTGCTGCATTCCTGGCCGCGTGTGGCCAGTCCTCGACCGCTGGGCAGGCTGGTTCGGCGGAGAATCCCGTGACCATTACGTACACGTGGTGGGGCAACGACGACCGCGCTGAGCGTACCCGCAAGGCTATTGCGTTGTTCGAGTCGAAGAACCCGGATATCAAGGTCAACGGCAACTTCTCCGACTTTGCGGGGTATTGGCAGAAGCGCGCCACCGAGGCTGCCGGTGGTGGCCTGCCGGACGTGATGCAGTGGGACCTGTCCTACCTGCGTGACTACGGCCAGCGGAACCAACTCCTGGATCTTGGCACGGTGAAGGTCAACACGGACGCTTTCGAGAAGTCTTTGTTGCCGTCGGGCCAGATCCGTGGCAAGACGTACGGCATCCCGACCAGCACGAATGCTTTTGCTGTTTATTATGATCCTGCCAAGCTCGCTTCCTTGGGTATCGCGGAGCCGGATGGGTCCTGGACCTACAAGGAGTTCAACGCGTTCCTGGCCGAGGTTGGCGCCAAGGGCAACGGGACGTTGTTCGGCGGCACCGACTACACCGGCATCTGGTGGAACTTCAACATCTGGCTGCGGCAGAACAACATCAAGGCCTTCACGGACGAAGGCAAGCTTGGGTTCTCCAAGGATGATCTGAAGAAGTGGTTCAACCTCACCGCGGATCTGCGCGGCACCGGGGCCATTGTAGGAGAGGACAAGGCCACGCAGTTGCTGCCCAAGTCCCCGTTCGGCTCCAACGTGACCGCCACGGAAGTGACATGGGATAACTTCATGGCCGGTTACCTCGCGGACTCCGGTGCGAAGGAACTCAAGCTGGTACCTGTTCCCTCGGATGATCCGGAGAACCTGGGCCTGTTCCTGAAGCCGTCCATGCTGATGGTGGCCAGCGCGAAGACCAAGTACAAGGACGCTGCTGCCCGGTTCATTGACTTCATGGTCAACGATCCCGAGGTGGGCCAGATCTTCAAGACCTCCCGCGGTGTTCCGGCGTCGAAGACCCAGCGCGACGGGACCACGTTCGAAGGCACCGACAAACTGGTGGTCGATTACGAGAAGTCCATCGAGAAGTACCTCAAGGACGCCCCGGAGCCGCCCATTGTTGGGTTCGGCACGCTGGAGTCCACGTTCAAGCGGGTCGCCCAGGACCTGAACTACGGCAAGCTCACCGTGGACGGCGCAGCGGATGCGTGGTTCAAGGAAGCCGAAGACCTCATCAAGCAGAACGCCTAAGCAGACCTTCTGTGTCTGAACCGGCCTTCCCAACTGACGGACTGATCTTGTGACTCAAAGCCCAACCCTGAGCAGGCGCACCGCGTCCGTTCCCTCGCGGCCGCGTAAATCGCGGCGGCGCGGGGCGGACGCCCGCGCCGGCTACACGTTCCTGTTGCCCTGGCTGCTGGGATTCATCGCCCTGACCGTGGGCCCGATGATTTCCTCGCTGTACCTGTCCTTCACCAACTACAACCTCTTCGATGCCCCCAAATGGATCGGCCTGGACAATTACACCTCGCTGTTCCAGGACGAACGGTTCCTGCAGTCCGTGGGCGTGACCATGCAATATGTGGTCTTCGGTACCCCGCTCAAACTCGCGGCGGCGTTGGCGATCGCGATGCTGCTCAACAGCAAACGCAAGGGCCAGGGTTTCTACCGCTCCGCGTTCTACGCACCGTCCCTGATCGGAGCGTCGGTGTCCATCGCGATCGTGTGGAAGGCCATGTTCGGCGATTCCGGTCCCGTGGACCAGGGCTTGTCCTTCTTCGGGATCAACCTTGGCGGCTGGGTGGGCAACCCGGACATGACCATGGGCATGATGATCCTGCTGACCGTGTGGCAGTTCGGCGCCCCGATGGTGATTTTCCTGGCCGGCCTGAAGCAGATCCCCGCCGACCTGTACGAGGCAGCGTCGATGGACGGCGCCGGTCCGGTCCGGAAGTTCATCAACATCACCTGGCCCATGCTTTCCCCGGTGATTTTCTTCAACCTGCTGATGGAAACCATCCATGCGTTCCAGATTTTCGCCTCGGCCTACATCATCTCCAACGGTGAGGGCGGCCCGGCAGGCTCCACCCTCTTCTACACCCTCTACCTGTACTTGCGCGGTTTCTCCGATTTCCGGATGGGTTACGCCTCGGCCATGGCCTGGCTCCTGGTGATCGTGGTCGGCATCATCACGCTGATCTTCTTCAAGACCTCCAAGTCCTGGGTCCACTACAGCGGTGATTCGAAATGACAACCATGGCAACACCCACCCAAAACCAACCCACAACGCCCGCGACTCCGGCGCCGGTCTACAACCCGAAGTCCGAGTCCGGCACGGTCAAACGCATCAAGAGCACCATCTTCCACATTATTGCCCTGGCCCTGGTGGCGATGGTCCTCTATCCGGCCCTATGGATGATCGCCTCATCCTTCAAGCCGAACTCCGAGATCGGCGGCGCCAACAATGCGTTGTGGTCGGATAACTTCAGCTTCGATAACTTTGCCACCGCCATGGAAGGCATCGGCGGGGTGTCCACCCTGACGTTCTTCACCAACTCGTTGATCCTGGCCGTCGGCGCCGTGGTGGGAACGGTCCTCTCGGCGTCCATCTCGGCCTACGCGTTCGCGAGGATCAACTTTCCCGGCCGTGGACTGTTCTTCGGCATGATGATCGCCACCTTGCTCCTGCCCTTCCACGTGGTGATCATCCCGCAGTACATCGTGTTCCAACAGCTCGGCCTCGTGGACACCTACGTACCCTTGCTGATCGGCAAGTTCCTCGCCGCGGACGCGTTCTTCGTGTTCCTCATGGTCCAGTTCATGCGTGGCCTCCCGGCCGAACTGGACGAGGCAGCCCGCATCGACGGCGCAGGGCACGTGAGAATCTTCGGGTCCATCATGCTCCCGCTCATGAAACCGGCCCTGATTTCCACCTCGATCTTCTCCTTCATTTGGAGCTGGAACGATTTCCTGGGCCCGCTGCTCTACCTGAACACCCCCGAGAAATATCCGCTCCCGCTGGCGCTGCGGCTCTTCGTGGACCAAACCCAGTCCTCGGACTACGGAGCCATGATCGCCATGTCCGTCCTGGCGCTCCTCCCGGTCCTGGTCTTCTTCCTCGTCTTCCAGCGCTACATCGTCGAAGGCGTTTCAACACAGGGCCTCAAAGGCTGACGGACACGGAAGAGAGTACTGAAAAATGAGCACCATGAACGCCACCGGCAAGTCGTCGGGGAATCCCGGCATTCCGGTCAACCGCTTTGCCCTCTTCGCCGAGACCATCCTGGCGGGGGTCATCGTGCTCCTCCTGTCCGTCCCCTTGGTGACGGCGCCGGCTGCCTATGCGGCCGGCGTCGCGCACCTGGAGAGGCACCTCAGCGGCAGGGACGATTCCCTCCGCAGCTTGTGGGGGAACTTCCGCCGCGCGCTTCCAGGCAGTTGGAAGATGGGAATCACGACGGCGGCAGCCGCCGTCGTGATTGTCTTGAACCTGTTGCTCGCTCTGGTGGGTCAACTGCCCGGCCGGGCAGCCATCCTGCCCGCCACCCTGATTCTCGCCGCGGCAGGGGCGGTCCTCTTCCTGCGGGTCGCCGCCAACTGGAGCGGCGGGGTGAACTGGGACGGCGATGCAGGCCAGCAGCCTGTTGAGGTACCGGGCCAGCAACGCTGGGCTGCCGCCTACGCCAGCGCCAAAGCTGATTCGCTGCGCGACTGGAGTGGTTCGCTCCTCCTGCTCGCGGCCGTCTTCATGACCGTTGTCTTCGTCTGGATGCTGCAGGCCCTGTTCGTGATCGTGCCCGGGACCCTGGTCCTGGCCGCAGCAGCCATCAAGATCCGCTCCCATCGCTGAGTTTTTGTACAGCTAATGCCCTTTAGGAGCCTCCTTAAGGGCATTAGCTGTACAAAAACTCCATAAGAATCCGCCCCCAACCCGCTGAATCGAGCAGACCGCCCCGTGTCGCCGCGCCCGTTCCCACTGCGCCCCAAATCCACCAAAGCTCCGGCAGCGCGTGCCCGCTCCATGGAGTCCTGGCACTACCCGCTGCGGCACCACAATTACCGGGTCTTCGTCGCGCTGTCCCTGGTGGGGAGCGGTGGCGTGTGGATGCAGCGGTTGGCGCAGGATTGGCTGGTGCTGCAGTTGACAGGAAGCCCGGCCGCAGTGGGCCTCGCCGTCGCGCTCCAGTTCCTTCCCATGCTGGTAGTGGGCCCCATCAGTGGCGTTCTGGTGGACCTTTTCCCAAAGGGCCGCATCCTCCTGGTCTGCCAGTCCGTCGCCGCATTGCTGGCCGCCGGCCTGGCTGTATGGAACGCGATGGGCGGCAGCGACGTTTGGGTGGTTTACGCCTCCTGCATCGCGTTGGGGATCACCAGTGCCATTGATGGACCGGCACGCCAGGTGTTCGTCAATGAGGTGGTGGGCGATGCCGGGCTGCCAGCAGCAATTGGCCTGAACAGCGCCGTTGGCCAACTGGGTGCCATGGCCGGACCTGCCCTGGCCGGCGTCGTCATTGCCCAGGCAGGACCAGCGGCGGCGTTCGCTGCCAACGCCTGTCTTGGCGTGGCGGTCCTGGTGATGATTGCATCCATCAGGTCCGACGAGCTGCACCATTCTCCCGAATCTCCTGATCCCACGGCGCGCAAAGGTCAGATCCTGGCCGGGTTCCGCTTTGTCCGGGCACGACCTCCCCTCCTGCTGACGATGCTCCTGGCGGGCTTGCTGGGCGCATTTGGAATGAACGGCCCTGTGGTCCTCGCCGCTTTTGCGGACGGTGTGTGGCATAGCGGTCCTGCCGGTTTCGGTCTCTTCAATACGGTCAGTGCGTTGGGCGCCCTGGCTGGTGCGCTGGTGGCTACACGGATCAAGCGGTTTGGCCGTAAGGGGATCGTTGCCAGTGCTGGACTCTTCGGGCTGACGCAGTTGCTCGCTGCCCTGATGCCCACGCAGGAGTGGTTCGTGGTGATGTTGATTGTGGTTGGCTTCATGACGCTGGTGTTCCTTACCAGTGCAGCCACCGCAGTGCAGCTTGAAGCGGGTGCCAGCGTACGCGGCCGGGTTCTTGCCCTCTACTTTCCGTTGCTTTTGGGCGGTCACGCTTTGGGTGGGCTGCTTGCCGGCTGGCTGACGGAGGACTTCGGCGTACGAGCCGGGCTGGTGGTCACAGGGGCGTTGGGCATGGCGTCTGCAGTGGTGATTGGGCTCCTGCTGTGGAGGTATTCAGCCCGGCGCACCCGCACGGCAGTCTGAGCGCTTTTGTTAAAAGTGATAGCTCAAACAAACAAAAACTCCCTTGACGAGTGATGTAGCGCACACCTAGGCTGAGAAAGCGTTTTCTCCCCGTAGCGCACGACTCAGATAAGGACGTTTGATGTCTCCTCGAGCACGCAGAAAATTAGCCGCGAAAGTAGCAGCGGCCGCAGCCGCCGTCGCCATCACGTTGACCGGTTGTGGAGGCGGCTCCCAGCAAGCCGCCTCCGATGGAACCGTCACCCTTCGCTTCAGCTGGTGGGGTTCGGATGTTCGCCACAAGATGACCCAAAAACTCATTGACGCTTTCGAAGCGGAAAATCCCACCATCAAGGTCAAAGGTGAGTACGGCGACTGGTCCGGCTATTGGGACAAGCTGGCCACCCAGGTCGCATCGCAGGACGCCCCGGACATCATCCAAATGGACGCCGCTTACCTGGGTGAGTACGCCGAACGCGGGGCACTCCTCGAACTGAAGGATGTGGACCTCGGCAAGTTCGATCCTGCCGTGGCAGATGCCGGCAAGGTTGAAGGCAAGCAGTACGCCGTCACTGCAGGCGTGAACGCCCAGGTCGTCTTGGCGAACCCTTCGCTCCTCACAGCCAGCGGTGTCACCTTGCCCGATGACAAGACGTGGACCTGGGATGAGTACAACAAGACGGCTGCCTCCATCACCGAAGGCAGCAAGAGCGGTGTTTATGGCTCGGGTGCCGTCAGCGGCGACGCTCCCATGAACCTATGGTTCCGCCAGCACGGCAAATCGCTGTTTACCTCCGACGGCAAGTTCGGCTTTGACGAGGGCGACCTCACGGGCTGGTACGAATACCAGGCTGAACTCCGCGACTCCAAGGCGGTGCCTCCCGCTTCAGTGATGACCGAGGACGCCACAGCGTCGGTGGATCAGCAGGGCCTGGCCACCAACAGGTTTGGTCTTGCCTGGTACTGGTCCAACCAGCTGAGCGCCCTCACCAAAGCCTCGGGCCAGCCGCTTGAGATCCACCGCCCGCCGAGCACGGACGGCAATGCCGCCAGCGCAAAGCAGTTCTACAAGTCATCCCAGTTCTGGTCCGCGAGTTCCCGGACCAAGCACCCGGCTGAGGTGCAGAAGTTCATCGACTTCCTCGCCAACAATGTGGAGGCCGGCGAAATTGCCTTGGCAGACCGGGGTATTCCGGGCAACTCGGAGGTCCGTGCCGCTGTCCTTCCCAAGCTGACGCCGGAGGACGCCGCCACTGCCAAGTTCATCGACGAAATCTCCTCCGAACTGGGAGACTCAGTGCCCGTGCCGCCGGCAGGTTCCAGTTCCGCCGTCGAGGCCTTTGGCCGTTACGGCCTGGAAGTGCACTTCAACCGGATGTCACCCGCAGAAGCTGCCAAGAAGGCCATGGACGAAGCGAAGAGCGCGCTGGGCTAGTCCCTGATCGGGCACGCGAGGTGGCACTTGATGACAGTTCCGAGAAGGAACATTGGCATTAAGTGTCACCTCGCGGCGTGAAATGCCACGTTCCCGGGGTGACGTCGATGGTCCGCTCCGGGAGGACCACCTGGGCAGTAACGCCAGCGGGGATGGTGCACTCCAACTCCATGCCAGCGGCCGTTCGACGCCAGGAGACAGCAATGAATCCGCGCTGGGTGGGCACGCTTCCCCCGGCAGCTTCCAGTCGGCATACCGGCGGCTGAATCACGACGGCGGACGCCCCCGGTGCGGTGACGCGGACACCGAGGAGGTACTCAAGGATCTCCCGGACCACGGAGGCTGACCACGCGTGGGATTGGCTGTAATCCGTGCCCTCATCAAGCTCCCAGGCCTCCCAGGTAAAGGACCCTCCGGCTTCGAGCAAGCGCGCCCACCCGGGTTGGCTGGGGTCAGTGAGGAGATCCAGGACATCGTCCACCCGCCCTTGGGAGAGCAGCGCACGGAGCAGCCGGTGCACGGTCATGGGACCCTGCCGCATCCCCATCCCGGCGATGCGTTCGGCATCCTTCGCCACGTGTTCAGCGGGAGTGATCCCCAGCGACAACGGGAAAGAGGTCGCGTGCTGGGAAGCATTCAAGCTGGGGCGGCCGTCGGCGTACAAGCCGTCCACCATCACGCCGTCGACCCTGAGCCGCGAGTTGATCCGTCCAGCCAGCGATGCCGCCGCTTCCCTGCACCGGGCGGCCTCGGGCGCCAGGCCAGCGGACGCGCAGAGCCGGCTGACGGCGTCGAGCACTGACCACGACTGGGCGTTCACCGTGGTGCGCGCCGCGCAGTCCATGTCGTAGCCGAAGCGGCCCGGCGCCGGCCAATCCACGATGCCATGGAGGTAGGGACCACCGCCGCCGCCCAGATCGGTGACCAGCCCTGCGGTGGGGCCATCCGACGGGATGTGCCGGAGCACGTACTCCGCCGTGTCCTGAAGGCAGGGGAGGAGCTCCCGGACCAGCGCACCATCCCCGCTGAGCCGGTGGTAGTCCTCCACCCATTCGGGCATCATGAGCGAGAAATCCGGGATGTCGCGCTTCCCGTCGCCGTTGGGGTAGACCGCGTTGTAACGCCCACGCTCAGCAGGATCCTGCCAGTAGCGCTTGGCAGATCCCGCGAATTCGCGCAACGCTTTGGCCGTGAAGTGACGCTCACCAAACAGGGCCATGGTGGCGTACGAGATATTCACGGCGTCGCCCAGGAACTGGCCCTTCTCGCGGGTGGGCGTGTCCACGAACTGCTCCTGCACGCCGAACAACGCTGAGTTCCGGAGGAGGGCGAAGACCCTGTTCAGGGTGTCGTCGGAGCTGTGGAAGGTGCCTTCGGACGGGTGTTCGGCATGGATCACTGTTGCGCCGACCGCGCCGAGGTCTGCGAGCTCCATGCCAGGCATTTCGAGGTAGCGGAAGCCCAGGTGCACGGCCGCCTCGTAGCGTTGCGGACCGTCTCCCTGAGTAAAGGGGAACGACATGTCCGTGTTCTGGCTGGGTGTCTTTCCAGTGTCCACGCGACGGTCGGCCCGGAGGTTGTAGCCTGCCCGGAGCATCACGGTCCGCCCCTGCTCCCCACGGAGAAAGTCCACCACGGGGCGCCCTGGAATCACTGCGCCGAAGTCCGCCACAGGGGTTCCGTCGTCGGCCGTGAAAATGTCGACGGCGGCCGTGTAGTGACGTGCGACGCCCGCATCGTTGGGTCGCAGGTGTGGGAAGTCGGGGACCGGGTGGGTTCCGAGGGAGATTGCCGGGTGCCATTGCTGTGGTTCCAGCCAGGCCGTCGCATCGAAATGCTCGATGGGATCGCCCTCGTCGTTTCGGTATCCGCTCTGCCGATACGGACCTTCGGCCACCAGCCACCCGGGCCCTGATCCGAACACGTCCCGGGTGCCGTCGTCGTACTCCAGTGTCATCTGGGCCAGCAGGCCGGGGCGGCTGGCGGCGCGGCCCTGGCCGGGACCATACCAATGGGCGACGGCGGTCAAGGTGGCGGTACCGCTCGACTGCAGTGTGCCAGTGACGTCGGCGGCGTTGTAGAACTGCTCGCCCGGGTACCCGAAATTGGTGGTCTCCAGGCACGGGCTGCCGTTGATGGTGAACGCGGCGTGGTGGCTCGCGGCAGCGTAGAGGCGGGCACGGACCACGGGACGCTTGAGGTTGAAGGTGGCTTTTACGAGAGTCCACTCGTCGGGCTGGCGGAGGGGAGTGGTGGTGGTCCAGCCGTTGAGGGCGCCGGGTGTGGTGAAGTCAGTTTCCAGGAGGGTAGCCCCGCCACCCTGGACTCGAACCGACAAGTACTCCGCCTGGCTGCGTGGCCCTTGATGGAATGCGATGCCCGTGGAGGTGTTGCCGGGGACTTCGGTGTCCAGGGCGAGGTCACCGTCGATGCTGACAGTGATGCGCTGCCCGTCGTCGGTGACCACCAGGTCCTGCCAGCCGTCCTCGGGCAGAGCGCCGGCGCGCGAAGAGGCTGTTGCTTCAAAGGCCGGCGTTTCGGCCAATGGTTGAGTGATCGGGGCCGACATTGCGCCGATCTCCCAATCGGGGGCGGGACGCAGGAGGGCAGAGCGGTTCGGCTTGATCTCCAGCAACAGACCTGAACCAGGGCCTTCACTGCGAAGGAGGATTCCCGCGGTACCCAGCCGCAGGCGGAAACGGGCACTAATAGTGGTGGTGCCGTTGGGTAGGGCTGGCCACGGAAGATAAGGCGAGCCGCTCACCCGCAGCAGTCCATTCACCTGTTCCAGTGGCACACGTCCGCCGGGTTCGCGGTGAATCCACTCCGCAGCCCAGCTGTTGGCGGTGGACTCGAAGAGACCCGTGCTGAAAGCGGCAGGAGCGCAGGGTTCACCCACAGCGCCGGTGGAGTCGGTAAGCTGCACCGTCCATTGGTAGTCGCTGTCCGGGGTCAGCTCCGGGCCTGTGTAGGGAAGGTGGTGCTGCTGGTCCGTGACAACCGTGCCCGAATCCCACACTTCTGTTCCCGCGCGGTCCATCACCCGGAGGCGGTAGGCGGCCTGGAATGATTGCCCCGCGCTCGCGGAGTGGCCTGCATCAAGCAACCAACCGAACCTTGGCACGGCCGGTGCCATCAAACACTGTGTCAGGCCCCCGACCGTGAGGTTCGTGGCGGCCAGTGGTGATCGTGTGGCACCGGAGCTCATCGGCTGGCCACCAAACCTTCGATTTCCCCCATATCCAGTGTTCCGTCACTGATCCACACCGTGACGGAGCGGGTGAGGGACTCGCCCGCGGCAAGCATCTTGGCCGTATCCCAGGCCAGTGCCGAACCGACGGCCGGGTAGCCGCTGCACCTGACGAACCATGGGTCGGGGGACTCGGCCGGTGCGCCAAACACCAATGTTGCAGGGCCGCCGTCGAACTCTCCAGTCCATGCCAGCCACGGGGTGACTGAGCCGTGCACGGCGGGTTCGCCCTCGGCTGTGGAGGAAAAGATACGCATCGACGCATTGACAGGAAGCCTCCAGAAGAAGCCGCCGTAGCCGCTTCCGGCCGCACCGTGGGACCCTGGGCTCCCCAGCGCGGCATCCACGACGGCGGTGAGCTCCGTTGTGATGTCCATTCGCCACGTGTTCGGGTTGATGAGCGTACGGCGGAAAGTGCGGCACTCCTCCAGGAGCAAGCCGCCATCTGCTCCGAGCCAGTGCAGGTCCGCCCTGGTGTGTTCCGACCCGCGAGTGATTCCCGCGATCCCGATCCTGCCGTGGTCTTTCAAGTCCAGGTATTTTCCCGCGGTCCGTCGATAACTACGGCCGCCCCAAAAGTTGCTGCCGTTGACATCCTGCAGCGCGAATCCCGCGCCGAGATGCCAGACATGGTCCGACGCCAGGTGATCCGTCACTACAACGCCGCCCGGAGTGGCCACCGGATGAAGGTAAGGCCTCGGCGACAACGCAGTATCAAGGCCGCTTCCACTGCGGAGGACTGCATCTGGACCATCGCTTCCGGCACCGCCCGGAGTGAAGAGAGCCTCGGTGCCAGCGGAGGTTGGCCGTGCCCAAGGGAGGCCGAGCTCGGAGAACGTGACATGGGCGAGCGTGGCCCGTTTCAGGATGTCTTCGATGTGCGGGATCACGGCATGGGCTTGATCGCCCGTTCCAACCCACGTCACGTATTCCGTGGGAATCAAAGCCGGTGCCTCGGCAGTCCGGATGGCTTCCACGACGCGCATGAAGGCGCCGCTGTGATCCAACGGGCTGAGCAGGGGCACGCCGTCGGTGAGGTGCTGGAGCAGGTTCTCGGTGAGATCGTCCCGCCCGAAGACATGGGTGGTGTCACCAGCTTCCGTGCTGACTGTGACGCGGTCTTCGGTGTAGTGGAATACGGCCGTTCCCTCGGTCCCGTGCAGCGTGACGTACGGTTCCACCGATTCAGTGGCGCAGAGAGTGAGGGCGCAGGTGATGGGCAGTCCGTCCACGGTCTTCATGCGGATCACTGAGGTGTCGTCCGCTTCAATGTCGTTGGCGCGATAGAGATCCGTGTCCACGAAGGCGAGGTCCTCCGCTTGGCGGGCTCCGGCAATGCGCAACGCAGTCGCGATCGCATGGGCCAAGGGATTGGTTGCAACTCCATCCACCACGTCCACGCCATCGAGGCTGCGCTTGCCCGCCCAGCGTGAGCGCTTGTAGTAAGCCCGGTCGCGCACCCAACGGCCGGTGGCAGAGATGCCCTTGAGGGTGCCGATACCGGGAAGCTCTTCCGTGGCGCCGCCGTTTGCCAGCTCCGCCAACGCCGCAAGTGCCTGGGAACCGAGGCTCTGGAATCCAATCTGGACACTGCGACCGGCTGCGTTTGCGGCGTCCTGGAGGCGGAGGAAGTCATTCATGGAGGCCACTGGAGGCTTCTCCAGATAGAGGTCGGCCTGGGAAGCGAGCACGGAAAGGGCCAAGGGGGCGTGGGTCTGGATGGGGGTCGCCACGATGATGATGTCCGGGCGGTGGTCACCTGCCAACAAGGAGTCCAGGTTTTCGTGGACAGCGGTGGTTTCGGGCAGGGCTCCTGCGGACGGGGGATTGGGGTCGGCCACGGCGACGAGTTCCACCGCTCCCTGTGCGCTGAGCCGTTCCAGATTGTGGAGGTGATGCGTTCCGAAGCCGTGGACACCTACCAAGGCAATCCGGGCCGGTCCGGTCCGAGGTGCTGGGGCTGATCCCTTGGCCTGGGTTGCTCCGGTCGCCGCCTTTTCTCCGAGTGCAGGCGAATCCCCGCGGGGGTTCGGGCTGGTGATGGACTCGATGGAAGGGGTGTCCATGGCTCTCCTCTGCTGGCGCTGCAACGAAGGCTGTGACGCCGTCGTCAAGGTATTCACGAAAGTGGTCCGGCGGGTTCAGGCTATACCCAGCAAGCGCTTTCCCAGTTCCGGCTCCGCCCAGTGTAGCGCGGGATCCCAGCAAATGTAACGATTCAAGAATCATCTTGACTCCACCCTTACCCAGCGTCTAAGTTGACGGGAAAGCGTTTACTTAGTGACATGGCCCACGTGGGCCAACCCCGACTGACCGGCTCCAGCGGCTGTAGTGAGACTCCCTGACAATCGCCACTCACGGTCACGCGGGCCTGTTCTGCAACGATGGAGAAAGGGGGAGCGCCATGGCCTCTGGTGGATTTGGTTTCCGTGCCTACACGCTCTTCGACACGCTCGTGTGGATTGCTTGCCTGAACGTGTTGTGGATTGCCTTCACTGTCCTCGGTGGGGTTGTCCTGGGTGTCGGGCCCAGCACCGCTGCCGCCCACGTCCTGGTCCGCGACAAGGTGCGGGGAAATGCTGCGCCCTTGATGCGGCGCTTCGCAAGGGAGTATTTCAAGAACTTCGCCAAGGGCAACGCCTTGGGGTTGCCCCTCATTGCTGTGGGTGTCGCCCTGAGCCTGAACTGGGCCTACTTCTCGGCGGGCTGGGACTTTGGCTCGCAGATCGCTTCCGCCGGAATCCTGATGGCGGCCCTCTTTGCCGCCGGCACGGTCTGCTACCTGTTCCCGATGTTCGCCCGCTATGAGCTTTCCCTTCCCCGGTACTTCCTGATGTCCTCACGCTTTGCGGTGCGGCACCTGGCAGGAACTGTGATCCTCCTGTTCGTCACGGCGGCCGCCCTGTTCGTGTGCCGGTCGATTCCGGGGCTGATTCCTTTCTTCGGTATTGGTGCGTGGCTTTATGTCACGGGATGGCTTTGCGACCGTTTCTTTACAGCCAACGATGAGGCGATGGCAGCCACCGTCGGCGATGCGGCCGCCCGCGGCGCAGCATCGGGTCCCGCGTCCGCGGCCAGCCCACCGCCGGCCGCAGCTGCCGCCAGCGCGCAGTCCGCCTCCGGCACCGGCCCTGTTTCCACCACGACCCACAGTACGGAGGCCAGCCTTGTCTGAGCTCAACCGCGCCAGTCCCGCTTTGAGCGGGCCGGCGATCCTTCACCGCTCCCTCGATGTTCAAGGAAGCAGTGAACTCGTTCCCAACGCCTCCGGCGTGAGTACTAATGAAACGTATCAAGATGCAAGTGGCCAGCACATGTGGAGCCTTAAAAGGTTCCCGGGTGTGCCGTCAAACCAAGAGTCGAAAGACACCAACCCCGATGAAGTGGAGCAGGTAAGAAAATGATCCGTAGAAAACACACGCTGGCCGCCGCCGTCGTCGTTTCCGCAGCCCTGGCGCTGACCGCCTGTGGTGGCGAAGCGCCGGCGTCGGACCTCTCATCCGTCAAGATCATGGCGCCGTTCCTGGAGGCGCAGCCGCCAACAGCCGACGGCGCCGTGCAGAAGAAGCTCGAAGAGCTGACGGGCAAGGACGTCAACATCACGTGGACGCCCAACGCGTCGTACGAAGACAAAATGAACATCACGCTGGCATCATCGGAGATCCCACACGTCCTGGTGGTCCAGGGAAAGACGCCCGGCTTCGTCAAGAACGCTGAGGCCGGCGCCTTCTGGGACCTGACGGACAAGCTGAAGGACTACCCCAACCTCACCACCACCTTCCCCGAGGTCCAGCAAAACGCCAGCGTCAACGGCAAGGTCTACGGTGTGTACCGCGGCCGCAACCCCATCCGCGCTGCGGTCATGTTCCGTCAGGATTGGATGGACAAGCTGGGGCTGAAAGCGCCCGAGACCACCGAAGATCTCTACAACGTGGCCAAGGCCTTCACCGAGCAGGACCCGGATGGCAACGGCCAGAACGACACCTACGGCATCACCATCCCCAAATGGGGCGCGCTGGGAACCAACAGCCCGTACGACCTGATCGAGACCTGGTACGGCGCCGGCAACCGCTGGACCGAGCGTGACGGCAAGCTGGTCCCGAGCTTCGAAACCGAAGAATTCCTGGAGGCCAACCGGTTCGTCAAGAAGATGGTGGACGAGAAACTCATCAACCCCGATTTCGCAACGTTTGACGGCACCAAGTGGAACGAGCCGTTCTTCAACGGCAAGGGCGGCATCATCGTTGACGTCGACTCCCGCGTGAGCGTACTGATCAACCTGTTCAAGCAAGCCAACCCGAATGACTTCGAGAACAAGGTGGGCTTTGTGGGCAGCCTGAAGGGGCCGGACGGTGAGCTGCACGCTCACCCCACCGACGGCTACTCCGGCTTCCTCGCCATTCCCAAAGCCAGCGTCAAGACCGAGGCAGACCTGAAGAACGTCCTCACCTTCCTGGACAAGCTGAACAGCAAGGAAGTTGCCGTGCTCATGAACAACGGCATCGAGGGCGTGAACTTCACGGTGGAGGAAGGCCTCGCCGCCACCATCAAGCCCGAGACCCCTGAGGGCAAGGTGGTCAACACGGACATCAAGAGCTTCGCCCAGCTGGGAACCAACGTCACCGGCAACAACTTCTACCCCGTCAAGCAGGCCTCCGAGTATGAGCAGAAGGTCTTTGACGACCGCGTCGCCGTCATGGCCGAGGACCTCAAGAGCGCCGTGTACAACCCGGCAGCTGCGTTCGTTTCGCCCACCTATGTTGCCAAGGGTGCCCAGCTGGACAACATCGTGGCCGATGCCCGCATCAAGTACCTGGCAGGGCAGATCGACGAGCAGGGCCTGAAGGACGCCATCAAGCTGTGGAACACCAGCGGCGGTGACAAGGTCAAGGAAGAAATCAACAAGCTCTGGCAGGACAACAAGAAGTGACAGCCCCGGTTGTAGAGGCCAAAGCCTCGGAGCGGGCGGCCACCACGCCGCCCGCCCCGGCGCGGCGGCGCGGGTTCGCCGTCCACTTCGCGCATTACAAGTGGCTGTATCTGCTGTTGCTGCCCGGAGTCCTGTACTTCGCGATCTTCCGGTACGGACCCATGTACGGCGTGTCCATCGCCTTCAAGGACTACGTTCCGTTCCTGGGCGTCAATGGCAGCCCCTGGGTGGGCGTCACCAACTTCACGGATTTCTTCGCAAACCCGGACTTTCCCCGGTTGCTGGGCAACACGCTGATCCTGGCCTTCCTGAACCTGGGGATCGCATTCCCCTTGACCATTATTTTGGCGCTGCTGCTCAACGAGGTCCGCCTGTCGGTGCTCAAGCGCACCGTCCAGACACTGGTGTACATTCCGCACTTCCTGTCCTGGACCATCGTGGCCTCGCTGAGCTTCCTGCTCTTCGCCCTGGACATTGGGCCGTTGTTCCAGTTCGTCAACGGACTCTTCGGCACCAATGTGGACATCCTGTCCGATCCCAACTGGTTCCGGCCTCTGATCGTGCTCCAGGAAATCTGGAAGAACACCGGCTGGGGAACCATCATCTTCCTCGCCGCGCTTGCCACCGTGGACCAGGACCAGTATGAGGCGGCAATTATCGACGGCGCCGGCAGGTTCCGTCGCGTCTGGCACATCACCCTGCCGGGCATCCGGTCCACCATCATCGTGATGCTCATCCTGGCCATCGGACAGATGCTCAATACCGGCTTCGAGCAGATCTACCTCATGACCAACGCACTCAACCGCAGCGTGGCCGACGTCTTCGATACCTACGTGTACTTCGTGGGCATCACCCAAGGCGCCTACAGCTACAGCACCGCCGTCGGACTGTTCAAGTCCCTGGTGGGCATCGTGCTGATCTTCGGCACCAACTGGCTGTCCAAGCGGTTCAACCAGAGCGGATTGTTCTAATGAAGATTCACAACACCCGCGGCGGACGGGTTTTTGATGCCGCAAACTACGTCTTCCTGAGCCTGGTCGGCATCATCACCCTGCTGCCGTTCATTTATGTGATCGCCGGGTCCTTCGCCAACGAAGCCGAGATCACCCGGCGGGCGTTCTTCGTCTGGCCCGAGCAATTCACCCTGGGCGCCTACGAGTACATCTTCTCCACGCCGGCTTTCACCCGGGCACTGATCACCACTGTGCTGGTCACGCTGGTGGGCACCCTGATCCAGCTCATCCTGACCGTGACCATGGCCTACCCGTTGGCGAAGAAGAACCTGCGGGGCCGGAAGCTGATCATGTCCCTGGTGGTCTTCGCCATGGTGTTCTCCGGCGGCATGATTCCCACATTCCTGCTGGTCAAGGACCTGGGCCTGCTGAACTCGTATTGGGCCCTTATCCTGCCGGCGGCCATCAACCCGTTCAGCCTGATCATCATCAAGAACTTCTTCCAGGAGCTCCCGGCCGAGTTGGAAGAGTCGGCCAAGATGGACGGTGCCACGGAAATCGGGATCCTCTGGCGGATCCTCTTGCCGTTGTCCAAGCCGGTACTGGCCACGTTCGCGCTGTTCTACGCGGTGGGGATCTGGAACGACTTCATGTCGCCCCTGCTCTACCTGAGCGATAACAACATGTGGACCCTGCAGATGTACCTGCGCCAGGTTACGGCCGCTTCGGATCTCCTGGGTACCGGCAACGTGGACCCCTCCTATATCCCGCCGGAACAGGGCATCAAATTTGCTGTGATCGTGGTGGCAACCCTGCCAATCCTGGTCTTCTACCCCTTCCTGCAGAAGCACTTCGCCAAGGGAATGCTGATCGGTTCCGTGAAGGGCTAGGCGCCGCTTCCCGATGAAAGGACAACCATGAAAATCCTCCTTGCGGGCGACTCCACTGTTGCCGCCTGTCCCAGCTACGAATATCCGATGAGCGGCTGGGGCGCCCATCTTGCGCCCGAGACCTACTGGTGGGCTGCCGTCCACAACTTTGCCAAAGGCGGCGCCACCACGGAGTCGTTCCGCGAGGAGGGTCTTTGGTACCAGCTCATCAACCAGACGGTTCAGGGGGACCTGGTCCTCATCCAGTTTGGGCATAACGATCAGAAACGCGAGCACCTCGCGGCGCGCGCGGGCTACACGGACAACCTCCGGCGGATGGTCGCCGAGGTTCGCGCCAAAGGCGGCATTCCCGTCCTGTGTACCTCGGTTGAGCGCAGGCACTTTGCGGACGGGCAGCTTGAGGTCACGCTGGGGGACTACCCCGTGGTGGTCCGGGAGCTTGGCTTGGAGCTCGGCCTGGACGTCATCGACCTCAACCAGTGGACGCGCTCCCTGTACCAGGAACTGGGGGAAGAGGGTTCCAAAGAGCTCTTCTTCCACTTCGCTCCGGGCGAGCACGCACACCGGGCCGGCGGGCTTGAGGACAACACCCATTTCCACGAAAAGGGTGCCCGGCGGATCGCGGCGTTCGTGGCAGAGCATTTGGAATCCCTCGGTTACGGGCTGGTGGCTACGGTCAGCGCCGGAGTACGCGATTGATCTACTCCAACGCCTTGCGGGGTCCTTCGGATGTGGCTGGTTGGGTGGCCGAAGGGCCGGTTCACTTCGGAACGTACAACCATGGAACGGCCGACGGCGGCGGGCTGGGGCTCGCGGATGACGGAACCAACGCGCTGGTGTTGTCGGGTTCCCTCGACGCGGAAGAGCACGGCGACCAGGCCCATTGGACCCTCTGGTGCCCGGAGGAACTTCCCGATCATGTGCGGATCACCTGGGAGTTCCTGCCGCTGGAGGAGCCCGGCCTGGCCATGGCGTTCTTCGCAGCCCGCGGTCACGGAGGCGAGGACCTGTTCTCGGCGTCCCTGGCTCCCCGCACCGGTTTCTATCCCCAGTACCATTCGGGGGATATCGACGCCCTGCACATCTCCTACTTCCGGCACAAGCACCCTTCCGAGCGCGCGTTCCGAACCTGCAATCTCCGCAAGAGCGCAGGCTTCGAGCTGGTGGCGCAGGGAGCCGATCCACTTCCACCCGTCGGGGATGCCGACGATTTCTATCGCATCGAAGTGATCAAGGACGGCCCGCGGGTGGCCTTCGCCATCAATGACTTGCGGCTCTTCGAATGGACCGATCCCGCAGCAGAACCACTCGGCGGCGGCTACTTCGGAATCCGCCAAATGGCTCCACTGAAAGCCGCGTACCGCAACCTGTCCATCAGCAACCTGTGACCACGTGGGCCCTGTGACGGGGCACACGAAACCATGACGTAGGATGTCCCCATGCCCCTCTTTGACCTTCCCCTTGAGCAGCTCCGCGACTACACCTCAAGCGCGGTCCCACCAGCAGATCTGGACGCCTTTTGGGACCGCACCATTTCCGAGGCCAGGGCCCTTCCGCTGGACGCCGTGTTCGAACCCGTGGATAACTACCTCTCAGTGATCGACACCTTCGACGTCTCCTTCTCCGGCTTCGGCGGAGACCGCATCAAGGGCTGGCTTCACGTGCCAGCACACCTGGAGGCAGGCCAGCGGCTTCCCGTGGTGGTCGAGTACATTGGCTACTCGGGCGGCCGGGGCCTGGTGAACCAGAACACCCGATGGGCCCAGGCGGGCTACGCGCACTTCATCATGGACACCCGAGGCCAGGGCTATGGCGGCGTCTCGGGGGATACGCCGGATCCGCATGCGTCAGCAGGTGGCGTCAACTATGCAGGGCTCATGACCCGGGGTGCCGACCACCAGGACAACTACTACTTCCGGCGCGTCTACGTGGACGCGTTCCGTGCGGTGGAAGCGGCACAGAGCCATCCCGCCGTCGACCCTGCCAAGGTGGTGCTGGCCGGCGTGAGCCAGGGCGGCGGCATCACAGTTGCTGCCGCCGGGCTGACGGCCGGAAGGCTCGACGGCGTCATCGCCGCGCTGCCCGACGTCCCGTTCCTGCAGGACTTCCCGCGCGCCATCGACATCACCCCGCGCGGTCCGTATCCGGAGATCGCCGGGTTCCTGGGGCGGCATCGCGACAAGTACCAGCCCATGCTGGCGGTGCTGAACTACTTCGACGGCGTGCACCTCGGCCGCGCGGCAACGGTACCCGCGCTGTTCTCCGCTGCCCAGATGGACGACATCTGCCCTCCGTCCACCGTGTTCGCGAGCTACAACAACTACGGCATTGGCTCCCGCGAAAAGGGCAGCGCGCCCGAGAAGGACATTGAGGTGTACCGCTTCAACAATCACGAAGGCGGCCAGGAGCACCACTGGATCCGGCAGTTGCAGTTCCTGCGCAAACTGTTGTCATCTTGATGGACAGGATTTGCCCGCTGTGAAGAACCGCGGTTATGGTGTGGCTATGACAAACCGTTGGTATGCGTATTTTTCGTTGGCTCTGGAGGGGCCCGCGTCTAACTGACACGCATCCAACTTTCCTTCAGAGCCAACAGGGCAGAGATTATTCTCTGCCCTTCGCCATATCCGGCGGGTTCTGAAAAAGGGCCCGCTCCGCATCCCGGAACAGGACCCAGAAATGACCAGCATCGCCGCAGAACACACCGAATCGCTCGACTCCGCTGATTCCGGGCAAGCAGCCCAGCCCAGCACCTCCAACCTCCGGGTTGCCCGTTTCGAGCCGCTTCCGGCACCCCAGGACCTCATCGCAGAGTTGCCGCTGGACGCCCGCTCAGCGGCCGTCGTCGACCGCGGCCGTGACCAGGTCCGCGCCATCATGGACGGCGTGGACGACCGCCTTCTGGTGATCGTTGGCCCGTGCTCCATCCACGATCCCAAAGCCGGCCTGGAATACGCCCGCCGACTGGTCAGCCAGGCGGAGAAGCACAAGGAAGACTTGCTGATCGTTATGCGGACCTACTTCGAGAAGCCGCGCACCACCGTCGGCTGGAAGGGCCTGATCAACGATCCCCACCTGGACGGCAGCCACGACATTGCCGCTGGTCTTCGCGCCGCCCGGGGTTTCCTGAAGCAGGTCACCGCGCTGGGCCTGCCCACGGCCACCGAGTTCCTTGAGCCGATCAGCCCTCAGTACATGGCTGACCTGGTCTCCTGGGGTGCCATCGGCGCGCGCACCACCGAAAGCCAGATCCACCGCCAGCTCGCCTCCGGACTGTCCATGCCCATCGGTTTCAAGAACGGCACCGACGGAGACCTGCAGGTGGCCATCGACGCTTGTGGCGCGTCCGCCGCTGAGCAGGCCTTCCTGGGAATCGACGACGACGGCCGCGCGGCCCTCGTGGCGACGTCCGGCAACCCGGACACCCACGTGATCCTGCGTGGCGGACGCAAGGGGCCCAACTACTCCATGGAAGACGTCGCGGCTGCATCGTCCAAGCTCGCTGCCAAGGGGCTGAACCCGCGCTTGATCGTGGACGCCAGCCACGCCAACAGCGGCAAGAGCCACCACCGCCAAGCCGAGGTTGCGCTGGAAATCGGTGCGCAGCTCGAGACGGGGGAGACCTCGCCGATTGCCGGCGTCATGCTGGAAAGTTTCCTGGTGGGAGGAGCGCAGAACCTGGACACCGCCAAGCAATTGGCAGGCGAACAGGAACTCGTTTACGGCCAGAGCGTCACCGACGCCTGCATGGAGTGGGACGTCACGGCGTCGGTCTTGGAACAGCTCGCAGCGTCGGCACGGAAGCGTCGTGCAGCGACGGAGGAGTAGGGTCCCACTTTCCGAAAGTACTTTCACATTGGCCCCATCAGCCTCTAGAGTATCTAGCACATGGTTGTTTGATGGCTCAGCATCGGCACACCGTTCTACGGGGGGTGTCCTTACCGGCTGAGAGCAAAGGAATATGGGAAATGTCCGCAGAGACTAACTTCTCGAATGCGCGTTTCATGACGGTGGCTGAAGTGGCCGACGTCCTGCGTGTTTCCAAAATGACTGTGTATCGCCTGGTCCACTCAGGGGAAATGCCCGCCGTAAGGTTCGGCCGTTCCTTCCGGGTTCCTGAAGAGGCTGTTGCCCAGTACCTCAAGGGTGCTGTGGTTGACGGACAATCCGAGACCGCCTGAGGCTGCCGGGGTCCGTCCAGCGGACCGTGGTCATGGGGTACCCCTTTGAAGCGGTACTCTGTTAAGGAACGTTTTACGTCAATGTAAGAATCTGTCAGTTGTACTGTCTGCTTCCGCGGATCTGTTCCAACAGACAGGAACTTCTAGTTTGTAAGGAACTTTCGTGGGTTCAGTTATTAAGAAGCGCCGCAAGCGTATGGCCAAGAAGAAGCACCGCAAGCTGCTTCGCAAGACCCGCCACCAGCGCCGCAATAAGAAGTAGAGATACTTCATCAAGCGTGAATGCCCGTTGCCTTTCGAGGTGGCGGGCATTTTTGCATCCCGGACCCCGCCCCCAACCACCGATCCCCTCTCACCGTCGGCACGGTTTTTGCTGGCGCTCTCTCACCGTTCGGGCCTTTTGGCGGAAGCCTCTCTCACCGTCCCGGCGCGAAACCCGACTCCACAGCCGGGTCAATCCAGCCGTTCGGTAGGGCCCTCTTGATGTGCAGTATCGCCTTGGCGAATCCGTCTGCCAGATCGTCTTTTCCGAAGACAAGAACGGTCCAGCCCGCCGCCGCGAAAGCTTTGTCGCGGCGCCGATCGCTGAAGAACTGTTCCTCCTCAAGGTGATGTTCGCCGTCGTACTGAATGGCCAGGCGCCGCACGCGGAAGCCGAGGTCCGCGGATGGAGAGTACGGGTCGTCCGCCCGTAGCCGTATCTGGAGCTCAGGTTCTGCGAGGCCTGCGTCGAGCATGGCCAGACGAAGCATCGACTCCGGCGCCGAGTCAGCACCGACCCTCATCAGTTCAAGTGCTTCGCGTGCCCGGACCACACCTTGCAGGTTCTTGTGCCGGTCAAGCATTTTCCGAAGTGCCGCGATGGAACTGAACGGAGTTTCGCGTCCTTCAAACTCCTGCCGAGGGGTGCGAATGATTTGGTCGCCTACACAGACCAGCTCTTTCAACGGTAGTCGGCGTGCCAGGTCCAGCCATGTCCTGGAGCGGGTGCTCATCCACATGCCGTGGTTGAACTCGATTTCGGATTCGTCCACGATCACCGTGTGTCCGATGATGCCTCGTCGCCGCGCTGAGGGGAGTTTCGTTGGCTTACTGAGGTGCAGTTCATGTGAATCGGCCAGCCACGGCGGGAGGAAAAGGCCGTGTATCCTGGCGGCGGTCACATGGGAGATCCATGCGCCAGGACTCGCCGCTGAGAGGGATCGCGCAGCTTCCGTCAGGTCAAAGTCCCAATTGGTGGGACGGTAGATTCCTTGGCTGACACTTTCGAATGAGTTTCGATTTCGGAGCTGCGCATGCTCCAAGCCCGCAGCCTTGGCCTCGTCAATGGTGAAGGGGGCAGAAGCCAGCAAGGCAGGAACGGGCGACGGTTTTTGCATACGGGCATTGTTGCCCAAGAAGCCCAGCACGTGCAGAAGTTATCCACAGGCGCTGTGGCTGAACTCATGCGGTGAGAGGGGGTTGGCCGGGAGGGGCTGTTTGGTGAGAGGGGGTTGGGCGGGAGGGGCTGTTTGGTGAGAGGGGGTTGGCCGGGAGGGGCTGTTTGGTGAGAGGGGGTCAGATGCGGGGGCCGCGGAACCTTGAGAATCCTCGCCACAGACCGTAGATCGCTCCGCCGACGGTGGCGGCCTTTAGGCCCAGCGTTGCTGCGCGGCGACCGGAACGGAAGTCGTACACGGGCCAGTTGTTCTCGCGGGCGTGCCTGCGGAGCTTGGCATCCGGGTTGATCACTACGGGGTGCCCCACCATGGTCAGCAGCGGAATGTCGTTGGCTGAATCGCTGTAGGCCCAGCAGTGCTCCAGGTCCAGGCCCTCCCGGTCGGCGACGAGTTGAACGGCGACGGCTTTTGCGGGCCCGTGCAGGATGTCACCCACAAGTTTCCCTGTGTACATTCCGTCTTCGACTTCGCCCACTGTGCCAAGGGCGCCCGTCAGGCCGAGCCGTGTGGAAATGACCGTGGCAACCTCGATGGGTGTTGCCGTCACAAGCCACACCTTCCGGCCGACCCTGAGGTGTTGTTCCGCCAAGGCCTTGGTTCCGGGCCAGATCCGCGACTCGATCATTTCGTCGTAGACCTCTTCGCCCAATGCCTTGATGTCATCCACGGTGATGCCGGCGGCGAGGGTAAGGGCGGAGTCGCGCACTGCGTGGACGTCTTCCATGTTTTCGCCGCGCATGACGAATTTGAACTGCTTCCAGGCGAAACCAGCAGCTTGGGGGAGCGTAAATGCCTTGCGCTCATACATTTTGCGGGCCACGTGGAAGAGGCTCGCGCCCTTCATCAACGTGTTGTCGACATCGAAGAATGCGGCTTCGCCAGTACGCTTCTGCACTTTGGCATCCGCGAACACAGCGGCGTTCTTCTCCTCGGGCATGCTTTGAGTCTAGTCAATCGCCGGCGCCTCGCGCTGACGGCGCCCGGGAGGGGATCCGGGCGGTTACCGTTATCCCATGGCTATTCCCGACGTCGTCCTCCTCACTAAAGCTGACTGCCACCTCTGCACGGAGGCGCGTGCCGCCGTCGAACGTGTAACGAAAAGCCTGGGTGTGCAGTGGACGGAGCAAAGGATCGACGACGATCCCCAACTGCAGGAACGGTTTGCCGAAGAGATTCCCGTAGTGCTGGTGGATGGCGTCCAACGGGATTTTTGGAAGATCGATGAGCAGCGGTTGAGCCGCACCCTGAAGAAAGTCCTGGAGGGCTGAGGGTGCGGTTACCCGTAAGTAACGGCTTTTGTTGAGTCCGGCCGGGGGTCATAGAGTGGAACAACAAAGCGACGCAATGGAGAATACCGTGACTGCGCTGGAACCGTCACCGGAAGCAACAACCGGGGACAACGAACCTGCCGCCAAGCAGATCCCGCCCGCGGCTGTGGCCCGGATGACCCTCTATTTGCGCGCGCTCAACTCTCTTTTGGCCGAGGGCGTGGAACGGGTTTCTTCCGAAGCGCTGGCTGAGGCCTCGGGCGTCAGCTCATCCACTCTCCGCAAGGACCTCTCCTACGTGGGCTCCTATGGAACCCGGGGTGTTGGTTACGAGGTCCAGTACCTGAGTCGCCACATAGCGGCCGCGCTTGGCCTGACGCACGACTGGAAGGTCGCGATCGTCGGCGCCGGTAACCTCGGCAAGGCACTGGCACGGTACGGCGGCTTCGAATCCCGGGGCTTTGACGTCGTAGCCATCTTCGACGCCGATCCCATGGTGATTGGTAATGAAGTGGGCTGGCTGCGGGTCAGCGACTCAGCCGAACTCGAACGGGTCCTGGAGCGTACCCACACGAATATGGTGGTGCTGGCGTTGCCTGCCACGGTGGCCCAGGCTGTGTGCGACCGCGTGATTGCCGCCGGAATCCGGAGCATCCTCAGCTTCGCTCCAGTCCTGCTGCAGGTTCCACCGCATGTGAACCTCCGCAAGGTGGACATGGCCACCGAGCTCCAGATTCTGGCCTACCACGCACAACGGGCGCAGACACCGGGCCAGGCTGTTTAGCCTTCGCCGGGTCCGCGCCCGCGTTTAGTGCTTGGAGTCCCGCGTCTTTAGCGGCCGTAAGGGTTCTGGTATGCGTTGCCGAACGGCTGGGCCTTACGGAAGTAAGGAGCCGACGCCGGCAGGTAGAGCAGGACGATTGCGGCGATTCCCAGGAGTGCGGAGAGCGTCGCGAGGCTCAACGGGAAGAGGGCGAAAATGGAGAGCGCGGCGAGGATCGTTCCAAGGATCCGGGCCCAGTTCCGGCCCTTGCGGACGTTGATGGCCACGAGTGCGTAGAGGCCCGCACCGATGATCCCCACTACCACCATGACTCCGATAATGAAGCCCTGGACGTCTTCGAACCTGACGTCCGCAGCACCGCCGGCAGCCATCTGGTCTTCCACCATGCTGCGCATCGTGGGATCGCTCAGGGCCGCCATGCCAATGAGGATGGAGATGAGCCAAATCGCTCCGGCTCCGACGATCAGCCAGAAAGCGATGTTGACCATCTGCGGCACAGTGGTGGGGCCGGGCTGCTGGCTTGGCCAGTTGGTGTCCTGGCCGTACTGCGGTGCGGCGGGCGCCTGGCCGTACTGCGGGGCGGCGGGTGACTGCTGGCCGTACTGCGGCGCGGCGGGTGACTGCTGGCCGTACTGCGGCGCGACGGGTGACTGTTGGCCGTACTGCGGCGCAGCGGGCTGGCCGCCTGGCTGCTCTGGCTGGTTGGCATCGCCTGGGTTTGACGGCGGGTACGGAGGGTTGCTCATGGCATTCCTTTGCTTGTTCGACTGCTGGTGCGGCCGCCGGGATCAGCAAAATGACCCTGCCCCCAGCGTGGTTCTGCTTCCACCGTACCTCCCGGGTCTGACGCTGCAGTCGATCACACGCAGGTATTTGAGGCTCACAGCAAAAATCATCATGTTGGCTTACGCCTTCATGATGAAGGCCGCGGGAATCCACCAGGGATTCGCCGCGGCCTTCTGCTCACATGCCCGCCGTTCAGGGAACGACGGCGGCAGTTCAGCCAGCGCTAAGCGTGACCTTTTACTGCCTTGAACCAGAGCTGGGAATTCGGGAGCCACATGAGGACAACGGCTACTGCGCTGACGAGGAAGCCGAACCAGTTTCCGCCCAGTCCCATGCCCGATCCACTGCCGTTTGCCGCTCCAAAGATGGCGAGCAGCAGGGAGACAGCGGCCACTATGGTCAATGCCAGACGTGCCCACTCCTTGCCCTCCTTCATCTTCATGGCCAGGACCACCTGGGCTGCGGCCACGGCCAAAGCGAGCAGGAGCAGGACCAGTGCCAGGGCTGCGATGGCCGGAGCGAACGCGAAGGCGGCGATGACGGCGAAGAATCCAATAAGCCCGAACAGCAGGCCCAGGAGTCCGGAGATCACCCAGATGAAGTAGGAGACCTTCAGTTCCGTTGGAAGGCCCTGGGTTTTGAACATTCCCGAGAATCCGCCCTGGGGCATGACGTCGTTGAAGTTGCGGGGCCCGTCGGTGGGCATTTCGAAGTGGAAACCGGGCTGCCCTGGGGCAGGCTGGCCGGGGCCGGGCGGCGGTGGCGCGGGCTGCTGATACTGGCCCGGTTGCGACGGCGGCTGGTAACCCTGGGGTGGCTGGTAGCCCTGCGGAGGCTGGTAACCCGCAGGAGGAACATTGCCGGGCTGCGGAGGCTGGGAGCCGGGCTGCTGTGGCTGTGGTGCTTCGTCTGGGGTACTCATGGCATCACTGTAGACCGCAGGTTGAAGGTTGCATAGGAACTTCGCAGCCAACTCGCAGGTTAATACAGGCTGTTTGCCGAACAATTGCGGGGTGACTTCCGTGTATTGCAAAACGGCGCCGCCCACAGCCGGAAACTGTGGACGGCGCCGTTTGGCTGCCTTCGGGCGAAGGCTGGGACTATGCAGCAGCAGGAGCGATGAAAGCGAGTTCCAGGTTGATGACTACCTTGTCGCTGACCAGCACGCCGCCGGCTTCGAGGACGGCGTTCCAGGTGAGGCCGAAGTCCTTGCGGCTGATGGTGGTTTCACCGGAAACGCCGGCGCGGGTGTTGCCGAACGGATCCACGGCAACGCCGTTGAATTCGGTCTCGATGGAAACTTCCTTCGTCACGCCCTTGATTGTGAGATCGCCCACGAGGTCGAAGCTGTTGCCGTTGGCCTTGACGTGGCGGGACACGAAGGTGATCTCCGGGAACTTCTCCACGTCGAAGAAGTCTTCGCCCTTGACGTGGCCGTCACGGTTGACGTCGCCGGAGTCGAAGCTGGCGGTCTGGATGGTGGCGCTGACCTTGGAGTCGGTGAGGGCTTCGCCAACCTCGAGGGTGGCCGAAGCGTCCTTGAACTGGCCGCGGACCTTGCTGATACCTGCGTGGCGGACGGTGAAGCCGATCTCGCTGTGGGAAGCGTCGAGGGTCCAGGTGCCGGTGGTGACGGTGGCGGGGAGAGTCATCATGGTGTTGCTCCTATGTCTAGTGGAAGGTACTGCGTGCTTGCCTGGTTGACGCCGATTGCTTGAAGCGTCAACCGAGCTTCGTGTCTAGTATAAACATGCATATGCATCTTTTATTCCAACTCCGGGGAACATTTCGGAAAAACTTTGAGTTCTACTAGCGGTAGAAGATTTCGGATCGCCCCGCTTCTTTGAGAAACTGGTAAACATGCCCCAAGCAACTGTCCATCTGCTTCGCCATGGCGAGGTCCATAATCCCGACGGCGTCCTGTACGGACGGCTGCCGGAATTCCACCTCTCCGAACGCGGCCGGGAGATGGCCCGCATGCTGGCCGATCACTTCGCGGCCCGCGCCAGCCAGGGCGCCAAGATCGTGCACCTGGTCGCGTCGCCTCTGACACGGGCCCAGGAAACGGCGATGCCCACAGCCGAGGCGCTGAACCTGGAGATCACCACCGAGCCGCGCATCATCGAGGCCGAGAACCATTTCCAAGGACTCCACCCCACCAAAAGTGAGTTCCTGAAGCCCAAGCACTGGTTCTACTTCCGGAATCCACTGCGGCCTTCCTGGGGAGAGCCCTACAAGGAACAGGCTGCCCGCGTGCTCGCCGCAGTTGAGGACGCCCGCGTCAAGGCAATCGAGCTGGGCGGCGACGGCGCCGAAGCCATCCTGGTCAGCCACCAACTGCCCATCTGGTCCACCCGGTTGACGGCGGAGGGACGCCGCTTGGCGCATGACCCCCGCAAGCGCGAGTGCACCCTGACGTCCCTTACTTCCCTCACGTTGGACGATGACGGCAAGATCATCCGCGTTGAGTACAGTGAGCCTGCTGCTGTCCTGCTCCCCGGCGCGGCGAGCACACCGGGAGCATAAGCATGGATAACAATCTCTCACGACGCGGCGTGCTGACCGCCGGCGGCGTCCTCCTCGCAGGACTGACCATGGGCCTGTCCGCCTGCGCCCAGGAAGACTCGCTGGCAAAGCAAGCCAAGGCAGGCGACAACAAGAATTATGTGGCCGGCGATGGTTCGGTGACGGAGTTCGCCAAGGCTGACCGTGCAGCGCCCGTGGCATTGAAAGGCACCCTCTTTAACGGCGAAACAGTGAAGCCCGAGGACCTCCAGGGCAAAGTCACCGTCCTGAATTTCTGGTTCGCCGCCTGTGCCCCTTGCCGCATCGAAGCGCCCCAGCTTGAAGCCCTGCACCAGGACTTCAAGGACCAGGGCGTCCAGTTCTTCGGCGTCAACCTGCGGGATGAACAAGCCACAGCCGATGCCTTCGACAAGACCTTCAACATCACCTACCCAAGTTTCAACGACAAGGACGGGGCTGTGCTCCTGTCCGTGTCCGGCATCGTGCCCCCGGGCGCCGTGCCCACAACCCTGGTCCTGGACAAGGAAGGCAAGGTTGCCTCCCGCGTGCTCGGCGAGATCGAGAAGAGCACCCTGAAAGCCCTCATCACCTCCGCAGTGGCCGAGTAGCACCCATGAACAGTCCCTTCGCCGAGACGATCCTCAACGGATCACTGCTGCTGGCCGTGCCAGTGGCATTGCTGGCCGGGCTGGTCTCGTTCCTTTCGCCCTGCGTGCTGCCGCTCGTCCCGGGTTACCTTGGCTACGTCACGGGGCTGACCGGCGTCGACCTTGAAAAGCAGCGGCGGGGCCGCATGCTGGCCGGCATCGGGTTGTTCGTCCTTGGATTCTCGGTGATTTTTGTTCTCCTGGGCGGGGCTTTCGGCCAGCTTGGGACGCTCCTGACCGGTCCGCAGAATGCCTGGATCACGCAACTGCTCGGCATCCTGGTGATCATCATGGGCGTGGTCTTCATGGGCGGCTTCGGCTGGTTGCAGCGCGACGCGAAGATCCATGCAAAACCCCCGGCGGGACTATGGGGTGCGCCGCTGCTTGGACTCACTTTCGGATTGGGCTGGGCGCCTTGTATTGGTCCGACGTACTCCGCGGTACAGTTGCTGAGCCTGTCCGGTGGTTCCTCTGCTGCCAAGGGCGCACTCCTGGCGTTCGTCTATAGCCTTGGCCTCGGCATTCCGTTCCTCCTGATCGCGCTGGCCGTCCGCCGGGGCATGGGAGTCATGTCCTTCTTCCGCAAGCACCGGCTGGCCATCCAGCGGATCGGCGGAGGCATCCTGATTTTGCTCGGCATCCTGATGGCCACCGGTGTGTGGGGAACCTGGGTGACCGAGTTGCAGTACTGGTTCCAAAACGATGTGAAGTTGCCGATCTGATGAGCGAGTCCGTGAAAGCCAAGAAGAAGTCACCGTCCGCTGAGAGCACGCCCGGAAACACAGCGGAAGGAAAACTCCAGCAGGCCAAGTCCGAGGCCGCGCTTCCCGCGCTCGGTGTCATGGGCATGCTGCGGTGGGCCTGGACCCAGCTGACCAGCATGCGCACGGCGCTGTTCCTCCTTCTCCTGCTCGCCGTTGGCGCCGTACCGGGTTCCCTGTTCCCGCAACGGCCCGCGAATCCGTCAGTGGTCACGCAGTACATCAAGGACAACCCGTCTTACGGCGAGCTGCTCGATGCCTTGCAGCTGTACGACGTGTATTCGTCGGCCTGGTTCTCGGCCATCTACATCCTGCTGTTTGTCTCGCTGATTGGCTGCGTCACTCCGCGCGCGATCGCCCATTACAAGGCCATGAAGTCCCAGCCGCCGCGCACCCCCAAGCGCCTTTCGCGCCTGCCGGAGTACGGCACGCTGGAGCTGCCCGCCGACGCCGGGGTCCCGGCGTCGAAGGCCATTAACGATGCCGCCGGGCTGCTCAAGAAGCGCGGCTACCGTGTTGAGGTCAGGGACGTCGACGGCGCCCTGCCGTCCTTGGGTGCCGAGCGCGGCTTCCTGAAGGAAGTGGGCAACCTGGTGTTCCACACCTCCCTGATCGGCGTGCTGGTGTCAGTGGCCATCGGCGGTCTCTTCGGGTACAGCGGCCAGCGCATCCTGGTGGAGGGCGACACGTTCGTCAACACGTTGGTGGGCTACGACCAATTCACGCCTGGCACCAACTTCCAGAGCAGTTCGCTCCAGCCCTACTCGATGCAGTTGGATAAGTTCGAGGCCAGGTTCGACCGCGAATCGCCGGGCAAGGCGGGCCAGCCGATCGACTACACGGCCGAAGTCACTACCAAGGAAAACCCGGATGCGCCGGCCAAGAAGGAGACCCTGAAGGTCAACGATCCCGTTTCACTTGGCGGTACCAGCCTTTACCTCACCGGTAACGGCTACGCTCCCATGGTGACCGTCCGCGACGGCGAGGGGAACGTCTCCTTCCAGGGGCCCGTCACGGCCAAGGTCCAAGGTGACAACTACTACTCTTCGGTGGTCATCAAGGTCCCGGACGCCAAACCGGAGCAGCTCGGCTTTGTCGGCTTCTTCCTTCCCACGGCGTTCGTCACCGAGGACGGCATTTCCTTCAGTGGCGCCCCGGAACTCATCAACCCCCAGCTAAGCCTGAACTCGTTCTACGGTGACCTTGGCCTTGACAAGGGCGTGCCCCAGAACGTGTTTGAACTGGACGTCAAGGACCTCAAGCAGCTCAACGGCCGCGACCTAGCGGCCGGCGGTATCACCCTGACTCCGGGTGCAACGGCCAACCTGCCCGAAGGCAAGGGCAGCATCACGTTTGATGGCGTCAAGAAGTACATCGGCGTGGACATCCACCACAACCCCGGCCAGCTGTACGCGTTGATCTTCGGTTTCCTCGCGGTTGCCGGCCTGGTCATGTCGCTCTACATCAACCGCCGACGTGTCTGGGTCCGCACCGGAACCCATGCGGACGGCCGCACCATGGTGGAATACGGTCTGCTGGCCCGCGGTGAAGACCACCGTCTGGCCGGCGAAGCCGCGGCACTTCGCGAGATCTTTGCCCGGGAATGGAACGTCCCGGAGACGCAGGACACCGCAACAACTACAGCAGGATCTTCCTCAACCTCGAAGGACCAGTAATGCCCGTCATCAACGAAACCCTGGGCCAGTACAGCGAGCTGTTCATGCTGTTGGCCGCCGGCACGTACACCGTGGCCTTCATCGCGTTTGCCTGGGACCTGGCGAAAAGCAGCAAAATGCTCCGGGCAGTGGACCTGAAGGCCGCAGCCAGCTCCGCCAGCGAGAAGGTTGCCGTCTCCGCAGGTCGCATTGGCGGAGGCTTGGGCGGTCCCGACGCCGGTGGGCCGGCTGGCCGTGCAGAGCGTCCGACGTCGGGCCTCACCGTTGAGGGCGGCACCGCCGCCGGCGACATGAAGTACGCCGGCGAACGGCGCGCCCCGGCCCGCGTTGCCGTTGCACTGACGGTCCTGGGCGTCCTGATCCACGGCGCGGGTGTGGTCACCCGTGCTTTCGGCGCAGGTCGCGTGCCGTGGGGCAACATGTACGAGTTCCTCACCACCGGTGCCTTCGTTGCTGTAGCCGTGTTCCTGATCGTCCTCATCCGCCGTGACCTGCGCTTCCTGGGCACGTTCGTGATCGGGCTGGCCATCATCATGCTCGTGGCGGCCTCGGCTGCTTTCTGGACTCCCGTGGGCCACCTGGTGCCGGCCCTGCAGAGCTACTGGCTGATCATCCACGTTTCCATCGCAGTACTTTCTTCCGCCCTGTTCACCTTGACGTTCGCCATGTCCGCACTGCAGCTGGTCCAGTCGCACCGGCAGAAGAACCTGGCCGCGGGCCGTGCGGACAAGCTCGGCTTCATGCGCATCGTTCCGAACGCGCTGAGCCTGGAAAACCTGTCCTACCGGATCAACGCCATCGCCTTCATCGGCTGGACCTTCACCCTCATGTTCGGCGCCATCTGGGCCGAGAAGGCCTGGGGTCGGTTCTGGGGCTGGGACCCCAAGGAAGTATGGACGTTCGTGATCTGGGTGGTCTACGCGGGCTACCTGCACGCGCGGGCAACCCGTGGGTGGACTGGAACCCGTGCGGCGTGGTTGTCGATTGTTGGCTACGCCTGCGTCATCATCAACTTCACGCTGGTGAACACGGTCTTCAACGGCCTGCATTCCTACTCCGGGCTCTAAACCGAGGGTTGGGTCCCACTCCGGGCCTGAGCAGGGGCGTTGTCCCCGGTGCGGGCCCGGGTCTCGGAAAACAACAAAACGGTGCACTAAACAAGCCTGTTGCCTGCCCAAGGCAGGTGCTACCTTGTTCAGAACCCGCTTGTGATGCAGCCCGCTAGCGACGCGCAGTGTTCTTTCGAGGTACCTATGAGCTATGTTCTCGCCATTGACGTCGGGACAAGTTTTACCGCAGCAGCCCTGGTTAAGCCTGATCAGAGTCCAACGCCTACACCGGAAATCCTCCCGTTGGGATTGCATGGCAGCGCCGTGCCCTCTGTGTTGTTCTACGCCGACGACGGCCGTGTGCTGGTAGGTGAAGCGGCCGAACGCCGGGGCCTGGACGATCCCCAGCACATGGTGCGTGAGTTCAAACGCCGGATCGGAGATTCCGTCCCCCTGGCTGTCGGCGAGCGGTGGCTTGCTGCGGAGGACGTGTACGCCACCATGGCCCGCTGGGTGCTGGACAGGGCGCAGGAGCGTGAGGGGGCGGCGCCGTCGTCGATCATCATGACGCACCCCGCGGCCTGGGGCCAGCACCGTACCTCGTCGGTCCTCGCAGCGCTCAACGTGGCCGGCCTGCAGGACATCACCCTGATCAGCGAGCCGGAAGCAGCAGCCCTGCACTACGCCTCCCAAACCCGGGTGGAAGACGGCAGCATCATCGCGGTGTACGACCTCGGTGGCGGTACTTTCGACACCGCCATCCTCCGCAAAGCCGGAGCCGGAAACTTTGAGCTACTAGGCCGTCCGGACGGCATTGAAACCCTTGGCGGCGCCGATTTCGACGCCGCCGTGCTGCGTCACGTGATGGGTCACGTCAGCGCCGCAGCGGACGTGGACCCGACGGCGCCGGACACGATGGCGGCCCTTTCCCGCTTGAAGCGGGAATGCAGGGAAGCCAAGGAAGCGCTGTCCATGGACACTGAATCCAGCGTGGCCGTATCCCTGCCCGGCACCCAGCAGTCCGTCCGGCTGGTCCGGGCCGAATTCGAAGCGATGATCGAGGAACCTGTCCGGGACACCGTGGAGTCATTGGAACGCAGCCTGCGGGCCATCAAAGTCGACGCGCAGGACTTGAGGGCTGTTCTGCTGATCGGGGGCTCCTCGCGTATTCCGCTCGTGGCCGAGATGATTTCGGTGGAACTTGGCCGGCCAATCGCCGTCGACGCCGATCCCAAGTCCTCCATCTGCCTTGGTGCAGCGGTGGCTGGCCTGGGTTCAACCGGAGCGGACGCCGCGGAGGCGGCGGCCTCGGCGTCCGTCAGCATAGCGGATGGCATGTCTCTGGAAAGGCCGCATGTCGCTACCCGGGCTCCGGCCCTGGGCGCCCTCAAAACTGTCCCCGCGAAGCCTGGCCGGCACGCCCCACGGCCCCGTGTCCGAATGGCGGCAGCAGCGGCAGTCGCCGCAACCGTTCTGACCATCGCCACGGCAACGGCGGCACAGAGCCCTGGAGGCAGTGGACTGCTGGCAACCATGTTCGGCAACCAGGCCGCCGATGTCATGCGCGACGGCGGTACCCAGGCGTCCACGGGCCAAGGCAGCGGCGCTGGTGGCGGGAAAGCCGGAGAGGCGCCGGCGGTGGGCAACCCGGCGGCGGGACTTGAAGCCAGCGCCAGGGCCGGGGTCACGAGGGCCGGGAGCGCGACAGGTAAGAGTCCGGCCCGGTCAGGAACCGCAAATGCGGGCACTGGTTCGGGCACCGCCGCGGGATCGGCTGCCGGCCCGGCCTCCGGCACCTCAACGGGCAGCACTGCCACTCCCGCCGTGCCAGGCGGAACTCCTACGACCCCCGGCACTGCGACCACCACACCCACGCCGGCTCCCACAGGTGGCGCCGCCACCGGGCCTACCCCGCCTCCGACGACAACACCACCCACAACCCCGCCACCGGTCATCGAACCGACAACACCGCCTACCACTCCGTCGGATCCGGTGACACCCCCTCCCTCGCCCGAACCAACAGCGCCGCAGCCTGAGCCGACGGTCACGCAGGACCCTCCGCCGCCCGCTCCCGAGCCAACAGTGCCGCAGTCGGAGCCCACAACCCCGCCTGCCACGCTTGACCCCGCACCCCTGCCCACGGAAACTGGCCCGATTCCGGATCCAGCGCTACTCTCGGCGGTCTAGCCCATGACGGGACATGACCATAAGCCCGGGCACCTTCGGCCCGGGTCAATCGATCACCCGCTCACGGAACCTGCTTCCCACCCTGAGGCAGATTCCCCCGGTATTCCGGAACTGACAGGCGATTCCGCGGCTGTCCGCGAGCTGCTCCTTGCCCTGTCTGTGGGGTTCACCCTTCCTGCGCCGTTGCCGAGCGGCCTTGAAAGCCATGCGGGGCTGGATTCGATCATCGCTTCAGCCAGGGACGCCGGCCTTCTGATGTCCGACGGATCCGTGGTGGGCACTGCCCGGTATGCCTTACTGAAGGGTGCCCCTACTGCCCGCATTGGCGCGCTGCAGCGGGAACTCGTGGGCAAGATCCTGGCGGAGGGCCGGGTTTTGGGGGACTTGGCCCGCGACCTCGCCAGGAGCGGTTTGCAGGATTCCCGTGTTGCCGCAGAACTGGAGGAGTCAGCAAACAGGGTCCTGGATACGGATCCGCGGCTGGCCGCGGATCTTTACGCCGAGGCGCTTATGGCCGGGAACAACGAACTCGCCAACGCAGCACGGAGGGCCCAGGCGGCCGCCGCAATAGGAGACTTGGATGCAGCGGGCAGGATCGTGGACCGTCTCCTCGCTTTGCCCGAGCCTCCTGACCTCCGCTTGGGTGTGGACGTGGCTGCTGCGGTATGGGCTCAACGGGGCATGCTTGCCCGCGGTGCTGATACTTACAACTGGCTGGGGCCGGACAGGATGGACGGGTCTGCGCCACTCGCGGCGGTAGCCATGATCGGCTCGGGCGATGCAGTGAGGGTCGAGGAACTCCTGGCCGCAGCGCCCCCGTCCGGTTCGCCGACTCTCCTGGCGGTGGCTTTGTCGCTCACCCAGGAGGGACTGGGGCGAACTCTCGGACCGGCACCTCACATGGCGCTGCCGGAACTCATCAGGGCATCGGACATGATGAACGCATCCGGCGCGGCGATTCCAGTGCCGGAGACCCCCGCCGCCCTGGCTGCGCTATGTGCCCTTCATAGCGGGGAGCCGGCAGTGGCTGACCACGTACTCACGGCGGCGTTGGCCGCGGGGCAGGGTGGGGATGCTGCCAGACCAAGGTTGTTCCTGCTGCGGGCATGGACCGCCATGCAGCAGGACAACGCTGACGAAGCCCGGTTGGCCATCAATGAAGCTGTCAAGGCGAACCATTGGCCACTGGCGCCGCGGGACGAACTCCTGCTGTCGGCACTGGAAGTGGGGCTGGCACGCCGGGGCAGCGAAGTACATGAGCTGGTTTTGGCGTGGGACAGGGCACGCGAAGCCATGATGCATGTGTCCGTGGATCTGTTCAGTCTTTTGCCGTGGGGCGAGTTGATGATTTGCGCCGCACGGCTGCGGGAGACGCGTCGGGTGTCGCACTACTTGGACGGTGCCTGGGAGCTGTTGGGCAGGCTGGGAAGCCCGTCGCTGTGGGCCGTGCCCCTGCACTGGGCTGCGGTACAGGCTGCTTTGCTGAGCGAGAGCCCCGCAGAGCTCGCCCCACATGCGGCCGCGCTGGTGCGCGCCTCCGAACACAGCCATGTTGCTGCGGTCCTCGCCGCGGGCGGAAAGGCCTGGGTTTCGGTTCTGGCCAGTCGGTTTGAAGCGTCCGACGTCGAAACTGCTGCCCGTGGCTTGGCCGCCGTCGGGATGCCCTGGGAAGGAGCCCGCCTGGCGGGCCATGCTGCGGCGCATGCGGAGGAACGACGCGACATGGTGAGGCTTCTTGCGTGTGCCAGGGATCTTCATCCCCACAGTGCCACGTCCGGCGGGACACCGGAGCGCCTGGCGGATCCGCACCATGATGTTGCGGGCCCTCCTGTTCCGGAAAGCGTCGGCCAAGGCGCAACGGACCCATCCGGGCTGAGCGCCAGGGAACGTGAAGTGGGCCGCCTCCTCCTGGAAGGGAAGACCTACCGCGAAATTGGCGATGCGATCTACATATCGCCACGCACCGCAGAACACCATGTGGCCCGGATGCGCCGGCGATTGGGGGCTGACAGCCGCTCGGAGCTCCTTGTCCGCCTGCGCCTGGCGTTGGGGGAGGGGCACCCGCCTCCCTAGGCGGTATCCCCTCCGCCCCCTGACGGAAAAACCCGCGATCCCCTAACGGTGGGGCAAGCGGCAGGGGGACCACCCCCGATGCCCGGACCCCCACCCCGGCCATACGTTGAATGGGAGCCCGGCAAAGGCGCCGGGCCAATTACCACCCACCGCAGAATTTGAGGGAGCACTCCAATGCCTACACTCGCACAACAGCTCGTGCAGTTCCTGATGAGCCTGTTCAACGATCCCGACGCAGCCGAAGATTTTGTCCGCGATCCCGAAGCTGCCCTCGCCGCAGCGGGCCTCCGCGACGTCTCCTCGGCCGACGTCGATGCTGTTCGCCCCGTGGTCCTGGACTACGCACCGATCAACGCCCGTTCGTCGTTCGATCGTGAATACAACACCGGCGGCAACCACGGATCCACCGGCGGCGGCGCCACCTGGGGTGGGCAGGACGACGACGATCGTCCCAACGGCGGCGGTGGGGGTGGCGGACGCCCCGATGACGACGACGACCACGGTCACGGCGGCGGCGGGAGTGGCGGACGCCCCGATCGCGACGATCACGATCACGACGACGATCACGGCCATGGCGGCGGCGGTGGCGGCGGCTGGGGTGGCCACGACGACGATCACGGCCATGGCGGCGGCGGTGGCGGCGGCTGGGATGGCGGCGATGACCACGCCCACGCCGTTCAGCAACTGGTCCACGTGGTGAACAACTACTCGTACACCACCAACATCGACGACCGTGACACGATCACCGATCAGTCGGTAAACCAGAATATCTGGGCAGACGGCGACGTCACGCAGCTCTTCAACCAGGACGCAGTGGTCGCCTCGGGCGACGGTGCCATTGCCGCTGGCGACGACGTGAAGGACTCCGGCAATACCACCACGACCGATGACCACTCAACAGATAACTCGGTGAACCTCAGTGAGTCGGGCGACGGGGACCTGGAGGTAGGCAACACGGACATCGAGGTCAAGGACTCCTTCAATGACAATTCCGACCACTCGGTGACCAAAGACTCCTACAACACCGATGTTGATGTCGATGTGGACATCGAGGACTCCTTCAACGAGGAGACGGACAACTCGACGCACACCACGACGATCTCCGATTCGTTCAACGACAACTCCGATAACTCCGACAACTCGGACAACTCCGACAACTCGGACAACTCCGTCAACGTGGCCGACTCGTTCAACGACAGCTCCACCGATGTGGACGTCGAAGATGTTCAGCTCATCAAGGACTCCGTCGTGGTCCAGGACAACGAGTTGGACCTGGAGTACTCGCCGGATAACTCCACCAACGTCGAAGTGGACGATGTGAACGTCATCAACGATTCGATCGTGGTGGCGGACAACGAATTCGAGTACGACAACTCCACCAACCTGGACGTCGAAGACGTGGACGTCGAGTACAACGACATCGATGACTCGATCGTGGTGGCAGACAACGACGTTGAAATCGACTAGCACCCAAGAGCTCCAAACGGAGCAGCGATAGCTGCGACGTGAAGTGCCCCCCAGCAGTGCCCGGCAGGCGGATGGTCGCCTGCCGGGCACTTCGTGGCCCCGACGAGGCCAGCCGAGCAAAGGACAGACTGTGGCGGAAACAGCACGCATGACCACGTTGGTGGAGCAGGGCATGGCGCTCGTGGGGGACCGGAACGATCTGCGTCGACGCTTGGAGAACACCCGGAACCGCCTGGAGGATCCGAGCGTCCGCGTCATTGTGGTTGGCGAGTTCAAACAAGGCAAGAGTCAACTCATCAACGCGTTGGTCAATGCGCCCGTGTGCCCCGTCGACGACGACATTGCCACCACAGTGCCAACGGTCATACGGCAGGGGGATCCGGCGTCGGCCGTTGTCCTGGTTCCCGGCCCGGAGCCGGGCACATCAAACGGAACCCCCGAAGGAGAGAACGCCGGCTCTGAAAGCAGGCTGGAACGGCAACCCGTTCAGCTGGACCACCTTGCTGAATACGTCTCGGAGAAGGGCAACCCGGGCAATGCAAAGAAGATCGTGGCGGCCGAAGTTTCACTGCCGAGGAAATTGCTGGCCGGCGGCCTGACCGTAGTGGATTCGCCGGGCGTCGGTGGCCTGGGGTCAACGCACACTCTGACCACGTTGACTGCCTTGCCCTCGGCCCATGCCATGGTTTTCGTCTCCGACGCTTCCCAGGAATACACCGAACCAGAGATGCGCTTCCTGCGGCAAGCCATGCGTATCAGTCCAAACGTTGTGTGCGTGTTGTCCAAGACAGACCTCTATCCGAGTTGGCGGCAGATTGCGGACCTGGACCAGAGGCACCTCGCGGACGTGGGGCCGGACATTCCCCTGTTTCCGGTTTCCTCAGAGCTTCGCCTCCAGGCAGCGCGGCTCCAGGACACGGAACTGAACGCCGAATCGGGATTTCCCGCGCTGATCACACACCTGCGGAACAACATTGTGGGGGAGGCTGCCAGAATTCAGCGGAGGTCAGTTGGCCATGACCTATTGACCGTTACGGAGAACCTGAGGCTTGCGCTGCAGGCGGAGCTTGGTGCCTTGGAGAACCCTGAAGGTACTCCGCAAATGATCGCCGGCCTCACCGCGGCCAAGGAGGACGCCGACGCACTGCGTAAACGGTCGGCCCGCTGGCAGATAACGCTCAACGATGGGATCGGGGACCTCATCGCAGACATGGAGTATGACCTGAAGGACAGGTTGCGCCGCATTCAACGCGAAGCGGAACTGGCCATTGACAACGGCGATCCCGGGCCTGCGTGGGAGCAGTTCACCCAATGGCTGGAACAGAGTACCGCTGCTGCGGTGTCGGACACATTCGTGTGGACCAGTGAACGTGCCCAATGGCTGGCCACACAGGTGGCGGACCACTTTTCCGAGGAGGAGGTGGCACTGCCGGCGCTGAAGGTTGCCGACACCGGCGGCGTGCTGGATCCTGTAGCCGACATCCAGGAGATGGAAAGCGGGCGGCTTGGACCCCTGCAGAAAGTGCTGATCGGCATGCGGGGATCCTACGGCGGGGTCCTCATGTTTGGCCTCCTGACAGGCATCTTTGGAATGGCCCTCATCAATCCTCTCTCCGTTGGGGCCGGTCTCCTGCTGGGACGGAAAGCCTTCCGGGAGGACAAAGCAGCCCGGCTCAAGCAAAGGCAGTCGGAGGCCAAGATCCTCGTCAGGAAGCACGTGGACGATGTGGTGTTCCAAGTAGGAAAGCAACTCAAGGACAGGCTGCGGCTGGTCCAGCGGGCCACCCGGGACCACTTCACGGAAATTGCCGAAGAGCACCACCGTTCCCTGGCGGAATCTGTGGCGGCCGCCCAGAAAGCGGCGGCTGTCTATGCCGTGGAGCGGGACCTGAGAATCAAAGAGATACGGAACCAACTCAAGGCCGTGGACACCTTGGCGAAGGACGCGCAACTGTTGCAGGAAGTCCCATCCGCGGAGAACCAACCCAATCCCGCCACATCGGCGGTCCCGGCCGGATGATGGAAACTGGCATCGCCGGAGCCGCGGAGCTGCTACGGCTGGCACGGGAAGTCTTCCACGAGGACGCAGCTGCGCTCGCGGTGGTGGATGAGCTTGAAAACAGGCTGGAAGGGCCGTTGCGCATAGCAGTTGCCGGGATGGTCAAGGCCGGGAAGTCAACGCTGCTCAACGCGATCATTGGCGAAGAAATAGCGCCGACCGACGCCGGTGAGTGCACCAAGGTGGTCACGTGGTACCGGTTCGGACACACTCCGAAAATCACGCTCTACCCGTTCAGGGGAAAACCCCGAACCCTTCCGGTAACCCGAGAGGACGGCCGCCTGGTCTTCTCCCTGGGTGATGTCCCGGCCGAAGACATAGAGCGTTTGGTGGTGGACTGGCCATCAGCCAGCCTGCGTCACCTCACGCTGATAGACACACCGGGCATAGCTTCCTTGTCGCAGGACGTTTCCGGAAGGTCCACGGCATTCCTGTTGCCGGAAGACACCCCAGCGTCGGCCGATGCCGTCATCTACCTCATGCGGCACCTGCACGCCTCCGACGTCCGGTTCCTCGAATCCTTCAAGGACACAGCCGCCGGGCAGTCCGGTACCGTCAATGCCTTGGCAGTACTGTCCCGGGCCGATGAGATCGGCGCCGGGAGGATCGACTCCCTGATCTCCGCAGCAGTCATCGCGGAGAGATACAGCCGGGACCAAAGTCTCAAACCCCTCGCCCTGGGTGTTGTTCCCGTGGCCGGATTGCTGGCACAAAGCTCACGGACCATGCGGCAAGGGGATGTTGACGCCATGAAACTGTTGGCACAGATGGACAAAGGCCAACGGGAACGGATGATGCTGTCCGCGGACCGTTTCATCCGCAGGGAGGATCCGCAGGGACTCGATCAGGCCATGAAAGCTTCCTTGGTGCACAGGTTCGGCCTGTTCGGAATCCGCTTGGGCGTTGCCCTGATCCGGGGCGGAACCACGGACCCTACGGAGTTGGCCCACGAGCTTGCCCGCCGCAGCGGCCTTGGCCAATTGCTCGACACCATCGGCCATCTTTTCCAGACGCGCGCCGAAGCACTTAAGGCCCGTGCCGCCGTCGTCGGTTTGGAATCATTGCTGCGCTGCTCGCCCAAGGACCGTATAGCACCGCTGGAAGCCGGGTTGGAGAGGCTTATGACGGGAGCCCACGAGTTCCGGGAGTTGAAGCTCCTGGCAGCCTTGCGCACCGATGGCGTTGGATTGGACAAGGAACTGGAAGCCGAAGCCGAGCGCCTGGTGGGTGGACGAGGGAGCATGCCCGCCCTGAGGTTGGGCCTGGATCCGGGAACGGACCCCGAGCACATCAGCGGGGCCGCCCGTGACGGATTGAACCGTTGGCGGCTGATCGCGGAGAATCCGCTGACCGAGCCCCGCGCGCTGGACGCGTGCCGTGTTGTCCTGCGCAGCTGCGAGGGAATGCTGGCCTCTATGCCCGCCGTTCGCTGACCCGTTCGCTGACCCGTTCGCTCAGAAGCCACGTGGTGGTTGACGGGAAAAACAGCAGGATCAGGCCTGCAGCGGCAAGGATGAATTGGGCCGCCAACAGGGCTGTGGTCAAGGCACCGTCAGCTCCGGGAGCCACCACAAAGTCGGCGGTGATCACCGTGACCACGGCGTGCAGGAGGACCAGGGGCGCCAGCGTCCAACGGGCCCAGATACGGCGTCTGAAGAGAACGGCAAGCAGGACCGCTTCCATGGCCACCACCAGGGCGATCATGGCGAGGCTTCCGAGAAATACGACGGCGGTGGCCCCCTCGACAGCCTGCGCGTCGCCGTCGGGAACCATGCCCTCGATGACGCTTTTCAGGCGGTCAAACTGTGCGTCACGGCCGAGGAAGCCGGTGACCACCACGGCGATGCCGGCCACGAAACTTGCCAGCCACAATGACCGGGAGGCGCGTGCGGGGCCTGGAGGCTTGATGACCGCGGCAATGGGCGGCGGTGTGGACAAGGAAATGCCGGGACGCGGCGGCGGCGCCGGGGATGCCGTTGGCCCGCTGGCTGATGGTGAGGTGGAAGGTGACTGCCGTGAACCATCAGCTTGCTGGGCCATGTTTGCCTACTTCAGCTCGTCGGTATCATGGGGATCCGGCTCGCTGCGCTTGGCATCGCCGGGTTTGAAACCGTTGCCTGTTGCCTCACCGGAGCCATCGGAGGGCTTGTCGCCGAGCTTGCGTTCCTTGGCTTCGAGGTCGGCCTTGAGCTTCTTCAGGCGATCATCTTCGGCCTGGTTGCGGCGGCGGGTTTCCAGGTTCCGGAGAAATTCGGGGTCATCATCCGGGGCGGTGGGCTGACGGCGGACGGGCTTTGCGGTCGGCTTGCCGTAGGGCCGGCCGAAGATGAACCAGAGCACCGCGCCGAGCAGCGGCAGGACGATCATGACGATGATCCAGGCGGGTTTGGAAATACCGCGCGTCTGGTGGCCGTCCGTGCGGATGACATCCACCAGGGCATAGACGAAGATGACAAGGACGACGACGACGCCTACAACGCGGAGCATGCACCAAGTCTAGTCGCCGGAAGCCCTCCGCTGGGCGCCCGATCCCTGCCGTGATCAGAGTGCAACCATCGCGGCTAAACTTGGATGGTGGCTTTCCTGAAGTATTCCCTCATCCGTCTGGCGCTGTTCGTGCCGTTGTTCGTGCTCTTCGCCTTTTTAGGGGTCGGTTGGATCCTGGCGGTGATCTTCGCCGGGCTGATCGCTTTCGCCATCAGCTACCTCTTCTTCCAGAAACAGCGCGACGCCGCCACTGCCGCAATGCGCGAACGTTTCTCCGGGCGGGCCAAGCCCATCCGCACCGCCGGCGAGGTTGAAGACGCCGCCGCGGAGGACGGCTTGGTGGAGCAGAACCCGGACATCGCAGTCAATAACGACAAGCGCCCGGGTTCCGTCTAGGAGTTTTTGTACAGCTAACGCCCCCAAGAAGCCTTCTTGAGGGCGTTAGCTGTACAAAAACTTAGAAGCCGTGGCTCAGGACCAGGCCCAGTGAGAACAGCAGGCTGTACCCAAGGTTGATCAGGCCGGTCTGCTTGAGCACCGGAATGAGGCTCTTGCGCTTCTTGCCGTTGACCATCAGCCACGCCGGCATCAGGCAGGCGGGGATCAGCAGCAGCACGATCAGCATCCACGGTTTGGTGGGCGCCAGCACTATCACCAGCAGGATGGCGACGGCCAACATCAGCACATAGCTTTCACGCGCGTGCCTGTCGCCGAGACGCACTGCCAACGTCCGCTTGCCCGCAGCAGTGTCCGTGGGGATATCCCTGACGTTGTTGGCCATCAACAGTGCACAGGCGATGAGTCCCGTGCCAATGGCGCCAATCACCGCGGCCAGGCTTACTTGGCCAGCCTGTGTGTAGGTGGTGCCCAGAGTGGCGACGAGCCCGAAGAACACGAAGACAAAGACGTCTCCGAGGCCCATGTAGCCGTAAGGATTCTTGCCGCCGGTGTAGCCCCAGGCTGCCAGGACGCAACCGATACCGACCAGGATCAGCCACCACGTCTGGGTGATGATCACCAGGATCAGGCCGCAGATCATCGCGGCGCCGAACAGCCCGAACGCCGCCCACTTCACCTGCTCCGGCAGCGCAGCGCCGGAACCGACCAGGCGCAGGGGACCCACGCGGTCTTCATCGGTGCCGCGGATGCCGTCCGAGTAATCGTTGGCGTAGTTCACGCCGATTTGGAGCAGGAGCGCAACGAGAGCCGCCAGGATCGCGTTCGGCAACCGGAACGCCTGGAGTTCGTACGCCGCTGCCGAACCGATCAGGACGGGCGCGATGGCCGCGGGCAGTGTGCGGAGCCGGGCTCCTTGAATCCATTGTGCAGCTGTCGCCACGTGTAGTACCTCGTGTGTTTCGCGGTTGATCTTTAGCGGGGGAAGAACGTGTCTATTGTCCCTGATGCAGCTTGGAAAGCTGGTCAATCATGGCCAGCCTGTCCGGTTTGCCGTTCGGCAGCATCAGCAATTCCTTGTCCGCGAGCACCGTCTTAGGGGCCAAAACACCCAGTGCGGCCTCGCGTCGGGAGGTGAAGCCTTTGATGCCTTCAGGGGTGGGATCCGTCACTGCGACGTATGCCGCCACAGCTTGGCCCCACTCGCGCGAGGGGACGCCGGCCACGAAAGCCGCAGTGACGCCGTCGAGCTCTTCCAGCTTGCTTTGGATGTACGAGGCGGAGGCTTTCACGCCGCCGGTGATGATGACGTCGTCGGCGCGGCCCAGGATGGTGAGTTTGCCGTCGTCGGACAGCTGGCCCAGATCCCCGGTCACGTACCAGCGGACGTCGTCCTCCTCGAAGAACGCCGCTTTCGAGGCACGGGCCGCGTCCAGGTACCCCGCGGCCACGGTGTCGCCGCCCAGTAGGATGCGGCCTTCCAGCTCGCCCTCACCGATGCGGACCTCGACGCCGTCCAGCGGCTCACCGTCGTACACGCACCCGCCGCAGGTCTCGGCCGAGCCGTAGGTGGTGACCACTTTGAGTCCCTCTGCGTGGGCGGTCGCAAGGAGATCGGGTGAGGCAGGCGCCCCGCCCAGCAGGATCGCGTTGAAGCGGCGCAGCACGGCCAGGGTTTCCGGGGCGGGGGAGTCCAGGAGCCGTTGCAATTGCGTGGGCACCAGGGACGTGAAGCGGATCTTGTCCGTCAGCTCCTCAGCGGCAGCGGTGAAGGCCTCCGGAGTGAAGCCGTTCGACTGGTCCATCACCCACGGACGCGTGCCGGCGTAGAGCGAGCGGACCAGGACCTGCACACCTGCCACATACTGCAGCGGGAGCGCGAGCAACCACTGGCCCTCACCGCGCAGGGCCATGGCGGTGGACACGGAGGATGCTGCCAGGGCGTCGATGGTCAGGACAGTTGCCTTGGGCGTCCCCGTGGAACCGGACGTGCGGACCACCACGGCCGCATCTTCGACGCCGGTCTCCACCGGAACCGCCTGCGGCCCGCCGTTTTCATCCTGGACGATTTCGACGGCGGGGCCCTCACCGTGGAGGGCTGCCATCAGGGCTTTCAGTACGGGATCGATGTTCACGGAGGTCCTAGAAGTAGTAGGGAAAGTTGGACCAGTCGGGGTCGCGTTTCTGGAGGAACGCTTCCTTGCCCTCTACGGCCTCGTCCGTCATGTACGCCAGGCGGGTGGCTTCGCCGGCGAAAACTTGCTGCCCGGCCAGGCCGTCGTCGGCGAGGTTGAAGGCGAACTTGAGCATGCGGATGGCCTGGGGTGACTGGCGGGCGATGTCCGCCGCGTACTCCAGGGCGACTTCCTCAAGGCGTTCGTGGTCAACGGCCTCGTTCACGGCACCCATCCGGACCATGTCATCGGCGGAATACTCGCGGGCAAGGAAGAAGATCTCCCGCGCGGCTTTCTGCCCGATCTGGCGGGCCAGCAGCGCAGAGCCGTATCCGGCGTCGAAACTTCCTACTGTGGCGTCGGTCTGCTTGAACTTGCCGTGCTCGCGGGAGGCGATGGTGAGGTCGCTGACCACGTGGAGTGAGTGGCCGCCGCCTGCCGCCCAACCATTGACGACGGCGATGACCACCTTGGGCATGGTCCGCATGAGTCGTTGGACTTCCAGGATGTGGAGGCGACCGGCACGGGCGGGGTCGATGGTCTCCTGGGTGTCACCTTCTGCGTACCTGTAACCGTCGCGGCCACGGATCCGTTGGTCCCCGCCGGAGCAGAACGAGTGCCCGCCGTCCTTTTCGGAAGGCCCGTTGCCCGTGAGCAGCACGGTGGCGACGTCCGGGGTCATGCGGGCGTGGTCCATGGCGCGGTAGAGCTCGTCGACGGTGCCCGGGCGGAAAGCGTTGCGGACTTCGGGACGGTTGAACGCGATCCGGACCGTCGGCAGGTCTTTGGCAGTGCCATCTGTGGAACGCTCAACCTGCCGGTGGTAGGTCATGTCCTTGAAGTCATCAAAGCCGGAAACGGTGCGCCAGCGTGAGGGGTCAAAGACGTCGGAAACCTTGGCAGGTAGATGGTTGTTCACAGTCCGAGTCTAGTAATGGCCTTAGCTGATGCAGAACTCGTTGCCCTCAGGGTCGGCCATGGTGTGCCACTCGTGGGGTCCCTGGCTGGCGGTCCAGAGGTGCTTGGCACCCCGGGCCTCCAACTGTTTCCGCACCTCGTCCTTGTCCCGGCCGTCCAGGCGCACGTCCCAGTGCACTCGGTTCTTGACGGTCTTTTCATTGGGGTCGGTCTGGAACAGGATGCGCCGGCCGGTCTTGGGTTCGGTGTCCTCGGCCGGCACTATCGCGCAGCCCTCAGCCCACACCAGCTTGCCGTTGTGGGTGATGGTCTGGTCCTCGGTGGCGAATCCCTGCTCGATCATGGACCGGATGAACGCTTCGTCCTGCGGTTCCACCTTCCATTCCAGCGTCTCGGCCCACCAGTCGGCGAGGTCGTGGGGCTTCTTGCAGTCGACTACTACCTGGATGTTCAGTGTCATGCCCCCAAGTTATTCCCGACGGCGGGGGCTGGGTAGAGCGATGCGGTCACCTTCCGTCCGGGTTACCCAACTGCGTGACAGCAAACGTCGCAGCGAGGGCCCAGTGGAACGTTTGCTGCTACTCAGTTGGGGAGGAGCTCAGGCGGGATGGCGTAGATGAGCACTACGGCCATGAGATTCTTCGCGGCGTGGACAAAGTAGGAGAACATCAGGTTCTTTCCGGTCCACACATACACCGCCACCAGCACCACGGCCATGCCCAGATACGGCGCCAAGGCGGACAGCACCAGCCCTTCGCGGCCCACCACATGGATGGACGCGAAGACCACCACGGAGACCGCGCAGCAAACCCAGATATTCAAGTACCGGGACAACTTGCCGATCAGGAGATGGCGGAAGAGATACTCCTCCACGAACGGACCAAGGATCACCAACAGTGGCACCATGAGCCAGGCGGGTACCTGCTGCAGGAGACCTTGGATGCCCAGCTGGTTCTCTGAGCTTTGGGCTGTCCCGAATGCCGCCACCAGCAGGGCCGTGAGAATGAGCATCACCACGATCGCCAAGGGGACCATGCCCAGGGTGAACCATGGCCGGGTGCCCAGGATCTTTAGGTCGCGGCCTATTACGCGCCAGGCCGAAGCGACCGCAAATATTCCGACGCCGGTATAAAAGATCGCGTTGACGGCATAGGAGGCGGTGGCTGGCTGTGGAAAGACCTGGAGCATGAGCCGTTCCACTGACTCGCCCGCGAAGGTGAAGTACAAGGTGAAGCCGAGGTAGACGGCCACGGCGATGGCGTCGAGGGCAGTGAACCTGTACAGAGATGCCTTGGTGGAAAGAGTGCCCATGTGACCAGCCTAGCTTTGCTGGGTGGCCCATGCTTGGCTACACTTTTCGGTATGCCTAACTTTTCGTTTCGGCGCGCCAAAGATGTCCGCCGTTTCGCTGCTGCCCTGATCACCATCACCCTCGCCCTTGGCGTCACCGCTTGCGGTGGGAATTCCTCCGCAGGAAGTGATGACAAGCCCGTGGTTCTGACGACGTTCACTGTGTTGGCGGACGTCGCCAAGAACGTTGCCGGCGATAAGCTGCGCGTGGAGTCCATCACCAAGGCGGGCGCCGAGATCCACGGCTACGAGCCAACGCCGGGAGACATCCGCAAAGCTGCCCAAGCCGATCTGATCCTGGACAACGGACTCAACCTTGAAGCGTGGTTCGCCCAGTTCGTGGAGGACCTCGATGTGCCGCACGCCGTGGTCAGCGATGGAGTGGAGGTCATGCCTATTGCCGAGGATTCGTATCAGGGCAAGCCGAATCCGCACGCGTGGATGTCGCCCAAGAACGTCCAGATCTACGCCAACAACATGGCCAAGGCGTTCGCGAAGCTGGCGCCGTCCCATGCTGCCGAGTTCGAAGCCAACGCGAAGGCCTACAACGCCCAGCTCCAGACCGTGCAGGACGAGATGGTCTCCAAGCTCTCCGTGTTGTCGGAGAAGCAGCGGGCGTTGGTCACCTGCGAAGGCGCGTTCTCCTATTTGGCACGCGATGCCGGCCTCAAAGAGGTCTACATCTGGGCTGTGAACGCTGAGCAACAGGCAACGCCGCAGCAGATCACCCGTGCCATCGAGTTCGTGAAGGAGAACCAGGTTCCGGCGGTGTTCTGTGAATCCACGGTGTCAGACGCTCCTATGCAGCAGGTGGTGGGTGCCACTGATGCCACGTTCGGGGGGACCTTGTACGTCGATTCCCTCTCGGAAGCGGACGGCCCCGTTCCCACGTACCTGGACCTCATGCGCCATGACGCCAAGGTCATCACCACGGCACTGACAGGAGCAACGTCATGAGCACCCCCGCGATCGCTGTCGAGGACGTCACGGTCCATTACGGTGAGGTCCTGGCCCTGGACAAGGCGTCCCTCACCTTGGACCATTCAAGGATCTGCGGCCTGGTGGGCATGAACGGCTCGGGCAAGTCCACCCTGTTCAAGGTCATCATGGGCATGGTGAAACCCGATTCCGGCAGGGTGCTCATCAATGGGGAACCTCCGGTGAAGATGCGCAAGGATGCGGGCATCGGCTACGTTCCCCAAAGCGAGGACGTGGACTGGGCGTTCCCCTTGTCCGTCCGGGACGTGGTGATGATGGGCCGCTACGGGCACCTCGGATTCACGCGCCGGCCCCGCAAAGCCGACCGTGACGCCGTCGAGCATGCTTTGGACCGCGTGGAGCTGAGCGAGTACGCGGACCGGCAAATCGGTCAGCTGTCCGGCGGGCAGAAGAAGCGGGCTTTCGTGGCCCGCGGCATTGCGCAGGGCGCCACCATGATGCTGCTGGACGAGCCGTTCGCGGGCGTGGACAAGAGGTCCGAGGCCACCATCACCAGGCTCCTCCGCGAGCTGGCCGACAACGGCGCCACCATCCTCATCTCCACCCACGACCTTCATGCCCTTCCCCAACTCTGCGATGAAGCGGTGCTGCTGATGCGCAAAGTGCTGATGCATGGAAGCCCGGACACCGTGCTCCAACCGGAGAACCTCGCCATGGCCTTTGGCCTCGACGTCATGAACAGGGGCTGAACCGTGGAATTCCTGCTGGAACCCCTCAGCTACGACTTCATGGTACGTGCCCTCGCCACCACCGCCATCGCCGCGGTGGTCTGTGCCGTCCTGAGCTGCTGGCTCGTCCTCATCGGCTGGTCCCTCATGGGCGACGCCGTCTCGCACGCGGTGCTTCCCGGCGTCGTCCTCGCGTACATCGTGGGTGCCCCGTTCGCGCTCGGTGCGCTGGTGTTCGCCCTGATTGCGGTGACGTTGATCGGGGTGGTCCGCAATACCAGCCGGGTGAAGGAAGACGCTGCGATCGGCATCGTATTCACCTCGCTGTTCGCGCTGGGCCTGGTGTTGATCTCCGTGACCCCGAGCCAAACCGACCTGAACCACATCATCTTCGGAAACCTGCTGGGCGTCAGCATCCCCGACCTCATCCAGGTGGTGGTCCTGGGCGTGGTCGCGTTCGCGATCCTGATCCTCAAACGCCGCGACCTCACCCTCTACGCCTTTGACCCCACACACGCCCACGCCATCGGCCTGTCACCCAAAAAGCTCGGCGCCCTGCTCCTGGGCCTGCTCGCACTGACCTCCGTGGTGGCGCTGCAGACCGTGGGTGTGGTGCTGGTGGTGGCCATGCTGATCATCCCGGGCGCCACCGCCTACCTGCTGACCGACCGCTTCTCCCGGATGCTGGTCATCGCACCCGTCATCTCCGTAGTGTGTTCGGTGGCCGGCATCTACCTCAGCTACTACCTGGACACCGCATCCGGAGCCATGGTGGTCCTCACCCAAGGAGTGGTGTTCGCCGCCGTGTACTTGTTCAGCCCGCGGCAGGGACTGATCGGCACCCGGGTGGCCAAAGCGCGCCGGAAGCGGGCTGTGGCCACCGTGTAGCGGTTCTAGCGGACGGCCGAGCGCTTCACCGTGATGTCCCCGTAGGCGTTACGGGCGCGGATCTCCACTTTGTCCATGCTCTCGCCGGGTCCGCCGCTTGCTTCGAGTCCATTGCGCACGCGTCCGTACTTGGTGTTGAGGTCAAGCCAGGCCGCGGTGCCTTCACGCACACCGACGACGAGAGTGCCCGCGCCTGTCTGCACGGTGAGGTTCCCGGCGGCGACTTCGCCCACGGTGATGTCGCCGCTGGACGACTTGACGGTAGTGGATAGGCCGGCTCTTTCCAGGGAGACGTCACCATTGGCCGCACTGACGCTGAGCTCGCCGGCGGCGTGTGCGATGTAGGTGTTGCCGTTGCCGTTCTTTATTGTGGCAACGCCTTCAATATCCCTGATACGGATCTTTCCGGAGCCGGTTTTGATCCTGGACCTACCTGAGGCGTGCTCCACGGTGACGTCGCCCATGTCCGTATGGGCCCGGAGCTCACCGCAGTGGTCCATGCTGATATGTCCCAAGTCAGTCCTCAGCTCGGCAGTGCCGAACCCGCCTTCGCAGCGGAGGTCGCCCATGGCGGACTTCAATTCCAGGCTGCTGCCCGTGGGCACCTCCACGGTGATTTCCACGGCGCCGCCGTCGCTGAACCAGGTGTGGCGGAATGCGGGGTGAAGCCTGACCTGCAAGCGGCCGTCCGCGTAGTCCACAGTGGTTTGCTCAGCCATCCTGACATCCAGGCTTCGCTTGGCCTTGCGGGGTTGGACCGTCACCTCAGTCTCGGGGTGGTCGCGGGCTACGATCCAAATGTCGCCGCGGACGGAAACGTCAACAACGACGGCGATTGGCTGGGGAGTCTGGAACGTTGCCATCAGCGGGCCCATCCTGTGAAGTTCTGCTCGCCGGGTTCGCGGCGCACCTTCCGTTGGGAAGGGCCACCGCCGTTCAGCGACTCGGCGACGGCCCGGACCAGCCATGAGTTTACCGACAGGCCGTCTTTGCCCGCCGCGTCCTCAACCTGCTGCTTGAGGTGATCGGGTAGTCGGAGCGTCGTCCGCGTTGTGCTGGCTCCGTCGAGGTCTTCGGGTGCGATGGGCTGCCGTTCGTTGACTGTCTCGAAGTCTCCGCTCTGCGGGTTGCTGACAACGAATTCAGGGTCGCGGCCGCGGAGCCTGACCTCTACGGAACCCGGCGCGAGTTCCAGCGTGATCTCGCTTGCGGCATCCGAGAGGGCCTCCAGGAGGACCAGTCGCACAGTGGATTCGACGGCGGCGGTGAGGCGTTCGCTGAGTGCGCGCGCTTCGGGCCCACCGGCCTCGGCGGCGGTGTTCAGCTGATGATGGACCGCGGTCACGTACTGGTTGAGCTGCATGACATCATTCTGACGCCAAAGTGGTGTCATTTCAAGAGTTTATTGAACTCTGATGGTGTCATCCTTGGTACTCCCGCTTGACGGGGACCATGTCCGCCGGGCAGGCTGGAGCGATGAAGTCTTGAGCGCAGCCCTTTTGCGGCTGCATCCCCAGTACCCACACGGCTTTCTGCCATCCACTGCGGACTTGCGAGGACACCTCTTGACTGACCACCTTCACCTTTCCGGCGTTTCCCACGGCTACGGGGACCGCGAACTCCTGCACAATGTCGACCTCGTCATCCACCATGGCGAACACGTGGCAATCGTCGGCGAAAACGGCGCGGGTAAATCCACGCTGCTCCGGCTCATGGCTGGCGTCGAAACGCCCGACGACGGCACTGCGGGTCTGTCCGGGAACGCCGGCTACCGCGTCGGTTACCTGGCGCAAACCCATGGGCTCTCCGAGTCGTTGACAGTGGGGGACGCCATCGACTCCTCCCTGGCATCCCTGCGTTCCTTGGAAGCGCGAATCCTGGACCTCGAATCAGGCCTGGCGGATGCCGACACCGAGGAACTCGAGCTCTACGGCAGCCTGCAAACGGAGTACCAACTCCGCGAGGGCTACGCTGCCGAATCCCGGGTGGAAGCGGCGCTGGACAAACTGGGGCTGGGAGGCTTGGACCGGCGTCGAACGCTTGGATCCTTGTCCGGCGGCGAGCAGGAGCGTGTAGCGCTGGCCTGCCTGCTGGCCGATCCAGCCGAAGCGCTGCTCCTGGACGAGCCCACCAACCACCTTGACGCGAACGGTACCGCCTGGCTTGAGTCCCGATTGGCTGCCCATCGCGGCACGGTAGTGGTGGTCTCGCACGACCGTGTCCTGCTGCGTAAGGTAGCCGCCACCATCATCGAAGTGGACGCCGACCGTCGGTCCGTGAACCGCTACGGGAACGGCTACGAAGGCTACCTCCGCGAGAAAGCAGCCGAGCGTGCCCGTTGGGTCCAGGAGTACGACGAATGGCTCGACGCCATGGCTGCCGAACGCCTCCAGGCCGCCACGGTGGCCGACCGCATGGGCTACGGACGCAAGCGCGACAACGACAAGATGGCTTTCGGGTTCAAGGCCGGAACATGGCAGAGTGCGGCATCCAGCAAAGTCCGCAACGCCCAGGAGCGGCTTCGCAGGCTCGAAGAAAACCCCGTTGACCGGCCACCCGTGCCACTGAAGCTGGCGGCGCCGCTGGGTTCCGTGGCTGAAACGGACTCCGAACCCGCGCTGGAAGCCCACGGAGTCAGCGTGCCGGGACGGCTCCACACCACCGACCTCAAGGTGGAAACCGGACAAAAGGTGCTCATTACGGGCCCCAATGGCGCCGGCAAATCCACCCTGTTGTCTGTGCTGACGGGCAACCTGGAACCCGCGGCTGGATCCGTGACCATCAAGGGCAAAGTGGGCTACCTGCAGCAGGAACTCGACGTGCCCGCGCGGCCGGGGCTCCGACTGCTCCCCGCGTTCGCTGCGGGATTGGGCGGAAACATTGATGACCATGCTGAGGGGTTGCTCCGCCTGGGGCTCTTCCGGCCTGCTGAATTCCACGTCCCCGTGGGTGGCCTCTCCGCAGGTCAGCAACGCCGGCTCGCCCTGGCCCGGCTCCTGTTGGGCGGCTGCGAAACCATGATCGTGGACGAACCCACCAACCATCTGGCACCCGTGCTGGTGGAACAGTTGGAGGCCGCGCTGGCGTCGTTTGCCGGGACGCTGGTGATCGTGAGCCACGACCGTGCCTTGGGGGAGTGGTTCGATCGGTGTGCTTCCAGTCCTGGCCGGGAGGCGTCTACGGGGACGTGGGTCCGGTACGGGATGCAGGACGGCAAATTGCTGTAATCCTCACGCGGTTTCAACGCCGGTGAGCTGTTCGCAAAGTGATCGTTACGCCTCGTGCTGTGGGCGGAAATACGGCGTCGCGCGTTCTGAAACAACGGCAGAGCACCATGGGAAGGGAACCGGCCGAAAGGACTTGTCCCGTGATCATCCAGAACCTCTTCCTGCAGGGCATTTACCACTTCGAGGGCACCGGGCTGGATAAACCGGTTCCCATCCATGCCGAGCTCTCGCACTTCGTCCCGGACGGCGTCGTCAACCAGACGCTGTACTTCCGCGGCGGCAACTCGAGCCCGGAACTGATCACCGTTGTCCTCATGCGGGACCGCATTCCCATGCGCTATTTCCCCATAGGCGCCAAGGGCGATGTCCACATCCCGCTGAGGGTAGTGGAGGACACCGATGGCGGGTCGGTGATCGAGCTGTTCCTGGTGGCGCCCGCGGGCGTTCGGGGATCAGTGGTGGTGGATCTCGGCATGGTGGAGCACTGATGAAGAAGCGGCTGGTGGTGATCGGCAACGGCATGGCCGGTGCCCGTGCCGTGGAGGAAGTCCTGGCCAGGGGTGGCGGTGACATCTTCGACATCACCATGTTCGGCGACGAACCTTATGGAAACTACAACCGGATCATGCTCAGCCATGTCCTCTCGGGCGAGGAAAGCGATGCGGACATCTTCCTCAACGCCCTCCCCTGGTACCAGGCGAACAACATCACTCTCCATGCCGGGGTCCTGGTGGACCGCATCGATAAGTTCAGCCGGCACGTTTTCGCCGCCGACGGCCGCGTGGTCCAGTACGACCAACTGATTATCGCCACCGGCAGCCGCTCCTTCCTGCCACCTATGGACGGGCTCCATACGCCCAGCGGAACGGTCCGGCATGGCGTCTTCACCTTCAGGACCATGGACGATACCCGGAAGATGATCGAGTTCGCCCAGCACGAGCACCACCGGCGGGCAGTGGTGATTGGCGGCGGATTGCTCGGGCTGGAGGCGGCCCGGGGGTTGCAGGCCTACGGCCTGGACGTTGCTGTGGTCCACTCGGGCGGGCACCTGATGAGCGCCCAAATGGGGCCCGACGGCGGTGCAATACTGCGGCGGAGCGTGGAGGCGCTGGGCATCAAAGTGCACACCGGAAGCCGGACCACGGCGATCCTGGGTTCGGACAGCATCACCGGGGTGGGCCTGCGCGACCAACCAGATCTCGACTGCGACATGGTGGTAGTCACCGCAGGCATCCGGCCCAACGTGGGTGTCGCCGTCGTGAGTGGTTTGGCAGTGGAGCGCGGCATCGTGGTCGACGACCACCTCCGGGTGATGGATGAAGAGGAAATCTACGCAGTAGGGGAGTGCGTCCAGCACCGCGGCCAGGTGTACGGACTGGTGGCACCCTTGTGGGAGCAGGCCGCCGTACTGGCCGATCACGTCACCGGAGTGGACCGCAACTCGATGTATCTGGGCTCCCGGACTGCCACCAAACTGAAAGTGGCCGGCGTCGACGTCGCTTCCATGGGACTTCATGGCCCCGAACGGGATACCGATGAGCACATCGTTTTCTCGGAACCCGGCCGCGGAGTGTTCAAGTCGATCGTGATCCGGGACAACAAGATGGTGGGCGCCACCCTGCTGGGCGACAGCCGCAAGGTGGCCTACCTGACCCAGGCTTTCGACCAGGGTTTGCCCCTTCCTGAGGAGCGGCTCTCGCTGATGTTCGACCTCGGCTCACCAGGGGAGGAGGAGAGCGTTGCCGAGCTGGCGGACAACGCCCAGGTCTGCAACTGCAACGGCGTTTCCAAAGGGGCACTGGTGTGCGCCGTTCGTGGCGGGTGCGCTTCGGTGTCCGCTGCCATGGACGCAACCCGTGCAGGCAAGGGCTGTGGGTCGTGCAAGCCCATGGTCACCCAAGTGGTGGAATGGGCGGCTGGTGGTGCCGTGGAGGAAGACCCGGCAGCTAGCTACTACGTTCCGGGAATTCCGCTGGACAAGGGTTCCTTGATGGCCGAGATCCGTTCGCGCGGCCTCTGTTCAGTTTCGGAAGTCTTTGCCGCCCTGGCGCCGGGCAGCGCCGAGGACGCCAAATCCAAGATGGGGCTGGCATCGCTGATGAAGATGATGTTGGCAGGAGACTACGTTGATGAACGCGACGCCCGGTTTATCAACGACCGCGTACACGCCAACATCCAGCGTGATGGCACGTTCTCCGTGGTGCCGCAGATGAAGGGTGGGGTGACCTCGGTCCAGCAACTCCGAAGGATCGCCGACGTCGCAGAGAAGCACAACATTCCCATGATTAAACTGACCGGCGGGCAGCGGATCGACCTGCTGGGAGTGCCCAAGGAGGAGCTTCCACAGGTGTGGGCGGATCTGGACATGCCGTCCGGGTATGCCTATGGCAAGAGTTTCCGCACGGTCAAGACGTGTGTGGGGAAGGACTACTGCCGGTTCGGGACGGGGGATTCAACCGGACTGGGCATTGGTCTGGAGTCGCGTTTCCAAGGAATCGAAGCGCCGGCCAAGCTAAAGCTCGCGGTCTCCGGCTGCCCACGCAACTGTGCCGAGTCCTTGGTCAAGGACGTGGGTGTGGTGGCGGTGGAAGGTGGCCGCTGGGAAATCTACATCGGGGGAGCGGCGGGTGCCCACATCCGCAAGGGGGACCTCCTGGTCACGGTGGATACGCCCGAGGAAGTCACTCTCCTTGCAGGCCGCTTCATGCAGTACTACCGGGAGAACGCCCATTGGTTGGAACGGACGTACTCCTTTGTGCCTCGGGTGGGGATTGAGCGGATCCGCAGCGTCATTCTTGACGATTCCGAAGGGATCGCCGCCCGCCTGGATGCTTCCATGCAAGCCTCGGTGGACAGCTACGTGGACCCTTGGAGCGAACGCGATGATCCCCTGACGCCCGGCCAGTTCCGCACCTCCCTGCCTTTGACAGTTCTGCCGCAGGTGCCGGTCCAATGAAGATTCCGCTGGTCCTGGGACCTCTTGACCAAATTCCCTTCGGTGAAGGCCGGGCCTTTGGCGTCGACGGCGAGCAGGTGGCAGTGTTCCGGCTCAGGGACGGAAGCCTGCGCGCCGTTTCGGGTGTCTGCCCGCACAAAGGCGGCCCCATTGCAGACGGAACCATCGACCAGCACGTGGTGATGTGCCCATTGCACCAGCACGCCTTCGAACTCCAAACCGGCTGCTCCACCACGGGCGCCAAACCCCTTCAAACCTACAAAGTCTTCGCAGATGAGGCCGGGAATATTGTTCTGGAGGCCGGCTGAGCGGCGATGGTTTGAGGTGCAGCGGGGGACCTTTTCCACAGCCCCTTGTTGCCTGCGTCACGGGCATTCGGGTTAATCCCGTAAGATAGACGGGTTGCGCGAAGCTTCGGCGTTCTGCGTTCTTTGTCACACTTCGGGTCCTCAAAGGAGGAAAAGCTCGAATTTTGTGTGCCAAAGACGCCTGTGTTCCGGCATGGGCGTGACACCTACAGCAAGACCCCAACCCACAAGGAACAGCTGTGCCGCAAAGTACTCCCACAGATCTCCAGAGCTCCAAGGCGTCATCCGCAGCCGCGGGCTCAACCCTCAGCGCTGAGGGATACCAGAAGACCCTGAGTCGCCGCCACGTCACCATGATCGCCATGGGCGGCGCCATCGGCGTCGGCCTCTTCATGGGTGCCGGCGGCCGCCTGGCCTCCACCGGCCCGGCCCTGATCTTCTCCTACGCCATTGCCGGCGTCATCGCTTACCTGCTGATGCGCGCGCTCGGTGAACTCATCATGTACCGCCAGACGTCCGGCTCCTTCGTGAGCTACGCCGGCGAAATGTTCGGCAAGAAGGGCGCCTTCCTTTCCGGCTGGATGTATTTCATCAACTGGGCCATGACAGGTATCGCCGAACTGATCGCGATCGGCCTGTACTTCCAGTTCTTCTTCCCGAACGTGCCCATTGAACTGTCTGCCATCGCCGCGCTGGTGCTGCTGGTGGCCGTGAACCTGTTCAGCGTCAAGGCTTTCGGCGAATTCGAGTTTTGGGCTTCCTGCCTCAAGGTCGCGGCCATCGTGATCTTCCTGGCTGTTGGCACTTTCATGGTTGTCACCAACGCCAAGGTGGGCGACGGCAACGCGTCCGTTGCCAACCTCTTCCACGAAGACGGGGGCATGTTCCCCAAGGGCGGCCTGGTGATGATCCTGGTCCTCAACGCCGTGATCTTCGCCTACAACGCCATCGAACTCGTCGGCATTACCGCTGGTGAGATGGAGAACCCCGAACGCGAAGTTCCCAAGGCGATCCGCGCCGTCGTCATCCGTATTGTGGTCTTCTACGTTGGTTCGGTGACGCTGCTGGCAATGCTGCTTCCGTCCGACCAGTACGTGGCCGGCACCTCGCCGTTCGTTACCGTTTTCGGCCAGATGGGCCTGGGCTGGATGGGCGACGTCATGAACATGATCGTCATCACCGCCGCACTGTCCTCCTGCAACTCGGGCCTGTACTCGATCGGCCGCATTTTCCGCACCATGGCCAACAACGGCCACGCTCCGCAGTGGCTCACCAAGATGTCCACCCGTCACGTGCCGTACGCCGCCATCCTGGCGATTGGTGGCGTCTACCTCGTGGGCATCCTCCTGAACATCTGGCTGGGTGGCTCGCACGCCTTCGACCTCGCACTGAACACCGCATCCATCGGCGTCATCTTCACGTGGGGTTCCATCTTCGCGAGCCAGATTGCCCTGCGGAAGAAGCGCGGCAACGTCTCCAGCCTGCCGATGCCCGGTTCGCCGTGGACCAGTTGGCTGGGCCTCATCGCGCTGCTGGCCATCACCGTGCTCATCGGATTCGACACGATGACGGACAAGGCAACCGGCGAGGTCTTCCTGCTGGGTCTATGGACGTTGGCCACCATCCCGTTCTTCGCCCTGGTCCTGTGGCTTGGGTGGCAGAAGGTCAAGAACAACGAGCCCAAGAGCGAGCTGTTCAGCTAAGACCCGTCTGGTCCTTGCGTTTCAAACGTACGACGGCGCGTGCCTCCTTCCGGGGGCACGCGCCGTTTTCGTGGTGGGCGTCGCGTTGTGGGTCCTAGCTGAGCTTCGGGATCAACACTGGGGTGCTCTTCTTGTAGGCCTCGTACCCCGCCTCGCCGCCCCAGGTCTTGTCGGCCTTCTTTTCCAGCAAGGGGATGCCGCTGACCTTGGTGAGCAGGAGGGCAACGAAGATCGGGGAGATCAGTGCAATCCACTGCCAGCCTTGGAGTACCGGGATGGCGATGATGGCCACCCCCGTCCACAGGAGGATCTCGCCGAAGTAGTTGGGGTGCCGGGACTTTGACCACAGTCCGGTGGAGATGAACTTTCCCTTGTTGGCCGGGTTGGCCTTGAACCGGCTCTTCTGCAGGTCGGCCACGATCTCGATGAGGAATCCTGCCGCCCACACCACGAATCCGAGGACGGCCAGCCAGTCCAAAGCCACCCGGTTGGTGCTGGTGATGGCCACCCATGCTGCTGCGGCAGTGAAGACCACCCAGAGTCCTTGCATGGTCCAGACGTTGAGGAAGCGGATGAATGATGGCTTGATCTCGTCGAAGCGGTCGTCCTTGCCGGACTTGTGGATCCGCCGGGACAGGAAGGTTCCCAGGCGGAGGGCCCACGCGGCAACCATGGCCGCAAGGAGCAGCGAACGGGCATCAATTCCGGGGGTGGCAAGCACCAAAAGAACGGTGATGGCTACATAGGTCAGTGAGCCAGTGAGATCGAAGTACTTCTCTGTCTGTGCTTTGAAGGACGGGATGAAGACAAGCCATTGAATGATGAACGCGGCGGCGACTGCGGCGGCGAAGACCGGAATCCCGGTCAGGCTTGCTCCGTGCTGGCTTCCAGCCACGGCGACGAGTCCGCCCAGCAGCACCACCACAGGAAGGGCAATGAGGCCCTTCCTCTCTGAATCCTTCACGACAGCGTTCCTTTCACGGCGGCTCGAGCGGCGTTTCCCCACAATGCCTGTTTCCTAGCCTGTTTTATGTTCAAACTAATTTGATTACTATATAACCATGCAAAATCATGAAAAGGCTACCGGAGAGTCGGCCCACCCGACCTCCCGGACCTTGCAGGGTCTGTTTGGCCTGGCCAATGAGACCGAACGCGAGGTAGCCCGGGCCCTCGGACTCAACCTCACTGACTACAGGGCGCTGACCGTACTGGCTGAGTCGGGACCCGTTACTGTGGGTGCCCTCGCCTCGGACTTGGGTGCTACAGCGGCCACCACAACTGCGCTGGTCAGCCGTTTGGAGTCGCACGGGTTCGTTGAGCGCCTGCGCAGCACCGAAGACCGGCGGCAAGTGCACGTCAACGTCACCAGTTCGGCATCCCTCCAGGTCAAGGACCTGCTGCAGCCGCTCCTGTCTGCTGCCACTGCGCACGTGGACGCGCTGCCTGCTGAACACCAAGCCGTCGTCGGGGACTTTCTCGACGCCGTCCTGGGCCTGATGCAGGAGCACCTGCAATCCCTGTCAGCCGGGGGTGCCCGTTGAGAGAGTTCACCTCCCCGCCGCTGGTTGACGCGGCCAACCACCGCAACGCCACGGAGTTGCTCATGGAGCGCGTCCGGACGAACCCCGGGCACATCGCATTCGAAGTCCGTGCGACGGATGCGGCCATCACCGATCCGTGGCGGCAAGTCACCACGGAGCAGTTCGTGGACGAGGTCCGGGCACTGGCCAAGGGTTTCATCGCGGCGGGCATCCAGCCGGGGGAGTCCCTGGCCATCATGTCCCCCACCCGTTACGAGTGGGCACTGGCCGATATGGCGGCTTGGTTCGCCGGCGCCGTCGTGGTTCCGGTTTACGAAACCTCAGCGGCGCCGCAGGTGACGGCGATCCTGGCCGACGCCGACGTCAGGCTTGCCGTGGGCGGCACCGCGGAGCACGCCGCTTTGCTGGAGCAGGGTTTTAGCACCGCAGGAATCCAGCCCCTGGGGATCTGGACCATTGATGCCGTGCCCGGGGCGGACCTGGCAGATTTAGTGGCCCGCGGTGTCGGGATCCCGGACAGCACCGTTGAGGAGCGCCGCTTGCTGGCCGATCTCGACTCCGTTGCCACCATCGTGTACACCTCCGGCACCACGGCGGCGCCCAAAGGTGCGCTCATCACCCACGGCAACTTCGTGGGGCAGGTCCTGAACGTCGCCGGAGCCTACACGGAGGTGGTCCGAGAGGGTGGCAACACCATCATCTTCCTGCCCATGGCCCATGTCCTGGCACGCGGGCTGCAGCTGATCTGCCTGGCCAACGGCATGCGGATCGCCCACCTCTCCGATCCACGGGACGTGGTTCCTGCACTGGGCGCTTTGAAGCCAACGTTCCTGGTGGTGGTTCCGCGTGTGCTGCAGAAAATCCAGGCATCGGCCGCTGCCGCCGCAACGCAAAAGCGGCTGGGGCGCGTGTGGGCTTCGGCGCAAAGCACGGCAGTGGAGTGGGGCCGGTTTGCCGAAGCGCACGACGCCGACCAGACCGTCCGTGCCTCTGCCGGCCTCCGCATCCGGCGGGCCCTGTTCGACCGCCTTTTCTACGCCCGGCTGCGGAAGTTGGTGGGCGGACGCCTCGATTACCTGCTGTCCGGCGCCGGGGCCCTCGACGCGGAACTGTCCCTGTTCTTCCGAGGACTGGGACTTCCCGTGATCGAAGGCTACGGCCTCACGGAAACTACCGCCCCGTTGACGGGGAACCTGCCCGGGGCCATTAACTCGGGGTCCGTGGGTGTTCCCATGCCCGGTACCACCGTGCGTCTCTCGGACCAAGGTGAAGTCCTGGCCCGCGGTGTGGGCGTCTTTGCAGGCTACCGCCGGCAGGCGGACAACGCCGAAGCGTTCGTCGACGGCTATTTCCGGACCGGGGACCTCGGCGAGCTGGACCATCTGGGCCGGCTCACCTTGAAGGGGCGGATCAAGGACGTCATTGTCACCGCCGGCGGGAAGACCATCTCCCCGGCCATTTGGGAAGGCTACGTTGAAGGCGACCCCCTGGTTGCCCACGCCGTGATGGTGGGGGAGGGCAAGCCGTATCTCGGTGGGCTGGTGCTGCTGGACCCCGAAACCTTGGCTGCGTGGGCCGAGCGCGAGGGCATTGCAGATCTGAAGGGCCTCCGGATCCCCGACGACGGCGGCGCAGTCCAAATCGACGACGTCCGGCTTCTGGCCGTCATTGGCAAGGCCGTCAGTGCTGCGAACGCGAAAATCGCACGCTCCGAGCAGGTGCGCCGGTTCGTCTTGCTGCTGACCGACCTCACGGAGGCCAACGGAATCGTGACACCGACCATGAAACTCAAACGTGGGGCTTTCACCGAACGCGCACGGCACATCGTGGACAACCTCTACGCTGACACCCGGCGCCAGGGATGAGCCGCGGCATGAAGCGCTGGCTTCTGTCCTACGCGCTGGCAGCAGTGATTTTTGCCGTGATCGACGTCGTATGGATCCTCACCGTGGCGCAGCGGCAGTATGAAAGCCAGATCGGACACCTGATAGCGTCCAGTCCGCAGCCAGTGGCGGCGGTGCTGTTCTACGTAGTCTTTGTTGCCGGGATTGTTCACTATGGCGTGCGGCCAGGGAAGGCGGACCTCACGCTGGGTCGGCGGGCCGCGGGAGGAGCGTTGTTTGGCTTCTTCACGTACTCCACCTGGGCGTTGACGGCGCTCGCCGTGCTCAAGGACTTCCCGCCGATGGTGGCGTTGACCGACATTGCCTGGGGTGTTGGTGTCTGCGCCGTGGTCACTTGGCTGACTGCCCTCATTGGGACTGTCAGGGGTCGGGACTAGGCTCGATGTATGGAACACACCACCACCCTGACGCAGCACATTAAGGCAGGCCCGGAGAAAGTCTGGGCCGTTATCTCGGATATCCCGGGCTCGGCCGGCACACTCTCCGGCATCGACTCCGTCCAGTTGCTCAGCGAGGGCCCGTACGGCGAAGGCACGCGATGGAAAGAAACCCGGACCATGATGGGCAAGCAGGAAACCGTCGAAATGTGGGTGTCCCAGGCCGACCCGCCGCGCAGCACTACTGTGAAGGCGCTTCAGGGCGGCGCTGATTACACCTCGCGCTTCACCCTGTCCGAGCGCGACGGCGGAACGGACCTTACGCTGACGTTCGGCGCCGAGGTCCTCAAGCCGTCATTCCTCAGCAAGGTGGGTATGGCCCTCTTCGGGAAGATCGGCATGAGCATGACGCGCAAGGCACTCGCCAAGGACTTGACGGAGATCGCAGCAAAGGCGGAATCCCTCTGATGGCGGCTGCGAAGGTTGCGGCCCCTAAGATTTCACCGGTCCGTTTGGAAGAACTGCGCGACGACGACGCTCCGGACTTCCAGCGTGGCGAACGGTACGACGGCGTCAGGTGGACCAAGGTTTCCGCTGACGGAGAAGAGCTGAGCGGCTCCGACTTCATCGAATGCGAGTTGAACGGTGTCTCCTTCAACGAGGCGCAGTTGCGGGGCGCCACGTTCCGGGAGTGCATTCTGGCCGAGCCGTATGCGCCGGTCTTCACTGCCGCGCGAAGTTCCTGGCAGGACGTGGAAATCAGCAACCCCCGGTGGGGCTCAGCTGAACTTTATGAGGGAAACTGGCGCTCCGTCCGGATCGATGGCGGCAAGCTGGACTATGTGAACCTGCGAGGCTCCAAGCTCATGGACCTCCAGATCTCCGACTGCATCATCAACGAGCTCGATCTCGGTGGTTGCGCCGGGACCAGGATCGCTTTGAAGAACTGCACCATTGGCACCTTGGACGTTACTGGGGCCAAGCTCAAGGACGTTGATCTGCGGACGTCCGAGTTCCGGGGGATCAATGGATTGGCGGGGTTGGCGGGGGTTGTTATCGACGACTACCAACTCAGCCTGATGGCACCTTTGCTGGCGGGCCATCTGGGGATCCGGGTGGTGTGATGCGGCCGGCGGGCCGGCTTAACGGAGAGCTTCTCCTGTTGACCGGCCCGCCGTGCCGTGTAATCTTTATAGAACGAACGGTCGGTATATTATTCCCAGGCCGGTCCCTTTCACTTCGCGAAGGATGTTCTCATGGTCGAGGCTTTTCTTGTTGGCGGCGCACGTACGCCTGTAGGTCGCTACGGTGGGGCACTGTCCTCCGTCCGTCCGGACGATCTCGCAGCGTTGGTGGTCCGGGAAGCGGTGGCGCGTGCCGGCGTCGACCCTGACTCCATTGACGAGGTGATCCTCGGCAACGCCAACGGCGCAGGCGAGGAGAACCGCAACGTGGCCCGTATGGCCACCATTCTGGCGGGACTTCCCCTCCACATCCCTGGCATCACGGTGAACCGCCTGTGCGCCTCCGGTCTCAGCGCGATCATCATGGCCAGCCAGATGATCAAGTCCGGTGCTGCGGACATCGTGGTAGCCGGCGGCGTTGAGTCCATGAGCCGAGCGCCATGGGTCCAGGAGAAGCCGGCCACAGCATTCGCCAAGCCGGGACAGATCTTCGACACGTCCATCGGCTGGCGCTTTGCCAACCCGCTCTTCACCAAGGGTGAGCTCTCCCGTGACGGCAAGATGACGTACTCCATGCCGGAGACGGCCGAGGAAGTGGGCCGGGCGGACAACATCTCCCGTGAGGACGCTGACGCCTTCGCCGTCCGCTCGCACGAGCGCGCGCTGGCCGCCATTGCCGGCGGCCGCTTCAAGGACGAGATTGTTCCGGTCACGGTCACGACGCGTAAGTCCGCGACAGTGGTGGACACCGATGAAGGTCCCCGTGAAGGCACCACCATGGACGTCCTGGCCAAGCTGCGGCCTGTGGTCCCTGGCGGATCCGTGGTCACGGCCGGCAACTCTTCCACCCTGAACGATGGCGCATCGGCCATTATCGTGGCGTCAGAGGCAGCCATCAAGAAGTTCGGCCTTATCCCACGCGCCCGCATCGTCGATGGAGCTTCAGCCGGTTGCGAGCCGGAAATCATGGGCATTGGTCCTGTTCCGGCTACTCAGAAAATCCTTGCGCGTACGGGCCTCAGCGCGGATCAGCTCGGCGCCGTGGAACTGAACGAAGCATTCGCCACGCAGTCACTCGCGAGTATGCGTCGCCTCGGGTTGAACCCTGACATCGTGAACAACGACGGCGGCGCCATCAGCTTGGGGCACCCGCTCGGTTCCAGCGGCTCACGTATCGCCATCACGCTGTTGGGCCGGATGGAGCGCGAACTCGCCTCCGGGACTGGACCGAAGCTCGGGTTGGCGACGATGTGCATCGGCGTCGGACAAGGCACCGCGATGCTGCTGGAAGGCGTGTAATGGCACTGAACCCGAAAGACTTCAGCACGCTGCTCATCGAGGAACGCGAAGACCGCCTCACCGTTCTCCTGAACCGCCCCGAGGTCCGCAATGCGATTGACCAGAAAATGGTGGACGAGCTCCACCTGGTCTGCGCTGAACTGGAGCGGAGCCCCAAGGTACTGATCATCGCCGGAACCGAGGGCGTGTTTGCCTCCGGTGCCGATATTGGCCAGTTGCGGGAACGCCGTCGGGATGACGCCTTACAGGGGATCAACTCCACCATCTTTGTCCGGATCGCCAAGCTTCCCATGCCCGTCATCGCGGCCTTGGACGGATATTGCCTGGGTGGGGGCGCTGAACTCGCCTACGCGGCGGACTTCCGCATCGGAACTCCGAGCGTCAGGATTGGAAACCCGGAAACCGGCCTGGGAATCCTGGCCGCGGCCGGTGCCAGCTGGCGACTGAAGGAGCTTGTCGGCGAGCCGAAGGCCAAGGAGATTCTCTTGGCCGGAGCCGTGCTGCGGGCTGAAGAAGCACTGCGGATCAGCCTCATCACGGAAATCCATGAGGCCCCGGAATTGATGGATGCCGCCCACAAGCTGGCGGACCGGATCGGACGTCAGGACCCCTTGGCGGTCCGGATTACCAAGTCGGTGTTCCACGCCCCGGCTGAAGCCCACCCGCTGATTGATACCCTCGCCCAGGGAATCCTCTTTGAATCCCAGGCCAAGTTTGATCGCATGCAGGCCTTCCTCGATAAGAAATCGGTAAAAGCCCAGCAAGACACTGAAGCGCCCACGCAAGACAGGACCCAGAAATGACAGCAGTTCCCGCCATCCCGCACGTCGTCGGAGTCTTGGGCGGTGGCCGGATGGGTGCCGGCATCGCGCACGCTTTCCTCACCAAGGGTGCCACCGTGATCGTGGTGGAGCGTGATCACGAGGCGGCTGCCGGAGCGCAAGGCCGCGTAGCCGAGGCGGTTGCCAAGTCTGCAGCCCGTGGAACCTTGAGCGAGGCCCCCGAAGCAGCCATGGCCCGCTTCAGCACCTCCACGGATTACGAGTCGTTCATCCACTGTGGCCTTGTGGTGGAAGCCGTGCCTGAGGACTACCAACTCAAAGTCACCGCTCTGAAAGCCGTTGAAGAGCACCTTTCAGCGGATGCTTTCCTGGCATCCAACACCTCTTCCTTGTCAGTCACCGGACTCGCCAACGAACTCCGCCGGCCCGCCAACTTCGTTGGCCTGCACTTCTTCAACCCGGTGCCCGCCTCTACCCTCATTGAGGTGGTGCTGGCCAAGGAAACGTCTCCCGAACTCGCTGTTGCGGCGAAAAGCTGGACCGAGGCACTTGGCAAGACCGCCGTCGTCGTCAATGACGCGCCCGGGTTCGCATCCTCCCGCCTGGGTGTGGCGATCGCCCTGGAGGCCATGCGCATGGTGGAAGAGGGCGTCGCGTCCGCGGAGGACATTGATGCCGCCATGGTCCTGGGCTACAAGCACCCCACAGGTCCGCTGAAGACCACCGACATTGTGGGCCTGGACGTCCGGCTTGGCATTGCGGAGTACCTGCACTCCACGCTCGGCGACCGTTTCGCTCCGCCGCAGATCCTCCGGGACAAAGTGGCCCGTGGCGAGCTCGGACGCAAGACAGGCAAGGGCTTCTTCGACTGGAACGACTGACGCCCGCAGGCGGTTAGGCTAACCGGGTGACTTCAATCGAACCCATCACCCTGACTGGAAAATTCGTGACGCTTGAACCGCTGAGCCCGGAGCACCACGATGGGCTGGTGGACGCAGCCCGCGACGGCGAACTGTGGAAGCTCTGGTACACCTCAGTCCCGACGCCGGAGGGCATGGCCGCCGAGATCGACCGGCGCCTGGACCTGCAAGCCAAAGGTTCCATGCTGCCGTTTGCCACGCGGTCCACGGCGACGGGCAAGCTCATCGGCATGACGACGTACATGAACATCGACGCCGTAACGCCGCGCGTGGAGATCGGTTCGACGTGGAATGCTGCTTCGGCGCACGGCACGGGAACCAACCCGGATTCCAAGCTGTTGCTCCTTCGGCACGCCTTCGAAACACTGGGTTGCCCGGCCGTGGAATTCCGCACGCACTGGTTGAACCAACAGTCCCGTGACGCGATTGCCCGGCTCGGAGCGAAGCAGGACGGCGTGCTCCGGAACCACTCGCGCAGCGCCGACGGTGCGCTCCGCGACACTGTGGTGTTCTCCATCCTTGACCACGAATGGCCCGCGGTGCGCAACGGCCTCGAGTTCAGGCTGTCGAAATACGCCGCCGAGGGGTGAGCTCTCGGCATTAGGCGCGCGTGATAATCCCGAGAGCCAACCCCTCAGCGAACACTCACATCCAGGCCGTCCAATGTGCTTAGCTGGCTCCTATGGATGGGACAACCTCAGCTCACCACGCTGTTCGGTGGGATGGCGCCGTCAACGCCTGGCACGTTGCCGGAGACGTGTACCGGATGGGTCGGCACGAATGGCTCACCGGGACGGGTTGGCAGCAGATGTACGACGACGGCGTCCGCACCGTGATCGATCTCCGTGCCTCCCGCGAACGTCGCCAACGCGATACCGATCCCAAGGTGCCGGACCACGTGAAGGCCCGTATCGACGTCGTCCATTGCCCAACAGAGGATCCTGACCATAGCGGCTTCAGTGAACTGTTTGGCCCCTATCTAAAGGACCCTGCGCAGTACGGTGACTATTTGCAGCTTTTCGGGGAGAAAATTGCCGCGGTGTTCAAAGCCATCGCCGCGTCCCCGGGAAAGGTGGTTGTTCACTGCTCGGCGGGCAGGGACCGCAGTGGTGTGATCGCCCTGCTCCTCCAGCAGCTGGCGGACATCGACCAAGAGGAGATCGTGCGCGGCTACGAGCTCGCTGCCCGCGGGATCAACGAGCGACACCGCACACATGGGGCGCCTCACGCGCACGACCCGTACCTTTCCGGCGACGACCTTGAGGCAATGCTGGCGCAGCGTCGGGCGAGCCTTCGGGACTTCCTTGGTTCGATCGACGCGGTGACTTTCCTGACGACCAACGGCGTCACTGAGGTTCAGATCGCGGCGGTTCGGGCAAAGCTGGGCTCCGGGCTTCCGGGCGCTGCTAACATGCAGGATTGATCACACTTCCCGAACGGAATGGACCAGCCATGAATGCCGGTGCCCGCGTCACCATCGTGACCCGTACCAAGAACCGCCCAATCTTCCTGGCACGGGCCCTGGACGACATTTTCGCCCAGACTTTCCGGGACTTCGAGGTGGTGATCGTGAACGACGGCGGCGACCCGGTCGACGTCGATCGCCTCACCTCCCAGCGGCCTGAAGCCGAGCGGGAACGCATCATCACGCTCCACCATGCCGAATCCGTAGGGATGGAGGCCGCCTCCAACGCGGGCATCAAAGCCGGCTCAGGCGACTTCATCGTGATCCACGACGACGATGATTTTTGGGCGCCGAACTTCCTGGAGAGCACGGTCGCCTACCTGGATGATCCTGCCCACGGAGCCGAGAGCGGCGTCATGGTCCGCACCGAGATCGTCATCGAAGAGCTCGTGGCAGACCGGATTGAGCCGATCCGCCGCGAGATCTTTTGGGCGGACATGCAGCAAATCACCCTTGCCGACATGCTGAAGATCAACCGGGCTGTCCCCATTTCCTTCCTGTACCGTCGCAGCCTCCACGACGCCGTGGGGTACTACAACGAAGACCTCCCTGTGGTGGGCGACTGGGAGTTCCACCTGCGGGTCCTCAGCCACTCGCGCGTTGGATTCCTCGACGGTGAACCCCTCGCGTTCTGGTCCCAGCGGCCTGAGTCCGAGGGGCATGACGGGAACAGTATCTTCGCCAAAGCCGCCGAGCACGCCCGCTACGATGCGTTGGTCCGCGATGAGCACCTTCGAGAGGGTGTTGCCCAGGGCGGGCTCGGCACCATGCTCTACCTGACGCAAGTCTTGGCCGAGCAGGAGGAGCTGATCCGTGCCCAGCAGCGTCGCCTCGACGAAGCCGCCGCCAAGCTCGACCACGTGCTGGAGCGGCTCGACGCCCTGAACCAGACCATCGTCGTCCGGACCAGCGTAGGGGAGTTCCTCAAAAAGCCGCTCCTGTTGGTGAAGAAGCTCGGGGGCAAGGGCTAAAGCAGCCCGAAGCCTTCTCTCACTTCACATATATCCGGCGTTTCGAATAACCGTTTTCATGCACTAGGATCGCGACGGGTCGCCAACCCAGCGACCCCTTCATTCGCATGAAAATCGGGGGACCCATGAGGGGTATTTCTCGCGGCCGTTTTCGGCTCGCTCTCACACTGTTAGCAGCACTTATTCTGGGCGCATTGCCCGCTGGGTTTGCGTCCCCGGCGTTTGCAGCGGCCACGGGAAGTATTTCCGGAACGGTCACGGTGCCCGAGGGCTTTGACGTAACGAAAATTACGGTGCAAACACTTAGCCCGTCGTACAGCTATGCCCAAGTCCAAGCCAACGGCACCTTCACTCTCACCGGGCTCGAAGCCGGGCAGTACAAAGTCAGCTTTAGTACCTTTGCCGCGCCCGAACTCACCTCCACTTGGTATGGAGGTCGTAAGGAAAGCCAAGCGACCGTCATTCCCGTTGCGGCCGGTGCAGTGGTGACCGGGATCAACCAGACCCTGACCATCGGCGGCAAGATCTCAGGAAAGGTCACCGTACCTGCCGGCGTGGACGTGACCAAGGTCAGCGTTAACGCAAATGCCGGATTGCCCGCCAATCCAGCAGCAGACGGCACATACACAGTCATCGGGTTGCCTACCGGCACACATGAAGTGGGCTTCAGCTACTCTCCTGAGCCCTCGCCCGTTTTGCGCACGTCGTATTCGACGTCTCCGGGCGGCGCAGCGACACCGGTGAACGTTACAGAGGGTGCCACCACCAGCGGCATCGATCAAACGCTGAAACCGGCCGCAATGATCTCTGGAAAGCTCTCGGTTCCGGCTGGTGCTGCTGCCTACAACGGCCAGGTCATGGTGGAGGCCGGCCCGGACTTTGCCCTGAACGATTTCGCAGGATCAGCGTTCCTCAGCTCGGATAACTTGGGTAACTTCACGATTGGTGGTCTCAAGGCTGGCACGTACAAGCTCCATTACCGCGCTTTTAACGACACGTGGGCCAACATGTGGCACAAGGGGGTTGCTGACCCTGCCAAGTCGCCCTGGATCACCGTGACCGACGGCCAAAAGCTCACTGGAATCCACGACTCCGCTGTTGCAGCTGCCACTATCTCTGGTTCCGTCGCCGGGGCACCCGCGCCGGGCCCGTCGATGAGTGGCCCGGGGATGGGCATCACAGCGGTGACTGCGGACGGTACGGTGGCTTCTTCCACAGTCATGGAAACGTCGCAGACCACCTACTCCCTCAAGAACCTGCTGCCCGGTTCCTACAAGGTCGGGTTCAACCGCACCAAGGGGTACTGGACCACCTACGAGGGCCAGCTGTACAAGGACCTCCCGGAATCCGGGGGTGCCGCCAATGCCACGCCAGTGACGGTTGCTGCCGGGCAGACCGCTGAGAACATCAATGCAACCGTTCGCGTGGGCGGAACGCTGACGGGCAAGGTCCTCGGCGCCAACGGCGCTCCTTTGAGCGAGGTGCCGATCCGTGTCTACACCAAGGATGGGTCCTTCACTACTCGTCCGGGAAGGACAGCGGCTGACGGAACTTTTAAGGTTACCGGCCTGACCACGGGGTTCTACTTCGTAGTAGCTGAGCCTGAAGGCCTGGGGCCGATTTTCTCGGGGAATGTTCTTGCTGAGGCCAATGCCAGGTCGGTTGCGACCGCAGTGGGTCAGAACACGGATATTGGGACGTTGAGTTATGCCACGGCTACTCAAGGTACTCGTGGCTTTGATGACGTTCCGTTGGGGGCGCAGTTCCAGGATGAGATCCAGTGGTTGGCGGACAAGGGTATTTCCACGGGGTGGGAGGCGAATGGGTCCAGGACGTATCAGCCGTTGTCTCCGGTGAACCGTGATGCGATGGCTGCGTTCATGTACCGGTTGGCTGGCAAGCCTGCTTTCACGGCTCCTGCGGTGACTCCGTTCAAGGATCTTCCTGTTGGTACGCAGTTCTATAAAGAGATCACCTGGCTTGCCGATAAGGGGATCTCGACGGGGTGGGTCGAGGCTGACAAGTCCAAGACGTATCGTCCGTTGCAGGCGGTGAACCGTGATGCGATGGCGGCGTTCATGTACCGGCTGGCGGGGGAGCCTGAGTTCACGGCGCCGAAGGTTTCGCCGTTTGTTGATGTTCCGGTGGGTGCGCAGTTCTACAAGGAGATCACCTGGCTCGCGGCGCAGGGGATCTCCACGGGCTGGGCCGAGGCGGGCAACACTAAGTCGTTCCGTCCGTTGCAGCCGGTGAACCGTGACGCGATGGCAGCTTTCATGTTCCGCTACAACACCAAATTCGGCGCCAACTAGACTCGGCATCCAAACAAGCGAAACGAAGGGTCGGCTCCCCACAAAGGGGCCGGCCCTTCGGCGTCCCTGGAAATTACTGCTGTACTCCTCCGGGCATTCATGTACCCTGTATATATTACCGAACGGCCGGTCAGTAATGTTGGCTCCAGTCAGCATTGACCGTGCCGATTTCACGTGCCTTGGAAGGACCCGTCGACGATGACCACTACCGCAGTCGCCCCGGAAACCACAGCCGTTGCAACCGTCCCCAGTTACGTTCAGGATGCCTGGTGGACCCCGGCGCCAGACGCCAAGAAGGTCCCGGTTCGCGATGCCAGCACCGGAGAAGTCCTGGCCAACGTGAGCACCGACGGACTGGACCTTGCCGCCGTCGTAAATTACGCCCGCACCACAGGCCAGGCCGAACTCGGGAAACTGACGTTCCACCAGCGCGCCCTCAAGCTCAAGGAGCTTGCCCAGTACCTCAACGGCCGGCGCCAGGAGCTCTATGAGTCCTCGTCGCAGAGCGGTGCCACCAAGATCGACAACATGATCGACATCGACGGCGGCATCGGCGTGCTCTTCACGTTCGGATCCAAGGGCCGCCGTGAACTGCCCAACTCGCAGGTTGTGGTGGACGGCCCCATGGAGGTGCTGTCCAAGGATGGCTCCTTCGCCGGCGAGCACATCTACACCCGCATTCCCGGCGTCGCGGTGCAGATCAACGCCTTCAACTTCCCCGTGTGGGGCATGTTGGAGAAGTTTGCTCCCGCATTCCTTGCCGGCGTTCCCACCATCGTGAAGCCCGCAACGCCCACTGGTTACGTGGCCGCCGCTGCGGTCAAGGCAATAGTCGAATCGGGTATCCTCCCGGCCGGTTCCCTGCAGCTCATCTCCGGTTCGGCCCGGACCATCCTGGACGAGCTCGACTACCGCGACCTCGTGTCCTTCACGGGCTCGGCATCAACCGCCAACTCGCTGAAGAGCCACAGCAATGTTGTTCAGGGCGGCGTCCGCTTTACCTCTGAAACCGACTCCCTGAACGCCGCCATCCTCGGCCCTGATGCCGTTCCGGGCACGCCAGAGTTCGACGCCTTCGTCAAGGCAGTGGTCACCGAAATGACTGTCAAGGCGGGCCAGAAGTGCACCGCCATCCGCCGCATCATCGTGCCGCAGCAGCTCACCGCTGAGGTTGCTGCCGCCGTCGGCGCCCGCATCAACGAGCGCGTCGTCGTCGGTGACCCCCGTGCAGACGGCGTCACCATGGGCGCCCTGGCTTCGCTGGAGCAGCTCGCCGACGTCCGCGCTGCTGTGCAATCCATGCTCGACGCCGGTGGCGAGCTTGCGTACGGATCTCTCGATACGCCGTCGGTCACCTCAGTTGGCGGCGAAGTGGGGGTCGTGGCGGACGGTGCCTTCATGTCTCCCGTGCTCCTAAGCTGGGCCGATGCTGAGACCGAAGAAGTCCACTCGCTGGAAGCATTCGGACCCGTATCGTCAGTCATTGGCTATACGGACCTTGCCGACGCTATCCGTCTTGCGGCCCGCGGCTCCGGCTCCCTGGTGGCCTCCGTGTGCACCAACGATCCTGCTGTAGCCCGCGAGCTGGTCACCGGCATCGCAGCCCACCACGGACGCGTCCATATGCTCAACCGTGAAGATGCGCGCTCGTCCACCGGTCACGGCTCACCTGTCCCGCACCTGGTCCATGGTGGTCCCGGCCGCGCAGGTGGCGGCGAGGAACTGGGCGGCATCCGCTCCGTCCTGCACCACATGCAGCGCACCGCCATCCAGGGCTCCCCCAACATGCTCACTGCTGTTACCGGCCAGTGGCACACCGGAGCCGACCGCAACTTCACGGTGGAAACCGAGGGGGAGCACCCGTTCCGTAAGCACCTCTCAACCTTGCGCATCGGCGATGCCGTGCGTTCTGAACTCCGTGAGGTCAAGCTCGAGGACATCACTGCCTTTGCGAACTCCACGGGCGACACCTTCTACGCGCACACCAACCAGGAAGCCGCCGAAGCCAACCCGTTCTTCCCCGGCATCGTGGCCCACGGCTACCTGCTGTTGAGCTGGGCTGCCGGACTGTTTGTCGAGCCCGCACCGGGTCCCGTCCTGGCCAACTACGGCCTGGAGAACCTGCGCTTCATCACGCCCGTTGCGGCCGGCGACTCCATCCGTGTCACCTTGACGGCCAAGAAGATCACCCCGCGCGAGACTGATGAATACGGCGAAGTTGCCTGGGACGCCGTCCTGACCAACCAGAACGACGAAATCGTAGCCACCTACGACGTCCTGACGCTCGTGGAGAAGTAACCCTCTCTCACGCCTGTCGGGTTTGAGGGGTTCCTTCTCTCACGCCTGTCGGGTTTGAGGGGTTCCTTCTCTCACGCCTGTCGGGTTTGAGGGGTTCCCTCTCTCACGCCTGTCGGGTTTGAGGGGTTCCCTCTCTCACCGTTCTTCGTAGGAATCGGGCATCCGCGCCAAAAAGGCTCGAACAAGCCGCTGAAAAAACGCCTATCTGAGGGCTGGGTCTGGGGTGGTGACAGCGGTCCGTTCGTTGGCTCCCTTGATCGCCCAGTAAACGAACGCGACGGCGAGGATTGCGCTGAGGTATTGGATCGGGCCGGCCAGGCCAGCCAATTCGGTGGGTGCGTAGGCGACGGTGAAGGTGGAGATGTCCCAGATTGCGTGCAGGGCCATGGCCCAGAGCAGGGTGCCGGTGGTGCGTCGCAGGATGTAGAACCCGGTTCCCAGCGCGAACGTCAGGACGACTTGGGTCAATGTTGGCGACAGTGCCTGTCCGGCGAAGAAGTTGACGGCGTGCATTAGCCCGAACATCAGGCTGGAGAGGAACCATACCCATCCTTCGCCGAGCTTTGAGCGCAGGGCGACGAGCACCAGGCCACGGGTGCTGAATTCCTCGGCGAAGCCGACCAGGACACCGAATGTGAGTAGCGCGAGGAGGAATCCGGCGTCGAACTTGGACCAATCGGTGCCGGCAAAATTCACGAGTGCGGCCAGCAGGAGCACTAGAGGGGCAATGATTGGCCATTTGTGGGGCGCGCGATGGCGATCGCGCAGGGCTGGTTTCCACCAGCCAAGCCACCACGCGGTGGCGGCCAGTAGTATGCTCCCGATGCTGAGGGAGACCACGATGGCCCGCCATACGTTTGAGGCGCTGGCACTGAGCTCTGGATAGGGGATGCCGGAGAGTAGTTGGATGGCGGTCACGACCACCACGTAGCCGATCCAAATAGCGAGGCCGATCCAAACCTTGGGTGCTATCCGCATGGCGATTCCTTTCAGGTTGTTGGTTGGAGAACGGCGCTGCGTTTCTCCGGGGCTGGCGCGAACCGCAGGGTGGCGATACTGCCGTCCGGCCAGCGGGTCTTCACGTAGGCGAACACCATGGCGATGATCAACACGCGGGCCAGCATTCCGGGGATGCCGCCTTCGGGGCCGTAAGCGCCGCCGTTGAGAAGTTCGGGGCCGGTAGAGGCTGTCGAAAACCATCCGGGAACGATGTTGCCGCTGATCGGGAAGCCGAACAGCCCCTGGGCCATGTTCCAGCCGAGGTGAAGGCCGAACGGCAACCACACGCTGCGGGTTGCGAGGAACGCAACGGCGTAGATCACGCCGCCAAGGCCTGTGCCGAAGGCAGAGACCGCTGTGGCACCGTCGTTGCCCAAGTGGCCGGCCCCGAAGAGCGCTGCAGTCAGGAGCACAGCGATCCACCGACCGTGTGTCAGTCGCGAGAGCAGGATGGCCACGCCGCTGAGGAGAAGGACGCGGAAGAGGAACTCTTCCAGGGCCGCGGCCTGAATCAGCGGGACCAGCACTTCGCTGGCGAACGAGGACCAGGTGAGCGTTCCCGGCTGGACCGCGACTACACCCAGGAGGAGTTCGACGACGAAGACCAGCCCGATCGCAACGAACGTGATCGCAAGCCCAACGGCGATGTCGATCGGCAGCCATCGATTGAGGGTCAACCCCAAGCTGCGCAGCACCGGTTTACGTTTGCGGGCGTAGTGGATGACTGCGAAGCCGCCCAGTCCCAAAGCGAGAAGATAGGTGAGGATGCTGAACGCCAGTGACGCGGTCATTGGTCAATCTCCACGGCGTCCTGCTTTCAGGGTGCGCGCCGTGCGGGAGGAATCCGACAAGGGTGGAACACGAACCCGATGGGCACAAAAATAGCAGCCGCCCGGTCGGTGTCAAGCACTTCGTACCCACAGTTCCCTAGGCGACCGTTGGCCACGGAGGTGGTCAGGCGGCTGTGTGGAGCCCGTCGAAGGCCATGGTGATGACGTCATCGGCGAGCTTCTCGGGGGACAGCGAGCCGCCCGGCTTGTACCACTCCACGATCGAGTTGATGGTGCCGAACAGCAGGCGCGTGACCGTGCGGGGATCGATGTCCTGGCGCAGCGAACCATCTTCCCGGGCCGCGGAAATCAGGGCAGCTACCTTGTGGTCGAAAGCGCGGCGGCGTTCCAGTGCGTCCCGCTCGATCTCCGTGTTGCCGCGTAGACGCAGCAGCAGGGTTACGAAGGGCAGCCGGTCCACCAGCACCGCGATGGTCTGCCGGAGCACGAACTCAAGCCGTGCGTCGGCGGGGCCGGTGCTGGCAGATGGCTCCTCCAGGATGGCCTCCAAACCGCCCAACGCGTGGTCAAGGGCGAGCTTCAGGAGATCGCCCTTGGACGGCACGTGGTGGTAGATGGCCGATTTTGAGATCCCGAGGTTCTCGGCCAGGATGCCCATGGACGTAGCGTCGTACCCGTGGCGGTTGAAGACGTCGACGGCGATGCGGAGCACCGACTGCTGGTCGTAACCGGGCCGTCCGCGCTTGGTGGTGGTCTCAGTAGGCATGCTGGCATTTTCTCACGATCTCTACGGGGCGGGCGTTCAGCCCTTCGGGCGCATGTCGTAGATCCGGCGAAGCTTCCCGTTGGAACGCTCCAGGGAACCTGGCTCCACAACGTCAACCACGCAGGATGACCCGACGTGAATCTTGATCTGCTCACGCAAGGTGTGTGCCGCCGTCGTGCCGGCCTCGGATGGAACGTTTTCCCGGCGCTCAATCTTGACCGTCAGCGAATCCATTCGTTTGCCTTCGGGGCGGGTGATCTCGAGCTGGAAGTGCGGGCTGAGCTCCGGGATCCGCAGGGCGATTTCCTCAATCTGCGACGGGAACAGGTTCACGCCGCGGAGGATGATCATGTCGTCGCTGCGGCCGGTGATGCGGCCCATGCGGCGGTGCGCGGGGCGGGCGGTGCCCGGAAGCAGGCGGGTGAGGTCTTTGGTTCGGTACCGGATGATTGGCAATGCTTCTTTGGTCAAGGACGTGAAGACGAGTTCGCCGGGTTCGCCGTCGCCCAGGACCGTGGAGTGGTCAAAGGGGTCGATGATTTCCGGGCGGAAGTGGTCTTCCCAGATGTGGCAACCGTCCTGTGTTTCCACTGCCTCGCCAGCGACGCCGGGCCCCATGACTTCGGAGAGTCCGTAGATGTCCGAGGCCTTGATGTTCATGGTGACTTCGAGCTCGTGGCGCATCTCTTCGGTCCACGGTTCGGCCCCGAGAACGGCGTACTTGAGGGAGGTAGAGGTGGGGTCGATGCCCTGGTGCTGCATGGCATCGGCGATCGTGAGCAGGTACGTTGGCGTGGCCAGGATGGCGTCCGGCTTGAAGTCCTGGATGAGCTGGATCTGGCGTTCGGTCTGGCCGCCGGAGATGGGGATGACGGTGCAGCCGAGCGCTTCAGCGCCGGCGTGTGCGCCGAGTCCTCCGGTGAACAGGCCGTAACCGTAGGCGTTGTGGACCTTCATGCCGGGGCGGACGCCCGAGGCGCGGAAGGAGCGCGCAACGAGGGTTGCCCAGTTGGCGAGGTCGTTCTTGGTGTAGCCAACCACGGTGGGTCGGCCGGTGGTGCCGGAGCTTGCATGGATACGCGCCACCTGGTCCTGGGGGACAGCGAACATGCCGAAGGGGTACTCCAGGCGGAGGTCTTCCTTGGTGGTGTAGGGGAACTTGCCGAGGTCGCTGAGTTCCTTGAGATCCGAAGGGTGGACTCCGGTTTCGTCGAACTTTCGCTTATACAGCGGGACGCGATCGTAGGCGTAGGCGACCGTGTGCTGGAGGCGGGTGAGCTGCAGTGCCTCAAGTTCGTCGCGGGAGATGGTTTCTTCACGGTCCAGCACAGGGGCACTGGCCTTGGCGGTGGTAGCGGTTGGTGCGGCCACGGTGTTCTGGGTCATCGGTTTCCTACTTCTTGGAGATGGTGCGGCTACGGCCACGGAACTCAGCAATGAGCTCGCCGGGCTCGGTGTCGTGGGCGGCGTTGTCGTCAGGGGTAGCGGCGTAGATCTGGATGTCGTACAGGCCGCTTCGGCCGGTGCTGGCGCGGCGGTTTGCGACGGCGGTGATCACCTGGCCCTGGAACGCCGGCTTGATGAAGTTAATGTCGACGCCGGACGCCACCGTGATGTTGGCGGCTTGCTTGGGCGTGGGGTTGGCCGGGTTGCAGGCCAGCGCGAAGGCTGTGTCACCGAAGGCGAAGATCATTCCGCCGTGGGCCATGCCGAATCCGTTGAGCATCTCCTGGCGGAGGTGCATCCGGATGGTGGCGTGGCCGTCGTCGAGCTTGAGGACCTCAATGCCCATCCATTCGGACGCGTAGTCGTTTGTCAGGATGTGGTGCGATGCACCGGAGAGGGTTGTTTCAACCATGCGTCATTGCCTCCAGCTTTATTTACCGAATGTTCATTAGGTAATCCCAGATCGCGTCACGTGTCAAGACTGGACCAGTATTCGCCTGCACCTAGTAGCCTCGAACACATGCCCGAAATTGAGCTTCCCATCATCACTGACCGACTCATCCTGCGGCGCTTCGAAGCTGAGGACCTCGAACGCTTCCACGGTTACCAATCACTTCCTGAAACCGCCCGGTTCCTGCTGCGCAACGAGCTGACCAGGACCAAGTCAATGGAAGTCCTGGGACGGTACGCGAACTTCGAATTCAACCAGGAAGGAGACTGGATCTGCCTTGCCATCGAGCGCAAGGACCAGCCTGGTTTGATGGGCGAAGTGGTCCTGAAATGGCTGGAGGGCACCGGACAGGGGGAGCTGGGCTGGATATTGCACCCCGAAGCTCGAGGACACGGGATTGCAACCGAGTCGGCAGAGGCTGTCATGAAGCTGGCCTTCGAGAAACTGGCGTTCCACCGGATCGATGCGAAGTTGGACGCGCTCAACGCTGGCTCGGCGGGCATCTGCAAGCGCCTGGGCATGCGGCTCGAAGCAACATTGGTGGACAACTGGCACTACAAGGGCCAATGGGCCACTGAAAACATCTACGCGATCCTGGACTCTGAGTGGCGCACGCGGCACCATCCCTGGACCCGGACCATCAGCTGACTGGCCAGCTCTTGTTGTGCTTCAACTGTTCGGTCAACTGCGCCTCAGGCAAGGGCCGGCTGAAGTAGTAACCCTGGCCACTGGTGCAACCGATGCTGAGGAGGTACTCGGCCTGATCGGCGGTTTCCACGCCCTCCCACACGGCGGCCAATCCACAGGCCCGGATCAGTTGCAGCACGGCCGCAAGAAGGGCCGGTTGCGCCGGGTCGCTGCCCAGGGCTGACAGCAGGGTCCGGTCCACTTTGACGGTGTCCACAGGGAGCTGGCGGAGGTAGCTGATGGAAGAATAACCGGTGCCGAAGTCGTCGATTTCCAGCCCCACGCCCAAGCGGCGCAGGCTGTTGAGTGTGTAGCGGTCCAGATCGTTGCCTTGAATGACCGCGCTCTCGGTCAGTTCCAGGACCAGGAGCGAGGGGTCCAGCTCCGCGGAGGCTAAAGCCTCCCGGACGTCCTCGATGAACTCGAGCCGTTGCAGGTCGGCCGCCGAAACGTTGATGCGCATGCTGAAGTCGTGGCTCGACGTGAGGGGGTCGGTGCGCCATTGCTTCAGCTGTTCGACGGCGGTGCGGAGCACCCAGCCGCCCAGGTCCGAGATCATCCCGGTTTCCTCGGCGATGGGAATGAACTCGTCCGGCATGATGAGGCCTCGGCTTGGATGGTTCCAGCGGACCAAGGCCTCCACGCCTTCGATTTCGCGGGTATCCAGCCTGATGATCGGCTGGTAGAAGAGCACCAACTGCGAACCGGCGATCGCCTCTTTCAGTTCACCCACCAATTGGTTCCGCATCTGGCGGGCATGCAGCATTGCCGGCTCAAAGACCTTGAGCTTGCCACGCCCATCAGCCTTGGACTCGTACATGGCAATGTCCGCTTCCATCATCAGTTCCTCCGCGCTATGGCCGGGGTCAGCCATTCGAAGGCCCATGCTGGCACCGCAACGGAGGTGCTGGCCCTCAATCTCCATGAGGCTCACAACTGCAGCGAGAATCCGGTTGCCGATGGAGGCGGCTATCGCAGGGGTCACTTCGGGAATCAGCACGGCGAATTCGTCGCCGCCCATGCGGGCGACCATGTCCTGGTCGCGGACAGCCCCTGAGATCCTGTTGGCGACCGTTTCCAGGACCTTGTCCCCGATGGTGTGGCCCAGGGAGTCATTGATCGCTTTGAATCCGTCCATGTCCAGCAGGAGGATCGCAGCCCGTCGGCCGCTTTCGGCCCCGCTGACCTGGGCTTCGCTGAGGGCGGTGGCAAACGCTGAGCGGTTGTTCAGCCCTGTAAGGGCGTCGGTCATGGCCATATGCTGCATCGCAAGATGGGCCTCGTTGAGCTGCTGCGTCCGGGCCTGCACCCTCTGCTCAAGTTCTTCGTAAACGATCTGAAGGTCTTCTGCAAGGAGGTTTGTACCCATGATCACGGCATCGATTTCATCGCGCGCATCCGAGACTTCGATCCGGGTGTTGAGGTCCCCGGCGGCAAGCCTGACGATGCCTTCCAGGAGCAGTCCCAAGCGAGGGTCGTTGCCGGAGTACATTTTTCCTTCGGACATGCTCACCCCCTGTGTGGCTCGCCTCGTTGCTCATCGCTATGGCGAAGATACTCCCTGACTGCAGCGCTGCGTTCGGGCAGCGCCGCCTGTTCGAACAGTGCTGCGGCCTCATCGAACGTAGTCAGAGCATCTCCACGCCTACCGGATTCCAGCAAAGTCCGGGCCAAAAGGAAATGTGCCTCGGCGGAGGTTTGGGTGGCCAGAATGGAGGATCGGGTGCAGAGCGGCTCAAGGATTGCGGTGGCTTGCTGCATATCGCCGCTGAGGAAATACCAATGGGCGCGGACCAGGGACATTTCAAGATGGTCCCGTTCCGAGCCGCCAACAATGTCCGTGGCCAGCTCAGCCCTTTCAATGCAACGCAGGGTTGCTGCGTCGCTGAGCTTCGCTTGAAGCCGCATTTCCGCGGAAGCCCTGTTGAAACGGGCCCACAAGTCAACGTCCTTTGACGGTGACAGCCGTTCGGCAGCAAGATCGTGATATCGCCCGCCGTCAGCAACGCGGTCGGCAAGGAAAGCGACATTGCCGATAACCCAATAACCTTTTCCGGCGGTGTCTTCATCCACGTCGTCGGTCAGTAGTGTTTCCAGCACCAAGCATTCCCGCCAGGCATCGTCCAGCATGCGGCTCTCCGCCAGAGCAGCGATCAGGGCGCGCTGGGCAAGGATCTGGACGTACACCAACTCGGCGTCCCTGGCTGCTAGTTTCGCCGCATCGGCCGCCATGGCTGCTGCTTCGGGAAGCCGGCCCAAACCTTGGAATGCCACGGCAACCATGGTGCCTGCTTTGGCCCCGAGTTCCGGTGAAGACGAGGTCAGGTTGTGGCCATTGAGTTCCATGGCCAGGGTGAGGAACTCTTCAATGCGCCCCTGGTCCCGAAGGCACTCGGCCTGCAGGTACCGCATGTTCCACCACGATTCGTCATCGCCGGCGACGGTTGCCAGTCCGGCAGCGTCGCCTGCAAGCCGATAGGCCTCGTCGAAGTCCCGTTCCTTCCACTTGGCGCGTGCCGAAAGACCGGCAACGAGGTGGGAAGCGAGGTGCGGACTTTGCATGTGCCCATTATCCATGTCATTGCGGAAGAAAAGCTCGTATAGTTTGCACCGTGACTTTATTCAAGTCACAGACAACAAATTCGCATCAGTACGAAAGGGCATAGCGGATGAAAAAATTTGCGGCAACCCTGCTCATGGCGGCGGTTCTGGCAGTAACGGGTTTCGCTGCCCCGGCTAATGCCGAGCCTACGCAGGACAGCACGGCAATCGGCTGGTGGCCTAACAGCTTCACCACCACGAAGACGAACACCACCAGCATCGGTTGGTGGCCGAACTAAACATTGGGGGAGCGCCTCTCAAGGCCATATGACGTCAATTGATGCCCCGGGCTGCTGCCCGGGGCATCAATTTTGTTTCGGAGTATGTCGAGCATTAGTGACCATCACGCGCATGTGCGGAGCCCACGTTGACACGGCTGTCACACCGGGCGCCGGATAGAGAGGGTTCCTGGGCGCTGCTGAGGCCGGGCGCGCCTCATGAAATCAAGCAGCACCGGTTCCTGACCAGGTGCGCCGATCCGACACGGAAGATCCGCTACGGCCCGCCTACCGGCAACTCGACGGACACCGTGGTCCCGGAGCCCAGCGTGGAATCCAGGAGCAGGCGCCCCATATGGCGGCTGATGATGTCGTGGGCGATTGCCAAACCGAGCCCGCTGCCCGGCACTGCCGCGGAAGTGGCGTTGGAGGCCCGGTAGAAGCGGGTGAAGATGTGTGGGAGATCGTGTTCCGGGATGCCCAAACCGTTGTCTGCGATCCGGACCAGCGCGAGTCCGCCGTTCTCGGAGGCCGAGACTGAGCTGGTGATGCCCACCCGTCCACCCTCGGGAGTGAACTTGATGGCGTTGGCCACGATGTTGGTGAATACCTGTTCCAGCTTTGCTTCGTCGGCCGTGACTTCGATGTCCTCAGTCCCTTCGGTAAAGGACACTGAGACGTGCCTGGACTCTGCCAGTGGCCGCAGCGTCGCAACCACCACTTGGAGGAGCTTGGCGATATCCACCGGTTTTAGGTCCAGGTTGCTGCCGTCCTGCATGGACACTGTGAGCATGTCCTCGATGAGCCTGCGGAGGCGTGTGGAGTTCCGGGCAATGACGTCCAGCATCTTGCTGATGCCTTCGGGGACGGGCCCGCCTGAGCCATCCTGGATCATGTCCAGATATGCGGTGATGGAGGTCAAGGGTGTCCGGAGCTCGTGGTTTACGGTGGCCAGGAAATCTGTCTTGGCCTTATCCAACTGCCTGAGTTGGTGGAGGACGCGCTGCTGGGCGCTGATGAGATGGCCCTGGATGAGGCCGTGGGCCACATTTCCAGCCACATGCTGCATCAAGGCAATCTCGGGTCGGGTCCAGTCGTGCCGTTCCTCCACGGTGGACAGCAGGATGATGCCCATGGCCGAGGCGCCTTCACCCACGGGGAGAAGGACAGTGGACACGGGGTTGAGGTCACCGGACCATTCCCGCAGCGCCTTGGCGATCTTTGAGTCGGGGTCCTCCCGGTGGTCCGTGACGGCGAGGACGTCCGCCTCGGCCCAAAGCCTGTTGGCCGTCTCGATAATGGCGTTCTCGCTCTCGCCCAGGCGCGCGGGCAGCAGCGAAAGGCCGGGACGGTTCCACTGAGCCCGGATACTGGGGACGCGTTCGTCCCGGAACGTAGCGAACCAGACGTGGTCAACACGCAGGGCCTCGCCGAAGCCGCGGACCACGTGGTCGGCGATCAACTGGGGATCGTTGGTCTCCCGGATGGCCGAGGAGACATTGCGGAGGCTTTCCCGGAGCGCTTCGATTTCGCCGCGGGAACGTGCGCGTTCGGCGGCCCGGCCGATCAGGGTTTTAACACGGTGGACAATTTCCCCCGACTGCACCGGGCTGATGACGTAGTCAGCTACCCGCCAGGCCTCCACTTCCTCAATGTCCACAATTTCCTCTGCGGCGAGGACCAGCAGCATCGGGACTCCCGGGCTGCGCAAGCCGTGCGCAAGGGCGCTCTGAGCCACCACTACAGAGGGGTTGTGCTGCTGGATTTGCGAGGCCAGGGAGTCAGCGTCGGGGGCAGGGAAGACCTCGAATCCCGCTGAGGAAAGCGCGGCCGAGGTCGCGGCCAACCTGCCACTGTCTGAATCCGCCACTACGGCCGACCGGACATGCTGTACGTCGGCAACGGTCTCGCCCACTGAGCCCCTTCCGTTCCAACGTTCCATTCACGGTATTTCTTGATGTGGCAACACCCTATCAGCGGCTTTGAGGACAAAGGCGGCCGTGCGTCAAATGGCCGGGATGAGTCGCAGGGCACACCTTTACTTTGTGTTCCGGATTCGTCAGCCTTGAGGGTGTCAGCAGGGGAGCCACGCCCGCCTCCCCTGCAGCACCACCAATCGCGCAAGGAGCACTGTGGACCACCCAGCAACACCGCAGGATCATCAACAGGTGTCGTTTGAATTGGAGCTCGAGGAACCGGGCATCCTTCGCTTGACATGGCCGCGCGGGGCCAGGATCCAGGAAGCGGATGCCCAACGTGCCATGGACCGGGTCAACGAGCTGTGCGGCCCGGACCGCCATCCGATGATTGTGGACATGGCAACCACCGACGACGTCACCCGCGGTGCGCGCTCTGTGTTTGCCAAGCCTTGCCAGGCCAACCGCATCGCACTCTGGGGCTCGTCACCGGTGGACAGGGTCATCGCCAACTTCTTCCTGGGCATCATGAAACCCCCGTGCCCTACCAAGTTCTTCACATCTGAAACAGAGGCATTGGAGTGGCTGGTGGAGGCCTAGTGCCACCTATATTTGGAGAATGTTCTCCGCCCTCAGGAAGTACCTGCTGATCCCACGCCTCATCAGGCTCTCTTCCGCCGCGCCCAAGGACGCCCGTACGGCCTGGGATCAGTTCTGGGGCGACATCCGCTCAACCGGCGCCACGGGCGATGTCCTGTGGGACTCGGGCAGCGACCACGAACTCCTGGGCTACCTCCCCACATTGGCCGGGTTGGACCCCGCCCTGCCCGTGGTGGACGTTGGCTGTGGCAACGGCAGCTTCACCCGGCTGTTGGCGCAGCACTTCCCGCATGCGCTGGGACTCGACTACTCCGCCAACGCCGTGGATCGCGCACGGCTGGAGTCGGCGGGGATTACGACGGCGTCATTCGCCGTGTGCGACATGACGGCACCTGACGCTGCGCAAACAGTCGCAACGGCACTCGAAGCTGCAGGCTGGGCCGGGGACGCGAATGTCTTCATTCGCGGAGTCCTGCACGTACTGGACCGGAACGGCCGGTCAGCGTTGGCAGCGAACCTGCTGCCTGTCGTCGGGACGCGCGGAGGCGTGTTCCTGGCAGAAACCAATTTTCCCGGAACGCCGGTGGACTACGTCAGCCACCTCGGGGCCACCCGGGATTCCATTCCGGCGCCTCTTGAGTGGGCCATTCGCGGACTGCCAATGCCGGGCCGTTTCGGGGCCGCGCAACGCGCAAAGGCCTTCCCGACGGCGGACTGGTCCCTGGTGGAGGAAGGCTCGGCGAGCATCGAGACGCGCCCGCTCAGCAACCCGTCGGCCCCGGACGTGATCCCGGGCTACTTCGCACTGCTGCGGGCGCGCCGAAACTGACGAACACTTATTTCAGGCCGGCTCCCGGCAGCAATTCGGTTGCGCCTACGGAGTCGGCAACAAACGCGTAGTCCCAAGCGCGTTCACGCCACTGGACATACCGGCCTGATGCGCCGCCGTGCCCACCGTCCATCTCGATCTTCATGACGATTGGCTCGGAACCGGTGGAAGCGGAGCGCAGTGCCTGGACCCATTTGGCTGGTTCGACGTACAGCACACGGGTGTCGTTGAAGGACGTCACCGCAGCGATTTTGGGGTAGGCAACGGCCCCCACATTCTCGTACGGAGTGTAGGACTTCATGTAGGCGTACACTTCGGGGTCCGTGATCGGGTTGCCCCATTCCTCCCATTCCAGGGCGGACAGGGGAAGCTCAGGATCCAGGATGGTGGTCAATGCGTCGACGAACGGCACCTGTGCCACCACGGCAACATACTTTTCCGGGGCCATGTTGGCTACGGCACCCATGAGCAAGCCGCCGGCGGACCCGCCCATGGCAGCGATTCGCGCGGGGTCCGCCCAGCGTGACCCTGCCAACCAGTCAGTGGCCGTGATGAAGTCCGTGAAAGTGTTCTTCTTGGTGAGCTTCTTGCCATCCTCGTACCACTGCCGGCCGAGTTCACCGCCGCCCCGGATATGGGCAATCACCATGACGATTCCGCGATCCAGCAGCGACAACCGGGCTATGCCGAAGCCCGGATCCATGCTCATCTCGTACGAGCCGTAGCCGTACACCAGTCCAGGGGCAGAGCCATCCTGCTGAACCGAAGCGTGACGCAGCACGGACAACGGGACGCGTGTGCCGTCGTCGGCCGTTGCCCATTCACGGGTGGCGACGTAATCCGCCGCGGAGTAGCCGCCAAGGACCGGGCTCTCCTTGCGCAGCAGCAGCTGGCCGGCCGGAAGTTCCGCGGTGGGCAAGACGAAGTCGTAGACGCGCGACGGAGTGAAATAGGAGGTGTAGCCCATGCGGATGACGGGAGCTTCGTAGTCGGACCCGGAGACCCCGGCGGTGTAGAGCTCGTCGTCAAAGGCAGGCTCCACAGGGGCGCTCTGCGCCGCAGTGCCCAGGCCTTCCAAGGGCAGTACCTGAACGCGCTCGATGGTGTCCTTGCGGATGGACAACACCAGGTGCGTGGACGTAACGCCGGCGCCGTTGACGCGTACGGCGTCCGAATGTGCGACGACGGTACGCCAGTCCTGCTCTGCCACCGGCTTGGCGAGTTCTGCCGGGTCCACCAGGCTCACCATCGAGTTGATGGCGTCCTTGTTATGGGTCAGGAGCAAGGTCTCTTTGCCCTCCAGGAGGAAGGGCTCGGCCTCGTAAAGAATGTGGTGGTCGCGGGAGATAACGGTGCTCAGGCCGGCTGCGTACTGGTCGAAGCGGAGGAGTTGCGTCTCGCTGAACTCGGAACAGCCGATGCTGAGCACCAGGTGGCGGCGGTCCGAGGAAAGATCGAACCCAAGCCACATTGCGACGTCGTCCTCCTGGTAGAGAACCTCATCCTCCGTGACCGGAGTGCCCAGGACGTGTGCCTTCACCTGGTAGGGCCGCCACGAATCATCCACAACGGTGTAGAAAAGGCGGGTGCCATCGGGGGAAAAGGCCACCCCATAGAAAATGTCCTCGATGACGTCCGGGAGGAGTTCGCCGGTACGGAGATCCTTGATCCGGAGGGTGAAACGTTCGTCGCCTGAGTTGTCCACGGCGTAGGCGTAGAGATTTCCGTCCACCGTGACGGCGGCGCCGCCCACGCTGAAGAACGGTTGGCCCTCGGCTTCAACGTTGCCGTCCAGAAGCACCTGCTCACCGTCGATGTCGACGCCGGGCTCCACCGACGGGGGAGTCCAATCGGCTACTGGATCCCCGGTGTTCGAGGCCAGGACGCGGCACTGGATGCTGTACTCCCTGCCCTCCACCGACCGGCTGTAGTACCACCAGCCGTCCTTGCGGCTGGGCACGGACAGGTCCGTCTCCTGGGTACGGCCCTTGATCTCCTGGAACATCGCCTCGCGCAACGGTTCCTGGTGCGCCGTGACCGCTTCCTGGTACGTGTTCTCGGCCTTCAAATGGTCCACTACTTCGGCGGACTCCTTGTCCCTGAGCCACTCGTAGTTGTCCACGAAGACGTCGCCGTGGTGTTCGCGGCGGGTGGGGATGCGCTTGGCGACAGGAGGCGCGACCGCTGTTTCCGGGGCGCTGGCAGGGACCGAAGATACGTGGCTCATGTGGCCACTCTATAGACGGGCTCCGACATGGAACCAGCGATTTCGCTCAGAGCGCCGGGCGCCTGTCCGCGGTAGTGATAGGGAGCCATGACTTGGGCCACAACGTGGGATTCGCGTCATGTCTTGGCGGGTGCCGCCACTCCATATATTGCGGGCACGTTTTTCGTCCCGTTCCCGGATATTTGGAGGCTCAGATGGTTCTGCTGCAATCCCACAGTGTGCACATTGGCAGGAGGGGGGTACTTCAGGCGCGCCGACATTCAGACTCCTTGCGCCGATCCCAAGTGGATCTTGAGGTCATCATCCCGGCCTATAACGAGGCCGCGAGGATTCCCAGCACGCTGAGGCAGACTGTCGACTTCCTGGCCAGCCAACCATGGTCATCGCGCATCGTGGTGGTGGACAACGGCAGCGTGGACGAGACCGCGGCGGTTGTCCGTGGGATAGCCCGTGAAAACGGGGGCGTGGTCCCCATCTCTGTGGTGGGGTGTTCCCAGCGTGGAAAGGGCGCAGCAGTGCGCCGCGGTCTTCTTAGTGGAACGTCGAGGTTCACGGGCTTCTTCGATGCTGACCTTGCCACCCCTTTGGACACCCTCTCCGCAGCCATGTCGTATCTCTCCGATGGCGCATCAGCGGTCATCGCATCCCGCCATGCCCCTGGCTCCACGTTCGTCCGTCCCCAACATCTGGGGCGAAGAGTGGGCGGAACGGCTTTCCGGGTCCTGACAAGGTCCAAGGTCAAAGGCATCCAGGATACCCAGTGTGGCTTCAAGTTCTTTGAACGGGATGCCCTCACCGCGGCGATGGTGCAATGCCGAAGCACCGGATTCGCCTTTGACGTGGAGCTTCTTCTTCGGCTTCAGGACAACGACGCCAGCATTATCGAACTGCCTGTGGCCTGGACTAACGGAGCTGAATCAACATTCCGCCCCTTCCAGGACGGAATCGCCAGCTTCGCCTCGGTGTTCCAACTTCAGAAGGCAACCCCGTGACGTATGCCCTTCCTGACCTGAACTCCCCATCCCGACTCGCAGGAAAGCACGTGCTGGTCCTCAACTGGCGCGACGTCAGGCATTCACAAGCCGGCGGCGCGGAGCAGTACATGCATGAAATTTCCAAGCGATGGGTGCAAAACGGGGTTCAGGTCACGTGGTTCACAGGGCGCGATGTCGGCCAGGCTGCCGAGGACGTCATTGACGGCATCCATATACTGCGCGGAGGCGGGGTTCTATCCATCTATGGACACGCTGCCCTTCGCCTTCTGCGGAGCAGTGGCCGGTTTGATGCCGTTGTGGACTGCCAAAACGGGATTCCGTTCTTTTCCCCTTTGTTCCTGTCAGGGGACATTCCGATCGTCCAACTGATCCACCACGTCCACCAGGAGCAGTTCCGTACCAGGTTCTCGCCGCCCATGGCCGCAGTAGGCCGATTCCTGGAAAGCTCGGGAGCCAAAACGGTGTACGGGCAGCGCTCAATAGTGGCGGTGTCACCCTCGACACGCCTGGAACTTCGAAAGCTCGGCTTTGCGGGTCCTATCCACGTGGTGCCGAACGGCACAATGGACATTCCGCAGGCTGTGGCGACACGAGCCCCTAACCCAACCATCGCCGTCGTCAGCCGGCTGGTGCCCCATAAACGATTGGATCTGCTCCTGGGCCAGTTCGCGGTGGCGGCGCGCCGTGTTCCCAAACTAAGATTGGACATCATTGGGGACGGCCCGGAGCGGGCCAGACTCCAGCAGCTGGCCATGGATCTGGGCCTTGACCACGCAGTAACATTCCACGGCTACCAGCCCAACAACGTGCGTGACGAGTTGCTGAGCCGGGCCTGGCTCACGGCATCCACCTCGGCTTCGGAGGGCTGGGGCTGCTCAGTGATCGAGGCCGCGGCGTGGGGCGTGCCTTGCCTGGCATTGCGGGTTCCAGGCATTCGGGACTCCGTTGTGGACGGCAGGACAGGTTGGTTGGTGGAGACCCCCAGGAAATTTGGGACCGCCATGGTTGAGGCCCTGACAGCCATGCGTGAACCGGACGCAGCCAAGGACGTCTCGGCGGACTGCCGGGAATGGGCCAGCTGCTTCACCTGGGATCGCAGTACCAGGCTGCTCACTGGCGTGCTTTTGGAGGAGGAGGCGTTGCGCCGTGAGGGCGGTGACCCCCGCTCACGCCACTCGGACCTGTCCACCCTGGTGCGCTTCGAACTGCCGGAAGGGGCCGATTTGCGCTCCATCCTGCGACCCACCGACGAAGTTGCCTTGATGAACGACGGACATGTCGCGGTCCTGATGAACGGCCGCGACGAATTCGAGGCATTCGCGGCCGTACAGAAAATTGGCGTGCCAGCAGCGGAACTCCGTCACGCAGGACGCGACACACTCCTTGCTGGTCCCGGAAGTGCCGTCGCTCCGGCCGATGCCTTTGACGGTCAGTAGTGGCAGTTGGTCCGTGGATGTATCCGAACAGACCATGACCACAGACGTGACCTTGAGGCCCAGAGCTGAATACAGGGAAAGGACGTCAGACCAGGACGTCAACATAGCCCAGAATAGTGGTTTCCTCGCTGTGTCTGCGGGAGTAGTGGGCGTGGTCAGCTACGCCTGCACGCTGCTCATGGCCAACATGTTGGGGACGGCGGACTACACACAATTCGCCGCCGCCGCGATGATTCTTGGGGTTGTGGGAATCGTCGCCAACGCGTTGGTTCCGCTTCCCTTGTCACACGTTGTTGCGGTGCACCCGGAAGGATCCGAAGAGCGCCGGAACGGTATGGCCTTCTCTGTCTTCGTATCGTGCATGGCGGGAATTGCTGCGGCCGCCATAACCGGCAGCGTAACGCTCGCGCTGGCTACTCCAGCCTTGGCAACAGTGGTGGCGTTGGCGGCCTTTGTCATCTTCGTCGTCAATGCACCCGCCGGATGGCTGCAGGGCGAGCTCCGCTTCACCTGGTACGCACTGTCCACGATCGGTGAGGTGGTCCTCAGGTTGATTTTCAGCCTGCTGGTGATCGCGATGGCGTGGGGAGCCGGTGGAGCAGTGCTTGGCTTCGTCGCGGGGTGCATGGCGCCGTTGGTTGTCCCGTGGTCTTTTTACCGGGATCTTCGCTGGCGTCCGCGGGTATTGCGTGAGAAATGGCGATGGGCTGAGACCAGCGATATCGCGTCGGTTCTGTGCGTGGTTTCGGTGCTGGTGGGCATCGACGTCGTGGTGGTCGGCTTCCTCGATAACGGCTCGGCGGCCGCCGCAGGATTCCAGGCGCTGGCCACGATCGCGAAAGGGCCCGTGTATGTGGCAGCCGGAACGGCGTTGGTGGCGTTTCCCCTGCTTCGCACCCCTGGCGTAAAGGTTGGCGAGGTGCTTGGCGCCTCCTTTGCTTCGTTCGGGCAACTCGTGGTGGTGGCTTTCGCCATTATCGCTACCGCGCCGCCCCTGATGTCCGGCCTGATTGTTCCACCGAAGTACCACGGCTCCCTGAACCTCCTGCCATGGCTGGGGGCCTCAGGCCTTGGCTATGCCGTCCTGATGGTGCTTTCCACCGTCCTTCTCGCCCTGCGCGCATACCGTCGCTGCCAAATCGGTCTCGCCTGTGCATGCCTTCTGGTGGTTGGCGGGCTTTGGGCGGGCTGGCAGCTGGACGCGGTCACGGGAATGGCTGTGGGTTCCGCCGTCGGGGCTGTGACGGCCGGGTTGGTCCTGACAGTCCTCGCGCGACCTGTACTGATGGCAGCCCACCCGGGAAGGGGAACGGGGAGGTTCCTGATTCTTGCTTTCGCCCTCATCGTGGTCCTCGCAGTCGCTGCGTTGGTTCAGCCCCTGGCCTGGTTGGTCCTTGCCACCATCAGCGGCTTCACAGTTCTTGCCCACCAGCGCGGCCTGCTGCCGTACAGGAACGACTTCAGGATCTCCCGACGACGCCGGCCCCGCAACCGAAGCAGGAGTTCGGGCCGTCGACAGCACCGCCCACGTCACCTGCCTGAACGCCCCGGGGCCGCCCCCGCCGTGCCTGGTGCGGGGAAACGGGTGCAGTGACCAGCAGCAGTTTGCCCTCAACAGATTTTGAGACGGAAAGACAACGATGAGAGTTTTACATTTGGGCTTTGAAGATCCGCGTATGCCTGGGGCGGGTGGAGGATCTGTGCGGACCCACGAGATCAACCGCCGCCTGGCTGCCAAAGACTTCCATGTCACCGTGCTGACCACCCGATACCCGGGCTGGAAGGAACGCGTGGAGGACGGTGTGCACTATGTGCCGATTGGCTTCGGAACAGGCGGCAACCGTCTGACCAGGCTGGTGGCCTATGTTGTCCGACTGCCCTTTGAAGTCCACAAGCGCCGGGCAGCTACTGAGCTGGTTGTGGAGGATTTCTTCGCTCCGTTTTCCACCATGGCCGCACCACTCTGGACCAAGCGTCCAACCATCGGAGTGGTCCAATGGCTCCATGCCAAGGACAAAGCACGGCAGTACAAACTACCGCTGCACTGGATAGAGCGGTTGGGCGTCCGGAGGCACCGCAGGCTCATTTCTGTTTCGCAGGGAATCAGCGATCGATTGAAGGAACTGAACCCAGCCCTTCATGTGGACATCATCGGCAATGGAGTGGATCCCGGTATATGGAACACCCAACCCCGGCACGGGAATGATGTGCTGTTTGTCGGGCGCCTGGAGTACGAATACAAGGGTTTGGACCTTCTGCTGGAAGCCTGGGCCAAAGCGTGCCGCCGAGTAGATGGCAACCTGTTGATTGCGGGGAAGGGCCCAGACGAAAAAAGGGTGCGTGCGTCCATTCAGGATGCCGGTCTTTCTGAGCGCGTGCAGTTTCTTGGGTGGCTTTCAGGGGACAAGAAATTTGGTGCCATCAGTGGCGCCCGGCTGATGGTGGTGCCATCCCGGCACGAGACGTTCGGGTTGGTAGCCATCGACGCCCTGGCCGCAGGCACACCGGTAATTGCCTTCGACATTCCGTGCCTGCGGGAGGTCGTCCCACGGGGAACCGGGTGGCTCGTGGAGCCCTTCGACGTCAAAGCCTTGGAAGAGGAAATTGTCCGAAGGTACCAGCAGGAGGGGCTGGAACACGTCGCCGCACGGGGACGGGAGTTTGCCGCGGACTACAACTGGGATGCGCTCGCCGACTTGCAGGCAGGGGCTTACAACACAGCTCTCGGCGAACTGAATGAACCCCGACCCAAACGGCAATGGGCCCTCTCCCCGGAAAGGGCTTGAAATGCTGCTCGAATCACGCGTTGAGCGGTCCATGGCAGGCGACGCGCCGTGGCTCTTCCTATCACCCCATCTGGATGATGCAGTGCTGTCCTGCGGGGCGCTGATCGAAGCTCAAGCACAGGGGCGCGAGATCATCGTGGCCACGCTGTTCACGGAGGCCATGCCGTCACCCCACACGCGCGCGGCACGGTCCTTCATGCGCCAATGCGCCATACCGGACGCAGGGGAACTCTTCGTGGCCAGGCAGTCGGAGGACCGGGCTGTGCTGGAGGACATGGGAGTCCAGTCAATTCACCTCGGCGAAGTGGACGCGCTTTTCCGACGCCGGCGCAAGCCGGCGATGTTAGGCAGCAGCGCGTGGGAAAGACTCCTGCCGGAACTCACCCATCGTTACCCCACTTACCGGTTCGACATCGCGTTGGGCAGGGTTTCCCGGGGTGACCAGGGGCTTATCCGCCAACTCCGGAGCAACATTGCCGTGCTCATGGCGCAGACCAAAGCGGATCTTCTCTTCTGCCCTGCGGGAGTGGGGAAGCATGTGGACCACCTCATCACCCGGGAGGTTGGCAAAGGCCATCCGGAGAGCTTGGTGATGTACTCGGATTTTCCTTATGACCTTGTGGCCGGGCCCGATGAAACGCACATGGCGAAGATGGGATTTGTGCCGTGGACTTGGGACTCAGGACTCGACGCCAAACCCGGTCGGATCAGGCAATATGCGTCGCAGGCTGACGCATTGTTCCCCGCCGGAGAGATTCCGCTGCAGCCGGAAATCTATTATGTGCCCGGAAGTGCAGCGCCTGCCTCGAAATACGGGGAGTCATGAATTCGCTTCACCTGCTGGAAGTACTTCCGACGGAGGGCCGCACGCGGAGTTCCGCCCGCAGGGCTCAGAGGGCCCTGCGGCGCAGCCGGTGGGTTGCGCTGCTGGTGGGGCTACTGGCCCTGGTGTTCCGGGTGTTCGGTGTTCAACGGGCCAACGACCTGTTTATTGACGAGGTAACCTACGCGGACATCGCACGACAAGTAGCTGATGGGCACATGCCATCAAGCTCGGGCGCTCCCTTCTTCCTGCACCCTCCCGGTTCGTATGCACTCAACGCCCTGGTCATTCGAGTGCTGGGCCTTGAAGGTCACGCCATGGATTTGGCTTTGCAGTTGCGCTGGGTCAACTCCGTCCTGGGAGCAATGACAGCGGTTGTCTGCTTCCTGTTGGTGCGCCGTCTGGTGGGAGTGGGACCTGCAGCATTGGCTGGCGTCATTCTGGCAAGTGATCCATTTGTCCTGCGCATGGACGGGCGGCTGATGATGGAAACCCCTGCGGGCTTGGCCGCGCTGTCAGGGTGGCTGCTGGTCCTTATTGCACTCAACAGGGAGCGGGGACGCGCGCGCCTGCGGATCGAAGTCAGTGCCGGGTTGGTCTTCGGACTAGCCGTCGTCATGAAGGACATGACGGCAGTCTTCACGGTGGTCCCTCTGCTGGCCGCGGTGGTCTGGCGCAGAACCGTTCCCCTGCAAACAGCTTTGCGTATCCTCGCGTGTTCAATCGTTCCGTATCTGGTCTATCTGGGCTTGATCGCTGTCACCGGTCTGTTTCCGCAGTTCATGGACCAAAAATCGGTGGGCATCCTCAGAATGGTTGGGGCTGTCCAGATGACTGGCTTCAATTCAGTCCCGGGTGTCAGCCTGACCGATCGACTTATGGATATGGCCGGCCGGTTCGGTACCAGCTACATGCTTCTGGGGCTCTCCGTTGTGGCTGGTGTTGTGGCCGCCGCTTCTCCGTCGGTGGGACGGCGGGTCATGGGTCTGTTTTCGATCATTACCGGTTTGGTTGGCGTCTACTCCGTGTTTTTCGGGGCGGCAGAGGAACAGTTTGGTTACTGTGTGGTGCTGGCCGCCCTGGTTTCAACACCCATAGCCGCTGTGATGGTGGTGAAATGGCGGCCACGCCTTCGAGGGGCAGTCATTGCTTTCGCTGCGATCGTCGCCGTACTTAGTCTTCTTCTCGGTATTCAAGCAAGGTCCGTAGTGGATGACGGCCTGGTGCGTGCCCGTGACTGGATGAATGCCGAGCTGCCCCTTTCCTCAAAGGTGGCTCTGACATCGGTCACCGGAGAGTTCGCTTTACAGCCACATGAGAATTGGGAGGTGTTGCCTTCGCTGCAATCCCTGCGGGACGGAGGCGCCGAGTACGTTTTGACGCAGGGCAGACCGCTGAGTGAGGGGTACGGTTTCGCTTCGCCGGAGTTCTTGGGCTGGCTGCAGGACAACGCCCAACCAGTTTTCACATTCACTGGTCCAACGTCCGGTGACACTGTTGTGTGGATGTTGGACCGGGCAAGGTTGGAGGCCGCTGTCGCCGGAGGCCTGACACTCCCTCCTGTAACGGGTGGGTATCCATGAGACACCTGCTTCCGACTCTCTTGCTTTCCATCGTCCTGACCACTGTGATCGCGGGATGCAGCGTGGAGCCCGATCACGCAGCTGAGCCTATGACTTTCGGAGTCCTGGGGAGCACCTGTACTCCAGAACGGCTGGCAGCGCTCCATGAGGCCGGCGTTTCTGTGGTGGAGTTACCGGTGGCCTGGGATCGGTACCAGCCGGAAGCTGGACAGGAGAACCGTGACTATGTTGACGAGGTGCGGGCGCGGCTGAACGATTGCCGCCAAGCCGGCATGGGCGTGATTCTGTCTCCCGGGCTGCACTACCCTCCTGATTGGGTAGGGGATCTTACTGGGGGCGTTCTGAAGGGCAGCGGCGGAGACGTGCCGAAGGATGCCGGGGCAGAGCTCGTCTTCAGTGCAGAGGTGCGGGACGCGGCACGGAAGTACCTGGCCCGCGTCGCATCGGACCTGGGCTTCGAGGGCATCACAGCCATCCGTGTCGGTACGAACGCCACCGGTGAGCTGGGGTACCCGGGGCACGGTGACGGTGACGGTGGCAGCGAAGACGGTGGCAACGAAGACGGCGGCAGCGACGAGGAATTCTGGGCGTTTGGTGACGCTCCCCAGTTCGGTATTGGTTTGGCTGAGGGGGTGGCACCGTCTCCGATGCCGGGATGGGTTCCGGGCTCCCGTTCATGGCACGGCAAATCCGTCACTGACGAACAGGTGCAGAGGTGGTGGGACTGGTACGCCGGATCTGTTGTCAACGCGGTGGCATGGCAGGTAGGCGAGTTGCGGACGCTCGGATTTCAGGGGCGCGTGCATGTACCGGTCGCGGGCCGTGGAGTGCTGCCGGCTGACAAAGCGGAAGCCGTCAAAGGTCGCTTGGACGGGCGGGCCAACCCTGACGGCGCTCAGGAACGTGGGTTGGACTATGCTGCACAGTTCGCGGTCCTGGCAACGTTGACGGGGGTGGACGTGGATTTCACCGGACTGGACGATGTGTCGGACGTCCGGGCGCGGGCTGCTGTTCCGCCGCAAGACCAATGTCGGCCGGGCGACGATGACGTTGTGCTGTTGGGAGATGTCTCCTCGTGGTCATCACACAGGTATACGAGCGCCCTGGCCCGGCGGGCAGGACTCGGTTTGGTGGGGGAGAACCCCGGACCGCCCGATTCACCGTTCACCGGCGGCTCGCCCGAGTCGCACAGCCTTGCTGAACAGATGGGAACTGCTCCGCGGTATGCGGTCGAATGCGGGATGGCGATGTTCTTGTTCGGCTTCGAAGAAAACCTCTTTGAAGATGACGACCGTGCGGGAAGCGGATTTGCTCTTGAAGACTACAAAGAAGTTATTGAAGGCATTCACCGGTAACGTCACGTTCGCAAGACTGCGTGTACTCATTCAATGGACGGCTCCACGAGGCCAGTCCGAAGATCTGATAGGAGACTATACGCGTGTCCAAAGACAGTGGTCCTGCTGAATTCGATTCGTTCTCACCTGTTGGTACAGGTTCAATTCCAACCCCAGTATCTTTACCGACACGCGTTGGGTGGCGTCATGGACGCGGCGTTCGCCTCCTCACGGCCACAGGGGCAGCATTACTGGTCATGTGCGCCGTGACCCCTACCGCCGCCCATGCGAACGCTGCTGTGGCCGCTCAGAATGCGGTGCCTCTCAGTGTCACAGGGTCTGCCTGTTCCCTTAGCCTTGCCACTGGTAGCAGCGCGACGAGCGTTTACAGCGTCACGGCGACGCCAAATGACGCCATCGATGACACGGCAAGTATTCAAGGCAGGATCAATGCGGCCGGGAATGCTGGCGGCGGAATCGTAAAACTACCTGCAGGCACATTCGTCATCAATGGCAAGCTTCGCATGGCGGGCAATGTGAAGCTGGAAGGTGCGGGGCCGGCAACGATTCTGAAAGCGGGTCCTTCATTTACGGGTAACACCGGACCTGCTGGGGGATATCCCATCGTGACGACGGCGGGCGCCGACAATACCACCCTGTCGAACTTCACAGCGGACCAGTCAGGTGACACATTGAACGGCAACGTCACGGGCCGCCTCAATGAGTACGTGATTGACGTGCGTGAGTCGTCCAATTCCCTGGTCCAAGGCGTACATACGAAAAATCCGTTTACGTACTCAATCGCGTTCGTCGGCGGATTGAAGTGGTGTGTTAGGGACAGCAGCACCCAGTCCGCAACGAACGGTAAGTACGTGGAACTGGACGGCATCCATGCAATGAATACGGCTAACGGCGACATTGTGGGCAACGTCGTGGACCAGCGCAAGGGCACGGACGGCGACGATGGTATCGCTGTTCACACGTACGGCAATGAGGACGTTCACGACATCAGAATTGCGGATAACACTGTTCGCGGAGGCCGGCACGGTGCCGGGATAGACCTTGCTGGGGGATCCGGGGTTGTTTACAACATTAATCTCACCGGTAACACTGTCTGGGGTTCACCTCGGGGGCTGCACGACGCCTACTACGACGGCACAAAGCAAATCCATCACATTCAGGTTGTAGGGAACACCTTTAAGAACAACGACATCAAAACAACCGGCGGGGCAGTCGACTTCGAGCGACCGGTGACTTACGTGACCATGACGGACAACACGGCATGCAACTCAGGTGATTACCGGCTTCCGGCCGGTACCGGGAATGTCAACGCGCGGAACACTCTGAGTACGGCATGCTGACCCAAGCTGGGCTCGTATCGTGAGTCGGGCACTACTGGCACATTGGAACAAGCTCGTCCAGATCACTCCGTGCGGAGGGCGCTGGCCAAGGTCACCCGGTTCCTGCCAGAGGCCTTGGCTGCGTAGAGGGCAAGGTCGGCTTCCCGCAGGAGTTGCTCGGTACCGGCGCGGTGCCCATCCGTGAAGGCGGAGACGCCAGCGCTGATGGTCAGGACGCCATCGGGGTCTCCGGAGTGCTCGATGCGCAAGTCGTGCACTGCGGAACGAACGCGTTCCATGACGGTTCGGGCACCCAAGACCGATTCGTCGCGGAGGACCAGCAGGAACTCTTCGCCGCCAAAGCGATAAACGGCGTCGGCCTTGCGCACCTCGCGGGCGAGGGTTGTTGCGATCGCTACCAGAGCGGCGTCCCCGGCCTGGTGGCCGTAGATATCGTTATAGCTCTTGAAGTTGTCCACATCCACCATGGCCAGGCAGTAGTCGTGGTCTTCGCGGCTGCGCAACTGGCCAAGGTCTTCCGTGAGTTTCAGCCGGTTGTTCAGCTTGGTCAGGGGGTCCGTGCGGGCTTGCTCAGTGAGCGCCGAGCGGTACCGGGCCAGGTCCGCGTGCAGCGACGTGATCCGCTGGGCAGCGAGGAGCCGGATGTGCAGGCTGAAGGGGTCCAGGGGCTTGGTGACATAGTCGTCGGCTCCGGCTTCCATGCCGGCCAGGACGTCTTTCCGCGACCCATGGGAGGTCACCAGGATGATGTACGTGTAGGTATCTTCCTCTGCTGCCCGGATAGCACGGCAAAGGTCCAGCCCATTGAGGCCGGGCATCATCAGATCGGTCACCACGGCTTCGGGGCTGTGATCCTGGTAGAGCTGCCATGCCGAATCGCCGTCCACTGCCACGATGCACTCGTGGCCGGACTGCTCGACGGCGGCCTTGGTGATCATCCGGGAGATCTGGTCGTCGTCGGCGATCAGGACTTTCATGAAGCTCCTTGGAGAGTGCGTTCGAGGGCAAGGTCCACCCGTGAGAGTTCAGCCTGCAACTGCCCCAATACCGGTGTGCCGAGGGTAGCCAGATCAGGCCCCGCTTCGCGACCGAACCGTTCCAAATCCTTGCACAGGGCTGCAGCGCCCGCGGCCCCGATGTTGGACGCAGCACCGGCGAGTTTGTGTGCGGCCGCTTCCAAAGCGCTGGCTTGTTCGCCAGCCAGCGCAGACCGCAGCGCTTCAACGGCCATCTGCGCATCCTGCCGGAACGCCCGGATAGCCTCCGGCAGGAGGCCCAAGCCGTCGGCAGGTCCAAGTTCGCGCAGGATCTGCAGCCTCGCGGCGTCCAAAACTACAGCGTTCTGAACACCAGCATCCTGAATAACAGCGCTCGACGCCGGTGCTTCCGCCGGTTCTTGCGCGACGCCCACCGCAGCCTGCGCTGCCGACCCGCCAACCGCCGTCGACGTTTCATCAACCTCCGGGACCCAACGGATGAGAACTTCCCCGAGTTTGGCCAGGTCCACGGGCTTGCTGATGTAGTCGTCCATGCCGGCAGCGAAGCAGCGCTCGCGGTCCTCGTTCAGTGCCCCTGCCGTCATGGCGATGATGGGAATCCGGGCCGAGTGGCCGTTGCGGGCCCGGATGGCCCGGGTCGCGTCGAAGCCGTCCATGACGGGCATGTGGCAGTCCATGAGCACCGCTGCGTATGTCCCGGACAGCGCTGCTGTAACGGCTTTGGCGCCGTCATCCACAATGTCCACGTCGTAGCCCAGCCTGTTTGCCATGCCACGGGCTACCAACTGGTTGACCTCGTTGTCTTCGGCAACCAGCAGTTTTCCCAGCCGCCGTACGGGTTCGGCCGTCGCAAAAATCTCGGAGGAAGCAGTCGGGGCAGCGGAGCCCACCGTCCTGGTGGCCATGAGGCGCAGGAGACGGTTGTAGAACTCTGAGCTTCGGACGGGTTTGGTGAGGTATTCCCGGATGCCCGCGCTGACGAGGTCGCCCCTTTCAACCTGCATTGTGGAGGTCAGCAGGATGATCCCAGGCGTTCCGGAACCTTGGTTTTCACTCTTGATTTGGCGTGCCAGTTCAAGACCGTCGGTATCGGGCATGCACATGTCCACCACGGCGATGTCGTAGGGGTGGCTTGTCAGCACGGCTGTGCGGTATTCATCCATTGCTGAGGCGGCGTCGGCAACGGCCACTGGCTGCATGCCCCAACTGGCCAGTTGCTTTTCCAGCACCAGGCGGTTGGTTGCATTGTCGTCCACCACCAGCACCCTGCGGCCGGCGAGCGTGGCAGGCAAAGTTCCCGTGTCCGAGGCGGCCGGGCCAACGGGAAGTTCCAGGACGAACCAGAATTTGCTGCCGGTTCCCGGCTCGCTCTCAAGTCCGATCCTGCCGCCCATGACTTCGGTGAGGCGACGTGAGATGGCCAAACCCAGGCCAGTGCCGCCATACCGCCGCGTGGTGGAAGCATCGGCCTGGGCGAAGGATTCGAACAACCGGTGATGGTCTTCGGCGCTGATTCCGATGCCTGTGTCCCGGACTTCAAATCGCAGTGCGGCGTTCTCTGTGTCCCGACTGACCACGGAGACCTGGATTTCGACTTCGCCGGCCGGGGTGAACTTCACTGCGTTGGAGGAAAGGTTCAGAAGGATTTGGCGGATCCGACCGGCGTCGCCCATCAGGCGTTCCGGAACGTCGGGGTGGCAGTAGGAGATGAGTTCCAGGTTTTTGCCCTGCGCTGCTTCGGCAACCAGCCCGGCCACCTCATCCACCAATGCCCTGGGGTCGAAGGCGTTGACGTCCAGGTCCACTTTCCCGGCTTCCAGTTTGGAGAAGTCCAGGATGTCGTTGATCAGGGTCAGGAGGACCTCACCGGCGCCCTTGACGCCCTGGGCGTACTGCCTCTGGCCCTCGCTCAGGGGCGTGTCCATCATGAGCGACGTCAGGCCGATTACCGCGTTGAGCGGAGTCCGGATCTCGTGGCTCATGGTGGCCAGGAATTCGGATTTGAGCCTGCTTGCTTCCAGGGCTGCTTCACGTGCGGCGAGGAGTTCCTTCTCGGCCGCCCTGCGTTCGGTGATGTCCCGGGAGATGGTTGCGACGCCGCGGATGCCGGATTCGCCCCGGACGGGAGACAGCGTCACTGACACCGGAATAACGTCACCGTCTCCGCGCTTACGCAGTGTCTCGTAATTCTGAACATCACCACTTTGGGCAGTGGCTTCCAACGCCCCTCGTTCCTTCTCCATCAACTCGGCGGGGACGAAGAAGTCGCCCTTCCTGCCAATTGCCTCCGACGCCGGGTACCCGAAGATGCGCTCCGCCCCTGGGTTCCAACTGGTGATCACGCCGTCGGGTGTTTCGCCGATGATGGCGTCGCCGGAGGAGTTGACGATTGCCCCGAGCCCCTCCAGCTCGGCAGTGCGTTCGGCCACCTTGGACTCGAGGTCGCGGGTCAGCGTCACATTCTCGACGACGATCAGAACCTGCCGGACGATGACGAAGACAATCACCACCAGTCCGGTGACCAGCAGGATGCGGTCCTCCCCGATGGGACGGCTGCGCGAGAAGAACACGGCGCTGAACACAGGGAGGTAGGGGAGCAGTTCAAGGGCGGCAGCGTAGGCCCGTCCATCATTGCGCGTGCTGTCCGCTTCCGGGAGCAACGGGCTGAGCCCCACCAGCAGGAAGGCGAACACCCACCCCAGCGCCAGGGGGGAGCCCGTGACACCCGTGATGCCCTGGAGCGTGAAGTTCATATAGGCCAGGTCTGTAATGGCAAGGATCCAGAAGCCAATTCCCAGGCTCAGCCAGGGAAGCCGGCGGCCGCGGGCCGCGCGCATCGTCAGGACGATCACCACAGAGACCATGAACACATCAGCAATGGGATAGGCCATCTGCGTTGCCTGGGCAAAAGCGTCTTGGTCGGTGGTTGCTGCCAAGGATCCGAGGACGGAGCTCCATGCGATGAAGAACATGGAGCTTGCCACCACGCCGGCGTCCAGGATGGTGCGGCGCAGTGAAGTGCGCAGCCCCTGGCCCCTCAACAGCAGCACAAGTCCAATGGACGTGGGCAGCGCATACCAGACGAAACCGATGTCAGCGAAGGAAGGGAAGGGGTAATGGTGGTCGAGCGTGATGCCGTTGATGGTCCACACGATTTGCCCGGCGCACCATACGGCCAAGCCTGCCACGATGAACCATCGGCCGGCTGTGTTGTCCTGTCGTTTCCGGGCAGCGAGGGTGTGGGTGGTCAGCGCGGTGAGTGCAGCGAGAAGGATCGCCAGGTCACCGGCGAGTTGCGCCGTCGTCGTTCCTGTTCCGCTTGCCAGCCCGAAAACCAGCAATACCAGGCAAACCCCAACCGGTATTAAAAAGATCGGCCAACCATGTCGTGCCGACGAGCGCACCGGAAGAACCTCGTGCTTCACTCCTGCCACTGAACCCCTGCCTTCAAAAGTGGCCCCACCAAAAGCGAACAACGCGTCTTGCCTCTGCGCTGAGGAGAGCATACGCCGAAATCCCCTCCTGAGTAGCAGATCAGGCCGTTTTGACGAGACGGATTCAGAACGGCCTGATCTGCTACTTACTTGGGTCAGAGCTCGGGGATGAGGGCCTTTGAGTAGATCACGGAGCCCAAGGCGTTGCGCAGGCTCACCGTAAACACGCCGTCGGAGGCGAGGTCCACGTGCCCGAAGTACTGGTTCTCACCGTCGCGCGGTGACTCGCCCGCGAAACGCCCCGCCTTGGCGAACAGAACCTCCGGGCCGAACGTCCCATCCATCTCGCTGGGCCCGAAGGAACCTGCATTGATGGGCCCGGCCACGAACTCCCAGAAGGGATCGAAGTCGGTGAAGGCTGCGCGTTCGGGGGAGTAGTGGTGCGCGGCGCAGTAGTGCACATCCGCGGTCAGCCACACGGTGTTCTTGACCCCGTGCTTCTTGAACGCGCTCAGTACGCCGGCGATCTCGAGCTCGCGGCCCAAAGGAGCTCCGTGGTCGCGGTTGGCCAGGCTTTCCTGGTTGACGGCGCCGTCAGGAACGATGATGCCCAGTGGCAGGTCGGCGGCGATCACCTTCCATGTCGCTTTGGACTTCCGGACTTCCTTGATCAGCCAGTCCACTTGCTCCTGGCCCAGGATGTTGGTGGCGTAGGGTTCCTTGCCGTCGGTGTTGGGGGATTTGAACGTCCTCATGTCCAGGCAGAAGATGTCCAGCTGCGGGCCGCGTGGGATCTTCCGGTAGATGCGCGCCGGCTGGTACTGGCCGGCGTCGTACGATCCCGGGCGCCAGAGCGCCGCGGCGTCGGCGATCGGCATGTTTTCCTGCCACGCCTGGCGGCCCCGGGCGGCGAGGACATTGACGTTCCGTTCGGTATAGCGGGGGTCGTCCAGGATTTCGCCGGGGTACCAGTTGTTGGTGGTCTCGTGGTCGTCCCACTGAGCGATCACCGGGACGTCGGCGAACATGGCGCGCATGTTGGCGTCCAGTGAGTTGTAGCGGTGGCGTCCGCGGTACTCCTTGAGGGTTTCTGCCACTTTGGAGACTTCCTCCGTGACGATGTTCCGCCACACCTGGCCGTCCTTTTCGGTCACAGTGGCGGCGATGGGGCCGTCGGCGTAGATGGTGTCGCCGGAGTGGATGAAGAAGTCCGGTTTGGTGGCGTGCATGGCCTTGTAGCCGCGCATGCCGCCCAGGTCCTCGTTGATGCCCCAGCCCTGGCCGGCGGTATCGCCGGTCCAGACGAAGGACTGCGAGTACGACGACGACCTGCCGCCTCCGCGCGCGACGTCAGTACCGCCGTCGTGCTTTCCCATGGAAGTGCCAGGTGCCGTGCGGAAGGTGCCGCGAAGTGCTTCGCCAGGACCGTTGCCGTCTTCGAAGTTCAGTTCCAACGCGAAGCGGGTGCCGGCGGGGAGTCCTTTGGCATGGATCTTGGCGGTGAAGTCGCTGGCTTCGTTGGCCAAAGGACCGCGGATGGTGCGGCTGAAGCCGCTGCGGCCGCGCAGGATCTCGCCCGATTCGTCCACTGCCTGCAATAAAGCAGTGAGCCGGCCGGGCCCGGAAGCGCGGGACCACAGGACGGCGGAGTCGGCGGTGACGTCGCCGGTGGCGATCCCGGTGGGAAGCGTGAGCCGCTTGCGGACCAAGGGAATGGCGGAGGGGGCCGCGGATCCAGAAGCCGCGGATCCAGGGGCGGCGGAGGCGGGGGCGGCGCTGGTGGCGAGGCCGGTCAGGGCCAGGCCGGCGAGGGACGTCTTGACGAGGGTGCGGCGCGTGAGGTCAGTCATGCCGTCCACTGTTGTGAGCGCCCATGAACGGAAAGTGAGGTTGAGGTAAAGGAACCCGGACCTTGACTGAAAACACCCGCTCCGCATATTCTGAACGAACGGTCGGTAATTTATTAGGAGCAACCATGGCATCGCAGAATCTGCAGTCAGTGCCCGCTGAGCTGTCCCCGGAGGAGCAGGAGCGGGAGGCAGCCGGTCAGGCGTATTTTGATCGCATCATTTCGGAGGACTCGCGCATCGAACCGCGCGACTGGATGCCGGCGGCTTACCGCAAGACTTTGCTGCGCCAGATCTCGCAGCACGCACACTCGGAAATCATCGGCATGCAGCCGGAAGCCAACTGGATCACCAGGGCTCCGAGCCTGAAGCGCAAGTCCATCCTCATGGCCAAGGTCCAGGACGAGGCCGGCCACGGTCTCTACCTTTACTCGGCCGCCGAGACCCTGGGCCAGTCCCGGGACCAGATGATGGAAGACCTGATTGCCGGCAAGGCCAGGTACTCGTCCATCTTCAACTACCCCACGATTTCCTGGGCAGACATGGGGGCGATCGGCTGGCTTGTTGATGGCGCCGCCATCTGCAACCAGGTGCCCCTGTGCCGTGCCTCGTACGGTCCTTACGGTCGCGCGATGGTGCGCATCTGCAAGGAAGAATCGTTCCACCAGCGCCAGGGTTTCGAGATCCTGCTGGAACTCGCCAACGGCACGCCTGCTCAGAAGCAGATGGCCCAGGACGCAGTGAACCGTTGGTATGCACCGTCGCTGATGATGTTCGGCCCGCCGGATGACGATTCACCCAACTCCAAGCAGTCCATGGCCTGGAACATCAAGCGCTTCAGCAATGACGAGCTGCGCAGCCGGTTCGTCGGAATGATGGTGGAGCAGGTCCGGGTCCTCGGCCTGACCCTGCCTGACGAGGACATCCGTTTCAACGAAGAAACCAAGAAGTGGGAGCACGGACCCCTGGACTGGAACGAGTTCAAGGAAGTCCTGGCCGGCCGCGGCCCCTGCAACTCGCAGCGCGTAGAGCGCCGCCGCGAGGCACACGAAAACGGTGCCTGGGTTCGCGAAGCCGCAGTGGCATACGCCCGCAAGCAAGCACAGAAGGAACACGCAGCATGAGCCCACACGGCAACCCGGAAGCACCGGGCAGCGCCTCCAGCGAAATCAACCGCGAAGCCCCAAAGGTTGCGGCCACCACTGAGGAGCACCAGGAATCCCCATGGTCCCTGTGGGAGGTCTTCGTGCGTTCCAGCCGAGGCCTGTCCCACGTACACGCCGGTTCTCTGCACGCTCCGGACGCCGCCATGGCTCTCCGGAACGCCCGCGACCTCTACACCCGCCGCAACGAGGGCGTGTCCATCTGGGTTGTCCCGGCCGAGGCGATTTCCTCCAGCGATCCTGATTCCAAGGGCTCCTTCTTCGAGTCCCCGCAGGGCAAGGACTACCGCCACGCAACGTACTACACCAAGAGCGAAGGCGTGAAGCACCTGTGACTACCAAAGACACTGACTTCGCCATCGAAGGCCACGGGGACATTTCCGTGGGCGTCCACGGAGCCGGCGCTTCGGGCGACGGTTCCGCCAGCGCCACCCGCATCACACCGGGCAATGCGCTGCGTCCCGAAGACATCGCCCTCGAAATCAGCCGCGGGCAGGTCAAGCCCAGCGAGGACGTTGCAGAGTTTGCGCTGCGCATCGGCGACGACGGCCTGATCCTCGCCCAGCGCCTGGGCCACTGGATTTCCCGTGCTCCCGAGCTGGAGGAAGACATCGCGCTGGGCAACATTGCCCTGGACCAGTTGGGCCATGCGAGGTCGTTCCTGACGTATGCCGGCGCCGCTTGGGGCAAGTCCGAGGACGACCTCGCCTACTTCCGCCGCGAGCACGAGTTCCGCTCCGCTCACCTCTTTGAGCAGCCCAACGGCGACTTCGCAGTCACCATTGCCCGCCAGTTCATCGTGAGCTTCTACCAGTACGAGCTCTACACAAAGCTCATGGAGTCCACCGACGCCACCCTCGCTGCCATCTCCGCGAAGGCCGTCAAGGAGGTGGATTACCACCGCGACCACAGCGCCCAGTGGGTACTTCGCCTGGCCGGCGGCACCGAGGAGTCCCGCGAACGCATCATCCAGGGCTTCAAGCTCGTATGGCCATACGTGGACGAACTCTTCGAGGACGATGAGCTCACCACCCGCCTGGCTGAGGCCGGCGTCGCGGTGCAGCCCTCCAGCCTCCGCGCTGGTTTCGACCGCCTCACCGGGGAAATCATGGCCGAGGCCGAGCTGGAAATCCCCGGCGTCCCGCAGTCCCTGGGCGGTGGCCGCCGTGGCAAGCACTCCGAATTCCTGGGCTACATCCTTGCTGAAATGCAGGTCCTTGCCCGCGAACACCCCGGCGCGAGCTGGTGACCAGCATGACGACGCAGTCACGGACGCAGGAACGTACCGCTGAGCAGCGGGCCTGGGACATTGCGTCCACGGTCTGCGATCCGGAGATCCCTGTCCTCACCATCGAGGACCTGGGGATCCTGCGCGGTGTGCGGGTAGCCCCGACTGAAGCAACGGCCAAGCACGACGGCGGCACCTCACGTACCGCCGTCGAGGTCACCATCACGCCCACCTACTCCGGGTGCCCCGCGATGGACGCCATTGGCGACGATCTGCGGACAGCCTTCGAGAAGGAAGGCTACGCGAGCGTGCACATCAACCTGGTGTTGTCGCCGGCGTGGACCACGGACTGGATGACGGATTCCGGGAAAGCCAAGCTGGAGGAGTACGGGATTGCCCCGCCCACCGGCATGGCTGCGGCCGGTGGCCACTCCGGTCCTGTCCGCTTGAGCCTTGCCGTGAAATGCCCGCAGTGTTCGTCATTGAACACTAAGGAACTCACCCGCTTTGGTTCCACATCCTGCAAGGCGTTGTTCGTCTGCCAGGACTGCAAGGAACCGTTCGACTACTTCAAAGTCCTCTAAGGAAGCAGCCATGACCACCGAAACACAGACGGCCAGCCGCCGTCGTGCGTCTTTCCACAACCTGACCGTCGCGGAAGTCCGGCGCCTCACGGACGATGCCATTGAGGTCACGTTCGGTGTTCCCGCCGAGCTGGCCGGCCAGTACGACTACCTTCCGGGCCAGTACGTGGCATTGCGCACCACGCTTCCCGACGAAGCCGGGGAGCCGCACGAGGTCCGCCGCAGCTACTCGATTTGCGCAGAGCCGCGCAGCTTCGCGGACGGCAGCAGCGAGATCCGGGTGGCCATCAAGAAGGACCTTGGCGGCATCTTTTCCACGTGGGCCAACGCCGAACTGAAGGCCGGCGACGTCCTGGATGTCATGAGCCCGCAGGGTGCGTTCATTTCGCGCCACGGCAAGGACGGCTCGTCCGTCCAGCACAACGTCATGAATTCCATGAACCACCCGGAGGAGCTGGCAGGGGAGCCCGGCAGCTTCGTGGCCATCGCCGCCGGTTCGGGCATCACGCCGGTGATCGCGATTGCGCGGACGCTGCTGGCCGCCAACCCGGAAACCACGTTCGACCTCGTTTACGCCAACAAAGCAGCCATGGACGTGATGTTCCTCGAGGAGCTGGCGGACCTGAAGGACAAGTACCCGTCGCGCCTGGCGCTGCACCATGTGCTGTCCCGCGAACAGCGCATCGCGCCGCTGATGACCGGGCGTATTGATTCCGAGAAGCTGCAGGCACTGCTCAGCAGTGCCATCCGTGCCGAGGATGTGGACGAGTGGTTCCTGTGCGGACCGTTCGAACTGGTCCAGCTGTGCCGCGACACCCTAGCTGCCCGCGGCGTCGAGCCTGAGCACGTCCGCTTCGAGCTGTTCACCACCGGCCGCCCGGATCGTCCCGAGGGCAACGCGGGCCGACCTGTTGTGGCGGACGAGTCGCAGGACACGTACAAGATCACCTTCACACTGGATGGCCTCACCGGCGACGTCGCCAGCCCCACCCATGCCCGCGAATCCATCCTCAACGCGGCCCTTCGTGTTCGCCCGGACGTTCCCTTCGCGTGTGCCGGTGGCGTCTGCGGCACCTGCCGCGCCAAGTTGATCACCGGTACGGTGACCATGGACGAGAACTACGCCCTTGAACAGGACGAGCTGGACAAAGGCTATGTCCTCACCTGCCAGTCCCACCCCACCAGCGAAGAAGTTACCGTCGACTTCGACGTCTAAGGAGTCCCATGATCGAGCTCTCCATTGCCAACGGCATTGCCGAAATTGTCCTCAATTCCCCCGAAAAGCTGAACTCGCTCAACGAGGACGCGCTGGCCGAACTGGATAAGGCGTACGACGACGCTGCTGCCGCCGCCTCACGTGGCGAGGTGCGGGCGCTGCTTCTTCGCGGAGAGGGACGCGCCTTCTGTGCCGGCCGCGACATTGCCGCCGTGACTCCGGAAACCGACGACGCACAGGCTTACCTCGGTGGCCTCGTGGAGCCGCTGCTGAAGAAGATGGCCGCCTTCCCGACGCCGACATTCGCTGCCGCCCACGGCGCTTGCCTGGGAGTCGGGCTGGGGTTGTTGCTGGCCACTGACGTTGTGTACGTGGCGGAGAACGCCAAGTTTGGTTCTCCCTTTGCGAAGCTGGGGGCCACGCTGGACTCGGGCGGACACTGGTACTTTACGGAGCGGCTCGGAATGCACCGCACCCTGGACCTGATCTACACGGCCGACCTCATCTCAGGGGCCGAAGCAGTGGCCCAGGGGATGTTCAGCAGGGCGATGCCTGCCGATGTATTGCTTGACGAGACCCGGGAGATCGTTTCGCGGGTAGCTGTCGGGGCAACCGAAGCATTCAATGCATCCAAGGAACTCGTGGCCCACATCCGTGACCAGCGCCTGGGCCTGTGGGCATCCATGGCCGAGGAGAACGCCGAGCAGGCCCGGCTGTGCAAGACCGACGACTACGCCGAGGGCTTCCGGGCTTTTCAGGAGAAGCGCGCGCCGGTTTTCAAGGGCTAGCCGCGGCCGGTCCCGCCCAAGCTGAGGGGCTGCCCGGGTATTCCCTACACAAAGCCGTTCAGGAGCTTGTAGCCGGCCACTTTTCCTTCCAAGGAGATGACGGCCACGCCATTGTCCGTTGTATTCACGTCGGTGAGGGCACCGTAAGTGAATGCCGGGACGGCTGTGCCGCCCTTGATACACGGGAACGCTGAGAAAGATCCTGCGCCGGGAGCATCCTGGTATGGGCCACGAGGGGGCATGGTGTACGTCGTCTCCTTGAGGCAGACGAACACGTCCTCGAACGATGTGCCACGGTATTTCCCGGCGGCGGTGTCCCAAAGGTTTGCGCTCCAAAAGGTGCCTGCAATAACCCTGTCTCCAGGGGTTAATGACGGCAAAAGGCCGTAGTCGCCCCAGCTCCGGACTTCTACCGCCTTGGTTTCCCAAGCGGCACTGCCGGTGAGGGGATCGTAGCCGACCAACTTTGATAGACCACCACGATATTTTCCAGAGGGGAATTCAATGTGGCCCTCGGTGTACTCGCACCGAACAGGGAATGCCTCGCCCCCTTCCAACTTGGTGGCTGTGGTTCCAATTGTCTTGGCGCACTCAACTTGCGATCCTTCCGATGTCCAGAGAACCCGGGCGCTTGAAGCCCGGAAGCCTACGGTCTTAGTGGATTCGCGCAGGTTCAGTGAGAAGGTTTGCTCGGAGAATTTTTCGGGTGCGAGATCCGTGGGGTTCATTCCAACGGAGCCAACGTAGAGGTCCAGCTTTTCGGAGTAGATGAAGTGCCAGCCCATGCCGGTGTTGGCCCCTTTGCCAAAGATTTCTTCTATCCCGACTTCCCAGAGCACCTCGCCGTAGGAGATGTGGGCCAGCTTTTCGACGCCGTCCGTCACCACCGAGTAAAGTTCTTTGCCCACTGGTCGGAAGTTCCCGATGAGGGGGTTGATGTCGGGACCACCCGATTCCTCGCCGGATTCCAAGTCCACCCAATGTTCCACAGTGTGGGCTGATTCATCGAAGGCGATGAAGCACATGTCTTGGATATCGTCGCAGGCGAAGGGACGAGTGCTGACCAGCTCTTCCCTGCCGCGATAGATTTCCTTTCCTGTTCCAAGGTCAAAGGCTACGGGGGCTGTCCACCATGCCACGCCGCCGTCATTGGCTGGTGGTGTTGCCGCCTGCAGGAAGATCGCGGCGCTCTTGCCAGTGGAAGTCCTGGTCACAACCGGTTCCAGCGGGACACCAGGTGCTTCGTACCCGGGATGAACGGGCTGCGTCCACAGCTCTTTGCCGTCTGCAACAGAGATGGCATGGGCCGCAACGCCTGCCGCGCTCTTGGCGTAAACCAGCGCAACACCGTCGGCCACCACAGGCTGACCGATGGGATCGAGCGCAACTTCCCATGCCGCCGTCGCGGTTTCCGTGCTTCGCTCAACCGGAGCCACGGTTGGTGCTGGCGTGCTTGTGGCAGGCGCAGCTTGAGGCGTGAGGAAAGTGCACGAGGACAGCAGAAATGCTGCCCCTACCGCCGTGATGGCCAGTCCCACAGACTTCAGTCGGGTTGTCAGCGCAGACGCTGAAGAATTCATGGTTCCCCCAGGAACGGAAAGGTTCAGCACCTGGAGGGTGTGGTTCCAAACCAAAAAAGGGCCAGCTGGGCGTGGCTCAAGTAGAGAATACAGCCTGCCGACGGCTACTTAGCCGTTCCTCCCGCCAGCAACTTGGCCATCTCCTCGTTGGAGAGTTTCATCCACGCTGAGTCGGAGGAACCCTGCAGGGCCGCCTCAGGGCTCTGCGTTTGGACCCACCATTTGGCTTCGAAGACGTGCTGGTCAAGCATCACCCGGTCACCCTTGTGGTAAACGGTGGTGGCCGACCAAGCCGGGTAGGTTCCGGCGGGAACGGTGACTTCGGGTGCTGGGCGGTCACCGGGAAGAACCGGACCGATCAGCTTCCACGGCGCCGCGGCGCCGTCGTGGACCGGGTCATTGGGCACGTCATCCTTTGTCCACCACTTGGCCTCGTAAACGTTGCCCTGCCAGACGATCCTGTCTGATTGCACGTAGGTGGCCACGGGGGACCAGATCGGATAGGGACTGGTGGCGGGGTTGTCCACTATCGCCGTGGCAGTGGTTGTGCCGATGGGCAACGCGGAGCTGGGGGCGTCAGTGACCTTGGAGTCGATGTCGGCTCCCAGGACGTCGGAGAACCGGGTGCTGCCTTGCGCCACACCACTGCAAGCGTCGGACACTACTGTGAGGGTGGGATAGTTCGGCCCGCATTCGGCGTCCCGGTTCAAGGACCACATGGACATCCTGCCGATGCCTTTGCCCTGCGCGAAGTCGTGAAGGCCTTGGGCGTCGGCCAGGGTGAACACGTCGGCCACAATGTCGTTCTGGCCGATCATGGGCGTGAGGCCGATCCTGCGCCACAGCGTCTGTGCACCCAGGTTCTGTTGCGCGGCAGAGTAGATATCACCCAATTGGGCATGGGTGGCTTCTGCCGCCGCGATGGAGGCCTGCAGCATGGACTGCCCGGCAACCCGGCTTTCGCCATAGTCCATGGTCATGATGTTGACGCCGGCAAGTTCCACTCCGGCGGCAAGCATTTGCGCGACGGCGGCAGTCGCGTCAGCGGTCAGCCCGGCTGGGGCCACGGGGAGCGTGAGCCAGACGGACAGGTTCTTGTCTTCCGCCTGCCGGTCTTTCTGCAGAGCTGTGATGGCTTTGGCCTGCCGCGCAATGGCAGCCTTGTCAGCCAGAGCGGTGCCTTCGATGTCCAGGTCAATGGTGGACAGGTCGTAGCGGTCCACCACGGCCGAATAGGCCTGCTGCAGCCGTGCGTCATCAGTGCAGGCGGTGGAAAGTTCCCGGTTTGATAGCCCGCCGAAGGAGACTGCGATGTCTCCACCGGTTTGCCGGAGCCGGGCGATGCGCCGGTCCAGGTCCAGTTCCGTGGCGGCCGCTTCAAGGCTGTAGAAGGATCCCCAGGAAGGTGTGCACCCATCCTTCGCATCGGCCACGATGAAAGCCAACGCCACTGACTTGGTGTTTTCTGTGGCTGGTTGCTCGAATGCGTACCGTGGGGTCGCGGTTACATCAACGTATCCGGTGAAGACCGATGGTGAGGCTGCGGCCGCCCGGGTGTCTGTGTAGGTGCGCCAGGAAACGACGCCGGCGCCCACCACTGCCGCAATCACAGCGACAAGAACGGAGAGCCGAATCCAGGACAACTTTCGCCCAGGAAAGTGTTTCGACATAAATCCCCCAACGTTGACACTGGAAATGCGCGCGACTGGATGTTATTAGCCTCTTGACAAAGCCTAAAAGTGTCCAAATGATTTCCGTCGATTGCACGCGAATCATAAGGTACCTGTTATCGATTACTATAAGGGCAATCGGCGACGCTTTTGCTACGAAAAGGCGGACGTTCACCGGACATCGGGCTTTTTGGCCCGGTCACAGTCTGATGGGGAACTATGACGGACCAGTTGGTTGTTTCACCTGAACTTGCGCGGGATTCCGGTTTGCTTCCCCCTGAGCGCCTGGAAAATGCCGTACGTAAGCGTCAGTGGGGATCCGAGCGTCGCTCCGAGCCCTTGGCAATTGTTCATCCAACGCCCTCTTCACGAAAGATCGTGCTCGGCAGGCTGGCTATTTTGGTGACGGTGGGAGCGTGGATTTATTACGTTGTCTCCACCATCATTCGGCAGTTCGTTGACAACCCAAACTCCGGGTTCCGATTCGGGTTCGAATCGATTTCCTACCTCATTGTGGTCACTTTCCTGACCTTCTCAGCCCTCATGTACCTCATGGCGCGGCAAGGAGCCCTCTATCGGTTTAAGGAACACCGGCGGGTACCCCGCGGAGAGCTGGATAACCATTTTGCCCATTACAGCGAGGCCGTGACGGTTTTGGTGCCGTCCTATGCCGAAGAACCACAGGTTGTGAGGGGAACGCTGTGGTCGGCCGCTCTTCAGGAATTCCCGGATCTGCGAGTGGTGTTGTTGCTCGATGACCCTCCCAACCCCACTGAGCCGGAGAAGATTCAACGCCTTGACCAAACCCGTGCGTTGGCAGGTCACATCGAAGACGCGATGTCGGCTCCGGCAGGGCGGGTCAACAAAGCCCTTGCAGCCTTCAGGGAGAGGCAAGGTTCAGGCGCCAATGAGACCGGGGAACTCCAGCTGCTGATCGGCGAGTATGAGGCAGCCGTTGAGTGGTTGGAGACGATGGCTGAGGCCGAGACGGTTGAGGACCACGTGGATGAATTCTTCGTGGACCTGGTCATTATGGGACTGGCGCGCGAACTTCGCCTGGTGTTATTGGCGCTCAAAGCAGCCACTGCCCAGAATGCTGCCCCCAGCCCGGAACGCATGGAGCAGCTTTATCTTCGCCTCACCTGGATTTTCAATGTCCGCACGGAGACGTTTGAGCGCAAGAAGTACGCCAGCCTCTCCCATGAGGCCAACAAAGCCATGAACCTCAATGCCTACATCTCCCTCATGGGCAAAAGGTGGCGCCGGGAAGAAACTGCCGGAAGCGTGGTGCTGCGGCCTTCGCTGGTTCCGCGTGAGGACGACCTCCTGGTTCCGGACAGCACATATTTGCTGACTTTGGACGCGGACTCCCTGCTCCTGCGGGACTATTGCCTGCGGTTGGTCTATTTCCTTGAGTCTGCCGGCAATGAACGTGTGGCGGTGACGCAAACGCCGTATTCATCGTTCCGCGGCGCCCCCACCAGGATCGAGAGAATCGCAGGCGCCACAACGGACATCCAGCACATTCTCCACCAAGGCATGACCTATTACGGTGCCACGTTCTGGGTGGGAGCCAACGCGATAATCCGCAAGTGCGCGCTTGAAGACATCGTGGAAGTGGAGACAGTGGGCGGGTTCGAAATCCGTACCTACATTCAGGACCGCACGGTCATTGAGGACACCGAGTCCAGCATCGACCTGGGAACCCATGGCTGGAAACTCGTGAATTATCCGGAGCGCCTGAGTTACAGCGCCACACCACCTGACTTCGGCTCACTTGTGGTGCAACGGCGGCGCTGGGCCAACGGCGGGTTGCTGATCCTTCCCAAGCTGTGGAACCAGCTGTCCCATAGGCGCAGCCAACGGCAACGGATACTCATCCGCGAAGTGCTGCTGCGGGTGAACTATATGGCGTCCATAACGTGGGCCAGCTTTGGACTCCTCTTCCTGTTGGCCTACCCCTACGACAGCAGGCTGCTCAGTCCGGCCGTCTTCATCGCTGCCCTCCCGTACTTCCTGTGCATGGGTTCGGACCTTCGCGACTGCGGGCACCGGTTCAGCGACATTTTCCGGATCTACGGCTTCAACCTCATCCTGCTCCCGGTCAACCTGGCCGGTGTTTTGAAGTCTCTCCAACAGGGGCTGACGGGGGATAAGATCCCCTTTGTCCGTACACCCAAGGTGAAGAACCGGACCGCTGCGCCGGCCATCTATGTGTTGATTCCGTACGCAATCGTCGCGTTCTCAATCCTGACAATCTGGAGGGACGCCCAGCAGGGTAATTGGGGAAACGTAGCCTTCGCGTCGTTGAATGCCGTCCTGGCAATGACCTGCATCCAGGCATACATCGGGATCTGGAATTCTGCGGTGGATGTCTTTCTCGGTGCCATCAACTGGCTATACGTGACTCCCAAATCCAACGGCAAGCCGGAGTCCCTCGTAGTGCCAAAGACCGCGGAGGAAGTGGACTGGGAATCGATTCTCTACCACGGCGACCGCAGGCTTAACCGGGACCTACGCGGCGGAACCGACCGCCGTCGTCGTATCTCTTTGCGGTGATGCCCGTAACTGCGACCGGGCAACCCTGAAACGCATCGGTATCATTAAGCGATGAGTGACGTTGCACGTTCCACCATCGCCTTCGAGGGGTTTTTCGCCCGGGACTTCCCGGAGTTGGCCATTCCGTGGCGGGCGGAGGAAGCAGCCGACCCGCAGCTTCTGGCACTTAACCAGCCACTCGCCGTCGAACTCGGTTTTGATCCTGATTTTCTCCGGAGCCCCGAGGGCATTCGGCTGCTGATCGGTAATGCCCTACCGGAGGAAGCAACCCCAGTAGCCCAGGCCTACTCGGGTCACCAGTTCGGCTGGTACTCACCCCGGTTGGGGGATGGGCGTGCCCTGCTGCTGGGTGAAATCGCCGGCGACGACGGGAAGCTCCGCGATATCCACCTCAAAGGCTCGGGGCGCACGCCGTTTGCCCGGAATGGTGATGGACTGGCAGCGGTTGGCCCGATGCTGCGCGAGTACATCGTGAGTGAATCGATGCATGCCCTGAATATTCCCACCACCAGAAGCCTTGCCGTCGTCGGCACAGGGCATCAGGTTCAGCGGGAAACTCTCCTGCCGGGGGCCGTTCTGACCCGGGTGGCCGGCAGCCACCTGCGCGTAGGTAGTTTCCAATATGCCAGGGCCACTAACGACGTGGATCTGCTCCGCCGCCTTGCTGATCACGCAATCGAACGACACCACCCGTCGTCGGCCGGGGAAAGCAACCGTTACCTTGCACTTCTCAAGAGCGTCATATCGGTCCAAGCGAAACTTGTGGCCCAATGGATGCTGGTCGGATTCGTGCACGGCGTCATGAACACCGACAACATGACAGTTTCCGGCGAAACCATCGACTATGGCCCGTGCGCCTTCATGGATGGCTTTGATCCCGGGGCGGTTTACAGCTCCATTGATGAACAGGGACGCTACGCCTACCGCAACCAGCCGTTGGTTGCGGAGTGGAACCTTGCCCGTTTCGCCGAGTCGCTCGCGCCGCTGATCCACGAGGACGAGGAGCAGGCGGTGGCCCTTGCTGTTGAGGCGCTGAACGCGTTCCGCCTGCAGTACAGCGCCACATGGTTCAGCGGCATGCTGGCCAAACTTGGGCTGCCTGAGGGAATTGACGACGGCGTTGCCTCACCTCTGGTGGATGACCTTCTTGAGCTGGTCCAGGAGTCGCGCGCGGATTACACCTCGTTCTTCCGCAGCCTCGGCGAAGCGGCCCGCGGGCAGGGTGAACCCTCTCGCGGTATGATTCTGGACTTGGCAGCGTTCGATGCATGGCTGGAACGGTGGCGCGCCCTGGCGCCTGATGCCGATGCCATGGACAGGGTCAACCCGATCTATATCCCGCGCAACCACCTGGTGGAGGAGGCCCTGTCCGCCGCAACAGAGGGGGACACCGCACCGGCGGAGCGGTTGCTGGCGGCGGTGTCCGATCCGTTCAACGAACGCCCGGGATTGGAAAGATATGCTGAGCCAGCGCCGGAGAGCTTCGGTCCCTACCGGACCTTCTGCGGCACGTAAGGGGCCCGGCCCGGCTCGAAACCCAGCAACCCTAGGGTGAGTGACGCACGATCGCCAGGAGTTCCTCGCGGAGACTGCCGGAGTCCAGATTGATGGCTGACAGCACAATGCTCTCCAAGCGGTGGGACTGTTCGAGCAGCGCCAGCCCTACTTCGGTAATCGACACCAGTTGGCTGCGGCGGTCGAAGCGGTTGGGCTGGCGGAGAATGTAGCCTCGGGATTCAAGCCTGGACAGCAGTGGTCCCATGGTTTGGGCTTGGACGCGTACGCTTTCTGCAAGCTTCCCCGGCGTGATGGGCCCTGCGGTTGCCACCGTATCAAGGGTGAGTACTGCCGGATACGTCAGCCCCAGGGGTCGCAGCTTCTCATTCCATGCCAGCTCCACGAGCCGCGCCGCAGTGGACAGCAACCGGCTGGTTGGCCATCGGTCCATGTCAGGCATTGAGGCACCCCAGCTTTCCCAAAGTAGTCAGCTTACTTACTAGGTTACATGAGTACCGCCGGGGCTGGACTGTGCGGGGTAGGACGGAGCGCTTTGCCCGCATCCCATCTCAGTGCAGTTGGCTGTCCGCTGGCGTAGCCCGCCAGGAGTGAAAGGGGACGGTCAGCCCTCCGCGTGTTGGTGCGCAGGTGAACGGTCCGGCGGCTGCGGCCAACCCAGGCGCCAACGGGACGACCCGCACTAGTTGGAGTTCGTTGCGGCCTGAAGCGGCCCGGATGGTGAGGGCGTCGCCTTGGCGACTGATCCGGATTCGGACCCGTCCGCCGGTCCATTCCGGGACAGGCGCCAGGGACCAGTCCGAGAAGCCGTCCGTGACCACCGCGCCCAGTTGAGCGGCGCCGTCGGCAAATTCCACGCCCGCCTTGACCCAATGCTCGGCGCTGATGCGGACGAAGATGCCTGCTTGGTCGAACTGTTGGGAGAATGCGGCAGTGAACTCAACTTCCATGGCGCTGTCCTGTGGGAACGGGGCAAGCAGCGCATGTTCGGTGTCGTGAATGAAGCCGTAGGACGTGATGCGCCAGGCGTCACTGCTTTCGGCTGCAGTCACCAGAAGGTCACCTTCCTGCTCGACGACGGCGGCTGGCTGGTTGGTCCATTCGCCTCGGTTCCAGGGAATGTCAGTGATCACAGGGCTCCTCGAGTTTGGGTGGATAGGGTTCTGGTGCCAAGGGCTCCAGCGTCCTCGGCGCTGGCTCCCACAGTTCAACACGCCAATTTCTTCCCCGCTGACCAGGACACGATACCCACGTACCACGAAAGTAGTACGCAAGTGAACACCTGGGGGTGACGCGTCCGGCGCTGCAAAAGGCGAGGCTGGATGGAGAGCACACCGTGTGCTCTGGAGAGGCATGGTTGAAGAGGTCAGTTAAGAAATTGCTCGTGGCGGTGACTGCCGTCGGAGCCGTGCTCGCGGTGGGACTGGCTACCACCACTGTGGTGGATGTGGTCGCGAGTGAGTCCGAGAGTCATCGGATCGAATCCTACGGCCAGCGAGTGGACATTGACGGCGGCCAGATGAACGTCTTCGTCAGCGGAGCCGGGGAGACTATCGTGCTCTTGCCGGGATTTGGTACTTCTTCCCCGGTCCTAGATTTCGCGCCACTGGTCCGGGACCTCGCCACGGATCATCGCGTGATTGTGGTGGAACCGTTTGGATACGGTTTGAGCGATGGCACGGATCGGGAGAGGACCACGGAGAACATCGTGCAGGAGGTCCATCAGGCACTCGCGAAACTCGACGTTGACCGTTACATCCTGATGGGACACTCCATCGCGGGGATCTATGGGATTGAGTACGCCGCCCGCTATCGGGAAGAAGTGGCGGCGTTCGTGGGCATCGACTCTAGCGTTCCCGGACAACCTGGCATGGACACGCAGTTCCCCACAGGACTCCTGTCCGCTGCGAAGAACCTCGGCCTTCTCCGCCTCGCGGCCGCTGCCGGCGAAAGCTACAGCGACGCATACTCCGCTCACTCCCGTGAGCAGATGAAGATGCTGACCAACCGGAACTCCATCAGCCCGACCTATCTCAACGAGATGACCCACATTCGCACCAACTTCGAGCGCGCACTCGGGACCGGGTTCCCCAAGGACCTGCCGCTGCTGCTTTTCGTCGTTTCGGAGAATGCGAAGAATCCGGAATGGCTGGGGTTGCACCAAAGGCAGGCGGCGAGCGTTGCGGACGGTACCGTGGTGCCCCTTCCGGGGGAGCACTACCTCCATCACACCCATGCGGCAGAGATCGCCAGCGGGTTCCGCGACTGGGGGACCCACAGACCGGTCATCTGAGAACAGCTGGAACGAAAGTGTCCCGCCTGATGGGGGATCAGGCGGGACACTTCAACTCTAATGGTGCTAGCTGGTAATTGACCGGGTGCCGATACTTTTTGCTCGTGTCAGGCCCCTGCAACGGCGGACCCTGCCCGCAAAGGCAGGGTCCGCCGTCGTGCTTTCCGCTAGGGGTGACCGGGGCGGCTCTCGCAGGCGATGCGGTCGCCGTCGCTGTCAAGACCGGCTACATCGCCGTACCACGGGAAGTAGTAGTCGAACCAGTCCTGGGCCTGGCGCCATGTGGCAAAGTCCGTGCAGTTCTTGCTGTTGCCCGGATTCGCCGGCGGCTGGGGCGTAACCGGCGGCGTCACAGGTGGCTGCGGCGTCGGCGTCACGGGCGGCGGGGGAGGAGAGCACGTGTTGCCTGTGATTCCTCCGGTGCCGCCATTGACGAAGCGGTACATGAACGCTGCCATGGCGTCACGTGCCACGGGCTGGAGCGGGTTGTACGCGCGGCAGCCGTAGCCGATGTCCCAACCGGTGGAGATGCCCTGCGCTGCAAGCCAGGTGATCTGCTTGTAGAACTGGGTTCCCACCGGGACGTCCTCGAACGGGGAAGTGCCGGGCTCGGTGAAGTCCGGGTTGCCGCCGAAGCGGTACAGGAAGGCTGCCATGGCGTCACGGTTGACGGGTGTGAGCGGGCGGAAGGTCTTGGAACCGTTCGCTTCGGTCCAACCCGTTGAGATGCCACTCGTGGCCAGCCAGGTGATTTCCTTGTAGAACTGGCTCGACGGCGTCACATCAGTAAACGGCGACGTCGCCGGCGGTGTGAACGCAGGTTTGCCGGCCAGGCGGTAGAGGAACGCTGCCATGGCGTCACGGTTTACGGGGCTGAGCGGACGGTAGGTGCGCGTCCCGTTCGCTTCCACCCAGCCCGTGGAGATTCCTTGCGATGCGAGCCAGGAGATCTCTGCGTTGAACTGCGTGGAGCTGTTGACGTCGCTGAACGTGATCGGTTCTGTGAGAGGAGCGTCCACGGCGATCGTCGGAACAGCGACCTGCGTGGTTGCACAGGAGCCCTGGATGGCCGACGAGATGGCCGCCGACTCGGCTTGGTCGATGGCCAGCTGCCAACGGTATTTCACCAGTATCCAGTCCGTTGCGTACCGGCAGGCGGTTCCTGCCAGCGGCGGCATCCATTCGGCCGGGTCGCGGTCGCTCTTGGACTGGTTCACGTTGTCGGTCACAGCTTCGAGGGCCACGTCCAAGGTGAGGTCGTTGGCGTAGTCGCGGCGCTGTTCGGCTGTCCAGGCGCTTGCGCCGGAACCCCATGCTTCGGCGAGGGGGACCAAGTGGTCAATGTCGACGTCGGACGCGTTTGTCCACGTCCCGCCGTCGTACCAGGACGTCCACTTACCTGTGGCCACTGTGCAGCCGGAGCTGAACGTCACGGGTGTCAGCGATTCCTGTTGAAGGACTTCGGACCGGGTGTCGCAGCTGTCGCTGTCGGCGTCCACCCAATGCTGGAACAGGTCGCGGTTGTAGCCGGTGTTTGATTCAGCGGCGACGGTCAAGGATGAGAGAAGGACAGCGACGCTTGCTTTGTCCGAAGCAGTCGCGGTTTGCGGCAAAAAGACAGCCGCCGACGCCGTCAGCGATAGGATCGCCAACCACGAAAGAGCCTTGGGCATCTGGGTTCCCCATATTCGATTAGAGCGCTCTGAGCAGCGCATACATCATGGGATGCTACAGGCGGGATGGGTTCCGTCAGGAACCTTGTCACCTCGTGACTCCGGCGTGGCGGGCGTACTCTGGGTCCATGGAGTCCGAGGTCAGGACTGTCGCCCTGCGAACCGGCATCAGCGTTCCCTGCTTTGTCCAAGGTCACCTTGAGCAAACGCTCGACGACGGCGGCGCGCCGTTGGTCCTGTTGCACGCCTGGGGTGAATCCTGGCGGAGTTTTGAGCGGCTGATTGCCGCACTTCCGGATGTGGTTGTGGTGGCACCGGACCTGCGTGGGCACGGTCTTGCTGACAAACCTTCGGGCGGTTATTCGCTGGTGGAGGTAGCCGAAGACGTCGTGGCCTTGTTTGATGTCCTGGGTCTTGTCCGTGCGCACGTGCTGGGTTCATCCAGCGGGGGATATGTGGCGCAGCAACTGGCGGTGACACGACCCGATCTGGTGGCATCTCTGATACTTGTGGGTGCGCCTTTGAGTCTCCGTGGGAAGCCGGCGTTCGCCGCCGAAGTGGATTCCCTCACTGACCCGATTTCAGAGGAGTGGGTGCGCGGGTCGTTGTCCTGGTATCGGCTGCTGCATACGGTTCCCGCCTCTTATATCGAGGACCGCGTGCAGGACGGCATGGCCATGCCGGCTGCCGTCTGGAAATCGTCGCTGCGAGGCTATTACGAAGCCGTTCCACCCACGGAAGCCGGGACCATTTCAGCCCCCACTTTGATTCTCTGGGGTGCCCACGACCATCTGGTGCCTCGGCACCATCAGGAGACCCTGGCACGGCGCATCCCGGGATCCCGGCTCAAGGTCTACGAGGAGACCGGGCACTTGGTGCTGTGGGAGTGCCCGGAGCGGGTGGCGGGGGATGTGGCGGGGTTTTTGGGTGAGGTGCGGGGCGGCCCTCGTTGACGCTCCCTGTAGCTGAACCTGTTCCGGAGGGGGAGGAGGTAAAGCAAAGCCCCTGCACATCTGAAATTCAGTGCAGGGGCTGCTACATTCGGATGCGTTCTACTCGACTATCAGTTGCCCTTTTCGAGTGCGTGCGCAGTTACGTAGGCGCCCAGCTGGTCCTTTGACAGAGCCGCTGCGATCTCGGAGATGGCTGTGGTGTCTGCGACGACGATCGACTGACCATCCGTCGAAGTTCCCGTCCCGAGGGTTGGCAAAGTAAACATAACGGTGTCGTTCGCTCGAAGGTCCTTCATTCCCAGTGCGAGGCTGCCGATGGCTGCGGCGTCGAAACTCTTGTCGACGCTGATAAATGGAGAGACTGCGCTGACCATACTGTTGACAGTTACGGGGTTGGTAAGTGTCTCACGAGCGATTGTCTTGCTGATGATCGCCTTCATGTAGGCCTGTTGGTTTCGCACGCGCTGGTAGTCGCCGTCACTGAAGGACATGCGTTCCCTCACAAATGCAAGGGCCTCGTCGCCGTTCAGGGTCTGTTTGCCTGCTTCGTAATAATGGCCCTTCATGGGGCCCTTGGCCGGAGCAAACGGAATCTTCACGTCAACTTCGACGCCGCCCAATGCATCAGTGAGACCCTTGAAGCCTTCGAAGTCGACCATGGCAACGTGGTCAACACGCTGCTGGAACAGGGATTCGACCGTCTGGACCATCAGCGGCACTCCACCGAGTGCGAGGGCAGCGTTGATCTTGGACTCGCCCTTGCCGGGGATATCCACCCACAGGTCACGCATCAGTGACACGGCGTAGACATTCTTACGGTCTGCCGGAATGTGTACGAGCATCAGGGTGTCGGCCCGCTGGTCAGTGGACGCTGGGGTGTCGACATCGAGTTCAGCAGACCCGCGGGTGTCGCTGCCCATCACCAGGATATTCATCGCAGCGGTGCCGTTGACGGGTTCGGCCTTCTGCGGTCGTGTCGATTCTTCAGGAAATGCAGTCTCGATCTTGGTAGTGCCCGAGTTGAAAGTCTGCGCCAGATTGAAAATGTAGGCGCCTCCTATGAGGCCAGCAACCAGCACGGCGGCGGCGAAGCCAAGGAGTACATTCCGCGCGGTTTTCTTGCCGCTTTTCTGACGTCGGGGACGGGACTCTGCAGAGGGAGTTTGGGTGTCTGTCGGGAGCGTCATGTGTTCCTTGGTGTTGGCATCAGCAGTGATGATTCTATCAAGGTGCAGAAGTTGCCAGCTCAGTGACCGTTCGGACGAGGTCGCTGGACGGAGTTGCTAGTGGACCTGGGAACGAAACTCCGTCGATTTGACGCCCCACCCATTGGTTACGTTGACGGAATAGGTCCCCTTGGCCGTGGTGGTTGTGGCACCGATGTTGACCGTGATCATTTGGAGCTTGGGATTCATTCCTTTCTGCAGTCCGTACGCGGTGTTTAGACTGATTGCCTTTGCCACCTTCTCAAGCGGCTGCCCCTTTCGGCTGGCCCACTTCAGTGTTGCTGTACTTCCCCTTAGGTTGAAACCGACAATCTCGACTCGTCCAGATTCGGGGAAAAAATACGTGTCGGTGATGATGGGGGTTCTTAGTCCCGACTCGATTTGTTTCTTTAAGGGAGTGCCGGTTCCTTCGCAGGTGAAGTACTCATCCCACATAAAGGAAACGACTTTCTTGGCTGTACCCATCTGTTGAAGCTGGCGGTCCAGCCTCGCCTTGGTTGTCTGTCCGCGAAGACTGTCAGCGCAGCCGTTTGCGGTCGTTGCGGGCGCCATCCCTTCCAGATTGGCCCAAAGCACGGCTCCTGTTCCTGAGATCCCGGCTGCTGCTGCGGAAAAGTAGTCCTTGTTGGGAGCGAGGTACTTATTGCCCCAACTACCCTCGCCCACGATTGTTGCCGCGAAGGGGTCAACTGCGGAGTTGGCATCGCTGCCGCTGAACGCCCCGCCTTTGCCGGTGCCCATGCCGTCCTGGATCGCGATATTTAGCACAAGGCCTCCGGCAGTCTGGGCGATTCTGCGGATCCCCTTTCGCGCCTTTTCTGGACTGATTCCCCCGTCAACTCGAGCGTCGATGTAGGGACTCACGACCGCCTGACGTGTGGGGAGGTAACGATGAATGGCACGATTTTGGACTCTGTATAGGGCTAGGACCGAGTCGAAGGCGGGACTGTCGGTCAGTGGCATCTCGGTGTGGTGGTAGAAACCAGCCAGTCCTGGCATGTCGTTGGTTGTGGCGTGGTAGGAGAGGAATCGCTCAGTAAAGGCAGTGAGCGTTTCCTGATAGGAGATGTCCGGCAGATATGGAAGCTCAGTTCTCTTCGCAGGAGCGGGCATGCCGGCATAGAACTTCATGCCTAGTTGGGTGGCTGCTTTTGCCAGCGAGTGAGCTGGATCAATTGCGGATGAACTGCTGCCACCGACAACTACAACGTCATACTTGCCGTTGGAGGAGATGCAGCCCTGCCCCAGTTTGGGCAGGACCAACACGGAAAAGGATTGTCCCTTGTGCGTGACTTTGCGATCGTTCGGGCATTTTAGAGCCGAACTTCCCCAATTGCTTCCATCCAAGAACGTGAAATAGCGATCAACGCTAAGAGATTCAGCGGCGACCCTGGCACAATTCTTTCCGTTAATCAGGCAGTCGTGGGGAAGCGATTCGAGGGTGGCAGGCTGGAGCGATATTCCGAAGGTGATGACGGTATCGCCGCCGGATGCCTTGATGTCTGCAAGTTTCTTATAGTTCGTAGCGTCTCGGGAACTAGCCGAGATGAAGTATCCGGTGATTGGATAGGTCGGGTCGGCTAACTTTGGGGTGGGCTTGCTAGCGGCCTCGGAGCTGTGTGTTTCAGCAGTTTCAACTTTTGCTCCGTCGTGTTGGACGGAACTGAGCCCGGCGGTAGCCAGTATCGCAACGGAGAGCCCAGCGAGTGCGGCCAATGAACGTCGGATTCCCGTGAGGAAACGCAGTTTTTTGGACCAATTGGGAGATGCTTCACACTCAGGCAACTTGCGTAGCGGCATGTCTTCCTTGGTTTCGGCTGCGGGCAGGTACGACTCTAGCAAGGCAGGGGACCGCCATGAACATGAGGACTGTAGGAGCCCCCCGAAGTTGATGGCCGTAATGTAGCGGCGAAGGACCGACTCTAATCCATACGATAAACTAATCCGGGTCGCCCTCCGATGGTGGACGTCCTGCCCCGCCAAGTCTCAGGCGGTTGCGATCGATGGAACTCTTACGGCGTTCTGAAACACATACAACGGGGGGAAAGTTGGGCACCGGAATCAAACGTGTTCAAGCCGCACTTTTGGTCTTGATGCTGGCCATTCTCGGGTTCCTTGGAATCCAGCCTGCCATCGCTACCGAAACGGAACCCGGACCTGGGCAGGAAACCGGGCAACCGGTCGACCCGGGAACGCCCACGACGCCGGTGACACCTCCAGTAGTTGTACCCCCCATTGTTGAACCAGTTCCGACTCTGACGCCCTTGGATCCAGAGCCCACGCCCGCACCGGTTCAGCCTACCGAGGAGCCCGCACCTGTCGTTCCGGCCGTCACCCAGCCCCCGGCTCCGCCTGTGGTTGAACCAGTCGTTCCCGTCGCGCCGGCTCAGGGCTCACCAGTTCCTGTGACTCCCACCGATGCTGGGGTGCAAGGCTACTTCGTCGAACCGGAAACGCCGGTGGAGTCCATGACGACTTCCCCTGAGCCGACGCCCACTCCCACGCCAGCGGCTACAAAGACTGTCGCTCCGCCAGTTGTCAGTGCGGACATCGCAGGCCCCCTGAAGGTGGCTTTGGCACCCGTTGCTGACAATAACCCTATTGTGCAAGGCCTTACCGTCCTCGTGTTGATCCTTCTTGGTGTGGCCTACTTCCGCGCTTTGCGATCCAAGGGAGTCCCCGGACCCCGCCTCAACGGCAAGTAGGCCGATGGGTTACTCCCTCCCCGGGAAGAAGGCCGCGGAAAATCCTGCATTACCGATGCGCCTCATGCTCCTCACTCACTCCTACTGGCCAGAACACAGTCCTCCGCAGCGCAGGTGGATGTCCCTGACACGGGAGTTTCGGCGGGCTGGGTGGGATGTAGACGTTGTGGCTCCCGTGGCGCACTATCCCAACGGCCGGCGCAACCTACCCCGCAGGGAAGCTGGGATTGCCTTCTCACATCAAAGAGGACCCCACGGCGAAACTATCCGCCGTGTCCCGTACTTGCGGCACCTAGGCACATCGTCCCTGGCGCGCTTTATAGATCAGCTTTTTTCGGCCGTCATGTCCGTTCCTGCAGGGCTGGGCGGCAAGAAACCAGACGCAATTCTTGCCACCGCGCCGAGTCTCCCCACGCTGGCCACCGGATACATCCTCTCCAAATTCCGTAGGGTGCCGTTCATTGTCGAGATGCGGGACGCTTGGCCGGATCTTGCGCGAGATGCACGAATGGTCCAAGGCAGCGTGAAGAGCCTGGTTGAGCGCGTTGTGGAATACGTGCAACAGCGAGCAGATCTGGTGGTGACAGTAACAGAGGGCTTCGCAGACACGTTGCGGGATCGTGGCCTGAAAAATGTGGTTACAGTTAGCAACGGACTCGATCTCAACTCAATACCCTTGCTGGAACCGCCGGCAACACATCGAGACACCTTTCACGCCCTTTACCTAGGAAACCACGGTAAAAGCCAGCGCTTGGATATACTCATACGCGCGAGCGCACTCCTAGGTGACGCGTTCCATTTGACACTCGTCGGCCACGGCACCAGTCGCCCCCAATTGGTGAAGCTGGCGCGTGAACTGAATGCGCCGGTCACGTTCTTTCCATCCCTTCAAGGGCCGGAAGTGGTTGAAAAATATCGTGCAGCGGATACGTGTATCGTTTCCCTCCGCGACGACTGGAAGTCCTTTGAGACCACAGTGCCGTCCAAGACGTATGAAGTCCTTGCCATTGGAAGGCACGTCACAGCCATCGTGCGGGGGGAAGCTGAACGGATCATCCTTGAGGCTGGAGGGGGCGACGTGGTACCCGCCAACCCTGAGGCCGTGGCGCAATTATGGCGTGAGCTCGCAGCTGACCGTAGCCGGTTGGCATCCGGCGCCAGTGGACGTGAGTGGGTTCGCGACAACGCGGATTACGCTCAGCTAGCGGTCAAGTATATGGAGACAATCTCTGCTCTTGTGCGTCCGGGCTACATCCGAGACCGGGAGCATACGTCGTGATCCAATTCCTTCGCAATGTCAGGCTGACTGCCGGAACTTTATCTGAGCACATAACCGAGGCTCCGTTTGTCTTGGTTCTTCAAATCTTGAGAAAGCTGCCGCCTGGTTTCACAAGGCCTGCTGCACGCTTCATCTCACGGCTCTCGCCGTCGTCAGGTCGACCTCTTTTCCTGCTGGCCAGCCTTGCCGCGGGACAGGAAGCGGGACTAATCCGGCGCTTTGAGACCTTGCAAGCGTCCGGCGTCGAACCAGAGCCCGCACGTAAAGCTGCTGAGGTCGCCGTCGCAGCCGGCAAGCCTCAGTGGGCAGACACTCTCCTGAGGCTGGCTGGCAGCTCTAAGCGGACACCAGCGACGGTGGCCAGACGTAAATGGTACGACGGCGATATGAGCGGAGCTATCGCCGTTCTTCAAGGCCGAACAGGCAGCATGGAGAAGCAACGGCGGCGGCTTGAGTCGGAGCTCAAGGTGTTCAGCAGCTGGAGTCCAGCGCTGCCAGCGGCCCCGGTGGAAGCGGAACCGCGTCGAGTGCTCCACCTGCTGACAAACTCGGTACCTCACACGGGAAGCGGATATGCGCGGCGGACCCATTCCATACTGACTGCGCAGCAGGAAGCCGGCTGGGAGACTCTGGCAGCCACCCGTTTGGGGTACCCCGTTCAGATTGGAGCACTGACCGCTAAGAAGCGGGACATCGTGGATGGGGTTCGATACGAGCGGATTCTTCCTGGCCATATATCCAGCACCATGGACGGCCGCTTACAGCAGCAGGCGTCCGCGCTTCTCACCATCGCCCGTGAATTCAGGCCTTCGGTCATCCACACCACTACGCACTTTGTCAACGGACTTGTGGTCCGGGAAGTGGCCAATGCTCTGGAAGTTCCGTGGGTCTACGAAGTCCGTGGTCAGTTGGCAGATACGTGGGCATCCAGCCGCGATGAAGCAGCACGCAGCAGCGAACGCTATGAGCTCTTTACTGCACGAGAATCCGACGTAATGCACTCGGCTGACTTGGTTGTCACCCTTGGCGAGTCCATGAAGCGGAACATCACTGCGCTCGGTGTACCAGACCACAAAATCCTGATTAGTCCCAACGCCGTTGGCGGTTCCTACTTGGAACCTCCGCTGGGGCATCGGGACGCACGACAAGCGCTGGGGCTGGATCCCAACGCCCTATATATGGGGACAGTCAGTAGCCTTGTTGGCTACGAGGGCCTTGACGACCTCGTCACAGCATTTGCGCTGTTAGCGCCACGGCTGCCAAAGTTGAAGCTGGTCTTGGTAGGGGATGGCACGGCCGCTCCTGGACTCAAGGACCAAGTAGAGCGTTTGGGACTTTCCGATCGAACCATCTTCACCGGGCGGGTTCGGCCTGAACAGGCGCGACTTTTTCACTTGGCATTGGATGTTTTCGTAGTGCCTCGCAAGGATTCGGCAGTGACCCAGGCAGTAACGCCGCTGAAGCCCGTGGAGGCACTCGCCTCAGCCCGGCCGGTCGTGGCCAGCGACCTGGATGCTCTCCGGGAAATAGTGCAAGACGGCGTCAACGGCAGGATGGCCAAGGCCGAGGATCCTGAGCGGCTGGCGGAGGTTCTGCTGGAGTTGCTGGACGATGAAGGATTACGCCGGCGAATGGGAATCGCGGGCAGGGAGTATGTATTAGCCACGAGGACGTGGCAGGCCAACGCTCAGGCGTACGGCCAGGCTTATGAAACTTTGGCGTCTAACTATAGGAGGAGGGTCAGCTGATGTCGGCGAAAAAGGCACTTTTGCCAGAGCCAGCAGTGGTGCAGCCGCTGGCTGTGGATATGCGGCGCTTGACGCGCGTCGGCGCGCGCCCTGGCTTCTTGGACTATCTTGTCCAGCTTTGGGACTTCCGGGAGTTTATTTACTACGACGCCCGAGCTAGAGTCCAGAGCGGTACTCGCCGTGACCGCTTGGGCAGCGCTTGGCTCCTACTCAACCCGATCTTCAACGGACTGACCTATTACGTGATCTTTGGGTTGCTGCTTCAAACAAGCGGTGGCATTGAGAATTATGTTGGCTACCTGGTTATCGGAATTTTTATCTTCCAAGGTACCTCTGGGGCCATCACCAGCGGCGCCAGGTCCATTCACAGCAATAAGTCCGTGGTTCAAGCGTTCAACTTCCCACGCGCTACGTTGCCCATTGGCCTGAATATCAGGGAAATGATGGCAAACGTACCCCTGATCCTGGCTATGCTCCTGATCATCGTGTTGATCCCGCCAGTGGAGAAGATTACCTGGCTGTGGGTGCTTATCATTCCGGCTCTGTTGCTCCAGGCGCTCTTCAACCTTGGTGTTGGGTTGATCTTGGCGCGCATCATCTCGCGGGTCCATGACGCAACGCATTTGCTGCCGTTCTTCATGCGTGCGTGGATGTACGGCTCCGCCATTTTCTACTCGTACGAGCGCTTCGTAACGCATCCGGAATTGCTGGCTGTTTTGAAGATGAATCCGCTCTTCAACGTCATTGACATCCTTCGCAATTGCATTCTCTATGCCCAGCCTCCTACCTGGCAATCTTGGGCAACCCTCGCAGTCTGGGCGCTGGGCGCGCTTGTGGTCGGACTCGTCTTCTTCTGGCAAGGGGAGGAATCCTATGGTCGCGGCTGAGCAAGTCCTGGACGTTGAAGGGCATCCGTGTGTAGTCGTGGACCGGGCGGCCATGGAGTACCGGGTGGTCACGACGGACTCAGAGGCGGTTGCTCAGGAACGCCGGGATACCAGTTTTATGAGCAGGTTGGGGCGTAGACCCAATACGGTCACTGTGCGCGCGCTCTACGAGCTCTCTCTCGTTGTTGAACGGGGCGAGTCCGTGGGAATCATTGGTCGGAACGGTTCCGGAAAGAGCACGCTGATGAAGCTCATCAGCGGACAGGTCAGACCATCTTCGGGCGCTGTCTTCGCTTCCAGTACGCCTATCATGTTGGGCGTCAACGCTGCTCTCATGCCTGACTTGTCCGGGCACCAGAACGTTGTGCTGGGCTGCCTTGCCATGGGGATGAGTCGGCAGGAAATCGACCAAAAGTTTGCGAGCATCGTCGAGCTATGCGGGCTGGAAGATTCCATTTATTTGCCGATGAAGTCGTATTCTTCCGGCATGGCCTCAAGGTTGCGCTTCGCAATTGCGGCGAGCATCGACCCGGAAATTCTACTTGTGGACGAGGCCCTGAACACCGGTGATGCCCAGTTTGGCGATCGCAGCAAGCGACGAATGGATCAACTTCGGGAACAGGCTGGCTGCGTCTTCCTGGTCAGCCACTCGCTGGACACCATCACCAAGATGTGTACTCGGGTTATCTGGTTGGATAAAGGCCACCTCATCATGGACGGTGATCCGGCTGAAACCGTCAAGGCCTACCAGGATTTCACCGGCCAACTGGCGAAGGGCAACAACTTGTCCGCTGCCAAAATTAGGGACGAAGCGCGTGCGAATCTCCAGATGACCGAAGTCTTGGCTAGAAGTAAGATGCGCAGGAGCCGGGCATGACGCGGAGTTCAACGTCTCTTAGAACCGCTGCATGGCACCTACGCAAGGGTGGCCTCTCACAACTGCGGCAGTGGTATCGGCGCCAGAAAGCGAACTCCGCGGGCACCTTTGGCACTGCTAAGGGAACTATGGTCCGTAACAAGGATGGTCGTTCGCTGTCTTTCGAGCCGTTTGAGTTTCCCTCTTCGTCTCCGCGCAGGGCAGATCTCAGAGTGGGCGTGATCTTGGATGATTTCTCCGCTCGAGCGTTCGCATATGAGTGGGAGATCGTTGCACTCAAGAAGGACACCTGGCTGAAGGATCTCCAGGATAAGCGCATTGACTTCCTATTTGTAGAGTCCGCCTGGAACGGCAACGGCGGGTCCTGGAAGTACCAGTTGACGGGCACTTCCGGGCCAAAGCCCGAAATCCTCGGTCTTTTGCGTTGGTGCCGTGAGAACGACGTACCAACGGTCTTTTGGAACAAGGAAGATCCACCACACTTCGAGGACTTCCTGCCAGCGGCCAGAGAGTTTGACGTCGTCTTCACCTCAGATGAGAACAAAGTTCCTGAGTATCGAAAAGCTCTAGGACATGACCGAATCTCGGTCCTTCCATTCGCTGCCCAGCCGGCCATTCACAATCCGGTTCGTCCGACGGAGGGTAGGCATGCCCGCGACGTAGCATTCGCTGGTATGTATTTTGCGCATAAATATCCAGAGCGTCGAGAACAGATGCGCTTGCTTCTTGACGGAGCCATCGAGGGTTCGGAAAAGCTGAAGACCGGATTGGAGATCTTCTCTCGCCAGTTTGGCGGGGAACCGAATTATCAGTTCCCGGCGCCCTATGACGAGCATGTCGTGGGGTCATTGGACTACGACCGGATGCTCACGGCCTATAAGGCCTACAAGGTATTCCTGAATGTAAACTCCGTTGTGGATTCTCCGAGCATGTGCGCCCGACGTATCTTCGAAATTTCCGCTTCTGGTACTCCTGTGGTGACGACAGAGAGCCATGCCCTTCCGCGGTTCTTCCCCGACGGCGAGATACACAGCGTATCGACGTCCGAACAAGCCGCAGATGTAATCAAGGCGCTCATACGTAGCTCGGAACTTAACGACCGATCTGTCCACCTGGCGCAGCGGCGGATATGGGCTGAGCACACGTATGCCCACCGCGCTGAGCAAGTCCTTGAACTCGCCATGCCGCACCGCCGGCGACCCATCGTTGCCAACCCTGTCAGCGCCCTTGTGTCCACCATTCGGCCCCATCAGATGGAACACGTTTTTAGGACAATTGGGGCACAACGTGGAGTCGCGGTCGAGCTGGTCCTCTTGACTCACGGTTTTACACCTGGCAAGAGTGAAATCCGTGCGCTGCAGGAGAAGTACGACGTGATGAACCTGATCCTTCTTCAGGAGCCGGAAACCACCAGTCTGGGAGCTTGCCTCAATGCTTGTGCCAGTGCGGCGAACCATTCCGTATTGACCAAGATGGACGACGACGACTATTACGGGCCGAACTATCTGGCGGACCAACTGCACGCGTTGACCTATTCCGGTGCCGACGTCGTTGGAAAGCTTGCCCATTTCATGTACATAGCCAGCCGAAACGCTGCAGTATTGAGATTTGACCATATGGAGCACCGGTTCAGCCACATGGTGATGGGCCCCACGATCATGGCCCATCGCGAAGTCTTCGAACGGCATCCTTTCGACGACATTAACCGCGGGGAAGACACAGAGTTTCTCAAGGCCATCATTGAGTCCGGGGGAAAGATCTATTCCTCAGACCGATATAACTACTACCAACACCGGGGCGGGTCGGGTCACACTTGGACCGCCTCCGACGATGAGCTCCTCGCCTCCGGGGAGATCCAGTTCTGGGGGAATCCCACAGAGCACGTCACTCTTTAGAAAAAATCTCAAACACAAATGTGGGGAGCATTGCGTTGAACACCATTAATCGCGTAGCCGTCATCGGATTGGGCTACATCGGGCTGCCAACTGCAGCCATCTTGGCAACAAATGGCGTCGAGGTCATCGGCGTTGACGTCAACCAGCGCACGGTGGACGCCGTCAATGCAGGTCAGGTTCCTTTCGTCGAGCCCGACCTGGGTGTGCACGTGGCGGGTGCGGTAAGCCAAGGCAACCTGAGTGCCAGCACCTCGACCCCGCAGGCAGAGGCCTACATCGTGGCAGTACCTACACCGTTTAGGGAAGACCGTTCGGCAGACTTGAGCTACATTGAGTCTGCTGCGCGCGGTATTGCACCCCAGCTGCAAGGAGGGGAGCTTCTGATTCTGGAATCCACTTCCCCTCCCGGCGCCACGGAACACATGGCCAACTACATCCTGAACCTGCGTCCGGATCTGAGCCTTGACGGTGCCGACTCGAAGCCCGCAATCCTGGTGGCCCACTGCCCCGAACGCGTACTGCCAGGACGAGTCATGATCGAACTCGTGACCAACGACAGGATTGTTGGAGGCATGACGGCCGAGGCGGCCGAAACTGCCAAACACCTCTACGCTGTGTTCTGCCAAGGCGAAATCCTCACCACCGATGCTGTTACAGCAGAAATGGCAAAGTTGGTAGAGAATTCCTACCGTGACGTCAATATTGCGTTCGCCAACGAGCTTTCCGTTATCAGCGATAAGCTCGGCATTGATGTCTGGGAGCTCATCCGTTTGGCTAACCACCACCCGCGTGTGAACATCCTGCAGCCGGGACCAGGCGTTGGCGGCCACTGCATTGCAGTTGACCCGTGGTTCATCGTTGCCGCTGCACCAGAAGAGTCCAGGCTCATTCGGACTGCCCGCGAAGTCAACGATGCAAAGCCGGAGTGGGTTTTCCAGCAGGTCGTTGCTTCACTGGAATCGCTTCCCGGCACCGCCGAGGTTTCGGTCCTGGGACTTGCCTTCAAGGCCAACATCGACGACCTCCGCGAATCGCCGGCAATTGAGATTGCAGCCCACTTGGCCGAAGCTCTGTCGGACCGCCGCATCAACGTCGCTGAACCCCACGTCGAGGAATTGCCCAAGCAGTTGGCTGGACGCAACAACGTTGAATTGGTATCGATCGAAGAGTCCGTGAAGCGTTCTGACGTAGTGGTTGTCTTGGTTGATCACGATGACGTCAAAGCGATATCGCCCGAACTCCTGGCCGGCAAAATTGTCATTGATACCCGGGGTGCCCTGACGCTTGAACCCACTCCAGCCGCGGCGGCAGTCTAGGCTCCATCAACGGTTCGAGTTGCTTGCCTTCTGAGGGAGCGATAGACATGAGAGTAGAGAATGACCCGCGCAAGAAATATTGATCCCAAAGTCCATGCGATCACAGGCTACCCCTCCATTGGGGCATTCCTGGCCGCCCGTAGCATCACTGGCGGCTATCACGTGATTGACCATGGTGGACTGCCCATTGATGTCTTGGTCCAAAACCGTGGGCATAAGACGACTGCGGTCTTTTTGCATGGAGCCGTCCGGCCGGAATACAGACTTCCAATGATCGCTGGCTTGGGAGTCTCCCGCGATGTGGACGTCAACAGGATCTTCATATCCGATCCCAGCTTGATCATTAGTTCAACAATGAACCTTGGCTGGTATGCCGGAAACTCGAAGCAACGCCTCCAGCAAATTCTGCAGGACATTATCGCTAAGATCGTTTCGTCTTTTGGCAGCGAGAAGTTGGTCTTCTTCGGGACTTCTGGAGGCGGGTTCGCTTCTCTTTATTACTCGTCCCAATTCGCGGGCTCACTTGCGATCGTGGCCAATCCCCAGACTAATATCGCTCGGTATGAGCCCGATCCCGTGGCCAACTTTGCTGCGACATGCTTTGAGGTCACGGGAAGTGATGCCATGGAAAGGCTTCCTCACAGCGTTACGACGGACCTGGTTCAGGTGTACAGCAAACCAGTAGACAACACCGTTGCCTACATGCAAAACAGCACAGACACATTTCACATCAATGGCCACAGAGATCCATTTGTTGAGAATTTGCACTACAGTAACGCTGTATTTGAATTGATGGGGGACGATTGGGGAGACGGTCATGCGGCTCCGCCCAAGGCACTGATAACCGACGTCTTGAATGTTGCAGCAAGCGATGACTGGGCTGCTGGACTTAAAGGACTCGGATTTACCACGCCGAATCTAGATGGAATGGATGCCGCAACCAGTCGAGGAAGGCGCGTACGCGAATAGCTGTACGTCGTCTTGGCCAGTCCGCTGTCCTGCCCCGGGACAGCAAGACGCCTTTCATGAGTGCGATTTGCAGGCAGATGTTGCCGATTGTGAGTCGCGTTCGGTCGGTCGGTCGCCGGTTTGGCTTAGAAAACTTAATACGTCCCAGAGCAGTTCGATGCACGAAACGACTTCACGGAGCATTGCAGAATGTTAAGACCCAAGATTGACTCACCGCTTGCTAGATTTTTAAGAACGCCCAGAGGGATCCTGGGTCTGGCGATCGGTGCTCTGATTTTTGCCGGAGGCCTGATCTTCTTCGTTGAAACCAAAAACCTGGGCATTTTTCTCGTTATTACAGGTATAGCAATCGCCGTTCCAGTCCTTTTTGAAGGAACGTTTACTCTTCGCCGTTCGCTTGCAGCTGTACGGCAGAGTACGCAGAAAACATCGGAACAGACCCAGCACCTGGCGGGTATTGCGAAGTCGGCAGACTCAATCGATAAGCGTGTTCGTTTGAATGACGCTGATGTGGCTAAGTTGGCCACCGCCGCGGGCCAGCCCAAGCACTCGTCGGCAACAGACCTCCACTTTCCAACGGAACAGATCCGCGACTGGGTTGGGATGACTCGACACGCCGATGGCCGTAACATCTCGGTGGCCGCCGCGAACGGCATTTTTGAGGCCCTTAGTCATCATTTGCCGACTACTGCAGTGCACGTCGGATCTGGAATCTCAACGGCATGGATTGCGAACTGCTTGGCTCATCTCCAACCTCGCCCTTCCCGTGTGGCAGGGCTAGTGGAGTCGGATCGCGAAGTGGCTGCTTTCCGCGCAGTTTCAGGTGCTACCCAGGCCAATGAGTCGGCAAGTTGCCAACTCCTGCCATCCAGCCCTGTCCCGGCCGCCTCACTTTCTGGCATCACTGCCCATTCGGCTGACATCGTCGTTATTGACTTCGGCGGAATTTCCTCCAATGAGACGCTGGCGAACAGTGTCCCTGCCCTCTACTTCAACTGGCTCCGACCCAAAACGCCCGTAGTTATTGTCGACTCGACGGCTATCGATGTCCGTCCCGCAGTACAGGCCTTTTTGCAGACCCACCCGCGCTTTTTCGTGAAGAGTATATCGAAATCGTACAACCACGCAGAATTGATTGGAACGTGAAAGTGATGAACTCGAGCGACGTCCACCTTGGCCTGTTTAATCTTGTTAATAACTCCTTTGGCCTGGAGATTTCCTACGCCTTACCTGATTCCACAAGTGACCTCCCTTCGGTTGGCGTGGTGCTGGACGAATTCTCCACTCAGTGTTTCGCTCCGGAAGCACGCCTCTGGCCGATCTCTACTAGGGACTACTCCGAAGCGCTGGAGCGTCTTCGCCCGGACATCATGCTGATCGAATCGGCTTGGAATGGAAATGACGGCGACTGGGCCTACCACATCACTGGTCCGAGCGGCCCTAGGCCTGCTTTCCACGCGTTGATACAAGCCTGCCGTCAGCAGGGAATTCCTACCGTCTTCTGGAACAAAGAGGATCCGCCCCACTTTGAGGAATTCCTGCCTGCAGCAAAGGAGTTCGATGTTATCCTCACATCAGAGGAGTCATTGATCGAGGCGTACTCTTCCGCTGCGGGCCACGGAAACGTGGCAACATTACCTTTTGCCGCGCAGCCTCGCATTCATAAGCCTCTGCGTGATTCTCAGGCTAATGTTGGGAATATAGCTTTCGCTGGCCAGTACTTTGCACACAAATTCCCGGAGCGCCGGGAACAAATGGATCTCTTGTTTCCCCCATCGGCGGAACTTGGCTTGTCCATATATTCTCGGGCGCTGGGCGGCGATCCAAATTACGCTTTCCCAGAGTCCTATGCCCAGTTCGTGGTGGGATCCCTGCCCTATGAGGCAATGGTTCGGGCCTACGGTCACCACAAGGTCTTCCTTAACGTCAATTCCGTCCCGCAGTCTAAGAGCATGTGTGCGCGCCGAATCTTTGAGCTCAGCAGCAGCAAGACGGCCGTGGTCAGCGTTGAGTCAGAGGCCATTTCTGGGGCTTATGCCGCCGACGAAGTCTTCACCGTCCGGACTCAGCAAGAGGCAAAAGAAGTTCTCGGGCGTCTAGTGGGTGACGACGTATTCCGCGAGCGGGCGACCCACAAGGCATGGCGTAGGACCCTGCAGGAGCACACCTACGCCCACAGAATGCAGCAGATCTACTCCATGGCAGGGCTTGAGTGGAGGGTCGCCCATGAGGACGTCACCGCTGTTTTGGTTACATCTTCGCTGGCATCCTTGGACAGGCTTATCAGCCAAGCAAAAGAACAGACTGTAGAGCTGGCAAACCTCGTTGTGGTCTGCCGGATTGGTCCAGAGGACAGCCAAATTCGGGGTGTTTTGCAGCGCAGAGGACTTTCTGATGCGACTATCATTCTGCGGACTCCGCAAGATATCGAGAACTTCCAGCCGGAAACCACGTTCATGGCAGTTCTCTCTGAAGCCTTTGATTACGCCCCCAACTACGTCGGTGACTTGAAGCTATACACACTTCACGACGCTCAGCCGCGCATCACAGGCAAAGCCGTTACCGCTAGTTCAAAGAAAGCCGATAGCGACTATATCGGTGATAGTTGGCCAGAAGACACTGAGGGCTTCAGCGTTCTCTCTGGTGCATGGATTTCACCTGCATCTGCCGCTTGGAAGCCGCTGTTGGTGCAGGAAGCCTTGGCACCTGGCTCTGTGTATGAGTCTTCGGAACTGGTCGCTATTGCGGATCGGTTCAACGTTCGTGAGGCATCTACCAGTTCAGATCCGTCCTGGACGGTTTAGGGAATCATCATGAAAATTGCTTTATTTGATGGCATTGTCGAAACTCACGTTGCCAGCTCACTGGAGCGGGCGTTGGTGGCAGCTGGTCATACTGTGCTGAACACAGGCAAGGTCGGACACGGGTACAAGTTTGCCACTGGTCCGGGGCAACTGCATGTCCTCAACGCCACGTTGGACAAGGTCATCGACTTCCGTCCCGATGTGATCTTTGTGTTCCGACCAGCCAGTTTGCCCATGCCGTTGTTGGAGCGGGCTAAACGCACCGGTGCACGTTTGGTGGCATGGTTGTCCGATGACCCAGTACTGTGGGACCTCTCGTATGGTCCTGTCGTAGAAAGCTACGACGTCGTACTGCACTGCGGAACCGCCAGGGTCTTGGATTTCTACGAATCGATGTTCGGGCGACCGACGGGTGTGAACTTCCCATTCTGGACAGATCAAACTGCCTTTCCGTACGTCTTTGGTTCACAGCCAAGGGAATCGGACGCTATGTTCTTGGGCAATGTCCACGACGAAGTTCGCCGCACCAGGTACTTCGACCTCGGCTCGCTGTCGTCAAGTATCCGGATCCACGGCAACGTAGGGCGGGACTACTATCACATCGGTGGTGGCTTCCTGGATAGCGATGAGGAAGTAGTGGAGGCCGGTGCCAGAACTGCCCTTGCAATCAATATCCCTCAGTACTTCCGGGATCACCAAGGCCTTGAAACATGGTTTGACGGCCTGGACAAGCTCGGTTTCTTCCAGTATCCGAGCCGAGTTATCCAATACGCGGCAATGGGTATTCCGATTGTGTCTGTCGTACCAGACGCCGAAGACTTGGCATCGTTCCCTGAAATAATTTGCGTTGATTCGATTGCCCAGCTGGATTCCAAGATTCAGTCTGTGCTTGCATCTCCTTCACTGGAGGATTTGAGCCGATCGACACACGATCGGTTCCTTCGGAACTACTCTGCCGCTGCCCGCGTCATGGCATTGGAGTCCGTGCTTTCGGACGATTCCTGGAAGGGCCTGGATGCCACGGAGCGTAGTCTCTGGTTTACGCAGTTTGACGCTATCGAGGCTGGCCGCGAGCGAGCCGAGCCATTGGGTTCAGGGGAGCTCCCAGCCGCGCGGGAGCTCATTGAAATCAGTGCCCCTTCACCAGCGCGCTCTGTTGCCGTTCTTGGCGTCGGGTTCCGCAGAGTAACCTCAACATCGTCCGTGGCCATGCGTGCACTCCAAACACTTGGTCACAACGTGGAAGCGTTGGACCTTGCCAAATATAAGAGCGTCTTGGTACCGGACCCCAATGGTGAGTTCAAATTCGTCATCAACGCTGCAAAGTTTATTCAGTCCGTGAAGAACCTGCCCGAGCTTCTGATCGTTTCTGGTCTTGACTGTGGAATAACACAAGCGGGGAGAGATCAGCTTCTCGCTGCGGGTGTCAGGTTGGCAGTAATCGGTGCTGAGTATCCCAACAGCAGCGAGAAAGTTAAGCGCCTGGCGTCCAGAGTGGATTACCTAGGCGTCCTGAACGAAACCGTTGCCGCCGGGTTGGTGGGTGACGGTTTCGAGACTGTCGAGTACCTCCCACACCTTGCAGACCGTTCCTTCCGGATGGCAACGGAGCGAGTTCGCGAACGCCAACAACGCGTAGTAGTTGCAGGTAAGAGAAGGCTACATTTCACTAAGCAGGCTGCCGCGTTCCGCGACTTGGCCGATTGGCCTTCGATAGAGCTGTTCATTGAGGAATCACCACAGGAATTCAACGACCTTGAGGCCTTGGCCGCAGCCCTGAAAGCCACTGTTGTTGTCGCACCATTCGATGCCAGCATTCCTGGTCCCCTGCCTTCGGAGGCCCTGCCGTTTGCCCTGGCATCGGGTTCTTTGGTGGTAGTTCCCCGCGGTGTCGGCACCATGAATATTTGCCCCGCTGGTACAGCATCGGTGTCGGTGAGGGAGAAGGGCGAACTGGCGATGAAACTAGCCAGGCTTGCATCTTCCAATTCGAGCACCTCAAGAATTCTTGCTGCGGCCCGAGCAACGGTGTTGGGACCGTTGAATGCAGAACAAAGGTTCAACGGGCTCCTGGAGCGGATCTTCGTCGACGAAACAATTGAGTCCGCTACCCAACAAAAGGCGAGCGAACTTCCTTCCGTCGAGCAGAACCCTAGCTGGACCCTGGGTCATGACCAGAGATCCGTTGCAGTAACGCATGAACGTATCAAGGGCAAGGGCACGGATTTGGTGGCGACGGTTGCACACGGCGTCAGTGAGGAGTCATCGGGGCTTTACAAGCTCATAGTCAGTGTGGGCGGTTCCACCGCATACACAGAGGTGCTGAAGCAGTCTCCGGCAACGCGGAACTTGCGGATCCACGTTCCCAAGAACCAGAAGAGCCCTGAAGTATCCTTCGCGATTCTTCCATCTTCCAAGTCCTTGAAGGTCCGCCCGGGAGCATTTCCTTCGGCGGAGGTCAGCAATTTGGAGTGGGTGGCCGCCTTGGAGAATGTGAATTCGTTGGTGACCGTTTCCACGTCTGCCTGGGGCTCGGGGAACGGCACGTTCTCCCACTAGTCTCTAATGCTGGAACTACAAAGGCGTCTTCCACCCGGTCACGGGTAGAAGACGCCTTTGCTGTTAACCGCGGTCCGAGTAGAAGGCGTCGTTCTTCACACCTGAACCGTTGGTGACGTTGATCATGTAGTACTTGCCGATGCCCAGAGAGGTGCTCCCGAGACTGGCAATTACGGACTCGAGCCGCGGATTGATGCCGCGCTGTTCACCATAGTCTGGGTTATAGCTGGAAGCCGTAACGGTCTTTTCGTATGTCCGACCAGCAGTATCCGTCCACTTAATGTTTACAGTCCCGCCACTCAAATTGTGCCCTGTGACTAAAACATTTCCGTTGCCATAGAAGATCGAATCGGTAATGACGGGTGTGGTGCTTCCGGCCTTCATTCGATCCGACAGTGGCCCCCAGACCCCTTGGCAAGTGTAGAAGCCGTCCCACATGTAAGAGATGACCTTCATGGGAACGTTGCCGAGTTGCTGAAGTTGACGGTCAATTCGAGCTTTCGTTGACTGGCCCCGCGTATTGGCATCGCATGGATTCTGGCTGGTCAGCGGGGCCATGCCCTCCAAGTTCGCCCATAGCTCGGCGCCTGTGCCATCGACTCCTTCTGCAGCAGCCGCGAAATAGTCGCGGATGGGAGCCTGGTATTTGCTTCCCCACGATCCACTTCCGACGATGGAGGCCGCATACTGATCCACCGGGTTACTTGCTTCGTTCCCGAAGAATGCTCCAGATTTTCCTGTTCCCATTCCATCCTGGATAGCGATGGAGAGATGATTATTGCCGGCTGTGTTTGCAATTTTTTCAGCCCCATCGCGGACCTGGGTGGTCGTAAGACCTACGTTGTACCTTCCATCCAAATAGGGACTTACAATCGCGCCTCGATCCGGATGTATCCGTGCAATAGCCTGGTTCTGGATTCGGTAGATATTCAATATAGGATCAAAAGTTGATCCACTGGTGACTGGCATTTCGTAAGACAAGTAGAAGCCACCTAATCCTGAAATATTGATGACCTTGGATTGGTAACGCAGAAAGCGATCCGTGAACTGCGTAAAGGCTGGAAGGTAACTGACATCCGGCAGATAGCCGTAGTCGGTCCGTGCCACCGGCAAGGGCATCCCCGCGTAGTATTTCATTCCCAGCGTCGTAGCTGCCTTTGCCAATGAGACGTTCACTCCGGCAGTACCTGCCGCGGTCGCACCGCTAATAACCACCACGTCGTAGAGTCCATTCGACGATGTGCAGTTGCTGCCTTGGTTTGGAAGTACGAGCACGGTGAAGGGCTTGCCGTTGCCCGTGAGGGACACATCACGAGGGCAGACATGAGAAGGCGTTCCCCACAAGGCGCTGTCGGAGTAATTGAAGTATCGGTTGACTTTTACACCCGATGCCGCAGCTTGTGCGCAGTTCATTCCGTTGATCTTGCAATCGGAGGGGATTTCGCTCAATGTGGCGGGCTTGATGCGCGAACCAAAGGTGAGGACCGTATCCCCGCCAACGGCTTTGATGTCGGCGAGTTTTTGTGCATTTATAGCGTCGCTGCTGCTCCCAAAAATGAAATAGCCACTAATGGGGTATACGGGGGGTGCTGCGGCTGCTTGGGCTGCTGTTCCATGAAGGGGGCCGGCTATCAGGACGAATGCGGCCAGTAAGCTGGCGGCGAGATGCCGGACGGTTGGTATGCGAACAGTGGATGTCTTGGACCTGAACTTTTCCACGGCGGATCCTTGGGCTCGTAGGGTGAGACCTTGGACCTATGGCAAAAGAATGACGGGCTGGCAGGCGAAACTCAATGATTTGACAGAAATCTTCATGCACTAAAAAGGGCCGTCAACCCACAGTAAAGTGTGTGACGGCCCTATCACCAATATGGTGGTGTTAGACGGAAACTGTCATGCCGAATTCATCGATTCGCTGGCCAACTCCGAGGAGCTCAGCGATAGCGGCGACAGTGCGTTCCGAAGCGCGGCCGTCACCATACGGGTTCACCGCGTTGGCCATTGCGTCAAAGTGAAGCGGGTCGTTCAGCAGGCGGTCAACTTCTGTAACAATCTTTTCCTCGTCAGTGCCGATGAGGGTAACCGTGCCGGCAACAACGGCCTCAGGACGCTCAGTGTTTTCGCGCATCACAAGCACGGGCTTGCCAAGGCTGGGAGCCTCCTCCTGGACTCCACCGGAGTCCGTGAGGACGATGTGGGCCATTGAGAGCATTCGAGTGAATTCTCCGTAAGCCAGTGGTTCGGTCACGATCACGTTCGGCTTGCCATCCAGCGCGGGCAGAACGGCTTCCCTCACGACCGGATTCTTATGAGCCGGCAGGACGATGACGAGGTTCGGCTCGGCGTCGGCAATTCGGGCAAGCGCACGGCCAACGCCGCGCATGGCGTCGCCTTGGTTTTCGCGGCGGTGTGTCGTGACCAAGAGAATCTTTCGGCCACTGGCCGCAAGTTCCTCCAACTGGGGGTCAGTAAAGGGAATCTTCTTGTCTACCGTGGTGAACAATGCGTCAATAACAGAGTTACCTGTGACGACGATGTCCTTAGCAGGCACACCTTCAGCGAGAAGGTTTGCTCGACTGGTCGACGTCGGAGCCAAGTGGAGCGCCGTGATCTGGCTGGTGATCTTGCGGTTGGCTTCTTCAGGGAAGGGAGAGTACAAATTGCCACTGCGGAGTCCAGCTTCGACGTGGACTACGGGGATGCCGTGATAGAAAGCTGCGATGGCGCCAGCCGTTGAAGTCGTCGTGTCACCCTGAACGATGACAGCGTCAGGCTTCTTTTCGGCGAAGAGCTTGTCAAGACCGGTGATGGTGCGGGTCATGATGTCAGAGAGGGACTGACCGGGCTGGAGGATGTCGAGATCGTGGTCGGGCGTGATGCCGAACAATTCGTTGACCTGGTCCAACATTTCACGGTGCTGACCAGTGACCGTGACGATGCAATCGAACTCTGCCGATTCGTGGAGTGCGTGGACAATGGGAGCCATCTTGATGGCTTCCGGACGGGTACCAAAAATGGGCATGATGCTGGGCACGATTTTCCCCCATAGAGCGATTTTGCGGCAGACAGAGACCCTTACATCCTATCTGAGCACGGCGCTGAGCCAGAATCCGAGCGGATTCGGAACCGACTGGACGCTAGCCGGCAAAAATCAGGGCAGCCAGCAATGTTGGGACGGCGACAACGACCAGGACTACGAGAACCAAGGCCACTCGGCGCTTAAACTGCTGCTGTTCGTGCGCCTTTGTCGGGACTATCGGGATTGCTGCAGAAGACGGCCGAGGATGGTCGGTCGGAAGCGTGGTAGTTGCTCGGACAGGGCCCGAGGGGAGCCGGAATCCGAACCGGCGGCGCTTGAAATGGCGACCAGCCGGAAGCGGACGCGCGGGTTCGTGACTCACCGTTTGTACCTTCCCTGGATGGCCGCTGTAAGGCCGACTATCGAACTGTTCCTCCCACTACCTTAGTGAGAAGTGCACTCCGGTCGCACCCAAGTGTCGATTAATCCGCCGGTTTCGATCACAAACCGGTCCATCCATGCACCCGCGGAAAGGTCCGGCTGGGACCCAAACATTTGGACCTCCGCGGTAGTGCATTGGCCAATCAGGGTGCCTGCGCGCATCACGTGATACTCGGACGTCACCACAGTCACAGACTTCCACCCATGTTCCGCAATTAAGGCCCGAAGAGCTTCAGCTTCACCCCTCGTATTCAGCGGAGATGGACGGAAGCAAACAAGATCAGGATCGCCTTCGCCCGCCTCCTCCTGACAGAGCGCATCGCCCTCCACGTTGCCGGCCAGGCCCGTCGTTGAGACCACGAGGACGGGGATATCCAGCTCTTGCTGCAACTCCTGGGCCACCGGCAACCGCTCTTTGCTCATGCCGCCCAGGACAACGATCGCGTCCGTGCGGTGAGGGGTTGTTTGCGGGGGGTCATAGAAGAATTGAAAGGCTGCGATCAGCCAAAGCAATCCCGCCAAAAAACATGCCCCTATAACAACGCCAATGACACGCGTGGCGGGGGCAATTTTGAGGGGCACGGGGACAGTCTAAGGTTCGAAAATGGGTGCCCCTCCCAGCAAAGGCCCCCCAGAAGTGCCTACCGGGTATCAACATCCTCAAATACAAGGAAAGTCTGGGTATCCAGCACTCCATCCATGGACTGCAATTGGTCGAAGATCACACGGCGAAGGTGGATGTTGTCTGTGGCCCGGACCAGGAGAATGACGTCGAAGTCGCCGCCCACCAGTGCGATGTGGTGAACCTCCGGAATCGCGCGGAGTTGTTCCTTGAGCTCGCGCCAGGAGTGCTGCTGAACCTTTAACGTCACATAGGCGGATGACCGTAGGCCTGCCTTGATGGGGTCTACCAGGGCAGTGAACTTCGTCAGCACCCCCTCGCCGGTGAGCCGGGCAATCCGCGAGTAGGCGTGAGCGCGGCTGATATGCACGTTCTCAGCCACCTGGGTGATGGACATGCGCCCGTCGGTGGTCAGCTCGCGGATGATGTCCCGGTCCACTCTGTCCAGGGGAACGGCGGTCTGTTCCGCCTCACTCTCACTCATGGCACTCCAAATCGTCTACAGCACGGGCACGTTACCCAGCTCACAATTGCAATTTGTCTTTCAGGATAGCCACTTCTCACAAGCTCTTCCATGATTCTGCGGAAAGCTGGATACGAAACATCGCCGGGGAACATACTGGAAGCACATAGTGGCTAGAGAAGGACGGACCAATGACGATCCATGCAGACCACTCTGCGCCGGAAACGGCTGTAGAGGACCACGCTGCTGACGTTCGGACGAAATTCGGCATCAGCGTTGAGGATTACATGCTCCCCGCCCGGCACCAGATCCAGATGGTGAATCCGGACGGTACCCTCCGCTCCCATGACGAGCAAGGCACCGAACCCGGCCACGAGTACCCCACACCCAGCGATGCTGAACTGATGGCCGCTTACGAGAAGCTCGTCGTCGGACGTCGCGTCAACGACCAGAACTCTGCGCTGGTCAGGCAGGGCCGCATGGCCGTCTACCCCTCAAGCCACGGGCAGGAAGCCTGCCAGGTTGCAGCCGCCATGTGCCTCAGCGAAGGCGACTGGCTATTCCCCACCTACCGCGACGCCGTCGCCGTCATGACCCGTGGGGTGGACCCCGTAGAGGTGATGACCATCTTCCGCGGCGACTGGCACGGCGGGTACGACCCCAAAGAGCACAACGTCGGCATCCAGTGCACCCCACTGACCACGCAGTTGCTGCACGCCGTCGGCGTTGCCCACGCGGCCAAGCTGCGCGGCGAAGACACTGTAGTGATGGCCATGTGCGGCGACGGTGCTACCAGCGAAGGTGACTTCCATGAAGCCCTGAACTTCGCTGCCGTTTTCCACCTGCCCGTGATCTTCTTCGTGCAGAACAATAAGTACGCCATCTCAGTACCGCTCAGTCACCAGTCCGTGGCGCCGTCGCTGGCCCATAAGGCTGTTGGCTACGGCATGGCCGGTGAGCGCGTTGACGGCAACGACCTTGTCGCACTGCTCGCCGTGATGGACCGGGCCGTGAAGCTGGCGCGCGAAGGCTCCGGGCCGCTGCTGATTGAGGCCCACACTTACCGTATGCAGGCCCACACCAACGCCGACGACGCCACCCGCTACCGTCCGGACAGCGAAGTCGCCGAATGGCAGGCCAAGGATCCGCTGGCGCGCATGAAGTCGTACCTCACGGACAAGGGTCTCCTCGATGACGAGGCCGGCAACAGGATCGCTGAGCACGCCGAAGCCGTCGCCACCCAGCTTCGTGAGGGCTTGGGCGAGGATGTTCCGGTTCAGCCGCTGGACCTCTTCAAGTACGTCTTCGCCAAGCCCACCCCACAGCTGAAGGAACAGTCCGAACTGCTCGCCAGCGAACTCGCACGAGAGGAGAGCGCAAAATGACCGTCACCACCGCTGCCAGCGGCACCACCACAGCCAACGTCAGCGCAGCCACTGCCAGCGCCGCCGCTTCGGCCGCGGCCACCGCAGAGGCAACTGGCCCGCAGAGCCTCACCATGGCCAAAGCGCTCAACACCGCCATGGCTGATGCCATGCGTAATGACCCGTCGGTCCTGGTCTTCGGCGAGGATGTCGGCATGCTGGGCGGCGTCTTCCGCATCACCGACGGACTCATGGCCGAATTCGGCGAACAGCGCTGCTTCGACACTCCGCTGGCGGAATCCGGCATCGTCGGGATGGCAGTGGGCATGGCCATCAACGGCATGCGTCCCGTCATCGAAATGCAGTTCGACGCCTTCGCCTACCCGGCCTTCGAACAGATCGTTAGCCACGTAGCCAAAATGCACAACCGCACCAAGGGCAAGCTCAAAATGCCCATGGTCATCCGCGTTCCCTACGCCGGTGGCATCGGGGGAGTGGAGCACCACTGCGACTCGTCCGAGTCCTACTACGCCCACACTGCCGGCCTGAAGGTTTACACGCCGGCCACCGTGGCCGACGGCTACCGCATGCTGCGCGAAGCCATCGACTCCGATGACCCCGTCATGTTCATGGAGCCCAAGAAGCTCTACTGGTCCAAGGACCAGGTGGACTTGGGCGCCTTGCGAGCAGAGCACGACGCCGGCACCTCCACCGAGGGCCGCGCAGCTATTGCCCGTCCCGGCACCGACGCGACGCTCATCGCCTACGGCCCGTCCGTCCCCACCGCACTCGCCGCGGCTGCGGCGGCTGCCGAAGAAGGCCGCTCGCTCGAGGTCATCGACGTCCGCACCCTCGTCCCCTTCGACGACGAGACCGTCTGCGCGTCCGTGCGCAAGACGGGACGCGCCGTCGTGATTGCCGAGGCACATGGCTTCGCGTCTGTGTCCTCCGAGATCGTGGCCCGCGTTCAGGAACGTGCGTTCCACTACCTGGCCGCGCCGATTCTCCGGGTGACCGGCTTCGACGTCCCCTTCCCGTCTCCCAAGTTGGAGCACTACTACCTGCCAAGCGTCGACCGTATCCTCGACGCCGTTGACGACCTTCAATGGGAGGACTGACCATGAGCTCAGATATGCAGGTCTTCAAACTGCCCGACCTGGGAGAGGGCCTCACCGAGGCCGAACTGGTGAACTGGCTTGTCGCAGTTGGCGACGAGGTCAGGGTTGACCAGCCCATCGCCGAGGTCGAAACCGCCAAGTCCATGGTTGAGGTTCCCTCGCCATACGCCGGCACTGTTGCCGAGCTACACGGCCAGGCCGGTGAAACGCTCGACGTCGGCAAGCCGCTGATCTCGATCGCTCGCGTTGGTTCTGCGGCGGCTGCTCCCGCTGTCGCCGCTGAGTCTGCCGCTCCCACCGCCGTTTCCTCGGGAATCGAGGCTTCACCCGCCGTTGATGCTGCCGCGGAGACGTATCGCACGGAGGAGAAGGCCGGTTCCGGCAATGTTCTGATCGGCTATGGCACCCCTGGTGGAGCGACCGGTGGAAGAACCCGGCCGCGCAAGGCGAGTGTCGCCATCGTTGATCGTATTGCCGAGGCCGCTGCTGAACCTGTCATGGAACCCGCGGTTGCCGGGACCCGTATCCCCGGCAAGTTGAGTGCTGTCATCTCGCCGCTGGTCCGGAAGATGGCCCGCGACCACGGTGTTTCCCTCGACGGCATCGAGGGGTCGGGCGCCAGCGGTCTGATCATGCGCAGGGATGTGGAGGCAGCCATTTCTACGCCGGAGGCTCCTGCAGCTCCTGCCGTTGCTCCGTCCAAGGCAGAGGTGCCCGCCGCTGCCGAAGGTTCCGTTGACAGTCGGACGGGCTTGGCCGTATCGGCCCGGACCCCCGTCCGTGGCGTCCGCAAGGCTGTTGCAGCGAACATGACCCGCAGCCGCTCGGAAATTCCCGAAGCGACCGTATGGGTGGATGTCGACGCCACGGCTTTGCTGGACATGCGGGCAGAACTCAAGAAGCGCAGTCCGCACGATACCCCTGGTCTTTTGGCCTTCATCGCTCGTTTTGTCACGGCTGGGTTAAAAAGGTATCCAGCCCTGAACACACGCTTTGAAACAGCTTCCGATGGGTCCCAGGAGATCGTCGGCTTCGACGGAATCAACCTTGGCTTCGCAGCCCAGACCGATCGCGGACTTGTCGTCCCATCGGTCCGGAACGCGCATGAGTTGAGTGCCCGCGAGTTGGACGCGGAGATTCGGCGGCTCACCGCCGTCGCCCGTGAAGGTAAAGCGACTCCAACCGAACTGGGCTCGGGCACCTTCACGCTGAACAACTACGGTGTGTTCGGAGTGGACGGCTCGGCCGCGATCATCAACTACCCGGAGGTTGCGATGCTCGGCGTAGGTCGCATCATCGACAAGCCCTGGGTGGTCAACGGCGAGCTGGCCGTCCGCAAGGTCACCGAACTCACCCTCGCCTTCGACCACCGCGTGTGCGACGGAGAGACGGCCGCAGGCTTCCTGCGGTACGTGGCTGACGCAATCGAGAACCCGGGTGGAGCGCTCGCGGATATGTAATGTCGGCGTTCGTAACTCAAATACAGCAGGGACCACGATTTCCGGATCGTGGTCCCTGCTGTTGTAGCTAGGTCAGAACTGGGAACTGCGTTTTCGTGCCACTACTTTACGGCGGCTGTGATCGCGTCCCGCATCTTGTGATAAACCGCATCCACGTAGTGATAGGGCGCCAGGCCCCATTGGTGGCCTGCGGCGGCCTTGACAGTGTCCTGCCCGATGGACAACACGTCACAGCCTTCGGATCGTAGGTGGTCGAAATAGCGCTGATAAACCTTGTTGTAAGTTGCAGCGTAGAGGCCCCGATATATGAGGTCCGTGTGTCCGCTGTCAGAGCTCTCGGACCATTCCGGGGCTAGGACGAGAATTGGTCGGCCAGTGTCCTTGATCTTACGGACCACCACACTTGCCGACTTTGACCAGAGTTTGAAGTGCTCTTCGGACCCGAAAGCTATGAGGCGAGGCTCGGTGTCCTGCTGCTGGAGAAGCTTGCTTTCTCCCAGCTCCCAGCTCTGTGTGATGTATGAACCACCACCGAGCTCATACACTCCAAGCCGTTCGTCCACGAGGTCCAGAACAAAGAGATCTGTCTCGCTCGCCGCCTTATCGATCGTGGCAAAGAGGGAAGAACGGATGTCATTTCGGACGCACTGATTCTGGAACTTGGATGTGAGTGCGCTCTCGCCACGGAGAACGCCCCTGGGGGAGGCTGCACTGATCATCCCTTGACGGGCGACGTATTCGACTATGGTCCAGTCTTTGTCGAGGAAGGGGTATGTGTCACGGGACACACAGCTGCCGTAAATGAACAAGCCGGGCAAAATGAACTCCCACATTGTCGGAAGAGAATTCCCCCAGCGTAGCAAGACGAGGGGAGCCCTGATGACACGCCAGCTTCAGCGCCGGGCAGGCTGGTCGGTTCGTCGGTGGCGGAGCGCTTCCGGTATCTTATCTTGGTGGGGAATATAGAACACTTCGCTGAACGTCGTACATATGCGTTCGATATGGGCTTTGGATTTTGTGAGCTGTGTGCTGAGGCTTACTTCCTGAATGGTCAAAATGAGGGCCTGGACCACCCCTGTCCCACGCGGCCCCGGACTATCGATCCTGCAGTGCATATGGTCACCAACTACAAGGGCGTGGCGTCGTTCCTGCGAGCGTCAGCCATCCCGCAGGGCTATCAGATCATCGTCGAGAACGGCCTCCCCATTGACGTTAACGTTCAAAACAGGGGTTTCGACACGACCGTTGTCTTCTTCCAGGGTGCCATCGACCCGAAGTGGACACTTCCCGCTTTCGCCGGCATGGGTGTCTCATCCGACATTCCCGTGAACCGTATCTTCATCTCGGATCCGAGCCTGGTCCTTACGGACCGACTGAACCTCGGCTGGTTCGTAGGCAATTCGCGGATGAACATCCAGAAGAGCCTGTTGGAGATCATCGGTCACATAACGGGTACGTGGGGGGAGCAGCAGCTGGTCTTCTACGGTGCGTCCGGTGGTGGCTTTGCATCACTGTTTTTCTCGGCACACTTCCCCGGCTCGTTGGCCATCGTTTCCAACCCGCAGACGAACGTAGCTAAGTACGAGCTAGCGGCCGTGGAACGTTTTGCTGAAGTTTGCTACGGCGTTCGTGGCGAGGATCCAATGAGTCGGCTTCCTGAAGACGTCACTACCGACCTTCTCGGGCTCTACGAAGAGCCGAGGGGAAATGTCGTGGCGTATATGCAAAACAGCACGGACGCCGCCCACGTTGAGAATCACATGAATCCACTTCTGGCAGCAGCACATCCGGACAACGAGATTCATCTCTTGCTCGGCGAGTGGGGTGAGGGCCACGTGGCTCCTCCCAAACCAATCCACGTGGAAGCGCTGACTGTAGCATCAAGCCGAGACTGGCAGTCGGGGCTTGCGGCCATGGGATTCGAAAGAGTCCAGTTGCCAGTCCACGTCTAGAGCTGGAGCAACGGGCTGGCGCAACAAATAGTAGTCACGACGCCGGTGGTCAGGTTTCCCCTCGAACCTGACTGCCGGCGTCGTACTTTTCCACAGCCAAGAAACCGCTGTCCGGTCCTCACAGCCCGACCCGGTAGGCTGGAAGCTGCTTTTTGACGTTCTAAAACCGAGGTACCGTGCGAGTTGTAGTTCTTGGAGACATTGGTCAATCCATTTATCACGTGGGTGACGAAGCGATGACCCATGCCGTAGTGGACGAACTCCAGGCCCGCGGAATCACGGACATCGTGCTCCTGTCCCGGAACCCTGAACAGAGCAGCAAACTGTATGGCACGGCGGCAGTAAAGACCTTGAAGTTCCCTTGGCCTCCCAACCGCCGCGAGACGTACCTGAAAGAAATTCAGTCCATTCTCGAGGGTGACATGGATGCCCTTCCTGCCACGGATCAGGTCCACGCGCTTATCGAGACAATCAAGTCTTCTGATGGCGTGGTCATTGCAGGCGGCGGCAACATGAACTCCCCGTATGGCTGGCTGCTGTATGAACGGGCGGCCGTGGGCGCCATTGCGAACGCACTCGACAAGCCGTTGGTCATCTCCGGACAGACCGTGGGTCCAGTACTAACAGGACCCGACTACGACGCCGCTGTGGAGCTCTTCCGCTCGGCAGCGCTTTCCAGTGTTCGCGAGCAAACGTCCTTCGAGCTGATGCGTGAGGCAAACGTCCCGGCCGGGTTGACCTTGGATGACGCCAGCTTCCTCAAAGAGGGCCCTGCCGACGCAATCTATTCATCGGCTGTTCCTGCGTACCAGCCGAGCCCCGAACGACCGTACATTGTGGCGAGCTTCGCACCCGGCACGGGGGCGATGGACAGGGATGACTTCAACCAGGGTGTAGCTGACCTGCTGGACAGAATTGCCGACGCCGGCCAGGTGGACGTCGTGATGGTTCCGCACATGTCCCGTCCGGGGAACCGTGACATGGATATGGAGATGCACGAGGATATCCGCCGCCGCATGCGTTCCGAGAACGTCACTGTCTGCGGTCAGTTCACTGCGGAAGAGGCTGCCTCCCTGACGATGCGGGCCGAATTCGTGGTTGCCAGCCGGTACCACCCCATTGTCTTCGCTCTGGCGGCTGGTGTTCCGTGCCTCGGCATCGCCGTTGACTACTACGGAGAAGTCCGGCTGGGCGGTGCCCTGGCCAACTGGGGCCTCGGCCACACTTTGCGGTCATTGCGGCATGTAGTAACCCCCGGGTTTGACGATTATGTGGACCTCCTCTGGAACCGCCGGAACGATATTCGGGCGTACTTGGAGAAATTGAGCCCCACGCAAAGCTCCTTCCAAAGCGCATGGTGGGACGCCGTCGTCGAAACCCTTAAAGGCGCCACCCCGGCCGCGCCGGTACTCAGCACTCCGGAACCGGCCTTCCCTGAACTGCACTCTGGGGAGCACCCTGCGGCCGCCAAACTCACGGCCAACAACGAGTCGCACATTGGTCACCAGTCTGTGGAGTTGTATCGGCTGACCCATGCACTGGAAGACACCACGGGCACTCTTGCCGCAGTGGAAGCGGAGCACGAGAAGCTGCGGCTTGCCCTGGAGGACTCATCCGGGAAATTGTCGGCAGCTGCGGCCGAATCCAATGAGCTCCAAAATCAGCTCCGCTCTCTCGAGACCTCCCTTGTTGTACGGGTGGCACGACGCCTGAAGTTGCTCCGGGTCTGACCCGCCAGTCTTCCAGCTTCCCCTCGGATTTGGTGGGTAGAGTAGAGGCCTGAACATCGCCGGATTGCACTGGATACGGAGAACTCATTGTCAGCTTGGCTCGAACTCGGACCGGACAACTACGTCTTGGAAACCGAGGGATCTTTACTGAACACCGGGCTCGTGGTGGGCTCTGAGCTTGCCATGGTCATCGACACCGGCTGCGGCCCCCGCCAAGGCCGGGAGATCCTTGCTGCAGTCCGCGAAAAGACCCAGCTGCCGCTGGTAGTGGTGAACACGCATGCGCACTATGACCACTTCTTCGGCAACGCAGTTTTTGCCGACGACGGCGTCACAGAGTTTTGGGCGCACGCCAACTGTGCGGCGGCCATCGAAAAGGACGCCGACATCCAGCGCCGCTTCGTGGCCACCAACGAACCGGAGATGGCAGCAGGGGAGGGGGACGCCGTCGACATCGTTGTTCCCAACGCGCTGGTCCACGATCAGCCGGTCCTTGTGGATCTCGGCGGAATCACAGCAACGCTCTTCTATCTTGGACGTGCACACACTGACGGCGACCTCCTGGTAGGCACCAGTTCCACGCTGTATGTAGGCGACTTGGTGGAGCAGGGCGCACATCCATCGTTCGAGGATTCATACCCCGAGGAGTGGGCCGATGCCCTGCGGCACATCTCGGCCCTCCGCCACCGTTACGAGTTCCTGGTCCCCGGTCACGGAAAGCCCGCCAGCGACGAGTTCGTCAAAACCATGGCCGACACCATGAGCACGGCAGTCCGCCAAGCAACGCAGAGCATCCGGGACATGCCTTCCGATGCAACCAAGGCGATTCCGGTGCTGCCCTACGGCCCGGAGCAGTCCCGTTGGTTCATCAAGCGCCTCCAGGAAACCAACGCCCAAGGACGGACCTCGCTTGCCACGCCAGACTTCGGACCAGGAAAAGCGGGTACCTACCCTTCCTAAATCAAGCTGCTGAATCCAGCCAATGAAGCAGACGAACGGTCCGTCACCGATATGTTGGTGACGGACCGTTCATGTTTTGACCAACAATGAGAACCTTGGCCTACAGCTGCCAGCTAGAGTGTGACCCCTGTGCTGGAGTAGCCGATCTGGATTCTTGACCCTGTGGGCAGTGCGCCGAGTGGCTGGCTCAGCACGACATCGATCATGGTGACGATGATTGAACTGGATGACTTGCTGACCTTGTGCAGGGTGACCTGACCGAGGCCTGCCACCTGTACCACGGTGTTCGGAGCGACAGAAGCATTGATTGCCGGAAGTCCTGCAATCCTCAGATTGGTGAAGGTGGAGGTGTCCGTCAGCGTGGCTGTTGTGGCGCCTGCAGCCCGAGTTGCACTTGTCTCTGCCTTGATGGCATCGGCCTGGATCAGCCCGTTGAGCACGTTGAGTCCTGCAAGAGAGTTAGTCACTACGCTCTTCGGCTGCGGGGCCAGGACGCCGCTGGTCTTCGTCGAAGACGCTCCGACTGTCAACAGGCCCGGGATGTTGGTTCCAGCCACGTTTGCTGACCCGGCTCCGCCACTGCACCCGAGGTAGGCAACTGCGGTTGGACCCGAATTGATCAGTCCTGACGCCAGCACGGCTCTGGTGCTGAAACCTGTTCCGGACAGGAAACCCGACTGCGTAGGGGTCAGATTGGCGGTGCTGACACCCAAACGGATATCGGTACCAATCTTGAGACCAGGCAGCCCGGCCTTCAGAACTTCGACACGTAGCGCCGTGGTCGATACCTGATAGGCCCCGTTAACCAGGCGCTTCTCCTGGCCGTTCAAGGTGATCTTGCCAACCGAACCCACCAGCGGGATGGCGAGATCGAGCACCGTGTTGGCACCCGGGTTGGCCCCGACCGACACACCCAAAACCTTCAAATTAGCAATAGTCGTCTTGTTCGTGCCAGAAAAGGCGCCCGCAGTGTTCTTATCCGCAGAACTTTCGGAGGTGATGGCACCGGCTGTGATCAGCCCACCCAAGAGGGTGGTTCCGTTGATCGTTGATTTGCTTTCGATCCGTTTGCCCGTGGTGGTCAGCAGGGATTTGACGCTCGTCGTTGCTGCGCCGACATTGCCCACGGCGGGAACGGTTAGTGCCGCCGCAGTGTTGGAGGAAGTCTTTCCCGTGGCGCCGGTGCAACTGATGCTTGAACTCGCCGTAGGACCAGAAGTTAATGTCTTATCCGTATTGAAAATGTAGGAACCATACGCGGTACCCGAGAATCCGGTGGTTACCTGCGCTGGCGTGGTTGCAGCAAGTGCCGGTGTAGCCGACCCGGCAAGTGCAAGAGTTAGTGCCCCCACTAAAGCAACATGCGAACGTTTCATGTATTTCTCCCCAGAATGTCGTACACGATCTCGTAAGAGTGCTTACGGTGGTGCTCACGGTACCGTCCGGAAATAGGCTAAAACAATAGATCTGCCGAATCGGGTAAAGAGTTCTTTTCTTGTTCCTTGGTTCGACGCCCTGGGTGGGACCAACCATGAATTGTCCACGCGGTGCAGGCTGCAGGGATTCCGCGAGAAGAATGCCCTCCCTGAATCACGTTGTGAAATCCTGTTTACTCCCAGCCATGGACTAATGGGTAGCTCCAGTCCTAGGATGAAGGCGACCATTCGGTTCGCGACTACCTGGGGGTGTCGAGATGAAGGGCACACGCGTATTCCCGCGTGCTACCAACATTCTCCGCTCTGTCATGATCGCTGGAGCCGGAACGGCAATCTGGATAGCACTCTCCGCAACTGCCGCGAGTGCCGACACCGGAGCTTCGGATAACCACACACTTCTTGGTGGAGTAACGGCTAACGTCTCCACCGCTGTCTCCTCGTCAACGGACGCCGTTGGGTCCGTCGCAAAAGCTGCTGTGCCACAGGCGACGGCTCCTATCATCAGCGTCCCCGTCCCGAACGTCCCGCTGCCTGCTCCCGTCAAAGCTGTAGTGCCCGCGAAACCGATATCGGTCCACGTTCCGGTGGTGACGCCCATCGTGGAGCAGATTGGCGGTTCGGTGGACACCCTTGTGGGGACCGTTCCTGTCGTCAACAACGTGGTTCCGGGCGACACTGTCAAAACTGTTGCGGACACAGTGGTGACACCCATAACTGGAAGCGTTGACCAGACCGTGGAAGCCGTTGTTCCCCCGGTCAACGATGCCCTGGCGCCCGTTGCCCTGGAACCCGTCACCGACGTCACCAACCCCATTGTTCAGCCGATCGTCGATGTAGTTGATAGCGTCCTACCGCCGGTCACCTCGGGCATTCCACCCGTTGTGCCTGGAGACAAGGCCCCGAGCGTCGGCACTATCCCAAGTTCCGGCGTCGTGGGTTCACGGGAGGGTGAGGGCTCTGCCGGAACTGTCCTGCAAGAATCAACTCCCGGACAAGTCGAGCAGCCAGCACTCGCGACTGCTGCGCCGGTGCTTTCCATAACCCGCGTGCTCGGCTCGTCCGGCACTGCGGCGGCCGCTGGAATAGCTTCTACCGGCGCTCCGAAGGGACCATCAGAATCGCCTGCGGACCGCAAAGCTGTGCCGGCTGGCCTGGCTGGCGCTGGATCCGGGAACTCCCAAAATGGCCCTCCCAGCCCGGCGGCAGCCTACCTGCACGGCGGACTGATCATTCCCGCAGATTCCCTTACTGACCTTGTGACGGTCAGCGATGAACAACATCCAAAGCCGGTCTGTCTTGATCCCGGCTCCTCTCCTGACTAGTTCCCCAGCCCAGCTGCGTATCAGCCCGCAGCAGACGGTAATTCAGGCGATCCGTCAACGGACGTCTCTGGGAACAAGACCTTCAGGAGAAGATCACAATGAACACGACCCTACGCAAGTGCCTCATCGGCACATGCTTTGCCGGGGGCATGATTGTCCTCAGCGCAACCGCAGCACATGCCGCGGATACCACCAGCGGCAAAGACGGGCTCCTCTCCGGAACCCAAGTAGTAGCGCCTGTTACAGCGCCGATCACCACCGGCGCCACATCACTGGGACTGTTGGGGGATTCAGCAGCTACGGCGTCCGCGCCGGCAACTGCTGGAGGTTCGGGCACAGCGCCTGCTGCCACAACCAGCGGCTCCGACAGCATCGCTTCCGGGACACAAGTAGTCGCCCCGGTTTCGGTGCCCATAAACCTGGGCTCGTCGTCAGTGGGTCTGCTGGGGGGCTCCACTGTGGCGAGCCCAGCCACACCTGCCGCACCAGCAGCGGCAACAAGTTCGACGCCGGCAGCCGGGACCAGCGGTTCCGGCGGCATCGCCTCGGGAACCCAAGTGATCGCGCCGGTGACGGTTCCCATCACGGTGGGGTCGACGTCGGCGGGCGTTCTGGGTGACTCATCTGCCACCTCAACGCCAGCAACATCAACTCCTGCGCCGGCTCAAGCGCCGACGCAGGCAACAACGTCGGGGGGAGAGTCAATCGCATCCGGCGCTCAGGTAGTGGCTCCGATATCGGTCCCTGTTAACATCGGGGCCACTGCCGTGGGTGTGGCTGGGGATTCCTCGGCCACGTCCGGTACCGCCGGTACTGCGGGTGGCACTGCTCCGGCGGGCAGCGCTTCGGGTGCTTCGACGAGTGGTTCGGATGGCATTGGTTCGGGCACGCAGGTTGTTGCTCCGATTACGGCTCCGGTGGACCTCGGCGCTACCTCGGCTGGTGTGCTGGGGGAATCCTCCGCTATCAACACCGGTACTGCGGGTGGGACTGCTCCGGCTGGCACCACGGGCGGCAGCACTACTTCCGGCAACGGCGGGCTGCTCTCAGGCACGCAGTTGGTCATTCCAATTACTGCTCCTGTAACCGTTGGGTCCACGTCAGTGGGCGTCGGCGGCGGCTCGGTTGGCACTGTCACGCCGCCGGTTGTTGCGCCTCCGGTCGTTACGCCTCCGGTCGTTGCGCCTCCCGTGGTGAACCCGCCGACTATCAACCCGCCTGCTGGCGGCAACACTCCCGCTGCTGGCATCAGTGCGGGAGCCGGCACCCAAGCCGGCACGGTTGTAGCCCTTGCTTCCACAAAGGGCGCGATGACCGCGGCAGCCTCCACCGCCGTCGGGAGTTCAAGCGAGCTGGCCAATACAGGGCTGAATGGCGCCTTCGTTGTCTGGGCAGGAGCCATGCTTTTGATGGGCCTGCTCCTGGCGGCAGGTAGCCGCCGGAAGGCAGCAACCAACCGCCGGTAGTCCGCGGCTGGCAACCCCGCTTCGCATGTAGTTGTTGCGGCTCCGGATCCCGGAGCCGCTACAACTGCGAACCCCACTAGTGCGCCGGTGCGCATTGCACAACGTAATGCTGGCCCCGACCGCAGCAACCGCAGTCCTAGGATGAAAGGGATGACCAAGACCCAGACGAATCAAGCGTTCAGCCTTCGCAGCGTCGCATTGCCGGCCTTCGGGCCGGCACTGCTGTTCTGTATCGGCGAAGGGGCGGTCCTTCCGGTCATCGCTCTCTCGGCACGTGACCTCGGGGCCTCTGTGGCAGTTTCCGCGTTGATCGTGACGCTGATCGGACTGGGATCCTGGATCTTCAACATTCCGGCGTCGATCATCACGGAGAAGTTCGGCGAACGATGGTCGATAGTCGGTGCCGGAGCCCTGGGCGCAATCGCGCTAGGTGCCGCGGCCTTCGCACCACAAATGGAGCACGGGCTCTGGTTGCTGGCGGCCTCCATGACTCTGGTGGGAATGTCCGCCAGCGTCTTCAACCTTGCCCGGCAAAAGTTCCTGACGGAAGCAGTCCCCGTTCTATACCGCGCCCGTGCACTGTCCACGCTGGGCGGCGTGACCAGGATCGGCATCTTCATTGGGCCGTTCGTTGGTGCCGGCGTCATGCAGTTCGCCGGAATCAGCGGGGCCTACTGGGTGGGCTTTGCGGGCATGATGGCGGCTGCGGCTTTGTCGCTGACCATCCCGGACCTGGTGGCCCCAGACACGTCCGACGGCGGTCCTCGCCCTCCGGCGTCCACGTTGCGGAGCGTTGCGGTGTCCCATGCCGGGGTGTTCCTGTCCGTCGGTTTCGGAATCCTGCTGCTCAGTGCTTTGCGGGCTTCGCGACAGGTGGTCATACCGTTGTGGGCGGATCACCTGGGCCTCGACGCCACCCACGCTTCCCTGTTGTTCGGCCTTTCCGGAGCGATCGACATGCTGGTGTTCTACCCTGCCGGAAAGCTCATGGACAGGAAGGGGCGGCAGTGGGTTGCCATCCCGTCCACGGTGATTATGGGGAGCGCCCTGATCCTGATCCCGTTCACTGGCGGGTTCGTGCCGTTGCTGCTGGTTGCCCTGCTGATCGGCTTCGGCAACGGGATCAGCTCCGGACTCATCATGACGCTCGGCGCCGACTTCTCACCGGACAACGGTAGGAGTCACTTCCTGGGCATTTGGCGCTTCATCGCCGATTCGGGTGCCACCGGGGGACCGGTGCTCCTTTCCGGGCTGACGGCCGCCATTTCACTGTCCGCCGGCATCTGGGCCACAGGCGTACTGGGCTTCGCAGCGGCAGCGGTGTTCGCCGTCGCAATTCCGCGGCTAAAACACCGGCGTAACTATTGAGCTTTCTCTGCGTGGATTCCTGACCCTTTTCATTCCATCGAGGGCGTTCTGAAACCCCAATAGGTTGGGATTCGGTTTCTGCGGAGGGAACCTCGGTCATTAACCCCGGGCGGCTGCCGGAGAAGACTCACAGGAAATTCGCAGGAAACTCCAGATAGTGGCTAAACTCATGCTGGCCGTAGACTCGCGGCCATTTTTTCGCGCTCTTGGGGGCGTTTGAGCAGAGGGCGCTGTCTATGCAGAACCGACGGAGAGCCAGCGTGCGCTCTCAAGTACTACTTGTAGGCGTTATCGCGTTGGTCGGAGCTGGTTTGCCAGCGTTGCCGGCAGTGGCGGATGACGTGCCCGTGCCGGCGCCGAGCGCGGCACCGTTGTCGACGGCCACCCAATCGTCGGTGATACCGACCGATCAGTTCATCGTGAAGTTCAAAGAACGAGCGGGCATCCAATCGGCTGACCGACAGTCTTCTCTTCGCCAGGCTGCCGGTGCAGCAGGCGTCCCTGTCCAAGCCGTTCGCAGCACCGCAACGGGCGAGGAGGTCGTCAAGACCGACCGAAAGCTTGGGGCCGAAGAAGCAGGTGAGCTCGCTGCCACGCTGGCGGCGGACCCCACTGTGGAATATGCCGAACCGGACACCATCATGCGGCTTCACGATGTCCGGCCCAACGACACCTACTTTGATTTTCAGTGGGGTGTGGGTGACAACGACAGCGGGGGCATTCGCATGCCAATTGCCTGGGATATCAATCAAGGTGAGGGCAGCGTAGTTGCAGTCATCGACAGCGGCATTCTGAGCCACAGTGACCTGAACGCAAACGTCCTCCCTGGGTACGACATGATCAACGACCCCGCAGTTGCACGCGATGGGAATGGGCGCGACTCCAACCCGCGTGATGAAGGAGACGCCGTCACTGCTGGTCAGTGCGCGCCGGGTGAGCCCGCCAGTATTTCTTCCTGGCACGGGACGCACGTAGCCGGCATTGTTGCGGCCGTAGGTGGTAACGGTAAGGGCGTCACCGGCGTGGCGCCGAAAGCCAAGGTTGTGCCCATCCGCACCATTGGCACGTGCGGTGGCTATACCTCCGATATTGTCGACTCGATTCTATGGGCCGCAGGGGGAACCGTTCCCGGTGTTCCCGCGAACGCCAACCCTGCCCGCGTCATCAACCTCAGCCTTGGTGGGCGATCCACGTGTCCCGCAGCCATCCAGAACGCCGTGGACTTCGCTCATGGCAAGGGCGCGGTGGTAGTGGTATCGGCTGGCAATGAAAACATCGACGCATCGCTGGTGAGCCCCGGCAACTGCCGGGACGTCATCAACGTCGGCGCCACCACTAAAGATGAGCGCAAAGCCTATTACTCCAACTACGGTGCGGCTATCGACGTCATGGCGCCCGGCGGCGACATGAGCGTGGACGTTCTGGGCGGCATCGTGTCCACTCTCAACAACGGTACCGACCGCGCCACAACGGAGGACTACTACCTCAAAGCCGGCACGTCCATGGCTGCGCCGCACGTCGCAGGAGTGGCAGCAATGATGTTGTCGGTCCTGCCAGCCTTGAAGCCGGAGGACGTAGAAGCGAAGCTCAAGGCAACGTCCAAGGCACCAACGTGCAGCGGTTGTGGGGCAGGGCTCATTAACGCAACCGGTGCCCTCCGAGACGTTGAGCTGGAAGCTGAGCCAATTGTTGGTGGCACTCCGGTGATCACGGGTGAGCCCTTCGTGGGGAAAACGTTGACCTCGACGGACATCGGTAACTGGACCTTCAACCACCTCACTCAGTGGACGCATCAGTGGAACCGAAACGGGGCGGCGATCCCCGGCGCCACTGACTACTCGTACACGCTCTTGCCGGAAGACCTGGGCTCTACACTCACCTTTACTGTTACAGCCAAAAAGGACTTTCATCCCACGGTCTCAGGCACCTCAGCTCCGACGGCCACGGTGAAGCCGGGGATGTTGTCCTCAAACGTTCCCACCATCAGCGGCTCGGCCTATGTCGGCAACGCTCTGACAATGGACGCGGGAACATGGGGACCTGAACCTGTCGAGCTTTCGTACCAGTGGTATCGGGCCGGTGCCGCCATCCCTGGCGCCACGGGGACGGGTTACACCCTTGCGGATGCAGATGCGGGCAAGGCACTGACCGTCAAGGTAACTGGCACAAAACCGGCTTACGGCACCGTGGTAAAGACCAGCGCTGCTACGCAGACCGTGGTGACGGCCGACAAAGCGGTCACGCCGAAAGCAGTTGGCTTCGCAGAGGCCCCTTACATGGCGAACGACAAGTACACGATCCCGGAATCCATTGGCACTGAATACCAAATCTCGGGGACTACCGTTGCGGCCGGGACATATTCAGCTCGTGGCCAAGTCAAGGTAACGGCCAAAATCAAGGACGGCTTTGCACTGGCTAACGGTGCAGCCTCCGAATGGCTGGCGTACTTCAGCTCAAAGGGCCCCGCATTCGCGGCTCCAGCCAAGTCGCCGTTCAAGGACGTGCTGACTACCCAGCAGTTCTACAAGGAAATGGCATGGATGGCCGACCGGAAGATCTCCACGGGATGGGTCGAAGCGGACAAGTCCGTGACTTACCGTCCCGTGACCCCGATCAACCGTGACGCGATGGCTGCGTTCCTCTACCGCATGGCGGGATCGCCCACCTACACCCCGCCAGCCAAGTCACCGTTCAAGGACGTGACAACCACCCAGCAGTTCTATAAGGAAATGGCTTGGTTGGCTGAAACAGGCATTTCATCGGGATGGACGGAATCTGATGGTTCACGGACCTACCGACCTTTGACTCCCATCAACCGTGACGCCATGGCTGCATTCCTCTACCGCTTGGCGAACAAGCCCGACTACCAGCCGCCAAATTGGCTGCCATTCTATGACGTCCCCTATGGAACGCAGTTCTACAAGGAGATGGCGTGGATGTACGAACAAGAGATCTCCAAGGGCTGGCTGGAGGCTGACGGACAGTACACATACCGCCCGCTGTCGCCTATCAACCGCGACGCCATGGCAGCCTTCCTTTACCGGATGCCGTAGCGACACCAAAGTACGAATCAACCGGGGCCGGTTGCAGAATCTTCTGCAGCCGGCCCTCGGCGTTGCCCAGCATCCGAGACTCGACTCACAGGTAATTCGCAGGAATCTCAACTCTCTGGCTAAACTCATGCTGGCCGTAGACTCGCGGCCAATTTTTTCGCGCTCTTGGGGGCGTTTGAGCAGAGGGCGCTGTTTATGCAGAACCGACGGAGAGCCAGCGCGCGCTCTCGAGTACTACTGATGGTCGTAATCGCGATGGCCGGCGCCGTGCTGCCGGCCCTCCCTGCTTCTGCAGACGATGAGCCCAGGCCCAGTGCTGCACCGCTGTCGAAGTCCACGGTCACCGAGGCGGATCCGACCGATCAGTTCATCGTGAAATTCAAGGAACGGGCAGGTATTCAGTCGGCGGATCGCCGATCGGCCGTTGGCGAGGCGTCCGATACCGTGGGCGTACCAGTCCAAGCGGTTCGTACTCTGGCCACGGGGCAGGAGGTGGTCCGGACCGAACGAAAGCTTGACGCCGAAGAGGCCAGCGAGCTCGTGACTGCCCTCGCTGCAGACCCAAGGGTTGAATATGCCGAACCCGACACCATCATGCGGCCTTTTGCTGTGGCACCCAATGATGAGTACTACCGCCTGCAATGGGCCCACGGGGTTGGCAACGGCGGGATGGGCGTTTTGGGAGCCTGGGATGTCAGCCAAGGCGAGGGGAGCGTGGTGGCCGTCATCGATAGCGGCATTCTCAACCACAGCGATCTAAACGCCAATGTCCTCCCTGGTTTCGACATGATCAGTGACCCAGCAACCGCCCGTGACGGCAACGGCCGTGATTGGAACCCGCAGGATGAGGGCGACAGAACCTCCGACGGTCAGTGCGGTGCTGGATGGTCGGCAGAGGATTCCTCCTGGCATGGAACGCATGTCGCCGGCATTATTGCTGCTGTAGCTGGAAACACCCAGGGTGTTGCGGGAGTAGCCCCCAAGGCCAAGATCGTGCCCGTCCGGGCCCTTGGTATCTGCGGCGGATACACCTCCGATATCGCCGATTCGATCATCTGGGCAGCCGGAGGAAGTGTTGCCGGCGTTCCGAACAATACCCACCCTGCCGACGTCATCAACTTGAGCCTTGGTGGGCGCGCGGCCTGCTCAACGGTGTACCAAAACGCCACTGACTTCGCCCGCAGCAAAGGCGCATCCGTGGTGGTGGCAGCAGGCAACGAAAACATTGATGCATCGCTGGTAAGCCCGGCAAACTGCACGAATGTTTTGGTGGTGGGTGCCAGTAAACGGGACGGTAACAGGGCCTCATACTCAAACTTCGGAATCAACCTCGATGTCACCGCACCTGGTGGGGACATGACTTACAACAGTGCGGACGGCATCGTGTCCACCCTGAATAACGGCACGGATGTTGCCACCACGGAGGACTACTACCTCAAGGAAGGCACCTCCATGGCCGCCCCGCAGGTAGCAGCAATTGCGGCGTTGATGTATTCGAAACTGCCCGCGCTTACACCCACTGACGTAGAGCAGAAGCTGAAGGCGACCGCGCGGCCGATCTACAACTGCAATTGTGGAGCAGGGTTGGTGGATGCGACGGCAGCTCTCAATGACGTTGCATCGGACGCCTCCCCAGTGGTTCCCGGGACTCCCACCATCTCCGGTGACGCTGTGGTGGGTGGGTTGCTGACCTTGTCCCCCGGAGTTTGGGAGCCTGCGGGCAAGGTGTGGACGGACTACAAGTGGAAGCGAAATGGCGTCCTTACCAACGGCACTGGGATCCAATATCCGCTGGGGCCCGGAGACCTGGGCGCGACTTTCACTGTGACTGTTACCGGAAACAAGAACTACCAAGCCAGCGTGGCGGTGACCACTGCTCCTACAGCTCCAGTCGGGGTGGGAACGCTAAGCGCCGGGGTACCCTCCATCAGCGGTAATGCGTATGTTGGCGGTACGCTGACCGCTGACCCCGGCAGTTGGGATCCTGCTCCCGTCCAGTTGGCCCTGCAATGGCAACGGAACGGGGAGCCTATCCAAAGTGCCACCGCCAAGACGTATACGGCGACTGAAGAGGACTCCGGCAAGGCGCTTACTCTCAAGGTCTCCGGTTCAAAGCAGGCCTACCATTCGCTGTCTGTTGTCAGTGAACCCACTGCCTTGGTGGTCCCTGCGGAAAAGGCTGTGTCGCCTGAGCCTGTGGTGTTTACCGATGCTCCCTTTGCCGACAAAGACACTTATGCCATTCCTGACACGGAAAGCACCAACTACTTCATTGATGGCGAGCCAGTTACTCCGGGGATACATTCGGCCACGGGGCGCATCACGGTAACGGCAGCGGCCAAGGACGGCTACGTACTTCTGCCCGGCGCCACCACATTGTGGACGGAACGCTTCAGCGCCAAGGGTCCGGATTTTGTACCGCCGTCCATTTCGCCCTTCAAGGACGTGCTGACCACTCAACAGTTCTACAGGGAAATGGCCTGGATGGCAGATGAAGGCATCTCTACGGGATGGGTGGAAGCGGACAAATCCGTAACGTACCGGCCCTTGACGCCCATCAACCGTGACGCCATGGCCGCCTTTCTGTATCGCTTGGCAGGTTCGCCGGCTTACACTCCGCCGACCAAGTCCCCGTTCAAGGACGTGCTGACCACGCAGCAGTTCTACAAGGAAATGGCGTGGCTGGCGGATCAGAAGATCTCCTCCGGCTGGACCGAAGGCGACGGCTCGCGGACATACCGGCCCCTGACGCCTATCAACCGTGATGCCATGGCGGCATTCCTTTACCGGATGGCCGGTTCACCGGAATACAGCAGCCCATACCCGTCGCCGTTCAATGACGTTGCGTACGGGCAGCAATTCGATATGGAAATGGCTTGGATGCTGGACATGGAAATTTCCACTGGATGGGTGGAAGCCGATGGAAAGCGAAACTACAGGCCGCTGTCTCCCATCAACCGTGACGCGATGGCCGCCTTCCTCTACCGCATGCCATAAGCCTTTGGGAGCTGCTGCTTCCTGACCCTGTTTGGACCAACAACGGCCGCAGAGCAACCCCATCAGGTTGTTCTGCGGCCGTTCGGCGTTGCAAAGAGGGTCAGGAGGCCACCGAATCCGATGACACCAACCGCGGCGTCTTCCACGCCCGGTCCGGGACTTTGCCGGTAACAAGGGCCACCGCGATCACCAGCAGCACCAAGCCCCACGTCGCATTTGCCGCATCCAAGGCCGTCCTCATCACTACGAACGGCGGGATGATGGCCAGGACAGTCCCTGCAGCGATGCGCCACATCGCGGGCCTAAAAGCACCCGAAGCCAGGGCCGTGGTGGCGAGCTCCAAGCGGACCAGTGGGGTTGAGACGAGCAGCACCAAGGCCCAAGCCGCAACGTAGAACAGAGGCCGGGTGAGCCACCACTCGGTGCTGGCCGGCTCCGGGAACGGCAGCCTCAGGATCAAAGCGAGGCCGAACATTGCGATGATCAACGGCAGGTGCCACAGGTAAATGGTCATCGCCCGGCTGCCCACCACGAACATCACCTTCTGCACCCAGCCAACGTGCACGAACCGCTGCAGAACCGGGTACAAGGCCTTCACCAGCAACACATGTGCCAAGCCCACCAGGATGAGCGGGAACATCGGCGGGTTCTGGCTGGTCAGCATATCCACGGGATACGGGCCGGAATGAGTGAGTGGAACCATAACGAGGTAGCAAGCAGCGGCAGCCATGACCAGCTTCCAACGGGAGAACCTGTCAAAAAATCCATCGGCATAGAAGAAGCCCAGCTGCTGCAGCAAGCCCCACACGAACACCATATTCAACAGGCCGATCGGGTTCGAGTCGAAGCCCCACGGGTTGCGCTCCAAGCCCAGGCGAAGGACATCGACGACGACGGCGCCCGCGGCCAGCGCTGCGAGGGTCCGGTACGGTGCCAGGCCATGGAGCTTGGCCATCGTTGGCACCATGGCTTGGCAGATCAGGTACGCAGCGAGGAACCACAGCTGGACTCCAGCGCCCGCAGCGATAACCGCCAGCAGCTCGCCCGGGACGCCAGCCGCCGTCGCACTCCACAACGCAATGGCGAGGAACGCGTACAAGGCGACCGTGGGGCGGACCAGTCGGAGCACCCTGTTCCGGAGGTAGTCACCTGCGTCGCCGCCCTTCCGCTGCAGGCTGCGCCATGAGGTGAGCGACGCGAACCCGCCCACCACGAAGAAGAGCGGCATGACCTGGCCAAACCACGTTCCCTGTGCGAACCAGCTCAGGGAGGTCAGGGGATTCCCTACTCCGACGCCGGAGGAGTCCACGCTGATGCCCATCATGAGCAGGTGGACGGCCACTACGGCAAACATGCAAGCGACGCGGATGAAGTCCACCACGAGATCGCGGGATGCCGGAACGGTAGCAGTGCGACCGGCAGTGGGGCTCAAGCCGGGGCTGAGGGTGGAAGACATGGGGGCTCCTGGGATTAGCCGTTGTTTATCCATCGAGTGGATTAACTGTAACCCATGGATTGCACCCCGTCGACGTCACACGCAGAAACCCGGACGCATTCGGGTCAAGATAGGTAGCGCCGGGCGTAGCCTTAAGGAGGGCCTGCACCCCCGATCACCCGAGAACCACTCCGGCGCAAATGGCGCATTCCATGAATCCACACCCCACCAATGAAGGGCAGTGCTGATTGTTGTGCACATCAAAGAATTCTGGGACCAGCTCTCATCGGACACACAACAGTGGCTCATCGACAACCCGGGAACCATGATTGTGCCCCGAACCGTCACAGCGATCATCAATGGCGAGACGGGGGAGAGCGACACCGTGGACGCCCACGGTGGGACGCAGCTCACTGATGAGGACCGGCATTTCATCCAGGATCAGGCCAGGCGCGCCGGGTAGCGCGAATCGCACCATAGGCTCGGGTGCGATCGGCGCCGAAGTGGTGCGCCGCCGTCGAGCGTGAAGCGCGTTTAGCTCTTGCGTGCCGCCAGGCCGAAGAGCCAGGTGCCGCCGAGAGCTGATAGGTATCCGGCGATCACGATGAACGCCGTGCCTGCCCAGAAGTAGTCGATGGTGCTGTCGGTGCTGAGGCCGGGCATGACCTGAAGCAGGGAGTATGCGGCAACAATGCCGGCGATCACCAGGGCGATCACTGTGAGCCATACCCATAGTCGGGATGCTGCCCAGTGCTCGCCGTATCCCTTCCAGACATTCCAGCTGCTGCCGGTGCGCAGGATGAGCCACCCTGCGGGGAGCATGACAGCTCCAACGAGCAGGAAGGCTGCCACGACGTCGGCCGGGCGGTGCCATTGGTTGATGAGCGTGGAGACCCCGGTGGCTACGGCGAAGGAGCTTCCGAGGAAGCCAGCCAAGGGGCGCCAGCGCGGCGAAACCATGAGGAACACTGCGGCAGCGGCGGAGGCGGCCAGCGTGGTGTGTCCGGAGGGGAGTGAGTTCAGTTCCAGGGTTTGCACACCGCGGTCGGGCCTGTCCGGAATGAGGAACTTGAGGATCTGGGTGGCCACGTTGGCTGCGACGCAGGCTGCGACAGCGATGCCGGCAGCCTTCCAGCGGCGGCGTGCGATGGTCACGAAGAGCACCATAATGGCGGCGATCGCCAGTGAAAGCATGGGGAGCATGTCCAGGAATTCCGTGGAGGCCCTGCCGGCTGTTCCGCCCAACACCGTGGCTTCAACCAGTGCTGACTCGTCGATGAACTGGCCCATGGTGGTGCGAACAAAGAAGTAGTAGGTCGCGGCAAGGCCCACCACGTTGGCGATCGTGGCCAGGATGAAGAGGAATCCTGTTCCAACGCCTGCGTTGCGCTGCTGAAGCGGCCGTTTGCTCGACCTCCCGCTGGTGCGGAATTGCTGGGAACTCATTCTGTCTAGGGTGCCACAGTTCTCTGGATGGCCCATGTGAGTACTGCCTTCGCGTGGCGGGGCTCAGTGAGATGCCTGCAACATTCCTGTGACGGTTGACACGTGTTAGGTGGCGGGTTTAAGCTTCCTAACACGTGTTAGGGAAGGAAATCTACATGTCGGGAACCAATGGGGCTTTGCGTCAATTCACACGCAGAAGTGCCCTCACAGCCCTCGGCGCCGGGATTGTTGGAGTAACCGCGGCGTCGTGGCCGCGCTTGACCGGGACGGACATTCCAGGCCGGGGAGACAACAGCCTCAGCATCGCCATCATGGGCACCGCGGCGGACGCGGCGGCCCGCCAAAAGGTCATCGACGCCTTTGCCAAAGTCCACCCCGAAATCAAGGTCAAGGTCCAAGCGATCCAGGCCGTGGACTGGAAGGACTTCTTCACCAAGATCCTCACCATGGTGGCCGCGGGCACCCCTCCGGACGTCGTGTACGTAGCCACGGAAGGTGCCCAGCTCTTCGCTGAAAAACTGGCCCACCCGCTGGACGAGTACCTGCGCCGCGACGCAGCGGACATGAAGGAGTACTTCGAGGACGTCCACCCCAGCCTGGTGGAAGCGTTCATGTACAAAGGCAGCCTCTTCCAGCTCCCCATCGACTGGAACGCGGCCAATATGTACTACAACACCGCGTCACTTCGTTCGGCAGGCCTGGAGCGGCCCGCCGATGACTGGACGCACACCGACTTCCGCAGCACACTCGCGGCAATGAAGAAGGCCAACCCCAAGGACTTCACGCCGTACTACTGGACCAACCGTCTCTTCGGCGGAGTGGTGCCGTGGCTCTACGCCAACGAGACAAGCTTCCTCAAGGAGACCAAGTCCCCGGGCGGCGAATGGCTCTGGGACAGTTTCTACGCCAACGACCCCTCCCGCAGCCTTCGCTCCGGCGGCTACCAGTGGCTGGAACCCAACGCGGACGATCCCAGGGTCTTCGAATCCTTCGACTACCTCCGCGGTCTGGTGAAGGACGGGCTGGGTGTCCGGCCCGAGGAAGGCGGCGGTAGCGCGCTGATCGGCCTCTTCGCCTCCAACAGGATAGGTACGACGCCGGCGGGCGGCTATTGGGTGCAAGGCCTCCACGAGGCGGGGATGACTGAGGACGGATTCGACGTCCAGTTCTTCCCGAAATGGCGGACCCAGCGCCACCAGTTCGGCACGGCCGGGTACGCGATCATGAAGACCGCCAAGGACAAGGACGCCGCCTGGGAATGGGTGAAGTTCAGCTCCAGCCTTGAGGCCATGCAGATCGTGTTCCCTACCCCGAACACCACACCGGCCCGGCGGTCCATGGTCAATGAGCAGCTCTACGCAGGAACTGGTCCACGGAACTGGAAAGTCTTCTACGACACCCTGGACAGGTTCCCCACCACAGGTCCCATTCCAGCGCCACCCCAGCAGGCCGCCGTCGAAACTGCCCTCATGAAAAACGTGAGCCTTGCCGTCAGCGGAGATGAGCGCCAACTCAAAGACGCCCTGAACTCCATGCAGCGTGACCTCGAACTTGCCCTGAGGAGGCAACCATGAGCACCGCAACCAGTACGCCTACGGGCACGGGGAGTGATCCGGGCCGTCGCCAGGCCGCCCACAAGAACGGCCATGGCTCCAAACTCGGCCGCGCGCAGCAACGCTGGCTGCCGTGGGCCTTCCTGGCGCCCACCATCGCGGGCATGGGCATCTTCACCCTGCTGCCGATCGTGGCATCAATCGCGCTCGCGTTCTTCCGCTGGGACATTATCTCCGCGCCGACGTTCGTGGGCTTCGACAACTTTGCCGAGGTAGTCCAGGACCCCACCGTCCGGGTCTCATTCCTGAACACCATCGTGTTTGTTGTGGTGGCCGTGGCACTCCAGCTTGGACTGGCACTGGGCTTGGCGATCATGGTGCAGGAGAAGCTTCCGGCGTGGCTGAGGGTCTTCTTCCGCTCCGCGTTCTTCTTCCCGTTGATCCTGTCAGCGGCTTCGGTGTCCATCTTCATGCGCTACCTCTTCAACGAACAGTTCGGCGTAGTGAACTGGATGCTGTCCATCGTCGGCATCCCAGCGGTCCCGTGGCTGACGACGCCAGGTGGATCTGCCGCCGTCGTGATTCTTGTCTATGTGTGGCAGAACTTCGGGTTCTCGTTCCTGCTCTTCATCGGCGGGCTGGCCTCCATTCCGGTGGAGACCTACGAGGCCGCGTCCATCGACGGCGCCACCGGGTGGCGCAAGCACTGGTTCGTGACCCTGCCGCTGCTGAGCCCCACCACGCTGGTGGCCTCGGTCATGGCGATCATCAACGCCCTCCAAGTGTTCGACCAGCCCTATGTCCTGACCCGCGGCGGGCCCGGTGACTCAACACGCACGGCGGTGATGGTCATCTTCGAGTCCGCGTTCCAACGCCTCGAATTCGGCCAGGCTTCGGCGATCGGCGTGATCCTGACGCTCATCATCATGGCCATCACCGCCGCGCAATTCCGGCTCAGCAAACGATTCGTCTTCTACCAGTAAGGCCCGTCATGACCACTATTCAAGAACGTGTCACCACCACGGCGCCTGTAGTTACACGAAAGAAGCGCGACTGGTCAGTGGCCGTCCGCGTCATCGTCTTGCTGATCGCGTCCGTCTTTGTCCTGGGGCCCGTGTTGTGGACGCTGTCCACCTCGCTGCGGCCGCCGTCGGAATCCTTCCAGCTGCCGCCCGCCTTCCTACCGCTGAACCCGGACCTGACCTCCTACGAGCAAGTGTTCAAGCAGCTCAACATCGTGGCCCTGGTAGTGAACAGTGCGTTGGTGACCGGTTTGATCGCGGTGGGGCAGATGCTCACCGCCGCGCTGGCCGGCTACGCGTTTGCGCACCTCAAGTTCCGGGGGCGGGGCGCGCTGTTCTCGATCGTGCTGGCCACCATGATGGTGCCCGCACAGGTCACGATCGTGCCTGTCTTCATGCTGATCCGCGGTGTTGGCCTCTCGGACACGCTTCTGGCGCTGATCATTCCGGCCATCCCGACGGCGTTCGGCACCTTCCTGATGCGCCAGTACTTCATGGGGTTGCCGGGTGAGCTCGCTGAAGCGGCCGCGATCGACGGCGCCTCGCCGTGGCGGACGTTCCGCTCCGTGTATGCGCCGCTGGCCATGCCGGGCCTGGCGATCGTGGGCATCCTGGCGTTCAACTTCCACTGGAACGAGTTCTTCAGGCCACTCATCATGACCATCTCCGAGCAGAACTTCACCCTCCCGCTGGGCTTGGTCTCCCTTCAAGGCAACCTCGGCACCGGAAGCATCTCAGTGGTCCTGGCCGGTGTTGTCCTCTCCATGATTCCCGCGCTGGTGGTGTTCATGTTCGGCCAGCGCGCGCTGCAGGACGGGCTCACCGCCGGTACGGGCAAGTAGTTCTCTCGTCGTCTTTCTGAAAGGGGTTCCGTTGACGGACCTTGCACTCTCTTCCTCGCTTTCCATGGCGGCAACGCACCCGGATCCCGCCTTCCCGCGCTTCCACCCGCGCCCGGCGCAAGGCTGGATCAACGATCCCAACGGCATCAGCTACATCAATGGCCGGTACCACGTGTTCTTCCAGTACAACCCGTCGTCCGCGCGGCACTCTCAGATCAACTGGGGGCATGTGAGCTCTGGTGATCTAGTGCGTTGGGAAGAGCACCCCGTGGCGCTTTCTCCCCAGGCGGGCGGGCCCGACTCCGCCGGATGCTGGACCGGTGTAGTGACCTCGGACAATGGCGTGCCCACCGCTTGTTATTCGGGTATCCAGGACCACGGCGGGCACTCACAGGTAGTCATAGCCCGTGGCTCCGCCGATCTTGTTTCCTGGGAGCAGGACGGGCACGTTGCTGCGTCCATGCCGGCTGATCCGCTGGTGACCGCCGTTCGCGACCCCTTCATCTTCCACTTCAACGGTGCCCGCTACGCCATGCAGGGTGCAGGGCTTTCCGACGGGCGCGCCGCTTTGCTGCTGTACACAGTGGACTCCCTTGACGTCTGGGAGTACCAAGGCATCTGGCTGACCACTGCTGATCCGGTGGCTGCTGTCCACACCCCGGCCGAGATCTGGGAGTGCCCGCAGCTGGTGGAGGTACCCCTCGTTTCTGGTGGCTCCACCTGGGTCATGATGTTCTCGCTATGGCTCTCCGGGGACGATCACGAGCACGCCAATGGGGTGGGGTACCTGACCGGCTCCCTGTCCGCGGATCCTGCCACGGGGTTGCCTGTGTTTGCTCCCGTTTCGGGTGGGAAGGCGGATCTTGGCCGCGACTTCTACGCGCCGCAGATTGTGCAGCTCTCCTATGGCTCTGCTGACTCCGCGCCTGCAGCGTTGCTGTGGGGGTGGGCCAACGAAGGTCCCGGACGCGACGGTCGCCGGGGCCGCACCCAGGAAGAAATCGACGACGCCGGGTGGTCGGGTGTCCTGACGCATCCGCGCGTTTTGTCCGTGGTTGACGGGGCGCTGGCTGTCACTCCTGCGCCTGAGATTGAGGCGTACCGGGGTGCTGCTGTGGCTGAGGGTGCTGCCGGTGCCGTTGCTGTGCCTGCGTTTGCCGAGGTGCTGGTTCGCGGTGGTTCTTCCGGTTCTGGCTCCGGTTCTGGTTCCGGCTCTGTGGAGCTGGTGCTTGGTTCAGGGGCGGATGCCCAACTGGTCTACTCAGGTTCCCTGGCTGCGGGGGAGAAGCTCCGGATCTTCGTCGATGCTTCCCTCGTGGAGGTCTACCGTTCCGGTTCCGTCGCCACCACCCTTCGGGCCTACCCTGCTCCGGGAGAGGAATGGCAGCTCACCTTGCCCCACGGCGCGACCGCCGACGTATGGGAGTTGCGCCTTCCCGTATAGGGGGCAGGCCGGCGTCGTGCGCTGTTCTGGTGTTTGCGACGTCAGCGGCCTAGCGCGTGGGCGCGGGGCCGGTCGATTCCCGGATGACAAGGCGGCAGGGGACCATCGTTTCCACGGTGGTCCCCTTTCCTGTGGTGTTGGTTCCCTCGATGGTGTCCAGCAGCGTGGTCATCGCGGCGCGGCCGATCTCCCGCAGCGGCAATGCCATGGTGGTGAGCGCCGGGACCATGGTGTCCGCGATCCGGGTCTCATCGTCGTAGCCCATCACGGACAGGTCCCCGGGGACGCTGAGCCCAAGCCGGGCAGCCGCAAGTGTCACTCCGACGGCGAGGCGGTCGTTCGCGCACATGATGGCCGTGGGCCGATCAGCCGGGGACACGTCGTCGAGCAGTTTCATGGCGCCGCGATAGCCGGCATCAATGTCCCATCCGGCCATGACAATCCGGTCGCTCCGTAGCGGAACGTTGGCCGCTGCATGCGCATCCCGGTACCCCTGAACGCGGAGTGGCGCGGCCGGCGAGTCTTCATATCCTGCCAGCAGCGCGATGTCCCGGTGCCCCAGCTGCAAAAGGTGCTCGGTGGCTTCGCGTCCGCCGGTGACCTCATCAGGAATCACGTGGTGCAGCTGCGGTTCGGGCAGGGCGTCGTAGCAGTTGGCCAACACGGACGGAACGCGGAGCATGCCCTGCGGAACGTCGATCGGTTTCAAGCCCACTGTGACGTACATGAGCCCATCGACTTGCCGGTCCAGGAGGGTCTCAATGGCGCCGGCATCCCGGGCGCTGTCCCGCTCGGTGTCCATGACAACCGTGACAAAGCCGCGGCTGCGCGCAATGTCATCCGCGCCGCCGATGATGTTGCCGTCGAACGGGCTGACCACCACTTCGTCGGACAGGATCCCGATAACCCGGGAACGCTGGTTGCGCAGGCTCAGCGCGATCGCATTGGGGGAGTAGTTCAGCTCCAACGCCGCCGCGCGGATCCGGTCCTGGCTCTCCTTGGCCACATTCCCGTCGCCGCGGCCGTTCAGAACCAAGGAGACCGCGCTCCTGGAGACACCCGCCCTCTTGGCGACGTCCAGTGCAGTGGCCTTGCGGTTCATCGGGAGAGTCCTTCCGTCTTCTGTCAGCAGTCTACCTAACGCGTGTGAGGGGGCCGGGCTTTCAGTACCCTAGTTCGTAGAACACCGACTGCATGAAGGGCAGCGCTTTGGCGAACCCTGCGACGATGTAGAGGCCCCACGCTGCAACGATGACTGTAATTGGCCAGAGCCCTCTTCGTGGTGCCACCTTATGAATCACCACGGCTCGCCCGATCACGTAGGGCACACCGCCAAGAAACGACCATGCCCAATTGAAAGGCCGCACGACGCCGCGGTGGACTAGCCACCTGTAGTCGAACACAGCGAGGACCACCGTTGCGCCGTACGTGAGAATCAAGCCGATCATGATCGCGAAATAGGCTGCTGTGAAGATGTAAGTGGGATCGATGGAAAGGTATCCGCTGCTTGCGATGTAGGCGTGAACCTCTGGGTTCCAGGACAGCATCAGGGTACCCACGCCAAAGGGCAGGCATGCGAGTAGCCAGATGAACGGGTTGCCAACTGCCTGATCTGTGGGCAACAAAGGACGTGGTGTTTCCGGCGGGGGATACCAGCCGGGCGCTGCTGTCATGCGTTGACCGAGTACCCCAACTGGGAGTACATCGACTGCATGAAGTTGGACGTCCAAATGCCGGCAATCACCAGGCTGATAACAATCACGGCGATGCTGGCCCACACCGGCCACAGCCCCCGTTTGGGCGCCACTTTGTTGACGATCACAGAGCGGCCGATCACGTACACGAGCGCGCTGAGGAACGCCCAAGCCCAGTGGAAGGGACGGACGACGCCGGACTTGAGCAGGCGTTGACGGTCCAGGAAAGCGAAAAGCACTGAAAGCCCGTAGGACAGGAAGCTTGCGCCCATCAGCAGGAAATAGCCGGGGGTGTACATGGAGAAGGGGTCCATGGTGGTAACGCCCTGCCGCGTGGTGATCATCCTGAACTCCGGCTGCCAAGTGAGCAGGAGCAGGACGGAGAGCAGCGGCAGCAAGGTTATTGCCCAGATGAACGGGTTGTACACCGGCGTGTCCGGGCTGAGCTCAGGACGTGGCAGCTGGACGGGCGCCTGGAACTGGGCCGCTGCCTGGAATTGGGCTGGCGCCTGGTTTGCAGTCCAAGCATGTCCGTCCCACCAGCGGACGAACCGCGGGTCCGAAGGGTCCGGGTACCAGCCGGGAGGCGTCGTGGAACCGGGCATTGATTGCGTCATATCTCCCCCACATTGAGTCGTATTCCGAGAATATCGCGATTGAGGTCTCTCGGTTGTCAGGTACCCCTCCCCAGTGTCTGTGTGGTGGTGTATGAGTGGATTATGAGCTTCTTCGACGACCTCCCCGAACCCTCTGCGCGGCCACGACAACCGCAGCCGGTGCGGCCAGGATGGTTCGGTCCGCCGACGGATGAGCTGCCGGGCATCGTGCCTGTTGGTGAGTTTCTCTACAACAGCCCCAGGATGGTGGTGGCATTGAAGTCGGTGGAGGTTTACTCCACAGGGTGCCTGCTGGACACGGTGTGGTGTGTCCGGCGCGAAAACGAATCAGACCAGGAATGGCGCGACGTCATGGAGCAGAGCTTCAGCCGGCCGGGCCTGCCCGGCATCATGATGGGCGTGGCGTTCCCCGACGGCAGGAAGGCCGTCGCCGCGCATCCCACCCCTTCCATGTTTGAAGGTTCCGAAGACATGGTGGGCCCCGTGCTGACCCATCAAGGCGGCGGTGGCACCGGCGGAAGTGACGAGCAAGTGGATGGCTCCGCGCGGTACTGGTTGTGGCCGCTGCCCGTAGAAGGGGATGCGCAGCTGGTGGCACGCTGGGATGAGCTGGGAATGCCTGAAAGTTCGCTTGTCCTGGCCGGTGAGCAGTTCGACGACGCCCTGGGACGGGTGCGGAACTACTGGTCGCCGTAGATTTCCACATAGCCCAATTCGCCTTCCATTGAGGCGGAGGGCCGCCGGTACAGTGGCACCATGCCTGCTCTGCCCTCCCTTGAAGAACTCCTCGACTCCGCCCACGTAGTATCGCTGCCCATGCGCGTGAAATTCCGCGGCATCATGGAGCGCGAGACGCTCCTCCTACGGGGGCCGCTGGGCTGGGGCGAGTTCTGTCCTTTCCCTGAATACGACGACGACGAAGCCTCCCGTTGGCTGGCCGCGGCCGTGGAAGCGGGCTGGCTTGGGTTTCCCCCGGCGCTGAGGGACACCATCCCGGTCAACGCCACAGTTCCTGCTGTCCCTGCCGAACGTGTACCTGACGTGTTGGCTCGCTTCGGCCGCGTGGATGCGGTCAAGATCAAGGTTGCCGAACGTGGTCAGGCCCTGGCAGACGACGTCGCCCGGGTGAATGCAGTACGTAGGGCACTTCCAGACGCTGCCCTGCGGGTGGATGCGAATGGAGGCTGGGACGTAGAGCAAGCAGTGGAGGCCCTGGGCAAGCTGTCCGCTGTTGGCCTTGAGTATGCCGAGCAGCCCGTCCCCACCATCGACGGTCTGGCCGAGGTCCGCCGTCGCCTCGTTGCCGCGGGGACACCTGTCCTCATCGCCGCAGACGAGAGCGTTCGCAAGGAAGACGATCCCCTTCGGGTAGCCAGAGCCGGTGCTGCAGACCTCATCGTGGTCAAGGTCGCTCCACTCGGGGGAGTCCGGCGGGCCTTGGACATCGTGCACCAAGCCGGGCTGCCCGCCGTCGTCAGTTCTGCGCTGGATACCTCCGTGGGCATCCGTGCCGGGCTCGCACTGGCAGCGGCCCTACCGTCCCTTCCGTACGCCTGTGGGTTGGGAACCGTTTCGCTGTTCGCCTCTGATATCACGCTGGACCCACTGGTGGCCGACGACGGCGCCATCACGTTGCGCGAAAGCATCGCCGATCCGGGGCTGCTTGAGCAGTACGCAGCATCGGGGGAGCGTCGGGACTGGTGGCTGGACCGTCTACGGCGGGTGCACTCGGTGCTGGAGGGAAACCAGCACGGTTTGTTCACCGATCCTTAACCAGAGAGACCTCTCAGATTCGGATTCCGCTGAAAGGCTCAACGGGAACCTGGTACATCCTCTGGAAGGTCTTCCCCCATGTCTGAAACCACCGGACGCACGTTTGCGCTGCTCCCCATGCTCGGCCACACCAAGGGCAAGCGCAGCCCCGTGACGTGTGCCCTTAAGTGCGATAACGCCTGCTCGGGCGATGTCTGCAACACCAGCGCCAACGGCTACTTCCGCGACATCGCCTCAACGGCAATGTCCCGCCGCGCCGCTCTTGGCCTCGGCGCCGCCGGTGCGCTCGCCGTCGTACTCGGTGGTGCTGTAAGCGGTGCCGATACTGCGGTGGCCGACTCCGGCAACGGACTCTCCGAGGCCGCGAAGAAGGGCTTCGAGAAGTCCAAGCTCAAGTTCTCCGCGATCAAGCCGGTCGATGCCGCTGTGGACGCCTTCACCGTGCCCGAAGGCTTCGACTGGAAGCCGATCATCCGCTGGGGCGACCCCCTGTTCGCCGATTCGCCGGCCTTCGACCTCAACGCGCAGACCGCCGCAGCCCAGGCCCGACAGTTCGGCTACAACAACGACTACACGGACATCCTGCCCATCCCCGGTTCCAAGGATCGCCGTGCGGTACTGTTCACCAACCACGAGTACACCAACGAGAACATCATGCTGCCCGTGGGCTTTGACCCCGCCGAGGCACGTGCCATTGGTCGGGCCGGGCACGGCCTGGCAGTGGTTGAGCTCGAACGCAAGAACAAGAACAAGCCGTGGAACTACGTCCAGGGCGCACCCCTGAACCGACGCTTCCTCACGGACACCGTCTACGAACTGACCGGCGCCGCAGCAGGTACCAACCTGGTCAAGACCATCGATGACCCCGCAGGCCGCTGGATCAAGGGCACGCTGGGTAACTGCTCCGGCGGCACCACCCCGTGGGGCACCATCCTCTCCGGCGAAGAGAACTTCAACGGCTACTTCGCCGCACCGGGCACGAGCGATGGCGACAAGCGGTACGGCATCACGGCCAACCCCACTTCGCGTAAGTGGGAACTCGACGAGCCGCGCTTCGATACCCGCAACTCCGGCTACGCCAACGAGACCAACCGCTTCGGCTGGATCGTGGAAGTTGACCCGTTCGACCCCACCTCCACGCCTAAGAAGCACTCCGCTATGGGCCGCTTCAAGCACGAAGGCGCCAACGTCATTGTTGCCCCCTCCGGCAAGGTCGTGGCTTACATGGGCGACGACGAGCGCTTCGACTACCTCTACAAGTTCGTCTCCAAGGGCAAGTACAAGGCCGGCGACTCCAAGGAAGCCCGCAGGAACAACATGGGTCTGCTCTCCGAGGGCGACCTCTACGTTGCCAAGTTCACGGGTGATTCGCCGGTTGCCGAGATCGATGGCTCAGGAAAGCTCCCTGCCGATGGTGCCTTCGATGGCAGCGGCGAGTGGCTGCCGCTGGTTGTCGACGGAAAGTCCGCCGTTCCGGGCATGTCTGTCCCCGAAGTACTGGTCTACACCCGCCTCGCCGCCGACAAAGTTGGCCCCACCAAGATGGACCGCTGCGAAGACGTCCAGCCGAACCCGCTCACCGGCAAGGTCTACGTCGCCTGCACCAACAACTCCGACCGCGGCAAGGCCGGCAAGGAAGGCGCCACGGAGGTCAACCCGCGCACGTTGAACCGCGATGGACACATTGTGGAAATCACCGAAGGGCGCGAGCAGACGGGGACCAAGTTCAACTGGAACCTCCTGCTGGTTGCCGGCGACCCTGCCAAGAACACCTCCACCTACTTCTCCGGATTCCCCACGGACAAGGTTTCGCCGATCTCCTGCCCGGACAACGTGGCGTTCGACTCCGTGGGCAATCTTTGGATCTCCACCGATGGTGCACCGTCCAGCATCGGGTACGCCGATGGCCTCTTCAAGGTCACCCTTGAGGGTCGTGAGCGCGGCAAGGTGGAGCAGTTCCTCGCAGTGCCCCGTGATGCCGAGACCTGTGGTCCGATCATCCACGACGAAGAGCGAACAGTGTTCGTCGCCGTCCAGCACCCGGGTGAAGAGGGCTCGTTCGCAGCGCAGAACTCCTTCTTCCCGGATTACGTGCCGGCCGGGGCCACTCCTGCCGCCGGTGCCGTTCGCGCCCCGCGTCCGTCGATCGTGCAGGTCTTCCGCAAGTAACGCCTGCCCCTGATCGTTGAACGAAGGCCCTCTCACCCGCGGTAACTGACGGGCGGGAGGGCCCTAGGCTTTAGGCGGTGGCCAGTGAATTCTGCTGGGCGGACCATGCTGCGTAGCTGCCGTCGAGTTCGACGACGTCGTATCCGGCCCGGCGAAGGGCGCTGGCCGCAACTGAGTTCCGAACGCCGGACTGGCAATAGCTCACGATGGTGCCTTCGGCGGGTAGTTCGTCAAGATGCCACATGACGCGGCCACCGCTGAGCTGGTGGGAACCAGGGATATGGCCGGAATTGTGCTCTGTCTTGTTACGGACATCCAGGACCATGGCAGCGTTGAAGCCGTCGAGTTCCTCCGGCTGGATGAGCTTAGGCGTGAACATTGGCAGGCCGTCGATGCTGGTGAGGAATCCGGCGATGTTGTCGATGCCGACACGTACCAAGTGATCCCACATGTCCTGGGCTGCGCCCTGGTCCGGTGCCAAGAGAACCAGCGGGTTTTTGTCCGTTTCCGGGTTGATCACCCAGGCTCCGTAACTGGCTACCGACTTGCCCGCGGGAACGTTGAGCGACCGGATTACTGTGCTGTGGTGGACCTCAGTGTGCGGGCGGGTGTCGATGAACGTGACCTTGTCCAATGCCAGGTCCTGGGACACCTCCGCGGCGTCCAGCTCCTGAAGGGGCAGGCGTGCGCCCAAGACGGCGGGCCCTTCACGGTTTTCCCGCTTCATCCGTCCGAAGTAAGCATGGGCGTCGGGTTGCCCGTCCAGGAGTTCGTCAACGAATCCTTGCTCGTCGTTCGCTGCCAGGTAGGGTCCCCACCAGGCGTACAGGCGCTCATAGCCCACGGTTGACGAGGGTATGGCCCCGAGGGCCTTGCCGCAGGCGCTGCCGGCACCGTGGGCCGGGTGGACCTGGACGTAGTCGGGAAGGGTCAGGAATTTGTCCCGGAGGCTGGCAAAGAGTTGCTTGGCGCCCTCGAAACGGGTGTCGATTCCGCCCGCGGCCTCATCGAGCAAGTCCGGTCGACCCAAGTCGCCGGAGAAAACGAAGTCCCCGGAGAGCAAGTAGCCTGGCTGGTCGCTGAACGCGCCGTCGGTGACCAGGAAGGAAAGGTGTTCAGGAGTGTGGCCCGGGGTATGCACTGCTTGGATGCTGATGTTGCCCAAGGCGATCCTGTCACCGTCATGCAACCGCTCGCCGTCGAATTCGTACTGCCATTCGGGGCCGCCCTCGCCGGAAACATATATTTTTGCTCCGGTGACGGCGGCAAGTTCACGAGTGCCGGAAAGGTAGTCGGCATGGATATGTGTCTCGGTTACGGCCACGATCTTCATGCCGTTCTTCGCGGCGAGATCCTGATAGACGGCGATGTCACGCCGGCCATCGACAACAATGGCTTCTCCCTTGGCTTGGCAGCCGATCAGGTAGCTGGCATGGGCGAGGTCTTCATCGTAAATGCGCTCGATAAGCATGGTGTGCTCTCCTTCGTGGAGTAGATGACGTAATTGAAACGAATACCCATGGGGGTATATTCCAAGGGGAGTTCGGCCAGCAGTTTTGGTGCGTACGTGCGGTGTCCACTTTGGTGAAAGTGATGTCAGGGTGCCGCACTGCCGCGTTTTCGTTCAGGTGGTGGCAAGACCGGCCCGGATCCAGGCGATCATGCCCCCGGCCATCGTGTCCGCAGAAAAGCCGGCGCCATTGAGGGCGTCAGCGACGCGGGCTGAACGGTTGCCGCTTCGACATACGGCAATGACCGGGACTTTGTGGTCCAGTTCGGACAGGCGTGCCTGCAACTGACCCATGGGAATGTGGAGGGCTCCGGGAATCATGCCTTCGGCGACCTCAAAGTCCTCGCGGACGTCGAGGATGCAGACGGTGGAGCGCCGCTGCTCTGCTTCGGTGACAGTGATTTCGGCCATTGGATTCTCCTTCGAAAGATAGTGACAGTCGCTAACGGACAGGTTCGCCGGCGCGACGCCAGGCTGCCATGCCTCCGCGTAGCGAGTAGGCGTCATACCCTTTTGTGGCTAGCAGCCGGGCCGCCGAAGCGGACCGTACCCCTGAAGCGCACACGGCGATGACGGGCCGGGATTTCTGGATGCCGGAGGTGCTGGTCTGCAGTCGGTCCAAAGGAATATGCTTGGCCTGCGTGGCGCGGCCGGTTCGCCACTCCTGCGCTGATCGGACATCGATCAGCGTGGCGCCGGAGTCCAGGAGTTCCTTGGCCCTGGCGACGTCGATCGTTTTATAGGGCTTACCGAAGGCCTTTCTGACGGTATCCATGAGTCCCATAGTGTTCTCCTTCTTCCTTGGTTAGGCAGTTACGGCCCCGGTGGTCACCCACGCCGCGACGGCGAAGATGAGTACTGCGAACGAGATGCGGACGTATTTGTCCTTCAGGCGGCGGGCCACCCGGGCGGCGACCAGCGAGCCCAGGATGGCCGGGACGGCGAATGCCAGTGTGGTTGCCCAGTCGATGGTGTACCCGGCAGCGTGCGCGCTGAACCCTGCGGCGGAGTTGATCACGATGATGGCCAAGGACGTTCCGACAGCCTGCTTCAGGCGCAGGCCCAGAAGGATGGTCAAGGCGGGGGTGATGAGGAAGCCGCCGCCAACCCCCAGCAGTCCGGTCAGAAATCCCACCAGCAGCCCTACCCCCACTGCCTTTGGAGCGCAGGATCGGAAGGCCCTGTTGGGGCCCGTGCTGCAGGATCCATCGGACTCGCGGGGCTTGGCGAGCATTCGGATCCCTGCGGCCACCATGATCACCGCAAATGCCAGCATCAGGATGTTTGGATCCAGCAGTCGGCCTACGGCTGCACCACCCCAGGCTGCCGGGATGCCTGCAAGACCGATCAACGCGACGACCGGCCAGTTCAGGCCGTCCCGGACCCTCGGAAGTAGTGCCGCCAAAGACGATACTCCTACCACCAACAGGGACGTCGGGATGGCCTGGGTAGGACTCATGCCCACGCCGTAGACAAGGGCGGGGACGGCGATGATTGACCCACCGCCACCCACCACTCCCAGGACGATCCCGACAATGAGTCCCAGGGCCAGGGCCGGGATCATGCCGCAATGCCCGCTTCTGGTGCCGGAAGCTGGAGGATGGCGCTTTCGCGGGTGGGCTCCTTGGCGGCCTTGTTCCACGGCATGACTGAGAGGACTTTCCCCATTGCGCAGGTGTTGGTGGCGGCCGAGAAGGTCAGCCCCGCGCCGATGGCCCCGGTTAGCACGCGGATTTTGGGTGAGATGAACTTGCCGCCCACCATGCCCAGCACCACCAAGGAGCCGGCAGCGAGGCGGACCTGGCGCTCCAGGTCCCAGCGGTCCTTGCCCCTCACAACGTCGCCACCGGCGGCGACGAACCCGGGGACCCCTCCGGTCAGAACGTGCGCACCTTCAATGCCAGACGCGCCAAGCCGCTGACGGGCCTGCTCGGCGCGTGCGCCTGACTGGCACACCAGAACCACGCGGGAACCCAGTCTGGCAGCCAGTTCATCGGTATGTTCCGAAAGCAAAGGCAGGGGCACGTTATAGGACCCGCGGATGTGCATGGATTCGAACTCGGCAGCTGAGCGCACATCGATCACCATCAGATCGCGGTGTTCGGCAATCCAGTTGTGCAGTGTTTCCGGGGCGAGCGTGGTGATGGCGGATGCCTTGGTGGGGGACGTCATGGAGAGCCTCTCGAATAGGCAGTAGCGGATACCCCGCCGAGTATTCCAGATACCCCGGGGGGTAGTCAAACACCCCAGGGGGTATATAGTAGTGGGAGATTCCCGACACCTTGGAGAAGCTCATGGAACTCAACCCGGCAGAACTCACACCCGTTATCAACCGGCTCAAGCGCGCCCAAGGCCAGCTCGCGGCCGTCACGCGAATGCTTGAAGAAGGGCGGGACTGCAAGGATGTGGTCACCCAGCTTGCAGCGGTGTCGAAAGCTCTCGATCGCGCCGGGTTCGCCATCATCGCCACTGGCCTTGAGCAGTGCATCACCCAAAAAGACGAAACGATGGATCGAAAAGAATTGGAAAAGCTCTTCCTCTCGCTCGCCTGATTGGGGTGTAATGAGCGTCCACACGCGCCAATAGACTGGACGGGTGACTTCCCAGGACTCTCTGACATCCATCGCCGCCGCCCGGATCGCCGTGACGGCACTGCTGGACGGCGGGGTGCGGCACGTGGTGGTGGCCCCTGGTTCACGGTCGGCGCCCCTGGCCTACGCCCTCGCGGAAGCAGAAGCTGCCGGCCGCGTCCGGCTGCACGTCCGCATTGACGAACGCGATGCCGGGTTCACAGCCCTGGGCCTGGCACTTTCCACCGAGGCGCCGGTGGCTGTGGTAACCACTTCAGGCACGGCGGTTGGCAACCTTCTTCCGTCCGTCATGGAGGCCAACCACTCAGCAGTGCCTGTGGTGGTCATTTCCGCGGACCGGCCGGAGGAACTCCACGGAACCGGGGCCAACCAGACAACCATCCAACTGGACCTCTTCGGCGACCACGTACGATTCGCCGTCGACATCCCTGCCGGTGACCATCCGCAAAAGGCTGTTTCCACCGCGTTGTATGCCGCCACCGGCGCACTTGAAGACACCCCGCCCGGCCCTGTCCAAGTGAACCTCGCGTTCCGCGATCCGCTGGTTCCCGCGGCCGGCGACGCCCTGCCCGAAACCACCGGACACGGAGTGTTCCATTATGACGCCGGCCCCCAGGTTTTGGATCTCCCGGCAGCATCCAGCGAACTCGCCGAGCGACGCACCGTGGTCCTCGCAGGCCACGACGCAGGCCCCGTGGCTGAAGCATTTGCGCGGGCCCACGGCCTTCCGTTGCTCGCGGAACCGTCCTCCAACGCACGTTTCGGGCCTAACGCAGTTGGGCCGTACCGGGTGTTGTTGGAGCACTTCGGCCCCGAGTCGCCCGCTCCGATCGAAAGGGTGGTCCTTTTTGGCCGGGCAACCCTGTCCCGTCCCGTGGCATCCTTGCTGGCCCGCGAGTCCGTAGGCACAGCCATCTACCAGCCTGTTCCAGTCGCTTGGTATGAGGCGGGCCGACGCCGCGAAACACCCATCGAAACCCTCCCCGAATTGGCCGATTTCGCTGGCCGGGGGTCTGCGGAATGGCTGGATTCCTGGCTCCTCGCAGGCGCAGCAGCCCAACACAGCCTTGACGGAGTGCTCGCGGGGGAGACCCTCGCCAACGGTCCCTCCGTTGGTGCAACCGTTTGGGAACACTCCCGCGGTCAGCTGGTCCTCGGCTCCTCCAACGGCATCCGCGACGTCGACCTCGCCGGTCAACCCCACACCGAACCCATCGCTACCGTGCACGCAAACCGCGGCCTCGCCGGAATCGACGGCACCATCGCCACAGCCACCGGCATCGCCCTGGGCAGCGGACGCGAAACCACGGTTCTCCTGGGCGATGTCACCTTCCTCCACGACGCTGGGGGGTTGCTTCTCGGCCACGGTGAACCTGTGCCGGACCTGCGCATCGTGGTGCTCAACGACGCCGGCGGTGCCATCTTCAGCCTGCTCGAGCACGGCGCCGTCGAGGACTCAGGCGCCTACGGCACCGCCGTCGAACGCCTCTTCGGTACCCCGCACTCAGTGGACATTGCGGCACTCGCGGCCGCGTACGGCGTCGGACATCAAGCGGTAAGTACGACGGCGGAACTCGCCGACGCACTCAAGCTGCCGCTCAAGGGGCGCACCATCGTGGAGGTGCGCGTCGACCGGGCAGGCCTGCGGGTGCTCCATGCTCGGATCAAGGAAGCCATCAACGCTGCGGTGGGCCAGGTCCTCACGGCGGGCTAAGCCCAGGCTCGCCGGTGACACAGAAACAGGAGGGCGACACCCACCTATGGGTGTCGCCCTCCTGGTTCCGTGGCGCTAGCGAATCTGCGTGGCGTCAGGCTTCCTCGACACCGATGTGCGTCGGGTCCAGGACACGGCGCAGGAATTCCTTGGTTCGTGGCTGGGTGGGGGCACTGATGACGTTCTCCGCCGGCCCTTCTTCCACCACGACACCGGCGTCCATGAAGACCACGCGGTCGGCGACTTCACGGGCGAAGCCCATCTCGTGCGTGACCACCAGCATGGTCATGCCTTCCTGGGCCAGCTTGCGCATGACGGCAAGGACGTCGCCCACGGTCTCAGGGTCCAAAGCTGACGTGGGCTCATCGAAAAGCATGAGCTGCGGGTCCATGGACAGGGCACGGGCAATAGCCACGCGCTGCTGCTGGCCACCGGAGAGCTGGTCCGGGAATCGGTCGGCGAGGTGTCCCAAGCCAACGCGCTCCAGGTTGTGGCGGGCCACGCCGGCTGCCTCGGACTTGGAGCGCTTGAGGACCTTCATTTGCGAAATGGTGCAGTTATCCAACACGCTCAGGTGCGGGAACAGGTTGAAGTGCTGGAACACCATTCCAACGCTCTGGCGCATTTTGTTGAGGTCCACGTCAGGGTCTGTGGCCTCGAACTTGCCCACGTTGATGGTGCCCGCATTGGGCTGCTCCAGCAGATTGACGCAGCGCAGGAGGGTGGACTTGCCGGAGCCCGAGGGCCCGATCAGGCAAACTACCTGGCCCGGTTCAACGGTCAGCGAGATACCTTTGAGGACCTCGTTGCTCCCGTAGGACTTGCGCAGATCCTTGATGTCGACGCCCGCAGCGCGAACGCTGGACGTGCTCCCAGTGGAGTTATTCATGACTGTCCTGCCTATCGCTTCGTCCGCGCGGAGCGGCTTTCGAACTTCCGTGCCAGGAGGCTCAAGGGGATGGTGATGACCAGGTAGAAAGCGCCGGCCACGAGAAGCGGCGTCAGGCCGGCTCCGAGGCTGGAGATGCCGTCACGGCCGAACTTGGTGAGCTCGTACTGGGACGCGGTGAGGCCCAGGACGTAGATCAGCGAGGAGTCCTTGGTGAGCAGGATGATCTCGTTGGTCAGCGGCGGAAGGACGATCTTGAAAGCCTGGGGGATGACGATGGAAACCATGGCCCGCCACTGCGGCATGCCCAGTGAACGGGCGGCTTCCATCTGGCCCTTGGGCACAGCCTGGAGGCCCGCGCGGAGGGTTTCAGCGATGTAGGCCGAGGCCACCATGCCCAGCGAAACCATGACCACGATGTTGACGTCCCACTGGACACCAAATGCGAGCGGAACGCCGTAGCCGAAGGCGATGAAGACCAACAGTGCAGGAACGCCGCGGAAGAACTCGATGTAGCCCGTGGCCAGCCACCGGTAGAGAGGGAAGGTGGAGAGCTTCATCAGGGCAAGCAGGAGGCCGCCGGACAAGCCCACCACGAAGGCCAGCGCCGTGTAGATGAGGGTGTTCTTGAGGCCAACCAGGAAGATGTCCGGGAACATCGGGCCGATCTTGGCGAAGTTGAAGACGCTGGTGCCGATCGTCTTCCAGTCCACGGCAAGGATCACTGCGGCCAGGACCACAACAAAGATTCCGGCCTGGACGTACAAACTGACTTTGGCTCGTTGACGTGCAGTCATTGCCATGGTGTTCTCACATTCATGTTGCGCAGGTGGGGCCCCGAAACAACGTATCGTTTCGGGGCCCGCCTGCGTGGATCTCGGGAGCCGGGGCTCGGACTACTTGGTGGCTTCGCCGAACCAGGTGGTCTCGAACTTCTTCAGTGAACCGTCGTCGGTGATGCGCTTCAGCGTGGCGTTCACGGCATCCGCCATGGCGGTGTTGCCCTTCTTGATGGAGATGCCCAGCTTCTCGCCCGTTGCGTAGTCTTCGACACGCTTCAGGTTGGAGTCGTCCTTGATGGCGTAGCCCAGGACGGACTGGTTGCCGACTGCGGCGTCGATGGTGCCGGCCTTGAGCGCCTGGACCAGGAGGCCGGAGTCCTCGAACTGCTGGGCGTCGATTCCCTTGTCCTTGGCGTACTGGGCGCCGGTGGTGGCCTGCTGGACGCCCACCTTCTTGCCCTTGGCGCCATCAAGGTTGCTGATGCCGGAGGACGAGGTGGCCACGAGGGTCAGGTCGTCATCCAGGTAAGGGGTGGAGAAGTCCATGACGCTCTTGCGGACGTCCGTGATGGAGATCGAGGAGATGGAAACGTCGCAGCCGGTCAGGGCTGTGCCGGTCTCGATGGCTTCGAAGGAGCTGTCCACCACGTTGAGTTCTGCCTTGGCGTCCTTGGCGATCTCAGCGGCGATGTCCATGTCGAAGCCGACAATCTTGCCGTCCTTCTGGAATTCGAAGGGCTCGTAGGGAACGTCCGAGCACACCGTGAGCTTGCCGGCATTGATGAGCTTGAGGCCCGAGGCATCCGTAGCCGCAGGGGTGGACGAGCCGCCACAAGCGGTGAGGGCCAGTGCGCCGGCTGCGAGCACGGCGGCAATCTTGGTGCCGGACAGAACCGAACGGGAGATCTGCATGTTGTTTACCTTTTGTTGCGGTGGATGCTGAACTGAGTCGGTTTTAGTGTAGCGCCGAACGTGAGATGTGCATCACAGGAAACGAAGTTTCACTATTGGATAACAAGTTTACCCACTTATCAACCACCCCAGCAGAAGGTCTGTCTGGGATCCCGGATTCAGCGGCGGATGCCCAGCGCCTCAAGCATCGGCCTGAACTTGGCCCACGTCTCGGCCAGTTCGGCCTCCGGCTGCGAGCCCTCCACAATGCCGCAGCCCGCGAATAGGCGCACCGTGTTGGCGTCTTCGATGACCGCGCCACGGAGCGCGATACCCCATTCACCGTTGCCCGCGGCGTCGAGCCAACCGACGGGTCCGGCGTACGGGCCACGGTCCAAATGCTCGAGTTTCCGGATCAACGCTCCGGCCACCAGCGTCGGGGTTCCGCACACGGCAGCCGTGGGATGCAGGGCGTTGATGAGGGCCAGGCAGGTGGGCACGTGTCCCTCAATGTCCGCCAACTCAGCCTTCACGTCCGAGGCCAGGTGCCACACGTTGGGCAGCTCAAGAATGAACGGCTCGCTGTGGGAATTCATCGCCTCGGAGAAGGGCGCCAGCTGCCGTGTCAACGAATCTATGGCGATCTCGTGCTCGTGCCGCTGCTTCTCGGATCCAGCCAGGACGCGTTCGGCGTACGCCATGGGGGAGCCGTCCAAGCCATCGGCGTCGCGGCGGTCCAAGGTACCGGCCAGCACGCGGGCTTGTGCAGTGCGGCCCTCCACCTGGATCAGCATCTCGGGCGTCGCACCGACCAGTCCGTCCACGCCGTACGTCCAGCACTCGCGGTACCTTGCGGCCAGCTGGCGAAGTACCTCCGCAGCGTTGACGCCGTCCGGAAGGGTCGCGACGACGTCGCGCGCCAACACGAGTTTCTCCAGTTTCCCGGCGCGGATCTCGTCGACACCATTGGAAACGGCCTGCATCCACGCGGACTCGCTGAGGGAACCGTGGCTGAGGTGACCGCTCGAACCGTCCGCGGCAACAGCCTCAGGTGAGGGGGCGACGTCGGATCCTCCCGCCGCTGAATCCTCGCCGTTCGGTTCCGGCTCAGTCAGCCAGCGAGTCACGGAGGCGAGGACGCCGGCCTCGGTGAGGGGACCGTCGTCGAACGTTAGCTGGGTAGCCCAGGCACGGCCATCGCGGATGCCAACCACCAGTTCGGGGAGGATCAAACGTGAGACGTGCGGGGACGTTTTGGAGAAAGCGAACGAGCCAAAAGCGACGGGACCGGTGCCCGGAAGGTCTACGTGGTCCGTGATTTCGGCCTCAAGAATGAGGTGCCGCCACCAGATATCGGCCTCAAGGAAACGCTCCGGGCCGGTGGCATTGAAGCGGGTCAGTTCGCCGTAGCCAACCAGGCCGGCCTCGCGGCGGGACCAGCACAGGACGTCGTCCCGCACCAGAAACGACGGCAGCCCCCCGGAGGATGAGTCAACATCGAGGGGGACTGTCAAGGTGCGGAGCGTGCTCGTCATGATGGAACAACAGTACTCCCGCGCGTAACCAGAATCTGAGCCGACTTCTACAGCGCAGCAAAGTCGGTTGAATGTCTGAGACAATTACAGGGTGAACCGAGCATCCTTGGAAAAGCGTCCGGACGAAGTTGCGACGATGTTTGATGATGTCGCCCCAAAATACGACGTCGTCAATGATGTCCTGTCCATGGGGCAGACCCGGCGTTGGCGCCGGATCGTGGTTGATGCCATGGACGTGAAGGTGGGCCAGAAGGTCCTGGACCTCGCAGCCGGAACGGGAACCTCCAGCGAACCCTATGCAGACGCTGGCGTGGACGTCGTGGCCTGCGACTTCTCATTGGGCATGCTCAAAGTTGGCAAGCGACGCCGGCCGGACATCGACTTCATCGCCGGTGACGCCACCAACCTCCCGTTTGCTGACAACAGCTTCGACGCTTCCACCATTTCCTTCGGACTCCGCAACGTGGTGGAGCCCCGCAAGGCCCTTGAGGAAATGCTCCGCGTCACCAAGCCCGGTGGTCGCCTGGTCATCGCCGAGTTCTCCCACCCCGTAGTGCCGCTCTGGCGCAACCTCTACACCGAGTACCTCATGCGTGCGCTGCCGGCTATCGCCACCAAGGTGTCCTCCAACCCGGATGCCTACGTGTACCTCGCCGAGTCCATCCGCGCCTGGCCGGACCAGGACCACTTGGCCCAGTGGCTCAGTGACGCTGGCTGGACGGACATCACTTACCGCAACCTCAGCGGCGGCATCGTCGCCGTCCACCGTGCACAGAAGCCCGCCGAGCACCGCGAAAGTGTCCCCGTAGCCAAGCTTCGCCGCCAGATCAAGCCGCGCCACCAGGCCGGCTGACTTCGTACTGCCTGCTGATTTAGGACGACGTGAAAGTACTGATAGTTGGCGCGGGCCCTGCAGGGTCCACCGCCGCGTATTACCTCGCCCAGGCGGGCATCGACGTCACGGTGCTGGAAAAGACCTCCTTTCCGCGTGAAAAGGTGTGCGGCGACGGCCTGACTCCCCGCGCTGTCCGCGAAATCCAGAAGCTCGGACTGCCGCACGCTGTTGAGGAAGGGTGGCGCCGGAACAAGGGGCTGCGCCTGATTGCCGGTGGGCGCACCATCGAGCTGCCCTGGCCCGAGGTCTCCGACTTTCCCACCTACGGCCTGATCCGCACCCGTCTCGGGTTCGACGAAGACTTGGCCAGGCACGCCCAGGCCGCCGGCGCCGTCGTGCTGGAACGCCACAGCGTCACCTCGGCTTTGACCGCCGACGACGGTCGCGTCATCGGCGCGCGGGCGTCAATTCTCGACGAGTCCGGACGCAAGACGGGCGAAACGCGCGACTTCCATGCCGACGTCGTACTCGCAGCCGATGGAAACTCGACGCGAACCGCCGTGTCGCTTGGCATGCACAAGCGCGACGACCGTCCGCTGGGTGTCGCTGTGCGCACTTATTTCACCTCGCCGCGGCACGAAGACGACTGGATGGAAGGCTGGCTGGAACTTCCCGGCAAGTCAGGCAAACCGCTTCCCGGCTACGGCTGGGTATTCGGTGTCGGAGATGGCACCTCCAACGTTGGCCTCGGCATCCTGAATTCGTCCAAGGAATTCGGCAAGCTCGACTACAAGCAGGTCCTTCGCGAATGGACGGCCGGCATGCCTCCTGAGTGGGGCTTTACCCCTGAGAACCAGGTGGGGGAGATCCGTGGCGCCGCACTGCCCATGGGCTTCAACCGCACGCCGCACTACTCACCCGGCCTGCTCCTGCTGGGCGACGCCGGTGGAATGGTGTCTCCGTTCAACGGCGAGGGCATCTCCTACGCGATGGAATCAGCCCGGTTCGCCGCAGAGTTCTTGATTGACGGCGCCGCGCGTTCGCGCTCAGCAGGCTGGACCGCCGACGACGCCGATGCCCACCTTTCGCGGTACGCGGACTACGTGCGGGACCAGTGGGGATCGCATTTCACGCTGGGACGTGCGTTTGCTGCGTTGATTGGCAAGCCTGCCGTGATGAAACTGGCGTTGCGCACGGGCATGCCCATTCCAGTGCTGATGCGTTTTGTGGTCCGCATGCTCGCCAACCTCACCGACCCTGCCGCGAAGGGCTTCGAAGACCGCGTGATCCGCGTCCTCGAGATGCTGGTTCCGGCCACGTCCAACACTTCCGCTGCCCGCGCCCTTACGCCGGCAGGCACCGACACCGCGGTTTCCGCAACAACTAGTTAGGGTTATTCCGTGACGAACTCTGCCGAACACAGCTGGACGCATGCCGGGCACGGCCTGCCGGACACCGTTGAGCCTGCTCCCAACACCACCGCGATTGCCACGGGACTCCAGTTGCCCGCCGGTTTTGCCGCCATCGCCGGCGACGCCGAGCTCGGCCCCGCCATCACCACCAACCTTGCCCGGGTTGAGAAGAAGCTCCGCGAAGCCATCTCCAACTCGGACCCCCTGGCTGACGCGACGTCGCGTCACCTGGTGGAAGCCGGTGGCAAGCGCATCCGTCCGCTCCTCACTCTGCTGTGTGCGCACCTCGGTGATGCTTCACGCCCCGAGGTTGTCCAGGCGGCCGTGGTTGTTGAACTCACGCACCTCGCCACGCTGTACCACGACGACGTGATGGACTCTGCTCCCTTCCGCCGCGGTGCACCCACGGCACACGAAGTATGGGGCAACTCCGTGGCCATCCTCACCGGTGACCTCATCTTCGCCCGAGCATCCATCTTGGTCTCCGAGCTCGGCTCCCGCGCCTTGGGCATCCAGGCCCGGACCTTCGAACGACTGTGCCTTGGCCAGCTCCACGAAACCGTGGGACCGCGCGAAGACGAAGATCCCGTGGAGCACTACCTGTCCGTCATCGCTGACAAGACCGGCTCCCTGGTTGCGGCGTCAGGACAGCTCGGCGCGATCTTCGCAGGCGCAGACGAAGCCTACGAGGACCTGCTGGTTGAGTACGGCGAGAAGGTGGGCGTTGCCTTCCAGCTTGCCGACGACGTCATCGATGTCACTGGTGTGAAGGTCAAGTCCGGCAAATCCCCGGGCACCGACCTTCGCGAAGGCGTGCCCACGCTGCCCGTGTTGCTGCTGCGCCGCGATGCTGCCGCCGGGGATGCCTCTGCTGCTGCGCTCCTGGAATTGATCGACGGTGACCTGTCCTCCGACTCGGCCCTGGCCGAGGCCGTAGCCGGCCTGCGCGAGCATCCCGTCACCAACGAGTCGTGGAAGATCGCCCGCCAGTGGTCCGCCGAGGCCGTCGCTGCCCTGGCCCCGCTGCCCGAGGGCGTTGTGAAGGCATCGCTGACCAACTTCGCGCATGCAGTGGTGGACCGCAGCAGCTAATTTTTTTCCTTTGCTTTCGCAGGCGTCCGGTCTCATGTAGGCCGGGCGCCTGTTTTTTGTTGTCCGGATTTCGGATGCAGGCCCGTCGTCGTCGTGAAACCCGTACCGTCAGCACCTACTTTGAGTGTTCGAACGTGGCGACTCGCCTGTGGTTACGGCGTGTTGGGCTGCTGGTGGAATCAAAGTGGGTGGTGGACGTACGCGGCCAAACTTGAGGTTCCGGAAAAACGGAATGGCCCCGGCTCGTTGCAACGTTACGAGTCATACGCTGCACCGAACCGGGACCACAATCTCCGTTCGCATCAGAACCACCGGAGGCATTTAGTGGATCCGTGAAAAGTTTATGACAACTCTGTCATATATGCAACTTTTTGGGTCAACGATTTTTTCCTCTATGCCGTGCGATTTACAGCGAAGCGCCGAACCTCCATCACCTACTTTGGATCACGGAGCGGGGGGACTCGCCGTACAGGGGGTGTGTCGCTACATTGCAGGCCCGCAAACCAGGTGGTGGAGGTACCCGTAGTTGTCCACATAGGGAACTTCCCGGCAGCCGCGGGGTCCTCGCCGAACCCAGCATGGCTGCATGGATATCAACGAATTCCTCCGCAGCCGGCACGGAGCAGCCAGAACGGAAACCCTCAGGAAGGCCGGCTTTACTCAGCGGGCACTGGCGAAGGCTGTCAGTGACGGGACAGCTGCTCGCTTACACCGTGGCGTCTATACCTCGGGCGACGCCGATCCCGACGTCGTTGCCGCCTTCCGGGCCGATGGCGTACTTACCTGTATCTCGGCCGCCCGGTTCTATGGTCTGTGGACTCTTGAGAGTGCAGAGGAACTCCATTTGAGCTGCAGCACCGGCCTGGCGAGGCGCCGTGTTGCGCACCACGGGGCCCGCCAGCACCCCGACCATCCGTACCTGCCGGTTGCCGGGGTGGCCGATGTCCTGATCCACGCGCTCCGATGTTTGCCTGAATTGGATGCACTCGTCTTGGTGCAGAGTGCGGTCAGCCTGGCGCTCCTCTCGACGGACTTTTTGAAGTCAAGGCTTCCGGGCAACAGGAACGGCCGGGTTCGCGCAACCTTGGATGCGGTTCTGCCCCGATCCGACTCCCTGTTGGAGGTGTTGGCGCACACCCACTTCACCAAGGCTGGATTTGGGGTCCAGATGCACGCGGACGTCCCGGAAGTAGGTGAAGTGGACTGTTTGGTCAACGAATGCCTGATCGTTGAACTCGACGGCGGCACACACCTAGAGGGAAAACAGGTCAAGAAGGACCAATACAGGAACAACGCAGCCATGCGGATGGGGCTATTGAGCCTTCGCTACTACTACGCGGATGTCGTTCATCACCCGGAGAGGATGGTTGCCGAGGTCAAGGCAGTCCTGCGCAACAGGGAAGTTGGCCGCTACGCACCGGCACGGTACGCACCTGGGTGGGTTCCGCCGTCGTCGTGAGTTTGCGTCTCCCATGTACCGCCATCACCCACTTTGACGGCAATTCTCCGGCGACACACCACCTGAACGGCGTGTCAGGGCGTTTTCGACATCAAAGTGGGTGCTGGAGGCACACGGGTCACAACAAAATAGCCCCTTTCCCGACCAGGAAGTCAGGAAAGGGGCTGTTTTTTGCGGAAACTTAGTCTTCGTCGTTGAATGCCCATTCGAACATGTCGAACGCGAATTCGGAGAAGGTGCCCTCTTCGCTCTTCCACTGGCCGCGGGCGTTGTTGCGGCGCCAGACGATGGGGTCCGGGATGCCGAGATCGGCAGTGCGGAAGCCCCAGGTGAACTGTTCCTCTTCGTCTTCGAGGAACATGAGGAAACCTTCGTCATCGACCTCGAGTTCCTCGGGGTCCCAGAAGTAGTGGTATGCCTCCATGAGGTCCTCACAACCGCCGATTGCCAGGTAGAACTCGCGCAGAACCAGCGGGATGGTGAAGGAGTGATCGGCGAGGGCGTCATCCAGTTCGTCAGGCGTGAGGCCGTCTTCTTCCTGCCATTCATCCTCGAGATACTTTGGGACCAGCGCACGGAACTTCTCGAGGAACATGTCAGTCATGCTCTTATCCTAGCTAATCCCGGACGCCTGAAATTGCGCCTGTTCCACTGCCGGGGCGGTGCCATCCACGGACGGCCAACGGCACGTGCCAGCTGCGTCGCCACGCGATGACGCGGAAAGCGAAAACAACAGCTGCCACGATGCAGGCAGAGAGACCGCTGAAGATGCCCAGATGCCACAACAACGTGGTGAGTCCAGCCCCCACAAAGGCTGGCAAGGCATAGAGGTCGCGGGCATTGAACAGGGTAGGGATTTCATTGGCTGTGATGTCGCGGAGGAGCCCGCCGCCCACAGCAGTCGTGACACCCAGCAGGATGGCGGCCACCGGGTTCATTCCGGCACCCAGCGCCTTCAACGTCCCCGTGATGCAGAACAGAGCCAGCCCGCCGGCGTCGAACAGCGTCAGCAGGGATGTGAAGCGCTGGACCGAAGAAAACAGGAAGTAGACCAGCATCGCAGCCAGCAGCGGGGGAGCAAGATACGCAGGGTTTGTGAAGGCGATCGGGGGACCGGCGTTGATGACGATGTCACGGATCACGCCGCCACCCAGGGCGACGATGGAGCCGAGGAGCACTGAGCCTACGATGTCGAATTGTTTGCGGGCGGCCAACAGGGACCCGGAGACCGCGAAGAAGAACACGCCTACCAGGTCAAGCCAGAGAAGGACGATGTCGATGGAAATCAAGTGGACGGGTTCTTTCTGGGTACGGCTCTCAACAGATGCTGGCTCAACGTTACGCTAGCTCCCATGAACAGCCCCGTTTTGATCGCGTGCGCCCACGGAACCCGCAACGCCGAAGGCCAGGCAGCCATCCGCCGGGTCATGGCTGAAATCGAAGCCCTCCGTCCCGGATTGCAGGTCCTGGAGGCATACGTTGACGTGCAGGAACCCGAATTGTCCGGTGTGGTGGAAAACATGCCCGGGGGGACTGCCGCCGTCGTCGTACCGCTTTTGCTGTCCACCGGCTTCCACGTCAAGGTGGACGTGCCCAAGGCGATCAAGAGCCGGCCCGAAGTTGTGGCTGCCCGGCCGCTCGGCCCCGATGCGCGGCTTGCCGAGCTGCTCGCCACCCACCTGCGCGCCGCTGGACTGACTGAAGACGACGGCGTGCTGCTGGCTGCCGCGGGATCGTCCCTCCCTGACGGCTCCGTGGACTCGGAAGAGCAAGCACGGTTGCTCGCCGAGCTGCTGCCGAACAAGGTGCGGGTGGCCTATGGCGCCAGCGCCCAGCCAACAGTGCCCGACGGCGTCGCCTCCTTGCGTGCGGAACTCGCCTCTGATGGTGGGACAGGAAGGGTCTTCATCTCCTCCTACCTACTGGCTACCGGTTACTTCCACGACCAGCTGGCCAAGGCCGGAGCAGACATTGTTACGGCACCGCTGCTGCCGTCGCAGGTGCTCGCTGAGATCGCCTTGGAACGCTACGACGCCGTAGTTGGCAACCCTTCCTGACGCGCAAGCAAGGGGCGGCTAAACCCGGCGGGAACCTGCATAAGTAGCGTCCTTGAACAAGGTCCGGAACCCCTTCGTGACGAAATGTTTCCCTAGGTGACTTAGCGTTTCCGGACCTTTGCTGGCGAAAACTGGCCAGACCTACAGTCGAGATATGACAGATACAGCTGTAGCCGGTGCGTCCGCGGACACCGCAGTTCCCTCGCGCCCAGCACGCACCCGCCCTGCCGCCAAGCCACACGGCCAGTGGAAGGTTGACGGCACCGCGCCCCTGAACGCCAACGAAACCTGGAAGCAGGAAGACAGCGGACTCAACGTCCGTGAGCGGATTGAGTCTGTCTACTCCAAAGAAGGCTTCGACTCGATCGACGGCACGGACCTTCACGGCCGCTTCCGCTGGTGGGGCCTCTACACCCAGCGCAAGCCCGGGATCGACGGCGGCAAGACGGCAACCCTTGAACCGCACGAGCTCGAGGACAAGTACTTCATGCTGCGCGTGCGTATCGACGGCGGTGCGCTCACCACCGAGCAGTTGCGCGTCATTGGCCAGATCTCCGTGGACTTCGCCCGCGGCTCGGCCGACCTCACGGACCGCCAGAACATCCAGCTGCACTGGATCCGCGTTGAGGACGTGCCGGAGATCTGGCGCCGCCTTGAGTCCATCGGTCTGTCCACCACCGAGGCCTGCGGCGATGTTCCGCGCGTCATCCTCGGTTCCCCGGTTGCGGGCATTGCCAAGGACGAGATCATTGATCCGACGCCGCTCATCCACGAGCTCGCCGAACGGTTCATCGGTGACCCGGAGCTGGCCAACCTGCCCCGCAAATACAAGACCGCCATCACCGGCCACCCGTCCCAGGACGTGGTGCACGAGATCAACGACTTCGCCCTGGTAGGCGTGGTCCACCCCGAGCACGGTGCCGGTTACGACCTCTGGGTTGGCGGCGGCCTGTCCACCAACCCGCGCCTGGCCGAACGCCTCGGTGTGTTCGTCTCCGCCGATGTTGCAGCTGAAGTATGGCTTGGCGTCACCAGCATCTTCCGCGATTACGGTTACCGCCGCATGCGCACCAAGGCCCGCCTGAAGTTCCTCATGAACGACTGGGGTCCGGCGAAGTTCCGCCAGATCCTTGAAGACGAATACCTCGGCTTCAAGCTTCCGGACGGCCCTGCCGCTCCGAAGCCCACGGCTCCCGGAGACCACATCGGCGTCCACGAGCAGAAGGATGGCAAGTTCTTCATCGGTGTGACCCCGACTGTGGGCCGGACCTCCGGCGAGGCACTTGTCACGCTGGCGGACACCTTGGAGAAGCATGGCAGCTACCGCCTGCGCACTACACCGCACCAGAAGCTGGTCATCCTTGACGTTGCCAAGGAACAGGTTGAGCCCCTGATCGCTGAACTGGACACGTTGGGCCTCTCCGCCCGTCCGTCCGTGTTCCGCCGCGGCACCATTGCCTGCACGGGCATCGAGTTCTGCAAGCTGGCCATCGTGGAAACCAAGGTCACAGCCGCAACGGCCATCGCTGAACTCGAACGCCGCCTGGCCGACCTCGTGGAGACCAAGCAGCTGCCCTCGGCACTGTCCCTCCACATCAACGGCTGCCCGAACTCCTGCGCACGTATCCAGACGGCCGATATCGGCCTGAAGGGCATGATGCTGCCAACGCCCGACGGCGACCCCACCCCGGGTTTCCAGGTCCACCTCGGTGGCGGGCTGGCGAACAACGAGCGCGAGGAAGCCGGTTTGGGACGTACCGTCCGTGGCCTGAAGGTCACGGTGGAAGACCTGCCCGATTACGTGGAGCGCGTGGTCCGTAAGTTCGTCGCCGTTGGCGCCGAGGGCCAGACCTTCGCTGAGTGGGCACACTCCGCCGACGAAGGAGATCTCCAATGACAGATCCCGTCACTATTACCAACCTCGCCAGTGCAGCAGCCCGGCCGGCGCTGCGTTCCCACGAAGAGCTCAAGGCCCTGGCCGAAGCCGGAGCCGCTGAACTCGGCTGGAACGCCCCTGCCCGGGACGTCATCGCCTGGGTGGCCCGCAATTTCGAACTGCCCACAGTGACGGTGGCCTGCTCCATGGCCGACGCCGTCCTGCCGGCCTTGGTCGCTGACCAGCTTCCCGGCGTCGACGTCTTGTTCCTGGAGACCGGCTACCACTTCAAGGAAACGTACGAGACCCGCGACGAAGTCGCAGCAAACCTCCGCGTCAACGTGGTGGACGTTCTTCCGGAAAGCACCGTGGAGCAGCAGGACCGCCTGCTTGGCAAGGACCTGTTCGCCCGCGACCCCGCCCAGTGCTGCGCGCTGCGCAAAGTCCAGCCCCTGCGCCGTTCGCTGGCCGGTTATGAAGTGTGGTTCACCGGGGTCCGACGTGACGAGGGACCTACACGAACCAACACGCCGGTGGTCACCTGGGATGAGGGTTTCGGCCTGGTCAAGGTGAACCCGATGGTCGATTGGACCTTCGATCAGCTGATCGAGTACTCCGAGGACAACATCCTTCCGGTCAACCCCCTCTTGAGCCAGGGCTACCCGTCCATCGGCTGCCAGCCCTGCACCCGCAAAGTGGCCCCGGGCGAAGACCCCCGAGCCGGCCGCTGGGCAGGATCCGACAAGACAGAATGCGGACTACACACATGAGCACGTACACAACAGAGGAGTCCACGGTGGAAGTTGCAGCGGCAGTCGACGCCCCTTCAGCGGAGCGTCTCTCCAGCCTGGACACCCTCGAGTCCGAAGCGATTCATATCATCCGCGAGGTTGTCGCCGAGTTCGAGAAGCCCGCGCTGCTGTTCTCCGGTGGCAAGGACTCCGTGGTCATGCTGCACCTTGCCACGAAGGCGTTCTGGCCGGGCAAGGTTCCGTTCCCCGTCCTGCACGTGGACACGGGGCATAACTTCCCCGAGGTCATTGACTTCCGGGACCGTACGGTGGAGCGCCTGGGCCTGAAGCTGGTTGTCGGCTCGGTCCAGGAGTTCATTGACCGCGGCGAGCTGGCCGAGCGTGCCGATGGCACCCGCAATCCGCTGCAGACTGTTCCCTTGCTTGATGCGATCCAGAAAAACAAGTTCGACGCCGTCTTTGGCGGCGGCCGCCGTGATGAGGACAAGGCCCGCGCCAAGGAGCGCATCTTGAGCCTCCGTGACGAATTCGGCCAGTGGGATCCGCGCAACCAGCGCCCCGAGCTGTGGAACCTGTACAACGGCCGCCACACGGTGGGCCAGCATGTCCGTGCGTTCCCCATCAGCAACTGGACCGAGCTGGACATTTGGCGCTACATCGAGCGAGAGAACATCGAGCTCCCGGGCCTCTACTACGCCCACGAGCGCGAAGTTTTCGCCCGCGACGGCATGTGGCGGGCAGTGGGCGAGGTTTCCCAGCCGCTGCCGCACGAGGACGTCATCACCAAGCTGGTCCGGTACCGCACGGTAGGCGACATGTCCTGCACCGGTGCTGTTGAGTCCGATGCACGCACCGTGGCCGACGTCGTTGTTGAAGTCGCTGCCTCCACCCTGACCGAACGTGGCGCCACCCGAGCAGATGACCGCATCTCCGAGGCCGCCATGGAAGACCGCAAGAAGGACGGCTACTTCTAAATGAGCACCGAAACCGCACTCCTGGACGCCGGACTCAACTCCGAGGCGCTTCCGTCCACGCTCTTCCGTTTCGCGACTGCCGGCTCGGTGGACGACGGCAAGTCCACTTTGGTGGGCCGCCTCCTTCACGATTCGAAGGCGATTCTTGCTGACACGCTCGACGCCGTTGCCCGCACCTCTGCGGACCGCGGCTTCGGCGGGGAAAAGGGCGGGATCGACCTCGCCCTCCTGACCGACGGCCTGCGTGCCGAGCGCGAGCAGGGAATCACCATCGATGTGGCCTACCGCTACTTCGCAACGGACCGCCGCAGCTTCATCCTGGCGGACTGCCCCGGCCACGTTCAGTACACCAAGAACACGGTGACCGGCGCGTCCACTGCGGATGCCGTCGTCGTACTCATCGACGCCCGTAAGGGTGTCCTGGAGCAGACCCGCCGGCACCTGTCCGTGCTGCAACTGCTGCGCGTTGCCCACGTGATTGTGGCCGTGAACAAGATCGACCTGGTGGACTTCAGCGAGCAGGTGTTCCGCGACATCGAAGCGGACGTGCAGAAGGTTGCCCGCGAGCTTGGCCTTGGGTCTGATGGTGTGGCCGACTTGCTGGTGGTTCCCGTTTCGGCGCTGGACGGCGACAACGTGGTGGACCGCTCCGAGCGCAGCCCTTGGTACACCGGTCCAGCGCTGTTGGAGGTCCTCGAAACCCTCCCGGCGGCTGACGAGCTTGAGGCAGACCTGGAGAGCTTCCGTTTCCCGGTCCAGCTGGTGATCCGTCCTCAGGGTGCCTTGGCTCCGGATGCTGTTGCTGCCGGGCTTGATGTGGAGGCGTACCGCGATTACCGTGCCTATGCAGGCCAGATCACTGAGGGCTCGGTGAAGGTTGGCGACGAAGTTTCCGTTATCAGCCCGGGTCACGAGCCGCGCACCACCACCGTTGTGGGCATCGATTTCGCTGGCCAGTCGCTGGACGAGGCTGCCGCTCCGCAGTCGGTGGCTGTCCGTTTGGCTGACGAGATCGACATCGCCCGTGGCGACACCATCGCCGCCGCCGGCACGGTCCGCGAGAGCACTGCTGACCTGTATGCGTCGTTGGCTTGGCTCTCGCCGAAGCCGCTCCGCGAAGGCCAGAAGGTCCTGGTCAAGCACGGTACGCGCACTGTGCAGGCCTTGGTCCGCAACGTCACTGGCAAGCTGGACCTGGCCACCTTCAACGTGGAGCCTGCGTCCAACCTGGAGCTCAACGACATCGGCCATGCGCAGCTGCGACTGTCTGCTCCGTTGCCGTTGGAGAACTACCTGCACCACCGGCGCACGGGCGCTTTCCTGGTGATCGACCCCATCGACGGCAACACCCTTGCCGCCGGCTTGGTCAAGGACCACCCAGGCGACCACGAAGACGAACGTTACGTCATCTAGGGTCACACGTAGTCACAAAACCGCAGCTTGTTCGCGACTCCTCACGTTGTACGGCGGGAATTTCGAACAGGCTGCGGTTTTCTTTTTTTGGGGAAGGACCCATGCCACAGAACACCTCGCTCAGCACTCTCCTCAACGCCGGCAAGGACCTGGTCCTGGACGGTGCGTTAGCCACGGAATTGGAGGCCCACGGCTGCGACCTGGAAGACGCGTTGTGGTCTGCCAAGGTCCTGCTGGAGCAGCCGCACCTGATCAAGCAAGTCCACCGCGACTACTTCGACGCCGGTGCCTCCGTAGCCATCACGGCCAGCTACCAGGCCACTCCGCAGGGCTTTGCGCGGCGCGGGTTGTCCGTTGACGAGTCGTTGGAGTTGGTGGCATTGAGCGTCCGGCTGGCCGACGAAGCCCGCCAGGAAGCCTTGGCGGAGGGGTCTGCGAGCGGCCCTTTGTTGGTGGCCGGATCCGTTGGACCCTACGGCGCTTACCTCGCCGATGGCTCCGAATACCGTGGGGACTACACGCTTTCCGCCGCAGAATTCCAGGATTTTCACCGCCCCCGTATTGCGGCGCTGGTGGAGGCCGGGGCCGATTTCCTGGCGTGCGAGACCCTGCCGTCGTACGCCGAAGCGGAGGCGCTGTTGGCGCTCGTGGCGGAGTTCGACGTCGAATCCTGGTTTACGTTTACGCTGCGGGACAGCAGCCACATCAGTGATGGAACGCCCCTTGCGGACGTCGCTGCGCTGCTGCGCGCGGAACCGCGGGTGGCCGCCGTCGGGGTCAATTGTGTGCCGCTGGAACTGGTGACGGACGCGCTGGGCACCCTGCAGCAGTCCTCCGACAAGCCGCTGGTGGCCTACCCGAATTCGGGGGAGACGTACGATGCCGTGACCAAGAAGTGGGGTCCGTCGAAGGGCGTTCAAGGCACCGGAACCTTGGCCGGCAACGCAGCTGTTTGGCAGGACCGGGGCGCCCATCTCATGGGTGGCTGCTGCCGCACAACTCCGCGCGACATTGAAGCCCTCGCGGCGAATATGACGCCACGTGAACCCGCGTGAACCTTGATTTCTACGGGATTGAAGCCGAAATATGACAGTCCCTACTGTGAAGGCATGACCTCTCCGGAATGGTCCTTGCTTGCCCTCGACGGGCGATGTCACGGGGCCTGATCTTCGCCCCGCTCGCATCCCACATCTCCTAAGGACCCACCCTCATGTCGAACACTCCCGAGTCACAGAAACCCGATTCCGGTACCACCCGCATCGTCGCCGGTGAGACCGCATCCAAGCCCAAGCGCCGCCGCACCCTGGAAATCGGCCTGGCCGTCGGCCTGGTGCTGCTGATCGGTGCAGGCGCCGCCGTTGCTTCCGCTGTTTCGCAGAACAACCAGGCCGCCCCGGCCCCCACCACGTCGCCGGCTGCTGAGCTGAAGCTCGGTTACTTCAGCAACGTCACCCACGGCCCGGCGCTGGTAGGTACCAGCAAGGGCCTGATCGCCAAGGAACTCGGCGACACCAAACTCAGCACCCAGGTCTTCAACGCCGGCCCGGCCGCGATCGAAGCCTTGAACGCCGGCGCCATCGACGCCACCTACATCGGCCCGAACCCGGCCATCAACTCCTTCGTCAAGAGCAAGGGCGAGTCCATCAGCATCATCGCCGGTGCAGCGTCCGGCGGTGCGCAGTTGGTGGTCAAGCCGGAGATCAACTCCGCGGCCGATCTCAAGGGTAAGATCCTCAGCTCCCCGCAGCTCGGAGGAACCCAGGACGTGGCTCTCCGCGCCTGGCTTGGTGGCCAGGGTTTCAAGACCAACACTGATGGCAGCGGCGACGTCAACATCAACCCGACCGAAAACGCCCAGTCGCTGAAGCTCTTCCAGGATGGAAAGCTCGACGGCGCGTGGTTGCCTGAGCCGTGGGCCTCCCGCCTGGTGCTCGAAGCAGGAGCGAAGGTCCTGGTTGACGAGAAGGACCTGTGGGAAAACGGTGACTTCACCACCACCATCCTGATCGTGAACAAGAAGTTCGCTGCCGAACACCCGGAAACCGTGAAGGCCCTCCTGAAGGGCCACGTGGAATCCGTGAACTGGCTCAATTCGGCTTCCGCTTCGGAGAAGGCGACCACCATCAACGCGGTCCTCAAGGACACGGCAGGCAAGCCGCTGCCGGCCAACGTGATTGAGCGTGCGCTCCAGAACATCAAGTTCACTACCGACCCGCTGGCCGGGACGTACAACAAGCTGTTGGAGGACGGTGTCAAGGCCGGGACCACCCAGCAGGCCGACATCAACGGCATCTTCGATCTCCGCACCTTGAACGAGGTTGAAGGCAAGAAGACCTCAGCCGCAGGTCTTGGCCAGGACTAAGCAGTAACGGGCTGGTCCGCTTCCCCTCCGAATCATGGGGGAGCGGGCCGGCTTTTGGCCGCATCAGCTCTACCAATCAACATGAAGGACGGGACCATGCCAGTCGTACTCGAGAACCTGGGCAAACGCTTCGGCGACGGCGCCCCGGTGCTGGACGACGTCAACGCCACCATCGCTCAAGGCGAGTTCGTCGCCCTCCTCGGTGCGTCCGGCTGCGGTAAGTCCACCTTGCTGAACATCATGGCGGGACTGGAACCGCCGACGTCGGGCGCTCTTGAAGTACCCAGCGACGGCGCGGCCTTCATGTTCCAGGACGCGGCCTTGTTCCCGTGGCTGACGGCACGCGGCAACATTGAGTTGGCGTTGCAGCTGGCAGACAAGTCCAGCACGAAGGCGAGCCGGCGTGCCCGTGCCGCCGAGCTGTTGGAACTGGTGCACCTGGGCGGCGCGGGGGATAAGCGTCCCCACGAACTGTCCGGCGGCATGAGGCAGCGCGTCGCGTTGGCCCGTTCCTTGGCCCAGGATCGGCAGTTGCTGCTGATGGATGAGCCGTTTGCTGCCCTCGATGCGATCACCCGCGATCTTCTGCATGACGAGCTGGAGCGGATCTGGAAGGAAACGGGCCGGACCATCGTGTTCGTGACGCATAACGTGCGCGAGGCTGTTCGTCTGGGTCAGCGCGTGCTGCTGTTGTCCTCGCGTCCTGGTCGGGTGGTGGCCGAGTGGGATGTCACCGAGGAACACCGTACCGATGCCGGCCGTGCCGGGGAGCTGACCGGTGTCATTACCCGCCGTCTTCGCGAGGAGATCCGCCGCCATGCCAAGTAACCCCATCACCACCGAAGAGCGGACCCTTCCCGTGACTGAATCCAAAGAGCACATCACCTCGCCGTCGTTGAAGGGCAATGCCTCGGAACTCCGGGACCTCGAAGCGGGCCTGGATAACCTCCAGTCGGACACGGGCCGCAAGCGCGGTATCGAATGGAAGCGGGTGCTGCTGCCCGTCGCTGCGCTTGTGGTGCTTATCCTCGCGTGGCAGTTCTATGTTTCGCTGGGGTTCAAGCGCCGCGACCTGGTACCGGGACCGTTGGACGTGCTCACCCAGTTCGTGACGATGTGGGGCGAGGGCAAAGTCCAGGAAGCTGTGTGGACCTCGCTGCAGCGTGGCGTGATCGGCTTCCTGATCTCCGTAGTCATCGCCACCCCCGTGGGGTTGATTCTGGCTCAGGTGGCTCCCTTGCGTCGTGCGTTCGGGCCGCTGATTTCCGGGCTGCAGGTGCTCCCTTCCGTGGCGTGGGTTCCTGCCGCGATCATCTGGTTCGGACTGACCGATGCCACCGTCTACTTCGTGGTGTTCATGGGCGCTATTCCGTCCATCATCAACGGGCTGATCTCGGGTGTGGACCAGATCCCGCCGCAGTACCGCAGTGTGGGCACCGTGCTTGGCGCGAACCGGCTCCAGATGGCGTTGCAGATCGTCCTCCCGGCCGCGCTTCCCGGCTACATCGGTGGTTTGAAGCAGGGCTGGGCTTTCTCCTGGCGTTCCCTCATGGCGGCGGAAATCATCGCAGTGGGCGGCACGATCGGCTTCGGGCTGGGCTCCTTGCTGGATCAGGGCCGTTTGCTCTCCGATATGACCATCGTGATGTCCGCGATCCTGCTGATCCTGTTCGTGGGCATCCTGATCGAGCTCCTGGTGTTCGGGCCGATCGAAAAGCGACTGCTGCAGCGCCGGGGTTTGCTGGCGGGCAGCAGCCGCTAACCATTGGAGTTTTTGTACACTTAATGCCCTTAAGAGCGCTTCTTAGGGGCATTACGTGTACAAAAACTCGCCCTTACCGGCCGGATCTGGTTTCGACCCGGACCACATGCTACGTTGCCACGAGCCTTTGCATATGGGGGAGGCGATTCCGGGAATCGTGTGGACGGTGACAGCTCATGATCATGCAGCAAAGAACACTGGTGTCGGTTGCTGTAGCTGCACTGCTTTCCGTGACGTCGTGTGCAGCGCCGGCCCCACAGCCCGACGCGGAAGCGAAGGCCACTGTTCAGTCTCTTATCGAGCGGGCCATCGACCGTAGGAATCATCAAGTTGTCACAGGGTTCTCCTCCACCAAGGAGGAGATCAGTATGGATTTCGTCCCGGCGGCAGTTGAGCGTGTAGAGCTTGAGTACCGAAAACTCCACCAACGCAGGGACGCGTTTGCTCCCTATGGCGTCCTTTTGACGGACACCGGCTCGGAGATCACCATCAAGAAATTCACCATCACCAACACCGGCGCCAAGGTTGAGATCTCGGAGCAGACACAGCTGGAACACGGTCCGGTGAACGGCGTGCAAGGCCCCGGCGAGGGGTACGTATACGACCAAACCGTTGAGCTTGAGAGGACCGGCGACGCGTGGAAGATCAGCAGTATCGCCCCTGAAAATCCGGGCAAGCCTTACCCGACGACAATTGTTGATCCAGACACGCTTTAGGCGCTCGGCACTTCGCGTCGGCCGCTGCATAACAGTCGACTTCCGGACGGCGCGCAAAGGCTCGACGGCGACCTCCCGCCGTCGAGCCCTTGCGTCACCAGACGGTGAGGTTAGAGTCCGGTCAGCAGATCCCGCATTTCCCGAATCTCTGCTTCCTGCGCGGTGACGATGTCCTTGCCTAGCTGGACAGCCTCCGGGTTCTTGCCCTGGGCTATCTCGGTTTTGGCCATGGTCACAGCACCTTCGTGATGCGCGATCATCTGCGTGAGGAAGAGCTTGGTCGCGTCCACACCCTGGGCATCTCTAAGCTTCTGCAGGTCCGCCTCGCTCAGCATGCCGTCCATGCCGTGGCCGCCATGACCCGAGGATCCCATGACAGGCACGTTCCAGCTGTTCAGCCACCCCGTCATCTTCTCTATTTCGGGTGCCTGCGCGTCTTTGATCTTCACGGCCAAGTTGGTAATCGAGGCCGGGATGTCAGCCTTCGCCAGCATGGCATCGGACATCTCCACCGCTTGGGAGTGATGGGGGATCATCATCTGGGCGAACATGGTGTCCGCTGCGTTGTGCCCGGCGTCGCCGCTGTTCGCAGAGGGGCTGATGGAGGTGCCGGAACTTCCATGGTCCATGCCTGGCATGGAACCGGAGCCAGGGTTCGAAGCGCAACCAGCCAGGGCAAGCAGACCTGCGAGAGCCGCTCCGGTCACAGTGAAGTGAGTTCTGTTCATGAGTAAAAGTCCTTTGCATTTCGGGCGGCGTGGATAGTCAGCCGGCCGGTAGTCAGCAGATGGTGAATGGATGTGCGGTCCCGGTTGTTATCGGGCCATCCAGTGCTTACGTACGGCTGATGCAGAGTTGCCCGGGTGTAGGACCGTGGGGTTGGTAGGACCAGGACGGAAAAATGGTGGGCAGTTCCCACGATGCAGGGGTGACTTCGCCTGTCGTGGGTGGGGGAGCGCTCAGGGAAGCTGTTGTGAGGGATGGGATGCAACTGGCAGCCTGAGTGCAGGAGCAGGTTCCAAATTCCGTGCCGTGATCGTCGCCAGCCGGGGCACCGCTCACCTCAAGAGAAGAGCCGTGCGCATGGTGGGACGATGGGGTGCCCACTACAGGCGATGCCGCATGAGTCCCATGCGATCCACCTGCCCCATGGGAACCGCTGATGATGTGCATTCCGAATATGCCTGCAATGACGGCCGTTACCAGAAGTAGAAGCAACGCCCGCCCGAGGAGGGCGGCACGAGGTTGAGGGGACAGCTGCTTGCTCATGATGCTTCACCACCTTCGTCCACTTCCAGTGGTGACAGTATACCCCCATAGGGTATCTGAGAGGGATGCGTTATTGTTGGCACTCCTGGCCCTATGCATTCCTCCGTTGTCCGGTGCGCTGTTGCGATTCGCGGCCTAGAATCGTCGAATGGGCCTTCTAACGTTCAGCATCAACGTCACGCTTGATGGTTGCGTGGACCATCAGGAGGGCATCGCCGACGACGAGACGCACGCCCACTTCACGCGTCTCCTGGATCAGAGCGGCGCAATGCTCTGGGGCCGGACTACCTACGAAATGATGGAGGTCTACTGGCCCCTGGTTGCTCGCGGCGAAGTAGAAGCGCCGCCAGCCCTACGCGAGTGGGCGATCACCTTGGAGGGAAAACCCAAGTACGTCGTTTCCACAACGCGGAGCGACTTCCCCTGGACGAACAGCCACCGGCTGGTCGGCGAACTGGGTACGGCCGTTCAGGAACTCAAGGACAGGACTCCCAAGGGGGTGCTTGTCGGCAGCGGGAAACTAGCAACAGAGCTGGACCGATTGGGCCTGATCGACGAGTACAAATTCCTCATCCACCCCATGATCACAGGCCACGGACCCACCCTTTACCAAGGCGGACTGCCCAGCACCCGGCGCCTTGAACTGATCTCGGCCGAGCCGCTCAGTAACGGAGCGGTGGCGATGCATTATCGCCGGGCTGAATGAGGAAGGAGCAGGCACCGGACGACGTGAAGTTTGTACCACTCCACGCGGAACTGCGCTTCAGAAGTCCCCACCCGGGTAGATGCCCTCGGGCAGTGTGAAGCAAGGCGAACCTGAATCGATGTCTATCTGATTTGGGGCCAGGCCTTCGGCAACAATATAGCTCTCCCCGCTTCCGCTGAGAGCGATCATTTGAACTTCATAGGAACCCCTGATGTCAAGCCTGTTCCTGACTCCAAAGAGGCTGCTCTGATAGTGGGCTTCGATGTCCTTCACCACCGGCTCAATGTTCGTTCCTGCGGCAATCGTGATGGTGGTTGAACTCTTCCATTTGTGTTGGGTTTTGTTGCAAGACAGAAGCATGCCCTTCTTCTTCTGATCGATCGAGATAACAGCGTCTTTTGGGATTAGGGCGGCGAGCTTCACTTCCATGGCTTGGGCCTGGGTCTTTGCTTCCTGCCAGGTCAGTTCAGCTTTCATCGGTTCCTCTTGTGTTTTAACAGGCGTTGGCACGGTCGACTGGATTGAACCCGTGTTGGGGTTTCCAGCACAAGCGGCGAGCCCGATCGAACCTGCCACCAGCCACAACGCCATGGCACGGCGACGCGCCCTCATCTAGCCACAATTCCAAGCATGTCTTTGAGTACTTGCTCGTTGTTTTCGTTGTTTGAGTCGATGAGGTTGTGGTTGTTCATGAGGACCTAAAAATCCCCGCCCGGGTAGATGCCCTCGGGCAAAATGAAACACTCAGATCCCGAGGCGATACGGATTTCATTTGGGGCCAAGCCTTCTGCGACGATGTAGTTCTCCCCGCCTCCCAGATCGATTTGGATTCGATAGTCTTCGTCGACATTCCTGTCGGCGGATACTTTCGTTCCTTTCGCCCGGTAGTGGGCTTCGATGTCCTTCACGATCGGCTCGATGTTGGTTCCTCCAACGACCGTGATGGTAGTGGAACCTTTCCATTTGTGTTGGGTGCTGTTGCAGGACAGAAGCATGCCCTTCTTTTTCTGATCAATGGAGTAATCAGCATTTTTTGGGATCAGGGCGGCAATCTCCAGTTCCATTGCTTGTGTATGAGCTTTCGCTTGCTGCCATGTCAGCTCAGCATTCATCGTTGCCTCCTGTGTTTTGGCCGCAGTTGGCACAGTCGACTCCGTCGAACTCCCGGTGGGTGGCCCGGCGCAACCGGCAAGCCCGATCGAACCTGCCGCGAGCAACAACGCCATGGCACCGCGACGCGCCCTCATCGAGCCACAATGCCAAGCCTGTCTTTGAGTACTTGCTTGCTTGTCTTCGCTTGTGGAGGCGATGAGGTTCTGGTTGCTCATGAGGATCTAGAAATCCCCACCCGGGTAGATGCCCTCGGGCAAAGTGAAGCAAGGCGAACCTGATGCAATGCGAATGACGCCGGGATCGTCCTCCCTGATGAGATACATTTCCGAGGTGGCCGGATCGCTTATCTCAACACGAAAGGTGCCTTGTATGGTCCGGTCGCTTGAGACCTCAAAACGATGATCCGTGTAGTGTGCCCGAGCAGCCGTCTCAAGTTCTTTCACGACAGATTCAGCTTCGCTTCCCTCAGTCAGCGTGATCGAAGTCGAACCGTTCCAGTTGTGTTCGGTATTGCTGCAGGATAGGAGAACGCCCGTCTCTTTCTGGACTATGGAAGTAATCTTGTCCTTTGGGATCAAGGCCGCGATCTCCAGCGCTTCCTTTGCCGTGCTTGCTTTAGCTTCCTGCCAGGTCAGTTCGGCTATCAACGGTTCCTCCTGTGTATCACTGGCAGTTGGCACGGTTGACTCCGTCGAACTCGCGCTTGGGTTTCCGGCGCAGCCGGCAAGCCCGATTGAAACGACCAGCATCAACGCCACGGCGCCGCTCCGAATCCTCACCGAATTGCACTTCCCAGCATGCACTTGGGCACGTGCACGTTGTCCTCGCTGTACGAGGCGAGGAGGTTCTGGTTTTTCATGAGGATCTAAAAATTCCCGCCCGGGTAAATACCTTCTGGCAACGTGAAACACTCAGAGCCCGAATCAATGCGGATCTGGTTTGGGGCTAACCCTTCGGCGACAATGTAGTTTTCATCGCTCGTATTGTGAGGGCTTATCTGGACTTCGTATGATCCTCTGATATCAAGCCTGTCCTCGACGACGTATTGTCCACTCTGATAGTGGGTTTTGATTTCTTTCAGGATCGGCTCGATTTTGGTTCCTTCGGTGACCGTGATTGTCGTTGAACCATTCCAGCTGTGTTTGGTTCGGTTGCAGGACAGAAGCATGCCCTTCGTCTTCTGATCGATCGAGATAACGGCGTCTTCAGGGACTTGGGCGGCGATCTCCAGTTCCAGAGCTTGGGTATGAGCTTTGGCATCCTGCCATGTCAGTTCAACTTTCACCGGTTCCTCCTGTGTTTTGGTGGCGCTTGGCACAGTTGACTCTGTCGAACTCGTATTTGGGGTTCCGGCGCAACCCGTAAGCCCCATGAGGCCCGCCAGCAACAACGCCATGGTGCCGCGTCGCCCTATCATCGAGTCACAATTCCAAGCATGTCTTTGAGCGCTTTCTTGTTGTCTTTGCTGTCGGAGGCGATGAGGTTGTGGTTTTCCATGAGGATGTTCCCTTCTTCGACGGTGTTAATCGCCCTAAGTTGGTCGTCGTGGGGGCCGCGGTAATAGTGCTGTTCGAACTCATCCCGATGAATGGGGTTATTTCCATCCCACACCACCCCTCTCTTCGTGATGAGGTTGGGAACTCCCTGACCATGGACGAGCAGATCATAGTAGTACAGGTTCGAGTATTCCGTGGTTGGCTGTGGTTTCCAGTCCGGGAGCATTCCGGCCCCGGCGAGGGAAATCACCTTGTCATATCGGGCTCCGGCGACCTCGGAACTGGTGAGGTTCGCCAGGCCCCAGCTGTGCCCGATGCCAGTTTGCTCGGCACCGTTCAGGTAGGGGTCAGTGCGCATCCCGGTCTCGAAACCTGCCAGTTGCTGCCCCGAGGTGCGTGCAAGGTTCTCGTCGTTCGCCTCACCAATTCTCGCCAGGTTGGGACCTCCTGCGGTGTCCGCCTCTCCGGGGAACCGCCCATCCTTATAGACGAAAGCCACCGTCCCCGGCACGTTGTTATTGAGGTATTTCGAGACCTGCTGTACGCCGCCTTCGTAGAAGATGTTCAGTCCGGTGAACGTTCCCGGGACGTAGGTGATCACATGCCGTGTGTTGGGGTCTGGGGTGCCGATCATTTGCACAATCCGGGACTGGTCCCGGTCATAGAGGTAAAGCCGTACGTCCCCGGCTTCCACCTGCTTCAGGTAGGCCACCTCATTTTCCAGCATCTTTGTTCGGTTCGGGTCGTGGTGTGCTTGCCCGATCCCCGACAACTTCCGGGCTGTTTCCAGGTCTTTCTCCGCCGCGCGGAGCAGGCTTGGCGCGTTCAACTGGTTAGCCCGGACCCTAGCCAGTGCGGGCATCCCGTCCAAAGCGCCGAACATGGCCGGAGCCGCAGCCAGCAGGAGCTCCTGCACCTGCGTGAGCCCGGACTCGTTCGCTGCAGGGTGGGCTCCCGCGTTCATGCCCGCCCACCAAGTCCCGATCTTCGATGGGTCCAAGCCTCGCAGGGTCTGCTGCCATCCGGGTATTGTGGCCAATGCCTTCACGTCAGCCTCGGATGCAGTGGACAAGTAGCCCAGCAGCGCCGAGCCCGATAAGGTCATCGGCGCCGTTGCAAGCACAAGAACGCCGTTCGATACCGTTATCTGCCCGAGGTCACCGCTCCCACCGGCAGCGCGGAACGTGGACGCGATGTCGGAAAGCCGGGTCGCGTCCTGATGGTTGTCTTCCAGGAACCGTCGCAGCCCGCCACGGACAGCGTCGAGATCAGAGTGCGCCCAGGAGCACCTGTCCTCGAACTCGGACATAGCTGCACTGACTCTGTTGGCCGCGCCTCGGTCTGAGCCGTCCTGGATCCTGAAGGTTGACACTGCGGATTCCAAGGTGTCCGGATCAGCGGAACTCGCCCCAGCAGTGCTTCCACTCGCCCAGACACGCAACCCCTGCCGCACAGTGTTCACGCTCACCACCGGACGGTCAGTCTCCTCCATCGACGGGCGCGGCCCCACATTCACTCCAACACCCCCGCCAGCACGCACCCAGCCGGAGGCAAGCACCCACTCCGTCACGTCATCCAAGCGACGCTGCTCAACCTCCGCGGCGCTCTTCGCATCCTGGACCTGACGGGCAACATCTTCCAACATATGGACCAGCTCCGAACGGGCCGCCCGTTCAGCGGCAACGTTCTCCCGGAAACAGTCAGCGAACACGCCCCGGAATTCCGTAAGGGCAGCCGTTGAGATCGACTCCCGTCCGCCGCGTTGATCCTGCAGCGTACGGGCTGCGTCTCGACATGCACCGATCAGACGATCGGCAACCCCCGTGTCGAAATTCACTTTACTCCATCAAATAGATAAACCGCCGACGGCTCCACTATACCTAATGCACTCGACGGATTCTGAATCACTTTCGGAAGACGCTGAGAGGCGGACGAGGGGCTCCGTGGAATTCTCCGGGCCCTCGCGGAGTTGTCCCGAACATGCACAACAAACGGATCGGTTTCCTCTCCTTCGGTCACTGGGCCCGCGTCCCCGGTTCCCTCGTGCCAACGGCTGGGGAGGCCCTGAAACAGGGGATCGAACTCGCTGTGGCTGCTGAGGAACTGGGCATCGACGGAGCCTTCTTCCGGGTGCACCACTTCGCCCGGCAGCAAGCATCGCCCTTTCCACTGCTGAGCGCTATTGCGGCACGGACCAGCCGGATCGAAATGGGGACCGGCGTCATCGACATGAGGTACGAAAACAGCCTCTACATGGCCGAGGAAGCAGCAGCCACGGACCTCATCAGTGATGGGCGGCTGCAGCTCGGAGTGAGCCGTGGTTCACCCGAACCCGCACGGAACGGAGCATCCAACTTCGGCTACGTCCCCGAGGACGGTGAGGACGGTGGCGACATGGCCCGCCGCCACACTGCATTGTTCCGCAAAGCCATCGCCGGGCACGGGGTGGCCGAAGCGGACCCACATTACTCCGGCGGGGCCACAGGTCTGCTGCCCATCCAACCCCAGTCACCCGGCCTCCCGCAGAGAATCTGGTGGGGCGCCGGAACCCGGAAGACTGCAGTCTGGGCAGCAGAGCAAGGCATGAACCTCATGAGCTCAACCCTCCTCACTGAGGACACGGGAGTGCCTTTCGATGAACTGCAAGCCGAGCAGATCCGAATGTTCCGCGAAGCCTGGGCCGCCGCAGGGCACGACTTTGAACCAAGGATTTCCGTCAGCCGCAGCGTGATCCCCATCGTGGACGACGTCGACAACCACTACTTCGGTCTCCGAGCCCAAGCGGACAGCCAAGACCAAGTGGGAATTCTCGACGGCGCCTTGTCCCGCTTCGGGAAAAGCTACATCGGCGAGCCGGATCAAGTGGCGGACGAACTTGCGAAGGACGCAGCCGTGCAAGCAGCCGACACGGTCCTTCTCACGGTGCCCAACCAGCTTGGCGTCGACTACAACGCCAAGCTGCTGGGCAACGCCGCCAAGCACGTCGCCCCTGCCTTCGGTTGGAGCGCGAAAGCCTAGGACGCCACAGCCACCAGCTCGAGAACAGAAGAAGAAGCAGGCTCCACGAACACCCGGTACCCCCGTTCGTGATCGAACCCATGGATTTCACGCGTATCCAAGGCGGCCATGAATTCGAGGGTTTGCCGGGTAATCACCTGCCCCGGGACCAGGATGGGGAACCCGGGCGGATACGGCGTAACGAACCCTGCCGAGACCACTTCCTGTCCCGCGGCCACCGCCGCAGCCACCTCAGCCGCGGACAGGTACACCGTGGAATCGGGCTTGTAACTCTCAAAGTAGGCGGCCCGGATATCACCGTCCTCGCAGGAATCATCCGTACGGAAGCGCGCGGCAAAGGTGCTGAAGTCCGGGAGCGGGGGAGTGGGACGCGGAGCATCGGATGAGGCAGGTAGCGTCCGAGCCCGCGACGATGGATGTGGATTCTCAAAGCCCTCAGCGAGTTTCACCAGGACCTCGATCAGGTACGCCACGGAGCTTCGGGACGTGCCGATGTTGGTCATGAACAGCACCGTGTTCCGTGACGTCTTGTTCACCTGGATGCCGTGATCGTCCATGAGGTAGCTGTGGCGGAAAGTGTCGCCGTCGATCCCTGTCTTGCTGATGTCCAGCGTCAGGCGGCTGGGATCGATGACGAACTCGTCCCGCTGCCAGGCATCCTCCAGCTCGGCCAGCCCATCCCGCAGCGGCATGCTGGAGCCGGTTTCCCTATAGCGCGGACCGATGAGGTCCCGCGAGGTCAGCACACGGAAGTACTTCTTCAGCAGGGGATGCCGGGCCACGGCTTGGGCCACGGACACGGCAAGGTCCGATTGCCGTTGCACCAGGCCGAAACCTTCCAGTTCCACCTGTCGTCTGCCAATGTCCAGGGAAGCCAGAATTTGGTAGTTGGGGGAGGTGGACGTGTGGGTCATGTACGCCTCGCGGAAGGACTCCCGGTTGGAGCCGGCGAAGTCCTGGTCATACACGTGGATCATGGAACCCTGCCGCAGCGAGGTCAACGTTTTGTGGGTTGACTGCGTTGCGTAGACCCGCAGGCGTGCCTTGGCAGGATCCGGAATCAGCCTGGTGGTGAGCCAGGCGTCGTCATCAAGGGGTTCGCCGGTGGCCGGGTCATGAAGGGCAGCGGCCTGTTCCGCGTACCGGGCGGCGTAGGCAGGATCGCTGAAGGAAGCTTCCAGAGCGGCTGCTGCCGCCATGCCGGTTCGACGGCGGTACACCGGATGGGAGCGGGCGAAGGCAAACCACGCCTCGTCCCACAGGAAAACCAGATCCGGTTTGATGGCCAGGCATTCCTCCATGACCCTTTCGACGTCGTAGACGACTCCATCAAACGTGCAGTTGGTGAGGGTCACCATCTTCACCTCGTGGAGCCGGCCTGCCCGCCGGTACTCCAGGAGCCTGCGCTTCAGGCTGGCCAGAGGGACAGCACCATAAAACGCGTACTTGTCCAGGGGATAGGCATCCAAGTAGGACACACGGGCACCGGCAAGCACAAAGGCGTAGTGGTGGGATTTGTGGCAGTTGCGGTCCACCAGCACAACATCGCCCGGGGCAAGCAGTGACTGGTGCACGATTTTGTTGGCCGTGGATGTGCCGTTGGTGACAAAGTAGGTTCGTTGCGCCCCAAAGGCGCGGGCGGCGAGTTCCTGCGCGCGTTTGATGGAGCCGTGGGGATCCAGCAAAGAGTCCAGACCGCCCGAGGTGGCGGACGTTTCGGCCAACAGCAGGTTTGTCCCGTAAAAATCGGCCATGTCCCGGATCCACGGTGACGTCCCTACCGACGCGCCCCGGGAAATTGGCAGGGCATGGAAGACACTGGCCGGGCGGCGGCTGTAGTCCTGCAACGCCGTGAAGAACGGCGTTTCGTAGCGTTCGGCCACCCCGGACAGCAGTGACAGATGCAGGTCCAAATGGTCCTGTCGCCGGAAAATCCGCCGGAACTTTCGCGTCAGGGATCCAGCCAGCGACTCGATGGAAACCCCTGCCACCAGGTAGACATCAAGCTCCGGCCGAAGCCCGGAGACAGCCTCGGCCAGGGCAAGGATTCGCTCGATAGGCCGTGAGTCCTGCAAGTCTGCGGAGGTGTGCCGGACCAGGAACCGTTGGAGGTCGCTGCCCAAGAGATGGGAGCTGCGGAGGGAGAAGCCCGGGCGAAGGACAACAGACTGGATATCAGGGTTCAGCATGATGGCCACCAAGGCATCCTCATAGCTGGGAACCACGGTGACAGTGTAGGTGAACGCATCCGAAGGGCGGCGCTGCGCAGCCATGGTGTTCTTGAGCGCTTCGGATTCTTCGGGCTCAATGGTATCCACCACCAGGACCTCGAAGCGTGGCCGGTCAGCCGGCTCGGACTGGTCAACAACTTCCTCGTCCGGGAGCTCAGCGCGCGGCACCGCAGCTGTTTCCCCGGCAGAGGCGAGCGGGAGGTGGGACAAACCGCCCAGAAGCTGGAGCGCGGCCTGGGGTTCGCCGTCGTCGATTAACTGGCGCAACTGGGCCACAGCGTTGACTCCAGGCTCTGCCCAATACGGTTCCACCGCTGCCAGGAGGGCAAAGGTCCTATCGATCTGGGACAGCAAACCGGACTCCTGGTGCCGGGCCGAGGCGAGCTGCCTGAGGGCGTATCCCAAAAACTCCCAAGCGTCGGCACGGGACCGCCAGGCCCTGCTGGGGGTGCCGATTTTGGGGGACGGGGAAGGGGTGCTCATGTGTTTCACTTTCAAACTGAAAAGGGGTCTAGGACGTCAGGGCGGTGCGGATGCGGCCGCGATACGCGTACCAGCCGGCGATCAGCAGCGGCACCAGGACCAGCAGCGAGGCCAGCACCCAGCGACCTGTTTCCGAGAACCCCATGGTGACCAGGACAAAGGCCAGGAAACCGAGCGTGAGGTAAGAGGTGAAGGGGGCGCCGAACAGCCGGAACGCTGGCCGGGCAACCTTGCCGCTGCGAACCCAGCTCTGGAGCTTGATGTGGCAGAGCATGATGGTGGCCCAGCCGCCGATGATGCCCACCGCTGAGATTTCCAGCACGATCTCAAAGACCTGCGAAGGGACAACGGCGTTCAATGCAACGCCCACCAAGGTGATGACGGCCGTGAGCAGGATGCCGCCGTAAGGCACTCCGGACGCGCTGATCCGTCCGGTGAACTGCGGAGCCGAGCCGTTCACTGCCATGGAGCGGAGGATGCGGCCGGTGGAGTACAGCCCGGCGTTGAGGCTGGAGAGCGCCGCCGTGAGGACCACGAAGTTCATCACGGATGCGGAGATGGCACCGGCCTGCGGATCGCCGAGGTGCGAGAAGAAGGTGACAAAGGGGGATTCGCCGGCCTTGTAGGACGTGAAGGGAAGCAGCAGCGAGAGCAGCAGGACGGAGCCGACGTAGAAGACTCCGATGCGGATCACTACGGTATTTACCGCTTTTGGCATTACCTTGTGGGGTTCGGCCGTTTCGCCGGCCGCGGTGCCCACGAGTTCCACCGCAGCGTAGGCAAACACCACACCGCTGATCGCCAGGAGCGGCGCCACGGAGCCCATGGGGAACATGCCGCCGTTCTCGGCGATGACGTTGAAGCCCGGAATGCCCACGTCCGTCCGGCCGCCGAAAACAATGAAGCAGATTCCCACCACGAGGAACGTCACCAGGGCGCCCACCTTGATCATGGCGAACCAGAACTCCATCTCGCCAAAGATCTTCACGGACACCAGGTTCAGGGAGAGCACCACTACCAAAGCGATCAACGCGATCAACCACTGCGGGACGTCATTGATGGGCGCCCAATACTGGCCCCAGAACTTCACGTAGAGGGCAACGGCGGTGACGTCCACAATCGAGGTCATGGCCCAGTTCAGGAAGTACAGCCAGCCGGCGGTGTAGGCCATTTTCTCGCCGTAAAACTCGCGGGCATAAGAAACAAAAGAGCCCGACGTGGGGCGGTACAGCACCAACTCGCCCAGTGCCCGGAGGATCAGGAACGCGAAGAATCCGCAGACGGCATAGACCAGGACCAGCGCAGGTCCGGATCCGTTGAGACGTCCTCCGGCGCCCATGAACAGCCCGGTACCGATTGCGCCGCCGATGGCGATCATCTGGATTTGCCGGGGCTTGAGGGTCTTGCGGTAGCCGGTTTCCTCTTGGGCGAAAGCGTTCGACGGCGGACTGGCGGCCAGGTCTGTTGGGGAGGGAAGGGTTTGTGTGGACGCAGGGGTGGGTATCACTTCGGGGGTCTCCTTTGACTCCGTTGCCACCTCAGGTGGCTCAATACTCCACAACGTGGGGCTGACTGCTTGGCAATTGCGCCTGAAATTGGCCGCACTGCAGGCAGTCTTTGTGGTGTGTGGGACAGTCACCAACTCTAGGTCGCTGCCGTCGACAACAAATTGGCTGGCGAACCAAATTCAGGGCCCGGCTCTTGTGCCGGGAGGACAACACTGCTGTTCTGAAGGGCCGGTAATGTTTCTCGCTGTGCGTGCCTGCGCACATGTACCGGCGGCGCCCTCAATGGCGAGGAAGCGTACTGCTGAAGAAACTGATGTGGAGAGGAAGCGATAGCTTCGTTGAAAGCCCTGGAAATTGACGACGACGGAGTCGTCACCTTATTGAGCGATGTCCTGGAAGACCTGGGTGTCGGCAACGCCCGGTTGCTGCTGGCCCCGGCAGAGGACAACAGAACCGTCCGCGAAACTGTCATTGTTGATGCTGAAGACGACGACGAGATCCGCCCAGGCGCCCTGGTCATGTTGATCGGCGTTCGCGGGCGTGCGGCGCTCCCTGCACTCCGCCGCATCATGGGGGGCCGTCCCACGGCAGTTGCGGTCAAGGGCAGCGAGCCCGAGTTGGAATCCGCGGCCGAGTTGCTCCAACCGACCGGCATTGGGCTGGTGGCGGTTGCCCCGGGACTCCGTTGGGATAAGTTCGAGAGCATCGCGCTGGACCGGGTCCGTGAGAACGATGTGCCAGGGGAAACCCCCATGTCAGTTCACCGGGACTTGTTCGCAATCGCCCAAACCACGGCCACACTGACCAACGGGCACGTGGTGATCGAAGATCCGGGCAACCGGGTTCTTGCCTACTCCCCGGCATCCAATGACGTTGACGAGCTCCGCCGGCTATCCATCCTGGCGAGGCGTGGCCCTGAAAAGTACCAAAAACTCCTGAAGGAATCAGGAGTCTACAAGCACCTGCAGGCCACTGAAGCGCCTGTCCATGTGGAAGCCAACCTTGATGCGGGTCTTCGTGAACGTGTGGCAATCGGCATTCACGCGGGCAGCCGTGTCATGGGATACATCTGGTTGCAGGAAGGTGCTGAACCCTTGGCGGCCAACACGGACCGCATCATGGTGGGTGCAGCCCGGCATGCGGCCATCGAATTGGTACGCCACCGCAATGAGCAGTCCCAGTCGATGCGCGAGGACCGTGTGTCCGGCCTGCTCAGTGGAACGGCACAAGTCCATTCGCAGGCCCAATCGGCAGGCATCGACCCGTCGAAGCCAGCGGCTTTGATACTGATCTCGGCGGGCGGGCTTAGCCAGAGCGCGGCGGGGCTTCAGCTCCGCAGGGGAGAGCTCTCCAAAGTGGCATCAATCCACGCGGCAGCCTATCGACCAGGCGCCGTCGTGGGGGCGTTGGGGATGGAAACGGCCATCATCCTGCCCGATGTGGACCCGCTGAAATCCCTCCCCGCCATCAATCGCCTGGTCAACACCATTGTTCGTGATGCCACCACCCACCTTCATTTCCAGGTGCAGGCAGCAGTTGGTCCCATCGTTCCGCGCCTTGACGCCCTGCACGCCACCCTTGACCACGTGCGCAGCGTCCTCAAAGTCATGGAAGCAACACCGGACGTGCGCGTGGCCTCGTACAGCGACGTGGAAACAACAGTCCTGACCAGGGAATTGTTGGATTTGATGGAATCGCGGACCACCCTGCGCCATGCAGGAATCACTCGGCTGTGCAGCCGTTATCCGGAATTCGCGCTGACACTCCTGACTTATCTGGAGTTCTTTGGCGACGTGAACAGATGCGCCGAGGAATTGGCTGTCCACCGCAACACCGTTCACTACAGGCTCCGCCGCGCCTGCGAGGTGGCTGGCCTGGACCTGCAATCCGCGGATGAACGCCTGCTGGCACACCTCCAGATCAGGCTTTGGACCTACACAGGGACCAGGGGCTAGAAATATGGATATCCAGAATCTCCTCGATGACATCGTGGGAGCAGTTCAACCGCACGTCGGTCAAGGAAAAGTGGCCGACTACATCCCGCAACTCGGAGCAGTGGACCCGCACCAGTTCGGGATCTCCGTAGTCACGCGGGACGGCGAAGTCTTCTCGGCCGGAGATGCTCACGTGGAGTTCTCCATTCAGAGCATTTCCAAAGTCTTCGCCCTCGCCTTGGTGCTGGCTTCTGACGGGGACCGCATCTGGAAGCGCGTTTTCCGGGAACCCTCGGGCAACCCCTTCAACTCGCTGGTCCAGTTGGAGAGTGAGGAAGGCATACCCCGAAATCCGTTCATCAACGCCGGTGCCATCGTGGTGACCGACCGGCTCCTGAGCCTGACGGGCAACGCTGCCCACGCCGTGAGGGACCTGATGCGGCGAGAGACCGGCAATGCAGACGTCGACACGGACCACGTTGTGGCGTCCTCCGAACTGGGGAACGGCCACCGCAACGCGTCGTTGGCCCACTTCCTGGCAAGCTGCGGCAACTTGGAGAACCCCGTGGATGAGGTCCTGGACTCGTATGCCAAGCAATGCGCCCTGGCCATGACCTGCGAAGACCTCGCGCTCGCAACCCGGTTCCTCGCGTCCAACGGCCTCGGAGCCGCAGGAAGCCTGCTGTTGTCTCCGGCGCAGACCAAGAGGATCAACGCCGTGATGCTCACCTGTGGAACGTATGACGCCGCGGGTGAATTCGCCTACAGGGTGGGCCTTCCCGGCAAGAGCGGCGTCGGCGGCGGCATCGTCGCAGTGGTCCCCAACAAGTGCTCCATCAGCGTGTGGAGTCCTGGCCTGGGGCGCTCCGGGAATTCCGTGGCTGGCGTGGCCGCGCTGGACGAATTCACTACCCGTACTGGCTGGTCCGTCTTTTAGGCGCATTATTGAGGGATGACCCCCAAGGTTGGAAAGACACCTATAACCGGGAAGGCGCCCAAGGCGGGAAACTCCGGAAAGCCTGCCGCGCTGGCGCCGGGAACCCAGCCCACCGCCGTCGGGTTCCTGGAGCGCCTGAAGATGCGGCAGTCCGACGTCGAGCAAGCCAAATACCAGCGGTACTTCAAGACCGGCCAAGGTGACTATGCCGAGGGTGACTTCTTCATGGGCGTGCGCATGGGTGAGGTATTCACGCTTGCCAAAGAGTTCGCGGTCATGCCGCTGGACGAGATCGAGCAGCTGCTGGAGGAAGACATCCACGAGGCGCGGGCTGGAGCCGTGAAGATCATGTCGCTCCAAGCGCAGAAGAAGAAGACCACGGAAGCGGTACGCCAAAGCCTCTACGAGCTGTACCTGCGACGGCACGACCGCATCAACAACTGGGACCTGGTGGACCTGGGGGCGGGGCGCGTGGTGGGTGGGTGGCTTATGGACAAGCCACGGGACCCGCTGTATGAACTGGCGCGCTCGGAGGACATGTGGGAGCGCCGGACAGCCATCGTCGCCACGTCGGCGTTTATCCGCGAGGGCCAATTGGATGACACTTTCGCCATCGCCCAGATCCTGCTCGCAGACCAAGAGGATCTGATCCACAAGGCCGTGGGCGGCTGGGTACGCGACGCTGGCCGGAGCAGCCGCGAACGACTCCTGGCGTTCCTCGACGAACACGCAGCCACCATGCCGCGCACCACGCTTCGTTACGCCATCGAGCATCTTGGCAAGGAGCAGCGGGCCCACTACCTGACGCTTAAAGACAGGGTTTCCCCGAACTAGCGGGGCAGTATGTGACGTTGGATTACCCAGCGTTACCGGGTGTTTCCAAGCCTTTGAAGCATGTTACGGAGCCGCCCTACAGTTTTTTCATGGCAATACAGGACATTTACCCCACCGCGCTGCGGCTGCTCGGCCGACCGGTGCTGGTTGTGGGCGGCGGACCCGTCGCGGAGCGCCGCGCCAAGGGGCTGCTCGACGCCGGGGCTAAAGTCACCGTCGTCGCTCCCGTTGCCACCGCGAACCTTCGCGAACTCGCCGCATCCGGACTCCTCACCTGGGAGCCGCGGGAGTACCGAACGTCAGACCTCGACGGCGTCTGGTTCGTTCAGACCGCCACTGGCGCATCCGCCGTGGACACCCAGGTAGCGGCCGACGCCGAAGCGCAGCGCATCTGGTGCGTCAACGCCTCGGACCATGAAGCATCGGCCGCGTGGACACCCGCCGTGGCCGTGGTGGACGACGTCAAGATCGCCATCAATGCCGGGGGAGACCCGCGCCGAGCCATGGCCCTCCGCAACGCCGTTGCCACCGCCCTGGAAACCGGTGACCTTCCGCTCCGCCGTCACCGCAAGCCGGACGCCGCCGGTAAGACGCCCGCCGGCTCCGTCGCCCTCGTCGGTGGTGGTCCTGGCGACTCGGGACTTATCACGGTCCGCGGCAGGCGCCTGCTGGGCCAGGCCGACGTCGTGGTTGCCGACCGACTTGGCCCGCGGGAGCTGCTCAAAGAGCTTGCCCCGGATGTCCGCGTGATCGAGGTCGGCAAGACGCCCGGCCACCACCCGGTTCCGCAGCTGGAGATCAACCGCATCCTGGTGGACGAAGCACTGAAGGGCAACCGCGTGGTCCGCCTCAAAGGCGGCGACCCCTACGTCCTGGGCCGCGGCGGCGAGGAAGCAGAGTTCTGCCGCCAGAACGGCGTCGAGGTTGAAGTGGTGTCCGGCGTGACGTCGGCAATCTCGGTTCCGGCCGCTGCCGGTATCCCGGTGACGCACCGTGGCCTGGCCAAGGGCTTCAGCGTGGTGACCGGACACGAAGAGTTGTCCGAAGTCCCCGCACGCCCCGATCACACTGTGGTGTTGCTCATGGGAGTGGCGCAGTTGCGTGATTCCGCGGCTGAGCTGGCAGGCTCGGGTCTGCCTTTGGACACACCAGTAGGTATCGTAGAGAACGGGTATTTGCCGGACCAGCGCGTCACCATCGGCACTCTGGGTACCATCGCGGACCAGGCGGAAGCCGTCGGCGTGGCCAACCCGGCGGTCATTGTGATCGGCGATGTGGTCCGTGTCAGCCCGTTTGCACCGCAGCATTTCAAGACCGCTGACTACAGCACTATCACCCCCAATCGTCCCCGCGTCCGCAGTAACTGAGAAGAAGAAGGAACACAGCCGTGTCAATTAGCACCCCCGTAGGTTCTGCGGACCGTCCGCTTCGCGTCGCCGTCATCGGCTCCGGCCCGGCAGGCGTGTACGCAGCGGACATCCTGACAAAGAGCGAGGCCGTCAAGAGCGGCGAGCTCAACGTCAGCATCGACCTCTTCGATCGTTACCCGGCTCCCTACGGCCTCATCCGTTACGGTGTTGCTCCGGACCACCCCCGCATCAAGGGCATCGTGAACGCGCTGCACAAGGTGCTGGACCGCGGCGACATCCGCTTCTTCGGCAACGTGGACTACGGCACGGACATCTCCATCGAGGACCTCCGCAAGCACTACGACGCCATCATCTTCGCCACCGGCGCCATCAAGGACGCGGACCTGAACATCCCGGGCATCGAACTCGAAGGCTCCTTCGGCGGCGCCGACTTCGTCTCCTGGTTCGACGGACACCCGGACGTCTCCCGTGAATGGCCGCTGGAAGCCACCGAGATCGCTGTTCTCGGCAACGGCAACGTGGCCCTGGACGTGGCCCGCGTACTCTCCAAGCACGCTGATGACCTGCTGGTCACCGAAATCCCGGACAACGTTTACGCCGGCCTCAAGAGCTCGCCGGTCACGGACGTGCACGTCTTCGGCCGCCGCGGCCCGGCACAGGTGAAGTTCACCCCGTTGGAACTCCGCGAACTCTCGCACTCCAAGGACGTGGACATCATCCTCTACGCCGAGGACTTCGAATTCGACGAAGAGTCCGACCGCCAGGTCCAGACGAACAACCAGATCAAGACCATGGTTGGCACGCTCACCAACTGGATCGCCGAGCAGCCTGAGGACCTCTCCGAGCTCAAGGCTTCCCGTCGCCTGCACCTGCACTTCCTGCACAGCCCGGTGGAGATCGTGGACTCCGCCGAAACCCCGGGCAAGGTTGCGGGCATCAAGTTCGAGCGCACCGAACTGGACGGCACGGGCAACGCCCGCGGTACCGGCGAGTTCATCGACTACCCGGTCCAGGCCGTGTACCGCGCCATCGGCTACTTCGGTTCGGCCCTGCCGGACGTCGAGTTCGACCACAAGAAGGGCGTCGTCACCAACGACGGCGGTCGCGTCCTGGACGCCGACGGCCAGCACGTGCCGGGCCTCTACGCAACGGGCTGGATCAAGCGTGGTCCGGTTGGCCTCATCGGTCACACCAAGGGCGATGCCCTGGAAACCGTCACCTACCTCCTTGAAGACCGCGAAAACCTGCCGCTGGCCGAGGTTCCCGCAGCTGACGCAGTGGTGGAACTCCTTGACGCCCGCGGCGTGAAGTTCACCAGCTGGGAAGGGTGGCTGGCCCTGGACGCCCACGAACTCGCCCTCGGCGCAGCAGCCACCGAAGCCGGTACTTCCCACGGTGTTGAGGTCAAGCGCGAGCGCATCAAGGTGGTGCCGCGCGAGGACATGGTCAACATCTCCCGTGATGGCGTAGCCGCACAGGTCTAAAACTACGAGGGGGTCACCCCATCTAGCTGCTCCCCGGAAGTTGAGCTGAGAAATCAGTTCTGCCTTTCGGGGAGTAGCTATATCTGGAGCTAGTTCGTTATCCGAAGAGTTGTTCGTAGAGGCCGCCCAAGTATGTGTTCCCTACACCTACCAAACCGTTCAGCATCAATCGACGACCCAGCTTGGACCAACTAGGGTGGGTCTTTTTTGCATGGATCAGTGTCGGTTGCCAGGACCAGAGCTGCCACATCATGCAGCACGCAGATCGCAATGCGCGAAACGGCTTTTGCTCTTTCGTGACGCGGAAATCCAGATATTTCTTCGAATTCGGGATTATTGACACTCCAGAAAATGATTAACTGGTGCAATGATCAGAAAGATGTAAACATTCCCTCACGACGGCGACATCGTAGTCGCCGCTTTCTCAGGGGGAGCAATGAAGGTTGGAAATCTAAAATCCGCTGCTGTCATGGCAATGATGGTTGTGATTCCGCTAGGAATTCCCGCCGCGGCACATGGTGCCTCGGACATCTACTACGCATTGCAGAAACCAATTGCGCAAGGGCAGCACGCAGAGAGCGGATACGGTGGAACGAATGTCGGCGGTGAGGGATTCATGAATTCCACTTTTGGCGGCAAGTTGTACGTCCGAACTCGCGGGGATAACAGCGGTTATGTCTATGGAGGTATTGACGTACCCAATCATGCCCGTACCCGTTTTACGCACTTGCCTGCCGCTTTGACGCACGGCGACTGCTGGTGGGGCTACGGGCTTCAAATTCAAGGGACAACAGGGGTTGATTGTGCCAGGTCACGACAATAAGCCGTATTGCATTTGAGACCTGGCTTTCCTTCCCTCTTCCTTCAGGAGTAGCAAATGACTTTTTCATCAAAGCACTTACGCTCGACCGCCGCTGCCACACTCGCGATCTCCAGCGTAGCGTTGGCCATCTTCGCGTCCCCGGCCCTCGCCACTAAAGAGGGTTCGCTGGATCCGGACGTTTTGGTCCCTGCGTTAGGCCAAGAGCAGCGGGCAATGGACCTGCCCCCTTCAGCTGTAACCGCAAGCCATGCCTTGTCTGACCTGGCGAGAGATTCCATGCGCCTGCTAAAGAAGACAGATAGCGCGTCCTACTATGCGGCTGTGAGCTCTGATCGGTCAGAAGTCTGCATGGTCGTATCCCTCGAGGCGCCGGCAGGAAACATCGGAACGGCTTGCATGACACGGGCCCACTTCAATGAGAGTGGTCTTTCACTCCATCTCTGGGGCGATCAGTCAGCCGCTAACGCGAAGGGAGTTACCGCCTATCTGGTGCCCGCTGATGTCGAACTGGAAGCCAACCCGACATCGAAGTCCCTGCGGGCAGATTCGGTTAAGAGTAATCGGGCAAGCGGACTGCTCCTGGTTGAAGGCCTCGAAGACTTGCCTCACACGGTCGAACTGCCGCGAAGCACATCGAAGCGTGCGTTCGTTCTTAACCGGTTGGACTAGGCAACGTGCCCAGCACCAGTGTTGTTCGAACGCTCGGGTCGATGATGGTTACAGTTGCTTGGATACTTGCCCTTGGTTTCCTTTTGATCCAAACTCGAAACGCCCATGACGGGATTATTACAGATTTTCCAGGCAACCCTATTCAAGCCATCGTTCCGAGGGTCGCGTGGGAATACCATCTCGCAACAGTGATTCTCAGTGCAGTCACAATGGGGGTTTTCCGCAACCGTTTCTCGCCTCAGAAATCGAATGGCTCGGTGGCCCCACTTTGGGGAGCAACCATCACATTGGGCATGACGATGATTATCGCCATCATTATTGGTCAACCAGAAACGGAGCTGGGCCAGCGCACTAATTCAATTTTCTTGCAGTGGCTGGTAGAGGGGGCGTTTTCACTTGCATCTGCAACAGTTCTCGGTATTCTCATTTTTTGGAGCATCGCAATTTCGAGGAACCGGTTTCTGGCCTCAGGAGACCCGAGCGATGAAGAGAATCATGATTCCATAACCTGAGACAAAGGGGTGGGCTGACTCAAGAGGAGCTTACTGTGGTGATTCCTGGTGCAGGAATCACCACAGTAAGCTCCTCTGCTTCCGTTCCGTGCACCCGCGGTACCCTGAACCATGGACGTAGTGGTCATCGAAACTCCCCAGTTGGGGGACCGCAGCTACCTGGTGCATGACGGCACTGTGGCGGTGGTGATAGACCCCCAACGGGACATTGACCGGGTTGAAAAGGCTGCCCGTGAAGCCGGCGTGCGGATCACGCATGTGGCCGAAACGCACCTGCACAATGACTACGTCACTGGTGGTTTGGTTCTGGCGGAGAAGCACGGTGCCGCGTACTTGGTGAACGCGGCCGATGAGGTTTCGTTTGTGAGGGTTCCCGTCACTGACGGCCAGGTCCTCCACGTTGGCCGCCTTCGTGTCTCGGTGGTGGCAACCCCGGGTCACACGCACACGCACCTCTCCTACGTGGTCCGGGATGACACGCACGACGGCGGCCCTGAGGCTGTGTTTTCCGGCGGCAGCTTGCTCTACGGTTCCGTCGGACGGACGGACCTGGTATCGCCGCACGACACCGCAAAGCTGGCCCACGACCAATACTCGTCGGTCCGCCGATTGGTGGACTCGGCGCATCCTGACGCTGCGCTCTACCCGACCCACGGCTTCGGATCGTTCTGCTCCATCGGCCCCGCGAGCCACCAGGAATCATCGACGATCGGCGAGCAAGCAGAGTCCAACCACGCCCTGACGGATTCCAACGAGGACCACTTCGTTGCGCAGCTTCTGGAGAACATCACGGCCTATCCCGCGTATTACGCCCACATGAGCCCACTCAATGCGGCCGGCGTTGGCCCTGCGGACTTGGACGTGCCGGACTCCGTTGATCCGGAGGAACTTGACCGGCGTCTCACAGCTGGGGAGTGGGTGGTGGATCTGCGGCATCGCGTCGCGTTCGCGGACAGCCACCTGCACGGAAGCGTGAGTTTCGAGTACGGGAAGGGCGACAATTTCACCAGCTACCTGGGCTGGGTCATCCCGTGGAACCAACCGCTCACGTTGCTGGGCCCACACGGCGAGGTGCATAAGGCGATCCGCGACTTGGCGAGGATCGGCATCGACAACCCGGATGCCGCCGTCGGGCCTCAACCTGGTGAGTGGGCACCGGAGTCTCCACGTGCGAGCTACCCGCATGGGGACTGGACAGCTCTCCTCAAGGGCCGGGAGCCGGAGGACATGGTGTTGGACGTCCGGCGTCCTGGCGAGTTCAAGACTTCCCATATCAAGGGTGCGCTGAACGTGCCCGTCTACGAGCTCCTCGCAAGGATCAGTGAGCTGCCGGATGACAGAATTTGGGTGCACTGCGCCACGGGCTACAGGGCGAGTGTTGCCGCCAGCTTGCTGGACCGGGCCGGGCGGGATGTGGTGCTCATCAATGCCAGGTTCAAGGATGCCGCCGGGGCCGGCATCGAAACAACCTAGTTACCGCGGGCCCTGGTCCGAACAGTAGTCCAGGTTCCGGTACACGCTGCGCACGGCGGCGTCGGGATCGTGGGCTTCGAGGGCATCCACCAATTCGTCGTGCCCTTCGCGGGGGATGCCGTTGAAGCCGCCCTTGCGCTGCTGCCTGAGGAGGTCGTTGTGGAACACGCCACCGAACGAAACGTACAACTGGTGCAGCAGGGGATTCCCTGACGCCAAGGCAACGCGCTCGTGGAATTCCCAGTCGGCGCTGGCCCACGTGGGATAGTCCTCGGCCTGCCAAGCATCGTGGCGTAGCGCCAGGAGACGTCGCATTTCGGCCAGGTCTTCGGCGGTGGCGTGCTTGGTGGCCAGGCGGGCAGCCTGGGTGTCCAGGCCGAGCCGGACTTCAACGATATGTTCCTGGGTGTGCTCCAGGTACATGCGCTGGGCCGCGCCGGACATCTCACTGTTGGCCCGCACATACGTGCCGTCGCCGCGTCGTACCTCAAGCATTCCGGAGTGGGCCAGTGCCTTGATGGCTTCGCGCAGGGTTCCCCGCGAAACGCCCAGCGTGGACATGAGTTCGGGCTCCGCGGGGATGCGCTCCTGAAGTGGCCATTCGCCGGACTTGATCATGTCCCGGAGCTTGGAAGTGACCTCCTCGGCCAGGGCCGGGCGATGCGATGGAGTCAGGGTCATGCAGTCCTCGGTCCGGTCTTGGTGGCAGTGCGCTTGCTGGTGAGCAGGTGGCAGGTGACCATGAGCGCCACGGCCACGATGGACAGCAGGCTCAGGGGCAGTACCCAGCCGCCGGTGGCGCTGTGGAGCAGTCCCATGCCAAAGGGGCCAATGGCCGCAATCAAGTATCCCAGCGATTGGGCGATGGTGGAGAGCGCGGTGGTTTCCGCCGTCGACCGTCCGCTGCGGCTGATGATCACCAAAACCAGCGGGAAGATGCCCAAGCCGAATCCGAACAAGACGGCCGGGACAACCGCCAGCGACGTCGGCAGCCAGACCATGGCGGCGATGGCCAGCAACGTGGAGCTGCTGGCGAGGTACAGGGCGGGGCGGAGCATGCCGGGCCGGGAGCCGAACGCAAGGAGGATCATGCCGGCAGCTACGGAGACCAGCTGCATGACACCGAACTGCAGGCCGCTCTCTGAAGCGCTGAGGCCCTGGGAGGTCAGGATGTAGGCGAACCAGCTCATCACGGCGTAGGCAAGGAAGGCCTGGAACGTAAAGATCGCTGTAATCAGGATGCCCAGCCGGGTGCGGAGCAACGGCCACATGGACACGCGGGGCCGATCAGTCTTGGTGGCGCTCCGGTGCGTGTGCAGGACGATCGGCAGGAAGCCGAGGAGGGCTGCGACACCCAGCAGGCCCCAGGCGGCCAGGCCCATGGACGGTGAGCCGAGTTCCTGCGCCAACGGAACGCTGACGACTGCGGCGAAGGTGGCGCCGCCGGACATGGTGAAGGTGTAAAGGCCGGTCATCATGGAGGTGCGCTCGGAGTAGTGCTCGCGGATGAAGGACGGCATGGCCACATTGCACACCGCCAGTCCGGACATCGCCAGGACCGTACCGCCGAGGAGGGCGCCCGTCACTGGAACACCGCGTACCAACAAGCCGCCGGCCAGCAGCGCCAGGGCTATGGCAATGGCTTTCTCGACACCCACGCGACGGGTCAACCACGACGTTCCCATGCCTGCGACAGCAAAGCACAGCAGGGGGATGGACGGCAGGATGGACGCGACCAGGGCGCCGTAGCCCAGCACCTGCTGCAGCTCATGGAACAGCGCTGCGGCGCTGGTGATGCCCGCCCGCAGGTTCAGGCCGATAAGGACCACGGCAATAATGCCGACGACGGCGACGACGCGGGTCTTCGGGACGGCTGCGTTGACCGAAAGGGCAGGAGCAGCCTGGGCGGTGGGAATCGTAGGGATGTTTCCGGTGCTGGGGGTAAGAGGAGTCGTCGCGGCCATATCTAAAGGTTAGACGTTTGATGTCTAATGTCTAGAGTTATGTGGCGAACCTCTCCGGCTGTGCGCGGACGGGGATCCTTAGCGGGGGTTGCGTGAACCCAGTCGCTGCACCGCCAACGCCAGCCAGAGCTGCACCCGGTCCTGCGTCTGCGAAGGGTCGTAGCCCGTCAGTTCGGTGATCTGCGCCAGACGGTATCGCACGGTATTCCGGTGCAACGTCAGGGCTTCGGCGACGGCGGCAACAGACCCGTTGTGGTTCAAGTAGCTTTCCAGGGTGGCCACCAACTCGGCCCCATGAGCGGCGTCGAACTTCCGGAGAGGCGTCAGCGACTCGCTGGCCATATCGGCCAGGGGAACGTCCTCGCTGGCGAGGAGCAGGGACGTCAGGCTGAGGCGCTCCGGCTCGTTAACCGGCAAGCCGTGCGCCACGGCGTCGCGCGCTTCAAAGTAGCTCCAGCGCAGGCCGTTGGGCTTCGTGTAGGCGCCGCCTATTCCGATCACGGCGTGGATACCGGCCTCCTGCAGGTGGTCGCTGAGGCTCTTGGCCAAGGCGGTAGCGGAACTGCCGTCATCGCTGATGACGGTGACAAGGTCCTTCCCGACGACGGCGCTGACGCCGGCTTCCAGCGCCTGGGGCAGCGAAATGCTGACCAGTTGCTTGTGGTGTGCCGCGGATTCGGCAACGAGTACTACGTTCTTACGCGTGCTGTTGATGCCGACGCCGGCCAAGCGGCGGGCGGCCTCGATGGTTTCCAGGGTGCCGTGGATGACGTCGTCCAGCACTTGCCCGGCCATGGCACGCTGGGACTGGCGCTGCTTGACCATGTTGTTGAGTTCCACGCTGATGAGGTTCTGCGCGTAGCTGACGATTCCGGAGTCGACGAAAGGCTGCCGCAACCACAAGGTGCAGGCGTCCCTGCGGCCGGTGGGAATCGGATACGAAGCCCAGCCATCCGCCGTCGGCGCGGGCTTGCCGGCCACGCTGTTGTAGAGCTGAGCGCTGAACTGGGTGAGCACAACATCGGTGCGGAGCATGCTGCCCAACTGCTTGAGGAGTTCGTTGAGGCCACCGCCGGTGAGCAGGGAGCGGGCAAGGATCTGGTGCCCGGCCAGAAGCCGTTCCAGGTTGGAGTAGTGGTCCGCTGAGTGGGACTCGGCCACGAGCTTGCCGATGGCGATGAAGGGGATCTCGTAAGGGACCTCCACCAAGGGCAGGCCCCAGCGGTTGGCCTCAGCGACCAGGGCATCGGGAACCGACTCGTGGGTCAGGCCAATGCCGAAACCGATCCCCACGGCTCCCGCGCGCTGGGCTTGACGGACGAAGCGCCGCTGATCCGCCGCACTCTTGAGGCGCAGGCCCGTGGTGAGGACCAATTCGCCGCCGCTCAGGAAGCGTTGGGGGTCCTCCAGCTCCGTCACCGCGACCCAGCTGATGTCTTGGTTCAGCGTGGTTTCGGCAAGTCCTGCCTGGCGGAGTTTCAGGGAGGGGACAGCGACGAGTGAAGCGAGGGACATTGCCATGGTTAAAGCGTAACCCTGCACTGGTCAAGCGCACTAAGTGGGGGGTTGTTGTGTGTGCAGCTGGCTATTCCTTGGACCCCCTCCCTGGCATAGGCTCTGATCAGCTAAACCCATGCCCAGACTCCGAAAGAGGGTTGCACACCGTGGTTCAAACCTTGCAGAACTTCATCAACGGCGAATTCGTTACGCCGGTAGGTACGGGTCTCCTTGACATCGTGAACCCCACCAATGGGGAGATCGTTGCCAAGTCGCCGATTTCGGTGCAGGCCGACGTCGACGCCGCCATGACCGCTGCCAGCGACGCCTTCAAGACGTGGAAGCACGTCACGCCGGGCCAGCGCCAGCTCATGTTGCTCAAGCTTGCCGACGCCGTGGAGGCCAACAGCGACGAACTCGTTGACGCCCAGCACCGCAACACCGGCCAGGTACGCTCCCTGATCGCTTCCGAGGAAGTTGCCGCCGGCGCCGACCAGCTCCGCTTCTTCGCCGGTGCTGCACGCATCATGGAAGGCAAGTCTGCCGGTGAATACTTCGAGGGCCACACCTCCTACGTACGTCGCGAACCGATCGGCGTCGTAGCCCAGGTTGCGCCGTGGAACTACCCGTTCCTCATGGCCATCTGGAAGATCGGCCCCGCCCTGGCTGCCGGCAACACCGTTGTCCTCAAGCCGTCGGACACCACCCCGGAATCCACCCTGGTCCTGGCACGCCTCGCCGGCGAGATCTTCCCGGCCGGTGTCCTGAACGTTGTCCTCGGCACCGGTGAGACCGGCGCCATGATGGTTGACCACAAGGTCCCCGGGCTGGTCTCCATCACCGGTTCCGTCCGCGCGGGCATCGCAGTCGCCAGCGGCGCAGCCAAGGGCCTCAAGCGTGCACACCTGGAACTTGGCGGCAAGGCTCCGGCCATTGTCTTCAAGGACGCCGACATCAAGAAGAGCGCCGCGGCCATCGCCGAGTTCGCCTTCTTCAACGCCGGCCAGGACTGCACCGCCATCACCCGCGTGTTGGTGGAGGACTCCGTTCACGACGACGTCGTGGCAGCCATGGTGGAACACACCAAGACCCTGCACACCGGTTCGCAGAACGACGAAGACAACTACTTCGGCCCGCTCAACAACGTGAACCACTTCAACGCCGTCACCTCGGTAGTGGAGCACCTCCCGGCCAACTGCAAGATCGAAACCGGTGGCCACCGCGCAGGCGAGAAGGGCTTCTTCTTCGAGCCCACCATCATCTCCGGGGCCAAGCAGACCGACGACATCGTGCAGAAGGAAACCTTCGGTCCGGTCATTACCGTGCAGAAGTTCAGCACTGAAGCCGAAGCACTCGACCTGGCCAACGACGTCGAGTACGCCCTGGCGTCCAGCGTCTGGACCACCGACCACGGCACGGCCATGCGCATGAGCCGCGACCTGGACTTCGGTGCGGTCTGGATCAACACCCACATCCTGCTGACGGCAGAGATGCCGCACGGCGGCTTCAAGCAGTCCGGCTACGGCAAGGACCTCTCCATGTACGGCGTGGAAGACTACACGCGCATCAAGCACGTGATGAGTGCACTCGACGCGTAGCGCTTCGCCCCACCCGTACGAATTTCCCAGAAAGGCAACCACCCCATGACTACCACCGCGAACGAACTCTCGTACCGCATCGAGCAGAAGCGCAACATCAACGGCGCCTTCCCCGGCCCCAAGTCGCAGGCCCTGGCTGAGCGCCGCTCCGCCGTCGTTGCTGCCGGCGTCGCCTCGGGTGTCCCCGTCTACGTTGAAGACGCCGACGGCGGCATCATCCGCGACGTTGATGGCAACTCCTTCATCGACCTCGGTTCCGGCATCGCCGTGACCAGCGTCGGCGCTTCCGACCCCGCCGTCGTCGCCGCCGTCCAGGAAGCAGCTGCGCACTTCACGCACACCTGCTTCATGGTCACCCCGTACGAGGGCTACGTTGCAGTTGCCGAGCAGCTGAACCGCCTCACCCCGGGCGACCACGCCAAGCGCACCGTGCTGTTCAACTCTGGCGCTGAAGCCGTGGAGAACGCCGTCAAGGTTGCACGCCTGGCCACCGGCCGCGATGCCGTGGTTGCTTTCGACCACGCGTACCACGGCCGTACCAACCTGACCATGGCACTGACCGCCAAGGCCATGCCGTACAAGACCAACTTCGGCCCGTTCGCGCCCGAGGTCTACCGCATGCCCATGAGCTACCCGTTCCGCGAAGAGAACCCGGAGATCACCGGTGCCGAGGCCGCCAAGCGCGCCATCACCATGATCGAGAAGCAGATCGGTGGCGACCAGGTTGCCGCCATCATCATCGAACCCATCCAGGGCGAGGGCGGCTTCATCGTTCCGGCCGAAGGTTTCCTCCCGGCACTGTCCGCTTGGGCCAAGGAAAAGGGCATCGTCTTCATCGCTGACGAGGTCCAGTCCGGCTTCTGCCGCACGGGCGAATGGTTCGCCGTTGACCACGAAGGTGTTGTCCCGGACATCATCACCATGGCCAAGGGCATCGCCGGCGGCCTCCCGCTGTCCGCGATCACCGGCCGCGCCGACCTGCTCGACGCCGTTCACCCGGGCGGCCTCGGCGGCACCTACGGTGGTAACCCGGTCGCTTGCGCAGCAGCACTGGCAGCCATCGACACCATGGAGCAGCACGACCTCAACGGCCGCGCCCGCCACATCGAAGAGCTCGCCCTGGGCAAACTCCGCGAACTGGCTGACGAAGTTTCCGTGGTTGGCGACATCCGTGGCCGCGGCGCCATGCTGGCTATCGAACTCGTTCAGTCCGGCTCCAAGGAACCGAACGCTGAACTGACCAAGGCTGTGGCCGCCGCTTGCCTCCAGGAAGGCGTCATCATCCTGACCTGCGGCACCTACGGCAACGTGATCCGCCTGCTCCCGCCGCTGGTCATCAGCGACGAACTGCTGATCGACGGCCTCGAGGTCCTCGCCGCAGCCATCAAGGCACACGCGTAACTCACACCGTTTCAAGCAGCAACGCGGGGTCACTTACAGCCCATGTTTACCACTCGGATGGGCCGTAAGTGACCCCGCGTTGCTTTCAGCTAGGTGCCCAGCGTCAGGTTCTTCTGGTGGCCATGCCCGTCGAGCTGGACCTCAATGACCACCGGGTTGGCGCTGACCAAGACCACGCCGGGCCCGGAATCCACCAGCGTGCTCCAGTCGGACCCGGCGAGCGTGATCCTCACAGCAGCCCGCGTTCGGGACGGATCCGCCACGGCCAAGGTGAGCTTGTCCCCGGTCTGGTGTGCGGACACGGTGCACGGCCCGGACGCTGTGTACCCGCCGGCTGAACCTGCCGCGAAGAAGTTGGCCATGACCAGCTTGTCCTTGCCAACCTCCACCATCTGGACTTCGGCAGAGTTGGCAAGGACCTTCACATCGGGGTTGGCGGACTGGGAGAACGTGGTGGAGTGGCCGGCAGCGGGCAAGACCATATAGGCGTAGCCGGATGCCGCCGGGTCACTACCGTGCCGATGCGTAATGGTGACGTAGTCCCGGGTGACCGGATCGGTGGTGCCGCCAGTGTCCGCCCCTGAATTCACGTCGAACCAGCTGCCCGTCCGGCGAACCACCGCAACTTCAGCAGACCCGGAAACGCCAGGCGCATCGAGGAAGACATAGCCTCCGTGCCCTTCAACGTGCGCGGACCGCTTCAAGACCACGGGTGTGTCGCCCGGCGCCATACGACGGTTCCGGGAGTCGGTCCGCACCGACGGTACGGACCCAACCGCGAACGACCTGTTCTCTATGGTGGTCTGTACCGCAGCGCCGCCCGTACCGGTGATTCCCGCCCCGAGGCAGACCACAGCATCGTCCAGGAAGAACCATGACTTCCGACCGGACAGGGTTTTGTTGTGGTTGAGGTGGTCCATGCCGATGACGCCCCAGCGACCGTCCACGGTGAGTCCACCGGCGAACGCCTGGAAGGCGCGGGGGATGCCGGTCCCTGCCCCGCCAGCGCCGCTCGCCCTTACTTGATCGTTGACGGTGGTGCCGGGAAGGGCGTAGGGGTCAACTGTCGGCCAGAAGTCAGCGCTGAACTGGGAAGGATCCTGCCGTGTGTACAGGAAGGTCATCCCGTCGCCCTGGTACCAGCCGAGGTTGTTCTCACTGTTGCCCCACTCGTAACGGCCGATGCGCTTGGAGGAGAGGTTCACGGTGCAGCCCCAGCCCGGGCGGTGATGGACCAAACGGTCTTGGTCGGCAAACATACGGCTGTAGACGGGTGCCGGCACAGCGACCACGGAGGTATCTGACAGGACGCCGAGCGAGAGCAAGGACTTTGCCAGGCTCTGCGTTGGATGCCCCACGAGTTTCTGGTCCGCGCAGCGTTCCAACCAGCCCTTGGCCAAGGCCAGGAACCGTGAACGGTAGGGTTCATCGCAACCCGGTGCCAGCAGCAGGACAGCGGAGATCAGTCCAAAACCGCTGACGTAATCGGGTTCGCGTTGGCGGGAGACTGCACGGCCACGGATGGTGTCCATGATCCGTCCGTCCCAGACGAACGGGGCATAGGTCTCCTCCACGGCGTCGAGGAGCACGGAGCGCTTGGGGTCGTTCACTGCCCAGGTGCTTCCACCCAGCATCGCGATGATCTCGGCGATGCCGGCCAGGGCCACCACGCCGTAAGTGCCCGCGTAGGGCAGGTAAGAGTGTTGGACATAGGAACCATCGGCGTAAAAGCCGTCGCCGCTGGTGACGTAGGTAAAGACACTGTTGATCCCGCCGCGGACGGTGTCGCTCAAGGCGTCCCTGCCCAGGGCGATCTCGTCCGGTTTGTTGTCCAGGATGCCCCGCATGCAGCAGGCCAGCGACTTGTCCACGCGGTTGGCGCCGGTCTCCGCCAGGGATGTGGCACGGCCGCGCCAATTCGGGTTGGGCGCAAACCAACGCACGGCTGCCAACAGGGATGTCCGCAGGGCTTCGGGAACTTCGGCATGAAGCAGGGTGAGGATGTCCACGGTCTTCCGGGGAACGCCGATCTCCCAGAACCACCAGTTGCCTGCTGCCTTGGTGGACGGTTTGTACGCCGTGTCATTGAGGAGCTGCAGGCCCGCCACAATGTCGGCGGCCAGTTCCGGGTTTCCTGCATAAGGATTGCCGGGGACTGCATACCCCAAGGCCATGTCGTACAGGCGGTTGAAGTGCAGGCCCATATTGCCTGTAGCAGCAGTGGACTGTCCGATGCCCGTCAAAGGGATATCGCTCCACAGGGAGGTCCGCGCCGGGGCCTTGTCCAAGGAAGTCCACCATTTCCCGGTGGTCTCGCCCATGCCTTCAAGTTGCGCTGCGAGCTCGGGGATGTCTGCGGCGCTCTGGCCTCCGGTGAGGACCAACCGGCGTCGATCGATCAGTTCCTGAAGCCCCGAAGCGGCAAACGAAGGCCCGGCCTGGGAAAGCAGGGCACCCGCGAGGGCTGCTGCACCTCCTGCGCGGAAAAGGGTCCTGCGGCTCATTGTGGGTCCATTGAAGTTCAAAACTGCTCCGTTCAAAACTGTTCCAGGCGTGATGGGGTGGACATTGCGGTGAAAGTTTCCGCAACTTTATGTCCGGTTCCCGGCCACCTCAACAGAAATGAACAAAACTGCTCAGGCCTTGTTGGGAGGCGAAACCGAGTCCCGGATGACTATGTGGGTGCCGACCGTGAGCGTGTTGTCAGATGAGGCGCCGGCGTCGTGCGGTGACTGGGACAGGGCCAACCGCACGGCTTCACGACCCAGTTCTTCCAGCGGAACGCGGACCGTGGTGAGCCGCGGTCGAAGCTCGCTTGCCACCGGAACGTCGTCGTAGCCAACCACTGAGACATCCTGGGGAACCCGGATTCCGCGTTCCTCGAGCGCCTCCAGGATGCCGGCGGCCACGAGGTCGTTGGCACCGAAGACCGCAGTGAAGTCGATCTCCTGGTCCAGCAGCTCGCGCATGCGGCTGTATCCGAAACCACGGCCAAACGCGCCCTCGTGGACCAGCGAAGGATCCCGCTCAATGCCGCGGGCATCCAGAGCGCGGTAGAAGCCGGCAAGCCGAGAGGCCGTCGTCGAGAAATCGCGGGGGCCGCCAACGTAAAGGATCCTGCGGTGTCCCTGGGAGATCAGGTAGTCCGTGATCGCGAAGGCACCACCTTCGTTGTCGTAGGTGACCATTTTGGTAGGGACGCCGGCCCCCAACGAAGGGCGTCCGCAGAGAACCAGGGATGATCCGGCCGCAGAAAGTGCACGGGCACGGTCGGCCATTTGCTTCCTGTATCTGGGGTCGTCCGAGGCCCCACCCACCAGGATCACGGCATCGGTACGTTGCTCGCGCATGAGGTCCACCAGTGCGAGTTCGCGTTCCTTGTCTCCGTGGGTCGCGGTGATAAGGCACATGCGTCCCTCTGCGCTCGCCTGCCTCTCAACTCCGCGGGCGATGTAGGCGAAGAAGGGATCGGCGACGTCGTTGATGATGATTCCGACGGTGCGCGTCGTGGCACCGGCGAGGGCACGGGCATGCGCATTGGCCACGTAGCCAAGATCAGCCACGGACCGGAAGATGCGCTCGCGCGTGGCTTTTGCCACCGGGTAGTTGCCGCTCAAGGCCCTCGAAACGGTGGCCACCGACACGCCTGCCGCCTGCGCAACGTCGGCAATGGTGGCGCCGCTGCCGCCGCGGGCGTGGATCGGATCTGTGGGGGAGCTTTTCTCAGTCACTAAGCGATTCTCGCAAGATCCGCGGCCAATACCGGATAAGCCAAGGGCAAGCCCTCGCTCAATCGGCGGATTTCCATCACGGCGTGGCTGCCCAAACGGTGGATTTCGTTGCCCATCGCCCCCGCAATGTGGGGTGTCAGCACCACATTGGGCAGTGTGTGCAGCACGGAGCTGGCTGGGAGCGGCTCTGGATCTGTGACGTCAAGATACGCGTCCAGCCGTCCGGAAACCAGCTCGGCGGTCAGAGCGGTGGCATCGATGAGGGCGCCGCGGGCCGTATTGATGACCAGCGTTCCGTCCTTCATGAGGGCGAGTTGCTGCGCGCCGATGATGCCCCGCGTTTCCGCGATGTCCGGAGCGTGGACGCTCACAACATCGGACATCGCGCACAACTGGTCCAGTCCGACGGTTTCAACGCCAAGTTCCGAGGCGTCGACGACGGTGAGGTAAGGATCGTAGACCAGCACCCGGGCATCGAGGTTCTTGAGCAGCCCGATCACTAGGCGGCCGACGCGGGAGGCCCCCACCAGTCCGATGGTCACGCCGTTGGTTCCAATGGTGGGGAAACCGGACGTGTTGCGCGAGGCCCCTGTGATGCGCAATTGTTCGCTGAACCTGCGGGCCCGCTTGAGGCCCATGACGATCGCGGCAAATGTAAACTCCGCCACTGGCACGGCGTTGGCGGCAGCAGATGATGACACCTCTATCCCGCGCTCGTAAACCGCGGGGGACAGGAACGTCTTGACGGTGCCCGCCGCATGGACGATGCACCGCAACCTGGGCAGCTGGTCCACCACGAAGGCGTCAATGGTGGGTGCACCCCACCCTGTGATGAGCAGTTCCGCATCTGCCAGCAGCTCCAAAGCTCCCGGCGCGGAAAAGTCCGCAATGGGCTCGGAGTCCACCAGGGTGACCATTCCGTGGAGTCGCGCCAGGTCCTCGGGGCTGAACAGGGTGCGCAGGGTGTTGCGGCCCATCACGAACGCAGCCTTGATGGTGCCGGCTTGGTGGAGGTTGGTGGTCACTGCGGTTCCGTCCGGTTCGTCGATGGAAAACTATAGAAAGCGCTTGCTATTTCCAGTCACCCTAGGCGGGTAGTTGAAATCCTGTCAATCCCGCAGAATCAACGTTTGTATGGTTTTGTGCATGTTATTGACATCACACCGTGCAACTGGGTAGCTTCTTCTCCATAGTAAACGCTTACTATTTCTAGCCACTGAGCGCTCCCCAGGCGCCGGGCCACTCCACATCCGTCCTTGCGGCGCAGACAGAGGAAATACATGAGCAGCAACAGCCAGACACTCACGCCCCACGTGACGCCCGACGTCGGTGGGCCGGCTGCGGTGGCGGAAGGTCGCCGTCGGGGTCGACCACCAAAGGAAGCGGCCCGAGGGCAGGCCCGCAAGAAGAGCCTCACGGCAAGGATCCGACGCGACAAAGTGATGTTGCTCCTGATCGCCCCGGGCTTCTTGTACTTCGTGGTGTTCCACTACGTCCCGCTCGCCGGCAACATCATCGCGTTCCTGGACTACAAGCCGTATCTCGGCTTCATGGACAGCGTCTGGGTAGGCCTGGACAACTTCGCGGCCATGTTCCAGGACGGTGCATTCTGGGAGGCCCTCCGCAACACACTGGTGATCACGGGCCTCCAGCTGGCCCTCTTCTTCCCGGTTCCCATCTGCCTGGCCCTGCTGCTCAACAGCATCGTCTCCAACAAGATCCGGAAGTTCGTGCAGAGCGTTGTCTACCTGCCGCACTTCATCGGTTGGGTCATCATCGTGGCGGTCTTCTCCGAGGTCCTCGGCGCTACCGGGGCCGTTCCGCACCTGCTGGAAAACCTGGGCCTGCCGCGCTTCGATGCCATGACCACGCCGGAGTTCTTCCCCTTCCTGGTCACCATCCAGTCCATCTGGAAAGACGCCGGCTGGGGAACCATCATCTTCCTGGCCGCCCTCATGAACGTGGACCAGGAGCTCTACGAAGCCGCCGCCGTGGATGGGGCAAACGCCCGTCACCGGCTCTGGCACATCACGCTCCCGGGGATCATGCCGGTGATCGTCCTGCTGCTCATCCTCAACCTCGGCAGCATCCTGTCCGTCGGGTTCGAACAGATCGTCCTGCAGCGCGACAACGTGGGACCCGGTGCAGGCGAAGTGTTGGATACCTACGTCTACTTCCATGGCATTCAGGACGGGCAGTGGGGACCGGCCGCCGCCGTCGGACTCGTCAAGGGGATCGTCGGACTGATCCTGGTGCTCGGCGCCAACAAGCTCGCGCATTTCTTTGGACAGGAAGGTGTCTATTCCAATGGCAAATCCAAGTAGCACACTGGTGGCCGGCCTGGGCCGCCGCCCGAAAAACAGGCCGAAAACAAAGGACACCCGCCCCGTCTGGATGGAAAAGCCCAAGCCGGCCGTGCAAGTCTCCAAGGCCATCGCGCTGGTGGTCATTTGCTTCCTGGCCCTGTACCCCCTGCTTGCGGTCCTCGCCACGAGCCTGTCCAGCCAAAGCGAGATCGCCAACAACAACGGCCTGGTGCTCTTCCCCAAGGAGCCCACTTTCGCTGCGTACCAGACCATCTTCGCCGGTGGCGTTGTCACTGATGCGCTGATCCGGTCCCTGGTGATCACCACCGTGGGCACGGCCCTGTCACTGGTGGTCACGGTCGCGATGGCGTACGGACTGACCCGCCGGGACCTCGTGGGCGGCCGCTTCTTCCTCATGACGGCCCTGTTCACCATGCTCTTCAGCCCGGGCATCATTCCCAGCTTCCTCATGGTCAAGGAACTCGGATTGCTGGACAGCTACGCGGCCTTGGTCCTGCCCACCTTGATGAGTGCCTTCAACCTGGTGGTGGTGAGGTCCTTCTTCATGAACCTGCCGCAGGAGCTCTTCGAGGCGGCGAAGATCGACGGCGCCGGCGACTTCCGCATCCTGGTCCAGATGGTGTTGCCACTCTCACGTGGTGTGTTGGCGGTCGTCGGGCTCTTCTACGCCGTGGGGTACTGGAACGCATTCTTCAACGCCATGCTCTACCTGAACGACGACAAGTGGCCGCTGTCCATGATCCTGCGCCAATACGTCCTGCTGGGCCAGCCCATGGGCGACTCCGCAGTAGCCGAGATCGCGGTGCCGTCGCAAGCGATCCAGATGGCCGTCGTCGTGATTTCGCTGATCCCCATCGTGATCGTGTTCCCGTTCCTTCAGCGGTACTTCACCAAAGGCGTCCTCACCGGCGCCATCAAAGGCTAGTCAAACCATTTGTGAAAGGGCATCCCATGAAATCAATCCAGACTTCCGGCCCCAGCCGCCGGAACTTCCTTTCCGTCACGGGCATCGGCGCCCTGGCGTTGTTCAGCGGCGGGGCCTTGGTGGGCTGCGGCCAGCGAACCACCACTGTTGCCTCGAACGCCAGCGAAGCATTGCTCCCCACGCACATGCCCCTTAAGGCGGCCGCGGCGGACATCGCCGGCACGGCAGAAGGCGTGCCGGCGGCGTTCTACAAGTACCCCGCACCGTTCCGAAGCGTGGAGAGCCCACCGCTCAAGGGTGGCAAGGTCACCGCCATCACCAACCTGTTCGGCACGGCCCCCAACGCCCGGGCGGACAACCCCGCGTGGCAGGCCATCGAAGCACGCCTGGGCGGTCAGGTGGAGATCACCTCGGTGTCCTCGGATGACTACGCCACCAAGTTCAACACGATCATTGCCGGCGGCGAGCTGCCCGACCTCATGCTCAACGACGGCGCCGCCGTGCCCAACATCGTGGAGTTCCTCCAGGCCAAGTGCGCGGACCTGACGCCGATGCTGGGTGGCGACAAGATCAAGGATTACCCCAACCTGGCCGCCATCCCGGAGGTGTTCTGGAAGCAAACCGTCCAGGCCGGCAAGCTCTACTCGCTGCCCATCCCGCGCAACCTGACCGGTGGCTCCGGCTTCGTGAACCAGACCCTGTTGGAGAACGTGGGCATCAAGTCCACCGAGGACATCAAGGACAAGGACGATTTCTACCGGGTGGCCAAGGAGCTCACCAACCCGTCCAAGAACCAGTGGGCGTTGGGCAGTACCAAGTTCGGCCTGACGATGCTGCACCACATGTTCCGGACGCCGAACGTCTGGAAGAACGACGGCGGCAAACTCACCAGGGCGTTCGAAACGGACGAATACATGGCCGCGATCGAGTTCGCAGCCAAGCTCTACAAAGACGGCCTCTACGTGCCGGGCTCCGAGGGCTGGACCAAGTCGCAGATGGTGAACTCCTTCATCTCCGGCAAGGTGGCCATGATCTACGACGGCCTCCCCGCTTACATTGGCCCCACCGGCTACGGCCGCAGCATCCCCGCCGCCAACAAGGCCAACAACGCCGTGCCGTTCATCCCAGTAGGCCACGACGGCGGCAAGGCACAGACCTGGTTGGATAACATCACCTTCGCCACTGTCATGCTGAAGAAGGCCGACGAAGCCAAGCTCAAGGAAGTCCTGGCGGTTGCAAACTTCCTGGCGGCCCCGTTCGGCAGCGAAGAGTACCTGCTGCTCAACTACGGAGCAGAAGGAGCAGACTACACCCTGGATGCCAACGGCAATCCCGTGGTCACCGAGCGTGCTTTGCTGGACAACGCCGTGCCGTGGAAGTACCTCGCCGCGCCGCAGCAGGTTGTCTACGACCCCAGCAACAAGGACATCGTGGACGTCATGCACAACGCCTACTCAAAGCTCATTCCGCTGGGCGTCGAAGATCCGTGTGGCACGCTGTTCAGCCCCACGAACGCCAGCAAGGGCGCCAAGCTCGGACAGCCTGTGTCCGACGCCGCCACGGCAGTCATCGCCGGACGTGGCACCATGGACGCACTCAAGAGCGCCGTGGCGGACTGGAAGAAGAACGGCGGAGACACCATCCGCGGCGAATACGAATCGGCCTTGGCCAAGTAGCCAGTCCGCACAACCCCAGTTTGCCTGAACCCAAGGACCCAACACCGTGACACAGTCCCTGCCCAACTTGCCGTGGCTACCCGAAACCAACAAAGACCAGTCCCCATTCACGGGCTGGACCCGCAGCCACTGGGAGGCCACGGCTGACCACTGGCTGGAACACATCCGCCAATATTCCAGCCCGTTGAAGGCGAGCCCACGCCTCCCTGGCCCGGTGACCCGCGACGGCGAGCGCCGGGAAGGCATGGAAACCATCGGGCGGAGCCTGTTGATGGCTGCGCCGCGGATTGCCGGTGCATGTGGCCAGGATCGGCTGGGTTTGGCGGCCTGGTACCGGGAGGCGCTGCTTGCCGGCACTGATCCGGGGGGAGAGGAACGCTGGCCGTTGGGGGTCACCTGCAAGTCTCCTTTGCTGGGGGTGACCAACTCGATCGTGGAAGCGGCGAACATCGCCTTCTCGCTCTACATTGCCCGAGAGTGGCTGTGGGAGCCCTTGTCGGCGGGGGAGAAGAAGCAGGTTGCGGATTGGTTGCGGCACCATGCCCGGCTTGAGGTGTGGGGCAACAACTGGCAGCTGTTCCCCGCAATGGCTGAGGGTTTCCTGCGTTCGGTGGGTGAGGACGTGTCGGGCTGCATTGGGGCGCGGAACGTGGCACGGGTGGAGTCCTGGTATGTGGGTGATGGCTGGTACACGGATGGGCCGGAACACGCGATCGACTACTACAACGCGTGGGCCATTCACCCGTATCTGTGGGCTTGGTACAAGATGACCGGCCGGGAGGACACCCCTGAGGGCCGCCGTCACCTGGACCGTTTGCGGGAGTTCGTGGGCACGCAGAGCCTCATGTTCGCCAAGGATGGAGCGGTGCTGCACGTCGGGCGATCCCTGGCGTACCGCACGGCTGTCCTGGCTGCGCTGTGGTGTGCGGAAATCTCGGGCGTGAACCCGCTGACCCCGGGCGCAACCCGACGTTTGGCGTCCGGTGTGCTGGCGAACTTCACCGCCAAGGGCGTAGGGGTGGATGGGCCGCCGAACCTTGGCTGGTACGACGAGCACCTGGCATCCTGCCAGGCGTACAGCGGTTTCGGCTCGCCGTACTTGGCGGGCATCGGCTTCCTTGGCTTGGCCCTCCCGCCGGAGCACCGGGTGTGGCAGGACGTGGAAGAGCCGCAGCCCACGGACGGTCCGGCTCAGCTGCGGTCCTTGCCCGATGCCGGCTGGACGTTGACCACCCACGGCGGCTTGGTGCGTCTGACCAATCACGGCAGCGATCACTGCGGCTTGCCAGTGGGAGGCGGCACGGACCCCGACGATCCGCATTACGCCAAGTTCTCCTATTCCACGCACACGGCCCCGGGCACGGGTGCTGCGTGGGAGGACAATGTGGACGGCCACCTTGCGTTGTTGGGGTCCGACGGCGTGGCGAGCCGGCGGTGTGCCCTCCGCGCCACCCGCACGGACGGACTCGTCAGCGGATCCGTGCACATTCCGCAGCTGTATGGAAAGACCTTGACCGGCACTGCCGTGACCACCGTCTCTGCAGTGAACGGGATTCATGAGCTTCGTTGCCACCTGGTCCGCGGACCGGTGGAGTATTCCGTCCGGGAAGGTGGTCATGCCGTCGCCGGAGCCCAACCCGTGCAAGCGGGCCGGTCCGAAGACACGGCATGGGTCAGCAACGGCGACGTGTTCGCGGCAATCACAGCTATCCACGGGTGGCAGGATCCGGACACCACCCGCTATGCGGGAGCCAACGCCATGGGCGAGCACTCAGCTGTACCGGTTCTGGGCGCGCAGCGCACCAGCGGGGAAACGGTCCACATCGCGCTCCACACCCTGACCCGGGACGAGGCTCCGGCCCCCGAAACGCTCAAGGCGGCTGCCGCCGTCGTGGTTTCCGGCACGGAAGTGTCAGTCACGTGGGCGAGCGGCACTTCGCAGACTTTTGACCTGCGGACGTTTGTGCCGTGGGACGGGCAGGTGGGAAAGTGATGGACCTCAAGTACGGCGCGTCCCGCGAAAAACCCCGTGAGGATGCTGCAATGCAGCGGTTCCGGAGCCACCGGGTGGGGCAGTTCATCCACTGGGGCCTCTACTCGCTGCCGGCTGGCCGATGGGAGGGCAAGGACGTGGAGTTCGCGGCCGAGTTCCTGCCGCGCGTCGCGAAAATTCCGCAGCAGCGCTGGGAAGCGCTGGCGAAGGACTTCACCCTGGCTGACTTCGACGCCGAACGGTGGGCGGACACGGCGGTGGCCCTCGGTGCCCGCTACATGACCATCACCACCAAACATCATGACGGCTTTTGCTTGTGGCCGAGCGCCCACACGGACTTCCACATGGGCAATACGCCATCGGGCAGGGATGTCCTGGGCGAACTCGTCGCGGCGTACGAGGCCCGGGGAATCGACGTCAACTTCTACTACTCAGTGCTGGACTGGCGGCACCCGGACTGGCGTTTCACGCTGGAGGACGACGCCGACAGCCTGGCTTTCGCCCGCTACCTCGACTTTGCGATGAAGCAGTTGGAGGAACTCGCCGAGCGGTATCCGTCGGTCAAGGGATTCTGGTTCGACGGCACCTGGGACGAGTCCGTGAAAGCCAACGGGTGGTGGACCTGGGAAGTCGAGCGGATGCTGAAGGAACGGATTCCCGGCGTGGTGGTCAACAGCAGGCTCCGGGCCGACGACTTCGGCGCACGGCACGTCGATTCCAACGGAGCACTCATGGGTGATTACGAAAGCGGCTACGAACGCAGATTGCCGGAGCCATGGGACCACGGCGTGGCTGAGCGGGATTGGGAAGCGTGCATGACCATTCCGCAGGCCAGTTGGGGGTATCACCAGGGACCATGGGCCCAGGCAACTCTGAAGCACCCGTGGGATGTGGTGGACATGATCGCCCACTGCACGTCCCTTGGCGGCAATTTCCTGCTGAACTTCGGACCCCGTGGAGACGGTTCCATGGCACCGGCCGAGGTGGGGATCGCCACGAAAGTGGGGGAGTGGCTTTCCGTCAACGGGGAAGCCATCTACGGGTGCGGCTTCGCCGAGGGCTGGGACTATCCGGGGTGGGGCTACTTCACCCGTTCTGCCACGGGCGACGTCTACGCCGTAGTGACCCGGGCGCCGGTATCGGGGCGGATCCGGCTGCAGTTGCCGGCCGGAATGGCGCTCGCCGGCGTGCGGTTGCTGGGATCCGGTGAGCATCCGTTCAAGCGGCTCGCGGACTCGCTGTTCGAAATGGTCATTGCGGGTGACGCGAGTACCGGGCCGCTTGTTTTCGCCCTGGAAACCAGTGCATTGGCCCGGCCCTCGTCCGAGAAGGAACCCAACCCTGACGTGCTGGACTAAAGCAACGCGGGGTCACTTACGGCCCATAATTTCCCTTCACATGGGCCGTAAGTGACCCCGCGTTGCAGTACTACTGGGCAGCCGCCAGACGGGCCTTCTTCTTCAACACGGAGTTCTTCCGCGTGGTCCGCAGCATGTCGATGGTGAGCAGGACCAGGGCGAGCCACACGACGCAGAAGCCGATCCAGCGGGCCGTGGTCATGGTCTCGTTGAACACAGTCAGGGCCACGATGAACTGAAGGACCGGCGCAAAGTACTGCAGCAGGCCGATGGTGGTCATGGGCAAGCGTCGGGCGGAGGCACCAAAGAAAAGTAGCGGCACGGCAGTGATGACACCGGAAGCCACCAGCAGCCAGAAGTGGCCGGCACCCAAAGTGGTGAGGGTTTCCACGCCCGTGACACCAAGGACCACCATGGTGATGGCGGCGAGGGGGGCCAACACCACGGTCTCCACGCTGAGGCTGGTGAGGGCGTCAACCTTGGGTCCGACGCGCTTTTTGACGAAGCCGTAGAGGCCGAAGCTGAAGGCAAGGATCAGCGCAATCCACGGCAGCTGCCCGTAGGAGAACGTCAGGACGCCCACTGCAACGAATCCGATACCCACTGCTGCCCACTGCAGGGGACGCAGCTTCTCCTTGAGGACGAAAACGCCCAGGAGGACAGATACCAGAGGGTTGATGAAGTAGCCCAAGGAGGTTTCCACCGCGTGGCCGGTGGTGACGCCGAACGTGTAGGTGAGCCAGTTGATGGCGATCAAGCCCGCTGCCAGGGCCAGTGGACCGAACACAGAACGATCTTTCACCGCAGCCCAGAAAGTCTTCCAGGCCCGGGTGATAGTGATCAGCAAGGCACAAAAGAGCAAGGACCAGACTATCCGGTTGGCTACGATCTCGATGGCACTTGCCGGCATCAGAACAAAGAAGTAAAGCGGCAGCAGCCCCCACAGGCCGTAGGCGCCGATGCCGAACAGGACCCCCGCCGTCGACTCGCTCCTCACCGGCTTGTCGATGCTTCCGGTGCCTTTGCCGCCGCCCCCGACTGCCGCCGTCGTGGGTTGGTTTGAAGAAGAGCTTGAGATGATCTGTTCCGGTGTCGACACATTGTCGGCAACACCATCTCCTGACGCAATATTCCGCAATGTTTGGGAATTTCTGTGACTCCTGCCATATAAGCGGCCTGACGTAGGGTCGACATCTAGAATTGGAATCTGCGCGCCCCAACAATGGCGTGGCTCACTGCTTCGGAAGGGCTTACGGTGTCCAACTCAGCCGCAACCACCCCCAAACGTCCGCTACGCGTTGCGATCGTCGGCGCAGGTCCCGCAGGTGTGTACGCCGCGGACATCCTGACTAAATCCAATGAGGTCAAAGACGGCGACGTGGAGGTCAGCATCGACCTCTTCGAGGCATACCCGGCGCCGTACGGCCTGATCCGCTACGGAGTGGCCCCGGATCATCCACGCATCAAGGGCATCGTCAACGCCCTGCACAAGGTGTTGGATCGCGGTGACATCCGCTTTCTGGGCAACGTGACCTACGGCCGGGACTTGACGCTGCACGATTTCCGCGCTTTCTACGACGCCGTGATCTTCTCCACCGGTGCCATCAAGGACGCGGACCTGAACATCCCCGGCATCGAACTCGAGGGTTCCTTCGGAGGCGCCGACTTCGTGTCCTGGTACGACGGACACCCGGACGTGCCCCGCGAGTGGCCCTTGGACGCCAAGGAGATCGCCGTGATTGGCAACGGCAATGTGGCCTTGGATGTCGCGCGGATGCTGGTCAAGCACCCCGAGGAATTGCTGGTCACCGAAATCCCGGACAACGTCTACGCAGGGCTGAAGAAGTCGCCGGTCACCGACGTTCATGTTTTCGGCCGACGCGGTCCCGCCCAGGTGAAGTTCACGCCGTTGGAACTGCGTGAACTGTCCCACTGCAAGGACGTGGACATTGTCCTGTACCCGGAAGACTTCGAGTTCGACGAAGCCTCCGATGAAGCCATCAAGACGAACAACCAGATCAAGACCATGGTCAACACCATGACCAACTGGCTGGTCGAAGAGCACGCCGAATCCGAGCAGCCCTCTTCACGCCGCCTGCACCTGCACTTCCTGCACAGCCCGGTGGAAGTCCTGGACTCGCCAGAGGCACCGGGGAAGGTCTCCGGGATCAAGTTCGAGCGCATGCAGCTGGACGGAACGGGCAATGCCAAAGGCACCGGCGAGTTCGTCGAGTACCCGGTCCAGTCCGTCTACCGCGCCATCGGCTACCACGGTTCACCGCTGGAGGAGCTTGAGTACGATGCCCGCCGAGGCGTCATACCGAACGACGGCGGTCGCGTCCTGGACGCCGACGGCAAGCCCGTACCGGGAATCTACGCAACGGGCTGGATCAAGCGCGGACCGGTCGGTTTGATTGGCCACACCAAGGGCGATGCCCTGGAGACCATTGGCTTCCTCCTCGAGGACAGGCTCACCCTGCCCCCGGCCGAGAACCCGGATCCGCAGGCCATCATCGACCTCCTCGAAGAACGCGGCGTCGAATACACCACCTGGGAGGGCTGGAACCGGCTTGATGCCCACGAGGCTGCCCTAGGTGCTTCCTGGTCCGGTGGCGAAGGTAGCGGCAACGGTGTGGTCCGTGAACGCATCAAGGTTGTTCCGCGCGAGGAAATGATCCAGATCTCCCGCGGCTGACAATCTCCTCCACCCGAACTAGACTTCACGGTACTGTGCCGCCCGTTACACGCAGCGCACCGTCATTGCGGACTACCAGGGAGTTCGATGAGGAAACCCATTCATCCGCCGGTTCCAGGCAGCGATGCCGCGGAGTTGGTCCAGAAGCATGCCTTGGTTGGCCACGAACGCCTGGACTCCCTGCGTCTGGGCGCGCCCGGGGATATCGTTGGCCTCCGCCGCTTGGTGCGTGAATCCTGGCAACGCTCCGCCAGCCTGCAGGCCAATCCCGACGTCGCCGAGGCGCCCCTCGCGATGGACCAGGACGAACTGGAGGAGTACCGCAGGCAGCATCCGCTGGCCACCATCATGCCCGTGATCAAGAAGCTGCTGGTCCAACCCAGCCATGACAGCGGCCTGTTGGTGGCAGTGGGCGACGACGTCGGCCGCCTCCTGTGGGTGGACGGCGATCCCGTGATGCAGCGCCGCGCCGAAGGCATGATGTTCGTGGCCGGAGCCGACTGGTCCGAAGCCTCCGTGGGCACCAGTGCACCAGGCACCGCGCTGGCCCTTGACCGCAGCATCCAGATCTCCGGCGCCGAGCACTTCAAACGATCCGTCCACCCCTGGAGCTGTACCGCCGTTCCCTTCCACGATCCCGATTCCGGCGCCGTGCTGGGCGTCGTGGACATTACAGGCACGGAAACTGCCGTGGCCCCGCACACCCTCTCGCTGGTGGAGGCAACGGTCGCTGCAGCGCAGGCCCAACTGCGGATCGAGCGCCTGCAGCTGGCCGCCGCCGTGCGGGCCAAACCGCGACGCCGGAACTCGGCTGCCACTTCCAGCCATGCCCTGTATCGCAACAGCTTGCAGCTGTTGGGCCGCGACCAAGCCCTCCTCAGCATCGACGGCCGGACCGTGTCCCTGTCCGCGCGGCACAGCGAAATCCTGGCCATCCTCGGCAGCCACCCTGACGGGCTCAGCGCCGAGGACCTGTGCACGCAGCTGTACCCCGGCGACGGATCCTCAGTGACGCTGCGGGCCGAGATGGTGCGGCTCCGCAAGGTGATCCAGGAACTCAGCCCGGACGCGGTTCCCCAATCCCGGCCCTACCGCCTCCCCGTTGAGTTGCTGCCCGACTCCGGCCAGGTTCTCAGTTGCCTGCAACGTGGCGCCCACCGCATTGCCCTGGAAATCTACAAAGGTGCGGTCCTGCCGCGATCGGAGGCACCCGGCGTCGTGCAGTTGCGTGAGCGTGTCGGGCACCTGCTGCGCGAGGCGCTGCTCAGTGATGGCAGCGTCGATTCGCTGCTCAAGTACGCGGAACTGCCCGAGGCGAAGTACGACGTCGACCTCCGCCTTGCACTCCTCAAGCAGCTGCCGCCGCGCTCACCCAAGCGGGCCGCCGTCGTGGCTGACCTTGAACGGATCGACACCGAACTGTCTGCGTGAGCTGAATCACAAGGTTGCAACGTAGCTGCAACCTCCCCGCTCCTAGGCTCGGATCAATGGCGACAGCCACCGTGATTCGCAGCAAAGGAGCTAGCAATGACTGTTTACGCACAGCCGGGTGCCGAGGGTTCGAAGGTCACGTTCAAGGACCGCTACGAGAACTGGATCGGCGGCGAGTGGGTTGCCCCGGTCAAAGGCGCCTACTTCGAGAACATCACCCCCGTCACGGGCAAGGCCTTCTGCGAAGTTGCCCGCGGCACCTCCGAGGACATTGAGCTTGCCCTCGACGCCGCGCACAAGGTTGCACCCTCCTGGGGCAAGACCTCTGCCACCGAGCGCGCAGCCATCCTGAACAAGATCGCCGATCGCATTGACGAAAACGTTGAGCTCCTCGCGGTCGCAGAGACGTGGGACAACGGCAAGCCCGTCCGCGAGACCCTCAACGCCGACATTCCGTTGGCCGCCGACCACTTCCGCTACTTTGCCTCTGCCGTCCGTGCGCAGGAAGGCCACCTCTCCCAGCTGGATGAGGACACTACGGCGTACCACTTCAAGGAGCCGCTGGGCGTTGTCGGCCAGATCATCCCGTGGAACTTCCCCATCCTCATGGCTGTTTGGAAGCTGGCCCCGGCCCTGGCCGCCGGCAATGCCGTGGTGCTCAAGCCCGCGGAGCAGACACCGACGTCCATCCTTGTGCTCATGGAACTCATCGGTGACCTTCTGCCGGCAGGCGTGGTGAACGTTGTCAACGGCTTCGGCGTGGAGGCCGGCAAGCCCCTCGCCTCGAGCTCCCGCATCCGGAAGATTGCCTTCACCGGCGAGACCACCACGGGCCGGCTGATCAGCCAGTACGCGTCCAACAACCTCATTCCCGTCACGCTCGAACTTGGCGGAAAAAGCCCCAACATCTTCTTCGACGACGTTGCCTCCGAGAACGATGCCTTCTACGACAAAGCCCAGGAAGGCTTCACGCTCTTCGCCTTCAACCAGGGCGAAGTCTGCACGTGCCCGTCCCGTGCTTTGGTCCAGGAAGGGATCTACGACTCCTTCATGACGGACGTCGTGGCCCGGACCAACAAGATCATCCAGGGCAACCCGCTGGACACCGACACCCAGATCGGCGCGCAGGCATCGAATGACCAGCTGGAGAAGATCCTCTCCTACATAGACATCGGAAAGCAGGAGGGCGCCAAGGTGCTGACCGGCGGTGCTCGGGCCGAGATGTCCGGTGACCTGGCCGGCGGCTATTATGTGCAGCCCACCATCTTCGAAGGCCACAACCGGATGCGCATCTTCCAGGAGGAGATCTTCGGACCGGTGGTGTCCGTGACCAAGTTCAGCGACTACAACGACGCAATCGGCCTTGCCAACGACACGCTGTACGGTCTGGGCGCCGGAGTCTGGTCGCGCAACGGGAATGTCGCCTACCGCGCAGGCCGGGAAATCCAGGCCGGCCGCGTGTGGGTCAACAACTACCACGCCTACCCGGCAGGTGCCGCCTTCGGTGGCTACAAGTCCTCAGGTATTGGCCGTGAGAACCACGCCATGATGCTGGACCACTACCAGCAGACCAAGAACCTCCTGGTCAGCTACAACGAGAACAAGCTCGGCTTCTTCTAAGAGTTGTTGTACAGCAGATGCCCTTATGGAGCGGTTTTAGGGGCATCAGCTGTACAAAAACTCCCATCATTCGTACAGATCAAAGGAGATCGTCAATGACCACCATGCACGCTGCAGTCGTCACGAAATTTGGAACCGACCTCGAGATCAAGGAAGTGGAACGCCCGACGCCGGGTCCCGGCCAGGCGCTGGTGCGCCTCATCACCTCGGGCGTATGTCATACGGACCTGCACGCCGCTGAAGGCGACTGGCCGGTCAAGCCAACGCCACCGTTCATTCCCGGCCATGAAGGTGTGGGAGAAGTAGTGGCCCTGGGCGAAGGTGTCACGGACGTTGCCATTGGCCAGTTGGTGGGCAACGCCTGGCTTTGGTCTGCCTGCGGGGACTGCCAGTACTGCCGTACCGGCTGGGAAACCCTGTGCGAGTCGCAGCAGAACGGTGGCTACAGCGTGGACGGCTCGTTCGGCGAGTACATGCTGGTGGACACGCGATTCGCCGCACGCATCCCGGAAGGCTCGGACCCTGTGGAAGTTGCGCCCGTGCTGTGTGCCGGCGTCACCGTTTACAAGGGCCTGAAGATGACCGAAGCCAGGCCGGGACAGTGGGTCACGATCTCCGGGATCGGCGGTTTGGGACACATCGCAGTGCAGTACGCGGTGGCCATGGGTCTCCGGGTGGCAGCGGTGGACATTGCCGACGACAAGTTGGCCCTGGCCCGTGAACATGGCGCTGAGCTGACAGTGAACGCCCTGCATGAGGATCCGGCGGAAGTGATCCAACGTGAAACCGGTGGCTGCCACGGTGTCCTGGTCACGGCGGTGCATCCCTCTGCCTTCGGCCAGGCGATCGGCATGGCACGGCGTGGTGGAACGATCGTTTTCAACGGGCTGCCTCCGGGAGACTTCCCGGCGCCTATCTTCGAGATCGTGCTCAAAGGCCTCACGGTCAGGGGGTCGATCGTGGGCACGCGGCAGGACCTTGAAGAGGCGCTGGAGTTCTATGCGCAGGGAAAGATCAAGCCAACGGTCTCTACCCGGGAGCTCTCGGAGGTCAACGCGGTCTTTGACGAGATGAAGCACGCCAAGATCGATGGCCGAGTGGTTCTGAAGTTCTGATGGACTCCGCCAGCTTGGAAGCTGCGGTGACGCTGCCCGGGGAGGACTTTTCCCGGGTGGCGCTGACCGTAGTGTCCGTGGAACTCCTCCGCAAGCTGTGGGACCAGCACGGACCGCTCATGTTCCATCAGTCGGGCGGCTGCTGCGACGGCTCGGCACCCATGTGCTACCCGGCAGGGGAGTTCCTGACAGGTGATTCCGATGTCCTGCTGGGCAGGTTCGACATTGGAGCTGGCAGTGAACCACAGCCGCTGGAGTTCTGGATGTCCAAGGAGCAGTTCAATTACTGGTCGCACACCCACCTCACTGTGGATGTGGTCCCCGGCCGCGGCAGTGGGTTCTCGGTGGAGTCTCCCGAGGGGAAGCGATTCCTGATCCGTTCCACCCTCATGGACTGGGACGTGCCAAGCAATTAGGTCCAAAGCTGGTGTGATGAGGGCAACCCGCCTTCGTCACACCAGCCACACCTGCCCCGCGCCCCACAGGCCGTCTCACTATCTGGGATAAATATGGCCGTCCATTGACCGGACACTATTCTTGATGAGTCCTATACCACTCCCATCCAGAATGTGGCATTTTTATGAACATTTTCAGGACCAAATCGATCGAGCAGTCGATCGCCGATGCCGATGAGCCCGGTCGCAAGCTGAAGCGCAGCCTCAGCACCTGGGACCTGATGATCATGGGCGTCGCCGTTGCTGTCGGCGCCGGGATCTTCTCGGTAGGCGCCAAGGCTGCTGCAAACTTTGCCGGCCCCGCCGTCACCATCTCCTTTGCGATCGCCGCCGTCACGTGCGCGCTGGCCATCATGTGCTACGCAGAATTCGCCACGGCAATTCCCGTAGCCGGCTCCGCCTACGTCTTCACCTACGCGACCATGGGCGAGGTCCTTGCGTGGATTATTGGCTGGAACCTCATCCTCGAACTTTTCACCGCTGCGGCGGTGATCGCCAAGTACTGGGGCATCTACCTCAGTACCGTCTTTGGCCTGATGGGCGTAGACATGCCGCCGTCAATCAAGGTGGGCGGCGTTGACCTCTATTGGGGTGCCTTCCTCATCGTCGCGATCTTCACCGTGCTGCTGGTGTTGGGGACAAAGTTGTCCGCCCGCGTCGGCAACGTCTTTACGCTGATCAAGATCGCCGTGGTGCTGTTCGTGATCGTTGTTGGCTTCAGCTACGTGAAGTTCTCCAACTACACCCCCTTCGTCCCGGCCTCTGAGCCCACCGATTCCGGTGCCGCCGACGTCATGAAGCAGTCCTTCTTCGGCTTCCTCACAGGCGCCGCTCCGGCCCAGTACGGAACGCTGGGCGTCTTCGCCGGTGCAGCCCTGGTCTTCTTCGCCTTCATCGGCTTCGACGTAGTGGCCACCTCCGCAGAAGAGGTCAAGAACCCGCAGAAGACACTTCCCCGCGGCATCTTCGGTGGCCTTGCAGTGGTTACGCTGCTCTACATCCTGGTCTCCCTCGCGCTGACTGGTATGGTCTCCTACACACAGCTGGCCGAGGTCAAGAACCCCACCCTGACTACCGCCTTTGAGGCCGTGGGCAACACGGACGCTGCCAAGATCATCGCGTTCGGTTCCTTGGTGGGTCTGACCACGGTGATCATGGTGCTCCTCATGGGCCTGTCCCGAGTGGTCCTCGCCATGAGCCGCGATGGCTTGTTGCCTCGTTCGCTGTCCAAGACCAGCGAGAAACGCTCCACCCCTGCCCGGCTCCAGATCATCTGCGGCGCCGCTGTGGCACTGGTTGCCGGTCTGACCAATGTGGATCTCCTCGAGGAAATGATCAACATTGGCACGTTGTCCGCCTTCGTGATGGTCAGCCTGGGCATCCTGGTGCTGCGCAAGAAGCGCCCTGACCTCAAGCCCGCCTTCCGGGTCCCGTTCGGCAAGGTCCTGCCGTGGGTCTCCGCGGTGCTCTGCCTCTACCTCATGACCAACCTGGCGGTGGAAACCTGGATCTTCTTCGCGATCTGGCTGGTCATCGGCATGGTCATCTACTTCTCCTACGGACAGCGCCACTCCAGGCTCAACGAGAAGTTCGCCGCAGCCAGGGCCTCCGTCAACGGTGCTCCCGAAGTCCGCCGGGCCGACGGCGACGAAGACAGCTACACGAAGGTCTAAACCAATCACGGCAGCTTGTCAGACAGCTGCCACCTCTTGCCCTACAAGGCGCCCGGAAACATCGGTTTCCGGGCGCCTTCGCGTTACGGCGCAGCATGCTCGCTGACCCACTCCACCAAAGGCCTCAGTACCTCCCAACGGGCAGCGATCTCATCTTTGGCAGCGGGAGTTGAAAGCCAGTCCGGTTGCCCAACCTCCACGCCCGCCGACAACGACTTGTGCTTGAGCAGCTCAGCGCGTGGATGGTCTTTGTCGACACCCCGCGGAACGGTCTTGAGCTTCTCGCCCTCGATGGCAAACCCGGCCGTAGCGATCGAATCAACGATCTCCTGCAGCTCCAATCCACTGTCAGGGGCATCCACGGCGGCCCGGAAACGCGCAAGCTGGGCAGGCGTGTGGGAATGGTAACCACCACCGATCAGCAGTCCATCCGCACTGATCTGGACGTAGAAGCCGACGCCCTCCTGGGTGGCGGCAAAGGCACCTTGGGCAGTTTTGTATGGCGACTTGTCCTGGGAGAACCGGATGTCCCTGTTGGGACGAAAAATCTTGGCCGGCCCGAACCGCGGCTCCAGCTCTGAAAGGAGAGCTGTCAGCGGCTCCTTGACCTCGGCGTCGTACGTTGTTTTATGTTCCAGCCACCACTCACGGTTGTTGTTCTCTTCGAGTTCGGCATAGAAGCGGAATGCGGCTGTAGGGATGCCTTCGAATGTGCTCATGAAAGGATCCTATGGACCCCACCACCGGCGCAGCCATAGGTCAAAAGAGCTATGTGGAAAAACAAAAAGAACACCCCGCTGCGGAGATCCGCAACGGGGTGTTCCTGGAAAATGCAGTAACGCGAAGACGCTTAGAGCTTGTTGGCTGCTTCGGCGTCGGACTCGGTCTGGCCTGCACCGAGGTTGGCACGGAGCTTGGCGCCGAGATCGGAGTCAACGTTGGTCCAGTACTGGATGGCGCGTTCCTTGATGTCGGCGTTCTTCACGCCGCCCACGGCACCGGTGATGGTGTCCAGGAGGCGGGCCTTGGCAGCGTCATCGTAGACCTCGCGGTACAGGGTACCGGCCTGGCCGAAGTCGCTGTCCTCAGCGTGCAGGGTGTGCGCGGAGAGGGTGAGCTCGCCGTCGTTCTCCCAGCCACCGGCCGGCGAAGTGGGCTCAACAGCAGCCGGGCCACCAACAGAGTTCGGTGCGTACACCGGGGTGGAGGGGGAGTTGAACAGGAAACGACCCTGGCCATCCTGGCTGTAGTTGTTGACCTGGTTCTTGGGCTGGTTCACCGGGATCTGTGCGTGGTTGGTACCCACGCGGTAGCGGTGTGCGTCGGCGTAGGAGAAGATGCGGGCCTGCAGCATCTTGTCCGGGGAAGCAGCGATGCCCGGTACGAAGTTCGACGGCGCGAAGGTGGCCTGCTCGATCTGCGCGAAGTAGTTCTCCGGGTTCTTGTTCAGCTCCATGGTGCCCACGTGGATCAGCGGGTAGTCAGAGTGCGGCCACACCTTGGTGAGGTCGAACGGGTTGAAGCGGTACGTCTTGGCGTCTTCGTACGGCATGACCTGGACGTGCAGTTCCCAGGAGGGGAAGTTGCCATCGGCAATGTTTTCCTGCAGGTCGCGGATGTAGAAGTCCGCGTCCGAGCCGGCAAGTTCTTCAGCCTGGTCACCGGTGATGGTCTTGACGCCCTGGTTGGACTTGAAGTGGTACTTGACCCAGAAGCGCTCGCCAGCGGCGTTGATCCACTGGTAGGTGTGCGAGCCGTAGCCCTGCATTTCACGCCAGGAAGCCGGGAGGCCGCGGTCGCCCATGAGCCAGGTGACCTGGTGTGCGGACTCGGGGGAGAGGGTCCAGAAGTCCCACTGCATGTCAGCGTCACGCAGGTGGGTACCCGGGAGGCGCTTCTGGGAGTGGATGAAGTCCGGGAACTTGATGCCGTCGCGGATGAAGAAGACGGGGGTGTTGTTGCCCACGAGGTCGTAGTTGCCCTCGGAGGTGTAGAACTTCACGGCGAAACCGCGGGGATCGCGCCAGGTGTCAGGAGAACCATTCTCGCCAGCGACGGAGGAGAAACGGATCAGCATGTCCGTCTCGGTACCCGGCTGCAGGAAAGCTGCCTTGGTGTAGGCCGAGACGTCCGAGGTGGTCTTGAACGTACCGAATGCGCCGCCACCCTTGGCGTGCACTACACGCTCCGGGACCCGCTCGCGGTTGAACTGTGCGAGCTTCTCCACCAGGTAGTGGTCGGTGAGGATGATGGCACCGTCAGCGCCGACGGACTTAGAGTGCGCGTCGGAGGTAACGGGTGCACCTGACTGGGTTGTTGAAATAGCAGTCATTGTTCTCCTTTTTTCTTATTTCTGAGTTACGGAAGTTACGGGAAGCTGTTGTTTGGACTGGCAGTCCTGGCAGACGCCTTGATACAGGACATCGGCGATCTGGATGGTCATGGGCTTGGAATTCTCATCCCAGTGCGGGGTGAGGCACGGTGCGTGCCCCACGGCGCAATCCACGTCCTCCACCTTGCCGCAGCTGATACACACGGCGTGATGGTGGTTGTCGCCCACCCGGGTTTCATAAAGTGCCGGGGAGTGCGGTGGTTCGAAGCGGCGCAGCATCTGCAGGTCCGTGAGGTCGCTGAGCACTACGTAAACGGACTGCGCCGTCAGTTCAGGAAGCTCTTTGCGTGCAGCGGCAAGGATGCCTTCTGCCGGGGAGTGTGGATGGTGCTGGACCGCGGCGAGCACCGCCAACCGCTGCTTGGTCACACGACGGCCGTGGGCATGCAGGGCGGCGGCCCATTCTGCTTGCTCGGCTGTGTGATCTGTCATGCATTCATTGAAACACTTATTTTGAGGAGTTCACAATAAGGCAAGGCTAACTTCCGGTGAACGGAGCAGGGCCTCGAGCGGGTTTACTTCCTCAGCGACGGATCGTCCCAGCGCATGGACACGCAAGGGGACGCCGGCGTCTTCGGGTTCCACTGCGACACAACTGAATCCGCTGACGCCGCCAGGCAAAGGAAGCGCTCCCAAGGCCGCACCCATCGCCAGGAGCTCCGCTGGCTGGATATCCCGGATGGAATCGAGGTGCCGGGCCGGCTCAATGACCGCGTGCCGGGGTCCGGCGTCCACGGTCCGCACCAGCGGACCGGACTCACTGACAGGCTCGACGGCGGCACTTAGGTCACTGGCGGACGTCGCCGCTGCGTCGGGTCGGCCTCCCCGCAGTGCGTCACGGAGGGCGGCGTCGGTGCCATCGAGTTCCTGTTCCGGCACCCCCGCCCGACGATGGGCCGGCAGCGATAACTGGAGTCCCGGCGTCGTGGTTTCTCCGTCCCACCGTCCGAAAAGGTGGAACGTCGGCGTTGACGACTCCGCCACAGGCTCTCCAATGGCCGAGCCCAACGGGTGCCATTGGTGGGCAAACATGACAACGCACCGCGACACGCCAAGGACCTCGTGAAGGGCGGCGCGGAGAAGGGTGTGGCAGAAAAGCCAGTCGGCAGCCGAGGAATGCGCGAACTCCGTGGAGGGATCTGAGAGCCTGATCAGGACATGACCGGCGGTGAGGGGATGGCGCGGCCGGGCAATCTCCCAAAAGCCCGAACGATACAGCAATTGTCGTGACATGACCTTGTCAACTCCTTCCCCCGGGTGAGCCTACCAAGCGGAGTACCACAGAGGGGAGAACAGAGGTGGAAGGGTGCGGCGGGAGGCCACCGCAATGGTCGTTAAGGTAGGACGGTGGCGAAACTACTGGCAGACATCACCCCACTGAAGGAGAGTCCGGCTTTTCGGCGGCTCTGGATGGGGGCATCGGTGGCCGCCATTGGTACCCAACTGACACTGGTGGCTGTCAGCCTGGAGGTCTACCGGCTCACCCAGGAGAGCTTCTATGTAGGCCTCCTCGGCATCTTCGCGCTGGTCCCCTTGGTCATCGCAGGGCTCTACGGGGGATCCGTTTCGGATGCCTATGATCGACGCAAAGTGGCCCTCGTCGCCTCGCTGGTCCTCTGGGCAACAACGGCCGGACTGGCGTTGCAGGCCTGGCTGGAGATCGGCAACATCTGGATCCTCTACGCGCTGGTGGCTATCCAAAGCGGCGCCCAAGGTATAAACGGTCCGGCCCGCAGCGCCATCATCCCACTCCTGGTCCGCAAGGATTTGCTCCCCGCTGCCAATGCCCTGAGCATGCTCACGTTTGGCCTGTCCATGACGGCGGGACCGCTGTTGGCCGGAGTGCTCGTGGCCACCATAGGCTTCGGCTGGACCTACACCATTGATGTCATCAGCTTCACGTTCGCACTCTGGGGCCTCTTCAAGCTGCCTCCGTTGCCGCCGTCGAAAGATGCTGTGCGGCCAGGGCTCCGCTCCGTAGTGGAGGGCTTCCGTTTCCTGGGCACCCGACCCAATGTCCGCATGACCTTCATCATCGACCTCATCGCCATGATCTGCGCGCAGCCGCGTGCTTTGATGCCTGCCATCGGGGCGGTCATGATCGGCGGAGGCGAAACAACGGTGGGTGTCCTGCTGGCTTCGACGGCCGTGGGAGCGTTCCTCGCCGGCCTGTTTTCCGGGCCGCTGGGCCGTGTGCGAATGCAGGGCAGCGCCGTGGTGTGGTCCGTGGTTGGTTGGGGAGCCTCGATTGCGGGCTTCGGGCTGGTGGTGTTGCTGGCGGGCGATGCGGGCCGCGATGGCGTCACGCCGTGGTTGATCCCGGCTGCCCTCTGCTGTGCCCTTGCGGGGATTTCCGACTCTGTCAGCGCCGTCTTCCGCACCACCATCCTCCAGTCGGCTACTCCGGATCACCTGCGGGGACGGCTCCAGGGCGTGTTCATCGTGGTGGTGGCCGGTGGTCCCCGGGTGGGGGACATGCTGGCAGGCGGTGTCACGCAGTTCCTCAGTGAAGGCGGCGTGCTGCTCATCGGGGGAGTTCTCTGCATTGTCCTGGCATGGCTGGCTTCACGCTTGCAGCCCGGGTTCGTTGCCTACGATGCGAAGCATCCTGTGCCCTAGCCTGGCCCGCCACTTCGGCAACGTAGGCTGACAACGGAACACGGCGACCGGCGTCGGCGTTAATCCGTAGAGAACCCCGCAAGAGCTGACGAAAGTGACCAGGGAAACCGTGCATAAACACAACAATGGACTCAAGACTGCCGCGCTCTTCGGTGTGCTGTGGGCGGTGTTGTTGGGTTTGGGCGCCATTATCGCGGCAGGGACCCGCAGCACGACGCCTATCTGGATCATGGCCCTCATCGGCGTTGGTACTACTGCCTACGGATATTGGAACAGCGACAAGATCGCCATTCGCTCCATGGCGGCCTACCCCGTCACCGAGGCACAGGCTCCGCAGCTCTACCAGATCGTTCGGGAGTTGTCCGTGCGTGCCAACAAGCCCATGCCCCGGATCTACCTCTCGCCCACCATGACGCCCAACGCCTTCGCCACTGGCCGCAACCCCAAGAACGCTGCCGTGTGCTGCACCGAGGGAATCCTGCACCTCCTCGACGCCCGCGAGCTCAGGGGTGTGCTGGGACATGAGCTGATGCACGTGTACAACCGCGACATCCTGACCTCATCCGTCGCAGCCGCCGTGGCCGGTGTCATCACGTCCGTGGGGCAGATGCTGCTGATATTTGGCAGCGGGGACCGGCGAAACGCCAATCCGCTGGCCACCATTGCAATGGCCCTGCTCGCGCCGTTTGCGGCGTCATTGATCCAGATGGCCATTTCCCGAACCCGCGAGTACGACGCCGATGAGGACGGTGCCGAGCTGACCGGAGACCCGTTGGCGCTCGCCTCAGCCCTGCGCAAGATCGAATCCGGCGTCAGCCAACTGCCCCTGCCGCAGGACCAGAAGCTCGTCAATGCCTCGCACCTGATGATCGCCAACCCGTTCCGTGGCGGAGGAATGCGGCGTATGTTCTCCACGCACCCGCCCATGAAGGAACGGATCAGCCGCTTGGAACGGATGGCCGGGCGGCCACTTTCCTAGGTTCCCGTTGAACCAGGGCTAGGCGAACAGCCCTTCGCCAATGAAACCGCCGGCTTGGACGCCCGGAGGCACGGCAAAGAGCCCCGAGCCTGTGTGCTTCAGGTACTCCACAGACAACGTGTCGCCCTTGGCCAAGGCCAGCTGCATGGGCACGTAGTGCGTCCGGGGATCCTTGACGAACGCAATAAAGAACAGGCCTGCGTCGAGGTGGCCCAGCCCGTCCGAGCCATCCGTGAAGTTGTATCCGCGGCGCAGCATCCTCACGCCGGCATTCTGGTCAGGGTGGGCCAGCCTCATGTGGGAATCCATGGGAATCAAGGGTTCCCCGGCCCGCCCCGCCAACGAGAAGTCGGGCGTGGTGAACTCCTCCCCGCCTGACAGGGGAGCACCCACGCCCTTGGTCCGGCCGATCAGCCCTTCCTGTTCCCGCAGCGAAGTTCGGTCCCAGATTTCGATGTGCATCTGGATCCTGCGGGCCACCAGATAGCTGCCGCCCCTCATCCATTGCTCGCCTGGACCGGCACCCGCGCCAACCCATACGTGCTCCTCAAGAAGAGCGTTGTCTTCGACCTTGAGGTTATTGGTGCCGTCCTTGAAGCCAAAGAGGTTCCGCGGCGTCACCTGCGCCCTGGACGTGGAGGAGGTGCGTCCAAACCCCAGCTGCGACCAATGGACACGCACCTTGCCGAACCCGATCCTCGCAAGGTTGCGGATGGCATGCACGGCAACCTGGGGATCGTCCGCGCAGGCTTGGATGACGATGTCGCCACCGGTTCGCGCAGGCTGAAGATCGTCACCGGGGAAATGCGGGAGGTCGATCAAAGCCTCCGGACGCCGGCCGTCCAGTCCGAACCGGGGCTTGCCGTCCTTTTCGAACAGCCCCGCACCAAAACCGAACGTTAGGGTCAGCTTCGCCGCGGGAAGGTCCAACGCCTCGCCGGTGTCTTCCGGAGGGGCATCGTACGGTCCGTCGACGGCGCCTGTCTTGCCCGTGGGGTTGCCGGTGGTCATGGCTTCAGCCGCGGCCGTCCAGTCCTTGAGGAGCTTGATGAGTTCCTTGCGGTCCTCTGTGGTGACATCGAAAGCGGCCATGTGCAGGCGGTCCTGTGCCGGGGTGGTGATGCCGGCCTGGTGATCGCCAAAGAAGGGGACTGCTGCATCCCCTGCGGTGGTGTCCGCAGCGGAAGCGGTCGCCGCCGTCAGGACATCATGGCCGAGAAATCCGGCGGCCAGCCCGGCTACTGCTCCGGCACCCCCGACCCCCGCGAGCGAGAGCAGGCCGCGTCGGGACATGCGGGAGGTACCTTCTGCAGCGGACGTCGCCACACCGCCGTCGTGCGCCTCCTGGTGAGTCACGACGGCGGCTGGCTCGCCGGAGTGCCCGACGCCGTTACTCTCACCTGGGCGGTTGGCGTCGGCGCTTTCGCCGGTGTGCCCGAAGGGGCAGCCGCTCACAGCACCACGGCTGCGGTGAGCTTGGAGAGGGGCTCACCCAGCGAATCGACCAAGGCCGCGAGCTGCTGGACCTGCTCCTGGCTCAGCTCGTTGTAGTAGACGAAGCCATCGCCCTTGGCGTGCTTCTTGAGTTCGGTTTGCAGGGCCGTGAACTTTTCGTCCAAGGACTGGGCGAGCTCTGCGTCCTTCTGCTCCAGGGCCGGCCTCAGGTTCTCGAAAGCGATGCGGGCGCCGTCAACGTTGGCCTGGAAGTCCCAAAGGTCGGTGTGGGACCAGATCTCTTCTTCGCCGGTGACCTTGCCGGTCGCAACTTCATCGAGCAGTTCCTTGGCGCCGTTTCCGAGCTTGTCCGGGGTCAGTTCCACCGTGCGGGTGCGGGTGACGAGGTCCTCGGTGTCCGCTACCAGTTGCGTGGAAATGGCGGTGCGCTCCGCCGGGGTCATAGCCGTGTACTCTGCCGGCGGGAAGAGGTCCTTCTCGGCGCGGTGCCAGCCGGTCCATTCCTGGCCGGGCTCAAGGTCTGCCTCGCGGGCATCCAACTTGGGGTCCAGGTCGCCGAAGGATTCAGCTACGGGTTCGATCCGCTCCCAGTGCATGCGGGTGGAGGCGTAGAGGTCGCGGGCCTTGCCGGCGTCACCGGCGGCGAAGGCTTCAGCGAAGGCCTTGGTGCCCACAATGAGCTGCTCCGTCTGGTCCTTGACGTAGGCGGCGTACTGCTGGGACCCGTTGTCCAGGAGCTTCTGGAAGTCGGCATCCACGCTGGGCTTGGTGCCGGATTCGGTGACCTCAAAGGACGCGCGGATGCCTTCGCCCTGCATTCCGGGCTTGCACGCAGTGTTGTATTTACCGGCCGGAGCCGTGACCACCAGGTTGCGGGTGATGCCGGGGCCGATGTTCTCCACTTCGCCCAGGATCCGCAGGCCATCTTCGGCCAGCAGGTAGAACTCGGTCACCTCAGTGCCCTCGTTCTTCACGGCAAAGGTGAGGTTGCCGCTCGGTGCGGTTCCCGTGGAGACCTTGCACTCATTGGCGGTGCTGCTGACCTGGATGGGACCATCCGTAGCGCCCGTGGTCTTCGTGTTGTCGGTGCAGCCGGCAAGTACCAGGGGCACAGCGGCGGCCGCGCCAATGACGGCGAGGGTCCTCCGAAGTTTCGGGGAAGAGGATGCGGGCAGGAACATGGGTGTGTCCTTTGTCTTGGGAGTGGGCGTCAGGGCCGGGGATTACGGGTGTGCCGTGACGGCGGTGGTGGAAGTCTTGCGGGAAGCCTGGGGTGGGGCGGAGCGGTTGGCCCGGATGTAGAGGAACAGCACCGGAATGACGTACAGAAGCCACGCCGCCGCTTCGAGCCAGGTGGTGGCGGGGGAGAAGTTCAGCGTGCCCTTCAGCAAAGTGCCGTACCAGGACGACGGCGGGATGGCAGCTGAGACGTCGAAGGCCAGGTTGTTCAGGCCGGGCAGTATGCCGGCTTCCTGGAGATCGTGGATTCCGTAGGCCAGCACGCCCCCTGCGATGATAATGAGGCCAACTCCGGTCCAGGTGAAGAAGCGGCCAAGGTTCACCTTGAGGACGCCCCTGTGCAGCAGGTACCCCAGGCCAGCCGCTGTCAGCAGGCCAAGCAGGGCGCCGAGCAGGGGAAGCGTGGTTTCGCCCGTGGCCTGGGCTGCGGCCCAGATGAAGAGGGCCGTTTCGAGGCCCTCACGGCCCACGGCCAGTGCCGCAACCACCACAAGGCCCCAGGCGGCGCCGTCGGCCGCTTTATCCACTTGCGAGCGGAGTTCGCCACCGAGGCTGCGCGCGGTGCGGGCCATCCAGAAGACCATCCAGGTCACCAGGGCCACGGCCACAATGGACAGACCGCCGCCGATTGCTTCCTGCGCCTCGAAGGTGAGGCCGCGGGGGCCGAACGTCAGAAGTGCGCCGAAGCCAAGCGAAATAGCGATGGCGAGGGCAACGCCCATCCATACCCTGGGGATCAGGTGACGCCTGCCGGTCTTAATGAGATAGGCCATCAGGAGGACCACGATCAGTGATGCCTCAAGGCCTTCGCGCAGGCCGATCAGGTAATTGGCGGTCATGGATTTACTTTCGCTAAGGGGGCCGTACTTAGGCTCACCTAAGGAAGAAGGATACGTTGACTTGCCTATTACGCAAACTAATCGTGCGCTAATCCGCGCATCCATTACGACAGTCGGTGTAGTTTCGGGCAGCAAAAAGCCGGGACGCAGGCCCTGTAACGGGCTCGCATCCCGGCCTTTCGGACGGTGCTGGGACTAGCTGCGGAAGTTCACGAACTGGAGATCGGCCTCTTCGAACTTCTTGAGGATGTTCATGGTCTCCTGAAGGTCGTCGCGGGACTTGGAGGTCACGCGGAGTTCGTCGCCCTGGATCTGGGACTTGACGGACTTGGGGGCTTCATCGCGGATGATCTTGTTGATCTTCTTGGCGATGTCCTGGGCAATGCCTTCCTTGATGGTGCACTCCAGGCGGAATTCCTTGCCGGAGGGGAAGGGCTCGCCCTGGTCCAGGGACTTCAGCGAGATGCCGCGCTTGATCAGCTTGGACTGGAAAACATCCAGGACAGCAAGGACGCGGTCCTCGGAGTTGGCCTTCATGAGGATCTTTTCGCCGCTGAAGTCGATCTCCGCGCCGACGCCCTTGAAGTCGTATCGCTGTGCGATTTCCTTCTGGGACTGGTTGAGCGCGTTGGCGACCTCTTGCTTGTCTACCTTGCTGACGACGTCGAATGTGGATTCGCCTGCCATGACTCTCCTTAGGTTGGGGGCCCTGTGAGGGCGGGTTGGTCTGGCATCCAGCCTAGTACGGAAGCCGCGGCTTGGGGCCGTGGAGCACTTTCACAGTTCGCTCACAGCACATGCAGGGTGGGAACCGAGGGTATGGGTTGAGAGTTGTACCAGTTGGAAGAACGCATCGTCGGAGGATCAGCATGAGCAGCAAGGCCGTCCAGTCCATCAGCAAATCCGCTTCTGCAGCAGCAGGCTCCATCGGTACGGCCGCGGTTGCTGCGGCGAGTGCAGTGGCAGCAGCGGCGGTTGCAGCGTCGATTGTCCTGAGCCCGGTCCCTGATGCCACTTCCCGCATGGATGGAGTGCATGCGGATCTGCTGCGGGCTGTGCAGCTCAACCAGATCACTCCCGAGCAAGCCGAAAAGTTCGAAGCGAAACTGGCTGGCCGGATCCTCGGGGAAGCCTGAAATACGCGGAAATCACGGGTGTCTGCCCTCGATTAGATTCTTCGCAAAAACTTCTGTAAGGTTGTCTCTGCCTTCGGTTACCGGATCGAAAAGAAACGGTCTCCGGAAGTGATCTTCTTTTGAAGTTCGGCAGATTACCCGAGCGGCCAAAGGGGGCTGACTGTAAATCAGCTGGCAACGCCTACGGGGGTTCGAATCCCTCATCTGCCACCCAAGGAAAATCCCCGGAACCACTGGTTCCGGGGATTTTTTGTGTGCCCAGCGAGTTCCCGGCGCCGGGTCCTGCCGGAGGATCCCGCAGTTGTTCGCCCGTGCGCGGCGCGGGAACCGAATGAGCGTGGGTCCAGCCGTACCGCCACCACCCACTTTGATCGCACTTACCCGGCGACTCGCCGCAATCCAGGGCGTGTCATGCCATCTGGGCCCTCAATGTAGGTGGTGACGGTACGGGATCGAGCGGGACGCCGAGCCTAGACTTCACGCTCCCGCCCGAATTCCGTGGTTTGCCTGACCGTCGTGGCTTCCCGGAGCTCGGCGATCTCCATCCTCAGGGCCGCGATTTCGGTCACCAAGTCAGCCATTTCTGCCCGAACGGGTTCTTCGGCTGCGGCGGCTTTCACTTCGGCTGCCGCTGCCACACCCTCAGCGTTCTCTTCAATCCGTTGAACCAGCCAGGAAGCGATGGATGCTGTGACAATACCGAGCACAGCGATGCCGCTCATCATGAGGGCCGCGGCCACGATCCTCCCGATGGGAGTCACGGGATACAGGTCTCCGTAGCCAACGGTGGTGATGGTGGTGACGGCCCACCAGGCGGCGTCGCCGAAGTTGACGATCTTGGCGCCGGGGTCATTCTGTTCGACATCCAGGACGGCCAGTGCGCCGATGAGGATGAGCATCGCGGCTGCACCTGCCACGTAGGTGGCAACCCGCCCGCGCAGGGTTTCGCCTACGGTGCGCTGAAGAACGGACAGCAAAGTGACGAGGCGCAGCAGCCGCAGGGGCCGGAAGAAGGGGAGTATCACGATCAGGAGTTCGTGCAGGTTCCAGAGGAACCACCGCATCCTGTCTTCCGCGAGCCAGAGGTTGACGAAGTAGTCCAGCGCGAAGATGCCCCACGTAATCCAGAGGACAATCTCGAAGGGCACCGCATCGGCGCCGTTCACCCGGCCGATGACCTGCCATGCATAGGCAGTGAGGAAAATCAGGGCCGTGGCCATGAGGGGCCATTCCACCAGGTCCCGGTATCGCGCTTGAGTCATACGGGAATACTAGCCACCTGGGACTCCTGCGCCCGGGATGAACCCCATCAGGCGGCGGGCGTCTCCAGCCAGTACCCATCCAGGTGGTGGATCAGTTGGCGGCCCAGGCCACCTTTGAGCTGGATCCACAGCGTGCTGCGGTCATTCGTCATGCCATCGATGGTTCCCTCGATGCGGTTGCCGCGGGCGTCCTGGAGGACCACGTTCTGGTGGCGGGAGAGTTCCGGCCAAACGTCGCCTTGCGGCCTGGTGGTCTGAAGCGTGCTCAAAGGGGTCCCCCTTGTGTATTCCGTGAAGATGAGTTTCAGATATTGTGCACGGCTTTGATGAACCAGCGGTAAACGTTAGTGCAATCGTTGGACATAAACAGGAGCTGTGCCGTGGGTCCAGTCCGCAACGTGGTCGCCATCTTTCCCTGAAAGTTACCGGCGGGTAACATGTCTGGCATGCACCTGCTTCTTCGTACCCTCATGCTGCTGTTCACTTCGTCCAAGCGGTCGCCGCTGGGTGTCTGGGAAGAATCCTCACTGCCATTGAAGGTGCTCCCCACGGATATCGACATCGCAATGCATGTCAACAACGGCATGTATTTCTCGCTGATGGATCTTGGCCGTTTCGATCTCATGGTCCGTAGCGGCATCTGGACCAAGATGCGTAAGAAAGGGTGGAGTCCGGTTGCTGCCGGCGAAACCATCGCTTTTCGCAAGTCCCTCCAGCTCTGGCAGCGCTACACCATCGAAACCCGCATCATCGGCCTGGACACCAAGGCCATCTACTTTGAACAGCGGATGGTGGTGAAAGGCGAAATCTACGCCCGCGCTCACATTGCCACACGCTTGGTGACCAAGGGCAGGCCGGTCACGCAGGAAGAAATCATCGCCGAGTTCGGAGCACCTCCCGCAGATCTGGAACTGCCTGAATGGATCCACGAATGGCGTGAAAACAATGCACTGCCCGGAGCACGCCGGCCCGCCCCGCACGTCTGGAGCTAGACACCCACATCGCGTCGCTGCAGTGCCACAGCACCCAGCGTGATGAGGGCCGCCGAGATGCCGAGCAGCCCGGCGACGGCGCCCCAGTCAGCACCATTGGCCACCGGGGAGTTCCCGTACGCCCAGTGGTAGGGCGAGAGGTTCAGCAGCCATTCGACGTCGGGACTTTGCCTCCCTACCGCGTTGAACACGTAACCGAGGACAGCGACGGCTGCACCTGCGGCAATCGCGTAAATCTTCCGTCCGGTCAGAGCCCCGGCACAGAGAGCTGCGGTTCCGCTGAGGAGGGCAAGCGCGGCAAACAGCAGCGCCGCTCCGGCGAGATGTCCGACGTCGATACTCAGTTCGGAGGGCCGGTTCAGGGCCAGGACCAACAGGAAGACAAGGACTGACAGGAACGCGATTCGCACCAGGATTGCGAGGGCGCGCTCCAGCACCACCTGCACGCGGGTGACGCTGTGCGCGAGGGTCAGTTCCAGCAATCCGGATTCTTCGTCCCCGCCTACGGCTGAGGCACCCCAGCCGACAGAGGCCATGGACATCAGCAGGAACCCGACCAGTCCGAACAGTGTTGCCTGGGTGTAGCCGGGACCTGTGGCGATTTGGTCGTAGTTCAGTGCCTTGGTCATCTCCGGCGGGAGGGCATTGATCAAGTCCTGCATTTGCGAATTTCCGCCGATGGACGGATACAACGGCAAGTACAACATGATCGCGGCCGTCAGCCCCAAGGCCCAGGCAAGGGTGGAGCGCCACGAGTCGGTAAGCGCTTTGGTAAAGAGGGGCAGGAACCTAGGCATGATGTGCTCCTTCGGTTCGAATTCCTCTGCTGTTGCTGTGGCCGTTGTCGGTACCCGGGGAAGACCCTGTGTACAGCGTCAGCACAGCTTCTTCCAGGTCCGGTTCTTCGAGGACCAGGTCCGTCAGGTTCAGCCGTGCCAACTCCTGGACCAGGGGCTGGACGTCCCCGGAAAGGGTTGCCGTAGCCGTCACTGTTCCGGTGGCGTGGCCGTCGGCAGGGAGCTCCCGCACCGCAACATTGGCGACGCCTGGCACCCGGGCCAGCAGCGCTCCGACGTCGTTCGCTGCGGTGCCGGTGCTGTTGAACCGGAGCTGCCGGACGGCCGCCATCCTCAGGGCTTCCACCGTGGAGACGGTGACGATTTCGCCGTCGCGGAGGATGGCGACTGCGTCAGCTGCCTGCTGGACTTCGCTCAGGACATGCGAACTGAGGAAGACGGTAGCGCCGCCATCCACGGCCTCGCGGACCATGGCATGAAAAACCTGCTGGACGAGGGGGTCCAGGCCGCTGGTTGGTTCATCGAGGACCAGGAGTTCGGGTTGGTGCATGAAGGCCTGCAGCAAACCCAGCTTCTGTTTGTTGCCTTTGGAGAGTTTCCGGGTCTGGCGGTCCAGATCCAGGTTCAGGCGGTCAGCGAGGTCGTTGACGTGGTGAGGGTTCACGGGGCCGCTGATGGCGGCGAAGTGCTCCAGCATGCGGCGTCCCGTGGTGCGGTTCTCCAAATGCAGTTCACCGGGAAGGTAGCCGATCCTGCGGCGGAGTGCCGTGCCGGCACGACGCGGATCCTGTCCGAGGACCGAGATGGAACCCGAACTCGGCCGGATGATGTCCAGCAAGCACCGCATAGTGGTGGTCTTGCCGGCTCCGTTCGGTCCGATGACGCCGAACACAGTCCCGGGCTCCACGGCAAAATCCAGGCCGTGCAGGACCTCGCGGGGACCGAACCTCTTGTGTAACCCCTCGACGACGATTGCCTGGGTCACGGGGCATGCTCCCTTCCGTGGTTGGTGGTGTCTTGCTCCAAGGCATCGCGGGCCGCATCCAGGAACCGCGAGTCCGTGTAGAAACCGTGGGTGTAAATCTCCAAGGCAGGCAATGTCAGTTGCCGCAGCAGCTCAGGTCCGATGCCGTTCGGCTCCGGAGCCACGGCCCCCAAAGTCCTCGAAAGGTGCCTGCCCAGCATGAGCATCGAAAGACTGTTGGACGCGATGACGACGGCAGTGGAGTGGGTATCGTGGAAATTCCGTATAGTGCCGGCTTCGATCCCGGCATGGATGATGTCCTGGGTCTGTTTCACAACGGCGTCGAAGAAGGCGTCGCCGGCGTCGGATTCGTCGCCCAGGGAGCGTCGGATGTAGGCGATCTCGTGGGCATATTGGTCAGGGTGGTTCAGATAGTCCTGGATCAGCAGACGGGTGGACATGGGGTCCGCCTTCTCGCGGCCCTGTGTGGCTGTTTGCGCGAGGACGTGCTGGTCGCAGGCCTCGCGGAGCCCTGCCTTGCTGCCGAAATGGTGGATGACCAAACCTGGGCTGACGCCGGCCGCCGAGGCGACTGCGCGCACTGTGGCGCGGGAGAATCCGTCGCGGCCGAAAAGTCCGATGGCGGCGTCGCGGATGCGGGCCCGTGTGGTGAAATCCTCAGCGTTTGAACGCATGTTTCAAAGACTAAACAGTTGTTCAATGCTGATCAAGAGGCAGCGACATAACGATGTGGCACCATTGGCTGCGTCGCCGGTGTTGGGACTGCCGGCGTCGCAGATACTTGCCTCAGTGTTTTGATGTGGCAGCAGTTTGGGGGTTGGCGAAGTGGGTTTTACCAAGACGGCGATGGGGCCCGTGCGGCGTTGGTTCCTGGGCTCGATGGCGGTGGCGCTCCTGGTTCCGGGCACCCTGGGGGCGGCGTTGCCAACCCAAACGTTCGCGGTCCCGGATGCGGCTTCCACCACAGTCCAGGCTTCAACCCCGGCCCTCACGGGCGCCATCGGACACCTCTACAACACCAGCGCGTGGGCACGAAGCGTGCTGCTCCGCCCCACTGGGGCCGAGGAATGCTCAGGAAGTGGAAGCAACGCCGGCTGCGTCCAACGATTCGCGGGTGGCGACATCGCCTGGTCGGCACGCACGGGAGCACGCGTGGTGGTCAACGGACCTGTCCGCACATCGTGGTGGGGCGCCGACGGCCCGGCCGGCTTCCACGGCTATCCCGCCACCGATACGGCAAGCGGGCTCCGCAACGGCGGTTCCAAGCAGTCATTTGAGCGCGGGACCATCACATACTCACCGGCCACAGGCGCCCAGCGTACTGGCGGATCCATCCATCTGGCTTGGGGCCGCAGCGGCTTCGAAGGTGGCTTCCTCGGCTACCCGGTCACAGGGGAAAGCACCGGACTGCGCGACGGCGGCGCGTGGCAAGCCTTCGAACGCGGCTTTGTGGTGTGGTCACCGGCCACTGGTGCCCATCCATCCATGGGTGCCATCCGTGAACGCTGGCGGCGGGCCGGAATGGAGGAAGGCGAGCTGGGATACCCGGCCACAGACGAAGCTTTGGGCCTGAAGAGCGGAGGCTCGTCCCAGGAATACCAGCGCGGAACCATCATCTGGTCACCGGCCACTGGCGCCAAGGCCCTGACCGGGGCCATCCGAAGCTACTGGTCATCCACGGGAGGCCAAAACGGTGCCCTCGGGTATCCAGTGGGAGAGGAAGTCAGGCAAAACAACTTCGTCTACCAGCTCTTCCAAGGCGGTACGGTCTACTGGTCGGCGGCAACGGGTGCGCACTCCACCACCCATGGGGATGTTCATAACCGCTACAACTCGCTGGGCGGAGCGGCCGGTCAGTTGGGTCTTCCCCTCACTGACAAGCTTCCGCGGGCCGGTGGACTCGTTCAGCAGTTCGCCAACGGCTGGCTGGTGTGGGGCCCGGCCACGGGCGCACGGATTGTTGGCCACCCCACCTACAAAGTCTGGTCCATCACCCCGGGTGAATTCGGTTGGCCGGTAAAAGACACCTGGACGGATGGCAGGGGCGCCCACGTGGCCTTCCAGAAGTTGGAAACCATCTGGAGCGATGCCACCGGGGAGCTCTACTCGGCCGAGGCCGTTGACGCATCCACAGCGGTTTTCCTTGGCGACTCACAGCTGGACATGGACTCGTGGGGCGAGCAAGGCGCCCGGGCGGCCGGCTACCCGCGCCAAGTAGTTCGCAGCATCGGCGGGATCGGCTATGTTTCCGGAAGTCCCGCCGTCGGTGGTGGCTCCGCGACTGATGCGCTGGCGCAGGACCGTATCCTCCTGCCGCAGGGAAATCCGGGCCTGGTGGTGGTGACCCTGGGCGGCAACGATGCCAGGATCGGCGCGACGGACGCGGCCATCCTCTCGCAGGCGAACCGGCTCTGGGACGAGCTGCGCCGCAAGTATCCCCGCAGCACCATCCTGATCAACGGCGTCCTTTCCCGCTACGATGCCAGCCACGCCCAACGCCGTTGGGTGGACGGGCTCGTGACCCGCGAAGCGGCCCTCCGTGGTTGGCCGCGCATCTCGATGTCCGGCACCGCAACCATTGCCGGGGCAGCCGGCGACTACCTCGATGGCGCCCATATGAACCAGACGGGCCACAACAAGGTGGCGCCGCTCTACGCATCCGCGATTAAGTACGTCCTGGGCAAGTAGCTGTTTATTCCCGGTAACGCGTGAAGCGAACAGGCCACGCCTCCACGGGACTTAGCAGGCATGGTCGCGTACCGTGGAACCATGGCTACAGTTGACATCACTGGAGAACAGTTCGCATCGACTATCGAGGACAACGACATTGTCCTGGTGGATTTTTGGGCTGCCTGGTGCAGCCCCTGCCGCCAGTTTGCCCCCACGTACGGGGCTGCATCGGAGAAGCACACTGACGTCGTGTTCGCGAAGGTGGACACCGAGGCCGAGCAGCAGCTCGCTGCCGAGGCCGGGATTACCTCCATCCCCACGCTGATGGCTTTCCGTGAAAAGGTCCTGGTCTTCTCGCAGCCGGGCGCCCTCAACGGCCCGCAGCTTGAGCAGGTCATCGAGGCCGTGAAGGGACTGGACATGGAAGAAGTCCACGCCCACGTTGCCAAGGCGCGCGCCGAGGCCCAGGAAAACTAAAGACCAGCCCGGCTGCTTGAAACACCGAAGCCGCTGGAAGCAAACGAGGTCGCCGGAGAATTCCGGCGACCTCGTTGCGTTAAGAGCGTCATCGCAGCTTTCCGGCGATGTCGCCGGGCTGAAGCGGGAAGAGGCTAGAGCCGTTCGAGCGTGACGGGCTCGGCAAGAAGCGCGCTGAGGGACTCGTTCAGGTCCTGGACGGCAATACCCTTGGAGTGCTTCTCGAGGAGTTCCTCTGATTCCCAACGCTCGGTCAGGACCAGCTTCTCTTCGGTGGCCTCGGTCAGCTCGTACCGGATGCAGCCGGGCTCGTTCACGACCTCGTCGATGGCGATTTCCAAAGCGAGCTTCACACGGAAGAACTCGCCTTCGTTGGGGATGAACGTGGCCTGCAGGTCAATGGGTGCACTCATGGATCCAACCCTACCGGCAGGACACGGCCCCACTGGAGGTGGTTACGGTTCTGTTGCGCCCAGTCCCTTGGTAGCGTTCCGTCATGTTGTCCTACACTGCCGGAGACACTGACGTCCCGCTGCTCGAAGAGACCATCGGCGCCAATTTTGAGCGCATCGCCGCCAAGTTCCCTTTGCGGGACGCCCTGCTTGAAGCGGCCGCGACGCCTGGCGGTGACGCCCGCCGCTGGAGCTACCAAAAGCTGAACGACGACGTGAATCGCCTCGCCCGGGCCTTGCTCGCCATCGGGGTGGCCAAGGGCGAGCGGATCGGCATCTGGAGTCCCAACTGCGCCGAATGGACCATCCTCCAGTACGCCACCGCAAAGATCGGCGCGGTGCTGGTCAATGTGAACCCCGCATATAGGAGCCATGAGCTGGAGTTCGTGGTGAATCAGAACGGCATGCGGATGCTGGTTGCCGCTCCGTCGGACAAAAACAGCGACTATGTGGGCATGGCCAGAAACGCGGCCGCCAACTGTCCCGAACTCCGGGAAATCGTCTTCCTCCCGGGAGACCCTGCCCTCGGGCTGACCGTGGGCGAACCGGAAGCCAACCACGAACTCACCTATGCCGAGCTCCTGACCCGGGCTGACGGCGTCGGGCCTTCAGCAGTGGCGGACCGCATGGCCGAACTGGACCCGTACGATCCCATCAACTTGCAGTACACCTCTGGAACCACAGGCTTCCCGAAGGGTGCCACCCTGACCCACCACAACATCCTGAACAACGGGAACTCAATCGGGCGTCTCCTGCGGTACACCGAGCACGACCGTGTGGTGATTCCGGTGCCGTTCTATCACTGCTTCGGCATGGTGATCGGCAATCTGAACGCGTTGAGCTTCGGAGCGGCAACCATCATTCCCGGCCGCGGCTTCAACCCGTCGGCCGCGTTGGAGGCGGTGCAGGACTTCGGCGGAACCTCGCTCTACGGCGTCCCCACCATGTTCATTGCGGAGTTGGCGCTGGAGGAATTCGCATCCTACGACCTCTCGACCCTGCGGACCGGCGTCATGGCAGGGTCATTGTGTCCCATCGAAGTGATGCGCCGGGTCATCGACGAGATGCACATGGTGGATGTGGCCATCTGTTATGGCATGACCGAAACCTCGCCTGTATCCACCATGAACCGGGCGGGGGATACCCTGGAGCAGCGCACCACCACGGTGGGCCGGACCATGCCGCATTTGGAGAGCAGGATCGTGGACCCGGGCTCGGGCGAGGTGGTGGAGCGTGGCGTGATCGGTGAACTCTGCACGCGCGGTTACGCGGTGATGCAAGGCTATTGGGGCCAGCCGGACAAGACGGCAGAATCGATCGACGCTGAGGGTTGGATGCACACCGGTGACCTGGCCCGCATGGACCAGGACGGCTACTTGGTGATCGAGGGCCGGATCAAGGACATGGTGATCCGGGGTGGGGAGAACGTCTACCCCCGGGAGATCGAGGAGTTCCTGTATCTGCACCCGTCCATCCGGGATGTCCAGGTGATTGGCGTTCCGGACGAAAAATACGGTGAGGAACTGATGGCGTGCATCATCCTCAAACCAGGTGCAGAGCCGCTGACCGCCGTGGACGTGGCCGAATACTGCCGCGGGAAGCTGGCCCACTACAAGATTCCCCGCTATGTGGACGTCCGCGAGAGCTTCCCCATGACGGTCTCGGGCAAGGTTCGGAAGGTGGACATGAGGCAGGAAGCGGTGTCCCGCCTGCACCTATAACTCCAACGCGGGGTCACATACGGCCCATGTTGGGGCCGGTGATGGGCCGTAAGTGACCCCGCGTCGCATCTTTGGGAACTCAACCTGTGGATAACGCCTTGAGGGCCGCGCTGCGCCGACAGACTTGAAGGCATGGTCCGTATCAACCCGCTGCCCGAGGGACTCCGGTACCGGGCGTTCACCACCTACGAATCACGCGAGCTTGGCATCCCGGCCAAGAGGCTGAGGGCGAAGGACCTCTCCGACGGCGGCCGGTTGATTCACGTGCCAAAGGGGAGACCCCTCGACTTGGTTGAACGCGCCCGGGTGCTTACGGAGGCAACACCGGGAGCATGGATTTCCCACGAAACTGCGGCAATCCTTACGGGTTTGGGGCTCCCTCCGTGGATGGATGGCGGAAAGTCCATTCACCTCAGCAAACCGCACACCCTTCCAAGGGTCCGCCGTTCCGGAGTAACCGGGCACCGCGTCCGTGTTCATCCCGGGGAAGTTATGGACTTGGACGGAATTCCAGTATCGGTGCGTCCCCGGACGTGGCTGGACCTGGCCCGCGTTCTTCCCCTCAATTATGTGATTGCCATGGGGGACCAGTTGATCAGGCGGCCACGCCCGTCGTTGGAGTTTCGTACGGAGCCCTACGCCCACCTCTCCGGACTGCACCTGCTGATACGACAACACCCCAATCTTCAGGGGGTGGAGAAGGCAAGGCTCGCACTCGAAGAAATGCAGGTGGGTGCCGATTCGTATCCCGAGACATTCTTGAGACTGGCCATGAGGGACGCCGGACTGCCCGAACCGGAACTGCAATTGCGGCTTAACCCGACGGACCCCATGTCACCTGCGGCCGATCTTGGATACCGACGTTTCCGGATTGCGGTCCAGTACGACGGAGCGCACCACCTGACGAGGCAGCAACAATCGCGCGATAATCGGCGGGATGAGGCATTTCTAAGCGCGGGGTGGAGCTACTTCAAGCTCAATGCCGACGATCTGGCCGATGGCTTTGCTGGAGCGATCGGGAGAATCAAGAAAGCGAAGCTGCGTGCGCCCTAAGCAACCCGGGGTCACTTACGGCCCAAAGATGGAGCCAGGATGGGCCGTATCTGACCCCGCGTTGCTTTAAAAGGTCAGTGGCCGCGGTGATCCTGAACGGTCATTCGTGGGCCGAACGTGGGTTTCCGGAAGCCGCTCAGATACAGCATCCTGACCAGCCGCTGCCTCTGCCCGCGCCACGGCTCCAGGAGTTGGAGCATGCCGGCGTCGTCGGTCTTTTGACCGGTCAAGGCATAGCCCACGTACGAGGCCAGGTGGTAGTCGCCCACGGAGATTGAATCCGGGCAGCCATGAGTCCGCTGGACAACTTCGGCAGCTGTCCAGATGCCGATTCCAGGAATAGTCTGCAGCTTCGCACCGGCCTGGGCTGAGTCCACCCCGGCCAGCCGTTCAAGAGCGACGGCGGACTGCAGCGCCCGCATCACCGTGGCCGAACGCTGTGGTCCAACCCCGGCCTTGTGCCATTCCCAGGACGGAATGGCCAGCCACTGCCTGGCGGTGGGAGGAACGAGGAGTCCAGCAGGAGCCCTGCCCGGCCCTGGCGTTCCATAGCGGTACATCAGGTACCGATAGCCCCGACGTGCCTCCAAAGTGGTGACCTTTTGCTCCAAAATGGTGGGCACCAGTGAATCAACCACCCGCCCGGTGGAGGGCAGCCGCAGAGCGAGGTTCCGGCGTCGTGCTTCAGTGACACGGCGCGGGAGGGTGGCATGGAACGTGGGCTCGTCGAACGCGGACCAATCGTCATCGGCGCCCAGGAGCCTCGGCACTCCGGCAATGGCATCCGCTGCTCCGGGTCCCCAGGCTTGTGCGTCCACGAAGGAATCGGCGCCCAAACCGCCTGCCGAGAGGCGGAGAGTCACGGGGCCCGAGGGAGTAGTGAACGCCATCCAGAAGCCATTGTGGTGTGCCGCGAAGGAAGGATCCGCGTTGCCGCGCATCAGCGGAAACATGGTCTGGTCCAAACGGAAGGAACCGCCCGGATGCCACCTGACGGCTGCATCTGCCGCGGCCGCAACAACGGGCGGGGCGTCTGCGATGGTCATGTTTTCATGGTCCCACGCCCGGCTGACAATGAGCTCAATCAACCCCTTACGGCAGCAGCCGGCCAGGGCTAGACTCCCTGATGTGGCGTGGGTGGGCCGCGCCATATCCCAGGTACAAGGAGCGCGAATCGTGGCCGCAATAGTGCATTTCGAGATTCCGACGGACGACAAGGACAGGGCCAACGCATTCTATGCGAGCACGTTCGGCTGGAACCTGAGCCCCATGCAGGGGATGGACTACACCATCGCCCTGACCGCACCCTCGGACGAACAAACCGGGACGCCCAAGGAACCAGGAGCCATCAACGGCGCCCTGTTCCCACGGACGGACGCCCTGAAGACCCCCATCCTGACCATCGACGTGGAGGACATCGACGCAGCCCTTGAGCAGGTGGAGTCCGCCGGCGGCAGCGTTGTCCAGGCCAAGGACGCCGTCCCCACCATGGGCTGGTATGCCTATTTCAAGGACACTGAGGGCAACGTCCTGGGGGTGTGGCAGACCGACACCTCCGCTGGAACCTAGTCCGCGCCCGGCCCTGCGGGCACCCGGACCCGGCCCGCCTGGTAGGGGACAGAAGCAAGCCCCACTGCGGGCAGGCGGTAACTTTGTACCTATGAAGTACGCCCAGTCCGTGTTGGACCTCATCGGCAATACGCCGCTCATCAAGCTCAACCACGTAACGGACGGGATCAAAGCCACCGTCCTGGTCAAGCTCGAATACGTCAATCCCGGCGGATCCATCAAGGACAGGATCGCCGTGAAGATGATCGAGGATGCGGAAAAGGACGGTCGGCTCAAGCCGGGCGGAACCATCGTTGAGCCGACGTCGGGCAACACCGGAGTGGGATTGGCGCTGGTGGCCCAGCAAAAGGGCTACAAGTGCATTTTCGTAGTGCCGGACAAAGTGGGAGAGGACAAGCGCGCCGTCCTGCAGGCGTACGGTGCCGAGGTAGTGGTCACACCCACGTCCGTGGCTCCGGACAGCCCGCAAAGCTACTACGGCGTTTCCGATCGCCTGGTCAGCGAGATCCCGGGCGCCTTCAAGCCGGACCAATTCTCAAACCCCGCCGCCCCCGGCAGCCACTTCGAGTCCACTGGCCCTGAAATCTGGCAGGACACCGACGGCAAGGTCACGCACGTGGTCATCGGCGCCGGAACCGGCGGCACGATTACCGGCACAGGCCGCTACCTCAAGCAGGTCTCAGCTGACCGTGCAGAGTCCGACGGCGGCCGGGTCAAGATCATCGGTGCGGACCCGGAAGGTTCGGTCTACTCAGGCGGAAGCGGCCGGCCCTACTTCGTTGAGGGCGTGGGTGAGGACATGTGGCCCGACAACTACGATCCTTCCGTGCCTGACGACGTTATCGCCGTGTCCGATGCCGACTCCTTCTCCATGACGCGCCGGCTTGCCCGCGAGGAAGGCCTCCTGGTGGGCGGCTCGTCCGGCATGGCTGTTGTTGCGGCCCTGCAGGCTGCCAAGGACTTGGACGAGTCCGCTGTGATGGTGGTGATCCTCCCGGATTCCGGTCGCGGCTACCTGGCCAAGATCTTCAATGACCAGTGGATGCGCTCCTACGGCTTCCTCTCCGGCGGCGAAGAGTCTTCGGTGGGCGAGGTCCTCAAGTCCAAGACGGGGGAGATGCCGGACCTGGTCCACATCCACCCGAACGAGTCTGTCCGTGACGTCATCAACATCATGAACGAATTCGGCGTCTCCCACATCCCGGTGCTCTCCCAGGAGCCGCCGGTCGTGATGGGCGAGGTCGTGGGTGCCGTGGACGAGCGTAGCCTCACCAGTAAGCTGTTCCGCGGCGAAGCGAAGCTGATGGACAAAATCTCCGAACACATGGGTGAGCGCCTGCCCGTGATCGGCTCACTGGAAACCATTTCCGCCGCGCGCGAGCTGCTGTCCGACGTCGATACCGTCATGGTGACCTTCGCCGGCGCCCCCGTGGGCATCCTGACGCGCCACGACCTTCTGGCATACCTGAGCAACTAGGCGCCCTGCGCCCCATTCAAGCCGGCGCCCGATCCAGCCGGCGCCCGATCCAACCGTTGACCGATCCCACTTTGAATGAACCAAGAGGAGCATCCATGTCTGCCACCCACAACGCCGGGTTCAACACACGTGCCGTCCACGCCGGACAGGCCTTCGAACCGCGGACCGGCGCTGTGGTGCCGCCGCTGCACTTCAGCTCCACGTACGCCCAGGACGGCATCGGCAACCTGCGTTCCGGTTACGAGTACGGACGTGGCGGCAACCCGACGCGCGACGCCCTCCAGGAGCAACTTGCCGCCCTTGAGGGTGGCACGGCAGCGTTCTCCTTCGGCTCAGGCCTCGCTGCCGAAGACTCGCTCATCCGCGCAATCGCCCGCCCCGGGGACCACATTGTCCTGGGCAACGACGCCTATGGCGGAACCTACCGCCTCATCAACCGTGTCCTGGGAGACTGGGGCATCGGCAACACCCCCGTGGACATGTCGGACCTGGACGCCGTGGCTGCCGCAGTCGCTGCGAACAACACCCGCATCGTCTGGGTGGAGACGCCATCCAACCCGATGATGAAGATCACCGACATCGAGGCACTCGCCGCCGTAGCGCACGACGCCGGTGCCCTCCTGGTGGTCGACAACACCTTCGCTTCGCCCTACTTGCAGACTCCGCTCGCTTTGGGCGCGGACGTGGTGGTCCACTCCACCACCAAGTACATCGGCGGACACTCCGACGTTGTGGGTGGCGCCATTGTGGTGAAGGACGCTGAGCTCGCGGAGAAGATCGGCTTCATCCAGTTCGCCGTGGGTGCGGTCTCCGGTCCCATGGATGCGTTCCTCACCACCCGCGGGCTCAAGACCCTGGGCGTCCGCATGGATCGCCATAGCGAGAACGGCCAGGCCGTTGCTGAATGGCTGCTGCAGCGTCCCGAGGTGGAAGCAGTGCTGTACCCGGGCCTCCCTGACCACCCGGGCCACGAGCTCGCTGCCAAGCAAATGAAGAAGTTCGGCGGGATGGTGTCCGTTCAGTTCAAGGGCGGCGAGGCAGCCGCGCGCACGGTTGCAGAGTCCACCTCGGTCTTCACCCTGGCGGAATCCCTGGGCGGCATTGAATCCCTCATGAACTACCCGTCGGAAATGACCCACGCCTCTGTCAAAGGCACCGAGCTTGCCGTCCCGGTCAACCTCCTGCGCCTCTCCTGCGGCATCGAGGAAGCCGAGGACCTGATTGCCGACCTTGAGCAGGCCTTCGCGAAGATCAGCAACGGCTGACACTGTGGCTTCTCCTTCACAGACCGTGGCCCCCACCAGGCAGCGGGGCTGGATCCTCACGATCGCCGGTGCACTGACCCTCGCTGTGGCCGTGTGGTTCCTCTACACCGACTACCAGCCGGCCTTGAACGACTTCGAGGTCTACTTCTACGGCGGCGGCAAGGTCCTGGAAGGTGGGGATCTCTACGCGGTGCGGGAGGGCCTGCCGTTCACCTACCCGCCCTTTGCTGCGCTGCTTTTTACCGGTCTTGCGGCCATGGGCTTCTTTGCCAGCAGCCTCGTGTTCATCGTCGTTGCCTTGGTGGGTGCCGCTGTGGTGGCCGCGTGGCTGGCAAGGCACTATTTCGGTGTGAAGACCTGGCGGGAGGCGTTTGCCGACTACCGCTTCCGGACAACGGCTTTGGTGGGAACCGGGGCGATTTTGCTCCTGGGGCCCTGGCGGGACACATTCGTCTTTGGGCAGATCAACATCATCCTGATGGGCGTGATCCTGGCGGATTTCGCCCTGTACGGTAAGGCTCGGGCAGGTGCTATCCGGTGGCCCGCAGGCCTCCTGATTGGTTTGGCTGCCGGGGTGAAACTCACTCCGCTGGCCTTTGGGCTGTATTTCCTGGTTCGCCGCGACTTCAAGGCCTTGGGCTGGATGGCCGTGGGCTTCTTTGGCTCCATTGCCTTGGCTTGGGCTGTGCTGCCGCAGGCTTCCGTGGATTTCTGGACCAAGATACTGCCCGACACCGGCCGCATCGGTGGACCCGCGTACGTGGACAACCTCTCGGTCAAGGGGCTGCTGCTGCACTTTGGCATGCCTGACTCCTCCCTCACCAACGTTGTCTGGATGGTCCTGTCCCTGGGGCTGGTGATCCTTGCGGGGCTCATCATCAAGTGGGCCGTGGACGCTGACGAGAACTTCATCGCAGTATCAGCCACCGCCATCCTGATGCTCCTGATCAGCCCTGTCTCGTGGTCCCATCACTGGGTGTGGGTTGCTGTTGCCCTGCCCAGCATGGCGTTCGCCATGCATCGGGTCCCTTCGCGTTCCGGTCGGATGCGCACCGCCGGCTGGGCCATTGTGGCGTGCTCCACCGTCGCGTTCTTCATGACCCCCAAGAACCTGGCCGTGTGGGCCGGTGCTGCCGAGTGGGGCAAGGATCCGCAGACCCAGTGGCAGCTCATGATTTCCAGCCTGGGCGTGGTGTGCGGGATCGCCATGCTGGTCTATTGGGCCCTGGCATATCATCCTTCACGAACCAGGAAATAAGCCCACGCATCGAATCATGCCAACCAATCCGGCCCTTGTCCGCCCACCTAACCGCTATACGGTGCATGGTGCGGACAAGGGCCGGATCCGTTACGGCGCCTAGCCTGAGATGCCCTCCCGGCCGTCTTCCTCACGCCCGGTCAGACGCCGCCTGAACGACGCGTCATCGGCCGAGGTGAGCTGAAGGTCGTACCAACCCTCCACGGTGTCCCAGCCGATCTTCCTGGTGTGGCCCGCCTTGAGCTTCACGGTTTGGTTGGTGACCGCGTACTGCAGTGACTCCAGCTTTACGTTGACCGTTGCAGCGCCGTTGTTGCTCAACTCCAGTTCCACGGCCTTCTTGCCGCGGCGTCCAGTAACGGTGACGTCGACGCCGGACGCAGCGCCCGCCGTCGTGCCCTTCAGTTCGTAGTGGTACCGGTTGGGGCCGGTGACGACGACGTCGAAGGCGCCGGAGGCCAGCGGAAGTTCCATCTCCTGGCTGCCGAGGACGTCCGCGTGCCTGGGTTCGGTGACCTCGCCCGCGTAGCCGTACACGGTGAAGTGGGTGGAACTGGTTCCTTTGTTGGTCAGCGCCAGGGCAATCCTGCCCGGTTTTACTGCAGCCGAGACTTGTGGACGGTAGGGGAGAGGCCGGGCCGGGCGGCTGCCGGTTTCCTGGATCGGGGCCACCTGGACCGCCGGAGGGTTCGGGCGCCAGCGGCTGATTTTGGCGGGTACCGCGGCGGGGTGGTCGAGAACCGGTGGCGTGCCGGGGGAGGCGAAGTTGAACACACCGGTCAGGTCGCCGCAGACTTCCCGGCGCCATGGAGAAATATTCGGTTCCTCAACGCCGGTCCAGCGCTCCAGGAAGCGAAGCACGGATGTGTGGTCGAAGACTTCCGAACTGACGTAGCCGCCCACTGTCCAGGGCGAGACCACCGTCATGGGCACGCGGGGGCCAAGGCCGATGGGCCGGGATGTGGTCCAGTCAGTGGACTCGCCTGATGCCGGACGCGGCTGGACAGGCGGCGGGACGTGGTCGAAGTAGCCGTCGTTCTCGTCGAAGTTCAGGAAGATCGCGGTGCTGTCCCATGTGTCCGGGTTGCTCGCGACGGTGTCCAGCAGGCGGTAGACGAAGTTCGCGCTGCCCACTGGTGTGGAAGCGCCGGGGTGTTCGGAATCGGCTGCGGACGGCACCAGCCAGCTGACCTGCGGCAAGGTGCCATCCTTGATATCTGCGCTGAGGCGTTGCAGGAGGGTCTCGGGACGGCCACGCCACATGGCTTTATCGAACAGGGACCTTTCCGCGTCTGTGAGGGCGGCGCGACCCTGCTCCAATTGGGCAAGAAGGCGGTCCTGCTCAGCGGGCGCCTTGCCCTTGATCGAGTCGTAAAACTCCTCGGTGGTGCGCAGGTTTCCCTCCACCGATGCGAGCATCTTGCGGCCGATTGCCTTGAAGGTCTGGAAGTACTCCACGGCGTTGTCCGTGAAGTTGTCCCAGTCCTGGTAGATCTTCCACGAGACCCCCGACTGTTCCAGGCGCTCAGGGTAAGTGGTCCAGTTGTAGCCTCCGTGGTCGTAGCCGTAGGCGGCGTTCGTGACGGCACGCTTGGTGCTGGCTGGCTCAGTGCCCGTGGTTCCGCTCCAGAGGTAGTTGCGGTTGGGGTTCGTGGACCCGTTGACGGAGCAGTGGTAGGCATCGCAGATGGTGAAGGTGTCCGCGAGTTCGTACTGCAGCGGGATGTCCTGGCGCTCGTAGAACGTCATGGTGGATGCGCTCTTGGCAGGAATCCACTTGTCGCACCAGCCGTTGTTCCAGGCCGTGGTGGTTCCGTTGAAGGAGTGGTCCAAATCGCCGAGGTACTGGATATCGGAACCGGGCCTGCCGGCAAGTTCCGCGGCCTTGCGGAGCGAGAATGGCAGGACGGTCTCGCCGGTGGCCCGGGGCTGCTCGAACATGGACTTGCCGTTGGGCAAACGGGTGACGGCCTTGTCGCCGTATCCCCGGACGCCACGCAGCGATCCGAAGTAGTGATCGAACGAGCGGTTTTCCTGCATCAGGATGATCACGTGCTTGATGGACTTCAGGCTTCCCGGCGGCACCGGCTTGGCCATCGCGGCCTGCACGGAGGGTGGGAGCAGTGACCCGGTGGCTGCAAGCGCCGTCGCTGCAGCGGCGGTGCCGAGGAAACCGCGGCGCGAGAGTCCGGTCGATTCGGTTGAACGATTAACCATTTCAGGAGTATTCGAGGACATTCAAGGGAGCCTTTCGTGGTCAGAGTAGACCGGGCAAGCTTAGGCACCCCGAGTTAACCTCCGATGAAACCAGGGCAAACCGGTGGGGTGTGTCGCGTAGATCACACTTTTCGTTTGTCGTTGCTAGTTCAGCGCGATGACCAGCATCCGGCTGGTGCCAGGGATGCAGGTCTGCAGCACTGCTTTGGGAAAGCCGCCGAAAACTGCCGAGACGTGATCTGTGGTGCCGCCCAACGGGACCTGCCCAAGCGCGTCCACGGTGTACGTTCCGTAGCCGGCCAGGGTGACTGTTTGGCCCACGGTGATGCCCGAGAACCGTGCCCACCCGCCGCAGTAGTCGTGCTCAGTGATGAAAAGCGAGTAGGCGTCGGTGGGCGTGAAGTGGACCGGGCCGATGCAGGCATCCACCAGGTCCTGTCCTCCGGCACCGGCTACATGGATGGTCCATCCGGGCTGCCCTGGCTGGGGCTCGTTGACCGGGGGTTGCGGGGCCGCCTCTGCGGGGGGAACCACGACGGCGGGTGGGGCCGGTGCGGCCGGTGGCGGTTCAGGTGCTTCGGCGGGTGGCCCGGCTGGAGGCGGCGGGGCCGGTGCGGCCGATTCCACGGTTGGGCTGACGACGGCGGGTGAAGCCTGGCGCGCGAAGGGCATGGAGTCGCTGGCAGCGGACGGATCGGCAGGTTGCGGCAAATCGATGCCCGGGAGCTGCGGGGTCATGGCGATGGCCGCAACCATGGTTCCAGCCACCACAAGGGCCTTGAGGGTGACGCCCGGCACTGCCCACCTGAAGCGGGAGGGTGATTCCGACGCTGGGGGAATGTGCAATTGTGGATCGCCCTGCAGAGCCATGGGAACTCCAAGCGGGAGTGGATCCGCTAGGAAAGCCGGAACGGATATTCAGAATCCCCAGACACTTCGATTGTAGGAACACCTTGGCTGTTGGGAAGCCCGTGGGGATACTCGTCTTTTCCGGGGCGCTACTTGGATGTAGCGTCCCGCCGGCGTCAAACAAGGCCGGGAAGCAGAAACAACGTAGCTTTCTTTAGAAAAGTCATCTACGTTGACCGCATGCCTCTTCGTTCCGACTGGTCCGCCCGTACGTGCAGCCTTGCCCGCGGCCTCGACGTCCTTGGCGATCCCTGGGGGAGCCTGGTCCTGCGGGAAATCTTCTTCGGCAACGGCCGATACGATGCGATCAAAAAGCGCCTCGAGGTTGCGGACAACGTCCTCAGCAAGCGGCTGGGATGGTTGCTCGAGTCCGGCCTCCTGGCCCAGCGCCCCTACCAGGACGGCAGCCGCGTACGGCAGGAGTACATCCTCACGCCCAAAGGCGAGGACGCGTTGCCTGTCCTCAACGCCATCATTATCTGGGCCGAAAAGCACTTGGATGCACCCAACGAGGTGTCCCACATGAGGGTCATCCACACGGACTGCGGGCAGGCCACGTCCTCGGCAGACACCTGCACCCATTGCGGGACGCGGCTGACGGCCGCCAACACCAGTTGGCACAGCTTCAAACGCAGCGACCATCCACTGCCGTTGGCCATCGCGCCACAGAACACACGCACCATTGAAACGGAGATCTCCGCATGACCGCTCCCGACGTCACAGGGACACCGCCCGGAACAACCGGCGCTCCCACCGGCAAACGACGGCGACTGCATCCGGCCTGGATTGTCGCCGCGGTGGCGTTCCTTGCCCTCGTGGGAGCAGCCGGTTTCCGTGCAGCGCCCGGCGTGCTCATGGTCCCGCTGCAGCAGGAATTCGGCTGGTCCACCACGGTGTTGTCGCTTGCCGTCAGTATCAACCTGGTCCTCTTCGGCTTGACCGCACCCTTCGCGGCGGCCCTCATGGAGCGCTTCGGCATCCGCAAGGTCACCTCGCTCGCGTTGTGCCTCATCGGCCTGGGCTCGGCCCTCACTGTCTTCGTGAACCAGTCCTGGCAGATCCTGCTGACCTGGGGGCTCCTGATCGGACTCGGTACGGGCTCCATGGCCCTGGTCTTCGCGGCCACCATCGCCAACACCTGGTTCGCCAAGAGCCGTGGGCTGGTGATCGGGATCCTGACTGCCGGCAGTGCCGCCGGGCAGCTGGTGTTCCTTCCCTTCATTGCCGCCCTGGCCCAGAACCCGGGCTGGCGGGGCGCCTCCTTGCTTATCGCCGCGGGTGCGCTCGCGGTTGTCCCGCTGGTGCTGCGCTGGCTGCGGAACTCACCGGCCGACGTCGGGGTCTTGCCGTACGGCGCCGAGGCACCTGAGGTGAAGGCCGCCGACGCCGGATCACCCGCGACGTCGGCAGGCAAGCCTGACGCTGCGGTTGCGTCGTCTGCTCCGAAGGACTCCGCCAATGCCGCGATCCGTGCCATGCAGGTCCTCAAGCGGGCGGCCAAGGTCCGGACGTTCTGGGCATTGGCCGCAGGCTTCGCCATTTGTGGAGCCACCACCAACGGGCTTATCGGGACACACTTCATACCTTCCGCCCACGATCACGGAATGCCCGAAACCACGGCGGCAGGCTTGTTGGCCGTCGTCGGAATCTTCGACATCGTGGGGACCATCGCATCCGGTTGGCTGACCGACCGCTTCAACCCCAAGATCCTGTTGGCCGTGTACTACCAGTTCCGTGGGATCGGGCTGCTGGTCCTGCCGTTGCTGCTGGGCTCATCCGTAGAGCCGAGCATGATCATCTTCGTAGTGGTGTACGGGCTCGACTGGGTTGCCACCGTGCCTCCGACTGCGGCGATCTGCCGCTCAGTGTTCGGCGCTGACGGTTCCGTGGTGTTCGGCTGGGTGTTCGCTGCCCACCAACTCGGCGCCGCGGCAGCCGCACTCGCCGCCGGCTTCATTCGCGACGCCACCGGGCACTACAACTACGCCTGGCTCGGAGCCGCAGCCATGTGCACAGTGGCCGCAGTCATCAGCGCCACCATTCGTAAGGACGCAGCGAAGAAGGAACCGGTCGCGGTCGCCTGATGAGACGTTGCCTGAGGCCGGTTGCGGGGCCCACTCTGCGCGCTATTTGTGCCTGAAAGCGCGCATAGCGGGCCCGACAACGGGAGTCCTAGCCCGCTTCGGTGATCCGGAACGTCAGGGTACGGGCCTCAGGGCGCAGTGCATGGTCCGGCCACACGTCCGGTCCGCAAGCCCTGGATCCGAGGCCGTGCTGGGCGGCGTCGAGGTACAGGTAACTACCTTGGCTCGCCGCCAACTCATGCGGGTGGCCGGCTGCTGAGATTTCCTGTGCCGTGTGCCGGGCGAGAGTGAAGCCCGGCAGGCGGCCACCGGAGTCAGGGGCGGCGTCGAGTTTCAGCCAAGGAGTACCTGCCTGCTGCAGGTCAAGCGACCGCACAGCACTCCGGTGACCCGATTCCTGTGGCTTGGCGTAGGGCACCGTGAGCTCGTCAATGCCTGCCGAATACCTGCCCACCAGCGTCGCGTGCATGCTGTCCGGGTACGATTCACGGGGCCCGGCGCCGAACCATGAAGCTCCGTCCACGGAGCCCGGCAGATCGAATCGGACGCCGATGCGTGGCCAGATCATGTCCCAGCCGGTGCTGGGAACAATCTCCACACGAAGCCACAATTCGCCGCCGGACAGTTGCCAGTTCTCCTCCACAGAGACCCAACGGGCGGCGTCGGCGGCGGCGTAGCGGGTGTGGACCACCACGCCGGTTTCGTCGGCGGAAACCTTCTCAACCCGGGCGGTGATCCGGTCCAGGCCAGCAGCACGCCACACTGATTCCATGGACGGGGCAGGCGTTCCGTTGCCGTTGTTGAGCCATGGATCGGCGAGGTCGTAGCTGCCGCGGCCAGCCCCGGCGTCGTTATCCGTGGGTGCCCGCCACAACTCCAGCCGCGGTCCGGATACCGAAAGCCCGGCAAGGGAGGCCAACCGGCCGTCCTCGAAGACGGCGGGGCCCAGCGAGACGGTGCCTTCCGCAATGTCGGCTTTACGTTCGGATGATGCCAGGGGACGGGGTCCCCTCAGGGGACGGGTTTCGGTCAGATCCAGCTGCGCCGCGGAGATCACATGCCCGGCCTCGGCCCACGCAGTGTCCTTACCCAGGGCGGCCTCAACCGTGAGCCAGTACTCACCGGATGCCGCGCCCGCGAACTCCGGCAGTTCGATCAGGGTCGTATCGCCGGCGGCCAGGGGCGTGCCCGCTGACGTGACGACGTCGAGCTCTCCGGCGACCTGCACAAGGCCGTCCACCTCGGTGCGCCAGCGCAGCACGACGTCGGACGCATCGGCCGTGTGCCGCAGGTTGGCGACGGAGACGAAGCGGCGAGTGCCGCCGTCGTGCGTCTCCGCACTGAAATTCAGGCGCAGGGGAGCGACGATCTGCTTGTACTCAAAGAGCCCCGGGCTCGGCGTGGAGTCCGACAGGACCATGCCGTCCATCACGAAGTTGCCGTCGTGGACAACCTCGCCGAAGTCGCCGCCGTAGGCGTAGAACTCCGTGCCATCGGCGGTGGTGGTGCGGATACCGTGGTCCCGCCACTCCCAGACAAACCCGCCGTGCAGCCGCGGGAAGCGGTCCACCAGGTCCTCGTATTGGTCGATCGCGCCCGGACCGTTGCCCATGGCATGAACGTATTCGCACAGGATGAACGGTTTGGTGCGCTGCCGTGCGGACTCTGCCGCGGAGCAGCCCAGCAAAAGCGAGCCGGAATCGTCGCGGCCAATCGCCTCAGTCTCAGGAACGGAGGAGTACATGCGCGAGTAGACATCCGTGTAAGCGCCGGTGTAATCGCCTTCGTAATGGACGGGCCGGCCGGTGTCACGGGCGTGGGCCCATGCGGACATGGCAGCCAGGTTGGAACCTGTGCCGGACTCGTTTCCGAGGGACCACATGACGATGGACGGGTGGTTCTTGTCCCGTTCCATCGTGCGCTCCATCCGGTCCACATATGCTTCGCGCCAGGCGGGGTCGTCGCTGGGATTGCCCACCCAGCCATGCCGTTCGAAGCCATGCGTTTCCAAGTCGCATTCCAGGATCACCCAGAAGCCCATCTCGTCGGCGATGTCCAGCAAACGGGGGTGCGGCGGGTAGTGGCTGGTGCGGATGGCGTTGACGTTGAACTGCTTCATCAGGGCAAGGTCGGCCCGGGCGAAGTCCTCATCGAAGACCCTGCCGCGGTCCGGATGCGTTTCATGGCGGTTCACGCCGTGGAACACCACGCGCCGGCCGTTCACCAGGAACTGGTCGCCCTTGATCTCCACCGTGCGGAATCCCAGGCGCAGGGAGATGGTCTCGCCTTCGCTTGCCACCGTCGCGTTGTACAGACGCGGAACCTCCGCGGACCAGGGTTCGACGGCGGTGATCGCCACCGGGGCGACGTCGGCAGGGGAGGACCATACGACGTCGACGTCCAGCTCGGGGACGGACAACCGGATGGGGTAGGCGGCTGCATCGGCCGTGATTTCGGGGTCGATGGTGCCCGCGCCATTGGCGAAGGATGTCCTCAGCCAGACGTCGTCGATGCCCTTTTCCGGACGTGCTTGGAGCGTGACGTCCCGAAAGATGCCCGGCATCCACCACTGGTCCTGGTCCTCGACGTAGCTGGAGGCTGACCACTGGTGAACGCGGACCGCGAGCACATTGTGTCCTGGACGGATTGCTTCGGTGACATCAAATTCCTGTGCCAGCCGGCTGCCCGTGCCAACGCCGATCTCAAGGCCGTTGACCCACACTTTGTACCGGGATTCGACGCCGTCAAAACGCAGGATTGTCTTCCCGGCGGCGCTCCAGTGTTCCGGTACCTCAAAGCTCCGGCGGTAGTCGCCTGTGGGGTTATCGTCCGGGACGTGGGGAGCATCAGTGGGGAACGGGAATTGGACGTTGGTGTAGATGGGCCGTCCGTAGTTACCGTCGCCCTCCAGGACCCAGTGCGCCGGAACGGGAATCCGGTCCCACGCGGAATCGTCCAGGGTCTCCTCAGCGATGCCTTCGATTGCCTCGCCCGCAGGGAGGACACCGCGGCCGCCCGGGGTTCCCGGTGCGCCCGGGAGGAGCCGGAAACGCCACTGTCCATTCAGGGAGAGGGTCGGAGCATCTGTGTGCAGCCAGGAGCGGGCCGGGAGGCGGTTCCCGGATCCCGGTCCGGTGTCTGTGATGTAGCTGGCGTCGGACATTATTTAACGGCTCCTTCTGTCAGTCCGCCGCGCCAGAAGCGCTGCAGGACAACCATGGCGATGCTGAGCGGAATGATGGAGAGCAACACTCCACCGGTGGTCAGTTCATAGAATTCGGGCAAGCGGTCAACCTGGCTCAGCCAGTTATTCAGCCCCAGGGTGATGGGGTAGAGCTCTGAGTCGGAGAGCATGACCAGCGGCAGGAAGTAGTTGTTCCAAATACCCACCAGCTGGAACAGGAAAACGGTCACCAGTGCCGGGGTCAGTACTTTGAGCCCGATGGTGTGGAAGATACGGAGTTCGCCGGCGCCGTCGATCCTGGCGGCCTCGATCAGCGAGGTGTCCACGGTGGCCTGCGCGTAGATCCTGCACAGGAACAGGCCGAACGGCGAGACCAGCGATGGCAACAGGACGCTCCAGTATGTGTTGGCCAGGCCCATCTGGCTGAACAGCAGGAAGAGGGGCAACGCCGTGGCCGTGCCGGGAACCAGCACGCCACCCAGGATGGTGCCGAAGACCAGATTCCGGCCACGGAATTCGTACTTGGCCAGTGCGTAGCCTCCAGCGGCAGCGAAATACGTGGCCAGGAGCGCACCAACGCCGGCATAGATCGCGGAGTTCAGGAACCAGCGGCCGAAGATGCCGTTGTCGTAACTGACTACCCGGCCGATGTTTTCCCACAAGGAGAACGTTGGCGCGAACCAAAAGCCGTTGGTGGAGAAGAGATCCGCCGTGGACTTGGTGGAGGCAACGAAGACCCAGTACACGGGAATCAGGAAGTACAGGGCCACCACCACCAAAAGTGCGGTGACGATGATGGTGGATGACCGTCGTCGTCCGGCTGAGCGGTCCGGACCGGAAGAAGGCTTGCTGCGTACCGGTGCGGTGGTTGGTTTCGTGGCTGTGACGGTCATGATGACTTCCTGTTCGTCAGTGCGAGGAAGGCGAAGGACAGGGCGAACGCGGCCACGGCGATGATGACCGACTGGGCTGCTGCGACGTTGTAGTCGTTATAGGCGAAGGCCGTGGTGTAGGCGCTGAGGTTCGGCGTGTATTGGCTGTCGATGGCAGGGGCTACAGTCTTGAGGACCTGGGCCTCGGCGAAGAGCTGGAGGGTTCCAATGATGGAGAAGACAGTAGTGAGCATGAGGGCCGGGCGGATCAGGGGGAGCTGGATGCTGCGGGCCACGCGCCACGTGGAGGCCCCGTCCACCTTGGCGGCCTCGTAGAGTTCCACCGGGATGGCTTTGAGCTGCGCCACGATGATCAGCATGTTGTAGCCCGTGTAGCTCCACGTGACGATGTTGGCGATTGACCACAGCACGCTGTTGGCACCCAGGAAATCGGGCGTCAGGCCTACGATCTTGGCTGCGTCGAACAGTGGGCTGAGTCCGGGCACGTACAAGAAGGACCACAGGATGGTGGCGATGACGCCGGGCACACCGTACGGGAGGAAATAGGCGGCGCGGAAGAAACCCGGCCACTTTGCCGAGGCCGATTCCAGCATGAGTGCCAACGCGGTGCATAGGACAATCATGACGGGCACCTGGACGATGCCGAACAGCAGCATGCGGCCAATCGAGGCGACGAAGCTGCCGTCTGCCAATGCTTGGGCGTAGTTGCTGAAACCGGCGAACTCACTGGTCACGCCGGCTTCGCCGAACAGGCCGCTGCGCGTCACCTTGGTGAAGCTGGACATGATGGCCACAACAATTGGGAGCAGGAACGTGAGGATGAAGAGCCCCAGGAACGGTGCCAGCAGGAGCCAGGGTGCGCGTCCGGCAGCACCCGTACGTTTGCCACTCCGGGCCGCTGTAGCGGGACGCTGCACAGTGGGTGCAGTGCGGGTAGTCGTCATGCCGTTTCCTTCCGGATGGTGAGGCCCTTGTTCTTGAAAACGGTGATGATCTGCTGTTCCGAGGCGGCTATGGAATCCACCAACGAGGTCCCAAACGCCTTCTTGCGGAAACCGTCGCTGAGGATGTTGAAGGACTGCTGCGTCACCGGCCACCAGGACCAGTCAGGGTTCTGCTGCTGAGTGGCAGGGACGAAGACTTCCTCGTTGTAGCGCTGAGCGCCGAAGAACGCCGACGGTTGTTGGCGGTCCGATCCGATGAAGTCGGGATTGGGGGACCAGCCGATGCCGCTGTTCTTGATCTCGGCGTCGATTCCCTCCTTGGATGTGGTCAGCCACACGGCAAACTCGAGGGCTTCCTTGGGGTGCTTGCTGTTGGCGAGGACAGCAGCCGTGGAACCGCCAAGGTAGGTGGAACCGAACCCGGTACCGCCCCACGTGGGCATGGGCGCAACCCGCCATTTTCCCTCGGAGCCGCTGACGCCCTGAACCAGGGCATCGCCCCAGCTTCCGGTAATGGTCGAGGCAATGCCGCCCTTGCCTGCCGCAGCGAACCAGCCCGGCGAAAAGGCGCCATACGCGGTGGTGACGAGGTCGTCGTCGATCGCTTTGTCGAAGAAACGCGCGGTGTTCAGCGTGGCGTCGTCGGTCATGTTGATGACCCAGCCGTCCTCTTCGGGACGGAACCAGGCGGCCCCGGCCTGTGCGGCAAACGAAGCGAACGGCGAGGCATCGCTGATGGGGAAGCAGTCCAGATAGGTGTCAACCGCCCTTAGCTCCGTGGCAACGCTGGCCCATTCATCCCAGGTTTCCGGGGTGCTTGCGCCCACTTTGTCCATGATGGCGGGCTGGTAGAACATGCCCATTGGCCCGGAGTCCTGGGGGATGCCGTAGATTCCGCCCGTGTAGCTGACTTGCTTCCACAGCGTGGGGTCGTAAAGGTGCGCGTGCTGGTCGGCACCGTAGCGGGAGAGATCCACCAGCCCGTTGACCAGCATGAACTCGGGAATGGAGCGTAGTTCAACCTGGGCGAGGTCCGGTCCGCCGCCTGCAGCGAGGGCCGAGTAGAGCTTCTGGTATCCGCCGGCATTGCCGCCTGGAATCCACACCACGTCCACCTGGATGTTCGGGTTGGCGGCATTCCAGATGTCGGCAACGTTCTGGAAATCCTTGAGCCAAGCCCAGTAGGTGAGCCGCACAGGCCCGCCGGCAGCGGGGATGGTTGGGGCAGCGTTGACGGACTGGGTTCCTGGAGTAGCGCACCCGGCCAGCAGGCCCATGGCTGCTGTACCCAGGCCTGCGCCCAGGAGTTGTCTTCGCGTGAAACGGGTCATGAGCCTTCACCTCTTCGTGTCAGGTTGACTATGCCGGCGCGCGGATTCGTGGGTCCCGGCAGCGGCAAGTGTGACCACGGTAACAGAAAATTCGAGTACTTACTCGAATTTCATATTCGAGGATGTAACACGCATGTACACTGTCTAGCCATGACCACAAAGGACGTGGGCCGCGCAGCGAGGCGGGGCCCGTACGCGAAATCCGAGGAACGGCGTCGGACCATCCTCGACGCTGCCCATGCGGTGTTCGCTGCCCGTGGTTACCGCGGGGGATCCCTGCAGGATGTTGCCGATCGCGTAGGCCTGAGCCAGACAAGCCTGCTGCACTACTTCCCGTCCAAGAGCGACCTCCTCATGGCAGTCCTGAAGCGCCGCGATGAAATCACCGGCGGCTCATTCCCCGATGACATGGAGGAAGGCCTGGTGGACTCCGTGATCCGGACAGCGCTCTTCAACGAGGACATTCCGGGCGTCATCGAGCTGTACACGGTGCTCTGCGCCGAGTCCGTCACTGATGGCCACCCGGGTCGGGAGTACTTCACGGAGCGCTACCAACGCTTGCGGAGGAGCTACGGCCGCCGCTTCGCTGAACTGGCGGCCGAGGGCAGGCTCCGCCCCGGAGTTGATCCTGATGAAGCTTCCATGTCGTTGGTTGCCTTGTGGGACGGGCTCCAGACCCAGTGGTTGCTGGCTCCCGACGACGTGGATGTGGTCAAGGGCCTGCGCGGCTATTTCAAGCTCCTGGTCCTCCCCGAGGCCTGACCCAACCAGGTGACAGCACATGTCCCGTTGGGGGCCCAAACCGACATGTGCTGCTACCTGGTTGGGTGCGTTAGCCGCGAAAAGCCCCCATGCCTGTGATGTGTTGGCCCAGGATCAGGGTGTGGACCTCGTCCGTGCCTTCATAGGTCCGCACGGATTCCAGGTTGCTGGCATGCCGCAGGGGTGAGTAGTCGAGGGTGACGCCGTTCCCGCCGAGGATGGTCCGCGCTTCGCGGGCGATCTTGATGGCCTCGCGGACGTTGTTCAGCTTGCCCAGGGAAATCTGCTGTGGCTGAAGGTGTCCGGCATCCTTCAGGCGGCCCAGGTGCAGGGCCAGCATGGTGCCCTTCTGGATTTCCACCAGCATGTTCACCAGTTTCTCCTGCGTCAGTTGGTAGCCCGCCAACGGGCGTCCGAACTGGAGCCGGTTGCCTGCGTAGTCCAACGCAGCTTCGTAGGAGTCGCGTGCGGCTCCCATGGCACCCCACGCGATTCCGTAGCGCGCCTCGTTCAGGCAGGAGAATGGTCCCCGAAGTCCCATGGCACCCGGGAGGATGGCATCTGGACCCAGCCGCACGTCGTCGAACGTCACATCGCACTGAACGGAGGCGCGCATGGATAGCTTTGGCTCGATCGGTGTTGCCGCTACCCCGGGGGTTCCAGCGGCAACCAGGAAGCCGCGGATACCGTCCTCAGTGTTGGCCCACACCACCATGACGTCAGCAATCGACGCGAGCCCGATCCACCGCTTGGCACCGTCCAGGACCCAACCGTCGGACGTTTCGCGGGCAAAGGTCGTCATGGACGAAGGATCCGAACCCGCTGTCGGTTCCGTCAGGGCAAAGCATCCAATCAGCTCGCCGGCCGCCATGCGTGGAAGCCACTGCCGCTTCTGCGCCTCCGAGCCCCACTTATGGATAGCTGTCATGGCGAGTGAGCCCTGCACGGAAACGAAGGTGCGGATCCCGGAGTCGCCGGCCTCCAGTTCCATCGCTGCCACACCATATTCGACGGCGGTCCGGCCGGGACAGCCATAACCCTCCAAGTGCATACCCAGGACGCCGAGCTCGCCCAACTCGGGAGCGATATCACGCGGGAAAACTGCGTCCTCGTACCAGCGGGCGATGTTTGGCCGGATGCGGTGGGCAGTGAAGTCGCGGACCTTTTCGCGGAGTTCAAGCTCGTCCGCGGTCAGCAGTGAGTCGAGGGCCAGGACGTCGGAGGTGTTCGTCGTTGAATCGCTCATGCCAGCATCCTACGGCCGCCGGCATGTGTGCTGTCGCACATGGCAGGCAGACCGGGGGAGTGCCTCAGTAGTATGGGTGCGGGGGTCGCACACTTCCCCCGTTGCTGTTCGGTTATCTTGGGGGAATTTGCATGGCACTGCCTGACGTCGATTTACGGACCACGGCGGATGCCGCAACGCCGCGCAAAGATGAACCACGATCCTCGGTATTGCTGCGTTTGTTGCCACTGGCCGTGGTAGTGGTTCCCGTCTGGATGATGCTCGCGGACTGGGCCAAGCAGGGCCTGGACTTCAGCGTCTACTGGTTCGGCGGGAGCATCCTGAACCAGGCAGGCGGTTCGCCTTCGGACCTCTACGGTCCCAGCGTCGCTTCTGCCGGCGGGCCGCACCTCCCGTTTACCTACCCGCCCTTCGCAGCCCTTGTCTTCGGGTTGCTGGCGCGATTGCCACAAACTGCCGCGCTCATGCTGTTCAACATTGCCGGTGTGGCCCTGGCTGCGTGGGTAGCTGTCACGATCGTCAGGTACTGGTCGTCCAAGCCTGACCTGCGCAGCGCGCTCGCCTCCACCAAGAGCTGCTGGGTAGCAGCTGGCTTGTTCCTGGCGGTCCTGCTCCTGGGGCCGTGGCGCGAAACCCTGGCGTTCGGGCAGATCAACATCCTGCTCATGGGCCTGATGGTCATCGACCTGCTGGGCGGTTTCTCCAAACGCCGCGGCTTCCGGAGCAGCGGCTTCCTGGTGGGTGTCGCCGCCGGCATCAAACTGACGCCGCTGGTCTTTGGCTTGTACTTCCTGATGCGCAAGGACTGGCGTGGACTGGTGAACATGTCCATCGGTTTCGCTGGCACGGTGCTGCTCGGCTGGCTGTTGCGACCCGCAGAATCCCTGCAGTTCTGGCTGGAAATCCTCCCCGACACATCACGTATTGGCGGCGCGGGGTACGTCGACAACCTCTCCATCAAGGGTGCCCTCTTGCACTTCGGTGTTCCACACGATGCTGTGACCGTGCCTTGGCTCGCTTTGAGCCTTGCCACCATTGTCCTGGCTGCGTTGCTTATCAGGGCCGCCAGCGTCCAAGGCGCACGCGTGACGGCAATTTCGACGACGGCACTTGCCATGTTGCTCATCAGCCCGGTCTCATGGTCCCACCACTGGGTCTGGATGGCCGTGGTCCTGCCGGCATTCGCATGGACCATCAAGGAAACGCCTGCCCGTTACAGGACCCAGCGGATGGTGATGGGCGCAGTTCTCGCGGTATCGACGCTGGTGTTCTTCTCTTCGCCCAAGACCATCGGCCTGGCGCTGGGGTCCGCTGACCTCAACGTCCAGACACCCGGGCTTTGGATCATGGCGTCCAGCGCGGGTGTGTTCTGCGCTGTGGCAATCCTGGTTTGCTGGTTCGCCGCCTTCAGGCGTAATTCCATCCGGGACGTGGACGTGCCTGCCCGCCTCCATCGATGGGCCCTGAGGCAGCGCTAAGCCCGCGGACCGCAGCCTACTCGCCGCTTACTACGCCAACCTGGGCACGCTCACCTGTGAAGTAGCCACGGGTTGACGGCGCGAAGCGGCACACCACAGCCAGCACAACGCCCAGGGCCAACAGCAGCACGCCACTGACAAAAGCCCCGCCGATGCCGAAGATCCGGGTGTCCCCGTAGGCCGGGTCCCACATTTGGACGGCCGAGATGAAGAACGCAGCCGTCAGGGACAGCGCACCCAGGAACGGCAGGATGCCACGGAACCACAGGTTCCGGGCGGAGTCCCGGAGCGTGGAGCGGAAGAACCACACGCAGGAGAACCCGGTCAGGGCGTAGTAGAACGCAATGAACAAGCTGATGGCGCTGATGGAGTCGGACAGCAGGTTTTCGCTGAGGAAGCTCATGGCCACGTAGTACACAACGGCCACCGCACCCATGACCTGCGTGGAGAAGCCCGGGGTCATGAACCGTTCGTGGACCTTACCGAACCGCGCCGGAAGCGCACCGTGCACGCCCATGGACAATGTCCCGCGTGCCGTGGGAAGAATGGTGGTTTGCGTCGATGACAGGACCGATGCCAGCACAGCCACAATGATCAGCCAGCCCCATGGGCCCAGCACTACGTCCTTCATGGCCAGGAAGACGTCGTCCTGGTTGGCTTCGTTGCCCAGGCCGATGCCGTCGGTACCAATCGTGGCGTACATCATCACCAGCAGGGCAACGGAAACGTAGATCGCCACCAGGACGGAGGCTGAGATGACCGCGCCGCGACCGGGAGTCTTGGCCGGGTTCTCTGTTTCCTCGTTGAGCGCCAGGCACGTGTCCCAGCCCCAGTAAATGAACAGCGCCAGCAAGACACCGTGGACCACAGCACCGGGATCGGCAAACGCGCCGGCAGGGTTGAACCATTCGAAGTCGAAGGCCTGGCCTTCGGGTGCTCCGCCGGCGATCCGGACGATGATGGCCACAGCAAAGATGCCCAGCGAAATGTACTGGATGTATGTCAGCGTGCGCTGGACGTGCTCACCCAGCCGGATGCCACGGTGGTTCACGTACGTCATGAACACGATGAACAGCACGCCGGTTGCCGTCACCAGCCATGTGTTCTCAGCCAGGGAACCATCGCCGATCAGCAGCCAAAGGTACTTGCCCGCAATTTGCGCCAGGTTGGCCAGGACCACGATGCCAGCCAATGCCACACCCCAGCCGCCCAGCCAGCCGGCCCAGGGGCCGAAGGCCTTGCGGGCCCAGAAGAACGTGGTGCCGCAGTCCGGCATTGCGCTGTTGAGTTCACGGAAGGCGTAGGCGATGAACAGGACCGGGATGAAGCCAAGGATCAGGATCAGCGGCGTGTAGTTGCCGTTGACGGCAACAATGAGCCCCAGGGTCGCGGCCAACGAATAGACGGGTGCGGTGGATGCCAGGCCCAACATGACGGAGTCGCCAAGGTCCAGGATCCCGGCGTGGAGGCCTTTGGGAGGTACGACGGCGGTACGGTCGCCGCCCGCTTGGCCGCCACCCGGCGTCGAGGTTTCAGTGCTCATAGTGCGGCTCCGTAGGAAGTAGCAGTGGGCGCGACAGGCGCGGGGGAGTCAATGGTGTTGGGTACAAAGCGGCAGAAGTAGTCCGTGATGGGGCCATCGGATTCGCGGATTCCACAGCCGACGGATTCGCCATCCACCACCCACAGACCCAGGACGGGATGATTGCCGTCGAAGTCCGGGAGGGAGTGGTACTGCTGGAAGCACCAGCCTTCACGGCCGTAGCCGCCGGGTTGCTGGATCTCGATGCCGGGGGCGTGGATGCGGATGTTGTCGCCTTCGCGCCCATGCAGCGGCTTGGCCACCCATTCCTTCAGGGGTCCCGGGTCGCCAAGATATGCAGGCAACAGGTTCGGGTGGTCCGGGTAGAGATGCCACAGCGCGGCCAGCAGTGCCTTGTTGGACAGGAGCATCTTCCACGCCGGTTCAACCCAGCGCGGGTTGTAGGCGCGCTGCAGGAGGCGGTGCCCGAAGGGCTCCTTCATCATCAGTTCCCACGGGTACAGCTTGAACATGGTGCTGATCATGAAGTTGTCCAGGTCCACGAACCGGTTCAGGTTGGGGTCCCAGCCGATGTCGGACATGTTGATGCCGATGGTGGTCCAGCCACCCTGGCTCGCGACATCCCGCATGTAGGCCGCTGTCATCCAGTCCTCGCCGGATTCCTCTGCTTCGGAGTGGGCCACGTGCAGGGTGCTCATGCCGGTACGGAACTGCAGCTTCTTCCATTGCCGGATCAGGGCCTCATGGATCCCGTTCCACTGGTCCTTGTCCGGAAAAACGTCCTGGAGCCAGAACCACTGGGCAACGGAGGCTTCGATGAGCCCGGTGGGAGTGTCGGCGTTGTACTCCAGCATCTTGGCCGGACCGCCCTTGCCGTCATAGATGAAATCGAAGCGGCCGTAGATATCCATGTCGGCAGCCAGCAGCGACTCGCCAGCGAGTTCAAGGGCCTGCTGCCCGATGCCGATATCGCCCATGGCTCCGGTGGCCAGGTACTTCGCGGCCTCCAGGCACATGATGTGCATGTCCTCGGCGGTCTTCTCGAGGGTTTCCACCTCGTCCATGGTGAATTCGTAATAGGCCGATTCGTTCCAGTATTCGATTTTGCGGCCATTGGGCATGGTGGTGGTGGAAAATACCAGGCCCTGTTCTTCGATCTTTTGCTTCCAGTCCGGCCTGGGCACGGAGGAGAGTCGACGCACGCCTAGCCTCCCGAGCTTCCGCCGCTTTTGGAGCTGCTGCCGAAGCCGCCGCGGCTGACAGTGCCGCCCTTGGTGCTGTAGCCGGTAGAGGATTTTGCTCCCGTAGGCACGTTCTTGGTGTAGCTCGGGTAGGAGCTGCGGTTTTGCCCCACCGCGGGCACACTGGCTCCCCGGGAGTAGAAGTACCAGGCATAGACCGCGGAGCTGCGGCCGGCCGAACTGCTGTTGTTGCACTCGTTGTCGTCAACGCGTTCGCCGGTTTCCTCGTTGAAACAGACCTGCGCGTAGTCCGCTTCCTGCTCATTGCTGGCAACGATCGCGGTAATGGTTCCAGCCAGCAGGGCAGTCACGCCCAAGCCCACGACGACGGTGCGGCGCTGGGAACGCTTCTTCTTTTTCGCTGCCTCAGCTGCTCCTCGCTCGCGTTCCTTGGCGAACGGGTCCACGACGGGGAGGGGTTGGCCGGGCTGCGGCGCGCCGTTCCCGGCCTGGGGTGCACCGGCAGGCACCGGACGCTTCTTGCCCTTGCCTGTACTTTTCGCCGGCTCCTGGCCGCCCTCGACAGGCGTGAACAGCTCGGGGTGGAGTTCGGGCTTTGGCACCTGCCAAGGTGGGGGCTTGGGCGGATTGTTGCCCGCTCCGAAGTCGGCGTTGTTGTCCCTGCTGCCGCCGTCGTTGCCGGCTGCGTCAGGGCTGTCTTTCGGGCCCATGTGTATCCCCCTGGATAGACCGTTGAAGTGTCCGGCGCCACGCCGGACCAGAATGCTCAGAGCAAGCCTAGTCCTTGCAGGCGGCGTCGGCACCGGTGACGGGCGTAAATGGGGAGAACTACCCAGCGGGCCAACCATGTAAGGATGTAGCCATGGCGGCACCAGAGGCACATGGCAACGGCGACGACGGCGTGCTGCTGCGGCTGCCGCCGGTTCGCGGCATCGGCCAAGGCCGGGTGGTCACCGGTTTGGTCCTGGCGCTTTTGCTGCCGCCCGCCGTCGAACTTCTGGTGACGGTCCTCGATTTCCGTAACTTCGCGATCACCATGCTGCTGCAACTGGCGGTGGCGGTTGCCGTCGCCGCGATCGGTGGTTTGTGGCCGGCGGTGGTGGCCGCCGTGCTGGGAAGCTTCCTCCTTAACTATTTCTCGGCAGATCCTGTCGGCTCGCTCTCCATCGCCGACCCCACCACGTTGTTCACACTTGTGGTCTTCCTTGCTGTGGCCTGCGGCGTGGCACTGGCAGTCGGCCTGGCCAGCCGGCGCGCCCAGGAGGCAGCTCGCTCCGGAGCCGAGGCCACGGCCTTAAGCGAGTTGGCCCTGAGAATCCTGAGTTCGGACGGCAGCCTGGAAACGTTCCTTGAGAAGGTCCGCAGCAATCTGGGCATGGAAGCGGTGACGTTGCTGGGCTCCGCGGGACCGGGTGGGCCGGCAATGCCAGGTGCGGCTCCCTCGTGGCAGGTGCTGGCGAGCGCCGGCCACAATCCGCCGGTGACCCATGCCGCCGCCGACCACGCCGCCGTCGTCGATCCGCATTACACGCTGCTGCTGCGCGGCGGTCCGTTATCGCCTCAACGCCAGCGTCTGCTGGCTGCCTTCGGGGCCTTCGTCGTGGCCGTGCGGGAACGCCAGCAGTTGGTCAAGAGCCGCCGGGACAACCTGCGGCTGTCGGAGGGCAACAAAATGCGGACGTCCATCCTGCGCGCTGTGTCGCATGACCTGCGGACCCCGTTGGCGGGCATCAAGCTCGCGGTGAGCAGCCTGCGCCAGGAGGACGTGAGCTTTCCGCCGGAGGTCGAGCGGGAACTGCTGGAAACCATTGAGGAGTACGCAGACCGCCTGGATCACTTGGTGGACAATCTTCTGGACATGTCCAGGATTACGGCCGATGCGGTCAACCCGTTGCTGACCGGCATCGTGTGGGCCGAGGTGCTGCCCCAAGCGTTGCGGGGTGTTCCACCGGAGCACCTCCGCAATGAACTTCCGGCCAACCTGCCTCCGGTGCAGGCTGATGCCGGCATGCTGGAGCGCGTGGTGGCCAACATCGTTGAGAACGCCGTGAAGTACGCGCCTGACTCTGATGTGGTCCTGACTGCCCGGGCCGGGGCCGGCATCACGTTGGGCGACCGGCCCGCCAGTGAATTGAGGATCGTGGATCACGGCAGGGGGATGGGCCACGATGAAGTCCTCACCATGTTCCAGCCTTTCCAACGCTTTGGTGATTCGCCGTCACAGACCGCGGCGGGCGGAATCGGCTCCGGCGGTGGCATCGGCCTTGGACTGGCAGTGGCTAAAGGGTTCAGCGAGGCCATGGGCGGCAGGCTCGCCGCCGAGCCGACGCCGGGTGGTGGCCTGACCATGGTGGTCACCCTGCCGCTGTGGACAGGTGACGCGCAATGACGCTGGTTCTGATCGTCGAGGACGAGGCCCGGATTGCCCGCGCCATGCAGATCACCCTTCAGGCGCACGGCTACCAGGCGCTGTCGGTGGGCACGGGGGCCGAGGCCCTCCAGGCCGCTGCCAAGCAGCCGGTGGAGATCGTGGTCCTGGACCTTGGGCTGCCGGACATGGACGGCGTGGAGATCATCCGCCGCATCCGTGGCTGGAGCAGCATGCCCATCATCGTGCTGTCCGCCCGGCACGCGTCGGAAGACAAAGTGGAAGCGCTCGACGCCGGTGCGGACGACTATGTGACCAAGCCTTTCGGTTTGGATGAGCTGCTTGCCCGGCTTCGGGTCGCCTCCCGCCGTGTCGTCACCGAACATGAGGAACCAACCCTGGCCACTGCCGACTTCATGGTGGACCTGGCCGGCAAGAGGATTGTCAAGGATGGCTCGGAAGTCAGGTTGACGCCCACGGAATGGAACATCCTGGAACTGTTGGTCCGGAACAAGGGGAAACTGGTGAGCCAGCAGCAGATTCTCACCCAGGTCTGGGGACAGGCCTATGCCAAGGAAACCCAGTACCTTCGCGTGTACATTGCCCAGCTGCGGCGGAAGCTGGAGCGGGATCCGGCGGAGCCGCGCCATCTGCACACGGAAGCAGGCATGGGCTACCGTTTTGATCCTTAAACCTTCCTGGGGCCGTCCGTAGACTGGTCCCATGAACACCGCTTCCCTCGTTGCCGTCTGCCGTGTCCACCAGTTGCTGCCCGATACCGGCAGCGTGGGAGTCACGGCCATTGACAAGCGCCCCGTAGAAGGTCCCGTCAAGGTCCACAAACTGGGACTTCACGGGGATGTGCAGGCAAGCCGGCTCGATCACGGCGGGGAAGACCAAGCGTTGTACGCCTACTCGCAGGCGGACGCGGACTTCTGGTCAGGTGAGCTGCTGCGCGAGGTAACGGCTGGCCTTTTCGGCGAGAACCTGCGCGTTGCAGGAATCGAGACCACGGGTGCAGTGATCGGCGAACGATGGAAGATTGGCCTGGACGTGGAAGTGGAGGTCACGTCTCCCCGTGTTCCGTGCGCCACGTTCCAAAGGGCGTTGGGGGAGCCGCAGTGGGTGAAGCGCTTCACGCAGGAAGGCCGGGTGGGGACGTACCTGAGGGTGATCAGGACAGGGACCATTTCGGCGGGAGACCACATTCACCGCACGTTCGTCCCCAAGCACGGCATTACGGTGGGCCAGTGGTTCAACGAGCCCACGCCGGACATCGTCCAGGTCCTGCTCGACGCGGAAGCCGACGGCGAAATCCGGCTCCAGGACGAGTACCACTCAAAGTTCGAGAAGGTCCTTCGCCGCCACGGCCTCTAGGGCCTTTTCATGGCCTCGGGGCGGGTGTGGAAGCCGAGTGTGAACAAGCTCACCGGCCATCAGGGGGCCTTAAGTCGCGGTGACGCCGCACCTTGCCCTACACTTGAAATATCCCCCACTCCGGAAATCCCTTTATCCTGCCCAATTCTTGAGGCAGGACTGGTAAGTGTTGGGGCCCGCAATTGTGTGCGGGCATTTTCATAGGGAGAGCCGGCTAAAGAAAACGCTGTACAGACTGCTGGGATAGCAGCCAAGAGATGCAGCGGGAAGTCCTGCCATGGGATTGCGATAGCGCCGGACTTCTTGCGGGAGCAGGGCACTTTGCCTGCCTTCGCGACGAGTACTGCGGCCAAGCCCAACCGGGCCGCGCCGACTGCCCTATGGATGAGGAATTTCCCCCTATGACCGAAAATCTCAACGAAAACTTCGACGCCCAGACCGTAGAGTCCGCTGATGCAGTGGAGACCACCGCGCCCGCCGAAGTTGAAGCACCGGCTGCTGCCGCTGCCCCCGTCGAGAATGCTGCAGCCGAGTCTGCAGCTCCCGCCTTCACCGAAGCTCCTGCCCCCAAGGCAGAAGAAGAGGAAGAAGAAGGCGTCCGCTTCGTCGATCTTGGCATCGACGGTCGCGTTCTGGCCGCCCTGCAGGACGTCGGCTACGAAAAGCCGTCTCCCATCCAGGCCGCCACCATCCCGCTGCTGCTTGAAGGCCGCGACGTCGTTGGCCTGGCCCAGACCGGTACCGGCAAGACCGCAGCATTCGCTGTTCCGGCCCTGTCCCGCCTGGCTGAGCTCCACGACCTCAATGGCCCGTCCCGCAAGACCCAGGCTTTGGTCCTGGCCCCGACGCGCGAACTTGCCCTCCAGGTTGCCGAGGCGTTCACCTCCTACGCCAAGCACATTGACGACTTCACCGTCCTCCCGGTTTACGGTGGCTCGGCCTACGGCCCGCAGCTGGCTGGCCTGCGCCGCGGTGCACAGGTTGTTGTCGGTACCCCCGGCCGTGTGATCGACCACATCGCCAAGGGTTCGCTGGACCTTTCCGAGCTCCAGTACCTGGTTCTGGACGAAGCTGACGAGATGCTGCGCATGGGCTTTGCCGATGACGTTGAGCAGATCTTCCAGCAGACTCCCGAGACCCGCCAGGTTGCGTTGTTCTCTGCCACCATGCCGGGCCAGATCCGCCGCATGTCCAAGCAGTACCTGAACAACCCTGCTGAAATCTCGGTGAAGTCCAAGACCACCACCGGTGCCAACACCAAGCAGCGTTACCTCCAGGTCATGGGCCCGCACAAGCTGGACGCCCTGACCCGCATCCTTGAGGTTGAAGAGTTCGACGGCGTTATCGCCTTCGTGCGCACCAAGATGGCTACCGAGGACCTCGCCGACAAGCTGAAGTCCCGCGGCTTCCAGGCTGCCGCCATCAACGGCGACATCCCGCAGCAGCAGCGCGAGCGCACTGTTGACGCGCTGAAGGAAGGCCGCATCGACATCCTCGTGGCCACCGACGTCGCGGCCCGTGGCCTTGACGTGGAGCGCATCAGCCACGTCATCAACTACGACATCCCGCATGACACCGAGTCCTACGTGCACCGCATCGGCCGTACGGGCCGTGCAGGCCGCAGCGGCGACGCGATCCTGTTCATGACGCCGCGGGAGAAGTACCTGCTGCGTTCCATCGAAAAGGCAACCCGCCAGCCGGTGGAGCAGATGCACCTGCCCACCGCTGAGACCGTGAACACGCTGCGCCTGGGCAAGTTCGCCGAGCGCATCACCGAGACCCTCGCGTCCGAAGACGTGGCAGCATTCCGCGACCTGATCTCCTCCTACGAGGAAGAGCACAACGTTCCGGCTTCCGAGATCGCTGCAGCCCTGGCCGTCATGGCCCAGGGTGGACAGCCCCTGCTGGTCAAGGAACTGCCCGCAGCTCCTGAGTACCAGAAGCGTGAGCGCTCCAAGGACGGCTTCGGTTCCCGCGGCCCGACCCGTGCTCTCACCGAGGGCAACGCTACTTACCGGATCGCCGTCGGACGCCGTCAGCGCGTCATGCCGGGTTCCATTGTTGGCGCCATTGCCAACGAAGGTGGCATCTCCTCGGCACAGATCGGCGGCATCGACATCCGCTCGGACCACTCCTTGGTGGAGCTCCCGGCAGACCTGAGCCCCGAGCAGCTGCGTGCACTGTCCCGCACCCGCATCGGTGGCGAGCTGATCCACCTCGAACTGGACAACGGCCGCAAGCCCAGCGGCGACCGTGGCGGTTACTCCGGTGGTGGCGCCGGTGGACGTGGTGGCTATGGCGACCGCGAGAACCGTGGTGGCGGCAACTTCAAGGGCAACGGTGGCTTCAAGAAGGACTTCCGTAAGTCCGAAGGTGGCGAGCGTACCTCCGCTGACCGTGGTGGCCGCTCCTACAGCGACCGCTCCGAGCGCACCGCAGGCAGCTTCGGCGACCGCGACCGCGGCCAGGCCAGCGGGTCCCGCTTCGGCGGTCACGGTGACGGCGCCCGCAAGCCCCGCAGTGGCGGCGAAGGCGGACACCGCGATTTCAACCGCAAGGGCAAGTGGTAAACACTTCCTGGTGGTAAACACCAAGTAGTTCCCGTCAGGGGGTCGGCTTTCGAGCCGGCCCCCTGATGTGTTTAACGGGGTTACATGCGCCCGTGCCCCGCCGTACCATCAAGGGGCTGGCTGACTGGCCGCAGGAAACAGGAGGGTGCTCCATGGAATTGCTGGACAACGTGAGGAAGAACCTGGGCTTCGGCAACAAAGACCATGGTGAAAAGGATCACAGGGACCATGCCGCTCCGGAAGCGGCCCCGGACGACCAAACGGCGGTAAGCCAGGCAGCGGAGGATGCGGCCGCCGTCGAGGTTTCAGCTGAGGATAAGACGGCAGCCGAGGCTGCAGCAGCGCAGGCCGCCCAGCAACAGGCGGCCGCTGACGCCGCAGCGGCGCAGGAGGCCGAACAGGAGGGCCTGGAACCCGGGCCCCCGGAAGTCCGGCCGCAGGCGCAGGAGGCGGCCTCTGAGGCCGCAGCAGGGTCCGGCCAGCCAGGACCTGTGGCCCCGCGGGTCACCGAGGTAGTTGTGGAACAAGGCGACACCATGGGTGGCATCGCTGCCCAGTTCGGGGTGGACCTCGGCGCGCTGATCGCAACCAACGCAGATACCGTTCCCAACCCGGACCGGATCTACCCTGGACAGGTGCTCCGGCTGCCCTGAAATCAGGTGCCGAAACAGCAGGAAATAGATCAGCAGAACAGCGTCTTCGCAAATTGTGTCGGCGCTGTTTTTCCGCGGTCTTTCGCCGATTTGTAGCTTCTGAAAACGTCCGGTAGAGTATTTACTCGTTGCCCCCCTAGCTCAGTGGTAGAGCGCGTTCTTGGTAAGAACGAGGTCACCGGATCGATTCCGGTGGGGGGCTCTGAATGAGGGCCTGTGTCAAGGCGGTTTTGACCGGCTTGGCACAGGTTTTTCTCATTCGTGGCGGTGTAGCTCAGTTGGTTAGAGCGCACGACTCATAATCGTGAGGTCGGGAGATCGAGCCTCCCCACCGCTACAGAGCAAGACCCCGCAGCTTTCGCCTGCGGGGTCTTTTTTCATTCCGTGGGACAGAATGGGTTCATGAGTCGAATCGCAATCATTGGCGGCCACGGGAAAGTGGCCCTGCATCTGTCCCGCATCCTCAGTGGCGAAGGTCACGATGTCACGTCCTTCATCCGGAATCCCGATCATGTGGCAGATGTCACGGACACCGGCGCCACAGCCGAGGTGCTGGATGTCGAAAACTCGACGACGGCGGAACTCGCCCAGGCGCTCAACGGACACAACGCCGTGGTCTGGTCTGCAGGGGCCGGCGGTGGCAATCCGGACAGGACCTATGCGGTGGATCGGGATGCCGCCATCCGCTCCATGGATGCCGCAGCCCAGGCCGGAGTGCGGCGGTATGTGATGGTGTCCTACATCGGCGCCGCCAAAGACCACGGCGTCCCGTCGGACCACCCGTTCTTCGCCTATGCGGAGGCTAAGGCGGCCGCCGACGATTACTTGCGCAGCACCGGCCTTGACTGGACCGTCCTGGGTCCGGGAACCCTGACGGATGAGCCGGCCACGGGATTGATCCAGACGGACCCGGAAAACCCCGGCGACGGCACGCAGACCTCGCGGGCCAACGTTGCCCTGGTCACCGCGGCAGTCCTGGAACTGCCGGGCACCATCCGCCGGACCATCACGTTCAAGGATGGAGCAGAGGACGTCGTGGACGCCCTCACGCAAGACTGACCAGGGACTGACTTCAGCCCGGGATATGTTGGTAGGGAACTTTTTCGGCTTCGGCGGGGGAAGAGCCGTACAACATCTGGGGAAGCAGGAAAATGGATCAGTTGGCGCTCATCATCGGGTTGCTGCTTGCGACGGTAGTGGCCGTGGGTTTGGGAGACCGGCTCCGGCTGCCGTATCCGGTCCTGATGTTGCTCCTGGCCGTTGCACTCACCTTCATTCCTGGTTTCCCCGAGTTTGAGATCTCGCCTGAACTGATCCTGCCGATCTTCCTTCCACCACTGCTGTTCGCCACGGCGCAGAAGAGCTCCTGGGCGGTCTTCAGAGTGCGATGGCGGACGCTCCTCCTGTTGGCGGTGGCGTTGGTGGTGGTGTCCACCGCCGTGGTGGCCGGTGCTGCGTGGCTCATGATCCCGGGTATCGGAATCCCGGCAGCCATTGCCTTGGGAGCCATGGTTGCGCCGCCGGACCCTGTTGCCGTTGAGTCAGTGGCGGGACGTGTCCACATGCCACGCAGGCTCATTACGGTCCTTCAGAGCGAAGGACTTTTCAACGATGCGGCGGCCATCGTGATCTTCCAGGCCGCCGTTGCTGCCACGGTCTCGGGCAGCGAAGTGGGACCGGAAGTCATCCCGCAGTTCATTATTGGCGCCGGCTTGGCCGTGGTGATCGGCATCGCGATGGGTTGGCTGACCAAGGCCATCACCAAGCTCGTCACCTCAATGGTGGCCCGGAGTGCTGTCACGCTGGTGGTACCGTTCGCGGCCTACATCCTCGCCGAAGAGCTGCATGCCTCAGGTGTGGTGGCCGTCGTCGTGACTGCCTTGGAATTGCAGCGCCATGCTCGGCCGCAGGACGCCGCCGAACGCGTCACCAGGACCGCGTTCTGGGATGTGGTGGAGCTACTGGCGACCGGCTTGGCGTTCGGCCTGGTAGGGCTGGAGATCCGCCACGTCATCCGGGATGAGGGGACGGCGATTTTCGGGATGATTGGCATGGCCGTGGTCATCTGCATCCTGGTCTTCGTTGTCCGGTTCCTGTGGCTTGGCCTGCTTGCCTTGACAGCCCGGAAGCGCAGGAACCTGCTGCAGCCCACCTCGCCCAAGGAAGTGCTGATCCTTACGTGGTGCGGCATGCGTGGCCTTGCAACCTTGGCGCTGGCGTTGGCACTTCCGCTGACCTTGCCTGATGGCAGCGATTTCCCTGCCCGGCACGAGATCCTGGTGATTGCCTGCGCTGTCCTCCTGGCAACGTTGGTGCTCCCCGGCCTCACCTTGCCCTGGCTCATGCGCGTACTGAATGCAACGGAGGACGGTTCGCACGAACAGGATGCCGCCAAAGTCCTGGCCAAGCGCGCCCAGTCTGCTGCAGTTGCGGCATTGAAGGACCACGACCTGATGAAGGAACTTCCGGCAGAGAAAGTGGCGCTGGTCAAGGAAAAGATGCGCCGGCTTCACGCGGAGTTGCTGGATGGCACCCTGCAGAACGAGTCCGTTGCCGAAAAACGGAAGCGCGGACGGGAGCTGTCCATCGCCGTACAGACCATCGCCCTCGACGCCGCGCGCCAGGAAGTGGTGGCTGCCCGTAACGAGCTCGGAACGGACCCGGAAGTGGCCGATCGCGTCCTGAGGCAGTTGGACCTGCGCACGATGTCGATGCCGGACTAGGTCGACACTGGCTTCGGCACTGATGCGGGGTAGAGGTCCAGCGCATGGTCTTCGACATAGTCCAGTGCGTGCCGGACCGCGCCCAGCGAGACGATGCCGTCGCCCAGCGTGGAGGTCGCCAGCCGCGGGGGAGTAAAGGTGAACTCGGGCATCTGCTTTTCCATTCCGGGTATCAGGGCGTGTGCTGATGCTGCCACGGCGCCGGCAATAACCACCAGTTCAGGGTTGACCAGCGTACTGATCGAACCGATGGCCCGGGCCATGCGGTGGGCCAACCGATCAATGGCCTTGATAGCCGCGCGGTCGCCATCAGCCGCGGCGTTGAAAACCATCTCCGACGTCAGGGCTGCCGGGTCGCCGCCACAGAGTTCATGCAGCGTCGTCGTCGCGCTGGCGTCAAGGGCTTCACGTCCCCACAGGACTGCATAATGGGCGATGCCGTAGGTGTCACCCACACCGTCCACGTTCTCGAGGTACCCCAATTCCCCAAAGCCACCAAGCTGCCCGTGGAGCAGCCGCCCCGATTCGAGGATGCCCGAACCCAACCGGTCGCCGGCCAGCATAACCACAAGGTTGTCGACTCCCTGTGCAGTGCCCTGCCAGCGTTCTGCGAGGGCTGCGAGGTTGGCATCGTTTTCCAGGAGGACGTGCCAGCCGTGCCGTTCGGACACAATCCGGCGGACGTCGAAGGATTTCCAGAACTCCTGGGCAGTGAGGACTTCGCCGTCACGGCTGACAGGAGCGGCCACACCCACGGACACGGCCAGAACGGAATCTGCGGAAACGCCGGCCTTTTTCAAGGCGTCAGCCGCGATGCGGTCCAGAACGTCGGCACGCTCGTCGGCCGGGACATTGTAGGTACGGAACGGCATGGTGACCTTGGACAGTGACGTTCCTGCCATGTTGGCCACGATCGCCGTGATCTTGGTGGCGCCGATGTCTATTCCGAGCACACTGGCCGCGCCGTCGTCGAAAACAAAGCGGCGTGCCGGCCGTCCCTTGACGTAGTCTCCGGTGCCCCGCTGGTTTTCCAATTCCTGGAGCCAACCGAGCCGGACGAGTTCATCGCAGATTGAGATGACGGTGGCACGCGAGAGTCCGGTGGAATCCATCAGCTCCGTACCAGTGAGGACGCCGGCGCCGCGCATTGCCTTGAGCATTGCGCTGGCGTTGACGCGGCGGACCAGCTGTGTTGACGGCGCAGTACCGGTCTGCAATGGGTACTCCAAACTCTTCAGGCCGCTCGGCGGGAATGATAGAACGATCTCTCTAAATTTAGTACATAAATTTAGATGACGACGCATTTCACCCAAAGCTTGACGCTGTGGCGCGCATCACTCACCATGGTTAGCGATAGGTCGTAAATTTAGCTCCTATCTAAAGTTCGGGTGGCGATGAGCAGGACCCGCCGCGCGATGGGAATGCGGCCACTGAGGTCCGCAAGACGAAAGGTCTACGGTGTCCGTAAAACTGACACGCAGGAAACGCTTCGCAGCAATGGGGTTGGGCCTGGCTTTGTTGGCGGGGCTTCTCTCAGGCTGCACCGGGGAGCCGGACAAGGAGACCATCCGGTTTACGTTCAGCAAGCGTGAAGCCATTGGCTTCATGACCAAGCTCGTTGCCGAGTACAACGCTTCGCAGAACGACACCGAGGTTGTGCTGGACACTTCGGGTGTGGATGTGGTGTCCGCGAGTTTCGTTCGCGGTAATCCGCCGGACATCGCGCTGGCAAACTACAACATGGAGACCTCGCGCTTCGTTCAGCGTGGGGTGTTGAGCGACTTGTCCGGCACGGACGCTGCATCCCGGATCCGTGAGGATCTGCAGCCGTTGATGGACCAGTACGGCTCGTACCAGGACCGGACCAGCGCCCTTCCGTATTCGGTCATGGCGTCATCGGTGATCTACAACAAGGAGATCTTCGCTGCCAACAACATTAAGGTGCCCACCACCTGGAGCGAGCTGATCACAGCGTGTGAGAAGTTGAAGGCTGCGGGAGTGACGCCCTTCTACGCCACGTGGAAGGACGACTGGACCATCGCCCAAGGGTGGTTCGACTACTCGGTAGGCGGCCAGGTGGACACCCTCGACTTCTTCGACAAGCTGGCTGTGGAAGGCACGGAAGTGGGGCCGGGGTCCTCGGTTTCGTTCCAGAAGGACTTCGAACAGCCCGTAGCCAAGATGCTGAAGCTCGCCACCAACTATGTGAACAAGGATGCTGCCAGCCGGGCGTACGGTGACGGCAACCTGGCATTCTCACAGGGCAAGGCTGCGATGTACTTGCAGGGCCCGTGGGCCTTCAGCGAAATTGCCAAGACCGCCCCTGACCTCAAGCTGGGCACCTTTCCGCTGCCCATGACCGAGGATCCCCAGGACTTGCGGGTCCGCGTCAACGTTGACCTCGCGGCGTGGATACCGGAGGCGTCCAAGCACAAGGAGGCTGCCCGTGATTTCCTCGAGCACCTCTACAAGCCGGAAGTAATTGAGGCCTACAACAAATCGCAGTTGGGTTTCACGCCCACCAAGGATTCGGCCGTTGTTGCTGATCCCCGGATTGAAGGGATGGTGCAGTACTACGACAAATCCCAGGTCTACCAGGGCCCGTCGGTGCTGGTGCCGCGCACCATTCCGATCATGAACTACACCCAAGCGCTCGTGTTCGGCGCAAACCCGGCATCCACCCTCAGCACGCTCGACGCAGATTGGGCGCGCCTGGCGTTCCGCCAGTAGCGCCGAACCAGGGAGTCAACATCATGTCCATCATCACCACATCCACCACGTCCGGGCAGGGCGGCCCAAAGCACGGCGACCCAAAGCAAGCAACCCAGAAACAGCGTCCCCAAGGGCGGGGCAGCAGGCGTCGGGTCGAACCGATCTTCTATCTCTTCCTTGTGCCGAGCCTTGTCCTGTTCACGTTGGCGATCACCATTCCCGGCATCGTCGGCATCTTCTTCAGCTTCACGGATTCCATCGGAATCGGTGACTGGGAGTTCGTCGGCCTGACCAACTACATCGCGATCTTCAGCGACCCCGCCATCCTGCAGAGCTATCTGTTTACCTTCGGGTTTTCCATCGTCACGGTGATCGCGGTCAACGTAGTCGCCTTCCTCCTCGCCGTCGGCCTGACGTCGCGCATCCGGATGAAGTCGGCATTGAGGACCATCTTCGTGATTCCAATGGTGGTTTCCGGAATCATCATCGCCTACGTCTTCAATTTCCTGTTCTCGAACTCGCTGCCGTCGCTCGGTGCTGCGGCCGGTATTCCTTGGTTGGAGAGCAGCCTGCTGGCGAACCCCGACTTCGCGTGGGTAGCCATTGTGCTGGTGACGGCCTGGCAGGCTGTACCTGGCGCCCTGCTCATCTACATCGCCGGCCTGGTGGCAGTGCCCGGGGATGTCTATGAGGCAGCGGAAATCGACGGCGCCAGCAAATTCCAGCAACTGCTGAAGATTACTCTTCCCCTGGTGTCGGGCTATGTGGTCATCAACATCATTCTCGGTTTCAAGGGTTTCCTTAATGCGTACGACATCATCGTTGGCCTGACCAACGGTGGTCCGGGAACCTCAACCCGTAGCATCGCGATGACTGTCATCTCGGGCTTCAACGGCGGCGACTACGCCTATCAGATGGCCAATGCGACGATCTTCTTCGTGGTGGCCATCGTTATCTCTCTCGTACAGCTCTCGCTGACTCGCGGACGGAATGCACTGTAATGACGAACGGATCGATGACCAACAAATCCAGCTTCAAAGTCGAGCGCGTCAACTGGTCGGCGACAACCGTCCTGGTCCTGTGCGCGGTGACCGTGCTCCTACCGCTGTATGTCACGGTTTCCATGGCGTTCAAGACCCAAGGGCAGGCAGTGGACGGCAATGCCTTCTCCTTCCCCGCCCCGTTCAGCCTCGACGGGTTCGTGCAGGCCTGGACGCTGACGAACTTCCCTGTGGGCGCAGCAATGTCGTTGCTGGTGACCGCGGGGACCGTGGTTGCCACGATCATCCTGGCGGCCTTCGCTTCGTACGCGATTGTGCGCAACTGGGAGCGCCGCCTGTTCCGCTACTCGTTCTTCTATCTGCTGGGGGCAATGTTCATTCCGTTCCCGGTAGTAGCGCTGCCGCAGATCCAGCTCACAGGCCGCCTTGGCCTCGACAACCCATTCGGCGTCATCCTGCTGGCCACCATGTTCCAGCTGAGCTTCAGCGTTCTCCTGTTCACGGCTTTCCTACGCTCCATTCCCATGGAACTGGAGGAAAGCGCCAGGATCGACGGCGCTACAACCTGGCAGACGTTCTGGCAGCTGATCTTCCCCTTGCTGGCGCCCATGAGCGCGACCGTGGGAATCTTCGCGTTCCTTTATGCATGGAACGACTTCATGATGCCCTCGCTGATCATTTCCGACCCGGCGCTGCAGACTCTGCCAGTGCGGCAGAACCTGTTCCAGACCCAGTTCAGTAACAACTACCATGTGTCCTTCGCGTCCTACCTGATGGCGATGGCGCCGGCGATCATTGCCTACCTGTTTACGCAGCGGTGGGTCATGGCGGGCGTGACCCAGGGAGCCGTCAAGGGCTGACCTTGTTGACCTTCGACACCCGGGCGTTTCATACTGGTCCGGGATATAAATTTAGATTCTAAATCAAAGGAGTTTCGTGAGCACCTCCGCCGCTCAGGCCCACCGTACCGACGCAGACCGCATGGCCGACCCCAACTGGTGGCGCCAAGCGGCTGTCTACCAGATCTACCCCCGCAGCTTCCACGACGCGAACGGCGACGGACTCGGAGACATCAGGGGCATCACCGCGAAGGTTCCCTACCTCAAGGAACTGGGCATCGATGCCGTATGGCTGAGCCCGTTCTACCCCTCGGCCCTCGCAGACGGCGGCTACGACGTGGATGACTACCGCAACGTGGACCCGAAGCTGGGGACGCTTGAGGACTTCGACGAGATGGCCGCAGCGCTGCACGCGGCAGGGATCAAGATTGTGGCGGACATCGTCCCCAACCATTCCTCCGACCGCCATGAGTGGTTCAAGGAAGCCTTGGCTTCACCCAAGGGCTCTGCTGCCCGCGAGCGCTACATCTTCCGCGATGGGAAGGGCGAGAACGGCGAATTGCCGCCGTCCGACTGGGACTCGGTTTTTGGTGGTCCCATCTGGGATCGCATCACCGAACCGGACGGAACGCCCGGCCAGTGGTACCTGCACATCTTCGCCAAGGAGCAGCCGGACTTCAACTGGGAGAACCCGGAGATCCGTGAGGACTTCCTGAAGACCCTCCGTTTCTGGTCGGATCGTGGCGTGGACGGTTTCCGCATCGACGTCGCCCACGGCATGGCCAAGGATCTTTCCGAGCCACTGCCCATGAAGGCCGACCTGGAGGCCAAGGCCCACGGTACCGATGGCTTCACTGATGGGTCCCACCCGTTCTGGGATCGCGACGAAGTCCACGAGGTCTACGCCGAGTGGCGCAAGCTCTTCAACGAGTACAACCCGCCCCGCACCGCTGTTGCCGAGGCTTGGGTCCACGAGTCCCGCCGTGCCCGGTATGCCAGCCCCGAAGGACTGGGCCAGGCGTTCAACTTCGATCTCCTGCAGTCCGATTTCGATGCTGCATCGTTCCGGAAGATCATCACAGACAACCTGGTGGCGGCGAAGGAATCAGGTGCTTCTTCCACCTGGGTCTTCTCCAACCACGACGTCGTCCGCCACGCCACCCGCTACGGCCTGCCCAAGGGCGGTTCGGTAGCCCAGGGCACCAACGCGGCCCAGGACGTCACCGGGGGCAAGCCCAAGGGCCAGGACGGCAAGGGCTGGCTGCTGGCCGGCGGTCCGGCTGAAGAGCTCGACGTCGAACTTGGCTTGCGTCGTGCGCGCGCCGCGACGCTCTTGCTGCTCGCGCTCCCCGGCTCGGCGTATCTCTACCAGGGTGAGGAGCTTGGCTTGCGTGAGGTGTCGGAAATTCCTGACTCCGAACGCCAGGATCCGTCCTTCTTCCGCAACCCGGGTGTGGAGATTGGCCGTGATGGTTGCCGTGTGCCGCTGCCATGGACCGCGGAAGGCTCGTCGTTCGGCTTTGGTGCGGGCGAAGCACACCTTCCGCAGCCGGGGTGGTTCAAGGACTACGCAGTGTCCACGCAGGACGGCGTGGAGGGTTCCACACTTGAGCTCTACCGTAAGGCCTTGGGCCTGCGCAGCGAACTCCAGACCGATGAGGAACTCGAATGGGTGGAAACCGGCAACCAGGACGTGCTGCACTTCAGCCGCCCCGGCGGCTGGCACACAGTGACCAACTTCGGGAGCGATCCTGTTGGGCTTCCCGAGGGCGACGTCGTGGTGACCAGCGGCCCGCTGGAAGGCGGCAAGCTGCCTTCCGACACCACTGCGTGGGTTGTCCGCAGCGCCTAAGGCGGCGGGTAGGACTGTAAGGATGACTATTGCGAACGGGCGGGGACGCCTCATTTATGGCTGCATGGGACTCGGCGGCCCGTGGGACGGCTCGTCGTACGGTGCGGCCGAGATTGATCAAGCCGCTGCTGTGATAGATGCCGCGCGGGGCATCGGCATTGAGCTCTTCGACCATGCGGATATCTACCGCAGCGGAAAGTCGGAGGCCGTCTTCGGTGAAGTCCTCGCCCGTTCGCAGGGTTTGCGCGCAAAGATCCAGCTTCAAACCAAATGCGGGATCAGGCTGGGGGAGCGTGGGCTGGACACACACTACGATCTCAGCAAGGAAGCCATCCTGGAACGGGTCAATGGGAGCCTGAAAAGGCTCCAAACAGACTACGTTGACCTGTTGCTCCTGCACCGTCCCGATCCCTTAATCGACCCGCGCGAGGTAGCGGACGCCGTCGGGCAATTGGTGGCGGAAGGCAAAGTGCGGCAGCTGGGTGTGTCCAACATGTCCGGCACGCAGATCGCGTTCCTGCAGGACGAGCTGGCGATGCCTGTTGTGGCGAACCAGTTGGAGATGAGCCTGTTGCGCCGGGACTGGTTGGAGAGCACAGTGTTGGTCAACCATGCGGAGGGGCTGGGATACAGCTTCCCGCAGGGGACGCTGGAACATTGCATGGCCAAAGGGATTGAACTTCAGGCCTACGGTTCTTTGGCCCAGGGACGCTACACGGGTGCGAAGTCCGGGGATCTGTCACCGGCCGAGTCGGCAACGGCTTCGTTGTTGGAACAGCTGGCGGGGGAGAAGGACACCACACCTGAAGCGATCCTGCTTGGCTGGCTGATGAAGCACCCTGCACGGATTTCGCCCGTCGTGGGAACCACGAACCCCGCACGCATTCAGGCGTGCGCTGATGCCGCATCCGTGGCTGGCACCATGTCCCGTGCCGAGTGGTACGGACTGTGGGTGGCAGCACGGGGCAGCAACATTCCCTAACACTGGTTTTAACCCAACTGAGTCGCAGTTGAGGCCGTTAAGACGTCTCCATACGGCCTGAACTGCGACTCAGTTGGGTGACAACAGCAACACATGAGGTGCGCCTACGATGCGTGGCTGATCGGGGCCACCACCGAGTACGTGCTCGAATCGCCCTGGATTGCCTGGCTGGGCTTGCCGTCGATGCTGAGCGGGACGTCGCCGGCAATGGTCACCCGGTTGAGTTTGCGCGGCTGGCCATCGTAGTTGTCCGGTGCGTAGTGCTGGGTGATGCGGTTGTCGAACAGGACCACCTGGTTCGGCTCCCAGTTCACCCGGACCACGTTCTCCGGACGCGTCACGTAGGCCTGCAGCAGGCGAATGATGTCCTTGGATTCGGTGTTGGACAGCCCCACGATCCTGAGCCGCTGAGCGAAGCCCCCAATGAACAATCCGCGCTCGCCGGTCAACGGGTGGACCCGCACCACCGGGTGGGCGGTCTCGAACTTCAGGCGCGTGAACTCCTTGCGGCGTTCCTCGGCGTTCTGGTGCTCAAGGTTCTTCGGCACGGAGTAGTCGTAGTCATTGGTGTGGATGGCCCACAGGTTGTCCGCGAAGCTGCGCAGTTCCTCCGGGAGGTCCTGGTAAGCACCGGCCGAGGACGCAATCAGGGTCTCGCCGCCGTAGGCCGGGAGATCGATACTGCGCAGCGTGGATGCCTGCGGCGGGTTGACCACGAAGGTGACGTCCGTGTGCCAATTGTTGGCCGAGCCGTTTTCGCTGTCCACGGGCAGGACGTTCTCTTCGCCCTCCACCGAGGCCACGGTTGGGTGGGCCTTGGTCAGTGGTCCAAAGTGCGAAGCGAACTTCACCTGGGCTTCGTCGCTGAGGATGTTGGCCTCGCGGAACACCAGGGCCTTGTGCTCGTTGAGCGCTGCCCGGATCTGGGCCACGGTGTCTTCGCTGAGGTCGCCGCTGATGTCCAGTCCGCGGATTTCGGCGCCGATGCGGGAACCTAGTTTGGCGAACTCGAGTTTGGTTTCGGTAATGACGGTCATGACGTTGTTCCTTACTTTGTTGTGATGGTGATTGCGGCGGGTGCCGCGTGGGTGGGTCAGGAAGCGGCGGCGCCAACGGCAGTGCGCCAGCGGGAGAAGTGCCGTTCAAGGGCTACCAGGAGGAAGTTCACGCCGAGCCCCAGCAAGGACACCGTGAGGATGCCCGCGTACATGTCCGGGATCAGGAAGCTGCTCTGCGCGTTCACGATCAGGTAGCCCAGGCCGGCCTTGGCTCCCACCATTTCGGCGGCGATCAGCACCAGGATGGACGCGGTGCCGGCCATACGGATACCCGTGAAAATGGTGGGCACGGCGGAGGGCAGGATGACCTTCTGGAAGAGCCGGAAGCTGTTGAGGCCCAGCGAGCGCGCAGCCCGGATCAGGAGCGGGTCCACGGTCTTCACGCCGGCAATGGTGTTCAGGAGGACCGGGAAGAACGCAGCGTAGGCAACAATGCTGATCTTTGACTCCTCGCCAATGCCCAGCAGCAACGTGAACACGGGCAGCAAGGCCAGTGCAGCAGTGTTGCGGAACAACTCCAGCAGCGGGTTCAGGACCGAGTTCAGCCGTCCGTACCAAGCGATGAGCAAGCCAAGTGAAACACCCGCCACCAGCGCTGCGCCGAATCCTGCCACGGATCGGGTGAGGCTGGCCGCGATGTGGCCCTGGATGGTTCCAGCCTCGAACAGCTTGCCCCAGGCGAGGAGCACTTCGTGAAGCGGCGGCAGGAACACCCGCGTAGACGGGCTGGCCAAGTACGTCGGTCCAAGCTCCCACAGTGCGAGGAACGCCAGGATCGCTGCGGACTTCCACAGACCCGACCCGACGGCTCCGGCGACGCGTCGAACTATGCCAGGTGCCGCCGTCGTCGTCTCTGCAACTGCCTGTCGTGCCGCGGAAGGGCCTACAGCGGAAGGTTCGACGGCGGTACTCGCTTCGGGTGTATTGCCCGCCGCGGGCGCCTCTTCAGTTTGCGTGAGTGTGGTGGTCATCAGGCCGCGCTCCTTTCAGTGATGGTGGTGGCGGGCTCGTCGGGGGCGCTTCCGTCCGGGAGGATCTTGCGGTGGCCGGCGTTCTGGGCGCGGCGTACTTCGTCGTGCAGGAGCGTCCAGACTTGATGGCGGTGCTCCACGAAGGCCGGATGGGAACGGATGTCCTCGTCGCCGTCGCGGTCCGGGATGGTGATGTCCACGATTTCCTTGAGCCGGCCGGGGCGGGCGCTCAGCACAGCGACGCGCTCGCCGAGGTAGACGGCCTCGTCAATGCCGTGCGTGATGAAGACGATCGTCTTGCCCGTGGCCTTCCAGATCCGGAGGAGCTCATCCTGCAACTGCTCGCGGGTCTGGGCATCCAAGGCGGCGAATGGTTCATCCATGAGCAGTACGTCAGGCTCGTAGGCCAAGCTCCGGGCGATGGCGACGCGCTGCTTCATACCGCCGGACAGCTCGTGCGGGTAGCGGTCTTCGAAGCCCGCGAGCCCCACCAACGCCAGGTATTCGCTGGCTTTGGCTGCCCGTTCGCGCCGGTTGAGCTTCTTGCCGTCCGGGCCTACGCCTTCGAGTCCGATGGAGACGTTGGCCGAGGCAGTCCGCCACGGGAACAACGCGTACTGCTGGAACACCACGGCGCGGTCCTTGCCCGGACCGGTGACGGCTTTGCCATCCACCAGGACCTCACCGGACGTCGGCGTGGATAGTCCGGCCAGCAGGTCCAGCAGTGTGGTCTTGCCAGATCCGCTGGGACCCACCAAAGTGAGGAATTCGCCGTCACGGACGTCCAGGCTGAGGGAATCGATGGCGGTGAGCCGGGTGGCGCTGGTTGTCTTGGTGGCCCGGACAGTGAATTCCTTGGTGACGTTCCGGAGGCTGATTTTCGCTGTCATGGCTATCCCTTCGCTGTGGCGAGCTCGCTGAACTCGTTGGTGTAGTACTTGGAGGGCGTGAGCTTGTCCTTGACGATGCCCGCTGAGCTGAGCCAGGCCGCCCAACGGGTGAAGTCCTCGTCCTTGATCACGCCCGAGTCCGGGACCCCGGGGCTCTTCCAGAACTTCAGGTTGGCCGTGCTCTCATTCCGGCCGCGGCTCTCGATGATCTTGGTGAAGCGGGCAATCACTTCATCGCGGGGGGTCTCAGCGGCCCATTTGATCGCCTTGGCCACGCCCGTGGTGAACGTGCGGGTGGTGTTCGGGTTCTTTTCGATGAAGTCGTTCCGGAGCACGATCTGGCCGCCCGCGAAAGTTCCGAACAGCTCCACATCGCTGAACAGCGACCGCAGTCCGCCGGCCTCGATGGCCCTGTCCTGCAGCACTCCGCCGAGTGTTCCGGCGTCCACCTGTCCGCGGCGGATGGCTTCCTCGGTGTCGTTCGGTGCCAGCGGGACCAGTTGGACCTGCTTGATCTCGTCCTCGCTGAGTCCGTTCTTGGTCAGCCAGGTGTTGATGACAGCTTCATGGTGGGCGCCCAGCGTGTTGACGGCGATCTTCTTGCCGATCAGGTCACGTGGTTCCTTGATGGTGCTCTCTGCCTTGACGTAGTACCCGCTGAACGTCTTTTCGTCCGAGCCGTAGTAGTTGGTCACTGCCTTGACGGGTGCACCGGCTTCAATGAGCTTGACCACCGCTCCGGAGAATGCGCCGCCGAAGTCAGTCTGGTTGGTCGCCGCCGACTGGATGTCCTGGGGCCCGCTGGTGGTGTTGCCAACCCAGTTCAGCTTCAGGTCGCCCAGGTATCCAAGGTCCGCAGCCAGTTCCGGGAAAGTCACGTTGTTGGCCGAGCCCTGGTAACGGAGTTCCGTGACTTCGGAGCCTGCCTGATTGGCTTGTCCGGCTTCGGCAGCGCCGCCGCAGCCGCTCACCGTCAGCGCTAGTACGACGGCGGCCGCGACGCTCAGCAGGGGCAGGTGCAGTTTCATGGGAGCTACTTTCGATGAGTGGTGATGTGTTGGGTGGGCCGGCCTACGCAAGGGCTTGGGACTTCCGCAACGGCTTGGGAACGATGAAAGCCCATTTCGGCGGTGGCTGGGAAGCGCCGGGGTAACGCCTGGAAACGCTGCGAAACAGCCCGACACGTGAGGAAATCCTGGGCAATTCCCGGCAACCGGGGGACACAAGTCGCCGCGTTGAGCCTTGTGAACAACAGCGACTGGTGGGCCCGCCGTGATTGGCGAGTACCGCCGTCGGGCATTCATACTGTTGGACCCCACAGTCATATGGGGTTTAGTTCGTATTGATCCTCACAACCGGGCGCATTTCTTCGCCTTGCGGCCCGCAGGACGGATACGGTAGATACATGACGTCTAGCATCGCCGCCGAGTCCATTCGGCCTACCCGCAACATTCCCGCCGACATCGCCCGTTCCTGGCTCCTTGTGAATGCCATGAAAACGGAGCTTTTTGACGAATCCGCGGGTTCACGGGCAGACGCCATCATCCTTGATATCGAAGACGCCGTGGACCCTTCCCAGAAGGATGCAGCGCGCGAGAATGTGGTCAACTGGCTGACCGCCGGTGGCCAGGCCTGGGTACGTATCAACGACGCAACCAGCAAGTTCTGGGCCGACGACCTCGCAGGCCTGCGTGGCACCCCGGGCCTGCTCGGCGTGATGCTCGCCAAGACCGAATCCGCTGACCAGGTCACCGAGTCCTACCACCGTATGGACGGCAAGACTCCCGTGATTGCACTGGTTGAGTCCGCCCTCGGCATCGAGGAAGCCAACCACATCGCCCGTGCGCAGGGAGCTTTCCGCCTTGCCTTCGGCTCCGGCGACTTCCGCCGCGATACCGGAATGGCCGCCACTCCGGAGGCCATGGCCTACCCACGTGCCAAGCTGGTTGTCGCCAGCCGCGTGGGCAACCTGCCGGGCCCCATCGATGGACCCACCGTCGGCACCAACCACCCGATCCTGCGCGAGCAGACCGGCATCACGGTGACCATGGGCATGACCGGCAAGCTCTGCCTGGCCATCGACCAGACCACCGTGATCAACGAGGTCATCAGCCCCACGCCGTCTGACGTTGCCTGGGCCACCGACTTCATGAACGACTTCGAGGCCAACGGCCGCGTGATCCGCGATGGTTCCGACCTCCCGCGTTTGGGCCGCGCCGAGAAGATCATGAAGCTCGCAGTCGCTTTCGGAGTCCAGCCTTCACTGTAGGCATGCTGGTCCACGGAGTCGTTTGGGACTCTTCGTCACCGGCGTTGAGGTTGTTCTCGCCGGACGCGGAGTTCACTGATATTGCGTTGGCCCAGGGCTCAGCCCTGGGCCTGCGTGTTATCCCCGGATTATGGTGCCTTGGTCATACCAAGGTCCACGGGCCGGGAGACCGCACACATGTTCCGTGCCGCAGCGGATCCATGGCCGAGCGGGGCAAACAGTGTGGGACATGTTTTGCCCGCGACGACTCCCGGCTGATGCACGATTTCCACCGGGGCGGTTCGGTGCCCACCGGACTCCGTGCTTACCTGATGCAGCCGCACTGGCTCTATGTGGCTACCTTCGCCAACGGTGCCACGAAGATTGGCACTGCCTCCGCGCAGCGCAAATGGAACCGGCTTGCCGAGCAAGGTGCCGTACATGCTTCGTACGTGGCCCATGCCGAGGACGGTCGGATCGTCCGATTGCTTGAGGATCTGGTGACCCGCGAACTCGGTCTCGTCCAGCAAGTCCGCTCCGCTTCCAAAGTGGCGGGGCTGGTAGAGCCGCGTGCCGCCGTCGAGCTTTCTGCCTTGAAGCGCCAGCACGCCGCACAGGTGCGCGAGCTGCTGGGCGGCCTGGCAATGACCGGCTACTCCGTGGTGGAGGACGAGTGGGACCGGCCGGACTTGTCTGAGCTTCTCTGTGTCGCTGGTGGCGAAGCGGGCCGACGCCACCCATACCCGGCAACGTTCGACGCCGGCGGGCACGGTTTGCGGGTCCGCTCGCTATCCGGGGCGATCGCCTTGGCCGGACTTCCCGACGCATCGGGTATTGAAGTGGAAGGCAGCTTCGTGGCTGACCTGGGCGCGCTGAAAGGCCGCAAGATCGAGTTCGGCCCCCACACCACGGAGATCCCGGCGTTGCAGGACTCCCTCTTCTAACGCCCTTTTTGCTGTGCGGCTAGGGGCGACATCTCGGCAGTAAGGGCCCCTGTTTCAGTTGAGATCCAACCCCTCGGCAACACCTTCCATCGAGCCCCCGTAGACTTGGACGGTGCTGGAACAATTTTGGGCTACGGCCTCTACGTCTTATAAAGTGCTCGTTTTCAGTGCCATGGGGCTGATCGCCGTCGGGCTCATCCTGTCCATCGTGGGGAACACCTCCGGCAACCAAGGGCTGGCCATGGCGTCGCTTCCCGTCATTGGCGTCGGGCTGGTGCTGCATGTCACTGGGCTGGTCATCCGCGGACAGAAGATCCGCAAGAGCTACAAGAAGTAACGCCCAAGCGAAAGCGCCGCCACCTTCCCGCAGCCCGATAGGGTTGGAGCATGAGTATCAATCCGGACCTGCAGGGCCGAAGCTACCCTGCCGCAGAGGTATACGACGTCGGGCGCGAAAAGATCCGCGAGTTTGCCAAGGCTGTGAAAGCCAACAACCCCGCACATTTCGATGTTGAGGCAGCCAAGGCCCTGGGCCACAGCGACCTCGTCGCACCGCCAACGTTCGCCATCATCGTGGCCCAGCGTGCTGATGCCCAGCTGGTGGAGGACCCGGAGTCGGGGATCGACTTTTCCCGCGTAGTCCACGCTGACCAGCGGTTCACGCACCACCGCGCCATCGTCGCCGGTGACAAGCTCGTAGCTGAACTCCATGTGGACGGCGTCCGTGCCATGGGCGGGGGAGCCATGATCACCACCCGCTCCGAGATTTCCACAGTGGACGGCGAAAAGGTCGCCACCACCACCTCATCCATCCTGGTCCGCGGAGAGGGACAGTAACCATGAGCCCCACATTCGAAGAACTGACTGTCGGCCAGGAAATCGGCACCCGCAGCATTGACGTCACCCGCCAGGACCTGGTCAAGTACGCAGGAGCCTCCGGTGACTTCAACCCGATCCACTGGAATGAAGCCTTCGCCACCTCCGTGGAACTGCCGGGCGTCATCGCCCACGGCATGTTCACCATGGGTGCGGCAGTGCAGTTGGTGAGCGACTGGGCAGGCGACCCGGCCGCCGTCGTCGATTACCAGACCCGTTTCACCAAGCCCGTCCTCGTCACCGACACCACGGGAACCGATGAGGCCGGCGCTGTCATCGACGTCACCGGTGTGGTGGGAGCGCTCGACGCCGATGCCCGCACCGCGCGCATCGACCTCACCGTAGTGGCCGCTGGACTGAAGGTCCTCATGAAGTCGCAGGCGGTCGTGAAGGTCTCTTGAACCAACTGAACACCTTCCAACGGCGCGCCACACCGACTGAAATGTCGCGGTGGCGCGCCGCTGTTCTTGCTTCCTACGCGGCCAGCGGCATCGCTTTCGCAACGTGGGTCTCCCGCCTGCCGGCCATCCGCGACGGACTCAATCTCACGCCGGGCGGCATTGGCCTTCTGCTGATGTGCATGACCGTGGCCTCCTTCATCTCCATCTCGGCCTCGGGGCTGATCGTGCTCAGGCTGGGGCCGAAACTCACCACAAGGATCGGCAGTTGCATGGTGGGCGCCGGCTTGGTCACTGTGGGATTCGGCGCGTCCATCGTAGCGAGTCCGCTGGTGGTGGCAGCAGGCCTGGTGGTGCTCGGTCTCGGCACGGCAAGTTGGAACACCGCGTCCAATGTTGAGGGAGCCGCGCTGGAACGCGCCATGGACCGGCACATCATGCCGCATCTCCATGGAGCGTTCAGCCTTGGTACCGTGGCCGCCGCCGGGTTCGGTGCCTGGGCCGCCGCCGTGCACATGCCGGTGTTCTGGCATTTCCTGATCTCGGGCGTCGTGGTCACCACGTCCGTGGTAACCGCCGGATTCTGGTTCCGCGCCGAAAGGACAGCAGCAGCTACGCACACGTACCGGCCGGATGAGACGGACACTTTCCAGGACCCCTCCACCGGTCCGTTGCCGATCATCGATGCCGCCTCTCCCGAGCAGGGTCCCCAACAAGGCAAGGCTGCCGCTCCGCTGGACAGCAAACGGCTGGTGGCACTTGCATGGCGTGATCGCCGAACCCTCCTGATCGGCGTCCTGGTCCTCGGTTTGGCTTTGGCTGAGGGGGCCGCGGGGGATTGGGTGGCTTTGGCACTGGCCGACGGTCATGGGCAGTCCGATGCCGCCGGCGCTGTTGGCTACGGATTGTTCGTCACGTTCATGACCATCGGACGCTTCGCCGGAACCGCCATCCTGGACCGTTTTGGCCGCGTGGTGGTGATGCGGTGGTGCTCGGCCACCGCCGTCGTGGGTCTTGCCCTCTTTGTCTTCTCACCGGTTCCGTGGCTCGCGTTTGTTGCCTTGGCGATTTGGGGCCTTGGCGCCTCGCTGGGTTTCCCGGTGGGGATGTCCGCGGCTGCCGATGACCCCGTCCACGCGGCTGCCCGGGTTTCGGTGGTCTCCACCATCGGCTACGGAGCCTTCCTCTGCGGTCCGCCACTCCTGGGACTGCTGGCCGAACATTTCGGCATCCTGCATTCATTGCTGGCGCCGTTGGTGCTGCTGGTGGTCAGTTTCTTCCTGGCTCCGCTGTCCGGGCAGCAGAAGGCCACGTCCGTCCAGCCGGACGAAGCCCGTTAGGCTTGAATGGTGACCCAAACACTGCTTTCCGACTTGACCACAGCCGCCGTCGGCGGCCCCGCAGGGAACTATGTTGAGGCCCGCACCGAGGCTGAAATTATCGACGCCGTCAGGTCCGCCGACGCTGCCGACGAGAAACTCCTGATCATCGGAGGCGGCTCCAACCTCCTGATTTCCGACGAAGGCTACCCCGGCACCGTCCTGAAGATCGCGTCAGAAGGCTTCACCGTGAACTCGGAGGACAGCTGCGGCGGCGTTTCGGTGGTGGTGCAGGCGGGCCACAACTGGGATGCACTGGTGGAACACTCCGTGCTGCACGCTTGGTCCGGGTTGGAGGCATTATCCGGAATTCCGGGAGCCACGGGAGCCACTCCAGTACAGAACGTGGGCGCCTATGGTGCGGACGTTTCACAAACCATTGCCGCTGTGCGCACCTGGGACCGCGAACGCAATGCGGTGCAGACCTTCACCAACTCCGAGCTCACGTTCGGGTACCGCGATTCGATCCTGAAGCAGACCACGGTGGAGGGCTCGCCCCGCTATGTGGTGCTGACGGTCGAGTTCCAGTTGCCGCTGGGACGGATGAGCGCCCCCATCCGCTACGCCGAACTGGCCAGGGTGCTGGGCGTTGAGGCCGGAAAACGCGCCTACTCCAACGATGTCCGGAGGGAAGTCCTGCGGCTTCGAGCATCCAAGGGCATGGTCTTGGACGCTGCGGATCGGGACACCTATTCGACCGGTTCCTTCTTCACCAACCCGATCGTGGCCGCCGGGCATGCCGCGGAGTTACCGGAGAACGCTCCACAGTTCCCCGCGGGAACGGATGGAATGGTGAAGCTCTCCGCTGCGTGGCTGATCGACCAGGCAGGATTCGGAAAGGGCTTCGGACTCGAGACGTCCAGCGTTTCGGGTGGCAGGGCCTCCCTGTCCACCAAGCACACACTGGCCATAACCAACCGGGGTTCTGCGTCGGCTGCGGACATGGTTGCCATCGCACGTGAGGTGCAGGCCGGCGTCGTCGAACGTTTTGGTATTGAGTTGCACCCGGAACCGTTATTGATCGGTGTCAGTCTCTAGCGTGTCCGCCCGGGACCTCTCCTAGCGGGTACGACGTTCTGCGATCGGCAGGATCTTGTTGAGCAGCAGGAACGTGAGCCCGCAGCTGACCGAGCCCAACAGGAAGATCTGGCTGAAGGCGATACTCTGCGGCGATGGCCCGCTGGGCATGAAAAGCCCGGCAGTTGCGAACCCCACCAAGCCCAGCAACATGACGAGGGCTCCCAGCAGGAAGCTGCGGACCTGCGCGGCGGCGGTCGGGTAGAACCATGGCTCGGGGGCATCGTCGTCGCGGTCTGCTACTGGCTGGGTCGCTGCTGCCGTACCGATGAGGAGCGCTGCTGCGGCGGTCGCCACCAGACTCACGGTCTGGATGGCTTGCATCGATGAGGAAAGGCTCACGCCCGTCCCCACTGCCACGATCAGTCCGGCGCCAAGCCCGACGAGCGTGCAGAACCAGCCGGCGGTAGCCAACCACCGGCTCATCGGCCGCACGAACGGAGCAAGATCGCCAAAAAGCATGGATTCATCGTAGGATCCGCTGCTGGGTGAGGGCTGGGAGAGGCGGCAATGTTCCCTGTGCACGTTGGCCCTTTTAGGATGAAGCATGCCTTCAGCCCACACCGATCCAACTCCGCGAGTTATGGGCCGACTGCGCCTGGCCAGCCAAGGACTGTTGGGCGGCGGCTTTCCAACCGTTGCTGGCGCGGTCCGTTGGATGACGGCCATGCAGGCCCAGGACCTGGGCTCGGCCCTCTGGGCGGTCGGCCAGCGTGTGCCCGGCAGCCGCGCCTCGGACGTCAGGGCAGCCCTCGATGCCGGGTCTGTGGTCCGTTCGTGGCCCATGCGCGGGACGCTCCACCTACTCGCACCGGAAGATCTCCGCTGGATCCTGGGCATCACCAGCGACCGCCTCATGAATATGGTGGCTGGCCGCCACCGTGAACTGGCGATCACGCCGGACGACATCAGCCATTGCCGCGACATTGCCTTCAAAACCATGGAGGTCCTCACGTCAGCCGGGGGCGCCCACGGCGCAACCCGGGAGCAACTCTTCCAGGCGTTCGAGGACGCGGGCCAGATCACCAAGGCGCAGCGGGGAATCCACTTGCTCGGGAGTCTTTGCCAGCGGGCGTGGCTGGTGCAGGGACCTATGGCTGCGTCAAACGGTAAAGCGGGCGTACAGCAAGTGTTCGTGCCGTTCGAGGACTGGATTCCGGAGTCGCGGGACCTCGGGCGCGAGGAGGGCATTGCGGAGCTGCTGTACCGCTACCTCCGGAGCCACGGTCCTGCGACCATCAAGGATTTCTCGTGGTGGAGCCAAGTGCCGCTCATCGAGGCACGCGCAGCCCTCAAGACGCTGCAGGACCAATTGGTCGAGTTGCCTCTCGGCGGAACCAATTATTGGTTGTCGTCGGAGACAGCAGCAATGCTCGACGACGGCGTCCCCGGCTCACGCTCGTTGCTGGCACTTCCCGGGTTCGACGAGTTCCTGCTCGGTTACCAGGACCGGAGCCTGGTCCTGGCCCCTGAGTTCGCGGAGCGTGTTGTCCCGGGAAAGAACGGTGTGTTCAAACGGATCATGGTGTCCGGGGGTGAAGTGGTGGGAACGTGGGCCAGGCCGGTCACGGGGAAAGCGGTGAGTGTGGTTCCGGAGCCGTTCGCCGGTCAGCTGGGCACGGCAGCTGAGCGTTCGTTCCAAGCTCAGGGCAGGGCGTACGTGAAGTTCATGAACAGCTGAAAACCGGCCCGCTGAAATGCCCACCAAAACGAGGAAAACCCGCCGCTCCGTGGCTGGGCGGCAACGGAGCAGCGGGTTTTCGAACAAGAATGGCTAGAGCTTGCCGGTGACAATGTTGAGCATGCGGCGCAGTGGCTCGGCGGCACCCCACAGAAGCTGGTCGCCAACAGTGAAGGCACTGATGTATTCCGGACCCATTTCGAGCTTGCGGATACGTCCCACGGGGATGTCCAGCGTGCCGGATGCAGCCACGGGGGTCAGGTCGGCCATGGAGGCTTCCTTGGTGTTGGGAACAACCTTGGCCCACTCGTTGTCCTTGGCCAGGAGGTTCTCGATCTCCGTCACGGACAGGTCTTCGCGCAGCTTGAGCGTGAGGGCCTGGGAGTGGGAGCGCATGGCGCCAATGCGGACACACAGTCCGTCCATGGCGATGTGGTCCTTGCCGGCAGTGCCGTTGCCGGTGCCGAGGATCTTGTTGGTTTCGACGCCGGCTTTCCACTCTTCCTTGGACTGGCCGTTGCCGAGGTCGGCATCGATCCACGGAATCAGGGACCCGGCCAGCGGAACGCCGAACTGTGTGGCGTCAACACCGTTGCGCTGGGCAGCGAGGACCTTGTGGTCGATTTCCAGGATCGCCGACGCGGGATCCTCCAGTTCGCTGCTGACCTCGTTGTTGAGGGTGCCGAACTGGTTCAGGAGCTCGCGCATGTGGCGTGCGCCGCCACCGGAGGCAGCCTGGTACGTCATGGAGGTGCCCCACTCCACGAGGTTGTTCTTGAACAGGCCACCGAGGCCCATGAGCATGCAGGAGACCGTACAGTTTCCGCCGATGAAGTCCTTCACTCCGCCGGAGAGGCCGGCATCGATGACGTCGCGGTTGATGGGGTCCAGCACGATGATCGAGTCGTCATTCATGCGCAAGGTGGAGGCGGCGTCAATCCAGAGGCCGTCCCAGCCACGGTTGCGCAGTTCGCCGTGGACCTGCTTGGTGTAGTCGCCGCCCTGGGCGGTGACAATAATCGGCAGCTTGGCCAGGGTCTCAATATCGAACGCGTCCTCGAGCTTGCCTGCCCCATCAGCGAAGGAAGGGGCGGCACCTCCTGCGTTCGAGGTGGAGAAAAATACCGGGTTGATGTTGGCGAAGTCGTTCTCTTCCTGCATGCGGTGCATCAGGACGGAGCCGACCATGCCACGCCAACCGACCAGTCCAACGGACGGATTAGCTGCTGTAGTCATTCCCCAAGTCTAAACTTTCGGAGCAAACTGCCGCTGTTGGTTACGTCACGCAGGCAACGCACGACGCCGGCACCCGTCGACGCGGCTTGGCTCGCCGCCCGCAATGCCTAGTGGCCGGCGTCGTGCCCTTGCAGCAAAAGGGCCTTGCGCTTGCGCAAGGCGAAGAAGGCACCAAACGTGAACACCTGCGTGAGAACGACCAGCACGATGATCCCGGCAATTTTGTTGCCCCCCAGGATCATGGTCAGTCCCACAATGGCGGAGATCAGGGCGAAGAGCGGCAGCAGCATATAGCCCAGCACGAACAGGGTTTCAGGTTTCTTCAGCATGCGGACTTTCCTAGCTTTCGGTCCGGCGCCACGTTGTGAACCGGTAGTTTGTGCCGTTCTTGGCGGTGAGCCACCCCTCGGGCGGCGCCACGGTGTCAAAGGTCCAATCATCACCCAGCCGGGGCGCGTAGGTGTCACCCTCCACATCGGTATCAATGATGGTGATGACCGCAAGGTTGGCGATGCCCATGGACTGCTCAAAGATCTCGCCGCCCCCGATGATCCAGACCTTCTGGCCGCCGGGCGCAAATTGGGATTCCAGCAACGCATCGTCAAGCGAAGAAACCACGACGGCGCCTTCCGCCTCGGGGGTGGACGCCCACTCGGCGCTGCGCGTCACCACGATATTGGTACGGCCCGGGAGCGGACGGTACTTTTCGGGAAAGGACTCCCACGTCTTGCGCCCCATGATGACGGGGTGACCCGTAGTGAGCTGGCTGAAGTGCTTCAGGTCTTCGGGCAGGTGCCACGGCATGGTGCCGTCCTTGCCGATCACGCCGGACTTTGCCTGGGCCCACACCATCCCAATGCCCGTCATGCGGCCAGCGGTTTCCTGGGTGAAGATGACGGCGGGCAGCTGGGAAGGAGTCCCGGAGGAAGGAGTGCTCATACGGCGATCGGCGCCTTGATGGTGGGGTGGTGGCGGTAGTCCACAACTTCGAAGTCGTCCAGCGTGTAGTCGAAGATCGAGTCGGGCTTTCGAAGGATCTTCAGCTGCGGGTATTCGTAGGGCTCACGGCTGAGCTGCTGGGCAACCTGGTCCACGTGGTTGTCGTAGACGTGCACGTCGCCGCCGGTCCAGACGAATTCACCGGGCTCGAGGCCAAGCTGCTGCGCGACCATGCGCGTCAGCAGCGCGTAGGAAGCAATGTTGAACGGTACGCCCAGGAAGGTGTCCGCGGAGCGCTGGTACAGCTGGCAGGACAGCTTGCCGTCGGCCACATAGAACTGGAAGAAGGCATGGCAAGGTGGCAGTGCCATGTCTTTGAGCTCGGAAACGTTCCAGGCAGAGACAATGTGCCGACGTGAATCGGGGTTGGCGGCCAGGTTGGCCATGAGCTCGGAGATTTGGTCGATGTGGCCACCGTCGGGAGTAGGCCAACTGCGCCACTGCACCCCATAGACGGGGCCGAGTTCGCCATCTGCGTCAGCCCATTCGTCCCAGATGGAGACGCCCTGGTCCTGCATCCACTTCACGTTCGAGTCGCCTCGCAGGAACCACAGGAGCTCTACTGCCACGGACTTGAAGTGGACCCGCTTGGTAGTGATGAGCGGGAAGCTTTCGGCAAGGTCGAACCTCAATTGGCGGCCAAAAACGCTGCGCGTTCCGGTTCCGGTGCGGTCCGACTTGTGCGTGCCGTTGGCCATGACGTCGCGCAGAAGGTCTTCATAAGGGGTGGGGATGCTCACTCCTCAAGCTTACTTGCCAGCCGTCCTCGGAGAAGATCAATGAGAGTGTCGTCACCAATGCCCGCGGCCCGCGCCGTCCGGATCAAACCGTCGACGGCGGAGATCACCGCCGCGTCCGCGCGAACAGCGCCGTCCGGCGCGTGGGGTGGCCCGACGACGACAGTCCCGTTCCGCCGTCGTGATTCAATCAGCCCGGACTGCTCGAGTTCCTTGTAGGCACGGGCCACGGTGCCTGCAGCAATGCCCAGGTCCGCTGCCAGGCTGCGGACCGTGGGCAGGCGGCTTCCAGGCTCCAGCACTCCGACGGCAATCAGGGAACTGAGCTGGCGGCGGATCTGCTCGTACGGCGGGACGGGATCCGCCAGGTCGACTGTGATCCCGGCGGTCATTGTGCGGGTTCCCCTTGCTTGGTGGAGTTCCCCCTGGGGAGGGTGCGCAACAGGCTGCGGACAGGTGTGATGGCCACGATGACCGCGATGATTGCCAGGACAATGCCGATCACGGGGAGGGGGCTGGGGCCGATCGGATCAAGGCTTCCGGCGGGAGGGAACATTCCGTACCAGGCGTTGCCGGCGCTGATCAGCAGCGCGGCGGCCTGCCCCAGGCAATACGCTGCCAGGGTCCTGACAATCCGGTACATGCTGATGGCGCGAAGGGCGGCGTCCAGTCCTGCGTTGCCGTCTGTCTCCGGGATACCTCGACGCCGGCGCACCGTCAGGACGGCTGCGGTGCCGGCCAACGCGACCACCAAGGAGACGGGAACCGCGGCCGTCCACGTCCCGGGACCGAACGGCTGCACCTCGCCGGCCACTGCGAAAACGAGCGCGACGGCCAGTACCAGGGCGCTGCCTATGGCAAAAGAGAGCAAGCCCTTGGAGACGGGCTGCCGCGGCCATTGGAGGGGAGCATCGGTTGTACCGTAATTGCGGCCGATCATGAGATCGCCCGCGGCGATGGCTGCCAAGAGGATCACGGCGACCACGCCGGTCATCGACGGAAAAGCCCAGGGCTCAGGTGTTCGGGCAGGCACCAGGATTATCGCGTAGCCGGCAATGAGCGCAACAACGCCCAGTACGCCCAGCGCCGCTCCAACGGAAATGCTGAGCCGGGCGGCCCCATGGGTTCGTGGATCGGCGCGGAGTGCGGCAGTGCTGGTGGTCTTGACCGAATTGAGCAGCGATGGCAGCTCGGGAACCTGCCACCACCACATGAGCAGCAGTACCGCCATGTTGACCATGCCGACGTAATTGAACCAGGACGACTGCCACAGGGCGCCAGGGGCGGGCTGCGCGGCGAAGTTCCCGGCGATGCTCGCCAAGCCGGCCGAGATTGTAGCGACTGTCCGGAGCAAACGGTTGGTGGCTATCACCCGGAGCGTCCGGTTATCGTCGCCGTCGAGTGTTTCAAGCTGCCGGCGGCGGGCAATCAACACCAGCACCAGGAGGGTCCCGACGGCGAGAACCAGCAGCGCCCCGCCCAGCCACGCGGCCAGTTCCCACCCGGGTATCCGGCCTTCCTGTCCTTGTCCCATATACCCGTTGTCGGTTGGCGTCGCCTGGCTCGGTGGAGCAGGCAGCACCGGGGTGTGGCCGGGGAGCGTGGCGATCCAGGCAATGACCAGGGCCGCGAATGCAAAAATGGCGGCGGTCGTCCAAGCAAGTTTTCGGGGGAGGAAGTCCCTGATCCTGCGGACGGTCAGTTCGGCGTACCTGCGTGGCGCTTTCGGCGCGGGGTAGCTCAGCTGCCCCAAGGCATGGACGGCGAGACAGGCGAGAATGGGCCAGGCGAGTGCGCCGGAGATTTGCTCGGGAGTTGTTGGGGCGCTGGCCCCCGAGGGGTTCACGCGAAGGATCCCCGTGTTCATGGCCCCTTGCAAGGAGCTGGCCATCCAACCAATGATGCCCACCCATAGCCCGTGTGACGCAACGGATTGGGAGTCCGGCGTGGACCACACCTGCATCCGAAGGAACAGATACACGATGACGGCGCCCACAACCGGGCCAAGGAAGAACATCGGTGGCAGGCTTAAAAACACGTCGAAGACCCCCAAGTCTTTGTATCGAACAGTTCTTTGTATCGAACAGTGCGATCATTGTATCAACCATTTGATACAAAAACCTGGGGCGCACGAAAACGACTAGTCGTCGAAGGGCTTGACCTGTTCCACGGAGACGATCTTCCGCTCGGATCCCCGGACAACCTGGCAGACAATCACTTCGCCGGGCGTCAGATACGGGTCTGAGGCAGGAAGGAGCGCCTTCAGGCCCTGCGACATGTGCTGGCCCAGCTGCTTCAAGGCAGTGGGTAGGGCCGGACGATGTGTGCAGACCGCGATGGGCACCTGCTTGTCGAACAAGGCCTCAACGGCTGCAGCAGTCTTTTTGGGAGAGCGCTGGTGGTGGTGCTCCGTGAGGGCCTCCACCAGTTTCACCTTGGCACCGCTGGCCTTGGCATAGGGGGCAATGGTCGCTACGCAGCGGGTCCACGGGCTTGTCACCACGCGTTGCGGTTTCCAGACCTCCAGAAGGCGCTGGACGGCAACTGCCTGACGCTGGCCCGTCGCTGCCAATGGGCGGTCGCCCTCGGCCTTGGTCCAGGAGGACCGGGGCTTGGCTTTGGCATGGCGGATCAGTACCAGGGGCCATGTGTCCAGCTCGCCGCGGGCGTGGGCTTTCTCCAGGTATTCCAGTGGCTCCACATCCGTCGGGTTGCTCAGGAATGAGGCAGCCCGGTCAGGGCTGCACCACATAACGCTGTCCACTTCTTTGCCGTCGGGCCTCAGCTGCGCGCCATTGACCTTGACAGCCCAGTACCGCACCACTTTCAGGCCGGCCGCAACGTGGTAGTGAATCGGCGGGAGTGGTATGCCCAACGGGGCCTGGAGACCGATCTCCTCCCACACTTCGCGGGCCGCGCACTCCGGAACTGTTTCGCCGGCGTCGAGCTTTCCTTTGGGCCAGGACCAATCGTCGTACCGGGGCCTGTGGATGAGGAGGACCTCAAGGGTGCCCTTGTTGATCCGCCACGGAATGGCGCCGGCCGCGATCACGGCCACCGGCTCGCCGGGGTGGTCTGATTGATCCGCCACGGGTGTATCGCTGTTCAAGTGTTTCCTCTACCGCCGGGCCGATGCACGCTGGCGTGAACGCGACTCCAGGAGCCAGGACTGCATGTCCAGCAACGGCTTGCCGTCCTCGTCCTGGTGATGCCTGGTCCAGTGTCCGTGATCGTTCAGGTGCCAGCTGGCGGTCCCGTCATCGACGTAGCGGCGCATGAGGTCCATGACCGTTGCGGTGTCTTCCTTGCTGGCCAACTGAACCAGGGCTTCCACGCGGCGGTCCAGGTTGCGGTGCATCATGTCGGCGGAACCGATGTACACCACGGGCTCGCCGCCGTTGCCAAAGGCAAAGACACGTGAGTGCTCCAGGAAGCGGCCGAGGATGGAGCGGACGGTGATGTTCTCGCTGAGTCCCGGGACTCCCGGCCGCAGCGAGCAGATGCCGCGCACCACGACGTCAACCTTCACACCGGCCTGCGAAGCGCGGTAGAGGGCGTCGATGATGGCTTCGTCCACCATCGAGTTGACCTTGATCTGCACGAGGCCCGGGATGCCGGCGCGTGCATTGCGGATCTCAGCTTCGATCCTGTCCACCAAACCCGCACGGACGGAACGGGGCGCTACAAGCAGCCTCTTGAACGTTGACTTCGGCGCATAGCCGGAGAGCTGGTTGAACAGCTTGGACAGGTCCTCGCCCACCTGCTCATTGGCCGTCAGCAAGCCGAGGTCTTCGTAGTAGCGGGCCGTACGCGGGTGGTAGTTGCCGGTGCCGATGTGGCAGTAGCGGCGCAGGCCGTCCACTTCCTGCCGGACCACCAGTGACAACTTGCAGTGGGTCTTCAGGCCGACGATGCCGTACACCACGTGAACGCCGGCCTGTTCCAGTTTGCGGGCCCAGGAAATGTTGGCCTGCTCATCAAAGCGCGCCTTGATCTCCACAAGGGCCAGGACCTGCTTGCCTGCCTCGGCGGCATCGATCAGGGCATCCACGATGGGGGAGTCGCCGGAGGTCCGGTACAGGGTCTGCTTGATGGCCTGCACCTTGGGATCCGCGGCCGCCTGTTCCAGGAATGCCTGAACGGAGGTGGAGAAGGAGTCGTATGGGTGGTGGAGCAGGATGTCCCTGCGGCGCATGGCGGCAAAGACGTTCGCTGCCTTGGAGGTCTCAGACTCGTTCAGGTACCGGGAGGTGTGGGGTACGTGCTTGGGGTAGTGGAGATCGGCGCGGTCGATACCGCTGATCGCCGACAGCCCACGGAGGTCAAGAGGTGCCGGAACGGAATAGACCTCGGACTCCTCGACGCCAAGTTCCCGAATCAGCAGCGCCTTGATGTTCGGGTTGATGTCCGTGGTGACTTCAAGCCGCACGGGAGGACCGAAGCGCCGGCGCAGCAGTTCCTTTTCCAAAGCCTGCAGGAGGTTCTCGGCGTCGTCCTCTTCAACTTCCAGGTCCTCGTTGCGGGTGACGCGGAAGGTGTGGTGCTCCAGGACCTCCATCCCGGGGAAGAGCTTGTCCAGGTGGACGGCGATGACTTCTTCCAGCGCAATGAACCTGGCAACCCGGCCCGGGATGGCACCCGCGCGCGGTCCATCCACGGAAATGAGGCGCGGGAGCTGGTCCGGAACCTTTACGCGGGCGAAGAGTTCCTTGTCGCTGATCGGGTTGCTCACGATCACTGCAAGGTTCAGGGACAGCCCCGAGATGTAGGGGAAGGGGTGCGCAGGGTCCACGGCCAGCGGTGTCAGGATGGGGAAGACCTTCTCCTGGAACATGATGCTGATCCGGTGGCGGGCATCCTCATCGAGCTCATGCCAGTGCATGAGGTGGATGTGCTCGTAGGCCAGGGCCGGACGGATCTGCTCGGCGAAGACCCGTGCATGGCGCTCCTGAAGCCTGTGGGCTTCCTCGCTGATCTGCTCCAGCACCTCAATGGGGCTCAGGCCTGCGGGGGAGGGTACGGCCAAACCCGTGGCGATGCGCCGCTTGAGGCCGGCCACCCGAACCATGAAGAACTCGTCCAGGTTGGAAGCGAAGATCGACAGGAAGCTGACGCGTTCCAGCAGGAAAAGGTCCGGATCCTCAGCGAGCTCCAGCACACGTGAGTTGAACGCCAGCCAGCTGAGTTCGCGGTCCAGGAAGCGGTCCGGGGAGATATCCCCCTCCGGCACAAGGCTCGGGGCGAACTCCGGAATGTCGATGCGGTCCTGGGTGGCCCGCGAGGCCGGCACTTCCGAGGACCCGAAGCGCGGGGGCAGTGTTGCGCCCTTAGAGGTGGATCCGGCGGTGCCGACGGGGTCCGGCTGCATGGGGTTCTCCTAAGCTCAGGACGGGGGTTTCCTCCCACATTACAAGCAATTCCAGTGCGCGAATCCAAGATGTCACCGGCTTTGGGCCAAGTGATCCCACATGGTTATTTTTTGGTCATCGGGCCATACATCACGTCGGTGTCCCAGCGAACGAAGCCGAGTTTCTGGTAAAGGGCTACTGCGGCATGGTTGTCGGCGTCCACGTAGAGCATCACAGCATGCAGGCCTTTGTCCTGGAGGTGCTGGATTCCCGCGACCGTCAGCGCTTTGCCCAGGCCCAGGCCTTGCGCGGCGGGCGTGACGCCTACCACGTACACCTCGCCGATGGCAGGGTGCTGCCCCTGGCGGGGATGGACTTTGGTCCAGTGGAACCCCAGCAGTTCCCCGTCGGCGTTGACGGCCAGCAGGAAGCCCTCGGGATCGAACCACTCTTCGGTTTTCCGCGCCTCAAGGTCCGCAAGGGTCATCGAACCCTGCTCCGGGTGGTGCGAGAAGGCTGCCCGGTTTGCGGCAAGCCAGGCTTGCTCATCCTGGCCCGGCACGAAGGCGCGGAGCGAGACGCCGTCCGGGAGCCCGGCGTCGGGCAGCGAGGAGGCAGACGACATCAGCCGCATCTTCCACAGTTCCCGTACAGGCCGGTATTCAAAGCGCTTCGCGAGTTCGGCAGCGGCTTCGTGGTTGCCGTGCGACCATGCGCTGAGTCCGTCCAGGCTGCGTTTGCCCCGCAAGGAGTCCAGCAGCCTCCCTGCCACGCCCTGGTTGCGGTAGCTCGGGTGCACAGCCAGCTCCAGCACGCCGCTTCCATCCCCGTCTTCAATAACGACGGCGGTTCCGGCCAGGTCTTCACCGGTGGCGGGATCCGAGTCCTCATCGGGAGCGTAGAGGACGAAAGACAAGACGGAGTGATCGCCGGCATCGGCGCCGCGCAGCATCACCAGCGTTTGCTCCGAAAAGGGAGGGTTCCCGTCGGACTCCTCCGCAGCAGCGGCGAGGGTCCTGACGTCTTTGAGGATTTCGGGGTCCAAGGCGCCGGCAATGATCAGGACGGGCCAGTTTTCCGGGTGCGCGTGACTCATGATGCAAGGCTATACGTCCGAGGCAAGCCCCGTGATTTGATGTCCCCGCGGAAGGGAGGTAGTCTCGTTATCTCGTTCGGCTTGTGGTTTGTCCACGTGGCCGGGCATTGGGGGGATCCACCAGTGGGGTGGCCTCGATACGTTCGACCCGTATGTCCTCCACCAAGAAATGAAGAGGCCGGAATCCATGTGGATTCCGGCCTCTTCACTTTGTGTTCAGTAAGCCGGGTACTCAGGCTTCAGAGAGCTCATCGTCCGGGAGCCGGACAAGGGTGAGCCGGTAGCCCACGTTACGGACCGTGCTGATCAAGTTTTCGTGGTCCACGCCAAGCTTGGCGCGAAGGCGTCGGATGTGGACGTCCACGGTCCGGGTGCCACCGTAGTAGTCATAGCCCCAGACCTCGGTCAGCAACTGCTGGCGGGTGAAGACCCGGCCGGGGTGCTGTGCCAGGTACTTCAGGAGTTCGAATTCCTTGAACGTCAGGTTCAGTGGCTGGCCGTTGACGCGTGCGGTGTAGCTGGCCTCGTCAATCACGACGCCGGCGGCCCGGATTTCGGTCTGGGTCTCTTCTTCCCCGGTGACAGCTCGCGCCATGGCGAGGCGGATGCGCGCTTCCACCTCTGCAGGACCGGCGGAGTCCAGGACAATGTCATCCACGGCCCACGCGGAGGAGACGGCAGCCATGCCGCCTTCAGTGAGGATCAGCATGAGGGGCGCGCTCAGACCGGTGGCCTTCAGCAATTGCGTCAGTGAGCGGGCGCCCACCAGATCCTTGCGGGCATCCAGGAAGACGATGTCCGTGGGATCGGTTTCGAGCAATGCAGTGGGTTCTGCCGGGAGGATGTGCACACGGTGGTTCAACAACTCCAAGGCAGGCAAAATGTCCACCGAAGAGCCGGTGCTGTTCGTTAGGAGCAGGATGTGCGACATAGTTCCTCCAATGGGCTGTACGCGCATCATCGGGCGTCGAAACCGGAGTCTCACCGGTCGGTCACAGCGCATGGTCCGTCTCTACCGTTGTAACGGGGATCGCGGCGAACACAGTGCGCTGTTGAAGTCTGAGTATACCCATCAGTGCCTTACGACACATGGATTCGTGACAGGCAGGCGCTGGAATTACGACATATTGGGCCGGCTTAAGGCAGGATTGTCGAGAGGTCGTAAGGCACATCGGATTGAGGTCGGCACACAGTGAAGTCTTGGAGTATCGGGGTATTTGGACTCGTGGCGCTCGCAGCCATCGTGTCCAGCACCTTCGTTTCCCGGGAGGCCATGGTGGGCGTTGGCATCGCGGCGTCCGCGGCCGTAGGCATTGGCTGGCCACATTTCCTTGGCGTCCCGGCCAAAAAGACGTTGGCGTCCGTCATTGGACTGGCCGGCGCGGGATCGGCTGTCACAGCCGCCTACCTGCCTGCTCCCGGATTCCTGGACGGAACACCTGCTTTTGTTGCCTTGGGCGTGATGGCGGTGTTCGTGGTCCAACTCGTGCGGGGCACGGGCCAGGCCCAACGACTGGAATCAACGCTCGGATGCAGCGCAGGCGTTCTGCTGAACTGCCTTGGCGCCGGCTGGATTGCCAGCGCCCGGTTCAACGGAGTCAAGGAGATGGTCCTGGTGGCCGGCCTGAGCGCAGCGGTGGCACTGCTGGTGGGGATCATCCGTTGGCCGGACCGTATCGTTGCTCCCCTGGGCGTGGTGATGGCTGGTCTCATGGGTCCGCTGGCTGGCCTGGTATTTTCGGATATCGCGGTACTTCCCGCAGCGTTGGTGGGCGTCGTGGTCGGCTCGGTCCTGGTGTGCTTCCGGCGGATGACCACTCTCCGGCGGGGACGGCTTAACATTCCTGCAGCCGTGGGCATGGGCGTGGCCCCTGTCTGGGCCGTGGGCGCCTTGGCGTACTTCATAGACAAACTACTCATCTACTAGCGGTTAGGATTGCATCATGTCTGTACTCGCATTTGAAATCTTCTTCCTCGTTCTCCTTGGCCTGGCCAGCGTTGCCATGGCCTGGTTTGCAGGATTTGTCGTTTACCGCCTTTTCCAGGGCCAGAAGTAAACCTTCTGATCCTGCAGTCCACGCAAGGTAGTCGTTGTGCCTATTGAGATCCCAACAGACCTGACGCCTGAACTCGTCCCGCTTTCCTGGCTCATTGGTGAGTGGGAGGGCCGCGGCCGGCTCGGCAGCGGTGACGAGGATTCGGAGCATTTTGTCCAGCATGCCTCCTTCACCCATAACGGTCTTCCGTACCTGCAGTACCGGGCCGAAACCTGGCTCGCTGACGACGCCGGTACAAAGCTGCGACCGCTGACGGTTGAGACCGGGTTCTGGGCTTTGGAGCGGAAGCTCCAGGAGGGCGACGGCGGCCCCGGGCTGATCCCGGCCGATATCGTTCCGGTGCTCAAGACGGCCGATGACGTTGAGGAGCGCCGCAACAAGGACGGCGGCTTCGATATCTCTGTGTCGATCGCCCACCCCGGCGGCATCACCGAGCTCTACTACGGCCAGATCAAGGGCCCGCAGATCCAACTGAGCACCGACATGGTGATGCGCGGCAGCCACTCCAAGGAGTACACCGCTGCCACCCGGATTTTCGGATTGGTGGACGGCAACCTCCTGTGGCGCTGGGACGTTGCAGCCAGCGGCAAGGCACTCGAAGCCCACGCCTCGGCATTCCTCCATAAGGTGTCCTGACCTCGAGGCCTCACTTTTCGTTCCGTACGCAACCAGCAAAGGAGCAGATAGTGAACAACCACCTCAAGCCTGAGGGCTACGAGGGCCTTAAGGCCGTCTTCTTCAATGGCACGCTGAAACCGTCGCCGCAGCTGAGCAACACTGATGGCCTGATCAGGATCAGCCGCGACATCATGGAGAAGCAGGGTGTCACTACCAAGCTGGTGCGGACCGTCGATCACGACATCGCCAGTGGTGTATATCCGGATATGCGCGAGCACGGCTGGAAGAGCGACGAATGGCCGGAGATCTATCCGGATGTCCGCGACGCCGACATCGTGGTGATCGCGGGACCGATCTGGTTGGGCGACAACTCGTCCCAGACCAAGAAACTCATCGAGCGCCTGTATGCCCATTCGGGCGAGCTGAACAGCAAGGGCCAATGGGCGTTTTACCCGAAGGTGGGCGGTTGCCTCATCACGGGCAACGAGGACGGCATCAAGCACTGCTCCATGAATGTGCTGTACAGCCTCCAGCACATTGGATTCACTATCCCCCCGCAGGCCGACGCCGGATGGATTGGTCCAGTAGGTCCCGGGCCCAGCTATCTGGACGAAGGATCCGGCGGCCCGGAGAGTGATTTTACTAACAGAAACACCACCTTCATGACGTGGAACCTGCTCCACATGGCCAAGCTCCTTCGCGACGCAGGGGGCATTCCGTCCTACGGCAACCTGCCTGAGGAATGGAAAGCGGGCACCCGGTTTGATTTCGAGAACCCGGAATACCGCTGAACTGAAATATTGCCACCCGCGGAATACCGCTGAGCCCCAAGGACTTCTACTACATATGACTTACAAGAGCCCTCTGTTGTCGCGCCCTGGCGCCGTCGAGGACACCGGCTTGGACGCCGGCGTCGCTGCCCACTACGGCGAGCCACTGCGTGAGCAGCGCGCCCTGGCGACCGGCACCGCCGTCGTCGACCTTTCGCACCGCGGTGTGGTGACAGTGTCCGGACCGGACCGGCTGAGCTGGCTCAACACCTTGTCCTCGCAGCAGCTCACCAACCTGCAGCCCGGGGTAGCCAGCGAGCTGTTGTTGTTGAGTGTCCAGGGGCGCATTGAGTTTGATGCCCGGGTGATTGACGACGGCGATACCACCTGGCTGATCGTGGAGACCGCGGAAGCGGCGCCCTTGGCCGAGTGGCTGAACAGGATGAAGTTCATGCTCCGTGTCGAGATCGCCGATGTCTCGGAGCAGTGGGCCGTGCTCGGCTCGACCAAGCCGGTGGAGCAACTGACGTCCCGCCTGGTCTGGGAGGATCCGTGGCCCCATGTCAGCCCGGGCGGCTATGCCTACAGCATCGTCGCGGAGGAGTCGCACCCGGGACTTGAACGTCCGTGGTTCGAATACCTGGTCCCGACGGCCGAACTGGAAAGCGCCGTCGAAGGTCTTCCGTTGGCCGGTTCCCTGGCGGCGGATGCCCTGCGGATTGCGGCGTGGCGACCCCGCCTCGGTGCCGAGACGGACGAGAAGACCATCCCCCACGAGCTGGATCTCCTTCGGACCTCGGTGCACCTGAACAAGGGGTGCTACAAGGGCCAGGAGACCATCGCCCGGGTGCATAACCTCGGGCACCCGCCGCGCCGTCTCGTCTTCCTGCAGTTGGACGGTTCCCAACACACGCTTCCCGCCGTTGGCAGTGTTGTATTTGCCGGGGAACGCAAGGTGGGTACTCTGACATCGGTGGCGCAGCACTTCGAAATGGGACCTGTGGCTCTGGCCGTGGTTAAGCGTTCCGTTTCAGCGGAGGAAACCCTGACGGTGATGGACGGCGAGGAGCCTTACGTCGCTGCCCAGGAAGTGATCGTCGCCCCCGACGCCGGCCAGGTCGTCGGGCGCCAGACCGGATTCCTGAAGGGACCCCACCGATGAGCCAACTGAACCAGCCTGTAGGTTCCGAGCCCACAAGCCCCGATGCAGGCGCCGACGAGGAAACGTTGGCGCTTGCCCACGCCCTTTTCGATGCCGCCCGTGAAGGCAATACCGAGTTGCTGCGCGGCTATTTGGCCGCCGGGGCACCCGCCACGCTGACCAATGCCGCGGGTGATTCCCTGCTGATGCTCGCTGCCTACCACGGGCACGAGGAAGCCGTGCAGCTGATCCTCCACCACGGGGCTGATGCCAATGCCGCCAACGACCGCGGGCAGACGCCCCTCGCAGGGGCTGTTTTCAAGGGGTACACGGGCGTGGCCCGGGTGCTGCTGGACGCAGGAGCGGACCCCGACGCCGGAACGCCCTCGGCGCGCGATGCCGCGGCCATGTTTGCCCGGTCTGAGATTCTGGCGCTCCTGGGCTAAGCACACCAATCGCCGGGCAAGCCCGGTCGCTGAGGCGGCCGGGCTTACTTGCGCCCTAATATTCCACATGGAATAGTTGTGGTGGAATATATGACGTGGAAAGGGGTGAGCTGTGCCCAAAGCTTCCGACCTGACGCCCCTCGGTGTCGCATCCCTTGCGCTCCTGGCAGAAGAACCCATGCACCCGTACGAGATGTACCAGGTGCTGATGGCCCGCCACGAAGACAGGCTGGTCAAAGTACGCCCCGGCACGCTGTACCACGCCGTCGGCCGGCTGGAGGAGAACGGATTCGTTGAGGCAACCGGAACCGAACGGGAAGGAAACCGCCCGGAACGGACCACGTATCGGATCACCTCCGCCGGGCACCAAGCGCTCGATGCCCGGCTCCAAGCCATGCTCTCTACCCCCGTCAACGAATACCCCCTCTTTCCGCATGCCATTGCCGAGGCGCATCACCTTCGTGCTGACGTGGTGATGGAACTCCTGGCGGAACGGGTGGTGGCCCTGGGCGCTGATCTGGACTTCCTCGTCCGTGCTGAGGCTGCTGTGACAGCCAAGGGACTGGACCGCAAATACTGGATAGACATCACGTACCAACAAGCAATGCGCCGAACGGAGATCGCGTGGATCCGCGGCCTCCTTGAGGAGTTGGGCAACGGGCAGCTGCCCTGGGACGAACCCCTGACAACTCCCTCCGAACTTTCAAACAAGCCAAAGGAATCCCTTGGAAAACGTAGCTAAGCCGTGGCCCGCGCTGTGGTCACTCGTGGTGGGCTTCTTCATGATCCTCATCGACACCACCATTGTGTCCGTCGCGAATCCGCGGATCATGGAGGGCCTCAATACGGACATCAACGCCGTCATCTGGGTCACCAGCGCCTACTTGCTGGCCTATGCCGTGCCCCTGCTCATCACCGGCAGGCTGGGGGACCGGTTCGGTCCCAAGAACCTCTACCTGATCGGCCTTGTGGTCTTCACTCTGGCCTCGTTGTGGTGCGGCCTCTCCGGTGACGTCACCATGCTCATCGCCGCCCGCGCCGTTCAAGGCCTGGGAGCGGCCATGATGACCCCGCAGACCATGGCCGTCATCACGCGCATCTTCCCGCCGGACCGCCGCGGTGCTGCCATGGGCCTATGGGGCGCTACCGCCGGCATGGCTGTCCTGGTGGGTCCGATCCTCGGCGGTGTGCTGGTGGACAGCCTGGGCTGGGAGTGGATCTTCTTCGTCAACGTGCCCATCGGCATTGTGGCGTTCATTCTGGTGACCCGGTTCGTGCCGAAACTGACCACGCACAGCCACACGTTCGACGTCGTTGGCGTGGTGCTGTCCGCCGTCGGCATGTTCCTGCTGGTCTTTGGCATCCAGGAGGGCCAAACGTACAAGTGGGGGACTGTCACCGGCTTCATTTCGGTCTGGGGCCTGATCGTCACCGGGCTGGTGGTCCTGGTGCTCTTTGTCGTCTGGCAGTGGCTGCTCGAACGCCGTGGCGGGGAACCGTTGCTGCCCCTTGGCCTGTTCAAGGACCGCAACTTCTCCCTGGGAAACAGCACCATCATGGCTGTCGGCTTCACGGTGACGGCCTTCCCGCTGCCCACCATCTTCTATTACCAGACCGTGCGCGGCCTGACGCCCACCCAGTCGGCGCTGCTCATGATCCCCATGGCCGTTATTTCGGGTGCGCTGGCGCCGTTCGTGGGCAAGCTCATTGATCGAGCCAACCCGCGGTATTTTGCCGCCTTCGGCCTCGTGTGCATGGCCGGAGCCCTGTTCTGGACGGCGGCGTTGCTGGGACCGGACACCCCTATTTGGATGTTTCTGCTTCCCAGCGCACTGCAGGGCGTAGCCAACGCCTTCATCTGGGGACCGGTGTCCAATGCGACCACCCGCAACCTGGAACCGCGCCAAGCCGGGGCAGGTTCGGGAGTCTTCAACACCACGCGCCAGATCGGTGCTGTCCTGGGTTCGGCGGCCATTGCTGCCCTGATCCAGTCGCGGCTGGCAGCGGAACTGCCCGCAGCTCCCGCCGGTGCTCCTGTCGGCGAGGCGTCCATGGGCGGCGTGCTGCCGGAAGCGCTTCATGCAGGATTCTCGACGGCGATGAGCCAAGCCATCCTGTTGCCCGCCTGTGCGATTCTGCTGGGCGCGGTTGTGGCGCTGTTCTTCGGCAAGCCGAAGGCCGTCAGCGGGTGGGGCGGTAATGCCAGCTCCGCTGCGGAAACCGCCAAGGCTGATCTCAACACCTAGGGTTTTTGTACACCTAATGCCCTTAAGAAGGCTCCTAAAGGGCATTATCTGTACAAAAACTCCGGGGGAGTCAGCCGAGGAGCACGCTCGCGTGGAGCCCGCCCGTGGCAAAGCCAAGGCTGCGGGCCATTGCGAGCGCTCCGGTGTTGCTGACGTCGGCCTTCCACTGGAGTGTCAGCCCGGCTGCCAAGGCTTCATGCGCTGCAATGGACGCGGCCAAGGTGCCCAGACCGCGCCGACGCCACGGCGGTGCCACCAAGACGCCCATGTTGCCCAGGATGCCTTCCCATTCGGAGTACGCACCGCAGGCCACGGGGGTGGGCAGTTCCTCGTCCGGGTGCATGATGGTGAAACGGTGTTCGAGCCCTTGCAGCCCCACCTCATTGACGTCGTCAGGAGGACACAGCGCTTCCAGGCTGATCGCCTCGGGGTTTCCCCGCGAGACGGTGAGGTCTTCCGAAGGTTGCTGCAGGGGTAAATCGTCAGCGAAGAACAACGCGGTTGATCCAAGTCCGTGCCCACCGTGTGAGCGGGTCAACGTCAGCAGCGTGACGTGCTGGGCGAGCTCGGTGTCGGGCAGTCCGGCGGCCGCGTCCAGTGCCCACTGTGGGCCCACCAATGCCGAAACCCCGAAGAGCCTCAGGAAGACCACGGCCCGCGCAGAGTCGTCCACGAGCGTGATGCGGTGCGCGGGGTCGCCCGGGTCCGCCGGTGAGGCGGTGACCCGTGCCGCGGCGGTGGCGAAAGCGTCGTCGTCGAGCCCCAAATGGCGAGCCCACGCCAGCTGGATGATGGCAGCGGACGTGGGCTCGAGAGTCATGGATTCAGCCTAGCCGACTAGCCGAAGAGCACCGACGCTTCGTCGTAGCGGTGCTGGGGCACGGTCTTGAGCTTGCCGAGGGCTTCCTCGAAGCCCACGTGGGAGATGTCAGTGCCTTTCAGGGCCACCATGGTGCCCCAGCGGCCATCCACTACGGAGTCGATGGCGGCCATGCCTAGGCGGGTTGCCAGGACGCGGTCGTAGGCGGTGGGGACGCCGCCGCGCTGGATGTGGCCGAGAATCGTGGCGCGGGTTTCGATGCCTGTTCGTGCCTCGATTTCCGGGGCCAACTGGTCGGCAATGCCACCCAGGCGGGGCCGGCCGAAGGTGTCCAGGCCGCGTTCGGAGTGGGGAGATTCCATGTGTTCGGGAACGAAGCCTTCAGCAACCACCACCAGCGGAGCACGGCCACGGTCGTGGGCTTCCTGGACCCATTCGGTGATTTCCTCGATGCTGACCTTCTGCTCGGGAATAAGGATGGCGTGCGCGCCCGCCGCCATGCCCGCGTGGAGCGCGATCCAGCCGACGTGGCGGCCCATGACTTCGGCGATCATGCAACGGTGGTGGGACTCGCCGGTGGTGCGGAGCCGGTCGATGGCTTCCGTGGCAATCTGGACCGCCGTGTCGAAGCCGAAGGTGTAGTCCGTGGCGTCGAGGTCGTTGTCCACGGTCTTGGGGACGCCGACGATTTTCAGGCCGGCGTCGGTGAGCCGCTTGGCTGCGGCGAGGGTTCCCTCGCCGCCGATGGCGATGATGGCGTCAATGCCCAGCCGCTCCATGTGGGCCTTGATGACATCCGGACCACCGCCGTTTTCGAACGGGTTGGTGCGGGAGGTGCCCAGAATGGTGCCACCCTGCTTGGCAATACCGCGGACCATGGTGCGGGGGATGTCGATGACGTCGCCTTCAACCACACCACGCCAACCGTCACGGAAGCCAACAAACTCCTGGCCGTGGATGGCGATGCCTTTGAGGACTGCTCCCCGGATCACTGCGTTGAGGCCGGGGCAGTCGCCACCGCTGGTAAGAATGCCAATTTTCATGTTTGCTCACTCATGGCTTGGAGGAATACGTGCAGAGCGCCACGCTGAGCTCCCCATGATTGTAGACGGGCATGTGGGGTGGGACACAAACGGTTACTTTTGACCCGTGGCGTGCGGTATTGGAAACGTGGCTGAAAACAAAGGAAACGCCCCGCCAGCAGGCGGGGCGCTTCACGTCTCTTTATGACCGGGAACTACCGGGAACGCTGGCTGATGAACGACTCGAGCGCGATCTTGTTGTTCTGGTCCGGCAGAAGAAGCCAGCCCAGGATGTAGACCACGAACGCCGGCCCTGGCAGCAAGCAGAAGAGCAGGAAGGCCACGCGGACGTAGGCAACGTCCACCCGGAGCTTTGCCGCGATTCCTCCGCAGATACCGCCCAACCAGCGCTGTGGTCCACGCTTCAGGCCGAAGCCCCTGACGATGCTGAAGAACTTGTCCATGGCTACAGACTTCCCTGTTGTGGTTGCTTTGTCACTTCGTGGTGGTCACTTTCTTGGAACCCTTGCGGGCCGAAAGGAGTCCTCCGACCACCAGGGCCGCTCCGGCGCCGATCATGAGGCCAATCAACACATAGGTGCCGTTCAGCGTCACCCACCCGAGAGTCGAGATGACGATCAAGGCTGCGAGTGCAATCACGATCAGACCCCACACTGCGGTGCCGATACGTGCCTGCCGGGGCTCGTCGTCGTCCGTATGTTCCGCCTGGAAGGTGCGCTCCAACGGCGGCGTCAGCGGGATCTGCTGGAGGCTGGGCTTGGGCAAGGCCTCGGTGGGACGGGTTTCCCTGGGCAGCGCTTCCGTTGGATGGGTTTCCCTGGGCAGTGGCGTTGTCGGCTGGGTTTCGTGCGCGTTGCCTGGCTCGTTCGTGCTCATGGTCAGTTTCCTTCCTGGATGGTCACGTTGCTGAACGTGCCGTCGATCTCCACCACAAGGTTGGCTCCGGGCTTTTCGGTGTTGTAGAGGGTGGTCTCATCCTGTAGCCGGCCGCCGCGGTCGGCGCCGCGTTCATTGAGGTTGCCGAATGTCATGTCCGCCCTGACCTCCACCGGGACGTCGTCGGGAATGATGACCGTGACGTTGCTGGCGGTGGCGTCAACGGGAATCGTGACTTCGGAAACCAAGGGGGGCGTCATGGTCATTTCGCTCAAGTCCACCAAGCCCTTGGCCCCGGTGACGTTGATGCCCAGGCGTGCTTGTTCCAGACTCGTTGGCGCCCAATTCACGTCGTGGAAGGTGAAGCGGTCTCCGTCCCTGGGGATGACGTTGAAGATTCCGCCAATGATCAGGGCAACCACTGCCAGGAACCCAAGGAACCCTGACGTCCGGCCCCGAAACCCCGCGACGAGGATGCCCAGGCCCAGGACGGCCGCACCGGTAGCCCAGACAACGGCGTTGGCGGAGTTACCCAGGTCAATGACATTGCCGGCGTCGAGCGCTTTCAAGGTACCGCCGGCCAGCAATGCTGCGCCGGCAGAGACTGCCACGATTGCGGGTCCCGGGCCCTTGCGCTTGGGAGCGGCAGGCTTTGGCTGCCAGCCTTGCGGGGGAGTGGGGCCGTACGGCGGACGGGGACCGGAGGGTCCTGAGGGGCTGAAGGGTCCCGACGACGGAACCGGCCGGGCACCGTAGCCGCCAGTGGGGTTGGGCCGCCCCTGGTGCTTGGTGCCGGGTGCCGCTGCACCGTAGGCAGGCACGCCAGTGTTGGCCGTCGCCGTAGACCCGTAGGCGGTAGGCGTCCCGTAGGAAGTCGGCGTCCCGTAGGCGGTTGGCGTCCCGTAGGCGGTTGGCGTCCCGTAAGCCGCTTGGCCGGGTGTCGCGGAATAGTTCTGCTGGCTCACGGGCGGAGTTCCCTTCGAGGCTTTGCTGCGTTGGACCAGGAAGTAGATGAGGTAGAAGACGCCGCCCATCCAGAAAAGGGTCCAGAACAGGCCGGGAAGACCATCCCAACCCCATCCCCAGAAACCGCGGCCCAGGCTCGGCAGTCCGATGATCGACGTGATCAACGCACCCGTCATGCCTCCGGACCAGCGGCCCGCGGCAGCTTCCTGGACGTGGATTCGGCCGTCCGGTTCGGGCAGGAGCGCCCAGGCAATGCCGTAGAGCAAAACGCCCACACCGGCAAAGAGTGCCAGGACGATGAAGATGCCCCTGACGATCAGGGGGTCGATGCCGAAGCGGTGGGCTACACCGCTTGCCACGCCGCCGATCCAGCGGTCCGGTCCACGGCGGATGCCTTGGTTGCGGATCCAGTCGAAGAAGTTCTGCTGGGAGGCGGCCGGTTCGTCGCCGGCCGGCGGGTAGCTGCCGGCCGCGGGACCAGTCCCCGCAGAAGCGCCGGCAGTAGGCTCTCCCGGTGCCCCGGAAGCGGAACCGGCGGCGCCGGTGGGAGCGCCTGTGGTGGAGCCGGAGCCGGAGCTGCCGGCCGTGCCTGGCGTTCCGGGTTCCTCTGGATTCATGCTGTTCGCGTTCATACTTCGATCCTGCCGCCCGGCCGCCCCTTCCCTCTACTGGGGGATACCCTGAATGATCCCTGAGGGACCCCCGAACAACGCTGGTTTCCGGTCCGGGTCACCCTGATCCGTGTTTGGATTGGTACATGACAACCGCCGTACAACGCCCAGTGCTGGTCCGCAGCAGCGACCGCATGATCGCGGGCGTCTGCAGCGGGCTGGCCGATCATTTGGGCTGGCCGGTCAAGTTCGTCCGGCTCGGCATGATCCTCGCCTGTTTCGCCGCCGGGGCAGGCGTGGCCTTTTATGCATGGCTTTGGACCATGGTTCCTACGGCGGATGAGAACGCCAAGCGCAACGCCCGCCGGCCGGCGTCGCCCATTGCTCCTGCGGTGAGCCTGCCGCCCGTATCGGCGCCCATTGGTGGGCCCGCTGGTGTGTCGGTTCCCAGCGTTGGAGGCGGTCGGGTCCCGCAAGCGTACGACGCCGGAACGTCGCCGTCGGTGGCCGGCCCACCGCCGGTCCATGGTTCTGTTGCGGGCGGCGGCTTTGTCCCTCCCCGTGCGCCGGTCCAAGGCGGCGGTTCCGTCCCGGGCCCGGGTTCGGTTCCTCCCGCTGGGCCTGCAGCTTTTGGCAACGCTTCCTCCTCCTGGAACTGGCCCGCCAGTGGCGGTGAGAATTCGTTGGCTTCGTGGTTCTCTTTCCGGCGGATCCAGTACGGCAAGGAAATACTGCTGGGCGCGGCACTGCTCCTGGTGGCGGCCATACTGATCGCCCGCCAGTTCGGCGTCGACGTTCCTTTGGGTACCCTCATTCCGGCGGCGGCCATCCTGGGGGGTGCCGCGATTGCCTGGATGCAGCTCGACGAAACCCGCAGGGCCGGCCTGGTGGACAAGACCAAGGCCGACCAAGCCGGCGGATGGGTCCGCCTGGCGGCCGGCCTGGCGTTGGTGGTGGCAGGGGTTCTGGTGATGGTGTCCGGTTCGGGATCCTGGGAGCAGACATGGCTGGCACTGCTGGCGTCCGTGGCCGTCCTTGGCGGCGTTGCCCTGGTCCTGCTGCCGTGGGGCCTCAAGTTTTGGAAGGACCTGGAAACCGAGCGGGCAGGCCGCATCCGCGAGACTGAACGCGCTGAAATCGCGGCGCATTTGCATGACTCCGTTCTCCAGACCCTGGCACTGATCCAGCGCAGGGCCGGTTCCGAGCAGGACGTGGTCCGCCTGGCCAGGGCGCAGGAACGCGAACTTCGGGCCTGGCTCTTCAGCGATGCCGCCAAGGAATCGGGCCTCCTGGCCGATCGGATCAAGGCCGTCGCAGCAGAGGTGGAAGACTTGCACGGCCATGCTGTGGAGGTGGTGACTGTCGGCGATACCGAGATGACGGACCGGCATGAGGCCATGGTGCAGGCGGCGCGGGAAGCGATGCTCAACGCCGCACGGCATGGCGGCGGAACGGTGTCGGTGTATTTGGAAAGTACGGCCGGCAGCACGGAGATCTTCATCAAGGACCGGGGGCCCGGATTCGATCCCGAAGCTGTCCCGGACGACAGGCTGGGCGTCAAGGAATCGATTATTGGCCGTATGAAGCGGCATGGCGGCACTGCAACCATCAACAGCAGCGACGACGGCACTGAAGTACGCCTGGCACTGCCGTCGGCCAATGGCGACGCCGGTGAACAGCGGAACAACGAATCGCGGAATGGAGAAGCGAAGCAATGAACACCAACCCCGACGGTGATCCAGGACGCAGCGTGCGTGTGGTGATCGTGGATGACCATACGATCTTCCGGTCCGGGCTTAAGGCCGACCTCGATGCCCGCATGAATGTGGTTGGCGAAGCCGGGACGGTGGAACAGGCCATTGCCGTCATTGCAGAGGCGCGTCCGGAGGTGGTGCTCCTGGATGTCCACCTTCCAGGTGGACTGGGCGGCGGCGGCCGGGAGGTCATTGCCGGCTCGGCCGCGCTGCTGGGCACCACCAGCTTCCTGGCGCTAAGTGTCTCTGACGCGGCCGAGGACGTCGTCTCCGTGATCCGCGCCGGTGCACGTGGCTACGTCACCAAGACCATTTCCGGCAAGGAGATCTCCGACGCCGTCATCAGGGTGGCCGACGGCGACGCTGTGTTCTCGCCCCGGCTGGCCGGTTTCGTGCTGGACGCCTTTGGCACCGCTCCGGCAGATATTGCGGACGATGAGCTGGATAAACTCTCTGCCCGTGAGCTCGAAGTCATGCGGCTCATTGCGCGGGGATACAGCTACAAGGAAGTCGCCAAGGAGTTGTTCATCTCCATCAAGACTGTGGAAACGCACGTCTCCGCAGTCCTCAGGAAACTCCAGCTCTCCAGCCGCCACGAACTCACCAAATGGGCGGCCGAGCGCCGCCTCCTCTGACGCTCTCCCACCTCCCGTCGCGTTTTCCCGATCGCTCTCCCACCTCCCGCGCCTTAAACGAAAACGCTCTTCCACCTGTCACGGTGGAAGAGCGTTTTCGTTCGCTTGTTGCTACTTGGCCTTGCCCAGGAATTCCTGGATGCGGCGGACACCTTCGGCGAGGTCCTCGTCGCCCAATGCGTAGGACAGACGGACGTAGCCAGAGGGACCGAACGCTTCGCCCGGAACCACGGCCACCTCAACCTCGTCGAGGATCAGGGTGGCGAGTTCAGCAGAGGTGGAAGGACGGACAGGACCGTTGGAGGTCTCAAATTCCTTGCCCAGCAGCCCGCGGACGTCCGCGTACACGTAGAAGGCGCCGGTCGGCGTCGGGCATTCAACGCCTTCAATCGCGTTGAGGCCGGCAACGATCGCCCTGCGGCGACGGTCGAAGGCCACCTTCATCTCGTCGACGGCGGTCAGCGGACCCGTGAGGGCAGCGGCGGCGGCGACCTGCATGATGTTGGAGACGTTGGACGTCGCATGGGACTGCAGGTTGGTGGCAGCCTTGATGACGTCAGCCGGGCCGATCATCCAGCCCACACGCCAACCGGTCATGGCATAGGTCTTGGCCACACCGTTGAGGATGACAACCTTGTCGCCGAGTTCCGGTGCGGCGGTGGCGATGGAGGTGAACTCCACGCCGTCATAGGTCAGGTGCTCGTAGATTTCGTCCGTGACGACCCACAGGCCCTTGGACGCGGCCCACTTGCCGATCTCAGCTACCTGTTCCGGGCTGTACACGGCACCGGTGGGGTTGGACGGGGAAACGAAAAGCAGGATCTTGGTCCGGTCGGTCACGGCTGCTTCCAGCTGCTCGACGGTCACCAGGTATCCCTGTTCCGGGCCGGCGAAGACCTCAACGGGCACGCCGCCGGCGAGGCGGATGGCTTCCGGGTAGGTGGTCCAGAACGGGGTGGGAATGATGACCTCGTCGCCCGGATCCACCAAAGTAGCGAAGGTGTTGTAGACCGCCTGCTTGCCACCGTTGGTCACCAGGACCTGGGAGGGGTCAACCTGGTAGCCCGAGTCCCGCAGGGTCTTCTCCGCGATGGCCTTCTTCAGCTCAGGGAGGCCACCGGCGGGGGAGTAGCGGTGGTACTTCGGCTGGCCCGCAGCTTCAATGGCAGCCTGGACGATGTAATCCGGGGTGGGGAAATCGGGTTCCCCGGCACCGAAACCGATCACGGGACGTCCCGCGGCCTTCAGTGCCTTGGCCTTGGCGTCAACGGCAAGGGTGGCGGACTCGGCAATGGCGGAGATTCGCTGTGAAATGCGGGCGGTAGTTGTTCCGGCAGACATCTATGTACCGTTCTTCGCAGGCAGCTCGTGGGCTGGATGATGGGATTCGACGTAAACTACCTTATGCTGTTCTGCGGACCTCCCGGGCGACTGCCGGACTTTGTGACTGATAATGCTGGTCACAGGTTTTTGGCGCTGGGAGGGCCGGAATTGAGCCGGTTCGACTATCGCGAAATTCTTGCGTAGACTGGTTCACCGGTGTTGAAAAGCACCACAGGCTGAAGTGCGGCCTGAAACATGGATTTGATCCATAGGGTAGTGGCGCAATTGGTAGCGCAGCGGTCTCCAAAACCGCAGGTTGCAGGTTCGAGTCCTGTCTGCCCTGCGCAAGCTGTCCCGGCGGAAACGCCGGGACAAGCGCAGCAACCATGGCTCTGATCAGAGTCGGGTCAACGACTTTGCAAGGTGAGTGAGGACCAGGTGACCGAAACAGCTGCCAGCAGCTCGAAGGGCCGTCCCGCCAAGAAAGCCGATCGTGGCTTCTTCGCCCGTATTGCTCTCTTCGTCCGCCAGGTCATTGGTGAACTCAAGAAGGTCGTTGCTCCCACCCGCAAGGAACTGATCAATTACACGCTCGTGGTGCTGGTGTTCGTGGCCATCATGATGCTCATCGTCACCCTTCTGGACCTGGCCTTCGGCACGGGAGTCAGCTGGGTCTTCGGTGGGTCAGGCGCTACGGACCGCTAAGCGGATCTGTCCGCAAACTGTGCGAAATTCCTTGGTAGTTCAGGAATTTTGCGGGGTTTGCGGAATTGAGCCATTTAAATAGGCATGTTAGGCAATGAGGAAGCAGGAGACCAAGTGTCTGAGCAGGAGCTCGAGGTAAACGAGACTGAGCTGGAAGAAACTGAGGGCGCTGCAGTTGAGGCTGCGGAAGAGTCCGAGGTTGATTCTGCTGCGCCCGAATCTGCCGACGCCGACGATTCCGAAGAGGACTTCGAAGCTGACGTTGACGATGAGTCTGATGACGCGTCCGGCGATGTTGCAGACGAAGACGACGCTTCGGAAGAGTCCGACGGCGACGACCTGGCAGCCGCTGCTGCTGCAGCGCCGGCTGATCCGGCTGAAGAATTCAAGGCCAAGCTGCGCCGCCAGGAAGGTGACTGGTACGTCATCCACTCCTACGCCGGTTACGAAAACCGCGTTAAGGCCAACCTCGAGACCCGTATCCAGACCTTGGACATGGAAGATTACATCTTCGAAATCCAGGTCCCCATGGAAGAAGTCGTCGAGATCAAGAATGCGCAGCGCAAGGTGATCAACCGCGTTCGCATTCCCGGTTACGTCCTGGTCCGTATGGACCTGACCGACGCCTCCTGGGGCGCCGTCCGCCACACCCCGGGCGTCACCGGCTTCGTGGGCAACGCCCACAACCCCGTCCCGCTGCGCCTTGACGAGGTCTTCTCCATGCTCGCCCCGGTCTTCGAAGAAGAGCAGGCAGAGCAGGGCAAGCCGGTCAACAAGCAGAACCAGGCTCCCGTGGCCGTCGACTTCGAGGTCGGCGAGTCGGTCATCGTCAAGGAAGGTCCGTTCGAGACCCTTCCGGCAACGATCTCCGAGATCAAGCCCGAGTCCCAGACCCTGGTGGTCCTGGTCTCGATCTTCGAGCGCGAAACCCCGGTGACGCTCGCATTCAACCAGGTCACCAAGATCTAGCTGATTCCAAAATTTCGCTCCAGTCCTGCCTGCTTAGCAGTTCGGGAGCGGCCGGCCGCCTCGCCATGGCGGCCAAAAACCTGGGACGCGCTCCTGTGTCCCAGGAAGCTATTGAGAGAAGGACCCTACATTGGCTCCCAAGAAGAAGGTCACCGGCCTCATCAAGCTGCAGATCCAGGCAGGTGCCGCTAACCCGGCTCCGCCGATCGGTCCTGCACTTGGCCAGCACGGTGTCAACATCATGGAATTCTGCAAGGCGTACAACGCCGCAACGGAATCCCAGCGCGGAAACGTTATCCCGGTCGAAATCACGGTCTACGAAGACCGTTCCTTCACCTTCATCACCAAGACCCCGCCGGCTGCAGAGCTCATCAAGAAGGCTGCAGGCGTTGCCAAGGGTTCGGCTACCCCGCACACCGTCAAGGTTGCCAAGCTGACCCAGGCACAGGTCGAGGAAATTGCTTCCACCAAGATGGAAGACCTTAACGCCAACGACATCAAGGCAGCCGCCCTGATCATCGCAGGCACCGCCCGCTCCATGGGCATCACCGTAGAAGGCTAATTCCAGCCTTCATCCGCCGGGCAACCGGCATCTGAAACATTGAAATGTCGCAGGATCCTTGCCGGATCCACGACTGTGGCAGGGCCCAGCGCGGTCCGCAGACCACAACTGCACAAGGAGAAACAGCAGCATGGCAAAGCGCAGCAAAGCATATGAGGCAGCCGTAGCCAAGATCGAGGCAGACAAGGTCTACGCCCCGATCGAAGCCATCACCCTCGCGAAGGACACCAACCCTTCCAAGTTCGACGCAACCGTTGAGGTCGCTTTCCGCCTGGGCGTCGACCCGCGTAAGGCCGACCAGATGGTTCGTGGCACCGTCAACCTGCCGCACGGCACCGGTAAGACCGCCCGCGTCCTCGTCTTCGCAACCGGCGACAAGGCTGAAGCAGCAATCGCTGCCGGCGCCGACTTCGTTGGTTCCGATGACCTGATCGAAAAGATCGCAGCCGGCTGGACCGACTTCGACGCCGCAGTGGCAACCCCTGACCTCATGGGCAAGGTTGGCCGCCTCGGTAAGGTCCTCGGCCCGCGTAACCTGATGCCGAACCCGAAGACCGGTACGGTTACCCCGGATGTCACCAAGGCTGTCAACGACATCAAGGGCGGCAAGATCGACTTCCGCGTCGACAAGCACTCGAACCTGCACTTCATCATCGGCAAGGTTTCCTTCGACGCCAACAAGCTGGCCGAGAACTACGCAGCTGCATTGGAAGAGGTGCTTCGTTTGAAGCCTTCCGCTTCCAAGGGCCGCTACATCCAGAAGGCAACTGTTGCCACCACGTTCGGCCCGGGCATCACCGTGGACCCGAACGTCACCAAGGTTCTCACCGACGCGTAAGCTTCGCGAGCACTGGCTCTGAGGGAAGGACCGTCCGGCATTGCCGGGCGGTCCTTTTTTCTTGCCTGGTTTTCTTGTCCTGACCTGTTCGCAGGAGAAGGAGCGCCGTAGGCTGTGGTGCGTGTCGTCGTCGAACTCTTCCGTCAATGGCGGGTTGTCGGTAAAGCGGATTGCCGTCCCCGAAAGTCCTGACGCAGGTAATGCATCCGACTTCCGGGTATTTCACGGGCTGCTCGTGGCCCACCAACGTGAGCTCTGGGGAAATCAGGACCGCAGCCCCACCGTGGCCGAGGCTGTCCACTTCTGGCAGGGCAACGCGTACGAAGAGCGGCAGGTTTTTCTGGCGTATCGTGACGGCGCCGTGGTGGGCAGCGGAACGCTGACCCTGCCACTGAGCGAAAACACGACGACGGCGGGCGTGGACGTCCTTGTCGACTCACCTTTTCGGCGGCGCGGCTTCGGGTCCAGGATACTGGGGGTGCTGGAACAGTTGGCGCGCGGGCGGGGCCGTATCTCCTTTGACGCGTATTGCGAGGAGCCAATCGCGCCGGTGTTGGAAGGCGCCGCGTTATTGGATGCGAAGTCAGGAACAGGCGGTGTCCCCGTGGATTCGGCATCCACACAGTTCGCCCTTCATCATGGGTATTCCCTGGAACAAGTCGAAACCAACAGCACGCTGCCCTTCCCCGTCGAGGAGGAAGTCCTGCGGGTGCTCGATGTTGAGGCAACACGGCGGGCTGGCGGTTACAGCGTCATTGCCTGGCAGGACAAGTGCCCAGCGGAACTTGTCGACGTGTTCGCACGCCTCAAGAGCCTCATGAGCACCGAGATTCCCATTGCAGGCCTTGGCTGGGAAGGCGAGGAATGGGATGCCGTGCGCGTCCGTCAGGAGGAGTCCACCTGGGCGGCGGGCGGTGTTGACTCGGTGGTGGCGGTTGCGCGTCACGATGCCACAGGTGAACTGGCGGCCTACACGGTCCTCACGCACCGGGGGGCTTTGCCTGCCGTGATCTACCAGGAGGACACGTTGGTGGCGCCAGGACACCGGGGCCATCGCCTGGGGATGGTGGTCAAGATCGCCAATCTTCGTCGTGCGAAGGAGCTGTGGCCTGACGCCACGTCGGTGATGACGTGGAACGCCAATGAAAACCGGCATATGCTGGCCATAAATATCGCCCTTGGATTCAAGCCTTCCGGCTTTGAAGGCGAATGGCAGAAACGGCTGGAATGACTGTAGACGAGGCGAAGACCGTTCAAGTCGAGCAGCTGTGGGTGCCTGACACCCTGGACAGCCCCGACGCCACTGACTTCCTGGATGCCGTGGAAGTAGGCCGCCGGGTACGTATGGAAACGTGGGGGAGCGACGACCTCGCCTACACGCCACTGGAAAAGCTGCTTGAGTTCTCAGATCCCTATGAACGCCAGATCATCCTGGTGGCCAAAGTGGACGGCGCGATTGTGGGCACCGTGGACATTGCCTTGCCTTTGGCAGACAACATGGACCTGGCCGAGTTCACGTTGGACATCCTGCCCGAGTTCCAAAGCCAAGGGGTGGGGCGCCAATTGCTTGAAGCGGCCGAACAATTGGCCCGGGCAGAAGGCCGCACCATGATCCTGGTGGACACGAACCATCCGGCAACATCGCTGACCGAGGTACCCGAGGACCAGCTGATTCCCGGCAGCGGCGCGGGCTTTGTTCCCGTCAGCAGCAGGGAGGTGGACTTCGCCAAGCGCGCCGGCTATACCCTCCAGCACATTGAACAGTTCAGTTCCTGCGCGTTGCCGCTGGATTCCAAGCTCGTGGGTGACTTGCAGCTTGAGGCCGAGGAAGCCAACGGCGGCCGATACGCACTGCACCACTGGACTGACCGCTGCCCGGAACCCTGGCTCGAGGCCGTGGCGGCGTTGGAGAACGCTGCTGGTGAAGTTGTCCGGGACGAGGGGGAGGACGAGGCCCCTGAAGTGGAGGCCAGCGGAATGGTCTTTGACCCCGCTGTCCTTCGCGAAACGGAAGACGCGGCCTTGGCGCAGGGCCGACGCACGGTGGTCACCGCCGTCGAGCATGTTGAGAGCGGAAGGCTCGTGGGCCTGACCACCATCAGCGTCCTGGCCCACCGCCAGGACGTGGTTTTCCAGGACGACACACTGGTCCTGCAGGAACACCGTGGCAACAAGCTCGGTCTGCTGATCAAGGTCTCGAACATGGAACGGCTCAGCGAGCAGTTTCCTGATGCCCGGGTGATCTACACGTGGAACGCTCCTGAAAACCGCTACCTCCTCACCGTGAACAAGCAGCTCGGTTTCACCACCGCGGGCGTCACGGGACTGTGGCAGAAGGAACTTCCGGGCCGGAGTACGGGCACGACGTCATCTGACTAGCCCGGCCCTCGATTTGGTTTGGGGAACACTGTCCCGTAACCTTGAAGTACCAAAGACCGTCGGTTGATGGGAATCCACTCTTTCGAGCACAGCTCAATTCTGCAGCTACGCCCCTGAGGCCACAGTGAATTCCTTGACGAAGGACCCTGAACGTAGGGCGGCCGGCGCAGGTGAACGAAGCAAGTCTCCACGGATCACACTGTGTTGAGCCAAGCCCCGTGCATCTGCGCGGGGCGTTTTTTAGTTTTAGCTCTCGTGAGCGGGGACCCGGAAGACCGGCTTTATTCCCCGGAAGGAGGGTTATGACAACGCCTAGCAAGATCTCCGCAGTTGCAGAGATCACCAACGATTTCAAGGAATCGAACGCGGCTGTCCTGACCGAATACCGCGGGCTCACTGTTGCACAGCTCAAGGAACTGCGTGTTGCGCTCGGCCAGGACACCAAGTTCTCGGTCGTCAAGAACACCCTGAGTGCAATTGCAGCCAAGGAAGCTGGTGTTGAAGCATTCAACGATCAGCTTGCCGGCCCCACTGCAATCGCCTTCATCAAGGGTGACGCTGTTGCTGCTGCCAAGAGCCTGACGGACTTTGCCAAGGCCAACAAGCAGCTGGTTATCAAGACCGGCGTCTTCGAAGGCAAGGCATTGGACGCAGCAGGAGTTGCCGCACTGGCAGCCCTCGAGTCCCGCGAGCTGCAGCTCGCACGTGTTGCTGGTGTCCTCAAGGCTCCCGCATCCGCTGCTGCACGCATCATCGACGCTCTGCGCCTCAAGCTTGAAGAAGAGGGCGGCGCACCTGCACCGGCCGCTGAAGAAGCTCCGGCCGAAGAAGCTGCTGTTGAGGCTGCTGCCGAAGAGGTTGCGGCTCCGGCCGAAGCCGCTGAAGCTGCAACCGAAGAGAACTAAGTTCTCCCCCCAATCAAACTCTGGTGCATGGAGCGGCATGGTCCGCATCTGCACCAACTAATGGAAGGACGCCACCATGGCGAAGCTCAGCAACGAAGAGCTCATTGAAGCTTTCAAGGAACTGACCATCATCGAGCTCTCCGAGTTCGTCAAGCTCTTCGAAGAGACCTTCGAAGTTACGGCTGCTGCTGTTGCAGTTGCTGGCCCCGCTGCCGGCGGTGCTGCTGAAGCTGCTGAAGAGAAGACCGAATTCGACGTCGTTCTCGAAGCTGCTGGCGACAAGAAGATCGCAGTGATCAAGGAAGTTCGCGCCATCACCTCCCTCGGCCTCAAGGAAGCCAAGGACCTGGTTGACGGTGCACCGAAGGCTGTTCTCGAAGGCGCCACCAAGGAAGCCGCAGAGAAGGCAAAGGCTCAGCTCGAAGAAGCTGGCGCAACGGTTACCCTCAAGTAACTCGTCTTGCTTGTGGAAGCCCCGCCCCGTTCCGTCAAAGGAACCGGGCGGGGCTTCCTGCCTTTAACGGCCCCCAAGCAGATCGCAGTTGAGTGCGTTTTGAGGGCTCACTACGCACTCAACCGCTACTTAGTTGGGTTCGCTGATGTCAGCTACCACGGCGCCCAGTGCGGCGGTGAGTGCATCGGCGTCCACGAAGGCACTGCGGCCGTGGGCGCCGGCACCCATGGAGATGCGTCGCCCCGTGATGCTGGCGTCAGCGTAGACCGGCCAAGGGGTGGTGCTGCCCAAGGGCGTGATGGTGCCGCGTTCGTAGCCGGTGGCAGCCAAAGCAACATCGGCGTGGGGGAGCGAGAGTTTGTTGACGCCCACCAACCCGCGCAGCTTTGGCCACGAGATCTGGCGGTCCCCGGGGATGAGCGCGAACAGGAAGCTGCCGTCGCGGTGCTTGACCACCAGGGACTTCACAATGTCGGCAGGGCTGATGCCCAGGATGCCCGCAGCCTCTTCCAGGCTGCGGGCTGCAGGACGTTCGACGACGTCTACGGCCAGTCCTCGGGCGGCGGCGTCGGCCAGGAACCGTTCGGCGCCGTCCATTACAGGTTCATCCACGTCGTTTCCCATCAGTCGCGGTAGTTCCCCGTCAGTCCCGGTACAGGAGGAGGGCTTCGCCCTGGCCGCCACCGCCGCACAGGGAAACTGCGGCCTTACCCGTTCCCCTGCGCTTGAGTTCGTGGGCTGCGTGCAGTGCTAGCCGTGCGCCGGACGCCCCGATGGGGTGGCCCAAGGCAATGGCTCCACCATGGATGTTGCACTTCTCCAAGGGATAGCGCAGGTCCTTGAGGGACTGGACGGCAACCGAACCGAAGGCCTCGTTGATCTCGATGAAGTCCAAGTCCTCTGCGGTCCAGCCGGCCCGCTTCAATGCTTGGGCTATCGCGTTGGAGGGCTGGGAGTGCAGGGAGTTATCAGGCCCGGCAACCTGGCCGGGCTTTCCCACGACTGCCAGGTAATCCAGCCCATTGTCTTTGGCGAAGCGGCGACTGGTCAGCACCAGTGCGGAGGCGCCGTCGGACAGGGGAGAGGAGTTTCCCGCGGTAATGGTGCCGTCCGTGGCGAAAGCTGCCTTCAGCGGGGCCAGGGTTTCCACTGTGGTGTTGGGTCGAACGCCTTCGTCCGTGGTGAGGACCAGCGGATCGCCCTTGCGCTGTTTGACGCGCACCGGAGCGATTTCGACGTCGAACGTTCCGTCTGCGATGGCGGCCGCGGCGCGCTGGTGTGATGCAGCCGCCACCTCATCCTGGGCCTTGCGGTCAATACCGAGGGTGACGTTCTTGGTTTCCGTGGACAGGCCCATGGATTGTCCATCGAAGGCATCCGTGAGGCCGTCGTGGGCGGCGACATCCAGGGCCTGGATTGCACCGTAGGTCCAACCCTGACGGGAGCCCGGCAGTATGTGGGGAGCCCTGGTCATGGATTCCTGGCCGCCGGCAACAACCACGGTGGCATCCCCGCTGCGGATCATCCGCGCGGCGTCAATGACGGCCGTCAGCCCGGACAGGCAGACCTTGTTGATGGTCACCGCCGGGATGTTCCAGCCAACGCCCGCTGCGATCGCACTCTGGCGGGCAGGGTTTTGGCCAGCGCCTGCCTGGAGGACCTGGCCCATGATGACGGCGTCCACCTGTTCTGCTTTGACGCCGCTGGCTGACAGGGCTGCGGTGATGGCATGCGCGCCGAGGTCGACGGCGGTGAACCCCGCCAATTGACCGTTGAGCCGACCCTGTGGGGTACGGGAAGCGGCAAGGATGACAACGTCATTGTCGTCAGCGGAGTTGGTCATGATCTCTCTTCCGATCCGGGAGTGGTGTTGCAAGGCTATCGCGGGGCATGCGCCAGCCTACCCATTCAACGGTTGTGCCGGTCCGCGCATTCCATCGGGCGATTCCACGCCGGAGCCGTGCCTGGGTACCCGCTTAGGTGCCTGCAGCAACGGTGCTTGCAATCACGGACGATCTGGGGTAGACAGGAAGGCTGCTTTGCCGTATTGTAGATATTTGCGTCTTCCCTGTTAACCTTCAGCCTTCATATAGCGGTGGGCTTTACCTCTCAGCTGCGACATTGACGTGCCGTTCCTCAACGTGCACAACCATGAGCAAGCTGGGTCCGGGTCATATAGCGGAACCGGAATAAGTATCCTGCGGAGCACTCTGCGGGATGCAAACGGGGGAGATCTGAAAACGCCTGAAGGTCTGTGGAAGGATCCCTCTTGGTCGCCTCGAGCACCTCTAATAACGAAACCGCTAACACGGCAAGCACCGATGGTGCCACCCGCCGCCTCTCATTCGCAAAGATTCACGAACCCTTGGATGTTCCGAATCTTCTCGCCCTGCAGACGGACAGCTTTGACTGGCTGGTCGGAAACGAACGCTGGCAGGCGCGGGTAGCGAAGGCTGTCGAGGAGGGCGACCTCAGCGTCGCCACTACCTCCGGACTTGCCGACATCTTCGAAGAGATCTCCCCTATCGAGGACTTCCAGGGCACCATGTCCCTGAGCTTCTCCGAGCCGGAGTTCGCTGACCCGAAGTACACCATGGCCGAATGCAAAGACCGTGACGCCACTTACTCGGCACCGCTGTATGTCAAGGCCGAGTTCATGAACAACAACACGGGCGAAATCAAGCAGCAGACCGTGTTCATGGGCGACTTCCCCCTCATGACTGAAAAGGGAACGTTCGTCGTCAACGGCACCGAGCGTGTCGTTGTCTCCCAGCTGGTCCGTTCGCCGGGCGCCTACTTTGAGCGCACCGCTGACAAGACCAGTGACAAGGACATCTTCACTGCGAAGATCATCCCGTCCCGTGGTGCATGGTTCGAACTCGAAATCGACAAGCGCGACCAGGTCGGCGTCCGCCTCGACCGCAAGCGCAAGCAGTCGGTAACGGTTCTCCTGAAGGCCCTCGGCTGGACCGAAGGCCAGATCCTGGAAGAGTTCGGCCAGTACGACTCCATGCGTGCGACGCTGGAGAAGGACGCCACCGAGACCCGCGAAGACGCGCTTCTGGATATCTACCGCAAGCTGCGTCCGGGCGAGCCGCCCACAGTCGAGGCTGCCCAGTCCCTGCTGGACAACCTGTACTTCAACGCCAAGCGTTACGATCTTGCCAAGGTTGGCCGTTACAAGATCAACCGCAAGCTCGGCATCGACCGCTCCCTTGGCGACAAGGAAGCTTCGGTCCTGCACGTTGAAGACATCGTTGCCATGATCAAGTTCCTCGTTGCGCTCCACGCCGGCGAGAAGACCCTCATGGGCAAGCGCGACGGCGAAGACCACGAACTTCGCGTCGACGTCGACGACATCGACCACTTCGGCAACCGTCGCATCCGCGCCGTGGGCGAACTGATCGAGAACCAGGTCCGCACCGGTCTTTCCCGCATGGAACGCGTCGTCCGCGAACGCATGACCACGCAGGACGTCGAGGCCATCACGCCGCAGACGCTGATCAACATCCGTCCCGTTGTCGCAGCCATCAAGGAGTTCTTCGGAACGTCCCAGCTGTCGCAGTTCATGGACCAGAACAACCCGCTTTCGGGTCTGACCCACAAGCGCCGCCTGTCGGCACTTGGCCCGGGTGGTCTGTCCCGTGACCGTGCAGGCATGGAAGTTCGAGACGTTCACCCGTCCCACTACGGACGTATGTGCCCCATCGAAACTCCTGAAGGCCCGAACATTGGTCTGATCGGTTCGCTGGCTTCCTACGGCCGCATCAACCCGTTCGGCTTCATCGAGACGCCGTACCGCCTGGTGTCCGAAGGTGTCGTTTCCGACGAGGTCCAGTACCTTACGGCCGACGACGAAGCCGAGGTCCTGATCGCACAGGCCAACGCTCCGCTGGATGCTGACAAGAAGTTCTCCGAAGAGACCGTCCTTGTCCGTGCCCGTGGTGGTGGAGGCGAGCCCGTTCTGGTTCCCGCCGGCGAAGTCCAGTTCATGGACGTTTCCCCGCGCCAGATGGTGTCCGTGGCAACTGCCCTGATCCCGTTCCTTGAGCATGACGATGCAAACCGCGCACTCATGGGTGCCAACATGCAGCGCCAGGCCGTGCCGCTGGTCCGTTCCGAGGCTCCTTTCGTGGGCACCGGCATGGAGCGCGCAGCAGCCGTCGACGCCGGTGACGTTGTCATCGCGAAGAAGGCAGGTGTGGTCACCGAGGTTTCCGCCGAGCTGGTTGTCATGATCAACGACGACGGCACCGAGACGAACTACCGCATCAACAAGTTCGCCCGCTCCAACCAGGGCAACTGCTACAACCACCGTGTCCTGGTCAACGAAGGCCAGCGCCTGGAAGTTGGCGGCATCATCGCTGACGGTCCCGCAACGGACCAGGGTGAGCTCGCCCTCGGTAAGAACCTGCTCGTGGCATTCATGTCATGGGAAGGCCACAACTTCGAGGACGCCATCATCCTGTCGCAGCGCATTGTTGCTGAGGATGTTCTTTCCTCCATCCACATCGAGGAGCACGAAATTGATGCCCGCGACACCAAGCTTGGTGCCGAGGAAATCACGCGTGACATCCCCAACGTGTCCGAGGAAGTCCTTGCAGGCCTGGACGAGCGCGGCATCATCCACATTGGTGCCGAGGTTGAAGCCGGCGACATCCTGGTCGGAAAGGTCACCCCGAAGGGTGAAACCGAACTGACCCCGGAAGAGCGCCTTCTCCGCGCTATCTTCGGCGAGAAGTCCCGCGAAGTCCGCGACACCTCCCTGAAGGTGCCCCACGGCGAGTCCGGTACGGTCATCGGCGTGCGCGTCTTCGATCGCGACAACGACGACGAACTGCCCCCGGGCGTGAACCAGCTGGTCCGCGTCTACGTAGCAGCCAAGCGTAAGATCACCGACGGCGACAAGCTCGCCGGCCGTCACGGCAACAAGGGTGTTATCTCCAAGATCCTCCCGATCGAGGACATGCCCTTCCTTGCAGACGGTACCCCGGTGGACATCGTCCTGAACCCGCTTGGTGTTCCGGGTCGAATGAACGTTGGCCAGGTCCTGGAAACCCACCTCGGTTGGGTTGCCAAGACCGGTTGGAAGATCGAAGGCGAGCCGGAGTGGGTCAAGAACCTCCCGAACCTGCCCCGTGAAACCGGACAGACCACCGTTGCCACCCCGGTGTTCGATGGCGCCCGCGAAGAAGAAATCACGGGCCTGCTCGACTCCACCAATGTGACCCGTGACGGCGACCGCCTGATCGATTCCTCCGGCAAGACCCGTCTGTTCGACGGCCGCTCCGGCGAGCCGTTCCCGGACCCGATCTCCGTCGGCTACATGTACATCCTGAAGCTCCACCACTTGGTGGACGACAAGATCCACGCGCGCTCCACCGGCCCGTACTCCATGATCACGCAGCAGCCGCTGGGTGGTAAGGCTCAGTTCGGTGGCCAGCGCTTCGGTGAAATGGAAGTGTGGGCGCTCGAAGCTTACGGTGCCGCTTACACCCTTCAGGAACTCCTCACGATCAAGTCGGATGACATCCATGGTCGTGTGAAGGTCTACGAAGCCATCGTCAAGGGCGAGAACATCCCTGAGCCTGGCGTTCCCGAGTCCTTCAAGGTCTTGATCAAGGAAATGCAGTCGTTGTGCCTGAACGTGGAAGTCCTTTCCACCGACGGAACCACGATCGAAATGCGTGACTCTGATGACGCAGTCTTCACGGCTGCGGAAGAACTGGGCATCGATCTGTCTCGTGCAGAGCCCAGTTCCGTAGAAGAGGTCTAGCAGCTGTTCCGACGGACCGCCTGAACAGCTGTCCGTCGGAACAACTCCCTCTTCCCGTAACCAAGACTTCAGAATTTAGAGAACAAGAGAGAACAGGGACCATATGTCCAGCGAATCCTCCTTCGGCCTCATGCAGATCGGCCTCGCCACCGCGGAAGACATCCGCGGATGGTCTTACGGTGAGGTCAAGAAGCCGGAAACCATCAACTACCGCACGCTCAAGCCCGAGAAGGACGGCCTCTTCTGCGAGAAGATCTTCGGCCCGTCCCGCGACTGGGAATGCTACTGCGGCAAGTACAAGCGCGTCCGCTTCAAGGGCATCATTTGCGAGCGTTGTGGCGTTGAAGTCACCCGCGCCAAGGTGCGCCGTGAGCGCATGGGCCACATCGAACTGGCTGCGCCTGTAACCCACATCTGGTACTTCAAGGGCGTTCCCTCGCGCTTGGGCTACCTGTTGGACCTGGCACCGAAGGACCTTGAGAAGGTCATCTACTTCGCTGCCTACATGATCACCAGCGTTGACACCGAAAGCCGTCACGCCGAACTGCCGAACCTCCAGGTTGAGCATGACCTCGAGAAGAAGCAGATGGTGGACAACCGCGACAGCGACATCGCCACGATCGCCCGCGACCTTGAAGACGAGCTTGCCCGTCTTGAAGGCGAGGGTGCCAAGGCTGCCGACAAGAAGAAGGCCCGCGACTCTGCTGACCGCCAGATGGCGAACGTCCGCAAGCGCGCCGACGCCGACATCGAGCGCCTTGAGCAGGTCTGGGACCGCTTCAAGAACCTCAAGGTCGCCGACCTTGAAGGCGACGAGGGCCTTTACCGCGAACTGCGTGACCGCTACGGCCTGTACTTCGAAGGCTCCATGGGTGCCGAAGCCATCAAGAAGCGTCTTGAGACCTTCGACATGCAGGCTGAGGCTGAGTCCCTGCGCGACACCATCCAGAATGGCAAGGGCCAGCGCAAGACGCGTGCCCTGAAGCGCCTGAAGGTTGTCAACGCGTTCCTGACCACCAACAACAGCCCGCTCGGCATGGTCCTTGACGCCGTCCCGGTGATCCCGCCGGAACTGCGCCCGATGGTCCAGCTGGACGGTGGCCGCTTCGCGACCTCCGACCTCAACGACCTCTACCGCCGTGTGATCAACCGCAACAACCGACTCAAGCGCCTGCTTGACCTCGGTGCTCCGGAGATCATCGTCAACAACGAGAAGCGCATGCTTCAGGAAGCTGTTGACAGCCTCTTCGACAACGGTCGTCGTGGCCGTCCGGTCACGGGTCCGGGCAACCGTCCGCTGAAGTCCCTGAGCGACATGCTCAAGGGCAAGCAGGGTCGTTTCCGCCAGAACCTCCTCGGCAAGCGTGTTGACTACTCCGGCCGTTCGGTCATCGTCGTCGGCCCGCAGCTGAAGCTGCACCAGTGTGGTCTGCCCAAGCAGATGGCCCTGGAGCTCTTCAAGCCGTTCGTGATGAAGCGCCTGGTTGACCTCAACCACGCCCAGAACATCAAGTCGGCAAAGCGCATGGTCGAGCGTTACCGTCCGCAGGTTTGGGACGTGCTGGAAGAGATCATCACTGAACACCCGGTGCTGCTCAACCGTGCACCTACCCTGCACCGCCTCGGCATCCAGGCCTTCGAACCGCAGCTTGTGGAAGGCAAGGCAATCCAGCTTCACCCGCTGGTTTGTGGCGCCTTCAACGCTGACTTCGACGGCGACCAGATGGCAGTCCACCTGCCGCTGAGCCCGGAAGCCCAGGCCGAAGCACGCATCCTGATGCTGTCCTCGAACAACATCCTGAAGCCGTCCGATGGCCGTCCGGTGACCCTGCCTTCGCAGGATATGATCATCGGCCTGTACCACCTGACCACCAAGCGCGTCGGCTCTGCCGGCGAAGGCCGCATCTTCTCCTCGGTTTCGGAAGCCATCATGGCTTACGACGCCCGTGATCTGCACCTGAACTCCCAGGTCAAGATCCGTTTGGACAACTTTGTGCCTTACGCAGGTTGGGAAGCTCCGGAAGGTTGGGAGCCCGGTCAGCAGGCTCTCGTCCAGACCTCCCTGGGCCAGGTCATCTTCAACCAGACGCTGCCTGAGGATTACCCCTGGGTTGAGGCTGTTGCAGACAAGGGCGAACTGTCCCGGATCGTCAACGACCTCGCAGAGCGCTACCCGAAGGTTGTTACGGCGGCAACGCTGGATAACCTCAAGGACGCCGGCTTCTACTGGGCCACCCGTTCGGGTGTCACGGTTGCCATCTCCGACATCGAGGTGCCGACTTCCAAGCCTGCCATCCTGGCCGGTTACGAGAACATGGCCGCAAAGATCCAGGGCCAGTACGACAAGGGCCTGATCGACGACGACGAGCGTCGCCAGGAACTGATCGAAATCTGGAACAAGGCAACCAACGAAATCGCCCAGGCGATGCGTGACAGCCTGTCTCCGATGAACACCATCAACCGCATGGTGTCCTCCGGTGCACGTGGTAACTGGATGCAGGTCCGCCAGATCGCGGGTATCCGTGGTCTTGTGGCCAACCCGAAGGGTGAGATTATCCCTCGCCCGATCAAGTCCTCCTACCGCGAGGGCCTGTCGGTGCTGGAATACTTCATCGCCACGCACGGTGCCCGTAAGGGTCTGGCCGATACCGCTCTCCGTACCGCCAACTCGGGTTACCTGACCCGTCGTCTGGTGGACGTTTCGCAGGACGTCATCGTCCGCGAAGAGGACTGTGGTACCGAGCGCGGTCTGCTCACGCCGATCGCCGTGCCGGATTCCAACGGTGAGCTCGTCCTGGACGAGAACGTCGAGAACAGCGCCTACGCTCGTACGCTGGCTGTCGACGTCGTTGACGCCAAGGGCAATGTCCTGGCTGCCGGCGGCACCGACTGCGGCGACGTCGTTATCGACCAGTTGCTGGCTGCAGGCATCACTGAGGTCAAGGTCCGCTCGGTCCTCACCTGTGAGTCCAAGGTCGGTACCTGTGCACTGTGCTACGGCCGTTCGTTGGCCACTGGCAAGACCGTTGACATCGGCGAGGCCGTGGGCATCATTGCCGCACAGTCCATCGGTGAGCCCGGTACCCAGCTGACCATGCGTACGTTCCACACCGGTGGTGCTGTATCCGCCGGTGGTGGCGACGACATCACCCAGGGTCTGCCCCGTATCCAGGAGCTCTTCGAAGCCCGTACTCCGAAGGGTGTCGCACCGATTGCTGAAGCAGCCGGCCGCATCACCATCGAAGAGTCCGAGCGCCAGATGCGCCTGGTGATCACTCCGGACGATGGTTCCGAAGAGATTGCCTACCCGGTGCTGCGCCGTTCACGTCTCCTCATCGAGGATGGCGAGCACGTCAGCGTCGGCCAGAAGCTGATCAACGGTCCCGTGGACCCGAAGCAGGTTCTGCGCATCATGGGTCCGCGTGCTGCACAGAAGTTCCTCGTGGACGAAGTTCAGGGCGTTTACCGCAGCCAGGGTATTGGTATCCACGACAAGCACGTCGAGGTTATCGTCCGCCAGATGCTGCGCCGCGTGACCGTCATCGAATCCGGCGACTCCGACCTGCTCCCCGGTGAGCTTGCAGAGCGTGCCCGCTTCGAAGACGAGAACCGCCGCGTCGTATCCGAGGGCAAGTCCCCGGCTTCGGGCCGTCCGGAACTCATGGGTATCACCAAGGCTTCCTTGGCCACCGAGTCCTGGCTGTCGGCAGCTTCCTTCCAGGAGACCACCCGCGTCCTGACGCAGGCGGCCATGGAAGGCAAGAGCGATCCTCTGCTCGGCCTGAAGGAAAATGTCATCATCGGTAAGCTCATCCCGGCTGGTACGGGTCTGCCCCGCTACACAGAGGTCACTGTGGAGCCGACGGAGGAAGCAAAGGCAAGCCTGTTCACCGGCCCCAGCGCTTTCACCGACTTCTCCTATGACGCCCTGGGTGGCGACGGCGCTCCCGAGTTCCACGCCATCCCTTTGGATGACTACGATCTCGGCAACGACTTCCGCTAAAAAACGGTTGTCAGCGCTTTGACGGTCAGGCCCCGCACTCTAGAGTGCGGGGCCTGACCCGCGTTAACGCACTTTTGCGCGGCGACCCGGGGGAGTGGAGGCCGACGGCGGCACCTGGCTGCCGCCGTCGGCCTCCATACACCCGATTAAGGCGCCAGATCAAGCCGTGCTAGACTTTTGGTAATTGTTCTGTGTGGCAGTGGATGAAGGCCGCCGCAGCATCATTTTGGTTTTGTTCTCATGGTGCTGGGTGGAGCCTGTTTCCGGGTTGCGGGCAACATGCGCAACGAATGCCGCACTTTTGCACGCCTACCGGAGTTTCGGCCGGCTGCACGAGCAACGCCAAAGTTCCCACGTTTACACCGGCTGGTGCCAGTGTGTGGGGGCAGAGATCAAACAACGGAGAACACGAAAGTGCCTACGATTAACCAGCTGGTCCGTAAGGGCCGCACGCCGAAGGTCTCCAAGACCAAGGCTCCCGCGCTGAAGGGCAGCCCGATGCGCCGCGGTGTTTGCACCCGCGTTTACACCACCACCCCCAAGAAGCCGAACTCGGCTCTCCGTAAGGTGGCACGTGTTCGCCTCAACGGTGGCGTGGAAGTTACCGCCTACATCCCCGGTGTTGGCCACAACCTCCAGGAGCACTCCATCGTGCTCGTCCGTGGTGGTCGCGTGAAGGACCTTCCGGGTGTCCGCTACAAGATCGTCCGCGGCGCACTCGACACCCAGGGTGTCAAGAACCGCAAGCAGGCCCGCAGCCGTTACGGCGCAAAGATGGAGAAGAAGTAATATGCCTCGCAAGGGTCCGGCCCCGAAGCGGCCGCTAGTTTCCGATCCCGTTTACGGCTCCCCGTTGGTCACTCAGTTGATCAACAAGGTTCTTGTTGACGGCAAGAAGTCCACCGCAGAGCGCATCGTTTACGGTGCACTCGAAGGTGCACGTGCCAAGTCCGGCGGCGACCCCGTTGCCGCTCTCAAGAAGGCCATGGACAACGTCAAGCCTTCCCTCGAGGTGCGTTCACGCCGTGTTGGTGGCGCCACCTACCAGGTTCCGGTTGAGGTCAAGCCGGGTCGCTCCACCGCCCTCGCTCTGCGTTGGCTCGTGGGCTACTCCAAGGCCCGCCGCGAGAAGACCATGACCGAGCGCCTCCAGAACGAAATCCTGGATGCCTCCAATGGTCTTGGTGCCGCTGTGAAGCGTCGCGAAGACACCCACAAGATGGCCGAGTCCAACAAGGCCTTCGCACACTACCGCTGGTAAAAACTTTCCGGACGCCGCCGGCTCACTGAGCCGGCGGCGAACGTGTAGTCCATCCGAAAGGGAGACCCCGTGGCACAGGACGTGCTTACCGACCTTAATAAGGTCCGCAACATCGGCATCATGGCCCACATCGATGCCGGCAAGACCACCACTACCGAGCGCATCCTGTTCTACACGGGTGTGAACCACAAGATCGGCGAGACGCACGACGGCGCTTCGACGACTGACTGGATGGAACAGGAAAAGGAACGCGGCATCACCATCACGTCTGCCGCCGTGACTTGCTTCTGGGACAAGAACCAGATCAACATCATCGACACTCCGGGCCACGTCGACTTCACCGTTGAGGTTGAGCGCTCCTTGCGCGTCCTCGACGGCGCAGTCGCAGTGTTCGACGGCAAGGAAGGCGTGGAGCCGCAGTCCGAGACTGTTTGGCGCCAGGCTGACAAGTACAACGTTCCGCGTATCTGCTTCGTCAACAAGATGGACAAGCTGGGCGCTGACTTCTACTTCACCGTAGACACCATCATCTCCCGCCTTGGTGCCAAGCCGCTGGTCATGCAGCTGCCCATCGGCGCTGAGAACGACTTCATTGGTGTTGTTGACCTCCTCGAAATGCGCGCGCTGGTTTGGCCTGGCGACGCAAAGGGTGACGTCACCATGGGCGCTTCCTACGAAGTGCAGGAAATCCCGGCGGACCTCCAGGCCAAGGCTGAAGAGTACCGTGCACAGCTCGTAGAGACTGTGGCCGAGGCTTCCGAAGAACTCATGGAGAAGTACCTCGAAGGTGAAGAACTCACCCTTGAGGAACTGAAGGCCGGCATCCGCAAGATGACCATCAACTCCGAGCTCTACCCGGTGTTCTGTGGTTCTGCCTTCAAGAACCGCGGTGTCCAGCCGATGCTTGACGCTGTTGTTGACTTCCTGCCGAACCCGCTCGACGTCCCGCCGATGATCGGTCACGATCCCCGCGACGAAGAGAAGGAACTCACCCGCAAGCCCTCTGCTGACGAGCCGTTCTCGGCCCTCGCCTTCAAGATTGCTGCGCACCCGTTCTTCGGTCAGCTGACCTTCGTCCGCGTGTACTCCGGTCACGTTGAGGCCGGCGCCCAGGTGGTTAACTCCACCAAGGGCAAGAAGGAACGTATCGGCAAGCTGTTCCAGATGCACGCCAACAAGGAAATGCCCGTTGAGGGCGCTACCGCCGGCCACATCTACGCAGCCATCGGTCTGAAGGACACCACCACGGGTGACACCCTGTGTGATGCCAACAACCAGATCGTCCTCGAGTCCATGAGCTTCCCGGAGCCCGTGATCTCGGTTGCCATCGAGCCGAACACCAAGGGTGACCAGGAGAAGCTCTCCACGGCCATCCAGAAGCTCTCCGCTGAGGACCCGACCTTCCAGGTCTCCCTCAACGAAGACACTGGCCAGACCATCATCGCCGGCATGGGCGAGCTCCACCTGGACATCCTGGTGGACCGCATGCGCCGCGAATTCAAGGTCGAGGCAAACGTCGGCAAGCCGCAGGTTGCTTACCGCGAAACCATCAAGCGCGCAGTCGAGCGTCATGACTACACGCACAAGAAGCAGACCGGTGGTTCGGGTCAGTTCGCAAAGATCCAGATCGCGATCGAGCCCATGGACACCGCCTCCGGCGAGCTGTACGCATTCGAGAACAAGGTCACTGGTGGCCGCGTTCCGCGTGAATACATTCCGTCCGTTGACGCTGGTATCCAGGATGCACTGAACGACGGCGTCCTGGCCGGTTACCCGGTAGTCGGCATCAAGGCCACGCTGATTGACGGCGCGTCCCACGATGTTGACTCCTCGGAAATGGCGTTCAAGATCGCCGGCCGTATGGCTTTCAAGGAAGCTGCACGCAAGGCGAACCCTGTTCTGCTTGAACCGCTGATGGATGTTGAGGTCCGCACACCTGAGGAATACATGGGTGATGTTATTGGTGACCTGAACGCCCGCCGTGGCCAGATGCAGTCCATGGAAGACGCAGCAGGTGTGAAGGTTATCCGTGCACACGTTCCGCTGTCCGGCATGTTCGGCTACATCGGTGACCTCCGGTCCAAGACCCAGGGTCGCGCTGTGTACTCCATGACGTTCAACAGCTACGCGGAGGTCCCGAAGGCAGTTGCCGACGAGATCATCCAGAAAACCCGCGGCGAGTAATCTCCCGGTAACGGATGCAATTCCGGTATCGGGAAGGCATCTAAGCGTGTGAGGCGGGGCTGCGGCGACAGCCGCGGCCCGGCCCCTGCGCAAACAGGCTCGAGGAACTACCATTGGTTCCTGAATCTGCAATTTCACCAAAACCAAGCCCCCAAGTAGACTTGCTAAAGTTTCTGCCGCGAAAAGCGCGGCCGAGGAGCACTTCACTTGAAATCGTTCTAGGAGGAACCTGTGGCAAAGGCAAAGTTCGAGCGGACTAAGCCGCACGTCAACATCGGCACCATTGGTCACGTTGACCACGGTAAGACGACGCTGACTGCCGCCATTTCCAAGGTGCTGTACGACCAGTACCCGGATCTCAACGAGCAGCGCGACTTCGCGTCGATTGACTCTGCTCCGGAAGAGCGCCAGCGCGGTATTACCATCAACATCTCCCACGTGGAGTACCAGACCGAGAAGCGCCACTACGCACACGTAGACGCCCCGGGTCACGCTGACTACATCAAGAACATGATCACCGGTGCTGCCCAGATGGACGGCGCAATCCTCGTGGTTGCTGCAACCGATGGTCCGATGGCTCAGACCCGTGAGCACGTTCTGCTCGCCCGCCAGGTTGGTGTTCCCTACCTGCTGGTCGCACTGAACAAGTCCGACATGGTTGATGACGAAGAACTCCTCGACCTCGTCGAAATGGAAGTTCGTGAGCTCCTGAGCTCGCAGGGCTTCGATGGCGATGAGGCTCCGGTTGTTCGCGTTTCCGGCCTCAAGGCTCTGGAAGGCGACCCGGTTTGGGTCAAGTCCGTCCAGGACTTGATGGCAGCTGTCGACGAGTCCGTTCCGGACCCCGTACGTGACCGCGACAAGCCGTTCCTGATGCCGATCGAAGACGTCTTCACGATCACCGGTCGTGGCACCGTTGTTACGGGCCGCGCCGAGCGTGGAACCCTCGCCATCAACTCCGAGGTTGAGATCGTTGGCATCCGCCCGATCCAGAAGACCACGGTTACCGGTATCGAGATGTTCCACAAGCAGCTCGACGAAGCATGGGCCGGCGAGAACTGTGGCCTCCTGCTCCGCGGTCTGAAGCGCGACGATGTCGAGCGTGGCCAGGTTGTCGTCAAGCCGGGTTCCATCACCCCGCACACCGACTTCGAGGCTAACGTCTACATCCTTTCCAAGGACGAAGGCGGACGTCACAACCCGTTCTACTCCAACTACCGCCCGCAGTTCTACTTCCGTACCACGGACGTAACCGGCGTTATCACCCTGCCGGAAGGCACGGAAATGGTTATGCCTGGCGACAACACTGAGATGACCGTTGCGCTCATCCAGCCGATCGCTATGGAAGAGGGCCTCGGCTTCGCTATCCGCGAAGGCGGCCGCACCGTTGGTTCGGGACGTGTCACCAGCATCATCAAGTAGTCACTACTTGTAGATCACTGACTTTCCGGCCCAGCCGGTAGTCACGTAAAGAAGGGCCCCGTCGCTTCGGCGATGGGGTTCTTCTTTGCTACTATTTATCTATCGAATGGATTAACGCGGGGTGTCCCATGCCCTGTGACGTCAAGGAGTAGCCATGGAAATCCTGCTAGTACTGATACTCCTTGTTGTGACAGGAGCCGTCAGCCATTCCATTGGTCGGAATCGGGGTCGAAGGGATACTGCGGGGGTTGCTGCCTCCACGGAGATGGCCGAACAGCATTCCTATCAAGCTGGATACATGGCGGGGCACCTGGCGGGTTGGCGCGATGCCGAGGCAAAGAAGGGGGCGGTGGAGGTGCCTGCGCCCCATCCGTTTGCTTCGCCTGCTGCATCTGCTCCGCCTGCGTCATTTGCCCCGCCTGCCCCATATGCCCCTGCGGCTGCAGGCCGCCCCGTGATGCCGGCCTCCCCGCCAGTGCATCCTCCAACACACGTGGGCACCCCGTTTCCAGCGTCCATGCCCTTGCCGCCGTCGCGAGTCCAACCTCCCGCAGTTCCGCAGCGCCCGCTCGTAGCACAGCAGCGTTGGGCCGAGGGCCAGCACACCCCGGTCGTCCGGGAGTCGCCAGAGGCCGCTGCAGCCCGTAAATCGAAGCGCGACCAGCAGAACATCAACGTCACCCTCTACGTTGCCAGCCTTCTTCTGGTAGCGGCCGGAGCCCTGTTTGTGGGGACAAGCCTCCCGGAACTCTTCCGCTTCGCGGGCATATGCTTCATCACCACCTTGTTCTATGTGGCAGGTTTGGTAATTCACGCCAAAATGCCCCGTTTGCGTCCGGCCGCTGTGGCTTTTGTTGGTACGGGCTTGGCGCTCGTCCCCGTCACGGGGCTTGCCATGTACAACTTCGTGCTGCCCAACGGTCCTGCGGCCTGGCTGGTGACCTCGCTGCTGGGGACGGCTGTGTACGCCTACACTGCGGTGCGGCTCGACAACAAAGTGCTGGCCTTCCTTTCCCTGAGCTTCGTTGTCTCCACTGCGTGGTCAGGGGTCTCCGTTTTGGGCGGTGCTTTGGTTTGGTACTTCACTGCGCTCATCGGGGTCGCCATCATCCTCACGCTGGGGGCGTTGATTCGTCCGCGATGGTTGCCGCCACTCTATGTCCGTCCGCTGATGGTGCTCCATCCTTTTGTGGTGCCGTTGGTGGCGCTTGCGGTGACGTTCACGCCGTATCTGTTATCCAAGGGCGAGTACCCCCTGGTAATGCTGATGTGTGGCATCTACTTTGCCGTGATGGCCTTCGTGCCACAGGCCCGGTACAGGCTGCAGCACTTCTATGGTGCCCGTGCAGCCTTGACACTGGCGTTGCTGGGGTTGGTCTGGGACGTTAGCTCGGACATCAGCACCGTGATGTTTGCCGCAGTCATTTGCTGTGCCGTCCATTCTTTGGGAGTTGCCTTCGGGGGAGCGGCGCTGAAGCTGCGCACATGGTGGAACGATGCTGTGTCCTGCCTGGGCCTGCAGCTGGCCACGGCAGCCATTCTGACTGTGGTGTTGGGTCTCGGGACTTACGAGCTGCCCGCGTATCTTCCTCTCTCCGTCACCATGCTCACGGCCATGGTAGTGGGCTGGAAGCTGGGCCACGGCACGGAGTTCGCAGCGGGCGTCGTTCTCGCAGTGTGTCTCCCGTTCATGGGTCTTCTGGGAGCATGGCCGGTTTCTGCGCTGCTGGCTTCTGCCGGGTTGTTCTGGTTCCTGCTGGCGGCGGTCCGCCCGGCATCGTTCCGTCTACAGCTGATCCTTGCCGGTCGGATTGCCTTAACGGCGGCCGTCCCCGCCATGGTGGCCGGCATCTTTGAGGAGAACCCGGACCGGATTGCTCTGTCCTTGGCGGCCCTCCTCGCAGCGGCCGTGGTGCAACTAATCATCAGTGCCGGGCTTGATCGCACGGGTATCCGCCTGCTTGCCCCGCAGGCGTCCCTTGCTGGATTCGCCGGGCTCGCCATGGCCAGCCTCCTTGTCCTGCCCATCGTCGACCACGCGGTGGGACACCCGTTTGTCCTGGCGGGAGTGCTCCTGGTCCTGTCAGCCGGGGTGGCGTCGGGGCTGCTGTTGTTCCCGTCGGCCCGCCAGCGCAACGCTGGCTCCGTGTCCTGGCGGCCAACCCTGGGGGAATCGCTTGCTCCAGCCACGGCCCTTGTTGCCGGCGTGGTTGCCGCGGCAGTTGTCTCGTTGGCTCTGGCAAACGTTGTCCTCCTGGTGGCCGTCGCGTACCTTGTGGCAACCGCGCTTCGGATCCCGGTTTCATACCACCGCCAGAGCTACTGGTGGATGGCGCGTGCGGTCGGTACCTTGCTGGCCGGATCGGCCTACTTCGACGCAATACGGCATGGCTGGAGCTTCAGCGTTGCCGGTGAGCTTCCCGCCGTTCCGCTGGTCGTAGCGCTGGCGGCGGGCCTGCAATTGGTTCTACCCCTGCGGGTGCAAAGCCAGCGGCGTTTCCCCCGCGCCTCCATGGTCGACGCCGGAGCGGTAGTTATCCTCATGGCAGGGGCAGCCACGGTCCTGACTGTTTCCGCTGCATGGGGAGAGCGGTTCCAGCGTGAGGGGTGGCAGCCGGGGGCGGTGGCCATTGGAGCGGCCCTGGCGGCTGTTCTCTGCGGTGTCGTCCTGCGCCGCCACCAAGGAGCTTGGATCTTTGCTCCGGCAGCCTTTGTGCTGCTCCTGGCGCTTCGGCTGGGGAATGTGCGGGACCTGGAGATCCTGCTGGGGATCTTCGCGACCTACAGCGCTTTCATGGTTGCTGTGGAACGGGACCGGATGGTCCGGGGCGGCTACATGCTGGGAGTTCGCGTCCTGTCGCTGGCTTTCATCGGGGTGCTTGTCGAGGATCTTTCAGGGTCGGGCACCATCGTGTCCATGGCCGTGACGGTGGTCCTCGTGCTGCAGCATGTGGTGACCTTGCTCCAGCGAAGCCGGGGATTGGACATCGCCTTCCAACAGGCCACGGTATGGGGCACTCTGGCTGCCCAACTCCTGTTGCCAGCGGCCTACCTGCTGGGGCGCGATTTCGACGGCGGCGGCCGTTGGGTGGTCATCGTCCAGTTAGCGCTTGCCGTGGCATCCGCTGGGATCGTCCGGCGTTTCCTGCGTGCACGTGGATCCGAGTACTTTGGTGTCGCTGGCCTGGGCGGTGCAGTGATCGCAGCGGGCCCGTCCTTGCTGTTCCCGTCCGGCACGTGGCTCCACCAACCACTGCTTGACAGGGCTCAGGTGCCCGCGCTGCTCCTCGGGCTCGCCGCCTTGTTCGTGGTTGTACGGGTAGTTCGCCATGTGGTCCGTCCCGGGCAGATTACTGGGCCGCACTCCACGGAGCGCTGGTTCTGGTTCGTCGCGGCGCTTGCCTTCGTGGTGACTGGTGGTCTGCTGTCGCTGGACGTGTCCTCTGCCCTGACAGGGCTTGCCGTCGTGGTGTTTGCCGGCGTCCTGTTTGCTGCCTCGCACGTAGAGGAGCTGCCCGTCCTCTATCTCGGTGCGGCCCCGTCCTTGCTGGTAGGTGCCGTGCCCGCCGTCGAGGGTTTGCTGAGGGGGATGCCCCCGGGAGTGTGGGGCGATTACGCTCCCTGGCTGGTGGGCGGTGTTGGTGCAGCAGTGGCCCTGTATGCGGTGAAGATGTTTGGCGGGATGGCCATCGTGGGGCAACCCCTTCGGCGGAATGCAGTTGTTGGTACCGCGGCGGTGGCGCTGGTCTCCTCGGCTGCCGTTGGAATGGTCCGCGATGAGACCTCGTGGGTCGGCTTCGTCCTGGTGGTGGCGGCCGGCGTGCTGATAGTTGTGGAGCTGCCGTCCAGCAAGTGGCTGGCTGGAGAGATTGCGGCGCTGGCCTCCGTGGCGGCATTCCAACGTGCAGTGCTGTTCGTCGGTGATGCCGGGCCGCAGTGGTTCTGGGTTGCTCAGTGGTACGTCCTGGCGGTCGCTGTTTTAGCAGGACTGCGCTACATCAGGGGCCAACGGAGCGACGGCCTGCTTCGGCTCTGCATCGCCGCAGGCGCCTTGTCGTTGACGTCCTTGGGGACCATTTTTGGCGGCACCACATCCCAGCAGCTGTATGTTCTGGTGGGTCACGCGGTACTCCTGGTCGCAGGGCTGTTCCTGGCCGAAAGGGTCTTGGTCTGGTGGGGCGCCGCCGGTGTCGCGCTGAGCGTCATGTGGGCCTTGCGCTCGTACGCCTTCGCTATGCTGGCGCTTGTCGCCTTGGCGCTGATTATTCTCGCGGTGTGGCGTTTGAACCGGAAACCGGAACTGCCTGGGTCGGTGCCAGCACCGGAAAGCGACGTCAGTCCGGACAGCAGCCGGGACGGAATCCGATAATCTGGCAGTCTACAAAGAGGAGCGCAGCATGGAATTCCTGATTTTCCTGGCAGTCATTGCCGCCATCGGTGGCGGCGTGCTGTGGGGCCGCAAGAACTTTCGGAATGAAATTGAACGCGCCAAGCGCATCAGGCGTGCCAACAAGAACAAGTAACGTCGTTTTAGCAAGCTTGGGCTAAGGCTCGTGGGTGCGGGCCCGTTCCAGTGCACGCAACCAGTAAAAGGATTCCTTGGGGGTCCGTTCCAAAGTATGGAAGTCCACGTGGACCAGCCCGAAGCGCTGGGAATAGCCTGCCGCCCATTCGAAATTGTCCAGCAACGTCCAGACGTAGTAGCCGCGTAGGTCCACGTCCTCGGCAATGCCGCCCGGCCCCGTTGCTGTCAGGGCGTGGCCCAGGTGCTCAGCCAGGTAGGAAATGCGGTTGGTGTCCTGGATGGGCCCGTCAACATGGGCAGGTTCCGGAAAACTTGCCCCGCCTTCGGTGATGTATACCGGGGGAAGGGCGTCCCCGTACCGGTCCTTCATTTGCCGCAGCAGCAACGCCAGGTAATCCGGCGCGACGGGCCAGCCGAACCCTGTGGTTTCATACTCCTGGTAGGCGGCCAAGTGGAAAGGAACTTCGCTCATCTCCGTTGACCTCCCGGTGGGGATCTCCGCCGGCCCGGGGCCCGCTGCCACCTTCACGGGGTAGTAGTAGTTGAGCCCGTAGAAGTCCAAAGGTTGGCCGATCAGTTCAAGATCGCCGTCGTGGATGGTGCCAAGTGAGCGGAACCACGGCTTCATGGGCCAGGGCGGCTTGGGGTATCGGCCAAGCAGTATCGCGTCGGCATAGATGCGGTTGAGGATCAGGTCCAGCGCCTGCGTCATCAGCCGGTCGCCAAGACTGTTGCTGGCGGACTCGACGGGGCAGTGCATGTTGGACACCCCGATCTGTCCTTTGACGCCGGCGTCCCGGAGGACCCGAACGGCCATCCCGTGTCCCAGTAATTGATGATGTGCGGCAGGCAGCGAATCAAACAGCAGCTGCCGGCCCGGGGCATGCACACCCAACGAGTACCCCTGCACGGTGACTGACACGGGCTCGTTCATCGTGACCCAGTGATCAACGCGGTCACCGAAGCGGTCTGCTGCGGCCGCGCAGTAAACGGCGAAGCGCTCGGCCGTGTCCCGGTTCATCCATCCTCCCGCATGCTCCAGTTCCAATGGCGTGTCCCAGTGGAACAGGGTGGCCATGGGGGAGATGCCGGCGGCCAGGAGTTTGTCTATGAGGCGATCGTAGAAGTCCAGGCCGCGTTGATTGATGGAGCCCTTGCCGCCGGGTTGGATCCGCGGCCAGGACAACGAGAAGCGGTATGAGTCCACGCCAAGCTCCTGCATCAAGGCGATGTCTTCATCGGAGCGGTTGTAATGGTCGCACGCTACAGTGGGAGAGCCGCCGTCGACTATTGCTCCTGGCTTTTCCGCGAAGGCATCCCACCCTGAGGGGCCGCGGCCATCAGAGGTCAGCGACCCTTCAATCTGGAAAGCTGCCGAGGCCACGCCCAGCGTGAAACCCGGACGCAGGCGCGCGGCAAGATCTTCCACGGAGCCTGAATCCTGGACGGTCATGTCCCAATCTTCCTCAGGCGCAGGCCACCGGGCAATGGTTCTGCGGGGCCCTTATAGCGCCGATTGGCCTTTGCCTCATATTTCCGCCATACTGGATGAGTTGTTCAAGCGCTTCTTCGTGTCCCGATCCGGATAATGCCGGGTGTCAGGGTCCAGGTGGAAGCCCAAACATAACCCTGAACCCCATGGAATGCGGTCGAGTCTGCGTGGAAATCGCGACACGCCCGACCGCGGGGGTCGGTGCGCCGGCAGGTTGAGGAACCCGGAATATCCGGATTCAGCTTGTGCGGCGTGTGGTGGTAATACCTCAAACGCTTCGGCGGCCACAACAACAGGTAAGTAAACAGAGCAGCCCTAACTAGAGCAGCACTAGCTGAAAGAGAGTCAGGCGACATGGCGGGACAAAAAATCCGCATCCGGCTGAAGTCATATGACCACGAGGTCATTGATGTTTCAGCGCGGAAGATCGTTGAGACGGTCACGCGCGCAGGCGCAACGGTAGTCGGCCCGGTGCCGCTGCCCACGGAGAAGAACGTTTACTGCGTTATTCGCTCTCCTCACAAGTACAAGGACAGCCGTGAGCACTTCGAAATGCGTACTCACAAGCGTCTGATCGACATCATCGACCCCACGCCGAAGGCTGTTGACTCGCTTATGCGTCTCGACCTGCCCGCAGACGTGAACATCGAAATCAAGCTCTAGGGAGGTGCTGAGAGACTATGACCGCAACCCGTAACGTAAAGGGCCTGCTGGGCACGAAGCTCGGCATGACCCAGGTCTGGGACGAGAACAACAAGCTCATCCCGGTAACTGTCGTCCAGGCTGACTCCAACGTCATCACGCAGCTGCGCAACGCAGAGGTAGATGGCTACGTCGCCGTCCAGATCGGCTACGGCCAGATCGACCCCCGCAAGGTCACCAAGCCGCTGGCTGGTCACTTTGAAAAGGCTGGCGTAACTCCTCGCCGCCACGTCGTCGAACTGCGTACCGCAGACGCCGCATCCTACGAGCTGGGCCAGGAGCTCTCTGTTGAGATCTTCGAAGCCGGCCAGAAGATCGACGTCGTCGGCACTTCCAAGGGTAAGGGCTTTGCCGGTGTTATGAAGCGTCACGGCTTCCACGGCGTTGGCGCTTCCCACGGTGCCCACAAGAACCACCGTAAGCCTGGCTCCATCGGTGGCGCATCCACCCCGAGCCGCGTCTTCAAGGGCCTGAAAATGGCCGGCCGCATGGGCGCCGAGCGTCACACCACGCTGAACCTCACGGTTCACGCTGTTGACGTTGAGAAGTCGCTGCTCCTTATCAAGGGTGCCGTTCCCGGTGCCCGCGGCCAGGTCGTACTCGTACGCACCGCCGTGAAGGGAGCCTAGTTCAATGACTAGCACTGTCAAGGTAGACCTGCCCGCAGAGATCTTCGACGTCCAGACCAACGTGCCGCTGCTGCACCAGGTCGTCGTCGCACAGCTCGCTGCTGCACGCCAGGGTACTCACAAGACGAAGACCCGCGCCGAGGTTTCCGGTGCAGGTCGCAAGCCGTTCAAGCAGAAGGGCACCGGCCGCGCCCGTCAGGGTTCAATCCGTGCTCCTCACATGACCGGCGGTGGCGTTGTCCATGGTCCGACCCCTCGTGACTACAGCCAGCGCACCCCCAAGAAGATGAAGGCTGCTGCACTCCGCGGCGCCCTGTCTGACCGCGCCCGCAACGGCCGCATCCACGTCATCGCTGAACTGGTAGCCGGCACCAAGCCGTCCGCCAAGGACGCACTGGCTTCGCTGCGCTCCGTCACAGAGCGCAAGAACCTGCTCGTCGTTATCGAGCGCGCCAACGATGTTGCTGCACTTTCCGTGCGCAACCTCCAGGATGTTCACGTTCTGTACGCAGATCAGCTGAACACCTACGACGTGCTTATCTCCGACGACGTGGTCTTCACCAAGGCTGCTTTCGAGGCGTTCGTCGCTGACAAGGCAAAGAACGAGGAGGCCTCCAAGTGAGCGTAACCACCATCAAGGACCCGCGCGACGTCGTGCTTGCACCCGTCGTATCGGAAAAGAGCTACGGTCTGATCGACGAAGGCAAGTACACCTTCCTGGTGGACCCTCGCTCGAACAAGACCGAGATCAAGCTGGCCGTAGAGAAGATCTTCTCGGTCAAAGTTGACTCGATCAACACCATCAACCGTGCCGGTAAGCGCAAGCGCACCAAATTCGGCTGGGGACAGCGCAAGAGCACCAAGCGTGCAATTGTCACCCTCAAAGAAGGCACAATCGACATCTTCGGCGGTCCGCTCGCGTAGCGGAGACCACTTTAACGAGGAAATAAATTATGGGAATCCGTAAATACAAGCCGACTACCCCGGGCCGTCGTGGCTCGAGCGTAGCCGACTTTGCTGAAATCACGCGATCGACTCCGGAAAAGTCGTTGCTGCGTCCGCTGCACAAGACTGGCGGCCGCAACAACTCCGGTAAGATCACCACCCGTCACAAGGGTGGTGGGCACAAGCGCCAGTACCGTCTGATCGACTTCCGTCGTCACGACAAGGACGGCATCAACGCCCGCGTTGCCGAAATCGAGTACGACCCGAACCGTACGGCTCGTATCGCACTCCTGCACTACGTTGATGGCACCAAGCGTTACATCATCGCTCCTAACAAGCTGTCCCAGGGTGACTTCGTCGAGGCTGGTCCCGACGCTGACATCAAGCCGGGCAACAACCTGCCGCTGCGCAACATCCCGGTTGGTACCGTAATCCACGCAGTTGAACTGCGTCCGGGTGGCGGCGCCAAGATGGCTCGTTCCGCAGGTGCTTCGGTACAGCTCGTTGCCAAGGAAGGCCGCTTCGCACAGCTGCGTCTGCCCTCCGGCGAAATCCGCAACGTTGACGTGCGCTGCCGCGCAACCGTCGGCGAGGTCGGCAACGCCGAGCAGTCGAACATCAACTGGGGCAAGGCCGGCCGTATGCGCTGGAAGGGCGTTCGCCCGACTGTCCGTGGTGTAGCCATGAACCCGGTTGACCACCCGCACGGTGGTGGTGAAGGTAAGACTTCCGGTGGACGTCACCCGGTTAACCCGAACGGCAAGCCCGAGGGCCGTACCCGCCGTCCGAACAAAGAGAGCGACAAGCTTATTGTTCGTCGCCGCCGTACTGGCAAGAACAAGCGATAGGAGCCTGGACACATGCCACGCAGCCTGAAAAAAGGTCCTTTCGTTGACCAGCACCTCTTTGTGAAGGTCGCACGGGAAAACGATAAGGGCACCAAGAACGTCATCAAGACCTGGTCCCGCCGTTCGATGATCATCCCCGACATGCTCGGGCACACGATCGCCGTACACGACGGACGCAAGCACATCCCGGTGTTTGTCACTGAGTCGATGGTCGGGCACAAGCTCGGCGAATTCGCTCCCACGCGGACATTCCGCGGCCATGTTAAGGACGACCGTAAGGGCAAGCGCCGCTAGGCGCCTGACTTTACGTCTTAGACGAGAGAAGGAAAGCAATGGAAGCCAAGGCTATTGCGCGTCACATCCGCGTAACGCCTATGAAGGCCCGGCGCGTCGTCAACCTTGTTCGTGGTAAGCAAGCGAATGAGGCTCTGGCAATTCTGAAGTTTGCCCCCCAGGCAGCTTCGGAGCCGGTATTCAAGGTACTTCAGTCGGCAATGGCCAACGCACGTGTCCTCGCGGACCGTGACGGCGTTGCATTCGACGACAGCGACCTCTTCATCACCGAAGCATTTGTTGATGAAGGCCCGACCATGAAGCGGTTCCAGCCGCGTGCCCAGGGCCGCGCCTACCGCATTAGGAAGCGGACCAGCCACATCACGCTGGTTGTCGCAACCCCGGAGAAAGAGGAGGCTCGCTAAGTGGGACAGAAAGTAAACCCGCACGGGTTCCGACTCGGCATCACCACCGACCACGTTTCGCACTGGTTCGCTGACAGCACCAAGCCCGGACAGCGCTACAAGGACTTCGTCCGCGAGGACATCAAGATCCGTCAGCTCATGTCCACCGGCATGGAGCGCGCCGGCATCGCCAAGGTCGAGATCGAGCGCACCCGCGACCGTGTCCGCGTGGATATCCACACGGCACGCCCGGGTATCGTTATCGGCCGCCGTGGCGCTGAAGCAGACCGCATCCGCGGCGAGCTCGAAAAGCTCACGGGCAAGCAGGTTCAGCTGAACATCCTCGAGGTCAAGAACCCCGAGATGGAAGCACAGCTTGTTGCCCAGGGCATCGCTGAGCAGCTGACTTCCCGCGTGGCTTTCCGCCGTGCGATGAAGAAGGCAATGCAGTCCGCACAGCGTGCGGGTGCCAAGGGCATCCGTGTTGCTTGCTCGGGCCGTCTGGGTGGCGCAGAAATGTCCCGCTCGGAGTTCTACCGCGAAGGCCGTGTGCCCCTGCACACCCTCCGCGCGAACATCGACTACGGCTTCTACGAAGCCAAGACCACCTTCGGCCGTATCGGCGTGAAGGTTTGGATCTACAAGGGTGACGTAACTGCCAAGGAACTGGCTCAGCAGGCAGCTGCTGCTCCGTCCCGTGGCCGCGCAGGAGACCGTCCGGGCCGCCCGGGTGGCGACCGCCGTCGTCGTAACGACCGTCCGGCAGCTGAGGCAGCACCCGCTGCCGTTGAAGCACCGGCCGCTGAAGCTGCTGCTCCGGCAGCAGAAGGAGGACAGGCTTAAATGCTTATCCCACGTCGAGTCAAGCACCGTAAGCAGCACCACCCGGGTCGTTCCGGCGCTGCTACGGGCGGCACCAAGGTCAGCTTCGGTGAGTACGGTATCCAGGCTCTCAGCCCGGCATACGTAACCAACCGTCAGATCGAGTCCGCTCGTATCGCGATGACCCGCCACATCAAGCGTGGCGGCAAGGTCTGGATCAACATCTACCCGGACCGTCCGCTGACGAAGAAGCCTGCCGAAACCCGCATGGGTTCCGGTAAGGGTTCTCCGGAATGGTGGGTCGCAAACGTCAAGCCGGGCCGGGTTCTCTTCGAACTCTCCGGTGTCAATGAAGAGGTAGCTCGCGAGGCCCTGCGCCTGGCAATCCACAAGCTCCCGTTGAAGGCACGCATTGTGCGTCGCGAAGGTGGTGAATAGAAATGGCAGTAGGGTCGAAGGATCTCGCACCCGCACAGCTGGACGGTTTCGACAACGAGCGTCTCGTTGAAGAACTCCGCAAGTCCAAGGAAGAGCTGTTCAACCTGCGTTTCCAGTCCGCCACCGGACAGCTGGAGAACCACGGTCGCCTGCGCGCGGTAAAGAAGGACATCGCACGCATCTACACCGTTCTCCGTGAGCGCGAGCTGGGCATTCGTGCCGAGGTTGCCGCACCGGTTGTGGAAGCCAAGGAAGAAAAGAAGTCCAAGAAGGCTGCCAAGGCTGAAAAGGCCGAGGTTGAAGCTGGAGAGGACGCCAAGTGAGCGAGAAGGAAACTGTGACGGAAGCAGCAGCCAGCGCTGAACAGCGCGGTTACCGTAAGACGCGTCGCGGCTACGTTGTCTCTGACAAGATGGAAAAGACCATCGTTGTTCAGGTTGAAGACCGCGTGAAGCACGCTCTGTACGGCAAGGTTATTCGCCGCACCTCGAAGATCAAGGCTCACGACGAAGAGAACACCGCCGGCATCGGCGACCTCGTTCTCATCTCTGAGACCCGCCCGCTCTCCGCTACCAAGCGGTGGCGTCTGGTGGAGATCCTCGAAAAGGCCAAGTAAATCCGACGCCGGGCACGCCTGGCAGGGTTCACTGGAAAGGCCCGCGTTCCTCACGGAACGCGGGCCTTTCCGCTTCTCCGGCCGGTTCGGTTTCAGGCCGTAATCGTGCTAGGATATTGAGTTTGTATGGCGCCACTTGTGCGTCATCAACTACCTCGTAAACAATCGTGCCGCTGCATACTGCCCCGCGCAGAGTTTTCTGCAAGGGAAGCTGATGCTTGTGGCACGGGCGTTTAGGCCTGTTCTGGCAAAATCCAGGCAGGTCAAGAGACACCCCGATCAACCGTTCCGCAAGGCTCATTCCGTATGCATGATTTCGGTCTGAGAACCGGCGCGACGCAAGGAGTAAAAATTGATTCAGCAGGAGTCGCGACTCAAGGTCGCCGACAACACGGGTGCTAAGGAAATCCTTACCATTCGCGTTCTCGGTGGATCTGGTCGTCGCTACGCAGGCATTGGCGACGTGATCGTCGCTACCGTCAAGGACGCTATTCCCGGCGGAAACGTAAAGAAGGGTGACGTCGTCAAGGCTGTCATCGTTCGTACCAAGAAGGAACGCCGCCGTGCGGATGGTTCCTATATCAAGTTTGACGAAAACGCAGCTGTGATCCTGAAGAACGACGGTGACCCCCGCGGTACCCGTATCTTCGGCCCGGTTGGTCGTGAACTTCGCGACAAGAAGTTCATGAAGATCGTTTCGCTGGCCCCGGAGGTGCTTTAGTCCATGGCTAAGAAAATCAAGAAGGGTGACCTCGTTCAGGTCATCACCGGCGCCAAGCAGGAACGTGGCGGCGACCGCGGCAAGCAGGGCAAGGTCCTGCGCGTATTCACCGACACCAACCGCGTGCTGGTAGAGGGAATCAACCGCGTCACCAAGCACAGCAAGGTCGGTCAGTCGCAGCGCGGCACCAAGACCGGTGGCATCGAGGTCGTTGAGGCCCCGATCCACGTATCCAACGTTGCTCTGGTTGACCCGTCCACCAAGAAGCCGACCCGTGTTGGTTTCCGTCTCGACACCGTTGAGAAGGATGGCGCTACCAAGACCGTCCGTATCCGCGTGTCCAAGGCCACCGGGAAGGACATCTAATGACTGAGACTCTCGAGACTCCAGTAAAGATCGTTCCGCGTCTGAAGACCAAGTATGCAGAGACCATCAAGAAGTCCCTGCAGGACGAATTCAGCTACGCGAACGTGAACCAGGTTCCCCGCCTGGTGAAGGTTGTTGTGAACATGGGTGTTGGAGATGCCGCCAAGGACTCCAAGCTGATCGACGGCGCTGTCCGCGACCTCACCCTGATCACCGGCCAGAAGCCGCAGGTAACCAAGGCCCGCAAGTCGATCGCACAGTTCAAACTGCGCGAAGGCATGCCCATCGGTGCACACGCAACTCTGCGTGGAGACCGCATGTGGGAATTCGTGGACCGTTTGGTTTCGCTGGCACTGCCGCGTATCCGCGACTTCCGCGGCCTCAACGGCAAGCAGTTCGACGGCAACGGTAACTACACCTTCGGTCTGACCGAGCAGGTTATGTTCCACGAAATCGACCAGGATTCCATCGACCGCGTTCGCGGTATGGACATCACGGTCGTCACCACCGCCAAGACCGATGACGAAGGCCGCGCGCTGCTCAAGGCGCTTGGTTTCCCGTTCAAGACCGAAAACTAACTACGTGACAGGTCCGTCCGCGCAGGCTCCTAAGAGCACGCGCAGCGGAAACCGGTACGAGGAAGGGCTATAGCCCAAATGACTATGACAGATCCTGTCGCAGACATGCTCACGCGTCTGCGCAATGCAAACTCGGCATACCACGACACCGTGTCCATGCCGTACAGCAAACTGAAGGCACGCGTTGCTGACATCCTGAAGGCAGAAGGCTACATTGCCGGCTGGAAGGAAGAAGACGCCGAGGTTGGCAAGAAGCTGACCATCGACCTGAAGTTCGGTCCGAACCGCGAGCGTTCCATCGCTGGCGTCCGCCGCATCTCCAAGCCGGGCCTCCGCGTTTACGCGAAGTCCACCAACCTGCCGCACGTGCTGGGTGGCCTGGGTATCGCAATCCTGTCCACCTCTTCCGGCCTCCTGACTGACAAGCAGGCCGGCAAGAAGGGCGTGGGCGGCGAAGTCCTCGCGTACGTCTGGTAACGGGAAAGGAAGAGAATAATGTCACGTATTGGACGTCTCCCCATCACCGTTCCTGCCGGAGTTGAGGTCAAGCTCGATGGCTCCGTCATCAGCGTCAAAGGTGCCAAGGGCGAGCTGAGCCACACTGTGGCCAGCCCGATCGAGGTTACCCAGGAAGAAAACACTCTCACGGTCACCCGCCCGAACGACGAGCGCAACTCGCGTTCGCTGCACGGCCTGACCCGCACCCTGATCGCCAACATGATCCAGGGCGTTACCGAGGGCTACGAGAAGAAGCTTGAAATCGTTGGTACTGGTTACCGCGTTCAGGCCAAGGGTTCTGACCTGGAGTTCGCTCTGGGCTACAGCCACCCGGTCAACGTCTCTGCACCCGAAGGCATCACCTTCGTAGTAGAGGGTCCGACCAAGCTCTCTGTTGCGGGTATCAACAAGCAGCAGGTCGGCGAGGTTGCTGCCAACATTCGCAAGCTGCGCAAGCCTGACCCCTACAAGGGCAAGGGTGTCCGTTACGCCGGCGAAGTCATCCGCCGCAAGGTCGGAAAGGCTGGTAAGTAAACCATGGCCATCGCAATTAACAAGAAGCGTACGAACAAGAGCAAGTCGGCTGCACGCAGCCGTCGCCAGCTTCGTATCCGCAAGCGCATCACTGGTACGGCTGTACGTCCTCGTATGGTCGTCAACCGCTCTGCACGTCACATGTTCGTCCAGGTTGTCGATGACAGCAAGGGTGTAACCGTGGCTTTCGCTTCCACTTTGGAAGCGGACCTTCGTGCATTCGACGGAGACAAGACTGCCAAGGCCAAGCGCGTTGGCGAGCTCGTTGCCGAGCGTGCCAAGGCTGCAGGCGTCGAGGCTGTTGTCTTCGACCGTGGCGGTAACAAGTACCACGGCCGCATCGCCGCCGTCGCTGACGGTGCTCGCGAAGGTGGGCTGGCTCTGTGACCGCTGAAAATAACGAAAAGGACGTTCAGGTGACTGAAGCTGTAGCTGCTGAAGCAACTGAGACCGCACCCGCTACCGATGACCGCCGCGGCGGACGTCGTGGCGAGCGCGGCGATCGTGGCCAGGGCCGCGGCGACCGTGGTGGCCGTGGTGGCCGCGACGGCGGTCGTGAAGCCGAGAAGAGCCAGTTCGTAGAGCGCGTTGTCACCATCAACCGCGTTGCCAAGGTCGTCAAGGGTGGTCGTCGCTTCAGCTTCACCGCTCTCGTCGTCGTCGGTGACGGCAACGGTATGGTCGGCGTTGGCTACGGCAAGGCCAAGGAAGTTCCCGCTGCTATCGCAAAGGGCGTTGAAGAGGCCAAGAAGTCCTTCTTCCGCGTTCCCCGCGTTGGCAACACCATCCCGCACCGTGTGCAGGGTGAGGCTGCTGCAGGCGTTGTCCTGCTGCGTCCGGCTTCCGCCGGTACCGGTGTTATCGCCGGTGGTCCGGTCCGCGCGGTATTGGAGTGCGTGGGTATCCACGACATCCTCTCCAAGTCGCTCGGTTCTTCCAACGCGATCAACATCGTTCACGCGACCGTTGCCGCTCTGAAGCAGCTCGAAGAGCCCGCTTCCGTGGCTGCCCGACGTGGCCTGCCGCTGGACGAGGTTGCTCCTGCTGCTCTGGTGCGCGCGCTCCAGAACCAGAAGGCAGGTGTTTAGTCATGGCTAAGAACCTGACTCCCTCCGACGCCAAGTTGGAGATCACCCAGATCAAGGGCGTCATTGGCGCCAAGCAGAACCAGATCGCCACCCTTCGGTCCCTCGGCCTGAAGCGCATCGGACACACTGTTGTCCGTACCGCCGACGCCGTGACCGTTGGCATGCTGAACACGGTTCCGCACCTCGTGAATGTAGAGGAGGCGAAGTAATGGCAGAGAACAAGACCGCCGCAGAGACTGCTGAGAAGCAGAACACTCTGAAGGTCCACCACCTGCGTCCCGCCCCGGGTGCCAAGACCGCCAAGACCCGTGTTGGTCGTGGTGAAGGCTCCAAGGGTAAGACCGCTGGTCGCGGTACCAAGGGTACGAAGGCCCGCTACCAGGTAAAGGCTGGCTTTGCCGGCGGCCAGCTGCCGCTGCACATGCGCCTGCCGAAGCTGCGCGGCTTCAAGAACCCGTTCCGGGTTGAGTTCCAGGTTGTAAACCTGGAGAAGCTCAACGAGCTGTTCCCGGAAGGTGGCACTGTCACCGTTGAATCTCTGGTTGAGAAGGGTGCCGTTCGCAAGAACCAGCCCGTCAAGGTGCTGGGCACCGGCGACATCACCGTCAAGGTTGACGTCACGGTCCACGCATTCTCCGCCAGCGCTACGGAGAAGATTGCTGCAGCAGGCGGAAGCACCACTGCTCTCTAAGAGCCAGTGGGGCATATGCCCGTTGTGAAAAGATCCCGGTACGCGGGGCTTCGGCCCTGTGTACCGGGATTTTTTGCGTGATTGTGGACTCTCGATTATTACGACGGCGTCACAAGCAGTTAGACTCGGTTGTTGGGTTTCATTGAGCCCATCCACATCCTTGTACTTTCTACTCAGGAGGACGCTTGCTAAGCGCATTCGGCCGGGCGTTTCGGACGCCTGATTTGCGACGCAAGTTGTTGTTCACGCTGGGAATCATCACAATCTTCCGCTTGGGAGCTTTCATCCCCTCGCCTGGTGTGAACTACCAGAATGTCCAGCAATGCTTGAACAACGGTGACACCTCGCAGGGCATCTACCAGCTGGTGAACTTGTTCAGCGGCGGCGCGTTGCTGCAGGTATCAGTCTTTGCCTTGGGCATCATGCCCTACATCACGGCGAGCATCATCGTTCAGTTGCTTCGGGTGGTCATTCCCCGGTTCCAGCAGCTCTACGAAGAGGGTTCTTCGGGACAGTCAAAGTTGACGCAGTACACCCGTTACCTCACTATCGCCCTGGGCTTGTTGAACGCCACCACGCTGGTGTCGCTTGCCCGGTCCGGCCAGTTGCTTCCGGGCTGCAACCTGCCCATCATTCCTGATGAGAGCATCATCGCCACCATCCTCATCATCATCACGTTGACGGCCGGTACCGGCCTCATCATGTGGATGGGCGAGCTGGTGACGGAAAAGGGTGTTGGCAACGGCATGTCGCTCCTCATCTTCACTTCCATTGCTGCCAGCTTCCCCGGTTCCCTGGGTTCCATTTGGGAAACCAAGGGCCCCGGAACCTTCTTCACTGTGTTGGCTGTCGGCTTGCTGACCGTGGCCCTTGTGGTTTTCGTGGAGCAGTCCCAGCGCCGCGTTCCGGTTCAATACGCCAAGCGTATGATCGGGCGCCGCACGGTAGGCGGAACCAGCACCTACATCCCCATCAAGGTGAACATGGCCGGCGTCGTGCCCGTCATCTTCGCATCCTCCATGCTCTACCTGCCTGGTCTGATTGCGCAGTTCAACCAGCCGGCCGCAGGGGAGGCCATGGCCCCATGGGTTGAGTGGATCAACAACAACCTCACCCGTGGCGACCACCCCATCTACATGGCGCTCTACTTCGCCATGATCGTGTTCTTTACGTACTTCTACGTGGCCATCACCTTCAACCCTGAAGAAGTGTCGGACAACATGAAGAAGTACGGCGGGTTCATTCCGGGCATCCGGGCGGGTAAACCGACCGCGGACTACCTGCAGTACGTGCTTTCCAGGATCACCCTGCCTGGAGCCCTTTACCTGGGCTTCGTGGCGTTGATTCCGCTGGTTGCACTCGTCCTGATCAACGCCAACCAGAACTTCCCGTTCGGTGGCACGTCAATCCTGATCATGGTGGGTGTCGGCCTGGAAACCGTCAAGCAGATTGATGCGCAGCTACAACAACGTCACTACGAAGGGCTTTTGCGATGACGAGAATGCTGATCATTGGACCTCCCGGTTCGGGCAAGGGTACGCAGGCTGAGCGGATTTCCGAGCGCCTCGGCGTAGTCGCCATCTCCACCGGCGACATCTTCCGTGCCAACGTCAAGGGTGAAACCCCCTTGGGCATTGAAGCCAAGAAGTACATGGACGCGGGCGACTTCGTTCCGGACAGCGTCACGAACGACATGGTTCGGGACCGTCTGAGCCAGAGCGACGTGGAGAACGGCTTCCTCCTGGATGGCTACCCGCGCACCACGGCGCAGGTTGATTACCTGGACCAGATCCTCGCCGAAGGCCAGCAGGAGCTCGACGTCGTGCTCCAGTTGACCGCCGACGACGAAGAACTGGTAACCCGTCTCCTTGGCCGTGCCAAGGAGACCGGCCGCTCGGACGACAACGAGACCGTGATCCGTCACCGTCTTGACCTCTACCACGAGCAGACCGAAGCGGTTGTTGCCAAGTACGCCGAGCGTGGCATCCTCACTCAGGTTGATGGCATTGGCGGTATCGATGAAGTTACCGATCGTGTCCTCACGGCGATTGAGTCGGCCAAGGCCGTCTAGCTTGTTCTCCACATAGCCGGTTCGCCGGCGCTGGAGCCAAGGGGTGTGTCCCGTACCATTGGTGCGGGACACACCCTTTTTCGTTTCGCGGCAGACTGTTGGGGGAACCGCATGAAAACAGCTTTGAACGGACACAGCCGGATTGCCGGGCTTGAGGTCTACCTGCCGCCCGCGCGACTGGACACTGCCGCCGTCGAGCACCGCATTGCCGAAAGTAGTCCTGGCTTCCGCGTTCCCAAGGGACTCATCGGACGCGTGACGGGTATCCGGTCCCGGAGTGTCATGGCGGATACAGAACAAGCGTCCGACCTTGCTGCCAATGCCGCCGCGAAGGTCCTCGCCGAGTGTGGCCTGCAGGCACCGGATGTGGACCTCCTGATCTTCGCCTCGGCCAGCCAAGACATGGTGGAGCCGGCCACCGGTCATATGGTTGCGGCGAAGCTGGGCCTCTCGTGCCCCGTGATGGACGTCAAGAATGCTTGCAACAGCTTCCTGAACGGCGTTGAAGTGGCGGACTCGTTGATCGCCACAGGGCGCTACGCCCGGGTACTGGTGGCCACGGGTGAATCGCCGTCCAGGGCCGTGCGGTGGCGGGTTCCGGACTTCGAGACTTTTGCGTCGAGCTTTCCCGGGTACACCATGAGCGACGGCGGCGCTGCAGTGTTGCTTGAGGCGGCAGACCCGCCGAAGTCCGGTGTCGATGCAGCGGCCGGAATCCTGTCCATGGCATTCACGGCCCGGAGCAGCCATTGGTCTGTGGGGACGCTCGCGGCCGGTGGCTCTGCGTTTCCACGCGATCCGGAAGCCAGTTACTTCAGCATGGACGGTGAAAAGCTCAAAGACGCCTTCCTGGATCTTGGGTGCGATGTCCTTGACCAGACCCTGGCCCGGCTTGACCTGAAATGGACCGACTTCGCCGTGGTCTGCGTGCACCAAGTCAGTGCTCCCTACAGGGAGATCTTCGCAGCACGTGCGGGGGTCCCGAACGAGCTGCTGGTCCCTTCCGTAGAAGATTTTGGCAATCTGGCTTCGGTCAGCCTGCCGCTGCAACTGAAACTGGCCATGGACAGCGGACGGGGTGGCCCTGGCGACCTCGTGGCGTTGGTCGGCCTGGCTGGTGGCGTGAGCCTGGGTATGGCAGTGGTGCGGCTGTGACGGCCGGGATGCCAGAACCCCTGCCCGCGGTGACACGATTGGCAAGCATCGCTCCCACCCGGCCATTGTGTATCGCCGTCCCGATGCTGAATGAGGAGAAGCTGGTCCGGCAGACCCTGGATTCCTTGGCAGCGCAGGAGCTAAGTGATTTCACGGTAGTGGTGGTGGACAACGGTTCCAGTGACGGCAGCTGCGCGATCGTGGAGGAGTTTGCCCAGGAACATCCCGGGATGGACGTCCGGCTGCGGCACGAAGCGCAGAAGGGCACTGGCGCCGCGGCGGATACGGGCATGCGCTTTGGAGTGGAGCACGGCGCGCACTGGCTGGCGCGCACCGACTCCGATTGCCTGGCTGCACCGGACTGGACTGCCAGAATCATGGCGGCGTTTGCCGACGGGCTGGAATTGATCGCGGGGCAGCTCAATCCCCGGCTGGATGAGGGGATCACGGCCGGAGAGCGGCGGCTGATGTTGGTTGCCGTGGAAGTTGCCTCATTCTTCGGCCGCATTCGTCCCGGCAACAAAGGCGAGGGCTATCTGGGCCCTTACCAGATGCTCCCGGGATGCAACATGGCCATCACCGCGGACATGTACCACCGCTCCGGTGGGTTCCCCCGTTCAAGGATTGAAGACCTCCATGAGGACCGTGCACTGTCCAACCAGGTCCGAAAACTAACGCGGAGCTACGGCCTGCGGCGCGATGTTGTGGTGTACGGGTCCTCCCGCCGCGTCAAGGCCTGGGGTTTGAAGAACACCTTGGCATGGTACGCGGACCATCGCTACCGCCCCGAGCACGTGGACATCCGGTGACCAAGGCCACGACCACTGCTGAGCGATGGGAGCGTCGTATCCACCTGGGCGCCCACCCGGTGCTTTACCCCATCATTCGGGGCTTGGGCGGTGTGCGCCCGGTGCTTCGTTTGCCCGGGCTCGGGGTGCTGGTCAGCGAAGCCGGCCTGGTACGCGAGGTGCTCATGGACCAGCGGAGATTTGTTAAGAACGGCCCTTCGGGTTCGGGTGCCCTCTGGACACCAGTAGTGGGGCCCAAAGCGTTGGTCAACATGGACGGCGAAGAGCATAGGGAGTTGCGGCAGCGGCTTGGCGACCTGTTCACTCCGCGATCAGTAACAGGGATCGTGGAACCGGCCGCGTCCGCCCTCGACGCACGAATCACCCAGGAACTGGATGCCGGGCGTGCAGTGGACTTGGTGGACTGCGTCAAGGGACTGGCCGGAGGAGTGATCTCCCGGCTGCTGGGGGTTCCTGAGCATGCACCGGGAAGGCTTCCCGACAAAGAACTTTTCAATCTTGCGTCCTCCATCTCTTCCCTGGTGCGTCTGGGACGTCCCACACTGACTCTGCGCCAGATCGAGAAGGGGCGCTCCGCCGTCGGGATCCTGTCCGGGCCGGCAAGGACGGCCTACCGCGAAAGTGACCCCGGAACGTTTCCCGGCAGGCTCCGGGAACTGGGAATGTCCGAAGACGAAGCGATGGGGATCATCAGCGCGTTCGTGATGGTGGGCACTGAAACGTTGGTCTCGTTCGTTCCGCGCTTGGTTGCGTTGCTTGCGGACAGCGGGCACATTGGGGAGCTGGCAAACGACCGCTCAACCGTTCCTGCCGCCATCAACGAGGCCCTCCGGTTCACTGTGCCATCGCCCATGATGCTGAGGGATGCCGTGGAAGCGGGCACCATCGGCGGGATGGCCGTCCGGGCTGGAGACCGTGTGCTGTTGTCCACCGTCCATGCAGCCAAAAGTATCGGTGGGTTCGACCCCGGCCAGGCCATGCCGTCGCAGGCACGCCAGCTGTGGTTCGGGGCAGGCCCGCACTTCTGTATCGGCATGCCGCTGGCGATGGCCGAGATCAACGCGACGCTTGAGCTACTGCTGAACAGGTATCTCCAGCAACCCTGGGCCATATCGGCGCGTCGTGTCAGCAGGGGCGTGCTAATTCCGGCCTACAGGAAATTGGAGCTTGCCAATGTTTGATCACCCTACGGAACAAAGTGCGTTCACAACGGACCTGATCGCGGCCGTGTATGCAGTGGCGGAGCGGGTTCCAGGCAACCCTGCCATCACCGCGCCGGGCAAAGCCAGCCGGTTCAGACGACGCGGCGGCAGCGAAGCGGTAAAGCCTGGGCGGACCATCACCTACCGCGGGCTGGTGGAAGGGATAGAAGCCACAGCGCTGGCTCTCCAGGAAGACGGGTTCGGCTCCGGTGAGCGAATGCTGTTCTCTGTCCGGCCCAGTCCGGCTGCCTTCATCCTTGCTCTGGGGGCCGTGCGCGCGGGCGGTTCGGTGGTGTTCATCGATCCCGGAATCGGACCGTCGCTCTTTCGGGACCGGACTGAGCTTGCGTCACCACGGTGGGCAGCATCCGAGTCGCTGCTGTACGCACTGAGCACCAAGGGCCCGTTGCGGCCCCTCGCACGCAAGCGGGGATTGTTGCTCCCGGACTACGGGGCCATGGACGTCCGCCACTACTACTCGGGCCCGTGGCTCCCGGGTGTGCCCTGGGGAGCAAGGCCGGTGAAGGCGTTGACGGCGAAGTCCACCGGAGGAGAGTTTTGCCCCCATGAAGGGAACGCAGCGGGGCAGGAAGCTGTCATCATCTTCACATCGGGTACTACGGGCGCGCCAAAGGGCGTAGTCCACACCCGGGGATCCCTTGCAGCCGGTTTTGAACAACTGACCCGGCGCTGCACGTTCGGCGAGGGGGACAGGGTCCATTCGGAGCAACTCATGATGGGCCTGCCGGCCCTCATCGCCGGTGCGCACTGGACCATGCCCTCGTACGGACTCTCCGCCCACATTGATCCGCTTCGGCTGGCAAGCGAGTTGGGGCCGGTCTCCGGCAAGCAGGCATCGTACGACGGCGCCACTCACCTTTTCCTGGTGCCGTCGCAGTTGGCGCCGATCCTGGACGCGGTGGAAGACGGTACCGTTAGGCTGCCGCGCACCCTGAGGACAGTCATGCTTGGCGCCGCGCCGGTCCTGGCACCTTTCCTGAAGCGGGCCATGCACCTGTTGCCTGGCGTCGACTTCAAGCTGATCTACGGGATGACGGAAGTGCTGCCGGTCGCCATTGCAGATGGCCAGGAGAAGCTGGCTTTCGCCTCCGGAGCTGAGGCACACGTGACCGCACCGGATGGCAGCGGCCAAGGCGACTTCCTCGGGGAGCCGCTGCCCGGCGTCGAACTCCGAGTAGCGGAAGACCACGAACTCATGGTGCGGGGACCCAACATGTGCCACGGCTATCTGGGCGAAGATCCGATGGTGGAACACGCTACCGGAGACCTGGTGCGGTTGGACCACCGCGATGGAGCCGCGAGGCTGGTGATGATTGGCCGCAAGAAGGACATGATCATCCGGGGTAAAACGAATATCTATCCTGCGCTGTATGAGCCTGTCATCACAGGAGTTGCCGGAGTACGGCAAGCCGTGCTGGTGGGCGTCCCGGACGGGGTCGGAGACGAAACAGTCTGGTTGGCGGTGGTGGCCGATGCAGGTGCGTCTGCCGCGGCCGTGAAGGCCCGGCTTGCGAGGGAACTCCCGAGGCTCATCGACGAGTCCGCACTGCCTGACCGCATTGAAGTCCTCGATGCCATACCGTCAAGTGGCCGCCACAGGAAGCCGGACCGGGCCGCGCTGCGGCAAGAGTTCACCTCCCGCCCCCTGCTAAAAGAGGCGGCGACGTGAGGATCGCGGTCACAGGTGCCACCGGATTCATCGGTGGAGCCGTGGCCAAGGCCGCCGAGGCCAAAGGCTGGGAAGTCGTCCGTTTCGCGCGGCACGAAGGGCAAGGGCTGACCTACTGGGACCTGACCGGACTTCCGCCGGCGACGGTTCCCGGCGTTGACGCGATCGTCCACGCTGCAGCACACGTTGCCGATTGGGGAGACCCTGCCGTCTTCCACCGGGCCAACGTCCTGGGCACACGGGCCGTGGCCGAGGCCTACGCAGGAACCCGTTTGGTTCACATCTCAAGTTCCAGCGTCTATCCATGGTGGGAGTCATGCGTGAACAGGGGCGAGGACGAGGTAGCCACACGCCACCTGAATGCTTATGGACGCAGCAAGGCGCTCGCCGACGTCGAAGCCCGGAAACATGGCAACGCCGTGGCACTTCGCCCCCACGGTGTCTACGGTCCAGGGGATCGGACGCTGTTGCCACGCCTGATCGGCAATGTTCGGCATGGCCGGTTGCTGAGCGTGGGACACCCCCAGGTGAAGCACCAATTGACGCACGTGGATAACCTGACGCGGGCCGTGCTGGCCGCCTGCCGGTCAGGGGTGCGGGGCGCCGTGAACGTCGGGGACGCCGAGCCTGTTGAACTCGGCGGAGTACTTCGCCAAGTCCTCGACCTGTCCGGTCATTCAGGTGTTCCGATTACCTACCTTCCCGAACCGGTAGCCATGGCGTTGGCGGGCGTTGCGGAGGCCCTTTCCGCAGCCACGGGCCGGCCGCCGAGGCTCACGCGCTATGCCGTAAGCCAGCTCGGGCGGCAGAGAACCTACAGCTTGGAACGCCTCCGCCACGAGTTGGGAATCGAGCCAATTTCGACCACAGTCACGGATGCGGGAAAATGGTTCAAGCACGGGACCTGATGGGTCCCAACAGCAAACTTCCAGAGGAGAACATGGCGTTCGGTCAGCCCCGCATTGAATACAAGACCAACGAGCAGATGCGCAAGATGCAGGAGGCCGGGCTTGTCCTGAGCCGTGCACTCGACGCTGCAGTTGAGGCGGCCAAGCCGGGCGTCACCACCAAAGACTTGGACGATGTCTTCTCCGCAGTCCTGAACGATGCAGGAGCCAAGTCGAACTTCCTGGGCTATCACGGCTTTCCCGCCACCATCTGCACCTCGGTCAACGAGGAAGTTGTCCACGGGATCCCCGGGGGCAAAGTCCTTAACGATGGCGACATCATTTCCATTGATGGAGGCTGCATCGTTGACGGTTGGCATTCAGACTCCGCCCGGACCGTCATCGTCGGCACGGCCGATCCCGAAGACCAGCGCCTCTCCGATGTGACTGAGGCTGCCATGTGGCGCGGAATCGCAGCGTTGGCTAAGGGAAAATTCGTCGGAGACATCGGCAACGCGATCGATGACTATGTGTCCTCCGTCCAGGGCAAGCCGTTGGGCATCCTGGAAGACTACGTGGGCCACGGTATTGGGTCCGAAATGCACATGGCACCGGATGTCCTGAACTACCGGACCGGCCACCGTGGTCCCAAGATCCGCCCCGGCCTGTGCCTGGCCATCGAACCCATGCTGGTACGTGGCGGCATCGAGACAGCGACACTCGACGACGACTGGACAGTGGTCACCACCGACGGCAAGCGCTCCTGCCAGTGGGAACACTCGGTAGCTGTGCACGAGAAGGGCATCTGGGTCCTGTCCGCCCCGGATGGAGGCGCCGAGCAGTTGGCGCCGCTCGGCGTCGTGCCTGTTCCCGTCCCGTAACACCTGCATGGGAAGAGCCGGGCTGCTGAAGCAGCCCGGCTCTTCCCATACCTGCCGAAGGAATCAGGCCTTCAGCTTCGGCTTCACGTCCTTGGTGTAGATGCCCTCGAGGGTCTTCTTCAACTCGGTCATGGTTGCTTGGACGTCGCCCCGCTGCGTCAGGATCTTGGCTGCGGCCTTGGCCATTTCCTGGTCGGCGCCCGGCAGGAACACGCGTGCGTTGTCCTGGACCTTGGTGACTGAGAGTTGGTCCATGGCGGTCTTGATCTGCGGTGTGGCGGCGAGAACGGCCGACATATCGGCTGACAGCCGTGTTGGCATGTATCCAGTTGCGGCGGAGAACGCGGCCGTGTTCTCCGGCTCCGTCATGAATTTCAGGAACGTTGCCGCTGCCAGCTGTTCCTCCTTGGTGATGCCGCTGGGGATGCCGAGGCCGGCGCCGCCGGTGGGGCAGACTCCGCTGGGCGCCTCGGGACCGCCCGGAAGGAAGCCAACGCCCACATTGAACGTGGCCGCCTTCAGGACACCGAGCAGCGAGCCGGTTGAGGAGATGGTGGACGAGGTGATGCCGGCGGCAAAGTCATCGGCTGCTTCCTTGGAGGAAACACCTGCCCAGGCGTCCTTGTAGATGGAATCCTGTGCCCATTGGAGTGCCGCAACGGACTCTTTGGAATCGCACGTGATGTCCCAGTCCTTGGACCAGCTGCCGCCCCAGCCCCACAGGTTGTTCTGCAGGGTCCAGCCCGCGTAGCCAGCGAGGGCGGGGTAGATGTACGCGTACTGGGCGCCGGACGTGGCCTTCAGCTTCGGGGCCCAGTCGGCGAATTCCTGCCAGGTTGCCGGCGCACGATCCGGAAGGCCGGCTGCCTTGAAGTGATCCTTGTTGTAATAGAACAACGGTGTGGAGCGGCCATAGGGGAGTGCCCACTGCTTGTCGTCGTACTTGTAGTCGTCAACCAGTGACTTCTGGAAATCGTCGATCTTGATGTCCAACTGCTTTACCAAACCATCGATGGGGATGATGCTGCCGTTGGAGAAGTAGCGGAACCACCACACGTCCGAGAGGACCACCAGGCCCGGCAGGCCGGTCTTGGCTGCCTGGGATGTCTGGAACTTCTGGGCAATTTCCTCGTAGTTGGCGCCGGCCGTGACGAGCTTGACCTTGATGTCCGGGAACTTGGCGTGGAACTTCTCAATGATCGCCTTCTCAACGTCCTGGGACTTGCCCGGGTGGTTCGTCCAGAAATCGATGGACGCAGCGGGTTTCACTCCGGTGAAGTCGATGGTTGCAGTGTCGACGGCGTCTGCCGTGCCCGCCGTCGAGGGCCCGCCACAGGCGGCCAGGGCCGCTGCTCCGGCTCCAAGGCCTGCCAGCCCCAGGAAATGGCGGCGGTCAAGGTTGGTACGCATGGTGCTTCCTCTCAATAAGTTACTTCGATGCGAATAGTGCGGGTGGAGAAAATCAGCCGGTGACGCTGCCCTGGGTCAGCCCGGCAACGATGTAACGCTGGAGTGCGGCGAACACCAGCAGGATGGGGACGATCACCAGAACGGCTCCGGCCATGAGGATTCCCCAGCCTGCCCCGTTGCCCTCGGAGTTCTGCAGCAACGTCAGGCCCACGGGGAGCGTCATGGTTTCAGGGCGGTCCGTGATGATGAGCGGCCAAATGTAGTCGTTCCACTCGCTGACCACCGTTACCAAAGCGACCGTGGCAATCGACGGAACAGACACCGGCACGATGATCTGCCACAGGCGCCGCCAATGGCCGGCGCCATCGATTTCGGCCGCTTCAAGGATGGCCGGCGGCAGTGTAAGGAAGTGCTGCCGCAGCAGGAAGGTCCCAAACGCCGTGCCGAGGCCCGGGAGGATGATGCCCCACAACGTGTTTTTCCCGCCCATTCCAGCGATGAGGATGTAGTTGGGAAGGATGGAAACCTGCGCCGGAACCATGAGCGCCACCAGGATCAGCACGAAGATCACGTTCTTGAACGGGAAGCGCACGAACACCAACGCGTATGCCGTCAGGATGGCCAGGATGACCTTGATGGAAGAACCCACCACGGTGACGATCAGGCTGTTGGCGAAGAACTGCGCAAACGGGACGGTGGTCATCGCCGTTGCGTAATTCTCCAGGTTCAGGGACTCCGGCAGAATCTTCAGATCCATGGTGACGATTTCCCCAGGCTGCTTGAAGGAACTCAGCAACATCCAGAGCAGGGGCAGGAACACCACCAGCGTGGCGATGATCAACGGGACGTAGTTGGTGGCCACGGTCTGGAGCAGGTTGGCACTGGAGAAAGGGCGCGGAGGCTCGTGCTGTTCGCTCTCCTGCGAAGAAACCACGACGGCGGCTGGTGACGGTGCGCTCATGAATAGTGGACCTTTCGCTCAACGAACCGCAGTTGGATAACCGTCATGATCAGCAGGATGGCGAAAAGGATCACCGAGATCGCAGCCGAGTAGCCTGCCCGGTTATAGGCGCCGAAGGCTTGAAGATACGCCTCGTAAATCAGCGTGCTGGTGCCGTTGCCCAGCGGAGTCATGATCCTGATGAGGTCGAAGGCCTGCAGCGAACTGAGCATGGTGGTGATCAACAGGAAGAACGTGGTGGGGGATAGCAGCGGCAGGGAGATGTTGAGGAACCGGCGTACTCCGTTTGCCCCGTCCAGCGCCGCAGCCTCCATGACGTCGCGGGGAAGGGACTGCAGGCCGGCCAAGTAAACCACCGCGCAATAGCCGAGGTTCTTCCAGATGTACACAATGATCACCATCACCAAGGAGAGCTGTGGATCGTTGATCCACTGCGGGCTCTGCTGGCCCAACCCACGCAGGATCCAGGCAAGGACTCCGTATCCGGGATCGAAAATGAAGAGCCACACCAGTCCGACTCCTACTCCCGACAGCACATATGGCGCGAACACTGCAGACCTCGCGAACGTGGTGCCGCGAACCTTGGAGTTCAGCGCCAGGGCAACCAGCAGGCCGAGCACCATGGAACCGCCAACGGTCACCAGCGTGAAGATGGCAGTGGTCCCCAGAACCTTTGGCGCATCCTCGCCGGTGAAGAAGATGACGTAATTCTGGAGCCCGACAACTGTGGCCGAGGCCGAACCCAGCGTCCAATCCAACGTGGAGTAATAGATGTTGTTGATCAACGGCCAATACGTAAAGGTGCCGATCAGCACCAGGTTGGGCAAAGCCATGGCAAGGAAGACCAGGAAGTCCTTCCGGCTGCGGCCGGACCAGCGCCGTCTCTCCGGCTGGGGCTGTTCTGCCGCGGCTGGCGGGACCGGCGGCGCGTGGTCCGGCATGCCTGCAGGGGCGGTGCTGCTGTGAATCTGTCGGGTAGTCATGGGTCACTTACGGTTTCGGGCGAACGTGGGGTGCCAGCTCCCGGACCGGGGCGGCGAAGACAGGCCTAGCTCACCACACCCAATGTCCCTGTTCGGGCCAAAACAGTGCCCCGTAGCGATAGTTGGCTTACACTTCCGAACCCGTTTACTCGGCGTTACACGAGTGTTCGTATTTGAGGCTCGACTCCCACTTTGCCTCGGTCTGCGCACCGGCGCGCCTGCCGGCACGCCGCGACCCTCGGCGCGCTCGGTCGTGCCTCCCTTAGACGCGCGCTCCCGGGTCCCGGCGCACCTCCAGTTCGTTCGGCTCCCGGCGGGTGGAGAATGGAGCCATGAATTCGATCACCGATGTTGCCGGCATGCGGGTTGGGCATGTGCAGAGGGTGGGGGAGGGGTGGCTTTCCGGGGTGACTGTCGTCCTTCCTCCGGTGGGGACCGTGGGGTCTGTGGATGTGCGCGGGGGAGGCCCAGGGACGCATGAGACCGACGCACTGGATCCGACCACCCTGGTATCAACCGTGGATGCCGTGGTGCTGACCGGGGGCAGCGCCTTTGGGCTGGCATCGGCAGGGGGTGCCCAACTGTGGTGTGAGGAGCAGGGTAGGGGCTTTGCTGTTCCGGGGACCGTGGTGCCGATTGTTCCCGCTGCGGCCATCTTCGACCTCGGGCGGGGTGGCGACGTCAAAGCTCGGCCCGGCGCCGACATGGGTTACCAGGCAGCCGCCGCAGCGTTCGCCTCAGGCGACCATGCCGCCGTCGAGCGTGGAAATGTCGGGGCCGGCGCTGGTGCCGTCATAGCGCGCGGGCATTTCAAGGGCGGGATCGGTACCTCGTCGATCACTCTCGAGGGCGGGGTGGTTGTTGGTGCGCTGGCGGTAGTGAACGCACTCGGGGCGCCGGTGTTTGGCCGGGTAGACCTGAGGCCCGCTGCGCGTTCGGCCGTTCCTCCGCAGGGGCTCAATACAACGCTCGTAGTGATTGCGACGAATGCCGTGCTGGATGTGGCCGAGTGCAAGCGGACTGCTTCTGCCGGACATGCCGGATTGGCCCGGGCTTTGGATCCGTCCCATACTTTGGCCGACGGCGATACCGTGTTCGCGTTGGCGACGGGCGCCGTCGTGCTTGACCGCAGTACTGAACAAGCGCGGCAAGTCTCTCTGATCACGCTGCAAAGCGCCGCGGCGGAAGTGGTCCGCCTGGCGATTCTGGACGGTGTGACATCTGCTGAAAGCGTCACCACAACGGCCGGTGAATTCCCTGCCTTCCAGCCGGCGGGGGAGTGACGGCGGCGGACGCTTGCGCTACCATGGACGGATTTAACTTTCCGGCCTCATTGGCGTAGAGTTATTTGTTGGTTGTCTGTGCAGCCACGCCCTTTTTAGTGTCGTGGTTCAAGAGAGCCAAGCAAACAAAAAACGTCCGCTGGATCTTCGGTGCCTAACTGAAGGACGGTGGCAAACAACAGTTAGCGGAGGATATGGCCAAGAAGGACGGGGTCATTGAGATCGAGGGCGTTGTGACTGAGGCGCTGCCCAATGCGATGTTTCGTGTTGAGCTCACCAATAAGCACGTCGTTCTCGCACACATCTCTGGGAAGATGCGACAGCACTACATTCGAATCCTCCCCGAGGACCGGGTAGTGGTGGAGCTGAGCCCATACGACCTCACACGTGGTCGTATCGTCTACCGCTACAAGTAAATTGCTGGGCGGCAAGGCAATAGTGCCTAAGCCGCTCCAGCAGATCAACTGCAAAACACGCAAAGGAACGCCATGAAGGTCAAGCCGAGCGTCAAGCAGATCTGCGACAAGTGCAAAGTGATCCGCCGTAACGGCCGGGTCATGGTGATCTGCGAGAACCCGCGCCACAAGCAGCGCCAGGGCTAATTCCCCTTTCGGGAATCAGCGCCCGCAAGGGCAAACCTGGGCTGCTAGCCCACGCAAGTAAATAAAGGCAGCACAAGCTGTGCCAGGACTGCACTACAGAGCCTGGTCAGCGAACCCCCGGTCGGAGGCTGGGGCCACACTGAACGTGTGGGTGTACTGCCTACGACCTCCGGTTTATTCAAGGAGTACTGCCACTATGGCTCGTCTCGCTGGCGTAGACATTCCCCGCGAAAAGCGGTTGGAAATTGCGCTTACTTACATCTACGGCGTGGGCAAGACCCGTGCACACGAAACCCTGGCTGCCACCGGCATCAGCGCTGACGTTCGCGTCAAGGACCTGACTGACGCCGAGCTGGTCCAGCTGCGTGACTACATTGAAGGCAACTACAAGGTTGAGGGTGACCTTCGCCGCGAGGTAGCCGCCGACATCCGCCGCAAGGTAGAAATCGGCAGCTACGAAGGCCTGCGCCACCGCAAGGGCCTGCCCGTACGCGGACAGCGTACGAAGACCAACGCTCGTACCCGCAAGGGCCCGAAGCGCACCGTCGCCGGCAAGAAGAAGGCCGGACGTTAATCCCTCGGGATTGATCCGGTTTTCCCCCGATAACTTTCTGTAGGAGAAACAATGCCCCCGAAGACTCGTGGAGCGGTTCGTAAGCCGCGTCGCAAGGATAAGAAGAATATCGCGCTTGGCCAGGCGCACATCAAGAGCACCTTTAACAACACCATCGTGTCCATCACGGACCCGAACGGTGCTGTCATCTCATGGGCTTCCGCCGGTGAGGTTGGCTTCAAGGGCTCCCGTAAGTCCACTCCCTTCGCCGCCCAGATGGCTGCTGAAGCCGCTGCAAAGCGCGCTCAGGAGCACGGTCTGCGCAAGGTTGACGTATTCGTCAAGGGCCCGGGATCCGGACGCGAAACCGCAATCCGTTCGCTTCAGGCCGCTGGCCTCGAGGTTGGCTCCATCCAGGACGTCACCCCCAGCGCCCACAACGGTTGCCGCCCGCCGAAGCGCCGCCGCGTCTAATTAGGTCTTCCCTGCCTGACCGGCCGGGCCTGCTATGGATGGTTCTGCCCTCCATCAGCATGGCCCGGCTGGTCAGGCTGGAAACCGAAGCCGATTTCCACCACCTGTGTTGCGTCATATAGCGGATGCTCGCCGAAAGGAAACCTAAGTGCTCATTGCACAGCGCCCCACCCTGTCCGAAGAAGTTGTATCCGAGAACCGCTCCCGTTTCATCATTGAACCGCTGGAGCCGGGCTTCGGTTACACCCTCGGAAACTCCCTCCGCCGTACCCTGCTCTCCTCCATCCCCGGTGCCGCTGTAACCAGCATCCGGATCGATGGCGTGCTGCACGAGTTCACCACGGTTCCGGGTGTCAAGGAAGATGTCACCGAGATCATCCTGAACATCAAGAACCTTTCGGTTTCCTCCGAGCACGATGAGCCGGTTGTTGCGTACCTGCGCAAGCAGGGCCCCGGAGTCGTCACCGCCGCGGACATCGCTCCGCCGGCTGGCGTCGAATTCCACAACCCGGATCTGCACATTGCCACTCTGAACTCGAAGGGCAAGTTCGAACTCGAACTGACCATCGAGCGCGGCCGTGGCTACGTTTCGGCAGCTCAGAACAAGTCCGGCGACTCCGAGATCGGCCGTATTCCGGTTGACTCGATCTACTCGCCGGTCATGAAGGTAACTTTCCGCGTGGAAGCTACCCGTGTTGAGCAGCGCACCGACTTCGACAAGCTCATTGTCGACGTCGAGACCAAGCAGGCAATCGCCCCGCGCGATGCTGTTGCTTCCGCAGGCACCACCTTGGTGGAACTGTTCGGTCTGGCTCGTGAGCTGAACACCGCAGCTGAAGGTATCGAGATTGGCCCGTCGCCGACGGACGCTGCCCTGGCAGCTGACATGGCTCTGCCGATCGAGGATCTGGACCTCACCGTCCGTTCCTACAACTGCCTCAAGCGTGAGGGCATCCACACCGTGGGTGAACTCGTTGCCCGCTCCGAGGCTGACCTGATGGACATTCGTAACTTCGGTGCGAAGTCCATTGACGAGGTCAAGGCAAAGCTCGTGGAACTGGGTCTGTCCCTCAAGGACTCCCCTCCCGGTTTCGATCTCGCAGCCCGCGCCGCAGCCATCGAAGAGGACGACGCCGCGTTCAGCGACGACGAGCTCTAAACAGCAGATCTTGGCCGCCGGGTCCAGCGATGGACCTGACCGGCTTACATAACAGGAGAAATAACTATGCCTACCCCCACTAAGGGTCCGCGCCTCGGAGGCGGCCCGGCTCACGAGCGCCTGATGCTCGCGAACCTGGCAGCTGCTCTGTTTGAGCACAAGCGCATCACCACCACGGTCACCAAGGCCAAGCGCCTTAAGCCGTACGCAGAGCGTCTGGTCACCTTCGCCAAGCGTGGCGACCTCGCTTCCCGCCGCCGCGTTCTCGGCCTGATCAGCGACAAGGGCGTTGTCCACGAGCTGTTCACCGACATCGCCGGCGCCGTTGCCAACCGCGATGGTGGCTACACCCGCATCACCAAGATCGGCAACCGCAAGGGCGACAACGCTCCCATGGCTGTCATCGAGCTCGTTCTCGAGCCGGTTTCCGCAAAGCAGGCCGTTGTTGCTGAAGCAACTGCTGCCGCTGCCAAGGCTGCTCCGGCTGCCGAGGAAGAGGTCGTTGAGACCGAAGCCGTAGAAACCGAAGCTGCTGAAACCGAAGAGGCTCCGGCCGCTGAGGCAGAAGCTACTGAAGCTGAAGCTGCTGAAACCGAAGAGGCTCCGGCCGCTGAGGACAAGAAGTAATTCACTGAATTCTTCACAGTAGACTTAAGTCTATGAACGAACGAAAACCCGCTGCCCCCGTTATGGGGGGCGGCGGGTTTTTGCGTGTCCGGCTTGATCTTTCGTACGACGGCGGCCCGTTCAGCGGGTGGGCTCTTCAGCCTGGTCTCCGAACCGTCCAGGGTTCATTGGAAGAAGCGCTGGCGCTCCTGTTGCAACGGCCGGTCCGCGTGACGGTTGCCGGCCGGACTGATGCCGGCGTCCACGCCCGCGGGCAGGTAGTTCACCTGGACCTGACGGAAGCTGAGTGGCTCTCATTGCCGCGCGGGCACGAACTCGACCCCGGCGTCGCGCTCTTGCGGCGTCTCCGTGGCGCTTTGAGCCGGATACTCGGTGACCTCACCGGGTCGGTGGAAGTGCACGACGCCGGTCTGGCGCCGGAAGGATTCGACGCCCGCTTTTCAGCGTTGTGGCGCAGGTACAGTTACCGGATTGCCGACGGCCCGGAACGGTGGGATCCCGTTCTGCGGGGAATCACTTTGTGGCACAAGGCGGACCTGGATGTTGCGCTGATGAACGAGGGCGCTTCTTCCCTTCTGGGTCTCCAGGACTTCCGCTCCTACTGCAAGCCCCGGGAAGGTGCCACCACCATCCGTGAGCTGCAGAAGTTCTCGTTTGAACGAGGTAGCGACGGGGTCATTGTTGCCACCGTGCAGGCTGATGCTTTCTGCCACAACATGGTGCGGTCCTTGGTGGGATCTGCACTGCGTGTGGGGGAGGAGCTGGAGTCCCCGGGCTGGCTGCACTCGCGCCTCCTGGAGCGTAAGCGGGATGCCAAATCCGTGCTCGCTGCACCGCACCCGTTGGTGTTGGAGGAAGTCGCGTATCCGTCGGATGCCGAGCTGCTGGCCCGCGCTGAGCTGACGCGGGCGCGGCGGGCTTAGTCTCGCCGACTTGTGCGGACGTGGGAGGACCCCCTCCCGGCTCTGGGTACCGGAAGGGGGCCGTTGTGGCACTTCGTGGTCTGGGATCCGCGAAGTGCCGGTCTATCTCCTGGGGGAATATCAGCTGAAAGCCTCCATGATCCTGATGCCCGCCGGGCCCAGAAGGATGATGAAGAGCACGGGAAAGATGCAGAAGAGCAGTGGAAATAGCACCTTCACGGGGAGCTTCATTGCTTTCTCCTCCGCGTTCTGACGGCGTTTGACGCGTGCTTGTTTGGCCTGGGCCCGGAGTACGCTCGCGATGCCGATGCCATACTTGTCAGCTTGAATCACGGCGAGCACAAAGCTTCGGACATCGGTCACGGTGGACCGCTCTGCCAGGGCCTCATAGGCATCCTGGCGTGGCCTTCCCACCTGGATGTCTTGAAGCGTACGCACGAGTTCCTGGGCCAAAGGACCCGTACCTTGAGCCGAAGCCCGTTCCATTGCCGACTCGAAGCCGAGGCCAGCCTCTACGGAAATCAGCATTTGATCGAGCGTGTTGGGGAATTCGATCTTGATTGCTTCCTGCCTTTTGGCCCCTTGGTTGTAAACCAACAGGTCGGGGATGAAGTACAGAAAAACGGTGAGAAAGAGCCCGAGGGCCACAACTGTAGGGCCGGGATTGCTCGCGAACAGAAGGATGCCGAACAGGGCACCGGATGCTGCCAGGATGGGCTTGATGGCAATGAGTTTGGTGAGCGGCATTGACCTCGGGCGGCCGGCCAGGGCCAGCCACTGGTCGAGCTTGGCTTCGTAGGTGCCGGGCATCAATTTCCTGGCGACGCCGAGCAATAGGGGAGCGCGTTGGATGGTGACACCGGCACCTTGCGCGAACCCGGAGCCAAGATTGCTATGAATAGCCACCATGCCTTTACGGTCAATAGTGGCAATGGACCAAACGAAATAGACCAGCGGAAGTACAATCGTGGCGATGATTAGCCATACAAAGGGACTCATGACCCATAGCTCCTAGAACTTGATCTTTACGGTGCGGTTCATCCAGAAACCTCCAACGATGAAGAGGACAAGACTCAAGACCGTCAAAGCAATCCCGACTGGATGGCTAATGAAAACCCGCAAGTAGCCCGGGTTGATGATCCCGAGCACCATACCTACTCCGACCGGCAATGCCATGAGGATTACTGCTGACATCCTGCCTTCTGCGCTCAGGGACCGAACATGGCCTTTGATTTCACTACGTTCACGGATGGTGCCGGCTACTTGCTCAAGAACCTCAGCCAAGTCTCCGCCGACCTCGCGGTTTATTTGGATCGCTTGGCCAATCCACCGAAAATCCTCGCTGTCCATGCGAATCGCGCAGTCTTCGATTGCCTGACGGGCGTCTTTGCCGATCCTCACTTCGTTGACGATCCTGGCAAGTTCTTCCGAGGTAGGCTCCTGGGATTCCTGGGCGGCCGCTTCAAGTGATCGCATGATGCTGTGGCCTACCCGGAGCCCGCCTATGAGCATCTGGATGGTATCGGTCAACTGCCCTTCGAATTTGGATCGACGCTTTTCGGTTCGAAACACCAGAACCACCTTTGCCGCGAACGGTGTTGCCACAGCGACCAAAATGCCGATCATTGGATTAGCCAGCAATATGCCAAGGATTCCCAGGAGCACTGTGGCAATTGCCACCAGGACTGTGAAGTCGGCTGGCGACTGTTTGACGCCGGCGTTGTAGAGAACGTCGCGGTTGAAGGGCCCGCCGGATCGGCCGAGGGCAGAATCGACTACCTGGACAGCCGATTGGGATACCCGTCCCAGCGCCGACTCGTCGGGGGTGAATCCAAAGCGGCGCCTTTCCAACGGAATACTGCTGCTACGAGGTTTCAGCACAACCAGAACGAGAATCAGCAAGGCGGCAGCACAGGCGCCAACAGCTAGAAAGAACCACACAGGCGTATCCATGGCTATCGCCTCACTGACGGGACGGGGGCGGCTCCAAAAACGGAAGGAGGAACGCTGATGCCAAGTTCGGTGAAACGGTCCAGAAACCGGGGGCGTATTCCCGTAGGAAGTGCTTTGCCCAGAAAACGGCCTTCGGCGTCAAGGCCGGCCCCGTAGTCGAAGAGAAAAGCATCTTGGAGCGTCACCACGTCGCCTTCCATCCCTTGTACTTCGGTGACGTGCGTTATGCGCCTGCTTCCGTCGCGTAGGCGGGTGACCTGGACGATGAGGTCGACTGCTGAGGACACTTGTTCCCGGACTGCGCGAAGCGGCAGGTCCATGCCGGCCATCAGCACCAACGTTTCCAGACGGGCGATCGCGTCTCGGGGAGAGTTCGCGTGCACCGTCGACAAAGACCCGTCGTGCCCTGTATTCATCGCCTGGAGCATGTCGAGTGACTCGCCACCACGTACTTCTCCGACAATGATCCGATCGGGCCGCATACGGAGTGAGTTGCGCACCAAGTCCCTAATGGTGACGGCACCCTTACCCTCGATGTTCGGCGGGCGACTCTCCAACCTGACCACATGGCGTTGCTGCAGTTGGAGTTCCACAGCGTCCTCGATGGTGACGATGCGGTCGGATTCCGGGATGAAAGAGGACAGTACGTTCAAGAGCGTCGTCTTGCCGGTTCCTGTTCCACCAGAGACGATGACGTTCAACCGGGCGCGCACACAGGCACTGAGCAGTTCAGCCATTTCATGGCTCATTGATCCCCATTCGATGAGATTTCGAACCGTCAAGGGAACATGACTGAATTTCCTGATGGTGAGCGACGGACCGTTCACGGCCAGCGGGGGAATGATCGCATTGACTCGCGAACCGTCCTCCAGTCGCGCGTCCACCAGCGGGGATGATTCATCAATGCGACGCCCCACTTTGGAAACGATCCGTTCGATGACCTTCCTGAGGTGGTTATCTGAGCTGAATTGAAGATCAGTAAATGCCAGATGTCCGTGTCGCTCGACGTAAATCTGGTCGAAGCGATTGACCATGACTTCTGTTACCGACGGGTCCTCCAACAGCCGTTGAAGCGGACCGAACCCCATCACTTCGTCGGCAATTTCGCGTATCAAGCGTCGGCGCTCTTCCGGCGTGAGGGGAACTTGTTCGTCATCAATCACGGCTGAAAGTTCCTCAACAGCGAAGGACCGCAGTTCCTCTTCAGATGAGGAAGTATCGCCAATCCTGCTGCCCATGCGTTCAAAAAGTGCCGATGCAGCCCGTTGCTTCAAGCCAGCCAGGGCATCGACGGCCGGCGTAGACGGCGTGCCTCCCAGCATGGGTGCGCTGGTGGGCGTAACGGCCTGTGCCGGTGTTGCTTCATCGGCTGCGTCCGGGCCTCCGACATCGCGGGCCATGACTTCAGCTATGACGTCGGGGTTCTTTTTCGAGAGCCGTTCGGAAAGCTTCACGACACCACCACCCTTCGGTGCAGTTTGTTTTGCGGGGTTGATTCCAGTCGAGGATCGAAGCGGCCAACGAGCTTCCTTAGACCCTTAGCGGCCGAATCGCGTGTGGTCCCTTGGAGGACCGGTACTCCGCGGTTTGTTGAGAACGGAAGGTTTCGTGAACGCGGAATCACAGTATCGATGGGCACCCCAATGGTGGCTTCCACATCCTGGACCGATATGCCACTTTTCCTGTCCGCAAAATTCAGCACGGTATGCCGGTTCTGCGGCAGGAGCTGAAGCTCCCGGAGGACGCTGAAGCATTTCCTCAGGCCGCGGATGCTTGGCACATCCATCCCGCAGACCCAGACACCATCTGTCGCGAGCTCCAGCGTGGCGAGGCAGTGCTCGCCCAAACCAGGAGCGGTGTCGACCACCACATACTTGAATTCTGTGGCAAGTTGGTTGATCAACCTTGTGACATGGTCGGCGGTAATGTAGTCAGACTCTGACGGTTTCTTGGGGGCGCAGAGAGCGTAAATACCTGAAGGATGTACGGTAAGGAAGGCCTTGAGGACCATGGAGTCCTGGGCGGCAGAGCCATGGACTGCCTCGGTAATGGAATGCTCAGGCTCCAGCAGGAGTCCAGACGCCACATCGCCAAATTGCAGGTCAAGGTCAACAATGACGACTCCCATGGGTGCAACCGCACCAAGCCCGACGGCAAGATTCGTGGCCACGGTTGTCTTACCAACTCCGCCCTTGGGCGACATTACGGCTATGACGCGTCCCCTTTCCTGGCCGGATTCGGAAACGGATTGCATTCCACGACGCCTGCTGGCCGCGGCCAAGCAGGCTCTTTCCATGAGTACCCGCAGTTCGTTGATGTCGATCTCGGGCGTCACGACATCCCTGATGCCGGCGTGCATTGCCCGGAGGATGATGTCCGGGCTGGGTTCTGCAACCAGGAGGAGACTGATCTCCGGAAATTGGAGATCGAACACAGTTGCAAGTTTCAGGGCATCATCCGGGTTCACGCCCGGTCCCAGAATCATGACTTCCGGCGGGGCACCCGTCAGTTGCTTGAAGACGTCATCTGTTCCTGCCTGCAGGACGTCGGGCGAGAGCGTTTGCAGGTCACCATGCAAGGCTCCCGAAATCGCTTGACGAACCCGACCTTCAAAGTCGCGGACGGCAGTGATGGCTACGAAGCGGCTCATTGGACCAGCCCTCCAAAATTGGTAGTGGGAGGATCAGTCTTCACGGTCTTGTCGGTCTGCTTGGAGAGCCAGAGCGTGCCGAACTCAGCGCCAAAGACCATCTTTGCGGCGTTCGCATCGCTGAGGGCGACGGTGACATAGGCGGAACCATTCGGCAGCGCTACGCCTTTGTCTGATCCCGCCGACTTCTCGGCATCAGGTGCGGCCTGTTGGACTGCTGTCACCAAGACATCGTGATAAAGGAGCTCCGTGAAGTCTTTCCACCCTGTCATACCGGCCGGGAGGTTGGCTCCTGCCGGCACGGCCTCATCCAACTTGAACGATGCGAAAACTGTGACAGTGTCGCCGGCTTCAATTCTTCCGCCGAGGATTCTCTCGGGGGCAAGGACAAAGGTAGCTTCCTGCAGACCTTCAGGCACGGGCACGGTCCCAGGCGCCAGCTCCTTCGGATCCACGAGCTTGACGCCCAACAACTGCTCGCCGGGCTGAAGGTCGGCCGAAGTGACCTTCCCCTTCTGGTCATTGAGCGCCTTGATGGTGCCAGGCGCTACTGCTGTCTGCGGAAGGGTTTCCACCCGAACCTTTGATTCAAGCTCCTCTACCTTGGTACCGGCTGGAACACGTTCTTTGATGACCAGAACGTTTATGGGATCGAGCCCTTGCTGCGCCCGCTTGTCTGCTCCCTGAACGTAGGTGACCAGTAGAACGGTGCCAATGACTGCCAAAAGCAGTGCTGCAATGCCTCCCAGTAGGCGTGTCTTCACTTTTAACTCCTTTCGAGTTTTTGGTGATTCTTTGTGTGATGCTGTGCGCAGTTAATCGGTCAGTGTGACCACGGACGCTCCGTAGTTGGGAACTGTGCCGCTTATCTGCGATCCCTCTTCGAGTGATACGAAGCGGGAGAAGTACCCCTGAAGTCCCCGGCAGTTTCCATTGCAGCTAGGGGCAAGAGGGTCAAGGACCGCTCCTGACCCGCTGAACTTATAGCCGGTGACCTGAAAGGCTGCGAAGCCAATCAGTGTGTACTTTGCATTGCTTCCGTTGCCGGCAGCGGTCTTGAAAAGTGGAATGAGAGCGGGCTCATCCATGATGGTGGAAAGAACAGCGTCACAAGCCGCTGCGTTGGGGAAATGGTTGCCGGGTTGCCCGTTGACAGTCGCATCGAGCGATATGTTCGTGGAGCAACCTGTATTGGTGACGAGCCATCCAAAACCACCAGGCTGGTAGCCGTTTTGTGTAGCGCAACCCGGAACGGTGGGAGCATTCTCGTCGTAGCGCAGCAGGATGTGTGTCGGAGTCGGGTCGCCTGAGAAGTTGCCGGTGGAGTTGAGCGATGCCAGCTGCGTAGGTGAAAGGTACTTTCTGAAAACGCACTCACTCACCGTCCAAGGCAAGGTTGTCGCCGCCGCCGGGGCACCCCATTGTGCTTCTGCGGCCGCTTCCACGGTCGCGGTGTCCATACCCAGAACCCTCGCGAAGTATAGGGAAAAGCTGTTCGCCCCTGAATCCCCATCGCGTGCATTCGTAACAACACGGACGGTAGTGGAAGCTGGAAAAGACACTGCAGAGCCGCTGGAACCATCATTCGCGTTGCTATTGGCGAAGCTGTTTGCCGTTGCGGTGCTGTCTCCGCAGTTACCATTGGCGCAATCGGTGGCGATCGCCAGGGCTGCGGCGTCGGCGCCGTTCTGCAGCTGGGCCTTCTCGGCATACAGGGCTCCGACATCGATGGCAAGGGCCGCAAAGCCCAAAAGCACGACCATCAGCCCTGCGACGACTATGGTTGCCGCCCCTCGTTCGTGGGACTCGACGCGATTGACTTCGCGCCTGACCCAGAGTTGCCTCAGCCGCCGCATCTCATCACCCCAACCCCGGTCATGCTGAGTGGGAAGATGCCCGGTGCTCCGAAGAAGCCGGCATCCAGGAAGCCTGACATGGACGGCAGCGAAACGCTGGTGGTGACTTCGACATTGGAGCCAGGAGCGCAACTGGAAGCGTTGTCGCTAACACTTACACCCAGGCCCTCCAATGAAGGCGCTGCGGACAACGCTGTGCCGGCCACGTCCAAACCACCATCTTGATAGTGAACTGCGGCGTAGCGTGCGCCCTCCCGAGCCGCTTGCGTCAGTGATACTTGGACGTTGAGCACTCGACCAAACTCGATGATTCCAATGAGGACGAGAAGCAGCAGTGGCAAAAGGATCGCCATTTCGATTGCAACCGCGCCTCGTTCTTTCCGATCCATGTCGATTCCCCGACTTTCCCAGATAGGGCTGAAAATGAAACTATTCGGAAAGCAGTTTGGCTCCGGTGGAACGACGCCACCAGAGCCAAACTGCGTTTGGGGTGATGATGCCTAGATGGCGGCGTCCACACGAGTGAAGAGGTTTGCGATCTGCGGCCCAAGAAGGGTAACGGCCGCAAGCACCAGGAGGGCGATGAAGGCGACCATGATGCCGTATTCAACCATCGTCGCTCCCTTCTCGTCCTTGGTGAAGCGGTCCTTGACGCCGGCAATGTACGAGGTAATGGTGAAAATAAAAGCAGACATTGGAATTTCCTTCCCAGAAAAAGCATTTGCGAATTGGGTTATAGGTCCAGCAAATTATCGGAATTTGCTTCGACTCCCGAACTACCCCCATGGTGCCTTTAGCGGTCCGGAATTCGATGAGATAAGAATTCACCCTGGAAAGCGGCTGCGACAATGCGTAGCCGTACTCGACTTGGGGAGGGGGGTGCTACTCGCCGGCGCGAGCGGAGGGCAGGAAGTACTCGGTTTCCGATGAAAAGGGGGTCGAAACTACTTGGTTTCGAAAGCTGCCTTATTAATTGGGGAACGTGTGCCGGGGGAGGTAAGTGCGTACTAAGCCGGACTAGCTCATGACCAGGACGACGCCAAGGGCGGCGATGACCATTGCCGGGCCATGGGCCGTTTCCGCAGGCTTTTCCGCGCGTCGCAGGCGCAACATCACTACCGTGAGCACCCCGCCCACCACAAATCCCAGTAGTCCCCCGAAGAGTACTTGCTGCCAACCCAAGTACCCCAAGTACATGCCAACGGGTGCTGCGAGCTTCACGTCGCCCATTCCGATGCTGCCAGGCGAAAAAAGTCCGAGAATCAGGTAGCCAAGGAAGAGGATTGCCCCTGCGGCGAGGGCCCGGAAGAGCTCGGGCCACCCGGGGGCGAGGACGGCGGGCAGCGCCAGGAGCAGCAAGCCGCCGCCAAGCAGTACGGCAATAAGGGCATTAGGCAGTAGATGCAGCGTGAAATCGATCCGCGAAAGCTGTACGCCAATTAGTGCCAGTAAAAGAAATGCCGGCAGTTCCAAAGAGATGCCGAACCGCCACGCGAGCAAGCCAAACAGCAGCGCGGTGACTGCCGCCGTCGTGATGCGGACCTTGGGGGAGGGAAGCCCGCCAAATAGCGGCAGCCGCCACGAGATGAGCCACTCTGCGGCCGGGCTCAGCAGGAGGCCGGCCAGGGCGACGATGAGCGGAAAGGCGGGCCCGTCGGACATGTACTCTCCCTCAATCAGTGCGCGACCCCCGGGGGCGGATACCCCATTTTGACCCGGACGCCCCGTTGGCGGTATTGTTTAGAGTCGTTGTGCGTGTCCTATCTCGATGACACATGCCTTGCGGGGGATCCAGTTGCAGGATCGCTAACTCCTGAGGCATTTCGAGATCTTGGGATGACTGGTACATAGAGCCCTCACCTCTGCTCCGGTAGCGCATACATAGTAGGTACACGCCTTATTGCGTGTCGCCTAAAACATGAACGCCAGAACAAGAACGAGGCAAAACCGTGCGTACGTACACCCCGAAGCCCGGCGATATCAACCGCCAGTGGCACGTCATTGACGCCACCGACGTTGTCCTTGGTCGTCTTGCCAGCCAGACCGCAACACTGCTGCGCGGAAAGCACAAGCCGACCTTTGCGTCCCACATGGACATGGGCGACTTCGTCATCATCATCAACGCTGAAAAGGTTGCCCTCACCGGCGCCAAGCTGGAGCAGAAGCGGGCATACCGCCACTCCGGTTACCCGGGCGGCCTGACCTCCGTCAACTACGCCGAGCTGTTGGAATCCAACCCGGTTCGCGCTGTTGAGAAGGCCATCAAGGGCATGCTCCCCAAGAACTCCCTCGCCGCTCAGCAGCTGGGCAAGCTCAAGGTCTACGCAGGCCCGGAGCACCCCCACGCTGCACAGCAGCCGAAGACTTTCGAAATCACCCAGGTCGCCCAGTAGTCCTGGCCACCAACCAACTTTTCATTACAAGGAGAACCGTGGCTCAGAACGAAGAACTGACCGCCGAAGCCGTCGAGGCCGAGGAAACCCTCACCAGCTACACCTCGGAAAGCACGTCTGCTGAAGACGCGCCGAAGAAGGAGCGCCCGGCGCTGACCGTTGCAGGCGCAGCAGTTGGCCGCCGCAAGGAAGCCGTTGCACGCGTTCGCGTTGTTCCGGGTTCCGGCAAGTGGACCATCAACGGCCGCACGCTGGACAACTACTTCCCGAACAAGCTGCACCAGCAGGACGTCAACGAGCCCTTCAAGATCCTTGATCTTGAAGGCGCCTACGACGTCATCGCCCGTATCCACGGCGGTGGCATCTCCGGCCAGGCCGGTGCGCTGCGCCTCGGCGTTGCTCGCTCGCTGAACGAGATCGACGTCGACAACAACCGCGCCACCCTCAAGAAGGCCGGCTACCTCAGCCGTGACGCCCGCGTCATCGAGCGTAAGAAGGCCGGTCTCAAGAAGGCTCGCAAGGCTCAGCAGTACTCCAAGCGTTAATTCGCTTCACCCCAAATCGCTGGGGTATCGAAAGCCCGTTCCGCCGTTTCGGCGGGGCGGGCTTTCGTCGTTAACGCCGAGGGTCAACAGCGCCGGGAATGGCTCGCATGTGACGCTCCGACACGCCCCCTGAACTGCTGGTGTCCTGTCGTCGTCTAAACTTGAGCCGATGTCTAGATTATTTGGAACAGATGGCGTGCGCGGTCTCGCGAATGGATTGCTCACCGCAGAGCTGGCTATGCAGCTCGCCCAGGCCGCCGCCGTCGTACTCGGCCATGACCGCACAACCAACGGCAAGCGGCCGCGCGCCGTCGTCGCCAGGGACCCCAGGGCGAGTGGTGAGTTCCTTGCCGCCGCCGTGGAAGCGGGGCTTTCCAGCTCCGGCATCGACGTCTATGACGCCGGTGTTCTTCCCACACCTGCGGCCGCCTACCTGGTGGCAGATCTCGACGCCGATTTCGGCGTTATGTTGTCGGCCTCGCACAACCCCGCTCCGGACAACGGCATCAAGTTCTTCGCCCGGGGCGGCCAGAAGCTCCCGGACCACGTCGAGGACGCCATCGAGGCGCAGCTGGGCAAAGAGCCGCAGCGCCCGATTGGAGCGGACGTTGGACGCATCCAGCGGTTCTCCGACGCTGAAGACCGCTACATCGTGCACCTGCTGGGCACGCTTCCCAAGCGCCTGGATGGCCTGAAGGTAGTCCTCGACTGCGCCCACGGCGCGGCGAGCGGTTGTTCACCCCAGGTATTCAAGGATGCCGGCGCGGACGTCGTCGTTATCGGCGCCGAACCGGACGGCCTGAACATCAACGAGGGCGTGGGCTCCACCCACTTGGGCCCGTTGAAGGAAGCTGTGCTTCAGCACAGCGCAGACCTTGGCGTGGCCCACGACGGCGACGCCGACCGCTGCCTTGCCGTGGACCACGAGGGCAACGAAGTGGATGGCGACCAGATCATGGCCATCCTGGCATTGGCTCTCAACGACGCCGGAAAGCTCAAGGACAGCGTCCTTGTTGCGACCGTCATGAGCAACCTCGGGCTCAAGATCGCCCTTAAGGGTGCCGGTATCACCATCCGCGAAACCGGGGTGGGCGACCGCTACGTGCTCGAAGAAATGCGCGACGGCGGCTACAACCTCGGTGGCGAACAGTCGGGCCACGTGATCTTCTCCGACTACGCAACCACAGGCGATGGCGTCCTGACCGGTTTGCAGCTCGCAGCCCAGGTAGCCCTGACCGGCCGCAGCCTCAAGGATCTTGCGACGGCGATGACTAAACTCCCGCAGCTGATGATCAACGTCAAGGGCGTGGACAAGGCCCGTGCCGGTACTGATGAAGGCGTTGCCGCTGCTGTGGCTGCAGCGGAACTCGAATTGGGCGAGACCGGCCGCGTGCTCCTCCGCCCCTCCGGTACCGAGGCATTGGTCCGCGTCATGGTGGAAGCCGCTGACATGGAGACGGCTGAGCGAATCTGCAGTGGTCTTGCTGCAGTGGTCAAAGAGCGTTTGGGCGCTTCCAGCGAGATGGCTGTCTAAGAAGTCTGAGAATGGCTTCGGCCCGCTCCCCTCTACAGGCGGGGAGCGGGCCGAAGCCGTTTAAGGGCTAAAGGTAGTCGGGTGCCGCTTCGAGCCCGAAGTACTCTTCCAGCGTCGCGATGCCGCGCGCCGACATATCGGTGGCAGCCTCCACACCGATGTAACGCAGGTGCCAGGACTCATAGAAATAGCCCGTGGTGTCATGGAACATCCACGGATAGCGGACCACGAAGCCAAACTTGTGCGCGTTGGCTTTCGCCCACACTGCTGCGGGCTGTTCGGCAAAGCATGGCTGGAAGCTGCATGCCCCTCCGCCGTCTCCGATGTCGAAGGACCAGCCCGTCTGGTGTTCGGAATGCCCCGGGCGGGCTGAGGCGCGGTCTGCTGCCGCTTGACCCGTGCTGGCCACGTACCCGCCATACGTGGCCACTTGGGTGGAGTAGGAGCGGTAGCCCGAAGCCAACGTCATGATGACGCCCCCCGCCGCAGCGGCCGCGAAGAGCTTTTCTGCGGCAGCCGCCGTCGTGCTGTTCAGCAACGCAGCTTCGCCGCTGACCGCGAGGCGGATGTTTGGCTGGACCAAATCTGCCGGGACGAAGTCCTGGGGGTTGAGTGGGCGGTGTTTGTTGACAATGACCCAGGGGCTGGTGGGGTCCGTCAGCGAATGCTGCGGTGCAACGGCGCTGGAGGGGGCAGAACTGGAAGGCGCGGCACTGGGTGATGGCGTAACAGCGTCCGGGGGTACCGTCGCCGGAGCCGTAGTAGAGGCGCTGGAAGCGATCCCAGAGGGCACGGCAGGGGTTGAAGCAGCCCCGCTTGCGGCATTGGCGGCGACGGGGGAGGGGACAGCGTTCTCGGGCGTGCACGCAGCCAGGGCGGCCATTCCCGCGCCGGCCGTCAGCATGGCCGCGAAGGTACGTCGGCTGGGCAGCGGCGTCGGATCGGCCACGCTAGACCTTCCTCAGCAGCATGCGGCGGATGGAGTGGTCGGCGTCCTTGGTGAGGACCAGTTGCGCCCGGCCGCGGGTAGGCAGCACGTTTTCCTCGAGGTTGGGTTCGTTGATGCGCTTCCAAATGCCGCGGGCGGTCGATTCGGCGTCGTCATCGGACAGCGTGGCATAACGGTGGAAGTAGGACTCCGGCTGCGCGAAGGCGGTGGTCCGCAGCTTCCGGAAGCGGTCCACGTACCACTCCTCGATGTAGGAGGTCTTGGCGTCCACATAAATGGAGAAGTCGAAGAAGTCGCTGACAGCCAGTCCTTGCTTGCCGTCCATGCGGGGGCGGGCGGGGGCGAGGACGTTCAGGCCCTCCACGATCAGGACATCGGGACGCCGAACCACCACTTCCTTGCCCGGAACAATGTCGTACGTTACGTGGGAATACCAAGGTGCCCGAACTTCTTCGGCGCCACCTTTGACTTCCGAGACGAAGCGAAGGAGCCCGCGGCGGTCATATGACTCGGGAAATCCCTTGCGTTCGAGCAGGTGCCGGCGTTTGAGCTCGGCCAAAGGGTAGAGGAAGCCATCCGTGGTGATGAGTTCCACGTTGGGGGTCCCGGGCCAGCGTCGGAGCATTTCCCGGAGCACGCGGGCGATGGTGGATTTGCCGACAGCGACGGAGCCTGCGACGCCGATGACGAACGGCGTGCGTTGGGTTTGTTCGCCCAGGAAGGTGGTTGTTGCCGCGTGGAGCTGGTGCGATGCCTGGACATACAGGTGCAGGAGCCGTGAAAGCGGAAGGTAGACCTCCCGGACTTCCTTCATGTCCAGGGGATCGCCGAGGCCGCGGAGACGGAAGATGTCCTCTTCGTTGAGGGGCTGCTCCATCTGCGCTGCAAGCCTGGACCACGTTTGGCGGTCCAGCTCTACAAACGGGGAAGCGCCGTCGCCATTAGCTTCGGTGCGTTGCAAAGTCACGCTCATGATTCTGCCCTCCACGCGGCGGATCAGGAAATGCGCGACGACGGGAGGGTGAATTGTGAGGGTTGGACATCATACTGGCAAGAGGAGGAGCTGGGATGTCCCACGTCAGTTGTTTGCGCTAGCCGTTAGGCTTGTACCCATGTGTGGAATCGTAGGCTATGTTGGCAATTCGTCTCGCAAGGCAGCTGGTCACAGCGCCCTTGACGTCGTCGTGGAAGGGCTGCGCCGTCTTGAGTACCGCGGCTATGACTCCGCAGGCGTCGCAGTGGTGGCTGACGGGGCAATCTCGTCCCGTAAAAAGTCCGGCAAGCTGAGCAACCTGATCAGTGAACTGGAAGCAAATCCAGTCCCTGAATCCCTGACCGGCATCGGCCATACCCGTTGGGCCACCCACGGCGGCCCCACCGACCGCAACGCGCACCCGCACCTCTCTGACGGCGGCCGCCTTGCACTTATTCACAACGGCATCATCGAAAACTTCGCCGAACTCAAGCAGGAGCTGCTCGCCAAGGGCGTTACCTTCGAGTCCGAAACCGACACCGAAGTTGCAGCCGCCCTGGTTGGCGACATCTTCCGCACCGAGCTCAATGGCGACGGCGGCAACCTCACCGAGGCAATGCGCCTGGCTTGCCAGCGACTCGAAGGTGCTTTCACCCTTCTTGCAGTGCACGCAGACCAGCCCGACGTCGTCGTTGCTGCCCGCCGTAACTCTCCGCTGGTAGTGGGCCTGGGCGATGGCGAAAACTTCCTCGGCTCCGACGTCTCCGGCTTCATTGACTACACCCGTCGTGCCGTGGAACTGGGCCAGGACCAGATCGTCACCATCACCGCGGACTCCGTGGAAATCACCGACTTCTTCGGCGCTCCTGCCGAAGGCAAGGAATACCACGTCGACTGGGACCCGGCATCTGCCGAAAAGGGTGGCTTCAACTCCTTCATGGAGAAGGAAATCCACGACCAGCCGGACGCCGTTGCGCAGACCCTCCTGGGCCGCTCGGATCTTGACGGCAAGCTGACCCTGGACGAGCTCCGTATCGACCCGGAGCTCCTCAAGCAGGTAGACAAGATCATCGTGCTGGCTTGCGGTACCGCGGCCTACGCCGGCCTGGTTGCCAAGTACGCCATCGAGAACTGGTGCCGTATCCCCACGGAGGTGGAACTCGCGCACGAGTTCCGCTACCGCGATCCGATCGTCGACTCCAACACGCTGGTGGTTTCCATCAGCCAGTCCGGCGAGACCATGGATACGCTGATGGCCGTCCGTTACGCCCGCGAACAGGGCGCCAAGACGATCTCCATCTGCAACACCAATGGTTCGACCATCCCGCGTGAATCCGACGCCGTGCTCTACACGCACGCCGGACCGGAAATCGCAGTTGCTTCAACCAAGGCGTTCCTGGCGCAGATCACCGCTGCCTACCTCCTGGGCCTGTACCTGGCGCAGCTGCGCGGCAACATCTTCTCCGGCCAGATCAAGGACGTCCTCGCGGACCTCAACAAGATCCCGGCCAAGATCCAGCACATCCTGGACAACGCAGGACCCCTGCGTGAGCTCGCCCGCAGCATGAAGGACGAGAAGTCCGTGCTGTTCCTGGGCCGCCACGTTGGCTACCCGGTTGCCCTCGAAGGCGCCTTGAAGCTCAAGGAAATCGCGTACATCCACGCTGAAGGCTTCGCCGCCGGTGAGCTCAAGCACGGTCCGATCGCCTTGATCGACGACGGCCAGCCGGTCTTCGTCGTGGTGCCGTCCCCGCGTGGCCGCGACTCCCTGCACTCCAAGGTGGTCAGCAACATCCAGGAAGTGCGTGCACGTGGTGCAAGGACCCTGGTCATCGCTGAAGAAGGCGACGAGTCCGTCAAGGATTACGCAGAGCACGTGTTCTACGTTCCGGAGACGCCTACCCTGCTGATGCCGCTGCTCACCACTGTTCCGCTGCAGATCTTTGCCGCTGAACTGGCTGGCGCCAAGGGCTACGACGTGGATCAGCCGCGTAACCTCGCCAAGAGCGTGACCGTAGAATAACGCCATGATTGTTGGCATTGGCGTAGACGTCGTAGACATCGAGCGGTTCGGCCGGCAGTTGGAACGGACGCCCGGACTCCGGGACCGCCTGTTTGTTCCTGCCGAACGGGAGCTCAACACCCGGTCCTTGGCCGCCCGATTCGCAGCCAAGGAAGCCGTGGCCAAGGTTTTGGGCGCTCCAGCGGGCATGAACTGGCAGGACTGCTGGATCGGCCTCGACCAGAATGGCCCTACGGTCCAGGTCAAAGGAACCGTGCTTGCCGTGGCCGAGGCCAAGGGCGTCAAGCGCTGGCACCTGTCCATAAGCCACGACGGCGGCATCGCTACGGCGACTGTCCTCGCCGAGGGCTGAACGGACCCTCAACAGCAATGATCAGCGCCTTCACCGGACAACAGATCAGGGATGCGGAACAACCGCTCCTGGACTCCGGTGAGGGCGCTGTTCTTATGCAACGGGCTGCTTATGGCCTTGCCCAAGCCGTGGTTCGCGAGGTCAAGCGCCGGCGCAGGCTCACCGGTGCCGGCGTCACGGTCCTTGTGGGCAAAGGCAATAACGGTGGGGATGGCCTCTTTGCCGCGGCCTTTCTTGCGGGCCGGGGAATGCGCGCGACGGCGGTACTCGCCGCTGCCGAGGTCCATCCTGAGGCGCTGGCTGCTTTTGTTTCGTCCGGTGGTCGGGCACTGCGCTTGGAACCCGGGAACGCTGAAGAGCTCGCCGTCCTATGCGCCGGCGACGACGTGATCATTGATGCGTTGCTGGGCACAGGGGGCCGTGGGGGCTTACGCGGCGCCTCTGCGGAACTGGTTGCGTCCCTGCAGGAACTGCGTCCGCGGTTGGTAGTGGCGTGCGATGTCCCCAGCGGGCTCGATGCCAACACCGGAGAAGTGCACTGGCCGGTGCTGGACGCCGACGTCACGGTGACTTTCGGTGGCATCAAGGCCGGGCTGATGACGGATCCGGGCGAAGGATGTTGCGGACGTATCGAACTCGTACGAATCGGTATTGAGGAGTCGCTGCCACCCGAAGACGCTGAGTTGCGCCGCCTCACTTCCTCGGAGTTGGGCGCGCTGCTGCCCATGCCTGGCCGGCGTGCCCACAAGTATTCCCGCGGTGTCCTTGGCGTTGTGGCAGGTTCTGTGCGTTTCGCCGGTGCCGCTGTCCTGGGAGTCCATGCAGCGGCCCTTGCTGGCGCGGGGATGGTGCGGTACCTCGGCCCCCAAACCGTCGCGCAGCTAGTGCTGGCCCAAACCCCGGAAGCGTTGTGGGAATCCGCTGAGGCTGGCCGCGTCCAAGCGTGGTTGCTGGGTTCCGGTGTTGATGGCGAGGAACAATTGGAACGCGCCAAGGACACCGCTGCGGCGGCTTTCGCGGCTGATTTGCCTGTGGTGGTAGATGCCGGCGCACTGAGCCTTCTGCCGGAACGCTGCCCGCCCCACTGGATCCTGACCCCACATGCAGGCGAACTCGCCACCTTGCTGGCATCCCTTCCTTCCACGGGCGAGGTAGCCGTGACGCGGGACGACGTCGAATCCCGGCCGTTGCACTTCGTACGGCAGGCCGCTGAACAGACCGGCGCAACCGTGCTCCTGAAGGGCGCAACCACCCTGGTGGCCTCGCCGTCGGGCGTTGTTTTCAGCCAGTGCGAGGGCACCGCGTGGATGGCGACTGCAGGCAGCGGTGACGTTCTGGGCGGCGTGGTGGGCGCCTTGCTGGCGCAGTGTGCAGAATCGATTACGGACGACGACGGCGCGTACGCCCGCTTGGGCTTGGACGTTGCCGACCGCTGGGCTGCCTTGGCTGCGGTTGCCGCGAGCGTCCACGGCCGGGCAGGATCGGCGGCATCCGCAGAATTGGATGGCGGCCCCATTACAGCGTCGGCGATCATGGCCGCGGTACCGCGCGTCATTGGTTCGCTCAACGCGGAATGCGACCGTACAAGACCGTAAGGTTACTGTCCGTGTCATGGGTCATGAGTAGGCTTGCAGCAGTTGTTCGCATCATCAAGAGGAGAACGCATGGAAGTCTGGCCTGGATCGGCTTATCCGCTGGGTGCCACCTTTGACGGCACCGGCACCAACTTTGCGCTGTTTAGCGAGAAGGCCGAGAAAGTGGAACTGTGCCTCTTCGACGACGACGGCGGGGAAGTCCGCGTTGACGTCACCGAGGTGGATGGTTACGTGTGGCATTGCTACCTCCCGCAAGCCCAGCCGGGGCAGAAGTACGGCTACAGGGTCCATGGCCCCTACGACCCCGATGCGGGTCAGCGCTTCAACCCCAACAAGCTGCTGCTGGATCCTTACGCCAAGGCCATCCACCGGCAGATTGACTGGGACCCGTCCCTGTTCTCGTACAACATGGGCGATCCTGAATCCCGGAATGATGAGGATTCAGCGCCGCACATGATGCTGGGCGTAGTCATCAACCCGTTCTTCGACTGGGACGGCGACAAGCTCCTGCGGATTCCGTACCACAAATCGGTTATCTACGAGGCCCACGTCAAGGGACTGACCCAGATGCATCCTGAGGTTCCCGAGGAGCAGCGCGGCACATATGCCGGAGTCGCGCATCCTGCGGTGATTTCCCACCTGCAGAAGCTTGGCATTACTGCCATTGAGCTGATGCCGGTCCACCAATTCGTCAACGACGGCATCCTGCAGGACAAGGGCCTGAATAACTACTGGGGTTACAACACCATTGGTTTCTTTGCGCCCCACAACAGTTACAGCTCCAAGGGCGATACCGGCCAGCAGGTCCAGGACTTCAAGGCCATGGTGCGCGCGCTGCACACCGCGGGCATCGAAGTCATCCTGGACGTGGTGTACAACCACACGGCAGAGGGCAACCACCTGGGACCCACGTTGTCCTTCAAGGGCATCGACAACTCTGCGTACTACCGCCTGGTGGAAGACGACCAGAAGTACTACATGGACTACACCGGCACGGGAAACTCGCTGAATGTCCGGAGCCCGCACTCCCTTCAACTGCTCATGGACTCCCTGCGCTACTGGGTGACCGAGATGCACGTGGATGGTTTCCGCTTTGACCTCGCTTCCACGCTGGCCCGCGAGTTCTACGACGTCGACAAACTCTCCACCTTCTTCGAACTCATCCAGCAGGATCCGGTGGTTTCCCAGGTGAAGCTCATAGCCGAGCCGTGGGACGTTGGTCCCGGCGGCTACCAGGTGGGGAACTTCCCGCCGCAGTGGACTGAATGGAACGGCCAGTACCGCGATACTGTCCGCGACTTCTGGCGCGGGGAACCGTCCACCTTGGGTGAATTCGCGTCACGGTTGACCGGCTCCGCAGATCTTTATGAGCACTCGGGCCGCCGACCGGTGGCATCGATCAACTTCGTCACTGCCCATGATGGCTTCACCCTGGCTGACCTCGTTTCCTACAACGAGAAACATAATGAGGCCAACGGCGAAGACAACAACGACGGCGAATCCCACAACCGCTCTTGGAACTGCGGCACCGAAGGACCCACCGAGGACCCCACAGTCCTGGGCCTGAGGGCGCGCCAACAGCGCAACTTCATCGCCACGCTTTTCCTCTCGCAAGGCGTCCCCATGCTGCTCCACGGCGACGAGCTCGGCAGGACACAGCGCGGCAACAACAACGGCTACTGCCAGGACTCTGAACTGACGTGGATCAACTGGGAGAACGTGGACCAGCCGCTCATCGAGTTCACCGCTGCCGTGTGCGCCCTGCGTGCCAAGCACCCCAGCTTGCGCCGCAGCCGGTTCTTTGACGGACGTCCGGTGTTGCGTGGTGAAGGGGAACGCCTCCCGGACATCGTTTGGTTGGACGCTGACGCGAGCACCATGAGTCCTTCCGACTGGGATGAGGCGTTGGGCCGTTCGGTGGGCGTGTTCCTCAACGGCGACGGTATCCACGGCCGGGATAACCAGGGCCGGCGCATTACCGACGTGAACTTCCTCCTCTACTTCAACGCGGATCAGGACGAGGTAGGCTTCCGGATTCCTTCGGACGAGTACGCACCCGCATGGGATGTCATGATCGACACCGCAGGAGAAGGAGCCGAGGCAGGTGTCGTCAAGCCGGACCAGATCCTCATGGTCGGCGCCAAGTCCCTGGTAGTGCTGCGTGCGCACAGCACACCCGAAGTGGAGCCCGACCACTCTGTGGCAGCGTCGCTGGCGGCGCTGACCCAGACGAGCACTCCGGAAACGGCGTCCATCACGGCTCCTGCTGTGACGTCGCTGCCCTTCGACTACAAGGGAGACGCCCCTGCCGACGAGGAGTCCGGAACAACGAAGAAAGCGGACTCATGAGGACTCCCGTCTCGACGTACCGGCTCCAGATCCGGCCAAGCTTCACGCTCCAGGACGCTGCCGAGGTCACTGGCTACCTTCGGTCCCTTGGAGCTGACTGGGTCTATGTCTCGCCGATCCTTACGGCGGAGGAGGGCTCGGACCATGGCTACGACGTCACCGATCCCTCCACCGTGGATCCCGCACGCGGCGGTCCGGAGGGGCTCGCTGCCCTGTCCCAGGCCGCCCGTGAGCAGGGTCTGGGCATTCTTGCCGACATAGTGCCCAACCACATGGGCGTTGCCTCTCCCGGGCAGAACGCCTGGTGGTGGGACTTGTTGAAGGAGGGGCGCGCGTCCAAGTACGCCGAGGCCTTTGACGTCGACTGGGACTTCGGGGGCGGGAAAATCCGCATCCCCATCCTGGGCAGCGACGACGACCTTGACCAGCTCACAATCGTGGACGGTGAGCTGCACTATTATGATCACCGGCTCCCGCTGGCCGAGGGCACTTACAGCGACGGGGAGAGCCCACGGGATGTCCATGCGCGGCAGCACTACGAGTTGGTGGGTTGGCGCCGGGCCGATGCGGAACTGAACTACCGCCGGTTCTTCGCAGTGAACACCTTGGCCGGCGTACGCGTGGAGATCCCCTGGGTCTTTGACGAGTCCCATGAAGAGATCGTCCGCTGGTTCCGTGAGGGGCTGGTGGACGGCCTCAGGATCGACCACCCGGACGGCCTGGCGGATCCTGAGGGTTACCTCACCAGGCTCCGCGAGGCAACGGGTGGGGCCTACCTTCTTGTCGAGAAGATCCTGGAACCGGGGGAGGCGCTGCCGGATACCTTCGACTGTGAAGGCACCACCGGCTACGACGCACTCGCTGACGTGGACCGCCTGTTTGTGGACCCGGCTGCGGAGGAATACCTCGACTCCTTGGATGCCAGATTGCGGGATGCAGAGGCTCCGGCGGACTACGAAGCCATGATCCATGGGACCAAGCGCCGTATTGCGGACGGCATCCTGCGCTCGGAAATCCTTCGGCTCGCGCGTCTTGTGCCGGAGGCCGCCCAATTGTCTCCGGAGATGGCAGCTGACGCCATCGCGGAAGTCATCTGCTGCTTCCCCATCTACCGAACGTATCTCCCGTATGGGCAGGAGATCCTTCTGGAGTCCATCAACCGTGCGGCGGAGAGCCGCGAAGACCTGAAGGCGGTGCTGGAAGACCTGACGCCGTATCTCTTGGACACTGAGGGCGAGCTCGCCCGGCGTTTCCAGCAGACGTCCGGCATGGTGATGGCCAAGGGCGTGGAGGACACGGCGTTCTTCCGCTACACACGGCTGGGGACACTCACCGAGGTGGGTGCAGACCCCACCGAGTTTGCTTTGTCCACCCAGGACTTCCACGAACGCATGGCGCGTCGCCAAGCTGAACTGCCGCTGTCCATGACTACCTTGAGCACGCACGATACCAAGCGCAGCGAGGACGCCCGGGCACGGATCTCCGTCATTTCCGAGGCTGTCCCGGAATGGGAATTGTTCCTCGGGACGGTCCAGGAGCTGGCCCCTATCCCGGATGGACCCTTGGCTGCACTCGTGTGGCAGTCGATCGTTGGCGCGTGGCCGGCTGATCGTAGCCGGCTCCAGTCGTACGCGTTGAAAGCGGCCCGTGAGGCCGGCAATTCCACCAACTGGACCGACCCCAACCAGGAGTTCGAACGCCACCTGGCTGCCGCCGTCGACGCCGCGTTTGATGCGCCGGAAGTTGCGGCAGCCATCGCGAACTTCGTGGCTGAGCTCGAACCGTACGGCACCTCCAACTCGCTGTCCGCCAAGCTCATCCAGCTGACCATGCCCGGTGTCCCGGATGTTTACCAAGGCACTGAATTCAGGGATGGTTCGCTGACCGATCCTGACAACCGGCGCCCCGTGGATTTCCAGGCCCGCATCGCAGCATTGGCAGATGTGGACAAGGGGGCGAAGCCCGCTTACACCGAGGAAGCCGCCAAGCTCCTTGTTGTCTCCCGGGCCTTGAGGCTACGCCGTGACCGCCCCGAATTGTTTGGGGGCTACCGCGCCGTGGATGTTCATGGCGAAGCGGCGGCCCACGTGGTTGCCTTCGACCGGGGATCGGATGCCCCGGGTGCTGTGGCCGTTGGCACTCGCCTGCCCAAACGCCTGGCTGCCGATGGCGGCTGGCGCGGTACGGCCATCGAACTGGCAACGAACGTCCGGGACGAATTCACCGGAGCTACGTACAGTGCCGGTGCCGTCCCGGTGGCCACTCTCCTGGGGCAGTACCCGGTGGCCCTTTTGGTGCCCACCGACTGATTCCGAACCACCCTCACCGTCACCGCAACGCACGCTTGAATATGTACAGGGGAGCATGATGCTGGAGCACGCCGCTGGAAAGAACCGTTACGACGTCTGGGCGCCGAATGCTGATTCGGTCCGGCTGCTTGCCGGCGGGCATGAGTACGCCATGGAACATCATCACGACGGCGCCGCCACTGGGTGGTGGCGGGCGCCGGCTGATGCGGTGGCCCAGTCAGGTGACAATGTGCCCTACGGGTACGTCGTGGACGGCGAGGGACCGTTCCCGGATCCGCGTTCGCGGAGGCAGCCTGAGGGTGTGCACGGGTTGTCCGTCACCTTTGATCCCTCCGCCCATGAATGGCAGGACTCCGGTTGGCAAGGGCGGACCCTCCAGGGTTCGGTCATCTACGAGCTCCACCTCGGTACGTTCACCCCGGAGGGGACCTTGGATGCTGCCGCGGAGAAACTGGACTACCTGGTGGACCTTGGCGTGGATTTCATCGAGTTGCTGCCGGTCAACGGTTTCAACGGTGTGCACAACTGGGGCTACGACGGCGTCCTTTGGTATGCAGTCCACGAGCCCTACGGTGGACCGGCGGCCTACCAGCGGTTTGTCGATGCTGCCCATGCTGCCGGCTTGGGTGTCATCCAGGATGTCGTTTACAACCACCTTGGGCCAAGTGGAAACTATCTTCCCAAGTTCGGGCCGTACCTGAAATCGGGGGAAGGGAATACCTGGGGGGACTCCGTAAACCTGGATGGCCCGGGCTCGGACGACGTTCGGCGCTACATCCTGGAAAACGCGGCGATGTGGCTCCGGGACTACCACGTGGACGGACTCCGCCTCGATGCCGTCCATGCCCTGCGCGACGAACGGGCAGTGCACATCCTGGAAGACTTTGGAGCCTTGGGCGATCAGATCGAGGCCGAGACAGGAATTCCCAAGACCCTGATCGCGGAGTCGGATCTGAACAATCCGCGGCTTATCTATCCCCGCAAGGACAACGGCTACGGACTCGAAGGCCAGTGGAGTGACGACTTCCACCACGCCGTGCACGTCAACCTCAGCGGCGAAACCACCGGCTACTACGCGGACTTCGATTCGTTGGCCGTCCTGGCGAAGGTTCTGGAACACGGATTCCTCCACGACGGAAGCTACTCCAGCTTCCGCGGCCGGCACCACGGCAGGCCCATTCGGCGGGATCTGGCCCACCCGTCGGCGCTGGTGGTCTGCCTTCAGAACCACGACCAAATCGGCAACCGCGCCATCGGAGATCGACTCACCGCCTCGCTGGGCTACGGGAAGTTGGCAGTTGGCGCCGTGCTGACCATGACATCCCCCTTCACGCCCATGCTGTTCATGGGTGAGGAGTTCGGTGCGTCCACGCCGTGGCAGTTCTTCACCTCCCACCCGGAGCCCGAGCTCGGCAAAGCTACGGCCGAGGGAAGGATCAAGGAATTCGAACGCATGGGATGGGATCCCGCGGTTGTTCCTGATCCCCAGGACCCGCAAACCTTCCTGCGGTCCAAACTCACGTGGGAAGAAGCCAGCGAAGGGGACCATGCGCGCCTGCTTCAGCTGTACAAGGATTTAGCACAGCTGCGCCGGAACACCCCGGAGTTGGTGGAGGGCGGCTTCGGCAGCACGGTGGTGGAGTATGACGACGACGAACAATGGCTGCAGATGTCCCGCGGCACCGTCCGTGTGGTGTGCAACTTTGGCGACGAAGCACTCGGAACACCCCTGAGCGGCTCCATCCTGCTGGCCACTGACCGTGAAGCAGCCCTGGACGAAGGAACTCTGACGCTTCCCGGGGCCAGCGCCGCCGTCGTTCGTCTCCACTAAACCCGACCCACGCCGAGGGTGACGGCGCCCACATGGCGGACAGCGCCGTCGCCCCGGTTTGTGCAGTGGCAGGATGGTACGTATGACTTATTCGGCTGCGGAAAACCGCTACGAAACCATGCCCTACCGCCGCGTCGGACGCAGCGGACTCAAGCTGCCGGCCATCTCGCTGGGCCTCTGGCACAACTTTGGCGATGACAAGCGGTTCGATGAACAGCGTGCCATCCTGCGCCGGGCGTTTGACCTGGGCGTTACCCACTTCGATCTCGCCAACAACTACGGCCCGCCGGACGGATCAGCCGAAACGAACTTCGGCCGCCACCTGACGGACGACTTCAAGCCGTACCGTGACGAACTGGTGATCTCCACAAAAGCCGGCTACTACATGTGGCCCGGCCCGTACGGCGAGTGGGGATCCCGGAAGAACCTGATCTCCAGCCTCGACCAGTCCTTGGAGCGCATGGGCCTGGACTATGTGGACATTTTCTACAGCCACCGCCCGGACCCGGAGACGCCGCTTGAAGAGACCATGGGCGCGCTGGACTACGCCGTCCGCTCCGGCAAGGCCCTGTATGCCGGCATCTCCTCCTACACGCCGGAACAGACACTGGAAGCTGCCCGGATCCTGAAAGAACTCGGCACCCCACTGCTCATCCACCAACCCAGTTACTCGATGCTGAACCGGTGGACCGAGGACGGCTCGCCCAACCTGTACGAGGCACTGGACCAGGTGGGCGCCGGTTCGATCGCCTTCTCCCCGCTCGCCCAAGGCATGCTCACCAACCGCTACCTCAACGGGGTGCCGGCGGACTCCCGTGCTGCCAAGGAGCGGTTCCTGTCTGAATCCCAGCTGACCGAGGACAAGCTGGACCGTGTGCGGGGACTGAACGCGATCGCGGAGGGCCGGGGCCAGACCCTGGCCCAGATGGCCATTGCCTGGATCCTGCGCGACCAACCGAAGGGCTCGCCGGTGACGTCCGCACTGGTCGGTGCGTCCAGCGTGGCCCAGCTGGAGGACACCCTCAGCGCGATCAACAACCTGGCGTTTACAACCGATGAGCTCACTGCCATTGACGAGTTCGCAGTGGAATCTGACATCAACCGGTGGGCGCAGAAGTAGCCTCCGGAGTTACGAGATAAAACAGCAGGGGCCTGCCGGGAACAAAGCAGGCCCCTGCTGTGTTGGTTACAATGCAAGAGTGCGCCGAATGGCGCCGTGCCAATCAGTCGTGCCCTGGACTCAGTCAGGGCTGCGCCTGGCGCATGAGGTTATTTTCTCAAAAGGAGTTCCGTGTCTTCACATCCGATTCGTGTTGCCATTGTCGGTGTAGGTAACTGCGCCGCATCGCTGGTCCAAGGTGTTCAGTACTATCGCGACGCTGACCCCAAGGCCACGATCCCGGGTCTGATGCACGTGGAGTTCGGCCAGTACCACGTCAACGACGTACAGTTCGTTGCTGCCTTCGACGTTGACGGCAAGAAGGTTGGCCTGGACCTGGCAGATGCCATCGGCGCCAGCGAAAACAACACCATCAAGATCGCCGACGTTCCCGCAACGGGCGTTAAAGTCCAGCGTGGCCACACGCTCGATGGCCTTGGCAAGTACTACCGCGAGACCATCGTTGAGGCACCCGAAGAAGCTGTCGACATCGTCGCAGCGCTCCGCGAAGCCAAGGCCGATGTCATGGTCTGCTACCTGCCTGTCGGTTCGGACAAGGCTGCCAAGTTCTACGCGCAGTGCGCCATTGATGCCGGCGTGGCTTTCGTCAACGCCCTGCCTGTCTTCATTGCCGGTACCAAGGAGTGGGCTGACAAGTTCACCGAAGCCGGTGTCCCGATCGTGGGCGACGACATCAAGAGCCAGATCGGTGCCACCATCACGCACCGTGTCATGGCCAAGCTGTTCGAAGACCGCGGTGTCACGCTTGACCGCACGTACCAGCTTAATGTTGGCGGCAACATGGACTTCAAGAACATGCTTGAGCGCGACCGGCTTGAGTCCAAGAAGATCTCCAAGACCCAGGCCGTCACCTCCAACGTCGAGGCTGAACTGCACGCCGACGACGTCCACATCGGCCCGTCGGACTACGTTGCCTGGCTCGATGACCGTAAGTGGGCCTTCGTCCGCCTTGAAGGCCGCAACTTCGGTGACGCCCCGGTGTCACTTGAGTACAAGCTCGAGGTGTGGGACTCCCCGAACTCCGCCGGCGTCATCATCGACGCCATCCGCGCCGCCAAGATCGGCCTGGACCGCGGTATCGGCGGCCCGTTGCTCTCTGCTTCCAGCTACTTCATGAAGTCGCCGCCGGAGCAGTTCAACGACGACCTCGCCCGCGACAAGGTTGAGGCCTTCATCCGCGGTGACATCGAGCGCTAAACCCCTGTTACATCAAACGCCCCCGTATCCGATACGGGGGCGTTTGTCGTTTCCCGACGCTCTCTCACGTCCTGTCGCCTGTCGGCGCATCCTCGCTCACTTTCTTCAAGAGAGTGAGAGAGGAACGGGTGGAATGGCTTGAAAGGTGAGAGTGTCCCTATGTTTTTCGTCAAGCGGTTTTGGGTGTTGGGGGTTGGTAGAGGGTGCCGTCGCGGAGCATGGCGTAGAGGGTGTCGCAGCGTCGTCGTGCGAGGGCGATGAGTGCTTGGTTGTGGCGTTTTCCTTCGGCTCGTTTGCGTTCGTAGTATGCCCGGGACGGTGGGTCGTGGAGCGCAGCGAATGCGGAGAGGAACAGGGTTCGTTTGAGGACTTTGTTGCCTTTTCTTGAGGAATGGTCGCCGCGGATGGAGGACCCGGATCGCCAGGTGACGGGGGCCAGCCCGGCGTAAGAGGCCAGGTGCCCGGCGGTGGGGAACTCTTTCCCGGCGACTTCGGTGAGGATTCGTGCGGCGGTCCTGATGCCCACGGCCGGCAGAGACATCAGGACCGGGTGAAGAGGGTGGGCCTCCACGAGAGCTTCGACCTGGGTGAGGACCGTGGCGCGGCTTTCGTGGAGCCCGGCGAGCATGGCCGCGAGCTGGGGCAGCACGATGGTCGCGGCGTTCGTTCCTACGACAGTGACTGTTTGCCGGCCCAAGGCCTCGATGATGTCATCGGCAAGACGTTCACCCATCCGCGGCGCGAGTTTGCTCAGCCGGGTCCCGATCCGGCGCCGGCCCGCGTGACGGAGCGCTTCAGGGGTAGGCCAGGTCCGCAGCAGGTCATGCACCGCCGGGTGGTCCATGTAGGGTCCCAGCACCCTTTCCAGAGCTGGGTGGATCTGGGTGAGCAGCCCGCGGATCCGGTTCGAAGTCGCCGTGGCCTGCTTGGCCAGATCCTCGTCGAACCCGCAAAGCATGCTCAGCTCAGCGAGCTGCTCATCGACCAACTGAACCGAGCGCAGGGCATGCGGCATGGTCCTGGCGGCCTCGGCGATGATGAACGCGTCCCGGGCATCGGTCTTCGCCTCTCCGGGGTGAAGATCCGCGATCCGGCGCATCGCCAGCCCCGGCAGGTAGCCGACCAGCACCCCGGCGGCCTGGGCAACGGCTACCGGCAACGCGCCGATAGTCGCTGGCTGGTCAACGACCAGCAACACACGTCCGGCGTCCACAAGTTCGGCGATGATTTCCCGGATTTTGGCTTCATCGTTGGGCAGCGCCCGGTCCAGTAATTTCCTGCCGGCCCGATCCACGGCAACGGCATGATGGACGCCCTTGCCAACATCCAGCCCAATAAACACCTCGACACCGTCGTGGTTCGTGATCATCTGGCACCTCCAGTCGTAGTCAACTACCTCCACTGGCCCACCATCGGTGTCAGGACCCGGCACCCACGTTACGCACGACGTTCCCGAACTGTCCTGCCCCTATCAGCGGTCTCCCGGCACCTACCAACCCCGGTGACAACACTCTCAAGATCATCGACTGACAGAGCGTCACAATCATGCCGGGATCAGCAGGCCAGCACACCCATATCCTGCACCAGGAAACAGGCTACGAAAAAGGTAACGAGCGTCAGAAGAGTCCGGTGGGCTGTCCTTCAGCGTCCACGTCCATGCGCATCGCCGCCGGTTCCTTTGGCAGGCCTGGCATGGTCATGACGGCCCCGGTCAACGCGACAATGAACCCTGCCCCGGTCTTGGGGATCAGTTCGCGGACATGGACCCTGAATCCCTTGGGTGCGCCGAGCCTGGAGGCATCGTCCGTAAACGAATACTGTGTCTTGGCCATGCAGACGGGGAGGCCGGACCACCCGTTCTTGTCGATCTCGGCGAGGCGTTTCAAGGCCGGAACCGAGAATTCGACGCCCTCGGCACCGTAGATCTCCTGCACAATCGTTCGGATCTTGTCCTCGACGCTGAGTTCCAGGGGGTAGAGGTGATGGAAGGTGGACGGTGAGTCCAGGGCCGCTGCGACCTTGGAGGCCAACTCGTCACCGCCGTCGCCTCCACCTCCGTGGCCCCAAACGTCAGCGACGGCGGCCTCCACGCCTTCCGCGGCGCACCAAGCCAGGAGCCACTGAAGTTCCTCGGGGGTGTCGGTGCCGAACTTATTGATGGCGACAACAGGGGTGATGCCGAACTTGGCGACGTTCCCGACGTGCCTCTCCAGGTTCTCCACCCCCGCGGCCACGGCCTCGACGTTGGGTTGGCTGAGTTGGTCCTTGGGAACCCCGCCCTGCATCTTGAGGGCACGGATGGTTGCTACGACCACGACGGCGGATGGCGCCACCTCGGCGATGCGCGCCTTGATGTCCATATACTTTTCGGCACCGAGGTCGGCTCCGAACCCGGCCTCGGTGACCACGATGTCGGCCAGTTGCATTGCGGTGGTGGTGGCGATCAAGGAATTGCAGCCATGGGCAATATTGGCGAACGGTCCACCATGCACCAATGCCGGCGTTCCGGCGATGGTCTGGACGAGGTTGGGTTTGATGGCGTCCTTCAAGAGCATGGTCAGGGCACCCTCCACACCAAGGTCAGCCACAGTGACCGGCACACGGTCATAGGTGTACCCGAAAGTGATCCGTCCAAGACGTGCCCGAAGGTCGTCGAGGTCCGTGGCGAGACAGAAGACTGCCATGATCTCGGAAGCGACCGTGATGTCGAAGCCGTCCTGCCGTGGCACTCCCTGCATTGGCCCGCCGAGCCCGATGACGACTTCGCGCAGTGAGCGGTCGTTCATGTCCAGCACGCGTTTGAAGGTCATGCGGCGAGGATCGATTCCAAGTTCGTTTCCTTGGAAGATGTGGTTGTCCACCAGCGCCATGAGCGCGTTGTTCGCAGATGTGATGGCGTGGAAGTCGCCGGTGAAATGCAGGTTGATGTCGTCCATGGGCAACACCTGGGAGTAGCCGCCACCTGTGGCGCCGCCCTTCATTCCCAGGATGGGACCCAGGGAGGGCTCGCGCAGAGCGATCATCACCTTGTGTCCTGCACGGGCCAGGGAGTCCGCAAGTCCCACTGTGGTGGTGGATTTGCCTTCGCCGGCAGGAGTGGGCGACATGGCCGATACAAGCACCACCTTGCCGTTGGGTTTCCCGGCCGGGAGGACCAGTTTGGCCGGATTGATTTTGGCCTTGTATGGCCCGTACAGCTCCAGGGCATCCACGTTGATGCCCGAGCGTTCGGCGATGTCCTCGATGGGCAGCATGGTGGCGTTGTGGGCAATTTCAAGATCAGTCATGACCTTTTCAGACATCGTTGTCCTTCGGCTGAGTGTCCCTGCAGCGTGGATGGTGCTGCAGGCTTTCATACGCTGTGCGCGACAATCTACCAGCCCAGGAGCGGGATCCGGGCGAAGACTCAGCGCCGCGGGACCAGCAGGCCTCCTACAGCTTCGCGGTAGCTCTCCAAAGTGATGGCTGCCGTCCGTTGCCATCCGAAGGACTCGGCGTGGGTGGCGGCCAGCCGGCCCATGTCTTCCCGCGTCTGGGCATCGTCATACAGGTCTTCGAGGGCGTCTGCCCAGTCGGAGGGGTCGTGACCGTCCACCAGCATTCCGGTCCTTCCGTCCGAGATGGCGCGGGACAGGCCGCCTACATTTGTAGCCACCACGGGTGTGCCGCACGCCTGTGCTTCCAAGGCGACCAAACCGAAGGATTCGCTGAAGGAGGGCATCACCACGACGTCTGCCGAACGGAACCAACTGGCCAGTTCAGGAGCCACCACCGGCGGGCGGTGCGTGACGACGTCAGCCAGCCCGGCGTCTTCGATGATGTGCTGGAGGTTGAAGTCCTTGGCCCCACTGAGTGACCCCAGGATGGTCATCTCAAGATCAATGTCCGGCCGGCGCTTGCGCAGGATACCGGCCGCCTTGACGAACACCTGGGGGCCCTTGAGTCGCTGGATTCTCCCTGCGAAGAGGATATGGAAACTGTCCGGCCTGACATCCCGCAAGGAACGCGATTTCCGCCGGAAGGACGGCGTGAATACTTTGAGGTCCACCCCGGGCGGCGCGACATCGATCCTGTCAAGGTCTGCACCGTAGTGGGAAACCAGTTCTTCAGCTTCGGCGGGAGTGTTGGCCACCAGCCGGGCAGCACCATCGACGATCCGTTGTTCGCCTTCTTCGCGGCGGCGCGGCTCAGGACGCTCCCCGGATTCGAGGACGAGGTTCTTGACCTTGGCCATGGTGTGCATGGTGTGCACCAGTGGAACACCCCACAGCTCGGACAACTCAAGCCCGGCCACCCCGGAAACCCAGTAGTGCGAATGGATGGCATCGTAGCGGCCGTGCAGCTGGCTGCCGCGGATCCTGTCGATTTCCTCCACCATCTGATGCAGGAGCGCCGGCAGTTCTTCCTTGGGCAGTTTCCGGCGCGGTCCGGCCATGACGTTGTGGACGCAGACGCCGGGCCCGGGATGCTCGACGGCGGGTTGGCCCGCCTTGGTGGAACGGGTGAAGATCTCCACCTCCACACCGGACTCCGCCAGCGCCATCGCCAATGCCCGAACGTAGACATTCATCCCGCCGGCATCCCCGGCCCCGGGCTGCTCCATGGGGGAGGTATGCAACGACAGGAACGCCACCCGACGGATCAACGGCACCGCATTCCTCCTGACATTCACAGCAAACAGCAAAACCATGTTTGCCCTGCAGAAAACACTACTCCTGCCCTCCAACTGCATTTGGGGACAACCCCGCAGTGTCCAAGGCTGCTAGCGTGGCCGCTGTGAGCCAAGAACAGACTTTCGACATCCGCACAGCAACCCTTATGGACTGGCCCGGTATCTGGTCCATCCTTGAACCGGTAATCCGCGACGGCGAAACCTTCACCTGGGACCGCGACACCACTGAGGAAGTCGCCCGCAGCAAATGGATCAAAGATGCTCCGGGTCAGACATTCGTGGCTGTCCACAAGGACACGGGCGAGGTACTGGGCACGGGGGAGTTCCACGCCAACCAAGCAGGTGGAGGGAGCCACGTAGCCAACGCCGGGTACATGGTAGGGGCCAACAACTCGGGCCAGGGAATCGCCCGGGCTTTGTGCGCCTACTCCCTCAGCGAGGCCAAAGCCGCCGGGTTCTACGCGATGCAGTACAACGCGGTGGTGGAGAGCAACGTCCGCGCGGTGTGGTTATGGCAGTCCATGGGCTTCCGGATCCTCGCCACCGTGCCTGAGGCTTTTGACCACCCGGAGATTGGTTACGTCGGCCTGCACGTCATGTACCGGAAGCTGTAGGGCCCCACAATTGCGCCAGTTCCGGAAAAGCCGCCTCATAGCCTGCAAGGAGCTGGTCACCCAACTCCGCCGAGCCAATCAGCGGGTGCGCCGCGAATGCGCCACTGGCGGCGTTGCGCTCGCCGGAAGCGACTGCGCGGATCGTCAGCCGCTCCACCTCCTTGACGTGCTGCATCAGGGTGAGGAACTGCCCGCCCGGCCGTTCCTGCGCAAGCGGCAACGCGCCGTCGGGAGTCACTTCGCACGGAACCTCGACGACGGCGTCCCCCGGCAGTCCGGGTACGGCCACTTCCGTCGGGGCCCTGCCGCCTGCAGTCGACACCGGAGCGTTGGGCACATTCAAGATCAGCTGGGCAGCCCCGCCGCCTGAGAGTGCACGCATGACGGACAACGCCACGCGTTCGTACCCGCCTCCGGCCAGGTCTTCCTCGTCCCGTTGCTCTCCATGCGTCCGTGCCTCGGCCAAGTAGCCTTCTTCGCGGGACCGTCGGGCGGCGTCCCACAGCTCAAACGGGTGGGCGGCATGGACCAATGCCGGGTAGAGGGAACTCTGCTGCTGGTGAATTGACGCCCCACGGGTTTGAGGTTGCCGGCGGATGGCAGCCGTTGCGTGCGCCGTTTGGTAGTAGTAGTAAAGGTATTCGTTGGGCAGGCAGCCCAGCTGCAGCAGGGTGTGCTGCCCAAATAACCTGCCCTCCTCCATGGACTCCAGCGCCGCATGGTCAGACAACAGTCCCGGCAACAGATCCCGGCCGCCCGGTGCCAAACGGTAGAGCCAACCGAGGTGGTTCAGCCCGAAGTAGCCCACGCCGTCGAGAGTTCCTTCTTTCAACGGCGCGCCAACAGCCCGGGCCGCCCGCTGGACCAGGCCTCCGGCCGAATCGCAGATGCCGATGACCTTGCGGCCCAAAACAGGTACCAGCGCCTCCGTCACCATGCCGGCGGGATTGGTGAAATTGATGAGCCACGCATCGGGGCAGTGACGCCGCATCGCCTCGGCGAGTTCAAGCATGCGGGGAATGGTTCGTAGCGCATAGGCGATCCCGCCGGCGCCCGTGGTTTCCTGGCCCAGCAGGCCGAGCTCAAGTGCCACGCGTTCGTCGGCGATCCTCCCGGCAGTGCCGCCTGGGCGCATGGCGGCAAAAACCATGTCTGTCCCGGTGAGGGCCGCCCCAAGGTCAGTGGAGACCACGATGGCGGGAGCGGAACCATCAGTGGCGGGCATGTCCCGGACAACTGCTTCGATGGCTGAGAGCCGCGAGGCGTCCACGTCGTAGAGCACCAGTTCGTCCACCAGCCCGGCGAAGGGACCCGCGCCTAAAGCCCGGTAGACAAGGGGAACCCGGAAGCCGCCGCCACCGGCGATCATGAGCCGCATGGTCCGAGTCTATGCAGCGCGGCAAGTCTATGCAGCCCTGCAGGTGCAGCGTAGTCTGCGGTGCATGGACGCTATGCCCCAGCGACGTTTTGACCCCCTTGCTGCCGTGCGCCCTGATGGGGACAACCACTGCGATCTTCTCCTGACGGGAACAGTTTTCCAGGACATCATCTTCACGGGACTCCCTCACGCGCCCGAACCCGGCACGGAGGTCTGGAGCGAGGGCATGGGAAGTTGCCCTGGCGGCGTGGCCAACCAAGCCATCGCTGCTGCCCGGTTGGGCCTGCGGACCAACCTCGCCGCGACCTTCGGCGACGATGGCTACGGGGACTACAACTGGCAGATCCTCGAAACCCAGGAGCACGTTGATCTCTCGTTGTCGCGGACGGTTCCGGGCTGGCACTCGCCGGTCACTGTTTCCATGTGCGTCAACCAGGACAGATCCATGGTCACCCACGGCCATCCCGCTCCCATCAGTTCCTCCGAGCTGATAGGGCAGCCGCCCAAGGCGCTCGCCGCCGTCGCTGACCTGGGCGAGGAGTTGGAGCCGTGGATGCTGGCAGCCAAGGAGTCCGGTACCAAACTGTTCGGCGTGGTGGGGTGGGACCCTACCGGGGAGTGGTCCGAGCGCCGGCTTGACTTGCTGGAGAACTTCCACGCCTTCCTGCCCAACGCGCCCGAAGCCATGGCCTTCACCGGTAAGGCGGACCCCTGGGCTGCACTCTATTCCTTGGCTGACCGCGTTCCCGTAGCCGTCGTGACGCTCGGGCCACAGGGGGCCGTGGCCGTGGACTCCGAGACCGGCGAGGAAGAATGGGTGCCTTCCCTGCCTGTATCCGCCTACGACCCCACTGGTGCGGGCGACTGCTTCGGGGCAGCGTTCATTGTGGGGAGCCTGGCGGGATGGAGGCTGGGGGACCGGCTCCGGTTCGCCAACCTGTGCGCCTCGCTTGCAGTCCAGGAAGTGGGTGGCTCCCTGGCTGCGCCCGGGTGGGGCGACATCGCCGACTGGTGGCAACGGGCGAACGCGAGAAAGGAACGCCAGTCCAGCCAGTGGCTGCGGCGCTTCGCGTTCCTGGAACCGATCGTGAAGGACATCCCTGCGGAGGCCCAACGACGCGCCCGGGCAACGATCGCGCATTTGTCGGATGCACAGTAGCGGAACGCCGGCGCCGCAGTTAACCCGAATTCACCGGCACTACTAGAATCTCTAGGGTGACTTACGAAGCAGCTGCAGAAATCGGTATCGGGTCGAAAGCCTCCATAGCAAAGTCGGCGGTGCTGGAACGCTCCGCCGTGATTGACCTTGAAGCCGTGCGGCACAATGTTCGACAGTTCGTCGCCATCGCATCGCCCGCCGCGGTCATGGCGGTGGTTAAGGCGGACGCCTATGGCCACGGAGCCGTCCAGGTGGCCCGGGCCGCCCTCGACGCCGGAGCCGCCTGGCTCGGCGTCGCGCACATTTCGGAGGCACTTGCCTTGCGCGCAGCCGGCGTGGATGCCCCCTTGCTTGCTTGGTTGCACACCCGTGAAAGCAACTTCCAAGCGGCGGTGGCCGCCGGAATCGACGTCGGAATTTCAGGCTGGGAGCTGGATGCCGTGGTCGCGGCAGCCCGCGAACAGGAACGGCCCGCGCGGGTCCACCTGAAGGTGGACACAGGCCTGGGCCGTAACGGTTGCACCATTGCGGACCTGGACCAGCTGTTGGGCCAGGCCATGGAATACCAGGACCAAGGCCTGTTGCGGGTGGTTGGTATTTTCTCGCACCTCGCTGTTGCCGATGAACCCCACCGCCCGGAAACCGATGAGCAGCTCGCAATCTTCCGCGAGGCAATCGCCATGGCTGAGGACGCCGGTGTGGACACGGAAGTCCGCCACATTGCCAACACGCCCGCCGCCTTGTCCCGCCCGGACTCACACTTCGACCTTGTCCGCGTCGGACTCGGCATCTACGGTCTCTCACCATTCGAAGGCGCCACGTCCGCCGAGCTTGGCCTGCATCCGGCAATGACTGTCCGAACACTTCTGTCCAACTGCAAGAAGGTGCCGCAGGGGCAGGGCGTCTCCTACGGTCTGAACTACCGCACCAGTGAGGAGAGCACGCTCGGCCTGGTTCCACTGGGATATGCCGATGGCGTTCCCCGTATCGCAACTGGCGGGCCGGTCCGCGTTAACGGCGTCAATTACCCGGTGGTGGGCCGGATCGCGATGGACCAAATGGTCATCGACCTCGGACCACTGACGACTGAAGCGGCGGCTGCCTTCAAGGGCGCTGAAGCCGTCATGCTCGGCAACGGTGCCGACGGCGGCCCCACCGCGGACGATTGGGCGGCAGCCGCGGGAACCAACAACTACGAAATCGTCACCCGGATCAGTCCCCGCGTTCCACGCAGCTATATCAACGAGATGCCCGGCCAGCCGGAAGCCCACACGGCTGCACGCCAGGCACCGGAAGCGGCGGCGCTGTGAGCGATCCCCAATGGGAGCGCACGCTGAAGGTCACGACGGCGGAACAGACCCACGCGCTCGCAGCCGCTTTGGGTGAGGTGCTTGAAGCCGGGGACCTCCTGGTCCTGACCGGGGAGCTGGGTGCGGGCAAGACGACGTTCACCCAGGGGCTCGGCGAGGGTCTGGGAGTCCGTGCCGGCATCATTTCACCCACCTTTGTGTTGGTCCGTATCCACCCCAATCTTGCCGATGGTCCGCGGCCCGGCGGCCCGGACCTGGTTCATGTGGATGCGTACCGGCTGGAATCGGCGGCAGAGATCGACGACATCGATCTGGAGAACACGATGGACACTTCAGTCACCGTTGTGGAATGGGGCCGGGACCGCGTGGAGCATCTCTCGGAAAGCCGCCTTGAGATTGACCTGTACCGGGCAGTTGGCATGCCATCGCCAGAGGACGATGTCCTGGACTTCGATAGCGATGACGCCGACGAACCCCGCACCCTTGTTGTCCGGGGGTATGGTCCCCGCTGGGCCGAGGCTCCGCGACTTCTTGAAACCATGTCACCAGAGGAAGGCAACTGATGCTGATCCTGGCCATAGACACCTCCGCGGTGGCAAGCGCCGCCTTGATCTCGGACGATGCCATGGAAAGCGTGGTGGATTCCTTCGCTACAGAGGACACCCGCAGCCACGCTGAAGTCCTGGCCCCCGGCATCGAAAAGCTCCTGGCAGGAGCAGGCGTCACGGGCGCGGACATTGATGCGATCGTCACGGGGGTAGGGCCGGGCCCCTTCACGGGCCTGCGTTCCGGCATTGCAACGGCGCGAACATTGGCCTTCGTGTGGAACAAGCCGCTGTACGGCCTGATGAGCCTGGACGCGATCGCCCTTGAGGTGGCCGGGTCCACCTCGGCCGCGCCTGAGTTCCTGGTGGCCACAGATGCCCGGCGCAAAGAGGTTTACTGGGCGCGATACACACTGGCCGACAGCCAACTTCCCGTGCTCGTGGACGGCCCGCATGTGGGCTTCGCCTCCGGACTTCCGGACCTGCCGGTATTCGGCGCCGGCGCAGGCTTGTACGCCGACGTCCTCAGGGCGGATGGCGACTTCGCCCGGACCCAGCCCGATGCAGCGTCGCTGGGCCAGTTCGCCTTGGCCAAGCTCACGGCCGGGCAGGCGTTGCTCGACTCCACACCCCTGTACTTGCGGGAATCGGATGCCCAGGTTCCCGGGCCCCGGAAGCGTGCTCTGTGATGGGACGGAACCTGTGAAACTCTCACCCAAGCTTGAGCTCGACGGGGTATCCCTGCGGGACATGACGGAGGCCGACATCCCGGCGGTGGAGGCCTTGGAGCGTCGGCTGTTCCCCGTGGACGCCTGGCCATTGCAGATGTTCTTCGACGAATTGGCCCAGCCCGGGACCCGTCGCTATGTGGTGGCCGAGGTTGCGGGGGAGATCGTGGCCTACGCCGGGTTGATGTGCATCGAGCCGATCGCGGACGTCCAGACAATCGCCGTCGTGCCTGAATTCGAAGGCAGGGGAATCGGCTCCGCTGTCCTGACCGAATTGATCGATGAAGCGCGGCGCCGCCGTGCGGCGGACGTGCTGTTGGAAGTCCGCGCGGACAATCCCCGCGCGCAGCAACTGTACTTGCGCTTCGGGTTCGAGCAGATCCACGTCCGTCCCCGCTACTACCGCGACGGCACTGACGCCCTGATCATGCGGCTTGAATTGAACAAACCCCACGAAGGAGCCACAGCGTGAGCGGGCCTTATCCGGAACAGCCCCGACAGCCATTGGTGCTCGGTATCGAGTCTTCCTGCGACGAGACCGGCGTCGGCATCGTGCGGGGTACCACCCTGCTCACCAACACGGTGTCCTCATCCATGGACGAGCACGTGCGATTCGGCGGTGTCATCCCTGAGATCGCGTCGCGTGCGCACCTGGACGCTTTCGTTCCGACACTCCAGGAATCGCTCCACGAAGCGGGAGTGACCTTGGACGACATCGACGCCATTGCCGTCACCTCCGGTCCGGGACTGGCCGGAGCCCTGATGGTGGGTGTTTGTGCTGCGAAGGCGTTGGCCGTGGCTACGGGCAAACCGTTGTACGCGATTAATCACTTGGTGGCGCATGTCGGTGTGGGGCTGCTGGATGGGCGTCGCAGGACTGACGGACAGCACGACGCCGGTGCTGCCGCCGGCCTGGGAGCCGGAAAGCTGCCCGGGAACCTCGGAGCTCTGCTGGTATCAGGTGGGCATACCGAAATCCTGCGCATCAGGAGCATCACTGACGACGTTGAGCTGCTTGGCTCAACCATCGACGATGCCGCCGGTGAGGCCTATGACAAAGTTGCCCGCATCCTTGGCCTCGGTTACCCGGGTGGGCCTGCCATCGACAAACTGGCGCGTCAGGGCAACCCCAAGTCCATCCGGTTCCCGCGCGGCCTTACCCAGCCCAAGTACATGGGGACCGCCGAGGACAAGGGCCCGCACCGCTACGACTGGTCGTTCAGCGGCTTGAAGACAGCCGTGGCCCGGTGCGTGGAACAGTTCGAGGCCCGTGGCGAGGAAGTGCCGGTGGCCGACATCGCAGCGGCTTTCCAGGAAGCCGTGGTTGACGTCATCAGTTCAAAGGCCGTCCTGGCCTGCAAGGAAAACGGCATCACCGACGTCCTCCTTGGCGGGGGAGTGGCAGCCAACTCGCGGCTCCGGGAACTGACCGGGCAGCGCTGTACCTCAGCTGGAATCACGCTGCATGTGCCGCCGCTGGACCTCTGTACGGACAACGGGGCCATGGTGGCGGCCCTCGGTGCCCAGCTGATCATGGCAGGCATCGGCCCGAGCGGTGTCTCTTTCGCGCCCGATTCCTCGATGCCGGTGACTACTGTGTCGGTGCCCGCCCAGGCTTTTCCTGCCCGGGAAGGCACCCAACCGGCGACTTAGGCGTCGGGACCCTTGCGCATTTGCTGGACGAGGTCCATGACCACTGCCTGCAGGTCTCCGTTGTGCTCAGCGGCAACCCGCCGCTGGCGCTGGTAGCTGGCTCCGCGTTCGACAATCTTCAAGACGTCGGCCAGTTCTTCGGAGCAGCCGAGCTTTGCTGCCACCGGACCCAGCCGCTCGACGGTTTCCGCAAGGTGCTCCGTGACAAGCTGCTCGTTGCCCTCGGCGTCGAGGATGATGATGGCTTCCAGGCCGTACCGTGCGGCACGCCACTTGTTCTCCTGCACATGCCACGGAGGCATGGTGGGGATGGTGCCGCCGGCGTCCAGGATGGAGGAGAACTCGTCCACCAGGCACTGGGTCAGCGCAGCAATGGCACCCACTTCTTCAAGCGTGGCAAGGCCATCGCAGATGCGCATCTCAATGGTGCCCAGGTTGGAAACGGGCCGGATGTCCCAGCGGATTTCGGACGTGGAGTCGATGACGCCAGTGGTGAACATGTCCTGGACGTAGGACTCGTATGCCTCCCACGTGTCGAACTGGAAGGGCAGCCCTGCAGTGGGTAGCTGCTGGAACATGAGGGCTCGCTGGGACGCGTAGCCGGTTTCTTCCCCTGCCCAGTAGGGGCTGGATGCGGACAACGCCTGGAAATGGGGGAAGTAGTTGACCAGGCCGTCCAGAATGGGGAGCACTTTGTCGCGGCGGTCGATGCCCACGTGCACGTGAACGCCGTAGATCACCATTTGGCGGCCCCACCATTGGGTCCGCTCAATCAGTTTGGCGTAGCGCTCTTTGTCCGTCACGGGCTGGAGCAAGGGCGGGCTGAAGGGGTGGCTTCCAGCGCAAAACACTTCAACACCCATGGGGTCAGTGACTTCGCGGACAGCGGCGAGGGAGCGGCTGAGGTCTTCCTTGGCGTCCTTGACCGTTTCGCAGATCCCCGTGACGAGTTCAACGGTGTTGAGGAGCAGCTCGCGCTTGATGTGGGGGTGTTCGTCGTCCTCGTTGAGGTCGGGGTGGTTGGCGGAAACGCCTTTGAGGACATCGTTCGCGACGGATACCAGTTCCCCGGTGCGTGCATTGACGAGCGCCAACTCCCATTCCACACCCAGTGTCGATTGCCTGGATGGCGCAAAATCAATCTGCACGTAGTCCCCTCATTGTGTTCTCCCACCCGGGCGCGGTTCCCCGCTGCGGGGCCGCCAGCGGTCGGATCAAGTCTAATGCAGCCGGAACACCGGTGATATCGGCAGATTGGTGGGGCAAAGGAGCCGTCATTTGCTAATAATAATGATTCTCATTAGAATCGACGCATGCACCTCACAGTCGTCAGTTCCCTGGACAGCCAATGCCGTGAGGCCACCACTGAACGGCTCGGCCGGACCCACGCCAATTCCGTCGTGGTCCTCCATGACCTCCTGGATGGCTCGTTGGTCCTGCGGCGGGTGTACCGTGGCGGCCAGTTGTTTGAACGCGAAACCACAGTCCTGGAACATGGCTGCCTCAGCTGCACAGTCAGGTTGGATGTAGTCCCGACGGCGGAACGCCTCGCCGCCTGCGGTTTCGACCACGTGGTCCTCGGCTTGCCACCCGGAGTCGCGGCCGGAATGGCCGTAGCAGAGCTTCGCCGCGGCCTCAGCCGGCCCGCCGTCATAGACAACGCCGTGCTCGCCTTGGACCCCGTGGACCTGGACGACCACATCTGGGACCGTCACACCCTGTTCGAATCCGGGTTCACCTCCATGCCACAGGACGAGCGCACCAGCGGCGAATTCCTGATCGGGGAGTTTGGGCAGGTGGACACCGTGATGGTTCGACCCGGCTTGGGCGCAGTATTGACCGGGGAACCGCGCGAGGGGTCGGCGGCATGGCTGCTGGGACTGGAACTTCTTGGCCAGTTGGCCCCCCATGCAAACGTGGTTGGTTCGGCAGGGGACTTCCGGCCGGGATGCTTCGACGACGCCGAAGCAGCGGCCCGTAACCGGCCCGGCGTCGTACGTGTTCCCGTTAGCGAAACGTCAGGTTCCTTCCGGACGGTGCTCCACAAAGCAGGCCGTCCGTTGCATCCGGGGCGCTTCCGTGATGCGCTGCCCCAACTGGCCGTAGGCACCCATTGGATGCGTGGCCGCCTGTGGATTGCGTCTGCTCCCGCCACCCGCATCGCGGTCCAGGGAATCGGGCCGAGGGTCTGGCTCGAAAGTACGGGGAGGTGGCTGGCCGACTCGGCTGCTGCCGCACCTGGACAGGCCCACGCCGGAAAGCCGGGCGCCGACGTCGACGCTTTCCTGGACTGGCATCCGCATCATGGCGACCGCGGCACGGTCCTGGCCATCACCGGGCGCTGCGAGGACATCGACGCGGGGGAGATCCGCGGGCTCCTGGACGGCTGCCAACTCACCGAGGCGGAGATGGAACTGGGCTTCGAGGTCTGGGACGACCCCCTGGAGCTCAGCGACGCCCTCTAAGCCCATGCCAACCCAACACGCCAACCCACCCCAATAGAAGGAGAAACACCATGAAGGTCAGGAACTCGCTGCGAGCCCTCAAGAAGATTCCCGGGGCACAGATCGTCCGGCGTCGTGGACGCACATTCGTGATCAACAAGAACAACCCTCGGATGAAGGCGCGGCAAGGCTAAGCGGCAGGGTTAATGGGCGTTGTTTAATGGGGGAATGCCAATCCTGAACAAAGACATGTCCCTGTGCATTTCGCTCGCGGCCCGGCCCAGCAACATCGGTACCCGGTTCCACAACTATTTGTACGATCTGCTCGGCTTGAACTTTGTCTACAAGGCGTTCGCCCCGGCGGACATCACGCTCGCAGTGGCTGGCATCCGCGGCCTCCCGATTCGGGGCGCCGCGGTGTCCATGCCCTACAAGGAGGCCGTCATCCCCCTGGTTGACGTGATGGACCCATCGGCCAAGGCCATTGATTCGGTGAACACCATCGTGAACAATGACGGCGTGCTCACGGCCTACAACACGGACTACATCGCTATCGCAAGGCTTTTGAAGGACCACCAGGTTCCCCAGAGCCACACTGTTCTGCTACGCGGTGCCGGCGGCATGGCCAAAGCCATGGCCGCAGCCCTCCGTGACGCGGGATTCACCGCCGTCACCATCGTTGCCCGCAACGAAACCACTGGCCGTGCCCTTGCGGACCTGTACGGATTTGGGTGGCAGGACGACGTCAATGGTTCAACTGCGGACCTCATCATCAACGTCACACCGCTCGGAATGGCAGGTGAAGATGAGACCGCACAGTCCTTCGACGACGCTGCGATTGCCGCTGCCCAGGCAGTGTTCGACGTCGTTGCGCTGCCCTCGGAGACTCCGCTCATCACTGCGGCCCGGAACGCCGGCAAGAAGGTGATCACCGGGGCCGAGGTCATCGCCATCCAGGCAGAAGAACAGTTCGTGTTGTACACAGGCGTGCGCCCCGGTGCTGCCCAGGTCCGCGAAGCTTCGGAGTTCTCGCGCCGCTGACCCGGGCTAGACCGAGACCGGCTCCACCACAACAGCCACTCTCTCCTCGCCGATCCTGGTGAGGACCAGGGTGGCTGTTTTCGCGTCCTTGCCCTTGGATGGCTTGGCGGGGAGCAACTGCTTCCGTAGCTCCTCCGGGGTCACTGCCGTGCCGCGCTTCTTGATGTCCAGCACGGTGATGCCATTGTTTTTCACCCAGGCTTTGAGGGCCTTGACGTTGTAGGGCATCACTTCGAGCACCTTGTAGGCGCGGGCAAATGGAGTGTCATGCAGTTCGGGTGCGCAGATGTAGGCGATGTGCTCATCCACCAGGTGCCCGCCGAGCCGCTCAGCGACGTCGGCCACCAGGCCTGCGCGGATCACCGCACCATCGGGCTCGTACAAGAAACCTTCAACGGGCCCGACGGCGGCCACCGGACCGCCGTCGAAATCCTCGCCGCTGGTGATTTCGGCTGCGCCCTGGCTGCCAATGACCAGGGCGGCCCGACGCACGCCTGGGCGGGCCACTGCGTTGAACCACAAGGTGACTTCGGTGACGTCGCCGCCCACCGAGACCCACTGGGCTTCGCAGCCCGATGGCACGGAGTCGTGGGGGATGCCCGGACCCATTTTGACGCCGATGGCGCGGCCGGTGGCCGCCAGGCGCTCCACGAACGACAGCGGCGGGGAGAACGCTTCCGGGTCCCAGATCCGCTTTGTCCCCGATGTGGAGGTGGTGCGCCGGGCCGGATCCAGCCACACGCCGTCGATCCCGTCCAGTTCCACGGACGTGGCATCGGAGTGCACCACGGTGGCGTGCGGGAAAGGCATGAGGTTGATGGTGGCGCACGCAGCTGTGGTTTCATCCATTTCCACGGCCGTGACGGCAATGTCCATGGAGGCCATCGCCATCGAATCGGCACCGAGCCCGCATCCAAGGTCTGCCACGTGGGTGATGCCGGCCTTGGCGAAACGTTCGGCGTGCCGGGCAGCGACGTTCAACCGGGTGGCCTGTTCCAAGCCGGCCTGGGTGAACAGCATCTGGCGCGCGAACTCGCCAAACTTGGCTTCCGCACGGGTCCTCAACCGTGATTGGGTCAGGACCGCCGCCACGAGTTCAGGGGAGTGGCCTGCCTTCCGGAGATCGGCGTTGACGCTGAATGCCTCGGACTCCCGGTAAGGCCCCAAGGAGGCAAGAAGTTCCCATCCTTCGGTGGTCAGCAAGGGTGCGATCTGTTCCTGCGGTGCGTGAGGCATGGGATCAAGCCTAACGGCGCGGCACTTGACAACGTGACTTGCGAATCAGCCAGATAGGGTTGTTTTCATGGACGACAACGCAGCCCCGCAACCCTCCACCATCACAAAGTTTGCCCGACCCGCCCTCATCGCGGGGGCCGTGATCGCGGTGGTTTGCATCGGCCTGCTGATCATTATCTTCGCGCTGGATTCTTTTAATGCGGCCACGTATTCGGTGGCCGGGAAAAGCGTCAACGACGCCACCGACGAGGCACGCGACATTCGCGAGCTCTACAGCGGCGCCCGGACCGGTGGCATTATCACCCTGGTGATTGCCGGCGTCGTCGCTGTTGCTTCTGCCGTGCTGCTGTACCTGAACCGCGGCAATGCACCGCTTGATGAGGACGACGACGGCGAAGACTACGATCTGGACGACCTCACCGGCCGTTGATGGACGTTCACCCATGACGAAATGCTGGCACTCACCTTGACCGAGTGCTAACCACTTACATAGAGTCTTGTTAGCACTCTCCCCCGGAGGGTGCTAATCACGCCAAGCGTCTTCCGGCACCGCGACGACGGTTGTACGCTCCGGCACCCTAGTTCTTAGTCCATGAATCAGCTCATGAAAAGGAGAGTCCGAGTGTCGGTCTCGATTAAGCCTCTTGAGGATCGTATTGTTGTTCGCCCGCTCGAAGCAGAGCAGACCACGGCTTCCGGCCTGGTAATTCCGGACTCCGCACAGGAGAAGCCGCAGGAAGGCGAAGTTGTTGCAATCGGCCCCGGCCGCTTCGATGACAACGGTAACCGCGTACCGGTTGACGTAGCTGTTGGCGACGTCGTCATCTACTCCAAGTACGGTGGAACCGAAGTCAAGACCGGCGGCAACGAGTACCTCGTTCTGTCCGCCCGCGACGTCCTTGCGATCGTCGTAAAGTAACTTCCCGGAGCCCCGCACCGCCGCCGAGTTGGAATCATTCCGACCGTCAGCGGTGCGGGTTTTCTGTCTTGAAAGGACACAACCATGGCAAAGCAGCTTGCTTTTAACGATGCTGCCCGCCGGTCTCTTGAGGCCGGTATCGACAAGCTCGCCAACACTGTCAAGGTGACGCTTGGCCCGCGCGGCCGCAACGTCGTGCTGGACAAGAAGTGGGGCGCTCCCACGATCACCAACGACGGCGTCACCATCGCCCGCGAAGTTGAGCTTGACGACCCCTACGAGAACCTTGGCGCCCAGCTGGCCAAGGAAGTAGCCACCAAGACCAACGATGTCGCCGGCGACGGCACCACCACAGCCACCGTGCTTGCCCAGGCCCTGGTCAAGGAAGGCCTGCGCAACGTTGCTGCCGGCGCCGCTCCGGGCGAGATCAAGCGTGGCATCGAGGTTTCCGTTGAAGCCATCGCCGCCCGCCTCCTGGAGAACGCCCGCGAAGTCGAAGGCACCCAGGTTGCCAGCGTTGCAGCCATCTCCGCGCAGAGCGACGAGGTCGGCGAGCTCCTTGCCGAAGCGTTCGGCAAGGTTGGCAAGGACGGTGTCATCACCATTGAAGAGTCCTCCACCACGCAGACCGAGCTGGTTCTGACCGAAGGCATGCAGTTCGACAAGGGCTACCTGTCCCCGTACTTCGTCACCGACGCAGAGCGCCAGGAAGCCGTCCTCGAAGACGCCCTCATCCTGATCAACCAGGGCAAAATCTCCTCGCTGCAGGACTTCCTGCCGCTTCTGGAGAAGGCCCTGCAGGCCAACAAGCCGCTCTTCATCATTGCTGAAGACATCGAAGGCGAAGCCCTTTCCACGCTGATCGTCAACCGCATCCGCGGCACGCTCAACGTTGTTGCCGTCAAGGCTCCGGGCTTCGGCGACCGCCGCAAGGCCATGCTCCAGGACATCGCCACGCTTACGGGCGCCCAGGTTGTTTCCCCGGACCTCGGCCTGACACTGGACACCGTTGGCCTCGAAGTACTCGGTACCGCGCGCCGCATCACGGTAACCAAGGACAACACCACCATCGTGGACGGAGCCGGTACGGCCCAGGACGTCGCCGACCGCGTAGCACAGCTGCGTGCTGAGCTCACCCGGACGGACTCCGACTGGGACAAGGAAAAGCTGCAGGAACGCCTGGCCAAGCTGGCCGGCGGCATCGGCGTGATCAAGGTTGGCGCAGCCACCGAGGTTGAGCTGAAGGAAAAGAAGCACCGCATCGAGGACGCTGTTTCCTCCACGCGCGCAGCCCTCGAAGAAGGCATCGTCTCCGGCGGCGGTTCCGCCCTCATCCACGCCCTCAAGGCACTGGACGAGTCCCCGGCCGTCAAGGCACTGGAAGGTGACGCAGCAGCAGCTGTGGGCATCGTCCGCCGCGCCCTGATCCAGCCGCTGCGTTGGATCGCCCAGAACGCCGGCTTCGACGGCTTCGTGGTTGTTGCCAAGGTTTCCGAGCTGGAAGCCAACCACGGTTTCAACGCCAAGTCCGGCGAGTACGAGGACCTGATCGCCGCTGGCGTGATCGACCCCGTCAAGGTCACCCGTTCCGCTCTCCGCAACGCCGCTTCCATCGCTGCCTTGGTTCTCACCACCGAGACCCTGGTTGTCGAGAAGCCGGCTGAGGAAGAAGACGCACACGCAGGCCACAGCCACTAGCACCCTGTCCAAGGAACCCCGGTCACGTTGGTGACCGGGGTTTTTTGTCGTCACCTGCGGCGCGGCGACGCTATTGTCGGCGTTCGACGGCGGCGGTAACCTGACGCTAAACGCTGCGGCTTGGGTACCAACCGGGCCGCCACCACCCGCAGGGTGAGCCATGACAGCTCCGGATACAGACTTGGACCTGGGACGCTCGGCATACTCCGAACGCCGCTGGAGTGATGCCCTTGATTGCCTTGTCCGCGCGGACGCCGAAGGCGGACTGCCTCCCCAGGACATCGAACTGGTTGCTTCGGTGGCCATGCTGCTCGGACTGAACACGGAGAGTGTGCAGTATCTGACCCGGGCGCACGACGAATACCTGACCATGGGGGACGCGAACAGTGCAGCGCGATGCGCCGCTTGGCTGGTCATGTTCCTCATGGACATGGGCGAGCAGGCACTCGGACAAGGATGGTTGGCCCGCGCGAAGCATTTGCTTGAGGGCCTGGCCGGCCCCAGTTCCGCGGAAGGCTACCTCCTCATTCCTGCCGGACTGGGTTTGTTGAGGGCGGGCGACCCTGAAGCCGGGCACGGTGTGTTCGGCAGGGCATTGGAGATTGGCACCCTCCTCCATGACCGCGATCTCCAAGCGATGGGAATGCTCGGAGTGGGCACCTCACGGGTTTCACTTGGACGCATGGATGAGGGGCTGGAACTCCTTGACGAGGTCATGGTGTCGGTGACTTCCGGAGAAGTCTCTCCCATACCTGCGGGAATCATCTACTGCGCCGTTCTGGGAAGTTGCCGCCTGGCCCAGGACGTCCACAGGGCCCAGGAGTGGACGGCCGCACTGGAACGGTGGTGCGGCGAACGTCCGGACATGGTGATGTTCAGTGGCCAGTGCCAGGCAAACCGTGCAGAGTTGCTCATCCTCCATGGTGCCTGGGACGAAGCCCTGTCCGTTGCACGGGCGGCCGAGGGGCGGATCAGGAAGGGTGACCCGGATGCCACCTTCGGCAGCTGGTACCAGCAGGGCGAAGTTCTTCGTCTGACGGGGTGGTTGGACGACGCAGGTCGTGCCTATGCAAAGGCTGCAGAGACAGGCTTCGAACCCGTCCCGGGAATCGCGTACCTCCACCTGGTCCAGCACAAAACGGCACAGGCGAAAAACACCATGCGCCGGGCGTTGTCCGGCGCGGATCCGGCCAACCGTCGCCGGCTGCTCCCCGCCGTCGTGGACATCGAGCTTGCCGCAGGAGACGTGGCCGCCGCAAGGGCCGCCTCAGATGAGTTGTCTGCACCGTTGCACAGTGAAAGCCGGCCCTTGGAGTTGGCGTTTGCTTCCCTGGCCTCAGCCCATGTGCTGCTTGCCGAGGGCGATCCCGCGGGCTCGCTTCAAGCATCGAGGAGGGCTTGGCGGATTTGGTACAGCTTGGAAGCCCCCTATCAGGCTGCACGATGCCGGGTCCTTGCCGGCCGGGCGTGCGCAGCATTGGGCGATGTGGACTCGGCGGCCATGGAGTACGAGGCGGCCACAGCTGAATTCGCTGATCTGGGGGCAACCCCGGCAGCGGCCGAAGTCTTGGAACTTGCCGGTCACAAACCCAAGGACCCGTCCTCACTGACGGTGCGGGAAGTGGAAGTCCTGCGGCTCGTCGCCGGTGGCCTGGCGAACAAAGCGATTGCACGCGAGCTGTATCTCAGCGAGAAAACCGTGGCCCGGCACCTGAGCAATATCTTTTCCAAGCTCGCTGTGCCGTCCAGGGCGGCTGCCACCAGCTACGCCTTTGAGCACGGCCTGATTCGCTGAATTTCCCTCAGTTGGTGGGTAGGAATACCCATGCCCCGGCTCCTGGTATGCGCAATTCGGCCGACGCGGTGGCGGAGTCCGCAGCAATATCTTGGCTGTATCAGCACCCAGGCAGCACCACAGATGGAAGGGGAACAGCCATGGAAGCGCATCAGGACACAGAAATGGACACCGTGATCGTGGGAGGTGGCCAGGCCGGGCTCGCGCTCGGGTTCTGGCTGGCCCGGGAAGGGCGGGACTTCCTGATCCTGGATCAATACAAGAGGCCGGGGGAGGCCTGGCGGCAGCGGTGGGACTCCCTCAAACTCTTCACACCCGCCAAGTATGACGGCCTTCCGGGCAGTCCATTCCCCGGCGACCGCCTGGCTTTCCCAACCAAGGATCAGTTGGCCGATTACTTGGAGGACTATGTACGCCGCTTCGACCTACCCTTCGTTGCAAGCACCCGTGTGGACGAAATCGTAGCCGACGGTGATGTTTTCGCAGTCCGGGCAGGGGACCGCACCTGGCACGCCCGCAACGTGGTGATTGCCACGGGCGGACACCGTATTCCGAAGCAGCCACCCTTCGCGGGAGAGCTGGATCAAGCGATTGTCCAGCTGCATTCACAGGACTACAAGAACCCGGGTCAACTGCAGGCTGGAACTGTGCTGGTGGTCGGCCTGGGAAACTCCGGGGCGGAGATCGCGTTTGAGCTCGGGCGATCCCATCACACTGTGCTTGCCGGCAAGCCCAGTGGCGAGATGCCGATGCGCCACGGCCGGACAGCGGCGCGTTTTGCCTTGCCGGTCGTCAAATTCCTTGGTGTCCATGTCCTCACGCTCAACACGCCCATCGGACGAAAGGCAGCTCCGGGTTTTAAGAGCATGGCTGCCCCGCTGATCAGGACAAAGACCAAGGACTTGGCGGCCGCCGGAGTCCAGCTTGGCCCCAGATTGGAGGGGGTTTCACACGGTTTGCCGGTCTTGGATGATGGGACACGGGTCGAGGCCGCAAACGTTATCTGGTGCACGGGCTATCACGAGGATTACTCGTGGGTGAAGCTGCCGGTGTTCGACGATCGAGGTGAGCCGAGGCAGACCAGGGGAGTGGCCAACGACGTTCCAGGCGTGTACTTCATCGGCCAGGAGTTCCTGTTCGCTGCCGCGTCGGCAACACTTCCCGGAGTTACCCGCGATGCCCGCTACCTGGCCCGCCGGTTGGCAAAGGAGCGTCGGCCCATGTCAGCGCGTCGTCCTGAGGCGGATGGTCGCCGGGCCAGGGAGACCCGCTTGCCGACGAGCCGGTAGAACAGCAACACAGCAGCTGCAGCTGACACGATTCCTACCAGGTTGAGTGCCAGCTGCATGGCTGATCCTGCCGCTTTGCTGTATTCACCCAGCACCAGGGCGACGGCAACATAGCCGGCAGCCGGAACAGTAGTGACGGAAATGAAGACACCCACCAGCGCTGAGGATCGATGCGTGATCATGGAGAGCATTCCCGCCCCGCCCGCGAGTGCAGCCACTATCAGCGAGTATGGGCCCGGATGGTAAATGAACTCGACGGCGGATCCGCGCTCGAGTGTGTCGTCCGGAAACAACCCAAGGGGTACGGACAACCATGCGGCAATTGCGGTGACCACCATGGACAGGGGAAAGCCAACAGCAAGGGCGAGCAGCGAGGCCCGTACCAATCGCCACTTCCGTTCCACCAGTCCCACCGCCAACGCGGCAAGGGGTCCAAACTCCGGCCCAACCACCATGGCACCCACAATTGCGATCGTTGAATCGGTCACAATTCCGATCGCTGCCAACTGTGTAGCAATCACCAGGAATGCCAGGAAGCTCCACGTCAGTTTTGAGTCCTCGCCCGTTTGCCTGGAAACCTCGTCCCAAATGACGGCGTCTGCCGATTCGCCGGGCGCTGCCTTCTCGGCGTCGTCGGCGCGCTTGGACAAGACCAAGTCGGGTGACGAGACGGAGATTGAGCCCAGGTCCGGAACCTTGAGGGCATGAAGCCGCCCGATCAGCCCTTCCGCGGATTCCCGGGCGATCTGGACGGTGATCACGTCGCCGGGCGGTACCACGGACGCGCCTTTGTGAAGTGCCACCTCCGCGGCGCCGGTTTGACCTGAGCAGCATTCAAGGACGGCCTCGGACAAGTCCGCAGGCACGCAGAGGCGCAGTTGCACGATCATGGATGTCCTTCCTTCGACCCGGCTCCAGCGTAGTTCCGCATGGTGTGGTTTGCGGTGATCCGGGCACAGGCCACGCACAGGCAGGGCTGGGAAAATCCATAGGCTGACCTGAGCTAATTAAGCCTCGGAAGCCGGTCCAGAAAGCTGTCCCGACTGGGTTGGGGCCGCCAATCCGCGTATGATTGATGCTTTGTGCCACAGCTTTGAGGAACTGCCTAACGTGACTATGCCAACGATCCCAGCCCCTGCCCGTGCCGGCAGGCGGCCTTCCGGACCCGTTGCAAAGTCGAAGTTCCGCCCCGAAATCCAGGGCCTTCGGTCCCTCGCCGTCCTCATGGTGGTGAGCTACCACATCTGGATTGGCCGGGTTTCCGGAGGCGTGGACGTCTTCCTCCTTATCTCAGCGTTCCTCATGACGCTGCAGTTCACCGGACGCTACAAGCAGGGCCGCCCCATGGACCTCTTGCGGCACTGGCTGCACCTGTTCCGGCGGCTGCTCCCCGCCGTCGTCGTGGTCCTCTTGAGTACGCTCGCGGCGACGTTCGCCTTCCTCCCACCAACACGCTGGGTGGAGGTGGTCCACCAGTCGTGGGCCGCACTGTTCTACTTCGAAAACTGGCTCCTCCAAGGCCTGGCGGTCAATTACTACGCAACCGACCACAGCCTCGCCAGTCCTCTGCAGCACTTCTGGTCCCTGTCCATCCAAGGCCAGGTTTTCATCTTATGGCCCGTCATTTTCGCCACCGTTGCGCTTATTTGCCGCAGGTTCAGCCTGCGGTACCGGGCCACTCTCGCTTACGTTTTCGCGATCATTTTCGTCATATCCCTCACGTACTCAGTGATCTTTACTGCCAGCAACCAGGCTGTGGCCTACTTCGACACCTTTGCGCGGCTCTGGGAGTTCGCCCTCGGTACCTTGCTTGCACTGATCATCCCGGGCTTGAACTTCGCGAAGCCCGTGCGAGTGGTCATGGGGTGGATCGGTGTGGTTGCGATGCTCACGTGTGGGATCCTGCTCCAGGTGCAGACGGCGTTCCCCGGATTCGTTGCGCTGTGGCCCACGCTCGCGGCAGTCGCCGTCATTGCCGCCGGCCAGACCGGGAGCCGCTTCGGCGTGGACCGGATCCTGAGTTCAAAGTTCCTGGTTCGGTTGGGCGACAACTCCTATGCCCTCTATCTGTGGCACTGGCCCATTTTGGTGATCGCCCTGGCCTGGAGCGGCAAGGACCACGCAGGCTGGTTGTCGGGAACCGCCATCATCGCGCTGGCGCTCACGTTGGCTTTCCTAACCACCAAGTATGTGGAGAAGCCGTTCCGTGAATGGAAATGGCCCGAGGTCAAGCGCCGCCGCTCTGCCATCGCCATCGCCGCCTGCCTTGCCGTGGCGTGCGCGCCGCTCTTGGGATTCCAGTACAAGCAGGACCTGGACCTCAAAGCTGCCCAGGCGCAGGCTTTCAATGACAATCCTGGCGCCCACGCACTCGTCCCCGGATACGTTGACCTGGTCAGCGACGGTGCGAAGACCCTGCCCACGGCTGAGCAATTGCCGGAGGACTGGGCAACTCTCGCAGGACCGTGCGAGGGCCAGTCGAAACCGGACGAAAAGATGCTGCAGGATAAATGCCAGCAGAACGCCGTGGCGGACGACGACGCCGTCAAGGACATCCTGGTGCTGGGCGACTCGCACTCGCAGCAATGGTTGGCCGCACTTGGCCCCCTTGCCGAGGCCGAACACTGGAAGGTAACCGCCCTCTTGCTGGGCGGATGCCATTTCATGCCGGACAACCCCGACGCCGAGGACGGCTGCAACGACTTCAACGCCGCCGCCCTCAAGTACGCCGCGGCCCAAGCGCCGGACGCTGTTTTCATGGTGGGAACCATGGCATCGCCGTCATCGCCCGATGAGCAGTTGGTGTACGGCTTTGAGCAGACGGTCACCAACTTCAACGACCTCGGCATTGAGGTTGTGGCTATCCGTGACAACCCGCGGTACGACTACAACGTCACCGAATGTGCCTTGTCCAAGGGCGTGGACAGCGCTGACTGCAAGTCTGACCAGCCCGACGTCCTCGCCACGGAAAGCCCGTTCGCTGCCGTACAGGGGAGCTTTGGCAGCGCCGCGTTCCTGGACATGACCGACCTGCTGTGCGATGGCATCACGTGTCCGAGCGTGGTGGGCAATATGTTCGTGTACTTGGATGACAACCACCTGTCCCGGACATATGTGACCAGCATGGCCGAGATGTTTGAAGAAAGGTGGTTTGCCGCGACAGGGTGGCAGCGATGATGAACACACAAGCTACCGAAACGGCACCCGCCGCCGGACAGAAACGCACGACGTCGAAACCCGGCTTCCGTCCGGAGGTCCAAGGACTGCGCGCACTGGCTGTTCTGATGGTGGCGACCTATCATATTTGGCTTGGCCGGGTCTCCGGCGGTGTGGACGTCTTTCTGCTGATCTCGGCATTCCTGCTGACGTTGTCGTTCACGCGCAAACTGGAAAGCCGTAAGCCCTTACGGCTCCTGCGGCACTGGCTCCACGTCTTCAAGCGGCTGCTGCCCGCCGTCGTCGTGGTCCTGTTGGGTGTCCTGACAGCCACCTGGGCCTTCATCCCCCAGAGCCGCTGGCCGGATGTCCTCGCTGAGGCGTGGGCGTCGCTGTTGTACCGGCAGAACTGGCAGTTGGCTGACACGGCCGTGGACTACTACGCCCAGGATCATTCGGGTGCCAGCCCGCTCCAGCATTTCTGGTCCCTGTCCGTCCAAGGCCAGGTGTTCATTCTGTGGCCGCTGGTCTTCGCCGCCGTTGCGTTGTTGCAGCCGCAGTTGGCCAGGCTTTTCCCGGGCCGGAAGGCTGTTGCCCACCGGGCATTGCTGTTCATGGCGTTCGGGGCAGTGTTCGTGGCCTCGCTTGCTTTCTCCATCGAGCAGACCGCCAACAACCAGGAGTACGCCTACTTCGATACCCGCGCACGTCTGTGGGAATTCGCCCTGGGCTCTTTGCTGGCGCTGGCCCTGCCTTACCTGAAGCCTGGACGCCGGCTCCGCGTCTTCCTTGGGTGGACCGGGATCACCGCCATGCTCGCCTGCGGTCTGGTCCTGACCGTGGATCGCTCTTTCCCGGGGTTCGTGGCGCTGTGGCCCACCCTCGCCGCCGCGGCGGTCATCGTGGCAGGACAGAGCGGCAGCCGTTTCGGCGTGGATCGCCTCCTCAGCTCGCGGCCTCTGGTCCTGGTGGGCGATAACTCCTATGCCCTCTATCTCTGGCATTGGCCTGTCCTTGTCTTCTTCCTGTTGGTTTCCGGGGCAACTTCACCCAACCTCCTCCAGGGCCTGGGCATCATGGCCGCCTCCATGCTGCTGGCCGTGGCCACCACCAAGTACGTGGAAGTACCAATGCGCCGCTGGGAGTGGCCCGACGTACGGTCCTGGCGTGCCGCCGTCGTGATTGCCTGCTGCGGTGCGCTGCTGGCGCTGCCTGTCACCGCGTGGCAGGGCGCCATTGCGGCCGAAGGCGCAGCGATCGCGGACCAGCCCAAGGAGCTGACCCCGGGAGCCGCAGCCCTGTCCCCGGAGTACGTCGGCGCACCCACGCAGGAAGCCATGATCATCCCGGCACCGGCTGCCATGAAGGACGAGTGGGCAGACATCGACGGACTCTGCACGGGCGACAATGTGCCGTCGGACCCTCTGTTGGAAGGGTGCCTGCAGAACGAGGAGCCCGAGGAAGTCACCAAGGAAATCGTGGTGCTCGGCGATTCGCATGCCCAGCAGTACATGGCTGCCCTGGGCCCGATTGCCAAGCAGCATGGATGGGAAGTGGTCACGCTCCTGAAGGGCAGCTGCCGGTTCGGGGCAGAGTCCCCTGAACGGACTCAGGAGTGCAACGAGTTCAACCAGGCCAGTGCCGCCTATGTCATGGAACATAAGCCGGATGCCGTGTTCACCGTTGCTTCCCTGACGCACGTCACGGCGCCTTTCGAGACGGAAGTCCCCGGGTACCTCGAGGGAATCCAGCCGTTCACGGATGCCGGCATCGATGTTGTGGGTGTCCGTGACAATCCGAGGTTCAGCATCAACATGCCTGAATGCGTGCAGAAGAAGGGTCCCGATTCGCCGGACTGCAATGCCCCGCTCGAGGAGTCCTTGGCGGCGTCGTCGCCCTTGGACGATTACCTGGGCAAGGTGGAGCGGCTGTACCTGATGGACATGAGCGATTTCATCTGCGAGCAGGGGACATGTCCGGCCGTGGTGGGCAACGTCTATGTCTACAAGGACGACAACCACCTCACCAAAACGTACGTGCAGAGCATGATTCCCATGTTTGAAGAGCGCCTCCTGGCCGCCACGGGATGGTCCGGCGGCTAGTTTCGTCCTTCGGTTGGGTTCGGCCTGCGGCCGGGCTCCGACACGCGCGACGCCGGCCTGCCGCCAGTGCTGTTGCTCACACTGGGGCGTCGCGGAATATGGCGATAGGCGCGAAGGTTCTACTATTTATTCAATACCCGGCAGCACTTTCTCCCACGCAGTACCCATGCCGAAGTACCGATGCACAGGCCAGTCCCGTAATGACGGGCTGGTCATCAGTTGCAACCCCTACCAGTTAAGCCCCCAAGAACCCAGGTAAGAGGCGCACACTCATGACCCAGCCCGAACACAATCCCTTTGGCTTTGTCGGCCTGACGTACGACGACGTCCTGTTGCTCCCGGGCCACACCGATGTCATTCCGTCCGACGCGGACACGTCATCCCGCATCTCCAAGCGCATCTCCGTGCAGACCCCGCTGCTCTCCGCTGCTATGGACACGGTGACCGAATCCCGCATGGCCATCGCCATGGCCCGGCAGGGCGGTTTGGGCGTGGTTCACCGCAACCTGTCCATCGATGACCAGGCCGAGCACGTTGACCGCGTCAAGCGCAGCGAGTCCGGCATGATCACCAACCCACTGACCATTGGCCCCCAGGCCACGCTGCAGGAACTGGACGAACTGTGTTCCCGCTACCGCGTCTCCGGCCTTCCCGTCGTGGATGCTGACGGACGCCTGCTGGGCATCGTCACCAACCGCGACACCCGCTTCATCCCGGAATCGGAATTCCCGCTGCGCAGCGTCAGCGACGCCATGACCAAGATGCCGCTCATCACCGGGCACGTGGGTATCAGCCGCGAGGAAGCCTCGCACAAGCTGGCCACCAACAAGATCGAGAAGCTCCCGCTCGTTGACGAGCAGGGCCGCCTCAAGGGCCTGATCACCACCAAGGACTTCACCAAGGCTGAGCAGTACCCGCTGGCCACCAAGGACGACGAAGGCCGCCTGCGCGTCGGTGCTGCCATCGGCTTCTTCGGCGACGGCTGGGAGCGCGCCATGAAGCTCATCGACGCCGGCGTGGATGCTTTGTTCGTGGACACCGCCAACGGTCACTCCCAGGGCGTGCTTGACATGATCCGCCGCCTGAAGTCGGATCCGATTGCTGCCCACGTGGACATCATCGGTGGGCAGGCCGCAACCCGTGAAGGCGCCCAGGCGCTGATCGACGCCGGCGCCGACGGCATCAAGGTAGGCGTTGGCCCCGGATCCATCTGCACCACCCGCGTTGTTGCCGGTGTCGGCGTTCCGCAGATCACCGCTATCTACGAATCCGCCAAGGCAGCCATCCCGGCCGGAGTTCCGCTGATCGCCGACGGCGGCCTGCAGTACTCCGGCGACATCGGCAAGGCACTGGTCGCCGGTGCCGACACCGTGATGCTCGGCTCGCTGCTGGCTGGCTGCGAGGAATCGCCGGGCGAACTCATCTTCGTCAACGGCAAGCAATTCAAGAGCTACCGCGGAATGGGCTCCCTCGGTGCCATGCAGTCCCGCGGCAAGAACACGTCCTACTCCAAGGACCGTTACTTCCAGGCCGACGTCTCCGGCGATGACAAGCTGATCCCCGAGGGCATCGAAGGCCGCGTAGCCTTCCGCGGCCCGTTGGCTTCCGTTGCCTACCAGTTGGTTGGCGGCCTCCGCCAGACCATGTTCTACACGGGCGCACCCACCATCTCCGAGCTCAAGGCCCGCGGCAAGTTCGTCCGCATCACCCCTGCCGGGCTCAAGGAATCGCACCCGCACGACATCCAAATGACAGTGGAAGCCCCCAATTACGGCTCACGCTAAGAATCGCCTGTTCCCCGCGGAGACCTCCGCGGGGAACAGTTCTTTAACGGACCGGCTGTTGACGGGCAAGCGGAATTGTCGGCCCGGGAGAATAGGCTGGGGGCATGTCTGAAAAGCCCGCACAACCGCGGCACCCGGAGTCCATCCGGCTGAACAACACGCCGCCCCGCAAGCTGGCGCTGCGTCCCTATGCACGCGCCGTCGGGCAGGTCCTGAAGGTGAGCTTCAAGGCCTCACCCGTCGCGGTGATCATGAAGGTGCTTGGCTCGCTGATCTCCGCCACGCTTCCGTTGGTCACCACCTACTTCGCCGCCCTGACCACCACAGCCTTGGCGGCCGGTTATGCGGGGGATCCCAACGCCGGTCCCCAAGCCATCCTGTACGTCATCATCACTGCTGCGCTGGGGTTGTTTTGGGGTGCCTTCAGCAGTGTTGACCGCTACATCCAACAGCTCATGAGCTTCAAGGTGGGCGCGATCGTTGGGGACATGATGTACCAGCGTTTCCTGGCGCTGGAGTTTTGGCGTTACGACGACAAGGAAACGGTGGACCTTTACGACCGCGCGAAGCGGTTCTCGGACTCCTACGCCCGCGTGCTGGACAGGATTGCCGCAATCTTCACCCAACTGGTCTCCGTGATCCTCGCCATCGGTGCGCTGGTCCTGGTCAGTTGGTGGATCGCCGTCATCGTTCTGGTGGCCATCGTGCCCAGTGTGTATCTGCAGTTCAAACTGTCGCGTGAGCAGATCGCGCACTGGAACACCCAAGTGGATTCGCGCCGGCAACGCCGGATGATCGAACAGAACCTGCTTCGTCCGCAGCACATCGCGGAGATGCGGCTCTACGGCATTGTTGGATACCTGATGGACCTGCGATCACGGCTGCGGGACGCAGACGAGAAGCGACGCTTGGATTTCCAAAAGCGGTATATTCCCAAACAGCTGGCTGCGGACTCCCTGCAGTATGGCGCCGAGGTGGTTTCCCTGATCTGGGTGGTCGGGCAGATCATCGCCAGGGCCCAGCCGGTGGGTCAGTTCCTCTACGTACAGCAGATCGTGAGCCGGGCACTTTCCACGGCCAACAGTCTTGTCTCTTCCTTGAGTTCCATCGACGAGGACCTCGCCAACCTCAAGGATTATGAGCTGTTCATGGCCCTGCCTGTTCCCAGCGGCAACGAAAAACCCCTGACCATTTCGCCCACCACCGTGGAGCTCCGCGACATCCGCTTCAGCTATACCGGAAGCGACATCGAGGTCATCAAGGGCATTTCGATGACCATCACGGCGGGCCAGCACATTGCGATTGTCGGTGAAAACGGTGCGGGAAAGTCCACACTGATCCGTATCCTTGCGGGACTGTACCGGCCTGACTCCGGCCACGTACTGCTCGACGGCGTGGATCTTGCCGGGATCGACGTCACCAGCTGGCACAGGCACCTCGCTGTGCTGAGCCAGGAGTTCCTGAAGTACGAGTTCGCCACCGCCGCGGAAAACATCTACCTCGGCGACGTGGACCAACCCCGGAACGATGACCGCATCAGGCGGGCGGCCTCTGACGCCGAAGCCATGGAGTTCATCAACAAACTGCCCAACGGCTTGGAAAACCATGTCAGCAACTGGATGGAGGACCCGCGTGGTCGCAAGGGCAGTGGGCTGTCCGGCGGGCAGTGGCAGCGGCTGGCCATGGCGCGCAACTTCTACCGGGATGCCTCATTCATGGTCATGGACGAGCCCACATCAGCCATAGATGCCTTGGCAGAGCACCGTATCTTCACCAGGCTCTTCGCCGACCGAAGCAGTACCATCATCGCCATCAGCCACCGCTTGGCCACCATCGAGAAGGCCGACATCGTGTACATGCTCGAAGATGGCCGGATTGCGGAGCAGGGGACCCACAAGGAGCTGGTGGCGTTGAGGGGCCGCTACTTCCGGATGTTCGAGTCCCAACTCTCTGTGGACGAAACCAGCCAGAACACCCCCTGAGAATTAGAGCGGGCCGTATCCTGCGTTGCCGTAGGGATCACGCCACGTGGCGAGGTCCTGTTCCAGCATCGCCCGGAAATGGGGATCAGTTGTGGCCTTGCGGCGAAGGGACTCCCTCGAACGGCCCGCGATGGTGGCCGGGACGATGATCCCCACCACGAGGAGGCACACCATGAAGGCAAGAACCGTAGCCAGCGTCAGCAGCGCGGCAGGATCCTGCCACGTCGATGGCTTGGCCATGAGGGCGAACAGCCCTATGAAGGCGATCAGGATGAACCCCGCGAATGAAAGCGCGCCCCGTAGGCTCCCGGGCCCACGATTGACGATCGCCCGGCTGGTTCGCGGCAACCGGTCCCGTACCCGTAGGTAGAAGACGGAGGAGAGCACGGCGAGTGCCGCGCCGGGAAGGCTGAGGGAGGGAACCGGCACCAGCGTGCCCAACCGGATGGCGAGGATGACACCCAAGAGGATGAGGACTGCCCCCATGCCAATGCCGGCGGCCCAAGCGCCCATGTAGGAACCCCTCGCATCAGCGATCTCGCGAAGACGGGAGCGCGCACCGGCCGGAGTAATGGCGGAGAGCTCCGTGGAAAGCCAGTAGTCCAGGGGGAGGGCAGAGCGGGAAAGTGGAGTGGGGCCGGTCTGGTAGCTCACCAGGGGTTTTCCTCCAGGGCTAGGGGAGCAATGAGCTCATGGTTGGTGATGGCCGACGCCTGGCCTTCTTCGTTCTGGGTGGTCATTACTGCCTTCTCCTCAGCGGTTCTGAGTCCAGTTTAGGAAGTGGCGTGATCAGGTAAGCCATCCCGGAGTCCATTGGCACACTTTGTGAAGTGTTTATTTGCCGAATCGGGGTTCTGGGAGGGGTCCAGTAAAGTAAGAGCCGTGACTTATGAGATTGAGATTGGCCGTGGCAAGCGTGGGCGTCGTGCCTACTCCCTGGATGACATCGCGATCGTCCCGAACCGCCGGACGCGTGACCCGAAGGACGTCTCTGTCTCCTGGCAGATCGACGCCTACAAGTTCGACACCCCCGTGATCGCGGCACCCATGGACTCGGTGATGTCTCCGGACACTGCAATCGCCTTTGGCCGGCTCGGAGGCCTTGGTGTTCTGGACCTTGAAGGTCTCTGGACCCGCTACGAGGACCCCCAGAAGGTCCTTGACGAGATCGCCGCCCTGGCCGATGAGACCAGCAGCCCGGCCGTTACCCGCCGCATGCAGGACCTCTATCAGGCGCCCGTCCAGCCCGAACTCATCAGCTCCCGCCTTGCAGAGATCCGTGCCGCAGGCGTCACCGTTGCAGGCTCTCTGACCCCGCAGCGCACGCAGGAACACTACAAGACAGTGGTGGCTGCCGGCGTCGACATCTTTGTCATCCGCGGAACAACGGTTTCTGCTGAGCACGTCTCCAAGAACCACGAACCGCTGAACCTCAAGCAGTTCATCTACGAACTTGACGTCCCTGTGATCGTAGGCGGAGCGGCCGGCTACACGCCTGCCTTGCACCTCATGCGTACCGGTGCTGCCGGCGTCCTGGTGGGCTTCGGCGGCGGTGCCACCACCACGACGCGACGAGCCCTGGGTATTCATTCGCCCATGGCTTCTGCCATCTCCGACGTCGCTGCGGCACGTCGCGACTACATGGATGAGTCCGGTGGCCGTTACGTTCATGTCATTGCCGATGGCGGCATGGGCAGCTCCGGCGACATCGTCAAGGCCATTGCCATGGGCGCTGACGCCGTGATGCTCGGCAGCGCGCTGGCACGCGCGGAAGAGGCACCTGGCCGCGGCTGGCACTGGGGTCCGGAAGCGCACCACCTCGAGTCGCCCCGTGGCGACCGCGTCAATGTTGGCACGGTCGGTCCGCTGGAAGAGGTCCTCTTCGGACCTGGCCACCACACGGACGGAACCTCAAACCTGATCGGTGCTCTGCGCCGTTCCATGGCAACCACCGGCTACTCGGACCTCAAGGAGTTCCAGCGGGTTGACGTCGTCGTCTCGCCGTACGCAGGCAACTGACAGCACGGCCCCTGAGGAAGCCCCTATCCTTCCGACTTGTCGGAGGGATAGGGGCTTCCTGTGTCCCGGGGAAGTTCTCCCCATCGCGGCCATCCACCGATCCCAGTAATCTGGCGGCCGAAGAACTTTTGCTGGCAGAGACGTGGGGGTAGAAATGGCACCGGGCATTTTTGGGGCAGATGTTGCCCAGCTAAGGTCACTGTCCAAAGTGATGGGGGCCTCGGGAAACTCCCTGTCCAGCCTGGAGCTCAACATCAACGGCATCGTCGCGTCCACTGCCTGGAAGGGCGCCGACGGCGAGCGGTTCCGCTCGGAATGGTCCGGGAAGATGCGGCCCATGCTGCACAAGGCCAGCGAATCGCTCCGCACCCAGGCGAAGTCGCTGCTTGTCCAGGCAGATGAGCAGGAACAGGCCAGCCAAGGTTCCGGCGGAACGTCGCAGGGTTCGGGGTCCGGGACGGGGTCCGGGCCAGGGACCACCCCGTTTTCGCCGGTGGTGGAAGCCAACGGCAACACGGGCTACCAAGGGCTGAACTTTGCCGCTTCCGGTGGGGGCTTCATTGCCGACCTCCTCCTCAACAAGATGGCCAAGGCAAATCTCCTGGTACGCCAGCCGTGGAGCCTTCTGGGCGCCCAATTCGGGCAGATGCCCGGCGTTGGGTACCTCAAAGGCACGCAACTCCTGAACGGTCTCTCCATGGTGGGCCGTGCAGCGGGTGTCCTGAGCGTCATCGGGGGTGTGGCGCAGTTTGCTGATGGCTACATGCGCGGCGACGGCTACGCCATGGCCGACGGAGGTATCACCACTGTTCTGGCGGCCGGAAGCTTCGTACCTGTCGTGGGACCCTTCTTTGCAGGTGCCAGCCTCGCATGGGCCGGAATGGGCTTCCTTGCGAAAGGGCTCGGCTACGGGTCCACCTCGGAAATGGTGGTCGACGGCGCCAAAGCCGTCGCCGGTGCCGTAGAGGATGGCGCCAAAGCTGTGGCCGATGGGGCGAAGAAGGTGTGGGGTTGGCTGGGCGGTTGACCGGATTTCCTAAGATAGCGTGGAACCAGCAAACCAACATGAGGACGGCATGACAGAAACAGCAAACCTGGAAACCCTGCGGCTGACGGACCACGAGCTTTTGGCGTTGCTGGCCATGCGCCCAACCAGCGGAGCCGAGAAGACCCGTGACCTGTTCCGGCTTTCCGGGGTCGCGGACAAAGAGGTGCTGGAGCAGGCCGGGATCACCACTTTGCTGGTGCGCGGCCTGGCAGAAGTCGATGGTGAGGACATTGTCCCCGTTGACAGAGGCGCCATAGTGGCCGCAGTTGTTTCCAGTGCAGATGAATGGTTGGAAATGGCCTTGGTTACGCCCAACAGCGACCATGTGCTGTTCACCGCCGGCTCGGACCAAGGGTCCGTTCTCCTCAACCTCAGCCGTTACGGCGTACACGAGGTTCAACCGATTGATTCCCGCTCCGGAATGCTGCCCCTCGGTATTGAGATTGCCCGCCACTACCTGGTGGATGGTCCGGACGGGCTTCCCGCCGCGGCCATGATCAAGCACCACCGGGCTGAGGGGTCCCCGCTCACAGCCCATCTCAAAGCGGGTGCCGACGGTAGCTGGACTCTTGCCACCGGGGACGAAGACAACCCGCCCCACCGTCCAGTCCCGGCAGGCGAGGCTTTCGGCGAATTCGCGGCGGCCTTGACCTTCGCATGAGCCAGCAGTTCCCCTCATCCGGACAATGGCCACAGCAGTTCCCCTTGGACTATTGGATCTCTTCCGGCCGCATGGTCCCGGACACCGTACCCTCCGTTTTGAGGGACATGGCGTGGAACAGGGGCCAATTTCTGGGACTCTCTGTGGCGTGCCTCGGTACAGCCGTCAGCCTGCTGGGCGCCGCGCTCCTGGTTCTGGTGCTGGGGGGCAGCCCCGGCGTGGTGATTTCCTTCGCTGGTGTGGGTGTGGCCCTATTCTGCGTCGCTGCCGGACTTCGTGCCAGGCTTCGGGGAGTTCCCAAAGTTCGTCCAGTGATGGCGTCCCGCGCGCCTGGCAAGTTCTCCTCCGGCGTGGGGCTGGCGGTATTCCTCTCGGCCATCTTGGGGGTGGGCCTCTTCCCCGTGGTAAATCCACTGCTTCACGAGGGGGCCGGTCAAGCGCTGGGATTCGTTGCGGCCTACGCCCTCCTGCTGCTGGCAACGGGTTGCCTGTTTGCTGCGCCCGCCTACTTTTCGGAGCACGCCCGCGAGCATTTTCGGCGTCGCATAGCTTCGGATCCGGAACTTCGTCGTGAGCTCGAAGCACTGTCCCTCTCCTGGCGCGATCCACAGGGAAACAAGCAGTTCGGGCCACTCTGACCTGTGCCCTGCCCAAGGCGGCAGCCAACAAGTAGGGTAGGGGACTACCAGCTGTTGCGTTTGAGGAGGGGTCCGATGAGCAATGTCGCAGGCGGTCCGCAGGTGAATGCCCCGGGAGCACTTAGCCCGGAATCGCGTGCCGCGTCGATCGAAGTCCTGAAAGCCACTGCGGAAGCCGGCAAGGAGCTCGACATCCTGATTGTCGGCGGCGGAGTGGTGGGTGCTGGAGCGGCCCTGGACGCCGTGACCCGTGGCCTCACGGTGGGCATCGTGGAGGCCAGGGACTGGGCGTCCGGCACGTCGTCGCGGTCTTCCAAGCTTATCCACGGAGGCCTCAGGTACCTGGAGATGCTGGATTTCGGGTTGGTCCAGGAAGCACTCCAGGAACGGGGACTGCTGATCCAACAGATCGCACCCCACCTGGTGCGGCCTGTTCCCTTCCTTTACCCACTGACCCGCAGGTTCTGGGAGCGGCCATACGTGGGCGCGGGCATCATGCTCTACGACACCTTGGGCCTGACATCAGGGCACAGCCGCGGCGTTCCCATGCATAAGCACCTGTTCAGGCGTGGAACACTGCGCGCGGCTCCCAGCTTGAAGGACGACGCCTTCGTGGGGTCCATTCGCTACTACGATGCCCAGGTGGATGACGCCCGGCTTGTGGTGAATGTCGTCAGGACGGCGGCCCATTACGGCGCCCACGCCGCCAACCGGCTTCGTGTGGTGGACTTCCTGCGCGAAGGTGAGCGCGTGGTTGGAGCGAAGCTCGAAAACCAGGAAGACGGCAGCGTCTTCGAAGTCCGGGCCAAGCAAGTGGTCAACGCAACCGGCGTATGGACCGACGAAACACAGGCCATGGTCACTGATAGGGGCCAGCTGAAGGTCCGCGCATCCAAGGGCATCCACCTCGTGGTGCCACGCGACCGCTTCCAGTCCACGGTGGGCCTCATCCTGCGCACGGAGAAGTCCGTGCTCTTCGTGATCCCGTGGGGCCGGCACTGGATCATCGGAACCACAGACACGGACTGGAAGCTGGACAAAGCCCATCCGGCGGCGTCCAGCAAGGACATTGACTACGTCCTGGAGCACGTCAACAAGGTTCTCAAGCGCCCCCTGACCCGCGAGGACGTCGAAGGGGTCTACGCCGGTCTTCGGCCCCTGCTGGCCGGAGAGAATGACTCCACGGCCAAGCTCTCCCGCGAGCATGTCGTCGCCCATCCCGTTCCCGGACTCGTGGTGGTTGCCGGCGGCAAGTACACCACCTACCGGGTCATGGCCAAGGATGCCGTGGATGAGGCCACCAGGGCCATGGATGAACGCGTCCCGTCCAGTTGCACCGAAACCATCCCGTTGCTGGGCGCAGAAGGCTTCAAGGCCGCCTGGAACCGACGGGCCCGGTCGGCGGAGGAGGCCGGGGTGCACGTCGCCCGGGTTGAGCACCTCTTGAACCGCTACGGATCGATGACGTCCGAAGTGCTGGAACTGATCTCCAACCGTCCGGAGTTGGGCGAACCCTTGCCCGGTGCCGATGACTACCTCGCGGCGGAAGTTGTCTACGCAACTACCCATGAAGGAGCCCGGCATGTTCACGACGTTTTGACGCGTCGAACCCGGATCTCGATCGAATCGTGGGACCGGGGTGTGTCTGCCCTCCCCGTAGTGGCTAAGCTGATGGGAGAAATCCTTGGCTGGAGCGAGACTCAGCGCGAAAGCGAAATCAAGCACTACCTCGCGCGCGTGGAGGCTGAACGGCTCAGTCAGCAGCAGCCCGACGACGAATCGGCCGACGCCGCGCGCATGGGAGTGGATGACATCGTTCCCCTTCGCTGAACAGCCCAAGGTAATGCGGCCGGACGGCCACACTGGAGGGAACACGACTTGGCAGAACCACTTGACCGGTATGACGCGGAACTGACCACCCCGGACACCGTCATCCTTGAACTTGTCGCAGAGGACAAGATTGACGCCGCGGCCCAACTAGCCCACAAGCTTCACGCAGCCGGCAGGATCACCAACCTCGAGGGCTTCCTGGAGCAAGTGCACTCACGGGAGCATCAGCTCGCAACAGGACTCCCTGGCGGCATTGGCCTGCCCCATGCACGCAGTGAATTCGTGGACAGGATTTCCATTGCCGTCGGTGTGACCAAGTTCGGCCATGCCCTGGACTTCGGAGCAACGGACGGCCCAGCCACCCTGGTTCTTCTGATCGCCACGCCCGCCAGCTCCTTTTCCGACCACCTCGAGGTTTTGGCCACGCTGGCACGGTCCCTGTCCAAGGAGTCGTTCCGCGAGTCCCTCCGGCGTGCCCACGATCCTGAAGTCATCTCCGAACTCATCAACTCCAGCCTGGTGTTCTTCGACCACTAGAGATTGGGGCAGGCCCTTTCGTGTCGACTCCGTCGCCACGTAGGGACCCTGCTGCCCCACTCTAGGGCAGGGCTTTTGGTGTCGACTCCGTCGCCACGTAGGGACCCTGCTGCCCCACTCCAGGGCAGAGGGGCTGGCTATCCGCTTTGCCTCGTTTCGTTGTTCTACAGCCGGACGAAGTACGGTTAAGGGGTGTTGAAAACCGCGTTGAAACCCCGCTGGATCGCAGGACTGGTCTTTGCGCTTCTGTTGTCCGGGGTGTTTGTGCTGCTCAGCCAGTGGCAGCTCAGCCGGTCCGCCCAGCACGAGCCTCCCGCGCCGTCCAGCATTGAGGAAGTGAAACCGCTGGTGGACGTCCTCCAGCCCGGCCAATTCTTCCCCGGTTCGGTCTCGGACCAGATGGTGACTGCCACGGGAACGTACGATCCCAGCAAGCAGGTCCTCGTTGAGGGCCGCCTGTACAACAACCAAAAAGGTTTCTGGATCGTCTCCGCCTTTGCCGTCAACAACGCGCCGACGCTGAACGGTGTCGCCGCGTCGCCCCAAACGTGGATCCCTGTTGCGCGCGGCTGGGTGGCCGATGCCGCCCAAGCCGGCCCGCCGCCGTCGGGAACCATCACCTTGACCGGTCGCCTCATTCCTTCTGAAGCACCCGTTCCAAACGTCGACGCCGGTCCAGGCCGTGCGTCCGCGGTGTCCGCTGCCGAACTCATCAATCAGTGGGAAGTATCCAGCTACCCGGGGTTTGTCGCTGCGACATCGGAAGTCTCAGGCGGCATTACGATTCCCCTCGGCGATGACGTCAAGGCCCTCAATATTCCGCCGCAACCCCCTGCAGAGCAGGTCAATTGGCTGAACCTCTTCTATGCGGTCGAATGGGTTGTCTTTGCGGGATTCTCGATCTTTATCTGGTGGCGGCTTGTGAAGGACGACTACCGTCGCGACCTCGAAGAGGACGAGTACGAAGATGACGACTTCGATGATGTGGACCCCGACCAGCCGTCCAATGCCGAGGCCACGACAGAACCTACAAGCCCAGAGCCAGAACAAAAGGTGCAGCAATGATTGAGCCAAAACCGGCCATCCAGCCCGAACAATCCGGATCCAAGCCCAAGAAGCGCCGGTTCGGCGGAACGGAAGCCCAGATCCGTTCGGCGTTGAAGTTCTACAAAGTCATGGCATACCTCACGGGCGCCATGCTGCTCCTGCTGTGTGCGGAACTGATCGCCCGGTACGGCTTTGGCGTTTCGCTCTTCGCCGGCGGTACGAGCGCTGTCACAGGCCAGCCCTTTGGCTTCGGTTTCGCGGAATCCGAGCCCAAGGGTGTGATCGGCGGCTTCAATATCTCCACGTCGGTGCTGATCGTGCACGGTTGGATGTACGTGGTCTACCTCGTCTCCAACTTCCGACTGTGGTCCCTCATGCGCTGGCCGTTCTCCAAAATGGTCCTGCTGGCACTTGGCGGAGTTGTCCCGTTGCTGTCCTTCATTGTGGAGAAGAAATTCCACGCCCAGGTCGAGGCCGAACTCGCCGCCAACCCGCAGGCAACCAAACGCTACTAGGCTGTACCGGCATCCAGATGTGAGATGCCTAACGGCAGGGCCGTTTTTGGCCCCCGGCCGCCCTCGCCAACGTGCACCGGGGCGGCCCGGCAAAGTAGTCTTGTCTGGTGACTACTCCCACCGCACCCCAAACTTCCCAGAAGCCGGTGCTGGTTGTTGACTACGGTGCCCAGTACGCGCAGCTGATTGCCCGCCGCGTCCGCGAAGCGAATGTGTATTCGGAAATTGTTCCGCATACCTTCACCACCGAGCAGCTTCTGGCCAAGAACCCGGCAGCCATCATTCTCTCCGGAGGGCCCTCCAGCGTGTACGCAGAGGGAGCTCCGAGCGTCGGCGCGGACCTCTTCGAAGCCGGGGTGCCCGTGTTTGGCATCTGCTACGGCTTCCAGGCCATGGCCAACGCACTGGGCGGCAAGGTGGCCCAGACGGGTCTCCGGGAGTACGGCGCCACTGAAGCGCTTGTTGTAGGCGATGCCCGCTCCATCCTGGACGGCGTCCCCTCTTCCCAGAACACGTGGATGAGCCACGGCGATTCCGTCCACGAGGCCCCTGAAGGCTTCGAAGTGCTCGCCTCGACGGCCGGTGCGCCGGTTGCTGCTTTCGCCAACGAGGAGAAGCGCCTCTACGGCGTGCAGTGGCACCCCGAGGTCAAGCACTCCGTGCACGGCCAGCACGTCCTGGAGAACTTCCTCTTCAAGGGTGCGGGCTTGAGCCCCAACTGGACCACGGGCAACATCCTCGAAGAGCAGGTGGATCGTATCCGCCAGCAGATCGGGGACTCCAAGGTCATTTGTGGCCTCTCCGGTGGTGTCGACTCCGCAGTAGCTGCCGCTTTGGTCCAGCGCGCCGTTGGTGACCAGCTGACCTGTGTCTTCGTGGATCACGGCCTCCTGCGTGAAGGTGAAGCCGAGCAGGTTGAACGCGACTTCGTGGCAGCCACGGGCGTCAACCTCTACGTAGCCAACGAGCAGGAACGCTTCCAGTCGGCTCTTGCCGGCGTCAGCGATCCGGAGACCAAGCGCAAGATCATCGGCCGCGAATTTATCCGGGCCTTCGAGGAAGCGGAGCGGGCCATCATCGCCCAGGCCGCTGCCGAGGGCGAGAAGATCAAGTTCCTGGTCCAGGGAACGCTGTACCCGGACGTCGTTGAGTCCGGTGGCGGCGAGGGTGCTGCAAACATCAAGAGCCACCACAACGTGGGGGGGCTTCCTGAGGATCTGCAGTTCGAACTCGTCGAGCCCCTGCGGGCCTTGTTCAAGGACGAAGTACGTGCTGTCGGTGCACAGCTCGGCCTGCCGCAGGAAATCGTCGGTCGCCAGCCCTTCCCGGGTCCCGGCCTGGGAATCCGCATCGTGGGTGAAGTAACCAAGGAGCGCCTGGACCTGCTGCGCAAGGCTGACGCCATTGCCCGCGCGGAACTGACGGCCGCAGGCTTGGACAACGACGTATGGCAGATGCCCGTGGTCCTCCTGGCGGACGTTCGCAGCGTTGGTGTCCAGGGCGACGGCCGTACCTACGGCCACCCCATTGTGCTGCGCCCGGTGTCTTCCGAAGACGCCATGACGGCGGACTGGTCGCGTTTGCCCTATGACCTCCTGGCCCGGATTTCCAACCGCATCACCAATGAGGTGGATGGAGTAAACCGGGTGGTGTTGGATGTGACCAGCAAGCCACCGGGAACCATCGAGTGGGAATAGCAATGTGAGCGGCCGGCTTCCTCTGGGAGGCCGGCCTCTTTGCTTGTATCCGTAAGCACTTCACCGCTTCGAAACCGGCGGGCACCTGTGAAATGACGGCGAATTTCGCGTCGGAACAGCGTTGCGGAGCGGGCTGGCAGGGTATTCCCGCTACCCTCGAAGGTATGCCGGTATGGTCCAAGGCGTCTAAAGCTAGTACAGAAAAGAAGGCAGAAGTTGTGTCAGTAGGTCAAGGCCAGGAAGAGGGCTCCGAAGAGCTCCGTAAATGGCTGTCTGGTCTTAAGCCCGTCACCGGGGCAGACACGATGCTGCGTTTCGTCAAGACGCCCGAAGGCGCCATTGATCTCAGCAACGCCCACCCTTCGGGACTGGCGCAGTTGCTGGCAGGCCGCAGGACGCGCCTGTCCACCCTGATCCGGGACCGCCAACAATATTTGGTGGCGGCGCGGGCAGCACGAAACATCAGGTCCAAGATCTTCGAGCTAAGCAACGATCGCGGTATTGAGGCCGGCTACCTCTCTGCCGGCACTGTGGTCTGGACCTCTGCTGTAGGCGGCAAGCCACAGCGAGTATCGGCCCCCGTGATGCTCACGTCCATCATTCTGACGGTGAGGCCGGGCGAAGACGACTTCGAACTCCAGCTCACCGAGCAGGCCCGCATGAACCCGGCCTTGGTGCGTCACCTCAAATCAGTCCACGGGATTGTCTTTGACGTCAACGCCGTCGCGAGGATGGCCTACAACACTGCGAGGTTTGATCCTCAACCGGTGCTGGATCGCCTGTCCACTCTCGTCCAGCCGATTCACGGTGCCGACGTGGAGTTCAACTTACTGGTCACGACGCTGGCGGACCTTTCCGGCAACCTGGATGATCCTTGGATCAATACAAACAACGCCACTGTTGCGGCGCTCTCCATTGCCGCCAACGGCGGTGACATTGAGGCCGAACCAATCAAGGCAGGCCGTTTCCCCAGCCTTGACCTCCGCGATCCGGCGGATGAGCTCCTCTTGCTCGACGCTGATACTGATCAGCAGTATGTGGTGGATGCCGTTCGTGCAGGAGATTCGCTGGTCGTCAGCACGCCGCCGGGAAGCGGACAGACACAAACAGCCATCAACGCAATCGGTGCGCTGGTCAGCGAAGGCAAGTCGGTGCTCGTGGTGGGGGACAGGCAGTCCAGCCTCGCCGGCCTTTCATCGCACTTGGAATCCCTTGGCTTGGATTCGATGCTCTTCCGCCCCGGCAACGGGACCACCCCGCAGCAGCTCAAGGGCCAGTTGGTCCGGGCCATCATGCGCAATGAAAAAGCACTTGAACCACAACTGGGCAACCTTCACCAGACTCTGACCGGACACCGCCACGCCCTGATGGACCACGTTGCCTCACTGCACAACGTCCGTGAGCGCTGGGGTTGCTCGCCGTACCAGGCAATGCAATCGCTCGCTGAGCTGACGTCCATCCACCCTGCGCCATCCACGACGGTCCGTCTGAAGCGCAGTGTCCTGGACAACATCAAGGACCGTGAGGAACTCGCTGGCCGTTTGCGTCGGGCTGCCGAGCTGGGCAGCTTCAGCCGGGCTTCCACCACAAGCCCTTGGTATGGAGCCCGATTGGTCACCCGCAAGGAGACCGAGGAAGCGCAGCAGCTCGCCCGCCTGGCAGAGGAAAAGCTGCCCGTCCTGCGGGATCGGATGAAACAGCTTTCGGACCACGCCGAGATCAGGTTGGGAGAGACGTTCACGGAGTGGGGTGCCCAGCTCGAACTCCTGATTGCCGTCCGCGAAAGCCTGGATAAATTCACCCCGGACATCTTCGACCGTCCGGTGCACGACCTTATTTCCGCTACCGCCAGCTCCGCTTGGCGCCGTGAGCGTAACTTGGAGATGCCCTCCATGCAGCGCTCGCGCCTCCGCCGCGTTGCCAAGGAATACGTGCGGCCCGGTGTCCACATCGCCGATCTCCACAGCTCCCTGGTTCTGGTGCAGGAGCAACGCGCTCTCTGGGCTGGCTACGCCACTACCCAGCGCCACCCGGCTGTCCCTTCCGGGCTTGCCGATCTTGGTGCGCTCTACCGTGAACTCGACGGCGAACTGCGTCGCCTCGGTGAAGCGCTCAAGCACACCAGCGCCGGAGGGTCGCTGCACGGTACGCCGTATCTGGAACTGATGGAGCGGCTGGAACGGCTTGTTGCCGACACAGCCACCTTGGAAACCCTTCCCGAGCGCACCCTCCTGATCGAGGAAATGCGCGAGCATGGTCTCGGCGAGTTGCTTTCCGACTTGGCTGCCAGGGAAGTCCCGGCAGCCTCCGTGGCCGCCGAACTGGACTTGGCCTGGTGGCAGTCCGCTTTGGAAGCCATGATCAGTGGCGACGACTACCTTGCCATGTCCGACGGTGATTCGTTGCGCCGGCTCGAAGCTGAATACCGTCTTGCCGACCAGGCGCACATTGCCAGTGGAGCCGCACGCCTTCGGTGGCAGTTGGCCGGGAAGTGGCGCCAGGGCCTCCTCGAGCACCCGAGACAGGCGGAATTGCTTCGCGCACTGCTGAAGGACGGCCGGGTGACGCTGCCGGCGCTCAGCGCCCAAGCTCCGGAACTTGTGCCGCTGCTGGTCCCTGTTTGGTCGGTCAGTCCCTACCTTCTCACTGGTGTTCTTCCAGCTGAGCAGAAGTTTGACGCGGTTGTGATTATTGACGCCGAATCCACGTCGCTGCAGGCCGTTCTTCCTGCCATTGCCCGGGCGCAGCAGGTTGTGGCCTTCGGCGATGCGAAGATCGCGAACGCGCGCACGTTCAGCGTGGCCGTGGAACCGCCGGTTGCCGGTGTTGCCAGCCACGAGAACGTCGACAGTGCGTTCAAGGCTTTGGCCAGGGTTCTGCCCACATGGCAGCTGAATTGGGTTTACCGCGCCGTGGACGAAGACCTGATCCTGCAGTTGAGCAAGAACTACTACGACGGTGGCCTGCGGCGCCTGCCTGATGGCAACTCGGTCACGGGCCTGGACCGTTCCATCCTCGTCGAGTACATTCCTGACGGCACCGGGCTTCCGGGGGCAGACCACGAAGGTGTCGAGTCCGTCACCGCTGAGGTCAACCGTGTTGTGGACCTGGTGTTCGAACATGCCAGGCTCCGGCCCCGCACGTCGTTGGCCGTAGTGACGGCCAGCCTGCGCCATGCCGCCCGAATCGGCGAGGCCATCAGGTTGCAACTGCCCAACCATCCCTTGCTGGCCACGTTCTTCGGGGCTGGCGCCGAGTCCTTCCGCGTGGTGGACCTTGAGCGTGCGCAGGGGCTGGTGAGGGACCACGTGATCTTCTCCCTTGGCTATGGCCGCACACCTCATGGCCGGGCGCTGCACTCGTTTGGCCCACTGTCCACGGAAGGTGGCAGGAACCGGTTCGCCTTGGCGATGACCCGTGCCCGGCGTTCCATGCACGTCCTGAGTTGTTTCCGACCCGAGGACCTAGACCTTGATCGCTTGGCTCACGGTGCGGTGGACTTCTACGAACTGTTGGACCGGGAACTCTCGGGAAACAGCAACCTCGGTACGCCCGCGTCCCGCGCTGTTGCCAGTGAGCAAGCGCTCGGCGAGGACCCGCTGGTGGCCGACCTTGGCGAGCGTCTGCGTGCCCGGGGAGCCCGTGTCTGGCATCTCTACGATGGCGTGCTGGACATCGCGGCCGCCGCGGATCCAGTCCACACCATCGGCCGTGAGGGTGCAGAGATCCCTACCCCCGTCGCAATCGAATCCGATGGCACAGAACGCTACAAGAGGATGAGCGTCCGCGAACGCAGCCGGCTGCGTCCGCAGTTGCTGGAACGCATGGGATGGCGCTACATGTCCCTGTGGACCATTGAAGTGTTTACTGATCCTTCGTCCTGCGCGGACCGCATTGGGTCCTACCTTGGGCTGGAGAATCACATCCCACGGTCGACGTCGCCTGAGCATGGCTTCCTGGACATGGATGTTGAACAATTGAACGTGGAAAAGGGGCAGCCAACGTTTGCGCCGAGTGCGGCACTGCAGGGAGCCGGGGGGCCCGAGGACGCTGCCGGAGAAGCACATGGCTTTGCAGAGAATGGGAAAGAAGCACCACTGATGGAACAAGCATCCGGTCCGGAAAACGGGGCCAAGGCCGAACCCGACGCAACGGGGGCCGACGGTGCCGAAGAAGCTTCGGACTCCACGACGACCGCGGCCAGGCCCGGCGCCGGCGGGATACTTCCTACTAAAGCTGCGGAAGACGATCCCCGCCGCTGGGGCGATGAGTCCGGCTATGACCACGAGCAGTGGCTCAAAGAGCAAAGGCCTCCGCATTGGGGCTGATCGGCCGCCCGTAGAGGGGTCCCGCATCACGGACTTACCAAAACGAAGAAAAGCTTGCCTTGCGTTGAAGCGCCGGCAAGCTTTTCTGCTTGTTGGGGATCCGCGGCGACCACCACCAAACCCTCGGTGTCGCTGGTACCGAGCCATTCGCCGGTCTTGCCGCCCAAAGCTGAAGTCCAGAGCACTGGGACAGGGCCGGCCAACACCTGGCTTTGCCTGGATTCGTCATAGGAGCCGGCCGCCGTCAGGACCACCGTCACCAACTGGCCGGGGGAGAGAAGCTGGATGGATGACGGGTCTGCCATTCGCAGCGGCACCGCAGCCGCCCCTGTCGGTGCGCCGGTGAGCAGGCCTGGACCAAGAAGATTGGACTCCGTAGGGATCTGCCCCCTGCCCAGGGGTGAGGCAAGTTGGCGGCCAACCAGGGCCTGAACATCTGTCAGGGCGCCGGTGATGGCGAGGTCAGGCGGCACACCCTGGCTGGTGAAGTCGGACTCCGCAAGGCTGGTGCCTGTTGGAATATCGTGGGCTGCGACAAGGACGCTGATGCGTGCTTCTGATGCCGGCGTCAGTTGTTGGACTGCCATACCGGTGGCAAGGCAGAGCAGGAGGGCAACTGTGAGCCTGCGGTTTCGTCCGATCCAGGAGCCGAATTTTCGCTTGTGGCCCCGGTGGTCAGTGCGATCCCGGGTGCGTGGCGGATTGAACCTTGCGGGAATGCCGCTTAAGACACTGGATCGCCTCGTTCCTGCACGCGGGACCGGGGGCCAAGTGGCGTCGGTTGATGCCGAACGCTCGGCGCGGGCAAGGAAGGCACTGCGTGACTGATGTGGCATGCCGCCACGTTAGCCAGCTGCCAGCGCCGCGAAACAGCCCTCTGGTGCGCTATGTGGAAAAGGTGGAGACCTAGCTGGCTGCGGCCGCTGCAGCGGGGGCCGGCGACGGAGCGGCAGGGGCCGGTGCTGCGGCCGAAACGGTGCTGCCCTTGGCGTCGCGGGAATCTGTCCGATAGAAGCCTGAACCCTTGAAGACTACGCCGACGCTGTTGAACTTCTTGCGAAGGGCGCCCTTGCACTCGGGGCACTCCGTCAGGGAGCTGTCAGAGAAGGACTGGACGATGTCAAAGGCATGGTCACAGTCTTTGCAGGCGTATGCGTAAGTGGGCACTGAATTCCTCCTTCAGGACAAAGTTCAGGTCCTGTGCAGCGGCGGCGGAATAACTCTCCGCATTAGCAGTCGCAGGGCCTGAGTGCCAATTCTATCATCCGTCTCCTTGGCATGCGCCAGCGGATGTGTTGGATCTCTCCAAGTGCCGGAGTCAACAAGGAGGTGCGGCAGTCAGGCCATACCCGCCGTGCCTTCGAGACGGACGACGCCGGATGGCGTCAGGATCTCCCGCACGGGGCGGTCAAAAGCTTCGGCGGGGATCGAACCTGTTGGCAACAGGTCGTCGTCGTACACCACAGCAATGGTGGGCGGCCGCCGGCCGGAAGCGTCGAGGCCATGGAGGAGTCGATCGTAGTAGCCGCCCCCCTGGCCGATCCGGTTGCCATCCATGTCCACCGCAGTGGCAGGCATGAAGATACCCGCACTTCCGGCGACAACCTGGCTTTCCAGTCGTTCGCCTTCGGGCTCGTCGATGGGGGCGTAGGCGGAGCGGACAAACGCCGTCGAGGGCGTCCAATACACCCAGCTCAACTGCCGTCCGGGCTCGCAGACGGGAAGCAGAACGCGGTGGCCGGCCCCGTGCAGCGCCTCGATAAGCGGCATGGTGGGCGGCTCGAAGGCAACCCCCAAGTAGACGGCAAACGTGGAGACGGTGGCAGGGGAGGCAGCTGCCGCCCACGCCGATCCATGATGTGCGATCCCCTCGCCGGCCGCCGCGATCTGTTCCGGAGAGAGGGCTTGCCTGTGCAGGCGGCGGCTGCTGCGGATGTCTTCTTTCGATGCCATGCGTATCCGATCGTGAGGTGAGCCTGATGCCGGTCCAGCAACCAAGGCCGCCATGCGGCACACCGAAATGTGTTCCCGGCACGGCGAGGGTTTAGCCGATGATGTATTCCTTCCGTTACATTAGTCCGGTGACTCTCGATAACAATGCTGTCCGTAAGGCCGTCATCCCCGCAGCGGGTCTTGGCACCAGGTTCCTGCCTGCAACAAAGGCGATGCCGAAGGAAATGCTGCCTGTGGTTGACAAGCCAGCCATCCAGTACGTCGTCGAAGAAGCCGTCAAGGTTGGCCTGCACGACGTCCTGATGATCACAGGGCGCAGCAAGCGCGCCCTTGAGGATCATTTTGACCGCGTGCCGGCGTTGGAAGCGACCCTGGCCGAGAAGGGCGATACCGCCAAGCTTGAGGCCATCCAGTCCGCCACCAACCTCGGCGACATCCACTATGTCCGCCAAGGCGACCCGAACGGCCTGGGCCATGCCGTCCTTCGTGCAAAGCAGCACGTTGGCCACGAGCCTTTCGCCGTTCTCCTGGGCGATGACCTGATCGACGCCCGCGATAACCTGCTGAGCGACATGATCGCCGTCCAGCAGAAGACCGGCGGTTCCGTGGTTGCCCTGATCGAAGTGGAACCCTCCAAGATCAGCGCCTACGGTTGCGCCGACGTCGAAGAGATCGGCGAAGACGGCTACGTCCGCATCAAGCAGCTCGTGGAAAAGCCTTCTCCGGAAGAAGCGCCGTCCAACCTCGCCGTCATCGGCCGCTACGTGCTGCACCCGGCAGTGTTTGATGTTCTGGAGAAAACCGCTCCGGGCCGGGGCGGCGAAATCCAGCTGACCGATGCCCTTGAAGTCCTTGCCGCCGGCGAAGGTGAGGGCTACGGCGTATACGGCGTCGTTTTCCGCGGCCGCCGCTACGATACCGGTGACAAGCTCAGCTACCTCAAGGCATGCATTGAGCTGGCGTGCGAACGCGAAGACCTCGGCCCCGAACTGCGTGAGTGGTTGCCGACCTTTACTGCCTCGCTTCCCAAGTAACACCGGATGTACGGCTCTGCGATCTGGCCGGTGACGCTGGAGAGCGGAAACCTGCTTCTTCGCCCCATCCGTTACCGCGACAAGCGGGAGTGGTCTGAAGTCCGTTCGCGGAACAGCGAATGGCTCGCTCCATGGGAGGCGTCCAACCCCGCACCGGGTGGGCGCCTGCCCAGCTATCGGCAGATGGTGGGCTCGCTGAACGACCAAGCCCGCCACTCCACGGCCCTGCCCTTCCTCATCGTTGAGCGGACCCCCGGATTCCGGGAACCGCGAATCGTGGGGCAATTGACCGTTTCCTCCATTGTCTGGGGATCGGCCATGATGGCAACGCTGGGTTATTGGGTTGACAAGGAGCGTGCCGGGCTTGGCATCGCTCCGACGGCGGTCGCCATGGCAACTGATCACTGTTTCAGGGTGTTGGGCCTCCATCGCATGGAGATCAATATCAGGCCTGAAAACGCACCCAGCCTGCGGGTGGTCGAAAAGCTCGGATTCCGCGATGAGGGCTATCGCGAACGCTACTTGCATATCAACGGCGAATGGGCTGACCACCGCTCCTTCGCGCTGACCTCCGAGGAAGTTCCGGAGGGTCTGTTACGTCGGTGGCTCAGGGGATAAACGGGCAGGTCATAGGCCTTTTTGGCCGTATATCCAGTCATTTGCGGACTCGCCGACGACACACCGGCCGCAATGCCGCCGCGCCCGGCGATTTGCTTCTACGGTTTTGAATGTGGACTTCCCTCTCAGCAGCTCAGTGATACTCGTGGTCACTGTTGCCCTGTGGATGGTCTGGGTGGCGCCCTACGTTTTGCGGAACAGACGCCAACAAGTCCAAACAGCCACTGTCCCGGCAGGGGCGATCGACGACGAACCAGACGAAACGCAGGCAGGGGTGGTACTGACTTTGGCACCTCAGCAGGAGAAACCGATGGAGACCATGCACAGCAAAGCACAGGCGTCGCCCCAGGAATCCCGTGCGGCTGAGTCGTTCCCTGGAAAAGCCCCCACCACTCCCTTCACCATCCGCTACGCCCGGCTCACGCTGGCATTGGCGGGCCTTGCCCTGCTGGTGACGTCAGTGGTGTCCGGCGTTCTCCTCGCCTTTGGCGCCGGATCCGTCTGGTTGCCGTTGGTTTCCTTCATTGGGGCTGTGCTCGCCGTCGTGACCCTGCGGAAGCTCGCCCTCCGGGATCTTCGCGAACGCCGGGCGCGCCGTGCTGCGCAAGCTGCGCCCATTCCGACGCCGGCGCGCTACTTGCCGAAGGAACCGGCAGTGGAAGCGAAGGAAACCACCGTTTTCGACGCCGAAGCCACCAATCGTGAAGCTGCGCGCCTGTCCGCCGTTGAGCTTCGCCAGGCCGCGTTGGCCGTTGCAGTCGCCGCGGGAGACGAATCCGCCCAGACGGCCGGGGACTCCAAGGGCTCCAGCTGGGAGCCGGTCGCAGTTCCCAAGCCCACGTACGTCGAGGCCGCCAAGGTTCCAAGGCCGGCTCCCGAGCCCCTGGACCTCCCTGAGGCTCCCAAGCCTGTGGGCAAGCCCGTTCTGAAGCAGGGCGCTGAGCAAGCGGAGGCAGCGGCCACTGTTTCTGCCAAGGGGCAGAGCGCGCTCAGCAACCTGGACGACGTTCTGCAGCGCCGTCGCGCCTAGAACCTCCATGAACAGCATCTGCGTCGCGGGTAGCATCGGGTAGATCGGTCGGGACGTCGTCCGGCTCGCGCTGTCTGCGGGGCCTACGGTGACCGCCTCTTCCCGCCACGTACCGGCCGCCGGCTCGGCGAAGCGTCACGACGGCGCAACTTACTTTACGGGCGATGTCACCACAGGAGAGGGGCTGGCAGCCGCTTTGGTGGGTGCCGACGTCGTCATTGATTGTCTCGGAGCCCCGGGTAGTGAGCGGCACTGCATACGAACTGTGGGCGGTCCGGAGGTCCTCACCATGCGTCAGATGGCGGAGTCGTGGAAGACGGTCACAGGGAGGCGAGGCAAGATCGTGGAGCTGCCCCTGGCCGGGGCCATGGGGTCTTTCCTTCGTGCCGGCAACAACCTGATCCCCGGGCGGAAGGATGGCGCGGAGACGTTCGTGTCGTGGTTGGAAAAGCACGACGAAACTTTGTAGCCTAGGGACACTGGCCAGGCCGTACAGCTTGGCCCAGGGGCTATAGCTCAGTTGGTAGAGCGCTTCGTTCGCATCGAAGAGGTCAGGAGTTCGAATCTCCTTAGCTCCACACAGAGAATGCCCGCCCTACCTGCGCAAACGCGGGTAGGGCGGCAGTTACTGAGTCAAAAACCCAATTGCGTACCGCAATCTTGGCATCAGAGAATCTGCGAGCCGCAGAGCAACAATAAATATGGGGGCACCATGCAGGACCAAGAAGAAGGTTCGACCGAATCTGAGGCGGACGATCTCGATCCGACTGTAGAAGAACTCCTTGAACTCATGGAAGCCTTCAGGTCCAATCAAGATGACCTGCTCTACACGGCCGACTACATCGAGCGGCAAGAACATGAACTTGACGACTACCGCGAGCGCGCTCACACGAGCATCGAGCGGGAGTATCCGCACGTACCCGAAGGTTTGTTTGAGCGTCTCTGGGATCTCTTGGAAGTGGAACTGGAGGGCATTGGGGCGCCACAGCTCAAATCTGACAAAGAGGGACTTCATACACGCGACACCGAACAACACAAGGATGCGGTGCGTGCGGTAATTCGAGAGCTGCCAGAGGATTGCGGGCAAGAGTACTTCAGCGATGTAGCCCGGGCCATCGTAAGGATGCAGGATTCGCCGCAGACGACAAAGCTGCTGTCCTCTTTGCTGACTACGGTAGTTGCTGACTTTGAAGTCCTCATGGGCAACCTGCTCCGTGTTGTGATTACAAACGTCCCACAAATCATCAGTTCATCCAATCAGACCTTTACCTGGGCGCAGATATGCGAGTTTGAAGACCTTGAATCCTTTAGGCAGCATCAGATCGACAAGTTCGTCGATAGTTTGCTGTACGGCAGCTATAGTGACTGGCTGGAGTTTGTCGGTAAGAAGCTACACATAGATGTGCCCCCGCTAGCCACCGACGCATCTACAATCGAGATTTTCCAGCGGCGTCACATGATCGTGCACAACGGCGCGGTTGCGTCCAAGCAATACGTCGAAGCGTGCAAGCCGTCGCCCCATAAGAAGGGCCTGGATGAGTACCTCGGCGTAGATGTTCCATATCTGCGGCACGCCTCTGACCGCCTTATGTCGATCGCCACCTTCCTCGTGTTCGCTACGTGCCAGAAATTCGTCAAGGACCAAGACTCCGTGCAGTCCATGGAGTCTTATGTTGGTGGAGTTGTCTCATACCACTTGCTTCAGGACAAGCGATTTGAGGCCGTTCAACAGCTCTCCCAGGTAGTCAAGGCATCTAGCTTCAACGATTTGGGCGCTGGCTACCGATATCAAGTCAACAGCTGGGTGGCAGCCAAACGAACCGGGCAGCTAAAACAGCACCAGGAAGACATTGAAAACTGGAATACGTCGGTCCTCCAGCCGGTGTTCCGGCTTGCTAAGCACGCACTGCTGGACGAGCTGACAGAAGGCCATAAGCTCGTGCAAAAGATGCGCGCCTCGGACGAGCTGCCCCTACGACACTGGCTCACGTGGCCACTTCTGAGCGAACTGCGTGACTACAGCCAGAAACATGCACGTGTTACAAGCGTTGAATCTGAAGAAATCGGCGTGTTAGTCTCATCAGCAATAGACGAAGGAGAGTCGGAAAATGTCTGACCCGAACCTGTAAGCCCCGATAGCAAAACGTCCAAAGTCCCCAGACCTCGAAGATTGAGATCTGGGGATTTCCACTGAAGAGCCCCACCCTCCAGAGAGGGTGGGGCTCTTCAGTGTTTAACGTTAGAACTACGCATGTTTGTCTGTCACAACACCTGCACCTGCGGGCGTGAAAGCGGCCTTTCCGTCCGTACCCTGTCGCTGGTCAGTGTCTCGCAGATGACGAGTGCCGCTGACTACCCTCCACCCCGAGGGTGAATACTCCTTCAGGACACTCCACTTAAGACATTGAAATAGCTTTCGTTGGAACTCGGATAGCTGAAGCTTCAGAGATTGGAAGCGACCCGAGCCCAGACATGGTGCCTGTTGTCATTCAGTTCGAGTACCGCAATGCCGGCTCGGAAGCGGCGAAACTACAGGCGGTGCCGCTGAACGTGTTTTACGGTGCTGATAGGTACCAGGCCAAGCAACCAACTCTTTACCAAAGTTCTTCTTAGGCATCTAGCGGCAATGTATGGAACATTTAGGGTTAGGCACTGCCTAAGAAATGCCGTTTTGCTTCAGATGCAAAGGACCACAGGCTAGATATCGTGACAAGCAACCAGGATCTTGCGACCTTGGTCTCCTCGGCGAAGGAGGCCAAAGGCTACAGCTACGACTCGTTTGCCAAGGCTTGCGGGGGAGTGCCGGCAAGGCAACGTCTCTTTCAGCTGATCAATGATCCGCTGAAGAACTTCCCGGACCCAGCGACGATTAAAGGGTTGGCGCGAGGAACTGGTTATACGGTCACGGAAATCATCATGGCCTCAGCCCGGTCTCTAGGGCTCGATGTCAGTGACACCGAACCAGACTCTGTCTATGTCGCTGGACTGCACACCCTCCCGGCATCAACCCGTGAGGCATTCCTGCAGCTCGGTCGAGAAATAGGGGTCCTGGCGACTAATCAGGAGCCACATGTCGAAGCAATTCCAGAAATTGAACCTCCCACCGATATCGGGTCAGCCGGTAAGCGCCGTGACGCTCGCCCTGGACAGAAGACCGGGTCGCGAGCTCCTGATGATGGGAACATTCCGTTGCCCGATAACTGGCAGGACCTGGCTGCGGGTGCCCCGCATGAGTCTCAGGTAAGGCGTGATCGTGAGTGGACTGAGCGTGGCGAAGAGTCCCAGGACCAAGGGGAATAGGTAACTTCAGATGAGTATGGGGGAACCGGTCGATTACTCGATCCGGCTGAATTGGCTTGGGCTTCTTGCGACACATCCGCGCCCGGAACCTGAGACGGACATCTTTGCCATTGCCAGCGTGGCCAACACTGGCTCAGTGCCATTTCTGGGAATTGCAACGAATGGCACCCACTACTGGGTGAAGTACATGGGCAATGCCCATGGTCTTGATTCGTTGATTGCCGAGCGCGTGGTCGAGGCGCTGGCCCGCACGCTGGACGCTCCTATGCGTCCATCCACCCTGGTCAATGTCCCTGAAGCCTTGACTCATGACCCGCGCCTAATTGGGAGCGGTATTCAGCCCGGCGTAGCGCATGGGTCGCTGTTTCTTGAGAACTGCCTAGAGAAGAACGTGCTCGACTCTGTCACACGAGACGGCAACAAGACCCGGCAGCCACGCTTCATCGCACTCTGGGAGCTGTGTTACGGAGAAGATGAACAGTGGCTCTATGACCGCCAAAACGAAGAGCAGGTCTGGTCTTACGATCATGGTTATTGGATCACCGGCGGAGAACCGGAACCGCTGACTGTAAAAGATCTGGAGCTGACAACCACGTCCTGGAAGCCGTGGAAGGGCCCACTGAAGGGTATGGATCCAGCGGCCTTTGTCGAGATGTATGAACGCATCGAGGCGCTCACCGTGACGGACCTTATAGACGTGGTTGCGAGTGTGCCCCTAGCATGGGGTGTTCCGGATGAACTCCTTGAATCGCTCGCATGGTGGTTCTATAAGAGAAGAACCCACGCATCGGCAAGAATGCGCCAGTTGGCCAAGGAGACCTCCCTGGCCAACCCGAAACCCAAAGACGAAGTGAGGTGAAGATGTTCTACCAATACTGGATTGTCCGCTACGTACCGGACCCAATCCGCGGAGAATTCGTCAACATCGCCCTGCTCGTTGGAGCGGACGGGCACGACTGGGCATTCCGTCAGGTCAGGCACCTCAACCGAGCCACACGTCTCGGCGGTGACCCAATGATCGCCAACTATTGGATGCGCGAACTGCAGCGAATGGTAATCAATCTTGATAATGGGCGCGCCTCGGGCCCGGAAGCCATGCTGACTGCGATTGCTGACTCCGGCGAAAACATCAGCGCGGCCACTGTAGCGCGACTAGCGGCCCGCTTGAACAACGCGGTGCAAGTATCAGCGCCATACCCGATTGTTGCCGATTCCGCGCAGGCCGGCATTGACATGCTGTTTGATCACCTTGTGGCAGATCCTCAGGTCAAAACTCGCGAACTCTTTGGCGCCCGGGTAACAAACTACGTGTCACAGCAGTTCCGGCACGCTCTGCCCCGCGGCAGCAACGCTGTCATCCGAAACCGCCCTCACGTTCGCGTCGGCGCTGTTCCCCGAACAGCCAATTTCGCCGTTACTGACTCTCGGGTTGAGCAGATTACCAACACCTGGTCATTCAACCTCTCGGACGTCGAAAAAGTCTCAACAGAAATTCAGGCGTGGGCGGCACACATGAGCCGGCTAAGGACGAAAGGCGGCCTCCTCGAATCTAGGGGCAACCCGCCCCTAGTTATCCCCGAAGACGTACAGCTCCGAGTTGTCTACGAGGAACCGAGGACCGAAGCTGCCAAGCCTGCTCTGGATATCGCCAGAGAAGTCTGGGCCGAAGTCCCCGGACTGGTCGCGTACCCAGAAAGCCAGCAATCCAGACTGGTCGACGACGCCCTCGCCGTCGTGGCCTAACGCTGCCGTGGGTGACGAACTGCACCCGTCACGTTATTAATTCAAGTTCTTAGGTAGACGCCAAAACCTCTAACATTTCGAATATGTGTTCGAATTGGGGAATTGATCCATGGCTCCACCTTCGGGGGTTAAAGCATGTCCGCCTGTCTTGGGTTGACATGCCTGACGGCGCTCGGGGCAGGACGAACGGTGTTGACGTCATTTGGCTCAATAAGGGCCAGCAGCAAGTCGAACGGCGCTGCGCGCTTGCTCACGAACTCGTGCACCTGGAAGGGGAACACCGGGGCTGCCAGCCGCTCGGCATCGAAACTGACGTCTGTGAAGAGACGGCCCGGCGGCTTATCCCCATGGACCTCCTCAGCAAGAGCCTCCGCTGGGCTCGTTCCTTCGATGAACTTGCTGACGAACTCTGGGTCACGCCCGATGTCCTAAAGGATCGTTTCACAGGACTCGAGGACAAAGAATGGGAAACGCTCCTCACCCTGGAGCTACAGCCGCTGTAGCCGACCATCCAATTCGATTCAATACCGGAACGCCGCCAGCGTTCCCGAGGTCGAAAGGATCCCCGTGGCCTGGACAAAGAAACTTCCCTCCGGCAAGTACCAGGGGCTCTACCGCGACGGCGCCGGTAAGGAACGCTCCGCCGGCACGTTCTCTCACAAGCGAGCCGCCCAGAACGCGGCGAGCGCGAAGGAGGAGACGTCGCGGTCGGCTGGGTGGCGGGATCCGGATGCTGCGCGGCGCACGTGGGGGGAGTGGTGTGAGGAGTGGTGGCCCACCCGGAAGATTGAGGCTTCGACGGCGGCCAATGAGGTCAGCATGAGGGATCAATATCTGTTCCCCAAGTGGGGCTCGGTGCCTCTTTGCGATATCACCAGGCAGGACGGGCGGAAGTGGATCTCCGAATTGTCCAGGGTTGAGATTAAGCCGAGCAAGGCCGAGCTGAAGCGACGCGAGAGCAACGATTACAAGCCTGTTGTGCGGACGCTTGCTGCTTCCAGTGTTCAGCGGATCTTTGGCCTGTTTTCGGCGTCTTTCATGGCGGCTGTCGATGCGGAGGTGCTTCCTGGCAATCCGGTCTATCGGCTGAAACTGCCGCAGCGGCCGCCGGCGCAGGAGCGCTACCTGATCAAAGACGAGTACCAGGCGCTTGATGCTGTCCTGGATACGAAGGTCGATGCTGCCATTGTGGGTTTGCTGATCGGTACGGGGCTGCGCTGGGGTGAAGCCATGGGCCTTCACTCTCACCGTGTGGACCGCGAGCGCGGGATGATTCACGTCGTTGAAACGTACGACTATGAGGCCGGAATGATGAAGCCTTACCCGAAGGGCAAGCTGGCGCGAAGTGTCCCGCTTCCTGGGTGGGTTGCCCAACTCATCGATGAGCTGGAGCCCCGGGCGGATCTAGCTGCGGACATGACCACCGCGTAGGCCGCTGCCGGTCGGCTCTGGTCCTAAACGCTGAGGGCGAGATGGTGAACCTGGATAACTGGCGCAAGCGTGTCTGGTTGCCGGCGCTCGAAGCTGCGGGGATTGATCACGCGCGGCCGCACGATCTGCGGCACACCTACGCCTCGTGGTTGATCCAGAGTGGTGTGTCCATCAAGGAGGTAGGCCGGCTGTTGGGCCATGCGTCCCCGATGACGACGGAGCGCTATGCCCATCTTGCCGACATCCCGGCAGAGCAGATTTCCGAGGCCTTGGAGCTTGGTGTCCGTACCGCAAACGTACCGCAAGGCGCTGCTCTACCGGGCTACACGGCACTGCGCGTAGTGCCACCGCGATAGGCCCCCTTCCCAATGCTGGCGCGGATTCTGTCATTCGACGCTATACCGCGTTTCACGTGACTTTCCCGCAAGCGGCTCTTTCGCATCGAAGAGGTCAGGAGTTCGAATCTCCTTAGCTCCACATTTGGCATCAGGGTTCCCAGCCCTGCAAGTAGTCGCCCCTTCCAGCGCAAGGAAAAGACGAGTACCAACTACTCGTGTGCCTAGGTGGCCGGTTCGCATTTACTAAACCCAGCGGATCCCACGCGTCGGCCAATGACCCCCCTCGTTTGCCGAAGCTGCCCCAAGGTTCCGCGGCCGGGGCCGGACGGCATCACCCAGAAGTGCTGTCCGGTCCTGCGCTATGAGGCTTCCACGGTGCCGCGCTCGGGTATATCGTTAACTATCGTTTAGTATCGTTCGCGATTGACTGAGGTGAGCTTGATGCACAATTCATTCCCTGCAAACGGATTCATGGGCAACAACCTGGACGGCATGTGGCAGGCCGTTGAGGAGTTTCGCTCCCGGTTCGAAAAGCGCTCCGGAACCCGTGCGGGCCGGGGCGAGCTACGGACGGCTATCCTCGCCCTGCTTGCCGAGCGCCCCATGCACGGCTACCAGATCATCCATGAAATCGAAGAGCGCAGTGGGGGCAGCTGGAAGCCGAGCGCCGGTTCCGTCTATCCCACCCTGCAATTGCTGGCAGACGAGGGTTTCGTCAGTGCGGAAGAATCCAGCGGACGCAAAATCTACTCCCTGACTGAAGCCGGCCGGGAGGATGTTGCCGGTTCTGAAACGTCTGCACCGTGGGACTCCTTGGGCACGTCGTCGAGCCCGGGATTCGCAGCCCTGCCCAAGGCCGGCGTGGACCTGGCTCAGGCCGCCGCGCAGGTTGGCCGCACCGGAACGCCCAAGCAAGTGCAGGAGGCTGTGACGGTGCTCGAGGAGGCGCGCCGCCGCCTGTACTCGATCCTCGCCCAGGACTGAAGGGGTGACGTCGGTTCGGCGCGATCGGGCAGATCCCACGCCGGGAAGCGGGGATCCCCGCGCCCGCTACCGCCGAATCCTGCGATTCGCCGCATGGCATCTGGCGGTGACGTGGTGGTTTGAGCTGTTCTTGCCCAAGGTAGGCCTTCGTCGGCTGACGGAACGCAACCGAGCCAACAGAATGCGGCAGTTTGCCCGGCGGTTTCACGGCCTTGCGGTGGAGCTCGGCGGACTGATGATCAAGGTGGGCCAGTTCATGTCGTCCCGGCTGGACGTGCTCCCACCGGAGATCACCGCGGAGCTGGAGGGGCTTCAGGACGAAGTGCCGCCCGTTCCCTTTCCTGCCATCCGGACGCTGGCCGAAGCCGAACTCGGTGCCCCCTTGGAGGCGGTGTTCGCCTCAGTCGAGCAGACGCCCATTGCGGCAGCATCTCTCGGGCAAGCACACCGGGCAAAACTCCTGGCCGGCAATGCCGAGGATACCGGGCTCAGCAGCGTGGTCTTCAAGGTGCAGCGGCCCGGCATCGCCGAAATCGTCGACGTCGACCTGGCCGCCTTGCGGAAAGTGGGAGGTTGGCTCAGCCGCATCCGCATCGTTTCCAGCCGCGCAGACGTGCCGGCCCTGATCAAGGAGTTCGCGCAGACCAGCTTGGAGGAAATCGATTACTTGAATGAGGCGGCCAACTCAGAGCGTTTTGCCGCTGACTTCGCCAACGACCCACGGGTAACTGTCCCAGCTGTGGTCTGGGAGCGAACCACCCGCCGTGTGCTCACACTCGAAGATGTCACGGCCATCAAGATCACGGACGCGGAGTCGCTTCGCCTGGCCGGCATAGACCCGGCCACTGTGGCTCCAGTCTTCGCCTCGGTGATGTTTGACCAGTTGTTCACCAACGGTTTCTTCCATGCCGATCCCCACCCCGGCAATATCTTCGTCACGCCGGCTAACGATCCGTCGAGTGAGCATCCCTGGAAACTCACGTTCATTGACTTCGGCATGATGGGCGAAGTTCCCGTGAAGACGCGCAGCGGGCTGCGCAAGCTTCTGATCGCTGCTGCTTCACGGGACGGCAAAGGACTGGTGACCGCGATCAGCGACGTGGGGGTGCTGATGCAGTCGGCCGACACAGCTGAGCTTGAGCGGGCCATGACACAGCTCTTCGCGCGCTTCGGCGGGATGGGTTTCGCGGAGCTTCGCGACGTTGATCCGCGGGAGTTCCGCGAATTCGGGGCTGAGTTCGGCAGCGTGATTCGCTCCCTGCCCTTCCAGTTGCCGGAGAATTTCCTGCTCATCATCAGGGCCATGTCCTTGACCTCGGGTGTGTGCAGCTCACTGGATGCCCGCTTCAATCTGTGGGACTCCGTGGAGCCGTACGCGGCGCAACTGCTGCGCGACGAGCGTGGAAACCTCATCAACGACGTCGCATCCCAGGCGGTCGATGCCGCTGCCATAGCCCTGCGCCTGCCGAAACGGCTGGATGGATTGGTCTCTCAACTGGAGGACGGTTTCCTGCAGGTATCAAATCGCAGGCTCGAACGGCAGATGGCCCGGCTCATCCTGTTGGTCCGGCGAGCAGTCGGCGCAGTCATCTTCGGAGCGGTGCTTATCTCAGGGGCCTTGGTCCGTGCCGATGACATGGTGCTCGGCAATGTGCTGATGATCGTTTCCGTGGTGCCGCTGCTGTTCGCCTTGTGGTCGGGAAGCCGTCGCGTGTGAGAACAAGCTTGCGCCACCTGCCCGCGTCGTAGACTAGCCCTGTGACAGAGACCCCCGCTCCGCGTTCTGAGGCCGCCAACGGCATGTCCGGCCCCATCCTGGTAGGTGTCATGCCGGGGCAGCCCCCCGTGGTTCTTGCGCAAGCAGTCCAGGTGGCCGCCAGTGCCGGGCTGCCACTGGTGTGCGCGTATGCCGACGTTACGGTGTACCCCGTGGACGGCAGTACAGGAGGTCCCGCGGCGCCGATCGATCCGGACGGCGTTGACGACGATTCTTACGAAATCCCCGAATCGCTGAGACAGGCCATCGCCGCGCAACTGGACGGCACCGGCGTCGAATGGTCGATGGTCCCATTGGCAGGGGAACCGGCCCGTGCCTTGGCCCGGGAAGCCGAAGCTGAAGGCGCATCAATGATCGTGGTGGGCACGCGGGAGCACAAACTGACAGCCGCCCTGAAGGAACTGACGGCCGGTTCCGTCGCCCGCCACCTGTCCCATCGCCAAGGACTGCCGGTACTCGTTGTTCCCGTCAATCCCCGGGTCCACACCGACGATGACGACTGAGGACAAACGCCCCGTCCACCTTCACTGGGGATTTATCGGTATTGTTGCGGCCGGTGGTGTGCTGGGCGCTCTGGCACGGTATGGTCTGGGACTTGCCATCCCGGCGCCAGGTGCATGGCCACTTCCCACCTTGGTCATCAATCTTTCCGGCGCCTTGGCGCTGGGCGCTTTGCTTGAGGGCCTCTCCCGCAGGGGTCCCGACGCCGGCAATCGCCGGGTCCTGCGGCTCGGGCTGGGTACGGGGTTCCTTGGCGCGTATACCACCTACAGCACGCTGGCATTGGATGCGGTGCACCTGTTCAGCGCTGGAGCGGCTCCTGCAGCTGCGGGTTATCTGGCAGCGAGCCTGGTGGGCGGCGCTGTTGCCACCCTTGCGGGTATCTGGCTGGGGGCCCGCCATCACCAGCGCGCAACTGGACGCCAATCGTGACGGTCATCCTTCTTGCCTTGGCGGGCGGGGTAGGTGCCGCCGTTCGGTTTGTGGTGGACGGGCTTATCCGGGCACGCCTCAAGACCGCTTTTCCCTGGGGGACCGTTGCCATCAACATTTCGGGCTCCCTGCTGCTGGGCCTACTGGCAGGGTTCGTGATGCGCGGCCAAGCGCCGGAGTCCCTCCTGCTGGTATTCGGTACCGGATTCCTGGGCGGCTACACCACCTTCAGCACGGCAAGCCTGGAGACCATCCGGCTTGTTCAAAGTGGTCGCACGGCCCTGGCCATCATCAATGGGTTGGGCACAATGGCGCTTAGCGTCCTTGCCGCTGCGGCTGGAGTAAGTATCAGCCTGCTGGTGCCTTGAGCAGTGGTGAACCTCACCCTCAAAAGTGTCATGGCCCGCCTGTAGGATCGAGCCATGGCTAAGAAGACATTCAATGAGTTGTTGTCCGCCCAGGTCGCCAATGAGTTTGCGGCCTCCCAGCAATACATCGCAGTAGCTGTGTACTTTGACGGCGAGGACTTGCCGCAGTTGGCCCGGCACTTCTACCGTCAATCCCTTGAGGAGCGGAACCACGCCATGATGATGGTTCAGTACATGCTGGACCGAAACGTGCACGTGGAGATCCCCGGTATTGCCCCGGTTCGCAACAACTTCACCAACGCCAAGGAACCCATCGCGTTGGCCTTGGAACAGGAAAAGGAAGTCACCAGGAACATCGAGGAGATGTTCCGCGTCGCCCGCGCCGAGGGGGATGCCCTGGGCGAGCAGTTCATGCTCTGGTTCCTGAAGGAACAGGTGGAAGAGGTCGCCTCCATGACCACGCTGCTGAACATCACCGAGCGTGCCGAGAACCTCTTCGACATCGAGAACTATGTCGCCCGGGAGACTGTAGGCGATGGCGGAAACGATGCCAGTGCCCCGTCTGCGGCCGGCGGCGTTATCTAGCCATCCACCCAGCCCACGTTTTCAAGGAGGCCGCCGGAAGCTCAGCTTCCGGCGGCCTCTTCCATTGACACAGCATCGTCCGGGTCTGAACGTCCCAGAAGGGACAAACGGCTGGCAATACGCGCCAAATCAACGGGCAGGACACTGCCCGGGACATCGATATCCCAGTTCAAAGGCCCCGCCCCGACCAGAAACAGCGTGATGTCCTGGTCGTGGAGCACATCCACCACATTGCTGAACCGCTGCCATGCCGGTGCGGATGCCGAATCACCATCTTCCGGCGAAGGAACGTCGTCAATGACCCACGTCCTATAGGTATCGGCCAAAACCAGGAAGTCCGATGTTGACGTCAGCCCGCCGCAAAGCTCCTCAAAACCGACCCAGAGCAAGTCGGCGTCTGAGTTTTTGACAAGCAATGGCTGCGTGGTGGGGCTCACGATCCGGCTCTGTGAGGGCTGGGGCCGGAAGAGGCCAAGGCGCCCCAACTGCGTTGGTGTGCCGGGGGAGATGATGCGTCCGGCGCGAAAAGCCTCAAATCCTGTGGCCGGACCGGTTCCGGGAGTAGGAAAGCGGCGGAAATCCGAGGCACCATTGATCTCCACGACGTCCATCATCTCCTTGATGGCTTCAATGGTGGGTACGAAGTGGTCATGCCAGAGGGGATTGGGCAGGAGGTCGTCCGGGGCGTAGTTCGAGGTCACCACCAAGGGGATCCGGCGCTGGGCTGCGGCCCGTAACAACCGGGCAATGAACATGCCATCGCCGACGTCATGGACGTGGAACTCATCGAAAAAGAGCACATCGATGTCATCCAGCAGGGAGTCCACCGACTGCTGGATGGCCGTTCCGTTGCCGGGCTCGAAGCCGTGTGTCCCGGAGTGGAGCTTGCGGAAGAAGTCGTGGAAATGGACACGCCTCTTCCGTGCCTCCAGCCGTCCGTAGAAGCTATCCATCAGCCAGGTCTTTCCGCGGCCCACCGGCCCGTGGAGGTAGAGGCTTCGCGGCGTCCTCCTTGAGAGCGCACGACGCCGGCCGGTCACTTGGGCGGCGAAAGCCGCCAAGAGCTCAGCTGCTTTCCGCTGGCTGGGCTCAAGCTCGAAACCCGACCGCCCGGCGTCGTGCTCCATGCCGGCCACCAAAGTCCCGGCAATGTCCCGCGCCGTACGCGGAGCAGGCCTCAAGAGAGGCGTCACAGCCACCCTTTGCGTTTGAAGATGGCATACATCAGCAGTGCGGCGCCGACCATGAGTCCCACCGCCAAGGGATAGCCGAAGTCCCAATGCAGCTCGGGCATATGGTCGAAGTTCATGCCGTACACGCCTGCCACAAACGACGGCGCAAAGAGGATGGCAGCCCAGGAGGAGATCTTCTTGACCTGTTCGTTCTGCGCAGCACTGGCCTCGTTCTGCCGGTTCGCGGTCAGCGTGCCATCCAATGTGAGGGCGTTCTGCAACAGATCCCTGAACGAGTTCACCCGTGAGATGACGCGCTGAACGTGATCCTCGACGTCGCGAAGGGAACGCTGCAACTCGATATCCACGCCATACTTTTCGAAGCCCTTTTCCAGCAGCGCCATCATGTCCGGAAGCGGCTGGATGGCCCGCTGGAACTGGATCACTTCACGGGCGAGCTCGTAGATCCGACGCGACACGGTGCTGTCGCCGCTGAAGAGTTGGTCTTCGATTTCGTCGATGTCGTTCTCAAGGCCCGCCACCACTGGCGCATAGTCGTCCACTACCTGGTCCAGGAGGGCGTAGAGCACGGCTTCAGGTCCATGGCAGAGCAGATCCGGACGCGTCTCCAGCCGGTGGCGGACCCGGGCGACTCCACCGGTTTCAGCGTGCCGGATGGTCACCACAAAATTTGGTCCGGTGAAGACGTGCAACTCGCCGAACTCCACAGTCTCGGTTTCATCGAGGTATCTGGCTGGGCGGAGAACAGTGAACAGGTTGTGGTCGTACCGTTCGAGCTTGGGCCGCTGGTGTGCAGAAACAGCGTCCTCAACGGCAAGCTCGTGGAGGTCGAATTCCTGGGCGACGGCGGCCATCTCGTCCTTCGTGGGCCGATACAGGCCGATCCAGGCCATGCCACCATGTTCGGCCAGTGTTTCGAACGTTTGCTCGAGGCTGTGCGGGGTGGCGGTGCGGACGCCGTCTACATATACGGCGTTATCGATGATGGTCACTGGGTGAACGCTACTGCATGGCTCCGATGATGGCGCCCGCAACGGTCATGGCCACGAGGTCGTGGCCGGAATTGATCACTGTCACAGCGGCGGGGCGCCCGGCGAAGCCGTTGTGAATGACATGGCCGCCGGCGCGGAATACCAAGGCCGCGATCAGCGCGAAGAAACCGCCGGCCCAGAAAGTGTTGAGCTCCAGCGCGCTGATAAGGACAGCCAGGAGAATGCTGGTCAGGGCCGCGGCCACCATCATGGGAACCCAGATGCCGGCGCCACCTTCGATGTTTTTGAGGTCGTCTTCGGTCTTGCCGATCGCCTGCATCCACCTGCGTCCAAGGACGGCCGGCATGTACCAGACGAAGCCGATGACCATGCTTGAAACGAAAGCCAGAAGTACAGCGAACCAGTTGATCTGGGAGATGTGTGAGAGCCAATCCATGCCTGAAATCCTAGTCCGTTCGGGCCTGCGGGCCGGTGCTCTGGCTCTCCTGCCTGGGGCGTGTTGGGGCTGCGGACATCCTTTCGATGAGCGGCTCAGTGCGGTACGGGATATGCGTATGCAGGGCCAGAACTGTTTCTGTCCGGATGACACCCTTGGTGCGCAGGACCGAGCGTAACGCCGACTGCAGGTTGTGCGTGTCCGTTGCCACCACCCGGCACCACAGATCGCCGCGCCCTGATATCTCGTGGACCTCCAGCACTTGGGGGATCAGGCGTAAGGCGCCAATGACGCCGTCGAGTTCCCGGTGGGTGACTTCAATCGTGACGAAGGCAACGACGTCGTACCCCACCTTTTCGAGGTCCACTTCACGGCCGGCCGCCTGCAGCACTCCGGTCCGAAGAAGGCGCTTCACGCGGCTCTGGGCGGTATTGCGGGCTATGCCCAGGGCGTCGCTCAACTCAGCGATCTGGATGCGGGGTTCCCTAATGAGTTCCAGCAGGATCTTCAGGTCCATTGGGTCGAGGGTGTTCAAATGGTCACTCCAGCTCATTTGTCGCTTACTACTTTGAGTATTTTGCTCAATCCTTGCACTTTTGCAGCTCTTTGAGCTCAGCACTATTGCATTCTATTGCCATCAATACTTAGCCGGACTGCGCTTCCCACAAGGAAAACCGAAACCGGCGACCGAGCCCGAAGGCATGGAAATGACTGTCTTGAGCGAACTCCGCATGCGTCCGGCCACCGCCGAACGCTGGGGATGGGATGCCTCCACCACTGCCCGGCTGGTCCTGACGGGGGTTGTGATCTTTACGCTCCTGGTTGGCGCCAACCTGGCCACACCCTTGTACCCCCTGCTCCAGGCCAGGCTTGGCCTGTCCTCGCTTGACGTGACGGTGGCCTTCTCAAGCTACGTCCTTGCCTTGGTAGGCGTCCTCATGGTGGCGGGCCACTGGTCGGACCACATCGGACGCCGTGCGGCGCTGGTGCTGGCTGTCTTGGTTGGCTTGGTGGGCGGAGTGATTTTCGCCAACGCGGACACCTTGGTGTCATTGTCCTTGGGCCGGGCTTTCCAAGGAGCAGCAGTTGGACTTGCGACAGGAGCCAGCGCCGCAGCCCTGCGTGAATTGCTGCCCCAGCGGCCCGACTGGGCCTCCCGCTTTACCCTTCTGTCCTCTGCCGGAGGCGTGGCCGCCGGTCCCGCAATCGGCGGCCTCTTATCACTCCTGCCGGACTCGACGCGAACTCCCTACTACGTTCACTCGGCAGTGTTGCTTGCAGCGCTGGTTCCCTTGTGGCTTTTGAAGGCGCGGCCAGCCATTGCACCCGCGGGAGGACCGAAGCCCCTGAAAGTCCTCGCTCCGCGGAGGCCGTCCATCTCGCGTGACGCCCGCGGAGCATTCTGGATGGCAGCGGCCACGGGATTCCTCAGCTTCGCCGTCTTCGGCTTCTGCCTTTCCTTGGCGCCGGGCTACTTCGCCAGCGTGGTGCAGGCTGATTCGAGGCCCCTCATTGGCTTGCTTGCAGGGGTCACTTTGGGTGCTTCCGCGCTGAGCCAGCTGCTGGGTACGCGCGGACGCTTTGTTGTTCCCCTGGCCTTGGTGGTTCTGGGCTCCTCCGTGGTTCTCATCGGAGCAGCGGCCGCATGGTCAAGCCCATGGCTGCTGGTGGCAGCCAGCATCACCGCAGGCGTGGGACAGGGCATTGCGTTCCGGCAGGTCTTCAATGAAGTTGCCGGCAAGGTTGAGGCTGCGCGCCACGCGCAGGTCATCAGCACCGTCTATGTCATCACTTACTTGGGAAGCGCCGTTCCGGTGATCGGGCTGGGACTGGCTGTCTCGGCGCTCGGTCTGCAGGCCGCCGTCGTGGGTTTCACGGTTCTGTGCGGCGTGGCGGCGATGGTCCTTGCGGCCGTCTCGTTTCGACGCGTAGTGCGTTCCTGATTCCCGGCCCTATTCGGGCAGCGGTCCACGGTTGCCGGGTATGTGCTGGAAAACCATGGTGGTTTCCGTGTGACCCACCACGGGGTCAGTGGCGAGGTTGTCGAGGAGCCAGTTTCGGAGGTCGTCAGTGTTGGCGACGGCGATATGGAGCAGGTAGTCCACGGAACCGGTGGTGTGGAAGGTGGAGATGACCGCCGGGAGTTTAGGGACGCGGGCAGTAAAGCGGTCGATTTGGTCGCGGTCGTGGGCGCGAAGGCGAACGGCGATGAGGGCCTGTACCGAACGGCCGATGGCCGGCAGGCTCAAGACGGCTTCAAAGCCTTCGATGATTCCCCGTTCGGAGAGCGCCCTGGTCCGCATCAGGGCCGTGGAAGGGGCGATACCGACCAGCTCCGCCAACTGCTTGTTGGAGATACGGGCGTCGTCCACCAACGCTGCGAGGATTCGTTCGTCGATCGCGTCCAGCGGCTCTGCGCTGCCGGTGCTTGACCGAACATTCTTCGTGGGGTTGCTCACGGATCCTCCTGAAATTGCCTTTCATCCATCCTAATCGGTGAATTCTTCAGGTGACTATCGTTTGGGGCGGGCCCGCCGGTCTCCCCGGTTGGCCAGGAGTTGGAGCGGCTCGCTGAGAAGCATCAGCAACAGGGGGAAGTTGCCGGCGGTCGGAACGGCTAAGGCCACAACAAGAGCCGCAAGGAATAGCCCGGACACTATGCCGCCTGCCCGGATCCCTGACGTCGTTTCAGCGGCATCCATGTCGTGCAGATCCGGGTGGGACCGCAGGTGGACGCGCGCCAGAAGGAGCATAAGGCTGGTAGCGAAAAGCGTTCCGATGTAGACAAGGGGCTGGGCCCAGTCGGATTGCAGTTGGGTGGACAGCGAGGTAGCGACGGGCATCAGCACGATCGTGAACATCCAAGCAACCGTCAACCACAACAGTCCGGAGTCAATGCGCCGGACTTTGTGGAACAGTCGGTGGTGGTGCACCCAGAACACGGCAATGAGGACAAAGCTCAGGACGAAGCCCAGTAAGGCGTACTGCTCCTCGGCCAACCATTGGGCCGTAGTGCCATCGTGGTCCGCCAACTCACCCACGCTATCCATCAGCGGAAGGATCAACAACGTCAAAGCAATCGCCACCACGGCATCCGTAAACGCCTGCAAACGCTCCGGTGACGACAGTTCGCGGGGTTTCGTGACCTGTGTCATGCCTCTGATTGTAGGGGCAGGACCGTTGATATCAGCCGGGGTGTTAGGGCCTCCGGTGCACTATCAAGGTGACGGCCGCCGTCGTGCATGAGAGGGCGATGACGCTCAAAGCCAACGCAGGCCAGCCAAACGCCTGGAAGGCCAAACCGCCGGCCCATCCAATAAGGCTCGAACCCAGGTAGTAGGACAGGTTGTACAGGGACGCTGCCTGCGCGCGGCCAGTAGTAGCGATTGCTCCGGTCCAGCCAGATCCCACGCTGTGGGCTGCAAAGAAGCCGCCTGTGAAGATGACAAGCCCGGCCAGGGTGGCTGCCAGGTTCTCCACCAACGTCAACGCCAGGCCTGCCGACATGACGGCGATCCCGGCCACCAGGACGTTGCGCCTGCCAAATCTCGTGGTCAGCCCCGCAGCCCAGCGTGAGCTGACGGTTCCGGACAAGTAGGCAAGGAAGATGAGGCTGACAACCGTGGCGGGAAGTCCGAAGGGTTCGGCATGCAAGCGAAAGCCCAGGTAGTTGTACACGGCCACGAAGCCGCCCATGAGGAGGAAAGCCTGTAAGTACAACGACACCAGCTTGGGGTTGCTGGAGTGTCCCTTCAGGGTCCGGAGGGCGCCGCGGAATCCCAGTGCCGGGGCCGGGCTGAAGCGGCGTTGCTTGGGAACGAGGACCAGGAACAGGACTGCGGACACAGTGGCCAGCAGGGACACTGCCAGGGCCGCGGCCCGCCAGCCCCAGAGCTCGCCCACGGGTCCGGCCACAAGGCGTCCCGCCAGCCCTCCCAAGGTGGTGCCGGCAACGTAGGTTCCAGCCGCCAACGCGGTGTGTATTTTCGTGACTTCCTCGTTGAGGTAGGCGATGGCTATGGCAGGAATTCCACCCAAGGCCATGCCCTCCAAGGTTCGGAGGCCCAGCAGCAGCGGCACAGTGGGGGCCAGCGGAACCAACAGCCCCAGGAGCGTCGCGGCCGCGATGCCTATGGCCATGGCACGGACCCGCCCAATCCTGTCGGCCACGAAAGACCATGGCAGGACAGTGATGGCAAGGCCCACGGTGGCGAGGGAGATACTGAGGGCGGCTTCGGCTGCTGTGATGTTGAGGTCGCTGGCCATGAGGGGCAGGACAGCCTGGGTGGAATACAGCTGTGCAAAGGTGGCAACGCCGGCAAGCGCCAAAGCGGCGAGCACCCGGCTGTAGCCGCGCGACCCCTTGGCGTGCCCGTCCCATGTTTCTGCGCTGCCCAAGGCGATTGCTTTACTCACCCGGCAAGATTAGGCCTCGCCGGACACCACATTCCAATGCATGAGTCGTCTAGAATTGATGCAATAGAGCATGAATAGTGGGAGATCTGCAGGCAGGGATCACTGCTGAAGGGAGACGACCGTGGAGCCGGACCACCACCAACTCATCCAACTCCTTCCGCTCCTTCCCGTTCTGGCTGAACTTGGCCGCACGGAACATATGACGGAAACCGCGGAGATCCTTGGTGTTCCCCAGTCAACGGTCAGCCGGGCGGTGGCACGGGCCAGTGCCATTGTGGGGATGGACCTGCTGGTGCGCGAGGGCAGGGGGATCCGTCTTACTTCCGCCGCCAGGACCCTGCTGCCCTACATAGAAGCCGCGCTGGAGGACTTCCAAGCCGGCCTTGACCGGGTCAGGCACGAGTCGGACGTAGTCCGTGGACGAATCGGAGTGTCCTTCCAACACACTTTTGGTGAGGCGACTCTTCCCCTGCTCATCAGCGCATTTCGCGGCCGCCACCCCCATGCGGTGTTCGAGCTCTGGCAGGGTCCCCGCGACGACTGCCTGCAACAATTGGCCAGCGGGGACAGCGATTTTGCCTTGATTGCGCCGATCGCACCCGAAGGCAGGGGCATCCACTCCCTGCCGCTCTACCGCGAGCCGCTCAGGGTGGTCCTGCACTACCGGCATCCGCTGGCAGGGCGGTCCAGCCTGCATCTCTCAGAATTGCGGCACGATCCCTACGTGACACTTCCAGCCGGTGTTGGGCTGCGGGCCTTGGGGGAAGCACTCCTGCGTGAAGCAGGCTTCCGCCCAAGGATTGCCTTCGAAGTCCAGGAGTCCACCTCCGCCAGGGGCCTGGTTTCGGCCGGCCTCGGGTTCAGCATCCTTCCGCCTGCGGGTCCCGGCTCAGGTACCGGCCAATTTCTTCCGAAGGCCGAACTCGGGCTCGTCGAAGTGGCGATTGAGTCCGAGTTGGCGTTCCGGCAAATTGGTATCGCCTGGCGGGAGAGAAGTTTCGAACCCGACGCCGTTCGGCTCTTCCGCGAACTCGTCATCTCGGAGGGCGGAGAGTTGCTGGCCGAACTTGTCAGAGCCCGCTCAGGTACTCCCTGACGACGTCTTTCGCCGATCCTTCACGGGCCAACCGCCAGCCGGTGCCCGCCCACAGATTCAGGCGCTGTGGATCACCGGCTGCGGACGAGGCTGCCCGCACCGGTGCCGTGAGGTGATGGATTGCCGGGTAGCCTTCCGGAGCATCCTGATGGTCGCGGACGAAGTCGTTGACCAGCGATCGGGCCAAACGTCCGGTGAAGGCGCGGGTCATGGCCGTTTCAGTAAACGCGGGATCACCCAAAGCATCCTTGTGCAGCTGCCGGGCGCCGCTTTCGTGGGTCCGAACCAGGGCAGTCCCGATTTGCGCGGCTGACGCGCCGGCGTCCAGCACATCACGCAACCCCGGGCCGTCCATGATGGCACCTGCCGCGATCAGCGGAAGCCCGACGGCGGCACGCACTTGGGTGACCAGTTCCGCCGTCGTCCGGGCTGCCGGGGTTCCGGCTGATTCCTTACCGCCCGGCAGGAAGGCCGCTGAGTGTGCGCCCGCTGAGCGGTGCTGGACGGCGAGGGCGTCCGGTCCCTCCTCGGCAGCGGCCAGGGCTTCCCGGACACTGGTGACGCTGCAAATGACGGCGGTTCCGGCCTTCCGGAGCGCGGCCACCACCGGCTTCCCAGGCAGGCCGAAAGCGAAACTGACGAACTCCACGGGATTGGCCAGCAAAACATCGATCTTGTCCTGCCAGGCATCGTCGTCGTCAAGGCGGAGGGGCGGCAGGCCCACCCCGTAGCGCGCCGCATCGGGTTCCAGCTCTGCCCGGTAGGCCTGAAGCCGCGCCTGCTCAGCCTGGCTGGGCGCGAGTTGGCGGGCATCAGGCACAAAGACGTTCATGCCAAAGGGGGCGTTGAGGGCCCGCGTCGCCGTGATCTCGGCAACCATCGCCTCCGGGCTTTTGTAGCCTGCGGCGAGGAAACCCAGACCGCCGCCCTCATGAACTGCCTGCACCAACGCGGGCGTGGACGTTCCCCCGGCCATGGGGGCTGCAATAAACGCTGTACCAAACAGGGATTCGGGCATGTGCGGTTTCTCCTCCGGACGCTCCAAGCTAGTCTGTCACGGTGAACAATCCTGACTCTGCCCAGCATTCCCTCGCCGATACGGAAGCCGTGCCCGGAACCGTCATCGGGCTCGACATCGGCGGTACGAAAACACGCGGCGTGCGCTTTGAAAATGGTTTGCCGGTCGTAGACGAAAGTGCCGGCAGTTCCAACGTGCAAAATGTCAGCCGGGAGCAGGCCGCGGCCAACCTCGCTGAATTGTTCGCGAAGGTCGGTGGCGGACACGTTGACGAGGTGTACGCCGGTGCAGGGGGGATCGATACTGACCAGGACGCCCAGGCGCTCGCCGAGCTGATCGCGCCCCATGCCCCCGGCGCCCGCATCACGGTGGTTCACGACTCACGTTTGCTGCTGGCAGCCGGCGGAGCCAGCACGGGAGTAGCGGTCATTGCGGGGACCGGCTCAGCGGCGTGGGGAAAAAACGACGCCGGAGAGGAAGCCCGCGCAGGCGGCTGGGGATACCTTCTGGGTGACGAAGGCAGCGGCTTCTGGCTGGGGCGGGAAGCCGTCCGGCACAGCCTGCGCCGGATGAACCAAGGCCTGGAGCCGGACCGGCTTAGCCGCGCGTTGTTGGACTCGTGCGGCGTGGACGAACCCGGTAAGCTGATCGCCCTTTTCCACTCACCGGACACGGGTCGCCGGTACTGGGCGCAGCAAGCACGCCTCGTGGTGGAAGCAGCCGACACCGGCGACGAAACCAGCAAGGCTTTGGTGGAACAGGCAGGCCGCGACCTCGCCGAGCTCGCCGGGCAAGCCGTTCGGCAGTTGCGACTGGACGGGCCGGTGATCCTGGGAAGCGGACTTGGCATGAATGTTCCCCGGCTGCAGGAAGCATTCAAGGCGAAGCTGGCCGAAGACGGCATTGTTGATGTACGCATACTTCAGCAGGATCCCGTGTTCGGCGTCCCGCGGTTGGTGGCCGAGCAGCGCCGTTAGCAGCGGCCTAACCGCGGGTTCGTGGCCGCAGTCTAACGCCGGGAAGCGGAGGAGCGGGAATGCGGCCGGCCTCCGGTCCGGCATCGGGACCATGGCCGGGGACGAAGCCGAAGCGTAAGGCGGTGGCAGCGTCGTCGTCGAGGAGTCCCTCTGCTTCCCATTCCTCACGCGCCTGTTCGACTTCCTCGTGGGTCCGCCCAACGAAGTTCCACCACATGAGCAGATCCTCGCCGAACGGTTCGCCGCCGAGGAGCATGAACCGCGTGTCCGGCCCGGCTACGACATCAAGGTTGGTCCGGCCCGCCCCCAGGTAGGCCAGCGGGCCGGCCTCTATGTCTTGACCGTCGATGACCACATGGCCGTCCAGCACCAATACTGCGTGTTCAAAGTCCGGACGCACGGGCAGCTCAAGTGGGCCGGAGCCCGTGATATCGGCTCCAACGATGGGGCTGAACATGGTGGCTGGGGAGCGTTGGCCGGCGAATTCGCCCACCATCACGGTGGCCGTAAAGCCTTCGCCGACTGCTACCGGCAGGTCCTTCACCTGCTCGAAGGACGGCGGACGGTGGCGGTGCTCCTCAGGAAGGGCTACCCACAGTTGGAGCCCACGCGAAACGGGAATCCCTTGCGCCTCGGGGCTTGATCCTGCCGCGGTGGTGGAGGGGAGGACCGAGAACTCCGAGTGTGAGATGCCATGGCCTGCTGTCATGATGTTCAGCTCGCCCGGCCGTACCACGACATCGCTGCCCACGCTGTCGCGGTGCCGCACTGCGCCTTCCAAAGGCCAGGTGACCGTTTGGAGCCCACAGTGCGGATGGGGAAGGACGCTCATGGCCACCCTGTCGGGGCCGAAGCTGTCCAGGAAGCACCATGCGCCAACAGTCGGCAGCCCGCGCTGGGGCAGCGTCCTCATGACATTCATGGCACGAACCCCACCCAAGGGAACCTCACGTTCGGGCCACAGCTGAACGCACGGACCCTGATCTTCCGTAGCTGCCGGGCACACTTCTTGTGCCGGAGAAGTATCAAGATTGGTCATGTGTTCATCACCTGTGCATAAATGTTGGAAATTGAGCTAATCTGTTCCGTGTGAACAACGCCCTCTTGAGCTACCACGACGCCGTCCTTTACCGTTCGGGTGAACCGTATCGCATCCTCGCCGGAGCCATCCACTACTTCCGCGTGCATCCGGACCTGTGGCAGGACCGGCTGCGCCGGCTCAAGGCAATGGGCGCCAACACTGTTGACACATACGTTGCCTGGAACTTCCACCAGCCTAAGCGCGATCAGGCTCCGGACTTCAGCGGGTGGCGCGACCTGGGACGGTTCATTGACGTCGCAGCTGGTGAAGGATTGGACGTCATCGTCCGTCCCGGGCCGTACATCTGTGCTGAATGGGACAACGGCGGCTTTCCCGCCTGGCTGACAGGCATCCCGGGCCTTGGCCTGCGCTGCATGGACCCGGTGTTCACCGCAGCCATCGAGGAGTGGTTCGATCACCTCCTTCCCATCATTGCCTCGCGGCAGAGCTCTGCAGGTGGTCCTGTGGTGGCGGTTCAAATCGAGAATGAGTACGGCAGCTACGGCGACGACCATGATTACATCCGCTGGAACCGGCAGGTGCTTGAGGAACGCGGTATCACGGAGATGCTCTTTACGGCTGACGGTGGCAACGACTACTTCCTCGACGGCGGTTCCATCGAAGGCACCTGGGCGACGGCAACGTTGGGAAGCCGCGGCGACGAGGCCGTAGCCACCTGGCAGCGACGACGGCCCGGTGAGCCGTTCTTCAACGTTGAGTTCTGGGGCGGTTGGTTTGACCACTGGGGCGAACTGCACCACCGCCGCGACGCCGATGACGCAGCACTCGAAGCCCGGAAAATGCTCGATCTCGGCGGTTCGATCTGCGCCTACATGGCTCACGGCGGAACCAACTTTGGCCTCAGCTCCGGCAGCAACCATGACGGCACCATGCTTCAGCCGACCGTCACCAGCTACGACTCCGACGCGCCCATCGCTGAGAACGGTGCACTCACGCCGAAGTTCCACGCCTTCCGCCGGGAGTTCTTCCGCGCGCAGGGCATTGAAGAGCTGCCCGAACTCCCTGTTGAGTTGCTGGCCGGGGCCCCGGTGCTTCCGGCGCAGACCTTGCCATTGACGGAGGGGCAGGATCTGTTGGAGCTCGTTGGAAACGCAGGCGGGGTGGTCAGCAGCGTCAAGCCACTCAGCTTCGAAGAATTGGGACTCGACGCCGGCCTGGTGCTGTACAGCTCCGAAGCCATCCTGCCAGGACGGGCTGATACTCCTACGGAGAGCCGGCTAAAGATCACCGGCCTGAACGACCGTGCCTATGTTTGGGTGGATGGCGTCTTCGCCGGCGTCCTGGACGACGTCACTGGAGCGGAAGGCCTGACGGTTACCGGCACAGGTATTCCAGCCAAGCTGGACATCCTGGTCGAGAACCTGGGGCGCATCAACTACGGACCCCTGACAGGCCAGGGCAAGGGCATCCTGGGCGGTGTCCTCATCAACCAGCGGTACACCTTCCATTGGACACAGACTCCCGTTGCGCTCGCCGACTGGAAGCAAGAGGACCTGGAGTCCCTGGCCGGAACCGACTTTGAGGTAGATGAGCCGGCCGACACCTACATTGCCTTGCCCGATTCCGGGAAGGGCTTCATCTGGCTCAACGGTTTCCTCCTGGGCAGGTATTGGGAGAAGGGCCCACAAGTCACCCTCTATGCGCCAGCCCCGTTGCTGAAATCCGGCCGCAACAGCATTAAGGTGCTGGAGCTTGGTAAGCCGGGCACCGTCGTCGAGCTTCGCGAGGCGCCTGACCTTGGTCCCGAAGAAGCAGGTCCCATCACCGCCGCTGAGCTTCCCTAACGATGTGATTCAAGGATTTATGCTGGCTGCATGAGCCTGCAGTTCGATACCCGCCCAGCCGCGTACGCCGTGATTGTCCAGGAGGAGAAGATCCTGCTGGCCTATTGGAAGCAGGACGGCAAAGAAGGGTGGACGCTTCCGGGCGGAGGCCTTGATCTGGCCGAACACCCGGTGGATGGGTGCAGGCGCGAGGTATTCGAGGAAACCGGCTACCAAGCGCGCATCGAACGCATGCTGGGCATCGATGTAGGCCACTGGCCGGGCGAGGCCAGACCTGACGGTTCCGTGAAGGACTTCCAAGCCCTCCGCCTGGTCTATGAGGCCACGGTGGTGGGCGGCGAACTGACCCACGAGGTGGATGGCAGCACCACCCACGCCGCGTGGATTCCGTTGCTGGACATCGGGAAACTCAACCGGGTGTCCTTGGTGGACACGGCACTGCGCATGCACCGGGAGCGCCCGGCAGACGGGAAGCTGAGCTAGAAAGCGCCGCGAAAGACTAGCCAAAGCGTCACCGCTTGGCTACGCTAAACAACGTTGCCGGCACTTCATCTGCCGGCCGGATGCCGAGGAGGTGGATTTTGATGATTGCCACGATCTTGCGCGCCCCGCACTCAGTTGCGGCGTGCCGTCATCAGCCCACCAATCTTGTCCCGGCATCAGCCTGCCGAATCTAGGCGGCCGGGCCTCACCAGAGGCATTTCATTGAATACTTACGCTTCTTCAAGCGACCCTTCCTTCAGTTCCACCAAGCAACTTCCCAAAAATCTGTTTCACGGACCGGTGGAGTACGGCTTCACGGACAAGACCGTGGGACTTTTCGCTGCCCACCCGGCGCCGGCGGCCCAGGAAACTTCCAGCCCGGGCCGCGTAGTGCGCCTGGACCGGAATCGGGTGCTCGTAGCATCCGCAGAGGGTCTCCTGCACCTGCCCTATCCACTGCACGGGCTTGTGCCAGCCACCGGAGACTGGGTATGGCTCGGCCACAACAACGCAGGTGAGCCTGCCGTCGTCGAGGTCCTGCCGCGGCATTCCGCACTCAGCCGCAAACGCGCCTTCGAAGCTTCCTCGGAGGAACAAATCCTGGGCAGCAACATCGATATCGTCGCGGTGGTCGTCCCAGTGGACCGTCCCCTCACCCATAACCGCCTTGAGCGGACGCTCGTGGCGGCATGGGATTCCGGTGCCACGCCTCTTGTCGTCATTACCAAAGCGGACCTTGCCGACTTGGCAGACGATGTCGTGGGTGAAGTCATCCTGCAAGCTGCCGGCGTGGATGTCGTCACCACGTCGGCGGAGCAGGGCGACGGGCTCGACGAATTGATGCAGCACATTCCCGCTGGCGCTACTTTGGTCCTGCTTGGCCCTTCCGGCGCAGGGAAATCAACGCTCATCAATGCCCTCGCGGGCCGGGACGTCCAACAAACCGGCGCGGTCCGCGCTGGCGACGGCAAAGGCAAGCACACCACAACATCACGCGAGTTGGTGCCCCTGTCCGGCGGCGCGGTCCTGATGGACACCCCAGGCGTCCGCGGATTTGGACTCTTTGATGCAGACGATGGCATGGAGGAGATGTTCGGCGACCTGGAGGAACTCTTCACCCGTTGCCGCTTCGCGGATTGCGTCCACCAAGCCGAACCCGGGTGCGCAGTTCAGGAAGCACTGGCTGAAGAAGCCCTCGATCCCCGGCGCTGGGCAAGCTACCAGAAATTGCAACGTGAGTTGGCAGCCCTTGCCAGGAAACATGACGCAGCGGCGCGGCGGGCCTACCAGCGCGAATGGCACCAGAAGGTCGTCTCAGCGAGCAGGGGCCAGCGCGCGGCGGAACGATACAGGCACGATCAAGCTGAGGAACGGGCCGGGAAAGGCGGCAAACGAAGGAAACGCTGAACATTGCCGATTCATTACGGAAAACGTGGCGGCGCTGACATCGCCGGTGGGGCTGGCTACGCTGGGTGAAGATTGCTTTGCAGCCAAGTAATAAGAGTGCATATGATCGTGTGGCTCTACCGATGTTCTCGACCACCGATGTTTTCGACCACAGATAGGTAAGCCCGGGTATGGCCGAAGCCATGATTGAGTTCCAGAGCGTAACCAAGCAATACCAGGGCGGGCAGCCGGCGGTGGACGCCCTGAGCATGTCCATCGACAAAGGCTCGATCACGGTGTTCGTTGGGCCTTCAGGCTGTGGCAAGACCACATCCCTGCGCATGATCAACCGGATGGTGGAGCCCTCCAGCGGAACCATCACAGTGGCAGGCGAGGACGTCTCGCACGTGCCTGCAGCGCAGCTCCGCCGTTCAATGGGCTACGTCATGCAGTCATCGGGCCTGCTGCCGCATCGTTCGGTGCTGGATAACATCGCCACCGTCCCGCGGCTTAACGGCGTTCCCAAGGCAGCGGCGCGGAAACGTGCCGCGGAACTGCTCGACGTCGTCGGACTGGCTTCCGTTCTTGGCAAGCGGTACCCGTCCCAACTCTCGGGTGGTCAGCAGCAGCGCGTCGGGGTTGCCCGGGCGCTCGCTGCTGATCCGCCTGTCCTGCTCATGGACGAACCCTTCAGTGCTGTGGATCCCGTGGTCCGGGACGAACTGCAGCAGGAACTCCTGCGCCTGCAGAGGGAACTGGCCAAGACCATCGTTTTCGTCACGCACGACATCGATGAAGCTACGGTTCTTGGCGACAAAGTTGCCGTCTTTGCCGTTGGCGGAAAGCTGGCGCAATATGCGGCGCCGGAGGAGATCCTGCGGGCACCGGCGAACGACTTTGTTGCCTCTTTCGTGGGGCGCGACCGCGGCTTCAGGCACCTTGCCTTCAACCCCGCGGACGCTGTGACGTTGCACCCGGTGACCATGGTCGGTCCTTCCGATGGCCGTCACGCGGGCCGGGAAACGGGCGAGTGGGCCTTGGTCGTGGATGAGGATTCGCGTCCGCTCGGGTGGTCCTCGCCCCGTGATGGTGCCGGGTTGATCCCTGGCGGATCGCTCTTCCGCAAGGGCGACACCCTGAGGCGTGCTTTGGATGCCGCGTTGTCGTCGCCGTCGGGGCTGGGCGTTGCAGTGGACGACGACGGCCGGGTGGCCGGGGTCTTGAAGGCGCCGGAAGTCCTGTCGCTCATTGAAGAAGTCCGCCACCAAAGGGAGGACGCCACCTGATGGAGTGGTTCCTCAATAACAGTGGCATGGTCCTGGGCCTGGCGGGCCAGCACATGGTGCTTGCCCTCATTCCCATGATCCTTGGCTTGTTGATTTCCATCCCGTTGGCCCAGCTGGCCAGGCGCAACAGCACGCTCAGGTCCGTCGTGGCCACGGCCACGTCGTTGCTCTACACCATTCCCTCCCTGGCACTGTTCATCATTCTCCCCACCGTCCTGGGCACCCGGATCCTGGATCCGCTGAACGTTGTGGTGGCGTTGACCATCTATGCTGTCGCCTTGCTGGTCCGTGCGGCCATGGACGCCTTCGACTCCGTGGACGACGATCTCCGCAACGCTGCCGTCGCCATGGGCTTCAAACCCCTGGCCCGCTTCTTCCAAGTGGATCTCCCGTTGTCGCTGCCCGTGATGTTTGCAGGCCTGCGGGTCGTCTCTGTCAGCAACATCTCTCTGGTCAGCGTCGCTGCGCTGCTCGGGGTGGGCAATCTCGGGTTCCTGTTCACCGACGGGCTCCAGCGCACGTTTATCACCGAAGTGGTGGTGGGTATTATCGCGATTCTGGTGCTTGCACTGCTGATGGATGCTGTCCTGGTGGTTCTGGAGCGCCTTCTGACTCCTTGGACGCGGGCGGCCGGCGGTAAGCCGAACCGGCCGGATGCCAATACCCTCGTTACCGAGCCCAAAGCAGGACCTGCCACCCAGCACGCAGCCCTTCGCCCCGATCCGGGGGCATCCGCATGAACATCTTCGCCGAGACCATTGCCTGGCTGACCGATCCCTCCCACTGGACAGGGAGCGGCGGAATTCCCACCCGGATACTGGAACACCTCCAGTACAGCGCGCTGGTGCTCCTCATCGCAGCCGCCATCGCAATGCCTATCGGTCTCTACATCGGGCACACGGGCCGCGGCCGGGTAGTCGCTGTTGCAGTTGCCGGGGCACTTCGCGCCCTCCCAACACTGGGTTTGCTGGTCCTTTTCGCCTTGCTCGCCGGCACCGGCTTGATGCCGCCTGTGTGGGCCCTTGTCATTCTTACGGTTCCGCCGCTGCTGGCAGGCACGTACGCCGGCATCTCCAGCGTCGATGCCACCGTGGTGGACGCCGCCCGGGCCATGGGCATGACCGAACTCCAGATCCTGTTCCGGGTGGAATTACCCAATGGCCTCCAGGTGATGTTCGGCGGCATCCGCACGGCGGTTCTGCAGGTCATCGCGACTGTTTCAGTGGTGGCTTACCTGCCGCTGGGTGGGCTGGGGCGTTACCTGTTTGACGGACTTGTCCTGCAGGATTTCCCCCGAATGCTCGGCGGTTCGTTGCTCATTGCAGGGCTGGCCATCGCCGTGGACCTTATCCTTGCCGGCGTGCAGAGGCTTATCCTCTCGCCCGGCCTGACCCTCGACTCAAGCGGCCGCCAGAAGGCGGCCGATGATCTCACAGCCACAGCTCCCGCAGGGGCTGCCGTTCAAGGAGGTACACCATGAAAAATCCCGTTCCCATGACCCTTACGCGCCGTGGTCTCGGCGGCCTCGCAGCTGGACTGGGTGTAGCCCTCGCATTGAGCGCGTGTGGCGGCAGCCCGTTGGCCACGCCCTCCACCTCTGCGCCGAGCGGCTCCGCTGCCGGCGGCTCCCTGGTTGTCGGTTCGGCCGACTTCCCGGAGAGCCAGGTCATCGCCGAGATCTACGTCGGCGCTCTCAACGCCGCAGGTCTGACGGCCACGTCCAAGCCGAATATCGGTTCGCGCGAAATCTACTTCAAGGCCGTCCAGGATGGCTCCGTCGACCTCGTCCCGGACTACTCCGGCAACCTGCTCTCCTTTGTGGACACCGAAGCAAAGGAAGTTTCCGCGGAGGATGTTTATAAGGCCCTCCCAGGCAAGCTTCCGGAGGGACTCGCCGTCCTGGAGCCGGCGAAGGCCGAGTCCAAGGACGCCATGGTGGTTACCAAGGCCACGGCTGAGAAGTACCAGCTCAAGTCCATCGAGGACTTGGCCAAGGTCTGCAAGGACTTCACCATGGCGGCTCCGGCAACGTTTGAAACGCGTGCCTACGGCTTCCCGGGGCTGAAGGCCAACTATGGTTGCGAGCTCAAGGGCCTCCAGCCCTTCAGCGACGGCGGCGGCAACCTGACCCTCCAAGCCCTTCTGGAGGACAAGGTCCAGGTGGCCGACATCTACACCACCACGCCTTCCATCGCAGATAACGACCTCGTGGTCCTTGAAGACCCGAAGAACAACTTCAAGGCCCAGCAGGTCCTGCCGCTGGTCAAGGAGGCCAAGATGACGGACAAGGCCAAGGAAGCGCTCAACAACGTCTCCAAGATCCTGACCACCGATGACCTGATCAACCTGAACCGTGCGGTCAGCGGCGACCAGAAGCAGGCACCCAAGGATGCAGCAGCCGCATGGCTGAAGGACAAGGGCATCGTCAAGTAACGCCTGACTAAAACCGCGTACGACGGCGGTGACGGACCCGCGTGGGACCGTCACCGCCGTCGTCGTATATGTGAGTTAAGTCTCAGCTAAAGTCCATCACCCGTGTGGCATATTTGAGGGATGGCGAAATTCAAGCAGTCCACCAAGCTTCATAATGTCCTTTACGACATCCGTGGACCGATTCTTCAGGCCGCCCAGCAGATGGAGGCGGAGGGTCACCGGATCCTCAAACTGAACATCGGAAACCCGGCCCCTTTTGGTTTTGAAGCGCCTGACGCCATCTTGGTGGACATGATCCGCCACCTGCCAAATGCCCAGGGTTACAGCGATTCCCGCGGTATTTTCTCTGCCCGGACGGCCGTGTCGCAGTACTACCAGACCCGCGGCATCCAGAACATCCACGTTGATGACATTTACCTTGGCAATGGTGTCAGCGAGCTCATCACCATGTCCCTCATGGCCCTCCTTGAAGATGGCGACGAGGTCCTGATTCCCACACCGGACTATCCGCTGTGGACGGCTTCGGTCGCCTTGGCCGGCGGGCGCCCAGTGCACTACCTCTGTGATGAAGACTCCGGCTGGCAGCCTGACCTTGAGGACATGGAAGCCAAGATCACGCCCCGGACCAAGGGAATTGTGGTGATCAACCCCAACAATCCCACGGGCGCGGTGTACCCGGAAGAGACGCTCAAGAAGATTGTCGCCCTCGCCGAAAAACACGGCCTGGTGCTTTTCGCCGATGAAATCTACGAGAAAATCCTGTACGAGGACGCTGTTCACATCAACCTCGCCGGGCTCACCGGTGACGATGTCCTGTGCCTGACGTTCAGTGGCCTGTCCAAGGCCTACCGGGTCTGTGGCTACCGCGCTGGCTGGATGGCCATCTCGGGGCCCAAGAAGGATGCCGCCGATTACCTTGAAGGCATCAACCTGCTGGCCAACATGCGTTTGTGTGCCAATGTTCCTGCCCAGCACGCCATCCAAACGGCGCTTGGTGGCTACCAGAGCATCAACGACCTCATCCTGCCCGGCGGCAGGCTCCTTGAACAACGCAACAAGGCCTACGATCTGTTGAATGCCATCCCCGGAGTCAGCACCCAGCAGGCCAGGGGAGCACTGTACCTGTTCCCCAAACTGGACCCCGAGGTCTATCACATCCGCGACGACGAGAAGTTTGTCCTTGACCTGTTGAAGGAACAGAAAATCCTGGTGTCACACGGGAGGGCGTTCAACTGGGTGCGCCCGGACCACTTCCGAATGGTGACATTGCCCAACGTGAAGGACATCGAAGAGGCAATTGGCCGCATGGCGGACTTCCTGTCGAGGTACCCGGGCAATTAGCCTGAGGTCCATGGCCGCGCCACGGGGGCGCGGCCTGGCAGAAAGGGCACGTCAATGGCTGCAGCAGTTGAGTTCGCCAAAAGTCCGGCCGAGGTACTGAGAGTGGGGCCTGGGTTTTCGCTGGCAGGCGTTGATCCTGAATCCACCCCCGGCTACACCGGTGGGAAAACGGATGGCAAAGCGCTGCTGGAGGCACAGGATGCGCGGCTGGCGGAGCTGCAGGAAAAGCTCTTTGCCGAGGGCAGGGCGGGCAGCGGGAAACGGCTCCTGTTGATACTCCAAGCCATGGACACCGCCGGGAAAGGTGGCATTGTCAGCCACGTAGTGGGCGCCATGGATGTGCAAGGCGTTCAAGTATCCGCGTTCAAGGCCCCAACTGACGAGGAAAAGTCGCACGACTTCCTGTGGAGGATCGAGAAGCAAGTCCCTGCTGCTGGAATGGTGGGAGTCTTTGACCGTTCACAGTACGAGGACGTCCTGATTCATCGCGTCCACGAATGGGCCGACGCTTCCGAGCTGGAGCGCCGGTATGCCGCGATTAATGACTTCGAAGCCCGTCTTGCCGAGCAGGGAACCACCGTGGTCAAAGTCATGCTCAATATCAGCAAGGACGAGCAAAAGAGGCGACTCATTGCCAGGCTTGACGATCCCACCAAGCACTGGAAATACAGTCGGACGGACCTCGCCGAGCGGGCCTTCTGGGATGACTATATGGACGCCTATAGCGTGGCCTTCGAGAAGACCTCAACGGAAACTGCTCCGTGGCACGTGGTACCTGCCAACAAGAAGTGGTACGCGCGCATCGCAGTGCAGCAACTGCTGTTGGATGCCCTCGGGGGGCTGCAGCTGGACTGGCCCAAGGCAAATTTCGACGTCGCCGAGGAGCGCGCCCTCGTCATGGAGTCCTAAGCCATTCGCTCCCGCGACTGGTAGCGTCCCGCAGCTGTTAGCCGGAGCTGGCGGCAGCCCCGGCGTCGTTGCCAGCATCTCTTGCGGTCGCCAGGCGCTTGCGTGCGCCCTCAAGCCAGTCCTCACACCGCTTGGCCAAGGCTTCGCCCCGTTCCCAGAGCGCCAAGGACTCTTCCAAGGTGGCACCGCCCGCTTCCAAGCGGCCCACTACGCTGACAAGTTGCTCACGGGCTTCTTCGTAACTCAGAGAGTCGAGGGACTCCGGTGAAGGGTCCGCTGGAGTGTTTTCAGTCATGATGTCCTTTGTGGTTGGGAGTGACGTTGGGTTCTGCCGTGTCAGCGTTCGGCGACTTGTCCTTGGCCGCTGGATACTGCGCGGAATCGACCGTCAGCTACGCGGATGGCAAGTGCGGTGCCCTCTGGCGCCTCTTCAGGGCTGCTGACCACCGTGTGCCCTGCTTGGTCCTCGCCGACGATTTGGACCACGGCATAACCGCGGTCCAGTGTTTTCTGCGGAGACAATGCCCGCACTTGTGCCCTCAGGTGTTGCACCTGATCCAGGGCGCGGACGACCGCAGTGCTCACAGCTGAATGGGAACGCCGTTGCAGCCGGTGGATGTCGTCTGCGCGGGCGTCGACCATCGAAGCCGGGGTAGCCAAAACCGGTCGGGACCTTAAGGCATGGAGCCGGTCTGTCTCCCTGTCCACCATCCGGCCAACGCTGCGGCGGAGGTGATCGCGGGCCTGGCGCACCATGGCCAATTCTTCTGCGACATCAGGAACGATCCGTTTGGCGGCATCGGTGGGGGTGGAAGCGCGGAGGTCCGCGACGTCGTCCAGGATGGGACGGTCAGCCTCATGGCCGATAGCGCTGACAATTGGCGTTGTTGCCGCTGAAACAGCGCGGATGAGGTCCTCGTTGCTGAAGGGGAGGAGATCTTCCAGCGCCCCGCCACCTCGGGCGATGACAATGACATCCACATGGGGATCCGCATCCAGCTTCTTCAGCGCTGCGATGATCTGGGAAACAGCGGTGTTGCCTTGGACGGCAACTTCGCGGACGTCGAACTCAACTGCCGGCCAACGCAAGGCTGCATTGCGCAGGACATCCTTCTTGGCGTCCGAGTCCCGGCCGGTGATGAGTCCGATGCGGTGGGGGAGGAGAGGCAACTTGCGTTTCCGGGAATCAGCGAAGAGTCCCTCGGCAGCCAACGCCTGCCTCAGCCGTTCGATCCGCGCCAGCAGGTCACCCAGGCCAACTGGACGGATGTCCTTCACTGACATGTTCAGCCGACCTGTTTTGACCCAGAAGTCCGCCTTGACCAAGGCGACCACGCGGGACCCGCGTTCCAAGGGAACCTTTTGGCGGTCCAGCACCGTGGACCACACGGATGCCGGCAGGGAAATCTCGGCGTCAACGTCACGCAGCGTCAGGAATGCGTTTCCACCCCGACGGTTCAGCTCAATGACCTGTCCCTCGATCCATGCCGCAGGCGCCCGTTCGATGTGCGCCTTGAGCTTCCTGGACAGGAGTTGCAGCGGCCAGGGATTATCAGGGCTGGTTTCGGCAGCTGTCCCCGGCAAGGTGGATTCGGGCGTCGCTTCAGCGGACATTGGCGGTCCGTGCCTGTTCCGGTGTCCGTGATTGTTGCAGCATGGTTTTGTCCTCGCTCAGGGATGCGGCCTTGGGTGCCGGCCGCTTTCCAACTCTATCCATAGCTTTAGTGCCGGGCCCCGACATTTTTCCTATCATGTGGACAGACCTAGGATGGTGGCACAGCCCCCGAGCCCCGAGGATGACCTTGCGTACTTTTGTTTCAGCATTGGGAGTGGTCCTCGCCGTTCTGCTGACGGCCGTCGCCGTGCCAGCAGCGTGGGTAGACCAGAACATCGTCAAGGAAGAGGGCTTCGTTCGCATCGCGGGAGCGTTGGGCAACGATCCCGACTTCCAGAGCCGCCTTGCAACCGCCGCCGTAGGCACCTTCGAATCCTCGGTGGACCTTCCCGGGCCGATCCAGTCCCTGGCGGCCGATGCGCTCCGGAATGCGGCCACGGGCATGCAATCGTGGAGCGACTACCCCCAAGCCTGGGAGGAAACGGTTCGGAACAGCCACAGGCTGAACTTCGGAGCAGCCACGCAAGCGGAGGAATCGGCTTCTTCCACGGCCCTGGTCCTGGATATAGGGCCACTGGTGAGGCTGATTCGCGATCATTTTGCCGAGGCTACGCGGATCAGGCTTGATGTTCCCGCTGAGAGCCTTGTCTCTTTGGGGGAGCCTTCGCACCGGCAACTCGTTGAGCGCGTTTCTGCCTTCGCACCCCTGTGGTGGGTAGCCGCTGCCGGCGCCTTAGTGGCGGCACTCCTGGCCTTCGTCGCCGCCCGCCGACGCTCGCTGGTCCTGGTGTTCCTGGGGCTCGGCGGACTCGCACTTGCGGCACTATGGACGGCAGGGGCGGATCTGGCTGGCGGGATGATCGGAAACCTTGCCAGCGCCAATGGTGTGGCAGAACTGTTCAAGCAGGAGTTCCTCACTGCGGCGCGGACAGGTTTTGGCCAGTGGGTCCTGATCGCAGCAGTCACATCCGGGGCTGTCTTGGTGGTTGGCGTCATAGCTTCCGCGGTGTCAGGGCGACGAGGGTCACGTTCGGCCCGGAGCTAAAGACCGGGCCGGTAGCATGGAGGGATGACCAGCACAGCAGTTTCCATTCCTATGCCCACGGTGCCGCGCAGACGGCGTTCTCCCGAAGAGGTACAGGCAGCGGCCCCCGTCACGGGTCCCAAGAAGGTTCTGCTGGCCGCCCCGCGCGGGTACTGCGCTGGAGTGGACAGGGCCGTCATCGCCGTCGAAAAAGCCCTTGAGCACTATGGGCCCCCGGTTTACGTCCGCAAACAGATCGTCCACAACGTCCATGTGGTCAGCTCCCTGGAAGAACAAGGAGCCATCTTCGTCGAGGAAACAGACGAGGTCCCCGAGGGCGCTCTTGTCATCTTCTCTGCGCACGGAGTTTCCCCTGCCGTGGTCCAGTCCGCAGAGGACCGAGGTCTCCGCACCATCGACGCCACTTGCCCTTTGGTGACGAAAGTCCACAAAGAAGCTGTCCGCTTCGCCAAGGAAGACTACGACATCCTGCTCATCGGCCACGAGGGTCATGAGGAAGTCGAAGGAACAGCCGGTGAGGCCCCGGAGCACATCCAGATCATCAACGGTCCGCACGAGGTAGACAAGGTCACGGTCCGGGATCCCGAGAAGACCATCTGGCTGTCACAGACGACGCTGAGTGTGGACGAAACAATGGAGACTGTCCGCCTCCTGAAGGATCGGTTCCCGACCCTGCAGGATCCGCCCAGCGACGACATTTGCTACGCCACCACCAATCGGCAGGTGGCCATCAAAAAGATTGCCCCCCAAGCTGACCTTGTCATCGTTGTGGGTTCAGCCAACTCTTCCAACTCGGTCCGACTGGTTGAAGTTGCCCTCGAATATGGCGCCAAGAGCTCATATCGAGTCGACTTTGCCAATGAAGTGGACGAAGCATGGTTCGAAGGAGTGGCCACCGTTGGTGTGACGTCCGGGGCCTCTGTTCCGGAAGTGCTCGTCAAAGATGTGCTGCGCCTGTTGGCCGACTACGGCTACGGCGACGTGCAGGAAGTGGTGACTGCCGAAGAAGACCTCCTGTTCTCCCTTCCCAAGGAGCTGCGGGCCACCCTGAAGAAAGCCGGCGACGTGACACGCGCGCTCGGCGGCCGGGGAAACCGCTCGACGTCATAACGTCTTCGCCACACAACAGACAAAAAGAATCTGGCCCGCAGTGGTCGCTGCCCTCCGGGGAAGCGGCCCACTGCGGGCCAGTGCGTTAAGCCGCAGACTCTTCGGCGTCCTCGGCCAGCAGTTCAGGGGCTGCCAAGGCCCGTGGGACTGCCTCTACTGACATGGGCGCGGCAAGGCCGGCATCGTCCATGGTGTTGAGCTTTCGTGCCGTCGGGAGGACACGGGCTTCAAGGGTTCCTACCATCGCGTTGTAACGATCTACGGACGTCTTCAGCGAGCTACCCAGCTTGCCGACATTTTCACCCAGTGTCCCCATGCGCTCGTAGAGCTGCTTGGCGAGCTCGAACAGCTCGTGGGCGCTGTCCGTGAGCACATCCTGGCGCCAGGTGAACGCCACCGACTTGAGGACGGCCAACAAGGTTCCAGGCGACGCCAATACGACATTCCGGGAGAGGGCATATTCCAGCAGGGCCGGGTCTGCCTCGAGGGCTGACGCCAGGATGGATTCTGCCGGAAGGAAGCAGATCACCAATTCGGGTGAGTTCCCCGGGATGTCCCAGTACTTTTTGCCCGCCAAAGCATCGATATGGGCTTTCAGGGCTTTGGCGTGGTGCGCCAGCAACGTCTTTGAGTCATGGTTGCTGGCGGGTGCTACGGATTCACCAAAGGACCCGTCGCCGTGCAGCTGTTCCTGGGCTGCGAGGTAGGATCCCAGTGGTACCTTGGCGTCCACTACCAGTTGTTTGCCGCCGGGCAGCTGGACCACAAGGTCAGGGCGCAGCGTGTTCTCGGTTCGGCCGGAATGAACCTGCTCATGGAAGTCCACGTGCCGCAGCATTCCCGAGGCTTCCACTACCCGGCGGAGCTGAACTTCGCCCCACTGCCCACGAGCGCTGTTGGAGCGAAGGGCGGATGCCAGGGCGTGCGTCGACCGCAGGAGTTGTTCATCTGACAGACGGGCGTCCTGCAGTTGCTGCGCAAGCTGTCCGTACTGTTCCACCCGATCGCGTTCCAGAAGGGAAACCTGCTGCTGGACTGCCGTCAATTTCTCAGCCACAGGAGCGAGCGCACGCAGGACGCTGCCATCCCCGTTCCTCGAAGCAGTCAACTCCCGGTTCTGGGTGAACAAAAGCCGGCGTTCGGCGTCGGCCGCTGCCAGCTGCGCGGTCACCTCCGAGAGGCGCGACGAAACGGCGTCGAAATCTTCCTCCAGGCCAGCACCCCGGCGCCGAAAGACGACATAGCCAGCCCCCAGACCCACGGCGGCGCCGATCAGGAGCATGAGCAGGGCCAAAACCAATCCAAATCCATCCATGAGGCAACCCTGTCACAGGGGTACGACAGTTTTAGCAAGGCTGCACGCGTGGGCGCCGTTTGCGGGTGGTGACAACCCTGGACGTGGTCACACCGGGTAGAATCAATGCTCGTGGCTCTTACTATTGGCATCGTCGGACTGCCCAACGTCGGCAAATCAACTCTTTTCAACGCACTGACCCGTAATCAGGTGCTCGCCGCGAACTATCCGTTCGCGACGATCGAGCCGAACGTCGGTGTGGTCAACCTGCCGGATCCGCGTCTGGCGAAGCTGGCCGAAATCTTCGGTTCGCAGAAGTTGCTGCCGGCTCCGGTGTCCTTTGTGGACATCGCCGGGATCGTGAAGGGCGCCTCGGAGGGCGAAGGGCTCGGCAATAAGTTCCTCGCCAACATCCGCGAAGCAGAGGCCATCGCACAGGTCGTCCGCGTGTTCGATGACCCCGATGTGATCCATGTGGATGGCAAGGTTGACCCGGGCTCCGACATGGAGACCATCAACACCGAACTGATCCTGGCCGATCTTCAGACCATCGAAAACGCCATCCCGCGTATCGAAAAAGAAGTCAAGATCAAGAAGCGCGAAGCTGCCGAGCTTGCAGCCATCAAGGCCGCCCAAGCGGTCCTGGAACGCGGTGACACGATCTTCTCGTCGATCAAGAGCGACAAGCTGGAGATGGGACACCTCAAGGAACTCGGACTCCTGACCGCCAAACCCTTCATCTACGTCTTCAATGCGGACGAGGGCATTCTTGGAGACCCGGCGAAGCAGGACGAACTGCGGGCTCTGGTTGCCCCTGCTGACGCCATTTTCCTTGACGCAAAGCTGGAATCAGACCTCGTTGAACTGGACGAGGAAGAAGCCCGCGAGATGCTGGAAATGAACGGCCAGAGCGAATCCGGCCTGGACCAGTTGGCCCGCGTTGGTTTCCACACCCTTGGCCTGCAGACCTACCTCACGGCCGGTCCCAAGGAAACGCGTGCGTGGACCATCCGCCAGGGTGACACCGCACCGCAGGCCGCCGGCGTGATCCACTCCGACTTCCAGCGCGGCTTCATCAAGGCTGAGGTTGTCTCCTTCGAAGACCTCATTGACGCCGGTTCCATGGCTGAGGCCAAGTCCCGCGGCAAGGTCCGCATCGAAGGCAAAGAGTACGTGATGGCCGACGGCGATGTGGTGGAGTTCCGCTTCAACGTGTGACCTGGTTCAGCGAGTAAAGAGACCTGTAGCGCAGTAGGCCGCAGGCGATGAAGTTCAAGACTTCATTGCCTGCGGCCTTCGCTGTTTGAGGGCCTACAGCTGTGCCCCGCGTGGAGTCCGTTAGGAGTCGGCGGGTTCGATGCCGTCTTTTTCTTGTTCGGTGTCTGGATTGTCGTGCGTCTTTTTGGGGATCTTGCCCTCAACATCAGCCGGGATGGGCGGATCCTTTTCTTCATCAGTAGACATCCGCCCAGCATAATAGGTCAGGACGTAGCGGCCTCCAGTACCAGCAACTTCAAGGAGAACCATGAATCGTGATCTTGACCTCGTTATCGAGAGGGTCATTCGTGCGTCGCGGGCCACCGTTTGGAGCGCTTGGACAACGCCTGAACTTTTCGAGCAGTGGTGGATTCCCGAGCCTTACACGTGCAGGTTGGAGTCGTTCGCACCGCATGCTGGCGGGGGCTTCGTAACTTCCATGAGCGAGGACGGTTCTGCGTTCGTTCCACACATGGACGCAGCTTTCCTCGTTGTTGATCAGGGGGAGCGACTGGTGTTTACCAATGCCGTAGACAGCAGCCTTAGGCCCGTCCGACCCATGCCCGTCGCGGTCACGGGAGAGGTCACCTTCACAGACCACACAGAGGGAACCTTGTACCGGATCGTGGCGCGTCACGGGGATCCGGAGTCGCGCGCACAGCATGAGCAGCTTGGCTTGCAGGAGGGCTGGAGCTTGGTGACAGGACAATTGGCAACTTTGGCCGAGCGGCAGTAGCCGCTACGGCAAAGACTTTCCCAGGTGTGGGACAGGGCCCTGGTTCCATGGAATCGGGGCCCTTCTTTGTCTAGAAATCGTCCTGTCCTGCTGTCAGACAGCGAATATTACCACCGAGTAGCGTTTGACTTGAAATCCGCGTCAATTTAGGCATGTGTAGGTTGCGGAACGGTTACAGTTTGGCCAGCATGTCCCATCATCCGGACACAATGTGGGTAGGCTTACACTCACATGTAGGCAACGTCACAGTAGGAAACTGTGCCTGTGCCTGGGGGAAATCACGAATTTCCCCTGCTCAACTCCACGACTCATAGGAGGCGGAATGCGTTTCTCGCGCACTTCCAAAGCTCTAGGCGTAGCGGCGATCATCGCCCTCGCAGTGACCGGTTGCGGCGGCGGTGGCGGCACCAGCACAAACAGCTCTGCCGCAGCTGACCCGAACAAGGTCATTTCCGCATACAGCAACGAACCGCAGAACCCGCTGCTTCCGGCCAACACCAACGAGGTGTACGGTGGCCGCGTCGTCGAGCTGCTGTTCGAGGGCCTTCGCGCCTACGACTCGGACGGCAAGCCCGTTAACGCACTTGCGGAGTCGATTGAAACCACGGACTCGCAGAACTGGACCATCAAGGTCAAATCCGGATCCAAGTTCACCAACGGCGAGCCCGTCACGGCAAAGACGTTCGTTGACTCCTGGAACTTTGCCGCACTGAGCACCAACCTCCAGAACAACGGCTTCTTCTTCGAGTCCATCGAAGGCTACGCCGATGTCAGCGCAGTCACCGAGACCACCTCCGCCGACGGCAAGAAGACCTCGACGCCGGCCCCCACGGCACAGACCATGTCCGGCCTGGCTGCCACGGACGACCAGACCATTACGGTCAAGCTGACCCAGCCTGAAGCTGACTGGTCCTTGCGACTTGGATACTCCGCCTTCTACCCGCTTCCGTCAGAGGCCCTGAAGGATTCCAAGAAGTTCGGCGAGAACCCGATCGGCAACGGCCCCTACAAGTTCGAGAAGGAAGGTGCCTGGGTCCACGACCAGTCCATCTCCCTGGTCAAGAACGCCGACTACACCGGCCCGCGTGCTGCCAAGAACGGTGGCGTGACCTTCAAGTTCTACACGGATCCGGGCCCCGCGTACACGGATCTCCAGGCCGACAACCTCGACATCACGGACGTTGTTCCGTCGAACGCGTTGAAGACCTACACCACGGACTTCCCTGACCGTAACTCCACGCGCCCGAACGCCAACAACGCCACCCTGAACATCCCGGGCTACAACCCGAACTTCCAGGGTGAAGCCGGCCTCCTGCGTCGCCAGGCACTGTCTCACGCCATCAACCGCGAAGAGATCACCAAGGTCATCTTCAACGGCACGCGTACCCCGGCCACCGAGTTCACAGCTCCCGTGCTCGACGGCTACAACGACGCCATCCCCGGCAGCGACGTGCTGAAGTTCGACGCCCAGAAGGCAAAGGATCTCTGGGCCGAAGCCGAGAAGATCAAGCCGTACGACGGTTCCAAGCCGCTCCTGATCGCCTCCAACACTGACGGTGGCAACAAGGAATGGATCGACGCCGTAGCCAACGCTTTCAAGAACAACCTCGGCATCGAGGCTGAAATCCAGCCGTTCGCAAAGTTCGCTGAAGTTCTGGACCTCCGCAAGTCGCAGTCCCTCCCAGGCCTGACCCGCGCCGGCTGGCAGGGTGACTACCCGTCGCTCTACAACTTCCTCGGACCTGTGTGGCAAACCAACGCATCGTCCAACTACGAGAAGTACTCGAACCCCGAGTTCGACAAGCTCCTCAAGGAAGGCCTTGCAGCCAAGACTCCGGAAGACGCCAACAAGAAGTTCAACGAGGCACAGGAGATCCTGTTCAAGGACCTCCCCGGCCTGCCGTTGTGGTACCGGGCAACCCCGATCGTGTGGAGCAACAACGTTGTCTCAGCTGAAACCGGCTGGAACGGCGGCGTCCGCTACTTCGACATCGAGGCCAAGTAGTCTCCAGGATCTGAACTTGCCTTAGGGCAAAGGGGGTCCGGCCAAAGCGCCGGGCCCCCCTTGCTTGCTTGGCAGGAAGGCACACATGACACACCAATGCCCCACCACCGGAGAGGGGTGACCCGTGGTTCGCTTCATTTTCCGTAGGCTCCTCCAGGTCATCCCGGTATTCCTGGGGACCACGCTCCTCGTCTACTACATGGTCTTCGCACTACCCGGCGACCCGATTGCTGCCCTCTTCGGGGATCGCCAGCCACCGCAGAGCGTCATCGACGCCCTCCGGGCCCAGTACAACCTGGACCAGCCATTCTGGGTTCAATATGGCCTCTTCATCAAGAACTTGTTTACCTTCAACCTTGGTGTTGACTTTACCCAGCAGCCCATCGCCGATTCCCTGGCCAGGGCCTTCCCCGTCACGGCAATGCTCGCCATCGAAGCGCTCATTATCCAGGCCGTGTTCGGTATCGCCTTCGGTGTCTTCGCTGGCCTCAAGAAGGGCAAGCTCTTCGACTCCACCGTCCTCGTCGTGTCGCTCCTGGTGATCGCCGTCCCGACCTTCGTGTTGGGCTTCGTCTTCCAGCTCGTGTTCGGCGTCCAACTAGGTTGGGCCAAACCTACGGTGGGTGCCAATGCCGACTGGGGCAACCTGATCCTCCCGGCGGTCGTGCTGGGGCTGGTGTCGTTTGCCTACGTCCTCCGACTGACACGCGCCTCCGTCAGCGAGAACATGAACGCGGACTACGTTCGTACGGCAACCGCGAAGGGTCTCTCCCGGCCCCGCGTCGTGATGGCCCACATTCTCAGGAACTCGTTGATCCCCGTGGTGACTTATCTGGGTGCCAACCTCGGCGGGCTCATGGGCGGCGCCATTGTCACCGAGGGCATCTTCAACGTGCCCGGTGTCGGTAACAAACTCTTCCAGGCCATCCAGCGAAGCGAGGGCCCCACCATCGTTGCGATCGTGAGCGTCCTGGTCCTTGTTTTCGTCATCACCAACCTCTTGGTTGACCTCCTGTACGCCTGGCTTGACCCGAGGATCCGCTATGACCAGTAATACTGAACACTTTGTGGCCCCCGTCGAGGAAACGCCGCTTCTGGCCACTGACGCTGTCAAGACAGATCAGGCGCCTCTGAGCCTTTGGGCCGATGCTTGGCGGAAGCTTCGCCGCCGTCCCATGTTCATCGTCTCCTCGCTGTTGATCCTGCTCCTGGTGATCGTTGCAGTCTTCCCGGGACTCTTCACCAGCGTGGAACCCAATAACGACTGCCAGCTGGCCAACTCCGAAGGTGCGCCCACTGCCGGCCACCCTCTGGGCTTCACCCTCCAGGGTTGCGACGTCTATTCCCGCGTGATCCACGGTACGCAGGCTTCCTTGTCTGTCGGAGTCCTGTCCGTGCTGGCCGTCGTACTGATTGGTGTCACCCTGGGTGCGTTGGCTGGTTACTACGGTGGCTGGCTGGACTCTGTCCTTGCACGTCTCGGCGACATTTTCTTCGCGCTGCCGATCATCCTCGGCGCCCTTGTTATCACCCAGTTGCCGTTGTTCCGGGAGAACAGGAGCGTTTGGACCGTGGTCCTGACCATATCCTTGCTCGCCTGGCCGCAAATGGCGCGTATCACCAGAGGTGCCGTCATCGAGGTGCGCAACGCGGATTTCGTCACCGCGGCCCGGTCCTTGGGTGTTTCCAAGTTTGGCGCACTGGTGAAGCACGCTTTGCCGAACGCCCTGGCGCCCGTGATTGTGCTTGCCACGTTGGAATTGGGCGTTTTCATCGTCCTGGAGGCCACGTTGTCCTTCCTCGGTGTCGGGCTGCCTGGCAGCGTGATGTCGTGGGGTAACGACATTTCCGCGGCGAACGCGTCCATCCGCACCAACCCCGGAATCCTGCTCTATCCGGCAGCCGCCCTGTCCATCACCGTCCTGAGCTTCATCATGCTTGGCGACGCCGTCCGCGATGCTCTTGATCCCAAGAGCCGTCAGCGCTAAGGAGGCGACCATGACTTCTGCCAACATCAGAATTGATGAAGCCACTGCACCCGTACGGCCCATCCTGGAGATCAAGGACCTGGCCATTACCTTCAAGACCGGATCCGGTGAGGTCAAAGCGGTCAAGAACGCGCACTTGTCCATCATGCCGGGCGAAACGGTCGCCATTGTGGGGGAGTCGGGTTCAGGAAAGTCGACGACGGCGCTGGCCGCCATCGGCCTTTTGCCCAACAACGGTCGCGTCTCGGGCGGACAGATCCTGCTCGACGGCGAAGACATTGCCCATGCGTCGGAAAAGCGCATGATCGAGCTGCGTGGCAGCCACATTGGCATGGTTCCCCAGGATCCGATGTCCAACCTGAACCCGGTATGGAAGATCGGCTACCAGGTTCGGGAAACCCTGAAGGCGAACGGTCGACCTGACGGCCCGGAGGACGTTGCCCGTGTCCTCGCTGAAGCCGGCCTTCCCGATGCTGCACGGCGCGCAAAGCAGTATCCGCATGAGTTCTCCGGTGGTATGCGCCAGCGTGCACTCATCGCCATCGGCCTGAGTTGCCAGCCCAAGCTCCTGATTGCGGATGAGCCGACGTCGGCACTGGATGTCACGGTGCAGCGCAGGATCCTGGACCACTTGGACAAGATGACCACTGAGCTCGGTACGTCCGTGCTGCTCATTACCCACGACCTCGGCCTGGCTGCCGAGAGGGCCGACAAAGTCATCGTCATGTACCAGGGCAATGTTGTTGAGGCAGGTCCTTCCTTGGATCTGCTGCGCAACCCCCAGCACCCGTACACCCGTCGCCTGGTTGAGTCGGCACCTTCCTTGGCTTCGCGCCGTATCCAGGTGGCCAAGGAGCAGGGTGTCGAAGCAGAAGATCTCCTGGCACCTGTGGCGGCTGCGAAGGACCGTGCCCAGGACGAGGTCCTCCAGATCAAGAACCTGCGCAAGATCTACAAACTGCGCCAGGGACTGGGGCAGACGTCCGATTTCGCTGCTGTTGACGATGTCAGCTTCAGCGTCAAGCGCGGGACCACGACGGCGATCGTGGGCGAGTCCGGCTCGGGCAAATCCACTGTTGCCAAGATGGTTCTCCAGCTTGAGAAGCCCACTGAGGGCCAGATCGTCTTCGACGGCGTGGATACCGCGGGGTTGAAGGGCAAGGAGCTGTTCAAGTTCCGTCGCCGCGTGCAGCCCATCTTCCAGGATCCGTACGGTTCCTTGGACCCGATGTACAACATCTTCAGGACCATCGAAGAGCCGCTGCGTGTGCACAAGATCGGGAATGCGGCCAGCCGCGAGAAGAAGGTCCGTGAGTTGTTGGACCAGGTGGCTTTGCCCCAGTCCATGATGCAGCGTTACCCCAACGAACTCTCGGGTGGCCAACGTCAGCGTATTGCCATTGCGCGCGCTCTGGCTCTGGACCCCGAAGTCATCATTTGCGATGAGGCCGTCTCGGCGCTGGACGTCCTGGTGCAGGCGCAGGTGCTGAACCTGCTGGCTGACCTCCAGGACAACCTGGGCTTGACGTACTTGTTCATTACGCACGACCTCGCGGTGGTCCGCCAGATCGCGGACCACGTTTGCGTCATGGAAAAAGGCAAGCTGGTGGAGACGGGCAGCACGGACGATGTCTTCGACAACCCACGTGAGGCTTACACCCAGGCTCTCCTGGACGCTATTCCTGGTGGTTCACTTCTGCTGCCGCCCGCAGTGGCCTGACCGGCGTCGAACGTTTGATCGCTGGATAGCAGAAGAGCCGGTGGTTCCCGAAAGGAAACCACCGGCTCTTGCTGTCTTATCTGCCCGTTGAGGGGCCCGCTACGGAGCGGGAGTCTTCGCCGGGGCCTCGTTGTCGGGGCGGGGCTTGAGACCCAATGCAGTGAGCTCACGGGCCAAGACCGCGCCAAGCTTGGCGTGCCCGGAGGGCTTCATGTGCACGCCGTCCTGGAGATCCTCAATTGCGTCGTAACGGGTGAGCCAATCACCAGTACTGACGAACGGGATTCCGTGCTTGGCAGCAATCCGCCCTAATAAGGCGTCCACTTCAGTGCGACGGCCCCCTCCGTTGCTTGCGCCGCGTGCCAAGGTTCCGATCACCGCCAAGGCGGCGCCGGGGTAGCGCTTCTTCAGTGCGGCCAACAATCGCTCGGCGTTACTGGCGATCTGTGCGTCGGTGGCCTTCTGCGAGGCGTCGTTGCCGCCCCCCTGCACCACAATCAGAGGGGGGTCGCCGTACGGCAGTATCCAGTCGCCGCGCTGCAATGCATCGATGTAGTTGCCTGTTTTACCGTTGGCGGCCACGAAACCGGTGCCGCCCATGCCCACCACGTGCAACTTGTATCCGAGGGCCGCGATGCCCTGCTGTGGCCACGATTCCTTCGGCATCGACTGCGAATCGCCGATCAGCACGGCAGTGTGGCGAACATCAGCCAGCACCAGCTCGTTGCGGTTGTTGGCCGGGTTTTTGTAGAGCGAGCCGACGGGCAAGTCCAGGGCACTCGGTGACGGGGCCGTCCTTAAGGGCGAAGCGGCGGCGGCCGTCTGGGCAGGGCCGGGCGTGACGGAACGCGAGGGGGCTGAAACTGGGGTGGTTGGGCTTGGTCCGCAGCCTACCGACAGAACGCCGATGGCGATCAATGGTGCGAGCAGGCGGAACGCGGCCGAAGATTGTCGCATCGATTGGTCTCCGTGTGGCACTGGTTCTGCAGCAATCATGGGGCACGGCGGCAAGAAAATCCAGCATCTGGAGTAGCGGTTGTTAAAGCGTGACCTCATGTGAGCAGCGCCACATTCGACTGACTAATGGCTTGCTTTTTAGGCTGGGAAATGCAACTGCGTTTAGACTGGATGCAGGTGCCCTGTGTCCCGGGGTCTTTTCGCTGTGTGTTCCGATCAAGTCGATCAGGTATGCGCGCGGATACAAACAGCTGACTTCACCACTGAAACGAGTCATTAACGCATGTCTGAAACCATCACCAACACTGCGTCGCGGAGCGATCTGCGCAACGTCGCGATCGTCGCACACGTTGACCACGGTAAGACCACCCTGGTCGACGCCATGCTCAAGCAGACCAACTCCTTCGCTTCCCATGGTGAGGTTGAGGACCGTGTCATGGACTCCGGTGACCTGGAACGCGAAAAGGGCATCACGATCCTCGCGAAGAACACCACGGTTGCCTACAACGGCCCGTCGTCCAACGGCGAGACCATTACCATCAACGTCATCGACACCCCCGGCCACGCCGACTTCGGTGGCGAGGTTGAGCGCGGTCTGTCCATGGTTGACGGCGTCGTCCTGCTGGTCGACTCCTCCGAGGGCCCGCTGCCCCAGACCCGCTTCGTGCTCCGTAAGGCCCTTGCTGCGCACCTTCCGGTCATCCTCCTGGTCAACAAGACCGACCGTCCCGACGCCCGCATCGACGAAGTTGTCCACGAGTCCATGGACTTGCTCCTTGGCCTCGCTTCGGACCTCGCCGACGAAGTTCCGGACCTGGACCTGGATAAGGTCCTCGAAGTTCCCGTCGTCTACGCTGCCGCCAAGGTTGGCCGTGCGTCCCTGGACCAGCCGGCCAACGGCTCGGCTCCGGAGAACGAGGACCTCGAGCCTCTCTTCAAGACCATCATTGAGCACATCCCGGCTCCGACCTACAACCCGGACGGCGTGCTGCAGGCACACGTGACCAACCTGGACGCTTCGCCGTTCCTTGGCCGCCTCGCCCTGCTCCGCATCTACAACGGAACCCTCCGCAAGGGCCAGACCGTTGCTTGGGCTCGTGCAAACGGTGAGCTCAAGAACGTCAAGATCACCGAACTGCTCGCCACCAAGGCTCTCACCCGTGTTCCTGCCGAATCCGCAGGCCCGGGCGAAATCGTCGCTGTGGCCGGCATCGAGGAAATCACCATTGGTGAAACCCTGACCGACGCCGAGAACCCGCAGCCGCTGCCGCTGATCACCGTGGACGATCCCGCGATCTCCATGACGATCGGTATCAACACCTCGCCGCTGGCCGGCAAGGTCAAGGGCGCCAAGGTCACGGCCCGCCAGGTGAAGGATCGCCTGGACAAGGAACTGATCGGTAACGTCTCCATCAAGGTCCTCCCCACCGAGCGTCCCGACGCCTGGGAAGTCCAGGGCCGTGGCGAGCTCGCGCTGGCCATCCTGGTTGAGCAGATGCGTCGCGAAGGCTTCGAGCTGACCGTCGGCAAGCCGCAGGTTGTCACCAAGACCATCGACGGCAAGCTGCACGAGCCGATGGAACACATGACCATCGACGTGCCTGAGGAATACCTGGGCGCCGTCACGCAGCTCATGGCTGCCCGCAAGGGCCGCATGACCAACATGGCCAACCACGGCACCGGCTGGTGCCGCATGGAGTTCATCGTCCCTGCGCGTGGCCTGATTGGTTTCCGTACCCGGTTCCTGACGGACACCCGTGGCGCCGGTATCGCTGCTTCCATCTCCGAGGGCTACGAGCCGTGGGCCGGACCGATCGAATACCGTACCAACGGTTCGATGATTGCCGACCGTGCCGGCGTTGTGACGCCGTTCGCCATGATCAACCTCCAGGAGCGCGGTTCCTTCTTCGTGAAGCCCACCTCCGAGGTTTACGAAGGCATGATTGTCGGCGAGAACTCCCGCGCTGATGACATGGACGTCAACATCACCAAGGAAAAGAAGCTCACCAACATGCGTGCCGCTTCCTCCGACACCTTCGAAAACCTGACGCCGCCGCGTGATCTCACCCTCGAAGAGTCCCTCGAATTCGCCCGCGAAGACGAGTGCGTCGAGGTAACCCCGGATGCCATCCGTATCCGTAAGGTCATCCTGGACTCCAACGAGCGCGCCAAGGCCAACCGCGCCCGCGCCAAGTCCTAGCCTGCACTGACTGACACAGTCAGGAACAGCTGAATGAAGAGAGGAGCCGCCGGTACGGTTCGTGGCATTGCCGCGGCCGTACTGGCGGCTCTTTTCGTTGCCACGGCAGGTACGGCCCTGCACCGCCAAGCAGCGTCGGTGGCCGGCGTCGAGGTTCCGTGGGGCGTTGTGGCGGCACTGGTGCTGTTGGCCTCCGTGCAGTTGTGGTTGGCCGCCTGGTCGCGCTCGATACTGCCGACGGCGGTATCCGGCGTGGTGAGCTACGCCGCCGTCGGCGTCCTGTCATCCGCGGGACCGGCCAAACAGTTGGTCCTCGGCGACGCCGTGGGCAATGTATGGGTCTTCGGCATCGCAGCAGTGACACTGGTCATGCTGGTGGTGGCGAGCCGCCTTCGCGCCGGACAGCCTGCCGCCGCGGCGGTGGCGGTGGAACCTCTTTTGCCGCGATGACCATCGCAAGGGGAATTTCGACGTCGGACGTGCGGGTCCGTACCGTGCAACTGTTCTCGCTGGTGTCCAGCAGGTAGCCCAATGCGTCCGTCAGGCCGTCGTCGACCCTGTAACGGACCACCACCCGGATACCTGGCTCTGCAGTGAGGAGGAACTGTCTGGGCGGCAAATGCGGGGGAGTCACCGTTTCATACTAAGACGCGGGCTAGGTTGGCGTTAGCGGACTGTTGGATAATAGGCTCGGAAGTTGAGTGTCCGGCATGATGCCGGCAGTATTACCCGGCCATCGCCGGGACAAACCGTGGAGAGGTCTGGGACGTGACGTACGTAATCGCGCAGCCGTGTGTGGATGTCAAGGACAAGGCATGTATTGAAGAGTGCCCTGTCGACTGCATTTACGAAGGTGAGCGTTCCCTCTACATCCACCCCGATGAATGTGTCGACTGTGGTGCCTGTGAACCCGTGTGCCCGGTTGAGGCCATTTACTACGAGGATGACACCCCGGAAGAGTGGGCTGACTACTACAAGGCCAACGTCGAGTTCTTTGACGACCTTGGCTCTCCGGGCGGAGCTGCCAAAATTGGCAACACAGGCAAGGACCACCCGTTCATCTCGGCACTGCCCCCGCAGAACCAAGACCACTAAGGGCGGTAGCTTCTTTGATTTCCGCGGCCCCGGCTTTTGGCCTGAACCTGCCTGACTACCCGTGGGAGGCCATGGCGCCGTATGTCGCCACGGCCGCCAAGCACCCGGGCGGTGCAGTGAATCTTTCCATTGGAACGCCTGTGGACCCCACCCCGGGGCTGATCCGTGATGCCCTTGCCGCCGCTGCGGACGCCCATGGCTATCCCACAGTTCATGGCACAGAAGCACTGCGGCAGGCCGTGGTGGATTGGTTCGCCAGCCGCCGCGGCGTCCCGGGCTTGGACCCCAAGGACGTCATGCCGACGGTGGGTTCCAAGGAGCTGGTGGCCTGGCTGCCGTTCTTGCTCGGCCTCAGCGCCGGGGATGTTGTTGTGCGTCCTACGGTTGCTTACCCGACGTACGACATTGGCGCTTCACTGGCAGGCGCCACGGCCGTGGCTGCCGACGACCTGGATGAACTGGATGCTGCCACCCGCGCGAAGGTCCGCTTGGTGTGGATCAACTCGCCGGGCAATCCCACCGGCAGTGTCCGGGACGTGGAATCGCTCCGCAGGATCGTGAGCCAGGCCCGCGAACTTGGTGCCGTGGTGGCCTCGGACGAATGCTACGCCGAGCTCGGCTGGGGCGAATGGGACGCCCAGCGCGGGGGAGAAGCTGTGCCCAGCATCCTGGATCCCCGCGTCACAGGTGGGTCCACCCACGGCCTGTTGTGCGTGTACTCGTTGAGCAAGCAGTCCAACCTGGCCGGCTACCGTGCCGCCTTCGTGGCCGGCGACTCGGCGATCATGGCCAATCTGGTCAACAGCCGCAAGCATGCCGGCATGATTGTTCCCTTCCCCGTGCAGGAAGCGATGCGCGTTGCTTTGGGTGATGCGAGCCATGTTCTGGCCCAAAAGGATCTGTACCGTGGGCGCCGCGAGAGAATCGTGCCCGCGCTGGAGAAGTTCGGATTGCAGATCCACGAATCCAAGGCCGGCCTTTACCTGTGGTCGACTGCCGGTGAGGCAACCTGGGACACGGTGGCTCGTTTCGCTGAGCTTGGCATCGTGGTCGGTCCCGGAGTTTTCTATGGCGACGCCGGCAATGGCTTCATCCGTGTCGCCCTCACGGGAAGCGACGAACGAATCGACGCTGCTGTGGACCGACTTGGGTCCAGCGCATAACAATGCTGTGACTTGCACCACTAACAGCGTCATTCCGCCAGTAACCGGACGGCACGGATTAGTTCCGTAGGGTTACTGGCGGTAGCTTTTTAACTGACTATCAATGGTGGCCTTCACTAAGAAAGCACTTCGGCCGTTGGAGCCCTGCAACAGTAGGGCCGAAGGCGGCGGCACCAGAAGTTGGTTGGACAAGCGTTCGATAGAGGCCCAAAGGCCTCATGAAGGGGACTCCATGACTGAGACCACCAGCGCAACACTGCGCCATGCCGGCGGCGAACTCGAACTGCCGCGCATCCAGGTTGTAGAAGGAAACGAAGGCTACGACGTTTCCAAGCTGCTGAAGCAGACGGGCGCCGTTGCCTATGACCCCGGCTTCATGAACACAGCGGCCACCACCTCGGCCATTACCTACATCGACGGCGACGCAGGCATCCTGCGCTACCGCGGCTACCCGATCGAGCAGCTCGCGCAGCACTCGAGCTTCCTCGAAGTTTCCTACCTGCTGATCTACGGCAACCTTCCCACCCCCACGGAGTTGGAAGAGTTCGATCAGCGCATCCGCCGCCACACGCTCCTGCATGAAGAGCTCAAGGGCTTCTTCGGCGGGTTCCCGCGCGACGCACACCCCATGCCGGTACTGTCCTCGGCTGTTTCGGCGTTGTCCACGTTCTACCAGGACTCGCTGGATCCGTTCAACGCGGAGCACGTGGAAGTTTCCACCATCCGCCTCATGGCCAAGCTGCCCGTCATTGCCGCTTACGCCCACAAGAAGTCCATCGGCCAGCCGATGCTCTACCCGGACAACTCCATGAACCTGGTGGAGAACTTCCTGCGTCTGAGCTTCGGCCTCCCGGCTGAGCAGTACGAAATGGATCCGGTGGTCGTCAAGGCGTTGGACCTGCTGCTCATCCTGCACGCTGACCACGAGCAGAACTGTTCCACGTCCACCGTGCGTTTGGTGGGTTCGTCCAACGCGAACCTCTTCGCGTCGGTGTCCGCCGGCATCAACGCACTCTTCGGACCCGCCCACGGTGGAGCCAACGAGGCCGTGCTGAAAATGCTCCGCCAGATCCAGGCCGACGGCATCAAGCCCGAGGATTACATGGAGAAGGTCAAGAACAAGGAAGACGGCGTCCGCCTTATGGGCTTCGGACACCGCGTGTACAAGAACTACGATCCCCGCGCCAAGATCATCAAGGCAACGGCCCACGAAGTTCTCGGCAAGCTCGGCGGCAACGACGAACTGCTGGACATCGCCATGCGCCTCGAAGAGAAGGCCCTGGCTGACGACTACTTCATCCAGCGCAAGCTCTACCCGAACGTCGACTTCTACACCGGCCTCATCTACAAGGCCATGGGCTTCCCCGAGAAGATGTTCACCGTGCTGTTCGCCATCGGGCGCCTCCCGGGCTGGATTGCCCAGTGGCGCGAAATGATCAACGACCCCCAGACCAAGATCGGCCGCCCGCGGCAGCTCTACACAGGGGAGCCGGAGCGCAACTACCCGGCCAACTAGTACCAGGCCTTATAACGACGGCGGCCGCCCACCTCGCGCGAGGTGGGCGGCCGCCGTCGTTAATTACTGAGGCGTTGGTCGCCTAGGCGTTGTTTGTTGCGGAAGTCGCAGCAGCAGCGTTGTATCCGAAGGGGTTGTTCTTCTGCCAGCGCCAGTGGTCCTCGCACATCTGGTCCACGGTCTTGGTGGTGGACCAACCGAGGTCGGCCAGGGCTGAGGAAGCGTCGGCCCAGAAGGCGGGAAGATCGCCCGCCCGGCGGCCGGTGATCTCATAAGGAATCGGCTGACCGACGGCCTTCTCGAAGGAGCGCAGGACCTCCAGGACAGAGGAGCCGCGGCCGGAGCCGAGGTTCCAGCGGCGCACGCCGGCGCGCTCTGCGATGTAGTTCAGGGCTGCTACGTGTCCATCCGCCAGGTCCACCACGTGGATGTAGTCCCGCTGCGCGGTGCCATCGGGGGTGTCGTAGTCCCCACCGAAGACCATCAGCTTTTCGCGGCGTCCGACGGCTACCTGCGCAATGAATGGAACGAGGTTGTTCGGGATGCCTTGGGGGTCCTCGCCGATGCGGCCGGACGGGTGGGCGCCCACCGGGTTGAAGTAGCGCAGCAGTGCGATATGCCAGCGGTCGTCCGCGTTGCCCAGGTCCGAGAGGATGTCCTCGATCTGTTCCTTGGTGCGGCCGTACGGGTTGTTCGCGCCGATTTCCATCTTCTCGATATAGGGGATCGGGTTGTGCTCGCCATACACCGTTGCAGAAGAACTGAAAACGATGGAGCGCACATTGTGCTTGTCCATGGCCCGGAGCAGGTTCAAGGTGCCCACGATGTTGTTGTAGTAGTAAGCCAGGGGTTCCTGAACGGACTCTCCCACGGCCTTCAGCCCGGCGAAGTGGATGACGGCGTCGATCTGGTGCTGGTCGAACACGGCCTCAACTGCGGGCTCGTCCACCAGGTCCACCTTGTGGAACGCGGCGGTCTTGCCGGTGAGCTCCGAAACCCGGCGGAGGGATTCCTCGCTGGAGTTCACGAGGTTATCAAGCACGACGACGTCGTGGCCGGCTTCCTGAAGGGACAAAACGGTGTGGGAACCGATGTAGCCGGTGCCACCCGTGACAAGAATTTTCATGGTTCCTACGCTAGCGGAAATCGGAGCCACACCGCTCTGTGTTGAGCGGTGTTGAAGCACGTTCGTGCTAAAAACTATTAGTGCCCAAAATAGTTGATGCCGAAGCCCGGCGCCTTGATGTTGTCCACGCTGTATTCCGGATCATTGCCAGCGATGGCCTGGAGCGGGCATCCCTCAGGGAAGTAGCGGACGAGGCAGGACTGGCCGTGGGTTCCGTCCGGCACTACTTTGCCAGCAGCGACGACCTCCTGGTCTTCTCGTTTGGCGCAGTGATCGACCGCATTGCCGGACGGCTTGAATCAGCGCTGACAGTAGTCGAGCAACAGGCGGGTGGCAGCCCGGAACAGCATGCCGCTGTCCTTAACCTGCTGGGACAATTCCTGCCGTTGGACGAGGAACTCGCAGTGGATGCCTGCGTGTGGATGGCGTTCAGGCACGCTGCCCGGATCAAGCCCGTCCTGGCGGCCGAAGCCGAGCGCAGCCACCGCACCGTAGCGGCCGTCGTCGGGCGTTTGATCATGCTCCTGAGCCCTGGGGGTGCGGACGTCCAGGAAACCCTCGTCACCGAAGCCGAGCGGCTGTTGGCCACGATGGATGGGCTGTGCATGCATGCGTTGCTGCAGCCGGAATGGATGACGGCGGAAATGTGCAGCGACGTCCTCACCGCGCACCTGCGATCCCTGGGTGCAGTGCCGGCGCACTAGGACGGGTGCTTCCGTCAACCAGTGCCGCCCCGCCACTACCGTCCAGACTCAACGGGAATAGACTGGGACTTGTCGGGAACCTGCCAAGGGAGGAATTCGGATGCATGAGTCAGGCGGCCCGGGATGGCGCATCACCATGGACACGTCCGGGCCGATGCTCATCGCCCTGTACTTGCGCGATGTAGCTGGACTGGACGGTGCCGGAAAACCGAGCCTGTCCCACGCAGCCCCCAAAGTCCGGCATGCGGACCACACCCACCTCACTTCTGACGTAGGCGGCGTCCAGGCCCTCAAGACTGAATGGGAGGCCTGGTGGGAGAAATTGGTGAGATCGTATCCCCAACCGGCTCATGAGCTTTCACCGCCAAGCTTCAAGGCGTTCGGCAATTCCCCTGCACTTCAACGGGTCTTGCAGGCCCACTTTGGCTCGGCCTTGGGCTGGGCCACAGACAGGATTGACGAGTACGCCGATCTTGAGGCCGCCAGGGAAGCCAACGGCGTGACGCAGGTGTTGAACGAAATGGTGGAGGACCGGCTCCTGGAAGTCGGCCGCAGCTCCCGCGACTTCGACCTCACGATCATTGAACTTCCCCTCAATGAACCCCGTGCGTGGTACTTGGAGCCCAGCACCATGATCATGAGCCACAGGTTGCTGTCAGAGCCCGATGTGTTCCGTAGCTACGTCCAGCCGGTGGTGGAGATCCTCGCCTGAAGGACGTTGGGGAAGCAGTGCTTAGGTGGTGGGCGCCGACACCGTAACGGTGACCGTTTCAGAAGGCGCGGCCGCGGCCTGCCACCCATTCCGCTTCTCGCGGTTCCACGTCTGTCCGCCTACGTCCACCTGCGTGATGGACAAGGATTTGGCATTCGCCACGGCCCAGTGGGCCACTGCCCACGCCTGCGTGCCCGTGACGTCCAGCTGGACCGTACGGCCCTGTACCGTGGCCGCTTGGGTGCCGAACGCCGTCGTGATGTCATCCACGACGGCGGCCGGGTCACCAGCTGCGTCGGGCATGCGCAATTCGCAGTCCAGCGATGATTCAGAGTGCCCTGTAAGGGCCGACGCGAAAGCGCGGCCCATGCCCTCGTGCTGGGCGTAGGCGCGGGGGAAGGCCGACCGTTGGACAGCTTGGGCTGCCTGGGTGATTTCCATGGTCTCGAAACCGGGAACTTTGACCAGGCCGTCATAGAAAGCATTCGTTGCGTAGACAGGGTCCATGACTTGGGCCTCGGTGCCCCAGCCTTGTGATGGCCTCTGCTGGAACAGGCCACGGGAATCGGGGCCCGCCTCATCGCCATAATTAATGTTCCGGAGCCGCGATTCCTGCATGGCGGTCGCAAGGGCTATGCTCGCCGCCCGGGGCGGCAGCCCGCGTTGGACGGAGATCGCGGAGATCAGCGAAGCGTTCGCTGTTTGATCCGTGGCCAGCTCATGACTGTCTGAACCCACGACGGCGACGCAGCGCTCCGTGACCAAGGTCTCGGAGCGCTGCAGCACAGCAACGATCGCGTAGATGGCACCTGCTACGAGGGCCAAGGCCAGCACCGCAACGATGGCGCGGCGGAACCGGCGCACGGAGGTCCTCCTGCTAGTTGGCGTGAAGAGCCTCGTTGAGCTCTACCGTCTGGCCCTTGCGGGGAAGGACTTCCACGCCGCCTGTGGTGGAGTTACGGCGGAAGAGCAGGTTGGGCACGCCGGAGAGTTCCACGGCCTTGATGATCTTGCTGGTGTCCTCGCCATTTTCGTCCTTGGGTCCGGGGACGCGCACGCGGGTACCGGCGGTGACGTAGAGGCCGGCCTCCACTACTGAGTCGTCGCCGATGCTGATGCCCACACCGGAGTTCGCGCCCAGCAGTACACGTTCGCCCAGTGCGATCTTTTCCTTGCCGCCGCCGGAGAGCGTGCCCATGATGGAGGCTCCACCGCCAACGTCGGTGCCATCGCCGGCAACGACGCCGGCCGAGATGCGGCCCTCCACCATGGAGGTGCCCAGGGTGCCTGCGTTGAAGTTCACGAAGCCTTCGTGCATGACGGTGGTGCCCTCGGCGAGGTGCGCACCCAAACGGACGCGGTCGGCGTCGGCAATCCGCACGCCGGTGGGGACAACGTAGTCGACCATGCGCGGGAACTTGTCCACTCCATAGACCACCACGTTGCCGCGCTTACGCAAGCGGGCGCGGGTCAGTTCGAAACCATCAACGGCGGCCGGGCCAAAGTTGGTCCACACGACGTTGGGAAGCTTGCCGAAGACGCCATCCAAGTTGATGCTGTTCGGCGTGACCAGGCGGTGGGACAGCAGGTGCAGGCGCAGGTAGGCATCGGCAGTGTCAGCCGGTGCGGCGTCGAGGTCAATCTGCGCGAAGACCACTTTCTGCTCCGTGCCACGATCGGCATCCTTGCCGTCGTTGGCCAGTGCAGTGAGCGCGGGATCGGCGTTCTCAACATCGCGCAGGGTATCTGCCGCCACACCAAGTGCGGGTGCGGGGTACCAGACGTCCAGCACGGTTGCTTCCCCGGAAGCCGAGGTGGCGATGGTGGCGAGGCCGAAGCCATAAGCCGATCGGGGGTTGGCGGGCGCGGTTGCGGGCACAGCAGAGGAAGCAGTTTCAGTCATGGGCCAAGTCTATCCAGCAGGCAGAGGTCGGTTAAAACCCGTCTCATGCCGTAGAAGTCGCATTTGTGGTTGTTTCCGGGGATTAGGCTGGACGGGTGACCCTGAACCCTGCTCCCGCCCTCCTTGACCTGCGCCAGGACGTTGCCTTGCTGACGGCCGCGATCATTGACTTCAATAGTGTCTCCGGCAACGAGACCGAACTGGCAGACGCCGTTGAGACCGCATTGCGTGCCATCCCCGCCTACACGGTGGTCCGGGATGGTGACGCCATCATCGCCCGAACCGAACTCGGCCGCGCTGAACGCGTCATCCTCGCAGGGCACTTGGACACTGTTCCCCTGCCCACGGTTGACGGATCGTTGGGCACAGTACCGGCCACCTGGGAGTCCGGCGTTCCCGGCGAAGGTGTGCTCTACGGCCGCGGGACCACCGACATGAAAGGCGGCGTCGCGGTGCAGCTCGCCCTCGCGGCAACGCTGTTCGACGACGGTCGGGAGCCGGACAAGGACGTCACCTTTGTCTTCTACGACCATGAGGAAGTGGAGGCGGTGAAGAGCGGCCTTGGCAGGTTGGTGCGCAATCACGGCGACTTGCTGGACGGCGATTTTGCCATCCTTCTGGAACCTACGCACGGCACGGTGGAAGGCGGGTGCAACGGAACCAGCCGTTTCGAAGCCACCACCATCGGGGAAACAGCCCACTCTGCGCGAGCATGGATGGGCGTCAACGCGATCCACGCCGCCGCACCGATCCTTGCCCGGCTGGCCGCCTACGAACCCCGGACCATCAACGTTGACGGCCTCGACTACCGCGAAAGCCTCAACGCCGTGAAAATCAAGGGGGGCACGGCCGGGAACGTCATCCCGGACCGCTGTGTGGTGGAGATCAACTACCGCTTCGCTCCGGACAAGACACCGGACCAAGCCGAAGCGCACGTCCGCGAGCTGCTGGAAGGCTTCGACGTCGTCCGCACAGACGCTGCCGCGGGCGCGCGCCCGGGCCTCAACCACCCCGCCGCCGCGTCCTTCGTCGCCGCAGTGGGCGCTGAGCCCAAGCCCAAATACGGTTGGACCGACGTCGCGCGTTTCAGTGAACTTGGCATTCCGGCGGTGAACTTCGGTCCAGGCGACCCGCTGCTGGCGCACAAGGACAACGAACACGTCGACGCCGATGCCATCCGTGAGTGCCTCCGGGCACTGCAGACCTGGCTGGCTGGCTAAGACGTACGCAGACAGAGAAGAAGGTCCGCAGCCTGGTGGCTGCGGACCTTCTGGCTTGGTGCAGGACTACGCCTTGTTCGGGCCTTCGACGGAGTCCTTGGCGATGGGGTCGTTACCGCCCACCACGAGCCCTGTCCGGAGGCTGGGGGGAGCCACGCCGCCAGCGGCCTTCTTGGAGCCACGGCGTTCGATCAGGATGGCGATCCGTGAAACGGTCAGGTTGATCAGGATGTAGATCGCAGCACCGACGAAGAAGGCCGGGAACAGGAAGTCCGGGCCCAGGAAGTCGGCCATGATCTGGATTTTCCGCAGAAGTTCCTCGTAGCCAACGATGTACCCGAGGGAAGTGTCCTTGAGCAGGACCACCAGCTGGGCGATCAACGACGGCAGCATCCGGCGGACGGCCTGCGGGAATTCGATGGACATCCGCGACTGGAAGCTCCGCAGGCCAATGGCCAGGCCGGCTTCACGTTGTCCCTTCGGCAGGGACTGGATGCCTGCACGGAGGATTTCGGCGAAGATGGCGGCGTTGTAGAGCGTTAGGCCCACCACTACAGCTTGGAACTGACCGGTTGCGAAAACCAGCAGGACGAACAACATCATGAGGACCACGGGCATGCCGCGGAGGAACTCGAGGACCACCTGAGTTGGAATGCGGATCCAGGCGATCAGGGAGATTCTCAGCAGGCAGAGGGCTATGCCCAACGGGAAGGCAATGATTGCTGCGACTGCAGCTGCGGCCAGCGTGGAGAGAATGCCTTGGCCGATCAGGCTCCAGACATCCGGGGCCATGGGGCCGTAGAAGATCTCCCAGCGGTCTGCGTCGAAGATGCCCTGCTGAGCCAGAGTTGTGACGGCAATGGCAAGGACACCGAGGATGATCAGGATTCCGGCTGCGGATCCCAGGAGCGAGTAAAGGCGGGCTTTGGGCCCGGGGACGTCGTACAGGACCGAAGTCATCGGGCAATCGCCACCTTTCGTTCAACAAAGTGCGCCAGAAGACCCAGGGGCACCGTGATCAGGAGGTAGAAGAAGGCCACCCCGAGCAGGATCCAGAGGACTTGGTCTCCGTAGTCGTTGGAGAGCTGGCGGCCGTAGCCGAACAGCTCGAGGACGAAGAACGCGCCGGCTACCGAAGAGTTCTTGACCAAGGCGATCAGGATATTGATCAAAGGAGGTATGACGGTTCGGACGGCCTGGGGAAGCACAATGAAGCCCAGGACCTGGGTGAATGTCATGCCGATACTGCGGGCAGCTTCTGCTTGGCCCACCGGCACGCTGTTGACACCGGAACGGACTGCTTCGGCGATGAAGGCTGCCGTGTAGCTGCTCAGCGCGATGATCGCGGCGACTTCGAATTGCTCGAATTTGACGCCCAGCCGGGGGAGAACGATGGCTGCGAAGAAGAAAATGATGGTCAACGGGGTGTTACGGGCGACTTCAACATAGAACATGCTGAAACCGCGGAGTGCAGCCACGGGGGAAACCCTCATGGCCGCCAGGAGTGTGCCGACAAGGAGGGCAATGATTCCTGAAATTACGGAGAGATAAAGGGTTCGGAGAAATCCGTCCCAGTATTCGGGGAGGCTTGCTATGACGGCGTCCATGGCTTCCTTTGACTGCAGCTAATCAGGGAACAGGGTCCTGGAGTGGTCAACTGCCGCCGTCCGGAAGGGGCGGCGGCAGCTAACGGATCCCGACTAGTAGCGGTTGATCGCAGGAAGTTCAGGAGTGGTCTTGATGACCTTGCCTGCGGTGGCTTCCCAAGCCTTCTTGTATTCGCCGTCCTTCTGGAATGCTTCGAGCTGATCGTTGATCCAGTTGCGGAAGACGGTGTCGTCCTTCTTCAGGCCGATGCCGTAAGGCTCCTTGGTGAAGGTCTCGTCCGAGGCGAGCTTGAAGGCGTCCGGTTCCTTGTCCACGTAGCCGGCGAGGATCACGTTATCCGTGGTCACTGCAACTACCTGCTTGTTGCGCAGCGGCTCCAGGCAAGCGGTGTAGGTGGCGGCCGGAACAACCTCTGCGCCGTACTTCTCTGCGATGGTCTTTGCCGGGGTGGAGCCCGTCACGGAGCAGACCTTCTTGCCGGAGACGTCTTCAGGCTTGGTGATGGAGTTGTCGTCCTTGTTCACCAGCAGGGCCTGGCCGGCTTCGTAGTAAGGTCCGGCGAAGGCAACCTTCTCCTTGCGGGCGTCGTTGATGGTGTAGGTGGCGATGACCAGATCAACACGACCCTGCTCAATGAACGATTCACGGTTCTGGGAGACGGTCTCTACCCATTCGATCTTGTCGGCAGGAATGCCCAGCTTGGCGGCGATTGCCTTGCCCATTTCGACGTCGAAACCGACAGGCTTGCCGTCAAGGCCCTTCTGGCCGAACAGGGGCTGGTCAAACTTGGTGCCGATGGTGATCTTCTGGGCTTTGTTCAGCTTCTCCATCGTGGTGCCGGCTTCGAAGCTCGCCGAGGCCACAGGGGTAGAGGTGGTGCCGCTGCCGCCACATGCGCTCAGCGAGAGGGCGAGCACGGCAGAAGCAGCCACCAGCAGCGACTTCCTCCGGGTAATGAAAGCCTTCATGACATTCCTTTCTTAGGTTGGCCGTCGTTCGGCCTGGGTGAGGTCTTTACGGCCTGGGGTGCGGGCGATAAGGAGCTAGTGGGTCAAAAGCTTGGACAGGAAGTCCTTGGCACGGGTGCTCTTCGGGTTGGTGAAGAATTCCTCGGGAGTTGCGTCTTCCACGATCTGGCCGTCAGCCATGAACACCACACGGTCAGCAGCCTTGCGGGCAAAGCCCATCTCGTGGGTGACCACGATCATGGTCATGCCCTCCTTGGCCAGCTGGATCATGACGTCCAGTACTTCGTTGATCATCTCGGGGTCCAACGCCGACGTGGGCTCGTCGAACAACATCACTTTGGGCTTCATGGCCAGTGCTCGTGCGATAGCCACACGCTGCTGCTGGCCACCGGAGAGCTGGGCGGGAAGCTTGGGAGCCTGGTGCCCGACACCTACGCGCTCCAGGAGGGCCATGGCTTCCTTGTCAGCGGTTCCCTTGGCCACCTTCTTTACCTTGATCGGGCCCAGGGTGACGTTCTCAAGAATCGTCTTGTGGGCGAACAGGTTGAAGGACTGGAAGACCATTCCGACGTCGGCACGCAGGTGCGCGAGATCCTTGCCTTCTTCGGGAAGCTTCTTCCCGTCGATGGCGATATCGCCGTCATCGATCGTTTCCAAACGGTTGATCGCACGGCACAGCGTGGACTTACCGGAACCGGAGGGCCCGATGACCACCACCACTTCACCCTTCTTGACCTGAAGGTTAATGTCCTTGAGGACGTGCAATTGACCGTAGTGCTTGTTGACGCCATTCAGGGAGACGAGGGCATCGCCGGACGCTTGAGTAGTCATACGACGAATCTAGCGAACAAAGAAGCAAATATGACCACGGTCACGGCAACTTCCTGAAGATCGTGACTGAACAGAAACCTGCCCCACAGCGATATACCAGACTGCAATGCAAGAAGCGGGTCGCGGCGACAGAGCAGGCACTCATAGGCGCTAGCCTTGGGCAATGAGCATCAGCCAGCACCCAGTACCCCACTCCGATGCCAACGGCCACGTCAAGGCGGCCCATGTGCCCCTGCCTTCGGAGATTGCCCCGGCGAAGCACAAAGGCTCCCTGGAGCTTCGGCGCAAACAAGCGGATACGGGCATGTCGGACCAGCATTTGCTGGATACGAGTGGGGCCGGACAGTTCATTCACACCGATCCGTGGCGTGTCCTGAGGATTCAGAGCGAATTTGTGGAGGGCTTCGGGGCCCTTGCTGACCTGGGCCCGGCTGTCAGCGTGTTCGGTTCCGCACGTACAAAGCCGGGCACCGAGTACTACGAGATGGCCGTGGATGTTGGTCGCAAACTTGCCGAAGCGGGCGTCGCGGTGATCACCGGCGGCGGGCCTGGTTCCATGGAAGCGGCAAACAAAGGTGCCGTGGAAGGCAATGGAGTCTCCGTGGGTCTCGGCATTGAATTGCCGTTCGAACAGGGCCTCAACCAGTGGGTGGATCTGGGCATCAATTTCCGGTACTTCTTCGCCCGCAAGACGATGTTCGTCAAGTACGCCCAGGGCTTTGTGGTCCTTCCTGGTGGGCTGGGAACGCTGGACGAACTCTTTGAGGCAATGGTGCTGGTTCAAACCCGCAAGGTGACGTCGTTCCCCATCGTCCTCCTGGGCGTGCGGTTCTGGGGTCCGATGATCGAGTGGATCAGGGAAACATTGGTTGCGGAGGGCATGGTGTCCGAAAAGGACCTTGACCTGATCCAGTTGGTTGATGACCCTGCAGATGCGGTGCACCGCGTTTTGCACGGGGCGCCGCTTCCTCCCACGCCCAACGGAAACCAGCGCCCGGAATAGGCACTCCTTTCTGGCACCATGGACCTGTGAGCTTTTTCCTGGTGTTCCTCGCGATTGTCCTTCTCGGCGCTGCGCTGTACCTCGGAGCCGGGATGGTCCGGGGGCGCTCGATTGGAGCGGGCCTCGACGACCCCGTACCAAACCTGCCCCCCGTGGTGCTGCCGTCGCAAGCAAAGCCCTCCGACGTCGATTCCCTGCGTTTCGCATTGGGGCTGAGAGGGTACCGGATGGACCAGGTAGACCAGGTCCTGGATGACCTGCGGGACCAGCTGCTGGCCAAAGACCGTGAGATCGAAAGACTCAATGCACTGGCACAGCCGCGGCTGGAGGACGGCGAAACCAAGCGGATACAACCGTGAGCCGGACGGCTCCGATCCAGACCGAAGGCGCTACGGCCCGGGTTTCGCATGCGGTCTCGGCCACGGTGGCCCGGATGGGCGCGTGGCCGTGGTGGCTGCAGGTTTCCCTGGTCTTTGTGGCGGCCAGAGTGGTCAGCGCCTGTATCTTCATGGCCGCCGCCATTCACCAGGGAACTAACCCGTGGTTCCCGCCAGCGCCGGATTACTGGAACTTCATTACCATCTGGGACGGACGCTGGTACCAGGAAGCCGCAGACAAGGGCTATCCCTCGGAACTGCCCGTGGATGCGAACGGCGTGGTCAAGGAAAATGCCTGGGCCTTCTATGCGCTGTTTCCCTTCCTGGCCCGCGGCGTGTCCGCGATCACCGGGATGGGTGCATTGCCTGCCCTCACGGCCATTGCGATGCTGGCCGGCCTGGGTGCGGCACTAGTCATTTACAAGCTCTTCCGGGAGTTCGCCGGCAGGCGCACGGCGATGTGGGGCGTAGTCTTCGTTTCCACCTTTCCGGTGTCCCCGATCCTGCAAGTCCCGTATGCCGAGTCCTTGAACCTGCTGCTGCTAGCGGCCTCCTTGCTGCTGGTCGTCCGGCGCCACTACCTTGCCGCCATCCCGGTTGTGCTCCTGATGTGTTTGTCCAGGCCAACCGGAGTCCCGTTTGCCGCCATGCTGGGGCTCCTGTTCCTGTGGCGGTTATGGGGCCGGCTGCGGCCGCCGGCAGCAGCGCTGGAAACAGTAGGCAGGACTGCAACAGGTGGCACCACAAAAGATCCGACGTCGACGCGCAGCTTGGTGTCACTGGCCGTCCTGGTGTTCGCGACTGGCCTGGGAGCCTTGGCATGGCCAGCCATCGCCTGGGCCGTGACTGGGGACCCTGCGGCCTACACCCGTACAGAAACGGCATGGCGCGGACACGATCTTGTCCCCTTTAAGCCGTGGTTTGATACTGGCCGGATGTTGTTCGGGCCAGTTCTGGGTGTGCTGGCGCCCTTTGTCTTCACCGCCCTTTTTGTGTTGGTGATGATCTCCAAGCCCGTCCGGGCCCTAGGGGCTGAACTCCGCCTGTGGTGCGCCTGCTATATGGGTTATCTGCTGGTATTCCTGCATCCGCAGACCAGTACCTTCCGGATGTTGCTACCTCTTTTCCCGCTGGCCTTGGGTGCGGCGCTGCTGTCCAAGTCCAGGGCCTATCGGGGGACCGTGGTGGTCCTGTTCGTTCTCCTCCAAATCGTGTGGGTGGTATGGCTTTGGGCATGGGCTCCGTTACCCGGCGGTGGCGACTATCCGCCCTGACGTGGAGCTTTGCCCGGGAAACACAATATGTACAAAGCCCGGACAAATAGCCCGCTGATTCGCTACGGACGGGTAAGTACGGGATAATGGACTACGAGCAAGGACAAAGCACCTAAAAGTGCCCGGCCAAGGCGGCCTCCCAAGCGGTGCCGCCGGCTGCAATTGCGACGCGGATCCAGCCCGGCCGGGTTGGGCGTGACTTGGGACAAATGGAGGGGATTTTCCTAATGGCGGCTATGAAACCACGTACTGGCGACGGCCCTATGGAAGTTACCAAAGAGGGACGCAGCCTGATCATGCGTGTGCCACTCGAAGGCGGAGGACGACTTGTAGTCGAACTCAATGCCGCCGAAGCGGAAAACCTCAAGGAATGCCTCGTAGGTGTGACCGAATAGATTTAGAAGCAGGGCCTGGCGGGAGCCGGGCCCTGCTTTTGTTTAAGGCTCTTGTCTAGGCCCTCTCGGACCAGACACACGCTACTTCTTGACCGCCACAAGCAGGCCATCGCCGGTGGGCAGCATGGCTGAAGCCAGCCGCTCGTCGTCGCGGATTGCCTTGCCAATCTGGCGCAGGACCACGGTGGTGGAGTCGCGCGCTGCCGGGTTGGCTACACGGTCCTTGTCCAGGGCGTCGTTGATCACCAGCGTTCCGCCGGACTTGAGCAGGCGGATCGCCTGTTCCACGTACTTGGGAAAGTTCGGCTTGTCGGCGTCGATGAAAACGAGGTCGTAGGCGGAATCGGTCAGGCGTGGCAGAACGTCGGCGGCTCGGCCCGATATGGTGCGCGTGCGGTTGGCTGGGCTGCCGGATTCCAGGAACGCTTCCCTGGCGGCCTTGAGGTGTTCGACATCGACGTCGATGGTGGTCAGGACTGCCTGGGGGCTCAGGCCCCGCAGCAGGCAGACGCCGGAAACTCCGGCGCCGGAACCCACTTCAACCACGGTCTGGGCCTTGGAAGCGGCAGCCAGGACCGTCAGGACCGCCCCGACGCCCGGGCTGATGGGCGTGACTCCCAGCTCGAAGGACCGCTCCCGGGCGCGCAACAAGACGTCATCCTCAGCAGGCAGATCTTCTGCATAGGACCAGCTGCTTGACTTGTCGGCACTCATGAAGGGTTTCGCTTTCCGCGGGTAGGGGTGTTTGTACCAGACTACTGTGTCTGCCCCCGTATACCCGCTGTTGGGCAGCCGCCCTGAAGCTGTGTCCGCGAGTGTATTCAGCCCTGCGGGAAAAACGCCCGCCAGTCAGGAAATTCCCAGACAACCTTGGGATGATATTGCTCCGGTCATCCATGAGGTGGGCGGCGCCGAAGACTCGGTGAACCACAGTTTGAGGGGAGTGGACGATGCCGGCATCGCATGCTGCGCCAGTCCAAGCATCGGAAAGCCTTGAGGCCGTAAGCGACTGGGTCATGCCCAGCTGGGAGGAAGTGGTTGCGAACCACTCCGCCAAGGTATACCGCCTCGCCTATCGCCTGACCGGCAACAAGTTCGACGCCGAGGACCTCACCCAAGAGGTGTTTGTCCGCGTGTTCCGGTCGCTGGAGAACTTCAAACCGGGAACCCTGGATGGTTGGCTGCACCGTATCACCACCAACCTGTTCCTGGACCAGGCCCGTCGCAAGAGCCGTATCCGTTTCGATGCCCTTGCAGAGGACGCCGAGTCCCGCTTGCCCGGCCGCGAACCAGGTCCGGAGCAGAGCTTCGAGCACAACAACCTTGATTTGGACGTCCAGCGCGCGTTGGAGGAGTTGCCGCCGGACTTCCGCGCCGCCGTCGTGCTGTGCGATCTTGAAGGTCTCTCCTATGACGAGGTTGCAGAGGCGCTGGGTGTGAAGCTGGGCACCGTCAGGTCCCGTATTCACCGCGGCCGGACCATGCTGCGCGAGAAGCTTGCCCACCGTGACCCCCGACCCGCGGAGGCACGCAAGCCGCGCCTGAAGATGCCGCGCATCGCCAGCATTCTTTAGGACGTCGATGCCCCGACATCCTCTTCGTCCGGGACGGTCGTCCCGGCGCAAATTGGCTGCGCTGCGCCATACGCGAAGCCCGGAACACGTGCAGGAATGCGTTGCCTGCAGTACGGCGCTGCGCCGGGAGCGGCAGTACCTTGAACGTCTTCAGAGTGCCTCCGTGCCCGAGGCCAGCCAGGATCTCGCTGCCCGGCTCATCCAGCACACCGAACGGCTTGCCAACGAGCCGGATTACTTGATCCCAGCCCAGGCATCCAGGGGAGGGCTGCGTCGTGGCCTACGTATTGCGGGCGTCGCCGCGGGCACCCTGGCGGTCAGCGCCGGCGCCCTGGCGGTCTCGGCGTATGTCGTAGCAGGCGATAATGAGGCCCAGGTGCTTGCGGGAACCAGCGAGGTTGGTGCACTCGCGGGCGCGTGGACGGGAACCCCGGCAGAAACCACACTGGGACCCGCTTTCCGCGCCGGCAGCACCATCAGCTTGAGTGATGCACAGTTGGATAGCCTGCGCGAAGACGGATGGGCATGCCCCGAACTGTCGGCGATGGGCTTCCACATCGTGTCCGCCCAGGCAACCGAGCGCAATGGCCATCCAGTTGTGGAGCTCCGTCTTGAAAGCAATGGGCACTACGCCACCATTGTGGAGGAACACCTGCCGGCGGGTCAGCCCGGCACCGGACGATCCACCTCGGCGCAGCTTTCCGTCACGCAGGGTAGCCCGTGGAAGGCTGTCTACACCATGCCCGCGGCCGTGATCAGCTATGCGTCCGACCTCCCGGCAGATACGGCGGATGACGCCGTCCCCGAGATCGTCCGGGCCGGGGAGTCAATGGCCGTTCTGCCTTCCAACGAAGGGTCGGAGGCATGGCACGCGAGACTGCTGCGCGGACTCCAGACCCTTCTCCGGCCCGCCGGTTTATGAGCGACACCACAGACAAGGTAATCTTCGTAGCGTGTTTGGAATCAACGGCCCGGAGTTCATACTCCTTCTGATTATCGGCGTACTCGTCATCGGTCCCAGCCGTTTGCCCGAATACACTCAAAAGCTCGCAAACCTGGTCAAGGAAGTCCGGCGGATGGCTTCGGGTGCGCGTGAGCAGATCAAGGAAGAAGTCGGCATCGATATCGATGAAGTCGACTGGAAGAAGTACGATCCCCGCCAGTACGATCCCCGGCGCATCATCAAGGATGCACTCCTTGATGATGACACCAAGCCCGTCAGCGCCGGTGCGCCTGCTGTTGCAGCTACTGCTGCTGCGGGCGCGGCTGCGTCGGAGACCAAGCCCAAGGCCCCCACCAGGGTCATCGAGCGGCTGGCTGAGGGCGAAGCTGCACCCTTCGATTCCGAGGCAACCTGACCTGACTGATATTGCCGCCCTCGCGAGCGGTAAGGGTCAGCGGGGTTCGATCCCCAGTGACAGCCCCGACAATCCGCGGGGCCGTGAGGCCAAAGCGGAGGCGACTTCCAGCATCGCCTTGGCAGCGGCCGTGTCGGGTGCTGCCAGGACCACGGGCTTCCCGGCGTCGCCACCCTCACGCAATCGGATGTCCAACGGAATCTGGCCCAGTAGCGGAACTTCGCTGCCTACGGCAGCGCTCAACCGCTCAGCCAGGATGGCACCTCCACCACTTCCGAACAATTCCATCCGGCCGCCGTCGGGCATCTCCAGGAACGACATGTTCTCGATGACGCCCGCCACCTTCTGCCCTGTCTGGGTGGCGATGGTTCCGGCGCGTTCAGCGACGTCTGCTGCAGCTGCCTGCGGCGTGGTCACTACCAGGATCTCGGCGTTGGGCAACAACTGGGCTACGGAAATGGCGATGTCGCCCGTGCCCGGAGGCAGGTCCAGGAAAAGGGCATCGAGGTCGCCGAAATAGACGTCCGTCAGGAATTGTTCAAGGGCGCGGTGGAGCATGGGTCCACGCCAGGCGACCGGCTGGTTGCCTGCAACGAACATGCCGATCGAGATGACTTTCACGCCGTACGCCACCGGGGGCAGGATCATGTCGTCCACTTGGGTGGGCTTTTGGGTGATCCCCATCAGGGCCGGCACTGAGAAGCCATGGACATCGGCGTCCACAATGCCCACGCGCAAGCCCTGGGCGGCCAGTGCACAGGCGAGGTTGACGGTGACCGAGGACTTGCCGACACCACCCTTTCCACTGGCAACGGCGTAGACCTTGGTCAGCGAACCAGGCTTGGTGAAAGGTATGCCGCGCTGTCCGCCGGGTCCGCGGAGTTGCTCTTTGAGGGCTTCGCGTTGGGCCGGGGTCATGACCTTCAGTTCCACGTCCACGCCTGTCACGCCGGGGACATTGGACAACGCCGCTGTGGCGTCCTCCGTAATGGTCTCGCGCAGCGGGCACCCGGCAATGGTCAGCAGGACAGCTACGTGCACGGCGCCTGCATCGTCGGCAGACACCGATTCCACCATCCCGAGTTCCGTGATGGGCCGGCGGAGCTCGGGATCAATAACGGTTGCCAGGGCAGCATGAAGAGCCTCGGCGGATGTGGTGCTCATACGGTCAGGTCCGGCTTTCAGGGTCTTCGGGAGTTGGTTTGGCGGTGGAGTGCTGCGGGCCGCTGGCACGGGGCGGGCGGACCTTCGGAATCTGCTGGGTGCGGGGACCACGCGACTTATCGCGCTTCTCCTTGAGCTTCTCCTTGACCTTCTCGCCCGGCGACTCCGAGCCATCAGCGGAGCCTTCGTTCTCGCGGAGTTCCTCCTGGGCATCGATGATGTCTTCGAGCAGACTCCTGAGCTCGGTCCGGACATAGTCACGGGTGGCCACTTCGCGCAGGGCGATGCGGAGGGAAGCCAACTCCCGGGTCAGGTACTCGGTGTCGGAGAGGTTGCGTTCGGCGCGTTGGCGGTCCTGCTGAAGGGAGACACGGTCCCGGTCGTCCTGCCGGTTCTGGGCCAGCAGCAGGAGGGGAGCGGCGTAAGAGGCCTGCAGCGACAGCATCAGGGTCAGAAGGGTGAAACCCAACTCCATCCGGTCGAACTGCCAGTCCGTGGGCGCGAAGGAGTTCCACGCAAGCCAGAACACGCAGAACACCGTCATATAGACAAGGAACGTGGGCGTACCCATGAAACGGGCGAAACCCTCCGTCGCGTTGCCGAAGGCGTCCGGGTTGGGGGAGAACTTGGGCAGTATCCGCTGCCGGCCGCTCAGGGGCGTATCCAGGCTGCTGCCGGAGCGTCCTGTGGACTTGGTGGATCGGGTGGCGTTGTTATCAGCCAATGCGGCCTCCAAGTTTCCTTATAGGGGCATCGTCCTCGTGGGCGCGCCAGTCATCCGGCAACAGGTGATCCAGCACGTCATCAACAGTCACCGCCCCCACAAGGCGGCCGTCGTCGTCCACGACTGGAAGGGAATTCAGGTTGTACGTGGCCAAGGTCCGGGCAACTTCGCTGATGTGGGCCTGGTCCGAAAGCGGTTCCAGGTTTTTGTCCACGAGGTTGCCCAAAGGTTCCGGTGGCGGGAAACGCAGAAGCTGCTGTATATGCACCACACCAAGGAAACGGCCGGTGGGTGTCTCCAAAGGCGGGCGGGCAATGAAGATGGATGAGGCCAGCGCGGGTGAGAGCTCCTCGCGGCGGACGTGGGCCAGTGCCTCAGCTACGGTCGCCTCCGGCGGGAGGATGACCGGGACAGGGGTCATCAAGCCACCTGCGGTGTCTTCGTCGTACTCCAGGAGGCGGCGGACATCCTCGGCTTCCTGGGGCTCCATGAGTTGAAGCAGCTCTTCTGCTTGCGCGGACGGAAGCTCGGCGAGGAGGTCGGCGGCGTCGTCAGGATCCATTTCTTCAAGCACGTCTGCGGCGCGTTCAACGTCCAGCGCGGAAAGGATCTCCACCTGGTCATCCTCCGGTAGCTCCTGGAGGACATCGGCGAGGCGTTCGTCCTGAAGCTCGCTGGCCACCTCAAAACGCCTTTTGTCGCTCATTTCCTGCAGGGCCTCGGCAAAGTCCGCGGGCTTGAGGTCCTCGTGGGTGGCAACGAACTGGGTTGCGGCCTGGGGCTCGTTGTGGGCACCGGTCTGGGCATCGGCCCAATCGATGATGAGGGTCTCGTTGCGGCGGAGCCTGCCAAACGGCGACAAAGAATGTCCGCGGCGGACGAAGAGCTTGCTGACAAACCAGTCCTTGGACCGGTGCTGGTCCATGGCGATGTCCTCGATCGTGGCGTCTCCACTGCCGTCGGCCAGCGTCACACGGCGATCGAACATCTCGGCCACCACCAGCGTTTCGGCGCCGCGCTGCTCGAAGCGGCGCAGGTTGACCAAACCGGTGCAGATGATCTGCGTCTGGTCGATGGACGTAATGCGCGTCATGGGAACGAAGACGCGCTTCTTGCCCGGCACCTCCACCACGATGCCCACCACGTGGGGGGCTCCACGGGTCCCGCGGGAGAGCACCACGACGTCGCGCAGGCGGCCTAGACGGTCGCCCAAGGGGTCGAAGACGTCCAAGCCGAGCAGGCGCGCGACAAAGACGCGTGAAGGATGTGTGCTCATGTTTACAGGCTACCGAGTCTGCTCTCTTTTAGCTGAATTCCAGCTGTTACACATGTCCATGAGACACAATGGGGCTATGTCTAACATTTTTGGTGCTCCCAAAGCCGTAGAGGAATCCCGCAGCGTCCCCCAAGGCGACACTGTGGGCTCATACACCTCGTATTTGGATGCCCAGAAGGCGGTGGACTACCTCGCGGACCAGCAGTTCCCGGTTCAGCTGGTGTCGATCGTGGGCAACGACCTCAAAATGGTGGAGCGCGTGACCGGCCGCCTGAGCTACCCGAGGGTGGCATTGTCAGGCGCTTTGAGTGGCATGTGGTTCGGCCTTTTCGTCGGTGTCATGCTCTCCTTCTTCACACCCGCGGGTGGTCCGTTCTCCATCATCACCTCGGTGCTGATGGGCGCGGCGTTCTTCATGCTCTTCGGAATCGTCACGTACGCCACGCAACGCGGGAAGCGTGACTTCACCTCCACCAGCCAGGTGGTGGCCACCAATTACGATGTCATCGTTGCCGTGGAGGCAGCGCACGAAGCCCGGCGGTTGCTCCAGCAGTTGCCCATGAACCCATCGCAGGCAGCCACGGCCCAGGCGCCAAACTACAGCCCCCAGAATCCTCCGCTGCATCAGCCGGGCCAAGCGCCGGAGCGTCCTTCCACGTGGAACGACCCCTACGGCCAGCGCGGCCCCGAGCCCACCGCCGGCGTCCCTGAGGGCCAGAACGCACCCGCCGGGACAACGGCCCCTGTCGCCCAGGAGCCTGTGCAGACCCCGGCGCCGGCAGCCGTCCGTTACCCGGACCTGCCCGACGGCCGACCGCAGTACGGTGTGCGCGTCACGGAAGGCCAGAACGCACAGCAGGGGGATGGGCGGGAGTCCGGCTCCGAAGATTCGTCCAAGCAGTAGAAGCAGATAAGCGCTGGACAAGAATAAGTTCTGAATAAGGGAAGGCCACCGGATCTCCGGTGGCCTTCCCTTTTTGCAAAGCAGTGCGGTCAGGCTTAGCCCTGCGCCTCCTGGTAGATGCCGGCCATCCAGGACTCAACGTCGTCGGCCTTCCGCGGCAATGCGGCGCTGAGGTTGACGGGACCGTCGGCGGTCATCAGGATGTCGTCTTCGATCCGGACACCGATTCCGCGGTATTCCTCCGGAATGGCGAGGTCCTCATCCTTGAAGTAGAGGCCGGGTTCAATGGTGAACACCATGCCCTCGGTGAGGATCCCATCAAGGTAGAGTTCGCGCTTTGCCTGGGCACAGTCGTGGACGTCCAAGCCGAGGTGGTGGCTGGTGCCGTGCGGCATCCAACGGCGGTGCTGTTGGCCTTCGGGGCTGATCGCTTCCTCGACGGAGACAGGGAGGAGCCCCCATTCTGAGAGGCGTTCGGCCAGGACCGTTGTTGCCGCTGTGTGGATGTCGCGGAACTTCACGCCAGGCTGGGCCGCCGCGAAGCCGGCGTCGGCGGCGTCGAGGACGGCTTCGTACACCTTGCGCTGGACGTCGGTGAAGGTGCCGGTGGCAGGAAGGGTGCGGGTGACATCGGCCGTGTACAAGGAATCGGCTTCCACTCCGGCGTCCAGGAGCAGGAGTTCGCCGGCATTCACGGTTCCTGAGTTGCGGTTCCAGTGCAGCACCGTGGCGTTGTTTCCGGAGGCGGCAATGGTGTCGTAGCCGAGTTCGTTGCCTTCCTCACGGGCGCGGGCAAAGAAGGCACCCTCAACAACACGCTCGCCGCGCTTGTGGGTCAAGGCACGGGGGAGTGCGCGAACCACGTCGGCGAAGCCCTCAACGGTAGCCGCGACGGCGATCTTCATCTGCTCAATTTCCCACTCGTCCTTGAGGAGGCGCAGTTCAGAAAGTGCTTCGCTGAGCTTTTCGTCCAGGGCATCGAGTTCGCCGAGGTCCAAGGTCTCGGGGTCCTTGGCGGTGTTATAGCGTGCTGTGTCCACCAGGGCATCGATGTTCTCATCCACCTTGCGGACCAGCCGGATGGAAATGCCACCGATTTCCGGGGCGCCCACGTTCTTGGTGATGGCCATCTCGAGTTCGGCGATGTGCGCGGTGGGCAGGCCCAGCCGTGCTTCGAATTCGGCCAAGGTGGGACGGGCGCCGATCCAGAACTCGCCGGCGCGGGAGTCCGCGTAGAACTGTTCGGTATCGCGGCCTGCCAGCGGACGGAAGTAGAGCGTCGCGGTGTGGTGACCGCCGTCGTCGCCCTTTCCTTCCGCAACCGGCTCCAGGATCAGGACGGCGTCGGGCTCGTGGTCCAGGCCCAAACCTGTGAGGTGGGCGAACCCCGAGTGGGGGCGGAAGCGGTAGTCGCAGTCGTTGGAGCGGACCTTCAACGGTCCGGCCGGGACAACAAGCCGCTCGCCCTTGAACAGTTCGGAGAGGGTACGACGGCGGCGGGCGGCATGGTCCGCGACGGCGTCACGCGCAGGGGTCACCTGCGCGGCAGGCGCCCAATTGCTGGCCATGAATGCCTTGAAGGCATCGGACGTGGGCCTCTGTGAGCGGTTGTTGACGCGCTCTTGCAGCGGCTGGGAATTTGAGGAGTCCATGTTTTGGGTGTTTTCGGCATCGTTCACCGTTACATCGTCCCACCAGTTCCGTGAGGAGGCCAACGGCGCAGCGCTCCAAGCCGGGCTGCATCCAATAGGCTGTGAAAGTGAGGATAGACCTGCATGCGCACTCCAACGTTTCCGACGGAACCGAGACACCCGCGGGGGTGATTATTTCCGCTGTGGCGGCAGGCTTGGACGCGGTCGCTCTGACTGACCACGATTCCACGGATGGCTGGGAGCCAGCGGCTGCAGCTGCCCTGGAACATGGCATCTCCTTTGTCCCGGGCATGGAGATCTCCTGCCGAACGGAACAGGGCATCAGCGTCCACTTGCTCAGCTACCTGCACGACCCCGCCCACCCGGGATTGTTGGAGGAGATCACCAAGTCCAAGGATGCCCGGCTCACCCGTGCCGAGCACATGGTCACCTTGTTGTCCGAGGACTATCCCTTGACCTGGGACGACGTCATCCACCACGTCGCCCCGGGTGCAACTGTCGGGCGCCCCCACATTGCCGATGCTTTGGTCGCCGCTGGCGTCGTCGCCGATCGGACCGAAGCCTTCACCTCCATCCTCACCTCACATTCGCGGTACTTCGTGCAGCACTACGCTCCCAACCCGGCGTTCGCCGTCGAGCTTGTCCGTGCCGCGGGCGGCGTTCCGGTCTTCGCCCACCCGGTGGCGTCATCGCGGGGTCGCATCGTGGGGGAGCGGACGTACAGGGAGATGATCGACGCCGGACTGCTGGGACTTGAAGTCGAGCATCGGGACAACCCGGAGGATGGACGCGGGTTCCTGCGGGGGTTGGCGGCGGAACACGGCCTGCTCATGACGGGCTCCTCCGACTATCACGGAGCGGGCAAACCCAACCTCTTGGGCGAGAACATGACATCGCCGGAGGTCCTGGCACGGATCGAGGAGTTGGCAACAGGATCCACGGTGATTCGGTGAAGGGGGTCCGCTGATGGATTTGCAGCTGCTCGCATCGGTGATCGTTACGTTGTTCGTGATCATGGATCCACCCGGTACGGTGCCCATTTTCATGTCATTGACGGCCCAGATGTCCGCGAAAGACAGAAACCGCTCTGCGTTCCAGGCGCTCTTGGTGGCCACTGGCGTGATCGTGGTGTTCGCGATCTTCGGTCAGTCCATCCTGAACTACATGCATATTTCGCTGGCGGCCTTGCAGGGTGCCGGTGGCCTGCTGCTGGTGCTGATCGCATTGCAGCTCCTGACTGGTTCCACCAGCGGCGAGGAGAATGCCGCCAAGTACAAGAACGTCGCGTTCGTGCCTCTGGGTACTCCCTTGATGGCCGGTCCCGGCGCGATCGTGGCGGTCATGGTCTTTGTCCAGCAGTCCACCGAATTGTCCGAATATTTGGCCGTGGGACTTGGCATCGCGGCAGTGCTGGCCTCGCTGTACCTGGCGATGCGGTTCGCGGGTGTGGTGCAGCGCGTGCTGGGCGAGAACGGCGTGGAGCTTGTTACCAGGATCGCCGGCCTGCTGCTCTCCGCGATTGCGGTGCAGATGATCGCAGACTCCGTGACGGCCTTCGTCAAAGGCGTCGCCTGAAGCCCGGTTTGAACGTTCTAGAGGCTGGTGGGCTGGATCTCGTGGAAGACGGCCTTGGTGCCCAGTCGTTTACGCATGACCTCGATGGCCTGTTCATTCTGGTCTACGCACACAAAGCTGCGGCCCAGTTTGGCTGCCACGGCACCGAGGGTTCCGGAGCCTGCAAAGAAATCCAGGCACCAGTCGCCCTCACGGCTTGATGCTGAGACGATCCGGCGGACCAGCCCTTCGGGCTTCTGGGTGGGATACCCGGTCTTTTCGCGGCCGGTGGGCGAAACAATGGTGTGCCACCAGACATCCGTGGGCAATTTTCCGAGCTCTCGCTTTGCGGGCGTGACGAGGCCCGGTGCCATGTACGGTTCCCTGTCCACTTCGGCGTTGTCGAAATGGTACTTGGTGGGGTTCTTGACGTACACCAGGATGTTGTCGTGCTTGGTTGGCCAACGGTTCTTGGCGCGGGCGCCGTAGTCGTAGGCCCAGATGATCTCGTTGAGGAAGCATTCCCGGCCAAAGATGGCGTCGAGCATCACCTTGGCATAGTGCACCTCACGGTAATCGAGGTGAAGGTACAAGGTGCCGTCGTCAGCCAACAGCCGCCAGGCCTCTACGAGCTTGGGTTCCAGGAAGGACCAGTAGTCGCTGAAGGCGTCGTCGTAGCTGTGGAGGGCGCCCTTGATGGTGTCGTAGGACCGGCCTTTGAAGCCGACGCGGTCGCCGTCGCCGTCCGCGTTGCGGACCATGCGGGTTTCCTGGCGACGCTGGACCCGGCCGGTATTGAAGGGCGGGTCCACGTAAATGAGTGTGAAGGCGCCGTCCGGCAGCGAAGGGAGGAATTCCGCGTTGTCCGCGTGCACCACCAAATTGCCGCCGTCCGGCGCCCAAACAGTTTCAGTCATTGAGGTTTTTAGGCCTCGGCGCTGCCGGACTGGGCAGCTGCAGTCTCACCGGAGACCACTTCGCCGTTGCGGCGGCGCGTGCGGGTACGACGCGTCCTGGCAGGCTTTTCAGCGCTGTCCGATGCGGCCGTGCGGGCGTCTGAGGCGCCGGCCGCTGGGGCTGCTTCGCCTTCTGACGTACGACGGCGGCGCGTACGGTTGCGTCCACCATCGCCCTTGGATTCGCTGGAGTCGGAGTCGCCGGACTTGCCGGAACGGCCACGTCCCCCGTCGCGGCCACGGCCGCCATCGCGTCCGCCGTCCCGGCCGGAACTGCCGGAGCGTGCGTTCTTCTTGCCGGTCTCGCCGAGGTCTTCAAGTACCTCGGCGTCTACGCCGGCGAGGACGCGCTTGTTGCGCGGCAGCCTGCCCTTGGTGCCCTCGGGGATGTCCAGATCGGTGTAGAGGTGCGGTGAGGAGGAGTACGTCTCAACAGGCTCGGGAACGCTGAGTCCCAGGGCCTTGTTGATCAGGCCCCAGCGGGGCATGTCGTCCCAGTCCACGAACGTGACGGCAGTGCCCTTGTTGCCTGCGCGGCCGGTGCGGCCAACACGGTGCAAGTAAATCTTCTCGTCTTCAACGCACTGGTAGTTGATGACGTGCGTGACGTCGTCGACGTCGATGCCGCGGGCGGCAACGTCGGTTGCTACCAGGACGTCCACCTTGTTGTTGCGGAAGGCCCGGAGGGCCTGCTCGCGGGCACCCTGGCCAAGGTCGCCGTGGATGGCCGCAGCGGCGAATCCGCGGTCGACGAGTTCCTCGGCAACTTTCGCTGCGGTGCGCTTGGTCTTGGTGAAGATGATGGTCCGGCCGCGCCCGCGTGACTGCAGGATACGTGCCACGACTTCGGTCTTGTCCATGCTGTGGGCACGGTAGATGAGCTGGCGGATATCGCGCTTGGTGAGGCCTTCATCGTTCGGATCAGCAGCGCGGATGTGGGTTGGCTGCGTCATGTAGCGGCGTGCCATCGCGATCACGGGGCCGGGCATCGTGGCCGAGAAGAGCAGCGTCTGCCGAACGGCAGGGGTGCCGGCGATCAGGGTCTCAACGTCCGGGAGGAAGCCAAGGTCCAACATTTCGTCCGCCTCATCAAGAATCACCATCTTGACGTTCTTCAAGCTCAGGTGCTTCTGCTTGTAGAGGTCGATCAGGCGGCCCGGGGTACCGACAACGATTTCGACGCCCTTCTGCAGGGCATCGATCTGGGGCTCGTAGGCACGGCCGCCGTAGATGGTCGCGATGCGGGCGTTGCGCTTGCGTGAAGCAGTCTGGAGGTCGTTGGCAACCTGCACCGCGAGTTCACGCGTGGGGACGATCACCAGGGCCTGGGGTGCGCCCGGGACAGCAAGCTTTTCGTAGCCGGCGTCGTCGCGGCCGACCACACGCTGGAGCGCGGGAATGCCGAAGCCCAGTGTCTTGCCTGTACCGGTCTTGGCCTGGCCGATGATGTCGTGGCCGCTCAGGGCTACGGGCAGGGTCATTGCCTGGATGGGGAAGGGATGGGTGATCCCGGCGTCGGCCAAGGACTCAACAATGTCCGCGCGGACGTTGTAGTCAGCGAACGACTTTTCTTCGATCTCGTGGGGCGTCTCATCCGAGGTGATCGTTTCCTCGGGCTCGATGGTTTCAGTTCCGGTGGAGTCCGTCAGGACTTCATGGGTATGCAATTCACTCACAGGGAGTTTCCTTATTCATTTGGGCATTGGCGCTGCATGCTCAACGGGGGCGGCGGAGCCGTACCGGAGCACGAACGGGCGCGCAAGCAAATCCAGTGGAAGCCGATCGCGGGCTATCTAAGTACTGGCACTGGTGACCAGTTGGTACATCTCAAGATCGCGTAGGGGCGGGCTTGTTGAGTTCAAAAATTAACTGAATCAACGACCGGGCATCCATTACTACAGGCTTAGTCTATCCTCTGGCGCCGGCAAAGCCCGGATCGCCGCCGGGAAGGCCGTCAGGGAAGCAGTTGGAACCGGATCTCCCTGCTGGCAATATCAGCCTTCACCAGCCGTACCCGAACGTTGGTCCCGGACTCCAACTCGCCGTCGCAGCGGGCCGTCACGGCAGGTTCGGCAATCTGGACGACGCCGTAAGGACCGCTCCCGTTTCCATTGCCGTTACCGTTGCCCGTGCCTTTTCCGTTGGCATTGCCGTTTGAAGGCTTGGACCCGGATATGACCACGGCGTCAAACTCCTGCCCGACATGGTTGGCCACCAGCGCCGCTTCCACAGTGTCCAAGGCGGCGCGCTCGAGGCGTCCGGCCAGCTGATCCGAGGACGCCATGATGTCGGGCAGAGAGGGCAGGGCATCACGCGCCCAGGCCGGTATCGGGTGGTTATTGCTCAGGGCTTCGCAGATCACCAGGACAAAACGGTCAATGAGCCGCCGCAACGGTGCGGTGGTGTGGGCGTAGGGAGCTCCAATGGCTGCCTGAACCACATTGGCGGGCACCTCCCCGTCAAAGGGAGTGTAGCCGGCGCCGCGGAACAAGGTGCCGGCCGAGTGCAGGATGGCCAGTTGCTTGGGATCGGATGCGTCCAGCGTCCGGAGGTATTCGCCGTAGGAGGTCTTGCCGTCCCAAGGCTTTCCCAGTGCGACGGTCTGCCGTTTGAAATGGAGCAGCGAACGGTCGTCCGGCGCGGGCATGGTCCGCAGGATGCCAACCTTCCCGTCAAGCATCAGTTGGGCGGCGGCCATGCCGGTCATGAGGGAGATCTGGGCATTCCAGTCCTCCACAGGCAAGGACGGGGCGGCAGCGATCCTGTACCCGCCGCCGTCGGTCGCTTGTACTATTTCCTGTTCCGGCATGTTGAGGCTTGCGCCCCCGCGCAGCCGTTCGAGTTCAACGCGCTTGAGGCCAACTTCTTTCAGGAGTTGCAGGACGGGTGGGGCTGTTCCGTCGTCGATCTGCTGCTGGGCGCCCGTGTAGCTCAGCTTGGAAGTGCTGCGAACAACAGCGCGCGCCATCGACACTGCCACCACATCCGCTTGCGCATCCAGCTCGAATTCCCAGACGAACGCACTGCAGACCTGGCCGGCCAGCAGGCTTCCGGCGTTCTCGCTGATGACCTCCGGGTGCAGGGGGATCCGCCCGTCAGGAGCGTAGAACGTCTGCCCGCGCTGCCGTGTCTCGGCATCCAGGGCGCCGCCGGGGACCACGAAGGCCGGCACGTCGGCGATGGCGTAGAGAACCTTGTATCCGTCACCGGAGCGGTCCATGAACAACGCCTGGTCCAGGTCTGTCGACGTGGCAGGGTCGATGGTCAGGAAGGGGATTTCGCGCATGTCCCGGTCCGGTAACTTCAGGGTTTCCACGGCTTGGCGTGCTTCTGCTACGGCCGCTGCCGGATATGCACCAGGAAGGTCCAGCTCGGTCCTCAGGGCAGCCAGTGCGGCGGCAAGCTGGTCCGACGAATCGTCGACGTTGGGTGCAATCCGATGATGTGACACGAAAATCAGGTTAGCCCGAATCCGGCGGATAGTCTTGGATCATGGGCACTTCCCCGGACGCTGCAGCTTCAACCGGGCAACTCGCCGCGGAGCTGCTTGGAGCAATGGCATATGGCGAGTTGTCAGCGTTTGGGCGGCTCTCCGTCGATTCCCGCTACGCCCCCACGCTTCATGACCGCTCAGTCTTGGCAAAAATCGCCGTGGGCGCCTACGGAAACTTTGCACTCCTCAACGATCGGCTGGCCGAGATGGGCATCGATCCCGAAGAGGCCATGCTGCCGTTCCAGCGCTCCTTCGACCACTTCCATGAACGCACCAAGCCAGGGGACTGGTTCGAATCCGTCATGAAGGCCTACGTCATCGATACCGTGTCATCGGACTTTTACAGGGCCGTCGCGGTATTCCTTGATGCCACGACCCAACAGTTCGTTGATCGCGTGGCTTCTCCCGATCAGGCAACGGAGGTCCTGCGTGTCCTGCTCAGGCGGGCACTGGCCGATGACCCCCGCTTGGCCTCGCGTCTGGCCCTCTGGGGCCGCCGACTGGTGGGCGAAGCACTGACGCAGGCCCAACGCGTCGGCACGGAACACCCGCAGCTGGGGCCCACGCTGAGGAGCGGCGGCGACGCCCGTGCAGCAGTCAAGAGGCTGACCGGCGACCTCGCCGAGAAGCACGCACGACGGATGACAGGCCTCGGCCTGACTGCGTAACCTCCTGGCCGCTTGCTTCCGCTATACGGTGTCCAGTGCCTGCAACAGCGACTTGGCGGCCGCCGTCGGATCCGTGGCCTCAGTGATGGCCCGGACGACGACGATGCGGCTGGCGCCAGCGGCAACCACCTGCTCCACGTTGCTGTGGTCGATGCCGCCGATGGCGAACCAGGGGAGATCCACTTCTGCGTGTTTGACCGCTTTCGCGGCAAATGTGACCAGGTCCAGACCGACGGCTTGCCGACCGGGCTTGGTCGGTGTTGCCCAGACGGGGCCGACACAGAAATAGTCCAGTCCGGTGGGGCTCGACGACGCGGCGATTGCGGCATCGATCTGCGTAGTGGTGTGCGTGGACAGGCCTATTCCCGTGACGTTCGGCAGGAGGGCCCGGGCGGCCGTCAAAGGGAGGTCCTTTTGGCCGACATGGAACACCGGAGCCCCGGAAATACCGGCAACATCGGCGCGGTCGTTCACTGCCCAAAGCTTTCCATGACGTTGGGCCACGCTGCGCAGGACAGCCAGCATTTCCAATTCTTCGGCCGCTTCCAGCGCCTTGTCGCGGAGTTGGATGATGTCCACGCCGCCCTCGAAAGCGGCGTCCACAAAGTCTTCGAAATCGCCTTGCTGTTTGCGGGCATCGGTGCACAAGTACAGGCGGGCGGCGGAGAGGGCATCAGGCTGGGTCATGGAAACCAGAGTAGTTCCTCTAAACTGGGCACGTACTGCGGGAGCCGCGACGTTCGTTATATGACCGTCCGGCTGAGAGGGCTTCAGCGCCGACCGCTTGACCTGATCCGGCTAGTACCGGCGTAGGGAAGGAAACGAATGGCAGAATCCCGCCATACCCCCCTCCACGCAGACGTGGCGGTCGTTGGGGGCGGCATTATTGGCCTTGGCATCGCCCACGGAGCCCGGCGGCTGGGCCGCTCGGTGGCACTGGTCGATCCCGCACCGGCAACCGGAGCCACTTACGCTGCGGCAGGGATGCTTGCCCCTGTCAGCGAACTGCACTACCAGGAGGAAGACCTCCTGGAACTGATGCTGGAGTCTTCGCACCTGTGGCCGTCCTTCGCGGACGCACTTTCCCGTGAAGGTACTGACACTGGATACCGCGCGACGCCGACACTCGCCGTGGGTGCCGACGCCGCCGACCGCAGGGCGCTCGCCGATCTCCGCGCCGTACAGCTTGGAGCCGGCCTGGCCGTTGAACCACTGGCCCTTCGCGACGCGAGGGTGCGCGAGCCGCTCCTCAGCCCGCAAATCTCCTGCGCCTTCGACATCCCAGCCGATCACCAAGTGGATCCCCGGAAGCTGGCGGCCTGCCTGGTGACTGAACTGGAGAACCACTCGCACCGGGACGCTACGTGGGTGCACGGAACGGATGACGGGTACGGGGTCCGTGCCGGCGCCCGCCGGTTGTTGTGGGACGGTGGGCGCGTCTCAGGAGTGGAGCTCGACTCCGGCGCCACTGTCCACGCCAGTGAAACCGTGGTGGCCAACGGTCTGGGGGCCGTGGAGTTGTCCGGACTCCCTGACGGTCTCAGCCTTCCTGTGAGGCCGGTATACGGCGACATCCTCAGGCTTCGCGTCCCCGACCACCTGCGGCCGTTGGTGACTTCCACAGTCCGCGGCATGGTGCGCGGCGTACCGGTGTACATCGTTCCCCGGGATGATGGCACCGTGGTCATCGGGGCCACCCAACGCGAGGACGGCTTGTCTGCGTCATCCAACGCTGTCTCAGCCGGCGGCGTATATCAACTTCTGCGGGATGCCCAAACCCTGGTCCCTGCCGTGGCGGAATTGGAACTCCTTGAAGCAACAGCCCGGGCCCGCCCCGGGACTCCGGATAATGCACCGCTTCTTGGCCGCGTCGCCACTACCAGCGGAGACGTTGACGGGCTGGTGATCGCCACAGGATTCTTCCGTCACGGTGTTCTCCTGACACCCGTGGCCGCCAGGATCGTGTGCGACCTGATCAACGGTTCGGCAGACCCCCGATGGGCGCACTTCCGTCCGGACCGTTTCGCCACGAACACATCCCTATCGCGGGCTCTTACGCCGGCACACGTTCCGAGTAAGGAAACAGCATGAACATCAAACTCAACGGATCCGACCACGCAGTGCCGGAGGACGCTTCCGTCAGCACACTCGTCACCGCTGTCACCGGCCGCGTCCTGGACCACCGCGGACAGGCAGCCGACGGCGGCAAGCTGGGTGTCGCCGTCGCGCGCAATTCCGAGGTGGTGCCGCGCAGCCAATGGTCTGCGACAGCGCTCGCCGCCGGAGACGAACTCGAACTCGTTACCGCAGTCCAAGGAGGCTGAAGCATGACAACAGCAAACACTGAGGTCCGCACCACGGACGTACCTACCGACGCGCTGGTGATCGAGGGCGTCGAATTCGGCTCCCGCCTGATCATGGGGACAGGAGGTGCCCCGAGCCTGGACGGTCTGGGCGCCGCACTCCTGGCCTCCGGGACCGAGCTCACCACTGTGGCCATGCGGCGCTACTCGCCGGCCGAAACCGGATCGCTCTTCCAACTCCTTGTGGACCATGGCATCCGCGTGCTGCCCAACACGGCGGGTTGCTTCACTGCCAAGGACGCCGTGATGACCGCTGAACTGGCGCGCGAGGCCCTGGAGACCGACTGGGTGAAGCTGGAAGTCATCGCGGACGAACACACACTGCTTCCGGACGCCGTGGAGCTGGTGGATGCAACGGAACAACTGGTGAACCGGGGCTTCAAGGTTTTCGCCTATACCAATGATGATCCCGTACTGGCACTCAGGCTCGAGAACCTGGGAGCCACTGCCGTCATGCCGTTGGGCTCACCCATTGGGACGGGCCTCGGCATCCTGAACCCGCACAACATCGAGCTCATCGTGTCCCGGGCCTCAGTCCCGGTGGTGCTCGATGCTGGAATCGGGACGGCATCCGACGCCGCCCTCGCCATGGAGTTGGGCTGCGACGCCGTCCTGTTGGCCACCGCAGTGACCAGGGCGCAGAACCCGGTACAGATGGGCGAAGCCTTCAAACACGCCGTCATCGCCGGTAGGCTGGCCAAGCAAGCAGGCCGGATTCCGCGGCGAGAGCACGCCTTGGCGTCCTCAGCCATGGAGGGCCGGGCGGAGTTCCTCTAGATGCAGGGTTCTCCTGTGTGGAAGGAGTAGTCGTGGCGGGCAACGATGACCACCTGACTCAGGCGGATGTCGAAGGCGCTCTTCGGGACCTTCCGGACTGGAGATATCAGGATGGCCTCGTCACCGTCTATAAAACCCCGACGGCAGCCCTGGCCCTGGCTCTTATCGCCGCGATCGGCCGGATCGCCGAAGAACAAAACCATCATCCGGATCTTGACTGGCGTTACAACCGGGTGTTCGTGCGCTACGTCTCCCACGATGCGGGTGGGCAGGTGACCCAACGCGACGTCGCCGCCGCGGCTTCCGTGAGTGAGGCCGCAGCCGGGATTGGTGCCGCCGCCCAGCCGGAGCGCTATCGGGGCGCCTGAACAGGACTGGCGGAGCGTTAAAGCAACAGTGACCATCACCCGAGGGGCGATGGTCACTGTTGCTTGGTTGTCGCTGTTAGAGCCTCAGTGCTTTGGTCAGGGCGGCAGTATCGTGCTGGGTGCGTGTTCGGCCCAGGAAGACCACTACGCCGGCGGCGGCAGCTGTCCCCAGAACGATCGGCAGGACCCAAGGGATCCACGTTGCGCCTGGCTGGTAGCCCAGACCGGCACTAATGAAAGCGATCCAGCTCAGGGTGCCCACGGCTGCAGAGACGCCGGCCGGCAAGGCGATGCCGTACTTGCCGTGCCTCTTGTCGTTGGCCCACACGATGAAGCCGGTGGCAACGGTGGCCAGAACCACCACCACGAGTGAAAGCATTAAGACTCCTTAGCGGACGACGTTAGGTGGGCAATGCCCTAGAGGGCGCCGAAACCGACGCGGCGGACTTCCTCGGCGCCAATCTCCACGTAACCCAGGACACTGCCGGGGACGATGATCTGGCGGCCCTTCTCATCGGTCAGGCGCAGTTCCGAGCCCTTGGACACGGCTTCGGCCACGATCTTGGCAACGGCATCGGCATCCAAAGCGGATTCGAGCACGATTTCACGGCCAACGTTCTGAATGCCGATCTTTACTTCCACAGCAAGGCCTCCAAGCCAATCAAGTGTTAAGTCAGTCCTCTATTTGTAGCCTAGGACTCTTTGGGGAATCGACTGATTCCGCGCCAAGCTAAACGATAGATCAGATCACTGGCCACATCGAGGTCCAGGTTTCCATCCGTTTCAAGCCAGTACCGCGCGCTGACCTGCGCCATTCCAGCCAGACCGCGGCCAAGAAGTTGTGCCTCCAGGGGCGGCAGCTTGGTGTCTTCCGCAATGACGTGGGCGACTGCGTCGGCGAACGTCTTGTTGAAAGTCTCCAAACGGGAGCTGACATCGGGATCATTAATAAGGTCGGACTCGAACACCAGGCGGTGGGCTTGGTCGTCATCAGCGATAAACCTGTAATAGGCGCGCATCACAGCCTTAACGCGTTCCTTGTTGTCCGTGGTGGAGTTCAAGGCACTGAGCATCAGTTCCGTCAGCGTTGCCAAGTGGCTGTCCAGGAGGGCCATGTAGAGCTCTCGCTTGGAGGGGAAGTGCTGGTACAGCACAGGCTTGCTCACGTGGGCAGCCTCTGCGATTTCGTCCATGGCAGCGCCATGGAAACCGTTGGAGACGAATACTTCCAACGCCGCGTTCAGTAACTGTGCGCGGCGCTCGTCCCGCGGCAACCTTGGTGAACGCGTTGAACCAGCCCGTTCCTGCTTGGCCGGTGCCCCATCGCTTGCCCGTGTGCCGTCAGCCACAGTCTGCCGCCTTTCCTTTGCAGTTATGACCACTCTACTCGTGGGTAATATGACCGGGCGGCATCGGCAGGCATACATTGGGGTATGGCCTCAATTGTTGCTGCCCACTCTGCTGCGCCCGCTGTCCTGCCGCCCCTCGTTGAACCTGCTGCCGAACTCACGCCGGCCGAGGTGGAGCGATACTCCCGGCATCTCATCATTCCGGAAATCGGCGCCGTGGGCCAACGCAGGCTTAAGAATGCGAAAGTCCTCGTCATAGGCGCAGGGGGACTTGGTTCCCCGGCCCTGTTGTATTTGGCGGCTGCCGGTGTTGGCACGCTCGGCATAGTGGACGATGACGTCGTTGACCTCAGCAACCTGCAGCGCCAGGTCATCCACGGCGTCAAGGACGTGGGCATTCCAAAGATCGAGTCCGCACGCAATGCCATCACCGAACTCAATCCGTTGGTGAGCGTGGTGCTGCACAACGTTCGCCTCGACTCCTCGAATGCCCTGGACTTGTTTGCGCAGTATGACCTCATACTGGATGGCGCCGACAACTTCGCCACCCGATACCTCGTGAACGACGCCGCAGCCATTCTCGGCAAACCATACGTATGGGGTTCCATCTTCCGTTTTGACGGCCAGGTAAGTGTTTTCTGGGCTGACCACGGACCTACCTACCGGGACCTGTATCCCGAAGCGCCACCCGCCGGCTCCGTGCCGTCCTGTGGTGAGGGCGGCGTTTTCGGCATGTTGTGCGCAGCGGTTGGCTCGCTCATGGTGACCGAAGCGGTGAAGCTGATTACCGGCGTCGGGCGTTCATTGCTGGGACGCGTCGCGCTCTTTGACGCCTTGGGCGGCAGCTGGCGCGAGATCAGGGTTTCGAAGGATCCGGAAGCCGACCCCATCACCGAACTCACCGACTACGAGGCCTTTTGTGGTGTGACGCCCTTGGCTCCGACTGACCGGGACCACACCGTGTCCGCCAAGGAACTCGCCGGACTGCTGGCTGAGCGGGAGTCTGGGGAGAGGGACTTCGAGCTGGTGGATGTCCGCGAATCGGGCGAGCACAGCATCGTGAGCATCGACGGTTCCGTCCTCATACCGCAGGGCAGGATCCTCTCCGGTGAGGCGTGGGTGGACTTGCCGCTGGACAAGGACATCATCTTCCATTGCAAGGCCGGTACGCGCTCCGCTGCTGCCCTGGAAGCTGCGCAGAAGGCGGGCTACAGCCGCGTCCGGCATCTCGACGGCGGCATTCTCGCCTGGGTCCGCGACGTGGAGCCCGGGAAGCCGAGCTACTAGTTCGTTGCTGCCGGGCCGGTGCGTCTGGGAAGCTCAACCATGAGCGAAATCACGGATACACCCCAGCAGCCGCTTGGTTCGGAATTCGGACACGGCTCCACGGCCATGGACGTTGTGTCGGGAGTCGACCTCTCAGGCAGGACGGCTATTGTGACCGGCGGATACTCAGGCCTCGGACTGGAAACGGTGCGTGCCCTGGTTTCAGCCGGAGCGCAGGTAACGGTTCCGGCCCGCAGGCTGGAGCACGCCCGAGTCGTCCTTGCGGAAGCCGGCCTGGCCAACGACGTACAGATTGACCAACTGGATCTGGCAGACCAAGGCAGCGTGAAGGATTTTGCGGCACGCTTCCTGGAAGGGCAGAGCACCCTGGACATCCTGATCAACAACGCCGCCATCATGGCAAGTCCAGAGCAGCGTGTGGGGCCGGGGTGGGAAGCGCAGTTCGCCACCAATCATCTGGGGCACTACACTCTGGTCAACGTTCTCTGGCCGGCCTTGGCTGCTTCCGGTGACGCCCGCGTTGTTTCCTTGTCCTCCACCGGCCACAAGCTGTCCTCCATCCGGTTCGACGACATCAATTTCACTGCCGGCTACGACAAATGGCGAGCCTATGGCCAGGCCAAGACCGCGAATGCGCTTTTTGCCGTCGAGTTGGACCGGCTGGGCCGGGACTTCGGCGTGCGTGCCTTCGCGGTGCACCCTGGGGGCATCATGACCGAGCTGCAACGTCACTTGCCCAAGGAAGAGATGGTGGCCGCAGGCTGGATGGACGCCGAGGGCAATCTTCGTGAGGGTTTCAAGACGCCGGAACAAGGTGCAGCGACGTCGCTGTGGGCTGCTACGTCCAAAGCGCTGGCTGGCAAGGGCGGTGTCTACTGCGAGGACTGCGATATAGCGCATCCCACGGAGAAGGAGTCACCGCTGGCGCGTTATCAGGGAGTAGACCCCCACGCCGTCGACAAGGACGCGGCAAGGAAACTGTGGGAGCTTTCCGCTGGGATGACGGGAGTGAACGCTTTCGCCTAGCGGTTGCGTCAGGCGCTTTCGGAGCGGAGTTGCTGGTGGTCCACGGGGCACTCCGCGGCCGGGGTTGCTGACTGCGGCTGTTCCACCTGGATACCGTAGAGGGCCTCAAGGGCGGCTACATAGTCATCTTGTTGGCCGTTGGCAGCGAGTTCGCGCGCACGGACCGTCGGGATGTGGAGGAGTTGCTTGACCATGCGGCGCAGCGCGAACTCAACCTCTTCGGCGGCAGCAGTGCAACCGTGGCGGGCGCGCACCTTTTCCATCTCGGCGTCCAGGACATTCATGGTGTGGCGTCGCAGCGCCACAATGGCCGTGTCCACAGACCGGGCCTCGCGCTCTGACTCGAAGGACGCGGCAGCCCCGGTGACGATTGCGCTGGCCTGGGACAGCGATTCTGCTTGTTCCTGGGGTGCGGCGAGACGAACGGACTCAAGCGTCAGGAGCTCAACGCCGTCGAGTTCTCCCACAGCGGGGTCGAAGTCATGGGTAAGGGCAAGGTCGATCGCGATCAACGGCTTGCCCGAGTTTTCCCGGACGCGGGCAAGTTCAGCGGCCTCCACCCGGTTGTCGGAACCGCTGCAGCCAATCATGACGTCAGCTGCGGCAACAGCAGCGGGGAGCGTGTCGGCGTCGAGCGCGGTCCCACCGCGGGTGGCGACGAAGCCTTCGGCGCGGCCGGAGGAAGAATAGACGGAGACCTCAGTGCAGCCGCGTTCCCTGAGCAGCGACATTGTGGCGCCGGCATACGCTCCGGTACCGAAGACGACTACCTGTTTGGTCGACCAATCATCGTTTTCAGCGAGGTCAGTGGCGAGGTCCAATGCAACGGAGACGATGGAGAGGCCGCGGGAGCCGAGGGCAGTCTGCGCACCGACATCCTTGGCGGTCTTGGAAGCCGCCTGGAAAAGCCTGACGAGCCCGGAGCTAGCCGTGCCTTCCTGCTGGGCGGTAATCAGTGCCCGGCGTACCTGGCCGGCGATTTCACGTTCGCCCACAACCGCGGAGTCCAGGCCCGCGCTCACGGCGAAGAGGTGCCTGGTGACATCGGCTCCAGTGTGGGTGGCGAAGGAGCGGGATACGAGTTGCTCGTTGAGGCCGCTCAGCTCACTGATCTGCGAAACGAGGGCGGAGCGGGCTGCTTCAAGGTCGGCCCCATTGGCTGTTTCCCCGTAAACCTCGTAGCGGTTGCAGGTGGCCAACACCACCGTTCCGGAAACCACAGGGGAATCGATGAGGGCAGCGGAGGCAAGCCCAGAGGAACCGTTGCTCAACTGAGCGACAGTTTCGAGGTCGATGTCGGCGTGTGTAGCCACCAATGAGAAAAGAACCACAGCACCCCAATCATAGCTTTTTCGTAGCCCGGTAGAACAATGTGGCGCCGTGGTGATCCACACGCAGGCGAGTGATCCCGGCCACAACGGCCCGGGCGGGGCGCGACGTGACAGCTTGTCGTTATCTTTTGCCCCGGATTTTCGGCACAATCGAAGGCATGACTTCTAGCGCGGCAGCATCCAACAGTACGGCCTCCACCGCCCCGGCGGGAACCCTCGGCGCCAACCACCCGCTGAAGGACGGCCGCACCTCGGACTCCCCGTTGATCACGGCCTACCGCGGTGGCACGCCCTCCCGCAGGCCCGTGTGGTTCATGCGCCAGGCCGGTCGCTCCCTGCCCGAGTACCTGAAGGTGCGCGAGGGCGTTGCGATGCTTGACTCATGCCTGAGGCCCGAGCTGGCCGCTGAGATCACGCTTCAGCCGGTCCGCCGCCACGACGTCGATGCCGCTATCTTCTTCTCCGACATCGTCATCCCCTTGAAGCTTGCCGGGGTGGGCGTGGACATCGTCCCCGGTGTGGGTCCGGTTTTGGACAAGCCCGTGCGCACGGCTGAGGACGTGGCGGCACTTCCCACTCTGACCTGGGAAGCGCTTGAACCCATCCGCGAAGCCGTCCGCCTGACAGTTGCCGAACTTGGCAAGACGCCGCTGATCGGGTTCGCCGGTGCACCGTTCACCCTTGCTGCCTACATGGTTGAGGGAAAGCCGTCGCGTGACCACCTCGGCCCGCGGACCATGATGCACGCTGATCCTGAAACGTGGGAAGCCTTGGCGAACTGGGCAGCCGATACCTCCGGCATGTTCCTGCAGGCGCAACTTGAGGCCGGCGCTTCGGCCGCACAGCTCTTTGACTCCTGGGCAGGATCCCTGGGTCTGGCCGACTACACCAAGTACGTGGCACCTGCCTCGACGCGGGCCCTCGACCACGTCCGCGGTTTGGGGGCTCCGCTGATTCACTTCGGCACCGGCACGTCCGAGCTCCTGGTCGCCATGCGCGATGTCGGTGTGGACGTGGTGGGCGTTGACTACCGCCTGCCCCTCGACGAGGCCAATCGTCGCTTGGGTGGAACAGTGCCGTTGCAGGGGAACATCGATCCCGCGCTGCTTTCGGCACCGTGGGAGGTCCTTGAAGCACACGTCCGCGAGGTCATCGCGGCGGGCGCGCACGCGCCGGGCCATGTCCTGAACCTCGGCCACGGCGTTCCTCCGGAGACGGACCCCACGGTACTGACGCGCGTCGTGGAGCTCATCCACTCGATCGCCGCAGAGTAGGGCCAATGCGCGGGGGACACTCAACTCCAAAGACGCACCCACCCAAGGAAACCGCCGTGGTGGTGGGTGGAGGGATCTCGGGCCTTCTCGCTGCGCGGGAACTCGCTTTGGCGGGCATGTCTGTCACGGTCCTGGAGGCACGCCAGGAGTGGGGAGGTTGCGTTGGGAGCCACGTCGTGGCGGGACTGCGCCTTGACAGCGGCGCCGAGTCCTTCGCCACACGGTCTCCGGCCGTAGCCGACCTAGCGCGCGAACTCGGCTTGGCGGACAACATCGTTTCCCCACACCCTGGAGGTGCCTGGGTGCAATTGCCGGATGGCCCGCAGGAACTGCCCAAGACCGGCGTCCTGGGCATTCCCGCCAATCCCTGGGACCGGGAAGTCCGCCGTTCCCTGGGGCTGATCGGCGCCATCAGGGCATCCATGGACCGCTGGCTGCCTGCATCGATCGGAACCTCTGCCGAGGTCACCAGCGTCTCATCATTGGTACGTGTCCGTATGGGCAAGAAGGTCCTGGAACGTTTGGTGTCCCCGGTAGTGGGTGGCGTTCACTCCGCCGATCCCGGCCTCCTGGACATTGACATGGTTGCGCCCGGGCTCAGGGCAGGTATCCGCAAGTACGGTTCGCTTGCTGCCGCTGTCGCGGCCCAGCGCAAGCACGCCACCGGCTCCGCCTCCAGTCCAGCAAAGCCAGGGTCCGCCGTCGCCGGTTTGAAGGGTGGCATGAACACGCTGGTGGCTGCGTTGGTCGGCGACCTACGGAAGCGCGGAGTCGATTTGCTGACCGGCAAACATGCCGATGCCGTCGTGAGGACCCGCGATGGCTGGCTGGTTACCGCGGGCGATTCCGCGTACGACGCCGGCCGGCTGGTCGTCGCGCTCGACGGTCCTGCCGCCGTCGGGCTGCTGGAGCCGTCCCTGCCCGGGTTGTCCGGCCTGCGTCCCGCTCCGGGGCCGTTGGTCAGCCTGGTGACGATGGTGGTGGACTTGCCGGAGTTGGATCGAAGGCCCAGGGGCACAGGCATCCTGGTTGCGCCGCAGACCCCCGGAATCAAAGCCAAGGCACTGACGCACGCGACTGCCAAGTGGGATTGGTTGGCAGCAGAAGCCGGTCCGGGTACGCATGTCCTGCGACTTTCCTATGGGCGGCGCGAAGAGACTGGTGGGGGAGCGGAATCCGCCACCGACGACGGTTCCCTCTTGGCTGCGGCCCTGGAGGACGCGTCAGCATTGTTGACGGTTCCGGTGTCCCGTGCGGACATTGTTGATTGGGATGTGGTGCGCTGGTCCGGCGCCCTGCCCTTTGCTGCCGTTGGTCATAAACAGCGGGTTGCGCAGGTGCGCAAAGCGTGTGCCGAAGTGGATGGCTTGACTGTCGTGGGCGGCTGGCTGGCCGGAAATGGCTTGGCGGCCGTGGTGGCGGACACCCGGGGGCAGCTGGCGACGGGATGGGGCCAAAAGCACTCCCGTCTGTGATTTGTGTCACTTCTACGCGTTGTAGAACTGATCCGTTTCGACTTAGGGGCTGGCACGGGGCAAACTTGAACCATGAGCCACACTTCTGCCGAATCTGTCACTAAAACTGCTGAAACCGAAGAACAGTTCTACACGCTGTGGACGGTCTTCAAGCGCTCGGCCGACGTTCTGCGCAGCGGCGATGCTGCCCAGGAATTCGAAGCCCTTGCGGAGAAGCTCGCCGACGGCGGCGTGATCCTGCGCGGTAGCTACGACGTCTCGGCAATGCGCTCGGATGCTGACATCATGGTGTGGCTCCACGGCCCCAAGCCGGAGGACCTTCAGTCCGCAGTCCGCTCCATCCGCCGCAGCAAGCTTTTTGCAGGAACCGACATCGTTTGGTCCGCCATGGGCGTGCACCGCGAAGCCGAGTTCTCCAAGAGCCATGTGCCCGCCTACGCCCGCGGCGTGGAGCCCAGCACCTGGCTTTGCGTCTACCCGTTCGTGCGCTCCTATGAGTGGTACCTGCTTCCGACGGAAGAACGCGGCAAGATGCTCCGCGACCACGGCATGCTGGGCCGCGAATTCCCGCAGGTCATTTCCAACACCGTCTCCTCGTTCGCTCTGGGCGACTGGGAATGGATCCTCGGTCTCGAGGCACCTGAGCTGGTGGACTTGGTGGACCTGATGCGCCACCTGCGCTCCACCGAGGCACGCCACCACGTGCGCGAAGAAATCCCCTTCTACACCGGCCGCCGCGTCACGGCGGCCGAGATTGCCGAGGTTCTCGCATGACCGGCCCCGAAGTTTCCACAGCACCCAACGCCATCACTGAGCGCGGCCGCCAGGAAGCCAAACGCTACGACGCCGTGCTTCTTGCGTCCTTTGGTGGTCCCGAAGGCCAGGACGACGTCATCCCCTTCCTGCGCAACGTCACCCGTGGCCGGGGCATCCCGGACGAGCGCCTCGAAGAGGTCTCGCACCACTACCGCGCGTTTGGCGGGATCAGCCCCATCAACCAGCAGAACCGTGAGCTGAAGGCCGCCATTGAGGCTGAACTGGCCAAGCGGGAAATTGAGCTGCCGGTTCTGTGGGGCAACCGTAACTGGGATCCCTACATCGCGCCGGTCCTGCAGGACGCGTACGACGCCGGACACCGCCGGATCCTGATGCTCACCACCAGCATCTACTCCTGTTACTCCAGCTGCCGCCAGTACCGCGAAGACATCGGCATTGCCCTGACGGAAACCGGTCTGGACGGCAAGCTTCAGGTGGACAAGATCCGCCAGTACTTCGACCACCCCGGCGTAGTCCAGCCCTTCCTTGAGGGTACGGCAGCGGGTCTTGAAGAGATCCGTGGCAAGTTGGCCGCAGCTGGCGAAACCGACCCTGACGCCAGGATCCGCGTGTTGTTCGCAACGCACTCGATTCCCACCAGGGACGCCGAGGCCGCCGGAAGCTCCGACGACGAGCCGCGCGAATTCGCAGAAGGCTCCGCATACGCAGCCCAGCACCTGGCAAATGCCAAGGCCATCATGGACGTTGTGGCACCGAACGTCGCCTGGGATCTTGTGTACCAGTCCCGCTCCGGTGCACCGCACATCCCGTGGCTGGAACCGGACATCAACGACCACCTTGAGGAAATAGCGCCCCAGGGCGTCCGCGGTGTGGTCATTGTTCCCCTTGGCTTCGTCAGCGATCACATGGAAGTTGCCTGGGACCTCGACACCGAGGCCCTGGAAACCTGCAAGAACCTGGACATCGAAGCCACTCGCGTTCCTACCCCGGGGACGCATGCGGCTTTCGTATCCGGCCTGGTGGACCTGATCTGCGAACGGACAGTGGAGAACAACATCGCCGACCGTCCCCATGTCACGGACCTTGGACCTTGGTACGACGTGTGCCGGCCCAATTGCTGCGAGAACTTCCGAGGCGCCAAGCCCGTCATTGCAGAGGTTGGCACTACCACCGGTACCGGCCATGATGCCTACCCGGCTTCGGAGGCAGCAAAGTGACCGTTCGCATCGGCACAAGGGCCAGCAAACTGGCTCTGACGCAGACGCAGCAAACGGCAGACAAATTGGCTGCGGTTGGCGGCTTCCCGGTGGAGCTCGTTCACATCAAGACCGAAGGCGACGTCAAGACCGGTTCCCTTTCCCAAATGGGCGGAACAGGCGTGTTCGTTGCAGCGTTGCGTGACGCGTTGCTGGCTGACAGCTGCGATGTCGCCGTGCACTCCCTCAAGGATCTGCCCACCGGGGCCGCCGTGGGCCTCAGCATTGCTGCGACACCCCAGCGCGTTGATGTCAGGGACGTACTATGCGCCCGCGATGGGCTGACCCTTGCGGAGCTTCCGGGCGGGGCAAGAGTGGGCACAGGCTCACCCCGTCGGGCAGCACAACTCCGGGCCGCCCGGCCTGACATCGAAGTGCTGGACATCCGCGGAAACGTGGACACCCGCCTTGGACGCGTCCCGGGGCTTCCCGGAAATGCCACTGAGGAGGTTGTTCCGGGCAAGTCCTGCGATCTTGACGCTGTGGTGCTGGCTGCCGCCGGCTTGGAACGTATAGACCGACTGGATACTGTCAGCGAGTTCTTCGCCACGGACGTCATGCTTCCCGCACCAGGACAAGGCGCGCTGGCCATTGAGTGCCGCACGGAGGAGGCTCCACGTCAGGCAGGAACCGCTGAGGGCTCCAACGGTGTGCTGGCGCAGGCACTGGCAGCCTTGAACGACGACGACACCCGCCTGGCCGTAACGGCCGAACGTGCCGTCCTGGCCAGGCTTGAAGCCGGTTGTGCCGCGCCCGTCGGCGCCTATGCTTTCCGGAAGGGCAGCATGCTCTATTTGGAAGCCGTTGTCTGCGCCGTGGATGGCACCAAAACTGTGCGCGAGAAAAAGGCCACGGACGGCCTGACAGACGTTGGAGCCACGTTGCTCGGCATCGAAGTGGCGGAGCTCTTGCTTGCTGCCGGCGCCGCGGAGATCGCGGACCTTGCCGCGTCCTGAGCTGCATGCATCACAAGGGCTGAGCGGTCGGCGCGTCCTGATTACCAGGAGCGCCGATCGTGCCAGGCCGCTGGCATCACTCCTTGGAAGCCGGGGCGCCACGCCATTGGTCCTGCCCCTCATCGATTTTGAACGGGCTGAGGACCAGGCGTCCCTCGATGACGCCCTTGACCGGCTGGCCGTAGGCGACTTTGACTGGCTGGTGCTCAGCAGCGTCACCACCGTGCGGGTTCTCTTGGAGAAGGCTGCAAGGCATGGAAAGTCCCTCGCGGACCTGGTCCCTGCCGAAACCAAGGTGGCGACCATCGGCCCATCATCCCGGGATGTCCTTGAGTCCGTTGGCCTCACCGTCGCTTTGGCTCCTGCGGAGGTCCAATCCGCAGAAGGATTGCTTGCTGCGTGGAAACCGGGCCCCGTACGGGTACTGCTGCCGCAGGCTGATATTGCAGCACCGGGCCTGCGGGAAGGCTTGGCGACGAAGGGTGCGGTAGTGGCCACGGTTGTTGCCTACCAGACCGTAGACTACCCCGCCCGGACAGGACGGAAGCTGGAAGCGCAGCTGCCCGCCGCCGTCGTTGATTCCGAAACTGGACAGGTGCCGATCCTCACCCCGGAAGACGCCCTGGCAGCGCTCGAGGCCGGGACGCTGGACGCTGTAGTTGCTGCTTCACCCAGTGCCGCACGGCGCATCGCCGAGATGTTCCCATCGTTGGGCGCCTGCCGCCTGATCGCGATAGGACGTCCGACGGCGGCAGAGGTTTCCCGCCTCGGCCTCACCGTCGCTGCCACAGCCAAAGAACCAACCCCGGACGGCATCGTGGCCGCTTTGGAATCTGTTTTCGCCAACGAAGGGAACCCGCAATGAGCTTTCCAAACCATCGTCCCCGCCGCTTGCGCACAACTCCCGCCATGCGCAGGCTCACCGCTGAGAACCGACTGGCACCCGCAGACCTGATCCTGCCGGCTTTCATCCGTGAAGGACTCACTGAACCCAGCCCCATCAGCTCCATGCCGGGAGTCGTCCAGCACACCACCGATTCCTTGAAGCGTGCGGCAGCCGAAGCCGTGGAGCTGGGCGTGGGCGGCATCATGCTGTTCGGTGTGCCGGCGGTACGTGACGCGCAGGGTACTGCGTCCCTCGACCCTGAAGGTGTCCTGAACAAGGCCATCCGCGATGTCAAAGCGGAAGTCGGCGATGACCTGGTGATCATGGGCGACGTTTGCCTGGACGAATTCACCGACCACGGCCACTGCGGTGTGCTGGATGCTGACGGATATGTGGATAACGACGCCACCCTGGAGATCTACGGCCGGATGGCGGTGGCGCAGGCCGAGGCAGGCGCCCATGTGCTGGGGCCGTCGGGAATGATGGACGGCCAGATCGCCGTGATCCGCCAGGCGCTGGAGGAATCCGGGAACAAGAACACTGCGGTCTTGGCTTACGCCGCCAAATACGCCTCTGCTTTCTATGGCCCCTTCCGGGAAGCCGTCGATTCCCAGCTCAAGGGTGACCGGCGGACCTACCAGATGGACGCGGCCAACCGCCGTGAAGCCATCCTGGAAGTTGAACTGGACCTCGAAGAGGGCGCCGACATGGTGATGGTCAAGCCGGCCATGAGCTACTTGGACATCCTGGCCGATGTCGCAGCCATGAGTCCCGTGCCGGTCTCGGCCTACCAAATTTCAGGTGAGTACGCCATGATCGAAGCGGCTGCGGCAAACGGCTGGATCGACAGGCGCGGTGCCATCACCGAATCCGTCCTGGGGATCAAGCGTGCCGGGGCCGATACCGTGCTGACCTACTGGGCCTCCGAACTTGCAGGCTGGCTGAAGGAGTCCTGATGACGTCCGTTCCCTCCGACCCCACAGCGCCGGTAGCGGCCAACCACATCCTGCTGGGACTGAACACCTTCGGCGACGCGGGGCTGGACGCCGAAGGCAACCCCAAGGAGCATGCCAGCGTGCTTCGCGAGCTGCTGGAGGAAGCAAAACTGGCTGACGCCGTCGGGATCCATGCTTTTGGCGTGGGCGAACACCACCGGCGGGACTTTGCTGTCTCCGCACCGGAAGTCTTCCTTGCAGCCGCAGCCGCTGTGACGTCCAGGATTCGCCTGGGATCGGCCGTCACGGTCCTCAGCTCCGATGATCCGATCCGGGTCTTCCAAAGGTTCGCAACCGTGGATGCCATCGCCAACGGCAGGGCTGAGGTCATGCTGGGGCGAGGCTCTTTCGTTGAGTCCTTCCCGCTGTTTGGCCTGGACCTGGCGGACTACGAGGTCCTCTTCGAGGAAAAGCTTGAGCTGTTCGACAAGGTGCGCGCCCAGAAACCCATCCACTGGGAGGGGCGCACACGGCCCAACGTCGGTGGACTCCAGGTCTACCCGCGGTTGCAGCACCACCTTCTGCCGGCCTGGATCGGTGTGGGCGGCACGCCTGAGTCCGTTCTGCGCTGTGCTGAATACGGGTATCCGATCATCTTCGCCATCATTGGGGGAGAGCCCCGCCGCTTTGCCCCTCTGGTGAACCTGTACCGCGAGGCCATGGGCAAGTACGGCCACCCGATGCGCCAGATCGCAACCCATTCACCCGGATTCATCGCCGATACCGATGAGGCCGCCCGGGAGGAGCTCTTCCCGCATTGGCTTGAGCAGCGCAACAGGATCGGCGCCGAGCGGTGCTGGGGTCCGGGCAACCGGGGCGAGTTCGATGCCATGTGTGGCCCCGAGGGTGCGCTCTACGTAGGCTCTCCGGAGACCGTCGCGCGAAAGATCGTCCTCCTGAAGCGCAACCTTGGAGTGGATCGCTTCGACCTCAAGTACAGCAACGGAACGTTGCCGCACCAGTCCATGATGCGCTGCATCGAGCTCTACGGCACAGAGGTGGCCCCTCGCGTCGCCGAACTGTTGGCTGGCGCTTCGTAGCTTGCGGCCTTGCCGCCGATGAATCACTGAAAGAATAGGAACCATGACTTCAAACACCCCTGTCTCCGACCAGCTCTTCGACCGCGCGCGGTCCCTTATGCCCGGCGGGGTCAACTCCCCGGTCCGCGCCTTCGGATCCGTCGGCGGAAACCCGAAGTTCATGGTCTCGGCCAAGGGGGCTTACCTCACGGATGCCGATGGCAAGGAATACGTGGACCTCGTGTGCTCCTGGGGTCCGGCGCTGCTGGGCCACGCTCACCCGGCAGTACTCGACGCCGTCCACGCAGCAGTGGACCGCGGGCTGTCCTTCGGTGCTTCCACGCCGGATGAAGCCAATCTTGCGGCGATCGTCAAAGAGCGTGTCTCGGCCGTCGAGCGCCTGCGGATGGTGTCCACTGGCACAGAAGCGACCATGACTGCGGTCCGCCTTGCGCGCGGCTTTACCGGACGCAACCTGATCATCAAGTTCGCTGGCTGCTACCACGGCCACCTGGATGGGCTGCTTGCCGCCGCAGGCTCCGGCGTCGCCACGCTGGCATTGCCGGGCTCGGCCGGCGTCACGGAAGCTACGGCAGCTGAAACTTTGGTGCTGCCCTACAACGACCTCGACGCCGTCGAGGCCGCCTTCGCGACGCACGGGAGCAACATCGCCGCTGTGATTACCGAGGCGGCTCCGGCCAACATGGGCGTTGTCACCCCGGGGGAGGGCTTCAACGCAGGGCTGTCCCGCATCACCAAGGAACACGGTGCGCTTCTCATCCTTGACGAAGTCCTCACGGGATTCCGCACAGGCTACGCCGGCTACTGGGGGCTGACGGGCCGCCAGGAAGGCTGGGCGCCGGATCTGCTGACCTTCGGCAAGGTCATCGGCGGCGGAATGCCGACGGCGGCACTTGGCGGCCGTGCCGACGTCATGGATTACCTCGCTCCCGTAGGCCCGGTCTACCAGGCAGGCACACTGTCCGGGAATCCTGTTGCCATGGCCGCCGGAGTAGCAACGCTGACAAACGCCACCCCCGAGGTCTATGCGTTTGTGGATGCCCGTTCCCTGGAACTCTCGGCGGCGCTGTCGTCAGCCCTGGACGCTGCAGGAGTGGACCACTCCATCCAGAGGGCCGGAAACCTGTTCTCCGTTGCGTTCGGCACTTCGGCCCACGGCGTCCACAACTACGCCGATGCGCAGGGCCAGGAGACGTTCCGCTATGCGCCGTTCTTCCACTCCATGTTGGACTCCGGGGTCTACCTTCCGCCGTCCGTCTTCGAGGCCTGGTTCCTGTCAGCGGCCCACGACGACGCCGCGATGAACCGCATTGTGGATGCCTTGCCGGCGGCTGCAAAAGCTGCGGCTGCCGCGTCCGCCTGATCATGCTGATGCCCCGGGCGACTGCGCGCAGCAGCTGCCCGGGGCATGGTGGTGTCCCTACGGGGTAGGCTCGTAGATGGAAACCCAACCCCAACGAACTAACGGTTTACCATGCGCAAGATCCAGACAATTGCATCCCTCGGTGTGAGCATCGCGGCGGCTGGAGCTATCCTCGCCATGGCGTCGGGTTGCTCAACCGGCAGCGGAAGCACCGCCCAAACCACAACGGAAGGGACGCCGTCGGCCTCTCCTTCCACGCCGTCAGGCACCCCGAAGCCCAGCACCGCGTCAGCGGTGCCAACGAAGCCGACAACGGTTCCTTCGCCCTCTGCCGCGCCGGCCACCACCTCTCCCACTGTGGCCGAGCAACAGCTGGCTGCGTTAAGCCTTGAGCAGCGCGTGGGCCAGTTGTTTATGGTGGCGGCCAAGGCCACCGGCGCCGAGCCAGGAACCATGCAAGCGTTGAAGCAGTATCACGCGGGCAACGTCTACCTAAGTGGGCGCAGCAAAGCAGGCTCTGCCGCTACTGCCGGCGTTGTGTCTGCGTTGACGGGAACGGTCTCGGCCGCCACCACCGGCGGCATACCCCTCTACGTGGCCACCGACCAGGAGGGCGGGTACGTCCAGGTTCTTTCGGGCCCTGGATTCTCCACGATTCCCACGGCCTTGGTGCAGGCATCCTCCGGTCCTGCCAAGCTCCGCACTGATGCTGCAACATGGGGCAGGGAGCTGCGCAGCGCTGGCGTCAACGTCAATCTCGCGCCGGTCCTGGACACGGTCACGAGCCCGGAGTTCGCGCCGTCCAACGCCCCCATCGGCCACTTTCAACGTGAGTACGGCTACGAACCCGGCACCGTTTCCGTCCTGGGCGACGCCTTTGCGGATGGCATGAAGGACGCCGGAGTGGCGCCTGTAGTGAAGCACTTTCCCGGTTTGGGCAGGGTTGTTCCCAACACGGACGTCACCAGCGATGTCCGGGACACCGTCACCACGCGGGATGATCCTGCCTTGGAGCCGTTCCACGCAGCCATCAAGTCGGGCACGCAATGGGTCATGGTATCGAATGCGTTCTATGACCGGATCGATCCTGCCAACATTGCACCGTTCTCACCGACGGTCATGGACACCATGCTGCGTGCGGATGCGGGCTTCAAAGGCATCGTTCTCTCGGATGACCTTTGCAGTGCCGCGCAGCTGGAAGCCTGGTCCGATGCGGATCGAGCCCTGAACTTCTTTGGCGCAGGCGGAACCATGCTGGTGTGCGCTGATCCCGCGAGTATTCCAGCAATGCATCAGGCCGTGGTGAAGAAGGCGCAAAGCGATCCCGCGTTCCGGGCAAAAGTGGATGCCGCGGCTTTGACGGTTCTTCGGGTCAAGGCCGGGCAATGAGAACAGCAAAGAACCCCGCCTTCGCAGCGAAGGCGGGGTTCTGAGCAGTTGCTGCTGGCCCTGGCTAGAGGACGTCCGAAAGGAATCCTTGAAGGCGTTCCGTTTGGGGATTGGTGAACAGTTGCTCCGGAGGTCCGGATTCCACCACAACACCGGCGTCCATGAAGGTCACCACGTCTGAGACGTTGCGGGAGAAACCCATTTCGTGGGTCACTACCACCATGGTCATGCCGCCTTGGGCCAGGTCTGTCATAAGGGCAAGGACACCCTTGACGAGTTCCGGGTCCAGAGCCGAGGTGGCTTCGTCGAAGAACATCACCTCGGGCTTCATGGCCAGGGCGCGGGCAATGGCTACACGCTGCTGTTGGCCACCTGAAAGGTTGGCCGGACGCGAGTCAGCCTTGTGCTTCAAGCCCACCAGGTCCAGTTGGGCCAAAGCCTCCTCCCGGGCCTGCTCCTTGGACATGCCACGGAGCTTGCGGAGTGCCAACGAAATGTTCTCGGCCACCGTCTTGTGCGGAAAGAGGTTGAACTGCTGAAAGACCATGCCGATGCGGCGGCGCAGTTCGTCCGGATTGTCTTTGAGCACTGAACGCCCATCCAGCAGGATGTCGCCCTGGTCAGGCTCAATGAGCCGGTTCATCACGCGCAGGAGCGTCGACTTGCCTGAGCCGGAAGGACCGATCACGGAAGCCGTGGTGCCCTTCTCTACGTGCAGGTCAATGCCCCGCAACACGTGGTTGCTGCCGAAGGACAAATGGATGTTCTTCGCCGTCAATGTGCCTGAAGCGAATTCGCTCATGCTTGGGCTCCCTTTCCAACGACGGCTGCCGCCTCGTCAGGTTCCTTCTTTTCCGGGCGGCCGGAGCGCATCCGGGCATCGATCCAGTTCACAAAGTGTGTGAGCGGGATGGTAAGCGCGAGGTAGAAGATGGCTGCAGCCACATACGGGGACAGGTTTCCGCTGTTGGCAGCGGCGTCCTTGCCGATCTGGAAGATCTCACGTTCCGTGGCCAGCAGGCCGAGCATGAACACAAGCGATGATTCCTTGATCAACGCAATGAACTGGTTGACCAGGGCCGGAAGGACCCTGCGGATTCCCTGGGGTACCACCACGAGGCGCATCGAAGAGCCGTAGCTGAACCCCAACGCACGGGTTGCTTCGAGTTGGCCCTTGTCCACGCTCTGGATACCCGAGCGGAAGATTTCACCGATGTACGCGCCGGACATCATGGACAAAGCCGTGATGGCCATGGGATACGGGTTGCTGGAACCCGTGAGCTCACGAACGATCGGGCCAAACCCGAATCCGATGACCAGGATGGTCAGCACTGGCGGCAGGCCGCGGAGGATGTCCGTGTAAATGCGGGCAATCCACCGGGCTGCGGCGTTCCGGGAGATCCCCATCAGTGCCAGCAGCATACCGATGGCTGTCCCGATGATGCCCGACGTAACAGCCAGGATCAGCGTATTGGGAAGACCGACGGCGAACATCTTGGGGATGACTTCGCCCATCGCCTCCCAGTCCAGGAAGGCGTCAGCTAATTGATTGAGGATATCCATGGAACGTCCGGGTTACTTGGCGGGAACTTGGACGGCCTTGCTGCCCGGCGTCCAGCCCTGGGGAGTCTGCTCTGCGGCAGTGGGACGGTCTTTGTACCACTCGGCAGTGAGCTTGGTCCAGGTGCCGTCAGCAATGACAGCGTCCAAACCGGAGTTCAGGGCGTCGATCAGCGGCTGGTTGTCCTTGTTCACGGCGTAAGCGGTGAAGTTCTGGGTGTTGACGACCTTTTCGGCGATGGTGGTGTTATCGCCTTCCTTGACCTGGCCCTCAGCCTGCTGGGAGGGAGCCACCCAAGCGTCGATCTGGCCGTTCTTCACGTTGCCGTAGACCGTGTTGTAGTCGGGGAAACGGACCGGCTCGATCTTGAGGGTGTTCGTCATGTAGTCATCCTGGACGGTGCCCTGGACGACTCCGACGCGGAGGCCTTCCTTGAGGTCGGCGAAGCCCTTGATCTTCGAGTCGTTCTTGGTCACGACAGCCATGTAGCCGAAGTCGTAGCCGTTGGTGAACGCTACGGTGTTGCGGCGGGCGTCCGTGGTGGAGATCGAGGACGATCCGACGTCGAACTGCTTGTTGGCGACCTGGGAGAGCAGCGCCGAGAAATCGGTGGATGCGAATTCGACCTTGAGGCCAAGCTTGTCGCCAATGGCGCGGAGCAGCTCATTGTCGTAGCCGGTGAACTTGCCGGAAGGATCAATGAAGATGTTCGGAGGGGCATCCGAGAGCGTGCCGACGCGCAGGGTGCCTTCGGTCGCGAGGCCGAGCTTGGACTTATCGATCTTGTCCAAGGGAGTGACATCGGCGGTGGTGTACTTGTCCAGCGTTTGCTGGTCACTGCCGGCGAGGGCGTCGGTGGGGGAGCCGCTGGGCTCGGAGGAGCCTCCACCGCATGCTGCCAGGGAAATCACCAGGGCTGCGGCCACGGGGGCAACAGACAGCCACTTAGGGGCTTTGAATTTCATAAAGAAATCACTTTCATCGGGTCACGGAGACGTTTCGCGGTGGGCGGGGAATGTGGCAACCGAAAGAAGGTTGGCTGCCCTAGCAGACTTCAACCCGCCAAACTTAATTATGTCACCAGCCCGCCAACGCATAGTGAATCGAACAAACGGTTGCCAGCACTCGATTACGCCGAACAGAATTCCCTTGGAACGGCGGCGGGACTCCGGACTATTTCGGGAGTAGCTCTCCGCATGGAATCCACGCATGACCAAGCCCGGGTTGGGGGTTCCCGAATTTGCTGTGACTTGCGTCGCAGAAAGTAACGTACGCGGGAATGTTCCCGGCCTAGAAGCCGCCCCGGCTTGCGTCCTCGGGCGGAAGTACCGGCCATTCACCTTCGATGACTGCCGTGGGTTTGCTGCGCCGCAAGTACTGCTGAAAATCGGCGGCCTGGGATGCAGCCCAGTCTACTTGCAGTTGATGGAGCGTGGATGCAGGCATCTGCAGCTTGGGGAATTTGCCGGCCATGGCATCCAACACGCGGAGAGTGGCAAGCGCATCCGCAGCAGACGTATGGGCGTTGGTCAGGTCCACTCCGTATTCCTCGCACAGGGCGGTCAGGGTGCGCTTGCCTTTGCGGTAGCGGTCGACCTGCTTGTTCATGACGTACGGGTCCAGAACCGGGAAACGGCTCAATTGCGGGACGCCGTAGCGGGCGGACTCGGCGGCCAGGACTGTGAAGTCGTAACTGGCGTTGAAAGCGATGACTGGAGTGCCGGCGTCGAAAAGTTCCTGGAGAGCCGCGGCGACTTCCCGCGTGACCTCCGCCGCCGGGCGGCCTTCAGCACGGGCTTTTTCCGTGGTGACACCATGCACTTCACTGGCTTCGAGGGGGATTTCGACGCCGGGATCGGCCAGCCATTCATGCTCCGCCACCAGTTCCCCGCGGGCGTCCACGACAGTGATGGAGGCGGTGACGATCCGCGCCGACCGCGAGTTCTTCCCGGTGGTCTCGAGGTCGAATGCGGCACGGGAGAGGGTGTTCCAGGAGCTCATGTTTTCAAGTTACCGGCTGGCTCCGACACTATTGGGCACGACACTCCTGCCGTTACGCTGAACACATGCGGATGGAGTATGTAACGGCGGTCCTGGCCGTTGTGGACCTCGTTCCGTCGGGTTCTGCGGTCTCCTATGGTGACGTCGCGGAGCTCCTGGGAGCCGGTGGACCCAGGCAAGTTGGCGCGGTCATGAGCCACTATGGCAGTTCGGTGGCTTGGTGGAGGGTGCTTCGGGCAAGCGGGGAGGCGCCCCCGGGCCACGAAGCTGACGCCCTTCGGCACTACCTGGATGAATCGACACCCCTCCACGGTGCTTACGAAGCATTCCAGAGAACGGGCGAAGGTCGCTGGCGGGTGGACCTGACAGCGGCGCGTTGGGCGCCTACGGACGCCGACTTTGATCAACTGGATGTGATCTCCGACCAGTTGGAGCGTCAACTCCATAAATTGTCGGTGCCCGATGATGAAATGACTGTGTGACCGCGACTCCAACCAAAACCCGCCAAGTACCGGCAGCTCTTCGTCTGCTGCCTCCGCGCGAAACCCACTACGCGTCGCCCGGTTTGTCCCCGGACCAAGAAGCAGTCGTTTCCCTCCGACAGGGGAGCGGTCCGGTCCTGGTGCCCGGGGGCCCGGGAACCGGTAAGTCCACAGTGCTCGTCGAATCCGCGGTCCGACGCGTTCGTGAGGATGGACTGGACGCCGAACGGATACTGATCCTCGCGCCCGGACGGCATGCTGCCGCAGCCTTGCGGGATACTTTTACGGGGCGGCTTGACCGCAGCCTTAGTACGACGCCGGCACGCACCTGGGCGTCGTACGCTTTCGATGTCATCCGGCGGGCGAAAGCCGAAGGCGTCCTGCCCCTTGCCAGGCCCCCGAAGCTTCTGTCCGGACCGGAGCAGGACCTGATCATCAAGGAGTTGCTCGAGGGGCACTCGCGGCCCGGTTTCCAGTTGCCTTGGCCGGAGGACCTCGCGGCGGCACTTCCCACCCGCGGCTTCCGCCACGAGATCCGTCAGCTGTTCGACCGCATCATTGAATCGGGCCGTACGGCGGAGGATCTGCTCGGTCTTGCCCATGAATGCGGACGTCCCGATTGGATCGCCGCGGCCGAGCTTTACAGCGAATACAGGGATGTGTTGGACCTGCGCATGCCAGAGGCCTTCGACCCCGCGGGAATCATCACCACGGCGCGGCAGATCTTCCAGGATTCGCCGGCCTTCCTGGCCGCCGAACGCGAACGCCTCCAGCTCATTTTGGTGGACGATGCCCAGGAGTCCAATCCTGCCGTGTTTGAGCTGCTCGCCGACATATCGGAGGCCAAGGACGTTGTGGTGACGTACTCCCCGGATACTGTCGTGCAGGGTTTCCGTGGTGCACGTCCGGACCTTGTTGCTGAGCTGCCTGCCCTGTTGGGAGGCCTGCAGCAGGCAGTTCAAGAATGTCCGCTGTGGGTTACGCACCGTCACCTGCCCGAGGTAGCCGAAGCATGGACGCGTGTCGCAGCTCGAATTTCGCAGCGTTCCGGTGGTCAATTGGCCCGGAGGCTGGAGCAACCACCAATGGCGGAGCCCGCGTCGGCCGGCGAAGGCCGCGTGGAGGGGCATGTGCTTCCGTCCGCCGTCCACGAGATGCGGTACGTTGCCCAGAGGATTCTGGAAGCGCAGTTACGGGAACACCGGGACTTCAGCGATATCGCGGTGATAGTTCGCAACGGCGGACAGATCTCGCAGCTGCAGCGGTACCTGAGCGGCCAGGGAATCCCGGTACGCGTTCCGGTGGCAGACTCAGCCGTCCGCGACGAAGTAGCCGTACGTCCCCTGTTGGAGACCTTTGCGATAGTCCTGGACCCAGCTAAGTTGACTCCCGAAACGGCAGTTTCCCTCCTTACATCGCGTGTCGGCGGGGCTACTGCCATCGAATTGCGCAGGCTCAGGCAATCGCTCCGCCGCGAGGAACTTCTGGGCGGAGGTGGCCGATCCAGCGACGCCCTCCTGGTGGAGGCCCTGCTTCAACCCGGAGCCCTGGCGTCGCTGGGAATAGAGGGGAGCTCGGCCCGCCGGCTGGCCCGCATGATAGCGGCTGGATCCGGGGCTGCGGCTGAGCCCGGGGCAAATGCCGAGTCTGTTCTGTGGGCCTTATGGCAAGCCACCGGATTGTCGTCCCGGTGGGCTGAAATGGCACTTGAGGGAGGCAACGCCGGCGCAAGGGCGGATCGTGACCTCGACGCCATGATGGCCCTGTTCCATACAGCCGAACGCTTCGTCGACCAGTTGCCCGGATCCGGTCCTGAACAGTTCCTGGAGTATCTGTTGAACCAGGAACTCCCCATGGACACCCTCGCCGCACGGGCCCAGCTCGAGGCCTGCGTGGAGATCATGACTCCGGCCAGTGCAGCGGGCCGGGAATGGCCGGTGGTGATCGTTGCCGGCCTCCAAGAGGGTGTGTGGCCCAACACCCGTCTACGTGGTGAGCTTTTGGGGAGCACGCTGTATGCCGACGCCGTGGAGCATGGAGTGGATTATGCCGTTCGTCGTGGACCTCTGAGCAGGCTCCGGGATATCCGGTATGACGAACTCAGGAGTTTTTCGACCGCCGTGTCGCGTGCCCGTGAGGTCCTGATTTGTACGGCCGTTTCGTCCGACGATGAGCAACCCTCCGCCTTCCTGGATTATGTGGCACCACTGGATTCCGGCGAGTACAGGCGCGAGTACACGCCCGTGGACCGCCCTATGACCCTTCGGGCACTTGTCGCGGAACTGAGGCAACATGCCCAGTCCGAAGACTCCGGCACGGGCGCCGGGCACGAGGCGGCGCGGTTGCTGGCCCGGCTCGCAAGTACGGAACCGCCTGTTCCCGGCGCCCACCCGGACACTTGGTGGGGCTTGGCGCCCTTGAGTTCCGTGGAGCCAGTTGTTCCTCCTGGCGGAACGGTCCCGGTCTCACCTTCCAAGGTTGAAGCCGTCCATAAGTCGCCGCTGGACTGGTTTGTCCAGGCCGCTGGAGGTGAGGCTGCCACAGATTTTGCACGGAGCCTGGGAACGCTGGTCCACAGTATTGCCCAGGAATTTCCCGACGCTTCGGGGTCGGAGTACGTCGCGGAACTTGTCCGCCGATGGCCCACATTGGGTATGAAGGACAACTGGGAAGGGAGGCTTGACTTCCAACGCGCGGAGCAGATGGTCCGCAAGTTGGCCCAGTACGTTCTCATCATGCGCGGTGACGGAAGAAGCCTGCTGGCGGTAGAGCACGACTTTGAAGTCCAGCTTCCTGATGTCCGTGTGGAGGCGGCCACCCCGGATGGAAGTGACGGGGAGTCCACCCGGCGCGCGGTCCTCCGTGGCCAGGTGGACCGCCTTGAGATCGATCCCGAGGGCAGGCTCGTCATCGTGGACCTCAAGACCGGCAAGCGCCAACCGGGGAAGGCCGAGGTTGCCAAGCACCCGCAACTGGGCGCCTATCAGGCGGCCGTGCTCAAGGGCGGCTTCCAGGATGCGGGAACCGATAAACCAACGGCCGACGCCGGTCCCCTCGCCGGGACCCCGAACGGCGTTGTCCCCGGGGGTGCCGTACTGGCCCAGCTAGGGACCAAGACCAAGAGTCCGGGAGTGCAGCAGCAGGATCCGTTGGACCCTTCCGACAATTGGGCGGAGAACCTGGTCAACGAGGCTGCTGCGCTGATGGCCGGAGCAACGTTCGAAGCCCGGCATGATCCCAGCAAAGGGGGGCATGGCGGCCATGGCTGCCGTCTCCCGGATATTTGTCCACTGTGCGCCAGAGGAAAGCAGGTCACCGAATGACAACTGAGCTCCTGGACGGCCTTGCCGCCGCTCCATCCGGCACTCAGGGCGAGGCAGATGTTCCGGAGCCCCGCTTTTCACCCTCCGACCTTGCTGACATCCTTGGCGAAAAGAACCATCCCACCCCCGAACAGTCGGACATTATCGCTTCCTCGCTGTCACCGCGTTTGGTGATTGCCGGTGCCGGTTCGGGGAAGACCGCCACCATGGCAGACCGGGTGGTGTGGCTCGTAGCCAATGGCTGGGTACGTCCGGAGGAAGTACTTGGTGTGACCTTCACGCGCAAGGCTGCAGGAGAACTGGCCAGCCGGATCCGGAACAAGCTGGCCACTCTCCAGCGAATTGCAGCGCAGGATGACGGCAGCATCGGGTTCCCCGACGGACTCGTGGGTGCTGACGACCTTGAACCCAAGGTCTCCACCTACCACTCCTACGCCAGCGGCATAGTGTCTGATTATGGTCTGCGGTTGGGCATCGAGCGCGACGTCGTCCTGTTGGGTGGGGCACAATCCTGGCAGCTGGCCAGCGAAGTAGTCGAGGCGTACGACGGCGACTATGAGCACTTCACCGCGGCCAAGTCCACCCTCGTCAATGCCGTCATTCAACTTGCCGGGGAGTGCGCCGAACACCTGCAGGATCCTGCTTCCGTGCGGGACTGGGTCCTTGAACGCGTCGAGACCTTTGGCCAGCTTCCCTACGTGGCCGGTGCAAAGAAGAACCCGACCCAGGCTGCTGCAGATCTGGCAGCCATGCTCCGAACCCGCGCCAGCGTGGCAGACATGGTGGTTCGCTACCAAGAGGCAAAGCGGCAACGCGGAGTCCTCGATTTCGGCGACCTCGTGGCTCTCGCTGCCCGGATTGCCAGTGACATTCCCCTCGCGGCGTCAACGGAGAGGGCCCGCTACAAAGTGGTGCTCCTGGACGAATTCCAGGACACATCCCATGCCCAGCTGGTTCTCTTTTCGCGGCTCTTCGGCCGAGGACACGCCGTCACCGCGGTGGGAGATCCCAACCAGTCGATTTATGGGTTCCGCGGTGCTTCGGCCGGACAGCTCTTCCATTTTGTCCAGGAGTTCCCCGTCAGGAACATGGACGCGACAGGGGATGATGAGGCCTATTCCGTGGCTCCAACGTCGTACCTGACTACAGCCTGGCGGAACGGTCGGCACATTCTTGAAGCTGCCAACACCATCGCAGCGCCCTTGAACAAAGCCGCAGCATCGGATGGCCCTGCGGGGGAGAGGGGGACAGCCGGCAGCGTTTCTGTGCCTCCGTTGGTTCCGAGCCCGGCGGCGGTCGACGGAAGCGTCGTGATCGGCCGTTTTGGTACGGATGAGAATGAGGCCGCTGTCGTAGCCCGCGATGTCCGCCGCTATCAGCGCACCGTCTTCGAGCAAGAGAAGGACGGGACGCCGGTCAAGCCAACCATGGCGGTCCTGTGCCGCAGGCGCGCGCAGATGGAGTGTCTTCGCCGGGAGTTTGAGCTGCAGGGAATTGCCTATGAGATCGTGGGACTTGGTGGTTTGCTGGACACGCCGGAGATTGTGGACCTGGTGGCCACCCTGCGTGTCCTCGCCGATCCCGGGCGGTCCGATGCCTTGATGAGGCTGCTGGCCGGAGCCCGTTGGCGGATTGGCCCGGCAGACTTGATGGCGTTCAGCGACTGGTCCCGCTTCCTTGCCCGTCGGCGTTCAGCTCCGGACGGCTACTCCGAAACCACAGATGACAACGAGCAACCGGCCGCGGTAGTGGTCGAGAGCGACATCACGGATACCGCCAGCCTCGTGGAAGCCTTGGACTTCCTCCCTCGTCCGGGCTGGACGTCCGGGCACGGGAGGAGCCTGAGTGCCGCCGCCATGGAGCGGCTGAGCAGACTTGCGTCGGAACTTCGTTCCCTGAGGAGCTACATCGGAGACGACCTCACGACGCTCCTCGGGGAGGTCGAACGTGCCATGCTCCTGGACATTGAAGTAGCGGCCAAGCCTGGAATCAGCATTCACCAGGCGCGCCGGAACCTTGACGCCTTCCAAGATGCCGCGGCCGGATTCCTTCAGACGTCCCAGCGCATCGATCTCTTGGCATTCTTGTCATGGCTTGAGGCTGCGGCCTCCGAGGAGGGCGGCCTGGACGTTGCCCCCGTCGAAACCAATCGGGAGGCCGTGCAGTTGCTCACGGTGCATGCCTCCAAGGGCTTGGAATGGGATGTTGTCTTCGTCCCCGGCCTCAACGAAGGTTCGTTCCCCAGCAGCAGGGATTCGCGATGGAGCAGCGGAGCTGCTGCGTTGCCTTGGCCTTTGCGGGGTGACCGCGCAGACCTCCCCCAGTGGGACCTCGACCAGCCTGACCAAAAGGGGTGGCTGGACGCGGAGAAGGATTTCAAGTCCGAAGTCCAGCATCATGGCGAGGCCGAGGAACGGAGGCTCGCCTATGTCGCCTACACTCGGGCGAAATTCGTCTTGTGGGCCTCCAGCGCCGCCTGGAACGGCTCCCGCTCGGGGATGGCCGGTATCTCTGCCTTCCTCTCCGAGTTGGCCCCGCTTGCCGGAGTCGACCCCGAAGCCGGTTCAAGCCGCCCCCTCACGCCCGGCTGCGCAGTGGTCCACCCGGAATCCGTAGCCGAGGATGCACTCCCGGAAGAGAGCCCGCTGACCGCAGTGCTTGAGGTCGCCGGCTTCCCGTATGATCCCCTCGAAGGCCCTTCCGATCCCCGGAGCGGCGCCCGCCTCAGGTTGGTCCCCGGGCGCAGGCTGGCCATGGACCAGGCGGCGGCAAGGGTCCGTGCATACATCGATGATGCCGTCGGCCAGGCACCCTCCCCGGAGCCCGGTGGCCCTGCCCGTAAATGGTCCCAGGAGGCAGAACTACTGCTGGACCGCCAACAGCAACGTAAGTCAGTGCAGGATGTTCACCTGCCGAGCCATATTTCGGCCTCGCTTTTCGTGGACCTCGGTGCTGACCCGGCTGCCGTCCTCACCCAACTCCGCAGGCCTGTTCCCCGCGAACCTGGCATTTCAGCCCGCAAAGGTACGGCCTTCCATGCGTGGGTTGAGGAGTACTTCGGGACCACCGGCATGCTCGACCTCGATGAGGCGCCAGGCTCGGACTCCCACATCGACGAGGCATACGGCTTGGATGACATGGTGGCGGCCTTCAAGCAGTCCGAGTGGGCACAGCGCGCGCCCGCATTTGTCGAAGTGCCCGTGGAAACCCGGATCGGGGATGTCGTAGTCCGTGGACGCATAGATGCAGTGTTCCGTGACGCCGATGGACGTTGGCAGCTCATCGACTGGAAGACCGGACGACGCCCCGCGGGTCAGCAGTTGGCGACACGGGCGGTGCAGCTGGCTGTTTACCGGCTCGCTTGGGCCCGGCTCAAGGGCGTGCCCCTTGAAGACGTCAGCGCTGCGTTTTACTACGTGGCGGAGGACTCAGTGGTGCGGCCGCACGATCTGGGCAGTGCCGAGGAACTGGAGCAGATCGTGGCGAGGGCTTTGGAAAGCGCCGGCTAGGGGCTGGACCGCTGGTAGTGCTAGGACCTCTCGGCCGGGTGGAGCGGTGTCACATTGACCACGCTGATCGCAGCCGTTGACGTGTCATCCGGGTCTGCCGAGTCAGCGGAATCGCTGTCCTCCGAGGGCACAGACCTTTCAGCCTCCCCGGTGTCTACGGCTGATACCGGTTCACCGCTTCCCTCTGGGACGGGCGGATGAGACTGCCCGGGAGGCCCTGCAACAGTCGCCGAAGCGGCCGGTATGGCCGCTACCGTAACGGTTGGACCGGCGTCGGGAATTGCCGCGACGCTGACGGGAAGCTGCTGGCCGGCCGGAGTTTCAGGTGCCTGCAACACAGCGGCCTCTTCCTCAGCCGCTTGCGCTGCTTCTTCTTCGCGTCGGGCCTGCTCCTCGATGTCATCGGCCAGTGTTTGGAGCATGGACTCAGCTTCGGCGGTCATGCTCTGGTGTCCGGCCGCCATGGCCTTGACCAGGTACTGGGCGAGGGCGAATTCTGCCAGCAGCGCTGCACGACGGAGCAGGTGGCCATCCGGGGTCTCCCGGCGTGCCTGGGTGTAATGGGTCAGGACGGCATCAACGAACGTGGCTTCATTGGACGCAACCAGCCACGCGAAGTCGTCGGCAGGGTCACCAATCCTGAGGTCGGTCCACCCCGTCAAGGCAGTTACGGAGTCGTCCTGCACCATGAGGTTGTCTTCATGGAGGTCTCCGTGGACCACTGATGTATTGAACCGCCAGAGGGCAACGTCTTCGAGGGCGTGTTCCCAACGGCGAAGGAGAGTGGCCGGAATCTTCCCGGTGGTTGCCGCTTGGTCCAGTTCATTGAGCTTGCGCTGCCGGAACTCATTGGCAGAGTAACTCGGCAGGTCCGCGTTGGTCACGAGGGTCAACGGGAGGTCGTGAATGGCTGCCAGGGCTGCCCCGATCTCCTGGGCCAGGGCGAGGCTGCCTGCGGAAAGTTCATCTATGGACAGCGTCGAGCCCTGCAGGTGGGCGTATACGAACGTGGTGAGGACGCCTTGACGCACGGTGCCGGCGATGGTTGGCACGTGGAAGGGCAGCTCGGCACGGATGGCCGGCGCAAAAGCACGCAGCACCATGAACTCGGTCTCCAGCCGCGTGCTGGCTTCCGGATGGCGTGGGCAACGGACGCGCCAGCGTTTGCCTTCCGAGTCGAGCAGCAGCGCCGAGTCGAAATCGGCGTCGTCGTCGGGGGAAAAGGCTGTAGCCGTCGGCGCCAGGCCAGGCACCGCCGCGGTTGCTATGGCGGCCAGTTCGAGCGGTGTTCTTCTCACGTTCTCCACGGTAGATTGAGTGTGGCCTGTGGCCATGATGCAGTGCGGCGAGTCTTCAGATCCGCAGCAAAACAGGGCAATTGTGCCTCCCCGGCAGTCCGGTATGGACGCATCCACAGGGCGGGGACCTTCCAAATGTTTTTTGTCGGTACGAATCAGTACGGTAGATACATGAGTTATACGGAGTCGCGGGCGCTGGCCAACCACCTGATGGACACTGTTCTTCCAGTGCGCCCTGCCATGGTGGATCGCGGCTCCGGGGTGCGGATGAAGCCCGGCATGGTTGAAGATCTCATCGCGTCCGGCACGGCAAAGGCCATGGTGATCTCCCAGCGCAAGGCGCTGGTGACTGCCGATGGGCTCTGGTTCGGGGATGCCACACCGCTGTGGAACGTCCTCAACGGAGCCGACGGCGGTGCTGCCGCGGCCATTTATCTGGGCACCACTCTGGGACCTTCCTCCTTGGCGGAAGGCACGTCCGTTCTGCTTTTCACGGTTGCTGAACCTCCCGCGCCGGGCACTGCCACGGTACCTGCGGACGCCCAATGGGCCGGCTTCCGGGACGTCGCTGCGCGTTTGGACGCCAATGACACCGCCTTGTTCATCGAGGCCAGCGCAATCTCCAACTGGCACGCCACGCACACTCACTGCCCTCAGTGCGGAAATCCCACCGACGTCGAGGCCGGGGGCTGGGTGCGCCGTTGTCCCCGGGACAATTCGGAGCACTATCCGCGAACCGACCCTGCAATTATCGTCACGGTTGTTGGACCTGACGGCCGCATCCTTCTTGGTGGCGGTGGTCCTACAGACGCCAGGAACTATTCCACGCTCGCCGGCTTTGTTGAGCCCGGTGAATCGCTGGAGCAGGCCGTTGTGCGTGAAATCGGGGAAGAAGTAGGCGTCCGTGTAACGGCTTGCCAGTATCTCGGTTCGCAATCCTGGCCGTTCCCTGCCTCACTGATGTTGGGCTTCACCGCCGTCACGGAAGACACTGTTGCCAGGCCGGATGGCGTTGAAGTCACCAGGGCGCGCTGGTTCAGCCGCGAAGAGCTCCAGGACGCCGTCTCCAACGGCGAGATCACCATCTCGACTCGCCTGTCCATTGCTCGTTCACTGATTGAACATTGGTACGGCGGCGTCATCGAAGACCTACAGCCGTGACCGAAGACATTTTCGACGCCGGCGGTTCACTTGAGGAACGCATCCTCGGCGGCTTGGATGAAGAACAGCGGGAAGTAGCCAGTACCCTGACGGGGCCGATGTGCGTACTCGCCGGGGCCGGCACTGGAAAGACGCGTGCCATTACCCACCGCATTGCCTACGGAGTCCATTCCGGCGTTTACAGCCCGCAGCGCCTGCTGGCGGTGACATTTACGGCGCGGGCGGCGGCCGAGATGCGCAGTCGGCTTCGCGACCTCGGGGTGGCCAACGTGCAGGCCCGTACCTTCCATGCCGCTGCCCTGAGGCAGCTGCAGTTCTTCTGGCCGCAGGCCATCGGCGGTACCTTGCCGAATCTGTTGGACCATAAAGCCAACATGATCGCAGAAGCATCCCGCAGGCTCCGGCTCAGTACTGATCGGGCGACCATCAGGGACCTGGCTGCCGAAATTGAATGGGCCAAGGTGTCCATGCTCACGCCGGCCAACTACCTCGAGAACGCCCAGGACCGGGGAACGCCTGGTGGCTTTGACCTGACGGCTGTGTCCAGGGTCTTCCAGGCATATGAGGACATCAAGACAGATCGCAACGTCATCGACTTCGAAGACGTCCTCCTGATCACGGTGGGTATTCTCCAGGAGGATCCGAAAGTCGCCGCAACCGTCCGTGAACAGTACCGTCACTTTGTGGTGGACGAGTACCAAGACGTATCGCCGCTGCAACAGCGGCTCCTGGATTTATGGCTCGGCGGCAGGGACGAGCTGTGTGTGGTGGGCGATGCCAGCCAAACGATCTACTCCTTCACCGGCGCCTCACCCAAGCACCTGCTCGGCTTCAAGGCACAATTCCCTGGGGCAACCGTCGTCAAGCTCATTCGCGACTACCGGTCCACACCGCAAGTGGTGAAGTTGGCCAATGACCTCCTCGGTTCCCGTCGAAGCGGTGGACCGGTGGCGGATGCCGCATGGGCGCCGCCGCTCAAGCTCGTCGCGCAGCGGCCAGCCGGTCCGGAACCGCGGTTCATGGAATGCCCGGATGACGAAGCCGAGGCCGCCGTGGTGGCAGGCCGGATCCAGGAACTGCTCAACACCGGAGTCAAAGCCAGTGAGATCGCAATCCTTTTCCGCACGAATGGCCAGTCGGAGGCCTACGAGCAAGCCCTTGCTTCAGCGGGCATCGGCTACCAGTTGCGGGGAGGCGAGCGGTTCTTCGCCCGCAAGGAAGTCCGCGACGCCATCCTCCAACTGAGGGCCGCAACGCGGGCAGTGGCCGAGGGGCCCCAGGAAGCACTGGGACAGATTGTTCGTGACATCGTTGCGTCGCTTGGCTACACGGATGCCGCACCGCACAGCGGGGGAGCCCTCCGGGAGCGTTGGGAATCATTGGCTGCCTTGGTCGCGTTGGCGGACGAACTAGCCATCAGCCGCGGCGAGTCCTTCACGTTGGCCGAATTCGTCAATGAACTCCAGGAACGCTCGGTGGCGCAGCATGCACCCACGGTCCAGGGCGTGACCTTGGCGTCCCTCCACGCTGCCAAGGGCCTGGAATGGGATGCGGTGTTCCTCGTGGGCCTCAGCGAAGGCCTTATGCCCATTTCCTTTGCGGACACTCCTGAGGACGTGGATGAGGAACGCCGGTTGCTCTACGTCGGGATTACCCGGGCACGGGAGCACCTCACTTTGTCTTGGTCCACGGCCCGGACGCCGGGTGGCCGCGCCAACCGCAAACCCTCACGGTTCCTTGACGGACTTCGCCCTAATTCGGTGGCGTCGGCCAGCGCCCGCAGCAAGACAGGTCCCACGCGCCGTAAGGCGGCTGTTCCGGCGTCATGCAGGGTGTGCGGGAGTATGCTCGCCAGCGGAGCCGAACGCAAGGTCGGGCGCTGTAACCAGTGCCCGCCTTCATACGAGGAACAAACTTTCGATGCGTTGAGGCAGTGGCGCAAGGATGAAGCGAAGTCCGCCGATGTCCCGGCGTACGTCGTCTTCACGGACGCCACCCTCACGGCGATCGCAGAGGCCAAACCGTCCTCCCTTGAAGAACTGGCCGGCCTTGCCGGAATTGGACCGTCCAAGCTTGAACGCTATGGCGAAGCAGTCCTGGCCGTCCTGACTGAGAGCAGCGAACTCTGATGCCCCGCCCACCGGCCGGGTCGGCAGAGATTCCACTGGTCACCGACGACGGTGCTCCGGTAGTGGTGCGTCGTTCGGTCAGACGGCGCAGGACTGTTGCAGCCTTTTGGGAAGACGGCAAGGCCGTTGTGGCCATCCCGGCCACCTTCACCACATCCCAGGAACGGGAATGGGTCCACCGGATGCTGGCCAAGTTGAAGAAACAGGGCGAGCAAAGATCCGGCCGGGGCAAGCGCCGTCCGGCCACCGATGAAGTACTGGCTGAGCACGCCGCCCACCTCTCCCGGACGTACTTGGGCGGCCGGGCAGTTCCGACGTCGGTACGTTGGGTCAGCAACCAGAACTCGCGCTGGGGTTCGGCTACTCCGGCGGATGGCACGATCAGGCTCTCGAACAAGCTTCAGGCCATGCCCCAGTGGGTCATCGACTACGTCCTGGTGCACGAGCTCGCGCACTTACTGGTGGCTGGGCACAACGCCGACTTCTGGCGGCTCGTTGAGGCCTACCCAGAGACCCAGCGTGCGAAGGCCTTCCTGGAGGGCGTTGCCTTTGCTACGGCCAGGGGCCTCCCGGCAGATTCGGACTCGACGACTTAACGCAGCTTAACGAAGCAACGGCCGCCAATGGAATGGCGGCCGTTGCTTACGAGGACTTATTTGGCTGGGGATTCCGGATCGGTGTCGTCCGTTTCAGTTTCGTTGCCGGGGCCGTTCCCGGCGGGATCGCCTTGTGTATCGGACTTTTCTGAAGTGCTGTCCTGGGCTTCTTCAGCATCGTAACCGCCGCTCAACAGCTTCTGCAGGGCATCATCAACTTCGCTGTCACTGGCCTCGGCAAGCCTCCGGCGTTCGGAGAACCCCTTGGGATCGTCAAGGTCTTCACCGGTTGGCAGCAGGTCCGGGTGGTGCCAGATCGCATCGCGACCGGCGATGCCGCGTTCTTCCTTCAGGGTTGCCCACAGTGTGGCAGCCTCCCGGAGCCTGCGCGGACGCAGTTCCAGACCGACAAGGGACGAGAAAGCGTGCTCGGCAGGTCCGCCAGTGGCCCGACGACGCCGTACGGTTTCGCGGAGGGCGGTCGCAGAGGGCAGGACCTTGTCGGTAGCCTCAGCTGTGAGTTCGTCCACCCAGCCTTCAACAAGCGCCAGTGCTGTTTCGAGCTTCTCCAGTGCAGCTGTCTGAACCGGGGTGCGTTCCGGGGTGAAGACGCCCTGCGAGAGTGCTTCCTGGATTCCCTCGGGGTTGCTGGGATCAAGATCCCTGGCCAGGTCTTCTATGCGGGACATGTCGATGTGGATGCCGCGGGCGTATGCCTCAATGGCACCCAGCAGGTGTCCGCGCAACCACGGTACTTGGACGAACAGGCGGGCATGGGCTGCTTCACGAACGGCGAGGAAGAGCCGGACGTCGTTCTCGGGGAGGCTGAGGCCTTCGCCGAACTTGGCCACATTGGCCGGCAGCAGTGCCATTTCAAGATCTGCCAACGGGACGCCGATGTCGGTGGAGCTGACAACCTCTGCCGAGAGCGCGCCGATTGCCTGACCCAGTTGCATACCAAAGATGGCGCCGCCCATGTTTTGCAGCATGGACGAGGCGCCGCCCATCATGGACTTCATTTCCTCGGGCAGCTGCTGGGTGAGCGCGTTGGACAAGGCATTGGCGACGCTGTTCGCCACGGGTTCGGTGAGTCGCTTCCAGGTGCCAAGTGTCGCTTCAACCCACTCGGCCCGGGACCATGCGCGGCCGATGAGGCCTGTTGCCGAGAGATCAGTCACGGGGTCAAGCCAAAGTTCGGCGAGCCTGAGAGCTTCGTCGATCTCTTTGGCCTGCATGGCGTTGACGGAGGGATCGCTGCCGGTCGCTGCAACGCGCCGCGCATTTTCGTGGGCGAGCTGCCAGTTCACAGGGCCTTCGGAGGTCGAGCTCATCATGGCCTGGACCTGCGCGAACATTTGCTGGAGCAGCTGGGGATCGTTGGGCAGGCCTGCGGCCTTGGCCAGCTCGGCGGGATCGATGCTGCCCATGCCCTGGCCACCCATCAGGTTCTGCAGCATTTCTGCCAGGGGATCCTTGGGGGTGTCGTCGTCTTCGTTGGACGGGTTGTTGGGGTTGGATGTCATGGTGCCGCCGATCGTCGAACTGGCTGGTGATCTCTTTCACCGTACCCCGCAGCCGGTATGCTGTCTGCCCGGATACGGCGCCGTTCGCTGTAGGCAAAGCAGTGCCGCAACGTTGGACCGCGTAGTGTTGATGCTTGGTATGTGCCGCCGTTGTCTTCGGTGGCAGAAGCCATGGAACCGGTCAAGCAGTGCCGGCATAGAGAGGCCTCAATGCTTACTTCGCCCAGCCCCGAGGGCTCATTGGACCCGCGTCAAACACCCGACGCCGATTCCTCCTCAGTGCCTCCGGCACCTCCCCGCGACACCAGGTACATGATCATGGTGATCTCAGGCTTGCTGGCCCTGGGCCTCGGCATTGGTGCTGCAGCGTTGCCGGTTCCATACGTTATCGAGTCGGCCGGGCCCACCTTCAATACCTTGGGCAAGGACGGCGATAAACCGGTCATCAGCATTTCGGGCCGTGAGTCCTTCCCTGCCAATGGCAACCTGGATCTGACCACCGTCGTCATGACCGGCGGCCCGAAGAGCCCGGCGACCATTTTCGATGTCTTCCGGGCCTGGCTGGACAGCTCAAAGGCCATTTATCCGGAGGAGCTCATCTACCCCAAAGGCACTACTGCTGAGCAGACTGTGCAAGAGGGCGAGATTGCCATGGAGACGTCCCAGGAGAACGCCTTTGCTGCCGCATTGCGCGAGCTGGACATCCCGTTCGAGCAAAAGCTGAACGTCGCTGGTCTCTCGGAAGCATCACCTTCGGCTGGGAAAATTCAGCAAGGCGATCTCCTGAAGTCCATTAACGGCAAGGCCATTACCTCCATGAGCGTGATCCAGGCTGAGCTGGCCGCGGGAGCCGGCGCGCCGGTCGCCGTCGTCGTGGAAAGGAACGGTACTCCAGTGACGGCAACAATCACTCCCACCAGGAATGCGGCTGACCGCTATGTTCTGGGTGTGCTCCTGGCCAGTGATTTCATCTTTCCATTCGACGTCAGTATTTCCTTGGAGAACGTGGGAGGGCCCAGCGCCGGAATGATGTTCGCCCTGGGCATTATCGATAACCTCACACCGGGGGACCTGACGGGCGGCAAACACGTGGCAGGTACGGGCACCATCACTGCCGATGGCGCCGTGGGACCCATCGGTGGCATTGCCCAGAAGATGATCGGAGCCCGGCAGCAGGGGGCCACTATGTTCCTCGCGCCGGCCGCCAATTGCGCCGACGTGGTGGGCCATGTGCCGGACGGACTGCAGGTAGTCAAAGTGGAAACGCTGGCAGACGCTACCTCCGCCGTGGAGCGACTCGGGTCCGGAGAAGACACGACGGGCCTTCCCACCTGCACAAACAACTAGACTGGCGGTGGAACTTAGCTTCACCGCCACTCGTGGCATATATGACGGCCTCCGCCATATCCCAGCGGCAGAGAAAGTCAACCACTCGCATACCGACTGTTCACTGACACCAATGAGGTACAGAGTTTGTCCCGTCCCGCCAGCTCCAACCCGCCCGGAAGATCACCGCTGAGACGAGGTGCCCTTACTCCGACGCTAATTGTCGTGGCTGTGGCCGTCGTCGGGTTCATTTTCTTCGCCAATGTGTGGACTGACGTCCTCTGGTACCAGCAGCTTGGTTTCTTCGAAGTCTATATACGCGAAAACCTGGCCAGGATCATCACGTTCCTGATCGGTTTCGCCATGATGTTCGCTGCTGTTTTCTTTGCCATCAGGATCGCGTACCGTTCCCGCCCCGTCTATGCTCCGGATGCCGAGTCACGGGACAACCTGAATCGCTACCAGGCCCAGCTTGAGCCTGTTCGCAGGGTCGTCATGATCGGCCTGCCCATCCTGTTCGGTCTATTTGCCGGCAGTGCCGCAGCCAGCCAGTGGCAGAAAGCCTTGTTGTTCTTCAACCAGGAGCCCTTCGGTCAGACGGACCCGCTGTTCAACCTCGACATCAGCTTCTACCTGATGTCGCTGCCGTTCCTCGGCTTCGTCACCGGGTTCCTCATCAGCATCGCCGTTGTGGCCGGTATCGCGGGCATCCTGACCCACTACCTTTACGGCAGCATCCGCCTGATGGAACGCGGCATCTTCACCAGCCGTGCTGCCCAGATCCATATCGCAGTGACAGGTGCGCTTTTCCTGATCCTGCTCGGTATTAATTTCTGGCTCGACAGGTACACCACGGTGCAGAGCAACTCCGGCCGCTGGGCCGGTGCCCTGTACACAGACGTCAATGCCGTGGTGCCCACCAAGGCAATCCTCGCCGTTGCTGCCGGCCTCGTTGCCATCCTGTTCATCATTGCCGCGATCATCGGGCGCTGGCGCCTGCCGGTCATCGGTACTGCAATGCTTGTCATCACGGCCATCCTGGCCGGTGGCGTCTATCCGTGGGTTATCCAGCAATTCCAGGTACGCCCCTCGGAAAACACCTTGGAAAAGGAGTTTATAGACCGCAACATCAAGATGACACGGGCCGCCTATGGCCTGGACCAGATTGATGTATCGGCCTACAATGCCACCACCACTGCCACAACCGGTGCACTCGCTGCAGATGCCCAGACCACTGCAAACATTCGCCTTCTGGACCCGAACCTGATTTCTTCCGCGTTCGCCCAGTTGGAGCAATACCGCCCGTATTACCAGTTCCCGCAGACCCTGAATGTTGACCGTTACATGGTTGATGGCAAGGTCCAGGACACGGTGATTGCTGTCCGCGAGCTCAACCCGGATGGCCTGAGCGCCAACCAGCAGACATGGGTTAACCGCCACATTGTGTACACCCACGGTTATGGTGTGGTCGCAGCCAAGGGCAACAAGTTTACGGCCGACGGCAAGCCGGAGTTCCTGCAGTCGGGCATCCCGTCCAATGGTGTCCTCGGCAACGACACCACGTATGAGCCCCGCATCTACTTCGGTGAGAACTCGCCCGAGTACTCCATCGTGGGTGCACCGGACGGGGCTCCGAACCGTGAGCAGGACCGGCCAGCAGGCAGGGAAGGCGGTGGAGAGACCCAGTACACATTCAGTGGCAACGGTGGACCCAACGTTGGAAACTGGCTCAACCGGATTTTGTACTCCATTAAGTTCCAGTCTTCGGACCTTTTGCTGTCCGATGGCGTCAATGCTGAGTCCCAGATTCTGTATGAACGCAACCCCCGCGAACGCGTCGAGAAGCTGGCTCCGTACCTGACTGTTGACGGTAACGCCTATCCGGCTGTCGTTGACGGCCGCGTGAAGTGGATCGTTGACGGCTACACCACCAGCCAGTATTTCCCGTACTCGCAGCCGCAGCAGTTGCAGAACGCGACTGCTGACTCGCAGACAAGTGCCGGCCGGACTGTTGCCCTTCCGAACAGCTCAGTCAACTACATCCGGAACTCCGTCAAGGCCACAGTGGATGCCTACGACGGCTCCGTGAACCTCTACGCCTGGGACGATCAGGACCCCATCCTGAAGGCTTGGCAGAAGGTCTTCCCGACCGTCATCAAGCCTTACTCGGAGATGTCCGGGGATCTCATGAGCCACGTCCGGTACCCGGAGGACCTCTTCAAGGTCCAGCGTGAACTGCTCGGCCGCTACCATGTGACGGACCCGGACAGCTTCTACCAGAACAACGATGCTTGGAGCGTTCCGAACGATCCCACCGTATCGGAGGCCGTGAAGCAGCCGCCGTTCTACATGTCCCTGCAAATGCCTGACCAGGAAAAGCCGGCCTTCCAGCTGACGTCGTCCTTCATCCCGCAGACGGTAAACGGCAGCGCGAGGAATATCCTCTACGGCTTCCTCGCTGCTGACTCTGATGCCGGCAACGTGAAGGGCGTCAAGGGGGAGAGCTACGGAAAGCTGCGGCTCCTGGAGCTTCCCACCGATACGCAGGTTCCAGGTCCTGGACAAGCGCAGAACAAGTTCAACTCTGATCCAACCGTGTCCCAGGCATTGAACCTCCTGCGACAGGGAGCGTCGGACGTCTTGAACGGCAACCTGTTGACCCTTCCTGTAGGTGGCGGCCTTCTCTACGTGCAGCCCGTCTACTTGAAGTCCACCGGTGAGACGTCCTACCCGACGTTGCAGCGCGTGCTGGTGGCCTTCGGTGACAAGATCGGCTTTGCCCCGACCCTGGACGAGGCACTCGATCAACTGTTCGGTGGCAACTCCGGTGCTACGGCCGGCGACGCGGACAACAACGGCCAGACGCCCACTGCACCTCCTGGCACCACCACGCCGCCCACTGGCCCGACCGATGCCAAGGCTGACCTCAAGGCAGCATTGGACGAGGCCAACAAGGCGATCCAGGATGGCCAGGCTGCCCTGGCCAAGGGTGACTTTGCCGCCTACGGGGCCCAGCAGACCAAGCTTTCAGACGCCTTGAAGAAGGCTCTGGACGCGGAAACACGTCTGGGCGCCACGACGACTCCGACGGCGACGCCGGAGGCTACTCCCAGCGCCACACCGTCGGCTTCGCCGAGCAGCTAAGCGGCGACAGTGACTGCAGAGGGCCTGTGCCCGCTTCCTTCGGGAGCGGGCACGGGCCCTTTCGCGATGGGGGAGATGTACATCACGTAGCCAGGATTTGGTCTCCCATTCACCGGGCGGTAATGTTGTTCTTGCGACGCGGGGTGGAGCAGTTCGGTAGCTCGCTGGGCTCATAACCCAGAGGTCACAGGTTCAAATCCTGTCCCCGCAACTGGAGAAAAGGTCCGGATCAGTAATTACTGATCCGGACCTTTTGTTTTGCCCGAAATTGCCCGGAGCCACGAACCTGATCACCTTTCCCGTGAGGATCCAGTGGAAGCCGCGCATGCTGGAAGTGATCTGCGGCACCATTGCCCTCATATGGTCAGAAGTACCCTGAGGGGTGCGGTAGAGTTGTTCTTGCGACGCGGGGTGGAGCAGTTCGGTAGCTCGCTGGGCTCATAACCCAGAGGTCACAGGTTCAAATCCTGTCCCCGCAACTGGAGAAGAGGTCCGGATCAGTAAATACTGATCCGGATCTCTTGTTTAACGCCGTCCTCCTTTGGTGAGCAGGCAGTTGGCTGTTGAGCAGGGAGCCGGAATGCCGGTGCTAGCATCGGATCCGGATTTGCTGAGGCTAGACAACGGATGGGATGGCGCTATGGTCAACGAAGACTTCAACCCCGGCCTCAATCGTGAAGTCCTTCAGAGGGACAGCCCTGTCGCGGTCTATCAGCAGGTGGCTGAAGTTCTCACGGACCAGGTCAGCCGTTTGGAGCCCGGGTCACGGATACCGACCGAAGAGTCCTTGATGGACGAGTACGGCATTAGTCGTACTACCGTCCGCAAAGCCATCGAAACGCTCGTGGTGAAGGGTTTGCTGGTCCGCAGGCAGGGCAAGGGGACATTCGTGATGGCCCAGCGTCCCGTCAAGATGCTGAACCGTCTGGCGCCATTCATGGAGACGTTCACGGCGGCAGGCATGAAGACCGTCAAGGGCCTCATCGAATACAAATGGATGGAAAAAGACAAGTCAGTACCGGCCAAGCTGGTCTCTGATGACAACCTCGTCCTGGTGATCCGCCGTTCGTACTCAAGCGCCGGCTGGCCTTATGCCATTGCAGAGATCTTCATCCCGTCGCAGATCGGACGCCATATCAGCCTGGCGGATGCCGAGCGGAACTCCATTTACCAGGTCATCCAGGACAGGACGCTGAAGCCGCTCCAGCGGGCGGAAATCACCGTCACGATGCATGAGCCCCCGGAACACCTTGCAGACGCTCTCAACGTCCGTGGCTTTGCCATGGTGCCGCGACTGGAGCGGACGACGCTGGGCCCTCACGGGGAGGTCCTGGAATGTACGGTGACGTACTTCCATCCCAGGGGTTTCGAGATCCGCGCTGAAGTGGCAACGGATGTCAGTCCCGGGCAGGATTCAGTTGTGCAATCACCTGCGGGGTAAATAGACATCAGACAACAATGGGCCGGATCCTTGCAGGATCCGGCCCATTGCCTTGGTTCAGTTGTACGTCACAGGCGCTCCGCCTGATGGTTACTAGAGCTTGTCGAAGTCGGCTTCGTCGACGGTAGCGCCGGTTGAAGCAGGAGCTCCGGCGCCGATGGCCGGCTTGGAACCACCGGACTTCAGGGCTGCAAGGCGGGCTTCAATCTCCGTCTGCTCACCGAGGTCCTCGAGCTGGTTGAACTGGGCGTCGAGGCTGGAGCTGGCAAGCTCCTGCTGGCCCAGGACCTTGGCTTCTTCGCGGCGGATCTTCTCTTCGAAGCGGCCAACCTCGCTGGTGGGATCCATGATGTCGATGCTCTTGAGGGCGTCGTGTACCTGGGACTGGGCCGCTGCGGTCTTGGAGCGGGCAACGAGCTCGTTGCGCTTGGCGGTCAGCTGGTTGAGCTTGTTCTTCATCTGGTCAAGCCCGGTCTTGAGCTTGTCGACGACCTCTGTCTGGGACGCAATGCTCGGCTCAGCCGACTTTGCCTCTGACTCCGCAGTCATCTGGCGCTGGATGGCCACCTTGGCAAGGTTGTCGAACTTCTGGGCATCGACGGAATCGCCGGCGGAGCGGTACTCGTCGGCCTTGCGGGATGCGGCGAGGGCCTTGTTGCCCCAGTCCTGGGCGTTCTTGATGTCCTCGTTGTAGTCCGCCTGCAACATCCGAAGATTGCCGATGGTCTGGGCCACGGCTGACTCGGCCTCGGCAATGTTGTTCGTGTAGTCGCGGACCATCTGGTCCAGCATCTTCTGCGGGTCCTCAGCCTGGTCCAGCAAGGCATTGATGTTTGCCTTGGCGAGCTGCGAGATCCGACCGAAAATGGACTGCTTAACCATGGTGTTGCCTTTCGTCCTGCTCAGTGGTGCCACTGAAGTCAGTGATCAGTTGTTGTACCGCTTCTATGCGGGGCATGGACCCCACCTAGTCTGTCGGGCTAGAAACTGCCGGAGTCTCCGCCGCCGAAGTCGCCTCCGCCGCCGCCCCAGTCTCCGCCGCCACCGGAATCGCCACCGAAGAAGCCACCGCCGCCTCCGCCGTCGTTGTTGCCGCCCCAGCCGCCTCCGCCGCCGTTCAGGATGGAATTGATGAGGATACCGCCGAGGATGGCGCCGCCAAGGCCGCCGCCTCCGCCGCCACCGCCGAACATGCCACCGCGTCCGTAGCCTTGGCCCTGGTCTGCGTAGCCGAACTGGTCGACGTCGGACTGTGCAAGTTGGGCCGCCTGGGCAGCAAGTGAGTGCGCCTGCTGGGCGTAGGTCAGTGCCGTCACAGGATCATTGCGTGAGATGGACAGCGCGTAATCCAGATTGCGCTGAGCCTCGGCCAACCTGGTCCGGGCTTCCGTACCTACGCCGCCGCGTCGGGCAGTGATGTAGTCCGAGGTGGCGCTGATCTGGGCCTGGGCAGCCATGATGGTCTGCTGCAGTGATGCTTGCGCCCGGCGGGCCTGCTCCTGCTGGTCGCGAATACCGGACAGTGACTGGTCCAGGGCTTGATGGGCTGATTCCACCCGGCTGAGCGTAGCGATGGGATCAATCTTTCCGCCCTGGATCTCGGTTTTCACCTGTGCCAAGGCGGCTTCCACACCGGCTACGGGGCCAGCAAGTTCGGGGTGCTCACCCGATTGGATCATGGCCCTGGCCTGGGCGAGGTCCTGGCTGGTCTCCGCAACTGCGCCTTCCAGGGAGGCACGTGCCTCATCCAGGCTGCCGGCCGTCTTGGAGATGGCATCGATCAATACGTTGGTTTGGTGCAGGCTTTCCTCGGCGGCACGAACGGCCACTGCGGCCAGGCTGTTCTCGCCGGCCGCCAACTTCTCCTGGGCTGCGGTGACGGCGTTCTGCACGAATGCGAGGCGCTCTTTTGCCTGCAGGATGTTATCGGAGACCTGCGTCAAGGCAGAGTCGGCGTACTTGGCGCGCAAGCCATCCAGCGACTGTTCTGAGTTGGCGATCTTGGAATCCGCGTCCCTGGCTCCGGCGGACACTGCCGCCAAGGCCTGCGGGGCGTTCTTTTCAAGCTCACGCAACGAGTCAAAGTCGGCCTTCTGGTCTCGCAGCGAAGCAAGTGCTGCCTCTGACCTGCGGATGATTTCGCCGAGCCAGCTCCGCTGTTGTTCTTCGGTGTCCGGGATGTGGTCATCAAGCTGCTGCTGCAACTTGAAGGACTCCGTCATGTGGCCCTTTGCTTCTTCAAGGGCTTTGGTGAAGTTGCCGATCGCGGAATCACCATACTGGGCCTGTGCGAAGCCGAGTTCCTGTTCGCTGGACTTGATGGCGTCGTCGGCCTCGATCAGCAGTGAGCCGCTCTTCTGACGTAGCTCCGGGATGCTCAGCCCAGCGAGAGGGTCCAGCTGCTCACCTTGCGGTCCATAGCTAGCGCTGGTGGCCTGGCTGCTGCCCTTCTTGCGGCGATTGCGCAAGTACAGGTACGTCCCTGCGCCACCGGCGGCTACTACACCGACTCCAACGAGGACGCCAACACCGGCGTTGCCGCTGGGCACTGTCCCGCTTCCACCGCCTGCGGCATCGCCGATGGCAGCAGCCGTATCTATGGCTGCTTGGGCGTAGTCCTTCTTGCCGCCTGCCAGATTGGCAACAACGGCGTTCTGAGCGATTGCCGACTGCTTGGAGTAGATGGAGCTGCCCGAGTTCAGGGCAAAGTTGTACTGGCCAGCCGTGGAAATTGCCAGAATGGCGTCCGGCTTGCCCATGAGCTTCTTATCGGCAACGGCCTTGGTCCACTCCTTGGGGTCCGAGGGGTTGGTGAAGGAATCCACGGTGACAACGTACAGGTTGTACTTGTGGTCCTTGAGAGTCTTTTGGATGGCTTCCTGGACCTCGCCTTTTCGGCTGCCCAGGACGTTGGCGTCGTCCACGATGTTCTGCCCGGACGGAATGGTCACCGGATCGACAGCCCAAGCCGCTGTGGCCGGGAAGGCCAACAGTCCAGCCACGCCAATTCCGGCGAGTACGCGTTTAAATATTGACCGCATGTGCAACCCTTCAGCACGTCTGCGACTGGAACAAGGCGTACCAATCGTCACAGAATGCTCAGCGCCCCCACGCATGGTGTAAAGCCGCAGGTCGCTGTGGCAATTCCTCTTGATTCTATGGTGCACCCCCTAACCCGTCCACAGGGGTGAATATGCCACCAGCGAAATATAGGAGAGAGCAGGATTGTCCAGGCGTTAAGGGCAATTGCGGAGGGGCTGAAAGGGTCTTACTGAGCCTTTCAGGAAGCTCCCAGCGAACGTCCGCTTTTGTTCCAGTTATTGGGTCCATAGTTGTTGAAGACGAGGACGAAAGGAAGACCCATGACGGAGAACCCAGCGCAGGGCACCGCACCGGAGGACCGCGAGCCATCCGAGCCGCGGGACACCACCAGCGACAACACCGATGCCACCGCCACCCAGCAGCAGCCTGCCTGGACTTCAGGGCACGAGCCTTCAGGGCAGGAGGCAGGTGCCGGAAACGGTGCACAGCCCACCACGCCACTGCCAGCGTTCCAGCCGCCTGCAAGCCCGGCTGGCCGGCGGGATCAGGAGAACGCGCCGACACAGCATGCCAGTCAGCACGCAGCCCCTGCCCAGCAGGCACCCCAGCAATACACAGCACAGCACCCAGGGCACCACGCAGCACCCGCCCAACCGTCCGGCCAGCCCAATGCCACCCAGCAGCAGCCGCAGTACTACGGCGCTCCGCAGCACCAGGATCCGGCGAACCGCCCGAACTACCCCCAGCACCAGCCGTTCTACGGCACGGGCGCAAACCCCCAGGGACAGCACGGCCCTGGAATGCAGCACGCACCCGGTAACTCAACGGTCGCCACCAAGCGCAAGCCCGCGTTCGGCGTCGGAACCCTCGTAGCCAGCATGCTCGCGGCGGGCCTCATCGGTGGCGGTGTAGTGGCCGGAAGCAACGTGCTCTGGGACCAGCCGGCTCCGGCAGCGTCGACGAGCGGACAGTCCAGCACGGTCATCGTCAACAACAAGGATGACGTCAACGTGATCACTGCGGCAGCTGCCAAGGCATCGCCGAGTGTTGTAACGATCAAGGCAACCAGCGGCAACGAGGGCGGAACCGGTTCAGGCATCATCCTCGATGACCAGGGCCATATTCTCACCAACACGCATGTCGTGACCCTGGACGGTGCCACGGCCAATGCCGCCATCGAGGTACGTACAAGCGACGGCAAGGTCCTCAAGGCCACAGTTGTAGGCACGGACCCACTCTCGGACCTCGCGGTGATCAAAGTCAGCGACGCGTCCGGGTTGGTTCCGGCAACGCTCGGTGACTCCTCCAAGATCAATGTGGGGGACACCGCCGTCGCCATCGGTTCGCCTCTGGGCCTGACGGGTACGGTGACGGACGGTATCGTCTCCACGCTCAACCGCACCATCAGCGTTGCCTCGTCTGCCGTGCCGGAAGGCACACCCGACGAGAGCCAGGGCGGCGACGAAGGCTTCCAGTTCGCGCCTCCAAACGGTGGCCAGAGCCAGTCAACAGCCAACGAAGGCTCCATTGCCATCAACGTCATCCAGACAGACGCCGCCATCAACCCCGGTAACTCCGGTGGTGCGTTGGTGAACAGCAAGGGTGAGGTCATCGGCGTCAACGTCGCCATCGCGTCTGCCGGCAGCGGAACGTCCGAGTCGTCCAGTGGCAACATCGGTGTTGGCTTCAGTGTCCCGATCAACCATGCCAAGCGCGTGGCACAGGAAATCATCGACACCGGCAAAGCCAGCCACGGCCAGTTCGGTGTGTCGGTCCGTTCGAAGTCGTCCACAGGGAGTGATTCCGGCTTCTCTGTCGGCGCCGAAGTTGCCTCAGTGACCACCGGTTCGGCGGCAGCCAAAGCAGGACTCAAGGTAGGCGACGTTGTCACCAAGTTCGGCGACTACACGGTGAGCGACCCGAACCAGCTGACGGCTGCGGTACGGGAACAGCCGGCCGGTGCCAAGGTCAAGGTCACCATTGAACGCGGCGGCCAGGCCCAGGAGGTTGAGGTAACCCTCGACGCCGCCCAGCAGTAGGCAGCGGGAACAGCGCACGACGGCGGGCCGACACCTTTGGGTGTCGCCCGCCGTTTTGCCGTACCCGGCACAGCATCAGCCCAACGAAAGTCACGCGGGCAGCTGAAACAGGGGTTAACGCTGGGAGTGGCTTTCTGCGGGCAATATGCTTAGCTAGGACGAGCCCACGCGCTGGGCAATTCACGGCCACGCTGCTGCGGTTGGCCGTCCACAAGCATGGAAGGCTGCTTCGAAGACAGTGGAAGAGACATTGAAGATTGTCGTTCTGGTCAAGCACGTCCCGGACGCGCAGTTCGACCGGCACATTACCGGATCCGGAAACACCACCGACCGTGATGAGAGCATCTTGTCCGAGCTGGACGAGTACGCCCTTGAGGCAGCGCTGCAGCTGGCCGAGGAACACGGCGGCCCGAAGGCCGGCAACGAGGTCATTGCCTTGAGCATGGGTCCCTCCGGTGCCGTCAACGCGGTGAAGAAGTCATTGCAGATCGGCGCTTATTCGGGCGTTCACCTCAGCGATGACGCTTTGGCCGGTTCTGATGCAGCTGCCACCTCGCTGGCCCTCGCCGCCGCTATCCGCCACATCTCGGCTGATGGCCGCCCGGTGGACCTGGTCCTCACAGGCATGGCGTCCACCGACGGTGAGACGTCGCTGATCCCGGCCCAGTTGGCCGAACGCTTGTCCTATCCGCAGGTGACGTTCGCGTCCAGCCTTGAGGTTGCGGGCAATCAGGTCACCGCCCGCCGTGACGCCGGCGCCTTCTCTGAAACGGTGGAAGCGCAGCTCCCTGCCGTGGTTTCGGTCACCGACCAGATCAACGAGCCGCGCTACCCCAATTTCAAGGGCATCCTGGCCGCCAAGAAGAAGAAGATCGCGTCCCTGTCGCTCTCGGACATTGGCGTGGATGCCTCGCAGGTGGGTCTCGCCGGTTCTTGGACAGTGGTGGAATCCGCAGAGGCGCGTCCGCCGCGGACAGCAGGCACCATCATCACCGACGACGGCGACGCCGGCATCAAGCTGGTCGACTTCCTCGCCGCACAGAAGCTGCTCTAAAGGGGATTCCAACCATGGCAAATGCACTTGTTTTCATTGACAACCCCGGAGCGGCTCTCAAGAAGAGCAGCCTGGAACTCCTGACCATCGCCCGCTCGCTGGGGGAGACCGCCGTCGCGTTCACCGGTGAGCTGAACGACGACGTCGCAGCCACCTTGGGTGCCTACGGCGCCACTACGGTCTACCTGCCGTCGGAGGAGGACCTCGACAACTACCTGGTTGGCCCGAAGGCTGCCTACCTCGCCGCTGCAGTGGCCTCCTCGGGAGCCACGGCAGTCCTCCTGGACAACTCTCCGGAGGGCAAGGAAATCGCGGGCAGGCTCGGTATCAAGCTCAACGCCGGCGTGATCACTGACGTCGTGGGCGTTGAAGCCGATGGCACCGCGCACAAGTCTGTTCTTGCCGGCTCGTACAACACCACGGCGAAGGCAACTACTCCGGTCACAGTTCTTTCGGTCAAGGCGAACAACGTAGAGCCTTCGCCGGTTGGTGCCGCGGCTGCCCCGGCCACTGCAACGATTGAAGTACCGGCGGGCGCGATCGCCAACTCTGCCCGCATCGCTGCCCGGACCGAGAAGCCGGTCAGCGGCCGCCCGGACCTCAGCGAAGCGAGGATCGTCGTAGCCGGCGGCCGCGGCGTTGACGGCGACTTCGCTCCGGTTGAAGAGCTCGCAGATGCCTTGGGCGCTGCGGTGGGCGCCTCCCGTGCCGCCACCGACGCAGGCTGGATCGGTCACGACGCCCAGGTGGGCCAAACCGGTGTCACGGTTTCGCCCCAGTTGTACATCTCGGCCGGCATCTCAGGCGCAATCCAGCAGAAGGCCGGAATGCAGACCTCCAAAGTCATTGTGGCCATCAACAAGGATGCAGAATCGCCGGTGTTCGAGATTGCCGACTACGGCATCATCGGTGACCTGTTCAAGGTTCTCCCACAGGCCACGGCCGAGATCAAGAAGCGGAAAGGCTGATCCCTTTGCCTACTGGCGCTATGTCAGCAAAGAGCCCGTTCGACGCCTCCACGGAGCGCGTCGAGCGGGTGCTTTGTTTTACTGCCCACCCTGACGACATCGACTTCGGCGCTGCTGGCACCATTGCAGCGTGGACTGCGGCCGGCGTCGAGGTCAGCTACTGCATCATGACCGACGGGGACGCCGGCGGTTTCGATCCGGCCGACAGGGATCGGATCACTGAACTCCGCGCAGAGGAGCAAAGGCGGGCGGCCGCCCTGGTAGGTGTCACCGACATCCATTACCTCCACGAGCTAGATGGCTACCTTGAACCGACACATGGCGTCATCAAGCAGGTTGTGAAGCTGATCCGCGAAATCCGGCCGGACATCGTGCTGACCATGCACCCGGAACGGAACTGGGACCGACTTCAAAAGAGCCACCCGGACCACCTGGCGGCCGGGGAAGCCGTAACCCGGGCGGTTTATCCGGCGGTGGAGAATCCCTTTGCCTATCCAGAACTGGCCGAGGCCGGTCTGGGTGCCTACAAGCTGCCGTGGTTGTGGTTTATCTCCAGCCCCGAAGCCAGGGAGAACCACTTTGTGGATGTCTCAGGACACGTCGAGGCCAAGCTCGAGGCCATCCGTGTCCATGCAAGCCAGCATCCCGATATTGAAGGCATGGAGCGCGTTGTCAGGAGCATGCTGTTGGCGAACGGCGAGCGGGCCGGCCTGACTGCGGGTACCAGTGCTGAGGCCTTCCACGTGGTGTCCGTCAACGGTTCAAGCACCATCGCAGGTTTCTGACGTTGCCGTGGTGTAACCCGTGTCATATGCTTGATCTCGGTTAAATCATATTTATTCGAGGAAGGCAGACTTTGATGGCGAAGACTGCGCAACAACCCGTACTGGTGATTATGGGAGTCTCCGGTTCCGGCAAATCGACTGTAGCCGGTGTTCTTGCCGGCAAGCTGGGGTGGGATCTCGCCGAAGGCGACGACCTGCACCCGGAGGCGAATGTAGCCAAGATGCAGTCGGGGCTGGCCCTCAGCGATGAGGACCGCTGGCCCTGGCTGGGCATTATTTCGGACTGGATCCGCGAGCGGGCGGATGCAGGAACCCCGGCGATCATTACGTGCTCGGCTCTGAAAAAGAAGTACCGCGACGTGCTTCGCGGCGAGGGAGTGGTGTTCGTCTTCCTGCAGGGGAGCAAGGACAAGATCTCCGATCGTCTGGCATCCAGGCACGGCCACTTCATGCCGCCATCACTCCTGGAATCGCAGTTCGACGCCTTGGAGGAGCCCACGGAAGACGAGAACCACATCTCGCTGTGCGTTTCGGCTTCGCCGGCAGAAGAAGCCGACGAAGTCATTGAACGGCTCGGTCTCCGGCCCGCAGGCGCCGGCCCCGAAGCGACAGCCTCGTGAGGGTCCTGGAAACCGCGACGCAAGTACAGGAATGGACCGGGCACGACACCCAACTTCTTGTGGTGGCCGCGCTGGGCATTGCCCTGATTGTCGTGTTGATTGCCAAGCTCAAGCTTCATCCGTTCCTTGCGCTGGTGCTGGGCTCGGCCTTCGTTGGCCTGGCCTCCGGCGTGGAACTGGGCAAGGTCATCACCAACTTCGAAGACGGGGTTGGTGGTGTCCTCAAGGAAGTCGGGCTGCTCATTGCCCTGGGAGCCATGCTCGGGAAGTTGCTGGCCGATTCCGGTGGCGCCAACCGGGTAGTGGACACTTTGCTGGCAAAAGCCAGCGGCAACAAGTTGGTCTGGATGATCACGCTCGTGGCGGTCATCATCGGGCTGCCCATGTTCTTCGAAATCGGGCTCGTCCTGCTGCTTCCGGTGATTGTCCTGGTGACGCAGCGGTCCAAGATGAAGCTGATGCGCATCGCCATTCCGGCGTTGGCTGGCCTATCTGTGCTTCACGGGCTCGTGCCGCCGCATCCGGGACCACTCATTGCGATCAGCGCAGTCAAAGCCGAACTGGGAACAACCCTCGGTTTGGGCATCCTCGTGGCGGTTCCCACGGTCATCATCTGTGGTCCGCTCTTTTCGCGGTTGGCGGCCCGGTGGGTCCCTGTTGACGCGCCCGCCGTGGCCGGAGGTATCGACACCCAGCACGCGGCAGACATGAGCGAAGTCAAGCGCCAGCCCTCGTTCCTGGTTACTCTGTTGACCATCATCTTCCCCTTGGTCCTGATGCTGCTCAAGGCGCTGGGCGGCATCATCTGGCCAAACCCCGAAACGGCACCAGCCATCCGGATCTTCTTCGACTTCGTGGGCCAGCCTTTGGTGGCCATGACGCTGGCTGTGCTCCTTGCAATCGTGACCTTCGGTTACGCCGTGGGCTTCACCGGCAGCAAGATCACCTCGAAGGTGGGTGAAAGCCTTGGGCCGATCGCCGCGATCCTCCTCATTGTGGGAGCGGGCGGCGGTTTCAAGCAGACGCTGATCGGCGCCGGGGTAGGGGATGCCGTCAAGAAATGGGCCGAAGGTGCCAACATGTCGGTCCTGGTGCTCGGCTTCATCGTGGCTGTGGCTCTCCGCCTTGCCACTGGCTCAGCCACGGTTGCCACGGTAACGGCCGCGGGAATTGTGGCGCCACTGGCGAGCAGCCTGAGCCCGACGCATGCTGCCTTGCTGGCCTTGGCAATTGGCGCAGGCTCGCTGTTCCTGTCCCACGTCAACGACGCCGGATTCTGGTTGGTCAAAGAACTCTTCGGGCTCACCGTTGGACAGACATTCAAGACCTGGTCGGTCATGGAAACCCTGATCTCCGTGGTGGGTTTCGGGTTCGTGATGCTTCTATCGCTCGTCTTATAGCTACTGAAAGTACCGACACGCACGACGGCGGCCGTCCCCAAAGTGGGACGGCCGCCGTCGTGCATTAACTTCCCGAGCGTCAGGCGCTGAGCGCGACCACCAGGACCGGCTCAGTGGTGGGGGCGCTCGATCCGCCTGTGGGTTCCACCGTGATGGCTACGGACGATGCCGATGCCAGGCCCTTCACAACGGCGGGCTTGGAGAGCGTCTGGGCGTCCATGGTGCCCTGGGGTACGGGGGCCGACCCGTCCTTGGGAAGGGTCCACAATTGGTAGACCTTGCCTTCCGGCGCCGGGGCAACTCCATCCATCAGGACCACGAACGAGTCTTTGGCTGATGACGCGGAGATAGTGGCTGTACCGCCGCCGGGAACCGGCGCGGACTTCTTCTGGACATCCTGTGCTTGCAGCACCTGGTTGACTGGGTCATTCTGCGCCGAGACGTAGGTGCCGACTCCGATGCCGCCGAGAGCGATGACGGCTGCAGCGGCTGCCCCAACGATCCATCGGCGCGCGCCACCAGTCCGGCTGCGCTCCTCGCGCTTCATTCTCGCTGCGGCAAGTTCATCGACGGCAGGGATTTCAGGTCCGGGACTTACCGGCTCTGCGGCGGGCTTCACGGAGGGATCGTTGGCAATACGCTCCATGATGTTGTCGAACAGGCCTGCAGGGGGCGCTTCCTCCGGCGCGAAGCTGACCGCCAGAGTCTCCCGGGCTTCACGAACCCGTTCGTGGAACTCCGGACCATCTGGAGCATCCTTGATGTAGTCGTCTATCAGGGCCCGTTCTTCGTCACTGACAGCGTTCAAAGCATAGATTTCAGCCAGTTCAAGGACGCGGCCCTCGGCGAGGTCGGTAGCGATGTCGTTGGCAAACATTCTGCGGATAAAGCCTCCACTGGTGTTCTCACTCATATCAACCCACCCCCAGGCAGGTCTTCAGGCGCAGCAGTCCATCCCGGATGCGGGACTTGATGGTCGGGACGGCAGCGCCGAGTTGCTCGGCGACCTCCCGATACGTCAAACCGCCGTAGTATGCGAGGCGGACGGACTCGCGCTGGGTGTCCGTGAGCGTTCCGAGGCATCGGCTGACGGCTTCGGCTTCCAGGTTCGTGTCAGCCTCTTCGACGACCAGGTCGCGGTCCGGGTCCAGGCTCGCTGCACCGTATTTGGCTTCACGGTCCGTTGCGGCCTGGACCGTGCGAACACGGTCGATGGCCCGTCGATGCGCAATGGTCATGAGCCAGGCCAGTGGGGTTCCGGCCGCGCGATCAAACTTCGCCGCTCCTTGCCACACCTGGATGAAAACCTCCTGGGTGGCGTCCTCGCTCAAGTCAGGGTCTATCAGGACGCGCCTGGCCATACCGAAGACCCGTCTGGAGGTCAGGCGGTAGAACTCGGCAAAAGCCTGCTGGTCGCCGGTGGCCACGAGCTCGAGCAAACCAGTCAACTGCGCATTCAAATCTGCTGCAGTGCCAGTAGCCTCAAAGACCGGGGGGCCGGGGTTGTTGGGGATGTCCATCACCGTCCAGCATATGTCGTCCCGTTTGAATGTGGCAGCACGTCCATGTTGTGTTGCGGACGCGGCAGTGCGGTGCTTTACCGTCATCACCCTGGTCTGCAGCGCGCTCACGTAGGCTCCTCAACGAATGTCCAAGGCAGGACTTGTCCCTGCATAAGGTATTCGGTGCTGTGGCGCCGTTGGATGGGCTAGACCTTGGCGCCGGCAAATCCGTTCTGCCGCCAGGCTTCGAACACGGCGATAGAGGCAGCATTGGCCAGATTGAGTGAGCGGAGCGACGGCTTCATGGGAAGGCGAACGCGTGCGGTGACGTGGGGGTCCTGCTTCAGCCAGTCCGGCAGGCCAACCGACTCCGGCCCAAACATCAGGACGTCGCCTTCGCGATAGCTGATATCGGTATAGGACGTCTCGCCGTCGGAAGTGTAGGCGAAGACGCGCTCGGGCTTCAGTGCTGCCCAGGCGGCGTCGATATCCTTATGAACTGTGACTACTGCAAGATCGTGGTAGTCAAGGCCGGCACGTCGCAGCTTGGCATCGGAAAAGTCGAAGCCAAGGGGCTCCACCAAGTGGAGCTCAGCTCCCGTGATGGCGGCCAAGCGGATGGCGTTGCCCGTATTGCCCGGGATTTCTGGGGTGTGGAAGAGGATGCGGAACACCGTCCCATCTTAGTCAGGCTGTCCGGAGCAGCCGCATCCCGGTGTTCGGAGGTTCCGGTGGCCTAGTGCATCCCGCGAAGCAGCCGGGCCAGGACCGGCACCACCACAGTATTCGGAGCCGGCCCCGAGCTGAGGAACTGCTTGAGCCCCCTGACGAGCCCGGCGCCATTGACTACCTCCACGGCATTGTGGCTGGATTGGCCCTTGCCGTACTGGTCGATGACCGGTTCATGGAGGTTGCCGTCGGGACTGTGAAGGACCACCCAGCCCGTGACGTTGAGTTCGGGGAAGATGTCCTGCATATGGCGGACAATGTGGGCAAGTTGCGGGGGAGCCACGGAACGGCCGCCGTGGCGCAGGGAATTGCCGTCCCAGGCATAGGCGCCTTTGGGCAGCAGCATGGATCCGACCAACGCCAGCCGGTAGCCGGAGAGGACAGCGTGGTCGATGTGGTTATTGTCCGACGGTGAGCGCAGGCCGTTGATGAGCCTCGCGGCGGGAATGGCAGGCAGTACCTGGCGGCTGATGAGCTGGACCGTGCGCATCTCCCTCTGGATACGCGCTTCGGCGCCAAAGATTCCACGTTTGCGGGGGAGTCCGTGGACTTGTTGGGCTGCTTCCGCCGCAGAAATGAGCGGAACTTCGTTGGGATCGTCGAAAGGGGGAACATAGACCGCGGGATCACCGGCAGTGTTGCGCTGGGCCTGGGGCCGCCTGACGTTGCTTGTGGCAAAGGGGCCCGGAGCAGCGGTGCCCGTGTAGTCGCCGGGCCTTGGCTGGCTGGGGCCTGAGGCGCCGCTGGCGTACCTCCGGTCGTACTCAGCCCTGCGCTGCGGATCGATCAGGGTTTCGTAGGCGAGCGTCACGCGCCTGAAAGTCTCCGCTTCTCCACCGTGATCGGGGTGTGCCTTCCGGGCAGCCTTCCGGTAGGCCACTTTGATCTCCTTGTCCGTGGCTGTGACGGAAACACGGAGAACCTGATAGTGCGAATTGCTGCCCTCGGCCAAGCACGGGCCCTTCTCTAAATGTCGGTGCGCTCCGATGAGACGCGGTACTGGCAGTTTATCCAGCCACTATGTGAACGTCGGCATCGGGGCTGGTGGTTCCCGGCTGGCATAATTCAGCCTGTGACTCCACCGGCAACTGAAATCCCGTCCAGTGTGCCGGGGACGATCGCACTGGCAATAAACCCTGCGGCCTCTTTTGGCCGGACCCGCAACGCCGGGGACCTGGCCGCAGCCAGGTTCCGTGCCGCCGGCGGGGACGTCGTCGTACTCACGGCTGACAGTTACGACGCCCTGAGGCGGCTTGTTGACCAGACATTGGCCGGCACCAGAGTGGACGCCTTGGTGGTGGTGGGCGGTGACGGCATGGTCCATCTGGGGGTCAACGCGCTCGCCGGAACGGACATTGCCCTTGGCATCGTCCCGAGCGGAACGGGAAACGATGTTGCCCGACTGTTGGATTTGCCCCTTCATGACACCTCGGCCGCCTGCCGGAGGATCCTGGCCGCGATGCCATCAGGCGGCCGGAAGATCGACGTCGGACGCGTCACAGCGAAGGGGCGGGCAACCTACTTTGCCGGCGTTCTCTCGGCCGGGTTTGATGCTGCGGTCAATGAGAGGGCCAATTCCTGGCGCTGGCCACGCGGAAAAAGCCGCTACAACCTTGCCATGCTCAGGGAACTGGGCTCCTTCCGGCGGATCGAATACAAGGTCACTGCCGACGACGTGACCTGGAACCAGCCTGCGCTTCTCATTTCGGTGGCAAACGGGCAGTTCATTGGCGGCGGCATGCGGATTACCCCTGATGCTTCGCCCGAGGACGGCATGCTGGATCTGTTTGTGGTCCGACCCCTGTCCCGGCTCCGCTTCCTTGCGGTCTTCCCGAAGGTCTTCGCCGGCAAGCACACCGGACACCCTGCCGTGGAGATCAAGCGTGTGCGGAAGGTACGGCTGGAGGCAGAAGCCGTGGTGGCATATGCGGACGGCGAGCGCGTCGCCCCCCTGCCTGTGGATGTCGACATTGTTCCGGGGGGTCTGTGCGTGCTCGCCTAGGCAAGCCCGGCGGCTAGACTCGATCGCGGCAGATGGCTTGGCATGGTGACTAAGGAGCGATGGTGGCGCGTAACGTTCGACGACGGGTGGCTGGGATTGCTGCCTTGGGAACCGTTGGTGTCGCGCTGGCAGCCTGCACCGTGAACATTCCGGATCCAGCGGCACCAAAGCCGTCGCCCTCGGAGTCGGTCCTGGCGACGCCCACCATCACGCCCGGGCACGATGCTGCCGCCGTGGCGGCGAAGGATTTGCCCTTGACTGCGGGGAACACGTTGGCCCCGGGAGATCCGGTGACGGTCTCCACCCGGTTGGAAGAGGTTCCGGGATGGGCTGTTGTTCATTCCGGACTCCAGGGCGAAGTCCGGTACCGGAAGAATGACGGCTGCACGCTGGCTGTCCGCGTCAGTGTCAATCAGGGGCCGTTGGTCGCCCAAGGAGACGATGCGGCGTCAACGAAGGAGCTCTTCCACTATCTTGACCCCGGCATCGCGGTGGACAACCTGAAGCCGGTGACACTGCGGTGGGGAGAGGATTCGGACAAACCGCCTCACAATGTCGAATTCCTCGCGTTGGAATCGTCTGCGGCGTCGGGCGGCAAGGCCGCTGTTGTGATGGCCCGTTTGTTCAGCGTCCCGGCGTCCTCTGTGTATGTGTCGTTGGCTTGCCCGGATGATGGTGCCTTGTCCACGGCACGCGCAGAAGCGGCGGCCCGGCTCGTAGTGGTGCCGCCGGGATAGCCCTGGCTCTGATCCGCAATGTGTGGTCAGGGCTATAAAGCAACGTGTCTTGTTTTTAGAGCTACTGTTGCTCCATGAGCGTGTCAGGCCTCACGTGGCTCCAACGGCTTTCGGCTATCGCGTCACTGAACGATGCCTGCCGAAGGGCGTTGTACGCCTATGTCAGGAACGCGGGCCACGCCGTGGGGCGCGACGAAGCTGCTCGGGCCATGGCACTTCCGCGCAGCACGGCGTCGTTCCATTTGGACAGGCTGGTGCGGGACGGTTTGTTGCGGCCGGAGTTCAGGAAGACACCGGACAAAGCCGGGCCAGGTTCCGGGCGCCCTGCCAAGCTCTACACTCCAGTGCTGGACGAGGTGGGCGCATCAGTCCCGGCACGCCAGTACGACCTCGCTGCCGATCTCATGGCCGCGGCCATCGAGGGCTCATCGGATCAAGGTACGCCGGCTGCGGAGGTGCTGATGGCCGTGGCGGACGCGAAGGGACGCAAAGCAGGACGTCCGGGTGACTTCCTTGGAGTCTTGGCCGACCTTGGATACGAGCCGGCACAAGATGCCACAGGCGGATACCGCCTGCTTAACTGTCCTTTTCACCGGTTGTCGCAGGATCACCATGCGGTGGTTTGCTCAATGAACGGATCATTTCTCGCCGGAGTCGCAGTGGCCTCCGGCCGCGATACCGGCGCAGTGGTGCAGGACTCCGGTGCAGGCCACTGTTGCGCCCGCATCGCGGCCGAAACGAACGTGTCCTAAGCCCCGTCGGTAGAATGGCAAGGTGCCTGTATACCTTGACCACGCTGCCACCACGCCCCTGTCGGCCGAGGCGCTCGCCGTCATGACTCGTGAGTTGGGGCGAACGGGCAACCCGTCCTCGCTGCATGGTGCGGGTCGCCGCGCCCGGCGCGCGGTTGAGGACGCCCGCGAAACATTGGCCGCAGCTGCCGGGGCGCACCCCTCGGAGGTTATCTTCACCTCGGGTGGGACGGAGGCAGACAACCTGGCAGTCAAGGGCCTGTTCTGGGCCCGCCACGGCGAGGATTCCCGCCGGAAGCGGATCCTGTGCTCCGCCGTCGAGCATCATGCGGTCCTGGACACCGTGGAGTGGCTGGAGCGGCACGAGGGCGCGGATGTTGTGTGGCTTCCTGTCGATGGGACCGGCACGGTGCAGCTTGGGGACGTCAAGCGGGAAATTGAGCGGGACCCCGAATCCGTGGCCCTGGTGACAGTTATGTGGGCCAACAACGAGGTCGGGACCATCCAGCCGGTGGCGGACATCGTGGAGCTTGCAAAGCCCCACGGAATCCCGGTCCATTCGGATGCCGTCCAGGCTTTCGGCTCTGTTCCCCTGGATTTCCGCGGCTCCGGCCTCGCTGCCATGTCTGTGTCGGGCCACAAGCTTGGTGGCCCTGTAGGTGTTGGTGCGCTCTTCCTGGGACGGTCCGTGAAGTTGACGCCTGTGCAGCACGGCGGTGGGCAGGAACGCGACGTTCGCTCGGGAACACTGGACACGCCGGCGATTGCCGCTTTTGCCGCCGCTGCTGAGGCAGTCACTGTGAATCTGGCGCAAGAGGGGGAGCGACTCAGCGCACTGCGCGACCATCTCATCGATGGCGTTCGCGCTTCTGTTCCGGATGCAGTGCTGCGTGGTGCCGCTGGTGCAGGCCGCCTGCCAGGAAATGCCCACTTCACTTTTCCGGGGTGTGAAGGAGATTCGCTGCTGTTCCTCCTGGACCTCGCGGGTGTTGAATCATCCACCGGTTCTGCATGCACGGCCGGAGTCCCGCGGCCCTCGCACGTCTTGTTGGCCATGGGCCTTGATGAGGACACCGCACGCGGAGCCCAGCGCTTCACGTTGGGCCACAGCTCCACGGAAGCGGATGTGGACGCGCTCCTCAAGGCACTCCCCGAGGCTTGCTCCCGGGCGCGGCAGGCCGGTATGGCAGGTCACGAATCCAGCATCCAAACGGCTGCCACGGTAGCCCGGCAGGGTGCGGCCGAACCGAACTAACTTCGATGCCCGCCGGGCAAGAGTTCCTCCAGCGGCACCCCGGGATCCGTAAGCAGAGCGACGTCCGCGCGGACGCGACTCGAAATCAACGCTTTGATGGGTTTTTGCACGCGGCGCTGGTTGACGCTCATGCCGGCAACTACCTGCTGTTCCCGCAACCAGAAGGCAATGAAGCTGCCGTCATCCAGTGAGCCGCGGATGACAGGCTCAACGCCGGACGCCAGGGACGGAAACCCCGAGTACTCCATGCTGAGATCGAACTGGTCCGTATAGAAGTAGGGCACTACATCCAAAACGGCTTCCTGGCCAAGCATGGACTTTGCGGCCACCTTCCCGCCGTTGAGCGCATTGGCCCAGTGTTCGCTGCGGTGATGTTCCCCGGTGAAGGGGTGGAAGGCATTTGCCACGTCTCCAGCTGCGAAGACGTCGGGCGCGCTGGTGTGGAGTCCCGCGTCCACCAGGATTCCGTTGCGGAGTGCGAGCCCGGCTGCTTCGGCAAGTGCTGTATTCGGCACAACGCCAACTGCAATGATGACGACGTCGGCTGCCAGCGTTTCCCCGGTATTCGTCCGGACCGCTGTGGGCTTGCCGTGCTTCCCTTCAATCCCTGCGGCGCTGGCGGGAAGCCGGAAGTGGACGCCATGTTCGGTATGGATTTGTTGGAAATACCTGCCAAGCCTGGGCCCGATTGCCGCGCTCAGGGGAATGTCTTCGAGACCTAGCAGGGTGACCTCGTTGCCGTAGGTGCGCGCAGCCGCTGACAGTTCCATTCCGATCCAGCCTGACCCGATCATGACGACGCTTCGGCCCCCTTCCCTGAGGAGGGATCTGAGCCGCAGACTGTCGTCAAAGGTCCGGAACGTCATCACGCCGTCCAGGTCTGCGCCGGGGATCGGGACTGTCCGCGGTTGTGCGCCGGTTGCCAGAAGCAGCTTGGTGTATCCCAGGCCCCGGCCATTGGACAGGGCGACCTCATGGTCTCCCGGGTTGATCCCGCTCACGGGGCTGGCGAGGAGGACCTCGACGTCATTGTCCTGGTACCAACCGGCCGGCATCACCTCTACGGCATCGTCTCCCACCTTTTCCACGAGGAATTCCTTGGACAACGGCGGACGGATGTAGGGAATCCGGTTCTCGGCGCCAATCAGTGTGATGGGACCCGAATAGCCTTCGGACCGCAATGTCCGGGCTGCGGTGGCGCCGGCAAGCCCACCGCCGGCGATGACGATTCGTTCGTGTGCCATGTCAGCTCGATTCTAAAACCAGTAGTTTTGACTTTAGAAGCGCATGCCGGACCGGTCAAGGGATTTAGCGCAGCCCTTGCACGGCAAGCTAGAATAGATGGGCAGCCCGGCTATCCTGAGCCGGAATAGATGCCATAGCCCCAAATACAGAAAGCCAGCATGCGAGTACTTGCAGCAATGAGCGGCGGAGTGGACTCCGCCGTGGCCGCCGCCCGCGCCGTAGAGGCCGGACACGACGTCGTCGGAGTCCACCTCGCGTTGTCGCGGATGCCCGGCACCCTGCGCACCGGAAGCCGGGGCTGCTGCACCATCGAGGACTCCCGTGACGCTTGGCGTGCTTGCGACGTCCTGGGCATCCCCTACTACGTGTGGGACTTCTCGGAACGCTTCAAGGAAGACGTCGTCCAGGACTTCATTGACGAATACGCCGCTGGCCGCACCCCCAACCCCTGCATGCGGTGCAACGAGCGCATCAAATTCGCTGCCCTCTTGGAGAAAGCCATAGCCCTGGGCTTCGACGCCGTATGCACCGGGCACTATGCCAAGGTGATCGAAGATGCCGACGGCAACCGAGAACTCCACCGGGCTGCAGATTGGGCCAAGGACCAGAGCTACGTCCTCGGCGTCCTGACCCATGAGCAGCTCAAGCACTCCATGTTCCCGCTGGCGGAGACCCCGTCCAAGGCAGAAGTGCGCGCCGAAGCGGAACGTCGGGGCCTGTCCGTGGCCAATAAGCCCGACAGCCACGATATCTGCTTCATTTCCGACGGCGACACCCGTGGGTGGCTCGCCGAAAAGATCGACATGACCACCGGCGACATCGTTGACGAGACCGGGGCCAAGGTGGGAGAACACCCCGGCGCCAACGCCTTCACGGTGGGACAGCGTCGCGGCCTCAAGCTGGGAACCCCCGCGGCTGACGGCAAACCACGCTTCGTCCTTGAGATCCGTCCCAAGGAAAACAAGGTAGTTGTGGGACCGGAAGCATTGCTGGCCATCGACGAAATCAGGGGCATCAAGGTTTCGTGGGCAGGGTTGCCCATCTCCGAGGTTGCTACTGGCGCCGACTTTGACTGCCATGCCCAAGTGCGGGCCCACGGTGACCCCGTTCCAGCGGTGGCACACGTTGAATTGGTCGACGACGAATCGGGTGTTCAGCGGGCCGAGCTCGTTGTCACACTGACCGATCCGCTCCGCGGTGTGGCTCCGGGCCAGACCGTGGTCCTTTACCAGGGCAGCCGGGTCTTGGGCCAGGCGACCATCGACGCCGCCCGCTCTCTTCAGCGCGTAGCGCTTTAGGTTCCAGCGCCCTAGTAGTTATTGCCACCGGATTCCACCGACTCCATACTGGGCTAAGCAGCGCTTCCGCTGCGGTGTTTGGGGTCCGCATTCGGGATGGCGATGACTGTGGCATTTCCAAAGAAGAGTCCGGGAGACATCAAAGCCGGGCAGATGGTCTCCGTGACCGTTCTGGCCGAGGGGCCGATTGGCGCCTCGGGGGCGCCCCCGCTGACAGCCCAGGTTCGCATTCCGGTGGAACGCCTAAGGCGTGGTCCCACGGGTCACCGCTACGCCATCCACATCCGGAAGTGGCGCGGCACTACGGTGTCCCCGGTGACCCTGACCCAACAGGGAGATCCTTGGCAGCTGGTCTCGGAACCTCCGCCAACGGGCTTACGTGAACTTTTGGATGACACCCGTTTCCTGGCCCAGCACGTCTATGGCGTGGCGATGAGCACCTTGGACATTTTTGAAAGCACGCTCGGCAGGCGCATGCCATGGAATCCTGAGGGCCGGGTGGTTCTCAAGGCGCGGGACTTGATCACCGCCACTGACACAGGCTATGAGCGCGGAACCAACGTCATTCGCTTCGGGTCCGTGGACCGAATGGGCTACAAAGTGCCGACTGCCCTCTATCGCGACATCGTTGCCCACGAAGTGACGCACGCGATTCTGGATGGTTTCCGGCCGGCCTGGGCCGACCAGATGGCCACCATGGAGCAACTGGCCATGCACGAAGCCTTGGCCGATATCGTAGCCATTCTTTCCGTCTTCTCATCCCGTGAAGTGGTCTACCGGCAACTCGAAGCGGCAGGCGGTGGTTTTGAGGCCGGGCAGGTTGTGGATGATGCCGTCCTGATGCGTTCCCTCTTCGACTTCGCACGCGACCTTTTTGCCCGCGGTCCCTTGCGTGAACCTTTCGTCGGCGCCGTGCCGGAAGACTGGCAGGCAATGCCGGAGCCCCATGCGCGCGGCGCCGTCGTGGTGGGTGCGGTGCTACGGTCCGTCCAACGACTGTGGTCGGAACGGAACGCCCGCTTCGGGGACAGCCAAAGCCTCCAACAGAAGGCCGAATCGGGTTCGATCGTGGCTATCAGGGTCTTGCGGATGGTGATTCGCGGACTCTCGTATATGCCTCCGGTTGACGTCTCGTGGCGGGATCTCCTGCGCGGCATCATTGCCGCTGACGTGGACATGGTTCCCGAAGACAACTACGGGTATCGCGAGGCACTCCAAACTGAGTTCTCCGCGATCGGTATCCGTCGAGTGTCAATGAACAACATCAGCGGCGTGGACAATTACCAGGGACTCCGTTATCCCATCAGGCTTTCTGCCCTCGGCTCCGACCCCCAGGAGGTGCAACGTTTCGTCTGGGAGAATCCCCGGCTCCTGGAGGCGGCGCGGCTTGAACGGCGGACGCCCCTGAGTTCCACGCGTGTACGCACCTCTGAGCGTGTCTCCCCGGACGGTTTCATCATTTCCGAGATAGGGGCCTCGTTCATCCAGACGGTCCGCATGAGCCGACGGGAGGCGTACGTCCGCCTTGGACTGAGGACGCGGAGGGACTTCGTGGACATCCGTGGGGGAGGGCTGCTGCGCTTCGACGCCGGCGGCCGCCTTGTGTATGCCGCCCTGAAACCAGTCATGGACAGGGAGCGCCAAGGACAGTTATTTGGCTCCGACCAACGTCATGATGCCGAAGAAGCTGCCTCATCCGGAGTCCGGGACAAGTTCCATGGCACGGGCGACTAGCTGATGAGGGGATGAAGCGGGCAGCGCGGGTCAGGCGCCCCAAGCAGCCTTGCCTGCCGCCGTCGAAGCTTCCAATTGGGCGACTTGGTCGAAGCCGCCGGACTTGAGTCCTTTGCTGACCTGCTTCAGGATCTCAGCCCGTCCCACCGTGCTGTCGCCCAGCAGGGACTTCACGAAGTTGTAGGTGAACGCACCGTTATACCGCCCATCGATCAAGGCATCTGCGGCTGTCTGGTCAGAACGGCAAGCGGCCATCAAGACCGGCGTCGAGAGTTTCGCGGTCCTGACCATGTCCCTCAGGCTGCGGGTGTCCTTGGATTCGTTGGCGATGACTGCGCGGGGCGTAGGAGCCGGCAGGAAGCGGGGGCGGCGACCGGGAATCAGGTCCAAAGACTTGAGCCCGGTCCCACTGTGGCAGGTGTCCAGCACAACGTCCATGAGCACACCTTTGGGGAGCCGGGCGAACAGCACTGCCAGCTCGTCGTCCGAGATCACGGTGTCCGGATCCCAGGCATCACCGGAATTGTTGATGTCGTAGCATGCGAAGGCCTCATCCAGGCGGTCGCCCTCGTCTCCGTTGGTGTCCGGCACTTGCGTTCCATGGCTGGAGAAAGTGAAGACGATGTGGTTGGCTGTGCCCGCCACCGCCGTGTCCACCAACTTGTTGAGTTCGGCCATCACCGTTTTCTTCACTGCCTTGGCATCGCGCAGAACCGTGATGGCGGAACTTTCAAAGCCGTAGTGTTTCTCCAACATTTCGGCGAGGTCTTCGGCATCGTTGACGCAGCCGTTGAGCCAACTCGATTGCGGTAGGAACTTGAACTTGTTGATCCCTACACAGAGTGCTGCCTTGCTCATGTGCCTGTCCTTTGGGCTGTCGTTCAGTGAGTGGAGACCCTTCGACAACGATATTCCCGCACCCCTACCGGGACAATGGCCCTGGACAGGCGAATGAAGCTACTGGAAAGTAAATTTTGTGTCTCAAATCACTATTTCAAGGGTTCGTATCCTTCGAAGTCTGGTTGAATCGAGGCACTAAGAGTGTGCGCCGTCACAAATATCCCACGGCGGCGCGCCGAATCCATCGAACAGAAGGTTCACCAGATGGCACTGAACAAGAAGGCCCTGCACGGCGTTATCGCGCTGGCGGGCATCTCCGCGCTCGCTTTGACGGCATGCACGGGACCCTCCGGCGGCGGCTCATCATCTGCCCCGGCTGCCGCGGGCCCCATCGCCTACGGCACCACAGACAAGGTCACGTCCCTGGACCCGGCCGGATCTTACGACAACGGTTCATTCATGGTGATGAACCAGATCTACTCCTTCCTCTTGAACTCCAAGCCCGGCGGTGCGGAGCCAGTACCAGACCTCGCGGAATCGTCGTCGTTCACAGCACCCTCGGAATACACTGTCAAGCTCAAGTCCGGGCTGAAATGGGCCAACGGCCACACGTTGGATTCCAAGGACGTCAAGTTCTCGTTTGATCGGCAAGTGGCCATTAACGACCCCGCTGGTCCGGCATCGTTGCTGACCAACATCGAGAGCGTGAGCACCCCCGACGCCACCACTGTGGTCTTCAAGTTGAAGAACGCAAACGACCAAACGTTCAGCCAGATCCTCAGCAGCCCCGCCGCGCCAATCGTGGACGATGAAGTCTTCCCGGCCGACAAGGTCCTCTCGGACGACGAGATCATCAAGGCGAACGCGTTCTACGGCCAGTACACCATTGACAGCTACAAGAAGAACGAACTTGTCAGCTTCAAGGCCTTCGCCGACTATCAAGGCGTTCTTGGCAAGCCTGCGAACGAGGCAGCCACCATCAAGTACTACGCCAGCCCCACCAACCTGAAGCTGGAAATCCAGCAAGGAGCAATTGACGTTGCCTTCCGCAGCCTGAGCGCCACGGACATCGACGACCTCCGCAAGGACTCGAAGGTCAAGGTCCTTACCGGACCGGGTGGCGAAATCCGCTACATCACGTTCAACTTCGACACCATGCCGTACGGAACGAAGGCTGCAGGCGCAGACCCGGCCAAGGCACTCGCCGTTCGCCAGGCCGTGGCCAACCTCGTTGACCGCCAGGCCATTGCCGATCAGGTCTACAAGGGCACCTACCTGCCCCTGTACTCCAACGTTCCGAGCGGCTTCCTCGGCGCCAACGAGTCCTTCAAGGATGCTTACGGCGATGCGGGAAAGCCAAGCCTGGACAAGGCCAAGAAGGTCCTGGCCGACGCCGGCATTACGGAACCCGTCGCACTGAACCTGCAGTACAACCCGGACCACTACGGCGGATCCTCCGGAGACGAATACGCCATGGTCAAGGAGCAGTTGGAGAAGTCCGGCCTCTTCACGGTGAACCTGCAGTCCACCGAATGGGTCACGTACAGCAAGGCCAGCCGTGCCGACGAGTACCCGTTGTTCCAGTTTGGTTGGTTCCCCGACTTCAGCGATGCCGATAACTACCTCACTCCGTTCTTCCCCGAGGGCGGCTTCCTGAAGAACCACTACAACAACGCCACGGTGAACGAGCTCATCGGCAAGCAGCTCACCGAAGCAGACAAGACCAAGCGCGAAGCGGACATCAAGGAAGTCCAGAACGCGCTGGCCAAGGACATCTCCACCCTGCCCCTGCTCCAGGGTGCTCAGGTGGCGGTGGTCGGAAGTGGCGTGAACGGCGTCGACAAGACCCTGGATCCGTCCTTCAAGTTCCGTCTCGGAGTAATTTCCAAGTAGCCGCACCTTTGTGATGAGAAGGGAGGCGGGACACTGATCCGGTGTCCCGCCTCCTTTGCTGACCACCAACATGGCCGGCACGCATGAGACAACCCCGCGTAATCCACGGGCAGGAAATGCAGGTAGCAAATGACAACACTTATAGATGTACCCGAGGCTGAGCCCGGCATCGTAGCTCCCAAGAGCAAGTCCAAAGGCGGGGGAGGGCTGGGCAGATATATCGTGATCAGGTTCTTCCTGATCATTCCCACCGTCTTCATCCTCGTAACGCTGGTCTTCTTCCTGATGCGGGTCATCGGAGACCCCATCACCGCATCCCAAGGCGGACGCCTCCCCCCGGATGTCCTGGCCCAGCGCATCCACGACGCCGGGTACGACCGGCCGGTCCTGGTCCAGTACTTCGAGTACCTTGGCCAGCTCATCACCGGCAATTTCGGAACCACCATCACCGATCGGCGACCAGTGGTGGAGGTGCTGACCACCTTTGGTGCAGCCACGCTTGAGCTTTCCATCAACGCACTGATCGTGGCGCTGGCAGTCGGCATCCCGTTCGGGCTCATCGCAGCCCAGCACCGCGACAAGACTCCGGATGCTCTGCTGAGGTTCTTCGCAATCCTCTGCTACGCCACTCCGGTCTTCTTCTCCGGCCTGCTGCTCAAGCTGACCTTTTCCGTGTGGCTTGGATGGTTCCCGGTGGCGGGGCGCGCCTCCACCCGGACTGAACTGACCATGAGCGGCCTGGCGGCGCCATCCGGTATCTACTGGCTGGACGCACTACGGAGCGGAAACTTCACGGCATTGGGGGACATCGCTTCCCATGCCGTCCTTCCCGCCATAGCACTCGGCCTGCTGACTGCTGGCGTTTTCCTGCGGCTGGTGCGTACCAACGTCATCGGCACGTTGGGAAAGGACTACATCGAGGCCGGTCGCTCCAGGGGCGTCAGTGAGTTCCGGCTGGTGACCAAACACGCTTACAAGCCGGCTCTCATTCCCATCATCACCGTCATGGGGTTGCAGATTGCCCTCATGCTCGGCGGTGCCATCCTGACCGAAACCACCTTTGAATGGAAGGGACTGGGCTACCAGTTGGTGCAATACCTGAATGCCCGCGACTTTGTCGCCGTCCAGGGAATCGTGGTGCTCCTGGCCATCATCGTTGCAGTCACCAACTTCATCGTGGATATCATCGCCGCGCTCATCGACCCCCGAGTGAGGTACTGACCATGAGTACTCCTGCATTGACCGCACCCAAGCAGCCGTTGTTCTCCCGGCTTCCCGTGATTTCGCACCTTAAGAAGAGCGTAGGCCTCCAGCGCGGCATGCTCATCGTCGGCGTCGTCCTCAGCGGGCTTTTCATCCTGACCAGCATCTTCGCACCACTCCTGGCACCGTACGGTTACTCCCAGCTCAGCGATGAGTCGGGTTCGTTCCCCACCCAACAAGCCCCCAGCGGTGAACACCTGCTGGGAACAACAGTGGGAGGCTACGACGTTTTGTCGCGTGTCATTTGGGGCTCGCAGACCGCCGTGACGGTGATCATCGTGTCAGTGGCGATGTCCCTGTTCCTCGGTGTGGCCCTCGGCCTGCTGAGTGGCTATTTCGGCGGCTGGCTGGACAGGATCCTGGTGGTTGTCGCGGATGCCATCTACGCGTTCCCCACCCTCCTCCTGGCCATTGTCATCTCCATCGTGATCAGCCGTGGCCAGTCCAGCTTCTGGGGCGGCATCTTCTCCTGTGCGTTCTCCATAACCGTGGTCTTCGTCCCGCAGTACTTCCGGGTTATCCGCGCCGAGACCATCCGGCTGAAGGCTGAGCCGTTCGTCGAGTCGGCCAAGGTCCTGGGCGCGTCCAGCATGCGCATCATCGGACGCCACATTTTCAAGAATGCCACCCGGACCCTGCCGCTGATGTTCACCCTTAACGCCTCGGAAGCAATCCTGACGCTCGCCGGCCTGGGCTTCCTTGGCTTCGGCATCGAGCCCACTTCCGCTGCTGAATGGGGGTTCGACCTCAACAAGGCCTTGGCTGACACCTCATCCGGTATCTGGTGGACGGGAGTCTTCCCTGGTATTGCGATCGTGCTCACAGTCCTGGGCCTGACATTGGTGGGCGAAAGCATCAATGACCTCAACGACCCCCGGATCCGTGGACGCAAGCGCGCGGGCAGAACACCCGCGCCAGGGACTCCGGCAGCACCAACAACGCCGTCAACCCCGGCAGAGGCAGGTAAGCCATGACCACCAACCTTGGAAATGTGTCGGACCGGGCGGGCAGTGGCCAGCCGGTTCTCACCATCGACCGTCTCCAGGTCACCTTCGCCACCGATGGCGGCGATGTGCACGCCGTCAAGGACGTAAGCCTTGACGTGAAGGCTGGTGAAGTCGTTGCGATCGTGGGCGAGTCGGGATCCGGCAAGACCGTGACCGCCAAGACCATCCTTGGCCTGCTCCCGGAAACAGCCATTAGTTCGGGCGCGGTGGTGATCAACGGCAACAACGTGATCAGCGTCAGCAAATCCACGCTCCGCAAGATCCGCGGACGCGATGTGGCCATGGTGTTCCAGGAACCTTCCACGGCTTTGAATCCCGTCTTTACCGTTGGCTGGCAAATTGCCGAAGGCATCCGGGCGCACGCAACCGACGGCAAGCGCGTCTCCGCCAAGGAGGCAAAGCAACGGGCAACCGAGGCACTGCGCAAGGTGGGTATCCCCGACCCTGAAACCCGGGTCAACTACTACCCGCACCAGTTCTCCGGCGGCCAGAAACAGCGCGTGGTCATCGCGGCGGCGCTGGCCCTGAACCCGGGGCTGATCGTGGCCGATGAGCCGACCACCGCGTTGGATGTCACGGTTCAAGCGGAAATCCTGCAGCTCCTGCGTGATTTGAGGGACAACTATGGGACCTCGATTGTGCTCATCACCCACAACATGGGTGTGGTTGCCGATCTCGCGGACAGGGTAGTGGTCATGTACCAGGGCGACGTGGTGGAGGAAGCTCCTTCCCGGGTCCTCTTCGCTGATCCACAAGAGGACTACACCAAGAAGCTGCTGGCGGCCGTGCCGCATCTGGGACGCCATTCGGCTTCGGAAGGCGCCCGGGGGCGCCTCCACCAGGACGGCAAAATCCTGGTGGAAGCGAAGAACCTCACCATCGAATACCCGGGCAGGTTCGGCAGGCACGGGTTCAAAGCCGTGGACAACGTCAGCTTCACGGTCTCGGAGAACGAGGTCTTTGGCCTGGTGGGGGAGTCCGGCTCGGGCAAGTCGACCATCGGACGGGCCATTGCGGGGCTGAACCGGACAACCGGCGGCAGCCTGAAGGTGCTGGGCTACGAAATGCTGGATTTCAAGGAGCGTACTTTCCGTCCGCTCCGCAAGGAGATCGGCTTCGTCTTCCAGGATCCGGCGGCCTCGTTCAATCCGCACCTCACCATCGGTGAGTGCGTCGCTGAACCGCTCATGATCCACACCAAGCCGAGCGCGGCTGAGGCGAGGAAAAAGGTAGGTGAGCTGCTCGAGTCAGTCCAGCTGCCGGCGTCGTACGCGCAACGCTACCCGCACGAGCTGTCCGGCGGGCAGCGGCAGCGCGCCTCCTTGGCGAGGTCGCTGGCGCTGAACCCACGCCTCCTGATCGCCGACGAACCCACCTCCGCCTTGGACGTTTCCGTTCAGGCGAAGGTCCTGGACCTGTTCAAGGACATCCAGGAGCAGTTCGGTTTTGCGGCGCTGTTCATCAGCCACGACCTCGCTGTGGTGGACATGTTGTCCCACTGGGTGGGGGTTCTCTACAAGGGCCAACTGGTGGAGCAGGGGATCGGGAACCATGTGATGGGCTCGCCTCAGCACGACTACACCAAGCGGCTCATTGCGTCCCTGCCGGTACCGGACCCTGACGAACAGGCACGACGGCGGGAAGCCCACCGCGCGCTGCTGGGCGGCTAGACCCGGCCCTGGTAAATGAAAGGCACGCCCCATGGCGAGGGGCGTGCCTTTCCTGTGCTGGAGGTGCTCGGGCTATTCGGAAACGATACCGATGTTGAACATTTTTCCCTGCGGCTGCTGCATGAAGATCCGGAGCCATAGCGGCAGCCACATCTCCAATCCGCGGGCAGCGTCGAGGCCGCCAAGGTCCCTGATGTGCTCAGGTGCCCAGCCGAATTCCTGCAGCAACCCGGAGACAGTGGACTTGGCCCCTTGGTCATTGCCAGCCATGAAAATGTCATGGGGACCGGGGAGCCTGGCCGGCTCCACCATGACCGGCGCGCTGACCGTATTCAGAGATTTGACCACCCGAACGTCCGGATATGTCCGCTGGATGGTCTCAGCGATGCTGTCCGTATTGCATACGGCCAGTGATGGGGGAAAGCCACTCGAAGAGTCCAGGGCATTGGACACGTCCAGCAGGATCTTGCCCTTGAGGTTGGCTTCGCCTGCCTCGGCGAGGGCTGCCAGGCTCACAGTGCCCGGCGTGGCGTTCACAATCAGCTCGGATTGCCCTGCTGCATCGGCGAAGGAGCCGGCATGGGCCTGTGTGCCGGCCTGCCGGGCCCATTCCTCTCCCCTCGGATTGCCGGGTTCCCGGGATCCCATGGTTACTTCATGTCCCAAGGACACCAGCTTGCCCGCCAGGGCGTGCCCCACCATACCCGTGCCCAGAACCGCGATTTTCATGGAAGCTCCTTTGCCAAACCAGCAGTGATGCTGCCATTGTGCTCCGATCCCGGCCGCGGGGAAACCGACTTTGCCGCATTGGCCTGTTGGGTCCGACGTGCGAAGGTAACACCCGCGGCGGTGCCGCCCGGCACCATAGACTGGGATGCATGACCGAGCACAACAACGCCCTTTCCGATGACGCCGATTCCTTCAACCCGGCAGCGAGTTCCTTGGCCGGCCAGGTGGACCGTGCCGTCATGGATGAGCTGCTGTCCATTCGGTCAAGCATCGACAACATCGACGCAACACTCGTATTCCTGCTCGCGGAGCGTTTCAAAGCAACCCAAAAGGTAGGGGTGCTCAAGGCCACGCATAAGCTTCCTGCCGGAGACCCGGGCCGCGAGTCTGCCCAGATTGCCCGCCTGCGCCGGCTTGCCGAGGATGCACACCTTGATCCCGCCTTCGCGGAGAAATTCCTGAACTTCATCATCAGCGAAGTGATCCGCCACCACGAAGCCATCGCAGAGGATCACCAGATTTCACGCCTGCAGGCATAGTTGATGTCGTCAGAGAATGACCAGCGCGCCAGCGCCACTGCACTGGGCCCTTGGCCAGGCAGCGATCCTGCGGAGGCAATCCGGATAATCCGGGGCGAATTGGGGGATCCCCACCTTCCGTTCGTGCCCGAGCTGCCGGACCGCGGAGTGGGCTCGGATCCGGTTGGGCGGACCGGCTCCCTGCTTGTTGACCTGGCCCTTGACGTCCAACCGCACGGGTGGCGCCTGGTTGACAGGCCAGGAAAGGACGCCCGGCGCGCACGCTCGGCTTTGTCGACGGACATCAATATCCTTGCCGACGTCGCGGGCGCCGAAGACGTTTCTGCGGCGGAACTCAAGATCCAGTTGTTGGGTCCCATGAGCCTCGCGGCGAACCTCCACCTGCACAACGGCGAACGGGCGCTACTGGACTACGGAGCCCGCCGGGACATCGCGGAGTCCCTGGCCGCCGGCGTCGCCGATCATGTCCGTCGGATCTCGGCGGCAGTTCCAGGCGCCGGCATCGTGGTCCAGGTGGACGAACCGGATATCGCCTCGGTTATGGCTGGGACGATCCCGACGGCGAGTGGCTACCGCACGCTCCGGTCCGTGGCCGGCGAAGAAGTCACGGCGGCATGGCGTCTGGTGATCGAGGCACTCAAGGCTGCAGGCGTCGTCGAGACTGTGGTCTCCGTTCCGGAGGTAGAGGCGCCGATCGAACGGATTCTTGCTGCAGGAGCCGACGGCGTCGCCGTTCCCCTGAGGGCACTGACCACCCGCCAGTGGGAACAGCTCGCGGGCGCTGTGGAGAGCGGCAAACGCGTGTGGGCCGGGGCGCTGCACATCAGCGACCCGCAAGGGCGGCTGCCCCGGACTTCAGACGTTGTTGAGAGTATCTGGAAGCCGTGGCGTCAGCTTGGCCTGCCGGCCTCGGGCCTGGCCGGAATCCGCGTCACACCCTCCTCGGGCCTCGCGGGCTTCAAGCCTTCAGCGGCCATGGATGTGCTGAAGAAACTGACCCAGACAGCCGACGGGCTGGACCAGTTGGCACAAGGGTGAAGTTGGCACAGCGGTGACGGTGACGCAGGGCTGAAGGCGGCCGCGCTAGATCCTCTTTTCCCAACGGTCTGGTTCTGCGTAGCGCGGCAGGGCTGTGCCCGGTGCTGCTCCGGGCAGGTACGGCACCAACCGGTAGTCGAAGCGTCCGGCATACACGAGGACCAATCCGATCTGTGGCTGGATCACCTTGACCTGGATCCGGTGTTTGCCCTCGGCACTGTCCCACCACTGCTCCGCATAGGCGCGCGCGTCCAGCGCTGCCGGCAAAGGAAGTCGAAGGGGGCCCAGGAACAGCCTGCTCGCCTTGGAAACACCACGGAGCCTGCCCTCGGTGGTGACACTGACATCCAGATCCGTCACCAGCCGCCGATACCGTCCCACGTGGTCCACCAGATGGGCCCGCTCCGGTCCGCTCTGCCGGCCGTGGTCCGGCATGACCGCGCTCGTTGTATCGTGGAACAGCCTTGTCCCGGAGGGAAAATAGATCTCACGCCGGGCAGTCAGGGCAGGGCGTCCAAAAGGATCAATGTGTGCGTGGTTCTCGATGCGGAACCGGATGCCCTCGCCGTACTCCGGGAAGAATGCTTGCTCGCTCCCCGTGAGGGCGAGCAGGGGACGCAGCCACTTCTGCCGGCAACCCACCACGTCAAAGGTGCCTTCCCCTATTCCGTAGGAACCGGAACCGGCGGCCAGCGAGAAGTAGTCCTGGAGCTCCGGGGTCAGCTTGGTGAAGTCATCGCCAAGTGCGAGCTGGTAGATCGGGGCGTTCATGGCAGTCCTTTCCGGACAATGGGAACTAGAGCCTTCCGGCGGCTTTGAGCCGGATATACGTGTCGGCGAGCAGGGGTGGAACCTCCAGCGGCTCTGCATCGACCACCTCGGCCCCCAGTTGCCGGAGCTGGGCTGTCACTGCTGCCCTTTCCAACAAAGCCCGTTCGGCGGCGGCGGCACGAAACACTTGGCTTGCTGTGGTCCGTTCTTCCTTCATGGCCGCCAGCAGGGGGTCCCGTACCGAAGCAACCACCACCACGTGTTGGCGGGACAATTGCGCCACAGTGGGGAGGAGCCCTTCTTCGGGGGCGCCGCCGTCGAGCGCCGTCAACAGCACCACCAGCGAGCGGTGCGCCGAGACCGCCCGCACTTGCGCCGGGATTTGCTGCCAGTCCAGTTCGATCAGTTCCGCTTCCAAAGGAGCCATGGCCTGGACAAGTTGGCCCAGGAGGTTGCCTTTGGACGCCGATTCGACCCGGGCCCGGAGCCGGCGGTCGTAAGCAAGGAAGTCAACCCGGTCCCCACCGCGTTCGGCAAGTACCGAGAGCAGTAAGGCCGCTTCGATTCCCGTATCGAGGCGGGGCTCGTCCACGATCCTGGCGGCGGCTGTACGAGAGGTATCCAGGACAATGACCACCCGCCGGTCGCGTTCCGGGCGCCACGTCCGGACAACCACTGATGTCCGGCGTGCTGTGGCGCGCCAATCGATGGACCGGACGTCATCACCGCGGACGTAATCGCGGAGGGAATCGAATTCTGTTCCGGCCCCGCGAATCTGCACGGCTGCCCTGCCATCCAGCTCCCGGAGCTTGCGGAGCTTGGAGGGCAGATGGCGCTTCGAGTGGAAAGGCGGCAGGACCCTCAGCTGACCGGGAAGGATGCGCGTCCGTTGCCTGGCCGCCATGCCGAGTGGTCCGAAGGAACGAATGGTGACGTGGGGGCTTTCCAGGTCACCGCGGCGGCTGGGAACCAGCTCCACTCTCATGCGACGCCGCTCGCCCGGGGGGACCACCAACGGTTGGACAGGATGCACGGCACCGGCAGAGGGCTGCCACGCGTCCCTTACCTCGGCCCGCAATTTCCGACGGGTGGGGTTGGTGAGCGTCACAACAGAGTCCGCCCTGCCCTGCAGGGTCACGTTTCCGGGCTGTTGGCGGTCCAGTCCGAGCTTTGCAGGCGACGCCGCCAGGAGCACGTCAAGTACCAGCATCATCAGTAACCCGACGCCAGTGAACAGAACCGTGCTTCCTGCGGGAAACAACACCAACGGCACTAATCCGGCCAGGGCAAGCAGCACGAAACGACCCGTGATGGCCATTCAGGCCGCCCCGGGCAGGATCCGGCCGGAGCTCACCTCGGCACCGGAACCGAAGCGAGGATGCTGCCCAGGACATCGTCCACCTGGATTCCATCCATCTGTGCTTCCGGACGGAGGGCAACCCGGTGCCGAAGGCACGGCAACGACAACGCCTTGACGTCGTCCGGAGTGACGAAGGACCTCCCGGACAGCCACGCCCATGCTTTGGAGGTATTGAGCAGTGCCGTCGCACCACGGGGCGAGACTCCCAGCTGGAAGGAAGGCGCGGACCTCGTGGCGCGTACAACGTCAACGATGTAACCGAGGATCTCGGGAGCGACAACTACATGCGCTACTGCTGCCTGGGCAGCGGAAAGCTCGAGGGCGCCCGCCACCGCCCGCACACCTGCAGCGGCGAGGTTTCGCGGATCGAAACCGGCGGCATGGCGCCGGATCACCTCGATCTCCTCGGCCCTTCCAGGCAGCGGCATGGTGAGCTTGAGGAGGAACCGGTCCAGCTGGGCTTCAGGCAAGGGATAAGTACCTTCGTACTCCACCGGGTTTTGGGTGGCGGCCACGATGAACGGATTCGGAAGCCGGCGCGAAACTCCATCCACGGATACTTGACGCTCCTCCATGGCCTCCAAGAGGGACGCCTGGGTCTTCGGCGGCGTACGGTTGATCTCGTCCGCGAGCATGATGTTGGTGAAGACGGGACCTTCGCGGAACGTGAATTCGGAAGAATGGGAGTCGTAGACGAGGGAGCCCGTAACGTCGCCGGGCATGAGGTCCGGGGTGAACTGAACACGCTTGGTGTCCAGGCTCAACGCGGTGGACAAGGCCCTCACCAGCAGGGTTTTTGCTACGCCGGGGACGCCCTCCAGGAGCACGTGGCCGCCACAAAGCAGCGCAATAAGCATGCCAGTGACCGTAGGGTCCTGCCCGACAACCGCCTTCGCCACTTCGGCCCGGACATTCAGCAGGGATTGGCGGGCAGGGTCATCAGTTGTCCGCGGCTCCCCAGCTGCAGTGCGGTGACCACTTCCCAGGGCGTCATTGCCTGGCGCCACGCTCTGCTGCGGGAGGCCCTGCTGCTGCGGGGCACCGCCCGTGTATTGGCTGTTGCTGTCCGTGTAGCTGTTCGGCTGGCTGCTCATCGGGCGGTCGCCTCCTGTTCGATTCGTTCGATCTGTTGTGCCCACTGCACCAGTTGTCCTTCGTTTTCCGGTAAAAAGTCGATCAGGACGGACCGTATGTCCGCTGCAGGCCGCTCCAGGTGTTGGGCACAGGCGTCCACAATGGCGTCCTTGGTTGCGTCTGCGCCGAGGCTGAAGTGCTTGGCCAAGCGGGTCAATGCCCCTGCCCGTAGATTGCCCGCGGCAAGCCCCACAGCCCGCGAGTCCTGGTAAAGGCGTGCCCTGCCTTCTGCAGTTTCCGCGGCCTTGACCACCACGGGAAGTGGCTCGAACACCAGCGGGCCCAGGCGTCGGCCACGCCAAGCGATGGCCAGGACCACCACGAGTCCCAGCCAAGGTCCGGCGAAAGCCAGCCAACGCGGCGCCAACTCGTTCAGCGTGGGGGCCGAGCCAGCCGCCGAGAGGTCCTCGATTCCCGGTAGGTACCAGACGAGGTTGGCGTTGGCGCCAAGGGTACGGAGCGCAACGGCGGCGTTGCCTTCCAATGCGAGGTGTTGATTGTCAACCAGATCCGTGCTGCCAAGGACTATTACCCGGCTGTCCGCCGACGCGGCATAGAGGCCTGACTGATTGCCCGGCAAGGCATAGCAGACTACCGGCCCCGAATAGATGGAGCCTTGTGCCGAGATCCTGCCTGCCGCCCTGGCGTCGTCCTGATCACATCCGGGATCGATGACCTTTGTTGCTTCAGGAACCACGCCACCGGGACGGAAGCCTTGATTTACCGCCGTTATTGTTTTGAGCCGTGGCTTGACCAGGACTACCCGATCAGCCCCGGCCATGAGGTCTGCCAGTTGGGTTTGATCAAGGAACCCCCGCGGATCATGGACGAGGACAGTGGCGCCGTTTTGGTTGGTCAAGGCCGCCATGGTGTCCTCAAAGGTGTTTGTCGGCGTGACGGATACGCCTTGGCGCCCCAGTATTTCGGCCACGGCCATGGCACCATCGGGCGCTGGATTGTGTGCGGACAGCGGCCGTGGATCCTTCGAGGCGGACACGCTGGAGATGGCAAGAAAAGCAACAAGGCCAGCCAACAATCCGCCGATCCCAATCCAGGCCAAGTGCTTCCGGAACCAGGTTGCGAACCCCTGGCCCGGGGGAAGTCCGACGTCGGCCGCATGGCCCCGCGGCCGGGCTTCATCCCTCACCTGCGTGGTCATCGGGGCACCGCAAATCCGGCGTGCGCCTGCCCTGCGAAGTCGGGCTTCACCCCGAGAAGGTCACCATCCAGCTGGCGGACGGCCTCGTAGCCGGATGCAGTGGCGCCCTGTTCGCCGTAGCGCACAGCGTCGAAGAGGCGGGCGGCCGCGTCAAGCCGGGCCTGTGCGAAACCGAAGACCTGCCCTAGTTGCCTTGCCGCTTCATCGGCCGTTCTTCCGGCTCGGACTTCAATGACGTCACGCTCTTCAGCTGAGCGGACAAGCGCCCGGAATTGGTCGACGACGGCGGCCGGCCAGTCGCCGTCGTCGGCCGCGGTTGCCGCGCGTTTCCTGTAGCCGTCTGAATCCATGGTGTTGTCGTCCCCATAGATGTCAGCGTGGGCGGCCTTTCGCCGGGCGTTCAGACGGGGGCGGACCACAATGACGGCAACGATGATGAGCGCAACGGCCAACGCGACTATCAAGGGAGCAGCAAAGTCCGGTCCGGAGCCCGCTCCGTCCCCCTCCAAGGACGTCAGCCAGTCCAGGAAATCACGCCACAGTTGGTCCAACCAGCTGGGCTGGGCGTCAGGGTACTGGGGTTTGGACAGTTCTTCGGCGGCCCAACGACGCGCCTCGTCGCGGTCGGGCGTCACAGGTGGTTCCATGGCTGCCAGGGCGACGGGCGCATCCCACGGCGGAACCCTCATGCCGGTGGACGCGGCCCGGGAGGAGCGGACGGAAACTGCCCGCCGTTCGGTGGCTGGAATGTGCTTGCGAGCCGACTCGAAGCACCGCCCGGTATGCCCTCCGGATCGTCGCCGGTTTCCATCAGCCGCATCAGCTCAACGTCCAAACCATCCCGACGCATGCGGAGGTCCATATAGATCAAGGCGAAGACGGAGGCCTGGAAGGCGAAAGTGACGGACCCGACCAGCGCGCCGATTGCCGAGGAAATCACTGTGGTGACCACCAGCGTGGAAGCAACGGTTTCGGCATCGGGGTGGGGGGCAACCACACCACCAATGGCTGCCGCCGCCAAGGAAGCAGGGATCTGCACTATCTGGGCGATGATGCCCACCATGATGGCGACAACAAGGGTGATCCCGAAGATGCGCCACCAGTTGTTCCTTGTCAGTTGCCAGGACCTGAGGAGTCCGTCGTAGACGCCGGTCCGCTCAACCACAATGGCGGCAGGGGCCAGCATCAGCTTCAGTCCGACCCAGACAAAGGCCACTATCGAACCGAGGCCCAACGGCAGGACAACGAGCAAGGCGCCGGGTCCCATGGCCGTGAACAACAGGACCGAAACGCCCACAATGGCCGCGACTGCGAGTATCCCGCCGAAAGTCAGTAAGGCCGCAACGCCCAGCAGCGGCCAGATCCGTCGGCCGGCGAGCTTCCACATCTGTTTGAAGCCGGTCCGTCGGTTGAGGACCGAGCGGGCTACCGGCACTACCAGGACGCCCTGAAGGACCGAGCCCAGAAAACCGATCAGCACCGAGACGCCCAGGGTGCTTGCCATGATGGCGAGGAAGGGGCCCATGGCGTCGTTGAATTCCGCTTCGGAGGTCACGGATTCAAAAGACATCGACAGTTGGAACATCCCCACCGTGACGATGCCGACGAACACCGCCCCAAGGGCTTGCACAATCAGGGCCGAACCGAACATCGATGCCGCGTTGCGGCGAATCGTCTGGAAGGACCCGTCCAGAATCTCTCCGAACTGGAGCGGACGCAGGGGGATAACGCCAGGTTTGGGAGGAGCAACATAGAAGGGTTGTCCATAAGATGGGCCCGGCGGCCATCCAGGGGTGGGTTGGGCTTGGTGACCACCGCTTTGCGGTGCCGCCCAGGCCGGGGGACCACCCCACTGTGGCTGACCGCCCCACTGTGGCTGGCCGCCCCACTGTGGCTGGTTGCCCGGCGCGGGCTGACTGCCCGGCGATGGATTTTGGCCGTGCTCTGGCTGTGACACGATATCCTCCCCATAAGACCCGGCCCGTCGACATCCGACGTCCCCCATACGGACCTTGGCACCCAGCCTATAGTCCCGTCGTCGTCCCTCATAGCCCGCCGCCCGGCCAGCCGGCAAAGGCGGAGTGGCGCTGTTGTGCAGTACGGTGGAACTGCCCATGGGGCGCCATGCCGTGCGCCGTGCCCAACGGGACAAAGACTTGGTGATAAGGGAATATATAACTATGAAGGCACGCATTCTGGTAGTTGACGACGACGAAGCGCTCGCAGAGATGATTGGCATCGTCTTGCGCAATGATGGCTTCGAGCCGGTGTTCTGCGCAGATGGCGGCCAGGCATTGGAGGTCTTCCGCTCTTCCAAGCCGGACCTGGTGCTGTTGGATCTTATGTTGCCGGGCTCTGACGGCATTGAAGTGTGCCGGCAGATCCGTGGTGAGTCGGACGTCCCCATTGTCATGCTCACTGCAAAGTCTGATACGTCCGATGTCGTCCGGGGTCTTGAATCGGGTGCCGACGATTACGTGCCCAAGCCTTTCAAGCCGGCTGAACTCGTGGCGCGGGTTCGTGCGCGGCTCCGTCCGGGCGACCAGAAGGCCCCCGAAACGCTGCGTATCGCGGACGTGACCATCGACGTCGCGGGCCACTTGGTCACGCGCGGCGGTGAGCGGATTTCGCTGACCCCCCTGGAGTTCGATCTTCTGGTCGCGCTGGCACGCAAGCCTTGGCAGGTCTTTACCCGCGAGCTGCTCCTTGAACAGGTTTGGGGATACCGCCATGCCGCGGATACGCGCCTGGTCAATGTGCACGTCCAGCGCCTGCGGTCCAAGATTGAGCGTGATCCGGAGGCGCCCGAGGTCGTTTTGACGGTGCGTGGTGTCGGATATAAAGCAGGTTCCTGAGTCTCCGGTCGGCAAGGCCGGCGCGACAGACGAGGACCTTGAACCAAGGGGTCCGGAAGCGGCCGGTGTCCAGCCTTTGACGCCGGCACCATCAACCGACCCCGAACAGTCCCAGGAGGGGTCGGGACCGAAGACCCGGAACCTGTCGTGGCTGCTGTCGCGCGGACGAATCTGGACCCGACGCGGACTCATCCTGATTCTTCGGGTTTCGCGGCTGGTGTCCTTCGGCGTGCGCCAGATCAGGCCGGGACTTCGATACCTCTGGCGGTCCTTGCTTCGGCGTTGGCGGCGATCGCTGGAATTTCGAACAGTCCTCACCACGTTGCTGCTCGCTGTCACGTCCTTTGCGATTGTCGGCGCGTACTTGTCCAACCAAATCGCGAACAACCTCTTCCAGGAACGCCTGGCCCAGGCCGAGTCCGAGTCGCGCTACAACGTCAAGCAGGTCCAGGACACGTTCGACGGCGCGCAGGTCACCGACCAGTCCAGTGTCATCACGTTGGTTTACGACACACTGACTGCCGTGGAGGGCCGGGGTTCAGTGATCCAGCGCAGATACGTCTTTGAAGCGAAACCGGAGCAAACAAAGCCGCGAAACCGCTGGGTCGAGTCACGCGCGTCCGACCAACTGACGGTGAGGGTCATACCGCCGGAGTTGCGCAAGGCTGTCCAGGAAGGCGGAAAGCAGCAGTTCTGGGCTTCCACCCAATTCCCTGTAGGCAATGAGGACCGCCCCGGCATCGCCGTCGGCAACTTGGTGACGTTCAATGGCACGTCCTACGAGCTCTACCTGATTTACGACCTCAACACGGCCCAACAAACACTGGACGAAATCCAGAACGTCCTCTGGGCAGGCGGCGCAGCCCTTGTCCTCATGATCGGGGCCATCGCGTGGTACGTGACGCGCAATGTGGTCAGTCCTGTCAGCCATGCCGCCGTAGTCTCGGAAAAGCTCGCGGCAGGCCAGCTCCAGGAACGCATGGTGGTCAAAGGGGAAGACGAGGTCGCCAGGCTCGGTGCCTCCTTCAACCATATGGCTGCCAGCCTGCAGGAACAGATCACCCAGTTGGCAACTTTGTCGCAAATGCAGCAGCGCTTTGTCTCAGATGTGTCCCACGAACTGCGTACCCCGCTTACCACCGTCCGCATGGCGGCCGAGGTCCTCTTCGAAGCCCGTGAGGACTTCGACCCCATGAACAAAAGATCAGCCGAGCTGCTCTACCACCAGGTGGAACGCTTCCAGTCGTTGCTTTCGGACCTGTTGGAGATTTCGCGCTTCGACGCCGGCGCTGCCGTCCTGGACGCAGAACCTCAGGACATCTTCCAAGTGATCTCCCACGTCACTGAGGGTGCGGCACCCGTGGCGGTGGAATATGGGTCCGATGTCAGGCTCAATGCCAGGCAAAAGAGCATTGTGGTGGAAATGGACTCCAGGAGAATCGACCGGATTCTCCGCAACTTGCTGCTCAACGCCCTGGAACATGGCGAGGGCAAGCCAATCCACATATCAGTTGCCGCCAACCACGATGCCGTAGCTGTGTCAGTGCGGGACCATGGCATTGGGATGAGTCAAGCAGAAGCTGCACGGGTCTTCGACCGTTTCTGGCGGGCGGACCCCGCGCGGGCGCGAACCACGGGGGGCAGCGGCCTGGGACTCTCCATCGCGGCTGAGGACACCAAGTTGCACAATGGCTGGCTTCAGGCCTGGGGCCGCAAGGGGGCCGGCTCCAATTTCCGGCTGACATTGCCACTCAGGCAAGGAGGCACCATCGTGAAATCGCCGCTGCAGCTTGAACCCACAGATATTAAGTTTCCCGGGGCCGGGACCGAGCGCCAAATGCTCATACTTGGGACAGAATTAGGAAGTCCTCCGCAAAAGTCCGAGGCTGGAACCGGCCGGCCCATGGTGGCCGACGATGGCGCCGAGGAGGGAGCATGATGCATCTCCGGAACTCCAAGGCGGTTGTGGCCGTCCTGGCGGTGCTGATGGTTTTGCTCGCCTCCTGTGCGCAGATTCCCCGTTCCGGTCCAGTTGGCAAGAGCAAGGACGAGGGTGCAGGCAATCCCAATGCGCCCGTGTTCTTTCCTGCGGCCCCACGCGCCGGTTCAAGTCCCGAGACTGTCATTGAGGACTTTTACATGGCCGGCAGCGGCTACGAGGACGACTATCCTGTGGCGCGCCAGTATCTGACCCAAGCGCAGTCGGTTACATGGAAGCCTGACAAGCGCGCCATAGTTTTCCGTGAGGCGCAGGTGGTCAAGTCCGCCGCTGAGAATGAGTACCTTTACGAACTCGACCTCGCCTATTCGGTGGATGCTGACGGCGTTGCTACCCAATTTCCGCCGGGGACCAAGGAGACCATCCCGCTGACACTTGAACAGGTGGAAGGGGAGTGGCGGATTTCCAAGGTGCCGGATGGCACGGCTATCCCGGAGGAAACATTCAAGGTCATTTATGGGGCAAATCCCATCTACTTCTACGACCCCACGTTTACCTACGCTGTTCCTGACTACAGGTGGTTCATCAAGAAGAACACCGTCAAATCCATGACAAGCGCACTCCTGGCTGGTCCGGCTCCCTACCTTCGAGGTGCAGTTGTCAGTGCGTTCCCGTCCGGGATGAAGCTTGCACGGGAATCCGTGCCGGTCGTATCAGGCTCTGCGCAGGTGGACCTGTCTGCCAAGGAACTGTTCGAGGCCTCTGCGGAAGACCGCCAGAGGATGCAAAACCAGTTGGCTTTGACCTTCCGGGACCAGCCCGACGTCATCAACGTCCAGTTGCGTGCGGACCAGGACCTTGTGCGGGTTGAAGACAACGGCACCGTACTGCCCCCAGTACTGGACAAGAGTGTTCCCGCCCGCCAAATCGCGGTGAACAACGGTGACCTGGTGCGCTATGAGAACAACCGGATCACTCCGCTGCCGGACATACAATCGGTAGCTGGATTGGGGCCCCACTCGCCGGCGGAGTCTCCGGTGTCCCAAACGGCCGCATTCCTTAACGGTGATAAGACAACTCTGTACGCGATCGAACCCGGGCAACCCGCACGTCAATTGACCACCCGGAGCACCCTGACCGGCCCCTCTTTCAGTCCGCACGACTGGGTATGGACGGCAGGACCGGGTGCCAACGGGGCCGCCGAGGTCGTGGCATTCAAGCCCACCGGTGTTGCACCCGGCATGGCCATACCCAACGTCACCTTGACTCCCTCCTGGTTGTCCGGAAGGACCGTCAAGGACTTCAGGGTCTCCAGGGAAGGGACCCGGGCACTGGTTATTTCCGAGGCGAATGGAAAGTCCACGGTGCAGATCACCGGAATCGTCCGGAATCCCGACGGCGTTCCCAAGGACCTCACCACTCCTGTCACCCTGCTGAGCACTGCCACGGCTGACCAAGGTGTCTGGGTCAACGGCTCGACGGTGGCAGTGATGTCCAGTTCGGCCACCGCAACCGTGGTTCCCGAGCTCTTGTCTTTGGCAACGGGCGAGCCTCAACAGCTGGCACCTTGGGACGGGCTGACCAGCCTCAGCGCCGGAAACGGCTCCGAGCAGATTTATGGCCAATCGGAGGCGGGCGTTTTCCAACGTGTCGGAAATGGCTGGGAGCTCCAGCTGAAGGGGCCTACGGAGCCAGCCTTCCCGGGCTGACCTGCCACCAGAAGTGCCGGGTCGATTGTCCACATAGGGCTCACAGCGACTTCCGGCCGAGCCGGCAACTGGGCAGGCTTGCAGGATGACTTCCCCAGGCATCAGGAACGGGCACCGTGGGTGGCGGGTCGTGAGCGGGGACCCCGACCTCCACGCCGCAGATCCTGTCAGGGCGCACCGACGTGGTGGGGAACAGCGTCGCTTTGACCGGCTGATATCCGCACTGCGGGGAGCCATGGCTGACCTGATGGCTCTGTTGGTTCCGGTTGAATGCGTTTGCTGCGGAGTGGAGGACACCGTGTTGTGCGGCGGCTGCGCGAAGCGTGTCCGTCAACTGTGCAGGCAGCCTTTCCGTGCGGAGCAGGAATCGCCCGCATTGGTTGACGTCGATGGCACGGCAAAACTCGAAGTGGTCGCAGCGGGCCCGTACCGGGATGAACTGGCACGATGCCTGCTGTCATTCAAGCACTTTGGCCAGTGGCGTCTGGCAGGTGTTTTGGCTCCTTGCCTCGGCAAGGCGGTGGAGACCGCCATTGGAGGACAGCCAGGCTATTGCCTCGTCCCTGTTCCCACGAGCGGCCGGGCATACCGCAAACGCGGATTCAGCCCCCTGCACCTCCTGCTTCGATGTCTGCGGATGCGCCGCGTCCTGCCGCAATGCCCCATCATTGACGCACTTGAGAAGAGGCCGGCAATACCGGTCCACGCAGTCAGCAGAGATTCCTTGCGGGGGCTCACTGCCCGGATGTTCCAGATCGTTTCGGATAAGGACGGGACAAGCCGCGAAGCCGGCCAAAAGGGCTTGGGGAGGGGTGCGCGGGCCAGCAAGGTCCGGGGGTCCATGAGGGTACGCAGACGGCGTTTGGACACGATCAGAGGCATGAGGTGCATTCTTGTGGACGATGTCCTCACCACCGGGGCCACTCTCGCTGAGGCAGCGCGGGCCGTCAGGGCTGCTGGCGGAGTGGTGTGTGGCGCCGTCGTGCTCGCGGCCACGAGGCCACCAGCCTACGCTTCAAACAGCACCGCAGACTATCCACGTGAAGCCCTTAAGACTCAATCAAAAAATAAGTGGCTAAAGGATGAATAACGCGTGGCGATGAACTAACGTCGGTTGTGGGTACCAAGAACAGATGTACCTGTCGATAGCGGCTCGGAAAGGGGCTCGACTGTCCGTCAGACTAGCCCCCAACAGCGTCGTTGTCGTGTCACCTGAGTTATTTGGAGGGCACCATGGAGTTCATGATCAGCGGACGAAATCTCACAGTTTCTGACCGCTTTCGCGAATACGCCGGCGAGAAAATCTCAAAGATTGAATCGCTGGGGGATAAGGTCCAGCGAGTCGACGCCAAGGTTTCCAAGGAAACCAATCCCCGGCAGACGCCGGGCCAGCTCACCGTCGAAGTGACAGTCCTGGGCCGCGGCCCCGTCATCCGTGCCGAGGCCACAGCCGCTGACAAATTCGCTGCCTTCGATCTCGCGTACAACAAGCTTCTTGAGAGGCTTCGCCGTGCGAAGGACCGGAAAAAGGTGCACCACGGCCGCCACACGCCTAAGGCAGTGCGGGAAGCCACAGCAACACTTGAGCCCGCCAGTGCGAGCGAACCGCTCTACGTTGAAGCCAGCAATCACCAAGAGTCTGTGCCGCAGGCAGAAGAGCGTTCGCCCTACGACATCGAGAACGACATTCCGGCTGGCGATTCACCCGTCCTGATCCGCCGGAAGGTGTTCCCCGCCGCGTCACTGACCCTGGATGATGCAGTGGACAGCATGGAACTCGTTGGGCACAACTTCTACCTTTTCCTGGACAAGGAAACCAACGCGCCGTCTGTCGTGTACCGGCGCAGTGGTTGGACGTACGGTGTGATCACCCTCGACTCCACGTGCGAGCCTGGCGAGGAGGCCGTGGAAGAGAAGATTCACGCCTACCGCTCTGACGACCAGGCTTCGACAGCCAAGTAAGGCAATATTTCCTGAATGAAGGGACTTCCATGACCGCTTCGCTGAGCCTGTCACAGGCACGGCGGATCGCATTGGCAGCTCAAGGATTGGCAAAGGTCCGGCCCACCGGCCCCGTGACTGCACGGGCGGTGGGCCGGACCTTTGCCCAACTCCAGCTTGTCCAGATCGATTCCGTAAACGTCGTGGCCCGAAGCCACTACCTTCCGTTCTTTTCCCGGCTGGGCAACTACGACCCCCTCATCCTCCAAACCATGGCTGGCCGGAAGCCGCGAAGGATGATGGAGTACTGGGCACACGAGGCCAGCTTTATCCGCCCGGAGCACTTTCAGGACCTGTTGGTGTGGCAAAAGCGGGCGTGGGTGGGAGCCCACCACCTGGATCCTGGTGTCCGTCAGGAGATGGAGGATCGCATCCTCGCAGCCCTCACGGCAGGACGTCCCATGACCGCGTCCGAACTCACCGCAGAACTCGGACATGCCCAGGCAGCCGAACGTGACAACTGGGGGTGGAATTGGAACATCGTCAAGCGGGTCTTGGAACATCTGTTTGAAGAGGGAAGAGTGTCGGCTGCTTCCCGGACCCCTCAATTCGAGCGAAAGTACACCCTGACATCAAGGGTCGTACCAAACTTGGCCTTGTCCGGAGGCGACCCTGAGGAGTCACTTGACCGGTTGATGGATGCAGCCGCCCAAGCCCACGGCATTGGTACTGTGCGCTGCTTTTCCGACTACTTCCGGACGCCCCTCAAGGCGGGAGCTGATTCGGTTCAGCGGCTGGTCAGGGCTGGTCGCCTTCAACGAGTGTCAGTCAGTGGTTGGGACAGGGAAATCTATCAGCATGTCAGCGCCGGAACACCACGCATAGCCAAAGGGCGGGCGCTGCTGAGTCCATTCGATTCCCTGGTTTTTGAGCGCCGGCGGCTTGAAGAACTGTTTGGCTTCCATTACAGGATTGAGATCTACACCCCTGCCGCCAAGCGCCGATTCGGCTACTACGTCTTGCCGTTCCTGCTTCGCGACGGGATCGTCGCGCGCGTGGACCTGAAAGCGGATCGGGCGTCCGGCCAGCTCTTGGTACGCTCGGCATTCGGTGAGGTTGGTGCACCGGCGGATACCGCCGTCGAACTTGCTGCCGAACTTGACCTCATGGCCTCCTGGCTTGGGTTGCAGGAAGTGGTGGTGTGGCCCGTTGGAGATCTCGCCGGCGTGCTCGCCGAGGCCGTGGCACGCCGCCGTGATCGCACGAAAGAGCACGGGCAACCGGGCAGTCCGCTCACAGGGGAACCCGGCAACGTGGCGCTGGTCTCTCCCGTAGACTGAAACAGCCAGAATTCGGCAGCATGAGACTGGGAGCAATTTCACGTGGCATCACTAATCGAAAAACTTCTCCGCACGGGTGACAAAAAGACACTCAAGCAACTGCGGAACTATGCCGATTCCATCAATGCCCTGGAAGACTCCTTCAAGTCCTTCACGGATGCCGAACTACGCGAGGAAACGGACCATCTGCGTTCCCGCCACCAAGATGGCGAAACTCTGGAAGCCCTCCTCCCGGAAGCGTTCGCTGCTGTTCGTGAAGCTTCCTCCCGGACTTTGGGCATGAGGCACTTCGACGTACAGCTTATGGGTGGTGCCGCACTTCATCTGGGCAACATCGCAGAAATGAAAACCGGTGAAGGCAAGACCCTCGTGGCCACGGCGCCGGCCTACCTCAACGCCCTCGCGGGCAAAGGCGTCCACGTCGTCACGGTCAACGACTACCTCGCTGAGTACCAGTCAGAACTCATGGGCCGCGTCTACAGGTTCCTGGGCCTCACCAGCGGCTGCATCCTTTCCAACCAGGACCCCGCAGTGCGCCGGCAGCAATACGCCGCAGACATCACCTATGGAACCAACAACGAGTTCGGCTTCGACTACCTGCGCGACAACATGGCGTGGGATGCAAGCGAACTGGTCCAGCGTGGCCACAATTTCGCGATCGTGGATGAGGTCGACTCCATCCTGATTGATGAAGCACGTACTCCGCTCATCATTTCCGGGCCGGCGCAGGGCGACACCAACCGGTGGTACAGCGAATTCGCCAAGGTCGTGCTCCGGCTGCAGCCGGAGGTCGACTACGAGGTTGACGAAAAGAAGCGAACCGTAGGCGTGCTCGAAGCCGGTATTGAAAAGGTGGAGGATTACCTCGGAATCCAAAACCTTTACGAATCGGCCAACACGCCTTTGATCGGCTTCCTCAACAACGCCATTAAGGCCAAGGAACTGTTCAAGAGGGATAAGGACTACGTCATCCTCGACGGCGAGGTCCTGATTGTTGACGAACACACCGGGCGTATCCTGGCTGGACGTCGCTACAACGAAGGCATGCACCAAGCCATCGAGGCCAAGGAAAACGTCGAGATCAAGGCCGAGAACCAGACTCTCGCCACAGTGACCTTGCAGAACTACTTCCGCATGTACTCGAAGCTTGCCGGCATGACCGGCACGGCCGAGACAGAGGCCGCGGAGTTCATGAGCACCTACAAGCTGGGTGTCGTTCCCATCCCCACCAACCGCGACATGCAGCGCATTGACCAGTCCGACCTTGTCTATAAGAACGAAGTCGTGAAGTTCGACGCCGTCGTGCAGGACATTGCCGAAAGGCACGAGAACGGACAGCCGGTGCTGGTCGGCACCACCAGTGTCGAGAAGAGCGAGTACCTCTCCAAGCTGCTGGCCAAGGAAGGCATCAGGCACGAAGTCCTGAACGCCAAGAACCACGCGCGCGAAGCCTCCATCGTGGCCCAGGCCGGACGAAAAGGGGCTGTTACCGTCGCCACGAACATGGCGGGCCGCGGCACTGACATCATGTTGGGCGGCAATGCCGAATTTACTGCCATCGCAGAGCTTGCAAAGCGCGGGCTTGACCCTGAAGAGAACTCGGAAGAGTACGAGGCAGCATGGCCAGAGGCGCTTTCGGCAGCGAAGCAAGCGGTCAAGGACGAACATGAAGAAGTTCTCGACCTTGGTGGACTTTACGTGCTGGGTACCGAGCGCCACGAATCGCGCCGGATCGACAACCAGCTGCGTGGCCGTTCAGGACGCCAGGGCGACCCTGGTGAGTCCCGCTTCTACCTTTCGCTGACGGACGACCTCATGAGGTTGTTCAACTCTGGCGCGGCAGAAAGGCTCATGAACAGCTCCGTTCCGGATGACGTTGCGCTCGAATCCAAGCTTGTTTCGAGAGCCATCGCATCCGCCCAAGGGCAGGTGGAAGGGCGCAACGCCGAACAGCGTAAGAACGTCCTCAAGTACGATGACGTCCTCAACCGCCAGCGTGAAGCCATCTATGGGGACCGTCGTCGAATCCTCGAGGGTGACGACCTCCACGAGAAGGTCCAGTTCTTCCTGGAAGACACCATCAACGCCCTCATTGATGCCGCCACTGCCGAGGGAACTGGGGACGATTGGGACTTCAACCAGCTTTGGGCCAATCTGAAGACGCTCTACCCGGCAACCGTTACCGCTGAGGAAATCATTGAGGAAGCGGGCGGCAGGTCCAGGGTCACGGCCGACTTCCTGAGGGATGAGATCCTCTCAGATGCCCGGCTCGTTTACCAGGCACGCGAAGAGGCCATCGGGTCTGAGAGCATGCGTGAGCTTGAACGCAGGGTGGTGCTTTCGGTGCTGGGGCGCAAATGGCAGGAACACCTTTACGAGATGGACTATCTCAAGGAGGGAATCGGTCTCCGGGCCATGGCCCAGCGCGATCCTTTGGTGGAATACCAGCGCGAAGGCTTTGTCATGTTCCAGAGCATGATGGAAGCCATTCGCGAAGAAAGTATTGGGTTCCTCTACAACCTTGAGGTAGAGGTAACACCCGCCGAGGATGTTGTAGTGGCTGACGACACTGCCGCTGGAGCGCACACCGAACATCATGAGCCACAAATCCGGGCGGCCGGCCTGCAGGCGCCAGAGAAGCCGGCACAGCTGCAGTACACTGCTCCCGGCGAGGATGGGGCCACTCAAACGCGCATCGAGGGCCGTGCCTCAGGTCGATCGGGTAACCCTGCCAAGGCAGCAAGCCAGGATCAGCGCAAGACGGCAAAAAAGAAGCGTCGCTGAGCCATTCCGCTGGGGCGGGACAAGCGCGGTATGTAAAAGGGTGGACCTCGGACTCATTGTCCGGGGTCCACCCTTTTCGTACGTGGTCATGGTGGCCGGGCGCGGTGGTGCTAACCGATTTCCAGAGCGGTGACCCGCCAGATGCCGTCGAAGCGCTCCAACCTCATGGCGATGGCCCGGCATCTTTGTTCTTCTGCAACAACGATGCTTGCTTCGCAAATAATTGCGGAGATGGAACAAACCCTGACGGAACGGACCATGGGGCTCCGGTGTGGCCGCAAATTGGCCCGGATTCTGGCGGCGTGCTTGCGCGTGAGGGCGGCCCGATGCTGGAGGGAAAGGTAGCATTCCGGATCCAAGGACCTGGAAAGCTGGCTGACCGGGCGGGTGCCGGCCAGAACCTCCAACGCTGCCTGGGCGATGCTGCGCGCAACCAGCCGTACATCGATATCAGGGGCCTTAGAGCCCTTCGCGGCGATAGGACGTTTGGCGCTCCGGCGCCCTGCCGGGTGGCTTGCAGTTGCAACGGTCATGGTCATACCCTCTGGCATTCACTACTTGAGCCCGGGCGTGGGGACGCCCTGCTCGAATGGCTTCTGCTGGGATGACGCTGGAATTAACTTTGACGCGCGGACCTGGCCCCTGAGCGGGTGTCGTCCAAGATTTGAAAGGGCGGCGGAGACCCTGGATGCTAGCCGGGTAAGGGTGGCCGCAGCACTTGGCCCGGAAGCACCACGGAGGGGTCACCGCCTATGACGGTCCTGTTGGCGGCGTACCATTTGGGCCATGCCAAGGCGATGTCGACGTCCGTGGCAAAAGGGCCCAGCCTCGAAGCGGCGATCGACCAGAGGGTATCTCCTGCTTCAACTACCACGCCGGTTTCGTGGGCAGTGGCAACCTGCCGGGAGGACTGACGGCTCAGCAGCCCTGGATCAGTCACTAGGGGCCCGGGCTGCCAGCGTGGATCATCGACCGGGGTTCCCGTTTCTCCGACGCCGGCCGTTTGTGGGACAGGGGCGGAGCCGACCAAGGACATCGGCGTCCACACTGCGGGTGCAGCCTGCACGGATTTACCGGCTTGCGGTTTCCAGCCCGGATCGGACGTTTCCATACTGGCGTGCGCCACTGATGCACCAAACAGATTCAAGCTCAGCACTGCCACTGCCAGTCGCACCATGAATCCGGGGCTGAACTTGGAGATGAAGTCAGCTCTTCTCTGCTGTCCGCCACGGTGCAAGAGCGAGGTGAGGAAGGCGATCAGAAGGGAAAGGATCCACCACATTACTATCCCCGCACCGACGGCGCTCGAAACAAAACCGAGGAGGTGTTCAAACGACATGCTGTGCCCGTGGCGCTCCGCGGACTGCCACTGACTCACGAGCACGCGGCCCACATAGCTAAGGAGCAGCCCTAGTCCAAGAATCGATACGGCCAGGGCAGTGTCATTGCGCAATGCTCGTGCCATTCAGGCCCCCAGGCTCCGTTTGATCGATTTTGATGTCATTTGAACCGCTTGGACTATTTTGAGCACATTTGTTAGTGCTTGTCCAATCGGATTGACGAGCCTTTAACGGGATTCGCCGTACCTACATGTTGCAGCCTAGTCTGACCACATGAGATGGGACTCTCTCTTCGATGACTTGGAAGCACAATTTTCAGCAGAGCGCGCCCTGGAAAGGGAATCCGAGATATCGGAGCGGGCCAGGGTCGAACTTGCTGCGATTGAGCTGGGGGACCGCCTTCGAGCCGTCGCCGGTTCCGGGATCAAAATTGTCCTGGCTGATGGCAGCATCATCCGCGGAAGCCTGCGACATGTAGGCGGCGAGTGGTTGGGGCTGGTGGACGGATCTCGGGAATGGCTGGTTCCCTGCGCTTCAGTGCTCTCATACGAGGGACTGGGCAGATCGGTCCGAAAGCCTCTGTCCCCGATGCAGCGTTCGCTGGGGATTTCCGCTGCCTTGAGGGCGTTGGCCAGGGACCGTGCCGAACTGATTGTTTACCTTAGTGCTCGGACGGGGGATGGCTACAAAGTACAAGGCGTCATCGACAGGGTCGGTCGCGATCATTTCGATCTCGCGGTTGTCCCCGACGGCGAGGTGCGTCGGGTCGGCAACGTGAGGGCAGTGTTGACCATCCCTTTCAGCTCGCTGGCAGCACTGTCATCGGCCGGCGGCCAGGATCTGCCCCGCGGCAACTACTAGGTCTGGGGTGACTTGGTCTTAGCCTCTTCGATCATGCGGCTGGCTTCTGCATAACGTTCCTGGATGTACTGCTCAAGCATCGTTTCCTCGATACGCCATTGCCCCCGGCCCCCTACCTGGATGGCTTTCAATTCTCCGCTTCGGACAAGGGCATACGCCTGTGGGGAGTTGATTTGGAGTTGTTCGGCGACGTCCGCCAGAGTCAGGAATCGGGGCATGGATCCATTTTGCCACTGATGCCCCCGTTTGGTGCACTTATCCACAGTTTCAGGCCATTTGCCCTCATTGGCTTTGGTGCATGAGAAGTCGTCGGTAAAGAATGGTGTGGCGGGTCAGTAGTCCATGCCATTACTCATGACGGGGGAGCAGGGAAATGGGTTCAGCAGCCATCGTTGCCGGCCAGAGACTGAAGAAGCCATCGTGGAAGGACCCCCGCCTTCTTATTGGTGTGTTACTGGTGTTGGCGTCCATCGCGGGCGTCATAGCCTTGGTCGGCACAGCTGACAGGACCACGCAGGTCTATGCGGCCCGGGAAGATATCTCCGTGGGCCAGGCGGTGACGGCAGCGGACTTGTCTATCGTCAAAGTCCGGCTTGATGACATCGAGTCAAGTTACGTGACAGTGGAGGAGGGCCTTGCAGCGGGCAAAGTCGCTCTGCAGCGGGTGGAGAAGAATCAGCTTATTCCCCAGCAGAGCCTGGGCAAGGCCGACGCCTTGAACAGGAAGCCAGTCGCCATTTCAATGGATGAAGAACTCCCCGAGCAAGCAACGCCTGGTGCGCGCGTGGACGTATGGGTTTCCATGCCGGGTTCGAACAATGCGTATGACAAGCCGCAGCTGTTGCTGCCAGGTGCAGAAATTGCCAATGTGGCCTCGGGATCCGATACCTTGGGCGCCTCGAAGACCACCGTGGTTCAGGTCTTGGTGACTGATGAGCAGATACCCAAACTGTTGGGTGCCCAGGCGAACAAAGCTAATATTTCCGTAGTCTGGAACCCAGCAGGCTCAGGCCAATGAGTATTCCCATTGTTACTGTCGGCAGTGCGCGAGAGGCCGTAGTCGGAGGGCTGGAACGACTTCATGGCCCGGTGACGGTGGTTCGTCGTTGTTCTGAGCTGGCTGAGCTGATGGCTGCCTGCCAAAGCGGCCTTGCGATGGCTGCTGTCGTGGCTGAGGGCTCCGAGGAACTGACGACAACTTTGGTCGATCGGCTTGGGGCGGTTGGAGTTTCCATCGTAGCCTTGACGGACGATCCAGCCGAAACCCACCGTTTGCGGTCAATCGGTGTTGTCGCAGCAGCTTCCGGAATAGAACCTTCAGCACTCGCAGCCAGAATCTCCGAGGCTGTTGCCCGCGAGCACACCCGCGGCCGTCTGGGGTCGGGGCATGACGTGGGATTCGCAGATGCCGGGGAGGACTTGGTCTTACTGCCGGCAACCGAAATTGCGGACGAAGTGTCAAGGGGCGCAGGCCAGGTCATTGCCGTCTGGGGGCCTGTAGGTTCGCCAGGCCGAACCCTCGTCGCGGTCAATATCGCAGCGGAATTGGCATTGAATGGTCAATCTGTCCTTCTTGTGGACGCTGACAGCTACGGTGCCAGCGTCTCTGCGGTTCTGGGACTCTTGGACGAGTCCGCCGGCCTGGCCCAAGCGTGCAGGCTCGCAGATCAGGGCATGCTTGACGTCAGCTCCCTTAAGACGACGGCTATCCCCGTCTTCACCAAGGGTGGCTCATTCCGCGTACTTACGGGTACTACACGCGCTGACCGTTGGACCGAGCTCAGGTCGGCGGCACTCTCACTGGTACTCGAACGAGCCAGGCACTTGGCGGATGTTGTGGTCGTGGACACAGGGTTCTGCCTCGAATCGGATGAAGAGCTGAGCTTTGACACCATGGCACCGAGGAGAAACGCTGCAACCCTCCGCAGCCTGGAAACAGCAGATGTCGTGTTCGCCGTGGGGGCAGCGGATGCGGTCGGGGTGCCACGCTTGGTTCGTGGACTGGCCGAACTTGAAGCAGCAGTTCCGCAAGCATCCCCACGTATCGTGCTGAACAAGGTCAGGCGCTCCACCGTGGGCCATTCGCCAAAACAGCAATTGGAGGACGCCTGGGACCGCTACGGCCCGGGAACGGGAATCGATGCCTACCTGCCGGCTGATCCGGTGGCCTGCGACGCCGCATTGCTTTCCGGATCGGTTCTACTCGAAGTTGCACCAGAATCGGCGCTTCGTGTCGCCATTGCCAATTTGGTCTGTGCGCCTGCCCAGCAAAATCCAAAATCTTCTGTACTAACTACCAGAGCCTCCCGCTTCCTAAAGCGCTAGGCTCACCATGTGGGCTGCAGAGTCGCAGCAATCAACATGTGATGGAGGCGTTTGTCGATGTCGTCAGGATCCAGCGTAGAGGATCGGTCCGATGCAGCAGTTGTCCGGGAGGGGTTCTTTGGTGACTACTATGAGCACCTCGCAGAGGAGGACTCCCGCGCATACTCTCCTGAGCTTCTGATATCGCGGGCTACCAATCACAGAAGTGTCGCGCAGTCCCGTTTGCCGGGCAACGCCGTCGTCGAGATCGCCAGTGAGGCTGACCGAAGCGTCGTCTACATCGTCACGGACGATATGCCGTTCCTTGTCGACTCTGTTAACGCAGAACTCGTTCGCCAGAACTGCGCCATCAGGTTGGTAATGCACCCCTTGTTCGTGGTCACCCGTGATCGGGTGTCCGGGGAACTGCGCAATATTTCCAGAGTTCCGTCCAACGTCGGAATATCCAGCGGCGATACCGCTGCCTTACCCAGCATTGCCCATCTTCTCGGTGACGGCGACAACGCCTCCCATATGGAGTCGTGGATCGCTGTGGAAATCGACCGGGTCAGCGACGAAGCCCGTGCAGAATTGATCGCAGGACTGCAACGTGTCCTCGGTGATGTCAAGGCGGCGGTCGAGGACTGGCCAAAGATGCGTAGCAAAGCACTTGAACTGGCTGAAGCACTTGGGAGCGTATCCCACCCTGAACAAGTCGCCGAACTCCGGCAGGCCCAGGATCTCTTGCGGTGGCTGGATAACGGTAACTTCACGTTCTTGGGATACCGCGAATACGATCTCGTTGACGAAGAAGGTGAGGACGTCCTTCAACTGCGTGACGACAGCGGTCTTGGGCTTCTCCGCGCGGGCGACACCACACGCCAGGTCCAGCATCTGACCGATGCCGGTCGTAAGCGTGCCCGGGAAAAGCGCGCACTGGTGATCACCAAAGCGAACTCCCGGTCCACAGTTCACCGGCCCGCGTATCTCGACTACATCGGAGTCAAGAGCTTTGACGCTTTGGGCAACGTTAATGGGGAGCGGCGCTTCATCGGGCTATTCGCAACGAGTGCGTATACAGGATCTGTCCGGAACATCCCCATCGTTCGCGACAAGGTCGACGCCGTACTGCGGAACGCAGGGTTCCCGATTGACTCTCATTCCGGCAAGGACCTCCTCGGCATTCTGGAGACGTACCCGCGTGATGAACTGTTCCAGATCGAAATAGCGGACCTGGCTGCCACAGCTACCGGCATTCAGCGCCTGCAGGAACGCCGCCGGACCAAGCTCTTCCTCCGCCCTGACATCTATGGCCGCTTCATGTCCGCAGTCGTATATCTGCCCCGCGACCGCTACACCACCAGCGTTCGCCTTCGGATCGAGCAAGAACTACGGGAAACCTTCCAAGCTGAGAGCATCGATTACGAGGCTCGAATAACCGAGTCTGCCTTGGCTCGTGTCTTCTTCCGGATCAGGCTGCCACGTACAGCTGAACTCGCTGAAGTCAACGTGGCGGAGCTCGAACACCGGCTGATGAGGGCATCCCGATCCTGGAGCGAAGGTGTTGCCGAGGTCCTCCGCGAACACCGCCCCGCGGAGAATGCCGATGTCCTGTCTGCGCTGTGGGCCGAGGCATTCCCGGCAGGCTACCGCGTCGACTACGAGGTTGAGGATGCGCTGGAGGACATCGAACGCTTCGAGAAATACGGAGCGCAGGCCGAGCGTGCCGGGGAAGCAACCAAGCAGGTCAAGCCGGGTGTTCACGTGTACCTTCCCGACGGTGCCGGCGAAGCCTTGGAGGAGGACGCCCGCGTCAAGCTCTACCTCATGGAGCCCAAGAGCTTGAGCCAGATCCTTCCGTACTTCCATAATCTTGGCCTTGAGGTATTGGACGAACGGCCTTTCGAAATAGAAACGTCCGACCACCGCGACTTCTTCCTTTACGACCTCGGGCTGAAGTATCCCGCCGGTGTCGATCCCATCGCCACCGGCGACCTTCTCGCCGATTCCTTTGGAGCTGCCGTCACGGGGGCCGTGGAATCGGATAACTTTGACCGTCTGGTGCTGCGTGAAGGCATGCACTGGCGGCAGGTGGTGGTTCTCCGCGCGTACGCCAAGTACATGCGCCAAATGGGCAACACCAACTCGTTCGGTTTCATAGCCGACACGCTTCTGGGCAACCCCGATGTCGCCCGGGGGCTTAACGCCCTCTTCTCCGCCCGCTTCGATCCTGCGGTAGCGGAGGATCTCCGGCCTGAACGCCAAGCCGCCGCCCGGGCAGCCCTCTCGGAGTCCATTGAGCAGGTTGCCACCTTGGATGCGGACCGTGTACTGCGCACTTTCGTGAACCTGATTGAGTCCACCCTGCGGACCAACTATTTCCAGAACAAGGAATACCTCAGCTTCAAGCTGGACCCTACGTCGATTGACGGGCTGCCCTTCCCACGTCCCATGTTCGAGATCTGGGTCTACTCTCCCCGGGTAGAGGGCGTTCACCTGAGGTTCGGAAAGGTGGCCCGCGGCGGCCTTCGCTGGTCGGACCGCAGGGAAGATTTCCGGACCGAGATCCTCGGCCTCGTGAAGGCGCAGACTGTCAAGAACGCAGTCATCGTGCCTACTGGCGCCAAGGGTGGGTTCTTTGCCAAGAAACTTCCCAACCCGGCAACCGACCGTGCAGCCTGGATGGCTGAAGGAATTGAGAGCTACAAGACCTTCATCCGGGGTCTGCTCGACATCACCGACAACCTCGTAACTTCGGCTGATGGCGAGAGGCTTGTACCGCCGTCGGACGTCGTTCGACACGACGGCGACGACTCCTATTTGGTGGTGGCAGCGGATAAAGGAACGGCGACGTTCTCTGACACCGCCAACGGGCTGGCTGCCGATTATGGCTTCTGGCTGGGCGATGCCTTTGCCTCCGGCGGATCCGTCGGCTACGACCACAAGGCCATGGGTATCACTGCACGTGGTGCGTGGGAGTCAGTCAAGAGGCACTTCAGCGAGCTCGACCTGGACACCCAGACCGAAGAATTCACCGTAGTTGGTGTTGGCGACATGTCCGGTGACGTCTTCGGTAACGGGATGCTGCTTTCCCGTCACATCCGGCTTCTGGCGGCTTTCGACCACCGGCACATCTTCCTTGATCCTGCACCTGATGCCGCGACGTCCTTTGCGGAACGGCAGAGACTGTTCGAATTGCCTCGGTCGTCCTGGGACGACTATGACAGGTCGCTCATCAGCGAAGGTGGCGGCGTTTACCCGCGCCATGCCAAGACCATCCCGGTTTCCGACCAAGTCCGCAAGGCCCTGGGCTTGCCCGATGGCACGACGCAGCTGAGTCCGCCCGAACTTCTTCGTGCGATTTTGTTGGCTCCGGCAGACCTTCTCTACAACGGCGGCATTGGCACGTACGTCAAGGCCAGCACGGAAACACATGCGGCCGTTGGCGACAAAGCAAATGATGCCATTCGTGTGGACGGCCGCGACCTTCGGGTCAAGGTCGTGGGCGAAGGCGGAAACCTCGGTTTGACGCAGCGCGGACGTATCGAAGCGGCCTTGCAGGGGGTCATCCTTAATACAGACGCGATCGACAACTCTGCCGGAGTGGACTGCTCCGACCACGAGGTCAACATCAAGATCTTCGTTGATCGCATGGTCGCGGCCGGAAAGCTGGATGCTGCAGAGCGCGCGTCTTTCCTGGCGGCCATGACGGACGAAGTGGGACGCCTCGTCCTGCAGGACAATATCGACCAAAACATCCTGCTCCTGAACGATCGGACACGGGTTGCCGACTGGAGCCCGAGTTACGAGCGCCTGATGGACTGGCTGGAGAAGTCTGCCGACCTCAAGCGTGATCTTGAAGCGTTGCCCACCACGGATACCCTTCGTGCGAGGTTGGAGCAGGGCCAGGGTTTGACGTCGCCCGAACTGGCGGTCCTGGCCGCCTACGCCAAGATCGAGCTCGGCGCTGCGTTGCGGGACAGCAACCTTGCCGACGATCCTTGGTTTGCGGACACCATCCGCAACTACTTCCCCCAGCAATTGCGGGAGAAATTCGACGCCGAGCTGGACACCCACCCCCTGCGGCGCGAGATCATCGCAACTGTAGTGGCCAATGACATCATCAACCTGGGCGGCATCACGTTTGCTTTCCGGGCGATCGAAGAGACGTCGGCGAACGAGGTAGCAGTCGCCAAGGCATTCGTGGCGCTGCGTGAAATCTATGACCTCGATCCCATGGTGGCGGAGCTGAACGCACTCCCTGCATCTTTCCCGACGGAACACTGGAGTGAAGTCCACCTGGATATCCGTCGACTGCTCGACCGGGCAGTGCGATGGGTGCTGGGACAAGGGATGGCGTCACAGCCGATTTCCAAGGTTGTCGAATCATTCAAGCCGATGATGGTGCCTTTGAGGGCCAAACTCCTGGACTACCTTCGGGGCGAGGACAAGGTCCGCATTACTAGTTGGCTGGAGAAAGCCCGCGGCTGGGAGCTGCCTGAGCATCTTGCCCACCGGTGGGTGGAGCTCTTCGAGAGTTACGCACTTTTGGACATCTCCAGGATTGCCCAAGGCGGCGGCGACAGCGTCGAGGATGTTGCGCATGTCTATTACACCGTGTTCAACCGCTTCCACGTGGACTCGCTGCTGGAACGAATAAGTTCATTGCCGCGGGATGACCGTTGGCAGGCGCTGGCTCGGGCAGCACTTCGGGATGACTTGTACTCGACAGTGGCGGATATGACGACGTCGGTCCTTGAGTCGACGGAGTCCGGCACCGTGGCTGAAGACCGGCTGAGGGCTTGGGAAGGCCAGAATGCCGAGCAACTCGGGCGTGCCAAGACCATGTTTGATGAGGTCAACGCTCTCGAAGCCGACGACATGGCTTCACTGTCGGTAGCATTAAGGCTCTTGAGGTCAATCGTTCGACGCTAGGGCAACACCCGGCGTCGCAAATGGAGGTGCAGTGGCAATCTTTACAGACCCCATCAGGGAACACGCTGATTTCGGGCCTGGCGATGCCGAATGGCTGCACCTCCTCGTCGGTGACTGGCAGATGGTCGCTGACTTGGCTTTCGCGGACCTCGCGCTGTGGTTCCCGCATCCGGAGTTTGGGTACATCGCCCTCGCCCACGTTCGTCCGTCGACATCCCATACGGTGTTCCACGCGGACTTCGTGGGGGAGGGCATCCGATCTGACCTCCGCCCCTTGGTGGACAAGGCATGGAACAGCCGTTCCATCGAACGTTCCAGCGAGACAAGCTGGAGCAGCGAGATGGCGCTTCGGGTTGAAGCTGTCCCCATGGTGCGCAACGGCAGGACACTCGCGGTTGTCACGTCCCACATGGACCTGTCCAGCTCCCGCATGCCTTCAAGGCTGGAACTGACGTACCGCCAGTGCGCGTATGACCTCTTGCGGATGGGAACCCTCGGGCTGTGGCCCGATTTCGCTTCTCCGACGGGTTCTCGGCGAGGAGCGCCGCGTGTAGGGGACGGCCTTATCAGGCTCGATGCCGAAGGCATCGTCCAGTATGCCAGCCCGAATGGCGTCTCTGCCTTCCGCCGACTCGGTGAAGTTGAGTCACTCGAGGGCCGGTCTCTGGCGGAAGTGACAGCTGGCCTCCTCAAGGACCGCCGCATGGTGGACGAGACACTGCCGTTGGTCGTCACCGGCCGAATGCCTTGGCGCAGCGAGATTGAATCAAGGGGCGTCAGTCTTTCCCTGCGGGCCATTCCTTTGCGAGATGAGCAGCATCGATTCGGTGCCCTTGTCTTGTGCCGTGACGTCTCGGAATTGAGGCGAAGGGAAATGGAGCTCGTCACCAAGGACGCCACCATCCGGGAAATCCATCACAGGGTAAAGAACAATCTTCAAACTGTGGCGGCCCTGCTGCGCATGCAATCGCGGCGCATGGTCAGCGACGAAGCTAAGCAGGGTCTGGAACAAGCGATGCGACGCGTGGCCACCATCGCGCTGGTGCACGAGACCCTTTCCCAGGGGCTAACGCAGAGTGTCGATTTTGACGAACTGATTGGGCGTCAGTTCCGGCTGTCTGCCGAAGTCGCGTCACCGTCCCAACAGGTGCGAACCGAGCGCTCGGGGATGTTCGGCGAGTTGCCCAGTGATTTTGCCACCCCTCTGGCGTTGGTGATCAACGAACTTGTTACCAACGCCGTGGAGCATGGCCTTGAGGGCCGTACGGGTACGGTGTGGCTGTTGGCAGATCGGGCAGATGGCGACGGCAACGACGAATTTCTGACCGTGACAATCGCCGACGACGGCGTGGGGCTGCCGGACGGACAGTACACGGAGGGCCTGGGCTTGCAGATCGTCCGCACGTTGGTGACAAGCGAGCTCGGTGGATCCATCCAGTGGAGCCCACGCGACGGAGGGGGCACCGCCGTCGAAATCGTCTTGAACCTGGCGCGCGCGTAGGACTTCGGATGGTCCCTCAACTACCCGGGAGAGCGCACCACTGAAGCTTGGCTTAAAAGCTGACGCTTGGCTTAAAGAGAAAGGCCGCGGACCGAAATGGTCCGCGGCCTTCCTTGATCCTGAGGTCTAGGAAGCGCGGCGTGCGCGGGCGGCGCGACGCTTGAGGGCCCGACGTTCGTCTTCACTCATGCCGCCCCAAACACCGGCGTCTTGTCCGGACTCCAAAGCCCACTGCAAGCAGGTGTCCACGACGGGGCAGCGGCGGCAGACGCTTTTGGCTTCCTCGATCTGCAGAAGTGCGGGTCCGGTGTTGCCGACTGGGAAGAAGAGCTCCGGGTCCTTGTCGAGGCAGGCTGCGCGATTACGCCAATCCATGCTGATCAGTCACTCCATTCGTGAGAACTAGATAGGCCTTTTGTGAAAACATTCACGAGAGGCTCCAAAGGAAAGGGGCCCGCATGGGCCCCCTTGGTCGTCTGAGTCAAGCGTTTCATGTTAACGCCTTGTAAACAAGGGGTGTTAGTGGTCGAAATGCCCGGAATCCGTGAGCGATGCATCACATCAGCCGCCAGTGCCCTCACTGCTAGACGACTATGTCCGGTAGTGTGCCAGTGTGTCAAGACCTCCCGTAAACCCCGCCCAACCCGCCTCCGGACCGGAGCCTAGGGACGATTCAGATGTGCAGGCGCACCACAAAACCAGCGGCCCGGGCGGCAGTCACCGACCCCGGGGCGTCCTCGTGATTTCCGCCGTAGTCCTGTTGGAAGCCCTCGCTCTCCTAGGTGCCGCCGCGTGGTACGCGTTCGAACTCCTCACCGGGGCGCCGGTGCTGACTTTTTGGGGAGCTGTCTTTACTCTGGGGCTCCTCCTGGCTTTCTCGGCGTGGTTGTTCGCAGTGGGCCATTTCCTGTTCCGCGGATATCGATGGACGCGGGCGGCGGCGCTGGTGGCCCAGCTGTTTGTCCTAACCATTGGGTTCCCCACTATGACCGCCGGGCTGGTACTGCAGGGCCTCGCGATGGTCGTCCCTGCAATTGCGGCGATCGTCTTCCTCTTCCACAAGGACGTTATTGCTTACGCATCACGCACAGGCGGTACGCCCGGGGTCCTCTAAGGCAACTGCGCTGGCGAATCATGCTTGCACCTGGGGCGGAAAGCCCGTTCCCAGCACTCCTTGAAACGGTTGCACATCAGCTCCGTTCACGAGATAGCCGCGACCAGCGTGGGCTGTCCGGTCGACTTCAAGACGGACACCAAGGAGTTCGCCATCGTGGGGTGTTCGCGGTGCCAGGACCAAACCCGTGCGCCAGGTTTGCACTTCCCGGACAAGTGGCAGTTGCTGGACCAGTGCAGGCCCTGGAGTGGCCGTCAGGACGACGCCGCGGACGCCTTCCACCAAGCTGGCGAGAGCCTGGCGGCCTTGCTTGTCCAAAGAGTCAGCGTCGTCTACCAGCAGAATGCTGTTGGGGTTCAGGCCTCCTTCGGCTGCCTTTCGTGCGACTGACGCCCAAAACGGGGCAGGGGAAGTTCCAACGGTTGGGAAGACCCATGGAACAGAGGGATTTAGGTTGTGGAGGGAGGCCAGCGTTGAGCTCTTCCCGGAGAGAGGGCTTCCGAGGATAACGGTGACAGCGTGTAAACGGAGGGGCAACGACAGAGGGATGGCTTCGTCACCTCCAACGCCGACCCAGAGTTGCGCCCCCGAGCTGCCTTCAGGATGGCCCGGCCCGCTTGTGGCGCCACGTTGATCGGACCACGATGCGGAACCCTGACCTGCACGCATCCGCTGAGCCTCGAACGTCTCCAGCCGGTCGCGGAATTCGTGTTCGCTGAGGCGACCCGGGAGGGGCCTTAGGCGGAACGGAGGTTCCGATGACGTGATGTTCGCGAACGGCCAACTTCCTATGTCCGGAGCTTCACGAAAATGTGTGACGGTGAGCTCTCCTCCGACGAAGCTGCCCGTGGTTATGGCGCGGCCCGGAAGTGGTTCCACGTCCGGAAGGCGCGGCCAGTGGAACCTCGATTCTTCCGTGGACCCGAGAGGGAAATAGGCACGACTCTGTATCGCCGCAAAAAAGCGTGAGCTGACCAGTTCCCGGTCGCCACAAATCAACACTGTGATGCCCAAGGGGCAGCCGTCCCTCACGATATCCTGCAGGACACCCTCTGCCCACGCTGAAGGTCCGGACCGGAACGCGGTTGCCCACGAGCACCACCCCGTGATCATTAACGCCAGTGGTTTGGTCCGGGTGGCTTCATTGGCTCTTCGCCGATGGTCCATTTCCTCTGACAGGCGCCTCAGGACACTGACCGCGAGAGGCAACTCGTGCAGCCCCGCCTTGGCGCCGACTCCTTCCCAGCCATCGAAGTCGCCCAGTATCCCGGCCCCATCCAGGATGTACATGTGTGGTTGAGGCCCGTGTATTGCCAACATGGCAGAGACGGCTCTGAAGCAGTTGTGCATTCCCCCTGAGGGACTGCCGATCATTGCCAGATGGCCGTGCTCGGCCGGCAGCCACAGCAGAGGCTCCACGATTTGGCGGGCCGGTCTGTCAATCAAGGCCAACGGCCCTACTGCCCAAAGTGTGGCTGGTTGTGGGGATTCATCCGAGCCTGGAAGCTCCTCATGCCATCGGATCAGCGAGGGCAGTGGCACAGCTACAGGATGTCTCGGGAGGGGGCTGCCCACCCGACCCCATGCATCCAGGACGGCAGCCGTGAGCTGTTGGACACCAGCATCGGAAAGGCCACTTTGGCGGTTTGACACCGATTGCGCCTCGGAGCGGCGGTGCAGGGCATCCCCGGCCGAACGGACAAGATCCCGCGAGATTTCCCCCCGCCCCTCGGGTGCCGTGGAATCGCTGGAAATGGCCAGGGACGCAGTCTGGAATTCTTCCGGCCTGCCCGAAGCCCGTGCCAGGTATGCCCGCCCCGGCGTGTCCGCACGTATCGAGGCAGCGGCCTTGGAATTGATGATGTCCACGGACTCAGTCTCCGATTGCACTCGAAGGGCGATACTTGAGGTGACGTTTGCCCGGATATCTGCGGTCAGGGCTCCTTGTGGCCTTTGCGTGGCCATCACCAGATGAATGCCAAGGGAGCGGCCGATGGCAGCGACTCTCATGAGTTCACTAAGAGCGCCGGGGGCCTGGTCTATCAGCATGCGGAATTCGTCGATCACCAACACAAGATGCGGGATGGGAGGAAACTCGTCCGAAGCGGCGTGGCGATATTGGGTTAGATCCGTGACACCTGCCGCTGCGAACAGTTCCTCGCGATGCCTGACCTCTCCGCGAAGGGAAGCCAACGCACGATCCAGATGGTGCCTGCCGAGGTCCGTCAGGAGGCCGACACAGTGTGGCAGTCCGGAAAGTGGCCGCAGCCCTGAACCGCCTTTGAAATCAAAAAACAGGAACGTTGTATGGGCGGGAGAATAGCTCAGCGCTATTGAAGCGACGAGCGTCCTGAGAAGTTCCGACTTTCCGGATCCGGTGGTCCCGGCAACCAGCAGGTGGGGACCGTCGAGTTTTAAATCAAATCCAACCCACCCTCCCGGGCCCTGGCCCAGCACAGCCGAAAGTCCGTCCAGCATTGCGGTCTGTTCCCAACGAAGGAGGATCCTTCGTGGTCCGAGTGGAAGCAGATCGGTCAGGGAGCATCGGAGAGGAACATTACGGCCGATGCCGGCACTGTCAGGGCGGGGTATCGACGCCAGATTTCGGCAGAATGCGTCGAAGACTCCCTCAGGGACCAGATCCGGAACGAAAGTCCGGCGCTCGCCGCCAAACTCCAAATAGCCCGTTGTCCCGGACTGCGAAATTTCGACGAGGGGTCCAGCCCGTTCGGCCGATGTCCCGCAACGCACTACTTGCCACCCTGCCAGACGAGCTGAATTGACGACGGCGGTAAGGACGTCGTCTTGACAGCCCGGATGGTCCAGCACGATCAGCCGGCCGTCCGGGCTGTTTTTCAGGTGGTCAAGGGCAGCGAGAGCGGCCTCAGGATTGGTCGTAAGAATCACTTCAGGCAGGAATCTGGCGCTCATGGGCAGCCTCCCGAGGCGTCCAAGAAAAATGACAGCGGACTCTGCCGCGCAGGGGTATGCGGCAAGCTGCATCACCATGAAACGGAGCACGGCGTCCACGTGACTGTTCGGCCCCCGCAGAGTTACCTCAGCATGCCGTGGATCCAACGTCACTGGCACAAAGCCGATTGTTGGCGGACTGAACAGGGGATCATCGGGAGCCAATCGGATGTTCGCCGACTCTTCCGCTGTGCCGAGCCGGATCCATACCCCTGACGGCTCACCTCCTGATTGTGATGATGAACCCAGCAGTGCTGCTGAAACAGCCGGCTCCTGGGCTGTTTCAGCAATCGGCCTGCCTAAGGCCCCGGACCTACCATGCGCAGCAAGCACCAGCTCTGCGGCAGACGGCGAGCACCGACGGCGCCGGTCAGCATCTTCCCGCGCCGCGCGCGCTACAGCGAGTCTGCACTCCCGTCGGCTTTTGCGGCCAGTGAGGAATGGGACAAGGAGGCTTACTGCCGAGATGGCTGTGAAACCCAAGTACATCCACATCCCCGTGGCAACAGCCAGTCCGATCCCGGCAATCAAGGGCAGCCCCGCCGTCAGGATCACGGCCGCACGGTTTCCGGATTTTCCCGCATGCGATACCTCCAGGGCCTCTTCCACGGAGCGGCCGGCATTGGTTGAAATATCCAGAAGTGGACCGCTTTCGGCGGAGACTGTGAACGTGGAGTTGCCGCACCGGATCGTTGATTCGGAGGTAACTGACATGTGGCGGATGGGCTGTTCATCCACGAGGACCGGGTTGGCAGCCTCGACGTCCGTTAAAGTGAGGGAGGTGCTGGATACCTCCAGGACGGCGTGCTCCCGGGACATGCCCGGATCTGGTACCGAGAGATCGACCGGACCCCTGCCTAATCGGAACCGGCCGCGTTGAATCCGGAAGACCTTACCTGCGCTGGGGCCGGAGTGGGTAAGAAGTATCAAAGACATGCACTCCGGTCCAAAGTCGCGCTTCTGCACGGTGCCATCCACTATGACAACGCCTGACACCAGGGGCGGTATGCCAACCGTAAGGGTGGATAGATCCTGTCCCTTGACGAATAACCTGCCAGTTCCACGTTCGCGCATGAGAATGGATTCAAGATGGGCGCCGGACGTGCCGGCAGGAACCGCGATGGTTAGTTCCTCCGGAGTGGGGGGCTCCGCGGCAACGGGGCCGCGTACCAATGTGCACTCCAATGTCATTGCTTCCCTCTCCCGCCTCATCAATGGGTGGTCTTGACCCTCGCTGGCCTGAACACTACGGCCGACGTTATGGGCTTGGAGCCGGGACCGCAGCACCCGGTGCGGCGTATGTGGACAACCCGGGCTGGGCCACTACGCTGGTGAGCTTGACGCTGGGGCATGGTGTCTCGGCTAAGATGAATCTCGTTGTCGCGTGTGCTCAATGAGGAAGGACCTTCACCGGTGATAGTGGTTGCGGAGAGCGCCGATGTTTCAGACAAGGCGGTAATTGGTGATGGATCAAAGATTTGGCATCTGGCCCAAGTCCGCGAGCAGGCCGAATTGGGCGTCAATTGCATCGTAGGACGGGGTGCCTATATCGGCACTGGGGTCAAGATGGGGGACAACTGCAAGGTCCAGAACTATGCACTTGTCTACGAGCCCGCGGTACTTGAAGCCGGAGTTTTCATCGGCCCGGCCGTAGTGCTGACAAACGACACCTACCCCCGTGCGGTCAGCCCGGATGGCAGCTTGAAGAGCGCTCACGATTGGGAGCCGGTAGGCGTCACTATTCGTGAAGGTGCATCAATCGGTGCCCGTGCCGTCTGCGTCGCTCCAGTAACCATTGGTCGGTGGGCCACAGTTGCCGCCGGAGCCGTCGTGGCCAAGGATGTCCCTGATTTTGCCCTGATGGTCGGAGTTCCGGCCAAGCGCCACGGTTGGGTCGGCAAAGCTGGTTTCCCGCTGCAGCGCAGCGGTGAGAACTGGGTATGTCCGGAAACCGGCGCAACGTATGTTGAACAGAACGAGACCCTTCGAGAGGTAGAGGCATGAGCCCCGAATTCATTCCCCCGGCCAAACCCATCATCGGCGATGAAGAGCGCAGGGCCGTCGATGCCGTGCTGGCCTCGGGCCAACTCGCCCAGGGCTCGGAGGTGGCGTCCTTTGAGCAGGAGTTTTCGCAGGTCCTCCTCGATGGCAGGGCAGCCGTTGCCGTTAACTCCGGCACTTCCGGTTTGCACCTGGGCCTTTTGGCAGCGGGCATTGGGGCTGGGGACGAGGTCATCGTCCCGTCATTCACGTTTGCTGCGACCGCAAACTCGGTAGCGCTGACTGGTGCCACTCCTGTTTTCGCCGATGTGGACCCGGACCACTACACGCTGGACCCGGCTTCGGTCGAGGCGAAAATCACGGATCGCACCGCTGCCATCATGCCCGTACACCTTTATGGGCACCCGTTTAATGTTGACGCCATCGGTGCACTCGCCGCTAAGCACGGTGTCAAGGTTTTCGAAGACGCGGCCCAAGCTCATGGTGCAGCCGTCAACGGGCGCAAGGTGGGTACATTCGGCGACTTCGCTATGTTCAGCCTTTACCCCACGAAGAACATGACGTCAGGCGAAGGCGGCATGGTCAGCACTGGTCTGGCGGATGTTGAACGTCGACTGAGGCTGCTCCGCAACCAAGGCATGGAACGCCAGTACGAAAATGAACTGGTCGGTTTCAACTGCCGCATGACAAACATCCACGCTGCCATCGGCCGCGTTCAGCTCACCAAAGTCAATGGTTGGACGAAGACCCGTCAGGAAAACGCAGCATTCTTTGATGCAAACATCGAAGGTGTCGTGACCCCCAAGGTCGCCGAAGGCTACGAGCACGTTTACCACCAGTACACGATTCGCATTGCCGAGGACCGTGACGGGTTTGCGAAGGCCCTCCGCGAGGAGTACAACGTTGGGTGCGGCGTTTACTACCCCATCCCCAACCACCGGCTTGCGCCTTTCCAGACCTCGGATGACCTCCCCGTCACTGAAGAAGCAGCAGCAAGCGTGCTGTCGCTCCCGGTGCACCCGTCCCTCAGCCAGGACGACCTTGACCGGATTGTTGCCGCTGTCAACGCCGTTGCCAAGGCAGGCAGCTAGTGGCGAATCTGCGCGCCGGCCTTATTGGACTGGGCATGATGGGTCGCCACCACGCCCGCGTCATCCGTGAACTGGAGGGCGTTGACCTGGTCGCCGTCGCCGATTCTTTCGGGGACCCCCACAACGTTGCCGACGGCCTGACAGTGTTCAACACGGTCGAGGAGCTCATTGCGCAGGGAATAGACATGGCCGTAGCGGCCGTGCCTACCATCCTGCACGAAGAAGTGGCACTTCAGCTGGCCGAGGCCGGTGTGCACTGCCTCGTTGAAAAGCCGATCGCGAACGACTCCGAGTCCGGCCGTCGCATTGCCGAAGCCTTTGAATCCAAAGGACTTATCGGTGCTGTCGGGCACATTGAACGGTTCAACCCTTCTCTGCAGAGCCTCCGGGACCGTTTGGAGAACGGCGACCTGGGTGAGGTCTACCAAATCAGCACGAGAAGGCAAGGACCGTTCCCGGCCCGCATCGCAGACGTAGGCGTGGTCAAGGACCTGGCAACCCATGACATCGACCTCACGGCGTGGCTGGCCCAGAGCAATTTCATCAACGTCGTGGCCCACACCACCTCCCGCAGCGGACGCGAGCACGAAGACATGGTTACGGCTATTGGCCATCTCAAGAGTGGGGTCGTGACAAACCACATCGTCAACTGGCTATCGCCCATGAAGGAACGCACTACGGTGGTTCTTGGCGAACGCGGGGCGTTCATCGCCGATACCATTTCCGCCGACCTTACGTTCGTGGAGAACGGGACGTTCCAGACGGACTGGGATTCGGTTGCAGCCTTCCGGGGCGTTTCCGAGGGATCCTCGACCCGCTTCGCGCTGGCGAAGCGCGAACCCCTCAAAATGGAGCATGAGGCCTTCCGTGATGCAGTTCTCGGAAAGTCACTGAACATCGTCACGATGGCAGAGGGGCTTGAGACTCTGCGGGTTGCGGAGGCCGTTTTGGCTTCGGCAAAATCCGGCTCAGTCATCGCTCTCTGAGCCATCCACATAAAGCAAGGCACCGAGGGGAGGCTGGCCGCCGGCCAGTCTCCCTTTGCCGTTTCCCGACGCCGCCCATCACCACCGTGTGCCGCCCCGGATACGGGGAACCCTCGTCATGTCGGGTAGCCTTGACCAGTAGACGTGGGCATTTCTGTGCCCGCACGCCAATACACAGGAGAGTTTGTGAACGCTGATCTCGTCGTCGTCGGCTCGGGTTTCTTTGGCCTGACCATTGCAGAACGCGCCGCTACCGAGTTGGGGCTGAAGGTCGCGGTGCTTGATCGCCGCCACCATATTGGAGGAAACGCCTACAGCGAGAATGAGGCCCAGACAGGAATCGAGGTACACCGCTACGGCGCGCACCTCTTCCACACGTCGAATGAACGCGTCTGGGATTATGTGAACCGCTTCACCAAGTTCACCAGCTACCAGCACAAGGTTTACACCAGCCATAAGGGCGAGGTTTACCCCATGCCCATCAACCTGGGCACCATCAACCAGTTCTTCCGCTCGGCCATGAGCCCAACGGAGGCGAAGGCACTTATTGCCGAACAGGCCGGCGAGTTGGCTGGAACTGATCCGCAGAACCTCAATGACAAGGGCATCCAGCTGATTGGCCGCCCCTTGTACGAAGCCTTCATCAAGCACTACACGGGCAAGCAGTGGCAGACGGATCCCAAGGACCTGCCGGCTGAAATTATTTCGCGGCTTCCCGTGCGTTACAACTATGACAACCGGTACTTCAATGACACCTACGAAGGGCTCCCGGTTGACGGCTACACCGCCTGGATTGAGCGTATGGCCGATCACCCGAACATTGAAGTCGTCCTGAACACGGATTTCTTCGACGACGGCGAGTTCGGCAGGTCATCAGTCCTCGGTCAGGTGCCAGTCATCTACACAGGCCCGGTGGATCGTTACTTCGACTATGCCGAGGGTGACCTGTCGTGGCGAACCATCGACCTTGAAGAAGAAGTCCTCCCCATTGAGGACTTCCAGGGTTGTTCCGTCATGAACTACCCGGACGAAGACGCGGCCTACACGCGAATCCATGAATTCCGCCACTTCCACCCCGAGCGGGACTACACCAAGGACGCGACGGTCATCATGCGGGAGTTCTCGCGCTTTGCCGAAAAAGGCGACGAGCCGTACTACCCGGTCAATACCTCTGATGACCGCCAGAAGCTGCTGGCCTATCGCGACCTCGCACGCGACGAGAAGTCTGTCCTGTTCGGCGGTCGCCTGGGCACGTACAAGTACCTCGACATGCACATGGCCATTGGCTCCGCCTTGTCCATGTACGACAACAAGATCAAGCCGCACTTCACTGGCGGCGCCAAGCTTGAAAGCGGGGGAGTGGACGCATGACGGCTACTACAAACGAAAGTCAGAAGACGGCGATGACAACCACGGACGCACCGGCTAAAGAAAACCTCCGCATCGTTCAGCGTGTGGTGTTCCCTGCAAACCGTGACCTTGACACCCTTCCGCTGTACGTCGACCCTGACACCAGCAAGGTGAAGAAGGAAGATGGCGAAAGCAGCACCGTAGTCCAGGCAGTTGGCATGGCGCGGAAACTCCATCCGGAAGACATCCTGGACCGGGGTTCCGTGCAGGTTCGTCGTGGAGAACGACTTTCCTTTGGATCGTACTTCAACGCTTTCCCGGCAAGCTATTGGCGGAAATGGACCGTCGCCACGAAGACAGTCCTGCACCTTGACACCGAAGGCGAGGGGACGGTCATTGTTTACCGCTCCAACGCCCGTGGCGCCTCACAGCGTGTGGATTCCATCCTCGTCGAAGGCGCAGCCAGTAACGACTTCGAGTTGACCCTTGCGCCGTTTGGCGACGGCGGCTGGTACTGGTTCGATCTGATCGCCGGCGGCGATGGCATGACCCTCAAGGGCGCACACTGGGCAGTTCCGGACGAAGGCCGCTCACAAGGACGGGTCACGCTCGGGGTAACGACATTCAACCGCGCGGACTACTGCCTCGAAACCATCAAGTCGATTGACGCTGACGCTGGGCTGAGGGAGATCCTCGCGGAGTTGATCATCGTCGACCAAGGCAACAAAAAGGTTGCCGACGAGGCCGGGTTTGATGCAGTCGCTGAGTCGATGGGTGACCAGCTGCGCGTTATCAACCAGGGTAATCTGGGCGGCTCGGGCGGCTTCGCCCGCAACATGTACGAGATGGTCGTTTCCGACAAGAGCGATTACGTCATGCTGTTGGATGACGATATTGAGCTTGAGACAGAGGGCGTCATGCGTGCAGTGGCGTTCGCTGATCTCTGCCGCAAGCCAACCATCGTCGGCGGACATATGTTTGACATGTACAACAAGTCTGTCCTCCACGCCTACTCGGAAGTCGTCAACTTCTACCGCTTCCTGTGGGGACCGGTCGAAGGCCTTGGCAACCACGACTTCTCTGCTGCAGGGTTGCGGTCCACCCCTCAGCTGCACAGGCGTTGGGATGCCGACTATAACGGTTGGTGGATGTGCCTCATCCCCAAGACCGTGGTGGAAACCATCGGCCTTTCCCTGCCCGTCTTCATCAAGTGGGATGACGCAGAGTATTCACTGCGCGCCCGTGCAGCCGGGTTCCCGACGGTCACTCTTCCCGGGGCGGCAGTCTGGCACGTCTCCTGGGCCGACAAGGACGACTCTGTTGACTGGCAGGCCTACTACCACGAGCGCAACAGGCTTATCGCGACTCTCCTGCACTCGCCGTTCCCCAAGGGCGGACGCATCCTGCGCGAAAGCCTGAACACGGACGTCAAGCACTTGGTGTCCATGCAGTACTACCCGGAGCAGGCGCGGATCATGGCCCTGCGGGATGTCCTTGAGGGTCCGGGCAACCTGCACCAACAGTTGCCCACCACGATGCCTAAACTCCGTGCAATGCGCGAAGAATTCCAGGACTCACAGGTCAAGACGGATCCCGGGGCCTTCCCGGAGGTCTTCCGGAAGCGTCCCCCCAAGAAGCCGCAGTCCTACAAGCAGCCCGGAGCTTTGGGCTTGCTGCCGTGGGCCGTAAAGACTGTCCTGAAGCAAACGCTAGCCCCCGTGCGTGACTCCGCCAAGGAGAACCCCGAGGCACAGGTGGCGCACCAGGACGGCAAATGGTGGAGCCTTGCGCACCTGGACAGTGCGGTCGTCTCCAATGCGGATGGAACGGGAGCGTCGTGGCACTTGCGTGACCCCAAGCTGGCCCGCCAGCTCGTGGTGGAATCGGCAAAACTGCACGCCCAGCTCTTCTCCAACTGGGAGACCTTGCGGGCCCAGTATCGCGAAGCCCTTCCAGAGATCACTTCCATGGAATCCTGGCGGGAAACTTTTGAAGCGTCGGAGCCCAGCAAGTAGCGATGTCGAACTCCACTGATACTTATGCTGTTCCGGGGGTGGGCGCCGGACTGCTGGACGTGTACCGGCGGCGGTACCTCCTCAAACTGATTGTCCGCAAAGAACTTCGTGTCCGCTACCGCGGTTCGGTACTGGGTCTGGCATGGTCGTACGTCAAGCCGCTCGTCCAGTACGTCGTGTTGTTTTTCGCCTTGGGCATCGTTCTGCGCGTCGGGGACCAAATTCCCAACTACGCCCTGTACATGTTCTCCGGCGTCATTGTCATCAACTTCTTCTCCGAAGCATTTTCGAATGCCACAAGGTCGATCGTGTCGAACGCGGCACTGGTCAAAAAGATCTATCTTCCGCGTGAACTGTTCCCCGTAGCCTCCGTCTGGGTCGCTGCGGTCCACTTCCTTCCGCAATTGATTGTTCTGCTGGCCGCGGCCCTGCTGAGTGGGTGGCATCCGGATGTCATGCAGTTATTTGGCGCCCTTCTTGGCTTTGTCATTGTGGCCGTCACGGCAACCGGCCTCGGCCTGTTGGCCGGTGCCGTCAATGTGTTCTTCCGGGACGCCGAGAACATCGTCGATATGTTGATGATGATCGTGACGTGGACTTCGCCGGTCCTCTATGACTGGACGATGATCCGCCGGTTGGCAGCGCCCTGGGTTCTCACGATCTACCAGCTCAACCCCATCACCGTTGCCGTGGAGCTATTCCATTGGGCCTTCTGGTATCCGACGGTCGACCAGCCCGTCGAATTGCCCCCGCATCTCTTGGTGACGGGCTTCATAGGCCTCGGCATGGCAGCACTGTTCCTTGTTATTGGCCAGATCGTCTTCCGACGGCTCGAGGGCCACTTTGCGCAGGAGGTCTAAATGGGCGCCGCAGTAATCGTCAAGGGCCTGAAGAAAACATTCAACCTCCGTCACTCGCACTCCATGAAGGAAACCCTCGTTTGGCTCGCCAAAGGGCGAAAAGGGGACCTCACCAAGAAGTTCGATGCGCTCCATGACGTGAGCTTTGAGATCCAGCCGGGGGAGACAGTGGCATTGCTGGGCTTCAACGGCTCCGGCAAGTCCACCTTGCTGAAGCTGATCTCGGGTGTCATCCTGCCCGACGAAGGCACCGTGCGTACCAAGGGCAGGGTTGCAGGTTTGATCGAGGTGGGAGCCGGGTTCCACCCGGATCTGTCCGGGCGTGAAAACGTCTACCTCAACGCAGCCATCCTTGGGATGACTGAGCAGGAGATCCAGGACAAGTTCGACGACATCGTTGCCTTCTCCGAGATCGAACAGTTCATTGATACTGAGGTGAAGTTCTACTCTTCGGGAATGTTCCTCCGGCTTGCTTTTGCGGTGGCCGTCCATACCCAACCCGATATTTTCCTCGTGGACGAGATCCTGGCGGTGGGTGACGAGCCCTTCCAGAGGAAGTGCCTTGCCAAAATCAAGCAACTCTCCGACGAAGGCCGCACCCTGGTGGTTGTCAGCCACGACCTTGACATGATTTCGCGGATTTGCGACAGGGGAGTGGTGTTGTCCTCCGGCACGGTCCAGTTCGAGGGTCCGGCGGACCAAGCTGTGGCGTGGCTGCGGGAACGCAACTAACCGCAGTCAATTGCAAAGAGTCGTCTGTCAACGGATGGCTAGTGGAAGCATCTAAGAAAGGCGATCGTAGGAATGGGTATCGGCCCGCTGCTGTTGTGTGTACTCCTGATCGTTGTGTTGTGGTGGGGCCCGGGCTGGATCTTGGGGGAAGCCTTGGGCGTTCGCCGGGTTCTGCTGCCCGTCGTGGCACCATTGCTCGGAATGGGCGTATTGACCGTGATCGGCGTGATGGGAAATGCGCTGGGACTCAGCTGGCAGCTGCTTCCAGTGACGGCTGTCCTGCTGGTTCTCTCTGCACTCCTGTTCGCCCTGCGCATCACATTGCGCCGCTATTTCCCGGATAAGTTCGGGTCCGCGGCCAAACCGGCGATATTTGGCAAGCATCGGTTTGCAGGCTCCTGGTGGATACTCCTTGCAGGACTGATCGCAGGCGGTGCGGTAGCCGCTGTCTCATGGATTGTTGGAACTGAAGGCCTCCAGGGGATCAATCAGGACTGGGATATCCCGTGGCACGCCAACATGATCCGGTTGATCTCGGTGAACCACGAGTGGGATCCGAGTATCGCGGGCAACTTCGCCTACTACGACACCAATATTCCTGAAGCTCCCATCCGGAGCTACCCGATTGCCTTCCACGCCGTGCTGTCGCTGTTCTGGCCGATGAGCGGTGTCAGCATCCCCGTGTTCCTTAACGTCTTTGTCCTGGTGATGATGGCAGTTCAACTGCCGTTGAGCACCATGGCACTGACGATGCTGGTCACTCGCCGCCCGATCGCCGTGGCTGCGGCTGCGGCCGTTGCCGGCTGGTTTACGGTCTACCCTTATGACCTCCTGTGGCGTGGCCCGCTGATTCCGTTCTTTGCCGGCATGCTGCTGGTAGGTCCATTCGCTCTGCTGGCAGTGAAGGGAGCGGTGGAACGGCAGAAGTTCTGGGTCCCCGGCATCGCGTTCGGGGCAGTAGGACTTATCGCCGTCCATCCCTCGCTGGCCTTCGTTGTACTTCCCGTACTTCTCTTCTGGTTGCTTTCGGCGTTGATCCGCCGAAAGGGCAGGATTCTCGGCATTACGGTATACCTCGCCGTCTCAGGTGTCCTCGCGGTGGTCCTCGGCTGGCCGATCATCGCCCAGATGCTGAAGGAATCCGAGCGCGTTTCCAAGCAGGTGTGGGCAGCGGACACCGATCGCAACGGAGCCATCCAAAACATCATTTTCCTGAACCATGGTTCGATGGCTATGCCGATCCTGACCGCCCTCGTGGCACTGGGCTGTTTGGCCATGATCCTCAGGATCCGCATGTGGTGGTATTTCGGTCCTGTGTTGGCCTTCGCATTCCTGTCGGTCTACACAATGGGTACCGACAACCCTAGATTCATGACGTTGACGGCTCCGTTCTACGACGACCAGTGGCGTATCTTCGGCATCCTCGTAATGCTCCTTGTACCGCTCGCAGGCTTGGGAGTGGCGCAGTTGGCCGAAGCCATCGCGTGGTTGGTCGCAAAGATACGCAGCAGGTCGGGGAAATCCGCCCCGGATGGATCTCACGCCGGCCACAGGCCCAGCCATGTAGTGACTGCTGCGGCAGCTGCGGCCGTGCTCCTGGTGAGTGGTATTGCCGCCATCCCCTACTTCAAGCAGAACGCCGAGCGGATCAACATCAATACCAAGGTTGATGGCGCAACGCTGAGTGCATCAGAAGTTGGGCTTCTCAGCAAGATCGACCAGTACGTGCCGGCGGACGCCACCGTGCTGAACGACTCATGCGATGGTTCGGTATGGATGTACGCACTGGGCAACCGCATGCCGATGATCCGCCATTTCGAGATTCTTCCGACAAACCGTCAGTTGCTCGTCCTCCAAAAGCTCCCTGAACTTGCAACGGATCCGCAGGTACGCGACGCGGCCGCTGAATTGGGCATCGAATGGGTCTACATTGCCGACGGCAGGATCAGGGCATGGGATGAGCCCAAGGCGGGGCTCACGCAGCCTGATTCCATTCCATACCTCCAGCTCGTGGTGCGTGAAGGAAACGCCGCCCTGTACAAGATCGACTGGTCCCAGTTGCCTGGTGGCAAGGAGGCATTCGATGCCTCGGCGAAGGACCGTCTGCAGCTTGACGGCGTATCAGGGATTCTTGAAAACCGGAATCCGGACGGCATTGCACCGCTAGGAAGGATCTGCTGATCATGAAGGCATTTATCTCCAAGTTCCTGGCATCCAGCTTGTTCAAGTTCCTGCTCATCGGAGGCTTGAGCTTCCTGCTGGACCTTGGTCTCCTGGCCCTGTGCTTCCAGGTCTTTGGCTGGCCGCTGTGGCTGGCCACCGGTGCAGGCTTCTGGGGCAGCTTCTTCTTCAACTACTTCCTGCAGCGCCATTTTGCCTTCAACGGTGGCGGAACGGCCCTCGGGGGAGTGCTTCGGTATTCAGGCCTCCTGGTTTTCAATACGCTGGCTGTGATGGGCATTGTTGAGCTTTTCGAGTTCATTGGTGCCGGCTACGTAGTGGGTAAAGTGGTTGCGACGATCGTGACCATGGGGTGGAACTACTTCATTTACAAGCACTGGGTCTTTCCTCAGAAGAAGCAATCGAACAGCGGCAGCGAACAGTTAGATGGCCAGTCGGGCACCGACACGCCAACACAGAAACTCACACCAAACAGCAGCGAAGGATAATCGATGTATCGAGGCGTTCGAATTGCCGCGGTAGTACCGGCCTACAAAGAAGAAAACCACATCGCCCAGGTCATCGAGACGATGCCTGATTTTGTTGATGACATCGTCATTGTTGATGACTGCAGCCCGGACGACACGTCGGGAGCCGCACGCCGCGCCGACGACGGTCGCGTCACCTTGATTCGGCACGAAGTCAACCAGGGCGTGGGAGGTGCCGTCCTGACGGCCCACAAAGCAGCCATGGAACTGGGTGCCGACATCAACGTGGTCATGGCAGGCGATGCCCAGATGGATCCCGACTACCTTCCCCAACTTCTTGATCCCGTGGTAGATGGCTATGGCTTCGCCAAGGCCAACCGGTTCTTCTCGGGAGAGTCGTTTGCAGGAATGCCCGGCTACCGCATTTTCGGCAACATCGTGTTGTCCTTCATGACCAAGCTTGCCTCCGGCTACTGGCACATCTTCGATCCGCAGAACGGCTACACCGCCATCCGCACCGAGGTCCTCCGCCGCCTTCCAATGAACAAAGTGGCAGCGCGCTACAGCTTCGAAAACGACCTCCTGATCCACCTCAATATTCTTGATGTTCCGATCGTGGATGTGCCGATTCCTGCGGTCTATGGCAACGAAGTCTCCAGCATCAAATTGCGGAAGGTCATTCCCGAACTCCTTGCCATGCTCTTTGGCGGCTTCTGGCGCCGTGTGTGGTGGAAGTACATGGTGTGGTCCTTCTCCGCTGTTGCCCTCTTGCTGATCGCCGGCATTGCCCTCATCGTCATGGGCCTTGTGGCTGGAATCTGGGTCCTCGCGGCAAGCGTGGGATCTCCGACGGCCGGGTCGGTGATGTTGGCTGTGGTGCCTTTTGTCCTGGGCGTGCAGATGCTCCTGGTATCCCTGCAGTTGGATATCCAGGCGAGTCCGAACAGGCCCACCATGCATCCCATGAAGGAACGCACTTAGGATCTCCTGAAAGTTAAAACGGGGAGGGTCCGGACGCCGAGCGTCCGGACCCTCCCTTTTTCATGTTCCTATGGAAGGGACGTGAATCCTCCCCAACCCCAGCCGACCTGGCTTCGGGAGAGCCATCCGGATGTTCCGTTGCCGGGGTACAGGAACAAGTTGCCACCGGCGTCACGGGCGAGGACATCGTTCTTGCCGTCACCGTTGAAGTCGCCCGGTCCGAGGATGGCCGTCATCCCGCTCCAGCCGCTCCCAACCTGGACCCGGCTAAGCCAACCACCCGTGCCGTTGCCTGGATACAGCCAGAGGATTCCTGAGGTGTCCCTGGCCAGGACATCGGTCTTGCTGTCGCCGTTGAAGTCGCCGGTACTCAGGATCGCATTCATGGCATTCCAACCCGTACCAACTTGGGCGCTTGAGGTGAAGCCGCCTGTGCCATTGCCGCGGTAGAGCCACAGGACGCCTGCCGAGTTTCTTGCGAGGACATCGGCCTTGCCGTCACCGCTGAAGTCGCCTGGCGCCAGGATGAGCGTCATTCCGGCCCAGCCGGTCCCCGCCTGGACGCGTGCCTGGAGGCCACCGGATCCATTGCCCGGGTAAAGCCAGAGAACACCATTCGCATCCCGGGCCAGGACGTCGCTGCGTCCGTCCCCGTTGAAGTCCTTCGTGGGAACGATGGCATTCAGCGAGTTCCAGCCGGTTCCCAGGGAGCGTTGGGTCAACCAACCCCCGGATCCGTTGCCCGGATACAGCCACAGCGTGCCGCCGTTGTCGCGTGCCACGACGTCGTTCTTTGCATCACCGGTGTAGTCCTTCCAGGTATTCGCCGGTGGGGCTGTCACGGTGTAGGCCTGGCTGACGATGCCCGAACTGTTGTTGGAGGTGTCCACCGCGAAATACTTCAGCGTCATGGCTGCCGTCAGCGTGATCGCTGAGGAGTACTTGTTGGCCGCTGTGGCGGTGGGGTTCGTTCCGTTGGTGGTGAAGTAGATGCTGGATCCAGCTTCGTTGGCGGTGAGGGTGATCTGCTGATTGGCGGGGTAGCTGCCAGCGGGTGGTGTCACAGTTACCACCGGAGGAGTGGTATCCAGAACCGTGTAGGCGCGCGTGGTGACGGCCGAGACGTTTCCGGAAGCATCCACGGCCAAGGCCTTTACGGTGGTGGTGGCAGTCAACGCAAACGCCGCAGTGTAGGCCTTGGTGGTTCCCGAAACGGTAGTTGCGGGGTTTGTCCCGTCTGTTGTGTAGAAGATGCTTCCCGGTTCACTGGAAGACATCGTGACCAGTTGTCCTGAGGCATAGCCCCCTGCCCCGGGAGTGACGGTCAGGGTCGGAGCCGTGTTGTCCAGCACGTACGTCTGCGTGACCACTGCCGATGAATTTCCTGCGGTGTCCCGCGCGAAGTACTTCAGGGTCATCGACGTCAAGGGGATCGGGCCCGAATAAACCGGACTCGATGTAGTCGGCGTCGTGCCATTGGTTGTGACGTAGATGGTGGCCGCTTCATTGACTGACAAGGCAATGGTCTTGCCGGCACCGTACGTTCCTCCGGCCGGATCCACGGATACGACGGGAGGGGCTGTGTCAGGAGCGAAGACAGTCACGTTCCTTGCAGCCGTGGAAGTGTTGCCTGCGTTGTCCCTGGCTTCCACCGTGAAGGTCACAGGACCACTTGGAACGTTCGTGTAGGCCTTGGGAGATGTGCAGGCCGTGTAGGCGTTGGAGCCGAGCTTGCACCTGAATCCTGCAATGTCCGTGGAGGTGGAGGTGAAGGTGAAGGATGGCGAGATGCCGACAGTTGCGCCTTCCGCGGGTGAACTGATGGATACCTGGGGCGCGGTCAGGTCGGCGGTTACGGTTACCGACGCAAGTGTGCTGACGTTGCCGGCCATGTCCGTGGCTCGGACCCGCAGGACGTGTTGCCCCGCGGTAGTGAGATTGAAAACGTGCCCGTTGGCGCAGGCGGTGAACGTTGTCGTGGAATCGACTGAGCAGGACAACGTCGAATCGGGATCGGAGGTGACGCCGAGGACCGGCGCGCCGTTGACGGTTGCCCCCGCCGCGGGTGAGGTGATCACCGGTGCGCTGGGTGCGGCCAGGTCGACTGTGAAAGTCCGCGATACGGGAAGGCCTGATGGAGCTGCCCTCACCGAGAACGTGTAAGCGCCGCTGGCCAAAGCCGTTGACGGCGTGAAGGTGCCGCCGGAGCATACCTGCCAGACCGGCGTCGCCGTGCTCAACTGGAGGCTGCACTCAAGGGCGCCGCCCGGCGGCGTTGAAGCAACAGTGAACGTTGGCGTGGAGTCGTTGGTGAACGCCGGGTTGGCCGCTTGGGTTCCATTTGCCGCCGTCGGACCGCTGACGATGGAAGGTACAACGCCACCCAGGGTGAGCATCCTTCCGCGCTCAGCGGGCTTGGCAGGATCCAATTGTCCCGGGTCTTCCATGACCAGGAGTTTGCCGTCCCGCATGGTCAGGCCGCCGACCTTGCTGAAGCCCAGGGCCCACTGGTTGTCCACGGTGTCCGTACTCAGGTCGATGCGGGAGATGGTGTCCTTCCCGGCATCGGCTGTGGTGGTTCCGACCCCGGTTCCTGTGTAGAGGACGAGGGGCGACTGCCAGTCGTAGTAGATGGCTGTCGGCTTGCCGACGTTATAGAGCGGCGCTGGGACGAAGTTGGTCAGTACACCGTCTTCGGGTGCCGTAAACACCGTCAACCCTGTGGTTTCTGCGACATACACCACTACGTTGCCCGCACTGTTGCGGTGCGTGGCAGCCAGGCTGAGGGAGCTGGAGTTGACCGAAGCGATGGATTCGATGCTCGGATGGAGGGCCGTGGGATCCACGATTTTGACGATTGACCGGGCGTTGGCAAACGACAGGTAGATGTTGCCGTCGGGGCCGTCGCTGACGGCATTTGGCCTCAGGTCGCCGTCGAAGATGGTTAGCGCGCCGTTGTACTCGAATACGCCATTGTCAGGATTCCACAGGGCCCGTACGACGTCGGAACTTCCGACGGCGGCATCCGGAATGAAGGCCACTTCGTCACCATCGCCGTGGTTGGCAGGGGACGGATCGATCATGGCGGGCGTTCCGGCCAAGGCCGGGCCGTTGTCGTGACCAGTCAGGGTTCCACCGAGGCAGGTGTCCGTTTCGAGGCCCCCCGCGGTTGCGCCCGAAGCCTCCGTCACGCGGCAGAACCCTGCCCGAGCGTCGGAAACCCACAGGCGTCCGTCCGGGTCCACCAATGTTCCTGCGGCTTTGGTCAGACCTGTGGCCACTGTCTGGCGTGCTTGGTCCGCGAAGGCCGGGCCCGCTGTCAGGACGCCGGTGAGTGCCGCCGTCGCAAGGCTGGCAGTGGCCAGAACTGCCGTCAGTTTGTGGCGTTGCCGTCCTTCGCCCGCCTTGCTGAGTGCAATGCGGCGGGGAGTCTTATGAGAGGTTCTTGAGCGACCGGCGAAGGCAAGACATGCCAAACCAAGCTGAAGAACACTGCGATTGCGCGTGTCCACCGAGGGATCCCCACTTCATTCGGATGCTCCCCAGCTCCGCATGCATTGGTTATTCGCCCCACGCCGTTTCCGGCTGCGTCTACGTACATCTTCCACCAATTTTCACATTTGTCACTAGTGCATTCCTGAATGGCCTCGGATTCAGGGGCGTCAAGCAGTCCGTCTTGACCACACAACCGCCGCACCGCACGATTGAGGTGGAGGTCACAATGCGCAGAATGTTGCTGATGGCAATGCCGATGGTGATGCTGTTGGTCGCCTGCACGGCCCCTTCATCACAGCCAACTCCTGGGAACAGTACGCCGGCACCCAGTAGTGACACTGCTACCGCAGGGCCCAGCCAGTCGTCGTCCGCTCCCGGAAGCCGCGAAACTGGCGACCCCGGTCCGTCAGCAGGCGACGACGACCCGGGTCGTTTCTCCTACCGTTGCACCAGCCTTGACGCATCGCCGGAAGTCCAGTTGTCGAGCCTCGCGGAGGTCTGGGCTGCCAATAACTACACCCGTATGGACTCCTGCGAAGTCACCTACGCAGGTGAAGAACCATTCGTTCCAACGCCCCGCGAAGCTGAAGCTATTTCCACGGCCGCGCCGCAGGGTGCAGTAGCCGAGGATGGTCTGGCAGCCATGCAGGATGTCCTCCGGTTGTGCACGCGCATCAGCGATGAAACAGGCCCCGGCGGATTCGAGGAGGCAAGTCACGGGACGTTGCTCGCTGCGGCTGCATTTTGTCCGGACGCGCCGCAGGGGAAAATCATCGCTGGCTGGGCTCAAGGTACGAGGGTTGGCGACGGCAGCCATGTAGTGGGCGAAACCGTGGAAGCCGGCGGAGTCCAGCTCGTCAAGCCCGGCGCTTTGGCCAGCGAATGTACGTGGTCCGTCGCTGCGCAGGACGGTTCCGTCGTCGCCAGCGGAGGAGTCCCTGAGGCCGGCAAAAACGTCGAGCTTGAGGCCGGCCAAAACTTTACTAGTGACAAATGCGGAATTTGGGGGAAGATGTACTAAGACGCAGCCGGAAACGGCTTGGGGCGAATAACCAATGCATGCGGAGCTGGGGAGCATCCGAATGAAGTGGGGATCCCTCGGTGGACATGCGCAGGCGCAGTGTTCTTCAACTCGGTGTGGCAACTCTTGCCTTGGCCGGTTGTTCAGGAACCAAAGTAGATACTTCCCAACCAGCCGCACTCGATTTGGCGCCTGTTATCGCAAATGATGACAAAGTCCCCATTGAGCGTCCGGAGCCTCTCATCCGGTACCAATTCACATGTACTGCGGCAGACGGCAGCCTGATTGGCAAATTTTCGAGCCTCGAGGAAGTCTGGGCATCCACGCGGTACATGCACGTCACGGACTGCCAGGTGGCCTACGTCGGAAGTGGACCGCACATCCTGACTCCCGAAGAAACGGCTGCCGTCAACGCGGCCGTGGCCGCCGGTGCGGCTCCCGGCCAAGCGTCGGCTCTGTGCCTGCTCATCATCAGGGCGTGCACGCGTACCGATCACAGGACACTGGCAGCCTCACTCGCGGCCTACGGGATACCCGTAGTGAAGGGCGCACTGACGTTGGCCCCGTTGGCTCCGCAGGCTGCGCTGCTGACCAGGTGGCTCAAGACTGCAGTGCCTGGCTAGACACGGAGAAGGCGCAGATTCCGCCCTGATTTTTCAAGCCGGGGCGGCGCATTTCAGGGCGATATTCATCGCTACCAACCACACAAATCTGCGGGATCACATGGTCTAATGAAGGTGGTCTCACGTATTGGCTGTTCAGCGTATTTGGGAAACTGACTTTGTTTGGGGGCAAACGAAGATCACCCGTTGCGCACAATCAAGGAGTGATCTTTTATGGCGTTTAGAGTAGGAACTGCAAGCGCTGACATAACGCCGTCGCTGAGCACCAATCCGTATATGGCTGGATATGGTTCTACCGACGGCGGACGCGAGGCCACCAGCAGTTCACCGTTCGAGCCCTTGTACGCTCGGGCCATCCTCATCTGGGAAGACGCCCATCCCCACATCATCATCAGCCTGGATGTCCTGGCATTGCCGCGATCCATGCACCAGCGGATCCGGGACAGGATCATCGAGCTCGCGGATTGGTCGAGCAGCGACATCCTGATCCAGGCGACGCATACGCACAATGGGCCCGCCTTGATTGACACTCTCCATCCCTTCATGGCTTACGGGCTGGCGGATTTGGGCTTGGTGCGTTCTTACAGTGCCGATCTTGAAGACACCATCGTTGACCTCGCCCGGGAAGCCTTGGACGCGGATGAAACGGCAGTGACTTTCGACTACAAAGTTTCAACCCAGAATTTCTCCGCCAACCGCGTGGGACTGCCATACACGGAAACGGCAGTCCCAATTCTCGTCGCCAGGCGAGGCAATGGTACGCCGGCTGCCGTGATATTTAGCTATGGGTGCCATCCCATCAGTGCAGGTCTGCGCACGCTCTTTGATGGAGATTTTGCTGCAGGCGCCTGCAATTACATCGAAAACCGGAATCCGAATTGTTTCGCGATGTTCGTGCAGGGTCCGGCTGGAGATCAAGACCCCGGGGGAGTCCGCAGCTGGGAACTCCGGGACCAGCATGGAGACGCCCTTGGTGCCACGGTCCATTCGAACATGCAATCTGCGGGGCGTGCCCTCAGCGGTCCCATGGTGACGCGCTACCAGGAAGTCCAACTGCCGTTGGATATCACTCCGACAGCCGGAAATCTGGCCGCGGTGCGTGCTTCCTACGTTGCCAGGCTGGCCAATCCCAACGGCCAGCCCCAGTGGTACCAACGGCACGCGCAGGTAATGATCGGACGCATTGACAGCAACAGTTTTGAAACGGCTGTACCGTCCCCGTTCCAGGTGTGGAAATTCAATGGCAGCCCGGAGCTGAAGATAGCCATGATCGGTGGCGAACTCGTCAGCGGCTATGCGGCTTATTTTCGCGGCCGAAATGGTGGGACCAACGGTATTATTGTCGGTGGATATGCAAATGAATCCTGCTGCTATATACCAAGCAATGAGTTCTTTCCACCTTTCATGCCTCTGGGCAGTTATGAAGGTGGATGGGAGCCCGACTTCCCTGGAATCGCGGGGGGTTCGATGACTGTCTACGGCCACTTGGCGCACTTCAAAGCCGGCACTAATGGCGTGGAGACCACACTGGTAAATGCCATGAATGCTTTGCTTGCATAGAGTTGGCCCGGCTAAGGGCAATGATGAATGAGGGGCCCGCCCACGGATTTCCGCGGATGGGCCCCTCATTCATGACGTGGTCTGAGCTTGGGGGTCCTGCTAACCGGCGGCCGGTGCCAGGATTGTGAGGTTGCTCCAGCCTGTGCCGATCCTGGTTGGCGTTCCCCAGGTCTTGTTCGAACCTACAGGGTAGTAGCGCAGTTCACCGATGGTGGTTCGTGCAACGACGCCGAGTGAGCCCGCACCCGCAAATCCACGAACGGCACCGAATCCGGAAATCACGTTCCAGCCGGTACCCACAACGCTTGGAGCTTCCTGAATGAAGTTGCCGGTACCGTTAGTGCGGTACAGCTTTAGGTCCCCGGTGCCCGTTTTGACGAGGAGATCAGCATTGGAATCCTTGTCGAAGTCCATTTGGGCAATGTCCAGGCCGGCCCATCCGACGCCGATGTAGACCCCCGCGGAAAGGGTCTTGCCGCTGGGGTTATTGAAGTAGTACAGCCGGCCGGCGGAGTCATAGCCGACAATTCCGGGGTGCGCGTCTGCCTTTTTCCAGGTGCCTACGCTCAGGGTCCAGCCCTTCCAGTTGCTGCCCAACGCTATCGCCGTCCCAAAGCCGCTGCCGTTCCTGCCCGGGTAGACGTTTAACCGGCCGTCAGACCATTGGGCGACAATGTCCAGTGCGCCGTCGCCGTTCCAGTCGGTGACAAACCCTGCTTTGAAGCCCGCCCAGCCCGTTCCGATGAGGTCTTCCGGCAAAAGGGCCGTGGTGCCGGTCCCCGGATAACGGTAGAGGTTGGCATCCGGACGGACCGCCAGGACATCTTCCTGGTCGATGCCAAGGGTTGTCTCCACATCCAGTGAGGCACCACTGATGAGGCTTGCGTCGTTCCACCCCAACCCTATGAGGCTGCGGTTGCCCCATGACCCGGAACCTGCAGGATAGTAGTAAAGATCGCCGTTCGCTGCACGGGCGTGGAGACCTTGGGAGTCTGCTCCATTGAAGTTGATTGCCGAGCTTACTGCCGTCATGCCACCCCAGCCCGAGCCGATCACCCTGCCGGGCTCGCTGATGAAGCTGCCGACGCCATTGGAACGGAAAAGACGGAGGGTTCCGTCCGAAGTGCGTGTGACAATGTCCTGGTTGCCGTCGCCGTCGAAGTCGATTTGGTTGAGTTGGTGGCCGCTGAATCCGGTGCCAATCAAGACACCGTTTCCAAGTCCTCCACCGCCGCTGTTCGGGTACCGGTACAGATTGCCCAGGTAGTCCTGTCCGATCACACCCGGATAGGCATCCTTCGCGTTCCACCACCCTACTGTCAGGGACATTTCCTGCCACCCGGAACCGACTTGGATGGGTGCGTAGAAAGACCCCCCAGGGGCGCCCCGGAATACCTTTAGCGTCCCATCGGACCATTGGGACAGGATGTCCTGCACTCCGTCCTGGTTCCAGTCCACAACGTAGAGCGACTTTGCGCCGGACCACCCTGACCCGATGGCGACAGGTCCGGTGATTCGACCCGAACCGTTTGCAGGGAAGGCGTCCAATCGTCCGCCCGGGCTCGTAGCAAGGACATCGGCAGCAGACTTGATGGACGGATTCGAAGGGTAGGAGACCCCGCGGGCAAACGTGCGCAGCTGGTCATAACTGCCATTGAAAATGTTTGAATCACCCTCAAACGGACCTGTGCTGCTGTACTGCCACATCGTGTAGTCGCCCCAGCTGGCCGGCATGGAGCCCGGCGAATTTGTGGGGTTGTTCCAGTAGGAAGCGATCCACAAGGGGTAGCTTCCGAAGGTGGAATTGCCGACGCAGGTGTTCCACCAATCGGTGGTGCTGTAAATGACAGGGAAGCGGCCGGTCAGGGCCTTGACGGTGTTGCCAAAGTCGGCTGCCCATTGCCCCAACTGGGCTTTGGACATGTCGTAGCACGTGTTGCCGAAGTAGAAACCGTTGATGGTTCGTCCGGCGTACGGGTTGTACTCGATGTCCAGAACGGGCGGGAGGGTGTATCCGTCGGCCGTCCAGCCTCCACCGTTCGCCACGAAATACCGTGCTTGGTCAGCGCCTGATGACCAATTGGGGATGGCGAAGTGATAGGCGCCCCGCACCATGCCCACGTTGCGGGAGCCGTTGTACTGCTGGGTGTATTGCTCGTTGAGGTAGTAGTTGCCCTCGGATGCCTTGACGTAAGCCCAGCGGGATCCTTGGTTCCATTGGCTCTGCCAGTTGATGTTGGGTTGGTGGGCGCTGACGTCCTGTCCGGCGACGCCGATGGTGGGACGCCAGTGGCCCGGATCTGCTGCCATGGAAACCGCGGAGCTGACTGCGCTGCCTATGGCCCGTGAGCCTGAAGCTGCCGGGGTGCCATTGCTTTGTTGCGCTGCCAGGACCCTGGGGGATCGTTGTCCCATTTCCGCGCCGCCTGCCGGGATGGCTGCCCGCATGGCTGCCTTCATCGTTTCCGCGTCCGGTGCGTTGCCGGGCATTGCTTGCGCTTTGGGGAGCTGTCCCTCGGAGCCGTTACCGGGATCGGCGGGCAACGGCGCAATGTCGGGTGAAGGCTCGACGGCGGGCAGCGGCTGTTGCTGCCCGGCACCTGCGGGCTGCGGTCCCTGCGCTGGAATTGTTTCCTGCGCCTCAGGCGATGGGGCCGGTCGTGGTCCGGAGGACTCTGCCCATGACGGCGAACCAAGGCAGCTGCCCGCTACGAGGGCGGTCGTTAGCGCCAGGCCTGCCCGGGCCAGTAGGCTGCGGCCGAACGGGGCACTTGCACGTCTTTTCATCTTCATATCCGGCCCTGTACCGCGGCTCAGCGGCGCATGGGGTGGCTTGCGGACAAGCTCCGGGGCGGGCGCTTGCGCATGAGACCAAAGGCCAGCTCCTAACGGGCTTTACCATAACATCCTGAAACTGGAGTGACTAGTGGGATCCAGGTTGCTCACGTGGCTGGTGTTCCTAAGTTATCCACATGCCATGCCAGGCGACTTGAGGGCGGGTGATGGCTCCCTTAGCGTGAATGACTCGAGATATGCCTCTCGTTTACGGGCTCGGGATCGTTTGGGGAAGATGTGGATGCTGTAAGGATCGTCGAAGGTGAAGTCCGCGAGCTCATTCGACGTCGCGGGCTGGATCCCCTCGAGCAGGCCGCGGATGTCAGACGGCTTGTGGAAGCAGCAGTCAACGACTACGACGAACGGGCGCTCCTGGGACCGCTTCCTCCCCTGGGGCACCTTGATGCAGCCAGAAGGCACATCTTCGATGCCGTTGCCGGGTTCGGGCCGCTGCAGCCACTCCTGGATGATGCCGCGGTGGAAGAGGTGTGGATCAACGCGCCCCACGAGGTCTACGTTGCCCGCAATGGTGAATCCGAACTGACCGCCATCAGCCTCAACGAGCAGCAGGTTCGTGACCTCGTGGAACGGATGCTCAAGAGCTCCGGGCGCCGGCTTGACCTGTCTTCACCATTCGTTGACGCCGCGCTTCCGGACGGTTCCAGACTGCACGTAGCCATACCTGACATCACCCGGAAGCATTGGGCTGTCAACATCAGGAAGTTCATCGCACGGGCGAGCCGACTTGAGCACTTGGTGGAGCTTGGAAGCTTGACGCCACAAGCCGCGCGGTTTCTGGGAGCTTCAGTGGCCAGCGGGCTCAACATATTGGTCTCGGGTGCTACCCAAGCGGGGAAGACCACTATGTTGAACTGCCTTGCCGCCCACATTGGTTCCCGTGAACGAGTCATTACTGTGGAGGAAATCTTCGAACTGCAACTACCCCTGCGCGACGTGGTCGGGTTGCAGTGCCGCCAACCCAACTTGGAAGGGGAAGGTGAAATACCGCTTAGGCGGTTGGTCAAGGAGGCCCTTCGAATGCGGCCGGACCGTCTGGTAGTGGGCGAGGTGCGGGAGGCGGAAAGCCTTGACATGCTCATTGCCCTTAACTCGGGCTTGCCAGGCATGTGCACTGTCCACGCCAATTCCGCACATGACGCGGTCACCAAGATCTGCACGCTCCCGCTACTGGCGGGGGCCAATATTTCCAGTGCTTTCGTGGTGCCCACGGTGGCGTCCTGCATTGACCTGGTAGTGCACTGCAGCCGCCATTCCACGGGGCGTAGACAGGTGACCGAAATCCTCTCCCTCGGGCGAAGGGTGGAGAACGGCGTCATCGAGTCCTCAGGCGTGTTCGGGATGGTCGCCGGTCAATTGCAGCCGCGGGCCAACTCCATGCCTGCCGCGGAGAAGTTTTCCCGCGCGGGCTTCGATGTCGCCGCGCTTCTGGAGTTGAACTGATGGCGCCACTTCTCGGTATTCTTTTCGGTCTTGGTGTCTTTCTGGTGTGGTGGTCCGCATGGGTGCAGCCGCCGGTGGAAGCCAAAGAGCCAAGGCCCCGACGCTTGGACCTGCTGCTCATGTCGGCTGGAATTGAGAAGGTAACGGGTGGGGGACTTCTTCTCACCTGCGCGGGCTTCGGCCTTTTGACACTGCTCGTGTTCTTCGTTGTCACTGGATCGCCCCCGGTGGCCGTGTGCTTTGCGATATTCGGTTCATGGATTCCCTTTGCTGCAGTCCGTTGGCGTGCAAGAAAGCGCCGGGCAGCACTTCGGCTGCTGTGGCCGGATGTCGTAGACCACCTGCGCTCAGCCATACGGGCCGGTCTGGCACTGCCGGAGGCGCTCATTCAATTGGGGCATAAGGGGCCCGAAGAGCTTCGGGTATTATTCTTGGATTTCGGGGCCGATTACAGGTCTGGTGGCCACTTTGAAGCCGCGCTGAATCGGCTCAAGGATCGACTGGCTGATCCCGTGGCAGACCGCATTATCGAGGCATTGAGAATGACCCGCGAAGTGGGTGGCTCAGACCTCGGACGGATGTTGGGCATCCTCTCTGAGTTCCTCAGGGACAGTGCCCGCACCCGTAGTGAGCTTGAGGCGCGGCAGTCATGGACCATTAACGCCGCGCGGCTGGCTGTTGCCGCACCTTGGATAGTGCTGGTTGTCATGGCCAGCCGTCCCGAAGCAATGCTTGCCTATAACTCTGGTGTGGGAGCAATGGTGTTGCTGGGAGGGCTCCTGGTCTCGGTCTTCTGCTATTCCGTGATGCTGCGCGTGGGTGCATTGCCCGAAGACGAGCGTGTTCTTCGATGAGCACGTCGTTGGCCTTCGCCGTGCTCTGCGGATTGCTTCTGGGGTCGGGTTGTTGGCTCGTCCTGGTGCGGCTGCCTTTCATGCGTGCGACCACATTTTCGGAACGTATCGAGCCCCAGTTGAAGTCCCGCAATCTTGAGTCACGCCTCCTGCGGAAACCAACTTCCAATCTCACGCCGTTCGGGCCGCTGGAGCGGATTCTCCGCCCGATCATCGGTGACGCTGTCACGTACTTGTCCCGCTTCAATCCGGGGTCGGCTGCGCTGGTAAAGAGAATGGCCCGCGCCGGTTCAACAAAGTCCACGCTGGATTTCAGGGCCGAGCAGCTGATGTGCGCCGGTGTTGGTTTTGTGCTCATGGTGCTCGTCGTCGCGGTCAGCGCCGCGGCTGGCCAATTCAGCCCTGCATTCGCGTTGGTTTCAGTCGTCGCAGGTTCCGTGGGTGGCTACTTGCTCCGCGACTACCTACTGGGCCAGCGGATCAAACGGCGTGAATCAGCAATGCTGGCCGAGTTTCCCAGTCTCGCGGAGTTGATGGCGCTCGCAGTCGCGGCAGGGGAGAGCGCGATGGGCGCCATGGACAGAGTCAGCCGCAGTTCCCACGGTGAACTTTCGGCGGAATTTGACATCGTCCTTGCCGACACCCGGTCCGGGAAGCCCCTCTCAGAGGCACTCCAAGCCTTCTCTTCAAGGTCGGAGTTGCCTCCCTTGGTCAGGTTCTTTGACGGTCTTGTGGTCGCCGTCGAACGGGGGACACCGCTGGCAGATGTCCTCCGGGCACAGGCTGCAGATGTCCGCGATGCCGCAAAGCGTGACCTCATGGAGTCCGCCGGCAGAAAAGAGATTGCCATGATGGTGCCCCTGGTTTTTGGAGTGCTGCCACTCACGGTCGTTTTTGCCGCGTTCCCGGCCGTTGCAGCTTTGGAAATGAGTCTTTAGGGCGTCCACAACAGAATCTGACCAACTCACGATGAATCCGCTGACCGCACTACTCGAATTGGAAAACCATGAAGCAAATTGCAAGATTACTGTCCACCTCATCGATCATGATCCTTGGCTGCGGCTCGTGGCTCATGACGATCAATATGAGAGGGATGCCCCGTCGCGAAGACCGTGATCGCGGCGACGTCCCAGGTTGGGTCATGATCACACTGATGTCGGCCGTGCTGGTAGCCGGGCTTCTTGCCCTTGCCACGCCGGCACTGAGGGGCATGTTCGAGCAGGCAATGAGCAAGGTAGGCAAGTAGGGAATGCGGTGTACCAGCACCGCGGTTGCGTCGCCCGCCATGGGTGAGCGGCAGGGAGCTGCCGAGGAGCGCGGGTCAGCCATTGTGGACTTCGTCCTGGTAGGGGCGTTATTGACCGTTTTCTTTATGGCGATCGTCCAGCTCACGCTGGTGCTGCATATCAACAACACGCTCATTGATGCCGCAGCTTCCGGCGCGCGCTACGGAGCGCTGGCGGACCGCACCCAGGCGGATGCCCAAGCGCGGACTGCGCAGCTTATCCACGCGGCGTTGAACAGCGATTATTCCAAGGACATTTCCTGTTCCGAGGTCACAGTAGACGGCGTTCGTGCCTTGGAGGTGACGGTGAAGGCACCACTGCCGGTGGTCGGGCTCGTAGGTCCCGGTGGATTGCTGGAGGTGAAGGGGCATGCAGCACTCTCCGGATAAGCCAACCAAGAGAGTGCTGGACGCCTTCCTGCGGAGGCTGAGTGAGGCTCTGTGCCTGCCTGTCGAGGTGGTCGACGGGTTCGGGGACCGCAACCGGACTTGCCAGGCGCAAAAGGGCAGCGCCGTCGTGGAGTTTACTTTCCTGGCGGTGCTGCTCATGGTTCCGCTGGTCTACTTCGTAGTGACAGTAGGCCAGATCCAAGGCGGGTCGTTCGCGGTGGTCGGGGCTGCCGACCAGGCCGCCAAGGTCTTTGTGACCCGCACGGATGCCACGGGTGCAAGGGCTGCAGCTGAGGGCGCCGTCCTCCTGGCCGTTCGGGACTACGGTCATACAGCGAACCAAGCCAGCGTCGATATCGCATGCGATCGAGCGGACTGCTTGTCGGCAGGAGCAAGCGTCACAGTGACCGTGGGCCTGGATGTACCTCTGCCCATGCTGCCGTTCGCAGACTCTCTGCACTTGAACGCCGCCCGACTGAGTGCGTCGTCGACCCAGGTCGTGGGGCGTTACCAATGACATCGCTCCGGCGTCGCGGGTCCAGTCCTCCCGTCGGTGAACCACGCGAAGATGGCCAGATCGGTGTTCTCGTCATTGGCTACGTTGTGTTGGCGCTTCTTCTGGCCACCGTGGTTATGGCTGCTTCGGCGGTCTACTTGGAACATAAGAAGCTGCTGTCATTGGCGGACGGAGCAGCCCTGGCGGCCGCTGACTCTTTTCTGGTGGGGGATATTGGGGCAGGGAGCTTGCCCGCAACTTCGCTGATGGAAGAGCGCGTCAAGGCGACAGCAGGCTCCTACCTCACAGCCAACGGTGCCTTCGGGCGTCATGATCAGCTGGTTCTCACGGCCGGTACAGGAAGCGAACCCGGCGGTACGGCGGTGGTTGTTCTGGCAGCAGTCGCACATCCTCCGGTGGTCAGCTTCCTGTTGCCCGATGGGATCCTCGTTGAGGCCAGGTCCGTCGCCCGGTCTTCCTTGACCCAGTAATGGTCCGGCATGGCAACATGGGTGCCGTCGGGGGAGCGCGGTGAATAGCGTACGCTGGGATGACCATGGCTGAGATAGATTTTCCCGCAGAAATCCGCGCACTTCGCGCAACTTACAGCTCCATCGAGAACGTCACTGATGTTGATGCCCTCAAGGCGGAGATCGCTGAACTGAGCGAGCAAGCCGGCGCTCCGGACCTCTGGGACGACCCCGCTTCGGCCCAGGTGGTCACGTCGCGGCTGTCCCACAGACAGTCGGAAGTTGAGCGCCTTTCCAAGCTTGCCTCCAGGATTGACGACCTCGAAGTCCTGGTGGAACTCGGCCAGGACGAGGGCGACGAAGACTCCATGGCGGAAGCTGCGAAGGAACTGTCGTCAATACGCAAAGCCCTGGCGGAACTCGAAATCACCACACTGTTGTCAGGTGAGTACGACGAACGCGAAGCCGTAGTTACCATCCGAGCCGGGGCCGGCGGCGTTGACGCTGCCGATTTCGCCGAGATGCTCATGAGGATGTACCTGCGTTGGGCCGAACGCCATGGCTACCCCACCACCGTGATGGACACCTCCTATGCGGAAGAAGCAGGCCTGAAGTCCGCTACTTTCGAAGTCAAGGCACCTTATGCCTTCGGTACGTTGAGTGTTGAGGCAGGTACCCACCGGCTGGTCCGTATCAGCCCGTTCGACAACCAAGGACGCCGGCAGACATCCTTCGCTGCCGTCGAGGTTATCCCGCTGATCGAACAGACCGATTCAATTGAGATTCCCGACAACGAAATCCGCGTTGACGTCTTCCGCTCGTCGGGCCCCGGCGGCCAGTCGGTCAACACCACTGACTCAGCTGTGCGGTTGACTCACATTCCCACGGGCATCGTGGTCTCGATGCAGAATGAAAAGTCACAGCTTCAGAACCGGGCCGCTGCCATGCGTGTGCTTCAGTCCCGGTTGCTGCTGGTTAAGAAGGAACAACAGGACGCTGAAAAGAAGGCACTGGCCGGAGACGTCAAGGCGTCCTGGGGTGACCAGATGCGGTCGTACGTTCTTAATCCGTACCAGATGGTCAAGGACCTGCGTACAGAACACGAAGTGGGCAACACCTCGGCAGTGCTGGACGGCGATATCGATGACTTCATTGACGCCGGCATCCGTTGGCGCACGGGCAATCGTAACGCTGCTGCCAACTAAGACCCCGAAAGGCGGGGTCCGGTTCGGACTGACCCTCGGGATTCTGCGACACGCCCCCCAAAGGCCCGGAAACCCGGTCCGTCCGTGCGTATAGTCGAGTGGCCGGTGCTCTCACTTCCCCCATCGAAAGCCCGTGCTCCGGCTGTTGGACTGGGCGACTATGTCATGTCCGGCGGGGTTCTAAAGGGCCATGATCAGATTTGAGAATGTCACCAAGGTCTACGAGCAGAATGCCCGACCGGCGCTCGACTCTGTCAGCCTTGAGATCAACCGCGGCGAATTCACCTTCCTGGTGGGCGCTTCGGGCTCAGGAAAGTCAACCTTTCTGCGACTGATCCTGAAGGAAGACAAAGCCTATTCCGGATCCGTGTATGTTGCCGGCCAGAATGTTGCCAACATTTCGAGCTGGCGCGTCCCCAAGCTCCGGCGCGGCATCGGGGTTGTTTTCCAGGACTTCCGCCTCCTTCCGCAAAAGAACGTGTTCGCCAACGTTGCCTTCGCCATGCAGGTCATCGGCAAGAGCCGCTCAATCATTCGCGAAACAGTTCCTGAGGTCCTGAAAACTGTGGGCTTGGAGGGCAAGGAACGCCGCATGCCCCACGAACTCTCCGGCGGCGAGCAGCAACGCGTGGCGATCGCCCGCGCCGTCGTAAACCGTCCCGGCATCCTGCTGGCGGACGAGCCGACGGGAAACCTGGACCCCATTACGTCGATGGGAATCATGGGAGTCCTGGACAAGATCAACCAGAACGGCACCACGGTAGTCATGGCAACCCACGACGACGACATCGTCAATGAAATGCGCCGCCGCGTGGTGGAGCTCAAGAATGGCAAGGTCATTCGAGACGAAGCCAAGGCCCTATACACGTCGATGATTCCGGTGGTTGGCGAATCGCGTCGGCTGCGGGACGCCAGCGGTGAGGAACTCGACCGTGCACAGGGGGCACAGCTGTGAGGCTTTTGTTTATCCTGGGGGAAATCGGCAGCGGTCTGCGCAGGAATCTCTCCATGGTGATTTCCGTGGTGCTGGTGACGTTCGTTTCCCTGACCTTCGTGGGTGCCGCCGGAATGCTGCAAATGCAGATCAACCAGATGAAGGGCTACTGGTACGACAAAGTCCAGGTGGCCGTCTTCCTCTGCAACGACGGTTCGACGGCGGTTGGTTGCGCTTCGGGTCCGGCCACCAAGGAACAGCAAGCCAACCTTCAGGCGATGCTGGAGTCGCCGGCGGTCAAGCAATACATCAACGATTTCCAGTTCGAATCCCAGGCCGAGGCATACACCCACTTCAAGGAACAGTTCTCCAATTCACCGATTGTGGATTCGGTCTCTGAGGACCAACTGCCGGCATCCTTCCGGATCAACATGAAGAACCCTGAGAAATACCAGATCATCAGCGAGACGTTCTCTTCCCAGCCGGGAGTCGAGACGGTCAGCGACCAGAGGCAGGTTCTGGAACGCATCTTCTCCTGGATGAACGGGGCGTCCGTTGCGGCGATGGGTGTGGCCGTGGTGATGATCTTCTGCGCGGTATTGCTCATCACCACCACCATCCGTCTCTCGGCCTTCAGCCGACGGCGGGAAACCGGAATCATGCGGTTGGTGGGCGCCTCCAAGACGGTTATCCAACTGCCCTTCATCCTGGAAGGTGTCATCGCAGCTGTTGTGGGGGCGGTGTTGGCTTCGGTCACGCTATGGCTGATGGCGCACTTCTGGCTCAACGGCGACTTGTCCACGCAGTTCCTCAACACACCGTTCATTTCCTCCACCCAAGTGCTGGTGATTGCACCGGTGCTGATCGCCCTTGGCGCTGGCCTTGCCGGGATATCCTCGCTTTTGACGCTCCGGCGTTACCTGAAGGTCTAGCGCAATGAAAACTCTGACTCGATTGACAATCATGATCACGACGGAAAAGGACTCCTGATGACCACGTTGGACCCGACATCCCTGCGTCGGCGCCTTGCGTCGGGCAATGCTCGGATTTTAGGTGCAGTCCTTGCTGTGGGTCTGGCTGTCAGTCTCTTGTCGGGCGCTCCCGCGGCGCAGGCCGACAACCTTGAAGACCAACAGGCTGCACTCGAAGCAGAAGCTGCCCGCGTCCAGGCGTCCCTCGAATTTGTGGACGCCAACATCGCCAAGGCCGCCGGCGACCTCGTGATCTACCAAGGCCGCCTTCCAGGGGCGCAGCAGGCCCTGCTTGAGGCCCAAGGCAGGGTGGCCAGTGCGGTCAAGGAAGTCGAGGCATTGGCGGCGAGGGTTGAACTTGCCCAGCAGAACAAGGCCAAGATCACCGAGCAGCTGGAAAGTGATAAGCAGAAAATCACCGACACCAAGAAGCTGATCGGCCAGATCGCGTCACAGGCTTATAAATCCGGTGGCGTCCCGACCAATATTGCCCTTCTGTTCGGGTCCAGCGAGTCCGGCAACCTGACGGAATCCATGGATTTGGCAGACCAGGCCATGCGGAGCCAGAACGCAGCGATGACCAAGCTGACCCAGCAGAACGCCACCAACGTGAACTCGCAGGCGAGGCTGGTAGCTGTCGAAGAGGAGATCCAGGACCTCAAGGCGAAAGCGGATGCTGCGCTGGAACGCGAAAAATCGGCAAGGGACGAGGCTGCGAGCAAGAAAGCCGAAGTCGACAAGCTGATCGAAGACACCACCCGCCTCAACGGGCAACTTCAGGCGGCCAAGCCCGGCATTGAAGCGAACCTTGCCAGGGTGAAGGCCGAACAGGACACCGTTGCTGCCGAGATCGTGGAACGGGACAGGAAACTCAGGGAAGCCTGGGAAGCAGAGCAACGGCGTCTTGCCGAAGAAGCTGCTGCTGCCGCTGCGGCCGCAGCGGCAGCACAGGGGCGGCCTGCGCCTCCGGAGCAGCCCTATGTTCCTCCGGCTGCGGGTTCGCCCTCTGCCTTTGGATTGCGTCACCCGTTCGCAAGCTATGTGCCTATCACCTCTGGATTCGGCTGGCGCGCAACCCCGCCGGGCACCATCGACTTCTACGGTACTGGTGGCTACATGCACACCGGCATCGACTTCGGTGCGGCATGCGGCACACCCGTCTATGCGGCAGCTGCAGGCGAAGTCTTCAACTCAGGCTGGAACTCGGCCGACGGAGGTGGCTGGCGAGTAAAGCTGTCTCACGGTGTTGTCCAAGGGAACTCACTGACCACGATTTACTACCACAACAGCAGCATCGTGGTGGCGAATGGCCAGCGGGTCTCTGCAGGCCAGCTCATCGCATACTCGGGAAGCACCGGTAACTCGACCGGCTGCCACGCGCACTTCGAAACGTGGCTGAACGGCTCCGCAGTGGATCCCATGAACCTTCTCTAGCGTGGGGCCAGCGCGGGGGCCTCGTCGTGCTGGCGTACACTAGTTGAAATCCGCAACTAACAAGGAGTTCTACCGTGCCCAAGGAAAGTGGCCGTAAGGTAGTGGCCACCAATCGGAAGGCCCGGCATAACTACCATGTCCTGGACACCTATGAGGCTGGCATCGCGCTCATGGGGACAGAAGTGAAGTCCCTCCGTGAGGGCCACGCCTCCATGGTGGACGGCTTCTGCACCTTCTACAACGACGAGTTGTGGATGGAGGGTATCCACATCCCTGAGTATCACCAAGGGAGCTGGACCAACCATGCAGCACGCCGGCGTCGTAAGCTTTTGCTGCACCGCGAAGAGCTGGACAAGATCTCGCAAAAGATCCGCGAGTCCGGATTCACTGTGGTGCCGCTGCAGCTGTACTTCCTTGACGGCAGGGCCAAGGTGGAAATCGCCATCGCCCGGGGTAAGAAGGACTACGACAAGCGCCAAACGTTGCGTGAGCAACAGGACAAGCGTGAATCACTGCGTGAGCTGCGGGAACGCAACCGCCGGTAGGCGCCACGCCAATCGCGTCCGGGGAATGTTCCAACGGATGAATGCGTTATGATGGGTAGTCCGACGGGAACTCGACATGATCGATGTGCCGGTCGGGTTTGGTAACAAAATACGGGGATGATCGGTTTCGACGATGTTAGTCGCGACAGGTGAAGCGGGCCGAGGATGCAGAATTATCTCGTAAACGCTGTCTGCAAACCAATAAGTGCCGAATCTAAGCGCACTGACTTCGCTCTCGCTGCCTAAGCAGTAAGACAGTCCGTCAGCCCGGGGTTGCTATCGCCCCGGTTCCTGGCGTCATTTAGATAGCCACTGCTGTTTGCCTTCGTCATTGAGGTAAACGGGACTCTTAGATGACTGGGCCCGGATCAGCCACCTGTTCGCAGGATGGCTGGGGCCGAGAAAATCCGACGCGAACTGCGCCCGGAGAAGCCCTGACAAAACGACATCGGACGGGGGTTCAATTCCCCCCATCTCCACCCCGGAAAGCCCTCGGATCCTCGTGATCCGGGGGTTTTCTTTTGCCCGGGTGCTTGATGAATGCCAGGGGCGCTTAGGCGTTCACCCAGGGCGTACCGACCCCAGGACTACCGGAACCGGCTCAGCGGTTGAACAGGATAGGCGCCGAAACACGGTGGAGCGGTGGCAGGAGGCTTGTGATGAGTACTGAGCCGGAGTTCGAACTGGACGACCCTGATGACGGGCAGGCACTGGATGCCTACTCGAGGATCGTGATTCGCGTGGCCGAGTCAGTGACGCCGCATGTTGCCGCCATCGAGATGACCAGCACCGGACGACGGGGACAAATCCGCATGGGCAGCGGCTCGGCCGTTGTCTTCACCGGCGATGGGTACATGCTCACGAACGCCCACGTAGTGGCAGGAATCCGGTCCGGGCGGGCCGTGTTCGCCGATGGCAAGCACACCGATGTGGAGCTGGTTGGGGCAGATCCGTTGTCAGACCTCGCCGTGGTCCGGGGCGTGAAGTCCACTCCACCGCCAGCGTTGTTGGGCAATGCCGACACGCTGCGGGTTGGGCAGTTGGTCATCGCCGTGGGCAATCCCTTGGGCTTGGCCGGTTCGGTGACCGCGGGTGTGGTCAGCGGTCTTGGACGGTCCGTCCCTGTCCGTGCGGGGGAACACAGGCGTGTCATTGAGGATGTCATACAAACGGACGCCGCCCTGAATCCCGGGAACTCCGGTGGTGCTTTGGCCGACACCAAGGGGCGTATCGTCGGCATCAACACCGCTGTGGCGGGGCTGGGCCTCGGGCTGGCAGTACCGATCAACACGACAACCCAGCGCATCGTCGCCTCCCTCCTGCGGGACGGCCGTGTTCGACGCGCCTACCTGGGTTTGGTGAGCACTCCGATTCCGCTTGATGCCAGTGCCGTAGTGAGGACGGGGCAGAAAGAGGGCCTGCGGGTGGTGGAGGTGATTCCCAACTCCCCAGCGGAGTGGTCCGGACTCCGAGCAGGGGACTTGGTGTTGCGCGCCCAGGGGCGGGCAGTGTCGAGCGCCGAGAGCCTTCAGAAGCTATTGTTCGAGGAAGCCATCGGCGAACCCTTTCCGCTGACAGTGCTCAGGGAAGGAAAGGCCCTGCAGATCATCGCAGTGCCCTCAGAAATGAGCCAACAGCAATGAAGCCTGGCTAGGCCTGGTTCTCCGGAACGTCGACGACGCCGACGAAGCGGCTGCCCACACCTTCGTATTCGCTGCGCACTTCACCCAGGAAGAGCTTGGGAAGGTCGCTGTTCCGATGGGTGCCGCAGTAGACGAATGAAAAGTCAGGCCACCATTTCTTGGGGCGGACGGCCTCGGAGTAGCCACACACGGCACAGGTCAGATGGACCCAGACTGGTCGTTTGCCGGTTCGGTTGGCACGCGACTGAACCAGCCACGCCGGGGGGTTGTCCTGCATTTCGCGGAGTTCGGCCTCTGAAAGCCGGGACGGAATACCGTGGCGTTGGGCCATTTCCATCGAAATATCAAGGGCCAATGCGGCATCACGTCTGCTAATCACCATTCAACGATACGGGACTTCCCGGGCGTAGGCTGTGCTCATGACTGACGCAGCGGCCCTGCTACCCAGTACTCCGCTCCAAAGGCGCGTGCTGGTGGTGGCAATTGTGGCTTCGTTCATCGCCATACTTGATGGATTTGTGGTGAATCTCGCACTCCCCGCCATAGGGCGCGAGCTGGGTGGAGGCTTGGTCATCCAGCAGTGGGTGGTGGATGCGTATCTGCTGACGTTGGGTGCACTGATACTGGTGGCCGGTTCGCTGTCCGACCATTTCGGCAGGGCACGGATCCTCGAATGGGGCCTCGCGGGCTTCGCAGCGACATCGGTGTTGTGCGGGCTGGCCTGGACCGGCGAAGTTCTGGTGGTGTCGAGGGCGCTTCAGGGAATTGCCGGTGCCTTGTTGGTTCCGAGTTCGCTCGCCATGATCATCACGTCCTTCTCCGGACCTGCGCAATCCAAGGCCATCGGCCAGTGGTCCGGTTGGACCAGTGCTGCAGCCATCGTCGGGCCCCTGATCGGCGGGATGGCCGTGGACCTTCTCTCCTGGCGTGTCATCTTCTTCATCAACGTCGTTCCGGCTGTCGCCATCTGGCCGATGCTGGCCGGCCTCCGGGCGTCCGACGCAGCGAGGGACAAGAGCAAGCGCATTGACTACCTCGGGGCATTTCTGGCCATGGTGGGCCTCGGCGGCCCCGTATATGCCTTCATCGAGCAAGGCCGCATGGGCTGGGGAAGCATCCAGGTGTGGGTGCCCCTGGCGGTGGGCATTGTGGCCATGGCGCTCTTCCTGGTCCATGAGGCCCGGACGGCGGAGCCCATGCTGCCCCTCAGGCTTTTCGCCATCCGCAATTTTGCTTGGGGGAACCTTGCCACCCTTGCCATTTACGGTGGAATTTCCCTCGGATTCTTCGTACTGGGAATCTATCTGCAGCAAGTTGGCGGCATGGCAGCCACGATGGCGGGCATCGCCCTGCTCCCGGGTACCGTCATCCTCATGCTCAGTGCATCGTATTTTGGCGGCCTGGCCGGAAAATACGGCCCCCGCTGGTTCATGACCGTGGGTCCGCTGCTGTGCGCGGTGGGCTTCCTGCTGTCACTCTCAGTTCAGGAGCCACTGAACTATTGGACCCAGGTGCTCCCGGGACAGATCGTCTTCGGCTTGGGTTTGGCCACTCTCGTGGCGCCTCTCACGGCCGCCATTCTTGGTGCTGTCCCAACCGACGAAGCCGGGATCGGGTCTGCGGTGAACAACGCAGTGGCGCGCATCGCCGGGTTGATCACCATTGCCTTTGCAGGGCTGATCGTGGGCCCGGTCTTTACCCGGCAAGGGCTTTTCAACGCACTGGTGGTAACGGCGGGACTGTTCGTGCTGGGGGCAGTGGCATCCGCCGTCGGAATCCGGAACCCTCCAAAGGAGGCGGCGCCGGCCGCTGGCAGCGAACCGGATGCAGCGTCCGACGACGGCGGGGCGGTCGGGCTGCCCAACTGACCTCATGCGGGGCTCCGGTCACAGGGCGGGCAGGACGCAACCTTCATGGACTTCAGCGCTCTGAACCCAAAGGGCAGACGCTACTTCATCGGCGAGATCGAACTCGCGGCATTGGGCTCCGGTTCCGATCCTGACTACGAGTGCACCACCGAACGGTTTGCGTCCGACGACTTCAACCGGAGCGTCCAAGGAAATTTCTTCGGCTGCCAGGTACCTGAGGAGATCGGGGTTTTCATCGCTGATCCGGGTGATACGGCCGGAGTGGCCCTGGTCCAGTTCGATCATGCGGTAGGCGTGCGGCAATTCAACGGAGCCATCTGCCGAAGGAATGGGGTCCCCGTGCGGGTCCCTGGTGGGATGGCCAAGTTTGGCAGACATCCGCTCGATGAAGGTGTCTGACACCGCGTGCTCCAGCATCTCGGCTTCATCGTGGACCTCGTCCCAGCTGTACCCGAGTTCTTCCACCAAGTACGTCTCAATAAGGCGGTGTCGTCGGACCATGGAGAGGGCAAGGCGCATGCCTTCGGGAGTCAACCTGATGGCGCTGTAGGGCTGGTGGTCCACCAAGCCTTGGTCCTTGAGCTTGCGGACCATCTCAGACACTGACGAGTTGGCCACACCCAGGCGCTGGGCAAGCTGGGAGGACGTAATCGGCTTGTCTTGCCACTCCGTGTAGGAGTAGATGACCTTGACGTAGTCCTCGATCGAGGAGGAGGGCGTACTGGTCTTCACAACCCAAGCCTACCGTGGCGGGGCGGGGTGAACCTTGACCGCCCGCCAGGTTTGCGTCACGTAGGGCAACTGGACGGTCCCCCCTGGCGCGTGCGCAAGGTGGTCGTACAGATACCACTCGAGGTTTCCCATGACTTTCGCCCGCGTTGCTTCGTTGGCCCGGAGGTAGTAGCTGCGCGACTTCGTCAGTTCCATGATCTCCTCGGGCGTGGTGGGGTCCGCCCACGCCGTGAGGTGGCTCTGCAACCCGGCGAACTCCGGACCGATGGCAGGCCGGAAGCCAGGTTTGTGGACATCTCCGGCGTGCATGATGCGCGAAAGCCTGTGGACCCACGGAACCGACGTATCCAACTGGTTCCAGATCAGTCCCAGGATTCCCTGTGGGCGCAGGATCCGGGAGATTTCGGTGCTGGCGGGGAGGGGGTCGCACCAGTGCCAGGCCTGGGCAACGCTGACGACGTCGAATGCTGAGTCCGCCAGCCCAGTTGCCTCGGCCGTACCCTCCACTGCGCTGACCTGAGGATAGTTCTTCCGCAGTTGTTCCAACATGTCAGTGGAAGGATCGACGGCGGCCACCTCAAGTCCGCGTTCGAGGAGGAGGGCAGTGAACTTTCCGGTACCTGCTCCAATGTCCGCAGCTGTCTCTGCTCTATCGGGAAGGAGCCACGTCAGGGAATCTGCTGGGTAACCGGGCCGCACGCGATCATAGTGCTCACCGCCGTCTTGAAAGCTCTGGCCGAGTTCTTGCCGACGTGTGGCATGGAGTTTCGGACCACGCGGTCCAGCCGGTCCGGGAATGCCGGGCTGTCCGTTTGATGGAGCCGGAGAACGCAATGCCACGCAAGGACTCCTTCACAGGGTCGCCAAAAATATACCCTACGAATTTACCGCAGCAGCGGGAGAGCTTGGATCTCGGGGTTAGCCGCGTCCCTGGTCCACGGTGGGGTTCTAGTCCACGGTGCAGGGAGCAGCGCCGGCAGTGCCGGGTGTGTTGGGAGCCCATTCCGGGTAGGTTCGGTGGTCATTGGCAGGTACCCAGCGGCCCTCGTCCACCACGTAGTCCCAACCCAGCCCGTTGCGCTTGAGTTCATCGATGCCTGCCAGCAGCCTCGTGGCGTCCTCCAACCGGGAGCCGACGCCAAAGCTGGCACGCAAGGAGCCTGAGGGCAGGCCGAGCCGCTTGAGCAGGGGGTGGGCGCAGAAGCGTCCGTCCCGGAGACCAACGCCGTGCTCCGCCGCCAGATACGCGGCGACCAACCCGGCGTCGAATCCTTCCACGGAGAAATTGACGACGCCAATGGTGTCTTCGGAGTCGCTGAAGATCCGGTGGACCGTCACGCCATCGATGGCCTCCAGGCCGTCCACCAGGTAGGAGCGGATGGCTGCTTCATGGGCGTGCCACGCCTCTTGGTCCAGTCCGGCGAGGACCTGGGTGGCGCGGGCGAGGGTTGCCGCACCCAGGACGTTGGGCGAGCCACCCTCGTGGCGGGCGGGACCGGTTGCCCAGCTGACGGAGTCCAGGCGGGCTTCACGGACGGCCCCGCCGCCGGCCAGGTGCGGCGTTCCGGCGTCGAGCCAATCCGGGCGACCAACCACGACACCAGCGCCGAACGGTGCGTACAGCTTGTGTCCGGAGAAGACGATGTAGTCGACGTCCGCCTCGGTGATGTTGATCCGGCGGTGCGGTGCGAGCTGGGCCGCGTCCACCACGATACGGGCGCCGTATTCGTGGGCCAGGGAAGCTAGTTGCGCGATGGGAAGGATTTCGCCGGTGACGTTCGAGGCACCTGTCACGGCAAGCAGGCTTACTCCGCCCTGGGCCAACTCCGTGCGGAGCCTGTCCAGTGTTGCTGTCAAGGTAGACGCTGCGACGACGCTGCGGTGCGGGACACCCTGCCATGGAAGGAGGTTGGCGTGGTGTTCGATGTCCAGATACAGGACTTCGCCCGTCGGTAGGCTGTCAACCTGCGGGAGGCATCCCGCGAGAAGATTCAAGGAGTCGGTGGTATTACGGGTGAAGATCACGGAGTCGTCGGGGCGTCCTCCGACGAATTCACGGACGATGTTCCGCGAATTTTCGTAGACTGACGTGCTGATCTGGGACGCATAACCCGCACCGCGGTGAACGCTCGCATAGTACGGCAGGACTTCGTTGAGGTATGCAGAAACGATGGTCAGGGCAGGCGCCGATGCTCCGTAATCGAGGTTGGCGTACCGAACATGCCCGCCCTGGATCAGCGGAGCCTGTAACTCTGCACCCGTGACTGCGGAGAGCGGCCTTGAAGCGGCGGCAGCCTGCGCCGGGGTTTCTTCGGCAAGAGAAGGAATGATGTTTGAGTCGAACGTGACAGTGCTCATGGGACCTCACTCAAGAGGGACCCCCATAGGGGGATCCGCGCTTGCCGCATCCGTTCCGGACCGGCCGGGTCGTCACCCGGGGCACCCCACCGCGAATGGAGGGTTGCCGGCCAGCAAACCGGGGTTTAGCGCTGGCACTCGTGACCTGTAACAAGGTTAGGGCACTGCCCGGGACCGCTCCAAAGCTGATTCGCATTGTTAAGCGCTTTGTTACGTCGGTGGCCGAATGAGGTGATCCGGCGAAGAAAAAACGGCGGACACCCCCAAAGGGGGGAATCCGCCGTCGAAAATTCGGAAAACGCGCGCGGCCGCGACCGTCCGCAACTGTGCCTTAGAGGAGGTCGTCCAGCCCCGGGTTGAGCCGTTTGAGGACCTCGGAGTGCAGGATCGAGTTGGTGGCCAGGGCGTTGCCGCCGAAGGGGCCGTCTTCGCCTTCCAAGGAAGTAAAACGGCCACCGGCCTCGGTAACGATCGGGACGAGTGCTGCCATGTCGTAGAGGTTCAACTCCGGCTCGCAGGCGATGTCCACGGCGCCTTCGGCCACCAGACAGTAGGACCAGAAGTCACCGTAGGCTCGGGTTCGCCAGATGTCTTCGGTGAGCCCCATGAACTCGTCGAGGTTTCCTCGCTGCTTCCACCCGGACAGGCTTGAATACGACATCGAAGCGTCGGCCAACCGGGAAACGTTCGAGACCTTCAGGCGCGTAGCGGACGCGAGGGAGCGGCCCATGTAGGCGCCCATGTCCTTGGCCGCCCACCAGCGCTTGCCCAATGCCGGTGCGCTGACGACGCCGACAACAGGTTCTCCCTCGTCAACGAGGGCGATCAACGTTGCCCAGACCGGCACGCCGCGGACGAAGTTCTTGGTCCCGTCAATGGGATCTATGATCCAACGCCGTGAGCCATGGCCGCTGCTGCCAAACTCCTCGCCCAGGACGGCGTCCCTCGGCCGGGAGCGGGACAGCTGACCCCTGATTGCTTCCTCAGCGGCCTTGTCGGCATCGGTGACTGGTGTGAGGTCTGGCTTGGTTTCGATCTGCAGGTCCAGTGCCTTGAAGCGGTCCATGGTCTGGGCGTCGACTGAATCAGCGAGGACGTGGGCAAGGCGCAGGTCATCGTTGTAGGTGGAAACGGGATGGGTCATGCCACCAAACTATCCTGAATCATCAGCTGCGGTGGGGACGTGGCGCCGTAAGGATCAGTTGACGGTGCCCAGTTCCTTGGCCTCTTTGGCTTCAAGCCGGGGGTCCGCACCCAGCAGGCGGCGCAAGGAAGCCAGCCGGGCCACACCGGAGGGCCCTGCATGGCCTTCGTTCACCCAGGGATCCAGGCCGCAATTGATGGCTGTGGCGTCATGCTTGCAGCCACGCTCGCAGGCTTCCGTGCCGGGCTCAAGGTCAGGGAACGAATGCAGGATCCGGTCCGGATCCACGTGCGCAAGACCAAAGGAGCGGATGCCGGGGGTGTCGATGATCCAGCTGCCGGACGGGGCATCGGCAAGTTTCAGGGCCAAGGCAGACGACGAGGTATGCCGTCCACGGCCCGTCACGGCATTGACGCCGCCCGTGGCTCGTTCCGCCCCCGTCAAAGCATTGACCATGGTGGATTTGCCGACGCCTGAGTGGCCGAGCATGACGGTCACCTTGCCGCCGAGGTGGGAGCGCAGCTGGGCCACGGCGTCCCTGTCCAAACGTGCTGATAATCCGTCATCCGAACGCGCGTCAATACCGCTGGCTTCAGTGTCCGCTGTGCGGCTGATGATCACGGGGAAGTCCAGGCTGAGGTAGTTGGCGAGCAATTCCGCCGGATCCTTGACGTCCGCTTTGGTGATGAGCAGCAGCGGCTCTATGCCGGCGTCGTACGCTGCCACCAAGGCGCGGTCGATGAACCCGGTGCGCGGTTCGGGGTTGGCGGCAGCAACAACCACCACCAGCTGATCGGCGTTGGCCACAACCACCCGTTCGATGGGGTCAGTGTCGTCGGCGCTGCGACGCAGCAGGGTGCGGCGTTCTTCAACACGGACCAGCCTTGCAAGCGTGTCCGGGGCGCCGGAGACATCACCTACCAAGGCGACGAAATCGCCGGGGACCACGGGGTTCCGCCGCAGTTCACGGGCGCGGGCGGCGATAATGACGCGTTCATCCGCGGAATCTTCGTCCACAATGGCCCTGTAGCGCCCGCGGTCCACGGTGATGATCCGGCCAATAACGGCGTCATCATGGCTTGGCCGGTCCTTGGTCCGGGGCCTTGATCCTTTTTTGTTGGGGCGGATCCGGACGTCGGATTCGTCCCAGGAGCGTGCATCGCGGCCCATGGTCAGTTGCTGGCCTCGTCCGTGCCGGCGGATTCGAGCATACTTGCCCAGATTTCAGGGAACTCCGGCATGGTCTTTGACGTCGTGGCGATATCTTCCACGTGGACGCCTTCGATCGCGAGTCCGAGGATGGCACCCGCAGTGGCCATGCGGTGGTCGGCGTAGCTGTGCACCACACCGCCGTGCAAGGCCGCGGGGCGGATAATCAAGCCATCGGCGGTTTCTTCGGAGTCTCCACCCAGGGCGTTGATCTCAGCGACAAGCGCAGCAAGCCGGTCCGTTTCGTGACCACGGAGATGGGCAATGCCCGTCAGCCGCGAGGGGCTTGCGGCAAGAGCGCACAAGGCCGCAACAGTGGGAGCGAGTTCGCTGGTTTCGTCGAAGTCGGCTCCGAGGATCGCCGGCCCGCCGGTCACGCTAAGGGTCCCGTCCGCCAAGGTGACCTCGGCCCCCATAGTGGCGAGGATCGTCCTCCACATATCGCCGACCTGGGTGGTGCTGGCCGGCCAGTTGGGGATGCGGACGGTTCCCTGCGTGGCCAACGCTGCGGCCAGGAACGGCCCCGCATTTGAAAGATCCTGTTCGATCCGTTGGTCAAAGGCCTTGATGGAGCCGGGGGAGACCCGCCAATGGTTGGGCACGGAGTCGTCCACGGAGACTCCGACACTTCGCAGGACCTCCACGGTCATGGTGATGTGGTCGAGGCTGGGTACCGGCTTTCCGACGTGCTCCAAGTGAAGCCCCTCGGTAAACCGTGCGCCCACCAGCAGCAAGGCGGAGACGAACTGGGACGAGGCGCTGGCGTCGATCACCAAGTGGCCGCCGCGGACCTCGCCGGTGCCTTCCACTGTGAACGGAAGGGCCGACGGCGTCCTGCCGCCTTCCGCTGCCACGGGAACGCCGAGGGCGATCAACGCCTCGATGATGGTTCCCATGGGCCGGTTGCGGGCATGTGGATCTCCATCGAAGACGGTGGGCCCGTTGCGCAATGCCGCGAGGGGAGGCACGAAACGCATGACGGTTCCAGCCAGGCCGCAGTCGATGGCAGTTTCCGAGCCCGAGGCTGCAGGATCCATGGGCGTTATCTCAAGGTCCGGACCGTAGTCGCCGTCACCGGGGACCTCCGTGACGGTGGCGCCCAAGTGCCGCAGGGCCTGGATCATGAGTGCGGAGTCACGGGAATGCAGGGGAGCGCGTAACCTCGAGGGGCCATCCGCCAAAGCCGCCAACACCAGGAACCGGTTGGTCAGCGACTTTGAACCAGGCACCGTCACCGTGGCGTCCACTGGCCCCTTGGCGTACGGGGCCGGCCAGAGTGGCAGCGCGGCGGCTTCGGTCGATCCTGTGTTTGCGGCGGTGGTACCTGTCATGCTTCCTTATGCTCCAACTGCGTTGTCTACGGCCTTGCGTACTGCTTTGTCTGCCCGCTTGATCTGCTTGCCCGTCACCTTTTTGGCATCGGCAGCCAAGTGCTCTGCGCGCCAGGCGATGCTCGGACGTCCGTCGGTATCAACAGAGGCAAGAAGGACTCCGCCCGTCAGGGAAATGTTCTTCAACAGCTGTGCCTTACGGGCGCTCCGGCCCTCCTTGGTGCTGATATCGGCCGAACGCCATTCGACGTAGGAGTTCAAAGCCGACGTCACAGCCAGCACAGTGGCGGCGAAACGGGAAAGCTTTCCCAGTCCAAGCAATGCTCCGGCGCCCAGCTGTGCTCCACCGATGAGGCGCGCGAGGGTCTTCTCATCGGCCTTGAAAGGGAGGGATTCGGAGGCGCGTCGTAGGACGGGGGAGAGCTGCTTGGCGGTGTCGTCCGCGTTCCTGAGCTTGTCCAGACCTGCGACGACGAAGCTGGACGCGAGCATGGGACGGGCGAGAAAACGGATAACAGACATGTCTTGCCTCCTGGGTGGCTTGCCACACGATGTCAATGAGTGTTGTGTTCAAGGGGTGCAGTCTGCTCTAGTCTTGCACCTTTGCGGAATATTTACCCAGCGGCGGCCGTTGTGAACTAGTGGTGCGGTGGAGACCGGACTGCGGCAGGTGTTGCCGCCTTGGTGAACGGAGTTGGTTTTTTGACTTTGGTTAAGGACCGGGTGGTTCTACCGGAGCCCGGGTACGGCATGCAGCCGGAATCCCGGCAGCTGACAGTAGACTTGGCAACGATGAGCACCACGGAACCGGCCGCAGCGGCCACGGACCAGGCAGCCGGCGCGAATGACGACGCAGTGGCCGCGACCGACGTCGACCTTGCCACGGAGACTACCGAACAGCGGCGGGAGCGCTTCGAACGCGACGCCATGCAGTACGTGGACCAGTTGTATTCGGCGGCCATGAGGATGGCCCGCAACCCCTCGGATGCCGAGGACCTGGTTCAGGAGGCCTACACCAAGGCATTCTCGGCTTTCCACCAGTACAAGCCGGGAACAAACCTTAAGGCGTGGCTTTACCGCATCCTGACCAACACCTATATCAACCTTTACCGTAAGCGTCAGCGGGAGCCTTTGCAGTCCAACTCGGACACGATCGAGGATTGGCAGTTGGCCAAGGCAGAATCGCACACGTCGGCAGGCCTGAGGTCCGCCGAAACTGAGGCACTGGATCACTTGCCGGACTCCGATGTCAAGAACGCGCTGCAGTCGATCCCGGAAGAATTCCGTCTGGCCGTCTACTTTGCAGACGTCGAAGGCTATGCCTACAAGCAAATCTCAGAAATCATGAACACCCCGATCGGCACGGTCATGTCACGGTTGCACCGAGGCAGGAAGATGCTGAGGGACATGCTGGCGGACTACGCCACCGAACGGGGCTTCAGGGCCCATACCGAAGATCAGGCCGCGGCCGGAAGCAACAATCAGGAGAAAGAGAAATGAGCGACTGCCAGGGATTGGGCGATTGCGACGATACGCGAATGCAGCGGATCTACGAGTACCTCGACGGCGCTTTGACCCGCGAGGACCTCACTGAGATCAAGCAGCATTTGGACACCTGTGAGGAATGCTCTGAGCAGTATGACCTTGAGTGCCTTATCCGCACCATGGTCAAGCGCTCGTGTACGGAATCGGCACCGGAAAACCTGAAGAACTCGATTCTTGACAGGATCCACTCCATCAAGCCGGTAGAGGCCTGATCAGAGCCGGCCACAACGCCAAGGGCCCCGGAAACCGCATGGTTTCCGGGGCCCTCGCTCTTAAGCCTGTGACACTAAGCCGCTGGCTTAGGTGTTGGGACGCTTGCCGTGGTTCGCGCCGCCGCGCTTACGGTCACGACGCTTACGTGCACGCTTGCTCATAGCTGGCCTCCTTCAATGATTGATACTCAATAGAGCTGCCCTCCAGTTTCGCACATCCGGGTGCCGCGTCGCGAACCGGGCCTGGTGTTGCAGTGGCCCGGTTCGGAAGGAGGTCATTTCCCCAACGAATTCCGGATCGAAATACGGGCTTGGTCCAACACTGTGCGCACGGTTTCAAGTGCCACTGGCGTCAACGGGTGCGAGGCGCCGTGTTGGCGCAACTCGATGCGGATATCGTCCCTGAATGCCTGGACCATCAACTCGGCCTCCTTCAGCATGCGCTGGCCATCGGGTGTATAGCCCGCGGTACGGCTTCGGAAAGTCGCAGAGGTCGCGCTGGTGCGCGCCGCTTCCGCGGTAGCCGCCAGGTCCGCCCGCAGTCCACGCATGTTGGTCCGGATGTCGTCCCGCAGGTTGTCCGCGAGCCTCCTGACCGAGGCCGAGATGGTGTCTTCCACGTCCGCCAATTCCTCGCGCCGCCCATCAAGCTCGGCGCGGCCCGCATCAGTGATGAAGTATTTGGTACGGCGACCCTCAGTCTCAGTTGCGACGAGGCCCTCTTCTTCCAGCTTCCCCAGCCGTGGATAGATGGTTCCCGCGCTGGGGGAATATGTGCCGCCGAAGCGGTCACCCAGTGCCTTGATCAGTTCATATCCGTGTTTAGGACCCGTTTCGAGCAACGCCAGAAGATAGAGGCGCAACGCTCCGTGGGCGAAGACCGGCGGCATCAGAGGCCCGCTTCGCCGGGGAAGTGGTGGTTATTATCCGTGGCCGGCGCCGACCCGTGCATGATGTACGTCTTGCCGGAGACTGTATTGGTGCGCACCAGCATGAGCCGTTCGTCCGGGCCGACGATCGTGTGCACGTTGCTGCCGGGCTGGGCGTACAACTGATCGTCGATGACCACGGTCCCGCTGGCGGATTTTGCCACGATGTCCAGACCGACATCATGGGGCAGCCGGATGGTCAGGTCACCGGAAACGGAATTGGCGCCGAAGTCGTTGGTATAGTCCTGAAGATCGAAACTGAGGTCGCCACTAATGGTGCTGGCCCGGACGTTCTTGAACTTTCCCGAAGCGGTAACTTCGCCTGACACGCTCTTGGCGGTCAGGACGCCGTCGTGGTTCCTGGCGATGACCTCCCCGCTGACGGTGTTCACGTGCAGTTCGCCGCTGGTGCCGTCGGCCATGACGGAACCGGAGACGGTGTTCAGGCGCGTCCGTCCACTGATCCCGGAGACCATGCCGTCGCCGCTCACCGTTCCAGCTTCGACGTCGACGCCGGGCGGAAGGGCGATCCCCACTACCACCGAGTTGGTGCTGGTGTTATTGACGGTCCCCATCAGGTTCCGGAACCAACCCTGCGGCCCTTGCAGCTGATGACGGACCTCCAAGCGTCCGTCCACCAGTGTCACCGTCAGGGGGTCGCCCGTGATCTCGCTGATTTCGATGCGGACGTATGGTTCGTCATGGGTCATGACGTCAAAGCGGCCCTTCACGATTCCCAGCTTGAGGGAGCGGACGTCGTCCACATCGATGGTTTGCGGACCCGTCACGGTCCATAGTTCCTCAGACATGATTCCTCCAGGTTGCGATATATCGCGTTGTTCAATTCACGATATATCGCGAGTCCCTTGGGGGGCAAGGGCCTGGGGACAATCAAGCAGCCGGGCGGTACAACTTGCCAATCAGCGTGCGGGCAATGGTGGTCGCGGGGTCCCGCCCGTCGGCAGCGGGCGCCAGGTTGGTCCACACCACCAACGAGACTGAATTGGCGGGGTCATGACCCATAAAGGTGTTGAAGCCCGGCAACTCGCCGGTGTGCCCATACAAGTTACCGAACTTTGCGATTCCCAAACCATAGGATGCGCCACCGGTATTGTCGGGATTGGTGGGGGTGACGCTCTCAAGCCGTTTTTGCTGGAGTTCCGGTTTGAGGAGCTTGCCGTTGACCAGGGCTTCGCCCAAAATCTTGAGGTCCTCAGCCGTGGATATGCCCGACCCCGCGGCCCAAGCCCACGACGGATTGACGTCGGTGACATCGTTCGGCGCCAGAGCGCCGGCCGTGGCCTCCTTCTGCATGTCCTCGGGAAGGGCCGGATTGGTCATGGTCAGGACGTTGTCGCCGTAGAAATAGCCTTGGGAATGGGGCTCCGGAATCGCATTGGAAGAAATCTCGGGAAAGACCGTACCCTTTAGCCCGAGCGGTTCGAAAATCCGCTCCTTGAACAGGGTTCCGAGCGGCTTTCCTTCCAATTTCTCGGCGATCAGGCCCAGAAGAACCGTGTTCGTGTTGGAGTAATGAAAGCCTTGGCCCGGCCCGAAATACGGCGGATGGGCGAATGCCAGGGCAAGGAGCTCTTCCGGCTGCCAGACTCTTTGTGGATCCTGGTCCATCGCCGTGTTGAGTTCAAGGGTCTCTGTGTAGTTGAACAGGCCGCTGCGCATGGTCAGCATCTGTTCGAGGGTGATCGACTCGCCGTTGGGGACGTCGGGGCGGTACTTCGACACAGGGTCGCCCAGAGAAAGCTTGCCGTCCTGTACGAGTTGCAGAATGACTGTGGTGGTCCAGGTCTTGGTGACGGAACCTACCCGGATGTGGTCCTGGGCAGAAACTGGACGGTCAGCGCCGCGGGTCCCCGTGCCGTAGGACGCCGTCAGCGATCCCTCGGGAGTCTGCAGCAGCACCACTGCACCGGGGACCAGGAGTTCTTTGGCCGTGCGTTCGAATTCGGCACGCAACGTTCCCGCGTCGAAGGGCAGTAATGCTGCGGCAGATGTGGCGGCGGACGGCGGTGTGGACGATGCGGGCGCCGTGGAGGACGTTGCGGGAGCGGGAGGACCGGAACTGCAGGAAACTGTGGCTGCTACGGCGGCGACGACGGCCGCTGCGACTGTTGCTCTGACAGAAACCTGCATGTTCCGCGTCATGGCTACTCCGGTTGGGCGATATTAAGCCATTGGAACCAGCCGCGGTGCAGGACCAGCCACGCAATCAATCCGTAGCCGGCCTGGCCCGGTGTTCCCCCATTGGCTGCGAGGTCCGTCCTCCACTGCTCATGATTGAGCAAGGGGGAGAACGTGTCAACGTAATGGTGGTTCCGCCTGGTAGTGACATCGGCAAAGGCCGTGTTGAGTTCAGCGAGGCGCTTGTTCCGTGCCGGGTCCAGTGTGGGAGGCGGGCCCACCACAAAGACCTCCACGCTGCTGTGGGAGGCGCCGTCGAGGATGTTGGCCAGGTTCAGGCGGCTTCGTGCCGTGGACAGGCCAAACTCCAGGTCCCGCCCGGAGAGCCCGATGACCAGGCGGTTCTCGTGGGTATCACTGAAACGTCGACCGGCTTCATCCTGCCAGCGGGCGGCCAAGCCCTCTGTGCCTTCCATGGGGCAGGGGAGCGGGAAACTTTCCACCACGACGGAGTCCTGGGGCGTGCGGGCCAGCACTCGTCCGAGCCAACCCAATGCGCGGGGATCCCCCAGGCCCGCCAGCAGTTCATCTCCTACAGCCGCGATGCGCAGCTTCCTGTCTTCCACGGTTACCTCTTCACACTCGTTACGGTCCTTGCACAGTTTGCCGGATCATCGGCCGGTTCTGGAACCGGGTACCTGTCCCATTAAACAGAACTGCCCGGCCTGAGGCGCGCATTCGCTCCTCAGGCCGGGCAGTTTCGCTTACTTGCGTTCGAACGCCTGCTTGATCAGGGCATCCTGCTCAGCGGCGTGGCGCTTCATGGAACCGGCAGCCGTGGAGGCTGAAGCCGGGCGCGAGACCAAGCGCAGCTTGCGGTCAAGCTCCGGTGCCAGGTTCAAGCCCATGAACGGCCACGGACCCTGGTTGGCAGGCTCATCCTGTGCCCAAACGATGTCAGCGTTCGGGTACTTGGCCAGCTCGGCGTCAATCTCAGCCTTGGGCAGCGGGTACAGCTGCTCGACGCGGATAATCGCGGTGGAGGTGTCGCCGGACTTCTGTCGGTTGGACAGAAGGTCGTAGTACAAGCGACCCGAGACCAGGATGACCCGGTCCACGTTAGCCGGCTGTACTTCCGGATCGGCAATGACCGGCCGGAAGCCGCCCGTGGTGAAGTCTTCGACGGCGGACGCGGCGCCCTTGAGCCGGAGCAGCTGCTTCGGCGTGAAGATGATCAGCGGCTTGCGCGGACGGCTGTAGGCCTGGCGGCGCAACAGGTGGAAATGCGATGCCGCGGTGGTGGGGTTGGCCACGATCATGTTGTCCTCGGCGCACATCTGCAGGAAGCGCTCGATACGTGCCGACGAGTGGTCCGGACCTTGGCCTTCGTAGCCGTGCGGGAGCATGAGCACCAGCGAGGAGCGCTGGCCCCATTTCTGTTCTGCCGAGGAAATGAACTCATCAATGATGGTCTGGGCGCCATTGACGAAGTCACCAAACTGGGCTTCCCACAGGACCAGGGCATCCGGACGCTCCACTGAGTAGCCGTATTCGAAGCCCATGGCTGCGTATTCGGACAGCAAGGAGTCGTAGATCCACAGCTTGGCCTGGTCATCGGAAAGGTTGCCCAGGGGCAGCCACTCGTTGCCGTTGGCGCGGTCGTGGAAGACTGCGTGACGCTGCACGAACGTGCCACGGCGGGAGTCCTGGCCGGCCAAACGAACAGGCACGCCCTCCATGATCAGCGAGCCGAACGCTGCGATTTCGCCGAAGCCCCAGTCGATGCCGCCTTCGCGGGACATCTGTTCACGCTTTTCCAGGAGCTGCTTGAGCTTGGAGTGGACCGTGAAGCCATCGGGAATTTCCAGATGCGCCTTGCCGATCCGGGCAAGGGTGTCAGCGGAAATGGCGGTGGACGCAGGGGAGTTGGTACCGAAGTCGGCCTGCTGGGCGATGGGACGCTCGATGTCCGAGACCGCAGCGGAATCCGCAGTGATGATCGGGATCGGCGAGGTCTGCGCTGCGTGCGTCTCAGCGAAGACACGCTCGAGGCGCTCCTGGTAGTCGCGGAGCAACTGCTCTGCTTCTTCCTCGGTGATGTCGCCACGGCCGATGAGCGACTCGGTGTACAACTTCCGGACGGAGCGCTTGGCTTCGATCAGGTTGTACATGAGCGGCTGGGTCATCGAGGGGTCGTCGCCTTCGTTGTGGCCGCGACGGCGGTAGCAGACCATGTCGATGACGACATCCTTGTGGAAACGCTGACGGAACTCGTAGGCGAGCTGCGCAACACGCACCACTGCTTCGGGATCGTCGCCGTTCACGTGGAACACCGGAGCCTGGATCATCTTGGCAACGTCCGTGGAGTACGTGGACGAACGCGATGACGACGGCGCTGTGGTGAAGCCAACCTGGTTGTTGACGATCACGTGGATGGTACCGCCGGTGCGGTAGCCACGCAGCTGGGAGAGGTTGAGGGTTTCAGCCACAACACCCTGGCCGGCAAACGCGGCGTCACCGTGGACCATGATGGGCAGCACGGGGAACGACTCGCCTTGGTCCAACCGGTCCTGCTTGGCGCGGACGATGCCCTCAAGGACGGAGTCCACGGCTTCCAGGTGCGACGGGTTGGCGGCGAGGTAGACCTTGGTCTGCTTGCCGTTGTCCGAGGTGAAGGTGCCTTCGGTACCGAGGTGGTACTTGACGTCGCCCGAGCCCTGGACGGAGCGTGGGTCCTGGGTGCCCTCGAACTCGCGGAAGACCTGTGCATAGGTCTTGCCGGCGATGTTGGTGAGCACGTTGAGGCGGCCGCGGTGTGCCATGCCAATGGCAACCTCGTCCAGTCCGTCGTCTGCTGCGTCCGAGATCACGGCATCGAGCAGCGGAATCAGTGACTCGCCACCCTCGAGGGAGAACCGCTTCTGGCCGACGAACTTGGTCTGCAGGAACGTCTCGAATGCCTCAGCGGCGTTGAGCTTGGAGACGATGCGCAGCTGTTCTTCACGGCTTGGCTTGGAGTAAGGGTGCTCCAGCTGGTCCTGGAACCATTTGCGTTCCGCCGGCTCCTGGATGTGCATGTACTCGATGCCCGTGGTGCGGCAGTAAGCGTCACGGAGAACACCGAGGATGTCGCGGAACTTGAGCTGCGGCTTGCCGCCGAATCCGCCGGTGGGCCACTCACGGTCCAGGTCCCACAAGGTCAGGCCGTAGGTCAGCACGTCCAGGTCGGGGTGCTTGCGCTGCACGTACTCCAGGGGATCGGTGTCGGCCATCAGGTGGCCGCGCACGCGGTAGGAGTGGATCAGCTGCTGGATGCGGGCAACCTTGTTGATCTCGTCGGCGGGATCCACTTGGAGGTCCGGGCTCCAGCGGACGGGCTCGTACGGGATACGCAGGGCTTCGAAGATCTCATCGTAGAAGTTCTGCGCACCGAGCAGGAGCTGGTGGACAAGCTTGAGGAACTCTCCACTGCCGGCACCCTGGATCACGCGGTGATCGTAGGTGGAGGTCAAGGTGAGGATCTTGCTGATGGCGTTCTGCGCGATGATCTTCTCGCTGGCACCCTGGAACTCTGCCGGGTAGTCAAGGGCGCCGACGCCGATGATGGCAGCCTGCCCCTTGGAGAGGCGCGGCACCGAGTGAACGGTGCCGATGCCGCCGGGGTTGGTCAGCGAAACCGTGGTGCCTGCGTGGTCATCAGCCGTCAGCTTGCCGTTGCGGGCACGCTTGATGAGGTCCTCGTAGGTGTGCCAGAACTCTGCGAAGTCCATGGTCTCGGCCTTCTTGATGTTGGGAACCATCAGGAGGCGGGTGCCGTCGGGCTTGGGCATGTCAATGGCGATGCCAAAGTTGACGTGTGCCGGCTGCACGGCGCTGGGCTTGCCATCGATTTCGTCGTAGTAGACGTTCATCGACGGGAACTGGGAAAGTGCGCGAACAACGGCGTATCCGATGAGGTGCGTAAAGGAGACCTTGCCGCCGCGGGCCCGGGCAAGGTTGGAGTTGATGACCACCCGGTTGTCGATGAGCAGCTTGGCGGGAACTGCCCGGACGCTTGTGGCGGTAGGTACTTCCAAGCTGGTCACCATGTTGGTGGCGATGGCCTTGGCCGGACCCCGGAGAACGGAAACGACGTCTTCCTCGGGTGCGGTAGGCGCCTTGGTGCTCTTGGGCAGTTGGGCAGGAATGGGCTGGGCAGTGGTGCCGGCAGCGGGCTTCTTTGCTCCGTCCCGGGCAACCGTGGCCGGTGCCTTTTTTGCCGGGGCGGGAGCCGCCGGTGCGGCAGGTTCCGCGGCGGGCGCCGCTGCAGGAGCGGCCGGCGCCGGTGCCGGAGCCGCTGCAGCCGGAGCTACCACGGGAAGTACTTGGGTAGGGGGATTGGCAGCTGTTGTAGCTGCGGAGGTTCCGTTGGAAGAAGTGCCGTCAGCAGAAGCAAAGGATTCAAAGAGTGGCCACCACTTGGTGTCGACCGAATTCTTGTCCTGTTGGTACCGCTCGTACAGTTCGTCAACGAGCCACTCGTTTCCGCCAAATTCCTCTGGTAGACGGTGGCTGGGCTGCTCTGGCACTTGAAATACGCCTCTTCCATGAGTGTTGTTTTCCCGCTGGCCAAAGTTGCTTTTCCGCAACGATGGGACAGGGTCCGGGTCCCGCGAACTCAGACCCCTGACAGTCTAGTTAGGATCGTTGGTTAACTGCCAATAGTGGTGACCTAAATCATGTTGCGGCTGACTTAGTGGAGAAGCTCTTCTTTTTTGTCGCGGAGTTAAGCCCGCCGTTGGAGGCGCCCGGCCGCTGGACTGTAGACTGAAACCCTTATGGACAGTAAATCTAGGTGCCGGCCTGGGAACTGTCGGGGGAGCCAATCTGGCAACTCCGCACAGCGTGCCCGTCGAGCCGGCAATACCCGTTCACATGCCCATCACGCGCCGGCGCTCACAGCCGGTGGTTCCGCGGACCACGCGTCCGCGGGACCCGACCAGCCTCCGCCGGGGCGACTCCCCGCGCCGCAGGTGTTCCCCCCATTGCACGCGCCCACTCATGGAGTGATGCGCTAAGTGGAATGGATTCTTCTTCTGGCCGGCTTCGCCTTGATTCTGGGCACCGGCTTCTTTGTAGCAGTTGAGTTTTCCCTGGTTGCGTTGGATCAGGCGAGCGTTCAGCGTGCGGTTGACAACGGCGACCACGCTGCCGCCCCGCTGCTGAAGTGCCTCAAGTCGCTCTCCACCCAGCTCTCCAGTTGCCAGCTTGGCATTACCCTGACAACGCTGTTGACGGGTTTCGTGATGGAACCCTCCGTTGGGCAGTTGCTCCTGGGGCCCCTCGGCCTGCTGGGCCTCCCGGCTGAAGTGGTTCATTCCGTGGCATTGATTGTGGCGATGGCGTTCGCCACGCTCCTGTCGATGCTTTTGGGTGAGCTGGTTCCCAAGAACATGGCCATTGCCCTGGCGTTTCCCTTGGGGAAGCGGTTGGCCCGCCCTCAGTTGATGTTTACGGCCGTCTTCAAACCGGCCATCGTTGTCCTGAATGGTTTCTCGAACAAGGTGCTGAACCTGTTTGGCCTGGAAGCCAAGGAAGAGATCTCCGGGGCAAGGACCCCCGCTGAACTCGCTTCCCTGGTGAGGCGTTCAGCTGAGCTTGGGACTTTGGATGCCGGTACGGCCAACTTTGTGGCCAGGACCCTGAACTTTTCCGGGCGCACGGCCGCTGACGTCATGACGCCACGCATCCGCATGGAAACGATCGACGCCGACCAGCCGGTGGCCGACATCCTCGACGCCGCGCGGCGAACCGGATATTCACGGTTCCCTGTCATCGGTGATTCCACGGACGACATTCGCGGTGTGGTGCACGTCAAGAAGGCCGTGGCTGTCCCGGCCGAGCGCCGGGCCAAACTGGAGGCCGGAGCGATCATGACCGACGTCCTCCAGGTTCCTGAGACGATCCACCTGGATGCGTTGCTGTCCGAACTGCGCGAAGGCAACCTGCAGCTTGCCGTAGTGCTGGACGAATACGGCGGAACAGCGGGCATCGCCACCTTGGAAGACCTGGTGGAGGAGATCGTCGGCGAAGTCGCTGACGAGCACGACAAGGTCCGTCCGGGAGTGCTGCAGAGCGCGTCCGGTGACTGGTACTTCCCGGGGCTGCTGAGGCCGGACGAAGTGTCGGAGCAGATCCCCAATCTCATCGTTCCTGACGAGTCTGCCTATGAAACCGTGGGCGGGTATGTCATGAGCCAGCTTGGCCGCATTGCGAAGACGGGCGACGTCGTGGACACAGTGGGCGGGACGCTCACTGTGACCAGGATGGATGGCCGGAGGATTGACAGGATCTGTTTCCATCATGTGGCGGTGGACGAGTCCACAGCAGAGCATGCGGATAAGCCGCGCCATGAAGCGGGTGCCGTATGAGCGACTGGGTAGGAATCGTATGGCTCGTCGTTCTCCTGATCGGCAACGCGTTCTTCGTGGGCGCGGAGTTTGCCGTCATGTCGGCACGCCGCAGCCAGATCGAGCCCTTGGCTGAAGCCGGGTCCAAGCGGGCGCAGACAACACTGCGTGCCATGGAAAACGTTTCGCTAATGCTCGCCTGTGCCCAGTTGGGTATCACTGTTTGCTCCCTGTTGATCCTTCAGGTTGCCGAGCCAGCCATCCACCATTTGTTGGCTGAGCCTCTTGAGCTGGTTGGCGTTCCGGTGGAACTCGCGGACGTCATCGCGTTTGCGATTGCCCTGCTGTTCGTCACGTTCCTGCATGTCACCTTTGGTGAGATGGTTCCCAAGAACATTTCGGTTTCCGTGGCGGACAAAGCTGCGCTTGTGTTGGCACCCCCGTTGATGTTCATTGCACGCGTGGTGAACCCGATCATCTGGTCGCTGAACTGGCTGGCCAACCACATCCTGCGGCTGATGAAGATCGAGCCCAAGGACGAAGTGTCCTCGTCGTTCACGCTGGAGGAAGTGCAGTCGATCGTGCAGGAGTCCACACGCCATGGCCTGGTGGACGACGAAGCAGGCTTGTTGAGCGGTGCCCTTGAGTTCTCGGAGCACACGGCCTCGCACATCATGGTTCCTCTGGACAAGCTGGTGGTGCTGAAGACGACTTCCACCCCGGTGGACCTGGAAAAGGCGGTCAGCCGTACGGGCTTCTCCCGGTTCCCGATGGTGGACGACGACGGCGAACTCGCCGGATACCTGCACGTGAAGGACATCCTGTCCATCCCGGATGAGGGCAGAAGGCATCCCATCGCCGAAGGGCGCATCCGCTCTCTGGCCAACCTGGCGCCGGATGACGAGATCGAGCAGGCAATGTCCGTCATGCAACGCACCGGCTCCCACCTTGCCCGTGTTATCGGCACTGGCGGAGAAACACAGGGTGTCCTCTTCCTCGAGGACGTCATTGAACAGTTGGTTGGCGAGATTCGCGACGCCACGCAGGCGACCGGCATCCGCCGCTACGGAGACCAGCAAACGAAATAAACGAACGTAGTGGAACGACAGAACAGACTGGCGCCGATCGAAACCGATCGGCGCCAGTCTTGTCTAAATAGGAATCATTCCTATTTAGGGCTACACTGGAACCTGCCAGTAATTGTGTTTGATTCTCATTTTGAGTAGATCCGAGGTCCTCGTGCGTCGTTCCGCCGCCCGCCTGTCCATGGCCGCTTCCGCAGGTATTGCCGCCCTCCTGCTTTCTTCTTGTGCCGGTACGGCTGGGGCCACCAATCCGTCATCGTCCGGCGCCATCGAGGTGGTCACCTCCACGAATGTTTACGGCGACGTAGTGAAAGCAATCGGTGGGGATAAAGTCAACGTCAGCGCCATCATCACCAAGACCAGCCAGGACCCGCACTCCTATGAGGCATCTGCCCAGGACAAGTTGGTCATCTCCAAGGCAAAGCTCGTAGTGGAGAACGGCGGAGGCTATGACGAGTTCCTCCACAAGATTGCTGATGAAACCAAGGTCGGCCACGAGAACATGATCAGCGCAGTCGAAATTTCCGGGCTTGCTCCGGAAGGAGAGGGACACAGCGAGGAAGCCCACAGCGATGCGGACCACGCGCACAATCACGGTGAGTTCAACGAACACGTCTGGTACAGCCTGGCCACCATGGGCAAGGTGGCCGACGCAGTTGCCGCCAAACTTGGCAGCCTGGATGCGGGATCGGCCGCGACGTTCACGGCCAATGCCGACGCGTTCAAAGCCAAGCTCACTGACCTCACTGGAAAACTCGACGCCGTCAAGGCGGCCAACGAGCACGCGCCGGTAGCGGTCACTGAGCCCGTGCCGCTGTATCTGCTGGAAGCGGCGGGCCTGGAGAATAAGACTCCCGAGGCCTACAGCGCCGCCATTGAAGAGGAAACCGATGTCCCGGCCGCTGTATTGAAGGAAACCACGGACTTGGTCAGTGCCAACTCCGTGCGGTTCCTGGCATACAACGAACAGACCGAAGGACCCCAGACCGAAGCCGTCAAGCGGGCCGCCGAGGCTGCGGGTGTGCCGGTGGTGAATTTCACGGAGACCCTGCCTGACGGCAAGGACTACGTCCAGTGGATGACGGACAACGTGGAAGCCGTCACTGCAGCATTGAAGAAGTAGCTTTACCAGCATCAAATTGCGGTGAAGGGCCCCGCCCGCGTCCTAAGATATTCAGGGATGGCTGCGGGGCCTTTTGCTGCCACCACCCAGTCGCGAACACGAGCGGCATCAGAATGCGTTCCCCGGAGCGCGTGGATCGAGGACAACTTTTGACACCGGTAGTGAGCCTCCGCGGAGGGAGCCTGCAGTTCGGCAAGAGGACGCTTTGGCGGGATCTTGATCTGGACATTAATCCGGGAGAGTTCTTCGCAGTCCTTGGCCCGAACGGCAGTGGCAAGACAAGCTTCCTGAAAGTCCTCCTCGGACTTCAGGAGCTGCACTCCGGATCAGTGACTCTCGGTGGTCACCCCGTGGAGCGCGGCAGTAAGCGCATCGGCTACATTCCGCAGCAAAAGTCGTTCGCTCCGGATACGCCTTTGCGTGCCCGGGACCTGGTGGGCCTTGGCATTGATGGGCATCGCTGGGGCATGCGGCTGTCTGCAGGAAAGGTCAACCAGCGTGTCGACGAATTGCTGGAGTTGGTGGGGGCATCGGACTACGCAAAGGTTCCGGTGGGGCAACTGTCCGGTGGCGAGCAGCAACGGCTCAGGGTGGCGCAAGCGCTGGCCACGGAGCCGCAAGTTCTCCTGTGCGACGAACCGCTCCTTTCGCTGGACCTTCACCACCAGCAGGGCGTGAGTTCGCTGATCAACAAGCAGTGCCATGAGCGCAACAGCGCAGTGGTTTTCGTGACCCATGAGATCAACCCGGTGATGGATTATGTTGACCGCGTCCTCTATCTGGCCGGCGGCCAGTTCCGGGTCGGGACGCCGCAGGAAGTCATGACCACGGAAGTCCTTTCGGAGCTTTACGACAGCCATGTGGAGGTCATCCACACCAACGGAAGGATCGTCGTCGTCGGTCTTCCCGACGCAACCACTCACTTCCACGACGAAGCCCACGCTAATGCCGGGGAGGAATTCTAAGTGGATCCCGACAACATCCTGCAAACCATTTTCAACTTCGAGAACTATGGCGAGTTGCTGGTGCTTGTCCAGAACTCCATCTGGGCCGGTGCGGTACTGGGGTTGCTGGGTGGCTTGGTTGGCACTTTCGTCATGAAGCGGGACCTTGCCTTCGCGGTCCATGGCATCTCCGAGTTGTCCTTTGCCGGTGCTGCGTTTGCTTTGCTGATTGGTGCCGACATCATTTTTGGCTCGTTGATTGGCTCGGTGGCTGCAGCAGTACTGCTTGGATTCATGGGCGTGAGGGCGCGGGACAAGAACTCGATCATTGGCGTGATCATGCCGTTCGGCCTGGGCCTGGGCATCTTGTTCCTAGCGCTGTATGAGGGCCGTGCGGCTAACAAATTCGGCCTGCTGACCGGTCAGATTGTTTCCGTGGACACCGTCCAGTTACAGGTTCTTGCCGGGACAGCGGTGGTGGTGATGGCAGCGTTGGCTGCTATCTGGCGGCCGCTGAGCTTCGCCAGCGTGGACCCCGAAATGGCTGAAGCCCGGGGCGTTCCGGTCAGGGGACTGGCCATCGGGTTCATGGTGCTGCTGGGCATCAGCGTGGCGCTGTCCATCCAGATTGTCGGTGCGCTGCTTGTGCTTGCATTGCTTATCACCCCCGCGGCTGCGGCGCTGCGCGTGACTACTTCGCCTCGCCTGGTGGTGCTGCTGAGCGTGGTATTCGCGATGACTGCCACTGTGGGAGGCATCCTCCTGGCCCTCGGCAGCCGGATCCCCATCAGCCCCTACGTCACCACCTTGTCATTCCTGATCTACGTGGTGTGCCGGGTCATTGGACGGGTCCGGACCAACAGGGGGCTTAACGGCCGAGTGTCACGGGACCAGCCCGCGGGCGCACTCTAGAGCTTGCCGGCAGCCTTTTTCGCGGTGCACTCCGGGCAGAGTCCGAAGATTTCGACGGTGTGGGCCACCTCAGTGAAACCGTGTTCGGCGGCAGTTCGTGCAGCCCAGGTTTCGACGGCGGGTGCTTCCACTTCCACTGCCTTCCCACAGTTGCGGCACAGCAAGTGGTGGTGGTGTCCCGTGACAGCGCAACGTCTGTAGACCGCTTCTCCTTCGCCGTTGCGGAGGACATCAATAAGTCCGTCATCGGCCAACGACTGAAGGATGCGGTACGCAGTGGCCAGCGACACGGAAATGCCCTTGTTCTGCAGCAACCGGTATAGCTCCTGGGTGCTGACGAAGTCATCCAATTCGTCCAGTGCGGCGCTGACGGCCAAGCGTTGCTTGGTGACACGCTGCTCCTTGACACCGCTGGTGGCCGGCGCCGCAGGGCCGGTCGTGGCGGAATTGGTGCCGTGTGGCATGGAAAGACTCACTTCCGTGGGGATGCTGGCAAACCCCAATTTTACCAGCAGGGCAGGGTTGGAAACTGTCAGCCGGTGGTCCTAGGCTGAGGACATGCTGCTCACCAAGTACACCCACGCCTGTGTCCGGTTGGAGAAGGAGGGAAACGTCCTGGTCATTGATCCTGGAACGTTTTCCGAATCGGAGGAAGCATTGAGCGGGGCCCACGCCGTACTTGTCACTCACGAGCACAATGACCACATAGACCGTCCGGCCGTTCTGGCAGCCATGCGGAGCAATCCATCGTTGGAAGTCCATGCTCCTGCTGGTATTGCCACGGCATTGCGGGAAGATGGCGACGTGGCCGAGCGGGTGCACGCCGTGGAGCCCGGCTCTGATTTCGAAGCCGCAGGATTCAGCGTGCGGACGTTCGGCGGCCAGCACGCGGTAATCCACGCGCAAATCCCGGTGGTGGCGAACATCGGCTACTTGGTGGATGAAAATGTGTTCCACCCGGGGGACTCCTTCGTCGTCCCGGACGGGATTGACGTCAAAACCCTCCTGGTGCCCATCCATGCCCCGTGGTCCAAGGTGGGCGAGGTGGTGGACTTCGTCATCTCAGTCCGCGCTCCCAGGGCGTTTCCGGTCCATGACGCACTGCTCAATGAGCTGGGACGTGGCATCGTGGAGGGCCACGTGACCCGAATCGGCGCCCGCTACGGGACCAGCTACGAACGCCTTGCGCCGCGCGACTCAGTAGAGGTCTAGCCGGTCCAAGCCCCCGTGTTGTGGAACCGCTCCAGGACTGCTTCGTGCGGTAAAGGATCCAAGCCCTTGGCCGCCAGCCAGCCGGCGTCGTTATAACTGCCTGCATAGCGGTCGCCGCTGTCGCACATCAGTGAAACGATGCTGCCTTGACGCCCCTCAGCCACCATCCCGGCCACCAACTGCCAGACGCCCCACAGGTTGGTCCCGGTGGAGGGCCCTGCGTGCAGGCCCGTGAGCTTGCGGAGATGGCGCATGGCGGCAACGGACGCGGCGTCGGGCACCTGGATCATGTGGTCGATCACCGCAGGGACGAAACTGGGTTCAGACCTTGGACGGCCGATGCCCTCGATTCGTGATGGCAGGCCCGTGGCTGCGGCGGTGTCGCCGTCGCGCCAAGCGGGGTAGAAGGCGGAGTTTTCCGGGTCCACTACGGCCAGGCGCGTGGGGTAGCGGTTGTACCTCAGGTAGCGGCCAATGGTCGCGCTGGTGCCACCGGTGCCCGCGCCCACCACGATCCAGTCGGGAATCGGGTGTTCCTCAAGGGCGAGTTGGTCGAAAATCGACTCCGCGATGTTGTTGTTGCCCCGCCAATCTGTGGCGCGTTCTGCATATGTGAACTGATCCATGTAGTAGCCGCCGGACGTTTGGGCGGTTTCCTCGGCCACGGCATAGACCTCCGAAGCATGGTCCACCAACAGGCACGCGCCGCCAAAGTCCTCGATCAGGGCGATCTTCTCGGGGCTGGTGGTTTTGGTCATGACGGCGATGAAGGGCAAGCCAATCAGCCGCGCAAAGTAAGCCTCGGACACGGCAGTACTGCCGCTGGAGGCTTCCACGATGGTGGTGCCCTCCGTGATCCATCCGTTGACCAGGCCGTACAGGAACAACGATCGCGCCAAGCGGTGCTTGAGGCTGCCCGAGCGGTGGGTCGACTCATCCTTCAGATACAGCTGGACCCCCCAATGTTCCGGGAGGGGAACCGCGTAAAGGTGCGTGTCCGCCGAGCGGTTGTTCTCAGCCTCGATCTTGCGGATGGCCTCGCTGGCCCATGCCCTGTCCTGAATGCACGAATTGCTCACTGGATAAGCCTAGGCTGGATTCCGGGCGGCGGCAGCACCAGCAGCTGCGCGGGGAGACCGGCCGCCGGAACGAAGGAGAACTTATGTCCACGCTGATCAGTTCGTCACAACTGCACGAGCGCCTCCAATCCGGGGAGCGCACTGTGCTCCTGGATGTCCGCTGGGTGTTGGGACGGACTGACGGGCATAGTGAATACCTGGCCGGGCACCTGCCCGGCGCAGTTTACGTGGACCTCCCCACTGAGCTCGCAGACCACGCGCAGCCCGGCCGTGGCCGGCACCCGTTGCCGTCGCGCGAACACTTCCAGGAGACCGCGCGAAAGTGGGGAATCAACGACGGCGACACAGTGGTTGCGTACGACAACAGCGGCAGCATGGCTGCAGCACGCGTTTGGTGGATGCTGCGCAACGCCGGGGCTTCCTCGGTCTACCTGCTCGACGGCGGTTTGGCGGCCTGGCGTGCGGAGGGTTACCCGGTGGAATCCGGTGAGGTGACTCCCGCCGTCGGAGATGTCCTCTTGGGCGCGGGCAACATGCCAGCGATTACCGAGCAGGAAGCGGCTCAGTGGCACAGCCACGGCGTGCTGTTGGACGCCCGGGCGGGAGAGCGCTACCGCGGCGAAGTGGAGCCGATCGACCCCCGGGCGGGACACATTCCGGGCGCTGTGAGCGCACCGACCACGGCAAACGTCACGGGCGAGGGGACCTTCTTGCCGGCGGAGGAACTGAAACGACGCTTCGAGGAGCTGGGCGTGGATGGGTCAGCCCGCATTGCCGTGTATTGCGGCTCCGGGGTGACGGCTTCCCACGAGATCGCGGCTCTGGAGATTGCTGGTTACCGGGCGGAATTGTTCCCGGGATCCTTCTCGCAATGGTCCAACAACGCCGCGAATCCCGTAGCCGTTGGAAGCGATCCTTTTGACGAGGGCCCTGAGGGTGCCCCTGATCACGCTGGCGCAAGTGGCACAAGCACAGCTGCCGGGAGTAGCGTCGGATCATGACCCCCGGACGCCCTGTGCCCCCGCCCCTTGCCAAACCCATCACCCTGAACACCAGCGAAACCGGTAAGGAAACCCTTGCTGCAGCCTATGGCGCTACGTCCCCCGATAGTGGCCTGGTTCCCTTGACTGTCTCCCGCCGTGCACCTGCTGAGGACGACGTAGAGATCGCGGTTGAATTCTGCGGCCTGTGCCACTCCGACGTGCACGCGACGCGGGGGGAGTGGCGAATTCCCCCCTACCCGCTGGTCCCTGGCCACGAGATAGTTGGCCGGGTAACCCGCGTGGGCACCGCAGTGGAGGACTTTGCGCCGGGTGACCGGGTGGGTGTCGGCTGCATGGTGGACTCCTGCCGCGAATGCGGGAGCTGCCTCGATGGCCTGGAGCAGTACTGCGAGCGGGGCAACATCGGCACGTACGGCGCTGCCGACCCCCGTCACGGTGACGCGGTCACCCAAGGCGGCTATTCGACGTCGGTGGTGGTTGACAGGCGCTTCGTGCTGCGCGTTCCAGAAGCCCTCGACCCCGCTGCGGCAGCGCCGTTGTTGTGCGCAGGAATCACCACCTACTCCCCGCTGCGGTACTTCGACGTCGAAGAAGGCGACTCCGTAGGCGTTGTGGGGTTGGGCGGACTGGGGCACATGGCCGTCAAGATCGCCAAGGCCATGGGGGCGGAAGTCACTGTGTTTACTACCTCCGAATCCAAGTTCGACGCCGCTAGGGAACTTGGTGCCGACCACGTGGTTCTCTCCATGGACGCCGACGCCATGGAGGCTGCCAACCGGAGCATCGACGTCATCATTGATACTGTCGCCGCGCCGCACGACCTCAACCCCTACTTCCGGACGCTTCGCCTGGATGGGGCGCTGTTCCAGCTGGGCCTTCCTGCCGACGACATGCCGCCGGTCAGCCCGGGCCTGCTCATCCGCCGCCGACTCGCCTACGCGGGTTCGTTGATCGGCGGCATTGCGGAAACTCAGGAAATGCTGGACTTCTGCGCGGAACACGGAGTCACCAGCGACGTGGAAATCGTGGGGGCCGAACAGCTGAACGAGGCCTACGACCGCATGGTTGCCGGTGACGTAAAGTACCGTTTCGTGCTGGACACAGCAACACTTCAGAAACCATCGGAAAGGGCAGACGCATGAGCACACTGTTCACCAAGATCATCAATGGCGAGATCCCCGGCCGCTTCGTGTGGAAGGACGAGGATGTGGTCGCCTTCCTCACCATCGCTCCGCTCACGCACGGACACACCTTGGTGGTGCCGCGCGAAGAAGTGGACTCGTGGACACATGCCAGCCCGGAACTCCTGGCCAAAGTCATGGACGTCGCCCAGAGCATTGGCAAGGTCCAGGAGAAGATCTTCGACGCCAAGCGCGTGGGCGTCCTCATGGAGGGGTTTGAGGTGGAGCACCTGCATGTGCATGTGTGGCCGGCCTACTCCACCGCGGACTTTGAAGTCCACAACGTAGACCACAACCCGGACCCCGCAGTGATGGATGCCACGGCAGTAAAGCTTCGTGCCGCACTCCGGACGGCCGGACACGGAGATGCTGTCCCCGAAGACTGAGCTCCGGGACAAGTTAACCCGGCGGTGCTTAATCAGCTCCGCCGGGTTTTCCTTTGTCTGCCGCTAGGCGGGGGCCAGGGCCTGGTTGAGCACCGTGCGGATGCGCTTTTCCGACACCGAATAGGCGGTGCCCAGCTCCACGGCGAACAGGCTCACCCGCAGTTCCTCAATCATCCAGCGCACGCGGGTTAACTCCGTCCCTGCCCTGCGTCCGGGAAGCAGCGCAGAAACAGCGTCGTCGTAGTCGTCCTCCAGGGCCTGTACGATCGCCATATTCAGGCCATCACGCTGGACGTTTCCCGGCAGTTTTTCCAGCCGCTTCTCGATAGCCTGCAAGTACCGGGGCAGCTGGCTGAGTTGTGCGTAGCCCGTCTGTGCCACGAAGCCGGGGAAGACCAGTTGTTCCAGCTGGCTCTTCATGTCATTAAGGGCAGTGATCAGCGGCAGGCTGGCGTTGGACTTGAGCTCTTTCTGGATGCGGCGCGTACTAGCCAAAATGCGCTCGACGACGGCAGTCACCGTGAAGACAGTATCGATCAGTTCTGCCCGGACTACTTCATACAGCGCATCGAAAGACGGCCTGTCCCACGGCAAGTCCTGCGGCGTCAACTTATCGATGGCAGCAAGGGCGCAATCCGCGATCAGCGCGCTGACGGAGCCGTGCGGGTTCTGGCTGAAGGTCAGTTTTTCCATGTTGCTCAGGTGCTCCAGCACGTATCGGTCCGGGGGCGGAATTCGCAGCGCCAGGAGCCGGATGACACCACCGCGCATGGCGGCTTCCTGTTCAGCCCTGGTCTGGAATACCCGAAGGGCGACCGACTTGCCTTCATCAACGACAGCAGGGAAGCCAGTGACGTCATGGCCCTTCACGGTGCGTGTGACCTGACGCTCCACGGTGCCGAAGTCCCATTCGGTGATTCCGCTGCGTTCCGCCACCGCTCCGTTGCCAGCTGTTGCGTTGGTAACGGCCGCCGTCGACGGTTGGCTGTTGGCGCTGCCGGTTCCCTTGCCACCCTTGGCGCGCGACGTCGTTGCGGGAGTGGCGCCGAGCGACTCCGCTATGGCGCGGCGTGTGGCAGGAGCCAGCTTCTCCTGGAGTTCGGCGAGGTCCTTGCCTTCGTCCAGCACCTTGCCTTTGCTGTCGACCACTTTGAAACTCACGCGCAGGTGGGACGGTACTGCATCCCAATTCCATGAGCCGGGCGGAATGACGTGCCCACGGAGCCGGCGGAGTACGAGTTCCAATGACGCTTCGAGGTCGTCTGCGGCGGGGTCGAAGTCTGCCTCCAGGGCGGCCGTGGCCTGCCGGGCCACATCAGGGGCAGGGACGAAGTTCTTCCGCACCTGCTTAGGCAACGATTTGATGAGGGCCGTCACCAGCTCTGCACGTTGCCCCGGAATCTGCCAACGGAAGGGGGCATCATCGAGTTGGTTGAGGAACAACACAGGAACCTCGGCGGTGACACCATCGGATGGGTTGGGTGCCGATCCCGGCGCCACGGGATGGAACTCGTAACTCAGGGGGAGTTCAAAGCCCTTGTGCAGCCAGGTCTTCGGATATGCGGAGTCGTCCAGTGCCTCGGCGTCTTCGCTCATCAACAGCGATTGGTCGAAGTCCAGGAGGTTGGGATCCGCGTGGCGGGCATCCTTCCACCACTTGTCGAAGTGCCTCTCGGAGACAACGTCCGGGCCAACGCGTGCATCGTAGAACTCGAACAGCGTCTGGTCGTCCACAAGGATGTCGCGCCGGCGCATGCGGGTCTCGAGTTCCTCGATCTCCTGGAGCAAGGCACGGTTGCGGTGGAAGAACTTGTGGTGCGTCTTCCATTCGCCTTCCACCAGGGCGTGGCGGATGAACAGCTCACGGGAGAGCTCGGGATCGACGCGCCCGTAATTGACCCGCCGGTTGGGAATGATCGGCACGCCGTACAGCGTGACTTTCTCATGGGCCATGACGGCGCCCTGCCGGGAAGACCAATGGGGTTCGCTGTAGGAACGCTTCACCAGGTCCGGGGCTACCTGCTCGGCCCACAGGGGATCGAACTTCGCGGCGACACGCGCCCAAAGGCGGCTCGTCTCCACCAACTCCGCAGCCATGACAAACGCAGGAGACTTCTTGAACAGGGCTGAGCCGGGGAAGATGGCGAAGCGGCTGCCGCGGGCCCCCGCATATTCACGCTTGCGCTCATCGAGGAGGCCAATGTGGCTCAATAACCCGGACAGCAGGCTGATGTGGATGCCCTCATAGTTCCCTACGGGATCGGCCTCGCGCTTGTTGTCCAACGCGATGCCCAAGGGCTTGGCCAGTTGCCTGAGCTGCGTGAACAGGTCCTGCCACTCGCGGACCCTCAAGTAATTGATGAACTCATTGCGGCACAGCTTGCGGAACTGCGTGGAAGACAGTTCGCGCTGCTTTTCCTGGATGTAGTTCCACAGGTTGAGGAAGCCCGTAAAGTCCGAGATCTCATCGCGGAACCGCGCGTGCTTCTCCGAAGCGAGCTGCCGCTTGTCAGTTGGCCGTTCGCGCGGATCCTGAATGGTGAGGGCTGCCGCGAGGATCATGACTTCCCGGACGCAGCCGCGCTTGCCGGCTTCCACGATCATCCGGCCAAGCCGCGGATCCACAGGCAGCTGGGCAAGCTTCTGCCCGACGGCGGTCAGCCCGCTGCCGCTGCGACCGTTACTGCCGGCGTCTGCCGCCTTGGGCGAACTCAAGGCACCGAGTTCGCGCAGGAGAGTGACGCCGTCGTTAATAGCCCTGGAATCCGGGGGTTCCACGAAGGGAAAGTTCTCCACATCCTTGGGTCCGCGGGCGACGCCCATGGCCGTCATTTGCAGGATGACGGCAGCAAGGTTGGTTCGGAGGATTTCCGGGTCGGTGAACTGGGGACGCGACTCGAAGTCTTCCTCGGAGTACAGGCGGATCGCGATGCCTTCGGACACACGGCCGCAACGACCGGAGCGCTGGTTGGCCGAGGCCTGGGACACGCGCTCTATGGGAAGGCGCTGGACCTTGGTCCGGTGCGAGTAGCGGGAGATGCGGGCCGTTCCGGTGTCTATCACGTACTTGATGCCCGGGACGGTCAGGGATGTCTCCGCCACGTTGGTAGCGAGGATGATGCGTCGCTTGCCACCAGGGTTGAAGACCCTGTGCTGCTCCTGGAGGCTTAGGCGGGCAAACAGTGGCAGCACTTCGGTCCCCGCCAGGCGGCGGTTGGTCTGGATGCGGCCATTGATGGCCTCCGCCGCGTCACGGATTTCGCGTTCGCCGGAGAAGAAAATGAGGATATCGCCCGGAGCTTCCTTGGCGAGTTCGTCTACGGCGTCGCAGACAGCATCCAGGGGATCACGGTCTTCTTCGAGTTCGTCGTCCGAACTTTCTTCGTCCGCGCCGGCTGGCTGGGACAGCGGACGGTAACGGATCTCCACCGGGTAGGTGCGTCCGGAAACTTCAATGATGGGCGCGGGCTCTTCGTCGTTTCCGAAGTGCTTGGCAAAGCGTTGGGGATCGATGGTGGCCGAGGTGATGATGACCTTGAGGTCCGGGCGCTGGGGGAGGATGCGCTTGAGGTAGCCCAGGATGAAGTCGATGTTGAGGCTGCGTTCATGGGCCTCATCGATGATGATGGTGCTGTACTTCCGGAGCAGTTTGTCCCGCTGGATCTCGGCAAGGAGGATTCCGTCGGTCATCAGTTTGATCCTGGTGGACGCGCTCACCTCGCCGGTGAAGCGGACCTGGAAGCCGACCTCCTGGCCGATCTCGACGCCGAGCTCCGACGCGATGCGTTCGGCCACCGTGCGGGCAGCCAGGCGGCGCGGCTGGGTGTGCCCGATCAGGCCCTTGTCTCCAAGGCCAAGCTCGAGGCACATTTTGGGGATCTGGGTGGTCTTGCCCGAGCCGGTCTCACCGGCAATGATGGTCACCTGGTTTGCGGCGATGGCCGCCATCAGATCCTCGCGGCGCTCGGAGACGGGCAGCTCTGCGGGGTAGGAAATATGAAGTGTCATGGCTGCTGCCAGTCTACTGTGGCCGGGGTCCTGCGTCCGCTGCTTCCGTCACAGTCCCGGCTGCTGCGGTGAGCCGGCGGGACAGGTGCCGGGCGAAGGACCTGAATTCTTCGGGCTCGAGGATCTCGAAGTCCATGTCCAGCGCGGCCAGATACGCGGCCGGTGCGGCCAGGTTGTCCCATCCGGAGCTCAGGATGGTGGCGCTCTGGCCGTCTGCTGTCAGCGTCGCGTATTGGGAATTCACGACGGCGGCTACCTCGGCCAGCGGTGCGCGGAGTCGCACCACGACATCGAACCTGTACGGCGAGCGGGTGATCGACTGCTGCACGTAGGCAGCCAAGTCTTCCGCGGGCAGCGGACGTGGTAAGTATTTCTTGCGTTCGGACGGCAGGGAAGCGAACCTGTCAGCCCTGAAGGTCCGCCAATCCTCGCGGTCCACATCCCAGGCCACCAGATACCAGCGGCGGCCGGTGTCCACCAGCCTGTAGGGTTCCACAAGCCGCCGCGCAGATTCGCCGTCGGACTTGACGTAGTCAAAGGAAATCTGGCGCCGGTCTGATATGGCGGCTGAGACAACGGTCAGCTGTTGGGGATCAACTGTCGCCGCGTTGCTGGGAAGCGTGGTGACAGCGGCTTTCAGCATGGCGAACTTGGGACGAAGCCGGGATGGCAGGACTTGTTCCAGCTTTGCCAGGGCGCGGACCGAAGCCTCGCCGATTCCAGCTACCGGACCTGCGGCCACCGAGTTCAAGCCCAAGGCGACCGCCAATGCTTCGTTGTCGTCCAGGAGGAGGGGTGGAAGCTGCGCGCCGGCTCCAAGCTGGTAGCCTCCGGCGATGCCGGGTGAGGCATGGATGGGGTATCCCAGGTTCCGAAGCTTATCGATGTCGCGTCGGACCGTCCGCTCGGTAACGCCCATGCGGTCAGCGAGGGCGGGGCCCGTCCATTCCCGACGAACCTGCAACAGCGACAACAGCTGGAGCAACCGGGCAGAGGTTTGGATCATGCAAGTGAATCTAGTCCATGTGTCCGAGGCGTGAGAGCCAGGAAACATGCAGCCCTTAAATTGGGACGCCCGCCATTGGGGGAATCCTGCAGAATTCCTTGAACGGACGGGCGTCGGTTGGTTATGGCGTGGTGGACCTTGCAGTGGACTGGCATGCCCCTAGTAGATGCGGGGGTTCCAGTACGGGCTGCTCGGAGCGTCGAAGGCGCTCCACGGTTCCTTGGAGCTGACGGGCGGGTTGTGTCCGCGACCATCCTTCAACAGGGCTGAGATGGTAGCTGCGACGGCGGTGATGAGGACGATGAAGAGGATGATTCCGAAGATTTCCATGCCTCAAGCCTGCTCCTGTGGCAGACCAAGAAACAGTGGCAGAAATGCCCCATTTAGACAATTTTCTGCCACACTGGAGTTATGTTGAAATCAGTGGCGGTGATCGTTGTACCCAACTTCTCGATCTTCGAATTCGGGACGGCCTTCGAGGTCTTCGGCATCGACAGATCGGACCGAAACGCCGGAGTTCCGGCCTTCGATTTCCGGGTGGTCGCCCCCGAGCCTGGGGACATCCGCATGAAGTCCGGCCTCTCACTGCATGTGAATCTGGGCCTTGAGGCAGCAGCCGATGCGGACCTGGTCATCATGGCGCCTTTCGGCCGGGACCAAGAGGTCCCCGAGTCGGTCATGGATGCCTTGCGGGCCGCCCACGCGCGCGGCGCATGGGTGATGTCCATCTGTTCCGGAGCCTATGCACTGGCCCGTGCCGGTCTGCTGGACGGGCGCCGTTGCACCACGCACTGGCACTATTCGCAAGACCTGGCCAGCCGCTATCCGGACATCATCGTGGATGAGAACGTCCTCTATGTGCAGGACGGAACCATCATCACCAGCGCCGGCACCGCAGCCGGAATCGATGCCTGCCTCCACCTCGTCCGCGTCGAGTTGGGAGCAAACGTCGCCGCTGCCATCGCGCGCGACATGGTGGTTCCGCCCCATCGCGACGGCGGCCAGGCCCAGTTCATCGACCGCCCCATGCCGCGCTGTGGTTCAGCGCCCATGGAGGAGCTCCTGCGTTGGATGGTGGAACACCTGGACGAGGAACACAGCGTGAATGAACTCGCCGCACGTCTCCACATGTCTCCCAGGACCTTCGCGCGCCGCTTCAGGGCCGAAACCGGCACGACTCCTGCCGCGTGGCTCAATTCGCAACGGGTCTTGAGGGCACAGGAGCTACTGGAGACCACAGAACTGAACATTGACGAGATCGCCAGGGAAGCAGGGTTCGGGCATTCGGTGCTGCTCCGCCATCATTTCACCAAGGTGCTGGATACCAGCCCGCAGAGTTACCGGCGTGCCTTCCGGGGGCAGCTGGCTGAGGCCGTCTAGGGGAACCGGGACCGTTAGCGCCGGCTCCCGAGGCGACCACGGGACTCCGAGCCCTCAGCCTTGGCGCACTCCACCAGTTCCTGCCACGGGCCTGTGACGGCACGGTCGGGGAGGGTGGCGCGGCGTTGGCCCGCCCTGATGGAGTACATGAACCGGTCCGGTTCGTTAGCTGAACGGGGCTGGCTTTTCGCTTCGTCCCACGGGCAGGCCTCAACAATCGGAACCCATCGTTCCTTCTCATCGGGGGAGACAGCCTCCACGCTCCAGACGCGTGTCATCGCGGCGATTCCCCCACTGCGTTGGACGGTGATCTTCATGACCGGCTGCTTCTCGTTCGACATTCCATGGCCAGCCGGCCGGCGGGACCACAAACAAGCACTGTCCGGTCCCGCCCTGTGACTAAACCTTGACCTTCACAGTCTCCCACGCCTTGAGGACGGCGTCATGTTCAGCTGAACCGGAACCGAAGAGTTCCCCAGCGGTGGCCACAGTGGTCTTGGCGAACTTTCCAAACGTGCACGTCGCGGGGAGTGAACCGCTGGTCAGGGTGCCGTACCAAATCTGGCCCGGCGCCTCCCACGCATTGCCACCGAGCTCCGAGGCAACCACGTAGAAAGCCCTGTTCGGGATGCCGGAGTTGATATGCACTCCACCGTTGTCAGCACTTGTCCGCACGTACGTATCCATGGAGTCCGGTTGGGGATCCTTGCCCAGCACGTCGTCGTCATAAGCGGTCCCGGGTGCCCTCATGGAGCGCAGGGCAGCACCTTGCACCTGGTCAGTGAAGAGGCCCTCGCCGATCAGCCAGCTGGCCTGCGCTGCCGGCTCCTGTTTAAGGTACTGCTCCACCAGGACGCCGAACACATCCGACATGGACTCATTGAGCGCGCCGGCCTGGTTGCGGTATGCCAGATTGGCTGTGTACTGCGTGACACCATGAGCCAGTTCATGCCCTATGACGCTGACGGATTTGGTGAAGCGCTGAAAAATCTGGCCGTCACCATCGCCAAAGACCATCTGGGATCCATCCCAGAAGGCGTTGTCGTAGAGCTTTCCGTAATGGACGGTCGCGTCCAGGGCGAGACCGGCGTCGTCGATGGAGTCCCTGCCGAAAATATCGCTGTAGAGGCGGTGCGTGCTCCCGAGCCCTTCGTAGGCCTCGTCTGCAGCTACGTCCCCGACGGGTCCCGCGCCCTCTTTCCGGACAACCCGCCCCGGCAGGGTTTCCGAGGATTCGGCATCGAATATGGTCCGCTTCGGAGGTCCCGGCTTGGTCTGGCGGGCACTGGGCGGTGCCGCCGGAACGGGGGCTGTGCGGGTGGCCTGCAGGTCCTTAATATGCAGCAGCGACTCTTTGGCTGCCCTGGCGACGGCCCGCAGCCGGGGCTCGTGCTGGGCGGCTATCTTGCGAAGCATGTACGGCGGGACGATCGAGCACATCACGGCAAACCCCTTTGGCTATCGGTAAGTCCAACTGGATTCAGCCTAAAAGCAGCCGCAGACAATATTGCGGTGTACGCCCGGCAAGCCCCGAACTGATAGCGCGGCACCGGCAGACAAAAATACCCCGCCAGCAGGACTGGCGGGGTATTTGATGTGCCCTCGATAGGATTCGAACCTACGGCCTTCTGCTCCGGAGGCAGACGCTCTATCCCCTGAGCTACGAGGGCATCCAGGGTTCCCTCCGTTGCCGGTGGGACGTCCTAGAGCTTAGCAGCCACTATGCCGCAAATGAAAACCCGGCACCGTAGCGGCAGGCCCAGCTCAGGGGCCCGCCAATCAGTACCCGGTCAGTACCCGGCGAACGAGTCGACGTGGACCCGGTGTGCTCCTGCGCTTCGGGCGGCAGCGCGGAGGGAGTCGACGCTCCGCGGGGAGCCCGAGACAAACACTTCCCGGTCCACGATGTCCGGAACCAACTCCGCCAGGCGTGCGGCATCGATCCTGGAGGCGCCGGCGTCGAGCATGAAATCCGGGGGAGTTGATCCGTCCGCGAGGCGGGCAATGACCTTCGCCCCTGACGCTTGCAACTGCTCTACGCAGGCCAACTCATTGCGGCCCTTGGCGAGATACACCACCACGGTGTCGCGTGCCGGGGCGTCGGCAGCCAGCTGCGACAGGAAAGGTGTGATCCCGATTCCTGCAGCGATCAGCAGGACCGGCTTCCCGGCGTCGTTCGGCAAGAGAAAGTCTCCACCTACGGCAGTTGCAGAGAGCTTGTCGCCGGGCTTCAAAGCCATCAACGCCTTTTTTGCCGTAGACAGCGGCTCGGCCGTGCCAACTCCGAAAGTCACCTCCGGCGAACCGGGCGGGCTGGTAATGCTGAAGACACGACGGCGGCCTTTGCCGTCGGAACCGGAATGCGGCAAGTTGAGCTCCATGAACTGACCGGCCACAAACCGCACAGGCCGCTGCGGCTCGAAACTGAACTCCGTACTGCCCGGAGTGAGGGCACGCGAACCCTTGAACGTCAGCTCAACGCCGCCCCGCTGACCCAGGAAGAAAGCCAGGAGGTTGCCCAGTAACAGGGCAAGTTCGGGGGAGTTGGCGACGAATCCGAAGTTGTAGGGAACCGCGAAGACAACACCCACGACGCCGGCAAGCGCCACCTGCTGCCAGCGGCGGGGAGGCAGGGTGAGCGGCTCCGAGAGCATGAAACCCACGAAGAACAGCAACGGGCGCTGCGCCAGCGATTGCCACAACGCCTGCCCGAACGTCATGCTGCGGCTCAGGAGCTCCACCGTAATGATGGTGGTGGCCGCCGCCAGGAAAACCGTGCCCATCAGCAGCTTTCGCGTGCGGTAGAGGACAACCAGCACGCCGGGGACCAAGAGCCAGAGCATTGCCGGGGTGGCAGCCCACCATGTCGCGATGTTCAAACCGGTCAGGCCGGTGATGAACGCCCCGGCGGCCGCTGGGTTGAAGATGTGCCGCCCGCGGAAAGCCAGCGCGTACTTGGACACGCTGGCCAACACGCAGGCCAGTGCGACACCCGTCATGTCGGTGAGCCCGAACGTCGGCCAGAACAGGAAATACAGCAGCAACCCAGTAATCAGGGAGGACTCCGTGTGCGGCTTAACCCGGAAGACCAACGCGAGCAATCGGTTGGATGCGTATGTCACCCCCAAGCAGAGCGCAAGGTGTACCAGCATTTCCGGGAGGCCGAATGTCAGCCATCCCAGGATGTTGAGCAGCATGCTGTAGGCCACCAGCACACCCAGCACCCACAGAATCAAGCGGTACATCGTCAATCGACCCAACCAGGTGTCCACCCGGGACTTAGCGGCAATCATGTGAACAGTCTCCCCTCGAAACGGTTCGAAAACGTGGCGGCACCACTGGAGGAAACCTTGAGCCAGGAGAAATCGAACTCATCCTGCAACCGGGTCGGTTCCAGCATGAACAATGCCGTGGCCAACGCATCGGCCAACAACGCGCTCGACGCCATGGTCCACGTGGCCACCGTGGTGTTAACGGGCTTGCCGGTGGTCCCATCCAGGACATGGTGCAATCCATCACCCCAGGCCCGACGGTTCGAAGCCGAGGCGCAGAGCGCGGCATTGTGGAGTTCAACGGTGCCAATGGCCTGGCCAGGGTTGTAGGGGTGTTCCAAAGCGACCATCACCGGATGCGTCCCCGCATGCACCATGTCGCCGCTGCCATCCACCAGGAACTCAGCATGGTCCGCGGCGCGAAGGACCTCGCCCAGGAGGTCCACCAGCTGCCCCTTTCCGGCGGCTCCAATATCCAGGACCACCGGCTCCGTGGCGGTCAAGGCCGCATCCGTCCACTCAAGGACGTCTTCCCACCGGGGCGGAGGCTGGGGGCTTCCGGAAGGAGCCAACGTGTATCCGGGATCGTAGCCAAGCCGTTCGAGGCTGCTGCCGATGAGCGGGGTCATGGCGCCATTGCTGAGCCGATACAAGGCGGCATAGACCTTATGAAGGTCTTTGGCATGCTCTGGCAACGTGATCCTGCCCGGTGCCCGGGACAGGCTGGACACCAAGGAATCTGCCCTGAACCGCGAGTACGTCAGGTCATAATCACCCACTGTTTCCAACAGCTGGTTGCGCACCGCGGGTGCCAGCGGCTCCGGCGTCGAAATCTCCCAGTGCGTGCCTATGCCTTCGAAACTGAAGTTGCTCCAGTCCGGATGCGGCATGGTGCTACTTGGCCTGGGACTTGATCTGCTCCACGGCGTCGTTGAATCCGCCCGAGGTGAGGGAAGAACCAGCCACCTTGGAGACGTTGAGCTCATCGATGCTCTTGCCGACGATTTGCGCCGAAATACCGCTGGCGAACTCGCCCTGGAACTTCTTGGTGTTCGGGTTGGAGGGATGGACCGTGATGTTCACAGCGGACACGGTGTCACCCGCGAGGGTGAGTTCCACGCCCACAGTCTCCTGACCATTGGGAGAGGTATAGGTGCCGTCGGCGCTGTAGGTTCCGTCCTTATATGCGGTGGCCGAGGTGGTGGAGCCGGACGTGGTGGATGAAGTGGTGGGGCTGGATGTGCTCGCCTGGCCACCGTTCTCGCCGGCCGGCGAGGACTCCGCGGGCTGCGACTGCGCAGATGGTGCGCAGGCGGCCACGGCACCGATGAGTGAAAGGCCGGCCATGCCGGTGTAAAGGCTCTTGCGGAGTGGCGTAGTCATGGGTCTGCTCGTTTCAACTGGACAAGAAATGGTCAATGGACTGGTTCTCCCGGGATGACCAACGCGGCCACCTCCTACGTGTTCACAACGTTGAATTCAGCGTAATGGTTCAGTCTGTGCCACCCGCCAGCCGTTCCTGTGCGCTGGCTGTGACCAAACTATCCACATAAGCGACCCTCAATTCCGCGACTTTGCAGGCCCCCGGTAGGCTAGATGCGTGACTCCCGAAGAACTCTCTGCTGCCATATCCGCCTGCCTTAAGGACGCCGTCTCTACCGGCGAAATCGCCTTGACGGAATCTGCCGTGCCTGACGCCGTGCGAGTGGAGCGACCCAAGAACCGGGATCATGGAGACTGGGCCACCAACATCGCCCTGCAACTCTCCAAGCAAGCCGGTATGAATCCCCGCGACTTCGCCGGTATCCTCAGCAACCACCTGCAGGGCATTCCCGGTGTTACCGGGGTGGAAATCGCCGGTCCAGGCTTCCTGAACATCACCGTGGACGCCGCCACGGCCGGTGCCCTGGCCAAGGCCATTGTTGAGGCCGGCGCGGGCTACGGCACCAACCAGGCGCTCGCGGGCCGCGTGGTCAACATGGAATTCGTTTCCGCCAACCCCACTGGTCCGCTGCACATCGGGCACACCCGCTGGGCCGCCCTGGGCGATGCCATCGCCCGGGTGTTGCGTGCCTCGGGAGCTGACGTCACGGCCGAGTACTACATCAATGACGCCGGCTCGCAGATGAACGTCTTTGCCAACTCCGTGCTTTCCCGCCTGCACGGCCGGGGAGTTCCGGAGGGCGGCTACCCGGGCGAATACATCCGGGAGTTGGGCGACGAAGTCCTGAAGGCCCACCCTGACATCCGCGAACTGACGGACGAGGCAGCCCTTCCGGTGATCCGCGCCGCTGCCTACGAGGCACAGATGGCCGATATCAAGACCACGCTGGCAGGCTTCGGTGTTGAGTTTGACGTCTTCTTCTCGGAGAAGGAACTGCACGACGCCGGTGCGATCGAATCCGCCGTTGCCCGACTCCGGGAGCAGGGTCATGTCTTTGACGACGGTGGTGCCGTCTGGCTGCGCACCACCGACTTCGGCGACGACAAAGACCGTGTGATGATCCGCGCCAACGGTGAACCTACCTACTTCGCTGCCGACGCCGCCTATTACCTCTCCAAGAAGGACCGCGGATTCACCGAAAAGATCTACCTGCTCGGTGCCGACCACCACGGGTACATCAACCGCCTGAAAGCCATTGCGGCTTGCGCGGGCGATGACCCTGAAGTCAACATCGAGGTCCTCATCGGCCAGCTCGTGTCTGTGAATGGCGCAAAGCTGTCCAAGCGAGCGGGCAACATCATCGAGCTCAAGGACCTTATTTCCTGGCTCGGCAAGGACGCGGTCCGCTACTCGCTGGCCCGTTTCCCGGCCGACTCGCCGTTGACGCTGGATCCGGAACTGCTGAAGAAGCACAGCAATGAGAACCCGGTGTTCTATGTGCAGTACGCCCATGCACGGTCCCGTGGCACGGCACGTAACGCTGCCGAGGCCGGCGTCGAGCGCCAGGTTGACGGGCAGGATGCCTTCGACGCGTCACTTCTTGACCACGCCACGGAAAACGAGCTGCTCTCCTACCTGGGCAGCTACCCGTCCATCGTGGCGAAGGCGGCCGAACTGCGCGAACCGCACCGCGTAGCCCGGCACCTCGAGGTCATCGCCGGCGCGTACCACCGCTGGTACGACGCCTGCCGCGTGTCCCCGCAGGGCGACGATCCCGTCCTGGACGTCAACCGCACACGCCTCTGGCTCAACGACGCCACGAGCCAAGTCCTTGCCAACGGACTCGAACTGCTTGGCGTCTCGGCGCCGGAACGGATGTAGGGCTATGAACACAGACGCTGCGCACGCTTCTCCGCTGGCTCCCGGGTGGTTGGCTGTCCCCGAAGACCTCAATGCCCTGCAGGCGCCCCTGTGGGCGGCCGGGGTTGGGAAGAACGACGCCGGCGAGGTCACCATTGACGGAATTACCGTCAGTGAGCTCAAGGAACAATTCGGCACTCCACTGTTCGTCATGAGCGAATCGGACTTCCGCTCCCGTGCCCGCGCATTCAAGGACGCCTTCGACGCCGCCTTTGCGGACATCTGCGGGGGAGTGGATGTCTACTATGCAGGAAAGTCCTTCCTCTGCACCGCTGTGGCCAGCTGGGTGGCCGAAGAGGGCCTCCGCCTGGATACGTGCTCCGGCGGCGAACTCGCTGTTGCTGCACGAGCAGGAATCGAAGGCTCCAACCTTGGGTTGCACGGCAACAACAAGTCGGACGCCGAGATCAACCGCGCCCTGGACATGAAGCTTGGCAGGATCGTGGTGGACAGCCTCGATGAGCTCGAACGTGTTGCCAAGATAGCTTCCAGCCGCGGCGAAGTTGCCAAGGTCATGCTGCGCCTGACCCCGGGCGTGCATGCGCACACCCACGAGTTCATTGCCACTGCCCACGAGGACCAGAAGTTTGGTCTTTCCATGGCAGGTGACTCCACAGAGGAAGCCGGTCTCTCGGCAGCAGAAGAAGCTGTGGCAGTTGCCACCTCGTACGCCAGCATCGAGTTGCTCGGCCTGCACTGCCACATCGGTTCGCAGATCTTTGAGCCGGACGGATTCACCGTGGCAGCAGAGAAGCTCCTGGGCTTCCTTGCCGCCATGCAGGCCAAGTACTCGATTCTCCTGCCGGAACTGGACCTGGGTGGTGGCTACGGCATCGCCTACACCCCGGTGGACACCCCCCGCCCGCCAGCCGAGATTGCGCAGGCGATGGCCGCCGTCGTGCGTTCCAAGTGCGCTGAGCTGGACATCACGCCGCCGCGCATCTCCATCGAGCCCGGACGCGCCATCGTAGGCAGCACCACGTTCACACTGTACGAAGTCGGCACCCTCAAAACCGTCCGGGTCGACGCCCCTGAGGGTGAAGAAGGACTGAAGAACGTTACGTATCCGCGCCGCTATGTGTCGGTGGACGGCGGTATGAGCGACAACGCCCGTCCGGTGCTGTACGACGCGGATTATTCGGCGATTTTGGCTTCCCGTGACTCCTCGGCGGCTCCGCAGCTGTCCCGCGTAGTGGGCAAACATTGCGAGAGCGGCGACATAGTTGTTAGAGATGTATATCTGCCCGCGGACGTGGCAGCCGGTGATTTGCTCGCAGTACCGGGTACCGGCGCCTACTGCTGGGCCCTCTCCAGCAACTACAACTACCTGGCCCGGCCTGGCGTTGTCGCTGTACGCGACGGAGCTGCCCGGCTCATTGTCCGCGGGGAAACCGAAGAAGATCTCTTGAACCGCGACATGGGAGTGGCGAATGTCTGAAGTGCGAACCTTGAAGGTGGCCCTGCTGGGCTGTGGCAACGTGGGGGCCCAGGTCGCGCGGATCTTGATTGACGACGCCGGGACCCTTGCTGCCCGCAGCGGCGCCCGCCTTGAGCTGTCCGGCATCGCCGTCCGCACCATCGACACCCCGCGTGATGTCGAATTGCCCCGTGAACTTTTCACCACGGATGCCGATACCCTCGTCAAGGATGCAGACCTGGTCATCGAGCTTATGGGTGGCATAGAGCCCGCCCGGTCGCTGATCCTGACGGCCATCCAGAACGGCGCGTGCGTTGTCACGGGCAATAAGGCACTGCTCGCGCAGGACGGCCCCACCCTCTATGAAGAGGCTGACAAGGCCGGTGTCCAATTGTCCTATGAGGCCGCGGTAGCCGGTGCCATCCCCATCCTGCGCCCCATCCGCGACAGCCTGTCCGGCGACCGCATCACGCGCGTCCTGGGCATCGTCAACGGCACCACCAACTTCATCCTTGACCAGATGGACACCACCGGTGCGCAGTTCTCCGACGCCCTTGCCGAAGCCCAGCGCCTTGGATACGCCGAAGCGGACCCCACGGCCGACGTTGAAGGACATGACGCCGCGGCGAAGGCCGCCATCCTCGCGTCACTGTCCTTCCACACCCGCTTCTCCCTGGACGATGTCTACTGCGAAGGCATCACCAAGGTCTCCGCTGCGGATATCGCGTCCGCCAAGGAAGCCGGCTTTGTCATCAAGCTGCTCGCGATTGCCGAGAAGATCGACTCATCAGAGAACGGAAGCGGCATTTCGGTGCGGGTCCACCCCACGCTCCTGCCGCGCGAACACCCGCTGGCCGCAGTTCGTGGTGCGTTCAACGCCGTATTCATTGAAGCGGAGAACGCCGGCGAGCTGATGTTCTACGGCCAGGGCGCAGGCGGAACACCGACGGCCTCTGCCGTCATGGGCGACCTCGTCTCCGCGGCACGGCGCCTGGTCCTGGGAGGCCCGGGTCGAACGGAAACCACCACGGGGCATGTCCCGGCACTGACCATCGACGCCTCCGATACCAGTTACTACATCGGTTTGGACGTAGCTGACCAGGCCGGCGTTCTGGCGAGGATCGCACACATCTTTGCGGAAAACGGTGTCTCGATCGAGATCATGCGTCAAACGATCCACCGCGACTCTGAGTCGAACGTTGAATCGGCTGAGCTGAAGATCGTGACCCACCGTGCGTCCGAAGCTGCACTCGCAGCAACCGTCGAGGCCGTCAAGGGCCTGGACGTCATCAATTCTGTGACATCCGTACTGCGGGTAGAAGGGGTCTAAGTGGCTCACCAATGGCGCGGAGTAATCCGCGAATACGCTGATCGTTTGCCTGTAACGGAAGCCACGAAGGTCATTACCCTCGGCGAGGGCGGCACCCCGCTCGTCCACGCGCAGAAGCTCTCCGAGTTGACCGGCTCAGAGGTCTACCTCAAGGTTGAAGGCATGAATCCCACGGGTTCCTTCAAGGACCGTGGCATGACCATGGCCATGACGGCGGCTGTGGAAGCCGGTGCAAAGGCCGTAGTGTGCGCCTCCACGGGCAACACGTCCGCTTCCGCTGCAGCCTATGCCACGGCCGCTGGCCTCAAGTGCGCTGTGCTGGTTCCCGAGGGCAAGATCTCCATGGGCAAGCTGAGCCAGGCAATTGCGCACGGCGCGACGTTGCTCCAGGTGGACGGCAACTTCGACAACTGCCTGGACATCGCACGCAAGCTCGGCGAAGCCTACCCGGTCTTCCTGGTCAACTCGGTCAACCCCGCGCGCATCCAGGGGCAGAAGACCGGTGCCTTCGAAGTCGTGGACTCGCTGGGCGATGCCCCGGACATCCACGTGCTGCCCGTTGGCAACGCCGGTAACATCAGTGCGTACTGGAAGGGCTACAAGGAGTACTCCGCGCCCTTCGAGGCCGCTAACGGAACGCTTCCTGCCGTTTCAACGAAGACCCCCATCATGTGGGGATTCCAGGCTGCAGGTGCTGCGCCGTTCGTCGCCGGACACCCCATCACGGAGCCCGATACCATCGCCACCGCCATCCGCATCGGCAACCCGGCGTCCTGGGACACCGCCGTTGCAGCGCGTGACGAATCAGGCGGACTCATCGAAGCAGTCACGGATGACGAGATCCTGGCCGCCCACCGCTGGCTGTCTGCGAAGGAAGGCGTTTTCGTCGAGCCCGGCTCAGCTGCCGGCGTCGCGGGTTTGATCAAGAAACATGCCGCAGGCGAGGTGCCGGCAGGCAAGACCATCGTGATCACCGTTACCGGGCACGGACTTAAGGACCCGCAGTGGGCCCTCCGTACCGAGGACGGCAGCGATGTCCAGCCTGTCAAGGTGCCAAACGACGTCGTAACCGTCGCCGCAGAACTGGGACTGGAAGAAAACTAAGAGTGGAATCAACGCAGCCCACCGCGACCGATCGTGCACTCGTCGCGGCAGGCCAGCGGCTGACAGTCAAGGTCCCCGGTACGAGTGCCAACCTGGGCCCCGGCTACGACAGCCTCGGCTTGGCCCTGTCCATTTACGACACCTTGACTGTGGAAACGCTCAGCACCGGAGAGCTGGAGTTTGAGCTCTCCGGTGAGGGCGCCGATACCCTCCCACGCGATGCCAGCCATCTGGTGGTGCGTGCCATCGACCTCGCACTGGACCGCCTCGGCTACCAGCGTTCAGGCCTGAAAATCTCCGCAGACAACGTCAACCCGCACGGTCGGGGCCTCGGCTCTTCAGCGTCGGCCGTGGTTGCTGCTGTCACTGCCGCCAATGCGTTGGTGCCGGAGGAGTCACGGCAGGACCGTGACTGGATACTGCAGCTGACCAGCGAGCTCGAAGGCCATCCAGACAACGTCGCACCCGCGATTTTCGGCGGACTGGCGCTGTCCTGGCAGGACAGCGAGCAGTACAGCAGCACGCACGCCGACGTCGTTCCTTCGGTCATCCCGGTAGTAGCGGTGCCGGACTTCGAGTTGTCAACGGAAACAGCACGCGGTTTATTGCCGGCCTCCGTTGGCCATCACGCGGCAGCAATGAACTCTGGACGCGCGGCCCTACTGATTCACGCACTCACAGCGCAACCAGCTTTCCTGTTGCCTGCCACCGAGGACTACCTGCACCAGAGCTACCGTGCCCAGGCCATGCGACCGAGCGCCGACCTCATCGCAGCGCTTCGGTCCGCGGGCCATGCGGCCGTTGTTTCCGGTGCCGGTCCCACCGTGATGGTGCTCGCCAACGGGGAAACCGAAGCCGCGGCGGTTGCTGACTTCATTGGGTCCTACACGGCGGCCAACACACCCGACATTGGTTGGCGCGTGATGACGCTGGCTGTGGACGTTCAAGGTGCTAGAGTGGAAGTGCACCGCCGGTAAAGCCGCGGGCAGTTCCCTGATTTTGGATCTCGGTGGTTTCGCCGTACCTTTCGTCAACTGTGCCAACGTTGGTGGTGTCGTCTCTTTCCGGCCTGTCTCAGGTGCCGAGAATTCTCTCTGTTCCCTGAACTTTCAGCCGGCTGTCCGGGTCACCGGATTTAGTGATGACGATCAGTAACCGGCCCTGTTGGCCACAATCCATCAGGCACGGCCGAAATCACCGGCTGCAGATCTGAACTGCAGCCCAGAACAAATCATCGCGTCCAGCTCTCGCTCTGGACGCCGTCGAGGGGGAAGGATCCTTCGTGACAGAAACCACTGAGCTGGCTTCAGCTGTGGACACATCATCTTCTGCTGCTGAGCCGTCAACGGCAGCAACCACCAAGAGCAGCGGCCTTGCAGGCCTTAAGCTCGCCCAGCTTCAGGCTCTCGCGAGCCAGCTGGGCATCTCCGGGGGATCGCGTATGCGCAAGGGGGATTTGGTCACCGCCATTTCCGCCCACCGTGCCGGCACGTCCACTACCAAGGCACCGGCCAAGGCCACCGCCTCGGCCAAGGGCGCCACAACCGCGGCCAAGGAAGCCCCGGCAGCGGAGCCCAAGGCAGCTGTGGAGCCGAAAGCAAAAGCCGCCGACAACGGTTCCGTTGCTGATTCAGCGTCCGAGGCCCCGGCCCAGGAAGCTCCCCGCGGCCGTGGTCGTGGCCGCAGCCGCCGCGCTACCAGCGATGGTGTCGTAGCTGCTCCGGAAACAGCCGCAGCACCTGTTGAAACCGCGACTGCCCCGGTTGCTGAAGCTCCTGCATCGGCCGAAGCCGGCGAGTCCGGCACCGAGCGCCGCCAGCCGCGCACCCGCAACCGCCGTCGCGGCGAAGCTGCCGCAGCTCCTGCTGAGGCAGCAGAAGCACCGGCCGCCGAGCAGCGTGCTGAGCGCACCGAACAGCGTGAGCAGCGGGCTGAGCGCACGGAACAGCGTGAGCAGCGGGCTGAGCGCACGGAACAGCGTGAGCAGCGGGCTGAGCGCACCGAACAGCGTGAACAGCGCACCGAACAGCGCGAACAGGCCGATTCGGGCGACCAGCGCGAACGCCGCGACAACACCCGCGGACGCCGTGAAGACAACAACGACGGCGAGGACACCGGCAACCGCCGTAACCGACGCAACCGTCGCGACCGCAACGACCAGAACGACCGGAACGACCGTCGTGGGGGGCAGGACAGCCGGGACGGAAACACCCGCAGCGACCGCTTCCGTGACCGTAACGAGCGTCGTCGTGGCCGTGCGCAGGGACCGGACGTCGACGACGTCGAGGTTACCGAGGACGACGTCCTGCTTCCCGTAGCCGGCATTCTGGACGTCCTGGAGAACTACGCGTTCATCCGTACGTCCGGCTACCTTCCCGGTGCGAACGACGTTTACGTTTCCCTGGCTCAGGTCAAGAAGTACAACCTCCGCAAGGGCGACGCCGTGGTCGGTGCCATCCGTGCACCGCGTGATGGCGAAGACCGCAGCCAGCAGTCCGCACGCCAGAAGTTCAACGCACTGGTCCGTGTCACTTCCGTCAACGGCAAGACGCCGGAGGAACTCAAGGACCGCGTCGAGTTCGCCAAGCTTGTGCCGCTGTACCCGTCCGAGCGCCTGCGCCTCGAGACGGACCCCAAGAAGATCGGTCCGCGTGTCATCGACCTCGTGGCTCCGATCGGCAAGGGCCAGCGTGGCCTGATCGTCTCGCCGCCGAAGGCCGGTAAGACGCTCATCCTGCAGTCCATCGCGAACGCAATCACCACCAACAACCCTGAGGTCCACCTCATGATGGTGCTGGTTGACGAACGTCCCGAAGAAGTCACGGACATGCAGCGCACCGTCAAGGGTGAGGTCATTGCCTCCACCTTCGACCGTCCCGCCGACGACCACACCACGGTTGCCGAACTTTCCATCGAACGCGCCAAGCGCCTCGTGGAAATGGGGATGGACGTGGTGGTCCTCCTGGACTCCATGACGCGTCTGGGCCGCGCCTACAACCTGGCAGCACCGGCTTCCGGCCGCATTCTGTCTGGTGGCGTGGACTCCGCGGCCCTTTACCCGCCCAAGCGGTTCTTTGGTGCAGCCCGCAACATCGAAAACGGTGGCTCGCTGACAATCCTGGCAACGGCTCTCGTTGAGACCGGCTCCAAGATGGACGAAGTCATCTTCGAAGAGTTCAAGGGCACCGGCAACATGGAGCTCCGCCTGTCCCGCCAGCTGGCAGACAAGCGCATCTTCCCGGCCGTGGACGTCAACGCGTCCGGCACGCGCCGCGAAGAGAACCTGCTCTCACCTGAAGAAGTCAAGATCATGTGGAAGCTGCGCCGCGTCCTTTCCGGCCTGGAGCAGCAGCAGAGCCTTGAGCTGCTGACCAACAAGATCCGGGAGACGCAAAGCAACGTCGAGTTCCTCATGCAGGTACAGAAGACGACGCTCGGAGCGAAGTCGGACAACGACAAATAGCTGTGCTGTAACCGCTCAAAATATGCCGGCCCCGCCCCTACGCCGGGTAGCTTCCGATCTGCGATCGGAAGCTACCCGGCTCCGGCAGGCCCGAAGCCACTCCCTGGCCGGCATATTTTGAGCGGTCTTTGTTTAAGGAATCCTTGGCCCGACACCACGTGAGGTCAGAAACGGCCCAGTGGGCCCCAGATGGGCTGTGCGTGACCCCACGATGCAGTTATTAGACTTGTAGAAGTCGAAAGAGGTTTGAAAATGTTTGAGTCCGTACAGGGATTGCTTGATGAGCATGCTGCTATCCAGGCGCAGTTGAGCGATCCTGCTGTTTATGCCGATCAGTCTGCGGCCCGGAAGTTGGGGCGGCGGTCTGCTCAGCTTCAGGGCATTGTGGAGGCGTACAACAAGTGGCGCGGGCTCAATGACGATCTGGAAGCTGCCAAGGAAATGGCTGACGAAGATCCCGAATTCGCTGCCGAAGTTGTGCAGTTGGAAGAGCAGATTCCGGCGGCACAGGAGCGGTTGCGCCGTTTGCTGATCCCACGCGACCCGGACGATGCCCGCAACGTCATCCTTGAAGTCAAGGGTGGCGAAGGTGGCGACGAAGCCGCTTTGTTCGCCGGCGACCTTCTGCGGATGTACATGCGCTACGCAGAATCGCGTGGCTGGAAGACCGAAATGATCTCGGCCACGGAATCGGACCTTGGCGGGTACAAGGATGTCGCAGTCGCCATCAAGGGCAACTCGAACGATCCCGCGCAGGGTGTTTTTGCGCGTTTGAAGTTTGAGGGTGGCGTGCACCGTGTGCAGCGTGTTCCCGTGACGGAATCCCAGGGACGGATCCACACGTCGGCTGCCGGCGTGCTGGTGCTTCCCGAAGTGGACGAGCCCGAAGAACTTGAGATCAACCAGAATGACCTCAAGATCGACGTCTACCGTTCATCAGGTCCGGGTGGCCAGTCCGTGAACACCACCGACTCCGCAGTCCGTATCACCCACTTGCCTACAGGCATCGTGGTGGCCATGCAGAACGAAAAATCGCAGCTGCAGAACCGCGAAGCCGGCATGCGCGTGCTCCGTGCCCGCCTCCTGGCCCACCAGCAGGAACAAATCGACGCCGCCAACTCGGAACAGCGCAAGTCGCAGATCCGAACCATGGACCGTTCGGAGCGTATCCGCACGTACAACTTCCCGGAAAACCGTATTGCGGACCACCGCACCGGTTATAAGGCCTACAACCTTGACGCCGTCATGAACGGCGACCTTGAGCCCGTCATCCAATCGGCGATTGAGGCGGACGAGCAGGCGCGCTTGGACGCCATCGGCGAATAGCTCCTGCCTCCTACCATCAGCAGAGTAGATCCATGACGTTTTACCAAGGCCAGAGCCTCGCGGACGCTGTTCGCGAGGCTGCTGCCGTTCTCGCCGACGCCGGCGTCCCCACACCGCGCGTGGACGCGGAATTGCTCGCCGATCACTTGCTGGGGGTGGGGCTCGGACGCCTGCGGGCCATGCTGTTGGGTGATGCTCCCGCACCTGAAGGGTACGAAGAGCTCGTCCAGGAGAGGGCGGGCCGCGTCCCCCTCCAGCACATCACCGGCGTCGCATATTTCCGCTACTTGGAATTGCGCGTGGGTCCGGGCGTCTTCATACCCCGCCCGGAAACCGAATCGGTGGTCCAACTGGTCATTGACCACGTGGCTGGAATAACGAACCCCAAAGTGGTGGACCTCGGCACCGGATCAGGTGCCATCGCCGGCTCGATCGCCCATGAGGTGCCGGGGGCAGAAGTCCACGCTGTGGAATTCAGTACTTTTGCGCATGCCTGGGCTGCGAAGAACCTTGAGCCACTCGGCGTCGTCCTCATTCAGGGCGACCTCCGGGATGCGCTGCCCGAACACAACGGAACCTTCGACGTCGTCGTATCCAACCCGCCATATATCCCGGCAGAAGCGATACCCACAGAACCGGAAGTCGCGCTCCACGATCCTCCCGAAGCACTGTACGGTGGGGGAGCGGACGGCATGGAACTCCCGACGGCGGCAGCTGCTTCCGCCGCCCGGCTTCTGAAGCCTGGCGGCTACTTCGTGATGGAACACGCAGAAGTCCAAGCCGGCTGGATCGCCGGGATGCTGCGACGCACGGGACGTTGGAACGACGTCACCACGCATTTCGACCTGAACGGTAAGGAACGTGCCACCAGCGCGATGCTGGCAAGCACCGCCCTTGATGAGTGAAAGAATAGCGCTGTGACCACAACCTACAACTGCACTTCCGATGACCAACGGGCTGAAGGACTTCAGCACGCACAGCGTGCCATCAGTGAAAAGAAGTGCATCGTGCTGCCGACGGACACTGTGTACGGCATTGCCGCCGACGCCTTCTCTCCCTTGGCTGTGACCATGTTGCTGGCCTCCAAGGGCCGCAGCCGGCAGATGCCTCCTCCGGTCCTGATTCCCAGAATCAATGCCTTGGACGGCCTGGCCACCGACGTGCCGGCCGATGCCCGGGCGCTGGCGCAGGCATTTTGGCCCGGCGGGTTGACTCTGATCCTTCATGCCCAGCCTTCCCTGGATTGGGATCTGGGCGATACCAAGGGCACCGTTGCACTCCGTATGCCGGACGACGAGATTGCTTTGGAGCTCCTCGGGCTCACGGGGCCGCTGGCCGTATCGTCGGCCAACCGCACAGGTCAGGAAGCAGCGCAGACCGCTTCGGAAGCGCGCATGCAACTGGCGGAGTCCGTTGAGGTCTACCTGGAGGGTGGATTCCGGCCGGTGGAGGGCACCGCCGCTCTGCCGTCCACGATTGTGGACGCAACTGCTGCCCCGTTCCGTGTAGTGCGCCAAGGAGCCATCTCGCTGGAGAGCCTCCGCAGCATCGTTCCGACAATCCTCGGCTTTGGCGAGACCGTGCCCGTAGAGACGCCGGCTCCAGCAGATGAGGTCGCCCTCGAAGAGGAAGCTGGTGCAGAAACGGCTGAAGTGACCCAAGCCGCCGTCGTCGAGGAATCGACGCCGGAGGGTGAGTCGACCCCTGACGACCATGTGGAACCGCAGGCTGCACGAGAAGCCAAGCCCGAATGATTCCGGACCGCCAGCGCGTCCCCGTCCTTGACGTCGACGCTACTCCGTTGCGCGTCGACGAACTTATTGATGCGATGGGTGGACTCATTGCTGCCGGGACCACGAGCACTGTGCTCGGACATAACCTGCACAGCATCACGTTGTTTCATTCATGTCCCGACGTTCGGGCACTCTATGAGGAAAGCTCGATAGTCCTCTTGGACGGAGCCCCGGCGACACTGTTGTGGGGACTTGCTCGCAAACGGCAGCTTCCGCCCCTGGGCGAAGGAGCCATGGCCTACCGTTTGGGTTCCATGGACTGGATCCCGGAACTCGGCAAGGTTCCCGGGCTGCACCGGGTTGCTGTCATCGGTGCCGGACGTGAGGCCAATACCGAAGCGGTCGTCCGCCTGCGCTCCATCCTTCCCGGAGCCACAGTAGACGGCATGCCCGGCGAAGGCTGGGACGATGCGCTTGAAGATGCCGTGGTTGGCTGGCTCAGCACGTTCCGGCCCCAGCTGGTGTTGCTTGGGCTGGGCATGCCGCTTCAGGAACACGTCTTGAACCGCCGTCTTGGGCAACTGCCGCCTGCTACTTATTGCGCCGTTGGCGGGGCCATCGAGCAAGTCGCGGGTATCCAGAAGCTGGCTCCGCGCTGGCTTGGACGTTTAGGGCTTGAATGGGCGTGGCGCTTGGTCCTTCATCCGGGCCGGGTTGCGTACAGAGTTTTCGTTGAACCTTGGAAGCTGGCCGGCCTGCTGATTCGGCGCCGTTTTCAATCACCCAAGACCAAAGGCAAGTAAATGACATCCCAAGCTGTCGTGGTCGCTGTCGTGGTGACCTATAACCGGCATGAGCTCCTCCAAACCACATTGGCGGGCATCGCCTCCGGCACCCGGGTGCCGGACGCCGTCGTCGTCGTGGACAACGCTTCCACGGACGGAACCGCAGAATTCCTGCAGGGCTACCAAGGGCCGCTGACCACCGACGTGGTGACGCTGAATACCAACGTGGGCGGCGCCGGTGGATTTGTGGTTGGCATGGAGCGGGCCCTACTGGACCACGGTGCGGACCACGTCTGGATCATGGACGATGACACGGAACCCCAATCGGGGGCGCTGGGCGAAGCGTTGGACGTTTCCAACGCCTACCTGCAGGAAACCGGAGATGTTCCGGCGTTCATCGCGAGCCGCGTCGTGTGGACCGATGGCCGGGACCACCCCATGAACCGCATGCGGCCCCGGATGGGTGCCACCGAAGAAGCACGCAACGCTGCAGCGCGGGTTGGTGCCACGCAGATCCGCAGTGCTTCGTTCGTGTCGGTTCTGATCCGTGCCGAAGAGATCCGGAAGTACGGCCTGCCCATTGCGGACTACTTCATTTGGAATGACGACCTCGAGTACACCGCCCGGGTCTCGCGCCGGGGGACGGCCCTGAGTACCGACGCATCGGTGGCGAACCATCACACCAAAGTATTTGGTGACGCGGGCGCGGATCCCGGACCGCGCTTTTACTACGAAGTGCGGAACAAGCTCTGGGTGTACACCCGTTCCAGCGCACTTGCACCGTGGGAGAAGATACTCTTTACCGGCGCCTCATTGCGTAACTGGACCCGCACCATCGCGGCATCGTCCAACCGCAAAGTGCTGATTGACGGGCTCTTCAAGGGCCTGCGCCACAGTTTGAAGGCGCCGCGTTCCAACGAGAAGGTGCTTGAGGGAATCTACCCATTGCGGAACGTCAAAGAGCCGGTGAGCTGACAACTTCGCAGCTTAGGCCCTGCTCAACAGGCGGGGGCTTTGCGGCTGCGTCACAGGGTGGTCACGGCCGTTGGCATTAGTATCGTGACTAGAGTCCACAGAAATCCCGCAACATTCGGCACAGCCGGTGCAGGCATGGCGACGGAGTAGTTCCATTTATCCAAAGACAGAATTCCACCCCTCAAGGTGCCCGGAAACCACCGGCTTACACGCGACGCGCCGGCTGCGTCCGCTGGTCACCGTTTCCGGAACAGCGGGCGGGCCGCTCCCGGGAGCCGCATCATGATCATGTATCTGCTGATGGCACTCACGGCTGCCGTGGTGTCCTACGCGGGAACGTGGGGTGCCCGCGTCGCCGGAAACAGACTGCGCCTGTACCGTCCGATCCGCAGCAGGGACATGCATTCGGCACTGATTTCCAAACTCGGGGGATTGGGCATCTTTACCGGCTTCTTCGTGGCTTTGGTGGTTGCCAGCAACTCTTTCTTCGTCAAGGACATCTTCAGGCACAACGATGCTCCGTGGGGGATCCTGGCCGGCGCAGTCGTGATTGTCGCCGTTGGAGTGGCCGACGACATCCTGGACATCCGATGGTGGATCAAGCTGTTGGGACAAGGCGCGGCTGCTTTCATCGTCGCAATTTGGGGCGTGCGGATGTCAGTGGTCCCGTTCATCCCGGAACCGATATTCCTTGAGTCTGAAGTCCTTCAGATTGTGCTCACGGCTGGTCTGATTGTCACCACCATGAACGCAGTGAACTTCATTGACGGCCTGGATGGACTAGCGGCCGGGGTCGCCATCATAGGTGGCGGGGCCTTCTTCCTTACGGCGTACTGGGTTCACCGGAACAACCCGTCCACCGACAACTCAGACCTCGCAACACTCCTCATGGCCATCCTGGTGGGAAGCTGCATCGGGTTCCTGCCGCACAACTGGTTCCCTGCCAAAATCTTCATGGGCGACTCCGGGGCCATGCTTATTGGCTTGCTCATGGCTTCCGCCGGTGTGGTGGCCACGGGGCAAATTGGTTCCGGCCTCTACGACCGCGCCAACGGTATTCCTACGATCGTTCCGATTTTGCTGCCGTTCGCCGTCCTGTCCCTGCCCCTTCTCGATCTGGGGATGGCAGTTGTCAGACGGACAGCCAGGGGCCAATCACCGTGGTCCGCTGACCGCGGCCACCTCCACCACAAGCTGGTGGACCTTGGCTACTCGCACCGCACCGCCGTCGTCATGCTGTACGTCTGGACGTGCATCCTGGCTTTCGGCGGTGTCGCCTTCGCTGTTTTCCCGTGGCAAATTGTGCTCATCGTGATCATCGCCGCAGCGCTCATCATGGCCGCCGTGACGGCGTGGCCCTACTTCACCCGGAACTCGACTCGGCAGGGGGAGTAGATGTGACGGCTGGTTATCGTCACAGTTCTATCTCATGTAGAATTCTTTCTGCGGACAGTCACTCGCCCGTAACCCCACTTTGAGAATATGGCACCTGTGCCACGAGGATTGGTATCCCCATGACATCCAACGCCGAAACCGGACGCCCGTCCGGTAAACGTGGTGTTGGAGTCTCCGGAGAGACGTCGAACCTCTGGCTGCGGTTGCTTCTTCTGAGCGCCTCGGCTGCAGCCGCGGCCACTGCAGTCACCTGCGTGATCGCGGCCGTGTTGAACGGCGGACAGGGTGCGCTCTCAGCAGCGTTCGGTGCCGCGCTGGTCATGCTCTTCTTTGGCATCAGCCTTTTGATAGGCCACTATGTGGGCCGCAACAACCCTTCCGGTGCTGTTGGCCTCTTTGTTGCTACATATTTCATCAAAGTGGTCGGCTTCGCCGTAGTACTGTTTGTGCTCGGTGCGCCGGATTGGCTCCACCACCGCTGGTTCCTGATTGGCGCCGTGGTCACCGTTGTCTTCTGGCAGGCAGCAGAAATCTATGGTTTCAGCAAGGCCCGCCTCCAGATCTATAACGATCCTGAAGAACAGAAGGGTGGCCCGGATGTCTCCGCGTAAGCGATATTCACGCCCGGCCGCACAAGCCCAGCAACCTGGAAAAGCCAGTGAGACCGCGGAAGCCGGAAACGACGGCGGATACAACGCCGGCATCGCCGTCTTCAGCTACATCGTTGGCGGGATCATTGTCTGGAGTTTGATAGGCTGGGGTCTGGATAATCTGTGGGGGACCCGCTGGATTGTGCTCCTTGGCGCTCTGCTGGGAGCCGCAGGAGGGTTCTATCTTTCCCATATGCACGGCCTCACCAGGCAAAGCTCCTCTTCTGGCGAGAGCAACGCAGACAGCGGTCCGTCCACGGACGGGGACAGTAATGCCAAATAATTTCACATGGAACACGGATGCGTCCAACGCGACCGGATTCCAACCAATGCCCAATGATGGACACAGCAGAGAGGAAACGCGTTGATCGCGCTTGCGCTCCCCGCCCAGGATTCGGGGTCATTCACCCCACCCGGAATCGACGAAATGCACCTGCCGGCAATCCTGCCTTGGGGTGCGCACGACGGATTCTCCAAGCAGATGCTGCTGGTAATCCTTTCGGTCGTCATTATCGCTACATTCTTCATCCTCGCTGCACGTAAGCAGCAGCTGGTTCCCGGCAAGCTGCAGTTCGCAGGCGAGATGGCCTACGGCTTCGTCCGCAACAGCATCGCCAAGGACATCATCGGCGGCAAGGACTTCATCAAGTACGTCCCGCTGCTGTTCAGCTTGTTCTTCTTCATTCTGGTGAACAACATCTACGGCGCGATTCCCGTCATTCAGCTCCCGAGCTTCTCCCACGTCGGTGGAGCTTATGTGCTGGCCGGCATCGTGTACTTCACCTGGATCATCATCGGCATCAAGAAGAACGGCCTGAAGTACTTCAAGCTTGCCACCGTTCCTTCAGGTGTTCCGTGGTACATCCTCCCGATCGTGGTACCGATCGAAATCATCTCCAACTTCCTGGTCCGCCCCGTCACGCACAGCCTCCGTCTGTTCGCGACCATGTTGGCCGGCCACTTGATCGTCATGCTCGCCGGTTCCGGCATCGAGTACTTGGTCATGCAGGAAAACGTCCTCTTGAAGGGCACCTCGGTTCTGGTCCTCGTCGGCGCTATCGCCATGTACATGCTCGAGGCACTGATCATGGCCCTGCAGGCCTACGTGTTCACCTTGCTGACCGCGATCTACATCGAAGGCGCCCTGCACGCCGACAGCCACTAGGCACAAAATCTTCCCCTGATGGGGATTGAAGTAAACCAAACAACCTGCCACATGGGTGGCATCTTGAAAGGAAAAAAATGGAAGGCAATCTCAACCTCGTAGGTTACGGTCTGTCCGCAATCGGCGGTGGTATCGGTGTGGGTCTCGTATTCGCGGCTTACATCAACGGTGTTGCTCGTCAGCCGGAAGCTCAGCGCGTGCTGCAGCCGATCGCGTTCCTTGGTCTGGCACTGACCGAAGCTCTCGCCATCCTCGGACTCGTCTTCGCGTTCGTTCTCTAGTCTTCGGATTTAGAACGAAGCGAATTCCGCAACCGAGTAGATAGGACGGGTGAAATATGAATCAGCTGATCATCTCAGCCGCCACTGAAGGCGAGGCCGCCAACCCTCTCGTTCCCAATGTCTGGGAAATGGGCGTCGTCCTCGTCGGCTTTGCGGTCCTCCTGTACATCGTGGTCAAGTTCATTGTCCCGATGTTCGAGAAGACCTTCGCAGAGCGCGCCGAAGCAATTGAAGGTGGCATTGCAAAGGCCGAAGCGGCCCAGGCGGAAGCTTCTGCAGCTCTTGAAGAGTACAAGCAGCAGCTCACCGACGCCCGCGCCGAAGCCAACCGCATCCGCGAAGAAGCACGCGCCGAAGGCGCCCAGATCCTCGCGGACCTGAAGGCCAAGGCAGCTGCAGAGTCCGCTCGGATCACCGAGCAGGCGCACGCTGCCATCGAATCGGAGCGCCAGGCAGCTGTTGTCTCGCTTCGTTCCGAGGTAGGCACCCTGGCCACCACGCTGGCCGGCCGCATCGTTGGTGAAGCACTCACTGACGATCAGCGCGCCGCACGCGTTGTGGACCGCTTCCTTGCAGATCTGGAGACCCAGAGCGCAGGTGCAGCTAAGTAATGGCAGGTATATCGAGCGAATCGCTGACCACAGCACTGGCGCAGTTGGAAGCCAAGCTTCCTTTCGCCTCGCTGCAGTTGGCTAAGGACCTCTTCGGAATCCTGGGAACGGTGGACAGCTCGGCTGGCTTGCGCCGCGCCCTGACTGACCCGTCCCGTAGTGGAGACGAAAAGTCGGCGCTGGTCAAGCAGCTCGTTGGCGGAAAAGTCTCCGCTGATGCTGCTGAAATTGCGGGCGGACTGGCCAGCTCACGCTGGGCATCGGCACGCGATATCGGCGATGCACTCGAGACGCTTGCCGCCACGGTTGTCATTGCCGTAGCTGAAAACAAGTCGGCCGTTTCTGCCTCCGGTATCACGGGGCTGGAAGAGCTGGAAAACGATCTGTTTGCCTTCAACCAGATCGTCGCCTCCAGCCACGAAGTACAACGTGCTCTGTCTGAGCCGCAGGGATCCCCTGCGGCAAAGATTGCACTGGCCGAGAAGCTTGTTCCTGGCAGCAGCGAGGAAGCAAAGGTTCTCATCAGCCAGGCAGTTACACAGCCGCGCGGTGTCAAGCCGAGCAAGCTCGTCGAGTCCTTCGCCAAGCTTGCAGCCAAGCGTCAGCAGCGCTGGATTGCAACTGTCAGCGTTACCCGTCCGTTGACGGAAACGCAGGCCAGCCGTCTGCAGGCCGGGCTTGATGCCCTGTATGGCCGCGAACTGAAGGTCAACCTCAACGTTGACCCCGCCCTTATCGGTGGAATCCGTGTCCAGGTGGGTGACGAAGTGCTTGACGCTTCGGTTGTCGCCCGCTTGAGCGAACTCCGCCGTCAGCTCGCTGGCTAGCGAAGACAAAGCACAACTTAACTGATATAAAACCCGGTCATCGTGAGCAACGATGATCACGAAAACAGGAGAGCAGGGACTGCAGATGGCCGAATTGACCATCAACGCCGACGACGTCCGTAATGCGTTGAACGAGTTCGCGGCGTCCTACGAACCCGGTAACGCAGAGCGCGTAGAGGTTGGTCGTGTGACCACCGCAAGTGACGGCATCGCCCGTGTTGAGGGTCTTCCCTCGGTCATGGCGAACGAGCTGCTTCGCTTCGAAGATGGCACGCTGGGCCTGGCCCAGAACCTTGACGTCCGCGAGATCGGTGTCATTATCCTCGGTGACTTCACCGGCATCGAAGAAGGCCAGGAAGTTCACCGTACCGGTGAGATCCTGTCCGTTCCGGTTGGCGACGCCTTCCTGGGTCGCGTTGTTGACCCGCTGGGCCAGCCGATCGACGACCTCGGCGAAATCAAGGCCGAGGGCACCCGCGCACTGGAACTCCAGGCTCCGGGCGTTACCGAACGCAAGTCAGTTCACGAACCGATGCAGACCGGCCTCAAGGCTATCGACGCCATGATCCCGATCGGCCGTGGCCAGCGTCAGCTGATCATTGGTGACCGCCAGACCGGTAAGACCGCAATTGCCGTGGACACCATCATCAACCAGAAGGCCAACTGGGCTTCGGGCGATGTCAAGAAGCAGGTTCGCTGCGTCTACGTCGGTGTTGGCCAGAAGGCTTCCACCATCGCGGCCGTCCGTCAGACCCTTGAGGACCACGGCGCACTGGAGTACACCACCATTGTGGCGTCCCCGGCATCCGACCCCGCTGGCTTCAAGTACCTGGCACCGTACGCAGGCTCGGCCATTGGCCAGCACTGGATGTACGGCGGCAAGCACGTTCTGGTGATCTTCGACGACCTGTCCAAGCAGGCCGAAGCTTACCGCGCCGTGTCCCTGCTCCTTCGCCGTCCGCCGGGACGCGAAGCTTACCCGGGCGATGTCTTCTACTTGCACTCCCGCTTGCTGGAGCGTTGTGCCAAGCTCTCCGACGAGCTCGGTGCAGGTTCGATGACCGGTCTTCCGATCGTCGAAACCAAGGCAAACGACGTCTCTGCCTACATCCCGACCAACGTGATCTCCATTACCGATGGCCAGATCTTCCTCCAGTCGGACCTCTTCAACGCCAACCAGCGTCCTGCTGTTGACGTTGGTGTGTCCGTGTCCCGCGTTGGTGGCGCTGCACAGGTCAAGTCCATGAAGAAGGTCTCCGGTACTTTGAAGCTGGACCTGGCCCAGTACCGCGACATGCAGGCATTCGCCATGTTCGCCTCTGACCTTGACGCTGCTTCCCGCCAGCAGCTGACCCGTGGCGCACGCCTGATGGAACTGCTGAAGCAGGGCCAGTACTCACCGTTCCCGGTTGAGAACCAGGTTGTGTCCATCTGGGCCGGCACCAACGGTTACTTGGACGACGTTCCGGTTGAGGACATCAGCCGCTTCGAGTCCGAGTTCCTGGAGCACCTCACGCACAAGTCCTCCATCCTGACCACGCTGGCTCAGACCAACGTCCTGGATGACGACACCGCTGCAGCCTTGAAGGAAGCGATCATTTCCTTCAAGAAGGGCTTCTTCGGCGAAGGCGACAACCACTTGGTTGGCGCCGGCCACGAAGAGCACGCAGCGATCTCCGGCGGCGACGTCGACCAGGAAAAGATCGTCAAGCAGAAGCGCTAGTTTCGATGACCTGCCCTGCCGGGGTCCGCAAGGACCCCGGCAGGGCAGCACATCGGGAACTTAGGAAAGGATAAGTATGGGAGCCCAGATTCGGGTCTACCGTCAGAAGATCAGCTCGACGACGTCGATGCGCAAGATCTTCAAGGCGATGGAACTGATCGCTACCTCGCGCATCGGTAAGGCCCGCGCCCGCGTAGCAGCTTCACTGCCCTACGCGAACGCGATTACCCGCGCCGTTTCTGCTGTCGCAACTCAGAGCGAAATCGACCACCCGCTGACCACCGAGCCGGAGCAGATCCGCCGCGCCGCAGTCCTGATCATTACATCGGACCGTGGCCTTGCAGGATCGTACTCCGCGAGCGTGCTTAAGCAGGCTGAAGGTCTCACCGAGCTTCTTCACGCAGAAGGCAAGGAAGTCAAGGCGTACCTGGTTGGCCGCAAGGCGCAGGCGTACTTCGATTTCCGCAACCGGTCATACGCCCGCGTATGGACCGGCGGCACGGACGCACCGGAATTCGAAACCGCGCAGGAAGTCGGAGCTGCACTTCTTGAAGACTTCTCCACTGACTTCGAAGAGGGTGGCGTGGATGAAATCCACGTTGTTTACACCCGCTTCAAGTCCATGGTGACGCAGGAGCCCACGGTCATCCGTTTGCTCCCGCTGGAGGTCGTCGAAGAGGAAGCAGCCTCGGAATCCGAGCTGTTGCCGTTGTACGAGTTTGAACCGGAAACAGAGCAGGTGCTCGACGCACTGCTTCCGCGTTACATCGAGTCCCGCATCTTCGCAGCCATGCTGCAGGCCGCTGCTTCCGAGCTCGCAGCCCGCCAGCGTGCCATGAAGTCGGCCGGTGACAACGCTACGGATTTGATCAAGAAGTACACGCGCCTTCGCAACACGGCCCGCCAGGCCGAGATTACGCAGGAGCTTTCCGAAATCGTTGCCGGCGCCGACGCCCTCGCGTCCTAGCCTGCATCGGATTCGGCTCGAAGCCGCACCTGCAACAAACAGATAAACTTAACCCCACGCCATCTACTGAGTGAAGTGAGAGAGATGACTGCCACTGCTACCGAACACGTAGCAACGGCCGGTGCCACCGGCCGCATTGCCCGTGTTATTGGTCCGGTTGTCGACGTCGAATTCCCGGCTGACGCAATCCCCTCGATTTACAACGCTCTGACCACTGAGATCACTCTCAACGGCCAGACGAAGACCATCACGTTCGAGACCTCCCAGCACCTGGGTGACAACCTCGTTCGCGCCATCTCCCTGCAGGCAACCGACGGCCTCGTCCGCGGTACCACCGTGCAGGACTCCGGCGCTCCGATCTCCGTGCCCGTCGGCGACGGCGTCAAGGGCCACATCTTCAACGTCCTCGGCAAGCCGCTGGATGTTGACGAGTCGGAGATCAAGGCTGACGCCTACTGGCCGATCCACCGCAAGGCTCCGGCCTTCGCTTCGCTCGAGGGCTCCACGGAGATGCTCGAGACCGGCATCAAGGTCATCGACCTTCTCACCCCGTACATCAAGGGTGGAAAGATCGGCCTGTTCGGCGGCGCCGGCGTTGGCAAGACCGTTCTGATCCAGGAAATGATCACCCGTGTTGCCCGCAACTTCGGTGGTACTTCCGTATTCGCCGGTGTTGGCGAGCGTACCCGTGAGGGCAACGACCTCTGGGTTGAAATGGAAGAGGCCGGCGTTCTCAAGGACACCGCCCTTGTCTTCGGCCAGATGGATGAGCCGCCGGGAACGCGTCTGCGCGTGGCCCTGTCCGCTCTGACCATGGCGGAGTACTTCCGCGATGTCCAGAACCAGGACGTGTTGCTCTTCATCGACAACATCTTCCGCTTCACGCAGGCAGGCTCGGAAGTTTCCACGCTGCTCGGCCGTATGCCGTCCGCTGTGGGTTACCAGCCGAACCTTGCTGACGAGATGGGTCTGCTCCAGGAGCGCATCACCTCCACCAAGGGTCACTCCATCACGTCGATGCAGGCCATCTACGTGCCGGCTGATGACTACACCGACCCGGCTCCGGCAACGACCTTCGCACACCTCGACGCGACCACGGAACTTTCCCGTGAAATCGCATCCCGTGGTCTGTACCCGGCCGTTGACCCGCTGACGTCGACCTCCCGTATTCTGGATCCCCAGTACATCGGCAAGGACCACTACAACACGGCTGTCCGTGTTAAGCAGATCCTGCAGAAGAACAAGGAACTCCAGGACATCATCGCCATCCTCGGTGTTGACGAACTTTCTGAAGAGGACAAGATCGTCGTGTCGCGTGCACGCCGCATCCAGCAGTTCCTCTCGCAGAACACCTACACCGCCAAGCAGTTCACCGGCGTAGAGGGCTCCACCGTCTCCATCAAGGACACGGTTGAAGGCTTCACGGCCATCTGCGACGGCGAGCTGGACCACATCGCAGAGCAGGCGTTCTTCAACGTCGGCGGCCTGGATGACGTCGAGCGTAACTGGGCCAAGATCCAGGAACAGACCAAGTAGTATGGCTGAGCTCGAGGTTGAGATTGTCGCAGCGGACCACTTCGTGTGGTCCGGTGCGGCCAAGATGGTGAAGGCCCGCACCAGCGATGGTGAAATCGGAATCCTGCCGGGCCACTCGCCCCTTCTGGCCATCATGGCTGCGGGCGAGCTGGCAATCCAGCCGGTTTCCGGTGATCGCATTGCGGTAGTTGTGGACGGCGGATTCTTCTCCGTCGACAACGATCGCGTGGTCATTGTTGCTGACAACGCCAAATTGGGCGAAGCGGCTACAGCGGGGATCCGATAGCACGACCTTGATGGACGATTCCCTTATTCCGTTCATCGCTTTGGCAACAGCGTTCACGTTGCTGATCATTTCACTGTGCCTGTTCGGGGTGCGCCGCTTCAACCTGCGGCGTGCCCTGGGCACGGTAGACGCCTCCATTTGCACGGCTGGAAACAGCTGGCAGATGGGGGTTTGTCGTTATCAGGACAATGAGCTGGAGTGGTTCCGCTTAATGTCCCTGAGCGTGATCCCCAAGCATAGATTTACGCGCAGCTCGCTGGAACTTCTGGGTCGCCGCAAACCCACGGAAGATGAACTCGTGAAGGTGCAGCCCGGCGTCGTGGTGGTTGAGTTGCAGTACGAAGGTAAGAAGTTCATGCTTGCCATGAACTTTGACGCCTATGCAGGGCTGTCTTCCTGGCTGGAGGCCGGTCCGGTCATCGGCGTCGGTACCTGGCGTTAGGCGTTATGGATTTTCTTTCCGACGTCAGCCTGGTTGGTGGTCCGTTCCTCTGGTTCAGCATCGCTTGCGGTGCTGCCGGTGGGGCGTACCTCCTCTGGCGGCTTCGACGTTCCTGGCCGCTGGTCGTTGTGGCCTCGCTGGCTCTGTCCGCTGGCATTGTGGCATTGGTTCATTGGTTCCTGGTGGATCTCATGGCCACATTCTCGGAGAACCTGCCCTTTGAGACGTTGGCCTGGTCTGTGCCGGCCGTGGCAGCCATCCTCCTTTGCGCGGCGCGCTTTCCCCGCAGTTCCGCCAAGGGGCGCTCACTCAGCGTCCTGGCGATGTTCGGCGTCGTCCTTCTCAGCGCGGTCCAGGTTAATATCTACTTCGGCCTGAACAACTCTGTAGCCGACTTGCTGGGAACCGCGATAGCCAGGATTCAACCGTTGGAGGCCGGCCTGAAACGGAACCCGGACGGCAAGCCCTCTCTGCCCCTCGAAGGGTGGAAAGCCCCGGAGTCCATGCCCGGAAACGGAATCCTGCGCAAAGCTGACATCCCCGGAACCGTCTCCGGTTTCACGGCACGCGAAGCGTACATCTATCTTCCTCCCGCCTATCAGACGGAGCTCCGTCCGAGCCTGCCTGTTCTCGTACTGTTCTCCGGTCAGCCAGGCGGGCCTGCAGACTGGCTGACCGGTGGCCAGCTCCGCTTACAACTTGACCGCTTTGCCCAAGCGCACCATGGCCTCGCTCCGGTGACGGTGGTGGTGGATCCGAATGGTTCAGCCAGCGCCAACACCATGTGTATGGACAGCAGGATTGCCCCAGCGGATACATATCTCTCCCAAGATGTTCCTGCCTGGATCAAGTCGACGTTGGATGTTTCCAACGACCCCCGGTTGTGGGCGGTGGGCGGCTTCTCGTTCGGCGGAACGTGTGCCATGCAAATGGGTACAGCCCACCCGGAGCTCTTTCCCTCGGTGCTTGCGTTCTCGGCAGAACGCGAACCCGCGCTTGCCAAGGATCGGAACAAGACCATTCAAGACTCGTTCGACGGCGACGTGGAGGCTTTCGAGTCCAGGACGCCTTTGGTCTTGATGCAGCAACGCAAGTACCCAGGAAGCGGCGTCTATTTAACTGCTGGCGAAACCGACCACGAGTTCATCGACTACATGCATGAGCTCGCCAATGCCGCGAGGGATGCGGGCTTCCACACCGAAGAACACTCCATCCAGCATGCTGGGCACTCCTGGGACGCAGTGGTCAGGGGAATGCCCGGTGGCATGGGCTTCCTGGCTGCGCGGTGGGGGTTGACGCAGTGAGTATTGCCCTCAAGGGTGTGATCAAGCCGGCACTGCTGCACGCGGGCAGGCACGTGCGGGCCACGCCGTTCACCTCGTTGATGCTGGTCCTGTTCGTGGGCGTGTCCTTGGTATCTGGCAGCATCCTGTCCGGTCCGCCGGAGCCGTGGCTTTCCCTTGCCGGCGTATCCCTGGATGGCTTGAAGTCCGGCGAGTGGTGGTCCATCTGGACGTCGCTGTTCTTCACCACCAACCCGTTGGCTTATGCCACGGCCATCCTGATGATCCTGTTCCTCTTGGGCCTTGCTGAACGACAGTTGGGTTCGCTCACAACGGCCGCGGTCCTCCTGGGCAGCCAGTTCGCTTGCGTGTCAGCGTTCCTCTTGGTCACCCAGGTGGCACAGCATTCCGATGACGGCTGGCTTTCCCGGATGGCAGACACCCGGCTGATCGGCCCCTACGGTGCAGTTTTAGCCACTACCTTGGCTGCCAGTGCACTGCTTCCCACACTGTGGCAACGACGATTGCGCACAGTTGCCCTTTCGGTGTCGTTGCTCCTGGTGTTGTACGTTGGCCACGCCGAGACAGTGGTGGGATTCCTTGGCGCGCTGATTGGATTGGCCGCGGGGTGGTGGATGCAAAGCAGCCAGGGACATCTTCACCTGCATCGGTCCACGGGCAGGGAAGTGCGGAACCTCCTGTCGTTGACGATGGCAATCTTCGCAGTGGGACCCATCGTGACTGCGGCCGCGAAGAGCCCGTCCGGGCCATTGGCCCTGCTGAGGGACGTCATCCTGAATCCTTTGCCCACGCTCAGCCAATTGGAGAGCACGTGCGGGGGAACCATTGACGTTGCCTGTCTGGAAGTAGGTCGCAAGGGCTACACGGGCCCGTTCGGTTTAGCGCTGGCCGTGGTGCCCGTGGTTCTGCTCCTCATTTGCGCCGACGGTATGAGGCGTGGACGCAGGCTGGCTTTGGGGATCGCGATCGGTGTCCAGCTGGTGGTGGTGGCATTGTCGGCGATCTACCTTGGCCTCTTTGCCGGAATGCCCAGGCTCCAGGGACGTCCCCACGTGTCCATGTTGAACTCGGCGGTAGTCCATCTCATCCCCTTGGTCTTGGTGCCGCTTATCCTTGCTGTACTCCTTTTTGCGTACCGTGGTCACTTTCGGGTGGTGTCTTCGGATCGTCTACGGCGCAGGATCTTCTGGTTGGTGGGTATGACCGGGGCAGGGCTAAGCCTCGGATACATCGTGGTGTGGCTGGCCTCCGGCGGTATGGATCGCGACGGCGGTTTGCTGGGCCTGGCCGCTGAGCTGGCCAGGCAGTACCTCCCCGTTCCACTTCCGGGCGTTTACCGGAAAGTCTTCGCCGAACGTGATGTGGTGGAGGTGTTCCTCTTCTCCTACTCCGGCACGGTCTTCTGGTTGGTGGCGTTGGTGGGCGTATGGATCCTGCTCATCCGTGGACACCACTCCGGAGGGCTCGACCACCAGGCCCGCGAGAGGGCGCGCGCGCTGGTCAGGTCCGGCGGCGACTCCTTGTCCTGGATGGCGCTCTGGGAACCCAACAAGTATTGGTTCAGCGCCGGAGGAACCGGGGGAGTGGCCTACCAACAGCACGGACACGTGGCGTTGACGCTGGCTGGCCCGTTTGGCGCCAGCAGACACCACTTGGACACTGCCACTGGCTTCCTTGAGTATTGTTCCCAACAGGCGCTGATCCCGTGCTTCTATTCCTGCACCGACGAACTGTGGCCCATCCTGCAGGCGCGCGGGTTCCGCCGGGTGGCTGTTGCCCAGGAAACCCGCCTCCGGATAAGGGACCTGGAATTCCGCGGCAAGGAGTGGCAGAACGTCAGGACGTCGTTGAACCGGGCCACGAAGCTGGGAATAACGGCCAGTTGGGGCCGCTACTCTGAGTTCTCCCACGGCGTGCGCTCCCAGGTCACGGAGGTCTCGGAGGAGTGGGCAGCCCAAAAGAAGATTCCTGAGATGGGCTTCACCCTGGGCGGCCTGGACGAACTGGAGGACGACGACGTCCTCTGCTGCGTCGCCGTGGATGAAGCGGGGTTCGTCTACGGAGTCACCAGCTGGTTGCCGGTCTATGAAGAGGGGCGGGTCGTCAGCTGGACGTTGGACTTCATGAGGCGGCGTGGCGATACCTTCCCGGGTGTCATGGAGTTCCTGGTTGCCTCAGCCATCCTGCACCTGCGCAGCTCCGTGGAGGTCATCTCCCTGTCAGGCTCTCCCTTGGCCCGGGAGAGGGGCGAAATCGAACAGCGTGCCGAAGGCCTGGCCGGAATTCTTGACGCCGTAGGTCAAGCCTTGGAACCCGTTTATGGATTCAGGTCCCTGGCTTCTTTTAAGTCGAGATTCCAGCCGGAGTACCGAACGTTGTACATGTATTACCAAGACCCCCTGCACCTTCCTGCAATGGGACGTGCACTCAGCCGCGCCTATCTTCCTGGATTGTCGGTACGGCATTCGGCTCGGCTGCTCCGGACCTTGGTTGCTTGAATTGTCAACGCCCATTCACAACGGGGATTTCGCCTTTCTTCACGGTTAGTAACAGTTGTTGTCGAAATATCAGACATAACCGCCCTTAAACACGTTGACCCCGGCCAAAAGCCGGGGTCAACGTGTTTGTTGAAACTGCAACAAGCAGAATTCAACGGGTAAGGCTAGACGACCGTAACGCCGGTTGCCTGGGGGCCCTTGGCGCCCTGACCGATCTCGAACTGAACACGCTGGTTCTCGTCGAGGGTCTTGAAGCCACCGGTCTGGATCTCGGAGTAGTGAACGAAAACGTCCCCATCCGAGTCGTCCGGGGTGATGAAGCCGAAGCCCTTTTCAGCGTTGAACCACTTGACGGTTCCCAGTGCCATGTATTTCTCCTCATTGTGGAACATCAGTCCGATACACCTCGTACCGGCTTTGTTACTCCGCGAGAAGACCTTGGATTCCGTCCAGGCAAGGCCCGGTTGGTTTCGCAGGAGCTTCACGCTCGCAACTCGTCTTGCGAGCATGAAAACCACCTACACAAAGACTGCTACAACACTTTCATGTGCCCTGCCGGAGGTCAACGGTCTTTTGGGCAATTCGGGAAAATTTTCGGTAAAAAGAAGGTAACGCGGGCCCATTCAATTCACGCTAGGACAACCACTGGCCGTTACGCATGACGCCTGTTAGTTCCAGGTCCTCGTTTGTCACAACGAGATCGGCCCTCAAGCCGCGGCGAAGCCCGCCTATCTCATCGGAAAGTCCGAGTACGGCTGCAGGTACCGCTGTTGCAGAACAAAGGGCATCGGGAAGTGCGACGCCGGCCGCCACGGTTTTACGGACGACCTCCAGAAGGGTGGCGGTGCCACCCGCGATGGAGCCTGTCGCATCAAGAGTGGCCACGCCGTCGCTGACCGTCACGGGGGAGGGGCCGAGCATGTAGCTTCCGTCGGATAGGCCGGCAGCGGCCATGGAATCAGTCACCAGGACGATGTTGGCGGCGCCTACAAGCTGGAAGACGGTGGCAACTGTGCTCGGATCCAGGTGGGTGCCGTCGGCGATGAGCTCCACAACCGCTTTGCCCTCCTGGGCCATCCGGAGGCAGGCCGCGACGGGGCCAGGAGCGCGGTGATGCATCGGTGGCATCCCATTGAAGAGGTGAGTGACGGTAGGAAGCGAACTGACGCCGTCGAACCCTGCGGACTCAAGTCCCTCGCGGGCGGCGGCAAGCGACGCGGCTGCCGTTGCGTCGTCGCAGTCCGTGTGCCCCAAGGAGGGCGTGACGCCGTGGGAGGTCATGAGATCCACCAGTGCTGCGGCGCCCGGAAGCTCGGGGGCGTAGGTCATCGTGGCGAGTTTGCCGGCTGCGGCGCCCACAAGTTCGTCCATGAGGTCCAGGTCGGGCTCCAGCAGGTAGTCCGGGTTCTGGGCTCCACAGCGGGCATGGGACAGGAACGGGCCTTCAAGGTGGATTCCGGCTACCAATCCTTCGTCGGCGAGCTTCACGTAGAGCTCAATGCCGCGGAGGAGGTCCTCCCGGGGAGCGGTGACCATGCTGGCCAGGAATGTCGTGGTCCCTGAACGGTGGAGGAAGTCGACAGCCTTGCGGGCCGAAGCTTCTTCCCCGCCAGGGAAATCGCCGCCGTTGCCGCCGTGGCAGTGAACGTCCACCAGGCCGGGAATGAGGTAGCTGCCACTGGGCACCCCCAGGCGGATGGCGCTTTGGAAGCCCTCGAATTCCTGGGCATCAAAACCGCCGGCCGGGCCGGCATAGGCGATCCGGTCGCCATCGATGGCCACCAGGCCGTCCTCAACCACCTCGCCGTCACTGACCAGTGTTCCTTTGAGGATCTGGTGGCTGGGCGCGGGAGAACTGGGGAAACGATCTGCGGCAGTCATGATTTTGATTCTAGTGGCCTGCGGCACACGCGTTGGGGGAGGGCCTAGAAGAGCCGCGACTCACTGTCATCCACGCCTCGCATGGCGTCATAATCCAGCGTGACGCAGTCGATACCGCGATCGTTGGCAAGAACCTTCGCCTGTGGCTTGATTTGCTGGGCGGCGAAAATGCCGCGCACCGGCGCCAGCAAGGGATCACGGTTGAGTAGTTCCAAGTAGCGCGTCAGCTGCTCGACGCCGTCGATATCGCCACGGCGCTTCAGCTCGACAGCCACCGTGGCGCCGCTGGCATCCCTGGCCAGGATGTCCACCGGGCCGATGGCCGTGAAGTATTCACGCCGGATAAGGGAGTAGCCGGTTCCAAGAGTTTCAATCTGCTCTGCAAGGAGCCGTTGCAGGTCCGCTTCCACGCCGTCCTTGATCAGGCCTGGATCGGTACCGAGATCGTGTGACGTGTCGTGCAGTTGCTCGTAGATATTGATGATGAGGCGGTCATCGGTCTTAGCGGACTGGACCGTCCACTGTTCCACCACGCCTTCCTCCACTTCGGTCTCCTCCGGAGTGGTAACCCGCAGCGTGGCCGGAGGGCTCATCCAGTTCAGCGGCTTGTAGGAGCCACCGTCCGAATGCACCAGCACCGAGCCATCAGCCTTGACCAGCAGCAGCCGGGTGGCGAGGGGGAGATGGGCCTTGAGGCGGCCAACGTAATCAACAGAACAACGGGCTATGACGAGTCGCACCCGCCCCACATTACCGTCTCACCATCTACAACAGAGTGGCTGAGGCAGAATGGAAGCATGCCCCGCTCCAACCGCCCTCGTCGCAACGCGTCCAGCACACGCACCGGCAGCGCCGGCGGCAAATGGACGGAACCGGCGCCCGAGCTTGACCTTGAGCGTGCGCGCGGCGGGATTGCCCGGCGTGAGAGCGCGCCGGACGGCGACTGGATGGTCCGGACCATGACGGCCAAAAAAGCGGAAAAACAGTACATCTGTCCCGGCTGCTCCACCGCGATCGTCCCGGGCATCGCCCACCTGGTGGTGTGGTCCGACAGCCACTTGTTCGGGCAGGCCGCCGGGCTGGCCGAACGCAGGCACTGGCACACCAACTGCTGGACGGGCCGGACGTACCGATACCGCTGATTCGCTAGGCTTGGAACCATGACTTTCGACCCCGCCTCGTTCGTGTTCACCCCGCAGGATGCGCCTGCGGAGATCCGTGCTTCCACGGTCCTCCCGGCCCGCCGCGAGAATGTGGAGTTCACCACCGAAGACGGCAAGGTGTTGCTGGGTGAGTTGGCCCTGCCGGAATCGGGGGAGATTACCGCTACGCTGATCACCCTCCATCCGCTGCCGACGCACGGGGGGTTCATGGATTCGCACGTCTACCGCAAGGCGTCGTACAGGCTTCCTGCGCTTGCCGGAGTTGCCGTGCTGAGGTTCAACACGCGCGGCACGCAGTCTCCGCGGGGAACCAGCGAGGGCCAGTTCGAGGAAGGCATCGGTGAGCGTTACGACGTCGAGGCCGCTGTGCGGTTCGCCGTGGACCGCGGACTGCCGAACCGCTGGCTGGTGGGCTGGTCCTTCGGCACTGAGCTCGCCTTGATGTACGGCGCTGTGGAGCCGGTGGCCTCGGAGATCGAAGGGGCCGTGTTGCTGTCTCCGCCGCTGCACAGGGCCACGGACGTGCACCTCAAGGAGTGGGCCGCCTCCGCCAAGCCGCTCACGGTCCTGGTACCGGAGCACGACGACTACCTGCAGCCTGCCGAAGCAGCCCAGCGGTTCAGCCTGGTGCCGCAGGCCCGGCTGGTCGGCGTCGACGGTGCCAAGCACCTGTGGGTGGGCGAGAAGTACGCGGCGCGCGTCCTGAATGAAATCGTCGACGACGTCACTCCCGCAGGTGCCGGCGTTGAGGGCCTGCCCCGCGAGTGGGCGGGGTCGGTAGCGAACGGATAGTCCGGTAGCGAAGGGTTTTTGTACAGATAATGCCCCTTAACCTCGTGGTTAAGGGGCATTATCTGTACAAAAACCCGGCAGGGGACGAGGTCAGTGCCGGTCCTGGCGCATGATGAAGACTTCCTTGATCAGGAGCATGATGGCGGCCGCTGTAGGAATGGCGATCAGCGCGCCCAGGACTCCGAGAAGGCTGCCGCCCGCAATCACCGAGATCACCGCTACGGCACCCGGGACCGCCACCGCGCGCTGCATAATGCGCGGGGAGATGAAGTACGCCTCGAATTGCAGGTAGGCGAAGTAGGCAATCGCGTAGATCACGGCGGTCTGCCAGCCGGCGGTAAGGGCCACCAGGATGACCACGACCGCGGCAATCATGCCGCCCACCAGCGGGATGAACGCCAGCAAGGCAACGACGAAAGCCAGTAGAACGCTGAACGGGATACCCAGGATGGTCATCAGGATGAAAGCAAAGATTGCGTTCAGGAGCGCTACGCAGACCTGGCCTATCACGTAGTTACCGACGGAATCGGTGATCGCTTCGGAGAGGGCCTCAACACGGGGCCGGCGGGATCGGGGAGCCAGGCGGTAGGCCCATTTCTTCATCGACGGCAAGGCCGCCAGGAAGTAAAGGCTGAGCACCAGCACGATCAGGGAACCGAAGAGGCCATTGGCCACCGTGGAGCCGAAACCGACCACACCACCGAAGATCCCGCCCATGGCCTCGGGATCCTTGACGAACTTATCCAGTTCGGTGGTGATTCGGTCCCGGACGCCAAACTGGCTGTCTGCGTTGCGGAAGAAGTCCGAGTCGAGGAAGCCGCGGATCCATTCCGGAGCTTGGCGCACGATTTCCGATACCTGTTCAACGATGGTGGGAATCAACGTTGCGAAGAACCCGGCCACGGCCAGGACCAGGGCAGAGACGGAGATCAGGATGCCGGCCGGCCTGGGGACCTTGCGGGACTCGAGCCAGCGGACCACGGGATCGAGCCCGAGGGCAATGAAGAGGGCTGCAACGATCCACAGGATGAGCTGGGTGGTGTTGCTGGCGATATAGAACACTGCAAGGGCAATGCCGACGCCGGCTGTCCCCATGAAACCGACATAGAGGGGGTGCTGGGATGACATGCGCGGGCCCGGGGCGCCGAAGCCGTGGTCGTCTTCAGGCCGGAGCCCTGCAGTTACTTCGTCTGTTTCGTCTTCCGGGGGCATCTCGAAGCGGACGCGGGTGCGGGCTCCCGGAATGGGCTGCCTTAACCTCCGGCCAAGGGCGGCCAGGCGTCCGGTACGTACAGGAACCGTTGCGGCGGCGCCGTCTGACGGGGCATCCACCGCACTTGACCCGGGCTCATCGGCGGGGCGGGGCTCCAAGTGGTCTTTCACGCGGTTTTGCTGCCTTTTCAGTAGAGGTAAAGGGCTGATTCAGGCGCAGAACGGCCCGTATATCATGATCATCGCCACACTATCAGGAGCGTGGAATGCCGCCTTGGCGGCGCGATGGCGGGGTTTTCCGGATGTTGGCGAGATCACCTCGATCTGACTCTCTGATAACAAAACGGTTACCCTTGAAGTTCAACGACCGCTGATGATAGGTGATCCTGTGCGTTTGAAGACTGCAGCCGTGCTGGTGCTGCTGGGCCTGCTGACGATGCTGGCCGGCATTGGCCAGCTGACATTCTGGGCCCCCGCCGAGACCGTGACCGCCTCGGTTCCCGGCGATACCAAAGCTGCCCCGCTGACCGTGATCGACCAAAAGTTGATTGCCCTCCACGACGGGCCGGTGAAGATCAAGATCCAAGGTGAAGGCAACTTCATGGTTGCTACTGGACGCCCGGACGACGTCGAAGCCTGGGTGGGTGAAACTGCCCACACTACGCTGACGGGCGTGTCGGCAGACCAGAAGTCTCTGGAGGTGACCTCTGCCGATGGTGAAGCCACCGCGCCATCACCGGCCGGATCCGATCTGTGGGTCAGCACTGAAGACGCCAGCGGCGAGCTGGATTACACCTGGAACCCTCCTGCCGATGGCGAGTGGTCCCTGCTGGTGGCCAGCGACGGAACCAAGCCTGCGCCGTCGTCGATTTCCATGACTTTCCCGAACAACGCCACCACCCCCTGGGCTGTGCCGCTGATTGTTCTGGGCATCATCATCATCCTCGCAGGAGCGGCCCTGCCGTTCATCGCCAAGGCCCTCAGCAACCGCCGCAAGGACGGCCAGGATGAGGGACCGCATGACGGCGGGGAAACCACTACCTTGCCCGTCCAGTCACCTTCGGGTGACGCGGGTCGGCGTCGTGGTTCCGAAACGGAAGGTCCAGCGCTCCGGGTTACGGCAATTGCTGCGGCACTCGCGGCGGTCATGGTCGGCGGTACGGCCGTGGCTGCACAGGCAACCACAACACCCGAGGCAACATCCACTTCTTCCGCCGCAGCTCCTGCCGAAGGTGAAGGTGGCACTCCCGTCCTGCTGGAATCCCAGTTGCAGCGGATCCTTGAACAGGTCGCCAGCACCGTCGACGCCGCTGATGCCGCCAAGGATGCGGCCAAACTGGCTCCCCGCGTGGACAAGATGGAACTGCAGATCCGTACGCAGAACTACAAGATCCGCACTGCTGTGTCCGCCTACGAAGCGCGTATGCCTGTCCGGGCCACGAAGCTTCAGAGCAGTGTCATCAGCACCAAGCGCGAGTGGCCCCGTACGGTCTTCGCCCTGACCCAGGGCGAGGGCAACGTGGTCCCGCAGGTCCTCACGCTGGTCCAGCTGTCGCCCCGCGAGAACTACAAGCTCTGGGGCAGCGCGCCGCTGCAGCCAGGCACCAACTTCCCGTCGTTCCCGGTTCCCCGCGAGGGGACCGAACCTGTGCCGGCCGGCGACAACACCGGCTTGGCCTACAGCGGCAACGAGGCACTGGGCATCCTGGCCGAAATGTTGACCACGCCTGACTCCCCGAACCGGAGCAAGCTTGCCGATGGCCAGGCATCGCCGTACATCGCAGGTGCCCTCACCTACCAGGCGGACACCGTGAAGAACGGGACCAGCGCCAACTTCAAGTTCACCCACACTCCCGTGACCAACCAGACCGTGGTGCTGCGTACAGCCGACGGCGGCGCGCTGGTGGTTGGGCGGCTGGACTTCGCTTTCGAGGGCACGCCCAAGGCAGCGGGCGACAAGCTCTTGCTTGAAGACGACTCCGCCGTCTTCGCCGGGGGCAAGGAAACCACCACGGGCATGGTCCTGAACTTCGCCGAATCCGTTGCCGTCTACATTCCGCCGGCAGGATCGGCCGACCCCATGAAGCTCGTTGCGGCTACCCGCGGCCTGGTGGGAGCCAGCTTCAAGTAGGCATTGCCGCAGCAGGGCAGCGGCTAGAGTGGACGGTATGAGTTCGCCCGGATACCGACCCACTCCAGCCGCTGCCAGCCAGCTCAACCTTCGCGGCGCCGTAGACCTCTCGTCTCTGCGCCGTCCAGCCGCGCCCCAGGCGCCTCCGGCCGCCGCGTCGGCGGATGGCGGTGGAACGCCCAACGGCGACGCCGGCACGGCGCCCCTTCGTGTGGATGCCACCGAAACGAATTTCCAGGATCTGGTGCAGCTGTCTGCGCAGATTCCGGTGCTTTTCCTTCTCTGGTCGCGTTACGCGCCGGAATCTCCCGCAGTCCTGGATGCTGCTGAACGGGTGGTTGAAAGCTACGGCGGACGGCTGGTTCTCGCGGCCGCCGACGTTGACGCCTTCCCGCAGTTGGCGCAGGCCTTCCAGGTGCAGGCAGTCCCCACGGCCGTTGCCGTGGTCAAGGGCCAGCCCGTTCCCCTTTTCCAAGGTCCCGCAGATGACGCGCAGATCAGGGACCTGGTGGAGGAACTCCTGAAAGTAGCTGCCGCGAACGGGGTCACCGGGAGCATCGGTGACGCCGCTGCGCAGGGTGAAGAAGCCGAACCGGAGCCCCTTCCGCCACTGCACCAGGCTGCCATTGACGCGATCGAGGCCGGTGACTACTCCGGAGCAGCAGCGTCGTACAAGCAAGCCCTCCTTGAGCAGCCGGCTGACGCTGACGCCAAAGCCGGCCTGGCCCAGGTTGAATTGATGGCCAGGTTGGAGAACCTCTCTGCTCCCGAGGCAGAAAACCTCCGCGACCTTGCCGCCCAGCAACCGGATGATATCGACGCGCAGCTGGGTGTTGCAGACCTCGACGTGTCCGGCGGGCACATCGAGGACGCCTTCAACCGCATCATCACGTTCATTGGCAGGAATTTCGGCCCGGAGCGCGAGACTGCGCGTGTGCGGCTTCTTGAGCTTTTCGAGGTCGTTGGAACCCAGGACGAAAGGGTGGCCAAGGCCCGCCAGGGACTCGCGAGGGTTCTCTTCTAGTGCCGTCCGCGCTGTTCTCTCCGCTTCAGCTGCGATCACTCACCATCCCGCACCGCGGGTGGGTTTCGCCGATGTGCCAATACAGTTGCCACCCTGAGACCGGCGAAGGCGTCCCCAACGACTGGCACTTGATGCACCTGGGCTCGTTCGCGACCGGTGGTGCCGCGCTGATCATGAGCGAGGCCGCAGCAGTAAACCCCGTTGGGCGAATCAGCCCCTTGGACGCCGGCCTGTACTCCGATGAGCAGGCTGCCGGCTGGGAACGCGTTGTTGACTTCGTCCACCGGCATGGGGCCGTGGATTGTAAGATCGGGGCCCAGTTGGCCCATGCCGGGCGCAAGGCCTCAACCTATTGGCCCTTTTCCGGCCGCTCTGGTTCCGTTCCGGCGTCCGACGGCGGATGGGTCACCGTTGGGCCGACGAACCTGCCGTTCGACGGCTATGCAGCGCCTGCAGCAATGAGCGAGGAAGACATCCAGGGCGTTGTGGCCGACTTTGCGGCAGCTGCCTCCCGCGCCGTTGCCTCGGGGTTTGACACCGTGGAGATCCACGGCGCCCACGGGTACCTGCTTCACCAGTTCCAAAGCCCGCTCATCAACACTCGAACCGACACTTGGGGTGGAAGCGAGGAGGGGCGTAACAAGCTCATGCTCAGCGTGGTGGAAGCTGTGCGGGAAGTCATTCCTGATTCCATGCCCCTCCTGCTGAGGATCTCGGCTTCGGACTGGGCTGACGGGGGAGTGGATGGTGAGGCGTCAGTCCGTCGGGCCCGTTCTGCGGCTGAGCGCGGTGTTGACCTGGTGGATGTCTCCAGCGGCGGCGCCGTTGCGCACCAGAAGATCCGGGCGGTGCCCGGCTACCAGGCAGGGTTTGCGGAACTGGTAAAGCGCGACGCCGGCGTCCCCACCGGAGCGGTGGGGCTGCTGACGAGTGCAACCCAGGCCGAGGACATTGTTGCCAATGGCAGGGCGGATGCCGTGTTCATGGCCCGGGCGGCCTTGCGCGATCCCCACTGGTGGCTGAGGGCAGCCTATGAGCTGGGCCACGACATCCCCTGGGTTCCCCAGTACCAACGTGCCGTCCCCCGCCACGGCTTCTAGAACCGGGTTCGGGTTCCGTGAGCGAGGTTAGGCTGGTCACATGACGGAATCACGCCATGAACCCACGCCCACGTCCGCGCCGCCACAAGGCTCCGCGCCGCCACAAGCCCCTGCAGCACTACCGCCACAGCCAACTGGTGCGCCCTTGCCTCCTGAGGCTTCCGGCGAGGGTGCGCCGCTGGCCGCGCTGTCCATCCGGGGCCTGGCCAAGCGCTTCGGCGACAAGATCGCCGTGGATGGTGTGAGCCTCGAAGTGCCTGCGGGTTCCTTCTACGGAATGGTCGGCCCCAACGGCGCTGGCAAGACCACAACATTGTCCATGGCTACAGGTCTTCTTCGACCGGATTTCGGCACGGCCTTGATCCACGGCGTCGACGTATGGGCGCGGCCGTTGGAGGCCAAGAAGCTCATGGGCGTCCTGCCTGATGGTGTGCGCCTTTTTGACAGGCTGACGGGCGAGCAATTGGTGACCTACTCCGGACTTCTCCGCGGCATGGACCGCGACGTTGTTGGTTCGCGGGTTCCTGAGTTGCTGGCCGCCCTGGACCTTGAGGCCGATGCCGGTTCGTTGGTGGTTGATTACTCCGCCGGCATGACCAAGAAGATCGCCCTGGCCTCTGCACTGATCCATGCGCCCCGTCTCCTTGTTCTTGATGAGCCTTTTGAGTCCGTCGACCCTGTCTCGGCTGCCAATATCCGGGGAATTCTGGAGGGCTATGTGTCATCCGGAGGTACTGTCATCGTGTCCAGCCACGTCATGGACCTGGTCCAGCGCATGTGCAGTCACGTGGCGGTTGTGGCCGGTGGCCGGGTTCTGGCAGCGGGATCGGTTGACGAGGTCCGCAACGGTTCAACCCTGGAAGACCGCTTCGTTCAGTTGGTAGGCGGCGGACACCGGACGGAGGGATTGGAATGGTTGCGCACCTTCTGAGCCTGAAGTGGCGTCTGCTGCTTAATGGATTCAAACGCAGTCCGTGGCAGTTGGTTGGCATGGCTTTAGGACTGCTTTACGCGTTGGGATTGCTGGTGCTCCTGATTGGAGGCCTCATAGCGCTGCGGTGGGCTGATCCGGAGATCGCCCACACCGTGGTGGTATTGGGTGGAGCAGCCACGGTCCTGGGCTGGGCGATCATCCCGCTCGTTGCTTCCGCAGCGGACATGACCTTGGACCCCGCGAGGTTCACCACGTTCGCCATACCGGCCAAACAACTCCTGACCGGCCTGGCCCTTGCAGGGTTCATCGGCATCCCCGGCATGGCCACCTTGCTGGCCGCCCTGGGGACAGTAGGAACCTGGTGGCGGAGTGTTCCGGCCGTGGCCGGCGCTTTGCTGGGTGCAATCCTTGGCGCGCTGACGTGCATAGTGTTGTCCAAAGTGGTGACGACGGCGACAGCCGGCTTGGCAGCGTCACGCCGCTTCAAGGATGTCAGCAGCATCATCGTCTTCATACCCTTGGTCTTGCTGGGTCCCATCATGCTGGGAGTTGTGGACGGCGTGCGTGGCAGTGCCGATTACCTTCCGGTGCTTGCCAGGACAGTATCGTGGACACCCCTTGGTGCTGCATGGTCCCTCGGTGGCGACCTTGACTCAGGCAGCGTGGCCGCAGCGGGGTTGAAGCTCCTCATCTCGGTGGCCACAATTGCCGGTCTGCTCCTGTGCTGGCATGTGCTTCTGAAGCGGGCCTTGGTGACCCCGCCGTACTCCGGCGGATCTGCCCGGAAGGGCGGGAAACTCGGTCTGTTCGGCCTGCTTCCCGGAACGCCGTCCGGGGCTGTTGCCGCCAGGGCATTGATCTACTGGTTGAAGGATCCCAGGTACGCCGCGTCCTTGGTGATTGTTCCTTTGTTCCCGGTGCTCTTCTTTTTCAGCGGCTCCCAGAGCGGTAATTATGGCTTGCTGATGATTCTGGGACCCCTGACGGCTTTCGTCATGGCCTGGTCCATTTGCGCTGATGTCTCCTACGACAACACCGCGTTCGCCCTCCACCTCGCTGCGGGGGTTCGGGGAGTCGACGACAGGTTGGGCCGCGCCTTGGCCTGCTTGGCCATATCGCTTCCAATAGTGTTGATCTTCACCGTGGGGCCGCTGTTTGTCACCGGCGATTGGCAGTGGCTGCCCAACCTGCTGGGGTTGTCCATCGGAACCCTGTTCACCGGGTTGGGACTTTCATCGGTCATTTCGGCCCGCTACAACATCGCCGTACCACTGCCGGGCGACAGCCCTTTCAAGAAACCGCCGGGCAACGTCGCCCAGACCTTGGCCGTTCAGTTTGTGGGCATGGGCGTCCTGGCCCTCCTGTTGGTGCCGGAACTTGCATTGGTGGCCGTCCAGGCTTTCACTGGGGGTACTCAAGCCGGCTGGATCAACCTGGTGGCAGGTCCGTTGTTGGGCGTCATCCTGTTCGTCGTCGGCGTCCGTCTCGGGGGAAAATGGTTGGATGCGCGGGGTCCGGAAATGTTCGCCCAGCTCAGCGTGAACCGCTAGCTCCGTAACAACCATGCCCATAGGTGGGACATGGGATAACGTCTGTGTCAGAAAGCTCTTAGACCCTACTTAGAAAGGCCGTGACGATGGAAGTTGTCATTCTCCCTGGCACCAAGCAGATCGGTGCACTTGCAGCCGATGCCATTGAAGCGTTGGTGCGCCGCAAGCCGAATGCAGTGCTGGGCTTGGCTACGGGATCCTCTCCGCTGCCTGTCTACGACGAACTGGCACGCCGTTACGACGCCGGGGGACTGGACTTCAGTGAAGCCCACGGCTTCGCCTTGGACGAGTACGTAGGCCTTGAAGCCGGTCACCCGGAGTCCTACCGCGAGGTGATCCGGCGCGAATTTACCAATCGCGTGAACATCAAGCCGGAGAATGTCCACGGGCCGGACGGTGCGGCCGAGGACCTTGAGGCTGCATGCCAGGCCTATGAGGACGCCATCAAGGCCGTGGGCGGCGTGGATCTCCAGATCCTGGGTGTCGGGACCGACGGGCACATCGGCTTCAACGAACCCGGTTCTTCCCTTGCCTCCCGGACGCGCATCAAGACCTTGATTGAGCAGACGCGCAAGGACAATGCCCGTTTCTTCGACACCATTGACGACGTTCCCCACCACGTGGTGACGCAGGGCCTGGGGACCATCATGGATGCCCGCCATGTGGTCCTGGTCGCAACGGGCGCCCAAAAGGCGCAGGCTGTGCGCGACTTCGTAGAGGGGCCGGTAGCCGCCATTTGCGCCGCCTCCGTCCTCCAGATGCACCCCCACGCCACTATTTTGGTGGACGAGGCAGCCGCGTCCTCGCTGAAACTGGCTGATTACTATCGGCACACCTACGACAACAAGCCGGAGTGGCAGGGGCTGTAGACGGTAAGATGTTTGGCATGACTACGCTTCCTCCGGATCCATTCGAAAACGACCCCATGCGCGAGCTTTCCGGAGCCGGAACGTCCACTGCCACCATTGAGCGCGAGGAAACGCGCCAGGAAGTGGAACCCGGCGACCGTGAGCGGTTTTCCCACTATGTCCGCAAGGAAAAGATCATGGAGTCGGCTTTGACCGGCGAGCCCGTCATTGCCTTGTGCGGCAAGGTCTGGACGCCGGGCCGCGATCCGCAGAAGTTCCCTGTCTGCCCGGAGTGCAAGGAGATCTACGAAGGCCTCCGCCCCGGCAACGACGGTGGAAAAAACGGCGGCCCGGGCAACTCCAAGTAGTGGGTGGGAAGAGAACACGGGTCCCTTCTGATCGTCACCGCTTTATTGTGCGCTTTGGTGTGCCCAAGGAGCCGGGGTTAATGGTCGTTGCCATCAGGCCGGGGGAGTCAGCATGACAGAGACACTTTTTGGTGGTCCATCCCTGCCTCCGGCGTACCCTGAACGGGCCGCCTGGGGCACCGCACCCAAGCTTCGCGCTTGGCAGCAGGAGGCCCTTGACCTCTACATGACCCGCAACCCGAAGGACTTCCTCGCCGTGGCAACGCCGGGCGCCGGTAAGACCACCTTCGCCCTGCGTATCGCCACCACGCTGCTGGACAGCGGCGTGGTCAACCGGATTACCATCGTTGCTCCCACGGACCACTTGAAGAGGCAATGGGCAGATGCCGCAGCCAAGGTCGGGATCGCGATAGATCCCAACTTCAAGAACTCCGATGGCCAGCACGGTCGCGGTTTCGTGGGCGTGGCCGTCACCTATGCGCAGGTAGCCAGCAAGCCAATGCTGCACCGCGCCAAGACTGAAGCGGCGCGCACCTTGGTGATCCTGGACGAAATCCACCACGGCGGCGAAGCCCTGTCCTGGGGAGACGGCCTGCGTGAGGCATTTGATCCGGCTGCGAGGCGCTTGTCCCTGACAGGTACCCCGTTCCGTTCGGATACCTCGCCTATTCCGTTCGTCGAATACGCCGAGGACCGTGACGGTATCCGGCGTTCGAAAGCCGATTACACCTACGGTTACGGCAATGCGCTGCGGGACCACGTGGTCCGCCCCGTGCTCTTCATGGCTTATTCGGGGCAGATGCGGTGGCGTACCAGCGCCGGTGACGAAATGGCTGCCTCGCTGGGTGAAGCTGCCGTCACCAAGGACATCACCTCACAGGCGTGGCGCACGGCGTTGAATCCCACCGGCGAGTGGATCCCCGCTGTCCTTGCAGCGGCGGACAAGCGCCTCAGCGAGGTCCGGCGGACGGTACCGGACGCCGGTGGGCTGGTCATTGCCACGGACCACGACGACGCCCGCGCCTATGCGGGCCAGCTGAAGAAAATCACGGGGCAGTCGCCCACGGTGATCCTTTCGGACGACTCCAAGGCCTCGAGCAAGATCGAGGACTTCTCCGCGGGTGAACAGCGCTGGATGGTGGCTGTCCGGATGGTGTCCGAAGGTGTTGACGTGCCGCGCCTTTCTGTCGGCGTCTATGCCACCTCCACCTCCACGCCGTTGTTCTTCGCCCAGGCCGTGGGACGTTTTGTGCGTGCCCGCAAGAGGGGCGAGACGGCGTCGGTCTTTCTGCCGTCCGTGCCGCCGTTGATGATTCTCGCCAACACCATGGAGGCAGAGCGCGACCACGCTTTGGACCGCCCGGAGAAGGACGAGGACGGCCTCTTCAATCCCGAAGAGAACCTCATGGCAGAGGCCAACCGGGAGGACAAAGCATCGGACGAGCTCACCAAGGGCAAGTTCGAAGCACTGGACTCCCAAGCGTCGTTTGACCGCGTCCTCTTTGATGGTGGCGAGTTCGGCACGGGAGCGGACATCGGTTCCGATGATGAACTGGACTTCCTGGGCATTCCCGGGCTCCTCGACGCCGAGCAGGTGGGGACGCTGCTGCGTCAACGCCAGCACGATCAGCAGTCGCGCAAGAAACGCCAGTCACCGCTGGCGGCTGCGGCCGCACCGGCTGTGCCTGACCACCGGATGCTTATGGATCTTCGGAACGAGCTGGCCAAGAACGTCGCTGCCTGGGCTGCCCGTACCGGCACCCCGCACGGAGTTGTGCACACCAAACTTCGTGAAGTGTGTGGCGGCCCGGCAGTCGCCCAAGCCAATGAGGAGCAATTGCAGGCCCGCCTGCGCAAGCTCCAGGACTGGTTCATCGGCCGGAAATAGCCGCCTCCAGACCCAGTCAGATACGCCAAAGGGCGCCGCGGTTGCGGCGCCCTTTGCTGTCATTACGCTGTCTCAGTCGCGTTCAACTTCGACGCCGGCCGCTTCCATTTCGTCGAACACCCCATCGAGGTCCTCTGCGATTCCTGCGGTAAGCCCGGCAATGACCGTCGTGCCATATCCGGCCTGGACTGCGTCGAGCGCTGTCGACTTGACGCAGTAGTCCGTCGTCAGGCCTACGACGACGACCTCCTCGACGTCGTGGCTTTGCAGCCAGTCGTCCAGGCCAATAGCGTCTTCGTCGAAGACTTCGGCTAAGGCTGCACCTGCCTTGATGTCTCCTGACGGAACGTCATCCTCGGGCGCCAGGACACCCTCGAATCCGGAGTAGGCCGCCGTGTACTGGCCCTTGCGGAAATATGCCTGGATGTACTCGGGGTCCAGGTCCTCGTGCAGCTCCGCGCCTTTGGTCCGGGCCCGGCAGTGCGGAGGCCAGGAATCCACCATGTCGGGGTCATCGGAAAAATGGTCGCCCGGTTCGATGTGCCAATCCTGGGTTGCCACGATGTGGTCGAAGTGTTGCTGGTTGGCGTCTACATATTCCGTGATGGCTCCGGCGATGGCCGCACCACCTTCGACGGCCAGGGTGCCGCCCTCGCAGAAGTCGTTTTGGACGTCGACGATGATCAGGGCGCGGGACATCAGTTCTCCTCGTAGATTGTGGGAATGGCGGCCTCGCCGCGCTGCAGCCGATTGACGACGGCGGGAAGCTCGGCCATGGTTGCGGCGTGCCTCTCCTTGGCGCGAACCACGCCTTCGGGCCCTGTCCAGCCCGGCAATACCTCGCCGTTCTTCACGAACTGGTGAAGCAGGGCACGGTCGTTGCCGTCGTCTTCGGGAGGGTGGCCGATCCCCACGACTTCCTGGGTGGCCCGGCCTCGGTCATTGAGTTTGCGAAGGGCGTATTTGCGTCCGCCAACACTCGCCTTGTTCTTGGCGGCCTTGGCCACCGAGATGAATTCCCCGGCGTCGTTGGTGCGGCTGACCAGCTTGTAGACCATGCTGGCGGTCGGGGCACCGGAACCGGTGACCAGCGATGTGCCAACACCATAGGAGTCCACCGGGGCGGACTGCAGGGCCGCGATCGCGAACTCGTCGAGGTCCGATGTCACCACGATGCGGGTGTTGACGTTGCCAAGGTCATCGAGCAATTGGCGGACCCACTGTGCCTGCGCAATCAGATCGCCGGAATCGAGGCGGACTGCCCCGAGTTTGTCGCCGGCTAGTTCGACGGCGGTGCGCACAGCGGTTTCGACGTCGTAGGTGTCCACCAGCAGCGACGTCCCGGGTCCGAAGGCCGCGATCTGTGCTTCGAACGCTTCGCGCTCGGTGTCATGGAGCAGCGTGAAGGAGTGGGCGGCCGTACCGACGGTCTTGATGCCGTAGCGCCGCCCGGCCTCCAGGTTGGAGGTGCTGGCGAAGCCGGCAATCACGGCGGCGCGGGCTGCCGCCGTCGCCGATTCCTCCTGGGTGCGCCGGGAGCCCATCTCGATGCAGGGGCGGGTGCCGGCCGCGGAGGTCATCCGCGAGGCAGCGGATGCTATGGCGCTGTCATGGTTGAGGACTGACAGGATGAAGGTTTCCAGGATGCAGGCCTCGGCAAACGTGGATTCCACGATGAGGATGGGGGAGTTGGGGAAATAGGCGTCACCTTCGGCGTAGCCCCAGATGTCGCCGCTGAACTTGTAGCCGGCAAGGAAGTCCAAGGTCTCCTGGTTGACCACCTTGTTCTGTTCAAGGAATGCCAGTTCAGCATCGCCGAACCGGAAGTCGGCGATGCCTTCCAAGAGGCGCCCGGTGCCCCCCACCACGCCATAACGCCGGCCATCGGGCAAACGCCGGGCAAAGGCTTCGAACACCGACCGGCGATGCGCTGCACCCGAGTGCAAGGCGGCCTGAAGCATCGTCAGTTCATAGTGGTCTGTATACAAGGAAGTTGCGGGATGGTCCCAGGACGTGGCTCTACTCACGAATTCACTCTAGTGCGAGCCGCCATAGAATGGACAGATGAGCCCTAGCGTTGCGTATGGCACGGACATCGATGAGCGGACCAAAGCCGCGGAGCAGTCCTCCACCGATGTCCTGACAGCCCCTGATATCCCGTGGAACCTTGTGATCTGGAATGATCCCGTGAATCTCATGAGCTATGTGAGCTTTGTTTTCCAGAGTTACTTCGGTTATTCCGACTCCAAAGCGCACAAGCTCATGATGGAGGTCCACAAGAAGGGCCGCTCGATTGTGGCGCACGGCAGCAAGGAACAAGTGGAGCAGCACGCGGTGGCCATGCACGGTTTTGGTCTGTGGGCCACTGTGGAGAAAGCTGCAAGCGGCAATGAAACACCCGGAAAGGGCGGCCGGCAGCGTGGCTAAGGCATTTAAGTACGGACTCAAGGGCATCTCCGGATACCTCGAACCCGCCGAACGCGATCTCCTGCGCGGATTGCTGGACGACGTCATCTCCATGCTGGAGCAGGACGTGCGGGAGAACGAGGACCCACTGGCGGCGCTCATCGGCCTGGACATGGACGTCAAGCAGCCGAGCGACCGCGCCCTCCTGCGGCTCTTGCCCAACGTCATGAAGGACGACGACGGCGGCTCGCTGGAGTTCCGGCAACTCACCGAACGCTCCGTGCGGGAAAACAAGATCGGGGCCTTGAAGGCTGCCGCCTTGGGACTGGACAAGGACGACCTCGTCCTGTCGCCGGAAGATGCTACTCGTTGGTCCATGGCGCTGAACGACGTCCGGCTGGTCCTGGCTGAACGACTGGATATCCGGGACGAAGCGGACGCCGAGCACATTCACAGCATGCAGGACTGGAGCCAGGCGGAGGACGTAGAGAGTTACCTGGCCTTGGTCTACAACTTCACTACGTGGCTCCAGGAGTCCTTGGTTCAAGCCATGATGGCCGCAAGGCAGGGGAAATCCTGATCACGACGGCCCGTTGGTGCTCCTGCCCTGTGACAAATCAGACACGAGGCGGAGACCACAGGTAATGGCCGCACACCATGGGAAGCCTTATTCTCGAATAATTATGACTTCAGCATCGGGTTCACCAGGCAGCGCGCCGGACAGTGGGGCCTCCATCAGCGCGGGGGAACTGGTAAGCGCCCGCCCGATCGGCATTTTCGACTCCGGCGTGGGCGGATTGACCGTAGCGCGGTCCATCATCGATCAACTCCCCAATGAATCAATCCTCTACGTCGGCGACACCGCCAACGGCCCCTACGGTCCGCTTCCCATCGCCGAAGTGCGTGCCAATGCCTTGGGCGTGATGGACGAGTTGGTGGACTCGGGCGTGAAATTGCTGACCATTGCGTGTAATTCGGCGTCAGCGGCCGTGCTGCGGGACGCCCGCGAACGCTATACGGCCCGCTATGGCATTCCGGTCATCGAGGTCATCCAGCCGGCAGTGCGTCGTGCGGTCTCCGCTACGCGCTCGGGCAAGATCGGGGTCATCGGAACGTCGGCCACCGTGGGATCGCGTGCCTACGAGGACACCTTTGCGGCCGCTCCGGACCTCACCATCACATCTGTGGCGTGCCCCGCCTTCGTGAACTTTGTGGAGGCCGGAATCACTACCGGCCCGGACCTGCTCGCCGCTGCACATGAGTACCTGGAGCCGCTCAAACGCGCCGGTGTGGACACCGTTGTCCTGGGATGTACGCACTACCCGCTGCTGACAGGTGTTATCTCCTTCGTCATGGGAGAGGACGTCACGCTCGTTTCCAGCGCCGAGGAGACCGCCAAGGACGTCTACCGGGCTTTGGCCAACCATGGGATCCAGCGGACAGAGTCCAGCACGCCCAGCCACGAATTCATCGCCACCGGCGATGCCGACCAGTTCGAGACCCTGGCCCGGCGCTTCCTGGGACCTGAAGTCCTCTCCGTGAAGCACGTGGATCACGTAGCTGCCCAGTACCCGACAGGCAGCCTCGCCCGCATTACTCCCGAGATGCTGGAAGCGGCACGTTCGGGTTCCGGCCTGTCCCGCCGTTCGTATTTCGTGCAACCCGGCGACACCCTCAACGCCGGAGCGGGCGCAACCTTGGGGCGTGGACTGTGAAACTGACCATTGTTGGGTGCACCGGTTCCTTCCCAGGCCCCGGATCACCGGCGTCGTGCTATTTGGTAACAGCGCACGACGGTGAGCGCGAGTGGAAGATCGTCATGGACCTGGGCAGCGGAGCCTTGGGAGCGATCCAGCGCTACACCGACCTCGAGGACATCGATGCGATCTTCCTCACCCACCTGCACCCGGATCACTGCATGGACCTGTGCGGGCTCCACGTGGCTGTTCGCTGGAAGCCCGGGGGATGGGGCCGGGACAGGCTGCCGGTGTGGGGCCCTGCTGCAACAGCGGACCGGATGGCCACCGCCTATGGCTTGGAACTGGATCCCGGCATGCACGAGGAATTCGACTTCACCAACTGGGCCGAACTCAAGCCTGTCACCGTGGGTCCGTTCACTGTGACTCCCTACGCCGTTAATCACCCTGTTGAAGAGGCTTACGCTCTGCGCGTGACGGCTACGGAGCCCGGGAAGGACGGCGTCCCGGTGACCAAGATCCTGACGTACTCGGGCGACACCGATTCCTGCCAAGGGCTCGAAGACGCGGCCAAGGGATCCGATTTGTTCCTCTGCGAGGCGGCCTTCGAGGAAGGCAGGGACGACGACATCAAGGACGTCCACCTGACCGGCAAGCGCGCTGGCGAGGCCGCAACGAACGCGGGGGCAAGGCGCCTCCTCCTCACCCACATCCCTGTGTGGACATCACAAACCAAGGTGCTCTCCGAGGCCAAACCAGTGTTCGCCGGCGATGTCGCCGTTGCCGTGGCCGGAGTCCACTACACGATCTAGCTTTACCGGCGTCGGGCAGTGCCATCAGCTTGGCTAAGCTTGAACCATGACTTCTGAAGCTACAGCCACACCCGTCATTCGTGCTGACGGCCGTACACCCGACCAACTGCGACCCATCAGCATTACCCGCGGCTGGTCCAAGCAGGCCGAAGGATCGGCGCTGATCGAGTTCGGCAACACCCGGGTCCTGTGCACGGCTTCTCTGACCGAGGGTGTGCCGCGCTGGCTCAAGGGCGAAGGCCGCGGCTGGGTCACTGCCGAGTACGCGATGCTTCCCCGTGCCACCAACACCCGTTCGGACCGCGAGTCCGTCAAGGGCAAGATCGGCGGACGCACGCATGAGATCTCGCGCCTGATCGGCCGCTCGCTGCGCTCGATCATCGACACCAAGGCGCTCGGTGAAAACACCATCGTCCTTGACTGCGATGTCCTGCAAGCCGACGGCGGTACCCGCACGGCTGCGATCACCGGCGCCTACGTGGCGCTGGCAGAAGCAATCCGTTTCGCTCGGGAAAACAAGCTCATCGCCCGCAACGCCGAGCCGCTCGTCGACACGATTGCAGCTGTCTCCGTTGGCATCATCGACGGGGTCCCCATGCTTGACCTGCCGTACGTGGAGGATGTCCGTGCGGAGACGGACATGAACGTGGTGGTCACCGGTTCCGGCAAGTTCGTCGAAGTCCAGGGAACCGCAGAGGGCGCACCGTTCGACCGGGACGAACTGAACGCATTGCTGGACCTTGCCCTCCTGGGCACCAGCCAATTGTCCGCTATCCAGCGCGAGACCTTGGCCGAAGCCCCGTGAGCGGCGCACTGGAATCCGGGGCTCCCCGCCTCGTCCTTGCCACTCACAACAAGGGGAAGCTAAAGGAACTCCGCGAGCTGCTGCGGGGCCAGGTCCCAGGGCTCGACGTCGACACCCAAGTAGTGGATGCCGCTGCGGCAGGCGGCCCGGACGTTGCGGAAACTGGCGTGACGTTTGCCGAGAACTCGCTCCTCAAAGCCCGCGCTGTGGCAGAGGCGACGGGCTTGGTGGCCATCGCGGATGACTCCGGCTTGGCTGTGGATGTCCTGGGTGGGGCTCCGGGCATTTTCTCCGCCCGATGGGCAGGAACCCACGGCGACGACGCTGCCAACTTGAGGCTGCTGTTGGCCCAGCTCTCCGATGTACCCGATTCGTTCCGGGGAGCAGCGTTTGTCTGTGCTGCGGCCTTGGCTGTGCCCGGTACCGAGGGCATCGCCCACGAGACCGTGGAGTATGGCCAGCTGGAAGGAACACTCCTGCGTGAACCCCGCGGTGATGGTGGCTTCGGCTATGACCCCGTGCTTCAGCCGGCAGGGATGGACCGCAGCTGTGCGGAGCTGAGCTCCGAGGAGAAGAATGCCATCAGCCATCGTGGCCAGGCGTTCCGTGCCCTGCTTCCCGCGATCGTGTCTGCGCTGACCGGGGCCAAAGCCCCGTAGCCTCTGACTGCAAGCAAAAAGGCACCCCGCCATGCGGGGTGCCTTTTTCATCTGAGGTGAGCGTTGGAGGAGCCTCAGGGCTCGCTGTGCTTGCCGCCCTCGTGTTCCTCGATGAATTCCTCCACGGGATCGGTGCCCTGGGCTGCAGCCTTGCGCTTGGCCATGAAACCCCGGGCAACCTCAATAATGACCGGGATAACGGAGATCAGGACAATGACGATGAAAATGATGTCCAGGTTGTCGCTGACCCACGGAACACGATCGCCGAGGACGTAGCCCAGCAGGGTAACTCCGCCGCCCCAGAGGACGGCTCCAATGACGTTGAAGAGGAAGAATTTCCGCTTGTCCATCTGGGCAACGCCGACGATTACCGGCACAAAGGTACGGATGATGGGCACGAACCTCGCCAGGATCAACGCCTTGCCGCCATGCTTTTCAAAGAAGGCGTGGGCGCTCTCGACGTTCTCTTTCTTGAAGAGCTTTGAGTCGGGGCGGTTGAAGATGGCTGGGCCGGCCTTGGAGCCGATGAGGTAGCCGGTCTGGTTCCCGATGATTGCCGAGACGATGATCAGGCCTGCCAACGCCCAGACGTTGAATTTGATCGTGTCTGTGGCAACCAGTAGGCCCGCCGTGAACAGCATGGAGTCGCCGGGCAGGAAGAAGCCCACCAGCAAGCCGGTCTCCGCAAAGACAATGCCGCACACCAGCAGCACAACCCAAGGTGCCAGGGCGGGGTCGGCCAGGAAGATCTGGGGGTTCAACCAGTCCGGCAGGAACGAAGCCATGGAAGGCTGCACCGGTCCCGCGCCCCCGAAAGTGGATACGGCAAGGTCGCTTATCGCAGAAAAGATCACCCAACAAGCCTACTTGACGGCCGTCGTCGCGATTTTCCGTAGAAGCCTTGACAGTTGCCTCGTTGCTTGTATGGTTAGTTACATGAGTAATGAACCAGTGAGGCGGTGGTGCTCATGATCGATGACAGCAAGCCGATCTTCATGCAGATCGCCGAACTCATCGAGAACGGAATTGTGGACGGCAGCATGGCCGAGGAATCCCAAGTGCCCTCCACCAATGAGTTCGCAGCCTTCCACCGCATCAACCCGGCAACGGCTGCCAAAGGCGTCAATGTGCTGGTGGACTCAGGGATTCTCTACAAACGCAGGGGGATAGGGATGTTCGTTGCAACGGGAGCGCGTGCCCAGTTGATAGCGCGTCGGACCGAGGAATTCTTCGAACAGTACGTCAAGCCGCTGGCACTGGAGGCCCGGAAGCTGGGCATCTCGGCAGAGCAGCTGAACACCATGATTGAACGCAGCTCCGGGCTTGCCCCGGAACCCGGGACAGACAAGGAAAGGAGCGCGGCCCTGTGAACGAAACCATCGTCGAGGCCCGTAACCTGATCAAGCACTACAAAGACGTCAACGCACTGGACAACGTCAACCTGAGCCTCTCCGCGAACCGCATCTACGGGCTGCTCGGGCGAAACGGCGCAGGCAAGACCACGTTGATGTCCATCCTGACCGCACAGGCCTTCGCCACATCCGGCCAAGCCCTTGTCTTCGGCGCCAGCGCCTATGAAAACGAGGCCGTGCTGTCGCGGATCTGCTTCATCCGGGAATCGCAGAAATACCCTGACGACTTCCAGCCGCGCCACGCTTTCCGATCCGCAGCGCTGTTCTACAAGAACTGGGACCAGGAGTTCGCCGACCGTCTGGCTGAAGACTTCCAGCTCCCCGTCAAACGGCGTATCAAGAAACTCTCCCGGGGCCAGCTCTCCGCCGTCGGAGTCATCATTGGCCTCGCCTCACGGGCCGAGCTGACCTTCTTTGACGAACCATATTTGGGACTCGACGCCGTTGCCCGCCAATTGTTCTACGACCGCCTCGTTGAGGACTATGCGGAACACCCGCGCACCATCATCCTGTCCTCGCACCTGATAGATGAAGTGGCCAACCTGTTGGAACACGTGGTGGTGATCGACAGGGGGCGGATCATCATGGACGCAGATGCCGAGGACATCCGGGGTTCTGCCGTCACAGTCTCCGGTTCCGCTGACAAGGTGGATGCCTTCCTGGCGGGCAAGAAGATTCTCCACCGTGAGACTCTCGGGTCGCTGGCATCGGTGACAGTGGACGAGGTCCTCGGAGGCAGTGAGCGAGCCGAGGCGCAGGAGCTGGGCCTTGAATTGTCGCCCGTTTCCCTGCAGCAGTTGGTGGTCCGTAAAACCATGATCCGGGCAGGCGGTGATGGAGCTGCCGGCCCAGGACCCACCCCCGGCGAATTCGCCGATGACACGTTGGAGGCAAAGCGATGAGCAGGACTATGGCAGTTGCCCGGATGCAGCTGATCAACAAGTGGACATACATTGGATGGCCCCTGACCATCCTGGCGGCGTCCTTCTTGATGTCGCTCGCCATCTTCGCCCTGATCCCCGTGCAGGAAGGCAAGTACGGAGGGGGCAGCCAGGCGCCAATGTGGTACTTCCTGGTCCTCGGAATCCAGAGCATGACCCTGGTCTTCCCGTTCTCGCAGGGCCTGAGCATCAGCCGCAGGGCGTTCTATCTCGGCACCCTGGGACTGTTCTCCCTGATCGCACTCGGCATGACGGGCCTTTACCTGTTGGGCGGTGTGATTGAAGGGGCGACCAACGGGTGGGGTGTCTACGGCTACTTCTTCAAGATCCCGTGGGTAACAGACGGGCCTTGGTACTCCACCGCAGCGTTCTTCTTCGTTGTGATGATGTTCATGTTCATCATCGGATTCTGGTTCGCCACCATTTTCAAGCGCTGGGGGACAAGCGGCACGTTGGTCTCCACACTGGGATCGGCAGTGGCCCTGATCGGCCTTGCCGCCCTCGCCACCTGGCTCGAATGGTGGGGACACGTTGGAAGCTGGTTCGCCCAACAGACCCCGTTGAGCGTCAGTGGATGGGCAGCCCTGCTGTGCGTTGTGCTCGCAGCCGGATCCTACACAACCCTTCGCAGGGCGACGCCGTAAGCCTCGAATGTAGTGTTCACCACAAAGCAGGCCGGAAGGGCCGCCCCGCCGGGGAAATCGGCTGGGGCGGCCTTTTCCGGCTGTAATCTTGTCCAGTGGCATTGGACTTTACGGCGATCGACTTTGAAACAGCCAACGGCTTCCGGGGGTCGCCGTGTTCGGTGGGCCTCAGCAAAGTCCGCGGCGGTGTTGTGGTGGAAGAAGCCTCCTGGCTCATGCGGCCACCGGAGAACCATGACCACTTCGAATTCCACAACACGCGTATCCATGGCATCCGGGCCGAAGACGTTGCAGGTCGCCCGCGGTTCGGTGAACTCTTCCCTGAGATCGGCGCCTTCATCGGGGGCGACGTACTCGCCGCACACAACGCAGCCTTCGACCTCGGCGTCATCCGGTCAGGCTTGGAAGTATCAGGGCTTGCCGGACCCGCCTATGACTATGTGTGCACGGTGATGCTGTCCCGCCGCTGCTACTCACTGGTGTCCAACTCCTTGCCTTACGCGGCGGAAGAGGCCGGCGTACCCCTGGTCAACCACCACGACGCCGCAGAGGACGCCCGTGCCTGCGCCGGTATTTTGGTGGACATCGCCCGGCGGAACAACGCCAACAGCATCGCCGAACTCTATTTGTCCCTTGGCCTGAACCTGCCCCAGCAGCCGGCCTTCGATCCCGCGCAGGGCCTCTCCAAAGCGACAATGTCGGCGCTCGCGGCCAGGACTGGAAGCACTGCCGAACCCTCCCTCGAACGAGCCCTCGGTGGCCCCAGCGGTTGGTCTGCCTGGCCGGAGGAAGGCCCCAACCCTTTGCCCAACCCCGCGGCGGAGCCTGGACATCCGCTCTTTGGGCAGACTGTGGTGTTCACGGGCGACCTCGCGATCACGCGCCCGGAAGCAAAATCACGGGCGGCCGACATGGGGGCACGGCCCGAAAGCCGGGTGACCGCACGGACCACTGTGCTCATTGTGGGCGACGGGTTCGTGGCAGGGGACCTTCGCGCCGGACGACTCACGGGCAAGGCCAAACGGGTCCTGGAACTTCACGCCAAGGGCCAACAGATCGAAGTGGTCTCCGAGGGCGAGTTCCTGCAAATGGTGGGCGGGGCCTAGCTGCAACCAGCAGCTGAGATGGTCATACTGCGCAACAATGCTTCCCGCTTCAACAGCAGCGCTCCTAGCCTTGGGGCATGACCAAACCAACCCTTTCCGCACCAGCCGAGCGCCGGCCTGCCAGCGCCGCCACAATCGGCGGGGTGGATTGGCGGGCTGTTTTCGCTTTCCCCAACCCCGTGAACGAATACGCCGCCCGGATCACTGCGGGACTGGTCGTGGTGCTGGCTGTCGCAACGCTGCTGACCGGCTGGGGCTGGGGTTTGGTGGTCCTTGCGGTCGGCTTCTGGCTTCGTGTGCTTTTTGGTCCCCGGATATCCCCGCTCGCGCTGCTTTCGGTCAAGGTGCTGGCGCCCAGGATTGGGCACGCCAAGTTGGTGGCCGGACCTCCGAAGCGCTTCGCCCAAGGCATGGGTGCTGCCTTGACGAGTGCCGCCGTCGTGCTCTTCTTCATCGGCTACCAGCCGGCGGCCTGGGTCCTGCTGGCGCTCCTCATTGTGGCTGCCTCGTTGGAAGCATTTGTTGGTTTCTGCCTCGGGTGCGCGATTTTCGGCTTCCTGCAGCGCCGTGGCCTCATTCCGGCTGATATTTGCGAAGCGTGCAACAACATCGCGCTTCGCCGGACGTCGGCCTGACTAGCCGGTGGTGACGGCGAGCAGCCTGTCTGCCATGCCGCGGATGACCTCCGGTGCCTCCAAAGCCTCCAGCCAGTCGCCGGGCAGGCATTCTTCGCCGTAGTGGGCCCCGAGGATGTTGCCCGCGACGGATCCTGTCGAGTCACTGTCGCCGCTGTGGTTGATGGCAAGGGCAATGGCGTTGCGGAAATGCTCCGCCGGTGAGGTGCCGCTGGTGGCCAGCACCGCATAGAGCCCGACGGCGAGTGCTTCCTCGGCTATCCACCCCTCGCCCAGCGCTGTGGTCAGTTCTTCGGGACTCACCACCGTTGGCCGAAGTGACAACTGCAGTGCAACTTCAAGCCTTTCCCCCAGTTCGGGGGCCTTTGTGGGAACCCCGTTCACGTAGTCGAGTGCCTCGTTGGCAGCGTCGCGGACATCGCTGCCGGCCACGATGTTATGGATGAGCAGGCTGAAGGCAGCTGCACTGAGTCGAGCCGAGGGGTGACCGTGCGTGAGCGAGGCGGCGTCGGAACTGAGTTTGTAAACGGCCTCCCGGGAAATGTGGGGGATGAGCCCGAAGGGTGCCGAGCGCATCACTGTTCCGCAACCCTTGGAATCGGGATTGACGGGCCGCGCCACAGTACCCATGGCGCCGGTTGCCAAGCCGCTGAGGCAGGCGTTGCCCGGTGCGCGGCGGTGCCGCAGGACTTCCTGGGCGTCGATCCATCGCGGCTGCGGGACGGGAGCGGAGGCTGCAGCAACGACATCCTGGGTGTTGAGCCACCGCAGGTACGCGAGCCACAGGCAGGCGATTTCGTCGGCCGCAACGCCGTCGTTCGCCCATTCGAGGGCTTCCACCAGTCCGTCAACCGTGTAGAGCGTCATCTGGGTGTCGTCCGAAAAGTGGCTTGCGCCCTCGAGCTGCGCAAAAGTGGTAAGACCGGCAGAACCATAGCGCCCGCGAATAGCGGCAACGGAATCGAACTCCACTGCGTAGCCAAGGGAATCACCCAGCGCGCCACCCAAGAGTGAGCCATGGACACGGGATTCGAAGGACGGCGCGGCGGCGGAGGAAGGTTCAACACTCATGCCAGTAACTTACCGTGCCCGGGAACCCCCGCTGGTATGGTGGGGAAGCTGCCCGGCACCTATGAAACCTTGGAGAGACAACGTGCGCGAACCTGCTTGGCGACGGACAGGCAAGACACCTGACTACAGGTTTTCGCTTGCCAACGAACGCACTTTCCTCGCATGGATCCGCACCTCCCTGGCCTTGCTCGCCGGTGCGGTTGCCGTTGACCAGCTTGCCCCGAATATCGCGCCGACGCCCGTCCGGCTGGTCCTTTGCGTACTTTTGGCTTTGGTTGGGGCTGGCTTGGCCGCCTTGTCCTATCGCAGGTGGGGCCAGATGGAAGCGGCCATGCGCAACGACCAGGCACTGCCTTTCTCCCGCGTCATGCTGTTCATGACGATCGTGGTGGCCGTGGCGGCATTCGCCTTTGCGGTGCTGATCCTGGTGGCCCGATGAAAAGGGTTGCCCCGTAAGCATGGAAACCCGCGATCCCGGCCTCCAGCCCGAGCGCACTACCTTGGCATGGCGGCGGACCCTGATCTCCCTTGTGGTCGTTGACCTGTTCATTTGGCGGAGTTGGCTGACGTCCGAGCCCTCCGCGGGCAACCTCGTCGCCGGCCTTCCCGGACTTGATTACCAGGGGATCTGTGCGCTCATGGCGGCTGCGGCCACCATCGTCCTGGCCTCCGTCGTGTGGATTCGCTCACGCCAGCTGCACCTTGGTAACGGGGCAGCATCGGCCCGGCTGGTCCTGGTCAGCACGCTGGCCGTGGTGGGCCTTGGTGGTACGGCCATCGCTGCCATAGCATTGGGCGGCTAGGCTCGGAGGCGGGATTCAGCAACTGCCCAGACTCGGCTGGCAAGATGCACTAGGGCTCCACCACTTTGCGTCGGAGAACTACGCCGTCCACATCATCGTGCAGTGCGCTGCCTGCCGCCCACGCCGGCTTCCATACCAACCGTAAGGACACACTCGACATGACCTCTCCTGTACAGGCAACTCCCGAAGACCAGCCGGGGCTTCTTGCCCGGCTGTCGGCTGAAGCGTTGGGATCGATGTTCGTCGTGGTCGTAGCGGTAGGCGTGGGAATCTTTTCGAATCCCAGCGGGGCACCCGTGCCCGTCGCCTTGGCCACCGGCCTCACGGTGACTGTGGCCATGCTGGCCTTCGGGCACGTCTCCGGCGGACACTTCAACCCGGTCATCACGTTGGGCAACGTGATTGCCGGCCGGATCCGGGCCGTCGCCGCCGTCGCTTACCTGGCCGCGCAGCTCATTGGAAGCGTTGTTGGTGCTGCGCTGATCTACTTTGTGGTGACCACTGTGCCTGTGCTGACGGACGCCCGAGCTGCCTTCGATGTGGTGGCGCCGGGGTATGGCGAGCATGCTGCGGCACAAACGCAGATGGCCGGAGTCCTGCTGGTCGAAATCCTTGGTTCCGCCCTGCTGGTTGCAGTATTCCTGGGGGCGTCGGCCGGTCGCCGGGCTGTTCCTGCGATGACTCCCTTCGCCGTGGGCCTTGCGATGGCTGTGCTGCTTCAGCTCGGCCAGGTCCTGGGCAACCTTCCCTTCAACCCTGCACGCGCAACGGCCCAGGCGTTCTTCAGCTCATCATGGGCCATTGAAGGATTGTGGCTCTTCTGGGTGGCGCCACTGATGGGCGCGGCCCTTGCCGGACTCGTGTTCCGTGGCTTCCAGGGACTCTCGGGTGGTAACACTGCCGAGGCTGGCGATTTCCAGGCAAGCACCGATACCGGAGTCAACGACGCGTTCGACGCTGACCATGACCTCACGGAGGACGCTGCTGAAAGCGCGGCCGACAACAGCGTGCCGGCTCCGGCAACAACGGACGCAGCATCTTCGCGACCGTCTCCACAGGCTCCTGCCGGCGATGACGCACGGGACTTCTTTGACGGGAAAAAGGGCTAAAAGCCGGACAGCATCGACGGCGGGCGGCTTGCCTGCGCTTTATTGTCGGTGCCCCCGGTTAACTTGGGAATATGCGGTTACTCCATACCTCCGATTGGCACCTTGGCCGGTCATTCCACGGCGTTGGCATGCTTGATGCCCAGCGCGACTTTGTGGACCAGCTTGTGTTCCTCGTCGAAGCAAGGGCCGTTGATGTCGTTTTGATAGCAGGCGACGTCTACGATCGCGCGTTGCCTGGGCTGGACGTGGTCAAGCTTCTCGATGACGCGCTTGTGCGTATCACGCACGCTGGTGCCTCTGTCGTCTTGACCAGTGGCAACCACGACTCCGCCATCAGGTTGGGATTTGCCTCCCGCCTGCTGGAGCGTGGGGGAGTACACCTGCGGACACGGGTGGAGGAGTTGGACGTACCAGTGGTGTTCCCGTTGGAAACGGACGCCAACACGGGGGACAAGAACAGCGCCGGCGAGGTCGCCATCTACGGCATTCCGTATCTCGAACCCAGGCTCGTCGCCGAACGACTCGGCGCCGCGAGCGCCAACCACTTCGATGTCACATTGGCGGCGGTGGATCGGATCCGGAGTGATGTCCAGCGCCGCAGGGAATCCGGACCGGTCCACCCTGTGGTGTTGGCGCACACTTTTGCCAGCGGAGGTATTACTTCCGACAGCGAACGGGACCTGAGCATCGGCGGATTGGGTGCAGTGCCGCTGGATCTCTTTGAGGACTTTGCCTATACCGCACTGGGCCACCTTCATGGGCGTCAGGAATTGGCCCCGAATGTCCGATACTCCGGCTCACCCCTTGCTTATTCATTCTCGGAAGCCATGCACCATAAGGGCGCCTGGCTGGTGGACATTGACGCCAGCGGGGCAGTTGAAATTGAGGAAGTCCGTTGGGACGCACCCAGGGCCCTTGCCACGTTGCGTGGGCAGTTGGATGACCTCCTGGGATCGCCGGACCACGCATGGGCGGAAGGTGCCTACTGCCAGGTCACTTTGACGGATGCGCAGCGGCCTGCACAGGCGATGGAGAAAGTGCGCACCCGATTCCCCGACACTTTGGTTCTCTCGTTCGATCCTCAGGGAGCCGAGGTCCGGACCAGGACCAGTTACAGCAACCGGCTGGCCGAGGCTAAAGACGACCTCGAGGTCTGCTGCGGATTCCTGGAACATGTTCGGGACCGGAGGTCAGGCGATGCCGAAGAGGCCGCCTTGCGGGAAGCCCTTGAAGCAGTCCGGTTGGAGGAGGGGGAGCTGTGAGAATCCATCGCTTGGACATCGAAGCATTCGGTCCATTTGCGACGCCCCAGCACATAGATTTCGACCAATTGAGCGCGCAGGGCTTGTTCCTCCTCAACGGCGCCACCGGGGCAGGCAAGACCAGCATTTTGGATGCCATCTGTTTCGCCTTGTACGGATCCGTCCCTGGCGCACGCCAGGAAAGTAAGCGGCTTCGGAGCGACCACGCGGCACCCAGTGCGGAACCGCGAGTGGTGTGTGAGTTCTCTGCACGCGGACGGCGTTTTGAAGTCACCAGGTCACCGGCATGGGATCGCCCCAGTGCCCGGGGCCGCAATGGATTCACGACGCAGCAGGCCAAAACCCTCCTTCGGGAACGCGTAGGCGGGAGCTGGGAAGAGAAGTCGTCCAGGAATGACGAGGTAGGGGCCGAGCTTTCCGACGTCCTTGGGATGGACCGGGACCAGTTCACCAGGGTGGTCATGCTGCCGCAGGGCGACTTTGCCGCGTTCCTCAGATCCAAGGCCAGCGACCGTCTGGATCTCCTCCAGAAGCTGTTCGGCACCCACCGTTTTGAAGCCGTTGAACGCCAGCTCGCCCAACAAGCAGCAGTGGCCGCACGCGCAGTGCAGGAGAACTCTGCCGAACTCAAGGTGCTTCTGGACAAGGTTGCCTCAGAGAGCCGGCAGCTTGGTCTTCATCCTGACGGGTCTGAGGACTTCGGGCCTGGGGATTTCGGATCCGGGGATTCCAGGACTGCCGGAGATACCGCCGACGCCCCAGCCGCCGGGCAAGAGCCCGAGGCGTGGCTTGCCGGAGTGGAAGCCCAAGCGAACAAGGAGTGGGAGCGGCGTCGGGATGAGGCCGCTGAGGCTGAATCGATGGCTGCCCGCCTTGCGGAAAATTTCCAGGCGGCCCAGGAGAAGTCGATACGGCACGGACGGCTCGGGGCCGCGATGCAGAGGCGTGTCCTCCTTGAACTGGCAGCACCGCGGGCGCTTGAGAACAAGGAAACACTGGGAAAGCACCGCCGTGCTGCCGTTCTCAGTGGCCAACTCCAGGCCGTTGATTCGGCCGTGCGCAAGGTCCAGGACGCAGCAGCGCTGGCATCAAACCTTCGGGAAAAGCTGGTTTCGGCGGGAATGAACGCAGAAGACCCGGCTGCTCTCCTTGAAGGTGTCAAAGCAAGCTGCGCGGTTCTTGAGGCCCGTCTCCCGGACGAACAGCGTATGGACGGGATCGCGGCCCGGCTGGCCGCCAAACGCGATGAACTGGCTGAACATCAAGCTGCTGCGCAAGCGGCCGGTACCGCACTTGAGCAGCTTCGTGACGATGTGGCCACCGTGGAGTCACAGATTGAGCCCCTTGAGCCCCTGGCTGAACAGTTGGCAGAACTGGAACGCGATGCTGCGGCGGCCGTCGAACTGGTGGGAATAGTGGCACGCCACTCTGCTGCCGCTGACGGGTTGGATGAGATCACCTCGAAGCATCTCCACGCCCGGTCGGCATCGCAGGACCTCAGGCAGCGGTGGCTCGATATCCGTGAGCTCCGCCTTGCCAACGCGGCAGGGGAGCTGGCGGCGTCGTTGGAAAACGGGAAGCCCTGCGCCGTTTGCGGCAGCGAAGACCACCCTCATCCTGCCGCAGCCGTGCGATCGGCGCTTTCCCTCGCCCAGGAAGAGGAGGAAGCGAAGGAGCGCTTTGATGTAAGCGAGGAAGCTGCGGGACTCCTCGCCGGGCAGGTCTCCTCGGCAGCCCAGGTTCTTGCCGGATTGGTGGCGCAGGGAGGCTCAACGGACGCCGCCGAAGCCGATTCCAAGCGTGCTTCTGCCCAAGCGGCCGCCTCGGTGGCACGCAAGGCAGCAGGTTCGCTGGAGAAGCTTCGCGTCGAGCATGATGCCCTCACCCAACGCATCGTCCGCGTACAGGAAGAACTTACCGGGTCAGTAAGCGCAGAAGCACAGGCGTCCTCGGCTGTGCTGCTGCTGCAGGAGCAATACGTTTCCCTTGAAGCGGATCTCGCTGGCTTAAGGGGCGGCTTCACGAGCCTGCGTGAACGGTTGGAGGCGCTCTCGGCTGAGCGCGCACTTCTGCAAGCAGCCACCGATGCCGGCCAACAACTGGAAGTTGCCGGACAGGCCCGGGATGACGCTGTCGCGTCCCTGGGAAAGGTCCTGCCGGAATCCGGATTCGAGTCGGCCGAGGAAGCACGTGGGGAAATCCTCCCGCCGGCTGATGTTGTGGGCCTTGAAAAGGACTTGGCCGATTTCGACGCCGAATCGTCCCGCTTGGACGAGTTGTTTGCCAGCGAGGACCTGGTGCTGGCGGCCAAGGAAGCCAGTATTGGCGAAATGCCGTTGCTTGAGGCCGAACTTGCCGAAGCGAAGCTCGCTGCTGCTGGTGCAACGGACAGTGCCCGGGCCGCATCCTTGCAGTCAGGGCTGGCTGCTAATTCGGTGGAAGCCATTGCTCGCTGCCGGAAGGAGTACCAGGACCTTGCAGCGGCCGGGATGGAGCCACGAAACAAGGCCCGCCTGTTGGCTGATTTGGCGGACACAGCAAGGGGCTCCGGTGAAAACAGCTATCGCATGAGCCTGAATACCTATGTTCTGGCAGCACGCCTGGAGCAAGTCGCCATAGCCGCCTCGGAAAGGCTCGTCGCCATGAGCGACGGCCGCTATACCTTGCAACATACAGATGCCAAGGCAGCGCGCGGGGCAAAGTCAGGGCTCGGGCTCGAGGTAGTGGACGAATGGACGGGCCAGCGGCGCGACACATCCACCCTTTCCGGCGGCGAGTCCTTCATGGCGTCGTTGTCCCTGGCCCTCGGTCTCGCGGACGTCGTTCAACAAGAGGCCGGCGGCGTGGACATCGAGACGCTTTTCGTCGACGAAGGCTTCGGCAGCCTCGACGAGCAGGCGCTGGAGCAGGTGATGGACGCCCTGGAAGGACTTCGCGACGGCGGCAGGGTGGTTGGCCTTGTCAGCCACGTTGGGGAGATGAAGCAGCGCATTACCAGCCAGCTTCAGGTGGTCAAGGGACGCCACGGATCAAACGTGCGAATTGCCGAAGCAGTTCCGGTCTGAGACATATCCGATAGACTTAACCCGTTACACCGGGTCGCGCGCATCGGGAGGAGGGACGATGCGCATACTTTAGCGAACCCGGATTAATGGAAAACTCTTCAGTGGCCTCCCAGGCCTTGTCATCGGCGCCCGCACGCCGCCCCTCGCGACTACCAGGCCGTTTCGCGCGGCTTCCCGAACTGGCGGGGCCCGGGTTCCTCCCGTTGGGCCTTTTCGCCAGGCTTCCCCTTGCCATGCTGACCGTCGGGACTTTGACGCTCGTGACGGCGGTCAGCCAGTCGTACGCAATCGGCGGTATGGCCGCCGGCGCCGTTGGTATCGGTTCGGCCCTGGGTGCCCCCGTGCTGGGCTCGTTGGCAGATCGTGCCGGGCAACGCATCGTTCTCCTGGTCGCGTCGGTCATCAATACCCTTGCTGTGCTGGGACTCCTTGCGGCGGCCTACTTCACTCCGGGCTACGGGTCAGTGAACGACGCTCTCGCCGTGCTCATCACCGCGTTCCTCGCCGGGGCCAGCTGCCCCCAGGTTGGCCCGATGGCCAGGGTTCGCTGGATGGCCTTGACGACCCGCAATCTTTCCCCTGCCACAGCCAGCGGCAGCAAAAGCGTCGCTGCCAACCGCGCCGACCTCGATACCGCGTTGTCCTATGAGGGCACCGCGGACGAGATCACTTTTGTCCTTGGGCCTGCATTGGTCGGTGTCCTCGCCAGCATGGTGGCGCCGTGGTTGCCGCTGGCACTGGCGGCCGTCATGACGATCACGCTGGTGCCCGCGTTCGCAGTTCACCCCAGCCAACAGGCCGTGGTGCCGGAACCCCGGAACGTGAGCGCCGGCGTCGTACCTGCCGGCGGGCAAGGCCCTCAGGCGGGTCCGCAACGCGCCAAGCGTTGGGCGGGCGCAGTGGTGGCCGTCCCCGTAGTGGCGATGGTCTGCATGGGTACCTTCTTTGGTGCAACGCAAAACGCGTTGAGTGCCTTTTCCGCGGAGTATGCCACGGCCGAGATCGCGGGGCTCCTCTACGCGGTGATGGGCCTTAGTTCAGCCGTAGCCGCATTGTCCGTCGCGTTCTGGCCGCAGCGCTTCAGCTTGGCTTCGCGGTGGGTTGCGGCGGCCTTGGCGATGTCCGGATTGTCGCTCTTGCTGCTATTGCCGGCCGGTATTTGGCCGATGATCTTTGTCCTGCTGGTACTGGGTATTCCCGTGGGGCCGGTCATGGTCACCGTCTTCAGCATCGGCGGCGTGGTGGCCCCGGCAGGCCGCATGGCTACGGTGATGACGGCTCTTGCCAGCGGCATCGTCGCGGGCACGGCGTTGGGCGCCTACCTGGCGGGTCAGCTTGCCGAAGCGCAGGGCCCCGGCGCTGCATTCGTGGTTTCCATGGCGGCCGCTGCCGGTCTGTTGCTGCTGGGCGTCCTCACCTCGTTGGTCATGAAGCGCCAGCCCCAGGGTTAGTCCAGTCCGGCGGCCAGCGAGCGGGCCATAAGTTCCACCAGCCGCGATGACCGTTCTTCGTCGGGGTCTGCCAGATGCTGCATGCTGATGCCGTCGATGCCCGAGATGAACAGCCGCGTGATGTCTTCGAGGTTGTCGGGAACGGGCTCGTTTGCTGCATCAGCCGCTTCCCGGAACAGCTTTAAGGTAGAGCTGACCCAGCCGTCGTACATGGAGCGGTTCATGAGCTGGGCTTGTGGCTGGTCGTCAGCCTCTACCCGGAACCGGCGCAGCAGCAGTTCAAACGTGGTGACCTGTTCGTGGGGGTTCTCCAGCATGCGCATCCAGATGCGGCGGGCGTGGGCGCCAATCATATGGCGCAGCCCCATGCCAGGATCGGCAACGGGTTCGAGCGCCTTCGCGTAGTCCCTGCTGAGGAAGTTGTACACCTCTTCAAGGAGTTCGTCCTTGCTGCGGAAGCAGTAGTGCAGCGCGGCCAACGGGGCGTCGGCTTCACTGGCGATGCGCCGTGTTGTTGCCGAGGCGAGGCCGTCCTGGGCAATCACCCTCGCCGCAGCTTCCACGAACTGGAGCCGCCGTTCTTCAGCGGGAACCCTGGCCATCCGTACACCCCTTCTGTTTTGTATTCCCGTGATCGGGTCACCGACCGGCGGTCCCATTGATCGTAGGCGGTATCCGTTCGGGACTTGCCTTGGCCGTGCCGTGTGGGCCCGGAAAAGACCTTTCAAGAAATTTTACGCCAAAACCTAGTCAAGTGACCCAGTCAAGCGACATACTTCTTTCAGGAACGTTGTCTGCATCACATTCGTGTGCAGTGACCTGAGGAGAACCGATGCAGGAATTCGCCGATCTAGTGATCGTCAATGCCTCGGTCCACACCATGGACCCGGCACGGCCACACCGTATGACCGACGCAGTTGCAGTCAAGGGCGGCCGCATCGCTGCCCTTGGCCGGAAGGATGTCCGCCGGGCGATTGGACCACATACCAAAATCGTGGATGCCGCCGGTGGCGCGGTCATTCCCGGAATCAACGACGCCCACCTGCATTTTGTCTCGGCAGCAATGTCGGCCTTCGGATACGTCCGCGTGGACCCGGGCATCGCGCCGGACTGGGCGGCCGTCGTCGACGTCATCAACGCAGCCCCTGCGGGCGGGGATGGCTGGGTCCGGGCCCATGGCTGGGACGAAGTCGTCATGGGTCCGGCATGGGACAACCTGCTCGAATGCCGCCCGGGCATTCCGGTAGTGGCCTTCGACTCGACCGGCCACCAGTTACTGGCCAATCGGGACGCGCTGAAGAGGGCAGGGATCAACGCTGAAACAGCAGACCTCGACGGCGGTGTCATAGCGAGGGCGGAGGACGGCACCCCAACTGGCCTCTTCCAGGACGGAGCCATGGAACTCCTCTCGCGGGCAATGCCACCCGTGCCCGTATCCACGCTGCGTCCGGCCCTGCTGAAATTCCAGGAGCACCTGCATGCCCTGGGGATCACATCACTCACCGATCCCGGATTGGGTCCCGCCAGCGCCGGACTCATGGATGGCGCAGGTTCGACGGCGGCACTTGAGCTGCTGGGCGACCTCGCCGTAGCGGGGGAACTGACGTTGCGCGTGAACGTCCTGATGCTGTTCGCCGGAACTGGCGGCGCGAATGCCACGGCAATTGGCGAGGGACTGGGAACCGGACTGGCGGAGGCCTTTGCCAACCGCGGCATCGATCCGCAGCAGTTGCGGATCGCGGGCGTAAAGATCTTTGCAGACGGCATCCCTCGCAGCGGTACCGCCTGGATGAGCGAACCCTACGGCAAAGCGTGTACCCACGGCCGCCTTGTGATCCAAGGCTCCGATGACGCAGAACGGGTTGCCGAGCTCCACACGATCCTTGAACTCATCACGGATGCCGGGTTGCAGGCCGGCATCCACGCCACGGGTGACGCCGCTACTGCCGCAGCAGTGGAGGCCATCCTCGCAACGGCGGTCGGCCGCGGTGCCATGGGTGCGGGGAACCGCCACTACATCATCCATGGAGCCTTCACCGATACCAGCACTTTGGCCACCATGGCCGCGCACGGCATTGGCTACAGCACCAATCCACTGATCCGCGCCGAAGCAGGGGACATGATGCGCCAGGTACTTGGCGAAGGTCGGTTCTCTGTCCACCAACCCCTTCGTTCGGCCGCCGACGCCGGTGTGCGGTTCAACCTTGCCTCAGACGCACCCGTCACCAGTTCGGACTGGCGTCGCACGGTGGTGGCGGCAGTTCGGCGAGGTACGCGTTCAACTCCGGGCGACCCCGGCGATCCCGAACGGATCGCCGGACTTCAGGCCCTCGCTGCGATGACCATCGACGCTGCCTGGCAGGACCACGCCGAGCATCTCAAGGGTGCACTCGCACCAGGGATGGCCGCTGACCTTTGTGTGCTTTCAGGCCCGTGGCCGGAAGACGAAGAGATCGAAAAGCTTCTCGACCTGGACATCACGCTCACGCTGAGCGGCGGCCGGGTAGTCCATCGAACAACCAACTAGACCCTCCCCACCCGTTCCAACCATTCGTACATCAAGGAGCACCACATGCGACGCAGTATTCCTTTGGCACTGGCCGCAGTCCTGTCCATGACCCTTGCAGCCTGCGGAGGCGGTTCAAGCCCGGCAACCACTCCCGCCGCGGACGGGACCACCACCCTCAAGGTAGGCACCATCGGCATCGGGTCCGACGCCGGCATCCGGCTGGCCGTCGACAAGGGCTATTTCAAGGAACAGGGCCTCAACGTCGAGATATCTGTCATCGCCAACCCTCCAGCCGGCATCGCAGCGGCACAGAGCGGCCAGATCGATGTCACTTACACCCCTTCCATCCCACTCTTGAATGCCCTGAACCAGAACGTCCCCCTCAAGATCGTGGCAGCTGCCGACGGCTATAAAGACGGTGCCGGCGAAGAGTCCGATCTCAACCGCGTCGATGACACGGGCCTGCTGGTCCAGAAAGCGTCCGCCATCTCCCGGCCGAAAGACCTTGAGGGCAAGAACGTCAGTGTCCCGGCACGGAAGGCCCAGCTGGAAGTGACAGTCAGCAAACTCATCAAGGACGACGGCGGTGATCCCGCCAAAGTGAACTGGATGGTCCTGGATCCTTCGTCGGCACTCCAATCATTGAATTCAGGACGCGTGGACGCAGCCTCACTTGTCGCGCCGTTCACGTCCAAGGCAGTGGCGGAGGGAAACCGGCTCCTGGCTTCACCCGGCGTCGAGTTCTTTGAACAAGGTGCGATCGGGCTCTGGGTCTCCGGCGCCAACACAGTGAAGTCGAAGCAGAAGGCGTTGGAGGGTTTCAAGACCGCTATCTATAAGGCAAACGCCTACGCCAATGGCAACACCGACGAAGCGCAGCAGCTCAGCGCCGAGATCACCAAGACTTCGCTCGACGTGGTCAAATCCGGCGCCGTGAACTATTGGCCGGAGGAAGTCCGCGTCGAGGACATTGAACGAGCCAACAACAACCTTGCCGACCTTGGTTTCCTGAGCGCACCAGTGAAGCTTCCCGGCGACCTCGTTTTCGGGAACTAGGCGCGGACCGGGCATGGGAGAGTCATCATGAAACCGTCCATCCGTCCGGTGGCGTTCAGCGTCCTGGGGATCGTGGCAGCCCTGGTCATTTGGCAGGTCCTTGCCGAAGCCAGGGTGGCCGGAAATGCCTTGCCGTCAGCCACCACTGTCTTCGCCAACCTGGCAACAACCCTGGGATTGGGTTCGTTTTGGTCTTCGCTGGCTTCCACCATTGGGATCGCACTGCTTGCCCTGGCCCTTTCGGCCGTGGCGGGGATAGTGATTGGCCTGCTGGTGGGCAGCTTCGAATCCGTTCGTTACGCCACGTTGGCGGTGCTGGAATTCCTCAAGCCGGTACCGCCCATCGTCATTCTTCCTCTGGCCGTTTTGGTGCTGGGTCCAACAGTTGAGATGGCGCTCTTCCTGGTGGTGTTTGGTTGCTTGCTGCCCATCGTCATGCAGACCGTCGACGGCGTTCAGAGTACTGATCCCGTAGCGCGGGACACGGCGCGGTCATACGGAATGGGGGAGGGCGAAATCCTGGCACGCGTAGTGCTTCCCAGCGCCATGCCGTACATCGGCACTGCCCTGCGCGTTGCAGCGCCCGCAGCCTTGGTGGTCACGGTCGTAGCCGGGCTCCTCGGGGGTGGTCCGGGCCTGGGCCAGAGCATCTACCAGGCCCAAGCAGCCGGTGACTACGCCGGTCTCTATGGATTGGTGATTGTCCTTGGCCTGCTGGGTCTGTTGTTCCAAGGTGCCACCCGGGTCGCGGAGCGCCGGGTTCTGCACTGGCATGAGTCCTACCGGGAAGTGGTGCCCTGATGATGAACGTAAAAACGCGAAACTGGCTGATTGGTGCCGGCACACCTGTGCTGCTCCTGACGGCATGGTGGCTCTTGTCGGAGAATTCCACGGATCCGTTCTTCCCCCCGTTGCGGACTATCCTGGTCCGCTTCCAGGAGCTGTGGCTCTTTGAACACTTCCAGTCCGACGTCTTGTTGAGCCTGGGCAACCTGTTCGTGGGCTTTGCGATCGCAGCGGTGGCGGGTGTTGGGATCGGTTTTGCGACTGCCCTGGTTCCCACGGTCCGTTGGATGGTGGACCCATTGATCCATTTCCTCCGTGGAATTCCTCCCGTTGCCTTGGTACCGATCTTCATCTCGCTTATTGGGTTCGGTCCGGAGATGCGCGTGGCCAGCATCGCGCTGGCGGCCTTGTTTCCCACCATGATCGCCACAGTGGACGGCATCCGGAGCGTCAGCAACGACCTCATGGACGTCGCCAGGGTCTACCGGCTGAGCCGAAAGGAACGATTGCTCAATGTTCTCCTGCCCGCGGCCACTCCCCAGATCTTTTCCGGGCTGCAGGTGAGCCTCCAGGTGGCCTTCATCGTGATGATCGCCAGCGAGATGCTGGGCAGTTCACAGGGCATCGGCGCGATGACGCTGCTCGCACAGCAGAGCTTCATGACCGCTGATATGTGGGCGGGGATCCTGCTCTTGGGCGTCATCGGGTTCCTGGTCAACGTCCTGTTCGGCCTGCTCAAACACAGGGTCCTGTCCTGGTACATCGGCTCACGGCGCATGGCGCGTGCAGCATGAGCATCCGGCAACTCCCGACTCTTTCCCCTCGACCAAGAAAGTCCGCCATGGCACAGCAACCGGAAACCCGTATCAGTACCACCACGCCACGGCTGGACGTGGCACATCTCGCCAAAACCTATGGCAGCGGAGAGAAAGCCCACACAGTCATCGAAGACCTCACCTTTACGGTGAATGCGGGCGAGATTGTCTGCATCGTTGGCCCTTCCGGCGTTGGCAAGACGACCCTCCTGAAGTGCTTGGCGGGCCTCCATCCGGCAAGCAGCGGACAGGCGTCCATTGACGGGCGGGCCATCAGCGGTCCACCTCCCGAGATGGCATTGGTGTTCCAGGACTACAACCGCTCGCTCATGCCGTGGCTGACTGTCCGGAAGAACCTCATCCTGCCACTGCGCCATCTCCGGCTCCCTGCAGCGGAATTGAAGGAACGGTGCGACAGTGCACTGGCCGCCGTCGGGCTTTCCCACGCCGGCAACCAGTACCCGTGGCAGTTGTCAGGGGGCATGCAGCAGCGGGTGGCGATCGCACGCGCGCTGGCCTACCGTCCCGAGATCCTCATCATGGACGAGCCCTTCGCCTCCGTGGACGCACAGACACGCTTCGATCTCGAGGACCTGTGCCTCAAGATCAGGCGCGACTTCAACATGACCATCCTGGTGGTTACCCACGACATCGACGAGGCCGTGTACCTGGCAGACCGCGTTGTGGTGCTGGGATCCAGGCCGGCACGGGTCCTGAAGGTGGTTGACGTGGACCTTCCGGCTCCGCGTGAACAGATCAGTACGCGATCGCTGCCGGAGTTCGCCCGGCAACGCACCGAAGTGCTGTCACTCATTAAGAGGCCGGCGTGACGGGCGGAATGCGTGCAGGCGCCAAACGCCGGCCAAACGTCCTGTTCTTCATTGCCGACCAACTTCGGGCAGATCATCTGGGTTTCGCTGGCAACAACACCGTAAAAACGCCCAACCTCGATGCGCTCGCAGCCAGAAGTGTTGTCTTCGACAATGCGACGGTCGCCAACCCCACTTGCATGCCCAACCGCGCCAGTTTGATGACTGGCCGGTGGCCTTCAGCGCATGGAACCCGTTGCAACGGCATCACCCTCGATCCCCATACCCGGACAGTTCCCGGTTCCTTGGCGGCCGGTGGCTATCGCACAGTGGGCGTCGGAAAACTGCACCACCAAAACATGGGCTGGGAGTTCGAGCCGCATCAGGCCGACGAGATCCGGGCAACGGATCCCATGCTCCTGGACCCGGAATCAGGTGATGCCCGGCGTCAGGGGCACGCGCCCGGCTGGGACCAATGGGAAAACCGTGACGCCCACGATAAGCGCTTTATTGGACTCCCCAACGACTACTACGGCTATCAGCATGTGGACCTGGTGATAGGGCATGGGGACCGTCCCGGGGGCCATTACGTGCATTGGGCACGGGAGCGGGGCGTTGACCCCGGGACGCTGGGCGGGGCGGAAAACTCCTCCAGGCCATATGTCGGTTGGGAACAGGTATATCAGACGGCGATTCCGGCCGAAGTGCATCCCACCAGCTACATCAGCGAGAAGGCCATAGAGCACCTGAAGGACGCAGCGGGCCAGGACCAACCGTTCTTCATGTTTGTCTCCTTCCCGGACCCCCACCATCCGTTCTCACCTCCAGCGGGCTATTCGGACCTCTACGATCCCGATGCGTTGCCGCTGCCCCTCGGGTTCGAACAAGACCATTCAGCATCGCCCCCGCATGTCCGGGCCATGATCGAACATCGTGGCGAGCCGAACCCCGACCCGACCATGACCTGGGCGGCCACCGAGGAACAATACAGGTACGCGGCGGCAGCCCAATACGGCTTGATCACCATGATGGATGAACACATAGGCCGCATACTGGACGAATTGGCCAGGCAGGGCCTGGCTGAAGACACCATCGTGGTCTTTACCAGCGACCATGGAGACCTTTTTGGCGACCACGGCCTGATGCTCAAGCACTTTGTCCACTACCGTGCCGTGACGAATGTTCCGTTGATACTGCATGTTCCCGGTGGTTCACCGTGCCGCACCGATGCGCTGGTTTCCAGCGCCGACCTGGCACCCACCTTGCTCGAACTCACGGGATCCGAAGGCTACCGGGGTATCCAAGGTCGCTCGCTTGTGCCGGTACTCCGGGGGATCGCGGGGCATCACAGGGACGCTGTATTGGTGGAGGAAGAACAGCCGTTCGGCCTCGATGGACTCCCCGGTCCAGTCAGGATAAGGACCGTCATCACTGCCGAGGGCCGGCTGACGCGGTATTTCGGGACGGAAACCTGTGAACTCTACGATCACCGCAGCGATCCCGGAGAGCTCCATAACCGTGCGGGTGATCCTGCTTTTACAGGATTGGAGGACCGCCTCACGCGGGCAATGCTGGAGGAGATGGCCGCGCTGGCCGACCAAGGAACAGCGCCGACGGCGGCCGCGTAGGACACGAGGCCGGCATCCTGCCGTTCCGTCACTGGAACCGCTAAGCCTCGTTGCGGTACCCCGTGGGGGAGTTCCCGAACGCTGCCCTGAAGATTCTGCTGAAGTGGGCGGCGTCGGTGAACCCCCACCGTGCCGCGATCGCCGTCACTGGTCGGTCAGCCAGGACGGGATCCCGGAGGTCGCGGCGGCATCGTTCCAGTCGCCGTTGCCGGATGGAGGAGGCCACCGTTGTTCCGATTTCCTGGAAGAGATCGTGGAGGTGCCGCGTGGAGATGTAGTGGGCTGAAGCGATGGTTCCCGGGGAGAGCCCGGGGTCGCCAAGGTTGGCCTCTATGTAGTCGTGGATCCGCCCCAGCAGCAGCAGGTGCGGGTCGCGTCCAGTGTCGATGAGCTGGTCCAGTTCGCCATTGAAGAGCGTGGTGACAAGGTCCAATGCGTTATGGACCAGCCTGAGCCCGTTGGTTCCGGAGAGCGCTTCGAGGTTGTCAGCGAGCTTCACCAGGAAGGGGCTGATGAGCTCGCCCAGGCCTTCGTCTCCCGGAATCCGCAGTGCCGTCACGTGCCCCATGGCCTCGGCGGGCAAGTCGAGCAGAACGTGGGGGAACATCAGCACCAAGGTGCGGAAGTCGTCGTCGAACGTGAGTTGGTAGGGACGGGAGGTGTCATAGATGGAGAGGTCACCGGGCCGAAGCACCGCTTCGCGTTCATCCTGGACCAAGCGTCCGGAACCGCTGAGCTGGATGCTGAGCTTGAAAAAGCGTCCTGTGGATTTTGCAATCAGCTCCGGTGTGCGGAGGACGGTGTGGGGGCCGGCCTTGATCTCCACGACTGAAATTTGTCCCAGCACCCGTGCCCGCATGGTTCCGTGGAATGTTGAATCGCGGGGCCCCGTTGCCAGCAGTGGCACGAAGGAGGTGGAGATGGCCCGACTCCATTCCTGAAAGGACTCCGCCACGATTGTTTCCACGGTTGTGGGGCCTGTATCAGCCGCGACAGTCATTAAACTCCCTTTCAATGGCCCGCGCCGCCTCATGTCTTTCGACTTATTTGTCGACCAGTGGGCCATCGGAGAGGACGTGAGCTTGCCCACGATTCTACACCGGGCCTCCGTGCCGCGACGTGCGTGCGTCCACCGACAAACACCCTGCCGTGTGAGACAAGTCACTCGGTGCTTCCGCGGTGGAAGATTGCGGAATGACCGACACCGTGCCGCGCACATCTCCCGCGGCACCGAGGCAGGAGCACACTATGAGCGTGGACAACCCAGTTAAGGGCAGGACCGCCGGGCCCGCAAACACCAAGAGGCTTCTTGGGGTACCGGCTGTGACTTTCATGATTATCGCGGCCTCGGCGCCGCTGACCGTGCTGGCGGGCGGAGTGACTACGACGTTCGCTGTCACTGGAGTGATGGGTGTGCCCCTGTCCTTCCTGCTGTTGGGCGGGATCCTGGCGCTGTTCGCTGTGGGATATGCCGGCATGAGCCGCTATGTCACCAACGCAGGAGCTTTCTACGCCTACATAGCGCAAGGCATTTCCAGGCCGGCTGGAGTTGGCGCTTCCCTTGTGGCCCTGATGGCCTACAACCTGATGCAGGTTGGCATTTACGGCTTGTTCGGTTTCACGGTGTCCTCGCTCCTGTCGGCGCGGCTCGGCGTCACTGTTCCGTGGTGGATCCCCGTCCTGGCATGCATCGCCATCGTCGGGTGGCTGGGCGTGAACCGGGTGGACCTGTCTGCCAAGGTACTGGGCGTCCTGGTCGCCCTCGAGTTCCTGGTCGTCATCGTTTACGACGTCATCAGCCTGGCTGTCGCTCCCGAGGGGGTCAGTGCTGTGGCCTTCAGCCCGGAGAGCTTGTTCGTGCCGGGAATCGGTGCCGTACTCTCCTTTGGCATCGCTGCCTTCATGGGCTTCGAGTCCGCAGCCATCTACGGCGAGGAATCAAAGGATCCCCAGCGAACGGTCGCACGGGCAACGTTCGCTGCCGTGGGGATCATCGCCGTGTTCTATGCGGTTTCCGCATGGGCCATGACCGTGGGCGCAGGGCCCTCGGCGGTCATTGATTCAGCGGCCGCAAACGGCCCGGACATGATGTTCGCATTCCTTGGCGCCAACGGCGGAGTGCTGCTCAGCGACATCGCGCAGGTCCTTTTCGTCACCAGCCTCTTTGCTGCACTCGTCAGCTTCCACAACGCGGTGGCACGGTACTTCTTCTCGCTGGGCCGCGAGCGGGTCCTGCCCCCGGTGCTTGCCAAGGTCAGGCGGGGGAGCGGTGCGCCCTTCGCCGGTTCCCTCGCGCAGACGGTGATTGCCGTCGTCGTGACCGTTGCCTTCGCCATTGCCGGGGCGGGTTCCGAGCTCGGCGAGCTGTACCCCGTACTGACGATGTTCACCTGGCTGACCAACAGTGGTGCCATGGGCCTGGTCTTGCTGATGACGGTGGTATCGGTGGCTGTCATCGGCTTCTTCCGCCGAAACCAGCACGGGGCCAGCCTCTGGGTCAGGGTCATTGCACCTGTCCTGGGATTCGTCCTCCTGGCAATTGTCTTCGTGCTCATCCTGGCCAACTTCAATGTCCTGCTTGGACAAACTGAATCCACCGCCGCATCGTTCGTTCTCCCTGCACTGGTGCTGCTGCCCGGAGTGGTGGGGGTCGTCTGGGGTTTGCGGCTTCGGCGCTCGCAGCCGGCCCTGTACGCACGGATCGGCCACGGCTCGGAAGACTGAGCCCTCAGGAAAAAGGCTGCCCCGGCGGACTCGACAGAGAGTCCGCCGGGGCAGCCTTTCGTGCTCCAGGGCTAGAGGGCCGGGTCCAGTTCCGGCCGGTGGTGGGTCATGCTGATCAACTTTCCGTGGGCGCCGAACGTGAAGTGCACTGGTTGCGTGCCTGACTCGTCCCAGCCGAACAAGCTGCCGTGGGAACGGATGGCATTGACGTCGCGGTGGTCGGCAATCGTGACGGAACCGCATGGAATAACCTTTTCGCGCCAGGTGAAGACGAAAATTCCCGGGCGGACCTGGAACACAGTGTTTGAATCGGTATCTGCCAGGCCCCGCTCAGGCCCGGCGAGGCACTGCCACGTGTACCAGGTGGGGCTGAGGTAGATGTGCTCGTAGGCGTGCGACTCGCTGTAAACCCACTCAACACGCCGTCCAATGAGTCCGGTGCTCTCGGCAATGGCTGCTCCGGCGGCGAAACCGTCCAGGGTGCCAGGCCGGAAATCGTGCTGGACTGCCACGCGGGACGGGGTCGGCTTTCCAAGCGTTGCGCCGATGTACAGCGCCGTTCCATTCGTGAGGTCCAAGACCAGGGAAATGGCGAGGTCCTGCTCCACGACGCTGTGCCACTGGGCGTAGTAGAGCTGCCCGGCCACGAGGAAAGCCTCGTAGGGAGCTGTTCCTGCCTGCCCGGCAGCTGCCCATTGCACTTCTTCGTCGTCGAAGCTGAACGTCATGGGGCCGCCATCGCCGCGGACCCGGAATTGTTGTCCCGCGAGGTCGTGCACTGTTGGGGCCTTGTTGGCATCGAAGCCAGGCGCAAGTCCTTCCAGGGGCAACCAGTTGGAGGTGTCAAGAAGATTCAGGCTCATGGGTTCCTTCTCGTACTCGAAGAGGGACAGGACGGGTGTCCTGCCCTTACTTGAGTATTCAGTTCCCGTTGCTGCCGGTCTTGTGTTGTGAAGCACGTTGTTTGACCCGTAAGGAAAGGTTAGGCGAGCTGGCCTTCGATGCGGGCGGCGCTGGCAGCCAGTGCCTTGCCTACGGCGTCGGCGTCCTGGTCCAGGCGGATATAGACGACGGCGATCGCTGCCGGCCGTCCGCCCGGAACCTTGATGGGGGCAGCAATGGAGGACAGTCCGGCGATGACCTCGTCATGGCTGGTGGCGTAGCCGAGGCGGCGGGCTTCGTCGGCTTCGGGGCGGTAAGGGTTGCCGGCGCCCACCTGCTGCCAGCGCTCCTCGGTCATGGTTGACTGGATGGCTATTCCGGGAGCGCCGGTACTGACTGGGTGGCGGCTGCCGGGGTGCTGGGCGAGGGCGGCGCCGGAGTGCCGTGGCTCGACGGTGACCAGGGTGACGCATTCCTGGTGGTCCCACACGGCGACGAAGGCCGTCATGTGGAGGGTGTTGGCAAGTTGCGTCAGTTCGGGAAGGGCCGCGGTTTGAAGGTTCCGTGAGACGCCGCTGGCCAGGACCGCCAGGCCGGGGCCGGGCTGCACGCGTCCGGAGTCGTCACGCACCAGCAGAGAGTGGTCCTCCAGGGTCCTGAGGATCCGATAGGCGACGGACCTGTGCACCCCCAACGCCTCCGTGAGCTCTGCGATGGTGAGGGGCCGCTCGGCCGCGGCGAGGATTTCCAGCGCGCGGATTCCCCGTGAGAGCGTTTGCGACGGCGGCACCTGGGTTGTTGGTTCCGGTGGACCCTTGACGTCGCTGCGGGGATTCATGCGAACCATTCTATGTTGAAGGAACCTTCCAAGGGTCTGTGCTTTGGGTCACAGGCTGTAGTATTATTTCCTAACTGACCGTTCTGTCGGTTAATGCACGTCAAGCGCCGACCAGTCACTCTCACCCCATGGAGTTCCAATGACCGCAACTTCCACTGTCGACTCTCCGTCAGGACCCAGCAGCAAGCGTGAAGAGCGCCGGGTTCTGGCCGGGACACTGGTGGGCACCACCATTGAGTGGTACGACTTCTTCATCTTTGCCCAGCTCACGGCCACGCTCTTGGCGCCGCTGTTCCTATCTCCCTTGGAGAAGTCCAACCCGGGCGTTGCGCAGCTCTTGTCGTTCGCCACGATCGGTATCAGCTTCTTGTTCCGTCCTCTCGGGGCCTTTGTTGCCGGGCACCTCGGCGACAGGATGGGCCGCAAGGCCGTCCTGGTCATGACGCTGGTCATGATGGGCGCAGCTACGGCGCTCATTGGCTTGCTGCCCACGTACGCAACCATCGGTGTTTGGGCTCCGGTCCTGCTGATCACCCTGCGTGTGGTCCAGGGCTTCTCGGCGGGCGGTGAGTGGGGCGGTGCCGCACTCATGGCAGTGGAGCACGCGCCCATCAAGAAGCGCGGACTCTTCGGCGCCTACCCGCAGATCGGTGTGCCGATCGGCATGATCCTGGCCACCGGCCTGCTGTTCCTCCTCCAGTCGGGCATGTCCAAGGAAGACTTTGCGGCTTGGGGCTGGCGGGTGCCGTTCCTGCTGTCCGTGGTCCTTATTGTGGTGGGCTACCTCATCCGGCGTGCCGTTGGCGAAAGCCCTGTGTTCAAGGAAATTGCCCTGCGCAAGGCCGAAAGCAAGGCGCCCCTTGGAGACCTCTTCCGCAAGAATAAGAAGGAAGTTGTCCTCGCTGCACTGATCTTCATCGCCAACAACGCAGCCGGTTACCTGCTGATTGCCTTCTTCATCTCCTACGCCACCAGGACATTGAAGATGCCCACTCCGCAGGTGCTGCTGGCCACGACCGTCGCCTCATTTGGCTGGCTCATTTTCACCATGGTGGGCGGCTGGCTCTCCGACAAGATCGGGCGCGTCAAGACGTTCCTGATCGGGTACGGCTTGGTCTTCGCCTGGATGATTCCCATGTTCGTACTGATCGATTCCAAGGACATCGTGCTCTACGGAACCGCCCTGTTCGTCCTGACGATCGGCCTGGGCCTGTCCTACGGCCCTATGTCCGCGATGTATGCGGAGATGTTCCCCGCCCAGGTCCGCTACTCCGGAATCTCCATTGGGTACGCCTTGGGAGCAATCCTGGGCGGCGCCTTCGCACCGCTCATCGCCCAGGCGCTCCTGGACACCACCAAGTGGTCAGGCTCTGTTGGCATCTACATCATGGTCCTCTGCGTAATCTCCGCAATTGGCGTGATCCTCGCCAAGGAGACCCGCGGCCGGCCCCTGGGCTACAGCGTCCATCACTAGATCGGGGCATAGGAAAGGCGGGTGCGGTCCACAGCGGACCGCACCCGCCTTTGCGTTGGAGAACGACGGCGCTTACTTGCGCCCGCCGGCTGTGGCGCCTTCCAACTGGCTCACCACGTCGGCATCGGACAATTGACCGAAGTGTTCGTAGAAGGCGCCCACGGCATGGAACTTACCCGGCGTGTGCAGGGCCATGACGAAATCGCTCACCCGTGCCAGCGACGTCGAGGCTTCCAGCGAGGCAACCGGTACTGCGGCTATTACGGTGCGTGCGCCGGCAGAACGAACTGCTTCCACGGCGGCCCGCATGGTGGCACCAGTGGCAAGTCCGTCATCCGCCAGCACTACGGTCTTCCCACGGAGGTCATGCCTGGTGCCCGGGTAGTTCTGCGCGCGCCGGAGGAGCTCGGAACGTTCGTGTGCTTCCACGGCATCGAGCGCGGATTGGGAGATGCCGTGGGCGAGGACGAGGTCCCTCAGTGGCTTGTTGACGATCCGGAGGACGTCGCCCTGAGACCATGCCAGTGCCCCAAAAGCCGTCTCGTCGCGACCCGGAATGCCGAGCTTGCGGACCAGGACCGCGCCGAAGGGCAGGTACAGTTCGGCCGCTGCCGCGGCGGCCACGGGGACTCCTCCACGTGCCAGGCCCAAGACGATGGTGTCCGGCTTTTCCCTGAGTTGCGGGAGGGCTTCAGCCAGGCGTCGACCGGCTTCCGCACGGTCCTTGAAACGCATGCCCATCTGCTCCACTTCCACGTAAGTCGTTGCAGTTCCAAGCCTACCGTCCAGACCTTGCCCGGTAGCGTCTCCGCTGAAAGCATGGGCGTGTGAACAAGCCCATCGGATACTGGATCAAGAGGCTCGACGCCGCACTGGAAGCCCAACTGGACACCATCCTTGCCAAGATCAAGCTCAGCCGGCGCCAATGGCATACCCTCAGTGTCCTGTCCGAGGGCGCCATGCTCCCGGACCAGCTCGAGGAGTCTTTGCAGCCGTTGTGGGGAAACGACATCCGGATGCGGGAGAGGGAACTGGCAGCCCTCGTGGGCCGCGGAATGATCACCATGATTGATGACCGGCTGGTCCTGAGTGACCGTGGACGGGAAAAATACCACGAAGCCCAGCGGTTGGTGGAAGCGGCGCGTCAGGACCTTTCCATGGGCATCGGCATCGATGAGTACGCCATGGCCCTGAGCGTGTTGGAACGAATGAGCCTCAACGCGGAGCGGCTGGCCCGCTGACTTCCAGCCGGCAAAACCAGCCGCGCCCCACTGAGCCCTCCCAGGGAACGGGGGCCCTACACCCCAAGGAATTCGACAGCAGCTTCCTTGAACGCCCGGCTGGTGATGACGTTGGTGTGGGTGCGCCCTGGAATGACCAACGTTTCCACCAAACCGCCATGCCTGCCCGCAATCGAGGCGAGCTCCGGCATGGTGGCTGCCCTTTCATCCTTTTCGCCGGCAACGAGCAGGACGGGCATATGCGGGGCAGCTTCGGCAGGATCGAAAGGTTCCCCCTTGATGGCCTCAATGAGCGACAACATGGAGAAGAGGTTGTTGCTGGGAAGCATCTGTGCCATCTTCAGCAATCCGGCCGTGGACGCGTCCTCAATGGGCGTGCCGTCGGCCAAGTGCCGTTGCGCAGCGACGAGGTCGAAAGCTGCCAACGGATCCGCTGAGCTGGGTCCACCCAGGACGATGCGGTGGACAAGGTCCGGCTGGGTGGCGCCGAACTCCCAAGCCAGCCTCGAGCCGAGCGAGTAGCCAATGACGTCCAGTCCCGTGGACGGGTCACCATCGCGCAGTGGCCGGGCTCCGGCGTCGGTCACTATCTGGAGGAGGTCAGCGCGTATGCGGCTGGGCGTGTACGAATCCAGGTCCTCGGGGGAGTGGCTCCTGCCATGGCCTGGCAGGTCTACGGTGATCACGCGACGGCCTGCATCCTGAAGGGTGGTGATCCAGCCGCTATCCACCCAGTTCAGTTTCGTGGAGGAAGAAAAGCCGTGGATCAGCAGGACGGGCCGCAGGCCGGCGTCCGTGGATGGCTCATGGACTTCCACGGACAGCCCGGGGTCCGTGCCCTCTACTGTGTGCCTGTGCTGTTCCATGGTGTGCCTGCCGGTCATCATGTCAGTCCTCATCGAGTACGGCGCTCAGGCGGACCCGGCGCTTGGGTGCTTCGTCCTTTGGAACAGTGCCCACGATACCGGCAGTATCATCCGGAACCTCGAACACGATCAGCGGTTCGCCAACGTTGATGGTGTCACCTGGCGCCCCGTGGATACGCACCACTTTACCCGCCTGCGGGCTGGGCAATTCGAGGGCCGACTTGGTGGTTTCAAGCTCCACTATCGGCTGGTTGCGTTCCACCTGCTGGCCAGGTTCCACCAGCCAATCCAGCACTGTCGCCTCGATCAGGCCTTCGCCCAAGTCGGGAAGGGGGAAGGAAATTTCAGCCACGGCGGTACTCCAGTACGCGTTGGATCCCAAAGAGGATGCGGTCGATGTTGGGGATGTATTCGTCCTCCAGGTCGCCGGAGGGGTAGGGAACGTCGAATCCGGTCACCCGCTCCACGGGCGCCTTCAGGGTTGCGAAGCAGCTTTGTGTGATGAGTTGGGCGACTTCGGCACCAAGTCCGGAGGTCAGGGGCGCCTCATGGACGACGACGGCGCGCCGCGTCTTCCCAACGGACCTCGCCAACGCATCGGCATCAATTGGCTTCAGCCAGCGCAGATCCAGGACCTCGACGTCGATGCCGTCCTCGGCTGCGAGTTCGGCAACCTGCAAGCAGCGGGAGACCATGGCCCCCCATGCCACCAGAGTGAGGTGGCGGCCTTCCCTCACCACGCGGGCGCCGGTGAGGCTGCCGCCGTCGTCTACTCCGGCGTCGTGCGTTGGGCGTTGGGCGGCACTGGCGACGTCCACGGGTCCCTTCTGCCAATAGCGCGATTTCGGCTCCATGAAGATCACCGGGTCCGGCCTGGTGGCAGCGTACTTGAGCAGATGGTAGGCGTCGTGCGGGTTTGATGGAGAGACAACTTTGAGGCCCGGGACGTGGGCGAAGAGCGCTTCCAGGCTCTCGCCATGGTGTTCAGGGGCGCGGATGCCGCCGAAGCTGGGGACCCGCAATGTGATGGGCATGGGCAGGGTTCCGCGGCTGCGGTAGTTCATCCGGGCGATCTGGCAAACGATCTGGTTGATGGCCGGGTAGGCGAAGCCGTCGAACTGGACCTCGGGAATGGGGTGGAAGCCGGCCATTGCGAGGCCAACCGACATGCCCAGGATGCCGGATTCAGCAAGCGGGGTGTCAAAAACGCGTTCCTCGCCATGCTTTGCCTGCAGGCCATCGGTGATACGGAAGACGCCACCCAGCCGGCCGCAGTCCTCCCCGAAGATGACGGTCTTGGGGTTTTCGGCCAAAACCTCGTCGAGGGCGCGGTTGAGGGCCTGCTGCATGGACATGTGCTGGACGTTTGCGGCGCCCGTATCAGTGCTGTTTCCACTGCTGCGATCAGTGGTGATGGTCTCAGGCATGTTCGGACTCCTCGCGCCACGAGGTGGCCTGGGATTGAAGGGCTGGTGTTGGTTCCTGGAAGACCAGGCTGAACATCTCGGCGCCGGGGCGCGGGCCGAGGTCGGCGATGCCGGCACGGATGGCTTCCTCTTCATCTTCGGCCGCGCGCTGCGCCTCCGCGAAGAAGGCTGCATCCGCTACGCCTTCTGCGAGAAGCCGCTGTTTGAAGCGCTCCAGCGGATCCTCGCCGCCGTCGAGGCGTTCCTCCTCCAGGGTGCGGTAGCGGCCGGGATCGTCGGCGGTGGAGTGTGGGCCACGACGGTAGGTCATCGCTTCTATCACCACGGGGCCGTTCCCTGCGCGGCAATGCGCGAAAGCGGAACGTGTGGCTTCGAAGACAGCGACCACGTCGTTGCCATCGATCTGCAGGGAGGGGATTCCGTAACCGGCTGCTCGTGCGGCCACAGAGCCGCCCGCAACCTGGCGTTCGGTGGGGACCGAGATGGCCCAGCCGTTGTTCTGGATGAAGAAGACCACGGGGGCTTTCATGACCGCGGCGAAGTTCATGGCTTCGTGAACGTCACCCTGGGAGGAAGCGCCGTCACCGAAGTACGTCATGGCGACGCCCATCTCCGGCGCCCCGGAGAGGGTCTGTCCATGGGCCCAGCCCACAGCGTGCAAAACGGAACCGGCCACCACCGCCTGGATGGGAGCGAACCTGGACTCAAGCGGGTTGTACATGCCGCCGTGCCACGTGGCCTTGTGAGTAGACATATAGCCCACCATGTCCAGGCCCATCGCCCGGGCAACGCCCATTTCCCGGTAGGTGGGAAACACGAAGTCGCGGGTTCGGTCGACGGCATAGCCGCTGCCTACTTGCGCGGCTTCCTGGCCGAGCTCCGGCGCATAGCCAGGGATGATGCCCTGACGCTGCCAGGCGACGGCCGAGGAGTCCAGGTGCCGGACTGCTGCCATCAGCGTGTACAACTCACGGAGTTGATGGTGGGTGAGCGGGGCCGCGTCATCATCGACGGCGGCCAGCACGGGTTCTGTAGTCATGAGTGTGACCCTAGTCACCGGATCCTGCCATGCGCAATCAGCTCAGTTGGAACGGAACACTTTGTACAATTTGGACATAAAAGAAAGCCCTGCACGGTACAAACTGTGCAGGGCTTTCCATGGGTGGTGAGCAGGCAGTTACTCCACGGGCATGGACTGCCTGGAGGCCTTGGCCTTGGCGTTGATGAAGCACCCGGCGGCGATGGCGAGGATCAGGATGAAGGTGCCAATCAGCTGCCCGGCGCTTTCGGGGTTCGCAAAGCCGACCACCAGGATCAGGCCCAGCAGGATGAGGCCAAGGATGGTGAGGAAGGGGAAGCCCTTCATGCGCAGGGGCAGTTCCGTGCCCTCTTTGTCAGCCCTGCGGCGGAGAATGAACTGCGACACCAGCGCGGTGCCCCAGACCACCAGGCAGGTAGAGCCCACCAGGTTCAGGAGTGCCGGCAGGATTTTCTCCGGGAACAGCAATTCAAGGACGGTGGCGATGAAGCCGAAGGCAACCGAAATTCCGACGGCGGCAACGGGAACCTTGGAGCCGCTGAGGCGGGACAGGAAGCGGGGAGCTTCCCCGCGCTCCGAGAGGGAGAAGACCATCCTGGAGGCGCCGTACAGGTTGGCGTTGAGTGCAGAGAGCAGGGCGACGACGGCTACCAGGGTGATGGCTGCGCCGGCGCCGGGGATTCCGGCCAGGTCCAGGACTCCGGCAAACGGAGACTTCAGGCCTTCGGAACCAACGGGAAGGACGGCTGCGATGACGAAGACGGAGCCGATGTAAAAGACCAGGATGCGCCAGACAACCGTGCGGATGGCCTTGCCGACGCTATGGGCCGGGTTCTCGGTTTCGGCGGCCGCGACGCTGACGATCTCGGTTCCGCCAAAGGCGAAGATCACCACGAACAGTGCAGCGGCGATGCCACCAATGCCGTTGGGGGCAAAATCGCCGAAGGCCGAGAATCCGGGGGAGGGGACATTCGGCAACCAGCCAAAGAGCAGGGCGGCGCCGATGAGCAGGAAGATGACAATTGCTGCCACCTTCAGGATGGCGAACCAGAACTCGAACTCGCCGAAGTTGCGGACGCCCACAAGGTTGATGCCCGTGAAGACCACCATGAACACCAGGGCAAGGACCCATACGGGGATGACTGGCCAGATGGAGAACAGCAGGCCGGCCGCTCCAATGGCTTCGGCCGCGATGACCACCACCAGCTGAAGCCACCACAGCCAGCCGATGGTACCGCCGGCCGTCTTGCCCAGGGCCTTCTCTGCGTACACGGAGAAGGCGCCGCTGTTGGGGTTGGCGGCTGCCATCTCGCCAAGGGCCCACATGACCAGGATGATCAGCGTGCCGGCAACGAGGTAGGAGATAAGGACTGCCGGGCCGGCGGCCTGTACGCCCGCGCCGGAGCCGAGGAAGAGGCCGGCGCCAATCGCGCTGCCAAGTCCCATCATGGTCAGCTGGCGGGGTTTCAGCGAATGGCCGAGGCCGGATGTTGGCGCAGGAGCCGCGATGGACTTCGTTGTCATACGTGTCTACCTTCTATGGATTACATGCTGGTGTGGCGTGCCGGCCTCATGGGCCTGGCAAGCGGGCGTCGACGACGCAGCAAGAGCCGTGGAATAATTCTCGCAGTTTGTAAGATACATCACTTTTTGCTGTAGCGATGTGATGGGTAAGGATCCCCGGGGACAGGAACTTTGATGCTGGTCGATGCGCTTGATGCAAAAATTGTACGTTTCTTCACGGATTCACCGCGATCCTCAGTGCTGGAGGCATCCCGGGTACTCAGGGTTGCCCGGGCTACCGTGCAGTCCCGGATTGACCGAATGATTGAAAACGGAGTCATTGGTTCGTGGGTTCCGCAGCCCGATCCGGCCAATTTTGGGTTCCCGGTAGTGGCGTTCTGTTCGGTCACCATCACCCAGGAGATTGGACATGACGCCATTATCGAAAGCCTGGGCGCCATCCCGGAAATCATCGAGGTCCACACGGTCACAGGGAACTCTGACCTCATGGTGCGGATTGCGGCGCGTTCCAACCCGGACATGCAGCGGGTGCTCGATGCCATGATCGCCACGAAGTCCGTGGTTCGGTGTTCGTCGGTGATTGTCCTGAACAGCCACATCCAAGGCCGGACACTGCCGCTGATGGAAGCTGCGGCGAAGCCCTTGTGACGTAAAGCATTTTGCCAAGTGCCCGGAGAGTCGTACCATTAGTTCTAGTCAAGATGACTTTAACTAGTGCTCCAGTCCTTAATGGGGAGTGCTCCGGACGGCGATGAAGCGAGGTGAACGCCGTGAACACCAACTCAGCCAATGTCGCCGAGAGGCGGCTCGCACCGCCGTCGTTGGCAATTTCAACGGTGATCTTCGCTCTTCGCCCCAGTGAAAAGTCCGGCCGCCCCACGCTGTGGCTGCCGTTGGTCCGGAGGATCCGGGAACCGTACAAAGACATGTGGGCCCTCCCCGGCGGTCCGTTGGCCCACGACGAATCGCTCCAGGATGCGGCTTCCAGGAACCTCCGCGAGACCACTGGGCTGACGCCGCATTACCTCGAGCAGCTCTACGCATTTGGCGGCCTCCACAGGTCACCCACCCAGCGTGTTGTCTCCATCGTGTACTGGGCACTGGTGCAGCCCACGGAAGCTGCTTTGGCTGATGAGTCGGAAAATGTGCGGTGGTTCCGTGCAGACCGGCTGGGCGAACTCGCTTTCGACCACAACGCAATCGTGGACTACGCCCTGTGGCGGCTCCGCAACAAGATGGCCTACGGGTCCATCGCCTACCACCTGCTGGGAGAGTTCTTCACCCTCGCCCAGGTCCGCGAAGTCTACGAGGCCGTGCTGGACCGCCAGCTCGATCCCGCGAACTTCCGCCGACACGTCAAGGCAACACCGGAAATCGAAGAGACCGGTGAATACCTCCAGGGCGGGAAACACCGTCCACCACGCCTCTACCGCTTCACCGGCACGCCCGGCCTCGGGCCAGATAACAGGAGTACACCATGAGCAGCGTCAACACTGCCGTCCAGCTGATCACCCGCGAAGAAGCCGAGAAGGGCCTCTCCCGCGCGGGGTCCACGTGCAGCCCGGCCCTGGCCAAGGGCCCATGGGAGTATGACCTCGCCGAAGCTGTTGCCGGCGCCCCCGCGTATGGGCCCGGGGCGTCCAGCGCTGACGTCGCACCCATGGCTACTCCTCGGCAGGGCCAGTTGCCTGAGGAGTACAAGAAGGCCAGCGACGCCGAACTCGATTCCCGCACTCGGGCGGCCAAAGCGACGCTCGGGGACCGTGCCGTCATCCTGGGGCACTTTTACCAGCGCGACGAAGTCATCCAGTACGCGGACTTCGTGGGTGATTCCTTTCAGCTGGCCAACGCGGCCCTGACCAAGCCGGACGCCGAAGCGATCATCTTCTGCGGTGTCCACTTCATGGCGGAAACCGCTGACATCCTCTCCACTCCGGAGCAAGCAGTCATCCTGCCCAACCTGGCCGCCGGTTGCTCCATGGCAGACATGGCAGACGAAGACTCCGTCGAGGAGTGCTGGGAGCAGCTCGAGGAGATCTTTGGCACCGAACCGGACGCCAAGGGCCGCGTACCGGTCATTCCTGTCACCTACATGAACTCGTCCGCCGCGCTCAAGGCTTTCTGTGGTCGCAACGGCGGCATAGTCTGCACCTCGTCCAACGCCAAGGTGGTCCTGGAGTGGGCCTTCGAGCGTGGCCAGCGTGTTCTGTTCTTCCCCGACCAGCACTTGGGCCGCAACACCGCAAAAGCACTCGGCGTTCCGCTGGAGCAGATGCCCATGTGGAACCCGCGCAAGGAACTGGGCGGCAACGACGAACAGCAACTGCTCGACTCCCGGGTCATCCTGTGGCACGGATTCTGCTCGGTCCACAAGCGCTTCAACGTAGGCCAGATCGAGAAAGCCCGCCAGGACTTCCCGGGCGTCAACGTGATCGTCCACCCCGAATGCCCCATGGAGGTCGTGGACGCTGCTGACTCCGCCGGGTCCACCGACTTCATCAAGAAGGCGATCGCGGCCGCCACCGAACCCACCACGTTCGCCATCGGTACCGAGATCAACATGGTGAACCGTCTGGCCGCCGAAAACCCGCAGCACACCATCTTCTGCCTGGATCCCGTCATCTGCCCGTGCTCCACCATGTACCGCATCCACCCCGGCTACCTCGCCTGGGTCCTGGAGGAACTCGTGGAAGGACGTGTCGTCAACCGCATCACCGTGGATGACTCCGTGCAGGACAACGCCAAGATTGCGCTGGAGCGCATGCTGGCAGCCAAGCCGGCCTAACCAAACCGGCACATCACAGCGGACTAGCCGAATCGAGCGTCACATGACTACAGCGAGCGTGGTTGGAGGGCCTGCCCCCCAACGTCTGATCGTCGTCGGAAGCGGCATCGCGGGACTTTACGCTGCGCTTCTTGCCGCGGACGCCGGTGCGGACGTTGTGCTGCTGACCAAGGGTGCGCTCGCGGACAGCAACACCTACTACGCCCAGGGCGGCATTTCGGCCGTCCTGGACGAGCCGGCCCCCGGTGACACGGTGGCCGCACACATCGCGGACACCCTCAAAGCCGGTGCGGGGCACTGCAACGAAGAAGCAGTAAGGGTGTTGTGCACCGAGGCGCGGTTGGATATCGCCGGGCTGGGGCGGTTCGGCGTCCGCTTCGACCTCGACGACGACGGAGACCCCGCCTTGGGCCTCGAGGCGGCACACTCCGCCCCGCGAATCCTGCATGCCGGCGGCGACGCTACTGGTGCCGGTGTGGCGGCCGCGCTGATAAAGACAGTCCTGGACTTCCAGGCGGCAGGCAAGATCCATGTCATCGGGCATGCCCAGGTGACATCGCTCTCGCTGGGCAGAGAGCAAGGTGGCCGTGTGGTGGGAGCGAATTTCCTCCACGACGGACGCCACCTCGGCGTCCACGGCGACTCCGTCCTGCTTGCTACAGGGGGAGCCGGGCAGCTTTTCGCCCAAACCACCAACCCCGCAGTGGCCACAGCGGATGGCCTGGCGCTCGCATGGCGTGTCGGAGCCGCCGTTGCTGACCTGGAATTCTTCCAGTTCCACCCAACCTGCATGGTGCTCCCGGACGAGGCCCGGGAAGCAGAAGGCAATAACGACCCCCTGCTGATTTCAGAAGCAGTGCGGGGCGAGGGCGCCATCCTCCTGGACGCCAAAGGGCATCGCTTCATGCCCGACTACCACCCTGATGCAGAACTGGCACCCCGGGACGTCGTCTCCCGCAGCATCGCACTGCACTTGGCAAAACTCGGCGACCCCAACGGCCACGTGTTCCTTGATGCCGCCGTGATCGAAGAACAGCGGGGCGGAGGATTCCTGGCCAAGCGCTTCCCAACCCTGAGCAAACGGACCCGCCAAGCCGGAGTCGACTGGACCCGGGACGTCGTTCCCGTTGCGCCCGCGGCTCATTACTGGATGGGCGGAGTGGTCACCGACCTCTACGGCCGGACGTCCGTTCCAGGGCTGCTGGCGGCCGGTGAAGTGGCCTGTACCGGGGTGCAAGGGGCCAACCGCTTGGCGAGCAACTCCCTCCTTGAAGGCCTGGTGTTTGGGCGGCGGGCTGTGGAGGGGTTCCTTGGGCGCAGTTCCACAGTTCCCTTGGCGCCTGCGCTCGCACCTGCGCTCGCCCGAGGGCACGACGTTGTCCCAAAGCCGGTTTCCTGGGAGTTTGAGTCTTTGCCGGGGCCGGGTGCCCTTGAGGCTCCATTTGCGCAGGCGGGCGCGTTTTCGCGGGAAGCTCTGCGGCGGTTGATGACAGCCAAGGCCGGGGTTCTGCGTGACGGCCCTTTGCTTCGTGAAGCCGGCGTGACGTTGGCTGCTTGGGCGGGGGATGTCCTGCCGTTGAACGAGCCGGAGTCCTTGGATGTCCGGGAGCATGAGGATTCCAATGTGCTGCTGGCGGCGCAACTGCTCGTTCATGCGGCGCGGGAACGGAAGGCGTCGCTGGGGGCGCATTACCGCAGCGACAGCGTGGCGGAACCAGCCGCCGTCGACGACTTTGACAAGCGTTACACCCTGAGCCGGAAAGTGAGCCTCGTCCATGACTAACCTGACCCTCCCCGCAGCCCCTGTCCGGGACATCCTGGAACGGGCATTTGCTGAGGACGCACCCAGCGGCGACATCACCTCGCAGCTGCTGATCCCCGCCGACGCCCGGGCAACCGCCGTGCTGAATGCGCGCGTCGCCGGCGTCTTCAGCGGAGGCACCGTGTTCCGCGACGCCATGAAGCTGGTGGACCCTGAGACCGAGGTGGAACTGCTCCTCGCCGACGGCGAAGCGTTCGACGCCGGAACCCACCTCGCCCGGGTCAGCGGAAGGGCCCGGTCGGTGTTGCTCGCCGAAAGGGTCGGCCTGAACCTGGTGCAACGGATGAGCGCCATCGCCACCAAGACGGCCGAATTCGTGAGGCTTGTCGAAGGGACCCGGGCCCGGATCACCGACACCCGCAAGACCACGCCAGGCCTTCGTGTCCTGGAACGCTATGCAGTCCGTTGTGGTGGGGGAGCGAACCACCGCTACAGCCTCTCTGACGCGGTCCTGGCCAAGGACAACCACTTGGCTGTCATGACCGGGGGCGACTCCACCAAGCTGACCGGGCTGCTGGTTGCCGCCAAGGCCCAGCTTGGCCACACCACGCACTTCGAAGTGGAAGTGGACAGGGCCGAGCAGATCGAACCCGTGCTGGCGGCCGGTGTGGACACCATCATGCTGGACAACTTCTCCCTTGAGGAGCTCAGGGCCGGGGTCAAGCAGGTGGACGGGCGGGCCATCGTGGAAGCCAGCGGCAACGTGAACATCAGCACAGTCACCGAAATCGCTGCCGCCGGTGTTGACGTCATCTCCGTTGGAGGACTGACCCACAGCGTGAGCGCCCTGGACCTGGGCCTCGATGTCGTCTTGAAGGCGGCCTGACGCCCCCATGATCTTCCTCGACGCCGCAGCCACCACTCCAGTACGCCGCGAGGCCCTTGAGGCGATGTGGCCGTACCTGAGCGGTGAGTTCGGCAACCCCTCCAGCCACCACAGCCTGGGCGAAGCGGCAGCAGTTGCGCTCGCAGGGGCGCGTTCCGGCGTCGCGAAGGTCCTGGGTTGTCGGGCCAGCGAGGTGACGTTCACTTCCGGAGGCACGGAAGCGGACAACCTTGCCGTTAAGGGCATTGCCCTGGCCCGGCAGTTGGCTGACCCCTCGTTGAACCGGGTGGTGATCAGCGCCATCGAGCATCCCGCGGTGGAGGAGTCGGCCCGCTACCTCGAACGTGTGCACGGCTTCGCTGTGGACGTGCTGCCGGTGGATCGGGAGGGCTTGGTTTCGGTGGACGGCTTGCGGGCCGTAATGCGGCCCGAAACAGCGTTGGTGAGCATCATGTATGCGAACAATGAGATCGGAACCGTCCAGCCAATCGCATCCCTGGCGTCCGTGGCGCGGGAACACGGCGTCCCGTTCCATACGGATGCGGTCCAGGCTGCCGGGTGGTTGCCACTGGACGTCAAGGCGCTGGGCGTGGACGCCTTGAGTATTTCCGGACATAAACTTGGCGCGCCCAAGGGATCCGGTGTCTTGTTCACCAAGGGCCGTTTGGGGGTGGAGCCTTTGGTCCACGGTGGGGGCCAGGAACGAGCAAGGCGCTCAGGTACGGAGAACGTGGCCGGAGCTGTGGCGCTGTCCACGGCGCTGGGGTTGTCCCATGCTGAGCAGCCGGAGCAGGCAGCACGGGTTTCGGATTTGAGGGACCAGTTCATCGACCAGGTCCTCGCCACCGTACCTGATGCCTTGCTGACGGGGCACCGCAGCCAGCGTCTGCCCTCAGTGGCGTCGTTCTGCTTTCCGGGCACCAGCGGCGAGTCGGTGTTGCTTGAACTGGAGCGCCTTGGCGTGGTGTGCTCCAGTGGCTCCGCATGCGCCGCAGGATCCGACGCGCCCTCGCCAGTGTTGGTGGCACTTGGCATCGCCCCTGAAACGGCCCAGACGGCCGTCCGCTTCAGCTTCACCTCAACAGTGACCGACGCTGAACTGAACGAGGCCGCCGCTGCCGTGGAAACCGCCGTCGGGCGTGTCCGGAATCTGGCGTCCCCGCAAGCGGGTTAGCTACACGTGCCGTGCGCGCCGGAAGATCCAGTGCCGCAGCAGGGTAAACCGGACCGCGGTGGCGACGAACCCGGACAACGTGGTGGTCCACAGTTCCTCGGTGACAGTAGCTTCCGGACGGAAGAGATGCAGTATGCCGAGGCTGCCTCCGGTGATCACCAGGGCAATGGCGATCACCATGACCCCACTCAGGTGATCCTGGACGCGTTTCTTCCTACCGGTGATCTTGAAGGTCAAGCGGCGGTTCAGCGCCGTGTTCATCAATGAGGTGACGATCAGGGCCACGGCATTCGCCAACTGTGGATCAATCCAGGGACGCAGCAACGCATAGATGGCCAGCGAACTGGCAGTACACACAATTCCGACGCCGGTGAAGCGGATCAGTTGCCGCACCACCGGGTACTTGAGGACTCCGCGGTGTCGTCGGCGCGGTGGTTTCTGTGGGGGAGACGGCCGTAGCTCAGTGGCATCCGCGGCTGTCTCCATGGGTTAAGCCTGACACACTATGCCGGCGTGACCTCCCAGGAAGCGCCCGTGACGGGGTTCCGGAGCTCACCGATTCCTTCAACCCGGCATACAACAGTGTCGCCTGGTTGGATGCGGGCGCACTCGGCGGGGAAGCCTGTGAGCACCAGATCGCCTGGCTGAAGCGTCATGAACGAGGTCAGGTACACCATGATTTCGTCCACTTTCCAGCCGAGGTCCGCTGAACTGGCGGTTTTCAGTTCGGTGCCGTTGTGGACGATCCCGATCTCCAGGTTCGCGTCATCCAGGTCCGTGACCATCCACGGACCCGTGGGCGTGAACGTGTCCTGGCTTTTGGCGCTGATCCAGAGTTCGTCCGTCTTTTGAAGGTCCCTTGCCGAGACGTCGTTGCCGATGGTGTAGCCAAGGATTGCCGAACGCGCTGTTTCCAGCGTCAAGCCACGGGCGGTACTGCCGACGACGACGGTCAGTTCGGCTTCCGGGTCCACATAGCCAACGGTGGAGCTCAGCTGGATCGCCTCACCGGGGCCGATGACGCTCGAGGCCGCTTTGTGGAAAGCCTGTGGCGGCAGGTCCCGGCCCGGCTGCCCGGTGTTGTGGGCCATGCCGAAGACGTTGACGGGGACTGATGGGGCCAGGAAGGTAAAAGCGTCTTCACTGACTGTTGCGCCGGTTTCCCAACCGGGACGGGAAGGGCTGCTTGCGTTGGCCCGTGAAGCCGGGAATGGAGAGTCGATGACGATCCATACCTTGCCCGCGTGCGTGTCGAAGTCTTCAGCATCATTGGCCACGAAGAATTGCTCGTCTTGGGGTTGACCGGCCATGGGCGGGGCAGCTGCAGGCCGGACACGGGCGATGCGACGGGGAAGGGGTGAAGTCATGATGACATCCTACGTCCTCCGCGCGTGGTGCCCGAGTGTTGCGAGGCCCGGTTTACGCCTTAAGACGTTCGCTTGGCATGCAGAGCAGGCCACGCAACGCATCAGGTGAGCGGGGCCGACCCGAACGCAACACTGAAGCGGTCGCACCAGAGCACCACAGACGTCAGCCCTGCAACGTCGGTTCCTGCAGGAATGGCGTAATTGTGGTTGCCGTGCGTGGCTTTGATGGCACCGAGGTCCACATAGCGGCCGGAGCGGTACTTGAACCAGTCGCCCCCGGCCTCCAGGCTGCTGAGCCAAACTTTGACATCAGGCCCATCGCTGCTGGCCAGATTCTCCAGGCGGAGCAGATGGCTTCCATCCGGGAGCTTCAGCAACTGGGCTGCGCCGGTTGTCTCATGTTCCTGCGATCCGAAGGTGCCCGAGCTGACAACCACGGGTCCGTCCGCCGCCGGGGTTTCAACCTCTGCGGCCTTAACCTCTGGCGGCACGCTCGTGGACACCGGGGCGGCCGGCAGTGCTTCGTCCAGGCTGCTGCTGGTGAAGAGCCGCCATGGTTGGAAGAGGGCAGCCCCGACCACCACCAGGGATAGGAGTACCAGGCCTGCCACCGCAGCGAGGGTCCTGTGGGCCCGGATCGAACTCCGCAATCGGTTCATGGTTCAAGGCTAGGCTTCCCAGCCATGCTGCAGGGGCTTCATTGCTTACAGTACGGTGACGCTGATTCAGGATGTGTCGCCGGAAGATCCACAGGGTCGGGGCTTAGACTCCGATTCATGCGGCTGGCGATCATCGGATTGGTTCTCCTCGTGGCGGGTGGGGTAACCGTCGCCACGGGTGTCCTGCCGTGGCAGGAAGTGGCGGTCCTGGTGGACCGGGTAGCACCCATCCTGGCCTTCGTCGTTGCCATGACCGTGGTGACGGAGCTCGTCAGCGAAGCCGGCGCGTTCCAGTGGATCGCGCGCCATTTGCGCGGGTGGGGGCGTGGGCGCAGTGTCCTGCTGTGGTTGCTTGTGGCGCTGTTCGCCACCCTGAGCACCGTGTTCCTGTCACTGGACACAACGGCGGTGCTCCTGACCCCCGTGGTGGTCACGGTGGCCCGCCAGGCCGGACTGCCGGTCCTGCCCTTCGCGTTGACGACCGTGTGGCTGGCGAATACCGCCAGCTTGTTGCTTCCCATTTCCAACCTGACCAACCTTCTGGCGCAGCACAACCTGGGCGGCATCAGTCCCGCACAGTTTGCCCAGCTGATGTGGGCACCGTCGCTGGCGGCAGTCCTAGTTCCGTTGGCCTTCATCGCGCTGGTATTCCGACGTGAACTTCGCAAGACCTATGCCCTCGATTCCGCCCGTCCTGCTCAAGCACCTTCGTCCACCGCTGCCTCCGACAAAGTCTTGCTCGTGGTCAGCGCGGTGGTCCTGGTGCTGCTGTTGCCGTCCCTGGTGTCCGGGGTTGCCATTTGGATTCCTGCCACGGTGGCGGCCGCCATCCTCGCCGGCACGTTCGCCATCCGACGCCCCAAGGTGCTCAGGGTGGCCCTGATTCCGTGGTCGTTGTTGCTCTTCACCTGCGGACTTTTCCTGGTGGTTGAGGCCACCCAATACCTCGGCGCCTCAGTACTGCTGGGACAGGTGGCAGGCCAGGGAAGCGGGTTCGTTGAACTGCTCAGGCTGGCCATGACGGGCGCGCTCGGCTCCAACGTGGTCAACAACCTGCCCGCCTACCTACTGGCGGAACCCTTGGCCGGAAGTCCGGAGCGAATGGCCGCACTGCTGGTCGGAGTGAATGCGGGACCCCTGATCGCGCCGTGGGCTTCCCTGGCCACCTTGCTGTGGCATGACCGATTGGTCCGGATGAACGTGCTGATCAAGTGGAAGGGTTATGCGGTGTTCGGCCTGATCGTGGCACCCCTGACCATCGTGACGGCCATCGCGGCGCTCGCAGCTGTTGGCCCCGGAGGGCTGCTTGGCTAGCCCAAGTACAGCTCACCCACGGGAATCTCCGTGGTCAGCCGGTTGTCCGGGCCTGCCAAGGGGCAGGCCCACGCTTCGTTGTAGGCGCACGAGGGGTTGTAGGCAAAATTGAAGTCGAGGATGAATTCCTGTTCTCCTGCAGCGCCCCTGGTCCCGTGGAAGGAGCCCTTGACCGTGTCCAGCAGGTATCGTCCGGCTCCGTAGCTGCCGCCGTCCTTCCCGGCCGTTGCGTCGCGGAAGGGTACGAAGATACCGCCGCCATAGCTCCGCAGTCTCCATGCGGCCAAGGAGCCCAGTCCGGGCAGCTCGAAAGTGCCGATGCGAACAAAAGGCACCACACCGTCAGTGCCGGTCTCAACGTTCATTTCCTGTCCGGCACTGTCAGGCGATAAGGCCGCGTATCGGCGGAAAGCAGGGTCATATCCGGCTGTGCGCAGACCTGAGAAGGAAGATTTCATGTCCGCCGTCAGCGCCGATGCGGGATGGGTGGCGAACAGCAGGTCCCGCTCCTGGCGCCAGAAAACGTGCGCATCGAACGGATTGGTGGCTGCAAGCTGCCGCACCTTGTCGTAGAGAGCGAACGTCCGCAGGCGCCAGTCAGCTATATCAACCGCTGACATGGTGGGGATGTCGTCCTCGAAATAGTCCTGCTGATCGGGAGCCATACCCCCAGCCTAGTCCTGTGCGTGTCGCGGCACCGCCGCCGATAGGCTGTGGTCATGAAGGGCATCATGAACCGGAAGTGCGTTCCAGCGAAGCTTGCTGCCCTGGCGTTGGCGGGTACAGTGCTCGCGGCGACGACAGCCTGCTCCGCCGAAAACAAGGGACCACAAGTAACGTCCACGTCCACGTCAAAGCCGAACAGTTCGGAGTCCGGAACAGGAAAGCCAACAGAGAGCACGACGCCGGAACCTGGGAGCGCGGGCAGCTCACCGTCCGTGACGCCCGGTTCGGATGGGACGTCCACGGCTCAAGCCACTGCCAGCCCCAGCGCGCCGGCAACCGCGGTGTCATGGAAGACCTACACGGACGCTGCCAAAACCGTCAGTTTCGATCTTCCCCGGGACTGGATTGCCCAGTCGGCAGCACCCGAAGCCGGATCCTTGGCCGGAGCCGTGAAGGTGGAAGTCAAGGATGCGACAGGAAGATATATTGCCACCCTGCAAACCGGGCTCCCACCATCCACTCCCGTTGCCTGCCCTGCCGGACAGGGGCGCCCTTACGTAGTCATCAGCAGCGTGCCCTTGGACATCCCGCACTCCGACGGCCCGGACACCATTGATCCGAGGGTGGTCTTCAGGGTGATCCAGGGCTACAAGTTCTTCGGCTCCTACGGCATCACCAACATGGTGGCGGGGGCGGATGGGCAGTCCTGCGAACTCCGAAACCGAGTGCAGGGGCCTTCAGGGAAGGGCGACTATTCCTTCGGTGACGTGCCGGCAATCCATTCCTACGCCACTGACGAGAAGGTGGCGCCGGCCAAGGCTTTCGACACTTTGGACCTGGCAGCGAAGTACGCGGTCCATGGTTCTGAATTCGCCGATGTCCAGCGGATGCTACTGTCTCTGAAGGTCAATCTGTAGTCCTGCGATTGGCTGGTTCACACATATGGCGGCGATGGGGGCTTCCCGCCGCAACCCACCCCGGAGATCAATGGAACGCAACGTTGCTGCCACGCTCGTTTTCAAGACCGCAGCCAACACAAAGGTGGCCATGGCCATTGCCGTGGCCGGGAACCCTGGCTACGGGTCAGTGACGGAAACCCTGTCCATCACCACGGCCGGGATGGACGTTCCTTTCGCCGAACTCAGCGACCACCACGGAGGCCGTTTCCACTACATGGAGTTCAGTGAACCGAGCGAAGTGTCGGTGGAGTACCGTGCCACCGTCCATGGCTTTGGCGTCCCTGATGAGTCCTCTCCCATGGAACTGATCCGGTACGTACGTCCCAGCCGGTATGCCGAGTCTGATCGGCTCCTGCCCACCGCATACGCCGAGTTCGGCGGCCTGCAGGGAGCCGAGCTGCTCCACGCTGTCCGCAACTGGGTCAATGGGGAGCTCCGCTACGTCAGCGGTTCTTCGCGGGGTACGGACGGGGCCGTGGAAACGCTGCTTCACCGTAAGGGTGTGTGCCGCGACTTTGCCCACCTCGCCATTGCGCTGTTGAGGGCGAAAGATATACCCGCCCGACTCGCGGCGGTCTACGCGCCGGGCTTGAGTCCCATGGATTTCCATGCGGTAGCCGAGGCATATATTGACGGTGCCTGGCACATCATCGATCCCACAGGTTTGGCACCGCGGAGGTCCATGCTCAGGATCACTGCAGGACGTGACTCCTCGGACACGGCGTTCCTGTCCACTGTGGGTGGCAGCCTGTCGCTCAAGACCCTCAAGGTGGGCGCCTCGGTCAACGGTGAGCTCCCGGTGGACGACCCCCGGGAGCTCATCAGCCTGCGTTAGTGTCCCGCCACGGAAGCACGGAGTTTTTCCGTCAGGCGGAGGAGCTCCTTTTGTTCCTCGGCGGTGAGCGCCGGTGCCACCAAGTGGGCGATGTCGCGGACATGCTCCCGGCCGATGGTCTTTTGAAGCTCACTGCCTGCTTCGGTGAGTGACAGCAATACTCCGCGGCCGTCGTCGGGGGCTGTTGTCCGCTCCACCAATCCGCGTTTCTCCAGCCGGTCCACCAAACGGCTCAAGCTGGACTGGCTCAGCAGCACTTTGTCGTTGATTTCATTGAGCCGGAGCTGCCCGGAAGGGCACTTGGAGAGCGTGAACAGGACGTCGTATTCCTTGACGGGGAGGGTTTTGAACGCCGGTCCCGACTGGAGCTTCCGCATCACCGCCACCTGGGAGCGGAACAATGACTCCCAGGTCTCGGCGGCGAGGCGAACGGCGGAGGACGCCGACGGGCTGGACATCAGGCGTCCTGCCCCGTGGCGCCTGCGGTTGCGGACTCGCTGACCTTGGCTTCCAGTGCTTCGGCAACGCGGGATGCATGCGTCGGTGCATCGGGTACGTGGGCCGGTTTCAGGGCAGCGTACTCCTTGCGCAGGACGGGAAGGACTTCCTCGCCGAAGAGGTCCAACTGCTCAAGGACGGTCTTCAGGGGGAGACCCGCGTGGTCGATCAGGAACAGTTGGCGCTGGTAGTCGCCAAAAGCCTCACGGAACGTCAAGGTTTTTTCGATGACTTCCTGGGGGCTTCCCACGGTCAGGGGCGTCTGTGAGGTGAAGTCCTCCAGGGACGGTCCGTGGCCGTAGACCGGAGCGTTGTCGAAATACGGACGGAATTCCTTCACTGCATCCTGGGAGTTCTTCCTCATGAAGAACTGGCCGCCGAGGCCCACGATTGCCTGGTCTGCCTTGCCGTGCCCGTAGTGTTCGTAGCGCTCACGGTAGAGGCCGATCAGCTGCTGGTAGTGCTCCTTGGGCCAGAAAATGTTGTTGGCAAAGAAGCCGTCGCCGAAGTATGCCGCCACTTCGGCGATTTGCGGCGTGCGGATGGAACCGTGCCAGACGAAGGGAGCGACGCCGTCGAGCGGGCGTGGTGTGGACGTGAAGTTCTGCAGCGGCGTGCGGAACTTGCCGGACCAGTTGACCGTGTCCTCGTCCCACAGCTTGCGGAGCAGGCTGTAGTTTTCGATGGCGAGTTCCACGCCGTCCTGGATGTTCTTGCCGAACCAGGGGTAGACCGGTGCGGTGTTGCCGCGGCCAAGGACCAGGTCCACGCGGCCGTCGGACAGGTGCTGCAGCATCGCGAAGTCTTCGGCAATCTTGACAGGGTCGTTGGTGGTGATCAGTGTCGTGGCGGTGGAGAGGGTGATGCGTTCGGTCTGCGCGGCGATGTACGCCAGCGTCGTGGTGGGGGAGGAGGAGAAGAACGGCCGGTTGTGGTGCTCGCCCAAGGCGTAGACATCCATGCCGATTTCTTCGACCTTCCTGGCGATCTCAACGGACGCCTTGATGCGCTCGTTTTCCGTGGGGGTGCGGCCCGTGGTGGGGTCAGTGGTGATGTCACTGACGCTGAATACGCCGATCTGCATGATGTGCCTTTCTCCCTGCCCGTGGTCCCGGGCTCTATAAACAGTGTAACCCAAACTAGATGCATTTGCATGTATCGATGTCTGTAACAGGGCAGGGCCGGGAATTGTTCCCGGCCCTGCCTGTCAAGGGGTCAATCTGTTGGGTGCCCGCTATTCTCCGGGATTGTGGGCCGCCCGGCGGCCCTTGACCCGGGGGATCATGCCCGTGGTCCAGTCCTGGAACTCATCCGATGGATCCCCGGCAGAGCCGTTGCCCGACGTGGGCTCCGGCTTGTCCTTCAAGGCTTTCTGCAGGTCTTTCTTCTCCCTGCGGCCCTCCACCAACTTGTAGAGGACAGGGACCAGGACCAGCGTCAACGCCGTAGAGGACACCAGCCCGCCGATCACCACGATGGCCAGAGGCTGTGAGATGAACCCACCGCCGCCCGTAAGTCCAAGTGCCATGGGGGTCAGCGCAAACACGGTGGCCAGCGCCGTCATCAGGATAGGGCGGAGACGTTGGCGGGCGCCGTGGGTAATGGCGTCCGCCACGTTCATGCCCGGGCTGCCGTCGTGCGGCCTGCGGTACTGGTTGATGAGGTCGATCAGGACGATCGCGTTGGTCACGACGATGCCCACAAGCATCAGCATGCCGATCAGTGAGGGGAGGCCCAGCGGAACTCCGGTTAACAGCAGCAAGCCAACAGCGCCCGTGGCGGCGAAGGGGACCGAGACCAGCAGGATCAGCGGCTGTATCAGCGATTTGAAGGCCGCGACCATAATGACGTAGACGATCGCGATGGCGGCCAGCAGTGCCAGCCCCAACTGCCGGAACGACTCCGCCTGTTGGGTCGTTGCCCCACCGATGGTGGCAGTAACCCCTGCCGGCAGTTCCACGTTGGCCAGGCGCTCCTGCACCGCGGTGCTAACGCTGCCCAGGTTGGAACCCGACGGCGTCACTGTTACCCGCGCGGTCCGCTGCCCGTTGCTGCTGGTGATGGATACGGGAGCGTCCACCTGTTCGACGGCGGCGATGGACTCCAGCGCCACCGAACCGCGTGCGGTCGGCAGCTGCAGCGCCCGCACCGAGGCAATGCTCGTAAAGCGCGTACCCTCACCGATCTGCACAGGGTAGTCGTTGGTGTCGATCCTGACGGTGCCGGCAGGGATGGGGCTGACAGTGGAGGCAAGGAAGGCTCCCACCTGCTCCTCCGTCAGGCCGGCGGCCACGGCCTTGGCCCGGTCAACCCGAACCTGCACCACCGATTGCGTGGAGGCCAGGTTGGTGGCCACCTCGGAACTGCCTGGCACTCCGTCCATGGCTTTGACCAGGGCATCGCTGGCAGTTTGGAGATCGGCGGAGTTCGCGGCCCGGATGGTGATGTCCACGGTGGAGGATGTTCCGAATCCGCCTTGCTGGGACCCTACGGTGACCTTCCCCGCGGCCCCCTCAAGCTTGGAACGGACCTCGTCCTGGAGTTTGGTCTGGTTCACTTTCTCGTCGGTGACAATCGTGAACGTGGAGTTGGATGAACCGGTGGATGTCAGGGCTGCGAAGCCCGTCTGCGCATTTCCGGAGGTGACTTGCACATCCTTGATGCCCTCAATGCCCTTGAGGGCGTCCTCGATCTTTGCGGCTTCATCGCTGGTTGCCTGCAGGCTTGTGCCTGCTGGCAGGACCTGGCGCACGGTCATGCTGTTCTCACCTGAGCGGCCCAGCAGGTCTGTGGCCAGGAGCGGAGACACGGCAATGGTCGCCACGAGGACCAAAGCCGCGGCGGACAACGTGATGACCGGGTGTTTCTGGGTTTTCGCCAGGATGGGTAGGTATCCGCGCTGGAGCCGGCTACGCTGCTCGGCCTCACGGGCCTTCTCTGCCGCTGCCTGGGCGGACGCTGCAGCCTCAGCGCCCTTGGGCGTGGAGGAGAGGAACCAGTAGGCCAGCACGGGAACGATCGTGAGGGACACCAACAGCGACGACAGAAGCGCGATGGTCACGGTCAGGGCGAAGGGCCGGAACAGTTCCCCGGCGAGGTCGCCCACGAACGCGATGGGCAGGAAGACCGCCACCGTGGTCAGGGTGGACGCCGTGATGGCTCCGGCGACTTCCCGGATGGAGGTCAGGATGGCGGTGAGCTTGTGTTCGCCGTAACTGAGGTGCCTCTTGATGTTCTCAATCACCACGATGGAGTCGTCAACCACACGCCCGATCGCAATGGTCAGCGCCCCCAAAGTGAGGATGTTGAGCGAATATCCGGTAGCGGAGATGCCGATGAACGTGATCAGCAGTGAGAGTGGAATGGAGACGGCCGTGACCAGGGTGGACCGCACGGACATCAGGAATACCAGGATGACGGCCACGGCGAAGCCCAGGCCGAGGAGCCCTTCCGTCGTGAGGTCCTTGATTGATTTCTCGATGAACGGGGCCTGGTCGAAGACAGGTGTGAACGTGGCGTTGTTGCCCAGTTCGTCCTGCATCGGCCCGATCGCGTCACGCACCGCGTGCGAGATCGCGACGGTATCGCCCTCCGGCTTTTTGGTGACGGACAGCGCCAGGGTCGGTTTGCCATTGGTGCGCGTGATGGAGGTGGCGGCGTCGTCCTCAATGCTGACGTCGGCCACCGCCCCGATGGTGGCAGCGCCCTTCGCCCCCGCCAGGGGAAGCCCTTTGATGATGTCCAGGGAATCGACCGGACTGCCTAGTTGGAGGGACAACGTCTTGCCCTGGTCCTCGATGGTGCCCACGGGAACCAAAGTGCCGTTGTTCTTCAAGGCGTTGCTGATGGCCTGGATGGAAGCGCCACTGCTTGCCAGGTCCGTTGGACGGGGCTGGATCAGGATGTGCTGGCTGGACCCGCCTGTCACATCGGCGCCGCGGACGCCGTCGATCTTCTGGAGGCGGGGAACGCTCAGCCGCAGGAGGTCGGCGTTGAGCTCGCTGAGCGGTTTGTCCGAGGACACCGCCAGGTAGACGATAGGGAAGTCGCTGATGTTCCCGGCAATGGACTGGGGTTCGACGTCGGCGGGCAGCACCCGCTTGGCGTTCGAGATGGCCCGGTCGATCTGGTTTCGGGCCCGGTCCAGGTTGGATCCGTACGTGAACACCATGGTGATCTGCGATACGCCGCTGCGGGACGTTGACGTGGTGGATTCCAGGCCTTCAACACTGTTCAGTGCTGTTTCCAGTGGCTGGCTCAATTGCTTGTCCACGACCTCAGGCGAAGCGCCAGGCATGGAAGTGACCACAGTGATCTGCGGGAACTCGATGGACGGAATAAGTTCCTGCTTGAGGGACCCCATGGTGATCACGCCGAACACCGCCGCAAAGACGGTGATCAGCGCGATCAGGGCCCGGTTTCCCAGAGAAAGCTTGGCCAGGCGGAACATTGCATTGACTCCCAGGGTCTACGTAACGATTCGTCTGACGGGAACCGGCCGCAGCCCCGGGTATGGCCTAGCTTTGGACGGCGCTGGCCACTTCCAGTTGCAAGGACCGGGCGGTGCTTGCTTCCAGTTCGGCGGCGAGGTCCGCGTTCTCGTTGAGCTTGACGCCGTAGCCCGGCATCATGTCCTTGAGCTTGGACTGCCAACCCTTGAAGTTCTTGGGGAAGGACTTCTGCAGCAGTTCGATCATGATGGGCACGGCGGTGGATGCTCCCGGGGAAGCCCCAAGCAGTGCGCCGATGGAACCATCGCGGGAAGCGATGACCTCGGTGCCGAACTGCAGGACGCCACCCTTCTGGGGGTGCTTCTTGATGATTTGCACGCGCTGGCCTGCGGTGATCAATTCCCAATTGGCGCCGGCGGCCTCGGGGTAGTACTCCCGAAGGGCCTCCACCTTGGCCTCGTGACGCTTGGCGACCTCCTTGATGAGGTATGCCGTGAGGTCCATGTTGTCCTTGGCCACTGCCAGCATCGGGATGATGTTTCCCGGACGGATGGACAAGGGGAGGTCAAGATAGCTGGACGTTTTCAGGAAGTTGGTGGAGAAGCCGGCGTACGGGCCGAAGAGGAGGGAGCGCTTGCCATCCACGTACCGGGTGTCCAGGTGGGGGACCGACATGGGAGGAGCACCCACGGACGCCTGGCCGTAGACCTTGGCGCTGTGCTGGGATGTGATGGCATCATCCGTGCAGCGGAAGAACTGTCCGGACACGGGGAAACCGCCGTAGCCCTTGCTTTCGGGAATGCCGGAGGCCTGAAGCAGGTGCAGGGCGCCGCCGCCGGCTCCGACAAAGACGAACTTCGCGTGGATACGGCCGTGTTCGCCGGACTTGGTGTGCTTGATGGACAAGTCCCATCCGCCACCTGCTGCGCGGCTGATGTTGGTGACGTCGTGGCCGTAGTTGACCTCTGCGCCGCCGTCCTGCAAGTAGGTGGTCAATTCCCGTGTCAGGGCGCCGAAGTCGACGTCGGTACCTTCAGCTGCGCGGGTGGCGGCAACGCGCTGTTTGCGGTCCCGTCCCTTGACGATCAACGGGGCCCACTTGGCGATCTGGTCCTGGTCCTCGGTGTATTCCATGCTGCGGAACAGCGTGTTGGGCTTGAGGGCCTCGTACCGGGTCTTGAGGAAGTTCGAGTGGTCATCGCCAATGACGAAGCTCATGTGCGGAACGGTGTTGATGAAGCCCTTGGGCGAGCCGATGACATTGCTGTCCACCAAGTGGGACCAGAACTGGCGTGAGAGCTGGAACTGCTCGTTGATGTGGAGGGCCTTGGAAGGGTCAACGGAACCATCTTTGGCTGCGGGGGAGTAATTAAGCTCACACAGCGCGGCATGCCCGGTGCCCGCATTGTTCCACGGCCCGGAGCTCTCAAGCCCCGCTTCGTCGAGTCGTTCGAACAGCGAGATGGTCCAGGTGGGTTCAAGTTGCTTGATGAACGCACCGAGGGTGGCACTCATGATTCCGCCGCCAATAAGGACGACGTCGGCATGTTGAGTCTTGGAAATGAAGGTCACGATCAATCTCCGTTAGCGGCGGCACTGGCTGTCACAGAATATCCCCGCGCAGACTCAATACTGAAATTGCGGGGAATCGTCAAGGCTTTAGGCGGACGTTTGTGAAAACTTCGTTGAGGACTGGTGAAGCCGGGTAGCTTTCCACCTTGTTGGACAACGCCAACGCGGAGATGGGGAAGGCAATCGGGACGGCAGGGACCGACGCCGCGATCTCTGCGTTGATTGCCTGGTACTGGGCGTTTCGGTCGTCGCCGTTGGGCATGGCACGTGCCCGCTCGATCTTGTGGAAGACTTCCGAGTCCGAGTATCCGAACTCAGCCCGGGTCTCACCGAACAGGGGCCCGAGGAAGTTGTCGGCGTCGGCGTAGGAGCCGTTCCAGCCCAGAAGGTGCAGGCCGCGGTCGCCCGCCGACTGAACCCGTTGCAGGTAACCGTCCTCCCAGTCCACCGGCACGGGCTTGATGTTGAAGCCCACTGCAACCAATTGCCGGCTGATCTCGGCGTAAATCTTCTCGGGAGTGGGCATGTAGGCGCGGGTGGCGTTCAAGGGGTAGTAGAACTTGATTTCCTCGCCCTTGTAGCCCGCCTTTTCCAGCAGCTCCTTGGCCTTCTCCGGGTTGTAGCCCAGCGAGGGGGCATTGTTATTGAAGCCACTGAGCTTGGGCGGCACGAACTGTGATGCCTGCGCCGTGTTGTCGATGAAGAACCGACGGATCAGCGTTTCCTTGTCGACTGCCATTTCGATTGCCTGGCGGACTTCCAGCTTTTCCAGGGGCGCCACTGCCTGGTTGATGCCGAGGTACATCACGGAGAAGGGGTCGCGTTGGATGATCTGGACACCCTTTTTGACCAACTGGTCGAAGGTCCCCGACGTCACGAGGTCGTAGGCGTCGATCTTGCCGTCCAGGAGGGCCTGCTGCCGCGTTTCAGCGCGATCGTAGGGGATGAAGTTGATGGTGGCTATCTGGCCCCTGTTTCCCCAGTAACCCTTATAGCTGGAGAGTGACACTTTGTTCTCGTCCCAGGCGCTGAACTCATAGGGCCCCGTTCCTACGGGATGGGAGGCATAGGCGGACACGGCCTGGCCATTGCGGGCTTGGTCCAGGACGTTGGCCTTTTGTGCTTCAAGGGCCGCCGGGGAGGAGATGGCGAAGGCGGGGAGGGTCAACGCCTGCAGGAAACCGGTGAAGGGCCGGGTCAGGTTGATTTGGACATCGTTGGCCGAGACCACCTTGCAATCTTTGAAGATGGAGAACACTGGTTCGTCGGAGTAGGCCTTGAAAACACCTTGGAAAGAAATCCCGGGTGCTTGCTTTCGGAGGTCCGCAGGGAAGGTGAACCAGCGGTTGAAGTTGGCGCAGACAGCGGCAGCGTCCAAGGGCGTGCCGTCGTGGAATGTTACTTCGGAGCGAAGCGTGAAATCGTAGCTGAGCCCGTTGTTGCTGTCCTTCCACTCCGTGGCAAGGAGGGGGGTGGTCTCGCCTGTCGCGCCATCGACGCCGACCAGTCCTTCAAGGACCTGGCGGGTGATCCGGTAGGACTCGGAATCGGCCGTCATGGCGGGGTCCAACCCCAAGGGCATGGAGGCCGTGCCGAAGTTGAAGATGGCCGCGGGCTCCGCGGGGGCGGAACTGCTTGCTGACGAAGACGGTGCCGGCCCGGGGGATCCGGTGCACGCTGCCAGTCCCAAAACCGCTACGGCAGCTCCGAACTGTACGGTCAGGCGCCGCATTTTGATGCTTGCCACTCTTGTCCCCTCAAGCCGGTTGGAAGTGCTGTGGCCGGCTTCGGCCAGACCGCATTCCAGTCTAGTTGAACGTCCTGAGTGCGCTTCCCAGCGCATTTTCAGGAAACCATCCCCACTGCTTGAGGAAAAAGACACCCCCGGTTCTGCAGAGTTCCGCAACCGGGGGTGTACCGTGTGGCCCAAAACCACTGTGCTTCTTCACACTGTGCGCAAGGGGGGACTTGAACCCCCACGCCCGAAGGCACAGGAACCTAAATCCTGCGTGTCTGCCAATTTCACCACTCGCGCTGGCCGGCAGGCGTGCCGCCCTGTTGGGCGGACCCTGCCATATACCGGACTACAGTGTACCCGCTACTTGTCCAGCTTGAGGTCCCGGCGCAGCTTGGCAACGTGGCCCGTGGCGCGAACGTTGTACTGCGCCAGGGACACTTTTCCGTCGGGGTCGACAACGATCGTGGAACGGATCAATCCCATGTAGGTCTTGCCGTAGTTCTTCTTCTCGCCCCATGCCGCGTAGGCGTCCGCGACGGCGTGGTCTTCGTCGGAGAGGAGTGGGAATGTCAGTTGTTCCTCGGCCGAGAACTTTGCCAGCGCCTTGGCGGGATCGGGGGAGATGCCTACGACGTCGTAGCCGGCGGCCTGCAGGGAACCAAGAGTGTCGCGGAAGTCGCACGCTTCCTTGGTGCAGCCGGGCGTGGACGCTGCCGGGTAGAAATAGACGATGGTTTTTCGCCCACGGAAGTCCGAGAGGCTGACGCTATTGCCTGATTCGTCCGGAAGGGTGAAGTCCGGGGCGACGTCGCCCGGGATAAGTCGTTCTGCCACAATATGCTCCTTGCTTTCGATCGCGATTTCCCAGTTTAGTGCGCAGAAGCCGCGTCTCATCCCCCTCCGCGCATATACTGTCGGCATGCCAGATATGGAGAGATGGCCCACCACCCGATTGCTTTCGACAGCTGCGCGCCTGGTGGAAATCTCGTGGAACGAAAAACTTAAGTCCATCGGCCTTACCCACGCCGGAGTCATTGCCATGCAGGTGCTTGCCGCCAAAGGTGCAATTACGCAGGCGGCGCTGGCCGAAGTTGCGCGGGTCAAGGCCCAGACAATGGGCACTACCCTCGCGCGGCTGGAGTTGCATGGGCACATCACCCGCCAACGCAGCGACTCCGACCGCAGGAGCCACGTGGTCACCCTTACCGAGGCCGGGAGCGCAGCCCTCGCGGAAGCTGTAAAGCTTGAGCAGGATGTCTTGTCCCCCGTAGCCGTTGATACCGCACGGTTGCGGGAGGAACTCAGGATAGTAGTCCGGGGGTTGGCGGGGCTGCCGGCTCCGGAAACGGAGTCCCCGGAGACTGGCACCGACGTACCCAAAGTCTGAGGAAGGCCATGGTTTCCCTCTTGGGAAGCCCTGGCGGAGAAGCAAAAAAGGCTCCGGATCGTGGAAGACGATCCGGAGCCTTTTTTCTTGGTGCACCCCCCGGGACTCGAACCCGGAACCCATTGATTAAGAGTCAATTGCTCTGCCAGTTGAGCTAGAGGTGCAGCATTTCGTTGGGGGTGCTTCGGGTAATTCGCATTCCTCGGCGAGCTCCGCAACGACAAATAACTCTACACCACTTTTTGCGGGCTAATGACCATTGGGGGGCCAGCGTGATGCATGCCATGTCATTGCTTTCCGGGGTTTCCCGGGAAAGCAAAAAGGCCTTGGAGCAATATTCGCTCCAAGGCCTTTCTTTGGTGCACCCCCCGGGACTCGAACCCGGAACCCATTGATTAAGAGTCAATTGCTCTGCCAGTTGAGCTAGAGGTGCAGCTGTTGTATTCGATCAACCCAGGGGCTTTTCATTCCCCGGCGATCTCCGCAACGACATGTAACTCTACACGACTTCCACCGAAGTGTGAAATCGACTCCCAACCGACTGCGGACCTCAGGATGAGCCCCGCAGGATCAGCGCGAAGTCGGGGTTTTTGTTGTTGCTCAGGACCCACAGCGTGCCGTCCGGAGCTCTGGCCACATCCCGCAACCGCCCATATTCACCTGTGAAATAGGCCACAGGTTCACCAGCCGTCCCGGCGTTGAGCGGGACTGCCCAGAGCCGTTGACCTCGCAGGGCGCCTGTGTAGGCCACGCCGTCCACGATTTCGAGTCCGCTCGGGGACGCCTCGGAAGTTGAAGGCCACACGACCTTGGCGTCGATCAGTCCGGCCCTGCCGGGTGCGCCGGTCACTGCAGGCCATCCATAGTTGCCCCCCGGCGTTATGAGGTTCAGTTCGTCATCCACGTCCGGACCAAACTCGCTGGCCCATAACCTTCCTTCGCTGTCCCATGCCAAGCCCTGGACGTTGCGATGACCGTAGCTGTAGACGGGATTTTCACCGAACGGATTTCCCGGGGCGGCACGTCCTTCCGGAGTAAGGCGCAGGATCTTGCCGCCCAAGGCATTGGTATCCTGCGGCTGTTCCCTGCGCTGGGAGTCGCCTGTGCCTACGTAAAGGAATCCATCGGGGCCAAAGCGGATCCGGCCGCCGTTGTGGGTTGATGCCTTGGATATGCCGGAGAAGATGACTTCCGGGTCGCCGAGTGACAGCCTCCCGCCTGCGTCCTCGTCGAGCCGCATCCGCGCAATACGGTTGTCGCTCGCAGAAGTGAAATAGGCATACAGCCAACGGTCTGTGGGGTAAGTCGGCGACACGGCAAGGCCCAGCAGGCCACCTTCGCCTCCGGGGTCGACGCCGGGAACCTCACCTATGGTTGTGGCCCGGCCATCGCGAATGCCCTTGACCTGGGCCGAATCGCGCTCGGATACCACCGCTGTGCCGTTCGGCAGGAAGACGACGGACCAAGGGAGCTCCAACCCGACGTCGAGCTTCCCCAGGAGGTCAGTGGCGGGCTGGGGGCCCACCGTCCCCTGACCGCCTCCAGCACTGGCAGTTGAGGAGGGGGCTGTCGCCCCCGGGGTCGCTGCGGATCCCGGCGACGATGGACTGCCAGTGCATGAAGCCAGGGCCAGGATCAGGGCGAATGCCGAAGCAGGCATGAGCGAGATGCGCCGTGCCACTGCGTGCCTGCCCATGCCTGCGTCCGTTGCCTATGCCTGCGGATTCTGCCGCTTCAGTGCCTGTTGCGCCTGGGCGGCCTGAAGCCGGCAGCTTCCGCATGTGCGGCCGACTCGAACCAAACGTCCGCGGTGACGTCGTCGTACCCTGCCGCGTCTTCATCGTGGTAGGTCATGGCGGCGGCGTTGGCCTTTACGGGGTAGCCGTCTCCCGAAGCGCTGGAGGACCCGGTTCCATAAGGGTGCTCGGCCGCAAGGTGTCCGGAACTTGCGGAATCCTCGGCCGCGGCAGACTCTGCGCCCGGCAGCGTGGGGGAGTGGGCGTCGGTGTACTCATGGTGATGGACCGGGGCGCCGCTCTCATCGGTCCATGACGATTCCCATTCGGCCTTGTCTGCCGCATCAACTGCGTCTGCTGCATCAACTGCGTCTGCTGCATCGACTGCGTCTGCTGCGGCGGCTGGTTGTGAAGCACCTGCATCCCAGTCGTCAACGTCGCCGGCGTCGGCGGCATGCAGCTTCGCGTCGGTGTCCACTTCGGGTTCATCCACCACCGGCTCCTCGATCACCGGCTCCTCAATGACAGGTGCGGCGATGACAGGTTCTTCCACCGTCAAGCCCGGAGTTTCCACCGGGTGGGGTTCGGGGGAGGGGGTCTCCGGCGCGTCGTCAACGTCGCCGATGGAGGAGGCGCTGTTGGCCCCTTCTTCCCTGCTGGCTTTGATGTCGCTTGCTTCGTCGCTGATTGATTCTTCCCCTGCGGGGCCGCTGCCCTCGGCGGCAGCCTTGCCCAAATTCGTTACTCCGGCCAGGCCGGCTAGACCTGCTGTCGCGGCGGCTGCATCCGGAAGGGGAGAGGTGTTGCTGGGCTCCATTGCGGCGGGAGCGTGGGTTGAGACCGAATTACGTGCTTTGTTGCGGTTCATCAGCCACCAGACAATAGCAATGACCAACACAATGACAATGACCCAAATTAACCAGTCCATGGTGGATGCCCTTCTGCTCACAGCGGTGCAGTTCGTGGTGTTCCTGACGTTACGTGCCTCCTAATGGGCTGTCCAGCGTTTGACCTGCTGTTCCACGGAACTTAATCAGTTTGCTTAGGAATGTGCGGGGGTCGGAAAATGCTGTGGAAAGGAATTCCGGCGGGTCGCCTAGGCTGGCTGAATGGACTTCAAAAGGCTGCAGATTCTGCGCGAGTTGGCAGACCGGCAAAGCGTTGGCGCAACGGCTGATGCCATGAATGTCACTGCTTCTGCTGTTTCCCAGCAATTGAAAACCCTGCAGGCGGAAATCGGTGTTGTGCTCGTTGAGAAGGTGGGCAGGGGTGTTCAGCTCACGGAGGCCGGGCACGCCATGGCCGCCGCTGCTGCAGACATCGCCACCGCCATGGCAAGGGCGGAATCCACCATCGACACCTATCGGAAGGGCTGGCAGGCGCGCGTTTCGGCGGCCTTCTTCCCCAGCGCCGCCGAGATGCTGTTGCCAGGTGTGTTGCATCGGGTCGCGGCTGTGGACGGCCTCACCTTTGACGCCCATTTCGAGGACCCGGGTACAGCCCATTTCGCACCTTTGGTGGCGGATTACGACATCGTCCTTGCCCACAGCGTGGATGGGCCGGAGGTTTTCGCTCGTCAGGGACTGATGGTGGTGCCGTTGCTGGAAGAGGCCCTGGACGTCGCGATGCCGGCCGGCCACCCCCTGTCGGCCAAGGCCGTGCTAAGTCCCGAGGACGTCGTTGACTACCCCTGGATCGGCGTTCCGGAGGGGTTCCCTTTTGACACCGTCCTTCGGCAGATTGAACTGAACGCCGGCAGGCAGGCTTCGAGGGGTCAACGGTATCCGGACCTGAGGGTGCTTGAGGCCCTCGTGGGTGCCGGCCACGGAATCTGCCTTCTCCCGCGTTATACGGCCCGGGCCAGTGCCAGACGAGGTTTGGTCCTTCGACCACTCACGGAGGTGAAAGCCAGCAGGAGCATCGTTGCCTTGTTGCGCCAGGAGGTTGCCGCGCGGGCCACCATCTCCCTTGTCGTGGACATACTCAAGGACGAGGCTGCCGCAATCGGCAGGGAACTCCACGATTCCCACCACGACACATAAAGTCCGGATCAGGTTATGACCGCAATATTCGGCTGATCATGCATAAACCGGTGGGGAACAGTACTGGCGGCCCCAAGGTACCCATAGACTTTGCTCATGAGTGACACCACCCAGATTGCGACAGACAACACGCCGGACATCAAGCCCCGCAGCCGGGTCGTGACCGACGGCATTCACGCGGCACCCGCCCGCGGGATGTTCCGCGCGGTCGGCATGGGCGACGACGACTTTGCCAAACCCCAGATTGGTGTCGCCAGTTCATGGAATGAGATCACCCCCTGCAACCTCTCCCTCAACCGCCTCGCGCAGGGTGCCAAGGAAGGCGTCCACGCCGGCGGTGGCTTCCCGATGCAGTTCGGCACCATTTCCGTTTCAGACGGCATTTCCATGGGCCATGAGGGCATGCACTTCTCGCTCGTTTCCCGCGAGGTCATTGCCGACTCCGTGGAAACCGTGATGCAGGCCGAGCGCATCGACGGCTCGGTTCTCCTGGCCGGTTGCGACAAGTCGCTTCCCGGCATGCTCATGGCCGCGGCCCGCCTGGACCTCGCCTCGGTCTTCCTCTACGCCGGCTCCATCATGCCGGGGTGGGTCAAGCTTGAGGACGGCTCGGAGAAGGAAGTTACCCTCATCGACGCTTTCGAAGCCGTCGGCGCCTGCGCCGCGGGCAAGATGAGCATGGAGGACCTTACCCGGATCGAAAAGGCCATTTGTCCCGGCGAGGGCGCCTGCGGCGGCATGTACACGGCCAACACCATGGCATGCATCGGCGAGGCCCTGGGCATGTCCCTTCCGGGGTCGGCCGCCCCACCCTCGGCAGACCGCCGTCGTGATGACTTCGCCCGGAAGTCCGGTGAAGCGGTAGTCAACCTGCTGCGCCTGGGCATCACGGCCCGCGACATCATGACCAAGAAGGCCTTCGAAAATGCCATTGCCGTCACCATGGCATTCGGTGGTTCCACCAATGCCGTGCTGCACCTCCTGGCCATTGCCCGCGAGGCGGAAGTTGAGCTGACGCTGGATGACTTCAACCGCATCGGCGACAAGATCCCGCACCTCGGGGACCTCAAGCCATTCGGCCGGTACGTCATGACTGACGTGGATAAGATCGGCGGCGTGCCCGTCATCATGAAGGCGCTGCTCGACGCCGGCCTGCTGCACGGTGACTGCCTCACCGTCACCGGCAAGACCCTTGCCGAAAACCTCGCCTCGATCAACCCGCCGGACCTTGACGGCAAGATCCTTCGCGCCTTGGACAACCCCATCCACAAGACCGGCGGCATCACCATCCTCCACGGCACCATGGCCCCGGAAGGAGCCGTGGTGAAGAGCGCCGGTTTCGACGCCGATGTCTTCGAAGGCACCGCGCGTGTGTTCGAGCGTGAGCAAGGCGCACTGAACGCGCTGGACAATGGCGAAATCCATAAGGGTGATGTTGTGGTCATCCGCTATGAAGGACCCAAGGGTGGACCCGGCATGCGGGAGATGCTGGCCATCACAGGAGCCATCAAGGGCGCGGGCCTGGGCAAGGATGTCCTCCTGCTCACGGACGGCCGTTTCTCGGGTGGTACCACGGGCCTGTGCATCGGCCACGTTGCGCCGGAAGCGGTCGACGGCGGTCCCATCGCCTTCGTGCAGGATGGCGACCGGATCCGCGTAGACATCGCGGCCCGATCGTTCGACCTCCTGGTTGACGAAGCCGAGCTTGAAGCCCGCAAGGTGGGCTGGGAGCCGCTGCCGGCCAAGTTCACCAAGGGTGTCCTGGCCAAGTACGCCAAGTTGGTCCACAGTGCCTCCACTGGGGCGTACTGCGGATAGTTCCTACCGTGGACTCCGGCTGCCATGAGACAGTCGGAGTCCGGTGGGCGGACATCGCTGTCCAAATAGTGAGATACGGTAGTGGTCAATTGACACGTATCTCACTTTGAGGGAACACTGAACGCATGATCACATTCGTTACCGTCGGCGTCGTCGTCCTTACCAAGCGCGTGGCTTAGTCCGACCGGTAACGAACTGTCACGCGCAAACCCCTCGAAGAGCCGGAAGGCTGAGGGGTTTTTTTATTCCCCTAAGCAAGACCCATCTATTGAAGATCCACTAAGGAAGAGTCCGATGAGCAAAGGATCGCCGATCAGCCCCTCGCTGATGGCTGCAAAGTCCGCTGGAGCCCACAAAGCTCCGGAAAAGGTCGACCGTACGGCTGAGGCCGTCGTCGTCGACGCTGTTGCGCCTCTCTCTCCTGTACTTGGGCCGAACACCGTTGTACCCCCAACGGTGATGTCCGGCTCGCAAGCAATTGTCCGCTCGCTCGAAGAACTCGGCGTGGACGATATTTTCGGTTTGCCCGGTGGCGCGATCCTGCCCACCTACGACCCCTTGATGGCTTCCAGCATGAATCACATCCTGGTCCGTCACGAACAGGGAGCCGGCCACGCCGCGCAAGGCTACGCCATGGTCACTGGACGGGTTGGCGTTTGCATCGCTACCTCGGGCCCCGGTGCCACCAACCTCGTTACCGCCATCATGGACGCCCACATGGACTCCGTGCCGATGGTGGCCATTACCGGCCAGGTCTCCAGCGGAGTCATCGGTACCGATGCCTTCCAGGAAGCGGACATCGTGGGTATCACGATGCCCATCACCAAGCACTCTTTCCTCGTGACGGACCCCAACGACATTCCGCACGTCATGGCAGAAGCTTTCCACCTCGCATCCACGGGCCGTCCCGGTCCTGTGCTGGTAGACATTGCCAAGGACGCCCAGGTGGGCCAGATGACGTTCTCCTGGCCGCCGAAGGTTGACCTGCCGGGCTACCGTCCAGTGGTCCGCGGCCACAATAAGCAGGTCCGCGAAGCTGCCAAGTTGATCGCCGCAGCAAGCAAGCCGGTCCTGTACGTGGGCGGCGGCGTAGTCAAGGGCCACGCCTCGGCCGAGCTGATGGAACTCGCGCTGGCTACCGGCGCCCCTGTGGTCACCACGTTGATGGCACGTGGCGCATTCCCTGATTCCCATCCCCAGCACGTTGGCATGCCCGGCATGCACGGCTCAGTATCCGCCGTGACTGCCTTGCAGCAGGCCGACTTGCTGATCACCCTTGGTGCCCGGTTTGATGACCGGGTCACGGGTGTATTGAAGACCTTCGCCCCCTTCGCCAAGGTCATCCACGCAGATATTGATCCCGCGGAAATTTCCAAGAACCGTACAGCCGATGTCCCGATTGTTGGCTCGGTCAAGGAAATCATTCCGGAGCTCACCGAAGCCGTAAAAACGCAGTTTGAACTCAGCGGGACCCCGGACCTGGATTCCTGGTGGGCCTTCCTGGGCAACCTGCGGGACACATATCCGCTGGGTTGGACGGAGCCTGAAGACGGGCTCACGGCTCCGCAGCGCGTGATCAAGCGCATCGGTGAGCTCACCGGTCCCGAAGGCATCTACGTTGCCGGCGTCGGCCAGCACCAGATGTGGGCCGCCCAGTTCATCAAGTACGAACGGCCCCACGCCTGGCTGAATTCAGGTGGCGCAGGAACCATGGGATACTCGGTTCCGGCAGCCATGGGTGCCAAAGTCGGCGAACCGGACCGCGTGGTCTGGGCCATCGACGGTGACGGCTGCTTCCAGATGACCAATCAGGAACTGGCCACCTGTGCCATCAACAACATCCCCATCAAGGTGGCCATCATCAATAACTCCTCGCTGGGCATGGTCCGCCAATGGCAGACGTTGTTCTACGAGGGCCGCTACTCGAACACGGACCTGAACACAGGCCATGACACCATCCGGATTCCGGACTTCGTGAAACTGGCCGATGCCTACGGTTGCGCCGCACTGCGGTGTGAGCGTGACGAAGACATCGACGCCACCATCCAGAAGGCCCTCGAGATCAATGACCGCCCGGTGGTCATCGACTTCGTCGTCAGCCCCAACTCGATGGTGTGGCCCATGGTGCCTTCGGGCGTCAGCAATGACCAGATCCAGGTTGCCCGCAACATGACCCCGGAATGGGAAGAGGAGGACTAGGCATGACCCGCCACACACTGTCCGTTCTGGTAGAAGACAAGCCCGGCGTGCTGACCCGCGTGGCCAGCCTCTTCGCCCGGCGCGCATTCAATATCAATTCCCTGGCTGTGGGACCCACCGAAGTCCCCGGCATGTCCCGCATGACGGTTGTCGTCGACGCCGACGGCGACCTCATTGAGCAGGTCACCAAGCAGCTCAACAAGTTGGTCAACGTGATCAAGATTGTGGAGCTGACTTCAGAATCTTCCGTACAACGCGACCACATCCTGGTCAAGGTACGTGCGGATGCCGCGACACGCCTGCAGGTTACCCAAGCTGCAGACTTGTTCCGTGCCGCCGTCGTCGACGTGTCCACCGACTCGTTGGTGATTGAGGCAACCGGTACCCCCGAGAAGCTCGCTGCACTGCTCTCAGTGCTCGAGCCGTTCGGCATCCGTGAAATCGTGCAGTCCGGCACCTTGGCCGTTGGACGGGGATCCCGCTCCATGAGTGACAGGGCGCTCCGCTCCGCGTGAGCAGTGCGTCCAGTACCGCAGCACCACAATCAATATCTAAGAAAACCACTCAAGAGGAGTTACGCAAGTGACTGAAATGTTCTATGACGACGACGCAGACCTGTCGATCATCCAGGGCCGCAAGGTAGCCATCGTTGGCTACGGTTCCCAGGGCCACGCCCACGCGCTCAACCTGCGCGATTCCGGCGTCGAGGTTGTTATCGCACTGAAGGACGGCTCCAAGTCGGCCGCCAAGGCAGAGGATGCAGGCTTCACGGTCAAGAACGTTGCGGACGCTGCCGAATGGGCAGACGTCATCATGATCCTGGCACCGGACCAGCACCAGCGCTCGATCTTCAACGATTCCATCAAGGACAAGCTGACCGAGGGCAAGGCGCTTGCCTTTGCACACGGCTTCAACATCCGCTTCGGCTACATCGAGGCTCCGGCCGGCGTTGACGTCATCCTGATCGCTCCGAAGGCTCCGGGCCACACCGTGCGCCGCGAATTCGAAGCCGGCCGCGGTATCCCGGACATCATCGCTGTTGAGCAGGACGCTTCCGGTTCCGCATGGGACCTGGCGAAGTCCTACGCCAAGGCCATCGGCGGCACCCGCGCCGGCGTCATCAAGACCACCTTCACCGAAGAGACCGAAACCGACCTCTTCGGCGAGCAGTCCGTCCTTTGCGGCGGCGTTTCCCAGCTCGTCCAGTACGGCTTCGAAACCCTGACCGAAGCCGGCTACCAGCCGCAGATCGCCTACTTCGAGGTTCTCCACGAGCTCAAGCTCATTGTGGACCTCATGTGGGAGGGTGGCATCGCCAAGCAGCGCTGGAGCGTTTCCGACACCGCTGAGTACGGCGACTACGTCTCCGGCCCGCGCGTCATCACCCCCGAGGTGAAGGAAAACATGAAGGCTGTCCTCGCGGACATCCAGAGCGGCGCGTTCGCCAAGCGCTTCATCGACGATCAGGACAACGGCGGCGCCGAGTTCAAGGAACTGCGTGCCAAGGCAGAGCAGCACCCCATCGAAGAGGTCGGCCGCGAACTGCGCTCCCTCTTCTCCTGGCAGCAGCAGGACGCCGACTACGTTGAAGGTTCCGCAGCCCGCTGATCCTTGGGAGCATGAGCCCAGTGGCGCATGCCCTGCACGACGCCCGTCCGGCCAACACAGCCGGGCGGGCGTCGCCGTTTTACCCGTCGTTTCTCCACCGAATAGCCCAGCCACCCTGGCTGTGAACTTCTTCACAACAGCTACCGGTCCGGCCGTAACATCCCTCGCCGGCAACGGAATCCCCGCCCGGATTCGATATTCTGGGCTGGTCCCGGCGCCGTGCCCGGGCCACGCATCCGCTCCTTGTCCAGTTCTGTCCCAAAGTTGTCCAAAGTAAGGTGCCACCCCGTGTCAGCCAGCAAACCCGTCGTCCTCCTCGCAGAGGAACTTTCGCCCGCCACAGTCGAGGCATTGGGCCCGGACTTTGAAATCCGACAGACCGACGGCGCCGACCGTTCCCAGCTGCTGTCCGCAATCGCCGACGTCGATGCCATCCTGGTTCGTTCGGCCACGCAGGTGGACGCCGAAGCCATTGCTGCGGCCAAGAACCTCAAGGTCATCGCCCGTGCAGGCGTCGGACTGGACAACGTGGACATCAAGTCCGCCACGCAGGCCGGCGTCATGGTGGTCAACGCCCCCACGTCCAACATCGTCTCGGCCGCAGAACTCACCGTGGGCCACATCCTGAGCCTGGCCCGCCACATCCCGCAGGCCAGCTCCGCGCTGAAGAACGGCGAGTGGAAGCGCTCCAAGTACACCGGCATCGAGCTCTTCGAGAAGAAGATCGGCATCATCGGCCTGGGCCGCATCGGCGCCTTGGTGGCAGCGCGCCTGCAGGGCTTCGAAACCGAGATTCTTGCCTACGACCCCTACATCACGGCGGCCCGCGCGGCCCAGTTGGGCGTCAAGCTGGTAACGCTGGATGAACTTCTGCAGAATTCCGACTTCATCACCATCCATATGCCCAAGACGCCGGAGACGGTGGGCATGCTGGGCGCTGACGCATTCCGCAAGATGAAGGAATCTGCGTACGTCATCAACGTTGCCCGTGGCGGTTTGGTGGACGAAGAGGCTCTCTATGTTGCGCTGAAGGAAGGCCAGATTGCCGGTGCCGGCGTGGATGTCTTCGTCAAGGAGCCGAGCACCGACCTCCCGTTCTTCGAGCTGGACAACGTCATTGTCACCCCGCACCTTGGAGCGTCCACCGACGAAGCCCAGGAGAAGGCTGGCGTCTCTGTTGCCAAGTCGGTCCGCCTGGCGCTTGCCGGCGAACTTGTTCCGGACGCAGTCAACGTTGCCGGCGGCGTCATCGCCCCCGACGTGCGCCCGGGCATCCCGCTGATCGAAAAGCTGGGCCGGATCTTCACTGCGCTGACCCACGCATCCTTGACGCAGATCGACGTCGAGGTCGCTGGCGAAATTGCGGCACTGGACGTCAAGGTTCTTGAACTGGCCGCACTGAAGGGCGTATTCGCCGACGTCGTCACCGAGCAGGTCTCCTACGTGAACGCTCCGGTCATCGCCGAACAGCGCGGCATCAACACCCGCCTCATCACCACTCCCGACGCTGAGGACTACCGCAACGTCCTGACCATCCGTGGCGCACTCAGCGATGGTTCCCAGATCTCTGTTGCCGGTACCCTTACGGGTCCCAAGCAGGTGGAGAAGCTGGTGGGCGTCAACGGATACGACGTCGAAATCCCCATCAGCGAGCACTTGGTTGTTGTGGCCTACGCAGACCGTCCCGGCGTGATCGGTACCATCGGACACATCCTGGGCATGAACAACATCAACATCGGCGGCATGCAGGTGGCCCGCCAGACTGAAGGCGGCCAGGTTCTTGCGCTCCTGACCATCGACAGTTCAGTCCCGCAGCAGGTCCTGGAGGCCATCAAGGCCGGTATCGGCGCAGACATGGTCCGGGAAGTGGACCTGGAGGACTAGGACTGGATCTGATTTCCACCCGCTAAGTTCGCGTGCCGGCGACACACCTTTGGCACGCAGGAGTGGCCGGTCTGCTTACAATGGCTGAGTCCGTGATTCGGACCCGGCAGCAGGCCGGCCACAACTTTTGCACATACAGCCCGGTATTCCCTTGTGTCTTTTGAGGAAACACGGACTCTGTGTGCGCGCCCGCAATCAAGGTCTCAGGGAGCCCAATGAACGCCGTCCAAAGGTTCATCAGAAGCCGTGTGCTGCTGCTGACCGCGGCCATTTTGATCGTCGCTATGTGCTTGTCAGTCCTCGTCCAAAGCCAGTCGCAGGCTGCTTTGAACCGGACAGTGGACGAGAACTCGCGGGGTCTCTACGACATCCTGGTCCAGGCCAAGCCTGACCAGGCCCAAGACGGCGACGGCGGTGCCCTGATCCAGCCGGAAATCGCCAACGGCCAGGGCGGCATCAGCTTTGAGCAGCTGGAGAAGATCCGGACCATGGGCCAGACAGCCGTGGCCGCACCCATCAGCCTCGTCTCCCGCGTATCGCAGAACCTGGAGGCTCCCCGCCTCAATGCCATGGACTACCTCGGGTACAACGCCGGCCTTGCCGGAGCTGTGACAGCAGGGGATCCTTCCGCCATGGATTCCAGCAAGTGGCCTGCTGCGGAATCGGTGTTGTCCGATAGCCCCAAGAAGTACCGTTTGACCGCCTCGGCTACGAGCTCTGACGGAGTTAACCAGCAGACGCTGTTCAAGACCAGCGCCGAGGGCACCTTGGGCAAGGGCCGCTTGGTCCAGGAGCAGGCTGCGGGCGGCACCAACGTCAGGATTGCCGGCGCTGATGGCGAGACCGGCATCAAGTTCCCCGCTCCAGCCCTTGGCTCTGAGCACAACCTCTTCAATCTCTCCGTGGCACTGCCCCTGGCCCCTGAGGTGACTGAGTCCGTCGTCGCAGTGGACCCGGCCGCTGAGAGGGCGCTGCTGGGCTCCGCAGGCGACTTCCTGGCTCCGCTTGAGAAGGCTCCGCCGGCCGATGCCCGTGATGCGGGTGCCATCGGGCGCCACTTCGAGAGCCTGTTCACTACAGGCCTGAGCATGGACCAGCTGGAAGAAGGACCGGACTTCCTGGGCGTCAAGCTCAAGTACTGGGCGCCGCTGATGACGCAGTACCAGCAGGCCAAACGTGACGGTTTGCTGACCGATGATTCCCAGGCCATTCCGCTGATTGTCCGCTCGGGCACATCCCTTGACCTGCAGTACTCGGTGAAAATCGAGGAACTTGACGCAAGCGGCAAGGTGGTCAACGAGGTAGGCACCGTAACGCGCTCCTTGGACAAGGACTACCTTCCGTTCGTCTCCAAGTCCCCGTTCGCCCTCGAATGGCCGGGATCCACGGACCACAGCAAGCTTCTGGGGAGCACAGCCTCCTTCAGCCAGGGACTGTACAACCCGGCTACGTGGAGCACGGCATTTGCTGCGGCGCCCCAGTACAAGGAAGGCGACGAGGCCTCCAACGGAGCATCTGAGAAGAGCGCGACGCCGGGGGACTGGGTCACTGTCAACCGCTTGCCCGAGAAGTCGTCCTTCGGCGCGGCTGTGGACCAGACCCAACGCAAGCCGGTTGACGAGCGTTCCTACCGGGAAGACCTGGAAACGGGCAAGAAGCCGGCCGCGCCGCTGCCCATGGTGTACGGCACCTTCGACCCGGCCGATGTCCAGTCCGCAGCCGGGGACGTCAACAAGTTGCCCCTTGGCGGCTACGATCCCACTCCCATGACGCTCAGCAAGGACGCTGAAGGTAAAGACGTCGAAGGCACGGAACTGAAGCCCTCCCTGAGTGCAACAGGCCTGGTCAGCCAGTCCGCCGGTGCCATCACCGATTACTACGGTCTCGCAGCAGCGCGGGGTTACGACACCAACGCCGACGTCATTGACGCCATCCGGGTCAAGGCATCCGCCACCGGCAACTGGAAGACGGCGCAGCCGGAGGTGGAGAAGCTTGCGACGCAAATCCGCGAGCTCGGCCTCGAAGCCACTGTCGTGGCCGGTTCCGCACGTGAAGACGCCAACATCTTCGTCCCCGGGTACAGCAAGGACGACGCCGGCAAGGAGTCGCCGCTGGGTACTGTCCAGCAGTCGTGGGTCCGCCAGGATGCGGCCGACGCAGTTTCCGGTTCCCTGACCGGTACCAACATCACTTTGCTCTTCCTGACGCTTCTTGGCGCGACGCTCCTGACAGGCGCGTCCACAGTGAGCTACATCCGGCAGCGCCGGAGCGAAGCCGGAATTCTCCGGGCGATGGGTTGGACGCAGAAACGCATCCGATCCTGGGTCCTTGAGGAGTTTGCCGTCGGTGCCGCAGCCCTTGCTGCAGCAGGCGTCATTCTCAGCCTGCTGAGCTGGAACCTCGCCACGGTCATCGTGTCAGTGACCATGCTGGTCATCTACGTCGGTGCAGCGCTGCTGGCCGCCCAGCAGTTGCGTCATCGCGTGGTGATTGATCAGGAACCGCAGCTCGATGACCGCCTCGTGACAGTGGACTCGCCGCTGACATTCGCCAACAGGCAACTGACCACCAACAGGTTCAACTCGATTTCGCTGGCAGTGGCAGTGGGCGTGTTCGGTGCTGCAGTGGGTGCGTTGATCGCCTTGCTGATCGACATCCCCCGGGCAGCAGGAGCCAGTGCCTTGAGTGGGCTGGCCGCTGCGAGCATTGCCCTGCCGAGCGTCATCCTGGCCATCTTCGGCGTGGTTGTCGGCTTGCTGCTGACGCTGGTCACCGGGCGTTTCGAACTCCACGCCAAGCGGGAATACCTCGGTACCCTGCGGGCCATGGGCTGGAACCCGGACATGCTTGGACAGGTCCGCTTCTTTGAAAACGCACTGGTAGGCACCGTGGCTCTTCCCCTGGGTGTCCTGGGCGCCCTCGGGCTGGGACTGCTCCTGGCACCCTACGCGGCTCTCTGGGCCGGACTGGCCGGTCTGCTGGCCGTAATTTGCTGGATTCCGATTGCAACGAAAGTAGTCAAATGACTGACAACCTCAACCCCGAGCTGACGGCCACCCCGGAGTCCACGGACGAGTCGCTGCAAACCCGCGCCAACACCATTGTGAAGGCCGCGGACCACGCTACTCCCTTGGAACTGAGCCGGGTCACCATCCACTACGGTGGCGACAAGGGCGGTGCTGAGGAAGTCGACGTCGTCGATGACTTCAACCTCACGCTGCACGCCGGCGAGATGCACTGCATCGCCGGCCGAAGCGGCTCCGGAAAGACCAGCATCCTGACCGTGAGCGCCGGATTGACGCTTCCGACGTCGGGCAAGGTCTTTTGGGAAGGCCTGCCGCTGGACACCATGGGTGACGACGAGATCGCAGACCGTCGCCGTGCACTCATCGGCTACGTGGACCAGGGTGGCGCTTTGATCGACGGCATGAGTGCCCTGGAAAACGTCTTGCTTCCCGCCGTGCCGGATGGGGAAGTGGAACAGCGGACGGAGATGGCCAAGGACCTCCTGGACCTGGTGGGCCTCGGGCGACGCATGCGTCACCGTCCCGCCCAGCTCTCCGGCGGTGAGCGCCAGCGTGTGGCCATTGCCCGCGCCCTGATCCTTGGTACCCGCGTGCTGGTAGTGGATGAGCCCACTGCGAGCCTCGACCGGGCCGCAGCCAACCGCATCATCGGAATCCTGAAGGACACCACCAGCGATGGCATCGCTGTCCTGGTGGCCTCCCACGACCACGAGCTGGTACGGCTCAGCGATACGCTGACCGAACTTAACTAAAGCTATTTCATCCCAAAAAAAGGTAACTTCTTAGAGTGACGTCTCCAGAGAAATCCCCGTTCTACATCACCACCGCAATCAGCTACCCCAATGGCGTACCGCACATCGGCCACGCCTACGAGGTCATTGCGACTGATGCGATGGCGCGCTTCAAGCGCCTGGACGGTCATGAAGTGTTCTTCATGACCGGGACGGACGAGCACGGACTCAAGATGCAGCAGTCGGCCGAGAAGGAAGGCATCACTGCCAAGCAACTCGCGGACCGCAACTCGGCTGCGTTCAAGCAGATGAGCCAGGACCTGGGGATCTCACACGACCGCTTTATCCGCACCACCGACCAGGACCACTACGCCGCCTCGCAGGCCATTTGGAAGAAGATGGAAGCCAACGGCGACATCTACCTGTCCAAGTACGAGGGCTGGTACTCCGTCCGTGACGAGGCGTACTACGTCGAGGACGACACCGTAGTGAAGGAAGACGGTCTCCGTTACTCCAAGGAGACGGACACCTTGGTGACCTGGACGGCTGAGGAAAGCTACTTCTTCCGGCTCTCCAACTACCAGGACAAGCTCCTTGCCCTGTACGAAGAACAGCCTGAGTTCGGTGCGCCGCAGTCCCGCTTCAACGAGGTCATCAGCTTCGTCAAGCGCGGGCTCGAGGACCTGTCCATCAGCCGCACCACTTTCGACTGGGGTGTTCCGGTTCCGGGCGATGAGAAGCACGTCATGTATGTGTGGGTTGACGCCCTGACCAACTACCTGACGGGCGTGGGTTACCCGGACGTTGAGTCTGAGTCCTTCAAGAAATTCTGGCCGGCCGACGTTCACGTCATTGGCAAGGATATTTCACGCTTCCACGCGATCTACTGGCCCGCGTTCCTCATGAGCGCCGGCCTTGAATTGCCCCAGCGCGTCATGATCCACGGCTTCCTCACCAACAACGGTGTGAAGATGTCCAAGTCCTTGGGCAACGTGGTGGCACCGCAGGATTTCGTTGCCCAGTATGGTTTGGACCAGTGCCGCTACTTCTTCCTCCGCGAAGTCCCCTTCGGCGCGGACGGCAACTACAACCATGAAGCCATCGTGGGCCGCATGAACTCGGACCTGGCCAACAACTTCGGCAATCTTGCCCAACGTTCGTTGTCCATGGTGGCGAAGAACTGCGAGGGAACAGTTCCAGTGCCCGGGGAGTTCACGGCAGAAGACAAGGCATTGCTGGCGCAGGCAGGGGAGTTGCTGACGACTGCCCGTGCCGCGTTCGACAAGCAGGAGTTCAGCCGTGCCCTTGAGGCCATCTGGACAGTGCTGGGTGACACGAATGCGTACTTCGCCGATCAGGCGCCATGGGTGCTTCGCAAGACCGACGTCGAGCGCATGAACACGGTCCTTTACGTCACGTTGGAAGTAGTCCGGATTGTGGCGATCCTCGCCCAGCCGGTCATGCCGTCGTCGTCGGCCAAGCTGCTTGGAGTCCTGGGCCAGTCCGAAGGCGAAGCCCGGCAGTTCGCCGCCATCGCGACTCCGATCGTGGCGGGAACGCAGTTGCCGGCCCCCGCGCCGGTCTTCCCGAGGTACGAGGAACCCGTCGAAGCTTAAGGCTCAGGGCGCTCTCTCACTGCCTGCAGTCAAACGCGAAACGCTCTCTCACTTCCCGGCCGTATGACCGTTGGAAGTGAGAGTGTCCCTATGTTTTTCGTCAAGCGGTTTTGGGTGTTGGGGGTTGGTAGAGGGTGCCGTCGCGGAGCATGGCGTAGAGGGTGTCGCAGCGTCGTCGTGCGAGGGCGATGAGTGCTTGGTTGTGGCGTTTTCCTTCGGCTCGTTTGCGTTCGTAGTATGCCCGGGACGGTGGGTCGTGGAGCGCAGCGAATGCGGAGAGGAACAGGGTTCGTTTGAGGACTTTGTTGCCTTTTCTTGAGGAATGGTCGCCGCGGATGGAGGACCCGGATCGCCAGGTGACGGGGGCCAGCCCGGCGTAAGAGGCCAGGTGCCCGGCGGTGGGGAACTCTTTCCCGGCGACTTCGGTGAGGATTCGTGCGGCGGTCCTGATGCCCACGGCCGGCAGAGACATCAGGACCGGGTGAAGAGGGTGGGCCTCCACGAGAGCTTCGACCTGGGTGAGGACCGTGGCGCGGCTTTCGTGGAGCCCGGCGAGCATGGCCGCGAGCTGGGGCAGCACGATGGTCGCGGCGTTCGTTCCTACGACAGTGACTGTTTGCCGGCCCAAGGCCTCGATGATGTCATCGGCAAGACGTTCACCCATCCGCGGCGCGAGTTTGCTCAGCCGGGTCCCGATCCGGCGCCGGCCCGCGTGACGGAGCGCTTCAGGGGTAGGCCAGGTCCGCAGCAGGTCATGCACCGCCGGGTGGTCCATGTAGGGTCCCAGCACCCTTTCCAGAGCTGGGTGGATCTGGGTGAGCAGCCCACGGATCCGGTTCGAAGTCGCCGTGGCCTGCTTGGCCAGATCCTCGTCGAACCCGCAAAGCATGCTCAGCTCAGCGAGCTGCTCATCGACCAACTGAACCGAGCGCAGGGCATGCGGCATGGTCCTGGCGGCCTCGGCGATGATGAACGCGTCCCGGGCATCGGTCTTCGCCTCTCCGGGGTGAAGATCCGCGATCCGGCGCATCGCCAGCCCCGGCAGGTAGCCGACCAGCACCCCGGCGGCCTGGGCAACCGCTACCGGCAACGCGCCGATAGTCGCTGGCTGGTCAACGACCAGCAACACACGTCCGGCGTCCACAAGTTCGGCGATGATTTCCCGGATTTTGGCTTCATCGTTGGGCAGCGCCCGGTCCAGTAATTTCCTGCCGGCCCGATCCACGGCAACGGCATGATGGACGCCCTTGCCAACATCCAGCCCAATAAACACCTCGACACCGTCGTGGTTCGTGATCATCTGGCACCTCCAGTCGTAGTCAACTACCTCCACTGGCCCACCATCGGTGTCAGGACCCGGCACCCACGTTACGCACGACGTTCCCGAACTGTCCTGCCCCTATCAGCGGTCTCCCGGCACCTACCAACCCCGGTGACAACACTCTCAAGATCATCGACTGACAGAGCGTCACAATCATGCCGGGATCAGCAGGCCAGCACACCCATATCCTGCACCAGGAAACAGGCTACGAAAAAGGTAACGAGCGTTTCTCTTTAAGCCGGATGAGGTGGGAGGGCGTGCGGGCCCTACGCGGTGGCCAACCCCTCAACCGGAGACAGACGTGCAGCGCGTCGGGCCGGGATCACGGATGCGAGGAGTCCGGCCACCACGGCCACCCCAAAGACCGCCGCCAGCTGCAGCCACGGCACGGCGGGCACAACTGTCGCCACGCCGCCCAGGGTTGCCTGCGCCCCCAGCCATCCGTAGACGACGCCCATGCCCGCACCCATGATGGCGGCCACGCCTGCTACGAGCACTGCCTCGATGGCCAGCATTCCGCGCAGCTGGCCCTTGGTGAGTCCCAGCGCCCTGAGGAGCGAGTTCTCCCTGGTCCGTTCAAGGACCGAAAGCGATAACGTGTTGGCCACGCCGATCAACGCGATCACCACCGCGACACCAAGCAGCCCGGTGACCACCAGCAGGAGCACGTCAATGATGCTGTTGAACGTCACCCGCTCGATCGCGGCCCCGCTGACAGTACGCTCCTGAACGCCCAAGGCTGCTGCGACTTCCTTCTGGATAGCCTGCACCCGGTCCGTGGACACAGAATCGTCCAGTTTCACCCACACCATGGCAGGGGTTTCCGGCAACGGGGCGGCGGAGATGCTGGTGCTTTCTACGAAGGCCGGGACGTGGCGGGTCCGCAAAACCTTCGCGTCGAGTGAAACGCTGCCGGCCGCCGTCGTGATCGTGGCGGGCCCCTTCGGAGAATCTTCAGGAAGGTACACGGTGCCCGGGGCCGGCTTCAGGTTGTTGTCGCGGAGCACGGATGCAGCATCAGCGGCGGAGAGGCCGTAGATCGTCGTGCCGCCGTCAGGGGTGGTGGTGTCGCTCAGTGTTCCCACAGGCTGGAGCAGGACCGCGGCGCTGACGCCGTCGAGGGTCCTGATCCTTTCCAAAGCCTGGTTGGGCTCGCCCGGGCCGTCCACTGCTGACTGCGTGGACAGGTCCACGGGATAGTTCTCTGCCAAGGTGTCGTTGAACGCCTGCCTCGAGGTCGCTGCGCCGGTCATCATCAGGGACACAAGCGTGACGCCGATCAGAAGCGCAGCCGCGGTAGCCGAGGTCCGAGCGGGGTTGCGGGCGGCGTTGACGGCGGCAAGCTTGCCCGGGACGCCAGCCGGAGCGGCCAGGCGACCGGCCACTGCAACGACTGTGGGGATGAACAGGGTGGAGCAGAGCAGGATCCCTACGAACGAGGCGGCACCACCCAGCAGTGCCACCCCCAGTGACACGTTCACGCTGCCGTACACCAGCAGCGCGGTTCCTCCGGCCAAGGCCACCAGGCCCAGGACCAGCCGGACCTTGCCGCGTTTGTTCCGGACGGAGGCGTCATCGCTGGGCCGCAAGGCGGCAAGGGGTGCGACGGCGGTGGCCGCCTTGGCGGGCACCAGCGCAGCGACTACGGTCAACAATGTTCCGGCAACAAGGCCGGCAACAATAGCCGACGGCGGTACAGCCAACGTCGCGAAGGCCTGCTCAGGCTGGGACCTTGCCCATGCAATCAACCCGGTCATCAGGCCGGTCGCGGCAAGGACGCCCAGCACCGAGGAAAGGAAGCCGACCACCAGGGCCTCAAGCATGACTGATCCGCGGATCTGTGCCCGGCCGGCGCCGAGGCACCGCAGGAGTGCCAGCTCCCTGGTCCGTTGGGCCACCAGCACGGAGAAAGTATTGGCCACCACCAACGTCGAGACAAGGATGGCTACGCCGGCGAACGCAAGCAGCACCACGGTCAGTTGGTCCTGTCCTGCGCTGAGCATGGCCACCGTGGACGTAACCTTCTCCTGTGCCGTTTCCAGCACGGGCTCAACGGCCCCCGCAGCTTCCATTCGATGGGTGATGTACTCCTTGGCGGCGGCGACATCCTCCCCGGACTTGAGCGAGAACTGCACCCCGGTGAACCCGGCCCCGGCATCCTGGACCGCGTTGAGGACCGATTCGGACGCTACCAACTGCGCCGCCGATGACGAGAAGGGGTCATTCGTGGCCTGGGTCAGGCCCGTGATGGTCACTGTGGCATTCTTGACAGGTCCGGGCCCGTGCAGCTCGAGTGTGCTCCCAACGGCGAGGCCCAGATGTTCAGCCGTCTTGACGTCAATAACAGCCTCCGAAGCCTTGACCGGCATGGATCCGGACGACAGGACCGCGCCTTCAAGCGACGCGGGGGCTGCATTTCGCAGCCGCCCGTATTGCTCGCCGCCGCCGGCCTCGAACGTGACATAAGTGGAACGTTCGGCGTAGCTATCATCCACTGCGGGGGAGGACACGGCTGCATCCACTGCGGCCTGGGTGAACGCTTCACCGTTCTTTGACGTAGCAACGAGGTCAGCGTTGCGATAGGCCTCTCCTATGCTGGCGCCCAGGGACGCATTCGTGCTTGCACCCACCATCAGCGTGGCGGAGAGGAACATCACGGACAGCATCACAGCCAGTCCGATGGCGACGAACCGCCGGAAATGCGTCGTCACTTGGGAAAGGGCAACACGCAACATGCCTCAGGCCCCCAGCTTGCCGAGGGCGGCCAGGACGGAATCTGCCGTGGGATCGTGAATCTCGCCCACCAGGCCGCCGTCGCTCATCAACACCACGCGGTCGGCGTAGCTGGCGGCCACGGGATCGTGGGTGACCATGATGATGGTTTGGCCCATTTCCTGGCTGCTTCGACGGAGCAGCGCAAGGACTTCGCCGCCGGCCTTGGAATCGAGGTTGCCGGTGGGCTCATCGCCAAACACGACGTCGGGACGCGTCAGCAGCGCGCGGGCTACGGCCACGCGCTGCTGCTGACCCCCGGAAAGCTCATGGGGTCGGTGCTTCAGGCGGTCCTTCAGGCCGAGGGTACTGACAACGGTATCCAGCCATCCGGCGTCGGCGGTGGTTCCCGCCAAGGCAAGCGGAAGCGTGATGTTCTGCTCGGCCGTCAAGGTGGGCACCAAGTTGAACGCCTGGAAGACGAAGCCGATCCGCTCCCGGCGAAGGGCGGTGAGCTGGCGATCGTTCAGCCCCGTCAAATCCGTGCCGCCCAGCACAATCCGTCCGGAATCCGCGGTATCAAGCCCGGCGAGGCAATGCATCAGGGTGGACTTTCCCGAACCGGAGGGCCCCATGATCGCGGTGAACTTCCCGGCATCGAAGCTCACCGACACTTCGTTCAGGGCCGTCACGCGGGTATCGGCCCGTCCGTAACTCTTGGACAGGGTGAAGGCCTCGACGGCGGGACGCGCCTGGTCGGCGTCCGATCCCGTGGGGTGGTCGGTTCCTGACGGATGGGGGAGAGGCGTGAATGTTGTCATGGTTCCACGCTATGTTTTGGTGCGTCACACCGGGATCGGGCCTGGGGTCCATTATCTGGCAGGGGTGCTCATACCGTGGTCTGAGCTCTCAGATCCCCGGCGCCACAATCCCTGTCTCGTACGCAATCACCACTACCTGCACACGGTCCCGGGCGCCAAGCTTGGCCAGGATGTGGCCCACATGGGTCTTCACTGTTGCCTCGGATAGGAAAAGGCCCGCCGCAATCTCGGGATTCGACTGTCCCTGCGCGATCAGTTGGAACACTTCACGCTCGCGGGTCGTCAGCCGCTCTACGGCAGCGGCGTGCTCGCTCTGTTCAGGGGTCTGCGTCCGCAGCAGCGGCGCCACATGGTCAAGCAAACGCCGGGTGGTGGAGGGAGCGATCACGGCGTCCCCACGGTAAACGGTCCGGATTGCTTCAAGGAGTTCTTCGGGTGGCGCATCCTTCAGGAGGAATCCGCTGGCGCCGGCCTGGATAGCAGCCAGGGCGTACTCATCGAGATCGAACGTGGTCAGGACGACGATTTTGATGTCCGCGCGTTGGGATCCAGAAGGTTGCGCCGCTGCCTGTTCCAGGATGCGGCGGGTTGCCTCGATGCCATCCATCCCGGGCATACGAACATCCATTAGGACCACATCGGCAGCGGTGGCGGCAAGGGCCTGGACAGCCTCGATCCCGTTTCCCGCCTCGGCGACCACTTCAAGGTCGGGCTGTGAATTGATCAGCATGCCAAAGCCCGAACGGACCAAATGCTGGTCATCAACGAGTGCGACCCTGATGGGCGCAGGAACTTCTGGCATGGCTTAGGCCTCCGAGTAGGGGATAAAAGCGGACACACGGAAACCGCCGCCCTGTTCCGGACCTGCGGTCAAGGAACCATCGTAGAGGGAGACCCGCTCTCCCATTCCCCGCAAACCGTTGCCGCCACCGGCTGCTGGCGGATCCGCAGCGGCGCCGCGGCCGTCGTCGACGATATCCAGTTGAAGTCCACGTGCCTGCCATGTCAGGGTGACGCCCGCCGTCGCCCTTGGTCCAGCATGCTTCATGACGTTGGTGAGGGCTTCCTGGATGATCCGGTAGGCAGTGAGTTCCGCGCCAGCGGGGAGGGCCCGGCGGGGGACACCACTCTGTTCGAAAGCCACCTGCAAGGTAGCGGCTCGGAAGCCGAGGAGCAGTTCGTCCAGGTCGGACAGCCGGGGTTGCGGGCGCGTGGGGGAGTCGTCATCGGAGCGGAGGACCCCCAGGAGCCGTCGCATCTCACCCAGCGAGTCCCTGCCTGTCGCGGCAATGGTTGCCAGCGCTTCGGTAGCGAGCTCGGGCTTCGCGGCGGCTGCATAACGGGCGCCGTCCGCCTGGGTGATGATCACTGAGAGTGAGTGGGCCACGATGTCGTGCATTTCCCGGGCGATATGGGAGCGTTCGTCGGCGGCGGCCAGTTTCCGCTCCTGGACCTGTTCCACTTCCATCCGCCGTGTCCGGTCCTCGAGGGCCTGAAGTTGGAGCCGGCGTACCCGGGTCAGATCGCCCAGGGTCCAGCTCACCAGGACCAGCATCCAAATCAGGACCGTGTAGAGCGCTCCGATGGTGAGCCCCATGATCCCCGACTCGGCAGTACTGGAGTATTCGCGAGTAGTCAGCATGATGCCACCCAGCATGCCGGCCACCAGCACCGTGCGGCTCGCCCAGGCCGGCCCGTAGGCTGCGGTTGCATAGATGACAAGCGGGACTGCGATCTGGCCCGCCACCGGTTCGGCGCCTACTGCCCACTGAATAAGGCATACAAGAATGACGACGCCGGCCGCCACAGCCGGGCGCGTCCGCCGCCAGGCCAGCGGAAGCAGGAGGCTGCACGAAAGGACAAAGAGCCCGGGCCGGGAGGCGAGCAGGTAGACCGGACCGAAAAGGAGTATCAGCAGCGAGGTGGCCGTCATATCCACTGTGAAGCGGTTGATGCGGAACCATTCGTAAACTGCGTGCCTTCTATCCACGCTTAGACTCTATGCGCTTGTTCCCTGCCCGGACATCATGCCGTGGTCTGACTTCGCGCTGTTGCGTGTTCGCAGAATGAGACGATTTTGACCAGCATGTGGATTGCTTGGCTAGATAGAGCTATGAGTGCAACGTCCATCAATCTCGCTGTCATCCCTGGCGACGGCATTGGCCCAGAGGTCATCGCCGAAGCCGTCAAGGTCCTCGAAAAGGCTGTCGCCGTGGAGGGCGTCGCCCTTGAGCTGACCAACTACAAGCTCGGTGCCCAGCACTGGTTGGAGACCGGCGAGACCCTTCCGGACGAGGTCCTGGCGGACCTGCGCACGCGCGACGCCATTCTTTTCGGCGCAGTGGGTGCGGCCCCCGGCGATACGCGAATCCCCTCCGGCATCATCGAACGCGAGATGCTGCTCAAGCTCCGCTTCAGCCTGGACCACTACGTGAACCTGCGCCCGTCCCGTCTGTACGGAACAGTCGGCAGCCCTTTGGCGAACCCCGGCACCATCGACTTCATCGTGGTCCGCGAAGGTACCGAGGGTCCTTATGTCGGCAACGGCGGCACGCTGCGTGGCGGCACCCCGCACGAGGTCGCAACCGAGGTTTCGCTCAATACCGCCCATGGCGTTGAGCGCGTGGTGCGCGATGCGTTCCGCCGCGCCAGCGAGCGTCCGCGCAAGCACGTCACACTCGTCCATAAGCACAATGTCCTGGTTTACGCCGGGCACCTGTGGAAGCGGACCGTCGAGGCCGTGGCCCAGGAATTCCCCGAGGTCACCCACGATTACCTGCACATCGATGCTGCCACCATTTTCATGGTGACCGACCCCTCCCGCTTTGATGTCATCGTCACCGACAACCTGTTCGGCGACATCCTTACCGACCTCGCTGCTGCCATTACCGGTGGCATCGGCCTGGCGGCATCGGGCAATATCAACATGGACCGCACAGCGCCGTCCATGTTTGAACCCGTCCACGGCTCCGCTCCGGACATCGCCGGTCAGCAGAAAGCCGATCCCACCGCGGCCATCCTCTCCGCAGTGCTTCTCCTGGACCACCTTGGCTACACCACGGCGGCCCGCAAGATCGAGGCGGCAGTGATCGCCGACGTCGAGAGCCGCACCGGCGAGCCACGCAGCACAGCTGCCATTGGCGACGCTATCGCGGCCGCACTTTAGGCCCAATTCTCAGGCGTAAGCTTGTCTTGAATTATTTACCTGCTTCCCTGGTCCATCGCTGAACCACACCCTTTGGGACCCGGTTCACCCTGCCAGGTAGCTGACTGTGGAGGAAACATGACTCAGACTGCCCATGGCGTCGAATTCAGCCAGCAGCTTTCGGAAACACCGAAATCTGCTGAGGAGCGTGCAGCCGTCCTGGCGAACCCAGGCTTCGGCGACTACTTCACCGACCACACCGCCGTCGTCGACTACAAAGTTGACGCCGATGGCAATGGCGGTTGGCAGAATGCCCGGATCGAGCCTTACGGACCCATTTCCCTGGACCCCTCGGCTGCTGTCCTGCATTACGGCCAGGAAATCTTCGAGGGCCTCAAGGCCTACCGCCACGCTGACGGCTCCGTCTGGACGTTCCGCCCCGAAGCCAACGCTGCGCGCCTGAACAAGTCGGCCCGCCGCCTTGCCCTTCCGGAACTTCCGGAGGAGTACTTCCTCGGCGCCATCCGCGAACTCGTGCAGGCTGACAAGGGATGGGTTCCTTCCGGCGACGGCGAAGCCCTTTACCTGCGTCCGTTCATGATCGCTACCGAGGCGTTCCTGGGTGTGCGTGCCGCCCGCGAAGTATCCTTCCGCGTCATCGCTTCTCCCGCCGGCAACTACTTCGGCGGCGAACTCAAGCCGGTCTCCATCTGGATCTCCCGTGAATACGCACGCGCGGGCCGCGGCGGTACGGGCGCAGCGAAGTGCGGTGGCAACTACGCAGCCTCCTTGATCGCACAGCAGGAAGCCGAAGCGAACGGTTGCAAGCAGGTCTTGTTCCTGGACCACTTCAACGACGACGCCGTGGAAGAACTCGGCGGCATGAACGTCTTCTTCGTCATGAAGGACGGCTCGCTTGTCACTCCCGCGCTCAGCGGCACCATCCTGGAAGGCGTTACCCGGATGTCCGTCATCCAGGTGGCCAAGGACATGGGCCGCGAAGTCACCGAGCGCAAGATCACCCTTGATGAGTGGCGTGATGGCGTTGCCTCCGGCGAGATCACCGAGGTCTTCGCTTGCGGCACCGCGGCTGTGATCACACCGATCGGTGTCCTCAAGGACGCAACGGAATTCATCGGCTCCGAAGACGCCAAGGCGGGCGAGACCACCATGGCTATCCGCGAGCAGCTCCTGGGCATCCAGACCGGAACCGTCGAGGACCGACACGGCTGGCTGACGCGCCTGGTCTAAGTCTCAGTATTTCCTGCCACAACCGAAACGCACGACGGCGGTCCTTTCCCTTGGTGGCAAGCGGAAGGGCCGCCGTTCTGCGTCGGGATGCGCTCTCACCTCTCGCGGCTTTCTTGTGACCGCTCTCTCACCTCCTGTCGGAGGCGCTCTAATCGGCGACGGCGGCACTACAGCCGGGTGACGGCGTCGGGCCTTTTGAGGGTGGTTGCTGAGAGGGGGATGGCTGGATGGGGGTGATTGGTGAGAGAGCATCGCATCGGTGCCAAGATGGGACAGTGACTTCTGAATCAATAGCGACCTCCAACGACTCTTCCCTGCAGCGCAGCAGTGACCTCACCCGCTTCCGTTTGGCCCCGAACCCAGGACCGATGAGCCTGGACGGCACCAATTCCTACGTCATCGGAGCCCCGGGATCGGGCCACGTGGCTGTAGTTGACCCGGGTCCGGAAGACGAACAGCACCTGGCGGAGTTGGCGGCGGCCGGCGCAGTGGACGTCGTGCTCATCACGCACCGGCACGCAGACCACACGGAAGCCTCCGCGCGCTTCCACGAACTAACGGGAGCCCCGGTCCGGGCTGTATCCCCGGAACACTGCCATGGCGGCGAGCCCCTCCACGATGGCGAAGTCCTGAACGCAGGCGGCATCGAAATCCGCGTCGTGGCAACCCCGGGCCACACCTCCGACTCAGTGTGCTTCCATCTCCCCGCCGACGGTCCCCATGGCTCAGTACTGACGGGGGACACCATCCTGGGCCGCGGCACCACGGTGCTGGACTACCCGGACGGCAGGCTGGGCGACTACCTTGCCAGCTTGGACCGCTTGGAAGCGCTCGGCCCCGCAACGCTCCTCCCAGCCCATGGACCCGTGCTTCCAGCCCTGGACGCGAAATGCCGTGAATACCGCGAACACCGGGAACAACGGCTTGATCAAATCAGGGCGGCACTGAACCAGTTGGGCGCGGACGCCTCGATCCCTGCGGTCACCGATGCCGTCTATCCCGACGTCGACCCCTCCGTCAGGTGGGCCGCTGAGACTTCGGTTGCGGCCCAAGTGGATTACCTCCGGAGCTAAGCCCGGACGGTAGGCTTGAGCCCATGCGTATCGCCCGGTTTGTAGTTGATTCTGATCCCCTTTACGGCGTTGTCGAAGGTGAGCCCGGCAGTGAGGAAATCACTGTCATCAATGGTGACCCGTTCTTCAACGGCGTCGAACGTACCCATGTGAAGCACAAGCTCGAGGACGTGCGGCTCCTGGCGCCCATCATTCCCCGCAGCAAGGTGATTGGTGTCGGCCGGAACTTCGCCGAGCACGCAGCGGAACTGGGAAATGAAGTTCCCCAGCAGCCGTTGTTGTTCCTGAAGCCCAATACTTCGGTGATCGGGCCGAACGACCCCATCATCCTTCCCGAGTTCTCGGAGGAAGTCTCCTTCGAAGCCGAGCTGTGCGTGGTCATTGGCCGCATCTGCAAGGACGTCCCCGAAGAACGGGCGGACGACGTCATCTTCGGCTATACCTGTGGCAATGACCTCACTGCCCGCGATGTGCAGAAAACGGACCTTCAATGGGCCCGTGCCAAGGGCTTCGACACCTCTGCGCCGCTGGGTCCGTGGATCGAAACCGAACTCGACCACGAGGACCTCTCCATCCAAGGCCGCCTCAACGGTGAACTCCGCCAGGACGGCAGCACCAACCAGATGATCCGAGGCGTACGCGAACTCGTCTCGATCGTTTCGCATGCCTTCACCCTCCTTCCGGGTGACGTCATCATGACCGGCACCCCGGCCGGTGTTGGCCTGGTCAGCGAGGGCGACCGCTTCGAAGTGGAGATTGAGGGCATCGGCCGCCTCTCCAACCCGGTGGTTCGCCGCTAGGCTCCCGGCTAAACCTCAAAATGCCAAACGCCGACGGCGGCACGCGCCTTTCACACGAAAGGTAAGTGCCGCCGTCGAGCACTTTCGACCGGGAAACCCAAGCTACGCCAAGCGGTAAAGTTGGAACCACTATGACTACTGCTTCTGCGTCGAACGCTGCCCCCAGCGCCATCCCTGCCGTTAACGCCGAGACTCCGGTCCGCGTCCGTTTTTGCCCGTCACCGACGGGAACACCGCACGTTGGCCTGATCCGCACCGCCCTGTTCAACTGGGCCTATGCGCGCCACACCGGTGGAAAGTTGATCTTCCGCATCGAGGACACGGACTCTGCCCGTGACAGCGAGGAGAGCTACCACCAGCTTCTGGATGCGCTCAAGTGGCTCGGCATCAACTGGGATGAGGGCGTGGAGGTTGGCGGACCGCACGAGCCTTACCGCCAGTCGCAGCGGGGCGACATCTACCAGGACGTCATCGCCAAGCTCAAGGCCGGAGGACACGTTTACGAGTCCTACTCCACGCCTGATGAGATCGAAGCCCGCCACAAGGCTGCCGGCCGCGACCCGAAGCTGGGCTACGACGGCTTCGACCGCCACCTGACGGAGGAGCTGCTGGCACAGTTCAAGGCCGAAGGCCGCGAGGCCGTCCTGCGTCTGCGCATGCCGGACGAGGACCTCACGTTCAACGACCTCGTCCGCGGCGAGATCACCTTCAAAGCCGGCTCCGTCCCCGACTTTGCCGTGGTCCGCGCAAACGGTGCCCCGCTCTACACCCTGGTGAACCCGGTGGATGACGCGTTGATGGGTATCACCCACGTCCTGCGCGGCGAGGACCTGCTGAGCTCCACCCCGCGCCAGATCGCACTGTACCGCGCGCTCTACGCCATCGGTGTGGCCGAGTACATGCCGGAGTTCGGCCACCTGCCGTATGTCATGGGCCAGGGCAACAAGAAGCTTTCCAAGCGTGACCCGGAGTCCAGCCTGTTCCTGCACCGCGAACGTGGGTTCATTCCCGAGGGCCTGCTCAATTACCTCTCGCTGCTGGGCTGGTCCCTGAGCGCGGATGAGGACATCTTCACGGTGGAGCAGCTCGTGGCGAACTTCGACATCCACGATGTCCTGGGCAACCCTGCCCGCTTCGACATCAAGAAGGCCGAAGCCATCAATGGAACCCACGTCCGGATGCTCGCGCCGGAAGACTTCAAAGAGCGGTTGGTCCCGTACCTTCGTACAGCAGGTTTCGTAGGTGAGATCCTCACTCCGCGGCAGGAAGAGATCCTCGCAGAGGCAGCCCCGCTGGTCCAGGAACGCATCACCCTTCTGGGCGAGGCTCCCGAGATGCTGGCCTTCCTGTTCAAGGCCGACGACGCGATCGACGTTGCCGATGACGCGCGTAAGGGCCTGCCGGCCAACCTTGAGGAAGTCCTTGACGCTGCCCTGGCGGCCCTGGAGCCCATCGAAGAATGGACGGCCGAGAACATCCAGAGCGCCCTGAAGCAGGCGCTGGTCGAGGACCTGGGCATCAAGCCGCGTGCAGCGTTCGGGCCTGTCCGCACCGCCATCTCGGGCCGCCGCATTTCCCCGCCGTTGTTTGAGTCCATGGTGATCCTGGGTAAGGACTCGTCCCTGGGCCGCGTTCGCGCGTTCCGCGGCTAAGAGCAGCCACGTCATGGCTATTGCAAGCTCATTCGGCACCATCCGCGGTGTCCTCTTCGACATCGACGACACCTTGGTGGACCTTGAGTACGCCATGACGACAGCGTTGCGTGATGTCAGTGAACATCTCCTGCCCGGCCTCGACCAGGCCGGGTGGGTGAAGTTCGGGCGCATTTTCACCCACGAAACCACGCACTTCTACGACCGTTACCTGGCTGGCGAGCTGACCTTCAACGAGCAGCGACTGCTTCGCGGCCGGGCTGCCCTTGGCCATTTTGGCGTGGAGCTTGGCGATGGTGACGAATCACAGGCGTGGGTGAGCGAGTACCACCAACGCCAGACGGCGTACGTGAGGGCTTTCGACGACGTCGAACAGGTCCTGGACGCACTCGATGCCGCCGGCATTCCCTATGGAGCCGTCAGCAACAACGTTCATGACTACCAGCGCGCCAAGCTGGACGGTGCGGGCCTTTCCAGGATCAAGGTCCTCGTGGGCACAGACACTGTGGGCGCGGCCAAGCCGGAGCCTGCCATCTACCTTGAGGGTGTCCGCCTGCTGGGTACCGCCGCGGAGGAGACCCTCTACGTCGGTGACAACAGGCTGCTCGACGCCGATGGTGCGACGGCGGCCGGACTCATTGGCGTCTGGCTCAACAGGACCGGGGAAGTGGTGGAAGAGTTCACAGGACGCCAGGTGGACTCACTGTCGCGGCTGCTCGCTAAAGCCCCTACTGCGGCGTGAGATTCATGTGATGCAGGTAACGGCTTCTCGATTTGTGCAGGTGGCAAGACTCCGGTAGAGTCATTACTCGTGCTGAGGGGCACGGAGGGAAAAGCTCAGGGAAACCGAAGCGCGGAACTCCGGTCCGAAAGTCACTTTGGGATATGGTGTAATTGGCAACACTACGGTTTCTGGTACCGTCATTCTAGGTTCGAGTCCTGGTATCCCAGCTCTGAAAATCCGCGTCAACACGCTGGAAATTCGGAACCTCCAAGCCGCTGAAGCGATTTGGAGCGAGGCTGAAAGTATGAAATACTCATTCAGCTTGATCGCCGGAAACGGTGATAAAAAGTGCAAGGCCCCATCGTATAGCGGCCTAGTACGCCGCCCTCTCACGGCGGTAACGCGGGTTCGAATCCCGCTGGGGTCACCACCGAATCCCCCGGAACTCACGTTCCGGGGGATTTCTTTTTGCCCGTTTTCCACCTGCTGTGCCAGCCTCGCGCTTGCAAGGTGGATCCGGCTGGCATGATGATGCTGTGACCGCAAACCAAGACCCGGCATCGAGCCGGCACCAATCCGTAGCCCAAGGTGCGGCGGCCGCCGTCGAAACTTTGGAGTCGGCCCGTGCTGAACTGGCGGCCACCACCCTTCCGCTCGCCGTGCCGGAAGCCGAGGAAGCCCGCCAATGGATTCGCGAGTCCCTTGCGCAGCTCGACGACTACGTGATTCCCCGCTACAGAAGCCTGGAGGCTCCGCTGTTGGCCGTCGTCGGAGGTTCAACGGGTGCGGGCAAATCCACGTTGGTCAACGCGCTGGTGGGTTACCCGGTGACCCGGGCGGGCGCCATCAGGCCAACCACGCGCCAGCCCATCTTGCTCCACCATCCCGGGGATGCGGGGTGGTTTGAAGGCCACAGGATTCTTCCGAGCCTGGACCGCATCAAGGGCACTGTCTCAACGAGTCCTTTGCCGGCAAACCAGGCAGGTGCCGCCCCCGATGCGCAGGCCATCACGTCGTTGGTGCTGGTCGCCCATGCTGCGGTGCCCCAGGGAATCGCCCTCCTGGACGCGCCTGACGTCGACTCGATTTCCGATGACAACCGCAGGCTGGCTGGACAGCTGCTTGCTGCCGCTGACCTCTGGGTTTTCGTCACCACAGCGAACCGCTACGCCGACGCCGTACCCTGGCGCCTGCTCCTGGACGCGGCTTCGCGGGATATCACCGTAGCCGTGGTGCTGGACCGGGTGCCGGCTGCCGCTGAAGACGAAGTCAAGGCCGACCTTCAGTCAATGCTTGACCGGCAGGGGCTCGGGGCAGCGAAGCTCTTCGTCGTTCCGGAAAGCGACCTGGACGGGCTCGGGATGCTCCCCACGGAATCGGTGGCGCCACTGGGGCAGTGGTTGGCCGCCCTCGCCGCCAATGCGGCGGGAAGGGCGGACGTGGCCCGCAGGACATTCAACGGTGCCGTCAAGGCAGTCAGCGTCCGTTTGGAAGGAATTGCCAACGCTGCCGCGGAACAGGATGCCGCTGCGCATGAACTCCAGACAGTGTGCACCGCGGAGTATGAGCAGGCACTTTTGCGCATTCTTGATGCGACCAAGGATGGAGCATTGCTGCGCGGGGAAGTGCTGGCCAGGTGGCAGGATTTCGTAGGCACCGGCGAGTTCTTTAGGGCTGTCGAGCAGAACATTGGCCGCTTCCGGGACCGTGTGGGGGCTTTCTTCCGCGGCGAACCCGCCCCGGCGGTGAAGGTTGAGACCGCCATCGAAACCGGGCTGCAGGCCGTCATCCTGGATGAAGCTGCCAACGCAGCAGAGAACGTGGACAGGCGATGGCGTTCGGACCCCGCAGGCCGACAACTCCTCGGCGCCCATGACCTGTCCGGAACCAGCGACGACTTTGATGCAAAGGCTGCTGCTGCGATCCGGTCCTGGCAGGTGGGTCTGATGGAGATGATCCGTACACAGGGCCAAGGAAAGCGAACCCAAGCCCGGTGGTTGTCCTTTGGCGTCAACGGGCTTGGCGCAGCGCTGATGGTGGTGGTGTTCTCCATGACGGCCGGCCTGAGTGGTTTGGAGATCGGCATCGCAGGTGGAACGGCTGTGGTTGGCCAGAAGCTGTTGGAGGCAGTGTTCGGCGAGGACGCGGTGCGGCGCCTTGCCCAACAGGCACGGGATGACCTGCACACGCAGTGCCAAAGGCTTCTGGACGATGAGAAACAGCGGTTCCTGAACAGGCTTGAGGCCGCCCATCCAAGCTCCGGTAATGACCTGGCCCGGCACGCCAAGGCACTCGGCCGCCTGGCGGGAGCCGCATGAGCCGCCACAGCCAGGTCCGTGAATCTTCCCAGTTGCAGCGCCGCCTCGAATCGCTGAACACAGCCCGCGAACTCGCCGAAGGCGTGCTCCCGGACGCGGACCTGCAGTCTGTCTATGACGTCCTGGATCGGGCAACGGCGCGGCGGTCATTGTCCGCCGGACACACTGTGGTGGGCTTTTTCGGTGCAACCGGCAGCGGAAAATCGTCCTTGTTCAACGCCGTGTCTGGAAGCGGGCTCGCCACCGCGACGGCCCGACGACCCACGACATCCGCGCCGTTGGCAGGAATCTGGGGTGAAGACGGCAGCGGGCCGCTGCTCGATTGGTTGGACGTCAAGGAACGCCACACACTGCCGCCGGTTCCGGGGTTGGCTGATGAGGGCACTGGCCTGGTGCTCCTGGACCTGCCCGACTTCGACTCCACCCGGGTGGAAAACCGTGAGATCACCGAACGCATGGTTGGCATGGTGGATGTCCTGGTTTGGGTCCTGGATCCGCAAAAGTACGCCGACGCCGCCGTGCACAATGACTTCCTTCGGCCCATGGCCTCCCACGGCGCCGTTACCTTGGTTGTCCTGAACCAGGTGGACAAGCTCAGCGCCGCCGACGCCTCCGCCGTCATGGAGTCACTGGAGGGAATCCTTCAGCGTGATGGACTGGGAAAGGTCCGCGTTCTGGGCGCGTCGGCCGTAACTGGCGACGGCGTCCCGGCCGTCCGCGGGGCCATCAGGAACGTCGTAGTACAGCGGGAGGCAACAACCCAGCGCCTTGCAGCCGATGTAGCCAAGGCCGCCGCGGAACTCGCTCGTGCCTCCGGCGAAGGTGAAGCCCGGGGCATCAACGGACGGGCAAAATCCCGGCTCGCATCTGAACTGGCGACGGCGGCCAACGTACCTGTCGTGGTGGACGCCGTGCAGCGGTCGTTCCGGAGGGAATCGGCCCGCAGGACGGGTTGGCCTGTGACCCGGTGGCTGTTGCGCTTTCGACCGGACCCGCTTCGGCGACTGAACCTGGGCAAGCCGGATACCAGGCCTGAGCTCAGCCGGACCTCATTACCGCCTGCCGGCGCACCGGAGCGCGCGCGGACGGATGCGGCTGTCCGGGATTTTGTGGACGAGGCATCCACCGGAGCGCCGGGACCCTGGCGGGCAGCCATTCGGAGTGTGGCACGTGATGGCAGGGAACAACTGTCTGATGCTTTGGATCAGGCCATTGCCGGAACGGACCTGAAAGCGATGAAGCGTCCCTTATGGTGGGTGCTGTTCAATACCCTCCAATGGCTGGCACTACTCCTCGCCGTTGGCGGGCTGGGCTGGCTCGGCGTCCTGGCTGCCCTTGGGTACTTCCAGATGCCTGTGCCGGAGGTGCCACGGACGGAGGGCTGGCCCTGGCCGACATTGATGGTGGCCGGGGGAGTACTGCTGGGCATTGTGCTGGCCATTGCTGGCCGCATCGTAGGCGGTTGGGCTGCGAGGGCGCGGGCATCAGGGGCAGCGAAACGTTTGAAGTCCGCAGTGGCACGTGTTGCCGAGCAGCGCATTGTGGAGCCTGTCGACGTGGAGATCACGCGCTTGAAGGCCTTCAATGCGGCGTTGAAAGCGGCACGTTCGGCCTAGAGTGCTGCTGCGGCGTCCCGGACTTTGATGAGCGTGCGAAGGTTCCTGGTAGTGGTGCTGGCTTTGTAGCGTGCCTTGGCGGAGAGCTTGCTGAACGGGCTGTCCAAGGTTCCGCCTGCCGGTGCCAGCCAGGCGGAGGCTTCGGGGCCCAGGCGCACTTGTTCCACCCCGCCAAGGGCCGCGCCGGCCTCGAAAAGGTCGTCAAGCATTGCGGTATCGGAAGCAAGTGTGACGTAGCTATGCGTGGATTTGTCGTCGGCAGGGTAGGGGCAGGCGTGGACCAGTTCGGCAACCCTGGCGGCCGTGAGCACCACCACCCATGCGTCGTAGCCGAACGTCTTCCGGAGGCACTCTTCGAACCGGGCCTTGACGTCCTCGGCGCTGAGAGCACTCTGCAGCACAACGTTTCCGCTGGCCAGCAGGGTTTTGACCTTGGCAAACGGATAGTCATTAAGCGCTGTCCTGAGGTCAGCCATCTTGATGTTGATGCCGCCCACATTAATGCCGCGAAGGAACACCGCGTAGCTGTTCATGGTGAACCTAGTCGTTGTTCTTTCGGAGGGCCTCGGTCAGCACCCGGGCGGCGTTACAGACCACTTCGGCATGCAGTCGGCCCGGCTGGCGGGTGAGGCGCTCGATCGGACCTGAAATGGACACGGCCGCGATGACCCTGCCGGACGGGCCTCGAACGGGAGCGGAAACCGAGGCGACCCCAGGCTCGCGTTCGCCGAGGCTCTGACCCCAGCCCCGGCGTCGTACTCCTGCCAGGACGGTGGGCGTAAAGCGGGCGTTCTGCAGCCCCTCCAGGAGGCGGTCGTGATCTTCCCAGGCCAGCAGTACCTGGGCGGCGGAGCCGGCCTTCATGGAGAGTTGGGTGCCTACCGGAATGGTGTCGCGCAGGCCGATGGGGCGTTCTGCCGAGGCCACGCAAACACGCCAGTCGCCCTGCCGGCGGAAGATCTGGGCGCTTTCACCGGTTGCGTCACGCAGCTGGATGAGGACCGGGCCTGCCGAGGCGATGAGGCGGTCTTCACCGGCGGCGGATGCGAGCTCCACCAGACGGCTGCCGAGGACAAAACGTCCCTGGATGTCGCGGCTCACCAGCCGGTGATGAACCAGTGCCAGCGCGAGCCGGTGAACCGTGGGACGGGCAAGGCCCGTGGCCGCTACAAGTTGCGCGAGTGTCGTGGGCCCGGCCTCGAGTGCATCGAGTACCTGGGCCGCTTTATCAATGACACCGACTCCACTAGAATTGTCCATGTAATGATATTGCCGTCTCATTATCTGAGATGCAAGTTGTTTCACTGGCCTATTTCACGAGCCTGCTGCTTCAGTAGATGAAGAACAGTTCAAGTGGATGGCCTCCATCCAACCGCAGTGAAGGGAGCAAGGCCGTGGGAAAGACACTGGCCGAGAAAGTCTGGGATGCGCACGTCGTGCGCAAAGGCGAGGGCGAAGGAGCCAATGCCCAGCCCGACCTTCTCTTCATCGACCTGCACCTCGTCCATGAAGTGACGTCCCCGCAGGCATTTGAAGGCCTCCGGCTGGCAGGCCGGCCCTTACGCCGCGTTGACCTCACCATTGCCACTGAGGACCACAACACTCCCACGCTGGATATCGATAAGCCCATTGCCGATCTGACCAGCCGCACCCAGATTGAAACCCTGCGCGCCAACTGCAAGGAATTCGGCGTCCGCCTCCACTCCCTGGGTGACAAGGAACAGGGCATTGTGCACGTCGTGGGCCCGCAGCTGGGACTGACCCAGCCGGGCATGACGGTGGTATGTGGCGATTCCCACACCTCTACCCACGGCGCCTTTGGTGCGCTGGCCATGGGTATTGGCACCTCCGAGGTGGAGCACGTCATGGCCACGCAGACACTGTCCTTGAAGCCGTTCAAGACCATGGCCATCAACGTTGAAGGCACCCTGCGTCCCGGGGTCACGGCCAAGGACATCATCCTTGCCGTCATCGCCAAGATCGGCACCGGTGGTGGCCAGGGGTACGTGCTCGAATACCGTGGCTCCGCCATTCGGGCGCTGTCCATGGATGCCCGCATGACCATCTGCAACATGTCCATCGAAGCCGGTGCCCGCGCCGGTATGGTGGCTCCGGACCAGACCACGTACGACTACATGCAGGGCCGCCCGCATGCGCCCGAAGGCGCTGATTGGGATGCAGCCGTCGAGTATTGGAACACGCTCCACACCGACGCCGACGCCACCTTTGATGTTGAGGTGGACCTGGACGCGGACACACTGGAGCCATTCGTGACCTGGGGTACCAACCCCGGCCAGGGCGTCTCCCTTTCAGCGAAGGTTCCCTCCCCGGAAGATTTCGGTGACGAGAACGCCAAGGCCGCCGCCGAGCGCGCACTCCAGTACATGGGCCTGGAAGCCGGCACTCCCATGAAGGACATCCGTGTGGACACGGTCTTCCTGGGGTCCTGCACCAACTCCCGGATTGAGGACCTCCGCGTTGCCGCGGACATCATCCGCGGCCGTGAAAAGGACCCCAACATCCGCATGCTGGTTGTTCCCGGCTCAGCCCGTGTCCGCCTGGAAGCCGAAGCTGAAGGCCTGGACAAGGTCTTCAAGGAATTCGGTGCTGAATGGCGCTTTGCCGGCTGCTCCATGTGCCTGGGCATGAACCCTGACCAGCTTGAGCCGGGTGAACGGTGCGCATCAACGTCCAACCGCAACTTTGAGGGTCGCCAGGGCAAGGGTGGCCGAACCCACCTGGTCTCTCCTGTAGTGGCCGCAGCCACGGCCGTCCGTGGCACGCTGAGCTCGCCGTCGGACCTTGAGTCCGCTGCTGCAGGCACCCTGACCGGAATCGCAGTCTAGGAGGATCATCATGGAAGCATTCACTACCCACACCGGCATCGGAGTTCCGCTGCGCCAGAGCAACGTGGACACCGACCAGATCATCCCCGCCGTCTACCTCAAGCGCATCACGCGCACAGGCTTCGAAGACGCCCTGTTTGCCGCGTGGCGCAAGGACGAGTCCTTCATCCTCAACCAAGCTCCGTTCAACGCCGGCTCCGTGCTGGTGGCCGGACCCGATTTCGGCACGGGATCGTCCCGCGAGCACGCGGTCTGGGCCCTGAAGGACTATGGCTTCAAAGCCGTCCTGTCCTCCCGTTTCGCCGATATTTTCCGGGGTAACTCCGGAAAGCAGGGGCTCCTCGCAGCCCAGGTGGCACAGGACGACGTCGAACTGATCTGGAAGGTCCTGGAAAATCATCCGGGCACAGAGGTCAAGGTTGACTTGGTCAGCAAGACCGTGGAGTGCGGCAACATTGTGGCGCCGTTCGACATCGATGACTACACCCGTTGGCGCCTCCTGGAAGGCCTCGACGACATCGGCCTGACGCTGCAGCACGAAGAGGACATCACCGCCTACGAGGCCACGCGTCCTTCCTTCAAGCCGAAGACGCTTCCCGCGAAGGTTGACGCTGGATAGCTTGTTGTTGTGAGGCCGCAGCTCTGTGGCTATCGGACCGGTGGGCACCCTTGGGGACTGCCCGCCGGTCCTTTTTCGTCAACGTTCAACTGATACCTGAGACCTTTGCCGCAGGGTGCGTCCATTTCGGTTCGGTAACGCGAGCTTCTATGCTTAGCTGGAGCCTTTGTAAGTTTGGGGGGCGAGTAGTCGTGAGGAAACCGGTATAGATGAGTAGTGTTCTGACAATCCGCGGTGGCGTCCCGTTAACAGGACGAGTGACCGTTCGCGGTGCCAAGAACCTGGTGCCCAAGGCCATGGTGGCGGCGTTGCTGGGCAGTGAACCATCGGTGCTGAGGAACGTGCCGGAAATCAAGGATGTAGAGGTTGTCACCAGCCTGCTGCAGTTGCACGGCGTGACCGTCGCGAAGGACCCGGTAACGGGTGATCTCACCTTGGATCCAAAGGATGCCAAGACGGCCTCCAGCACAGCCATTGATGCCCATGCCGGCGATTCCAGGATTCCCATCCTGTTGTGTGGACCCCTGATCCACGCCATTGGCGAGGCCTTCATCCCGGATCTGGGTGGCTGCAAGATTGGCGACCGGCCCATTGACTACCACTTGAATGTTCTGCGCCAGTTCGGTGCAGTAGTGGAAAAGCGCCCTGGTGGTATCCACATCTCCGCCCCGCATGGTCTGCACGGAGCCAAGATCTCCCTGCCGTATCCCTCGGTTGGCGCCACCGAACAGGTCCTGCTCAGCGCAACGCGCGCGGAGGGCATTACCGAACTCATTGGGGCCGCCACTGAGCCCGAGATCATCGACCTCATTGCGGTCCTGCAGAAAATGGGCGCCATCATCAGCGTCCAGACTGACCGGACCATCAGGATTGAGGGCGTCAAGGACCTGCGCGGGTACAACCACCGCGCACTCCCGGACCGCAATGAGTCCGCTTCCTGGGCATCAGCTGCCTTGGTCACCCGGGGTGACATCTTCGTCGAAGGTGCGTCCCAGCGCGACATGATGACGTTCTTGAACACGTACCGCAAAGTAGGCGGCGGGATGGACATCGGCGACGACGGCATCCGCTTCTACCATCAAGGCGGCAAGCTCTCCCCGCTCGTCCTTGAGACGGATGTTCACCCCGGCTTCATGACGGACTGGCAGCAGCCCCTGGTGGTGGCCTTGACGCAGGCCGAGGGTGTGTCGATCGTCCACGAGACCGTTTATGAGAACCGCTTCGGATTTACTGATGCCCTGGCCCGGATGGGTGCCAACATCCAGGTGCACCGTGAGTGCTTGGGCAGCGTGCCCTGCCGCTTCGGGCAGCGGAACTTCCTTCACTCAGCCGTGATCTCGGGCCCCACACCCCTCCGTGGCACCGACATCGACATCCCGGATCTTCGCGGCGGTTTCAGCCACCTCATAGCGGCTCTTGCCGCCACCGGAACCTCCAGGGTCACAGGCATCGACATCATCAACCGCGGTTACGAGCGTTTTACCGAGAAGCTGGCCGGCCTCGGCGCCGATTTCGATATCACCACCACCAAGTAGCGGGGGATCCTTTGAAGGAATCGGCCAAGAGCCGTGCCACGTTCATTATTCTGGCTGGCCTCGCGCGTCCGTTGATGAACATCCTGATGGCCAAGAAGTGGGAGGGAATCGAGAACCTTCCACGGGGTGGTTTCATCGCTGTGCCGAACCACTGCACCGAGATCGATCCCATCGTGATCGGACACATGGTGTACAACCAGAAGCGTCCGCCGCACTTCCTGGCGAAGACCGGCCTCTTCAAGGTCCCTGTCCTGGGAGCCCTGCTGCATGCCACCCGGCAGATTCCGGTTGAACGCTCGACGGCGGGAGCGAACCGTTCGCTTCAAGTTGCCAAAGAGGTGGTGGATGCCGGCGGTGCCATCATCATCTATCCCGAGGGAACCCTGACCCGCGACCCCGACCTTTGGCCTATGAAGGGACACACCGGGGCTGCCCGGCTTGCCCTGCAAACAGGTGCCCCTGTGGTGCCTATGGCGCACTGGGGTGCCCACGAAGTCTTCCCGCGCTATGCCAAGCGTTTTCACATTCTCCCGCGCAAAACCGTACGTGTCCTGATCGGGAAGCCGGTGGACCTCAGCGCCTTCAGCGACCGGCCGATGGACCGCGCCACCCTGACCGAGGCCACAGAAGTCATCATGGCAGCCATCACTGGACTTCTGGCCACACTGCGCAACGAGGCCGCCCCAGCTGAACGCTGGGATCCGGCTGTCCACAAACAGTCCAAGCACGGCCGCTTCGTTGAACGTGGATCAGAGGCGCCGGAACCTGAGGAAGGTAAATGACCATTCTCCAAGGCACTGTCCAAGCGCCGGACGTTGTGGCGGTTTTGGGTGCCGGATCATGGGGCACCACGTTTGCCAAGATCCTGGCGGACGCTGCAGCAGCCACGGGTACCGAACGAAGCATCCGGATCTGGGGCCGTCGCCCAGAAGTCGTGGAGCAGATCAATTCCCTGCATCGCAACGAGCAGTACTTGAAAGACATCGAGCTTCCAGGCTCCGTCTCCGCATCCACGGATGTGGCCGAGGTCCTCAAAGGCGCCACCCTGGTGGTCCTGGCGGTGCCGGCCCAATCACTGCGCCCGCAACTGGGTGAGTGGAAGCCGTTGCTGGCCCCAGATGCCGTGGTCGTATCCCTGATGAAGGGTTTGGAACTGGGCACTGACGCCCGGATGAGTGAAGTCATTGCCCAGGAGCTGGGGCTTCCTGCCTCCAGGGTGGCAGTGGTTTCAGGCCCCAACCTCGCGATGGAGATCGCCCGGGAGCAACCCACAGCGTCCGTGGTTGCCTGCAGCGACGCCGATACGGCCGCTGCGATTGCCCTGTGCTGCACCGCTCCCTATTTCCGTCCATACACCAGCACCGACGTGGTGGGTGTTGAGATCGGCGGGATCGTCAAGAATGTGATCGCGCTTGCCGTGGGCATTTGCGAGGGCCGGCAAATGGGTGACAACACCAAGGCTTCGGTGATTACGCGAGGACTCGCTGAGACCTCCCGGCTTGCGCTGGCCCTTGGCGGAGAAGCCCACACCATGGCCGGACTGGCCGGGCTTGGCGATTTGGTGGCAACATGTTCTTCGGCCCTGTCACGCAACCACACCGCTGGCCGTTTGCTCGGCGAGGGTCTCAGCCTGGAGCAGGTGGCCGAGCAGATGACGCAGACTGCCGAAGGCATCAAATCCGGCCCGGCCGTGCACGAGCTGGCTGGCAAACTGAACGTTGAAATGCCCATCACAGCGGCCGTGGTAGCGGTGCTGGAAGGCAGAATGTCCGTTGACGACCTGGGACCACGCTTGCTGGCCCGGGCCCTGAAGTCCGAAGGCGACTACTGATGGTGACAGATAACTCCACCCCTGCGGGCCGCCCCCGCGTAGCAATTCTCTTTGGCGGGCGCTCCAGCGAACACGCCGTCAGCTGCGTCACCGCGGCCGGTGTCATGGGGGCCATCGACAAGGACAAATACGAGGTCATACCCATTGGAATCGCCAAGTCGGGACAATGGGTCCTTGCTTCGGGAGATACCAGCCAATGGTCGTTGAGTTCCACAGCGCTTCCCGAGGTGGCGCCTTCGGGCAAGACCGTCACCTTGGCCGAAGTTGGTGGCGAACACCAGCTCATCGTGACCGAGCCCAATGCCGTTCCGCAGGAATTGGGTTCCGTGGACGTTGTGTTTCCCCTTCTTCACGGGCCCTGGGGAGAAGACGGGACCATCCAAGGCCTCCTGGAACTCTCCGATACCCGCTATGTGGGCGCAGGTGTCCTGGCGTCGGCTGTTGGCATGGACAAGCACTTCATGAAGGTGGTGTTCGAATCTGCCGGACTGGGCGTTGGACCGTACATTGCCGTCACGGACCGTGAATGGCTGACGGATGCGGAGGCCGTCCGGAAGCGCGTCGACAAGCTCGGATTCCCTGTCTTCGTCAAGCCGGCCCGGGCGGGGTCGTCCATGGGAATCTCCAAGGTCGATTCGATGGAGGGTCTCGACTCCGCCATTGAAGAAGCCCGCCGCCATGACCTGAAGCTGGTCATCGAAGCCGGAATTGTTGGCCGCGAGATCGAATGCGCAGTCCTGCAAGGACGCGGCACGGAGGCACCCCGGACGTCAATGCCCGGTGAAATTGCGGTGGCCGCCGGCGAGCACCAGTTCTATGACTTCGCGGCCAAGTACGTGGAGGACGGCGCCGCTGCGCTGAGCTGCCCGGCCGACATGCCGGACGAAGCGATCAGCCGTGTGCGCGAACTTGCCGCCGTGGCTTTCGACGCCGTGGGAGCCGAGGGCCTCAGCCGGGTGGACTTCTTCTACACCCCTGCCGGTGAACTGATCATCAATGAGATCAATACCATGCCGGGCTTCACACCCAAGAGCATGTACCCGCAAATGTGGGCGGCATCAGGCCTCGCCTACGGCGAGTTGATCGATGAACTGATTTATCTGGCACTGACCCGCAAGACGGGTCTTCGCTAGCAGCCAGGCGGCCTGCGGAACTGCTGCTACTTGCTGGTGGGCAGGTTCTGCAGGTCTTCCTGGCCTACGCACTTTCCCGTGGCCTTGATCTTGCCGACGGCTGCTGCGAGTTCGGTCAGGACTGTTGCGGAGCTGATGTTGGCGGTCTCCAACTTGGCCGGATCAATCAGGATCTCGGTGGCGGGCTCGCGGCCGAAAGTGGTCAGGGTGTAGACCGGATCGCCTTCCTTGATGACCCAGTCGATGTCATTGACACTGACGCAACGGTCTGTGGTGGGACCCGGTACGTTCACGCCGCACCGGAGGATGACCTGCGAAGGGTCACCCCATGCCGCGGTGGCCTGGCTGTTGGTCTTGCGGAGTGCTGCATCCCCGATCTGGTCCGGCAGGGCGACCATCATGGGGGCACAGGCAGGATTGGCGGCGTCTGTAGCAGCCGTGACGTCAACTGCGGGTGAACAAGCCGACAAAGCGAGGACGGAAGCTGAGGCCACGGAAACAGCCAGCGCAGTCCGGCGGAGGGTCATTTGATGCATCCATCCAGCCTATCCCGCGGGCACTGTCCACCGGATTTCGTGTATCCGTGGTCACATTGAAGATCCTCCCCTGGAGATGGGGGCGCGGCGTTATTCTGTCAGCGGATCGCGATAGCGTAGTGCAGTGCCCGCAGAACAGTTGAGTGCAGTGCCCGCAGAACAGTTGACCGTCCAAGACCTTTCGGAATCCGAGCTCCTTGCCAGGATTTTTCCGCGCCTGAACCGTAGTCCCGGCGTCTTGTTGGGTCCGGGAGACGATGCTGCCCTGATCGCGGCCCCGGACGGCCGAACGCTGATCTCCATCGATACCCAAACCCAGGACCAGGACTTCAGGCTGGAGTGGAACAACGGTTACCGGACCACCGGGTTCGACGTCGGCTGGAAGGCTGCAGCGCAAAACCTCAGTGACATCAATGCCATGGGCGGCCGGGCTACGTCCCTGGTAGTGAGCCTGACCATGCCACCATCGACGCCGGTGGAATGGGTGGAGGCGTTCGCCGATGGCCTCACGGCGGCGATTATCGGCTTGGGCGCTCCTGACTGCTCTGTCGCCGGGGGAGACCTCGGAAGGGGGCGTGAACTTACGGTGACTGTAGCCGTCATGGGAACACTGGGCGGAATGGCACCGGTGCTGAGGTCCGGGGCCACGCCGGGTGACGTCGTCGCGGTCGCAGGGACGTTGGGACGTGCAGGGGCCGGCTGGGCGCTGCTGGAAAGTAATGTCCCCTTGGAAAGCCTGACGCCGGAGCTGCGCGGATTGGTGGACAACCAGTGCCGTCCGCAGCCACCACTTGCCGCCGGACCACTGGCTGCGCAGGGCGGTGCCACCGCAATGTTGGATATTTCAGACGGCCTTCTCCGCGACGGCAGCAGGTTGGCTGCGGCAAGTCAGGTGGTCCTGGATTTTGATCCGGAGGCCTTAAGGATCCACGCGCTGCCCTTGGAACCGGCAGCAGCATTGCTGGGCCGGGACGCCATGCCTTGGGTCCTCGGCGGGGGAGAGGACCACGGATTGCTCGCTACGTTCCCAGCAGGAATTCAGCTGCCGCAGGGGTTCACTGCGATAGGCTCAGTTCAAGCCGTTGTCGGGCCGCCAGGCAGCGGCGTCCGGGTTGCCGGGCAAGCTGCTGACACCGTTGGATGGGATCACTTTGCAGACTAAGATCGCCGCGAATGCGCACGCCATGAAACGTTGGCTCGGCAAGGCGGAGGTGGTTCTTGGCAACCACAGCGACCGCCTCAATGCGATCAACATCTTTCCGGTGGCTGACGGTGATACCGGCACCAACCTGTATCTCACGGTTCGGGCGGCTGTATCCGCCCTTGACGGCGATGGGCCGGAAACGAGCGAAACCGGACACGACGTCGGCGCGGTTTTGTCGCGTGCCGGGCAGGCAGCCATGGAGCAGGCCCGGGGAAACTCGGGCACTCTCTTTGCTGTCTTCCTGTGTGCCGCCGCTGAGCCGTTGGCTGGCAAATCACGCCTTAGCGCGCCGCTTCTCGCAACTGCCCTGAACAGGGCCCAGATCCGGGCCTGGTCCGCGTTGAGCGAACCTGTAGCCGGGACCATGCTCTCGGTCCTGGAGGCAGCTGCCCATGCTGCACAGGCCGTGGACGCATCCCACAACGCCGACGACAGCAACCATGCACTGGGCCTGGCACTCGATGCCGTAGTGGAAGCTGCCTTCCAGGCCGTGGTTCGCACTGAGGACGAGCTCGCACAACTGCACGAAGCCCACGTCGTTGACGCTGGCGGCGTTGGCATGCTGCTTGTCCTGGACTGCCTCCGGTCAGCGGTCCTGGGTGAGGAGCTCCAGGACGAACTCCTGGACGGCCTCCATGGCTACAAACTGCAGGATCCCCACATCCATGAGCACATGCCGGCCGATGACGGCGTGGAAGTCATGTGTACCATCAACCTCTCTCCGTTGAATGCAGCTATTTTGCGGCAGCGGTTGGATGAGATGGGCGATTCGGTCATCATGAGCCAGGTGGGAGGTGCCCAAAACCAGGATGACGACGACGAATCGACGGTGGAAGTCAGCTACCGGTGGAGGGTCCATGTCCACGTCCCTGACCCGGAGCCGGCAGTAGCCCTTATCCGCTCGCTGGGCGAGCCCACGGACATCGCCGTCAGCCAGTTGGCCCTGGCCCGCGGCAACGCGCAGGATTCGGCTGCACAGGATCCAGCCGAGGATCACGAGCCCAGCATTACAGGCCAGTCACGGCATGATTACTGAGCTGGAACTACCCCTCGAGCGGAGAATCGGCAAGCGTTCGGCAGCGGTCATCGAAAAGCACCTGGACCTCAAGACCACAGGTGCCCTGCTGAACTACTTTCCGCGCCGGTATCTGAGCCGCGGTGAGCTGACCCCTATCAGCAATCTGCCGCTGGATGAAGAAGTCACCCTCATTGCACGTGTCCTGTCCAACAGCACGCGCCAGATGCGGGCCCGCCGTGGTTCCATCACGGACGTGGTGGTGACGGACGAGGCCGGGGGAAGCGGCGTTCCTGGCACTTTGAAGGTCAGCTTCTTCAATGGATTCCGGGCCAAGGCAGAACTCCTTCCCGGCCGACGCGCAATGTTCTCGGGCAAGGTAAGCCGCTATGGCGGAGCGCTCGGCCTGACCAACCCGGACTTCCTGCTGCTGGACGAGGATCCGGCGGCGGATGGCTCCGTGGACCCCGAAAAGCTTGCTGCGATGCCCATTCCGGTCTATCCGGCAACGGCCAAGCTGACCAGTTGGTCCATCCACAAAGTGATTACTGCCTTGCTCCAGACTGTGGACCTTGATGCATTGGCGGACCCTCTTCCTTCGAGCATCGTCCAGAGGGACGGGTTGCTCAGCGTCGCTGAGGCGTACCGCTTGATCCATTCACCTGAGACCTCCAAGGATTGGCAACGGGCCCAGGAGCGCTTTCGGTACCAGGAAGCCCTCGTGCTGCAAACGGCCCTGGCCCGCCGCCGCGCTCAGCTTGCAGCGGAGGAAGCCACCGCACGCCGGCCCAGAGTGGGTGGTTTGCTCAGCAAGTTTGATCAGAACCTGCCCTTTACGCTGACCGCCGGCCAATCCGCCGTCGGAAAGACGCTTGCTGAAGAACTTGCCCGGGACGCACCCATGAACCGGCTGCTGCAGGGCGAAGTGGGTTCCGGCAAGACCATTGTTGCTTTGCGCGCCATGTTGCAGGTGGTTGACGCAGGCGGCCAGGCTGCGCTCCTGGCGCCTACGGAGGTGTTGGCGGCCCAACACTTCCAGTCCATCCGCAGGACTTTGGGGTCGTTGGCGGGCGATCATGTTTTCGGTGGCGCAGGGATGCTCGGCGGGGACTCGTCGCCGGACTCCGTGCAAGTGACACTCTTGACGGGCTCCATGCCCACTGCGGCGCGCAAGCAGGCAATGTTGGATGCGGCCTCCGGAAATGCCGGAATCGTGATCGGCACCCACGCGTTGCTGAGCGATAAGACGAGCTTCCAGGACCTCGGTTTGATCGTGGTTGATGAACAACACCGTTTCGGCGTGGAGCAACGTGATGCCCTCCGGGCCAAAGCGCAGAGGCCACCCCACCTGCTGGTCATGACTGCCACCCCTATTCCGCGCACGGTGGCGATGACGGTTTTCGGTGACCTTGAGACCTCCATCCTCGATGAGCTTCCTGCCGGGCGCGCACCCATTTCCACGCACGTGGTGGGACTCGTGGAGAATCCCGGGTGGGTGGACCGCATTTGGAAGCGGTCGCGCGAAGAAGTCGAATCGGGCCACCAGGTGTACGTGGTGTGTCCCAAAATCGGAGACGACGACGACGGTGACTTCAGCCCGGGCGAAGCGGAACCCAGCGACGCCGACCTCGCAGACGAAGGGTCGGCGCGGGAGCTGGCGTCGGTGACGGCCGTCGTCGAAAGTTTGCTGCAGGAGCCGGCACTGGCGGGTGTTCCAGTGGCGCCGCTCCATGGCCGGCAGGACCCGCAACTGAAGTCCGAGACCATGGCATCGTTCGCAGCCAACCAGACCAAGGTGCTCGTTTCCACCACTGTCATTGAGGTGGGTGTGGATGTGCATAACGCCACTTTGATGGTGATCCTGGACGCCGATCGCTTTGGAATTTCGCAACTTCACCAGCTCCGCGGCCGGGTGGGCCGCGGAGGGCTGCCGGGTACCTGCCTGTTGGTGACCACGCTGGAACCCGGACACCCGAGCCGCCGGCGGCTTGAAGCAGTTGCCTCGACCACTGACGGCTTTGAACTCTCACAGGAAGACTTGAAGCTCCGCCGCGAAGGCGACATCCTGGGTGCTTCGCAATCCGGTGGGCGCTCCACGCTTAAGTTGCTCCGAGTCCTTGACCACGAGGACATCATTGCCCGCGCGCGTTCGGATGCCCAAAGCCTTGTGGCAGAGGACCCTGCCCTGCAACACCAGCCGGCACTTGCTGCGGCAATCGACGAATACTTGAACCCCGAAAAGGAGGCGTTCCTTGAACGCGGTTAGTCATCCAAGGGCCGTCCACAGCCACGTGGAGCCCATTCATGGAGTGTGCCTGTGAGCCGGATCATTGCCGGGGTGGGCGGCGGAAACCCGCTCACCAGCGTCCCCGGAACCGCTACCCGGCCCACCACGGACAGGGTGAAGGAAGCGCTGTTTTCGCGTTTGGAATCCTTGGCGGCCATTGACGACGCCCGGGTCCTGGACCTTTATGCGGGCTCGGGTGCCTTGGGGATTGAAAGCGCCAGCCGGGGTGCCCGCACCGTGGATCTCGTGGAGTTCGATGCCAAGGCAAGCGACGTGTGCCAGCGCAATGCCGATTTGGTCAACCAGCTTTTGGGCGGCAGGAAGGTCTCGGTCCATCGCTCCAAGGTGGAATCCTTCCTGGAACGCGCGGGGGACGCTGACGTGTGGGATCTGGTCTTCCTTGATCCGCCCTACCCCTTGGACGAACCGGCCCTGAGCGCGGTGCTCGCAAAATTGGCGCCCCACGTGGATGAGGGCGCCGTCATTGTGGTGGAACGAAGTTCACGCAGCCCCGAACCAGAGTGGCCTGAGTCCTTGGAATGCTTCGCGGACAAGAAGTATGGCGAGACCAAACTCTGGTTCGCTGAACCGGCCTGACAGGCCAAGCAACCCCGCTAGCCGGTTATCCGGTCCAGGTCCATGCCGGTGAGGACGGTGGCTGGATGCGGACCCCGCGCCAGAAGCTCTGTTGTCCACTCCGGCGGCCACTGCCCGCGGGTGCCTACCAGGATGATGTTGCCCGGATAACGGCCTGCGAACATTCCCGTTTCAGCAAAGGCGGCGACGTCAGGCATGGATTCGCGCATGGCCGCCACCTGGCTGCGTACCAGTGTCAGCGCAGGTTCATCGCCCACGTTGATGATCAACACCCCATGGGGCTGCAGCCGCGCCGCAGCTTCTTCGTAGAACTCCCTGCAGGCAATGTGCGCCGGGGCCTCAGGCCCGGAAAAGATGTCGAGAATCACGACGTCGAACAGCACCTTGGCGGGAAGCTCCGCCAAGGCATCGCGTGCGTCGCCAATATGGGTGTGCAGTGTGGTGCCCTCAGGCATGGGCAGTTTTTGCAGCACGAAGTCCAGGAGTTCGCGTTCGAGTTCAACCGCGTACTGTTCAGAGCCCGGGCGCGTGGCCTCGATATAGCGGGCAAGTGTGAGCGCGCCTGCGCCCAAATGCAGGGCTCTGATGGATGTTCCTGGTTCAGCGGCCAGGTCCACCACATGGCCGATCCTCCGCAAGTACTCGTAGAAGACCTCGCTTGGTTCCGTGAGATTCACGTGTGATTGCTCGGCGCCGCCGATGCTGAGGACGAAGCTGCCCTCAATGAGGGAGTCAGGTTCGATGGTGGCGTGTTGCCCCGTCGTCCGGAGGAAGCGCCTGGCGTAGTGCTGGCCGGAGCCTGCGGGATTCAGAGCCGGTCCTTGAGCGTTGCCAGGCGGCTGGCGGCTTCTTCCAGGACATCAGTCTTCTTGCAGAAGGCAAACCGGAGCAGGCTCCGTGTCCGCTCGGCTCCTTCAGGGTGGCAGAAGACGGGAACGGGAATGGCTGCCACGCCAACAAGTCCCGGCAGGCGCCGTGCCAGGTCCACGGAATCACGGATGCCCAGCGGTGCTGTGTCCACGTTGATGAAGTAGGTACCGCTGGGGGTGTACACACCGAACCCTGCTGCGCGCAGCCCTTCGGCCAGGATGTCGCGTTTGTGGTGGAGCGTCGTGGCGATACCCGTGTAGAACTCATCGGGAAGGCCGAGGCCCACGGCAATGGCGCTCTGGAACGGCGTGCCGGAGCTGTAAGTCAGGAATTGCTTCACGGTACGTACGGCCGAGACCAGGTGTTCCGGTCCGCTGAGCCAGCCTATTTTCCAGCCCGTGAAGGAGAAGGTCTTTCCGGCGGAGGAGATGGTGATGGTCCGTTCCGATGCCCCCGGCAGGGACGCAATGGGGATGTGGGCCACGCCAAACGTCAGGTGCTCGTAGACTTCATCGCTGACAATGATGGCGCCGTATTTGGCAGCCAGTTCCACGATCCTGGACAGGACGCCTTCGGGGAAAACGGCACCTGTGGGGTTATGCGGGTTGTTCAGCAGGACGATTTTGGTGCGGCTGCTGAAGGCGCTTTCCAATGCCGGAAGGTCAGGAAGGAAATCCGGGGCCAGAAGGGGAGCGGTGACGTGGGTGGCACCTGCCATACCGATAATGGCCCCGTAGGAGTCGTAGAAGGGTTCGAAGGTCAGTACTTCGTCGCCAGGCTGGACGAAGGCTAGCAGCGTGGCGGCGATCGCTTCCGTGGCGCCGGTGGTGACAAGGACTTCAGTGTCCGGATCCGGGGTCAGCCCGTAAAAGCGCTGCTGGTGTGCCGCGATGGCCTCCCTGAGGGCGGGAACGCCTTTGCCGGGTGCGTACTGGTTTGCCCCGGATTCAATGGCAGTCCGGGCTGCTGCCTTGATCTCGGCGGGTCCGTCTTCATCGGGGAAGCCTTGGCCCAGGTTGATGGCGCCGGTGGAGAGTGCCAGCGTGGTCATCTCCTCGAAGATGGTCACTCCCAGCCCTCCCTCAGGCGAGAGCAGGTTGGCTCCGATGGCAGCCCGTTGCCAGGGTGCTGGACCGGCGTCCGGGGTGGTGCCTGCGCTGATATCTAGGGAGGGGCTGCTGCCTGCGGATGCCATGTCAGCCATGGTATCCCGGTGAAGCTATGGGGTAGGTTCGTCTCATGAGACGCGCGGTTTGCCCTGGATCCTTTGACCCTATCCACAATGGACACCTCGAAGTCATTGCCCGGGCCGCGGGCTTGTTTGACGAAGTCATTGTGGCCGTGTCCACCAATTACGCCAAGAAGTACCGGTTCAGCCTCGAAGACCGGATGGAGATGGCCCGCGAAACGCTGGCCTCGCTTCGCGGGATAATCGTCGAGCCGATGGGTGAAGGACTGTTGGCGGAATACTGCCGGCACAGGGGCGTCTCGGCCATCGTCAAGGGCCTCCGTTCGTCCTCGGATTTCGACTACGAGTTGCCGATGGCCACGATGAACCGCCAGTTGGCCGGAGTGGAGACCGTCTTCCTCCCGGCGGAAGCACACTACGTCCACCTGTCCTCCACCCTCATCAAAGAGGTCAACGTTCTGGGAGGGGATATCTCTGATTTTGTCCCCAAATCCGTGCTGAAGCGGCTGCTCGCTGGCGAGCCGCCAACGGAACACCCGCGCAAAGGGTAAGCTTGACGGGTACCTCGCGCCCTTATGCGGAGTGCCCCAAGCTGAAACCACGTGCATTTGCGCGCGCCCGGCGTCGGTTTGAGTCCTCAAGCGTGATCAGGCTAAGATGGTACGTCGGTCATATGTTCTACAGGAGTTCTCATTAAGCGAGATGCAAGTTCGCCCTTGGCGCTGGTAGTCAAGGACCTTGGACGCAGTCCAGGGACCATGCGGACACTCAACGAGCATGTACCTGCGCCAAGTGACCTTGGTGTGGCGCTCATTGGCGTAAAGGAAGGCTCGGATATCGAGCTGGATCTTCGTCTTGAGGCCGTACACGAAGGAATTCTGGTATCTGGAACCGTGGACGTCGAAGTAACTGGCGAATGCGGTCGATGCCTGGATCCCCTTGCGTATGACCTTGAGGTCAATGTGCAAGAACTTTTCTTCTACGAAGGCGTTGAGCTTTCGGGTGAAGGAGACGATGAAGAGCAACGTCGAGTCGAGTACGATCTGATCGATCTTGAGCCGGTGTTGCGGGACGCAGTTGTCACTATGCTGCCGTTCCAGCCGGTGTGCCGGGAAGACTGCCAGGGTCTGTGTTCCGAATGCGGAGCGCGCCTGGAAGACGAGCCGGGGCACCACCACGAGGTCATTGACCCTCGCTGGGCTGCCCTAGCTGATCTGGCTAAGACTGACCGGCAAACCGATTAGTAAGTGTTCGTCTAAGAGAGAAATGAGATAGCCGTGGCTGTTCCCAAGCGGAAAATGTCTCGCGCAAATACACGCGCCCGCCGTGCCCAGTGGAAGGCAACTGCCCCCAACTTGGTCAAGACCATCGAAAACGGTCAGGTTACCTACAGCCTGCCGCACCAGGCAAAGGTCGTTACTGACTCTGCCGGCACCGCGCTGTTCCTTGAATACAAGGGCCGCAAGGTCGCAGACGCCTAATCTGCCGTACAGGCTGACAAAGGATGTCTTCAACTGAAGAGCTTCTGAAGCGTCTCGGTGTCTCGATTGACACCGAGACGCTTCGTCTTGCTCTGACACATCGCTCATACGCGTATGAGAACGGCGGGATTCCCACCAACGAGCGCCTCGAGTTCCTCGGCGACTCCATCCTGGGCTTCTCCGTCACCGATTCTCTCTACCGTGAGAACCCCACGCTGCCCGAAGGCGAGCTCGCCAAACGGCGCTCCGCCGTCGTCAGCACGCGTGCGCTGGCCGGAATCGGCCGCGAAATCGGTGTTGGTGAGTTCATTTACCTCGGGCAAGGCGAGAAGCTGACCGACGGTAAGAACAAAGCCTCCATCCTGGCTGACACCATGGAAGCCTTGATTGGCGCCACATACCTGTCAAATGACATGGAAACCGCACGCCAGTTGGTCATGCGCTTGGTGGGTCCGCTCCTCAAGGACGCCGGGGCCCTTGGTGCCGGGACCGACTGGAAGACGAGCATCCAGGAATTGACTGCCAGCCGGCAACTTGGTGCCATCCACTACGCAGTGGAAGGTTCGGGGCCGGACCATGCCCGCACTTTTGAGGCAGTACTGAACATCGGCGGCACTCCTTACGGCCGCGGTTCAGGCCATTCCAAAAAGGAAGCGGAACAGGAAGCAGCCGCTGATGCCTGGCGCGCCTTGACCGCCTTGGACCCGACGCCAGCCGGCCCTGCGTCTGCCTGAACGCCCATGCCTGAGCTTCCCGAAGTAGAGGTAGTGCGTCGCGGCCTGGCCCGTTGGGTCCGTGGACGTTCCATTACCGCCGTCGAGGTCCTCGATCCGCGTTCCATCAGGCGGCATGCCCTGGGCACGGAAGACTTCATCGGAAACCTTGAGCACGCCACTGTGCTGGACGTCGTTCGCCGGGGAAAGTTCCTTTGGATGCCCCTTGCCATGAACACTCCACACGAAGCCACAGCCGCAGAGCTCCCCAAAGTGGCGCTGATGGCGCATCTGGGAATGAGCGGCCAGTTGCTGATGCAGGACCCGGCCGTGCCGGACGAAAAGCATCTCAAGGTCAGGCTCACTCTCAGCCCGTTGGATGACATGCCGGAGCAGCTGCGGTTCGTGGACCAAAGGATTTTTGGCGGCCTGTTCGTGACGTCCCTGGTACCGACGTCCGACGGCGGCCCCGGCGGCTTGGGCGAAACGCCCTTGCCTGAGATCGCGGAGGAAGCATCCCACATTGCCAGGGATCCGCTTGACCCGTTCTTTTCGTTCGACGCGTTCCATCGAAAGATCAGGAACCGCAAGACTGGCATCAAGAGGGCGCTGCTGGACCAGTCCGTCATTTCGGGCATTGGCAACATATATGCGGATGAAGCCTTGTGGCGCGCCCGCCTCCACTACGCCAGGGCCACGGACACCATGCGCCGTGCCGATGCAGAGCGGCTCGTAGAGGCGGTGAGGGACGTGATGAACGCTGCGTTGGCTGCAGGCGGGACAAGTTTCGATTCCCTCTATGTGAATGTCAACGGCGATTCCGGGTACTTCGCCCGGTCGCTCAATGCCTATGGGCGTGCGGGCGAATTGTGCGGCCGCTGCGAGGCAATCGGCCTGCACAGCATCATGAAAAGGGAACAGTTCATGAACCGTTCCTCCTATACATGCCCGGTGTGCCAACCCCGGCCACGGAACGGACGTTGGTAGCGCCAAAACTGTTCCGGAATCGGGATCACAATGGCAGACTGTCCCCATGAACAGCTTGGCGCTTCGAATCGCCATCGCAAGGATCAACGCCACCACAAAGTGGGTGGCGTCAGTTCTACCTGCAGCCGTTTTTGAATCCCGGACCGGTCGACCTCTTCGCAGTCCAGGTACGCCATGATGGCGCGGCGGCTGGTCATAGCTGGTCTCTGCCTGGCTGTGCTCATTGCCGCCGTGGCCATTGTGCTGGACCAAATGGCAAAGCCAGGATCCACCTCCGCGCAAGGGCCGTCATCGTCCAGTTCAAGCCCCGGCACGGGTTCCACCGGTGCCGCCACGCCCACCCCCGGTAGTACGCCGTCGGGGGTTGCGAACGGCGGAACCGAGGGCAGCGGCAGCGGGGCTGGCGGCACTGGGTCCGGCGGCGCCGATGGTAATGCCAGCGCACCCACCTCAAAGCCACTCGAGGTCCTGCCGCCAGTGACCGCTACTCCTACTGGATTGCCTGAACCGACCACACCGGCGCCCCTTATTACCGGGGCACTCCCGGCACCTGGCAGCGCGGACGGTGAACTGGTGGACGGTTGGCCGGACGGTGTCCTTTCGCTGCCATCCGGGACCACCATCGGGTCCACGTCTGTTTCAACATCGGGCAACATCCTCCAACTGACAGCGGACGGCATCATTGCCAAGCCGCGGGCCGAGGTCCTGGATTCCTTCCGCCAATCGCTGGTCTCCCACGGCTTCTGGTCAGAGGAAGCCCCGGCGGCGGACGGTGCCGTGGCCGCACGGTTCGTCAGAGGCACAGACACGGTGACTGTTTCTGTGTCGACGACGGGGACAGGGAGCTCACGCTTCCAGCTGTTGGGCAGCCTGCACACAACGGCGGAGTAGGGGAACCCATGTACATTTCGCTCTCAGATCGCAGCGGCGGTAAACGGGACAAATCACAGGGCAACGGAACGGCACTGAAAGCAGAGGTGCCGTTCCGTTTGTCTCCGGTCATCTTGTGGTTGGGCATCGTGAGCATGGTGACCGATGTTTCCTCTGAATCCGTCACGGCGGTACTTCCCTTGTATGTGACGGGGTTCCTCGGACTGTCAACCATCGCCTTTGGCTTTATTGACGGCATCAACCAGGGTGCCAGTGCGATCGTCAGGATCGCGGCCGGTTGGGCAGCCGATCGCAGCGGCCATCCAAAACGGATAGCTTTGGCCGGCTATGGCTTGTCGATGCTTGCCAGGGTTGGATTCCTTTTCGCTGGAGGGTTCTGGGCAATCGCGGCCATTGTGACCGGCGACCGGATTGGCAAAGGCATTCGCACGGCCCCCAGGGACGCGCTGATCTCGGTGTCCGCCCAGCCCGAACACTTGGCCAGGTCCTTCGGCGTCCACAGAATGCTGGACAACATTGGGGCCGCAGCGGGGCCGCTCATCGCATTCTTTGTCCTCTTGATGATTCCCAATGGATTCAGCACCGTCTTTGTGGTGTCCCTGGCGTTCGCAGTGATCGGGGTTGCCGTCCTGGCCTTGGTTGTACCGGATATCCGGGCCCATGGCCTGAAAAGCGCGGACGGGCGGGAGGGCAGGCGGCTCTTCGCCTTTTCGTGGAGTCATTTGAAGGAACCTGGGCTCGGCAAACTTCTGATCTCTGCCGGCCTTTTGGGCTTGGTGACCGTCGGCGACGGCTTCATCTACCTGGTGCTCCAAGCCAGGGACTCGTTCGCTGTCCAGTGGTTTCCGTTGTTGTTTGTAGGCACCAATGTGGTTTTCCTGGCTCTCGCGATTCCGTTGGGGAGGCTGGCTGACCGGGTCGGCAAGGTGCCGGTTTTCGTCGGCGGACACATCGCGTTGCTCGCTACGTACCTCCTCGCCGCCGCACCCTTTGGAGGGTTGTGGGGAACCTTGGGCTGCTTGGTCCTGCTGGGAGCGTTCTACGCCGCGACCGATGGCGTACTGGCTGCCTTGGCCAGCCAACTCACGCCTGCGGGCAGACTTGCCACCGGCATTGCGTCGGCACAAACGGTGGTGGCCCTGAGCAGGATGACTGCTTCTGCAGGCTTTGGAGTGCTCTGGTATGCCGTGGGGGCACCGACGGCCATGGTGGTGGCAGGGGGCTTGTTGGCTTGTGCAGTGGTGGCTGTCGTCTTTGTCTTGAGAAGTGCCCGGCCCCAAGTTGGCGCGGACACGGGCGGCCGCGCATGAGCGGAGCGCTGGCCGGAGGAAAGATGCGATGGGGCATTCTCCTCACTGTCACCGTCATTGTCCTGGTGGGGGCAGGAATCTACGCCTTTGGGGCTTACCAGCGTTTTGAAGAGAGCCGGACCGCAGCTTCATCAGTGGGTGTCACGGCGGGCCAGCCGCTTCCCAATGCTCCCTTCGTCCTCTTCCGGAACACGGCATCGGGCCAGGGGTATGGCAACGCGGCAACAGTTCCGCTGTCCGCCCCCGGGGGTACACGGGCCGTGAGTGAACAAGAGTGCGACAGGGTCTATGGGACAGCCGAAACCGTGGTGTGCCTCAAGACAAACCGTGGGCTGGTGACCACCTTCGAAGCGGCCGTCCTGGACCGCGACTGGCAGGTGCAGCGTTCGTGGCCCGTCCCTGGTATTCCGAGCAGGACAAGGATCAGCCCTGACGGCGCCATGATCGCCACGACGGTCTTTGTCACCGGGCACTCCTATGCGACGGCCGGCTTTTCCACGGCCACCGAGATCAGCCTGCCGGGTGGGAGCTCAGGGAACCTTGAGGACTTCGCACTGATGGTCAACGGTGAGCGATTGGTGGCAACGGACAGGAACATCTGGGGGGTGACCTTCGCGCCGGGCGAAAACGACGTCTTCTATGCCACCGCTGCATCATCGGGTCGAATCTGGCTGGTCCGGGGGAGCCTGTCCGCCAAGACCCTGACTGCCATCCACGACAACGTGGAATGCCCATCGATCTCGCCCGACGGCACGCGGATCGCTTACAAGAAGAACGACGGCGGGGCACTGGCTGCCCATTGGAAAGTCGCTGTGCTTGACCTCGCTACGGGACAGGAAGTGGTCCTTTCCGAGAAGCGCAGCGTGGATGACCAGATTGAATGGCTGGACAACCAGAACCTCCTTTACGGTTTGGCAGACGAGGCCGTGGAAGGGGACAGCAACATCTGGCAGCTGGGCACCACTCCGGGTGACCAACCGGCTATGTTCATTGCCCATGCGTGGTCACCCAGCGTAGTCCGCTGAAGGCAGTTGTCCGGTTGAAAGCAGTTGCTGGCCGTCCGGTAGCCTCAGCAGAGCCCGAGCAACCCGCAGAGCAACCCGCCGGACTGCGTTGGACTTGGCGAGGGGCTCGGTGAAGGACTCGGTGAGGCAGTGGACGTCGCCGTGGGTGACGGTGTGGGAGTAGCCGTGGCCGTCGGAGTAGCTGTGGGCGATGGTGACGGTGCAACCAACTGTTGGGGAGCGGTGGTGGAGTACACCACATCCACAAAGTAGTTGGTCGCGTTCCAGGAGCTGGCCGGCATGACTCCGCCGGAGCCGTACCGGTACCGGCCGTTGTTCGGGCCACTGGCTGTGAACACACCGCTGGTATAGGTCTGGTTGAAGAACGCCGAGGTGTAGGAGTACCGGCCGTTGGGTGCCCTGTACGAGACCACATAGGTTTGGCCTGTCACGAGCGCCACCGGCGCAGCCAACGTAGCTGTTTGCCAGCCCGTGGCCGTCTCGTTGGTGAACGTCACCTGTGCCAGGCGGGTGCCTGCCGAGTTCCAGAGCGATCCCACGTGGGTTCCGGTGTTGCCGGCCCCCTTGTAGAAACGTATGCCTGTCACGTTCCCCGCCTGGGAAACGGTGAAGGCTGTCCCCAGCTCGACCGATAGGATGTCCGGCGCCGAGACCGTTTGGGGCGTCAGCGAGCCGAAGATCGTGGACACCTGGACGGTGGGGGCGGCGGTGGTGAATTGCCAGTTGGTGGTGGGGAAAGCCTGCCCTTGTTGGGAGACGACGTTGGCCACGCTGGCGGATATCACGGTGCTGTTGGGCAATGCCGCGGTCGGTGTGAAGGTAACGGTCCTGCTGTCCGCAGAAAGGGCAGCTGAACCGGCTACCGGATTGCCGTTCGCGGTCAGGGTGAACGATGCTCCTGGATTAATGGCGGACGAGAAGGTGATGGAAGGCTTCACGTCTGTCGGAATGCCTGTGGCGCCCGGGGCCGGTACCTGTTCGGACACTGTCAGCGCCTGCGTTGGCGTAGCGAACACCACATCCACCAGGTAACTGGCGGTGGACGATGAACCCGGGAAGTCACTGTTGTAGCCAAAAGCGCCCGAGTCAGCGGCCGTGCGCAGTGGTCCACTGGTCAATCCTGCACCAAATCCGCCGGCCGTGTAGGAGTACTTGCCGGTGGGAGCCTTGTACGCGGCCACGTACTCAGTGTCGGCCTCGATGGTCACCGGCTGGCTGAACGTTGCGGTCTGCCAGCCCGTACTTGACTCGTTGGTGAACGTGACAGTTGCCAGGAGTTGTCCCGTGGCCGTGTAGAGCGATCCGGTGTGTGTTCCCGTGTTGCCGGCCGCCTTGTAGAAACGCACGCCGGTGATCTGGCCCGCAGTGTCGCTGGCGAACCTGACACCGAGGGACAACGGAACGCCGTCGTCGGCGTCGGGCGTTGTGGGTGTCACAGTGTCCTGGTACAGCGTGCACGGGCAGACGCCCGGCGTGCGCGGTGCAGGAACCGTGGTGAAGGTCCACGTACCACCAGCGGACATCGGCTGACCGGAGACAGACGTAGCTGTCACCGTCGCCGTGTACGAGGTCCCTGCCGCCAACGGAGCCGTCGGCGTAAACGTGACCTTACGGGTTGCGGAGTCGTAGGCCGATGTACCGGCGACTGCAGCGCCGCTGGTCACTTTCACTGCCATGCTGACGCTGGACGCTACTGCAGCCTCGGACAGCACTGCGCTGACTGCAGTGTTCAGCGGAACGCTGGAGGCACTGGGCAGCGGTGAATGCGAACCAACGGTGAACGGCGTGTTGGGCACCGTCACCACTACGTCCACCAGGTAACTGGCTGTGGACCGCGACGACGCAAAGTCGCCGCTGTACGTGTAGGCGCCAGCGTCAGACGCTGCCCGGAGCGGTCCGACGCTCAGCCCGGAACCGAATCCGTTGGCAGTTGCCGAATACGTTCCGGTCAGGGATTTGTAGGACACGATGTAGTCGGTGTTCGCAGCCATCTGGACCGGCTGGCTGAACATGGCAGTCTGCCACCCGGACGCACTCTCGTTGGTGAACGCCACTGTTGCCAGTTGCTGCCCTGCGGCCGTGTACAGGGCGCCATTGTGGGTGCCGGTGTTTCCTGCGGACTTGTAGAAACGAACACCCAGCACCTCGCCGGCAGAAACGCTCGAGAACCGTACGCCCAAGGTCACCGGCACGCCTTCACGCAGCTCGGCGATCCCCGGCGTGACGGAGTCATCGAAGAGGCTGCAAGGGCAGGCACCGGGAACCGGCAGCGTTGCCGCTGTCGTAAAGGACCAGGTTCCACCGGCAGTCACTGGACCGCCGATCGAATCGGTGCCGGACAACGTAGCCGTGAATTGGGTGTTGAACGCCAACGCGCTCGACGGCGTGAAGGTCGCCCGCCGCGTCGCGGCGTCGTACGCCGTAGATCCTGCCACTGGACCCGACGGCGACTGCAACGTCAGCTGGACGCTGGCCGCCGTGACGGGCTTGGAGAATACGGCGCTTACCTTGGTATTCACGGACACGCTCGACGACGACGGGATGGGCGTGTGGCCCGATACCGTCATGGGGGAGCTGTCAACAGTGCTGAAGAGCGCATCCGCGAAGTAGTTGCCACCGTTGTAACTGGTGGTGGGGAAGCCCTGGGACGTGCTGTACACGCCTGCCGGTTCAGCGCCGAAACCACCGGCCACCTTCAACGGGGCGTCCGTGGAACCGAAGCTCGCCCATTGGTGGTCCTTGGTGGCGTAGTGGCCATTGGGTGCCCAATAGGACACCGTATATTTCTGGCCGGCCGCAACAGGCACGGCTTGGCTGAACAGGGCAGTTTGCCAGCCGGAGGTCGTTTCATTGGTGAACGTGGCCGTCGCCAGGCGCTCGCCGGTGGAGCTCCACAGGGAGCCCGTGTGGGTTCCGGTGTTGGCCGTGCTCTTGTAGAAACGGACGCCGGTGATGAAGCCGTCCACTGAAGGGGTGAAACGCAGGCCCATTTCGTAGGCACCGCCGTCACCGGAATCCTTGACCACCGGTACCGTCTGGCCGAAGACGCTGTAAGGGCCGCTCAGGGTGATACTCCTGGTCACGGCCGCGCCGATGTTGGCACTGTCATCGATGGCCCGTGCCTGGATGGTGGCCGTGGTCATGCCCTTCTGGATGTACGTGTAGGTCCAGCTCTGCTTTCCTTGGGCAGGGTGCCAGCTTGCACCGCCGTCGGTAGAGACTTCGACGCCGGCCACCACACCGCCCACATCGGCGGCTGTTCCGGTCACGGTAACGCTGCTGCCGTGTGCCACGGTGGCTCCGGTGGCGGGAGTCGAGATGGCCACTGTTGGTTTGGTGGTGTCAGTGCTCGCCACGGCGGCAACCAGTCCGGCAGCCCTTGTGGCCGGCTGCGCGCCCATGTCCGCGAGGATGTTGACCTGCGCCTGCCTCATGCGGACATCGGCAGCCGCGCCGTCGCCGTCGTGCTCCTGGTCCAAGCCCCAGGTCCACTGGACGCTGCCGGCAGAGAAGACCAACGCGCCACTGGCTGCGCGGTAGAGGGTCACGTTGTGCGTGGTGCTTCCCGGGGCGACGGTATTACCGAAGTCCTGAAGGTACTCGGGAACGCTGCCCACAGTGGTGGACAGCCGGATGAGTCCCGCCGGCCGGAACCCGTTGTCCAGGTCCTCATTGGATTCATAACCGACGGTGTGCGGCGCGAGGGCGGCCGAGGAACCTGCAGGCAGAGACGCCAGGGTGGTGTTCCGCCAGAGCCGGGTCTTGCCTTCGTCCGCTTTCACCGTGACCGGCAGGTCAGAGTGATTGGACATATAGATCGTCCCGGTCACAGCATTTTCGGGCAGGCCTCCGCCGTTGGCCTGGGAAGCGAAGCGCGGGTCACGCCACGTGCCCGTCCACTGTGCGCTGGGATCGATCTTGGCATTACCCCAGGTTTCCTTGTAGCAGGTAAGAGTGCGGTTGGCTGCACCGTCAACCGTCGAGGGCTCAAACCTGGTGCGCCAGTACATTTCGTTGCCCGATAGGAACTGAAGGTTCACACCGGCGTCCCTCGCGGCTGTGACATTGGCCCGTTGTGGGCCCGACCAGTATTCGTCGTGACCAACGGACAGGAAGACCTTGTGGTTCAGCAGCTCGGCGCCGTTGCGGTCCGTATCAAGGCCGCTGATATAGCTGACGTCATAGCCGTTCTGTTCCAGGAAGCGCACCATGGGGTATTCGTTGGAGAAGTAGAAGTCCCTGCCGCCGGGACCGTCCCTGGTTGCCATCGGCCGGTTGTAGCTGACCTTGTAGGACCGGCCGTTGGCCGCGCCTTGGTAGAAGTCCGAGCCTCCGTAGGTGTTGTAGGCCTGCCAGGTCTGGTCCGACGTCTGGAAGACCACTGCGGAGCGGTTGCCGTCGTTTCGGACGATGAACGTGATGTGGCTTTTTGCCCCGGTGTCAGGGCGGGTGAGGAGCGCAATATAGACGCCGGACACAGCCGTGGCCGGGACCTGCCACGTCGCAGATACTGCCCAGGTGCCACAGTCATAGAGTTCCGTGGTGAGGTCGCTGCGGCAGGCCGGTTGGCTCTGGCGCAGGACCGACGGCGTCACATCGGCGATCTTGCGTGCTCCGTTGCCCGCATACCAGCCCGTCCGGTAGATCCCTATGGTGTAGCTGGGAGCGTTCGTATCCACCTTGAAACGTATGGGTTGGCCTGCGTTGACGCTGATCTCGGTGGAAAAGCCCTGGATGCTGTCATCACCGGCACCGTTGATATCCCACTCGGAGGGCGGACTTCCGGTCTTGGAGTTCTCGCAGGCCACAAGGTTCACCACGGGGTCACAGGGACCCGCAGCCACCGCCGCTGGTGCAGTGAGGGGCAAGAGGGCCGCCACCATCGCGATCACCATGGGCACTAAGAAACCCTTGAGGACTCGCTGGGGTCGGTTGGCTGAAGTACCGGGCATCAGAACTCCTGGGGGGGTGGCGCGCCGAAAATGCGAATACGGGTCCGCGATTTCAGGCACGGTCCCTGCTTGCCGCTCCCCAGCCAGGGTCAAACCAAGATCTTCAGTTATGGAACTCAGGGTTTTTGCACTTGGATGGTCGTTCCGAAGATCGGGACCGGATCCGGCAGCGGCTGAACTGAAGTTCATGCCGTCACCGGATCACCGGAACGAACAGGCCAAGTTGCCCTTGGCAGGAGTGTAGGGGTGTGGCCTGCCGACCACAAGGCGTTCCGGCAACAGATCCGTAGATTTCGCAGAATCGGCAGTAGATTTAGGGGGTACAACCACCCGGGCCACCCAGGAGAACCGAAGCGCCTTGCACCTGAAAAGTTTGACTGTCCGAGGATTCAAGTCGTTCGCGTCGGCCACGACGTTCGACTTTGAGCCCGGCGTCACTGCCGTCGTAGGGCCCAATGGCTCGGGCAAATCCAATGTTGTGGATGCCCTGGCTTGGGTCATGGGGGAGCAGGGTGCCAAGACCCTGCGTGGCGGCAAGATGGAAGATGTCATCTTCGCGGGCACCTCGGGCCGGCCACCCCTTGGCCGCGCGCATGTGTCCCTGACCATCGACAATGCGGACAACAATCTTCCCATCGAGTACAGCGAAGTGACCATCTCCCGGACGCTCTTCAGGACAGGCGGATCCGAGTACGCCATCAATGGCGCTCCGTGCCGGCTCCTTGACATCCAGGAACTCCTGTCGGACTCAGGCCTGGGCCGTGAAATGCACGTCATTGTGGGTCAGGGCCAATTGGACCGCGTCCTGCACGCCACTCCTGAAGACCGCCGCGGCTTCATCGAGGAAGCCGCGGGCATCCTCAAGCATCGCCGCCGCAAGGAAAAAACCGTCCGCAAACTCGAGGCCATGCAGGCCAACCTGGCGCGGCTCGGTGACCTCACTGCCGAAATCCGGCGGCAGCTCACTCCGTTGGGAAAGCAGGCAGAAATCGCCCGCCGCGCCCAAACAGTCCAGTTCGATGTCCGGGACGCCAGGTCCCGCCTCCTGGCGGACGACCTGGTCCAGCTGACAACCAGCCTTGAACAGGATGTTGCCGACGAAGCCGCGCTCAAGGAGCGCCGCCAGGTGGTGGAGGCGGGGCTGGGACTTGGACGGCGACGCCAGGCCGCGCTGGAGCAGCAGGCCGCCGAAGCAACCCCGAAGCTCAATGCCGCCCGCGACCATTGGTACCAGCTCTCCGCCGGACGGGAGCGCCTGCGTTCCCTGGGTTCCCTCGCTTCTGAACGCCGCAGGCTCCTGGGGTCCTCGGAAGCCACCGCTGAGTCGGGGCGGGACCCGGAGCAGCTTGAACGCCAAGCGGCCCGTGTCCGTGAGGAAGAGTCGGCCTTGGAACACGACATCCTGGCCAAACAAGCAGCGCTCCTTGAAGCCACGGTGGCAAAGGATGCCGCTGAGTCGCTGTCGGCGGCCGAGGACAAACGATTGACGGCCATGCTGCGCGCTGCCGCTGACCGCAGGGAAGGGCTCGCAAGGCTTGCAGGCCAAGTGGCCGCCGCCCGGTCCAAGGCGGAAGCTGCCGAGGCTGAGCGCGGCCGGCTCCGGGAATCCCTCGCGTCCGGTGATGAACGGCGTCGCAAGGCCCAAAGCGAGTTCACTGCCCTTGAATCCCAGGTGGCCGGGGTTGAGGACGGCGAGGAAAGCCTCGACGCCGACTATGAAAATGCGAATGAGGTCCTGGACGCTGTCCTCGCCGAGATCGAAGAATTGAAAGCCACCGAACGGGAGGCCGTCCGCGAGAGGGATGCCCTGACTGCACGACGCGATGCGCTGCAGCTCGGGCTCAACCGCAAGGATGGTTCCGGAAGTCTCTTGGAGGCCGAAGGCATCCTTGGCCCCTTGGCCGCCGTGGTTGCCATCGAGCCTGGGTTCGAGCCCGCCATCGCTGCCGCTCTGGGAAGTGCTTCGGACGCCTTGGTGGTTGCAGATGCGCACAGCGCAGCAGCAGCAATCATGTCCTTGAAGGATGACGACGCCGGCCGTGCGGCCTTGCTCCTGGCCGGCAGTTTTGCCGGCGATGACCAAGCCCCAGCCGACGCGTTGCTTCCCCCCGGCAGCCGCTGGGCCTCCGACGTCGTGAAAATCTCCGACCCCGCAGCCCAAGGTGCCTTGGCGCTGCTGGCGGGAACCGTCGTCGTCGATGACATTCACACTGCGGCAGCGCTCGTCTCTGAACAACCGGCGCTTAAAGCGGTCACGCGCGAGGGCGACGTCTTTACGGCCTTGACTGTTACTGGCGGCTCGGCAACTGCGCCGTCCCTGCTGGAAGTCCAGGCAGCAGTGGACGACGCCGCAGCCAGGCTCCAGGAGGTCACGTCCCGCTTGGAGCGTGGCCGGTTCGCCCTGGCCGGCGCCCAGTCCCGCCGCGCCGAGGCACAGGACAGGGCCGATGCCGCCTTGGAGCGCCTGCACGAATCCGATGCCCGGCTCGCCGCAGTGGCCGAGCGCCTTGGCCACCTCAATTCCGTTCTTCGCAGTGCCGTGGGTGAAAGTGATCGGCTCGCCGCATCAATGGCCAAGGCGGACGCCAACATCGCTGCCGCCGAACTGGACCTCGAAGTCGCCGCGGAACGGCTCGCCGCCGCCCAGGAAGCGCCGGACGAGGAACCGTCCACGGATCAGCGTGACGAACTCGCCGCGCAAGCCAGGACTGCCCGTTCCCTTGAAACGGAAGCCAGGCTGGCGCTGAGGACTGCGGAAGAGCAGTTGGGCGCCATCAGCAACCGGGCAGCCTCGCTCGAGCGGGCTGCGGCCACAGAACGCCGCGCCCGTGAAGAGGCGGCCCGGAGGGCACAGCGGCGCCGGGCACAGGCGCAGCGTGCTTCGGCCGTTGCGTCTGCGGTGGAGCAGGCACTGCGGTTCATCGATGTCTCAGTGGAGGTGGCGGGCTGGGAGCGTGACCTCGCCGAGCAGACACGGGAACAACTTGAGAAGGAGCTCTCCGACGTCCGGTCCGGTAACGATGCCCTGGCCAAGGAGCTTGCCGAACTGACGGACTCCGTACACCGGGACGAGATGGCGCGGACCCAGCAGCGTCTGCGTATCGAAGCCCTGGAAACGCGCTCCATCGAGGAACTTGGCCTTTCCGCGGAGCAACTCGTTGCTGATTTTGGCCCCCACCTGCCTGTGCCAGTGCCTGCCGGTACCACCACCGACAAGTGGGCCGAACTCCGTGCCCCCGTGGACGAGAACGGCGACGAAATCGTTGAAGGTATTCCGTTCGCCCGGGCGGAGCAGGAAAAAAGACTCAAGAAAGCGGAACGGGAGCTGGCCGCACTGGGCAAAGTGAACCCGCTCGCCCTGGAGGAATTTGCCGCCTTGGAAGAAAGGCATCAGTTCCTCAGCTCGCAGCTCGAAGACCTCAAGTCCAGCCGCAAGGACCTGCTGGACATCATCAAAGAGGTGGACGCGAGGGTTCAGCAGGTCTTTACCGAGGCCTTCGCCGACACGTCGGCCCAGTTCGACCACGTCTTTGCCCGTCTCTTCCCCGGCGGCGAGGGCAAGCTGGTGCTCACGGACCCTGACGACATGCTGACCACGGGAATCGAGGTGGAAGCCCGTCCGGCCGGCAAGAAAATCAAGAGGCTTTCTTTGCTCTCCGGCGGTGAGCGTTCCCTGACGGCAGTGGCCCTGTTGGTGGCGATCTTCAAAGCCCGGCCCTCGCCGTTCTACGTCATGGATGAAGTGGAAGCGGCCTTGGACGATACCAACCTGGGGCGCCTCATCACCATTTTCGAGGAACTGCGGGAGTCCAGCCAATTGATCGTGATTACCCACCAGAAGCGCACCATGGAAGTGGCTGACGCCCTCTACGGTGTGACGATGAGGGGCGACGGCGTCTCCACCGTCATCAGCCAGAGGCTCGGTGCCGGGGCATAGCTTTATGAGAAGGTAGGGGTGTGAACGATTTCCTACCCATAATTCTGTCCATTCTCGCTGCGCTCGTGGTGGTCGGCGGACTCGTGCCGGTGCTGCTGAAGGCCCGGAAGTCCGGGGCAAAGTACCCCGGGACGCGGGATGCGAACGATCCCCTGCAGTCGTCGGCAGCAAGCGGCGGAACCCTGGTGGAGGACCGCCCGGACTCGGTCAAGGCGCCGGCGCCGACGTTTGACGGAACCGTCGAAGGCACTGACGTGCCTGACGACGTCGCAGGGCTCGAAACCATCGCCATTGACACGCCGGCACCGGTGGAGGGTCGCCTGACCCGCCTGCGCGCCCGCCTGGTCAAATCCAACAGCATCCTGGGCAAGGGGCTGCTGGCTTTGTTGTCCGGCGACAAGATCGACGAAAACGTGTGGGACGAGGTTGAAGAAACCCTCTTGCTGGCGGACCTTGGCACCGAACCAACCATGCAGTTGGTCGAGGCCTTGCGGGAGCGTGTCAAGGTGCTCGGCACCCGTAGCCCCGAGGACGTCAAGGCCATGCTCCGCGAAGAACTCATCAAGCTGGTGGATCCCGATATGGATCGCTCCTTGAATGTCGAACGCAAGGGCGACCGGCCCGCCGTCGTGCTTGTTGTCGGTGTCAACGGCGTCGGCAAGACCACCACCGTCGGCAAGCTTGCCCGCGTCCTGGTGGCCGAAGACAAGGATGTGCTGTTGGGCGCAGCCGACACCTTCCGCGCCGCGGCCGCCGAGCAGTTGGCCACATGGGGACAACGCGTTGGAGTGCCCACCGTGAAGTCGGACATCGACGGCGCCGACCCCGCCTCGGTTGCCTACGAAGCCGTGAAGGCCGGCATCGACCAGGAAGTCGATGTGGTCATGGTGGACACTGCAGGGCGCCTGCAGAACAAGACCGGCCTGATGGACGAGCTCGGCAAGGTCAAGCGCGTGATCGAGAAACTGGCTGAAGTGGATGAGGTTCTGCTGGTCCTGGACGCCACCACAGGGCAGAACGGCCTCAACCAGGCCCGTGTGTTCGCTGAGGTTGTCAATATCACGGGCATCGTGCTGACCAAGCTTGATGGCACAGCCAAGGGCGGCATCGTTGTCGCCATCCAGAAGTCGTTGGGTGTCCCTGTTAAGCTGATCGGCTTGGGCGAAGGCCCGGATGACCTCGCGCCGTTCGACGCCGAAGCCTTTGTGGACGCGCTGCTCAACTAGCACTCCGCACAAAACTGGCTGGCATTTGTGGTTGTCCTGAGTCCTCGAAGCAACCACAAATGCCAGTCAGTTTTTGGGTTTAAGGGGTTCGCGTGCCAGCGACCAGCCTGCTGCCGTGAGGAGGAGTACGCCGCCTGTGATGCCGAAGGCCCAGCCATAGCCCAGGCGGTCGGCAAGCAGGCCTGCCACGACGGGGCCAATGATGGCCCCGGTGTCCGCCGCCATCTGGAAGACCGCCAGCACCTTGCCCCCGGAGCGTCCCCGGCCAATGACATCGGCGACGGCGGCCTGCTGCGCCGGACCCAACAAACCTGAGCCGAATCCTGCCACTGCGGACGCAATGAGGAATGCCGGCAAATCCGTGGTCAAGCCAATGACGCCGGTGGCCAGGCCGGTGATGACCAGGCCAGGGATGAGCAGGGGCTTGCGTCCCCAGGCATCAGCCAAACGCCCGGAAAAGGTCAGGGCAGTGGCGTTGCCCACGGCAAAGATGGCCAATGCCCACGCGGCAGTTTCCGGCTTCGACTGCAGGACGGCCACTGCGAACAGCGGGATCGTGGCCATGCGGACGCCGAAGGTTACCCAGCCGTTGCCGAAACTCGAGAACACCGCGGCCCGGTAGGCAGAGTCGGTCAGTGCTTCCTTCAAGGTCATGGCTGGTGCCGTCGCAGCATCTTCGGCCGCATTGCCCTCGCCGCTCAGCATGGTCCGGACCACCAAGGCTGCCACCAGCAGGGCGCCGGCGTAGGCAAGGAAAGGCACGCGGAGGCCGAAGCCTGCCAGCAAACCGCCTACTACCGGTCCCAGCACGCTCCCGATCAGGAAAGCCGAAGCGTAGGCACCGGAGACCCTCCCGCGCCGCTCCGGGGGAGCCAACCGGATGAGCAAGCCCATGGCAGCAACCGTAAACATGACGGAGCCGGCGCCACCGAGGCCGCGGAAGATCAGCAGCTGCCAGTAGTCCTGGGCGAAGGCGCATGCCGCAGTAGACACCGCTACGATCAGCAGGCCTGAAACGTAGACATTCCGCTCGCCGAACCGTCCTATCAGGGCTCCTCCCGCCGGGGCAAACACGAGCCTCATGAAGGCGAAGATGCTGACGATCACGGCGGCGGCGGTAGCGCCGACGTCGAACGTCGTGGCGAATTGCGGCAGGACCGGCGCCACGAGGCCAAAGCCCAGCGCGATCAGGAACGCCGCAGCCAACATCACCTTGATATCGCGGGGCAAGGGTGTTTTCTCCTGCCGGACCCTTGGAGCTTTGACGGATCTGGGCGACTGGGTCATACGGGGTTGGTCCTTCAAGGTGGTTCGGGGCTCATCTGGTCAAAAGCTGGGTATTTCCGGTGAAGTCTGACGCCTGAAACATATCCGTAACATCGCAGATATGCACCATTTACGTTGGGGAGGTTGTTGTAACCGGCGCGCAATATAAAACCCGCGCAGGTGAAACACGGCGGCACAAAACTCTTAAGCAGGACGCAAACGGCGTCAGGACAGCGGTTGAACCGCAGATCTAGCAAGAGAGGAACGTGCACCATGGAACTTACCGCAGGTCACGTATGGGTCATGGTGGCAGCCGCGCTTGTGCTGTTCATGACACCCGGTCTGGCATTCTTCTACGGCGGCATGACACGCGCCAAGGCAGCCCTGAACATGATGATGATGAGCTTCATCTCCATCGGCATCGTCGGCGTTGTCTGGGTGCTGTGGGGCGCGTCAATGAGCTCCGGCGAAGGCTTCATGGAAATCGTGGGCAACCCGTTCGCCACCTTCGGCCTCGAAGGCATCAATACTCCTGATGGCCTCATCAAGGTTGGCTACGCGGCCACCTTCGCCATCATCACGGTTGCGCTGATCAGTGGCGCAATCGCCGACCGCGCCAAGTTCGGCGCCTGGAGCATCTTTGTTCCGGTCTGGGTCACCCTCGTCTACTGCCCGCTGGCCTACATGGTTTGGGGCGGCGGACTGTTCGGTCCTGAAGGTGCAATCGGCAAGGCCCTCGGCCCGGCCATCGACTTCGCCGGCGGCACTGTAGTGCACATCAACGCCGGTGTGGCGGCACTCGTCCTGGTTCTCATCATCGGCAACCGCCGTGGCTTCGGCAAGGACCCGAACCACCGCCCGCACAACATCCCGTTCGTCATGCTCGGCGCAGCAATCCTGTGGTTCGGCTGGTTCGGCTTCAACGGTGGTGCAGCAACCACCGCCGAACAGGGCGGCCTGATCTGGATCAACACCCTCGCAGCTCCCGCAGCGGCCATGATCGGCTGGCTCATCACTGAACGCATCCGTGACGGACACCCGACCTCCCTCGGCGCAGCATCCGGTGTGGTTGCCGGCCTCGTGGCCATCACCCCCGCTTGTGCCAACGTCAGCCCTGTCGGCGCCCTGGGCCTCGGCGTGGTTGCCGGTGTAGCCTCGGCCCTGGCAGTCGGCCTCAAGTTCCGCTGGGGCTTCGATGACTCCCTGGATGTTGTAGGCGTCCACCTGGTATCCGGCATCATCGGCACCGTGGCACTGGGCTTCATCGCCCTTCCCACCGACGGTGTGGGCGGCGGCCTCTTCTACGGCGGCGGCATGACCCAGATGTGGGCCCAGCTCGCAGCAGCAGGCATCGCCATCGCTTTCTCGGCCATCATGACGGCCATCATCGCCTTCGCCATCCACAAGACCATGGGCTTCCGGGTCTCCACGGAGCAGGAGAACGTTGGCGTCGACCTCAGCCTCCACGCTGAGACGGCCTACGAATTCGGAGTCAACGGTCACGGTGGCAGCTTCCAGCCGCTGCACGAGGCCATGACTGGAAAGTCGGAGACAGCAGCAGCCAAGGCCCCCGCAGAAGGCAAGGAGAGTGTCCAGGCATGAAGCTCATCACAGCGATCGTCCGTCCCGAGAAGCTTGAAGCGGTCCGGGAAGGCCTCGAAGCATACGGGGTCCAGGGCCTGACGGTCAGCGCGGCCAGCGGCTACGGCCGCCAGCGCGGATACACCGAGGTGTATCGCGGAGCAGAATACAACGTGGATCTGCTGCCCAAGATCCGCATCGAGGTCCTCGCCACGGATGAGCAGGCAGACGACATCCTGGATGTCCTCATCGCCAGCTCCAACACTGGCCGCGCCGGTGACGGCAAGGTGTGGACCGTGGATGTCTACGAAGCAGTACGGGTCCGGACCGGTGAGCGCGGCGCAGCCGCGATCTAGGTTCTGACCGGATCTTATTTCCGACACAGCACAGCGGGCCGGGTACCAGTTAAGGTACCCGGCCCGCTGTTGTGTCGCCGCTGTGCTCAGTCACCAGCCCTCGCTGGTCACCAATCGTCGTTAGTCCAGGACTGTCTTTAGTCCACGACGGCGGTGGGCCAGTCCGCGGGCCCCTCGCTGCCGGCGTCGTACTCGTCCAGAGGGACGTCGCCGCTTTCCCAGGCGCGGAGGACCGGCTCGACGATCCTCCAGCAATCCTCGGCAGTGTCGCCCCGAACTGACAGGAGGGGGTCGCCGGTCAGGATGCCTTCGAGGACTTCTCCGTAGGGCAGCATTCCGGGTTCGTTGAGTTCGGCCACCAGGGTGGTTCGGTCCAGCGTGAAAATGTCGCCGGGGCCGTTCACATCGACGTCGAGCTGCAGCAGGTCCGGACCAAAGCCGATCCGCAGTTGGTTGGGAGAGTCCACGCCCGAGAAGCCCTTGGGAAGGTGGGGGACAGGGCGGAAGGTGATAACGGCCTCCTTGCGCCTGCGCCCCATGGCCTTGCCGGAGCGCAGGATGAAGGGGACGCCCTTCCAACGCCAGTTGTCGATGTCCACGCGCACTTCTGCAAGGGTTTCGGTGTTTCGTGACGGGTCCACGCCCTCCTCGGCAGCGTAGTCCGGCACGGTCCTTTCGCCGAGTGTTCCCGCTGTGTAGCGGGCTCGTCGCGTGGAATCGACGTACGGGGCCTTGACGCTGCTTGCCCGCAAGACGGTGGCCACTGCGTCACGAAGGTCCCGTTCCTCGATGGTGGCGGGAGCATCAATGGCGAGGAACGCCATGATGTGGAGGAGGTGGCTCTGGATCATGTCCCGAAGAGCCCCGGCTGTGTCGTAGTATCGGGCCCTGCCCTCAAGGGCGAGGTCCTCGTCGAAAATGACCTCCACCTTCTCGATGTGTTCGCGGTTCCAGACCGGCTCAAGGAACCTGTTGGCGAAGCGAAGGCCCAGGATGTTGAGCACCGTTGCCTTGCCCAGGAAGTGGTCCACGCGGTGGATGTGGTCCTCGGGGACCAATGCGGCCAAGGTCCTGTTCAGCTCGTGTGCGGATTCGGTACCCGACCCGAATGGCTTCTCCATGACCAACCGCGTCCCGGCTGGCATTTGTTCGGGATGGAGTACCTCGCAGGCTTTCTGGCTGACATGCGGTGGCAAAGCGAAGTAGATGGCAACCGGACCCTGAAGGCGTGCCAGCAGATCGGCCAATGGACCGTCGGCCGTGACATCAACCTGCTGGTATTCGGTGCCTTCGGCAACGGCGGCCAAAGCGGCACGCCCGGCGGTGTCGGCTGTTTTTGATGCGGCCTCGAAGGCGCCGTTAACCCTTTGCCTCCATTGCTCCGGAGACCAGGGATCGGATCCCGCGCCCACCAAACGGAGACCTGGAGCCCGCCCTGAAGCCAACAGTCCGGCCAGTCCAGGCAGGAGCAGCCTGCCGGTGAGGTCCCCGGACGCGCCGAGGATGAGCAACGTTTTTACAGTTGTTTTGCTGGTCACTGTGCCAGCATGCCATCTTGCAGGTGCGACTTGGTACCCTAGATAGTCGAGTCCCGTAGTTGAGTCGTATTTGCCGGGGCAAGAATCGTCAAGACTCTGGTGTGCCGCATTGGCCGCCATTCGTAGACCATCGAAAGAAGTGCACGGCGCGTGTTCAATTCACTCTCTGACCGGTTGACAGCAACCTTCAAGAACCTCCGTGGCAAGGGCCGCCTCACCGAGGCTGATGTCGATGCCACTGTCCGGGAGATTCGCCGCGCCCTGCTGGACGCGGATGTTGCGGTGTCCGTGGTCCGCGAGTTCACCGGCCGTATCCGCGAACGCGCCCTGGGCGCCGAGGTCTCGGGAGCGTTGAACCCGAGCCAGCAGATCGTGAAGATCGTCAACGAGGAACTCAAGGAGATCCTCGGCGGCGAGACACGACGTATCCGCCTGGCCAAGACCGGGCCCACCATCATCATGCTCGCAGGCCTCCAAGGTGCCGGTAAGACCACCCTCGCCGGCAAGCTGTCCAAGTGGCTCAAGGCGCAGGGCCACAGCCCCCTGCTGGTAGCTTGCGACCTCCAGCGCCCCAACGCTGTCACGCAGCTCCAGGTTGTTGGCCAGCGCGCCGGTGTCCCGGTGTTCGCTCCGCACCCGGGCGCAACCTCCGAACTTGAGCACCCCGCCGGCGATCCGGTGGCCGTAGCCAAGGCCGGCGTCGAGGAAGCCCGCCAGAAGCTGCACGACGTCGTCATCGTCGATACAGCCGGCCGTCTCGGCGTCGACGCCGAAATGATGGACCAGGCCCGACGCATCCGTCAGGCGATCATCCCCAACGAAGTCCTCTTCGTGATCGACTCCATGATCGGCCAGGATGCCGTCAACACGGCGATGGCCTTCGACGAAGGCGTCAATTTCACGGGCATCGTGTTGTCCAAGCTCGACGGCGACGCCCGCGGCGGTGCCGCGCTGTCGGTTGCATCCGTTACCGGTAAGCCGGTCATGTTTGCGTCCACCGGTGAAGGCCTCGACGACTTTGAGCTCTTCCACCCGGACCGTATGGCTTCGCGCATCCTGGACATGGGTGACGTCCTCACCCTGATCGAACAGGCTGAAAAGGCCTGGGACAAGGACGAAGCGGCCAGGATGGCGAAGAAGTTCGCCGACCAGGAAGACTTCACCCTGGACGACTTCCTCGCCCAGATGCAGCAGATCCGCAACATGGGCTCCATGAAGAAGATGCTCATGATGATGCCGGGTGCGCAGAACATCCGTCAGCAGCTTGAGAATTTCGACGAAAAAGAGATCGACCGCGTCGAGGCAATCGTCCGCTCCATGACTCCGCACGAGCGTGTTGCTCCCAAGATCATCAACGGCTCACGCCGCGCCCGAATCGCCAGGGGTTCAGGCGTCCACGTTTCAGAGGTCAACGGACTGCTGGAGCGTTTCGCCCAGGCCCAGAAGATGATGAAAAAACTGGCTCAAGGCGGCGGCATGCCAGGCATGCCGGGAATGCCCGGGTTGGGTGGCCCCGGCGGCGGCCGCAAGAACGGTAAGAACGCCCCCAAGAAGAAGGCCCGTTCCGGCAACCCTGCAAAGGCAGCGCAGGAACTGCGTGATGCCGAGGCCAAACGGGCCAATGCCGCTTCGGCCGCACCCACGGGTGCCGCTTTCGGACAGGGCGCCGCGGACTTCGACCCGGCGTCGCTGAATCTTCCCAAGGGCTTCGACAAGTTCCTCGGAAAGTAGATATTGCTTCCCAAGGAGCCGGGATTTCCGGCCCCTTGGGATGTCGGAGCCGTGGAATAGGCTGAACCAATGCAGAAGCAGCGCGTAGTCTTCGTTCACGGCCTGGGCACGTTCGGCGCTGCGGCATGGCCGAGGCAACATGGCATGGCCCTGGCCTATGACGCACTGTTCCTTCGGCGCCACGGCTTTGATGCCAATGCCGAACCCGTGGAATCCAGTGTGGCGGCCGACGTCGCAATTGTGATCAACGCACTGGATGATTCGGGCGGCGGCCACATCGTGGCTCACGAGCAAGGTGCCATCTCCGCCATGCTCGCAGCCATCGAACGCCCTGATCTGGTGCACTCGCTCACCCTGGTGGAGCCCGCCTGTTTGTCGTTGACGGCCGAACTTCCGGCGACGGGATCCCATCGGGCACTGATGGAACCGCTGTTCGACGTCAGGAACCAGCTCAACGACGCCGACTACCAGCGTGAGTTCTACCGCCGGGCGTTCTCTGCCGAAACCGGAGGTTTGGACAGTCCCGAAGCCCGCCGCTCCGCCCGCCGGCTGAGGCTGCAAGCGCCTCCATGGGAGGCGCCGCTCCACATCGTTCCGGGCGTTCCCACGTTGGTCCTCACCGGTGGGTGGGAACCCCTCTACGAGGAAATCGCGGCATACCTGCAGGACACCGGTGCCCTCCGCCGCGTGGCAGCGGGAGGACACCGGCCCCAGGATTCACCTGAAGGGGACCGGGCCATCCGCTCCTTTATCGCGGACGTCGGAAGGGCTATGTCAGTTCAGGCTTCCTGAGCTGGTGGTGCCTTGGCTTGCAGGGACCTGGAGTTCCGGCAAGTACACCTTCCCGCCCGAAGCCAGGAACTCCTGGCTCTTCTCGCGCATGCCGTCGTACATGCCTGCGATTGCCGCCTGGGACTCGGCTGAACCGTATTCGTCCCGGATGTCCTGGCTGATGCGCATGGAGCAGAACTTGGGGCCGCACATCGAGCAGAAGTGCGCTGTCTTTGCCGGTTCGGCCGGCAATGTTTCGTCGTGGAAGGCTTCGGCCGTCACAGGGTCCAGGGAAAGGGCAAACTGGTCCCGCCAGCGGAACTCGAAGCGTGCCTTGGACAGGGCATCGTCGCGTTCATGCGCACCAGGGTGGCCCTTGGCGAGGTCGGCTGCGTGGGCGGCGATCTTGTAGGTGATAACCCCGGTCTTGACGTCGTCCTTGTTTGGCAGGCCGAGGTGCTCTTTTGGGGTCACGTAACAGAGCATGGCTGTGCCGTACCGGGCGATTTCGGTCGCACCGATCGCCGAGGTGATGTGGTCGTAGCCGGGGGCGATGTCGGTGACCAGGGGGCCGAGCGTGTAGAACGGGGCACCCTTGCAGAGTTCCTGTTGCCGCTCCACATTCTCGCGGACCAGGTGGAATGGAACGTGGCCGGGGCCTTCCACCATGACCTGGACGTCGAACTCCCACGCGCGTTGCGTCAGCTCCGCGAGCGTGTCCAGTTCTGCAAACTGGGCGGCGTCGTTTGCGTCGGCAATGGATCCGGGGCGCAGGCCGTCGCCCAACGAGAACGAGACGTCGTACTGGGCGAAGATTTCGCACAACTCGTCAAAGTGGGTGTAGAGGAAGTTTTCCTGATGGTGTGCCAGGCACCAGCCGGCCATGATCGAACCGCCGCGCGAAACGATGCCTGTGACCCTGTTGGCTGTGAGTGGCACATACCGCAGGAGCACCCCTGCATGGATGGTCATGTAGTCCACGCCCTGCTCGCATTGCTCGATCACTGTGTCGCGGAAGATTTCCCATGTCAGTTTGTTGGCCTCGCCGTTGACCTTTTCGAGCGCCTGGTAGATCGGGACTGTGCCGATCGGAACAGGGGAGTTGCGGATGATCCATTCGCGGGTGGTGTGGATGTCATCTCCCGTGGAGAGGTCCATGACGGTATCAGCGCCCCATTGGGCGGCCCATTGCAGCTTGTCCACTTCTTCGGCGATGGAGCTGGTCACGGCCGAGTTTCCGATGTTTGCGTTGATCTTGACCAGGAAGGCCTTGCCGATGATCATCGGTTCGGATTCAGGGTGGTTGATGTTGTTGGGGATGATGGCCCGGCCTGCGGCGACCTCGCCGCGGACCAGTTCAACATCGCAGTTCTCCCGCAGCGCGACGAACTGCATCTCCGGCGTCACAACGCCCTTTTTCGCGTAGTGCATTTGGGTGACGGTCTTGCCCTCGACGGCGCGGCGGGGCACCGGTTGCGCGCCCTTCCACTCCGCTGACGCCGCACCGCGCCGGACCGCGGACTTGCCGTCGTCGAGCAGGTTCCGTTCGCGCCCGGAGTATGGTTCGGTGTCTGCCCGGCCTTGGATCCATGGTGCGCGGAACGGCTCCAGTCCCACCACAGGATCGCTGCCCGGACCCGCGGTTCGGTACACCTGCAACGGCGTATTTGCCTGCCCACTGGGGGAGGGCTCCAGCGAAATCTCGGTTATCGGCACGCGGATCCCGTTGTCGGGATCTTCCAGCCACGCCAATGAATGGGACTTCAGCGATTGCGTGACGGGTTCCGCTGATTCCAAGCCGTTACCGGCCTGGTTCTGGCCTGCGTTGGAACGATTTTGGCCTGCGTTGGAACGATTTTGGACAGGGCTGTGCTGTGTTTCGGTGGTGCTCAAAGGATTACTCACTTCCTTCGCCGGCATTACCCGGACAGGTTCAACGGTCGCAGACTGCGTCAGTCCGATCTCAGCCCCTGCAGGGGCCCCCGTGTGGTCGTAGACGAAGCTACCACAGCTCCCAACGGGCACCCAGTCACATGAACGCACCAGCTCCGAAAGCAGTGCGGCGGACTAGGCTTTTGCAATGGCCAACATCATCGAATTCAGCGGACCTGTACTCGTCTCGGCGGACGAAGAGCGCCAAGGGATGTGGTCTGTTGACGGAGTCCTTTCCTTCGAACGCCCCACGGCCCCTCCGGACCGGGTACTGGATGGCTGGGTCCTGCCGGGCTTCGTTGATGCCCACTGCCACATCGGGCTCGGCGCAGGCGGCGCGGTTGACGAGCAGGCAACCTTGGCGCAGGCGCAGGCCGACCTCGACGCCGGAACGCTGCTGATCCGTGATTGTGGATCACCCGGCGACACCCGCTGGGTTCAGCAGCGGACAGACTTGCCCCGCCTGATCAGGGCAGGACGGCACATTGCCAGGAGCCGGCGCTACCTCCGTGGCCTGGGCCACGAAATTGAACCGGAGCAGCTCGTGGAGACCGTGCGCAAGGAAGCGCGCGACGGCGACGGCTGGGTGAAACTTGTGGGCGACTGGATCGATCGCGGCGTCGGCGACCTCGCCGCGTCCTTTCCGGCAAAGATCGTCAAGGATGCCATCTCAGCTGCCCACGACGAAGGTGCCCGGGTGACGGCCCATTGCTTCGCCGAGAACACGATCGATGACATGCTCGATGCCGGCATCGACTGCATCGAACACGCCACTGGCCTCTTGCCGCGGCACATTCCGCGTTTGGTGGAACAGTCGGTGCCCATCGTGCCCACCCTGGTCAACATCGCCACCTTCCCGGATATCGCCGCGCAGGCAGCGCCAAAGTTTCCGGAGTACGCGGACCATATGATGCGCCTGTGGGAGCGTAGGCGCGAGCGTGTGCTGGAGGCCTTTGAGGCGGGGGTCTCCATCTATGCGGGAACAGATGCGGGCAGCGTGATCAAGCACGGCCGGATTGCGGATGAAATGCGGGAACTGCACGACGCCGGCCTGCCGCCGGCGGCAGTCCTGAACGCTGCGGCGTGGGGTGCCCGGAAGTGGCTGGGGGTGGAGGGGATCAGCGAGGGGGCGGGTGCCGACGTCGTCCTGTGCAGTGCCGATCCCAGGCGCCATCCGGAGACTGTATCGGAACTCAAGCACATCGTCCTCCGGGGCATCACTGTCCGTTAGGAATAAATTGAAGCTTCAAGTAATTTATAGAAGTAGAAGGTGCCGATGCGCGGCAACCTCAGAAACGGGAGCTTCACATGACCAGACCAATCAGCCAGGATCTTCTGCCTGCCGAACTCACCATGGGCACCGTCATGCTCAAGGTGGGCGACATGAAGGTCATGAGCGACTACTACCAGCGCGCCCTGGGCCTGGAGGTGGTTGCCGAACAGGATGGCGGACTGTATCTGGGGCGTGTCGGAAAGCCTGTGGTCCATCTGGCTCCGGCCTCCGGCCTGCAGATTCCCGGGCGCGGCGAAGCCGGCCTGTTCCACACGGCCATCCTGTTCCAGGACCAGCCTTCGCTGGCGGCGACCATCGCCACCGCGGCCGAGTATGAGCCCCGCGCCTTTGCGGGCAGTGCCGACCACCTCGTCAGCGAGGCGTTCTACTTCACCGACCCCGAGGGCAATGGCATTGAGCTCTACTACGACAAGCCCCGCGAACTGTGGCAGTGGGATGGCAAGAATGTGGTCATGGACAATGTTGCCCTCCCGCCCCAGCGGTTCCTGCAGCAGCACCTGAGTGAAGCTGCCGTGACCGGACAGCGCGAGGCGGCTGCCGACATCGGGCATGTGCACCTGCAGGTAGGTGATGTTGGGACTGCGCAACAGTTCTACGTCGGGACCCTGGGCTTCGAGCGCACCGCTGGATGGCATGGCCAGGCGCTGTTCGTCTCAGCCGGCGGCTATCACCACCACATGGCCATGAACGTTTGGAACAGCCGTGGCGCCGGCCCCCGGAAAGATACGCTCGGCCTGGGCGAAGTCCTGATCGAGGTCCCCGCCGCGGAAGACGTGGCGGCCTTGGGGGATCGCCTCAAGGTAGCAGGCGTGGCGCATTATCACACCGGTTCCGAGCTTCGCTTTGACGACCCCTGGAGCAACAAGCTGCGCGTCGCCGTGCGCTGAGGCGCCACTGGCGGCTCCCCGCTGCACTAGGCTGGTCAGTGGCGGCGCGGAGCCACTCGGTTCGCGTGCCGCCGCCCCGTCAGCACGAAGGAATGAGAGTACTTTCCATGGGCTTTGCCGAAATTTTTGTAGCCACCCACGACGAAGCACTCAAGCGGGCAGCTGCCCTGGATAAGGGCGCGGATGTGGTGGGTCCTGCCGTCAGGATCGATGGCATCACGGATTTTGAAGTCGAGCAGCTGGGTGACTTGGCCGGCCAGGCGGTCCATGCCGCCGGAGCTGACTATGAGCTTGCCTTGGTCGATGTCACCAGTGATGCGCTCCTGGGTGTCCCTGAAGCCATGGTGCGGGCGCTTGCCGAACTGTTGACGTACGAGAGCGAAGGTGACGCCAATGTTCTCGACGACGTAGCTGCCGCCTGGGCTGCGCAGGACGACATGCCGTTCGACGCTGCCCAATCACGCCAGTACGTCCAGCAATTGGCCGCCTTGGCCACGGACGTCGAAAAGGTGGAGCGCACCGGGCTGTACGTCTGGTCCGAATAGCGGCATCGAGTCCACGTCGCACGCAGCGTTCCAATCCTGCGAGTGAGCAACAACACACCGCACCACGTGGCGTAAGTCGTATTTACTGCGGGCATCTGGCACAATAGACAGGTACTCGATCGGTGCGGCCCCTCTCTCCGTGCTCGTATCTTGTCCTTCGAACCGTCCAGTATGGCCCGCCCCACGGGTGCAGAACGTCGGGTTCACCTCGTTTCAGAAACAGGAGTGACCACAAAAGTGGCCGTAAAGATTCGCCTTAAGCGCTTCGGTAAGATGCGCGCACCGTACTACCGCATTGTCGTCATGGATGCCCGCGCCAAGCGCGACGGCCGTGCCATCGAAGAAATCGGCAAGTACCACCCCACCGAAGAGCCGTCGTACATCGAGGTCGCTTCCGAGCGCGCCCAGTACTGGCTTTCCGTTGGCGCCCAGCCGACCGAGCAGGTTGCCGCGATCCTCAAGATCACCGGTGACTGGCAGAAGTTCAAGGGCCTGCCGGGCCAGGAAGGCACCCTGAAGACCAAAGCTCCGAAGGAAGCCTTCGTAGCCCCGGAGAAGGGTTCCGTCATCATCCCGGAAGCTATCACCAAGAAGGCCAAGAAGGACGAAGCCGAAGCTCCGGCCGAGGCTGAAGCAGAGACCACCGAGGCTGAGTAAGTTGCTGGCAGAAGCGCTCGAGCACCTGGTTCGCGGGATCGTTGACAGCCCTGAGGATGTCAAGGTCAGTGCCAAGAACAACCGCCGCGGGGAATCCCTCGAGGTGCGTGTTCACCAGGAGGACCTCGGACGGGTGATCGGCCGTCAGGGACGCACCGCACGTGCATTGCGCACTGTGGTTGCAGCCTTGGCAGGTGGCGAGCAGGTCAGGGTCGACGTCGTCGACACCGACCGCCGCCGGTAACGCGCTCAGCACTACTTGTCTTAGATCCGGCCCCTTCACCGAATATGGTGGAGGGGCCGGATTGCTTTATCCACCATTTCATCACCGTGGCTGCCCGGCGGCACGGTACACAAGAATTCAGAGGAATCCATGCAGCTCCAGGTGGCCCGGATCGGCAAACCCCACGGCATTCGCGGCGAGGTCACGGTGCAGGTACTCACCGACGCGCCTTCGGAACGATTTGTCGCAGGAACCGAATTCGTCGTGGAGCCGGTCTCGGCCGGCCCGCTGACCATCCGCAGTGCCCGGTGGAACAAGGACATCCTGCTTCTTGGCTTTGAGGAAATAGCCGACCGCAATGCTGCCGAGGCCATCCGTGGCGCGAAGCTCTTTATCGAAACAGAAGAACTCGACGACGAGGACGACGACGAAGGCTGGTACGAGCACGAACTGGTTGGCTTGGAAGCCCGGGTTGGCTCGCAGGTCGTGGGCAAGGTTGCCGCGCTGAACACCATGCCCGTCCAGGACTTGCTGATGGTCAAGACCGGCGACGGCAAGGAAATCCTTGTTCCGTTCGTGGAGGAAATCGTGCCCGAGGTCAACATTGAGGACGGATTCATCCTCATCACGCCGCCGGCCGGCCTCTTTGAGGTCAACGACGAAACGACATCGGAGCCCCAGGATGGCGCAGGGGATGATGCCTGAATGAGGATTGATGTCGTCAGTATTTTCCCCGATTACCTTGCCCCGCTTGAGCTCTCTCTCATAGGCAAGGCCCGCCAGGATGGCCTGCTGGAACTGAACGTCCATGACCTCCGCGCCTTTACAACGGACAAGCATCGGACGGTTGACGATACCCCGTACGGCGGTGGCGCCGGGATGGTCATGAAGCCGGAACCGTGGGCGCAGGCCCTTGAATCGGTTGCCACTGTCCGTGAAGGTTCCAAGCCCGTTCTGATCGTTCCTTCACCGGCAGGCGAGCGGTTCAACCAGGCGCTGGCGTATGAACTCGCCGAGCAGGACCATCTCGTGTTCGCCTGTGGTCGCTACGAAGGCATCGATGAGCGCGTTATTGATTGGGCTCATGATCACTTCACGGTACGTCCGGTCAGCTTGGGCGACTACGTGCTCAACGGCGGCGAAGTAGCCGTCCTGGCCATGGTGGAGGCCGTTGGACGCCTCCTTCCGGGAGTGGTCGGCAATCCCGAATCATTGGTTGAGGAATCCCACTCCGACGGTTTGTTGGAGTACCCCGTCTACACAAAGCCATCAGCGTGGCGGGACCATGAGGTCCCTGCCATCCTTCTCAGCGGCAACCACGGCAAGATTGCCCAGTGGCGACGCCACGAACAGTTCCGTCGCACCGCGGAACGCCGGCCTGACCTTCTGGAAGGGTTCGACGCCGGTACGCTGAGCCGCGCTGACCGCAACGCCCTCGCGGACCTCGGGTACGCGGTTGTTGACGGCCGCCTGCGCGCCCGGCCTGGTGGCGACGCCGAAAACTAAAGGTGCCTGCCGGCGTCGAACATTCCGGGAGTCCGGCAGTTGGCCGGATGCGTGCGCATGTGGCAGAATTAACCCTTGTGTCTGCTGGGCTGACACCTGCCACAGGGGGAGTTCAGCCAACAGTCGGACAACCCGGCGACACCAATCAGTGGTGGAGCCGGACACAAAGAAACTTCGGCGGAAATTTCCGGCTGGCATTCGTGCCCCGGGCTTGTTCGCCGTAACCCAAAGTGAATGACCTGTGGCGTTCACCAGGAGTGGATTAATGCATATCCTCGATAGCGTAGATGCAGCCTCGCTGCGTAGCGATGTTCCGGAGTTCCGCGCGGGCGACACCCTCAAGGTTCACGTCAACATCATCGAAGGCAAGAACTCCCGTGTCCAGGTATTCCAGGGCTTCGTCCTGGGCCGCCAGGGCGACGGCGTTCGCGAAACCTTCACCGTGCGCAAGGTTTCCTTCGGTGTCGGCGTAGAGCGTACCTTCCCGGTACACTCCCCGATCATCGACAAGATCGAGGTCGTCACCAAGGGTGACGTCCGCCGCGCCAAGCTTTACTACATGCGTGCACTGCGCGGTAAGGCTGCGAAGATCAAGGAAAAGCGCGACTTCGCCAAGTAGGTCCTGCGACTTACGCAACGGGTCCAGGATTCGTGCCCGGTTGTTCCGGAGCAATCCGCAACGCAACAGGGATACGAGTCATGGACACAACAGAACGCCAGCCCCGGAAACAGGGCTGGCGTTTTGTTTTGCTCGCACTGGTGCTTGCGGTCGCGATCAGTGGGTTGGTCCGCTCCCTGTGGCTGGATGTCTACTTCATTCCCTCTGAATCCATGGAACCCCTGCTCGGTACAGGGGACAGGATCCTGGTCTCGCGGACGGCCTTCAATACCGAACCGATACGCCGCGGCGACATCGTGGTATTCGACGGCCGCGGTTCCTTCGCCCCGCTGAGCAGCGGAAAGGGCCCGTTTGTCGACGCAGTATCGGCCGCCAGCCAATGGTTCGGACTGACCGGAAGCGAAACGATCTACGTCAAGCGGGTGATCGGAACGCCGGGGGACCACGTTCAGTGCTGCGATTCGAACGGCCTTCTCACAGTCAACGGTCAGCCGGTTGAGGAACCCTATGTCTATCCCGGAGATGAACCCAGCAAGCAGAAGTTCGACGTCGTGGTGCCTGAGGGACGCCTATGGCTGATGGGCGACCACCGCTCGCGTTCCGCCGACTCCCGAGGGTTGCTGGGCGCACCGGGTGGCGGGATGGTTCCCGTGGAACGGGTGATCGGCCGACCCGTCCAGATCATCTGGCCACTTGATAGATTTGCAGAGATGCCTCGCTCTACGCAGGCCGAAACATCGAAGAACGGACAATAGATGCCGGACAAGGCTCCAGAGAACCCCGAGCGGTACGACGACGACGCCCGGGTCTCGGACGGAACGGCGAGCTCGGCCGGTGTGGTGGAACCCCGCCAGGCCGACGACGCCGCGTCCAGCGCGCCCGGCAACAGTGGAGACAGCGGCGATCCTGGGGCCCGTGTGTCCAATGGCGGCGCCCATGCAGTGGAGAGGCCTCGCAGGAACCCGGTGCTTGTTTGGGTCAAGGAGATCGTCACGGTGGTGGCTATCGCGTTGGTGTTGTCCTTCCTCTTGAAGACATTCCTGTTCCGGGCTTTCTACATTCCATCGGAATCCATGGAAAGCACGTTGGATGTCAACGACCGCATTTTCATCAACCTCCTTGTTCCAGAACCCTTCGCTCTGCAGCATGGCGATGTTGTTGTTTTCAAAGACTCGCAGAACTGGCTGACCCCCGTTGCCAAAAAGCCGGCAGGCCCGCTGGATTGGGTGGGGGATGCCCTCGAGTTTGTGGGCTTGGCTGCCGATGACAATGAACAGCACCTCGTCAAGCGCGTGATCGGACTTCCCGGAGATCGTGTTTCGTGCTGTGACGCCCAGGGACGCGTCAGCATCAATGGTGTGCCTTTGGACGAAACGTATATCAACCCGGCCGAAGTACCACAGCCCAATCCGTTCGACATCGTGGTTCCGGAGGGCAAAGTCTGGGTGATGGGCGATAACCGAAACCATTCGGCAGATTCCAGGGCGCACCAGGAAACCAACGGCGGCTTCGTCAACATCGAGGACGTCGAGGGCAAGGCCACAGTCATTGCCTGGCCGGTCAACCGCTGGACAATTCTTGACAATTACCAGGACGTTTTCCGCGACGTCCCTGAGAGCACCCCGGCAAAGTAATGGCAACAACGGCTACCGGTCCCAAGGGCAAGACGCAGGTCAAGGTCCTCGCCAAGAAGAAGAGCAAACCGGCCACAAAGGCCAAAAGCCCTGTTGGCTTTCCCACCCTTGACATCGAAAGGTCCTTCCTCTCGCCGGGAGTACGCTTGCTTGCCGGCGTTGACGAGGTAGGCCGTGGCGCCTTGGCAGGTCCGGTCAGCGTGGGGATAGCTGTGGTCAACCTTGAGGACCACGGCTTGTTGGCCGACGTCAAGGACAGCAAGCTGCTCAAGCCCGAAGACCGGGACAGGCTCGAACCCCTGGTCCGCGACTGGGCTGTGGCCTCGGCCGTGGGGCATGCGTCCTCGCGGGAAATTGACGAGATCGGCATCATCGCTGCATTGCGGCTGGCGGGAACACGAGCGTGGTTTGAGATCCTGGCAGGCGGAATCACTCCCGATGTGGTGTTGCTGGACGGCAGCCATAATTGGCTTTCGCCGGACCTTCAAGCCTCCCTTTTTGATGCGCCCGCTACTGGACCTTGGTGCGAGGCGCCGGTACATACCCGTGTCAAAGCGGACATGAGTTGCCTCAGCGTTGCCGCAGCCAGTGTCCTGGCCAAAGTGGCCCGTGACCGCATCATGGTGGATCTCCATTCGGAGGTTCCCGCCTACGGGTGGAATGAAAACAAAGGCTATGCCACGTCCGGGCACAGGGACGTGATCCGGCTCCAAGGGCCCAGCGCCTACCACCGGACCAGCTGGAACCTGACCGGGCCACAAGCCGACTGACGTCAGCCTGGACAGTGCCGTGCTCCTCCGGCGTCCTTGGTGGCGCGGGCTGCCCTGCAGATAGTGCAAGATGGAACTATGAGCGCCGAGGACCTTGAGAACTATGAAACCGACATGGAGCTGCAGCTCTACCGCGAATACAGGGATGTTGTCGGTCTGTTCAGCTACGTCGTGGAAACCGAGCGGCGGTTCTACCTGGCCAATCATGTGGACCTTCAGGCCCGCAGCGCGGACGGCGAAGTCTACTTCGACCTGACTCTGCAGGACGCCTGGGTGTGGGATGTATACCGTTCGGCCCGTTTCGTGAAAAACGTCCGGGTGATCACCTTCAAGGATGTCAATGTCGAAGAGCTGCCCCGTAGCGAAGAGTTGTCGCTGCCGAAGGATGGCGGCCTCGGCGACCTCGGAGATCTTGGCAACTAGCTCCACCACTGTTCCTCCACAGTACTGATCCCACCGGGTTACCCACATAGCATCGTGAGGCCCTGCCGCCCGCCTGCACCAGCCTGAAAACTGGTCAGCGGAGGTGATTCTCATGAGAGCAAAAGACTTGCTGGGCCGAAACGGCGAGGCGCTGGCGGCCGGATTCCTGGAGAACCAGGGGATGCGGATCGTTGATAGGAACTGGCGATGCGCAGAGGGTGAGATCGACATCGTTGCGATCGATGGCGACACCTTGGTGGTGGCCGAAGTCAAGACCCGCCGGAGCCTGGACTATGGGCATCCGTTTGAAGCGGTGGGGACTGCCAAGCTGGCCCGGCTCCACCGGCTGGCATCGTCGTGGTGCCGGGAACACGAGCTAAGTGCGCCGCGCAGGCGGGTCGACGTCGTGTCGGTCATAGATAACGGCGTGGGCGAGCCTGAGCTTGAACACCTGCGGGGCGTGGGCTGAATGGGGGTGGGACGCAGCTACTGTGTTGCCTTGGTTGGCCTCAACGGCTACATCGTGGAGGTAGAAGCCGATATAGGCCAGACCCTGCCGAATTTCGTGATCCTGGGGCTACCGGACGCAGCCCTCAACGAGGCCAAGGAGCGAATCCGATCTGCAGCCCAAAACTCCGGGATACCCCTGAGCCGGCGCAAGATCACAGCCAACCTGATACCGGCGTCCCTTCCAAAACGGGGGTCGGGCTTTGACCTCGCCATCGCTATGTCAGTTCTTTGCGCGGCGAACGATATCCGCTCCATTGGAGGGACTGTCTTCATTGCGGAGCTGGGTTTGGATGGCAGGCTAAGGCCGGTCAGGGGCATCCTTCCCGCGGTAATGGCGGCCGTCCAGGCCGGCTACCCGGATGTCGTAGTGGCAGAGTCCAACGCCGCTGAGGCGTCACTGGTCCCCGGTGCCAAGGTTCGCGGCTACAAGACGCTTGCCCGCCTCGCCTTCGACTTCGGCGCAGACCCCAAGGAGCTCGCGCTCGAGTACGACCCTCCGAACGTGGATGCCCCGGATGAGGAGACCGACGCCGCGTGCATCGTCCCGGATCTTTGCGACGTATCCGGGCAAGGCGAGGCACGCCGCGCACTTGAGGTAGCGGCCGCGGGTGGACACCACATGCTTCTGACCGGGCCGCCCGGGGCCGGAAAGACAATGCTGGCCGAGCGTTTGCCAGGGTTGCTCCCGAACCTGGCAGACACGGCTGCAATGGAAGTCACGGCCATCCGCTCCTTGGCTGCGGTGCAGTCCTCGGCCGTCCGCTTGGTACGCAGGCCTCCTTTCGAGAATCCACATCACAGTGCCACCGCAGCAGCAATCATCGGAGGTGGGTCAGGGCTTCCCCGGCCGGGGGCAGCTTCGCGGGCGCATCGCGGCGTGTTGTTCCTTGATGAGGCCCCGGAGTATGAGCGCCGGGTCCTCGATGCCTTACGGCAGCCCTTGGAGAGCGGGGAACTGGTCATTCATCGTTCGGCGGGAACGGCAGCATACCCGGCACGTTTTCAGCTCGTCCTGGCAGCCAACCCCTGCCCGTGCGGCAAGGCATCCGGCAAAGGCATGGATTGCACCTGCACTGCCATGATGCGCCGCCGGTACTTCGGTCGGATTTCGGGTCCCCTGTTGGATCGCGTGGACATCCAGCTACAGGTTGAACGGGTTTCCTTGGCTGATTTCGGGAATGCAGGCACGGAAGAGGATACCGGCACCGTGGCCGCCCGGGTTCTGGCTGCCAGGTTGCGACAGTACGAGCGACTGCAGCCTTTGGGGCTGGAAACCAACTCGCAGGTACCGGGACGGACCTTGAGGGGTGACTTGCGGCTACCTGCCGGAACAACGCGCATTCTGGACACCGCGCTGGAACGGGGCGCCCTGACCGCTCGAGGCTACGATCGCGTGCTCAGGCTGGCATGGACACTGGCAGACCTGGGACACAGCGAGACTCCGGATATTGACCACATTGGCCAAGCCCTCGGGCTCCGCCAGGCGGCGGCCGCACCATGAGCAATAGCGACACGAAGGGAACGATGGAAGTGGCCGCAGTGGAGAAGCAGGACAAGGAAAGGATTGCCAGGGCAGCCCTTGCGCGCCTCATGGAGCCCCAGGACTCCGTGGGGCTCGCACTGGTGCGGGCCGTTGGGCCCATCGACGCCTTGGGGGTGGCAACCGGGGAGCTGGCAGCAGGTCCGCGTCTGGAGCAGGAGATATCCGCCCTGCTCGTTGACGAAGGAGGTCCGGCCTCGTGGGCAGGGCTTCCAGCCAGCCTCCGGCGATGGGCGCCACGTGTCAGCGACCTTGCCCCGGACCGTGACCTTGAAACCATGCGCCGGCTCGGTGGCCGGTTGATCGTTCCGGGAGATGGGCTGTGGCCGGAGCAATTAGGGGACCTTGGGCTCCAGGAGCCGCTTTGCCTGTGGTGGAGGGGCCAGGAGCAACCCCTGCCCGCTGCCCGTCGAATGATCGCCCTCGTGGGATCGAGGGACAGCACAAGCTACGGGGCCTCCGTCACTGGAGACTTCGCCTATGGATTGGCGCAGCGTGGTTACACGGTGGTCTCGGGCGGAGCTTATGGCATCGACGCCCATGCACATCGCGGGGCGCTCAGCGGAGGGGCCTCAGACCTGCCCACCATAGCCGTCATGGCCGGGGGAGTGGACCGATTCTATCCTTCGGGCAACGACGACCTCCTCAGGGCGGTCTCCACCCAAGGGGCTGTGATCTCAGAGGTTCCCCCCGGGTCCGCGCCAACCCGCTACAGGTTCCTGCAAAGAAATCGGATCATCGCTGCCTTGGCGTCAGTCACCGTGGTGGTGGAGGCGCGCTGGCGTTCCGGCGCCCTCAATACAGCCAATCATGCTGAATCCATCGGCAGGGTTGTTGCAACAGTTCCGGGGTCCATTCACAGCGCCAACTCCGCAGGCTGCCACCGCCTGCTCCGGGATGGTGGCGCTGTTTGTGTCACGGACGTAGGCGAGATCGCGGAGCTTGCCGGCGGAATGGGCGAATCCACCAGTGAGGAAAGGAGTACTGATGCGGCAGTGCATGACGGCCTGGCCCTGGAGGACCTTCTCCTCCTCGACGCTTTGCCGGTCCGTTCCACGAGCTCGGTGGAGAAACTGGCAGTGGTGGCAGGCCTCAGCGTGGATGCCGTGCGCGCGGGCCTCGGCCGACTGGGACTGATGGGGTTGGCCCGATCGGAACGAGGCGCCTGGAAAAGGGACAAGAACACATAGGCGGTCCGGAAGATCATGTTGATACGCCTTGTTCTTGCCGGATGCTGGCACAGTTGTATCCGTGGACGGACAATCACTTCCCGCATCGATGCAAAGCGCAGTAGAAGGCTTTCGGCGCTATCTTGAGGGTGAACGCGCCAGATCTGCGCACACGGTCCGCGCATACCTCGCTGATGTGGAAAGTCTCCTCGGATTTGCCGTGCAGGAGGGTGTGGAGGAACTGGGGCAATTGGAGCTCGGTTCCCTACGGCGTTGGCTCGGCGCGCAGAGCGAGGCGGGCATGGCCCGGGCAACCCTGGCACGTCGTGCGGCGACCGCCAGGTCCTTCACGGGATGGGCTCTGAGGGAGGAACTCATTTCCATCGACCCGGCCGTCCGGCTGCAGGCGCCCAAGCGCGACAAATCTCTGCCGGGCGTCCTGCAACAGAAACAGGTAAACCGGATCGTGGATGATCTGAACACTGCGGCTGTAGACGGTGGTCCCATGGCCGTGCGGAATCGCGCCATGGTGGAACTGCTTTATGCCACGGGCGTCCGGGTCGGCGAGCTTGCCGGCCTGGATATGGATGACCTGGACCCCGACCGACGGACATTGCGCGTCCTGGGTAAGGGCAACAAGGAGCGTACTGTGCCATACGGTGTTCCGGCAGCTGTTGCAGTAGACGACTGGCTCAGGCGAGGTCGTCCCGCTCTGCTGACGGCCACCAGCGGACCCGCCCTGTTCCTCGGCGCACGGGGCAACAGGGTTGATCCCCGTCAGATCCGGTCCGTAGTGAACGAACTGCTGCAGGCTTTGGGGGATACCTCTGCGACGGGCCCCCATGCACTGAGGCACAGCGCCGCCACCCACCTGCTGGACGGCGGTGCCGATTTACGCGCCGTCCAGGAGATTCTCGGTCACAGCAGCCTGGCAACCACGCAGATCTATACCCACGTCTCCGTTGACCGACTCCGCAAGAGCTATCAGCAGGCACACCCACGGGCGTGAACAAGTCCTCCCAAGAGCCGCACTGGCGGAAACGGGCAGCGTGCGGCAAAATAAGAGCACCATGGGGAAACCTTCGATTCACAGTTGAGGGTTACATCTGTGCCAAGATCGTCAGTAGCACTTCGCACAACTGAATAGCCTGTCAGGGTCCGCCTCTTCCAAGGGCATCCGGCAGCAACAGCAAACATCCAGGCAGAGGTCGTTGGGGAAGACGTACCTACAGCTATGGAGGATGGAATGTCTGTTGCAACAACCCGCGGTGTCCTGTTTGTGCACTCGGCCCCGACGGCACTTTGCCCGCATGTTGAGTGGGCCATCGGATCGGTCGTTGACAAGCGGACCGATCTTGAGTGGACCCCTCAACCCGCCGCTCCCGGGATGTTCCGGGCCGAATTGTCATGGACGGGAACGCCCGGTACTGGGGCGCAGTTGGCCTCGGCCCTTCGGGGCTGGGCGCACCTGCGCTACGAGGTCACCGAGGAACCAAGCCAGGGAGTGGATGGGGCACGATGGTCCCACACCCCGGAGCTGGGTATTTTCCATGCCGTCACTGATGTCCACGGCAACATCATGGTGACCGAAGACCGAATCCGATACGCGTACGAGTCCGGTGCTGGAGATCCCTCAGCCGTTTACCACGAGCTCTCACTGGCCCTCGGCGAGGCCTGGGATGAAGAGCTTGAGCCCTTCCGTCACGCAGCTGAAGGTGCCCCCGTGCGCTGGTTGCACCAGGTCGGCTAGCACGACGAGGCAACGGACACCCCATAGCAACGAAGAGGGCCCCACCGGTTGGTGGGGCCCTCTTCATGTCTCATCTCATCGGCAGCGAACCGGGCTTAGACGTTCCTGACCGCGATGACGGCGTTGTGTCCGCCGAAACCGAAGGAGTTGCTCAACGCGACGATATCGCCGGCAGGCAAGTCCCGGACCGATGTCACGACGTCAAGCGGGATCTCCGGATCCTGGTTCTCAAGGTTGATGGTGACCGGTGCCTTGCGCTCATAGACGGCCAGCACTGTCAGGACAGCCTCAACGGCGCCTGAAGCGCCCAGGAGGTGGCCCATCTGGGACTTGGTGGCGGAGACCGCGACATTGTCCACATGGGTCCCCAACGCGGCACGCAGGGCCGTGTACTCGGGCTTGTCGCCAACCGGGGTGGACGTGGCATGCGCGTTGACGTGGACTACGTCCTCAGCCTGGATCCGGCCATCAAACATGGCGGCCTTCAGGGCACGCGTTGCACCCAGGCCCTCGGGGTCCGGTGCCGTGATGTGGTAGGCATCCGCAGTTACCGATGTGCCAGCGAGTTCGGCGTAGATGCGCGCTCCACGGGCGATTGCGTGCTCTTCGGCTTCGAGAACCAAAGCGCCGGCACCTTCGCCCATGACGAAGCCGTCACGGTCGATGTCGTAAGGGCGGGACGCGCGTTCCGGCTCGTCGTTGCGACGGGAGAGCGCCTGCATGGAGGAGAAAGCGGCCAAGGGCATCGGGTGGATGGCAGCTTCCGCGCCACCGCACACTACGACGTCGGCCTTGCCTGAACGGATGAGCTCCAGGCCGAGATGGAGGGCTTCCGTGCCTGATGCACAGGCTGAGACGGGAGTGTGCGCTCCAGCGCGGGCGCCGAGGTCGAGGCTGACCGCCGCCGCTACGCCATTGGGCATGAGCATGGGAACGGTCATGGGCAGGACCCGGCGGGGGCCCCTGTCCCTGAGGGTGTCCCAGGCATCCAGAAGGGTCCAGACGCCGCCGATGCCGGTGGCAAAAGCAACAGCCAGGCGGTCGTGGTCGAGGTCCTCGATCCCGGAGTCGGCCCAGGCTTCACGTGCTGCGATGACGCCAAACTGGGTGGATGGGTCCATACGCTTGGCCTCAACCCGGCTCAGGACCTCAAGGGCCGGCGTCGAGCACCGGGCAGCAAAGTGGACGGGGAGGTCGTACTTGGCCACCCACTCGTCTTCGAGCGTGCGGGCGCCGGAGACCCCTTTCAGCGCGTTCTGCCACATTGTGGGTACGTCGCCGCCGATGGGAGTGGTGGCCCCCAGACCGGTTATGACTACTTTGCGTGCCATGCGATCACTCTCTGTCGGATCAGCCGTTCCGCCTGCAGGGATTCACAGGGGAAGGCTACAAAATCTTTGGGCGTTACTGCGGCTGTGCCGGGCGCAAGGATAGGAATCCCGGCCCGGCACAGCTGGTGTCAGGACTAGGCCTGTGCGTTGGCGATGAAGCTGACGGCGTCGCCGACGGTCTTGAGGTTCTTGACCTCTTCGTCGGGGATGCGAACGCCGAACTTCTCTTCAGCGTTGACAACGATCGTCATCATGGAGATGGAGTCGATGTCCAGGTCCTCGGTGAAGGACTTGTCCAGCTCCACGGCTTCGGTGGCGAGGCCCGTCTCTTCGTTGACGATTTCAGCCAGGCCGGCCAGGATTTCTTCGTTGCTAGCCATTGTTGGCTCCTTTTCTTGTTGTACCGGCTACTGCCGGAAAGGGGGCAAACCGCGGGTTGCGGTTTGGGTTTGTAAGTCGTATTCAGTTGGCTGGAGGCTGCAGGCCAATCCAGGTCTACGGCAGAACTACTACCTGGGCGCCGAAGACCAGTCCCGCGCCGAACCCGATCTGCAGGGCCAGGCCGCCGCTCAACTCAGGGTTTTCCTGAAGCAAGCGGTGCGTTGCCAGCGGGATGGAAGCCGCGGACGTATTGCCCGCCTGGGCGATGTCGCGGCCGATGACAACGGATTCGGGAAGCTTGAGCTTCTTGACCATCTCGTCGATGATTCGCATGTTTGCCTGATGCGGTACAAACGCGGCGAGATCGGTGGCCTCGATGCCGGCGGCGTCCAAGGCCTGCTGGGCTACCTTTGCCATTTCCCAAACTGCCCAGCGGAACACAGTCTGGCCGTCCTGGCGCAGTGTCGGCCAGACGTCCTGGGTTGCCGAGAGAATGGCGGGGTCGTCGATTTCGTCGGAGTGGCGGGCCGATTCGCCCAGCTTCTTGACGTCTTCAAGGGAGTGGGTCATGCCAATGGCGTCCCACTTGCTGCCGTCCGAGCCCCACACCGAAGGCCCGATTCCCGGGGTGTCGGATGGGCCCACTACGACAGCGCCGGCGCCGTCGCCGAGGAGGAAGGAAATGGTGCGTTCGTGGTTGTCGATGACATCGGAGAGTTTCTCCGCGCCCACGACCAAAACGTACTCGGCTGCGCCGGAACGGACCAGGGCGTCGGCCTGGGCCACGCCATAGCAATACCCTGCGCAGGCGGCCGAGATGTCGTAGGCGGGTGCCGGCGTCGCGCCCAAACGATCAGTGAGTGCAGCGGCAGCTGACGGCGTCGCGTACGGGTGCGTCACAGTGGACACAATCACGGCACCGAGTTGGGATGCTTCGATACCCGCCTGCTGGAGCGCCTCGCGTGCGGCGCCTTCGGCCATGTCGATGACGCTGACGTCAGCTGTTGCGCGGTGGCGTGTGATGATTCCGGTGCGTTGGCGGATCCATTCGTCCGAAGAGTCGATCCACTGGCAGACGTCGTCGTTGGTGACGATGACGTCGGGGCGGTAGGCGCCGATACCCAGGATGCGGGCGTTCTCGTTGACGGCAGCCTTGTTCAATACGGGAGTGCTCATGCTTGTCCCTCCAATTCGGCGAAGAGTGCGAGAGCCGCGGACAGGTCATCCGGGGTCTTGACGGCAACTGTCTTGACGCCGGGCATTCCGCGCTTGGCCAAGCCGGCGAGGGTGCCGGCGGGGGCAAGTTCGATGACCCCGGTGACGCCGCGCGCAACCAGCGTTTCCATGCACTTGTCCCAACGGACAGGGCGGGAGACCTGGGCGATCAGGCTGTCTACAGCGGCAGGTCCTCCGGTGACCTCCTGGCCGTCGTAGTTCGACAGCAGCGGTACAGCCGGATTCTGAGGAGACAGCGACGGCTTGAGGGATTCGAGCGCGCTGACGGCCGGAGCCATGTGCGAGGTGTGGAATGCGCCCGCGACCTTGAGGGGGATCACGCGTGCCTTCGCCGGGGGGTTGTCTGCGAGGACTTTGAGCTGGTCGAAGGTACCGGCGGCAACTGTCTGGCCTGCGCCGTTGACGTTCGCGGGAGTTGCGCCGGATGCCTCGATGGCCGCCAGGACCTCGGCGGGGTCGCCTCCGACGACAGCGCTCATCCCGGTGGGGGTCACTGCGGCTGCCGCGGCCATGCTGTTGGCGCGTTCCCGGACGAAGGTCATGGCTTCGGCCTCGGTGAGGACGCCTGCCAGGGCCGAAGCCGTGATCTCGCCAACGGAGTGCCCGGCGAGGATGACAGGAAGGGTGCTGAGTTCGACGTCGAACAAAGACTTGGCGGCTACGAGGCCGGCTGCAACAATCAGCGGCTGAGCCACCGCAGTGTCTTTGATGGTCTCTTCGTCCGAGGTGGTTCCGTGGGCCTTGAGGTCAATGCCTGCGATCTCGCTCAGGGAGGCCAATTGGCCTTCGACGGAAGGGAGTTCCAGCCAAGGGGCTAAAAATCCGGGGGTCTGGGAGCCCTGTCCAGGGCAGACGATTGCAAGCACGTATCCAGCTTTCCAAATTGCCACGTGATCCACTGGTGTTTCGGTACACCAAGCTCACTGGGTCAGTTTGTAGGAAGTCTACAACGGTTCAGTTCTGTGAACGCGACGCGTGACGTTCGGGGGCGGCTTTTGGTTGGGCCGAAAGCCTGCCGACTACCAAGGCGGTTTGCAGCACAAAAGCCTCCCTTGGAAGAAGCGGATCCCAGCCTGTGACGTCGCAGACACGCTTCAAACGGTAGCGCACAGTATTGGCATGGACGAACAGTTCACGGGCTGTGGCTTCCAGGGAGTGGCCCAGTTCGAGATAGGTGCCAAGGGTCTCCACCAAGCCATTCGAGGCGGCCAACAATGGCCGGTAGATGTTCTTGATCAGCGACCTGCGTGCAGCGTCGTCTCCGGAGACAACCCGCTCAGGAAGCAGGTCGTCGGCTGCAACGGGCCGCGGTGCCGAGGGCCACGCGCGGGCCGCCGTGAGCCCAGCGAATGCCGCCTGCGCGGAACTGCTCGCTTCAAGGAGCGACCCCGCCTCCGGCCCGTAAACAACGGCACCGGGGGCGAAAAGCTCACTGAGCTTGACGTACGCGGTGTCGCGGTCCTGCACACCACCAAGGATCAGGATCAGCCGGTCGCCTTGGATTCCCACCAAGGCATCCTCAGCGAAACGCCCGGCGGTTCGGCGCAGTTCGCTGACGTAGCTGGCGCTGGGCTCCGACGGCGAATTGCCCACCATTACTGTGAAGCGCTCCTGTGCCTTCCAGCCGAGGGCGGCGATCCGTGACCTGAGCGCGTCCGTGTTCTCGCCGCGCAGGATGGCGTCAACGATCAGCGCTTCAAGGCGGGTGTCCCAGGAACCGCGGGATTCGGCGGCCCTGGCGTATACGTCGGCAGCTGCGAAAGCCACTTCACGCGAATAGCGCAGGACGGCCTCCCGCAACGAAGGTTGGTCTGATTCCGGCGCGATGACAGGAACCTGGTCCTCGACGACTTCCACCACGATTCGGATCAACTGGAGGGCCTTTTGCAGGCTGATGGAGCGCGTCAACTCGGTGGGGGCGTTTCCGAAGACGTCAGTCAGGATCCATGACGGCGAACTTGGCCGTTCGTACCACGTCACAAATGCGGCGATACCATTCTGCGCTACCAGTCCCAGCGCGGAGCGCTCATCGGAGCTGAGACGGCTGTACCAGGGCAGCGACTTCTCGAGTTGGCGCATGGTGCTGGTGGACAGCTGGCCCACGTTGGCGCGGAGTTGCCGCAGAGTTTCGGCCTTTTCAGGCGACAACGCCTGGGTTGCTGCCTTGCGCTTGGAAGTTGTTTTGCTTGGCTCTGCCATGGAATGAGCATACGGGCCATCCCGCGCAAGCTCCATTTGTGAGAAGGCTACAACTTGCGTTGTCGCTGGTCACATGGTCGGACACGGCATCCCGCTTGGTTAAACCACGACGGCGGCCCCCACCTTTCGGTGGAAGCCGCCGTCGCGTTTACCGCTGGCTTAGCTCCGTTGCCGGACAGCGTCCGGCAACCAATACTTAGGCGTCGCCGCCTGCTCCGCCTGTGGTGCCGGCGTTCACATCCAGAAGCCGGTACTTATCGATGGCCTTCTCCAGGGCGCCTTCTTCAACTTCTCCCTTGGCGGCGAGCAGTTGGAGGGTTTTGGCGACGATGGAGTGGGTATCGTTTTTGAAGTAGCGGCGGGCGGCTTGGCGGGTGTCGGAGAAGCCGAAGCCGTCTGCTCCGAGGGAGGCGAAGTCGTTGGGGATGAATTGGCGGATTTGGTCGGGGACGGCTTTCATGTAGTCGGACACGGCGATGACGGGTCCGGTGGTGCCTGCGAGTTGTTCGGTGATGAACGGGGTGCGGGCGGGTTCGCCGGGGTTGAGGAAGGCGTGTTCTTCGGCGGCGAGTCCGTCGCGTCGGAGTTCGTTCCAGGAGGTCACGGACCAGATGTCGGCGGCGACGTTCCAGTCGTCGTTGAGGATCCGGGCGGCTTCGAGGGCCCAGGGGACGGACACGCCGGAGGCGAGGATGTTCGCTGTCGGGCGGTTCGGGTCTCCTGTGGGGGCTTCGGCGAGGCGGTAGATGCCTTTGAGGAGTCCGTTGATGTCCAGGGTTTCGGGTTCGGCGGGTTGGGTGATGGGTTCGTTGTAGACGGTGAGGTAGTACATCACGTTTTTATCTGACGCAGTTCTGGTTCCTTGCGCGTCAGCGTCGGGTCCGTACATTTGTTCGAGGCCGTGGCGGATGATGTGGCCGATTTCGTAGCCGTAGGCGGGGTCGTAGGTTTTCACGGCGGGGTTGGTGGAGGCCAGGATGGGGGAGTGTCCGTCGGCGTGTTGGAGTCCTTCGCCGGTGAGGGTGGTCCGTCCTGCGGTGGCGCCGATGATGAAGCCGCGGGTCATTTGGTCCGCGGCGGCCCAGAAGGAATCCCCGGTGCGTTGGAAGCCGAACATGGAGTAGAACACGTAGATCGGGACCAGGGGTTCGCCGTGGGTGGCGTAGGCGGTGCCGGCGGCGGTGAACGCTGCGACGGCGCCGGCTTCGTTGATGCCGGGGTGGATCAGTTGGCCTGCGGGTGATTCTTTGTAGGCCAGGACGAGGTCGCGGTCCACGGAGAGGTAGTTCTGGCCTTTGGGGTTGTAGATTTTCGCGGTCGGGAAGAACGCGTCCATGCCGAAGGTGCGGGATTCGTCCGGGACGACGGGCACGAAGCGGGCGCCGAAGTTTTTGTCCCGCATGAGGTCCTTCAACAAACGGACGAAGGCCATGGTGGTCGCGGCTTGTTGTTTCCCGGACCCGCGTTTGGCGACGTCGTAGGACTTCGTGTCCGGGAGGACCACGTCGGTGTGTTTGCGGCGGCGTTCGGGGACGAACCCGCCCAGTTCTGCCCGGCGGTCCATGAGGTATTTGATTTCCGGGGCGTCCATGCCGGGGTGGTAGTACGGGGGCCGGTAGAGGTCCGCGTCGAGTTGGTCATCGCTGATGGGGATGCGCAGGTGGTCACGGAAGGCTTTGAGGTCTTCCATGGTCAGTTTCTTCATCTGGTGGGTCGCGTTGCGGCCCTCGAAGTGCGGGCCCAGGCCGTAGCCCTTGACCGTTTTGGCCAGGATGACCGTGGGTTTGCCCTTGAATTCGGTCGCTGCCTTGTACGCGGCGTAGACCTTGCGGTAGTCGTGCCCGCCGCGTTTGAGGCCCCAGATCTGCTCGTCGTCCAAATCCGCGACCATGTCCTTGGTCTGCGGGGACTTACCGAAGAAGTGTTCACGGACGAACCCGCCGGACTCGGCCTTGTAGGTCTGGTAGTCACCATCGGGGGTTTCGTTCATGATCTTCACCAACGCCCCGTCGGCGTCGTTCTCCAGGAGGGAGTCCCATTCCCGGCCCCAGACGACCTTGATCACGTTCCAGCCCGCACCGCGGAAGAACGCCTCGAGTTCCTGCATGATCTTGCCGTTGCCGCGGACCGGTCCGTCCAGGCGCTGGAGGTTGCAGTTGATCACGAAGTTCAGGTTGTCCAGGTTCTCGTTCGCGGCGAGCTGGAGCAGGCCACGGGACTCGGGCTCGTCCATTTCCCCGTCACCCAGGAACGCCCAGACCTGCTGGTCGGAGGTGTCCTTGATGCCACGGTTCTGCAGGTACCGGTTGGACTGGGCCTGGTAGATCGCGTTCATCGGGCCGATACCCATCGACACGGTCGGGAATTCCCAGAAGTCCGGCATCAGGCGCGGGTGCGGGTACGAGGACAGGGCGTGGCCCTCTTTGGACTTCTCCTGACGGAACCCGTCCAAATCCTCCTCCGTCAGGCGGCCTTCCATGAACGCGCGGGCGTACATACCCGGGGAGGCATGGCCCTGGAAGAACACCTGGTCCCCACCCGAGGGGTGGTCCTTACCGCGGAAGAAGTGGTTGAAGCCCACCTCGTACAGGGTCGCGGCACCGGCATACGTGGAAATATGCCCGCCCACCCCAATATCGGAACGCTGCGCACGATGCACCATCACCGCAGCGTTCCACCGCATGTACGCACGATACCGGCGCTCGAACTCCTCGTTCCCCGGGAACGGCGCTTCCTGGTCCACCGGGATCGTGTTCACATAATCAGTGGTCGTCACCATCGGCACACCCACCGACCGGGCACCAGCACGCTGCAACAACGAACGCATAATGTACTGGGCACGCTCGGTACCCTGCTCCGCGATCAACGCATCAAGGGACTCAATCCACTCCGCGGTCTCTTCCGGATCACGATCAGGCAGCTGGGCAGTCAACCCGCTGAGGATGTGTGAGGTCTCTTCTCCTGCAGCCACGTCCAACCTTCCTTTAGGCGCATGCATCGGCGCCTCAGGTCTGGCAGGGTAACTGCCCGTCGTGAACGCGTCGTGTGCGACATCTCGGTTTCAACAGCCCGGTCGGATGCGCCGGGCAGGTCTTGTGAGCGCTTGGCTGCCCAGTAGAATTCTGCGGGGCGATCGCCCTGCAGCCAGAGCGCTCATGGCCACTCTAGCTTTCACGGCGCTGCGATGCGTAGCCGTGGGCCCTGAGGGGCGTTGTATGTCACACCTGGCTGGCCTGCGTGACGGAAAGCACGTGACTGTCACAGCCTCGAAACACCCCGGGGAATGCGGAATGTGGCCCGTGGCAGGGACAATGGCTTGAAGCACACGCCCAAAGGGTGTTGGCTGTTAGTAATGGAAGTCACTTCAAAAGGAGGAAACGTGAGCGAGGCCGACGCCGCCACATCGGTAAATGTGGCGGAACGAATGGGTTTCAAAGATGGGGATCTGATTCAGGAGCGCGGCTACGACGACGACGTCGACTTCGACTTGCGTGATGACATTGAAGATGTCACAGGCTCTGAGCTGCTGGATGAAGACGACCACGACGTAGTAGATGCCGTTGTCTTTTGGTGGCGGGATGGCGACGGCGATCTTGTTGATGCCCTCATGGATTCGCTCACCACGCTGAAGGAAGGCGGAGTTGTCTGGGTTCTGACGCCCAAGTCCGGCCGCGATAACTACGTTTCCCCCGCCGATATCCAGGACGCGGCCCCTACATCCGGGCTGCACCTCACTACCTCTGCCGGGGTATCGAAGGACTGGAGTGCCACCCGACTGGTGCCGAAGAAGAACAAGTGACCGATGTTCGGCTGGCGCCGGCCCCCGGCGTGGTTCCGCAGCCGGGGCAGCCTGCGCCGGACTTTGAGTTGGTGAACCAGTTTGGCGAACCCGTTCGCCTCTCCGACTATCGGGGCCGCAATGTGGTGGTCGTGTTCTATCCCTTTGCGTTCTCCGGTATTTGCACTGGAGAGTTGTGTGAGATTCGCGACAATATCGCGGCTTTCGAGGAATCGGACGCTGTGGTGCTTGCAGTCTCTGTGGACAGCAAATTCACACTGAGGGCCTACTCCCAACAGGAAGGCTACGGCTTTGACCTGCTGGCCGATTTCTGGCCGCATGGTGCGGTAGCCCGGGCCTACGGTGTTTTTGACGACGTCAGCGGCATGGCATTGCGGGGAACCTTCATCATCGATGCCTCTGGAGTTGTGCGGTACGTCGTGGTCAATCCGCGCGGCCAGGCACGTGACTTTACTGAATATCGTCGCGCGCTCACGGCGTTGGGGCAACAGTAGTCATGAGCCAGGGCCGGCCCGGAGTAGGCATGACTGGTTTTGCCAGCATGGCTCCGGCTCCCGCACCGCAACTTGACCATCACGAGCTTGATGCTGTTGGACAGGCACTCGGAGTCTTGAGCGGCAAGCGCCTGGCCGTACTTACGGGAGCGGGGCTGAGTACAGATTCCGGTATTCCCGACTACCGGGGGCCAGGTTCTGCGCCCCGTAACCCAATGACCTTCCAGGAGTTCATTGGCAGTGAGGCCAACCGGCGCCGCTATTGGGCCCGGAATCACTTGGGATGGTCCCACCTGAGGCACGCCGACCCCAACGCCGGGCATGCCGCCGTCGCGCTGATGGAGCGCAGGGGGCTACTATCGGGCCTCATCACCCAAAATGTGGACCGGCTCCACGAGGATGCCGGCAGCGTCAACGTGGTGGATCTCCACGGGCGATTTGACCAGGTGATCTGCCTGGAAAGCGGCCATATCTTCAGCCGGCGGTTGATCGCGGCGATCCTTGAGGAAATCAATCCAGGGTTCCTTGCTGATGCGCTGGAGTCCGGAGTGGTGGAAATGGCCCCGGATGCTGATGCCACAGTTGAGGATCCAGAACTCATTACCTCATTCGTTATGGCTGTTTGTCCCATCTGCGGTGGGACGCTCAAGCCTGACTTTGTCTATTTTGGCGAGAACGTACCCAAGGACCGGGTCGAGCGCGCGTACGCCATGGTTGATGAGGCGGGTGCGCTCCTGGTTGCAGGCTCGTCCCTGACGGTGCAGAGCGGACTTCGGTTCGTACGTCACGCCGCGAAAGCCGCAAAACCCGTGATCATCATCAACAGGGGACCCACGCGTGGAGACGGGTTTGCCGAACTGAAATTAGAGCTCGGCGTCAGTGGCGCGCTGGACTATCTGTCCCGAAATCTCCCTGATCTTTCCGGGCCTGAAGCCTCGATTGGTGTTTCTCTCGAATCATGATGTAGAGTCATTGTTCGTTGGTTGAAGCGCTGAGGCACTGAAACTGCGACTTGGGTCTTTAGCTCAGCTGGTAGAGCGCCACGTTTACACCGTGGATGTCATCGGTTCGATCCCGGTAGGACCCACCAAGCAAAACCCCGTCACTCCAAGCCTTGTGGTTCGGAGCGGCGGGGTTTTTTGTTGTCCACGCGTCGGACTTTTGAGGCGGCCCCAAATTGTCGGGGCCCGCTCGTAGGGTCTCCTCCATGGAGCACATTTACATCCGGACCAGCCTGCAAGGCTCGCCGGTCGCCGTCGTCAGGGGCAGCCGCGAGTGGCAGATTGTGGTGGACCCTGTCCGCTGGTTTGAGCGGGTTTCCTGGTGGGAGCATTCCCGGCGCATGCCCCGGGGACAGGGCCGCGTGGACGTGGAGGTCTGGCAGGTCCAGGTTCGCTTGGGAAACAATGACCGGTCCGGCATCGCGACGTGGGAGCTGGTGCGGGACGGTATTGGCGGGGGCTGGTGCCTCAGGGGCGAAGAAGTCGTTGCGGCCTGAAATTCCCGGGAAATGGATGAGCTCTCCACCACGACTATTGGGGGATGCCGCGGTGGAGAGCTCGAAGATGAATATACAGCGAACTCTTGGGTTTTGAAAAGCGGAGCCAGCCTCGGTCCTGCCACATGTCGGAAATGCGTCGAATCACCTCCCGATAGGGCTAAGCGCTTGCCACTATGATGGGAAGTGTTCAGCTGAATGAACAAGCAGAATGTATCGACGAAGGAGAATCATGGCCGATTCCCGCACCACCCGTTCCGAAGGGCTGGGCGCTTCGTCGCCTGCACCTGCAGTGACCCGCGCAGCGGCAGTTCTTGAGGCACTTGCTGGATCTCCGTCAGGCCGCCTCACTCTGAGTGATCTTTCGCGGGAACTGGGTATTCCCAAGTCGTCCACGTCGAACTTGTTGCTGGCGCTGGAGGAAGCACGCCTCATCACCAGGCAGGGTGCAGACTTTGCACTGGGCAGGAAGCTGGTGGAACTTGGTGCCGCCTACCTCAGCCGCCTCGATGAGGTGCAGGAGTTCTACAAATATTGCGAGCAGGCTCCAACGCTCTCTGGTGAGACCGTGCGCATTGCCATGCTCGACGGCGATCACGTTATCTACCTGGCCCGCTACGAGGGGCATCCCGCAGTGCGGCTGACGTCCAATATTGGCGACAAGATGCCGGTTTCGCTGTGCAGCGTCGGTAAGGCGCTGTTGGCGCAACTGCACGATCACGACATCGAGTCCATGTTCCCGGACGGCATGGAACTCCCTGTGATGACCGCCAACTCCCTCCGCACGGCTGAAGAACTCAAGGCCCAGGTGGTGGCCATCCGCAAGCAGGGATTCGCCTTCGAGGACGAAGAGTCAACGGTTGGTGTCGTTTGCCTTGCCGTGCCCGTACCCACTCATGGCGCCCACGGCCCAAGCCTGGGCCTCTCTGTGACCGCCCTGAAGGCAACCTACTCGGAAGAGCAGGGCGCGCTTATGGTCAAGGAACTTAAGGAGTTGGCACGATCCCTCGGCAACCCCATGGGTTAAGGGGATGGCGGGCGTCACATTCACACCTCGCGGAATAAATCTGATTACAACCTTGGCAGTGAGTTCAACAAGCTGTACGCTGTTCATTATAGTGATCTTGGCGGTGATGCCATCGCTATCTCGCCGGGCCAACGGGGGCCTGGGGTGATTTTGAGGGAGTGCTTGTGATAACTCGTACTAATGCACGGCTCGCAGCTGAGGCTGACGACGCTGTTGTTGAGCCGGAACAGCTACGCCGGGCAACACTGGCAAGCTCCGTGGGCTCAGCCTTGGAGTACTACGATTTCTACATCTATGGATTGGCTTCCGCGCTGATCTTTGGCCCATTGTTCTTTTCCCCATTGGGCCCGGACGGTGCTTTGATCGCCTCCTTCGCCACGTATGGCGTCGGTTTCGCCGCCCGACCCTTTGGCGGTTTGATCTTTGGCTACATCGGCGACAGGTTCGGCCGCAAAATGGTCCTGATCCTCACCATCGCCTTGATGGGAACGGCAAGCTTTGCCATCGGATTGCTTCCCACCTTCGAGCAGGCCGGAATGCTCGGGGCGGTCCTGCTGGTGACCTTGCGGATCATCCAAGGCCTTGGCGCCGGCGCTGAGCAGGCAGGCGCCACCACGCTGATCTCGGAAGTGGCTCCGCGCCGCCGTCGTGGTTTCTACGCATCACTGCCGTTCGTCGGCATCCAGTTGGGTACGCTCCTCGGTGCAGGCACCTTCGCCCTGATCGCCATGGCCGACAAGTCCGTCCTGCAGGGCTGGCTGTGGCGCGTACCGTTCCTGGCCAGCTTTATCCTGATCGCGGTGGCCATCTTCATCCGGCTCAAGCTGAAGGAAACCCCTGCGTTCCAGGAGCTTGAGAAGCACAAGAACGTGGTCAAGAACCCCATTGGTGCCCTGTGGAAGCACTCCAAGAAGAACGTGCTCCTGGGTATCGGTCTCCGTATGGGCGAAAACGGCAACTCGTCGATCTATTCGGCACTGCTGGTCTCGTTTATGAGCATGCCGGCAGGTGTTTTTGCTGGAAACAACTCAATCGGTCCTGTGGGCCTGCTGATCGCCGCAGGATTCGCTGCCGTCCTGGTGGTGACATTCGGTGCTCTCTCCGACAAATACGGCCGCGTACCGGTGTACCGCTACGGCGCATTGTTCCAGGCGATCATTGCCGTTCCTGCCTTCTACCTGGTCACCTTGGGGAACGTCACCCTCGTGTGGGGTGTCATGGCTGTCGGCATCGCCATCGGCGTCCAGTCGATGCTGGGCCCCCAGTGCCCGCTGCTGCCGGAATTGTTCGGATCCCAGTACCGCTTCACCGGCGTTGCCATGAGCCGGGAAATCTCAGCCGTCCTTGCCGGCGGACTCGCTCCGCTGCTGGGTGCTCTCATGCTGGCGGCCACCAACCACTCGTGGCTGGTTTTGGCCATCTACTCGCTGGTCCTGGCCCTCATCTCCTTCGTGACCACCTTCTTCACGCCGGAGACGGCCGGACGAGACCTCGTCAGCACGGAAGACGCAAAGTAACTCCCGCGCTAACCGCAAACACGCCAGCGCGGCACTCTCCATGCGGAGGGTGCCGCGCTGCTGTTGTCAGAGGCCAGGCTGTTGAAGGGTGCGGACGGACTATTCCTGCACTTCCCGCGGCGGCTTGAACACGCTTCCCGAAATCGGCGAGGTGGCGAACCATCCAGTACCTTCTCCGGACGGGCTGGCTTTCAGGGCGCGGGTGATTCTGTCCTTTTCCGCGCGCGCCACAGCTACAAGGACATCGAAAGCAGCAACGGCCCGGGGGTTGGGGCCGTTTGTGCCGCGGAACCGGTGCGTCCGGGCGTTCTCTTCGTAAGATCTGAACTCGACTTCGTATCCGTCGCCGAGTTCATCAGCAACTCGCTGCGCCAGTCGATGACCTTCAGTTGTGTAGTTGGCTGCCCGGTCCGCTGACTTCCAAGTGAAATCACGCGTCAGGGACTCGTAGTAGAACTGCTCCCAGTCCCGGAGCTCATGCACCAGGCCTTCGGTCAACCCCGTGAGTTCATAGCTGATGGGAACATCGAGCCAGAGCACACTATCCGCGTAGTCCGGAAATAGGCGGACGACGCTTCGCTGCGGGCCCTCTGAACGGTTCATGTGCCGATGCTACTGCAGGCAACACGGCAAGGGGCGCGGCCAGGGTCTGTCCCTGGCCGCGCCCCTTGCATGGACCTGCTATTGAGAAGGTGGCTTAGTAGAAGTGCACTGGATCCACCAAGTGCGGCAGTTCGCCGCCGGCCATGAAGGTGCGCAGGTTGCTGCAGAACCGCTCGGCGATGAGTCGGTTCTCAGCCGAGCTCAGGGCGGAGGTATGCGGGGATACGAGCACCCGGGGGTGACTCCACAAGGGGCTGTCCTGGGGAAGCGGTTCCACGGCGAAGACGTCCAGGCAGGCGTAGGAGACCTGGCCGTTGTCCAGGGCGTCGAGCAAGGCTTCTTCATCGACAACGGTTCCGCGTCCCACGTTGACGAACACAGTCCCGGGCTTCATGGCACCGAAGACTTCTTTGTTGAACAGCTTCTCCGTATATGGCGTGCCCGGAAGTGTGTTGACCACGGCGTCGGCATCGGCGAGCAATCCGGGGAGACCGTCATTGCCGGTGACCTCATCGATGCCCTCGATGGCTTCGACGTTGCGCTTGGTACCGCTGACCTTCATGCCAAGGGCGCGTGCAATGCGGGCCGTTTCCATGCCGATCTCACCAAGGCCGGCGATGACCACCTTGGATCCGTTGGCCAACTTGGTGGGGGTGCGGAGTTCGGGCCAGAGCTTGGCGGCCTGGTCCTGCGCCATCTCCGCACTGCGCTTGAAGCCGTTGAGGATTCCGAAGGCGGAAAACTCTGCCAGTGGCAAGGCATGAACGCCTGCCGAGGTTGTGACGCGGAACTTCTGCAAGGTTTCGGTGTCCAGGCCGGAGGCCTTGACTGCTCCGCCGGCGCCGGCGGCCATGGCGTGGATCCACTGCAGGTGGGGGTTGCTGGCGGCGATGCGTGCCAGTCCTGCCGGGCTCTCGTTGGGGAAGCCGTAGAGAACCTGCGCCCGGTTCAGCATGGCCCAGTAGCGTTCCTCCTGCTCTGGCGTCCGCTTGAAGCCGGGGTCGCCGGCATGGTCGGCGGGGAACCGCTCGGGGGGTAGCAGCTCGGGATCGTAGAGAACCGTTACGGAAGGATCTACAGCGCGGATCAGCTCTACATGCTCTGCTTCGAGCGGTACAGCGATGGCGATGGTAAGTTCATCAGTCGTCATAGTGTTCATCATACTGAATGGAGGCTAGGATATTGAACAGTATTCCTGAAGATGACCACAACGAAGTGAGGAGTTTCCTGCCGTGACCAATCAACGTGTGGGCTTCGTGGGCCTGGGCCTCATGGGCGCACCCATGGCCGCAAATATCGCGAAAACCGGGTGGGCCATCACCGCCTGGAACCGTTCCGATGCCGCCTTCGATGGCCTCCCCGGTGTCCAACGGGCAGCCAGCGTCGCCGGACTGCGGGACGAGGACGCCATCATCTTCATGCTTCCGGATCTGCCGTTCATCGAAGAAGCTGCCTCGGGTTTGCTCGAATCCTGGCGGAGCGCACCACCAAAGCCGGGTACCGCCGTCGTGATTATGAGCAGTGTCTCGCCAACAGCGGTACGGCAGTTCGGCGAAACTGTCCACCACGCAAGCAATGGCAACGCCTGTGTGGTGGACGCGCCAGTCAGTGGCGGGACGGCAGGTGCGCAGGGCGGAACGCTGGCCATTATGGTCGGCGCCACCGAATCCCAATTCGACGACCTGAAACCGCTTCTGGGCTCCATGGGGACCACCGTGCGGCGGTTGGGGCCACTGGGATCCGGCTCCCTCGCCAAAGCGTGCAATCAACTGATTGTCGGAACCACGACGGCGGCACTCGCCGAAGCGGCCGAACTCGCCGAACGCTCCGGCATGGACGTGGCAGCCCTCTTCGAAGTCCTTTCCGGAGGGCTGGCGGGAAGCCGTGTGTTGGACAATGTCGGCCCTCGTCTGGCCACGAAGGATTATGCGCCCACCGGTCCTGCCAAGTTCATGCATAAGGACCTGGGCTTCGTCCTTGCCAGTGCTGAAGCTGCCGGCTCGGCCGTACCCATGGCCTCGGCGGCCCTTGACCTTTACGCAGAACTGAAACGACAAGGACTCGGCGATCAAGACCTCGCCGTGGTCCGTCAAACCATCGCCAACCTGAGCCGGACGCACGCTGCTTCGACGAACAGCAACTGAACCGGCGCAACCGTAGAAGGAATGAAGAACAAACTATGAGTGGACTTTTCGATCTGGCCGGGCGGGTTGCCTTGGTTACAGGTTCAAGCAGGGGGATCGGCAACGCCCTCGCCAGGGGCCTCGCCGACGCCGGAGCAACGGTAGTGCTCAACGGCATCAACGCGGACCGGCTCCAGGCAGCGCATCAGGCCATGGCAGCTGACTACCCGGACGGGCGGGTGCACAGTCGCGCCTTCGACGTTACCGATGCCACGTCCGCCGCAGAAGGGGTGGCCTGGGTCGAGCAGAACGTCGGACCGCTGGACATCCTGGTGAACAATGCCGGGATCCAACACCGTGTGCCCATGCTGGACCTGGACGTCAAGGATTGGGACCGCGTGATCACCACGGACCTGACCAGCGCTTTCCTGGTAGGGAGGGAAGCAGCCAGGCACATGATCCCGCGGGGCCAGGGCAAGATCATCAACATCTGTTCGGTCCAGACAGACCTTGCCCGCCCCACCATCGCACCGTATGTGGCAGCGAAGGGCGGACTCCGCAACCTGACCCGGGCCATGACGGCAGAGTGGGCCGCGTCAGGCTTGCAGATCAACGGAATCGCCCCCGGGTACATCCACACGGAAATGACCCAGAACCTGGTGGACGACGCTGACTTCAACTCCTGGATCCTTGGCCGCACCCCGGCCAACCGGTGGGGGACCGTAGCCGATCTCGCAGGGCCCGTGGTGTGGCTTTCGTCGCAGGCGTCCAACTTCGTCAACGGCCAGACAATCTTCGTCGACGGCGGAATGACGGTGGTGGTCTGATGGGTATCACCCTTCCTGTTTCCGGCCCCGCAGTGGTTGCCCATGGAAAGGGCGATCTCCGGATTGAAGACATCCCACTGACCGCTCCCGCGTCCGATGAGGCGATTGTGGAGATAGCGTATGGCGGGATCTGTGGTTCCGACCTTCACTACTGGTTGCACGGCGCGGCAGGGGAGTCAATCCTCAAGGAGCCAATGGTCCTCGGCCACGAGATTGTAGGCGTCGTGGCCCAGCAGGCTGCTGACGGCAGTGGCCCCGTGGTTGGAACGCCCGTTGCTGTCCATCCAGCCACTCCTGCTCCCGGTGATGTCCGATTCCCGCAGGACCGGCCGAATCTCTCCCCGGGATGCACTTATCTGGGCAGTGCTGCCCGGCACCCGCACACAGACGGTGCTTTCAGCCGTTACGCCAACCTTCCATCCAGGATGCTGCGACCACTGCCGGAAAGCCTGGACCTTCGCACGGCTGCGCTTGTAGAACCGGCCAGTGTTGCCTGGCACGCCGTTGCCCGGGCCGGCGATGTCAGAGGAAAGACGGCCCTTGTCATCGGCAGCGGTCCTATCGGTGCGCTCGCCGTCGCCGTCCTGAAGCGTGCCGGCGCGGCCAGGATTGTCGCCGTCGACATGCATGACAAGCCGCTGGAAATCGCCCGCGCCGTTGGCGCGGATGAAGTCCTCAAGGGCGATGAAGCGGATGCAATAGCTGCAGTGGACGCCGATGTAGTCATTGAATCCTCAGGCAGCCACTACGGCCTCGCATCGGCCATCAAGGGTGCCACCCGCGGCGGCAAAGTAGTGATGGTGGGACTTCTGCCGTCAGGGCCGCAGCCGGTCTTCATCTCCCTGGCCATCACGCGCGAACTGGAACTGCTGGGGTCCTTCCGCTTCAACAACGAAATCGACGATGTCATCGCAGCGCTGGCTGACGGCTCGCTGTTTGTTGACCCGGTTGTGACCCATGAATTCGACCTCGCCCATGGTTTGGAGGCCTTTGAGGTGGCCAGGAATTCGGCGGAGTCCGGAAAGGTTCTGTTGAACTTCCGGTAGTAGCTAGTTCCTGGACACGGGGACGAACACGCGGGGCTGGTCGTCCCAACTGGGCGCCAGCTCCGCGATGGTCTGCCGCATGATCTTCGCTGCCGCGTCACGCGCGAGGGAACCATCCCCGGCGTCGATGGCGTGAGCGACGTCCATATGCCACTGGAGTGCCTGCTTTTGGGGGTGCTCCGGCATGAGCCCGTGCACGGTACGACCGGTGAGGGTCTCGGTGACCTGACCAATGAGGTTGGCGAACATTTCGTTGCCCGATCCGGACAACACCAGTGCGTGGAACCGGATATCAAGGTCAAGGAACCTGGCCATGTCTCCGGCATCGCCGGCCTCCTTCATGGCGAGGGAAATGCCCACCAGCTCTTGCCTGAGGCTTTCCGGGGCATTGCCTGCGGCAAGTTCGGCGGCAACGGGCTCGACGGCGGAACGCAGCTCAGCGAGCGACCTCAGCTGGGCGCCCCGCCCCTCGCCGGCAAGCCGCCAACGAATGACCAAGGGATCGAACGGATTCCAGCGGTGCGCAGGAAGGACACGGATGCCTACCCGCTTGATGGTCTCGACGAGGCCCAGCGATTGCAGAACGCGAACGGCCTCGCGGACCACGGAGCGGGATACGTTGAGTTCGTCTTCCAGGTGCTCCGCCAACATGACATGGCCGGTAGGGAGGGCGCCGCCCACAATCCGGGTTCCCAAATGCTCAACGGCGCGGTGGTGGAGGCTGGTTGACATAGAGGTAAGCATAGTGGCGCAGAGGACGCCTGCGTGCCGGACCCGGTATCACATGCCTGGCAGCGCGTCAGTGGAACCGGGCGCCCATCATAGACTGTTTATGACGCGGGCCCCTTCCAAAACGTGGGCACCGCTTTCCCGCCCAAGGTTTTAATACGTATGGTTTATTACAGCCCCTGGTTTTGAAATCGCTTCCTGCGTATCCCCTATGGGTACGTCGGGACTGTTTGTACACGAACGAATTGGAGTTTTGATGTCAGCACACATCGGTGTCACCGGCCTTGCGGTGATGGGCGCCAACCTGGCCCGCAACCTCGCCCGCAACGGCTTCACCGTGGCTCTCCACAACCGCTCCGTGGAAAAGACTGACGCCCTGCTCGAAAAGCACGGCACGGACGGCGACTTCATCCGCACGGAAACGCTGCAGGAACTCGTCGACTCCCTCGAAAAGCCCCGCCGCGTCCTGATCATGGTCAAGGCAGGCGCTCCCGTTGACAACGTGATCGAGCAGCTCGAACCGCTGCTCGAGGCCGGCGACATCATCATCGACGCCGGTAACTCGCACTATGAGGACACCCGCCGCCGCGAAGCGGCCTTGGCCAAGAAAGACCTGCACTTCGTCGGCGTCGGTGTTTCCGGTGGCGAAGAGGGCGCGCTCAACGGTCCGTCCATCATGCCCGGTGGTTCCAAGGAATCCTACGACGCCCTTGGCCCGTTGCTGGAGAAGATTTCCGCAAAGGTGGACGGCGAGCCCTGCTGCGCTTGGGTAGGCACCGATGGTGCGGGCCACTTCGTCAAGATGGTCCACAACGGCATCGAGTACGCCGACATGCAGGTCATCGGTGAAGCATTCGACCTCCTCCGCTCCGGCGCCGGCATCGAGCCCGCTGAGCAGTCCAAGATCTTCGCTGAGTGGAACAAGGGCGATCTGTCCTCCTTCCTGATCGAGATCTCTGCTGAGGTCCTGGGACACGTTGACGCGAAGACGGGCAAGCCGTTCGTGGACGTCGTGGTCGATGCCGCAGGACAGAAGGGCACGGGCCGCTGGACGGTCATCTCCGCCCTGGAACTCGGCTCGCCGGTCTCCGGCATCGCCGAATCCGTTTTCGCCCGCGCGCTGTCCTCCCAGACCGAGCAGCGCAAGCTTGGCCAGGAACTGTTGGCCGGCGAAGAAGCCTCCGTGGAAATCCCCGAGACCTTCGTCGAGGACGTCCGCCAGGCTCTCTACGCCTCCAAGCTGGTCTCCTACGCCCAGGGCCTTGACATGCTGACCTCGGCCGCGAAGGAGTACGGCTGGGACCTCAAGCTGGACGAGATCGCTTCCCTGTGGCGTGCAGGCTGCATTATCCGTGCAGAACTGCTCAAGGACATCACCAAGGCCTACGCCGCCGAAGAAAAGCCCGCCAACTTGCTGTTCGCGCCTGCCTTCACCAAGGCCATCGCCGAGGCACTCCCGGCCTGGCGCCGCGTTGTGGCAACCGCTGTTCAGCTGGGCATCCCGGTACCGGTGTTCTCCTCCTCCTTGGCGTACTACGACGGCCTGCGCCGCAAGCGTGTTGCCGCTGCCCTGATCCAGGGCCAGCGCGACCTCTTCGGTGCACACACCTATGGTCGCGTCGACACCGAGGGTACGTTCCACACCCTGTGGGGCGAAGACAAGTCCGAGATCTCGGCAGTCGACACCCACTAGCGTCAGCTTCCCGCAAGAGGCCGGTCCCTCCCAGTTACGCTGGGGAGGGCCGGCCTTTGCCGTACCTGAAGTGAACTTGCCGTACCTGAAATGAAGGAGAACTGCCATGGCATCCCGCATCGCGCTTGTCACCGGGGCTTCCACGGGAATCGGCTTCGACACGGCCATCGCCCTCAAGGCGGCAGGGTTCACTGTATATGCCGGTGCACGCCGTCGGGCGAAGATGGAGCCCCTGAAGCGTCACGGCATCACGGTCATGTCCTTGGATGTCACGTCGGAGGAATCCATGGCGTCTGCAGTGGCTCTGGTGGAAGCGGCCCACGGACACATCGATGTCCTTGTCAACAATGCCGGCTACGGTTCGTACGGATCCCTTGAGGAAGTTCCGTTGGCCGAGGGCCGGCGCCAGTTCGAAGTCAATGTCATGGGCCTGGCCAGGATGACGCAACTCGTCATTCCCGGGATGCGGGCTGCACGCTTAGGCCGGATCATCAACGTCACGTCCATCGGCGGAAAAATTTACGAGCCCCTGGGTGCCTGGTACCACGGCACAAAATTCGCAGTGGAGGGGATGAGCGATTCCCTGCGCCTGGAGCTGAAACCGCACGGCATCGACGTCGTCATTATTGAGCCATCAGGGACAAACACGGAATGGGGCACCATAGCTGGCGAGGGTTTGTTGGTCGCCTCCGGTGGCGGGCCCTACAGCGAACAGGCCCACGTCGTCGCTGCCGCACTGGCATCCACTTCCGGAGCCGGTCACGTGCTGTCCACTCCGGCCAGGGTCGTTGCAAAAGCGATAGTTCGAGCTGCAACAGCAAGACGCCCCAGGACCCGCTACCCGGTGGGTAGGGGAGCCTGGAGCGTCCTGGCAATGCGAAGAATTCTTCCGGACCGCGCCTTCGACGCGGTCTTCTGGAATTTCTACAAAAGACTCGCGGGCTAGATCCGGTACTCGATGTAATACTCTGCCGGATCCACGGCGGGCTTGGTTTCGGACCTCGCATCGCGATGACGCCACGTTGCGGGAATTCCTGTGATGATCGATTCCGGTGGAGCATCCTTGACCACCACGGCGTTGGCGCCGACGGCGCTGTCCGCGCCGATGGTGATGGGCCCCAGGACTTTGGCGCCAGCGCCGATCGTGACGCGGTCACCGATGGTCGGGTGCCGCTTGACCTTGGCCAAAGAGCGGCCTCCGAGCGTCACGCCGTGATAGATCATCACGTCCTCGCCGATCTCGGAGGTCTCGCCGATCACCACACCCATACCATGGTCGATGAAGAACCGGCGGCCAATGGTGGCGCCGGGATGGATCTCGATGCCCGTCAGGAACCTGGCCAGCTGTGAGATCAGGCGCGCCGGAAAACGGAGCGCCGGGTTCTGCCACAGCCGGTGCGTCAGACGATGCGCCCAGATGGCGTGCAGGCCGGAGTATGCGAAAAAGTTCTCAAAAGAGCCTCGAGCCGCCGGGTCATGCGACCGGGCGGCGTCGAGGTCTTCCTTAAGCCTTGCGAAGAAGCTCACAAAGACCTTTCTACAGAAATGAAGGCGTGCGGGCCAAGTCTTAGCCGCGGATGTCGTCGAACAGCACAGTGGAGATGTAACGCTCTCCAAAGTCACAGACGACGGCAACGATCAGCTTGCCTGCATTCTCGGGACGCTTGGCCAGCTCAAGGGCCGCCCAAACGATGGCGCCGGAGGAAATGCCGCCGAGGATGCCTTCGCGGGCACCGAGTTCACGGGCAACGCGGACTGAATCTTCCAGCGTGGCATCCAGGACTTCGTCGTAAACGTTGGTGTCTAGGATTTCCGGAACAAAGTTGGCGCCGATTCCCTGGATCTTGTGGGGGCCCGGGGCTCCACCGTTGAGGATTGCGGAGTCCTTGGGCTCGACAGCTACGATCTGCACGCCCGGCTTGCGTTCCTTGAGGACCTGGCCAACGCCGGTGATGGTGCCGCCGGTACCCACGCCTGCAACAAAGATGTCGACTTCGCCGTCGGTGTCATCCCAGACTTCCTCGGCAGTAGTGGCGCGGTGGATCGCAGGGTTGGCCTCATTGGCGAACTGCTGGGCCCAGATGGAGTTCTCAGTGTTGGCGACGATTTCCTGGGCCTTCTCGACGGCACCGCGCATGCCTTCGGAACCGGGCGTCAGGACAATCTCGGCACCGTAAGCGCGCAACATGACGCGACGTTCGGTGGACATGGTCTCAGGCATCGTCAGGATGACCTTGTAGCCGCGGGCTGCGCCCACCAGTGCCAAGGCGATGCCTGTGTTGCCGGAGGTACCTTCGACGATGGTTCCGCCCGGCTGCAAAGCGCCGGACTTCTCAGCGGCATCGATGATCGCCACGCCGATGCGGTCTTTTACGCTGTTGGCCGGGTTGTAGAACTCGAGCTTGACTGCAACGGTGGCGTCGAGGCCTTCTGTCAGCCGGTTCAAACGAACCAGTGGAGTGCGGCCAACCAGCTGCGTGACGTCGTCGTAGATCCTTGCCATGAAAATTACGCCTATCTCTGAAGAGGGAATGCTGAGGTCAGCCTAACCAGCCGGATCGAAACCCTGCTAAGCAGTAAGCCATGCAGAGTAATATTTCCGGGCCTTGGCCAGTTTCGGATTAATGATCACCTGGCAATACCCCTGGTAGGGGAACTTGGCATAGTAATTCTGGTGTACTTCCTCGGCCTCATGGAACTCCGGAAGGCGGCTGACCTCGGTCACAATCGGATCGGACCACAGGGCCTGGGCGCGTTCGATGGCTTCCTCGAACAGCACTTTTTCATCCGTGGTTGTATAAAACATCGATGACCGGTACTGGGTGCCGACGTCGTAACCCTGCCGGTTCAAGGTAGTGGGGTCGTGAAGGGCGAAGAACATGTCCAGGATGACCGTCTCCGGTACAACGGTTTCGTCGAAGGTCACGGCAACGACTTCCGCATGACCTGTGGTTCCTGAGCAGACGTCGTAGTAATCAGGATTGCGGACGTGGCCGCCGGTGTAGCCGGAGACTACGGAGCTGACGCCGCGGGTTTTCTGGTAAACGGCGTCCAGGCACCAGAAGCAGCCACCGCCAAGTACGAAAGTTTTCATGTTCTCTTCAATGGATCGGAGGGCTTGATGATTCCCGCTTCACCTTACGGGAGAATTACGGGGACTGGCATGTGCAGAATCAGCCTGATCCAGCGCCGTAGGGAAGAATAAGGATATGGAAGCAGTAAACACTGACATTTCTGATGCGGATTCCGTCGAAGAGGACGAAACAGTTGAAGCCGGCGGCGATCCAACGCTGGGTCAGGTGTTGTTGGCTGTCGAGGAACTCTGGCCGGAGTCCTTGGCCGAGGACTGGGACGAAGTTGGCCTTGTTGTCGGTAGGCCCAATGCTCCGATCACCAAGGTGCTCTTTGCCGTAGATCCCACGTTGGCCGTGATTGACGAAGCCATTGAGTGGGGCGCTGAACTCCTGATTACCCACCATCCTTTGCTCCTCAAAGGCGTGAATTCCGTCGCCGCGACGTCGGCCAAGGGCCTTGCCGTCCACCGTTTGATTGAGTCTGGTACTGGCCTCCTGACCGTTCACACCAACGGCGACTCAGCCGTCGGAGGAGTGTCCGACGTTCTCGCCGACGCCTTCGGCTTGGACAACGTGGTTCCCCTCACTGCTGCAGCCAACGGCTTGCCGGAAGAGGGCATCGGCCGGGTCGGTGACCTACCTGACCTGGTCACGCTCGGTGATTTCGCGGCGCGCGTCTTTGAAATGTTGCCCGCGGTGGCCGGTGGAGTCCGTGTGGCCGGCGACAAAGATGGATTGGTGCGGCGCGTCGCCGTCTGTGGTGGTGCCGGAGATAGCTTGTTCGACGCCGTCCGGGCCAGCCATGCCGATGTGTACGTCACAGCAGACATGCGCCACCATCCGGCATCCGAAGCCCGCGAAGGTGCAAGCAACGGCCGGCCTTACCTGATTGACGTTTCACATTTTGCCAGCGAATGGTTGTGGCTGCCTGCCGCCTCCGAAGCACTGGGCAACGTGCTTGCGGACCAAGGCTACGACGTCGAAATCCGTGTCAGCAGCACCAACAGTGATCCTTGGGACTTCATACTCACTCCCGGCGGGGACTAGAGTCTAGAAGGACATGGACAGCCTCAACAGATAGAGGCCGTCCGGCCGTGACTGATACCCGGTTCCGGCGGCGACAAGCGGAGGTAAGCGTGGCGAAAGCAGCACCGGCAGAACAATTGAAATTGCTTGAACTGCAGGGGCTGGACGCCAAGCTGAAGTCGTTGGCAGGCCGCCGGAAGGTTTTGGAAACGGACCCCCGCATCACGGACCTCACAGATGCCCTTAGCGTCGCCAATGGTGAGCTGGGAGCCGCCAAGGTCGCAGTACACGATGCCGAGTCCGAACTTCGCCGGGCGGAAGCTGACGTGGAGCAGGTTGCCACCCGCATTGAACGCGACGAGACCAGGCTCAACAGCGGCACCGGCCTGTCCAAGGACCTGGTGGCGTTGCAGAATGACATTGCATCGCTCAACAAACGCCGCTCGGACCTTGAGGATGTTGAGCTCGAAATCCTGGAGCGACTGGACACGCTGCGTGAGCGGCAAGCAGCCCAGCAGGCGATCGTTGACGATATCCAAGGCTCCTTCGGCAGCATCCGTGCCGAACTCGATGAAGCCATTGCTGAAATCGCGGCTGAAGAAACCGTGGTTCGTGGACAGCGGGCAGCGTTCGCCGATTCCCTGGACGGGGGAGTGCTCGCCGTCTACGAGAAGACCATCGCCAAGCGTGGCGTCGGTGCCGCCCGGCTGTTCCATGGGAAGTCCGAGGGGTCGGGCATGATGCTCAGCCCTGGCGACTTGGCCGAAGTCAAGGCCGCTGCTGAAGACGACATCGTCTTCTGCCCGGATTCCGGTGTCATCCTGGTCCGTTCGGCCGAGTGGAACTGACCGGCCCCTACATCAGCTGGACAGGATGATGTTGAGCGCGTGCGGCTTCCGGGCCGTGCCCTCAACAAGCTCCGCAGTCCAGACTTCGCCGGCGGCCTTCAGGAGCTGATCCGGAGTTGCAGGAGCTTTGCCGCGCCTTGTCAGCAAGTGCCGCGCCAGCTCGCCACGCGTGTGCTTGGCGAAGTGGCTCACAACGGTCCGTTCGCCGTTTGCTTCATTGAACACATTGACGTTGACGGTCTGCGCCGTAGGGGGAGCCCATGCTGCGGCGTAGGTGCTGGAGCGGCAATCCACCAGGAGATGGCCCTCGGCACGTGAGGCGAGGGCTGCGCTAAGTTGCGGCTTCCAATAGGAGGCGAGGCGTCCGACGTCGGGCAGCGCAGTTCCCATGGACAGCCGGTAGGCGGGTACATGGTCACCAAAGCCGATGGCGCCCCAGAGGGCGGAGACCACAAGGATCGACTCGGTCGCCTTACGGCGCTGTGTTGGCGTCATGGTGTTGTAGCCCAGGGCATCGTAGAGAACCCCGGAATAGACCTGGTGTGCCGGCGCTGCCGGTTCCGCATGGAGTCGGGTATTGCGTTCGACGTCGTCGCGCAGCGATGCACCGACGCCCAGCAACGCGAGTGCGTCCTCGTGCGCGCTCACGCTACCCAAAGCTTCCAGTACCTTTGCCCGATATGGATTCAGTTCCGGAAAGCTGAGCGACTCCCAATCGATGGCGGGACCTTTGGGAGCGGGGGTCTTGCCTTCGGAAGGCGGCAGCAGAATCAGCACCAGTCGATATTACCGGGGACTTTGGCCGGTCCCAACGCCGGTAGACTGGACGGCGGATGGGTCGACCAGGCGGTCGCGCGTCACGAAAGTGGCTCGAGGAACGTCCGGGCTCCGCAGGGCAGGGTGGTGGGTAACGCCCACTCGGGGTAACCCGCAGGCCAGTGCCACAGAGAACAGACCGCCTGCGCCGCATGGTGTTTGCATCACGCGGCAGCAGGTAAGGGTGAAACGGTGGTGTAAGAGACCACCAGCTCCCTGGGTGACCGGGGAGGCTAGGTAAACCCCACCCGGAGCAAGGCCAGACAGGACACGCTTGAGGGCTGCTCGCCCGAGTGTCCGGGTAGGCTGCTGGAGGGCGTCGGCAACGGCGTTCGTAGATGGATGGCCGCCACTCCTCTGCCGGTAACGGCAGGGGATGACAGAACCCGGCGTATCGGTCGACCCATCCATTTATGACTGCTGCAAAACCGGCGTGTGAGTGATTTCACGCCTTCGGGCGGCCTATGCTCCTTCCTTCCGCCTTAGAATGGTTACTGAACGTAGATGTTCTGCCGCCGGGACTGCGTTCGCAGCCGGCGGATTTTTCTTTGCTCTCGTTCAAGGCGCTGTGGGTGGACCGAAGCCCGCTGGCGCATGTGCCGCAGGACTACTCCGGGCGGCCGCTGCCATCTGCATACGAGGACGTATGTGGTTGACCCAAGGAAGGTAGTTCTGTGAGCCAGACGTCAGATTCTTGTCTTGATAAGTGGATGGGCCGGGAGGCTCTCGCCGAGGCCATGATTCCGGTGATCGGCCGGTTGTACCGGGAAAACAACGTGGTCACCAGCATCCACGGCCGCAGCCTGATCAACAAGTCCACCATGAACATCCTTAAGGCGCACCGCTTTGCCCGCCGGATGAGCAACCACGAGCTCCTGCTCGAAGAGACCGCACCCCTGCTGAACGCCCTGTCGGAGCTGGAACTCGGCGCAGCAGCCATTGATATTGCACGCTTGACCGAGAAGTTCCGGGCTGAAGGCAATGGCGCCTCCTTGGATGAGTACCTGCGAGCAGAGCTCGCTGAGATCGTGGGAAAGCGCGGCGCTGACGACCGCACCAGCACCGACGTCGTTCTTTACGGCTTTGGCCGCATCGGTCGTCTCCTGGCCCGCATCCTCATTGAGAAGGCCGGCGGTGGCCACGGCCTGCGACTCCGCGCCATCGTGGTGCGCAAGGGCGCTGAGAACGATCTTGTGAAGCGTGCCAGCCTGCTGCGCCGCGACTCCGTGCATGGTTCCTTCGAGGGCACCATCCGCGTGGACGAGGAAGCCAACACCATCACCGCCAACGGCGTGCAGGTCCAGGTCATCTACTCGGACAACCCCGCCACGGTGGACTACACGGCCTACGGCATCAAGGATGCCCTGGTCGTAGACAACACAGGCCGCTGGCGCGATGCCGAAGGCCTCTCCCAGCACCTGCAGAGCAAGGGCGCTGCCCGCGTCCTGCTCACCGCGCCGGGCAAGGGCGACCTCAAGAACATCGTTCACGGCATCAACCACAAGGACATCGCGGATGAGGACAAGATCGTCACCGCCGCGTCCTGCACCACCAATGCCATCACACCCGTGTTGAAGGCCATCAACGACAAGTTCGGCATCATCCACGGCCATGTTGAAACGGTGCACTCGTTCACGAACGACCAGAACCTGATCGACAACTTCCACAAGGGCGATCGCCGCGGCCGCTCCGCAGCGTTGAATATGGTCATCACCGAGACAGGCGCCGCAAAGGCTGTAGCCAAGGCGCTCCCGGAACTGCAGGGCAAGCTGACCGGCAACGCCATCCGCGTTCCGACGCCGGATGTTTCCATGGCCATCCTGAACCTCAACCTTGAAAAGGGCACTACCCGGGATGAGGTCAACGACTTCCTCCGCGAAATGTCCCTGCACTCGGATCTTCGCAAGCAGATCGACTACATCGATTCTCCCGATGTTGTTTCCACGGACTTCGTTGGCTCACGCCGTGCGGGCATTGTTGATGGCCTCGCCACGATCTCCAATGACAAGAACCTCGTACTGTACGTCTGGTACGACAACGAGTTCGGTTACTCCTGCCAGGTAGTCCGCGTCATGGAGGAAATGGCCGGCGTCAACCCGCCGTCGTTCCCGGCCCGGGACGTCGTGGCTCCTATCGCAGTGCTTGAAACGGCCGGAGCCTAGGCACCCGGAAGTATTCTCGGGTTTCCCGGCTGTGTCACTGGTATCAGCCGGGAAACCTGACCAAAATGGGTTCATGGAAAATGAATCAACGCTTGAACACGAGACCACGCTGGAACACGCGCTGGACGTGGCCCGCGCCAATCATAAGCAAGCTCAAAAGCTCTTGGATCAAGCCGTTGCGGCCAACTCCGCTGGCGACGTCACTGACCAACGGGTGGAGCAACTGCGGGGGCTCCTCGCGGTAGCAGCGGAGGACCTCCAGCGCGTGATGCGCGAGCAATAACCTCACAGATTGACCTTCTCCATGGTGTGACTTCTCCTCCACACTGTGGATACCGGCTCTGACTGTCGGGGCCTTGTCCTACGCTCGTAGGACAAGCCTGCCCCCACTGGATGGAGTCCCTTGAGCATCACCTGGTCTGCCTATAAACGCGCTCGGCGCAGATCCCGACAAGCATGGACAATTCTTGGCCTGGCCGCCGCAACCCTCGTGGCTGGGCTTTCGTGGTTTTTCACCACAGGCCAATTCACTGCTGCCGATTCGTGGGTCGTGGGACCAAGCGAAGCCCCGGTTTTCGACCCTGCCTGGATGAAGCCGCTCCGCGGCGCTGCTCCCGTTGCTGCCGAAAAAGCGGCCGAGGCCTTGGATAGGCTGCAGGTAAAGGGCAGGGCTGCGAAAACGGACTATGACAGGGCTGCCTTCGGGCAGGCCTGGGCCGATGCCGACAGGAACGGGTGCGATACCCGGAACGATATCCTGCGTCGGGATCTCAAAGCCGTCGAGTTCACGGAAGGCTCATCGTGCAAGGTAGCAGGCGGCAGCCTTCACGAACCCTACACCGGAGCGCAGGTATCCTTCCGGAGAGGCCAGGACACCAGCTCAGCCGTTCAAATCGATCACGTGGTTGCCTTGGCAGACGCATGGCAGAAAGGTGCACAGCAGCTTACTGTCCAGCAGCGGCAGATGTTCGCAAACGATCCCCTGAACCTGATCGCCGCTGATGGCCCCGCGAACGTTAAAAAGGGCGCAGGAGACGCCGCGACCTGGCTGCCGGCTAATAAGAACTTCCGGTGCCACTATGTCGCCCGGCAGATTTCGGTGAAGGCTGCCTACAAGCTGTGGGTGACACCAGCAGAGAAGGACGCCATGAAGGGCGTCCTGTCCTCCTGCCCGGAGCAGCAGACCATCTACAGTGCCAGGTGACCGTGCCCCAATTGCCAGGTGCCGCCGTCGTCGATCCTCTCCAAGACCACACGCTGGAGTGAGGTGTCCCGGGGGAGCCTGTCCAAGTCCTGTAGCCCGCGTTGCCGGAACGTGAAGTACACGGCATCTGTTGGGGCGTCCGTGCAGCGATCCAGCGTGAAGCGCCGGGCAAAGGACGCAATATTGCTGTCCGGGAGCCGGTCCGCGAGGTAGGGATCCAGCATCCATGAATCACAGGTGGCAACAGCTGCTGGTTTATCCGGGAAATAGCGGGCGAAGAACAGGCGGGCCTCGGCCAGGCTGGCATCCACCAAGGCGGGGGAGAGCCCGCCATCTTCGGGAATATGAACGCCGAGTACCCAGCGCTGGTCCTCCGCTGGAGTACCGGCTTGAGCGGTTTCCTCCGGGCCGCGGACCAGATGGAACTGCAACCGGCCCAGCCTGAACAGATTCCCTGCCATGTGTAGGGTCAGCCAACCCCAGGTATCAAGGCCAAAACGTCCGTGGACCCGGCGGTTGATCCGGAGCTGCAGGCCCATGTCGGCCAAGGACGCCGCGGATACCTCCGGACTGATTCCACGTTCCAGATGGTGGGAGTAAACGGCTGGGGCGAAGCGGAGCAGTGCTTCGATCCATACGGTCTCGCTGGCGTTGTCTTCCCTAATGCTCTCCAGCGGAAAGGTTCCGAGGCGTTGCTGCAGGGCTGCCATGGACCGCAGCACGGATTCATCGGGCGGCGTAGCCAGAAGGCGGGCGCATTCATCCGCATCGGCGCCAGTGATGTCCAAGAGCCCGAAAAGTTCGCTGTGCGTGTTGGCGGACATGCTTAGTGTCCGAAAGGATCGGGGTCGACGCCGGGCATCCACGTCAGGCCGGGCACACCCCAACCGTTTTTCTTGGCTTGCTTGAGTGCCTTCTTTGAATACCTGTCCACGAGCCGGTTGACGTAAAGCTTGCCATCCAGGTGGTCGAACTCATGCTGCAGGATCCTGGCGAACCAACCGGTCGCTTCAAAGTCCACTGGGTTGCCATTGCCATCGAAGCCTTGAACCCGGGTCCATTCAGCCCGCTGCAAGGGGTAGTACTCGCCAGGGAAGGAAAGGCACCCTTCCACATGCTCGTCAGGGTCCGGGAGTGCTCCTGAGACTTTGGAGAGAGTCAGGATCGGGTTGACCACGACACCCTGCTCCGGGACGTCGTCATCATTGGCGTACTTGTAGACGAAGAGCCGCTTGCCCACACCGATCTGGGGGGCGGCGAGCCCCACCCCGTTCGCGGCCTCGTTGGTCTCGAACATATCCGCGATCAGGGTGCGGAGTTCGTCGTCGAAAGCCTCGACTTCACTTGCCCGACGGTGCAAAACAGGTTCGCCCCAAATGGTGACTGGCAGGACGGTCATGTCAGTTCTTCCTTTGTCGATCGCTGAAGTCCGGAGCGGCGTTGGTCCGCATTCGGGTTAAAAGCAAAGGCCGCACCGGGTAACCGGTGCGGCCTTTGTGGAAACCGGCTCTGGAGCCAATCTCGGTGGGGTGAGCTACGGGGGTTGAACCCGCGACCTCCTGGACCACAACCAGGCGCTCTGCCAACTGAGCTAAGCCCACCATGTGCCTTTTGGGGCTGAACCGTTTGACCGGCTTTCCTTCAAGGCAACGACAAATAGCTTACCTGCTGTTTTGGGGTGCAAAGTCCACTTTTGCCGGTTTTGGCGAAAAAACCTTGAAAAATGGTGCAGATCACACCTTTTCGTTGGATCCCAAGGTCTCGGCGGTGGCAATGATGTCCTTGGAAATGCGCTGTGCTGTTGCGGTGTCCGGCCCGGGGGCGGCAACGAAGACAGCTTCCCGGTAGTAGCGAAGTTCGTCGATCGAGTCCTTGATGTCGCCCAGGGCGCGGTGGCCGCCGTGCTTGGCCGGCGACTGGAAGTAGGCGCGCGGGAACCAGCGGCGTGAGAGTTCCTTGATGGTGCTGACGTCTATCACGCGGTAGTGGAGGTGCTCGACGATGTTGGGCATGTCCCTGGCAAGGAACATCCGGTCCGTTCCCACTGAGTTGCCGCCCAGGGGGGCCTTGCGGGGATCCGGCACCCACTTCTCGATGTACTCAAGGACCTGGGCTTCTGCCTCGGCCATGGTCTTCCCTTGGGGAAGTTCGTCAAGGAGCTTGGAGCGTGTATGCATGTCCCGCACAAAGTCGTTCATTTGTTCCAGTGCGGCATCGTCCGGCTTGATGACGACGTCGACTCCGTCACCCAGGATGTTGAGCTCGGAATCCGTCACCAGCGCCGCAACCTCGATGAGGGCGTCGTTCTTGAGGTCCAAGCCGGTCATTTCGCAGTCGATCCACACGATGCGTTCATTAGTAATAGGCACGCGCCCAGCCTATCCTTCAGGCGCTTCCAAGTACTCCGATGGTACGATTTTTGAGCGCGGCAGTGTCGTTTCTTCCTGCTGCGGAAAGCCCCAAAGACGCTGAATTTGTCCCGAACACACCCGGGCGAACGATTGGATGACGACCACATGACGGTGCCAGTACCCGCCGCCCAGAAGGCAGGGACAGCAGCGCCGACGGCGGATGCTGCAGCCAGCGAGGTAGATAACGCACGTTCGCCATTGATCGCCGGTTTTATCGGATCAATGTTCATGATGTTCGGCTCTTTGGGTGTCGGCTGGCTCGCCCCGGTTTCCGAACTTCGGCGGCTGCCCCTCTTTATCTGGATGCGTACCGAAGGCGTTGGCGTGGCAGTGTCGATTGTCCTGCTGGCCGTAGGAGGCATGCTGCTCGTCCGGGCCTGGCTCCGTCTAGGCCAGCGTGTCCGGGTGTGGGGACTGGAAGCACGCAAGGCAACGCTTCAGGCGGTGGTGGCTTGGGGGCTGCCCATGATGTTCACGGTTCCCCTCTTCAGCAGGGATGTTTACGCCTACATCGGTCAGGGCCGATTAATGGTCGAAGGCATCAATCCCTATGAGAACGGGATCTCTGCACTTCCCAACTACTTCCAACTGGGCGCAGACAAGATGTGGACCGAAGCGCCGGTGCCCTACGGTCAGCTGTTCCTGTGGATTGAGCAGTTCGTCGTCTGGGTCACGAACGTTCAACCCGAAGCAAGCATCATGCTTTTCCGGCTGGTAGCCCTCGTGGGCATTGTTCTCTGCATCATCTACGTGCCGAAGCTGGCGGAACTTCACGGAGTCAATCCGCACCGGGCCCTATGGCTGACAGCTGCAAACCCGCTCTTCCTGACCAACTTCATTGCCAGCGTCCACAATGACGCACTCATGATCGGGCTGGCCCTTGCAGGCTTGTACTACTGTGCAACGAGGCGTGTGATCCTGGGAATTGTGTTGGTGACCCTGTCCATCTCCGTCAAGCCCATCACTGTCGTTTTCCTTCCGTTCATCGGACTCTTGTGGGCAGGCAAGGGAGCTTCCTGGCCCCGGAAGTTCATCTTCTGGTTCCTGACGGCCGGGCTGAGTTTTGGACTGCTGTATGCCATGGGTATGGTCAATGGCTTCGGGTTCGGTTGGATCAACGGCCTGTCCGCCCCCGGGAGTGTGTGGATCTGGTACGCACCCATCGGCCTGATCGGCCTGGTTGTGGCCTCCATTTTCAATGTCTTTGGCCTGGACGGCTGGGGCATGGCCAAGTGGGTTTACGACGCCGGTAAGGTCCTCATGGTGGGTGCCATCGCCTGGCAGGTCTTCCGGGGCGATTACGACCGCCTGATGCGCCGCCTCACCCTGGCGTTTGCGGCCATTGTCCTGCTGGCGCCGATGATCCAGTCCTGGTACGTGGTGTGGCTGATACCGCTCTTTGCGGTGACAGGCATCCGCAATGACTGGCAAGTCAAGGCCGTCTACTTCGTCGTCTCTTTCTTCATGGTCTACGCGATCTCGGACCAGCTGGATGTCTTCCCCTACCTTCAGAGTGAAGACCTGGGCCTCGCGCTCACACTGGCCCGGAATGCGGCCGCGATCATCGCCCTGCTCTTCGCCGTGTACCTGATCTTCGTCGATCCCAAGACCAAGAGCTTGTTCCGCAAGCGAGACGAACCCGGCCTTCGCCCCATCATCTGAGCTGCATCAGGGGGACGATAACAATCGTGTCGCCTCACGTGTGGACAACGGACTAAGCGCTGTCGCATTGTCGGCAGCATAAGAACGGACCCATTCAGGGTCTGCCTTGCTGAATTCGCGCAGCGCCCAACCGATGGCCTTGCGGATGAAGAATTCCTTATCCGACAGGTTGGGCTTGATGACAGCTGCCAGCAAACTGTGGTCGGTCATGGACTTAGCACCAAGCTGGGCAGTGATGGCAGCCCGCCGGACCCACATGTCGTTGTCCTCGGCCCACTGAAGCAGCAGGGGGGTCATGATGGTCCTGTGCGCAAGCAGCAGCGCACAGATCCGGTGGGAGACACCGTCAACCAGGTCCCACCACGCGCCCGTGCGGATAATTTCCTCGTAAACGGGCAGCATGTCCAGATCCTCCTTGACCAACCGCAAGCCCGTCAGGTCAATGGCTGCGTATCGCTCCTCCCGTGCCTCTGCCTGTCGCCATAGCTCGAGGACGGCATACCGCAATTCCTCCGGAGATGAAACCGGGAACTCTTTTGCTGCGGCTTTGACGATTCTGCGCACCTCCGGAACCCGGACACCGAGTGAAGGCATCTCGGACTTCATGTAGGCCTGGGCGCCCTTGGCCCTTTCAGCGTCCCCCGCCGAGCGGAGCGTGGAACGGATTGACTGCACGAGATCCTGGGGCATGCCACAACTTTAGGGCCGCTGCTTGGCAGCTGGGATACAGGAGTCGCCGAAACGCCCTCCCACGCGTCGATGGGGCGTCGTAGAGTGGGCAGGGTGGCGGCATTTCCTTGCGCCAGCTCAACGCCGCCCCTGAACGCGAGTCCAACGGAGGACCCCTGATGTCAATGCTGAAATCCCCGGCTCAAATTGCAATCATGCGGGAGGCCGGCCGGGTGGTGGCCAACGCACTGGAAGCCGTCAAGGAACGCGCTGCTGTGGGCGTCTCGCTGAAAGAGCTGGACGACGTCGCAGCGGCAGTGATTTCCGACGCCGGTGCAAAGCCCGCCTTCCTTGACTATCACCCGCGCTGGGCGGCCGTGCCGTTTCCAGGCGTGATCTGTACCAGCGTCAACGATGCCGTGGTGCACGGAATCCCGAACGGGTACGTCCTTGAAGACGGCGACCTCCTCAGCGTTGACTGTGGCGCCTTCCTGGAAGGCTGGTGCGGCGACGCGGCCATCAGCTTCGTTGTGGGGGAGGGCGATGCGTTGGACCTGGAACTCATCGCCGCGACGGAAGCCGCGTTGGCCCGGGGGATCGAGGCTGCGCGTACGGGCAACAAAATGGGTGACCTCGCCTACGCTATCGGCGGTGAGGCGAAACGTACTGGCTACGGTTTGCTGGCCGACCATGGCGGGCACGGCATTGGCAGGACCATGCACGCAGAACCACCTGTCCCCAACATCGGACGGCCAGGGCGGGGTATGAAACTCGAAGAGGGTTTGGTCATCGCCATAGAACCCATGTTGATTCTTGGCGGCAAAGACGACTACTACCACGATGAGGACGAGTGGACCCTTCGTTCGGCGAACGGGCGCAGGGCTGCCCACAGCGAGCACACCGTTGCGATCACGGCAGAAGGTCCCATGGTTCTGACGTTGCCCTAGTCGGGAGTGTGACCCTTCTTGAGCTGCACCACTGGCCGGCCTGGAACGGACTCGGACACCGGGCTGAATCCGGCAGCAACGAAAAGGGAAAGAGTGCCGTGAAAAAGATCCGATGCCGTTGCCCTGGTCCTCAATTCTGTATCGACGGGGTAGGCCTCGATGACTTCCGCGCCGTGGTTGAAGGCGTGGCTTACGGCTGCTGCCAACAAGGCTGAGGACACTCCCGTACGCCGATGGCCCGGCGCGACGACGAAACAACCAACCGCCCAAAGGCCGTGGTCGCCCGGGCACTCCTGACGTTCTGTCCCGAGGACACGTGACCGCTTCAGCCGCGGGTAACGTGCCCGGGGTTCCACGGCGCACCAGCCAACTGGATGACCATCCCTGAACGCCAGGACGCCCGGCGCAGGACCTGCATGGAAGGCCGATTTCAGTAATTCCTTGCGATGATCCGGAGTCGTGGTTGTCCACTCCTTGCCGGAAAGGGCGAACCAGCGGCACCAACACCGTGATGGCTCGCCCTTGGTTCCGAACAATTCCTCAACAGCTGCCCATGAGGCAGGAGCGGTATCAAGCGTGGAGGCTGCATCGTACTGTGCCATGGACCCACAATAGGCCTCACACGCAGGGCTGGTCCTGCGTGTCCGGAGAACCTGGCTCAGGGTTCAAACGCCGGCACCCACCAGTTCTCCCGTTGTGGTGTTCACCATCAACGGGCCATTACCCTCAGGATCATCCACCCCGGATGCTACAGACTGGTCTTCCGGGGGAGCTTGCTCCTCGTCGTCGGCATCCCATTCGCTGCTGCCACCAGGATTGCCGGGCGCCTCATGGGCCGGAGCCGCATCTCCGGAGACAGAGTCGGCAGGAGCCGAGGCGGCGTTCATACGGGTGAAGTTGGCTGACCCCCACATGAGGTCATGGCCGACGGATTCGGCATCGATTTCCGCTACGTGATAAACGCGGCCTTCATGCTCCCACTGCCGCAATCTGAGCTTTCCGGCGACCAGGACGCGCTGTCCCTTTTTCACGCTGCATCCCACGTGCCCAGCAAGGTAGCGGAACGACTGCACCGTATACCAATTGGTGTTGCCATCCACCCAGGTGTTGGTGGCGCGGTCATAGCGGCGCTCCGTGGTTCCCAAGCGAAAGGAAGCTGTGGCCGTACCCCGCGTAGTTGTGGAACTCTTGACCTCCGAGGCCACGAAGCCCCGGACGGTGATCATGTCATTCATTGTGGTCCTTCTCGATGTAGGGAAGTGCCTGTCCGGCTCCTTCAGCTTCATCCAGCGGAGACAGGGAAGGGAGTGTCGCATCCGGCTATGTGAATAAAACCCGGCTAATGGCCGCTGTGGAGGAGTAGAGAGAACCGGCGGGGGGATGGCAAGCATCCGGCGCGCGGCACTGTAAACTCTTTGTGGCGCCAGCGACCCACGTCGGTGATGGCGCCAGTGCGCCCCAGTAGCTCAGGGGATAGAGCAGCGGCCTTCTAATCCGCCGGTCGGGGGTTCGATTCCCTCCTGGGGCACAGAATCCCCCGGAACTTTCAATAAGTTCCGGGGGATTCCTCATTTTCAGAGTCCTGACTCAACACTTACTCAACACTTTGGAACGACACCTATAGGAGGCCGCCATGAAGACCGGACTCACGGGCTTCACGAGCAATCACCCTGTCCGCGTACTCCCGCAGCAGCACCCAAATGTCAGCCTCCCGGTCAGCCACGCGGTCACGGATCTCCCGGACCAGCGACGTCGGAGTCTTCGGATTCGAAACCACGCGCCCAAGAATCTGAGCATTGTCGAAAGTGGCCGCCCACGCCAAGTGCTCGACGGTCACGCTCTGGCGGCCCAGTACGCCCAGGACGACCTCCAAGTGAGCATCCGGGGTCATGAGTGCTTGGAGGACTTCTGGCCTCACAGTGGCGCGGGACAGGACCGCAGAAGCTGCCTTCCAGTCTCCGGCCAGTGCGTTAGCTTCGAACTTGGCTGCGTCGTATCCTGTCATTCACTCATCATCCCAAGCCATAGGATTGTCCGGTGGATGTTACCTTGACCATTGAAGACGCAAACGGCGAACGGGGCAGTGTGTCCGCCGCAGGCAGGGACTATGCAGCTGCTTATGAAGCAGCACGGGAGCTGATCCCCGAAGGCTGCAAAGCAATCGTCATCAGGACCAAGGAGAGCTCATGATTTCATTGCCAGAAGACGAGCTTCCGGAGTTTGTTCTGACAGACGAAGAGCTTTCCTATTACGTCAAAGAGGTGACCCTGCAAGCGCGAAGCGTCAGGCTAGCCGGATATCAATACAAAACCGAACTCGAAGCTGCCAGGAGTGCCGAGAACATCATCGTAGCGGCCCAGTCGGTCATCAACGCGGCTATGGCTATCAACAGGCTGCTGTGGCCAGGCGGCATCTCGAAGCGTGCAAACGCCAAACAGAAGCTTCGCCATGCATGGTCTGTTCAACGTTCGGAGCAGTTGCGTGAAGTCCTCGGCAACCCTGACAAAGACACTTCACCCTTGGGAGACCGCGACGTTCGCAACGCCTTTGAGCACTTCGAAGAGTATCTTGACCAATTCCTCATGGAAGTTCGGGCAGGAACCAAACCCACCATCGCAGGGGACATGAACGTAGGTCCTCGGAGTGGTATGAGGAATGGCAGGGACCCAGTGCCTCAGCTTAGGTTCGTGGACAACCAGACGAACGAAGTGTCCGTACTTGACCGGTCCCTAGCCCTGCAACCATTGTTTGACGCAGTCGATGACGCGGACATCCGCGCCAAACGCTGGCTAACCCAGCTCCAACGAAAATCCTTGAGTCATTTCGCGGCGGCCGCCTTGGAGGACTCCGCACGCCGAAGGGATACGCTCACCCCGTTGGAGATTCCGGATCCAGTCCGGTACCAGAGGCGGGCTTTCTGAGGGGACCGGTTCATGCGTGCTTCGCCGCGCCTGTGATCGCGTCACGCATTTGCTCGTAGACCGGTTTGACGTAGTGGTACGGCGCCAAGCCCCACTGGTGCTTAACTGACGCCATAACAGTGTCCTGTCCGATGGAGAGCACAGTGACGCCCAGACTGCGCAGGTGCTCGTAGTAGCGGCGGTACAAGTCGTTGTAGGCTGCAGACGTCTTGCCCCGGTACATCAGTGGAGCTTGGCCGTCATCAGCCTTCTCTGACCACTCAGGCCCCAGCACTAGGACAGGTTTCCCCGTGCTCTTGAGTTTTGCGATTACGGTCTTGGCTGACTTCGCCCAGAGATTGAAATGCTCATCTGTACCGAAGGGGATGTGCTTCAGTTCCCTGTCCTGTTGTTGGAGGAGCTTGCTTTCCTCTAACTCCCAGGAGTGGCTGACATACGTGCCATCTTCGATTTCGTAGACGCCCAGACGCTCGTCCACGAGGTCAATTACGAAGACGTCGGTTTCATCCTTGGCTTCATCTACGGCGGAGAACAGAGAGGACCGGATGTCATTCCGTAGGCACTCGTTTTGGAACTTGGAAGTCAGGGCGCTCTCGCCGCGGAGAACGCCCCTGGGGGAGGCTGCGCTAATCATGCTCTGCCTGGCCACGTACTTGGTGATTTCCCACCCTTCGCCAAGGTAGGGACGCGTATCGCGGGATACGCAACTTCCGTAGATGAAGACTGCAGGCACAACAAACCCCAATGTTTTCGGACATAGACTGCCCAAAGTTTAGCAACGCTCTGACGGTGTCTTGGCCGCATTATGAAGTTGCGGCACGCGTGGGTGATAATACGTGAACCATCAACACAATATTGGGGGAAAAGTGGCGGCAAGTAGTGACGGCATCATCGGACATCTAGCTTTCGATGACCAGGACCTCGCATTCCACCCTCCCACTGAAGTAACGGAACGCGCAAATATGCCACGGTTCACCCCTGCCGAGATCGCTGAAGCCAACGCATTCGCCCGAGACATCGGAGCTATGGCATGCCCCGACTGCCTGGCAGCCGTTTACGTCAGCGCGACCGGAGAACCGGACCACTACTGCATCGACCCGAACAGCGACGAGGTCAACGAGCGTGAACCGGGAATCATGCAGCGTTAGACGCCAAAAGACCCCCACCCGGTGAAGGTTGGGGGTCTTCTCTTACGTCAGGCGCGGTGGGCTGGCCCGCCTTCCTCAACCACTTCGCTGGGGATGGCGTTCTGTTTAGCCTGGACGCCTGCCTTCTCAACTTGCTCGGCGATCCAGCGGAGCACGGTGGTGTAAGCGAGTTGCTGGATTGCGTAGAAGGCTAGGAAGGCATTCAGCCAATCCTCCGGGGTGACAAGCTGCGTCTGGCCCTTGGCCCACAGATATGCGGCTGCGATGGCGACGGCCACCACGATGGGAACGCTTATCTTGGTGATCTTGCGCCAGCTGTCGTTCTTGTAGAACGCGATGGCGACCGGGCTGATGATCGAGAGCGCCGCGGCCAAGGCGGTAATCAAGGCGTGAGTTTCGGTCATGGGTTAGCCTTCCTGGCTCAGGGTGACGGTCGTGGTGGCGATGGCTTCGAGGCCGGCCAGCGCTTCTGCTGCACCTTCCTTCGCGGCCGCCTTCATGGCTTCCACGTCCACAGGCTCGCCCCGGCCGAGGTTGCCCAACGCGTAGAGGATTGCCTTCTGGCCGCCCTGAAGTTCTGCGATCATCTGCGGGATGGGTCCAGCAAGGCGTTCCCCTTCCTCGCCGGGGAGTAGAAGCTTTGTAACCCCATCCAGGCGGCGCTGGCTCTCTTCGATGACCAACATGAACCCGGGATGCCAATTGCCCTGATCGTCCTTCCAGCCGTTGTAGGCCAGATCCTGGACGTATCCCTTCACTACTTCTGCACCTGACATGTCCAGGTCTCCTTCTGATGTTGTGGTGGAGCTTGAGAGATTGATATTGGATCCGCCGACGACGGCCACGCCTTCGATGTCTTCGGACCAGCCCAAGTACGTGGGCCCGAGCGCCCGGTAGTAGGACAGGAGGTGGTCAAGGTTCGGGTGGTGGTGCGCGGTGTTGCTGGGGTCGCTGGTGGAGAATACGGAGCCGTCTGGGGCCATAAGTGCGACGTGGCCCAGTGGCTCCTTCGCGAGGTGGAACCAGACCGGGACCCAGCCCCCGGCCGGGAAGCTGCGGTCCTGGTGCTTGTACTTGGCCGCGTTCCACCCCGCGGTGGCGCTGGGATAAAGGCCATTGAGCCCGAATGCCTGACGGACGTACATCAAGCACCAGCCCGGATAGCACTTGATGTTTGGGTTCGGGGTGATCAACTGCTTTGTCATGCCGAGCCTCCTTTGGGCGGGTCGTTTTCAAGGTGCGGCCACGGTCGTAGTTCTTGTTGGGTCATGCCGTGCTCTGTGCAGTCACGTCGGAGCTGTGATGCGTATTCCTCGGTAAGGCGCCGATTTCGGGCTTCACGGTCAGCTCTCGCTTGTTCACGGTCAGCGCGGGACCGTTCCTTCTCGGCGTCGGCCCATGCCTCGTTCCGCTGGTCCTTGAGAGTGGTGTTGCGGATCCGCTCCCGCCCGGCTGATCCGTTGAAGAACTTGATCAGACCGTTGACGAGAGCGAGCAACGCACCGGATGTGCCAATCGTGGTGACAACCGTGATTAGCAGTTGAGTGGAATCCATAGCGGCCTACTTTTCGGGGTCGTAGGCGTGATGCCGGATTTTCACTAGACGGGCAGCGAAGGCGAGTATCGAGAACACAATGAAGCAGAGAGAGGCGGCACGGACGCTCATCTGCGTCACCGGCAGGGAAGCAAGAACGCTTCCGTAGACGGCGATGGCAGTCATGCAGCAGAACGTTGCTGCCCGCTCCAGCCACCAGATCCCCGGGAGGACGGAGACCGAACCGAGCACCCCGCCAACAAGAAGCAAGACCCCCCACCACACCATCAGTGGGTTGCCCAGACTGGACTGCACCGTACGGGGCGGGTCCGTGGCAACAAACATTCCCAACAGCCCGATGGCCACGTAGGCGAAGAAGTAGATCACGGAGAGCGCCCGCGGCTCCTGAATCTTCAACCAAAGACTCAGGAGCCGACACTTGATCGGGCGCCTCATCGGGAGTCCGCAAGCAGGAGCTCGTACGGGTCCAGCAATACAAGATCGCCGGCGGTTACCTTCGTCTGGATGTAGTCCAGGACCGTCGTGAGATTCGCCGTGGTGATGTTTCCAGCGGTGTTCAGCAACGAGGAGTGGGCCATGAGCTGCAGACCTGTCTTGTTGGTAATCGCGAGATCGATCTGGGCGGTAATCGCGGAAACGGTGGCGGTGTCCATCGTGAAGTGGCCCTGCCCTTGCCGGATGCGGCCGTCAAGGATCCTCTGTGCGGTGTTGGGGAAGGCCCCAGAAGAAACCGGATGGTTCTCAAGGATGAGCCGACCAGCATCGGTGTTGTAGAACGCCTCTGGAATGGCGCCGCCGTTGAACCCCATGTAGTTCGTGCCGCCCACGCCGGGGACGAACCACCCATCAATCTGTGCAGATGGTAGTTGGGCTTTGAGTTCCGCGAGGCCTGTCACGATGACGTCCTGCAAAGCTGCATACGTGGTGGCGTCGTTGTGGTGTGCGCCGTGGTTGCCGATCTTGCACAACCCGGCCGCGACCCACGCATCGACCATGGCCGCGGTGACGGTGTTGTTCTCCGTGGTGGACCAGCCGCGGGAGTTCAGAGCGAGAAGGTACTTCATGCTGCGGGCTTCCAGCAATGGCCGGGCTTCGGTGTTGAAGTTGTTCAGGCCATGGTCAAACCGGAGTGCGACAGCACCCTTGCCGTTGGTCTTCTTTTTGCCGCCACGCCGGAAGCTGAAATCATCCAAACGCACGGCGTTGGCCAGGCCCGCGTTGGATGGGTTCGTGGCCGGGGTAACTTCGCCCAGGTCCTTCCATGCGCCGAAGGGGAACGGCGACGGCGTGAGTGCGCTCGTGGCCCTGAAGAGAGTGGTGGCAGTGGCGCCATAACTCTTGATCGTCTGCCAGACGATGCCGCCGGTAGTGACTTCGACCTGCATGCGGATAGGTCCCCGCGGGATCTGTGGTGGCCACCCGGCCGAAACCAGATTCGCCACAGTGGTGTTGTCCCAACGGAACTTCCCCTCAGTCCGCATGTCGTCCAAGGACACCGCCGTGGTGACATCCATGACACGGTCTTTCTCCAACTCCCAAGGCGTCCAGGTCTTAGGAGTAGAGAAGTAATTCTTGATCGCCCGGCGCCACGAGATGCCATCGGCGTATCGGACGATGCGCTGCTCTCCCGATGAGGCACCCGTGATTTGCTCGACAAGCTGGCCGATGTTGCCAGCCGCCCATTCGGCGGGGACGTTGGTGTAGGCGTTGGCCCCGGACAGGTGGTAGAACCCGGTGTCCGATTGGGCCGTCAGCGTGTTGAGGTCAGTTCCCGTCGCCAGCGTTGTCTTGTACCCACTACCCGGGCCCTGCGGCCCAGCAGGACCTGTAGCGCCACGGAGATTGGCGACGTATACCCATGCCCAGTTATCAGCCAATTGGGGGCCTCCTAAGATAGAGTTCCCCGGTGTTCAGGGGGTTTTCGGGGTTTGTGGGGTCGTCCTTGAGCCAGGCGGAGTTCTTGGGCGGGTTCACGGGCGCAGTCAGGGAGACGTAAAACATGAGGGTGTTCTTCGGGGGCCTGCCGAACAGGTCAGAGAAGGACCCGCCGCCCGTGGGTACGTTCAACTGCCAGTCGGGGAAGTCGGCCTTCACGTAGTTGCCGCCCGAGTCCAGCCACTGGATCGATACCGTGTACCAGGCGTCGTCCATCATGTCTGTGGTGGACTCAAGGTTGGCCGTGAATGATCCGTCAGATGCCGGCGCCACAGTGAGCGGCTGAGTGGGGAAGATCTTCCCCGACTTGGCCTGTGGAGCGTTCAGCGTGAAATGAACCTCAAGGTTCCGCCCGGACAGGTGATTTCCGCTGATCTCTGTGACGTTGCCGGGCACGGGGACGTTCGGCATACTGCCTCCTGGGCATGAAAAAAGCACCCGGCAAGGGGTGCTTGAGTGAGTATGAAATTGGGTTCAGGCTGCGGGGTCCGTGGCCGCGTCCAGAAGGTCAGTCAGTTCTTGGATCTTCACGTCCCGGGCCGCGATCACAGCGTCCTTGACCTTGCATTGGGCGTTCGCGTTCGCCAGCGCCCAATCCGCGTTAGCCAGCCGCTGCCGGTACTCTTCATGGATACTGTTGTGCATGATCTGCATTGCTTCGTCCAAGGGGATGCCTCCGGATGTATTAATTCCTGCGCCCCAGCGCTAAGATGCAGGGCATGAGAAGTGTTGGGGGACTTGCTGTGCTTGCCGTTCTGGTTTTGAGCGCCTGCACCTCGCCAGCGGCCAGCGTCGAACCGACCGTTCCAGACCCCGCAGTTCCGTCGTCCTATGATGTGAGCTACTCCGCTGATGAGTTCTTCATCGCCGGGGTGAAACTGGGATGGGTTGGCGAAAAGCCCAGCAACACCGAGCTCGTGCAGATGGGCCAGCAGGCGTGCCAAGGTAGCCTTTCCGCCGCCGGGGAGAACGCCCAGCGTGTAACTGCCTACGCCAAGGCCGTTTACTGCCCTTAGGGCTTGTAGTACAGCCTGCCCGAGCTTGGATCGTAGTAAACGTTCGCGGCGCTACCAGTGGTAGTCAGGCTGAGGTAGGTGTTGCCTGTCGCCTTTAGGTCACCAACGATCCCAACAGTGTTCCCGACTACATCGACCTGCGCGGTGCCGGCTTCCAAGAGCACATGGCTCCCAGTGACGCTTACTGTTGCGGACCCAGAGCCGTTGTCCATCACCATGGACGAACCGGTATCCCTGAGCACTCGCCCAGAAGTGAATCGGATCGCTCCGCCGTCAACGCCCGGATCGAGCGTCAGCACCGTACCAACCTTGATTTTTCCGCCTGTGACCACGTTCAGGTCATTTTTTAGGGTTGTCACACCCTCAACAGATAGCGTGCTCGTTGTCTTCATCGGACCGTTCACATTGAAGTCACCCGTCACAGTGGTGTCCCCAGCAACTGTTGTCGGGCCGTTCAAATCCGTTGGGCCATTGACCGTGAAGTCACCAGTAGAGGTCACATCGCCGGCTATCGTTGTCGGGCCGTTGAGGTTGATAGGCCCGGTTTGGGTGAAGTGGCCGGCCGAGGTGACATCACCTGTGATTGTGGTGGCACCGGCTATGTCCACTGGCCCATTCAAATTCACGTCTCCGGTGGCGGTGAACACCCCAGACATGTTGATAGTGCCAGTCCAGTCCAGGACGCCGGACCCGGTGGCTGTGCCGGTGATGTTCAGGCCACCGTTTTCGATGGTGATGACACCGCCGTCATAGACCCGCAGCCCGCTACGGCCGATAGCCATGTGGTTCTGGTTGGACGAGAATTGCAGATCCCGGATTGCGTCCCAGATAGCGGACACGTTGCCCCGCGAGAGGTCGTTGATATTGGTCACCGACTAGCCTCCGGTCTGCTGAAGTTGGAGAGTGATCCACTCGCGATCGAAGGTGTACCCAATCAGTTGCCAGTCATGCCACCCCGCGGCGAGGAAGCGGATCCCGTCTGTCTTCACCCGGGCCGTGCCGCCAAGAATCAATTGGCTCACCCGGACCACGCCATAAGCGGGGATTCTGAAGCTCATTTGCTGGGTTGGGTCATTGTGTAGGTTCAGGTCTGCATTTACACGCGATTGGAGTTCGCCCAGATTACTTATGCCGCTGTAACTCTCGGCTCGCTCCAGTGCTGGTGCGGCGGACCCGGTGTATGAGTCGGCATCCCGCAGAAGCACACTTGCTTCGGACCCTTCTCCTGCGCCGAATACTTTGTCTGTCACACCTTCCGCGTCTGTCGAGAACGTGAGCCCGTAGACTTCCTTCTTCTCTGCTGTGGCGTCCCATTCCCACATGCCTTGGGTGAGGGCGCCGGAGCGCATGACCCAGCGGAAGTACTCGTTGCCCACCCATTGGGTGTCGAAGTCGATATTGGGGCCGCCGTCAGTCTTGATCAAATCATCCAGGCCCTTATCAACCTTGACGAATTTGTAGCCGTAGTAGGTGCGCGATTCAGTGCCCACAACATCGGCAGACATAATGACTGGCATCTCGTACCGGTCGGCTGGGTCGCCGTCCATGCCCTTGGCCACGATGAGGTTCGCAAGGGTCGCTAGTGTCCTCGCGTTCCACGTGATGGGTGGGGCGGCAGCCGCGCCGTTGGTGCGTGAAGCGAGGATGTGTCTGCGGGCCCAGATCCACCAGATGTCCTTGTGGGTTACTGTGACCGTTTTCTTGTCCACGTCCTCTACGACGCCGGTAATGAACCCGGCGTAGACGGCGTTCCCGTCCCACTCAGCGACAAGGAGCCGTTTAATTGGTGCCACTGTGTCAACTGTGACCACCTCGCCCACCGAAGGGTCACCGACGTTGAATGTCGTTGACCCTCCGGACGGCCCATTCAGCCGCCGACCGCCGGTAAACTTGGCGGCCGGTATCTCGACCTTGCTGCCCCATGTTTCAGTGCTTACAGAAAACCACTTCCACACAGGGCAGCTCCTAGATGTAGGTGTCAGTCAGTGAAAGGGTCGCCGTGGCTGTTCCAGTGGTCCCGGGCACAATAGAGAGTGCCGTGATGGCGCCAGGCGGCACGTACGGTGTGAAGCCGTAGCCAACGCCGCCATGGACGACGTTCCCGCCGATACGGAGCCGCCCGGATGAGTATTCGATGCTGTGCGGTTGCCCGGATATCAGCGGCTGTGTCACGTTGAACACCTGGCCCATGATCGTGAGCCTGTACCCTCCGGGCATGGCCCCTGCCACGGTGAATTTCGGGAAGGCGTTGTAGTTTCCCTTATGGAAGATGCCGCCGGCGTTGGCCCCTACCGAGGCCACCCAGGTTCGGGTGTCCCCGTACTTGGTCGACTCATCGAATTTGAGCCGCACCTGCCACGTGGCCATGAAGTTATTGATGGCCACGAACTTCACCGGCGATGCACGTTTACTCTCGGCCCAACGGACGCCCAAGACGTTCTCCACTTGGAACCGGCCGGCCATACGGCCCTTGAGCGCATCTCCACCGGACATCAGTAACTGCCTGCTGGTAGAGGTGAGTATCCCGCCGATGTTCACCCAGCGAGCCTCATTCTCAATGGGCAGGTCATAGTCACCATCAGCGTCCGGGCGGGCGATGTTGTCACCCTTGATGCCGGGGGAGTCCTCCCACCCGTCAAACTGCCCGCGAGTCACCCTCCAAAGCCCGAAACCATCGATGCCGTGGAGGGTGCGCCCGGCCCACAAGATCCTGCTATTCGCCGCCAATGTCCAGTCCTGCCTGTTTCATTAGCCACTTGAGCTCATCAACGACTTCCATCGCTGCGGCGCGGGGAGATTCGGCCCCGCTCACATCGACTTGGATCGTGTAGGACGCTCCAGCGGCTTGCTGGGTGGGTGGTAGCTCTCCGGTCTGGTTCATGTAGTTCAGAGCCGGGAGGCCGATGGACTTCGAGGACGCCCGCTTCATGACGAACTCGTCCGGGGTGAGCATCGCCGGAACCGTGTCCGTGCCTCGTGGCTTCCAGAATGGTTGCCCGCCGCCGGCGAGGTAGTTCACCGGGCCGCCGTCCGCCTTGTTGATGGGGGCGAAAGTGCCAGGCGCGAAGCCTGTCATGGCTGGATCTTCGGTGTAGCCACCGCCGGTTACCTGTGCCTGGATATTGAGGGTCCGCGCCTGCGTGAGTCTCGCAATCTGGGCCTCGGCAGCAGCCAGGGCAACAGCGTCGAGTTCCACCTTTGTCGGGGGAACGGACGCTGGGATGGCGTACAGCTTGTCGATGTACGTCTGGACCTCGCCAGTCAGGCGTCCCTGTGCGGAGAGGTTCTTTTCCAGCTGTTCCTTGGCCGCTGCGAATGCTGCTGTGCCGTCCGCTGTCTTGCCCGTGGACTTGGCGACAGCCTCAGCCATGGCCTGATCCGCAGCTACCTTGTTCTGGAGCGCCTGCTGGTTCGCTACAACCGCTTCCGAGGTTCCCGTGATCGCCAACCCGTTTTGCTGGAAAGAGGCCGTGAGGGAGTTCGTGGCGGCTGCTGAGCGGGTGTTGGTCTGATCGAGGGATAGGACCGAACCGTTCAAGAGGTCCCAAGACTGCTTCAACAGGCCTGCAGCGTCATTCTGGAGCTGCAACGCGACGGTTTGGCCGTCCGTGGAGATCTTCGCCTTGTCCTGCGCGGCCATCGCCTCGCTGTACACGCCAACAGAGACGCCGTACTGGCTGGCGTTGGCCTGCAATGCCCGGGCTTCCTCTGTCAGGGCGCCATTGGTGGAGTCCACCACGTCCTTGTAGGCGTGGTAGGCGTCCACGTTGTTGTGGATCGCTGCAGAGTTCGAAGCGATCCCCTCAGTGAGGGTGTCCTTCGCGTTCTTGAGTCGTGACGAGGTCTCTGTGAGGTTCTCATCCCCGCGCCGGAGCTCCACACGACGGTCAATGGCCGTAGCCATGACATCGTTGAGTTGCTTCTGCGCGTCAGTGTTGCCCAGCATCGCCTGCAGCACGGTCTCAGTGGAGACGCCGAGTGATTCGGCCGCGTCACGCATTTCCTTGGACGTCGCAGCATGGGCTGCCTGGAGGCGGACGTTCTCACCGATCAGGCCATTGTCGCGCTCCACCGCGTCACCGTAATCATTGAGCGCTGCTGTGCCTTGTGCTGTTCCCAGTGCGGACGTCGCCGCTGCCACGCCGATACCAGCGATGACAGCAGTGAGGATACCCACGATGGGAACGGCCAGGTTCGCCATCACGCCGGTCAGGCCGATGGCTTGGGCCACGGACACGATCAGGGCAGCAACGCCGGGGGAGAAGGCCATGGACAGGGCAGGCCCGATCAGGACAGCGCTGGTGACGATCCCGGCCAGTACAGGCAGAGGGAGGCTGCTTAGCCCGTCAGAGAGGCCGCTGATGAAGCCGATCACCACAGGGCCCAGCGGCGCGAATGCCGCCAGGATGTCCCCGCCGAGGTTGACCAGCTTCCGGATCATGTCCATCACGCCGGGCAAGTTGGTCACTGCGTAGGACACGAACTGTTGGAAGCCCTGCGCCTGGGAGAAGTTCGTTAGCCATCCCACAAAGGACGACAGCTCCACAGCGCCGGACTTCAGAAGCGGACTCATGGCACCCAGGCCGTCAAGGACGTTCCGGAGCGCGGTTCCGCCCATGTTGCCGAGGGCAGCGGACCCGTCACCCACAGCCACCGTGAAGACTGGCATGCGGGTGTTGATGTCCCCAACGGTGCGGTTGAAGGACCCCAACATCCGGTCAGCGGCCGTCCCACCAAGGGAGTCGAGGTTGCCTTTCAGGGAGCCCAGCCCGGCAGCGTACTTGTTGCCGGCGTCGGTGCCCTTCTCCATCTCATCCTTGATGCCCTTGATGGCGATGACACCGGAGACGGCCATGATGCCGAACGCGGCACCCAAACCGACAGCAGCACCAGCCACAGGGGCGGCAGCGGCCACGATAGCCGGAGCCAGGGCCAGCAGCACCTGGATACCGGAGATGTGAGCCCTGCGGGTACGGAGGGCACGTTCCGCTGACTCCGTCTCCATCTCATGAGCTACACGGGTCTTGCCCTTGGCGTCAGCGAGGCGGGCCTCAGAATCAGTCTCTGCATCCGTGGCACGCTTGAGCGTCAGCCGCGCCTGGGCGGCCTGCAACGAGTCCTCACCATGCTTCTGTGTGGCCACATCCAGCTTCTGCTGGGCGATAGCCGAACGCATGTACGCAGATTCGAGATCCCGCTCAGCCTTCGCAACCGCTTCGAGCTTCGCCAGGGCGGGCCCAACGTTCGCGTCAACCTTGATCTCAGGGTTCAACGCCCCAAGCTCAGCAGCCTCTACCTTCGCTTCGTCCTTGCTCCGGTCCCACTCGGACTTGTCGATCCGGAGTTTCGCATCAATCGATCCGGTAGTTGTGGGGCCGGCCATGGGCTACTCCTTAGATGGTTCGTCGTCCGGGCGGAGTGCACGCCACAGCCGGGTCTCGGTTTGCAGGAGGCCGTGTACGAGGTCCCGGAACTCAGCCCAGGTCATCGGTTCACGGAGGTGCAGGCGGATCCCGTACTCTGAGGCGAAGTCAGCGACGATGAGTTTGAAGTGGGTTAGGATCGCTTCCCACGTGACCGCCGTGCCTTCTTCTTCTGGTTCCGTGTACCAGTCCCAGAGGCCGGTGGCTTCGTCGTAGGTGCCGCGGCCGCGGGGGTCGTCGGGGCCTGTAAGAGAGGTCGGAGGATTTCCTCCATTACTGCTTTTGGGAGGCCGTTCTCCCATACCATTTCTGCGGCTTCGCGTCCCTGCTGGAAGTCGGTGACGCCGGTCCAGAGTGCCCGGTCCACGACGGCGGGGGGTACGTTCTCGTCCAGCATCTGCTGGGCGACGTCGCCCATGATGATATGCAGGAGGTCACTCAGTGGCAGGGAAGTGTTGTTCGCGGCGGCTGCCCGCATCCGGAGGCCGTCCTCCAATGAGATCTGGGGGAGGGCGTACTCCTTGCCGCGGTACGGGATGACCAGCGGGCCAATGACGTCTTCGTAGGGGCGCAATGCCATGGCGTGAATCCTTTGTGAGTGTGGTGTGAGTGTGATGGGTGGAGCGGGAGGCGGGCCCACTCACTAAGCCCGCCTCCCGGTATTGGGGTTACGCTCCGCGGGTGTACGGGAACGCGGTGGAAGCGCCTTCGGCGTTGGTCACGACGATGTTCGCCGCGCCCGCGGACCCTGCAGGGACCACAGCAGAGATCAGCGAATCGGAGATGACCTGCCAGTTAGAGGCGTTCGTGGCGCCGAACTTCACACCGGTGGTGGGGACGGTGCCGGTGAAGTTTGCGCCCTGGATGGTGACCGTGGTGCCAGCAGCCGCGCCGGACGGTGTGGCGGAGGCAATGACAGGGGTGTCAGCATCCTCGTGCGGGTTGTCGATGTCCTCCAGGGCACCGTCACCCTTGAACGTGGCGGTCACTTCCTCGATGTCGGCAACCCCGGTCTTGGACTGGTTCCACTCCACGAGTGCGCGGCCGGAGCGGGCCTCAGGGGCGCCATTGCGGTCATACCAACGGACCCAGATGCGGGCTTCGTCACCGAACTTGAACTGACGGGCACGCACGAGTTCCTGGCCCGGGTCGAACACGCCAGCGTTGACCTTGCGGTTGGCCTTGGCAACAAGCTGCCAGCCGGTGAGAGTCTTCTCAAACGAGTCAAACCCGTCACTGTCGTAGTCAGCGGTTGACTGGGTGGTGGGATTCTCCGTGGGGGCGAAGTCGGTCATCCCCTTGAAGGGGAGCCAGTTGGTGCCGTCGCCGGATACGTCCAGCTTGAACCGGCGGGCGAGAGATGCGGACATGGGTGCCTCCTATGGGCTGTTTTCGGGCAAAGAAAAAGCCCCGTAGGAGTTACGGGGCCATGAAGGGTTATTTGGTTAGTCGGTCCGGTACTTCGTGGTCGGAGATGCCAGGTCCACGTAGTACAGGTCGAACCGTTTGTTGCGCCGGTTCCCGTCTGTTTCCATGGGGGCGACGTGGTCGCGGAGGATCTGAATCACTTCCGCTGTGCCGAGGGTGTGCTGTCGCATGCCGTGGATGAGTTCAAACACGGGGACGGCGATGTCAGAGGGGCCGAACGGGTCACCCGGGGCGCCCCGGAATCCGATGTCCAAGATGCCACGCCCGAAAGCGGACATCGTCTGATCGGTCACCGGGGTGTAGTTCAGGGTGAGGCACCGGTCAGGGACCTGCGGCCAGCCACCGAAGACAATCCCCGTTTGCCCAGCACTATAGGCGCCACTCGGTTTATATGTGGCGATCCCGTTGTCAGCGATCATCTGAGCGATGCCGGTGAGGAAGTCTTTCTCATAGCTCATCCTGCCGTCATCCTATCTCCTTACTCAGTTCTGTCGTAAGGATGCCGATCACCTTGGGCGTCTCACTGACCACCGAGGTGGACAGGTAGAGCCGTTCACCCACCTCGTGGTGGAGGTGTTCGTAATGCTGGTACCGGGCGTAGACCGAGTCGTACACGACGTCGGCGCCGTCCGGGGTGGCCTCCACATAGGCGGAGGACCGGAGCGGGGAGTCATCCAGTGGTGTGCGGTTGACCGCAACTTGCCGGAGGTGCTCCATGGCTTTGAACGCGGCGCCGGGGATGGCTGCCACCACGGCTTCGTCTATGGCGTCCAGGTGCACGCTGAAAGTCTCGCCCACGGCATCTCCTAAGTGAGGTCGATCTCCAGATGGTCCGGAAGGTCAAGGGCGCCGCTGTTGAGGTCCGCCACGCCGATGACGAACGCTTGCCGGCGGGGGAGCGTCACCCGGGAGTCGGGGGTGAACTTGTCCAGGTGGGTGTTGTCGCACATGAACTGGGACATGGAGATGACCTCCTGCCCGTTCTTGTCCCGCACCAGCCGGCGTTTGTCCTCCAACCAGCCAGGCACGTCCACGGGTTCGCTGTACACGTCCCCGTAAGCGCCGGTGCCCTCGAACGTCTCCACGGCCACCGTGTGGATGTAGAAGTCATCAAGGTCACCCACGCTGCACACCACCTGGCATAAGCCCGGCCTGCTGAAGGATCATCCAAGACTCAGCGCACAGGTTGTTCGCCGCTTCCTTCTTGGCTTGGAAAGCCGTCACGGACGAGTTCACCGAAGTGTCATACTCGACACCACCGGAGCCGAGCTTCTTGGACCGGACAGGCGCCGCGGACGGAACACCGGCGGAGGAAGGGTCAATGCCCATCCCGTCCCATGCAGCCACCTGGGCGCACGTGGCGTCCCGGAACGCTGCAGAGACCTTCGGATCTGTTGGCATGCCTTCAGGGTCCGTGGCGTACACGGCGGTCATGGTCTCGGTACGGACCATGAGGGAGGCCGAGCGGAGGAAGGACGCAGCTTTCGGCGGCAACGTGGCCTCACCGATCCACTCTTGTAGTTCGGCGCTGGTTGCGTAGATGATCACTGCGTCCCCTCCTGCCTACTCTTCGGTCTTGTCCGGGTCCGTGCCTTCGCCCGGCTTACCGGTTTCCGGGTTGGCCGGTGTCTGCGGTGCCTCCGGAGCGATGAACAGGGCCTTGATCTGATCGGCGGTCAGCCCGTCGATGTCCTTGCCCTCTTGGGTTGCGTACGATTCCCATTCGGCCTTGGACGCTGACTTGGCCGGCTGCGTCAGCGGGGCCGGGTCTTCGCCAGCAGCGACCGTGTAACCGTGCCGTTCGAAGTACTGGATGGCGGCGGCGTTGTCAGTCTCGCCTTCGCCGTCCTTGAAGTGGACGCCGACAACGACGCCCGTGAATCCCTTCACAGGGGTGGTGATGGTTGCCATGCTGGCTCCTAAGTGTGTGGTGTGCAGCGCGCACCCCCGGGTGAGGGTGCGCGCTGGCAACTACTGGACCTTGATGTTGCGGAACACCGCAGCGGCCTTGGTGGCCTTGAGAGCCACGGCGACCGGGCCGAGCTCCACTTCGCCCTTCTTCACAGCACCAGCGGTGGTGAAGTCAGGCAGCCAGGACTGCACGAGCTGGCCGCCCACGGTGGAGACGCCGTGGAAGCCGTCAAGGCCAACACGGTAGGCGTAGAGATCGGTCAGGCCCGTGGTGGAGACACCCACGGTGCGGGTCTCCACGGGGATGATCAGGTTCGAGGAACCTGCAACCTCGCCAGCGTCCACCAGCAGGATGTCACCGTACTGCTCTCGCACCACGGGGCGGCCGCCGGGGCCGATCAGACCCTCAACGGGGTTCTTCACGTACATGCCTGCACGTCGGACAGCGGCACGGACGCGGGCCAGTGCCTTGTTGTTGCCGACAACGACGGTGGGGTTGCCGTCCAGCAAGGACAGGAACTCGTCCAGGGCGTCCAGGGCCTTGTACTCGGCGCGGGCGTTCGTGTCGAAGTCCGTCCAGTCCGTTACCGAGGTGGCGCGGAACTCCGTGGCGGAGCCGGTCAGGGCCTTGTCCAGACCATCGAAGCCGTTCGCGTCAACGGCGGTGTCACCGTTGATCACAAGGTCCTGGAACTTGGTCCGGGCGGCCTTGATCTTGTTGGTCATGTTCAAGGCAACGTTCGCGGACGCGGCCGGGCCGACCTTCGCCGTGACGCGGTCAACCTCGAAAGAACCACCCATGACCGCCAGGGTCACAGACTTCTTCTCGGTGGTGACGTTGCCGGGCGTGTACTCGGAGTTGATCGCACGAGTAGCGGCCGTGCCCTGCGTGATCTGCCGGCGGTAGCCGTAGTCGAGGGTGGCGCCGCCACCTGCGGGGTTGACCACATCGTCAAAGACGAGGGAGTCGAGGATCGCGGATTCCTTGCGGAACTCATCGATTACCGCGGGATCGTAATCCTCTTGGGCGTTGTTCTTGGATTCAGCCAGAGAGACTGCCATGGTGTTCTCCTAACGGGGGTTTAGGCGCCGTAGTGCTTGTCGAGTGCGCCAGTGAGGGTAGTGGGTGCTGTGCGCTTTTCGCCGGTCCCGCCGTTGAAGTCTGCGCCGCCCGCGCCGGCCGCCTGGACCGTCTTGAGCTTGGGGTTTTCAGTGACAGCCTTCTTGATGGCTGCCTCGATCTTTGCGCTGTCGTTGGGGTCCAGCCCCTTCAACGCGGAAAGAAACTTTGCTGAGTCCAGCAGCGCGTCCGGATCTGCTCCGTGCTTCGATGCTGTCTTGTACACGGCAAGCTGTGCTTGCGCTTGTGTGCCGCTCTCGGTTGCCGTGGTGAGCTTCTGAGTGAGGTCTTCAACGGTCGGGGCCTGCCCGCCGTCCTTGACCAGTCCCAGCGCCTTGCCAAGGCTCTGTACAAGTTCGTTGCGGGCTTCATCCGCTGCCTCTGTCTTGGCGTTGGTGCGGGTTCGCCCGTTCTCCTTGCGGAGACGTTCAATTTCGGCTTTCGCGGCCTCAGGGTCATCCCACGGGTTCGCGCCCTCCTGGGCCTGCGCCTGCTGCTGTTCGCCGTCTTGGGCGCCTTCGGCCTGCTGCTGTTCCTGCTGGCCTTCGCCTTCGCCGGAACCTTCGCCGCCGTCTTCCATGACAGCATCACCGAACGTGGCCCGGTGGTGCGCCATGAGCTGATCGATACCGCCCGGGGCGTACGGGTCGATGCCGTAGATGGTCTTGCGTCGGGGCATGGTGTCCTCCTGGACAGGTTGTGAGTGTTATTTGTTGCCGAGGTCGAGTTGTTCGCGGCGTGATCTGCGGTTGAGGCCGGTCGCTGCGAGGTGGTTACGCATCCGGGCTTGGAGTTCACGGACACGACGGGCAGCGCGGGCACGGTCAAGGTCGGTCAGCGCGGCTGCTTGGGCTTGTTTGGCGCCGCGTATGGCCCGCTCAAGGGTTCGCTGCCTCTGGGTGTCCTTGAATGCCTGCTCATCCCTGTCAGTCCATTCCGTGGTGCGGAGGACCGTGACGCCGGGGAAGAACGCCGTGAGCGTGTGCTCACAGTTCGGGTGGAACAGGCCAGCGGCCATGGCTTGCTCCACTGTGGCGGAGATCCGGAACCTGTGACCGTCCTGCACCACGTCAGCCTCGCCCTGATCGGAAAGGACCTTCCCTTCCCATGGGGCGCACAGCTTGCACGGCCGGCCCGTGGTGGATGGGGTGAAGAGCGTGATGCCAGCGGCTTCCATCCTCGCTTTGTGGGAGGCGTTGTACGCCCGCTGTGTTGCAGTGCGGACTGCCATCTCCACATAGGAGGACAGGTTCCACTGGCGTCCCGCGGAGTCGGTGAAGCCGGTGATGCCGCGGGAGGTGAGCTCCCTCCACGCCTGGGCTTGTGCGTCCACGAGGGTGGCGCGGGCTGTGGCGTCCCGGATGATGTCCCGGGCAGGGTTGATGCCCACTAGAGCGCCGTTCACGGTGGCAGCACGGTAGGCGTCATTCGCGAACCGGGTGATCCGCTGCGCAGCACCCGCCAGGCTGGCCGTGAGGTCATTGGCGATGGCCGCCGACGACTGCACATGATGAGACGGGATCCGCGACACTGGAGAGGCGATGAACCGTTCCGTGGACCGCTGCAACGCTTGGATCTCCCGCACCGCTGTCACGTCCCCGTTGCGGGAAGCGACCTGCACCGCACCAGTGGAGAGGGTGCGGACGCGGGAGAGGATGCGCCGGGACACGCCCTGCGACAGCTCCCACAGCCTCGCGTACAGGCCGGGGACCTGCGCCGGGTCGTTGATGGCTGCCCGGATGATGGCGGCGGAGCCGGTAAGTACTTCCTGCTCACCGGCCACAAACACCACAGTCACAGCGGCGGCTGTGGCGCTAACCGTTGAGGGCAGGCTCTCCTGCTGCTGCTGGGTCTGTGCCATCGTCGTCCTCATCCTCCGGGTGTGCGAATGGGTCAGCGATGACAGGTTGCTCAGCGACGATCCGTGCCACTTCCGCGTCTACCTGCTCTTCATCCCAGTCAGGGTGAACGAGCTGGACCAGTGTGCGGCGGGAGGCTGCCTCAGCGGCCTTGAGCATCTGTGCCGTGCGGGCCAGTGACTCCAGGGACTCCTGCACGGCGTCAGCGAACTGCACCGTCACAGGTACAGGCGCAGCACCGGTGTTGAAGATCACCGCGTCCATGGCCAACGCCTTGGACAGGATCGCCTCCAGCGCTGGCCGGGCGGAACGGATCTTCCGGTCCCTGGTCAGGTACGAGCGGCGTTCCTTGGCGGTGACCTCAGTGGCGGTCTTGTCCCCACCGGATTCGTCCTTCTCCCCGAAGGTTTGGGACGAGTACCCGGCGGCACGGATGATCTCAGCGAACAGGGCAGCGACGGTGGAGAGGTGCTCTTCCACCCGGATCTTGAACTGCACCTGTTCGATGCTCATCTTCTGATCAGCGGCCGTGCCCGGTGCTGCTTTGAGGCCGGTGAAGATGGCCGTGTCCGGGTTGAACGCTGCACCCTGGCCGGGGCCGAGGTCGGTGAGCATGTTCTGCGGCACCATGAGCCGGCCCTTGCCAAGCTCAAGGTCACGCATCAACGATGAGTAGGCACGGTCGAGTGCGTCCATGAGCGATTCGATACCGTCAAGGTCAGACCGGCCGAGGTTCACGCCGTGAGGGTCGAGGCGCCAGCGACGGTTCGGGGTGATGTTCGCCCAGTACGCCACAGCCAAGCCAGCGGTGAGGGTGCTGATCTGCGAGTTCGCATCAACCAGCGGGTCAAGGTGCTTCGTTGACTCATGATCAGACAAAGGCACGCGCCAGCCGATCTCATCCGCCCTACCCTCGTACAAGGCATGCTCAATGACGCCAATGCCGAAGGAGTTCACACTGTGGTGTTCCAGATGGCGGGTGACCTTCGCCCCGTCACTGGCCACAACCCGCCAAAACGTGACCTCCACAAGCTTCCCATATCGGAACGTAGGGACAGCCCCGTCAGCGTCCACTTTCGTGATGAACACGTGCTGGAACAGGGACTGGTCCCATGTGGCCCTCAGGTACACACCGGACAGGGCGGCTGCGACTTCAGCACCGGCAACGAGCGTCAGGTACAGCTCATCCCCGGCGATCAGGTCCATGCGGTCCTGCGCGGCCTTGTTCTTGCCCTTGCCGTCCTCCACGGTGAATGTGGGAGGTTCGCTGAAGAGCAGGTCGGCGGACACTTGGCAGAGGTCCGAAGCGATCGGCACGTGCAGCTTTGTCATGCCCGCGTCGCCGTCGCCGGAGCGGGGTGTCCAGAACCAGTCAATGAACCGGTTCACGATCCCGCGGCGGGACGGGCTGGCTTGGCCCTTCTCGTACGCCTGTCCAAGGTTGGATGGGTCATTCGAGTACCAGGCGGACCACTTGTTGAAGTCGGTGAAGATGTGGGAGATCTCCTTGGGCGGCCATGCTGTGCCGTTTGCTGGCAGTGCCAAGATGGCCTCCTAAGTGTGCGTCAGGCGCGGGTGAGCGCCTCGAACGTGAGTTTGACGTGCCGAGCATCCGCTAAGGCGTCATGCTGCCCGCTCTCCTGAGCGGGAAGCGGAGCCCGGGGTGGGAACCAGTCAAGGAATGATCGCAAGTCGTGGGTGAACATTGGGATGCCGCTGGGAAGGTTCATCATGGTGCCGAACAGTTGAGCCAGGACCACATGGTCGTACGCGCAGTAGTCGGCCCAGAGTTCAGGCTTGCCGTCATGCAGAAGGAATGCGGCCACGTCGTCCGCTATGCGGCTCTTCGTCTTCCACTCCGGCCGGGAGAGGTCCGGAAGCTGGGACGCTACGTTCTCCATGAGCCAACTGTGCTTCTTGATGCGTTCCCAGTCGGCGTCAAGGTTGACGGCGTAGTACTCGCGGCCGTCCTCAGCCACAATGCCGATGCTGATCAGGTCGATGGTGGTTCCGTCTTCGTGGAACTCGGTGTCGTAGAAATAGCGCACGTGGCCTCCTAAGTGGTGGTGAGGGTCAGTGCCCGTGCGGGTTGCTTATGTTCTCCGGGATGGTGATACCTGCCTTGATGAGTGCTTCCACCACGGCGTCTGCGAGGTTGATCAGGTCAATCCCGCCTTCGTAATCGTCGGTGTAGACCTCAACGCCTTGCTTCTCCAGTGCTGCTTCGAGAGCGTCCATGGCGTGGTTCTTGGCGTGGCTGTTCTCCTGGGGCTCATAGCCTTCCGGGATGACCCGTGGTTCAGCGGTAGGCCGCTCATTCGCTGCCGCGCCTACGGGCATCTCAACTTTCCGAGCATTGGCCCAATAGCCTTGGTTGTAGGACGCGATGTTCCCGTCAGCCCCGACGATGTGGAGGCGGCCGTGGTCATCCGTGAACCACTTCTCAGCATTGTGGAAGGTGGTGGCGTGGTCTTTGCCGTGCTGGACTTCAACTGCCATGGTGTTCTCCTTGTGGTGGTGGTGTTATCGGTGGTTTTGCCAGGCCCCGCCTTGGTGCACCTTGGCGGGGTCCAGCGTTGCAACGGTCTCGCCCGGCCGTTGCGCCGGGTAAACCTAGTTCTTGTCAGGCTCTCCAAGGAACACGACGCGGATATAACCTCCACGCCGGATACCGCACACGCGGACTTGACCGTTCGGCAGAATGTCCACGCGGTCCTCTAAGGACATGTCACTGACCCGGTCGAGTGCCCGCATTGCGATACCCTGCGCCACTGACGCTCGATGCCCCGTGTACGCAGCAAGGGCGAGGCTTGCCACCGTGAGCACCACGAGGGCGCCTACCAGGATCTCCATGGTGTCTCCTTAGGCGGCGAGGTCTACCCAGTCCCGCCAGTTCGTCTCCGTAGTCGCCACCGCATAACGGAAAGCGTCAATGGAGTGGTCAGCGACCTTCATGGGCTTGTCTTCGCCCTTCTCAGTGGCTTTGGTATCCCACGAGTAGCCAGGCATCTCACTGATCAAACCGGTACAGCGGTCGCTGATGCGCAGCTTCCCGGCATTCAGGAGCGATGAGAGAGTCCGGATGCCGTAGAGGACGTTATTGTCACCGTTGATGACGTTGTCCATGCCATCCGCCGACAACTGCACCTTGAATGACGCAGCGGCAGGGTCAACGATCACCCATTCCGGTACAGCACCATGCCTGCTTTGGCCGGCCACCCAGTCCTTCAGCGCCGCTGATAGCTGCCCGTCAGTGAGCCTCACAATTGCTTTGCGGGAGTCGTGCCGCCACTCATCCATGGCGTACAGAACACCGTCTATTCCGAGGCCCAGCATGACTGCTGAGGTGGCATTCGTTGTTCCGTAGTCCACACCCAAAGCCAGGACGGACCGCATCTCAGGCAGGTCCTCATGCTTGACAACGTGCCGTTCAGGGTCCCACGAGTCGAACACAGCGCCGTCAGCGGCCACCCACTCAGCAAGAATGTACCGGCGGTAGAACAAGCCCGTGTAGGACTTCTTCTGCCGGGCAATGTACTCCGGAGTCAGGGACTGGTTGTCGTCCATGAGGAAAGTGAAGCGGTGCAGCTCCAGAGCATCCGAGGAAGGGTTCCGGTGGATCTTCCCCGCCCCGTCAATCCAGAGACGGGCCTTGTCCAACCAATCAATCTTCAGCCAATGGGCCGGGCCGCCAGGGTTCGACGTCAGCCACAGCTTCGCGCCCGGGACCGAAAGGCGGGTGTAGAGCATCTTGAAGAACGATTCCGGGATGGTCTCGGCTTCATCGAGGTAAGCGCCGGCCAGTGTCAGGCCTTGGATCTTCGTCCTGGCCTGCTCATTGTTGGCGCCATAGATGTGGACCTCACGGCCAACAATGGTCGCCGTGCCGGTACCGTAGTTGATCTTTACCCGGTTCTTGCCGAGCATCTCCTGCAGAGGCAGCAAAAGGTTGTTGATGATGGTCCGCTCAGTACGGCCACACATAGCCAACTGCCCCTCAGGGCCTTGACGGACGAACCGCACCCAGTCCAGCAACGACGTGAACGTCTTCCCGGACCGGACAGCACCCTCATAAGCCTCAATGGAAGCGGAAGGATGCTGCAAACACAGGAGCGCTTTACCCTGCAGCGGTTTCGCCTCCATGGTCACCGCCCATCATGTGCTCCAGCCACTTATCAACCGCGGCACCCGACTCTTCGCCGGTCTTATCCACAGCCTCAAGCTTGATCACACGATCCACAGCGATACCCACAGCGGACAGGATGTTCTTCTTGTCCACGAACAAAGGCTCATCCAACGTCGTCTCAGCAAGGGTGTTGTCCTTGCCCCCGAAGTTCACCAGGCGGGCAGGCTGCCACAACTGCTTGCGGAGCTTGTGAGCATCCTCCAGCAGCAAAGCAGTCAGCTCCTGCCGGGAAGCCTTCAGGTCAACAGCCCTGGCTTCAGTCGCCGCGCGCGTGGCAGACGTTCGAACCGTTCGGACGCCAGCCGCTTTGGCCCATCCAGCTACTGTGGCTTTGGGGATTCCCAGTTGCTCTTGGACGGCTGACGGTCCGTCCGTTCGGAAGAGCTCGATGGCTTCGGCGCGTTGCTCTTCGGTGTACTTACTCGCAGGCACAACGCGCTCACCGCCTCACTGAGTGTTGGTTCGAAGTGTCGCCCCGCCAGTATCAGCCGCTGGTGTGGGCGTGCCCGGTTTTGGTGCCAGCCATAAGGCGCCGTCGTGACTACCGCCCATTGCGGTTCGGCGTTGGCCGGGACATGAGTTGAGCCCCGGACCTATGGGGGAGCGGTCCGGGGCTCAAGAGTGTTTCCCAGCAGGTGGTTCCATGACAGGACGCGAAGTACGTCCCGGCCCCTACCTTCGGCCCTGCGGTGAGGTTCGGGTGACGTTGACTGGGAAAGTGTTTGGGAGGGTGGGCCGGCGGCTTCCATTGAGCGGGCTGAAAGGGACCCTAGGTTGCCTTGCCGCCATGAGAACCGGCTTTCACCGGCCCACCCCGTGTTGCGGGAGCTTTCGCTCCGCTTTGAGACCTTGCATTTGAAGCCAGAAATCTCATCCTGAACTGACGTTACCCTCAAAACGTGCCGGAATCAAGCAATACTAGATAGTTTCTCCCGTGTTACTCGACGTTCGCGTTTGGCTTGCATCTGCTCATGTACTCGGCGCATTGCGTTGAGTTGGTAGGTCTTCCCGCCGTCCTCGTGGATGCAGGCGATGACCTTCCCCCGGGACACCCAGTTCTCGGCGTCCTTGGGCTTCACTTCGGTGCCGACGATGCGGAGCGCGCGCAGGATGACCGGTAGGGGTGCTGCTGCTTCCCATGCTTCGCTGAGGAGCCACTGCTGCCGGGTCCGGACATCGGAGGTGGCCCCGCACTCCTTGCACCTGGCGACCCGCGCACCGTTGACCGCCGTGACTGTGGCTTCGCAGCGTCCGCCGTCGATGTCGTTCCAGCACTGCCCCAGCGTGATGCGTTCGGCCGCCCGATCGGTTGCAAGGCGGCACTCTTGCAAGGACTCCTGCAATTCCTGCAGCAGATCGCCGGCCCAAGGCTGCTTCCGGATGTCCGGGATCTGCGTGAGGAGCCAAGCGGCGATGACGGGCGGTTCTCCGAATGGGTGGAGCTGGGGGAGGAGTGACGCCCACCCGCTGAGCTTCACCCGAAGTGTCTGGGCTTTGTCTAGGGCGTCGAGGTTCGCGGGCGGGGTCGAGCTGGCGTGACCGCCTGAGCTGCCAACCGAGGGTGCGCCGACGTCCATGCGGGTGCCGGACACCTGGACGTCTACCCAAACGTCCGGGACCTGCTTCAGTCCCATCTCAAGTTGTGTCGTGCATTTGTGGCAGAGGGTTATCCCGTCCGCCGTTTCATGCTCCCCAGCAGTGCACTTCATCCCCATGGAAATTCCTTTCAGTGAATCTCTTTCTACTAGATATTGTATCAATTATTAGTTGCCAATGACTGCAAGCATGTCTTGTTGCGGGGAAATACTGCCGCCAGTTTTGGCTAGTATTTCGGCATGCAACCAACAGCGGACTTCTTTGGCGAATTGTTCGGTCCGAACTGGACCGCGCAGGGAGTCTCAGCCATCATCTCGTCAAGCATTGCCTTGGTTGCGATCGGCATATCGTCATTCGTCTCATGGAAACAAGGCACCAAAACGCGAACACACTTGGACACCGTGGATCAGCGACAAGCTGACCGTGACAGGGAGTTCAAAGGCAGGGAGCACTGGTGGGAGAGATTCCAGTGGGCAATGGGGGAGATCGCTTCAGGTGACATTGACCGCGTTGGTGTCGCTTTTGTTGTCCTCATGGACCTTGCTCGATCCAGTTGGGCAAACGAGAGCGATAAACTACTAGTAGCGGAAGTCCTAAACGAGTACATTATTGAGGAATCTGCAGAATCCAACGATGCAGAGGAGGACGGCGATGAAACTACGACTCAAGGCGAATAATCCCCTTGTCGTGAAAGCTGCGCGTGAACGGTCCCGCATCCTCAAGGAACTGGGTAAAACGGTCGACCCAAAGACGGCGCGCATTGCGAAGCTGAAGCCGATCACCCCAAAGGCAACCCCAACAACCGATGATCCGAAAACAATAATTGTCGGTGATGACGGTGATGAAACCTTTGTGGTCAGGGTAACCGCAGGCAACGCACATGAACTTGCCACTAGTTTGCGGTCCTTCGCTGAGGGATTCGAAGAGGGGGCGGAGCATGGAGTCCATCTGAACGATGGCAGTTTCGCCAGCGGCAGCGTCATTGCCCGTGTTGGCAACGGGGCAATCGATACTGCTCTAACTCGACCTGACGTGGCAAAGGAAGGACCAGTAGTAGAGACCTCCAGCCCGAGTCATCGGCACTGGTAGCAACCACACTTCTGCGCACCTTCAGTGACTGGATGATAGGTAATTGCCTGGCACTGTTCGCTGTGGTGGTGGCCGCATGCGGCGCAGTGCGGCCGGCGGTTCACCTGTGGCTGCTTCTGATCTCAGCGGCCCATTCCTTGAGCCACTGATCGGTGTTGCCGCGCCGGATTGCCAACATACGCTCGTACTCTGATCGACCTTCAGCTCCCGGCCTAACGTACGGGAGGCGCGCCAACTCATCTGCTGCTTCTTGCAGCACTTCGGCGCGGACCTGATTCAGGAGTGGTGCCATGATCGCAGCAATAACGGCGCGGTCCTCCGGCCAAAGGACCGTCCCGAACTCGTGGGCCTGCTCCTGAATAATGCTGTCGATCCGGGCCTTGTCATCCTTGACGCTCATTGCTCCTCCTTGACGGCGGCAGCCAGCACGGCACGGGCGTGGTCCATGGCGTCGGGTGGAATGAGTTCCGGGATGCGGCGCCTGAGTTCTCGTGCGCCCCGTTCGACGGCGGCTTCGGAGAACACCACGGGCGTGGGCGTCTGGTTGCTGAGCTTCGTGAGGGCCTCCGCGAGTGCTTCGGTGTGGTCAGCTTTCCGTGGCGGGTTCCAGTTACCCGTGTTCTGGAACTTCATGCCGCCCACTCCTGAATGACAGTGATGCTTTCGCAGCCGTCCAGGAGGTGTTGGGCACTCCACAAGTTGCTGCTGAATGGTAGCCCCCACCCATCTCCGCTCGTCTGTGCCGGGTGGCCTTCGCCGGCCGCGTCCAGACACAGGACGCTGCTGCCCGGTGCCAGTGCGTCGAGTTCTTCCACGGTGGTGATGGTGCGCGGCTTCAGCTCTACGATCTTGTCCAGCAGCATGTTCACGGCGAGGCGTGGCAGCCTCACCTCACCCGGAAGATCGCGGGTTTCGGTCAGCATTCGGACCAGGTCAGCCTGGGCGGCATCATGGTCCCAATCGATGCTCATGCGTTGTCCTGGGCTGCGGTGTTGATGCAGTCGTGGCAGAGGCTGTTCTCGTTGCAGTGCGTGTCGGAGTGCTCGGTGCGGGTGGTGAAGTCAGTCATGGTGGGTCCTTCCTGGTTTGTGGTGTCAGACCCCAAAGCGGCGGCAAGAGCGGTGCGGATGAGTCCGGCGTGCCAGATCATGTCACCGCCTTGGTCATCAAGCGCTTCTTGTACGTCTTCCGGTGCTGACTCTGCGGACTTTCGAAGGTGTTCACCCCGTGCCTGCCACGCTTCTGCCAACTCGGTCACGGCTTCGATGGCTGTGAGTAGGCGGGCGATGTCCGTGGGAGCGTTCGCGATCAAAGCGGCGTTAGGCCTATGGATCTCGTCGTCATCGCACCAGTTAGTGATCATGATGTTCCGGGTCTCGTCCCAGATGTTGACTTCCAACCGGCCGCGCTCTGTGTATGGTGAGCATTCGCGCATATGCCATGGTCCGGGTGTTGCTGCTGCTAGTCTCGCCCTGATGGGCGCCAGGAGTGCCCGCAAATCAGTCATCAGAACTGCTTCCCGCCGTGCTTGTGACCGCGAGTGGCGTTGTAGGCCAACTTCTCCGTGATGATGGACTCAAGGTCAATGTCATTGGCTCCACAGAAGTCCATGACTCGGATAACCACGTCCGCCATTTCGGACGGCACGCCCTCAGGCTTGTAGAGGCGGTGTGCTCCGAATGATCCGGCTTCCGGGTAGTAGGTTTCGTTGGGCGCCTTGCCGCTGCGCAGTTCTTCCAGCGCTTCGGACAGCTCCGAGTGCATGAGCGCAATTCGCTGGGAGTTCAGCATCAGCAGCTCTGGGCCTTCGGTGGGTTCGTTGTCGTGGAAGCCCTTGTCGGCGGACTGTTTGTAGGCCAGTGCCTGAAGTTCACGGATGCTCATTTGGTGGGTTCCTTGGTTGTGAGTAGTTGGGTGAGTTGTTCCGGGGGGAGCAAGCTCAGGTTGGCGGCGAGGTGCGGGCACGTGACCGCCAACTGGGCGAGACGCTCCGCCGTGGTCATGCGGCCGCGTCTGACCACTCGCCATGCCGGACGCATTCACCGCCCCAGTACTGATTCCCGCCGTTCTCGGTGTAGTGGTACTCGGTTGTCCATGAGTGGCGGCTGAACCGTCCACAGTCCGGGCAGTGCAGCGGCGAGCAATGCTCACCCATGTGCAGGCAGTCGCCATTCACCGGACTCGCACCCTGAGCGCTTGGGTGAACTGGTTCTTCGGGTCGTCGGTGGGCTTGATGCCGAACCAGTGCCCGTGCCACTCACCCTCTTGATCGCATCCCCACCCGTCCCATGTGGAGCAATTCTTGATGCGCGGCACGTAGGTGAAGTACTCCTCTGTCACGTGCAGTTCATGGCCGGGGTAGTCACCAAGGATCTCCACACTGCACACCCGCTCAATCTCTTCGGGGTCCAGGTTGTGGCCTTGGAAGAGCGCTGCTTCGCCGTCGTCGGTCCACATCAGTGCCGGGTACTTTGGATTCCGCTGCACACGCTGGGGGCTCATATGCGTTCGATTTCGTACGCGCCGAGGTGCTCAGCGATTTGGCCGAGTGCTTCGATCTGTGTGGACTGGCCTTTGAAGAGCGCATCCATGGCTTCACGGATCCGCGCCATCGCCTGCACGGCGGCTGTCTGCTCGTTGGTGGGCTTGGTGTAGCCGTCATTGTGGAGCCATGTGGCCACGTGATGTGCGATGGCCTCGGGGTCCGTGTTCAGTGGCAGGGCCTTGCGGACATCCTGCTCCAGTTCGTCCGTGGCGCTCATAGCTTGCCTCCGTTGCGGATGTGCTCGGAATACTTAGCCATGTCGTTGATCCGGCCGTCAGGGTAGAGGCCAGCATCTATCCGGTCCTGCACGATCTTGTTGGCGAAAGCGCGCATGGCAGCCTTTTTCTCCGGCGGGAGCGGCACGAAAGTTGAGGGTTTCTCGGCACGGGCAGGTGGTGCGCTCTGGATGATGACGGCGGCCTTGCACTCCTCGCAGGTGCAACCGTTCACGGAACCAAGGTAGGTTCCGCAGCCGGCGATCCCCCGGTCAGTCAGGGTTTGAGTCTTGTTCATGGTGTTCCTCTCATGGTCTCGGGGTCCTTTCATAAACACCCGATAAGTAAATGCTAGGCGGGAAACTAGTAAGGGTCAATTACTAGTTGGGTAATCTTTACTAGAATTCCGGGCAAGCCTTTGCCACCCTCGCGCATGTCCGGCCCCACCACATGCCTGTTCTTGTCATCCGGAACCAGCCCGTAGTCAACGAGGCCATCCATAATCGCCTTGCCGGTCGGCATCAGGTTGTGGGCGTCGTACTCCCGGGCGGTCGACTTCACCACGTGCGCCTCGACGCGGACCCGCTGCAACCCTTTCGGGAGCTTGGCTTGGCGCGCGTACATGAGCCCGGCCTGGCGCCACGCCTTGGTGAGCTTCGCCCGCTGCGCCCAGTGCGGCCGGTGGTTCGAGTTGATCCACCCCGCCAGTTGCGGGATCCACAATTCGAGAACCTCTGTGCGCCGTTCTGCGAGCCTAGAACCCTCACTCTGGTCTTCCTGCCCATCCGGGTAAGCATTACTAGATTCTCGGGCCTGCGTGGGCTGTGTGGTCATGATGCGTTCCTAACGTGTGCGTGCGGTGTGACGCCCTTGTCCAGCGCCATCGAGTAATGCCCCCAAAAGTCCAGTTCAGCGAAACCAGTCGGGCCGTTGCGTTGCTTCGCGATCAGCATCGACAAATCCCCGGACGTTTCGCCCATGATTTCCCGGTGGAGGAGGATCACGACGTCGGCGTCCTGCTCCACGGCGCCCGACTCACGAAGGTCACTGATCTGCGGCATGTTATCCGCCCGCTGCGTCGATCCACGGTTGAGCTGAGACAGGGCGATCACGGGAATTTGCATCTCCATGGCCAGGATCTTCAACTGCCGGGACATGTCCGCCACGAACTCATGACGGGGCCGCTTGTCCCCGGCGGGTTGGGCCATGAGTTGCAGGTAATCCACCACCAGCCCGGCGAGGGGCTGCCGGCGGTTCACCGAACGGGCGAACCGTTTGATGTCCGTCAACGTCACGCCGGAGTTGTCATCGATGAACAGCGGCACGTTCTGCCACGCCGCGCGCCGGGCCCGGATCTTCTCCCAGTCCGACACCAGCAGGTCCCGCTTCATCAACCGCGCCAGGTCGATCCGGAGATCCGCAGCCACCGCCCGGATCTGCACATCAGCCTCGGACATCTCCAGCGAGGAGAACGCCACCGCACCATGGGCCGTGAGTGCTTTCGCCAACTGGAGGGCAACCACAGACTTCCCCACGGACGGGCGAGCACCCACCACGTACAAGCCACCCGGACGGAGGCCGCCGATGATGTCATTCACCGCAGCCCATGGTGTGGGGATCTGGTTCGGTTCGTCATCGAGCTGGGACAACATCACATCAATGGTTTCCCCGAACGACTGGACCGTTGTCGTGGTCGCCTTCGACGTCCCATCAACCTCCTTCCGGGCCAGCTCCACCAGCTCCGCCTCGTCCCCAGGCTGGTGTGCCATGTCCCGGATCTTCTGCCCAGCCGTGGACAGCCGCCGGCGGGTAGCGTTCCGGGCCACGATCTGCGCGTAGTGCGAACCAACGGATGGTGTCGGGCAAGCCTGTGTCACTTCGTGCAGGTACTGCGAACCGCCGATCCGGTCAGCCTCCCCAGCCACCACCAACGAGGCACCCACGGTGATGACATCCACCGGTTCGCCCCGCCCATGCAGCTCCATGATCGTCCGGAAGATCGTCTCGTGCGCCGGCCGGTAAAAGTCCGGACCAGTCACGATCTCCGAAACATCCTGGATAGCGTCCCGGGACAACATCATCGCCCCCAGTGCTGACTGCTCAGCTGCGACGTCCTGCGGCGGGGTCCTTGTCTCGCTCATGCCTGCCCCCGCCTATGGAACTCCGGCGACCAAGGGGTGGCCGACTTCGGCAACGTAGGTGTTGCCTTCGACAGCCACATCCGGAACCCGGCATCCCAATCCCGGAGACGACGATCATTCGCCTCAGCATGGAGCTTGAACCTTTCGGTCTCCTGCTCAAGGTTCAAAAGACGGCTCTTTGCGTATTCGATGTGCGCGCCGTTCGGGACCCAGGTGGCAGGGAGCTTCCGCTCCGGCTTCTTACGTTCCCCCTGCACCCCCTCACCGCTAGGTGAGGTAGATGTAGTAGTAGCTGTAGTTGTAGGCAAGGGGTCAGGCTGCCCAGCGTTTACCCTAAACAGAGGGGTAACGGCAGTGGTAAACCCAAGGGTAAATTCACCCATATCCGTACCCTTACCCTTGACCAAAGCCATGACTTTCTCTTGCCTAAACGCTGCCCATTCCGGGTACTCCTGGAACAGTCGCTGCAGCTCGAAAGTCACCACCTCGCGGATGCGCTTGGACGCCACAGCCCCATAGGCGTTGACCATGGACACGGACAGTTTCGGCTGCTTCAACAGCCCGTCATGGCGCAGGAACGAGCGGACAAGGATCTCCTCGGTTTCCTCGTCAATGAACACGAATCGCTTCGCCTGCAGAGACTCCGCCGTGGCGCGAATGAAGGCCGGGTCGGCGTCGGCTGCCATGGCCGCCAGTCGGTTGGTGCGCCAGTCCACGACGCCGACATAGTTTGTGTCAGGGTGCGTCATCAGCAGTTCGTACAGCCACTGCTCCGCGAACGTGAGATCCCGGTAGTCCTGGCTGGTCCAGATCGCGGTCTTGATGTTCGCCCTATCGCGTGCCATCGGTGTCTCCCTTGGCGCGCTTGATCATGGCCCGGGCCGCTGCTTCGGTGACGCCCAGGACGTCCCCGATCTCCCGGTGCGTGAACCCGACTTCCCGGGCCTGTGATGCTGTGTTGAGTCGGTTCTGGCGGGCTTCCTTGTAGTTGGAGTCCTGGAGCTTGAGCTGCTGGACCATCATGCGGTGAACTGCTGGGTTGAGGTTGGTGTTGCTGGTGGGCAAGGGTGATCCACTTGGCTTTCTCATGGGTGTGCGTACTTTCATTCGATACTATCCCGTGACGCTTACCCCTCCGGTAAGCGCCACTAGATAAGAGACCAAAAAGAATGACAGGGTGAAGCTATTCCCAGACTGCGCGCAGGAGCCCTCCCAAGCCCCAGTGAATGAACGCGTGCCGTCCAGTGTGGTGGTGCGGCCGGTTGCACGGGTAGTGCCAGCCGTGACGGTTCTGGGTGCGCTGCTGGGCACCACACCTGGCCGCGGGGGCCTTGCCGGGGATAACAACCATCAGAGGCTTGCCTGCGCTTTCGGCCGACTTCATGGCGTCAACTCCAGTAGCCAACTCGCGTGGGCGTCGCCAGCTTCGTAGGATTCGGAGGTGGAGAATGATCTGATCGTATGGTTCCTGGTTTGGCACGCCCTCGTGGAAGGCTTTGCGGAAGCCCGTACGACAGATGAGATTCTGTGGATGAATGGCGCAACCTGGGCGCAACTATGGAGCGGCGTCATAGGTGCCGTGGCTGGAGCCGGGGTTGCCATGCACGTGTTGCGGAGAACTCTGCGCGAGCAAACTCGAATTGCAGGTGAGAACGAGCGTGTCCAACGTGAACTGGCCGCGACCGCCTCAGCTGCCCAAGCAGAACTTGCAGCGAAGCAACTCACTGAGCAGCGCCTTGCACTGGAAAGGCAACTAAAAGAGCAACGAGATGCATTGAACCTGCAGTTACAAGAGCAGCGTCTCGAAGCGGCCCTTAACCGAGAGCACACGGCCATTTCAGAGCTAATGGCATTCTTCGCTGCCGAGATGGAAGGGGCGTTCTCGTTTTCGCTTCCCGAACACAAGAGTTTTGGCCGGCTCATGGGGGCAGTTGCGCGCTGGCAGCTCGAGTCAAAGGATAAAGCGCTTATCGAAGAATTGACTGCGTGGCTGGAAACTTGGGGAAACCTTGTGCGCGTCGTGCAGGATCCTGACAATTTCAACCTCTCCCGCAACGATGCGATGGGAATGTACGTCAGGATCACCGGCTCCATGATGTCCTTTGCCCGTGACTGGCCGCACGCGGATCCCAAAGACAAGAAGGGGATCATGAAACGTGTGGCTTCCGCCCGTGCAGAGGTCCCGGACCCAAATCTGGACCTTGATGACGTGCCTGTCAAGTAGCTGGAGCCTGCCTGGGAATCGACCACCGCACGGGGCACGACCGTCATGCCGCGTCCTCGTCATGTTCAACTTCTTCGCCGCTGATGCAGGAGAAGGGCGAGCATCCAGTGAGGCTTGAGTTGTCATCTTGAGACAGGCGCTCCTCAAACTCAGACACGGCGAGCAAACTCAGGACATCTGATTGGCGGCCTGCCCACTCGTGGAAGGAAACCTTATCGATAGGAGCTGCATCCAGGGGGAGGCGCGAGCGATGCAGAAACGCCTGGCCAAGCAGCGGTTGGCCCTGGGCGTTGGCGCGCGCAGCGCCCGCACGGATGGACTGGTCAAAGTCAACGGCGTCCGCCCACTCGTCAGGAGATTCATCGCGGAGTTGACGCCACTGCATGTTCGAGTGGAAGGGACAGCCAATGCAGGCAGACTTTGGTGTTTGACCGAATCCGTGAGCAGTCAGCAGAGACCGGCACGTCTCGCGGTCCATGCCCAGCTCCAGCAGCGGGTAGCGGTTACGTGAGTACTTAACGTCACCAGTCTTGAGATGCCCGTCCTGGTCCAGCGCCCGGCTGCGCTCGTCCGTGCTGATCCCAATCCACTGTTCAGCAAACTGGCCGCTGGGAACGCGCCCAGGCCTCCCATCTTTCATCGATGGTGCGCCAAGTAGCTCCCGCGTTTTGGCCTTGATGGGCTTGAGCTTGTATTCGCTCGTGCACTGGCGGCGTGTCATGCCATCGCCACCGTCTCGGTTCTTGATGAACAGCGGCATAGAGGCGAAACGGTGCGTGGGGTCGAGGGCGTCAGCCCGGATGTTTCCGGATGAGACCCTGAAGATCGGAATTCCCGCTGGCTCAGCCACTTCCCGCTCGAGCCGCTCCAGGTGTGCATAAACGGATGCCGGCTCCCATCCCGTGTCAGAGAAAATTGCAGCATCTAATTTCGGCAGGTCCCCCCGGGCGGCCAGGATCAGCAACGCCGATGATTGCACGCCGGCGCCAAGGGAAAGAATCCGCTTCGTGGGCTCAATATCTGGGCTCATCGTGCCACCTCCAGCGCGGCGCGACGAGCAATGTGTGTGGTTCTCATGGGTTCCTTTCAGGGAGAGTTAGTGGTGGTAGGGACGTGGGGGAGTGGCGTGGGCCGGTGCCTCGACAACGACGACGTGGCCGCTCCCGCCCGATCCCGGGACTTTCGAGGCTGTGGTGACGAATCCCCGGCACGGTCCCGTAATGACCACGCGGTGACGCTGGGCAACGGTGGGCAGGTCCTTGATGGCCGCCTGGACCAGTTCCTCATTGGTCGGTCCGGAGGCTTCGTTGTTGACGATGGGCCACACTGCTCGGAAGGTGCTCAATCAGAACACCCAGCACATTCACCAGTGGCCCGGAGCGGCTTGTCACAGGACCCGCACTTGTCGATGTCGATCGATCGTTCAGGGATCTGCCGGAGCTGCTTCGGCGGGGTGAGGGCAATAATCTTCATGCTGCGGCCGCCAGGTGTTCACTGTGGAGGTCGGGGCGGAAGCCAGACCAGTGGACCGGATCCTCGTAGTGCTCCGGCCAAGCAACTGTCACGGGTGCCTGCAGGTAGCCCAGATTCTGGGTCACGTACGCGTAAGCTGCGGGATCCACGGTGATGTCCACCTCGGTGTACTCCACGCCATCACGCTTGAAAAGCATCTTGGTCATGTCGCACTGGCTGCACTTAGGCTTGGTGTAGATGGTGACTGCCGTGGGTTGCGGCTGTGGTTCGGGATAAAGCTCGGTGACTGTCATGTCGTCCTTTGAGGAGATGGGAAGTGGTGGGCGATTCTGTTCGCCCACCACTAGATAGTTGGGCCTAGAAAGGCGGTTCGGAGTCCGGGCCGTTGCCCCAGTTGCCAGAGTTGCTGGCCGCCGGAGCCGCCCACGGGTCATCCTGCGCGGGCTGCTGGCCGCCGCCGTTACCGGAACGCTGGGTGCGGTTGACCTTGGCGTTGGCGTAGCGGAGGCTGGGGCCGATCTCGTCCACCTCAAGCTCGATGACGGTGCGCTTCTCGCCTTCCTTGGTCTCGTAGGAGCGGGACTTGAGGCGCCCGGACACGATGACGCGCACGCCCTTCGTGAGGGACTCGGCCACGTTCTCCGCCGCCTCACGCCACACACTGGCCCGGAGGAACAAAGTTTCCCCGTCCTTCCACTCATTCGCCTGACGGTCAAAGGTGCGGGGAGTCGATGCGATGGTGAAGTTAGCGACGGCGGACCCTGACGGGGTGAACCGGAGTTCCGGATCACTGGTGAGGTTGCCGATTACGGTGATGGTTGTTTCGCCTGCCATGGTTACGTTCCTTACTTGGTGTTTTCGATCAGATCAGCGATGGCACGGAGGGTCTCCGGGCCCAGGCCGAACGCCGCGAACGGTGCCGGCTGGAACCCCTCTTGAGTCACCCGGCCAGCTTCGAGGTGCCGCATGTCGTCCGGCGCCTCGGGATGGTCAAGGAACAGCAGGGCGTCCGGCCCGCTCTGATGCACGCTCACGGTGGTTCCGCTGCTGGTGGTGATGCTGTTCATGCTGCTTCCGCCTTCGTCGTTTCGGTTCGGTTGTAGTCGTTGTCGATCGAGTACCACTGGCGATCCGCCAGGTCATAGAACGGGACCTCCTCCGGGTTCTGCCACCGGTAGAGCTTCCACCCGTACTCGCGGGCTATATCCGCTGTGACAGGGTCGGACTCGATCATCCCGTTCAGGTAGGAGCAAATGACGACGACGTTGGATGGCCGGTCGAGGAGTTTAGAGCCGCCCATTCCGCGCCCTGCCCGGTGCTGCGGGACCAGAGTGTCCTCCCTGCCCACGCACCCGCACACACAGTGCAGGTCTCGGGCGAGGTAGAGGGCGAATTGGCGGCTGTTCATGATCCCTCGCCGCGCCCGGCCACCCCGAACATGGCCCGCACGCTGGCTCCGATGGACTGATACGCCCGCAGTTCGGATTCCAGCGCTTTGGCGAGCCTGTCCGCGTATTTGTAGGCCGCGTCCGTGACGTCCCTGGCCTCCCGCTGGGGGAGGGTTGCCAGTTCCGCCGCGTACTTCTTCTCGTGAGCTGCGCCCTCGTGAGCCATGTAAGCCCCGGCGAACGCCTGGTCATACTCTCGGTCTGCCGTCAGGAACGCGATGTAGCGCTCATTGCAGACACTGGCGGAATTCGCGATCCGGTTGCTGATGTCCCGGATACGCTGCTCGATGTTGACCGGGTTCAGGACGTCGACGCTCACAAGACCGGCTCCACCAACGCCAGGCATTTCTTGCACATTGGGGCATCGCCAACCACTGATCGATGAATCTCGAAAAGGGATTCTCTTCCTCCGCAGCGAGGCGTCCGGTAGTCCCAGTCGATACGGTCAGCGTCCTCCGCCTCATCCACGATGTGGATGTTGCGGGCGTTTTGAGCTCGGCCCCATTCCGTTCCTTGCGGAAGTTCTGCCCTGCCCCACTGTGGAGTGTGAGGGCAGTCGCCACTGAGTCGATGAGTGACCCCAGACCGCAGGCCGATTTCGATCTTCTCCCCGCGGGCGATGTCCTGTTCCCGGACAGCCTTGCTTGGCGTCATGTGGACGTGGGCAGCTTCGGGTGTTGTGATCCAGCCGCCGTTGTCGTAGTCCTTTACGGTGGTGACTCCGTGGGTGCATCCGCAAGGTGAGATGAAGAACCACGCGCACTCACTGATGTCATGTTGCTCTCCGTCGATCTCCACGGAGATCTTCACGGCGCTCACGCTGCCTCTGCCTGGTGTGCCTCGATCTGGGGGAGTACTGATCCCACGGTGAGGTCGTTGAGAAGCCCGCGACGGTAGGCCATAGCGATCTTCTCCCGACCGTCCTTGGCGTAAGTGATGGTGAAAGATGCTGGGGCCTTCCCGGGTACCCGCTTGATGCCAGGGATGATCTCGCCGGTGCCGACATCCATAAGCTGTCCGTCGTCGCCCTCGATGGCGTTTTTGACCTTCTCCGCCAACCACGACGGCCGGACACGCTTCACCACTCGCTTCCGCGTGGCCGGGATGACCTCAGAGTCGATACCGTCCTGCTGCTCCGCCCACTCGAACAGTGCCGCCTCATCAAAGGTCACATCGGACGGCTTCCCCTCGGGGAGGGTGATGTTTCCTACCCGGGTTCCGTCCGGCAGGACGATCGCGAAGGACTTAGTGCCTTCCTCGTTGTACTTCTCCAGCAGCTGCTCGAGGTGTTCCCCGCGGGCGTCCTTCATGAAGTCCGCCAGTGCGTCAGCGAACGTCTTGATCAGTGCGATGCGGAGGTTGTCGGTCTTGATGCTCATGTCAGTTCCCCTATGCTGCTCGGGCTGCCAGCGCGGTGCCGGCGGCCAGGATGTTGTCGATTACTGTCTGTGGAGCGTTCATGCCCTTGGCTTTTGCGTGGAGGTCCAGGAGCATGTCGCGGCTGTTCTTGGACTTCTCCAACAGGGCGGTCCAGTCGGGCTGTTCGTGCCGGTACTGGCTGAGCGAGGTTGCCCCAGCGTCGGCTGGATCTGCCGGTGGCCGGTTCTGCTGCGCCTGCTGAGGTGTCTCGTCGGCTGTGGCGGCCGATGCCTGGCCGTCAGCGCTGGAGTACTGGCGCGGGGCCGTGGCTCCCTCAGCGTCAAGGCCAAGCTTCCGCCACAGCCAATCCACCGAGAAGTCCTTTACCGGCACCTTGTTACCCACGGGCAGGTCCAGCTTGAGAGAACGAACCCCGGTCAAGTAGGAGCTGCCGCGCTCCGGCATTTCAACAATGGCTCCGACGTCGAACGGGAGGGACTTCTGCCCCTTGATCTTCTGTGTCTTGTCCTTCGTGGGCTGGCCCTTGTCGTCCATGACTGCCACGATGTCCAGGCGTGCCGTGATGATGGAGGGTCCATCGTGCTCGCGCATCACGTCCATGACGTCCTGCCAGCGGGCGGTGGCCTTGTTCCAGAGGTCCGGGCCGATGGTTGCCTCAGCGTCTGGGTCGTACTTCTTGTTCCACTTCTCTGCAGCCCTCTTGGCCCGCATGTTCGCCCGCTCCTGGGCTTCGTCGGACAGCATCTCCCAGACCCGGGTTCCGGAGTCGAGGACCAGCAGGTTTGGCTTGCCGTCCACGCGGGGCTGATTTGAGGCGTCCCGCAGCGCGGCGAGGATGGACTTGTGTGTGCCGTCATGCTTGGCGATAAGGAACCGTGCACCCTCGATGGCGCCGTATTCGTCCGGGTCATCCTCACCCACACCAACCCAGTAGGTCTGGCCGATGAGCTCGGAAGCGGATGCCTTGGCGGAGGCATAGGACTTGCCGGCCTTCTCGCCGCCAGCGATCAGGAGGATGGGCCAGGATGGCTTGCCTGTTGGTTCGCGGAATTGGGTGGTCATCGTGTCAGCTCCTGCTTTTCCGCCCATGCTTCGAGGCGGGTGATTGATGGGTTGATTGCTCCGTAGTCGGGCGTGGGGAGATCCGCGTCAGAGGGTTCCCAGTCAGGCTCAATGATCGAGTCGCAGTCTTCGCAGACACCCCGGTAGATGTCTTCGTGCTGGCATTCCTCTTCGGGCTCGTATTCGATGGCTCGTCCGAGGTCGCGCTCGGCTTGTGCAGAGTTGTCGCCTGCCCAGTCGGCCCAGTCTTCGTAGTGGCTCATGGCTGGGGCTCGCAGTCGCGGCAGCCGGATCCGGCGCGGTGCATGAGGTGCACGTCTGCGTGGTCGGCTCGGATGGCCCACGGGATGGCGACGAGGAAGCCAATGGCCATGACCATGACGAGGAGAACGAGGCCGTTCATGCTGCCAGCTCCCAGTGAGGGTAGAACCCGGCCTGCATGAGGACGAACTCGATAAGCTCCAGGGCTTGGGTTTCGATGCGCTGGATGAGGACGTGCCTGTTGTCTACAGTTCCGTCTGGGGTCAACTCAAGGTCGTCGTGGATGCCTTGCTCCACCTCGGTCAGTTCCATCAGCTTCACTACAAGCTCATCGAGGGAACGCCATCGGACATCTGCGTCCACCATGAACGACAGCTTGCGGGCCAAGGTGCAGAGTTCCATCTCCGTGTACCCGGCCGCCGGGATCTCGCAGGTGAAGGTGCCTGTCACGCAGCGGACGAGATTCTCGGCCATCTCGTGCGTGAACATGATTTCTTTGTCTCTCATGGTGTTCCCTTTCAGAGGATTTAGCTTTCGGGCTGTTGTTCCAGCCATTGGTCCAGGTCGTTGACCCGGAAGAGGAGTTTCCCGGCGATCATCCGGGCCTTGGGTCCTTTGCCCTTGTTCCGTAGTTCTCGAAGGGTTGTCACTGACATCCGGAGGGCTGCTGCGGCTTCTTCGAGGAGGAGGGGCGGGTTTGGGATTTCGACTGTCGGCGTGTCGGTTTTGATCATTCGCTTAGGCCATCGCCGGGCGGCTTTTCGAGCGAGGCTTTACGGCTGCTCTAGCAGTACTAGATTCCTGCTCATCAAAAAGGACCGAGGTGTCCACTCCGAGCACCTCCGCGATGCGGTCCGCTACCTGCGGGGTGCATGTGGTGGATCGGCCGGCGGTCAGGTGGTTGATGAAGCTGGGGTTCACACCAACGCGCTCGGCCAGGTGACGCTGGCTGATCTTGCGCTTGTTGACGAGATGGCCGCGGCCGGAGTTGATGAGGTCCATGTCATCGCGGGTCAGGACGAACGACCGGAGTCGTTCTACGCTGGCGAGTTTCATGTAGGTGCCCCTCTTCCGTTTCTTACGTTGCGGGTAAAACATTACGTCCTCAATTCTACTAGTAGGCGACTATCCGTCAAGGAGTGCTTACTCAATATCGCTTACGACTAGGCGGCTTGTCAACTAGGCGATACCCAATTTCCACCAGTGTTGGCGGGAAAGTTTGGGAAAGTTGGCCTAATTTACTAGGCAAGTAAGTAAGGATTGGTAGTCTGCCTAGTGCTAGGCGATCGAAATTAAGTTCGAATGCGCTGCTGTGATGCCTCCGTGGAAAGTCGTAGTCATGAACCCCAGGAACACCAAACCGACCCTTGCCGAACTCGTCCTTGAGTACAAAGGCGGCCGGTCAAACGTCGAACTGTCCCGTGACTGCGGAGGCACCCCCTCCGACAAGCGCATCCACCAAATCATCAACAAGCCCATCAACAACTTCCCCGACCCGGAAACCATCCGCGGACTCGCCAAAGGACTCCACACCTCCGAGGCGGCCATCATCCGGGCCTCTGCCAGGTCACTCAACCTCGAAGTCAACGAGGACACCGGCAGGGACCTCATCATCGACCGGGCCGGCGAGCTACCCCTCTCCAGCCAGAACGCGCTCCGCACCATCAGCGCCGAACTGATAAAGCTGAACACCGAGTCCCGCGCCAACCTTGACGCCGCCTCGGCCGCCGAAGAAGCAGCCCAGCCGATCAACATCGCGGACCGACGCAAAGCCAAAGAACCCACCGAGGAGCGCCGCGCCGCCCGCCAGCCGAAGGGCAAGATCGGTCCTGGAGATCTCCCGCACGAATAATGTCAGGGCACTCCCATAGGTTCGATTCTTATGGGGACAGACATGCTCATTGCACAACTTGGCGTGTCCGTCGTTGAGGGCGAGTTACCGGATGGCTGGTGGGGCGCGTACGACGCGGACACCCACACCATCACGTTGTTGCCGAAGCTGGCGTACATCCAATGGAACTCGACGCTCTATCACGAGCTCGGCCACGCGTACTACCGGCACGAGGGCAACTGCGTAAAGCAGGAACGGCAGGCCAGTGTCTGGGCTGCCCGACGCCTCATCAAAGCCAGTGACTTCATCGACGCCAACCGGCTCTACCACTCGACGCAGGAAGTAGCCCACTACCTCTCCGTCATGCCGGAAGACGTCGACACCTACATCTCCACACTGTCCCCCTCAGAGATCGTGCTGATGCAGCAACTCATAGGGAAGGAATACGCATGCTGACCACCACCGAAAAGAACATGCTCAACCTGGCCGGACGTACCTATAAGTACGAGGGCGCCAGGGAGCAGGACATCCGGACCGAGTTCGGAAACGTCACCCACTACTACCAGCAGCTCAACAAGCTCATCGACAGCCACCCCGCACTCGAGTACGCGCCCGCGCTCGTGAATCAGCTCCGGAACCGCAGGGCCCGCCGTGGCTAGGCCAGCAACCCCGGTCGGAACGTGGGGGAAGATCAGCACTAAGCCGGACGGCCGCCGCTTCTACGCCTACGCCCGATACCGTGACTACGACGGCGTGTCCCGCCTCGTGTTCCGCTGGGGCGACACCGAACCTGCCGCCCGCCGCATCCTCCTCGAAGCGCTCCGCACCCGCAACCCCGACAACGGCGAAGTTTCAAGGGACACGAAACTCGCGGACCTCGCCGCCATGTGGCTCGAGCACGGCATAGCGCTGGGGGAGTGGAAGCCCCGAACCGTCGAACGCTACCGCGACGTCATCAAAGCCCTGGACAAAGCAGTAGGCCAGCTCCGCATCAGCGAAGCCACCACCGGACGCCTCGACAGATCCATTGTCGCCATGGCCAAGGTCCACACCGCCAACGCGCTCACGGCCAAGTCTGTCCTGAAAGGCATGTTCGCCTACGCCGTCCGTCATGACGCGATCACAGCCAACCCGGCGGCGAACCTCTCACCCATCACGGAGAAGGTGGCCGAAGTCCGGGCCATGTCAGCGGAAGAGTTCGCCGGGTTCCGGGACCACTTCGTCAAGACCATCACCACCAAAAAGGATGTGGGCCGACAGCGCCCATCCACCCCGGTTGATGTGCTGGACTTCCTCATCGGCACCGGAGTCCGCCCGGGTGAAGCCCTCGGTGTGTGCCGACAGGACGTCGATCTCAGTGCCGGGACGGTGGAGATCAACAACACCGTATATAGGGCAAAGGGTGTGGGGATGGTGCTGCAGCCGGAAACCAAGGAAGGCGACGACCGTAAGTTCAAGCTCCCACCCTTCTGCCTGGACATGCTCGATCGGCGCCTCTCCCAGCACGAGGCAGTGATGGTGTTCCCATCCGAGGCTGGGACCATCTACGATCCGAACAGCTTCGGGAAGACCTGGCGGCAGGTCGTCGCTGGCACCGACTATGAGTGGGTGACACCGAAGACGCTCCGGAAGACCGTCGCCACAATGCTTGCCAACCTGCTGGGCTCACAGGCCGCCGCCACGCAGCTCGGGCACACCTCGGACGCCGTGACGCTGGCCCACTACATCCAGCGGGAGCGGCCAACCGTGGACTACTCCGCGCCGCTGCAGTCCTTCTTCATAGGGATGGACTCAACAGATACTCAACAAAAACCTTGACCGTCAGACGATGGTTGTCCGGGTATTGTTCGCCCACTGCTAGACGCTGCTGTTTCAAGCAATGCGATTCGGTCATTATCCGGGCTAAATTCGGGTAAGCATCGCTAGACGCCCGCGAATCCGCCGGTCGGGGGTTCGATTCCCTCCTGGGGCACAAAATGCATCCCCCTTGGAACAAGCGTCCAAGGGGGATGACCCTTAGGGCCTCGACTCAAGAAATTCCTTGAGATTCTGCAGCACCAATTGCCACGTGGCAGTCGACTGCTCCACCTCTTCAACACTGGAATTGTTGCCCTGGCTAATCGTCACAGTTGTTCCGTCAGCTGCTTCGGCCACCCTGTACTCCACAGTGTGGTAATTTTCCGGAGCGTCGGGAAGCCCCGAGGTTGGGCTGTAGTGAGTGGTCTTCAACAGCTCCGGGGGATCGAAGGCGAGGATCGTCCCTTTGTCCTCGTAGGGCTTGCCGTTGTACTCCCCGGAGTAAGTAATCGGATCGCCTACCTGCCAGGTGGTCGCGACGTTGGTTCCGAGGAAGTACTGCTTGATGAGTTCGGGATCAGTCAGGGCCTCCCATACTCTTTCGGGCCGGGCAGGGACGGTTGTCGATGCGACGGCATCAGGTGCCTGTCCGCTCATAATGCTGCTCTCCATTCCTCAACCCGGACGGCGAAGCCATCCGGGAGAAACGCTACGCCCTTGGGGACTCCGTGTGAATGGCACAATGGCTAGGTGATGAGCACGAGAACCGCCCGGATTTTCGGCAGGGCAGCAGATGCAGCGAACGTCCGTGTCGCCGGACTGACTTTAGCCATTGCTGCGGCATTGACGATCGCGGGCTGCACGGCTTCCACCGGTTCGACCGAAGGCCAGAAGGTCGCTACGCCGGCACCTTCCACCGACTCCGAGGTCACGGCCACCGTGGATCCCGCCGTTGCCGCGACGACCACCGCAGTCGAAAAGACGCTGAAAAACCTTGTTGCCGGCAACCCAAAACCAGACCGGGAGGCCTTACGGACGGCCTTGGTCTCGGCCGGCATTCCGAAAGCCAACGTCGAGGTCTCTGTCAGCCGCACGCCCACAGGTCTTGACGTCGACGCCATGCAAGCCGCGGCCTTGACTGGCGGGAGTTGCGTCATGGGGCAGATCCGCGACGGTGGAGTCGTTGTAACAGTGCTGCCGGTGCTGGCCACTGGAAAATGCTTCATCGGAGACGCCCGCTAGCTGCGCCGGGCTCCTCGAATGTGAGTTATGTACGCCTAGCCATTAGATTTAAGGGTATGGCGGAATTCATTTACACGATGACCAAGGCTCGCAAGGCCGTTGGCGACAAACTTATTCTGGACGATGTCAGCATGTCGTTCTACCCTGGCGCGAAGATCGGCGTCGTGGGACCGAACGGTGCTGGTAAGTCCACCATCCTGAAGATCATGGCCGGACTGGACACCCCTTCAAACGGCGAGGCCCGCCTCAGCCCCGGTTACACCGTGGGCATCCTCCTGCAGGAACCGCCACTGAACGAGGGAAAGACCGTCCTGGGCAACGTCCAGGAAGGCGTTGGCGAGATCTACGGCAAGATCCAGCGATTCAACGAGATCTCCGAGGAAATGGCCAACCCGGATGCGGACTATGACACGCTCCTGGACGAGATGGGCAAGCTGCAGGAAGCCATCGACGCTGCCGATGCCTGGGATATCGACTCCCAGCTCGAACAGGCGATGGACGCACTGCGCTGCCCGCCGGCCGATGCCGACGTCACCGTCCTTTCCGGTGGTGAGCGCCGCCGCGTAGCCCTCTGCAAGCTTCTTCTCCAGAAGCCTGACCTGTTGCTGCTCGATGAGCCCACCAACCACTTGGACGCCGAAAGCGTGCTGTGGCTGGAACAGCACCTCTCCCAGTACCCCGGCGCTGTCCTTGCCGTGACCCACGATCGTTACTTCCTTGACCACGTGGCTGAGTGGATCGCTGAAGTTGACCGTGGTCACCTCTACCCGTACGAGGGTAACTACTCCACCTACCTGGAGAAGAAGAAGGCCCGCCTTGAGGTCCAGGGCAAGAAAGACGCAAAGCTTTCCAAGCGCCTGACCGAGGAACTTGAGTGGGTGCGCTCCAACGCCAAGGGCCGCCAGACCAAGTCCAAGGCCCGTCTGGCCCGCTACGAGGAAATGGCTGCGGAGGCCGATCGCACCCGCAAGCTGGACTTCGAAGAGATTCAGATCCCGCCGGGACCGCGCCTGGGTTCCCTGGTCATCGAGGCCAAGAACCTGAAGAAGGGCTTCGACGACCGCGTCCTGATCGATGGCCTCTCCTTCTCGCTGCCCCGCAACGGCATCGTTGGCGTCATCGGACCCAACGGTGTGGGTAAGTCCACGCTGTTCAAGACGATCGTCGGCATGGAGCCCCTGGACGATGGTGAGCTCAAGATCGGCGAGTCCGTGAAGATCTCTTACGTGGACCAGTCCCGTGGCGGCATCGATCCCAACAAATCCCTCTGGGAAGTTGTTTCGGAAGGCCATGACTTCCTCCAGGTCGGTCATGTCGAAATGCCTTCGCGTGCCTACGTTTCGGCGTTCGGCTTCAAAGGACCGGACCAGCAGAAGAAGGCCGGTGTCCTCTCCGGTGGTGAGCGCAACCGCCTCAACCTTGCCTTAACGCTCAAGCAGGGTGGCAACTTGTTGCTGCTCGACGAACCTACCAACGACCTCGACGTCGAAACCCTGGGCAGCCTTGAAAACGCCCTTCTCGAATTCCCGGGTTGTGCCGTGGTGGTCTCGCACGATCGCTGGTTCCTCGACCGGGTAGCGACCCACATCCTCGCCTACGAAGGTGACGACGAGAACCCCTCCAAGTGGTACTGGTTCGAGGGCAACTTCGACTCCTACGAAGAGAACAAGGTGGAGCGCCTGGGCCCCGATGCTGCCAAGCCGCACCGCGTCACGCACCGCCGCCTGACCCGCGACTAACAGCAGGCCAGAAACATCGAAAGGCCGGTCCCTTGGGACCGGCCTTTCTGCGTGTACATCCGTAGGAACGGATCCGTGCTACGGAATCCGGACCATGCCTTCCTGCGCTACGGTGGCAACGTGCTGCCCCTCGCGGTTGAAGATCCGGCCCGTGGCAAGCCCCCGGGCGCCTTGGGCGCTGGGGGATTCCTGGACGTACAGCATCCACTCGTCGACGCGCACGGGCCGGTGCCACCACATGGCGTGGTCGAGGCTGGCGACACTCATGCCAGGCGTCATCCAGGCAAGGCCGTGCTTGCGGAGAATGGACTCCAGCAGTGTGTAATCGCTTGCGTAAGCCAAGGCCGCCCGGTGCAGATTGGGATCATCCGGCAGGGGACCCATTGTTTTCATCCACACCGCGTTGGTGGCTACGTGCTCCTTTGGCGGGGAAACATACAGCGCGGGGTCGATATGTCGGACGTCGAAAGGACGCTCCGAGGACATGTGCCGCGCCATGGGGTGGTCGTAGTGGGAGAGAAGTTCTGCGGTACTGGGTAGTGATTCGGGATCGGGGATGCCTTCGGGCATGGTTGCTTGATGGTCCAGGCCACTGTCTTCCACCTGGAACGAGGCGATCATCGAAAGAATCGGCACACCGTCCTGGTACGCGTGGACGCGGCGGGCCGAGAACGAACGCCCGTCCCGCAGCCTCTCGACACCGAACGTGATGGGCTTGTTGGCGTCACCTGGCCGCAGGAAATAGCCGTGCATGGAGTGCGCGGCCCGGTCCGGCTCGACTGTCCGCATCCCGGCCATCATTGACTGCGCCAAAACCTGACCGCCAAAGACACGATGCCGTGGCTGCTTTTGCGACGGGCCCAGGAAGATGTCCTCGTTGGTCCTGGCACCGTCGAAGTCGCCAAGATCCAGCAGGCCTATCAGCACTTCCATGGGGTCTTCTACGGGTGCTTCCACCTCGAGGCCAGCGTTCGTCTCAGTCATGGTTCGACTTTAGACGCCGCCCCGACCCCTCTCAACCGGGGACATGCCGGTAGAGTCGATGATGTGACAGACGTCCTGACCCAGTCCTTCCGCTTCGCCGATCCCCGTGACCTCGCAGACCTGCGGACCTTCGTTACCCGGGCAAAAAGCATCGACGACGGAGCCATCCGCCTCCAGGCCGCGGGCAGCGTCCTGGCTGCCTATGTGTGTGTCCTGAGGCCGCGAATCCTGGGGGAGTCCACCCCCACCATCCTTGGCCTGCGGACCATGGCCCTCGCCGAGCCGGCGCAAGCAGATGTCACCGTCACCCTTGCCTCCGTCATGGACCGGTTGGCCCGCTCGGCCGCCGAGGATGTGGAACTGCCCATCCCGCCGTCGACCGTTTCTGAGTCCTGGGCGGGCGTTGGCGCCCCCCGAAGCGGCTGGGAGGCCCGGGGCACAATGCACGACGCCGACCTCAAGTCGGCAGCGGAGGCCGGCATCGCGGAGGTGGCCGGCGTGATTCCTGCCTTGGCGGGAGCCGCAGTGTTAAACAGCGCCCGGGCAGCTGTTTGGGGCCGTGAACTTCCCGGCGATACCGGCCTTCCCGCCGGGGCGGCGTTCGCCGCTTTCGCCCTGGGCTTCCTGGGCGACGCCGAGCAGCACGTGTTCCGTAACGGCCGCTGGTTCCGCCTGAGCGGCCCCCGCGGCCATGTGCTGGTTCGCACCGGCGCAGGCCTGGGACTCGGGTTCTAGGGGGTCAGGCGCCAGCCGACGGGCTGTTGATCATTGTCAGCGCGGCCCGCTCCATGTAGTCCCACAGTGTGCCTTCATGCAACGGCGAGAGCTCCAAGGAATCCACGGCCGTCCGCATGTGGAACAACCATCGGTCTTTGGCTTCCGGGGTCACCCTGAACGGCATGTGGCGCATGCGTAGCCGGGGATGGCCGCGCTCTTCACCGTAGGTCGTGGGACCACCCCAATACTGCTCCAGGAACATGAGGAAGCGGCGCTTTGCCGGGCCCAGGTCCTCTTCGGGGTACATCGGACGCAGCAACGGGTCCGTGGCCACGCCGTCATAGAAGACGTCGATGAGCTTGACGAACGTTTCGTGGCCGCCAACTGCGGCGTAGAAGCTGTCCGTGTAGGCGGGCTGGTTGAAGGGATCGTTCTGCATCAGTTGGCGTCGGGGGCCCACCTGTGGTGCTGGCGGTTGTGCGCCGGCGTTGTTACTCATTGGACTTCTCCTCGGCCTTGGTCACGCGGGGTGCGCCTGCAGTTACGGGTGCAGCCGCAGCGCCGGGTTCGTTCGTTTCAGGTGTCTCGAGCGGAACGTAATCACCTTGGGAGCGGTTGCCCACCCGCAGGATTTCACCGTTCCGCAGGTACCAGATCGCCCCGTCCTCAGCGCGGACCCGTGTAATGCGCAGGCCCACGGATTCAACGGTACCAACCACTTCGCTGGTGACGATGACGTCGCCGATTCCGTATTGGTCTTCGATGGTGATGAAGATTCCCGCGAGGAAGTCACGGATCAACTGTTGGGCACCGAAACCGATGGCGACACCCAGGATGCCGACGCTGGTCAACAGCGGCGCGACGTCCACGTTCATGTACTTGAGGACGTAGATGATCACAATCACCACCACCACGACGCTTACAAGGCTCGTCAGCAGCGTGCCGATGGTTTCGGCGCGCTGCGAGCGGCGTTCGTGGTCCAGCGCGCGGATGGCTGGTTGCACCCACTTGAAGTGGGCTTTCTTGAAGAAGGAACTTCCCGCGGACACTCTTCGGGTGATGCGCAAAATAACGAATCTCGCCACGATCCACACACCCAGGCCCACGCCAACGGTGATGAGGATGGATACGAGATCGATCTTTTCGGGTTCCAAAGTGACAATTTCTGCCAGGGGGATGGAGGTCAAGGTGGAATAGCTCCTTGTCGTCGGCCCGTGTTCGCCGGGCGCGGAACACTCTGTCCACCTACAACCCTATCGCCGTAGCGTGACGGTATGCGCATCCTGGTCCTCGGTGGCACAGCCTTCCTGTCAGCAGAAATCGCACGGCAGGCAGTTGCCGCCGGGCACGACGTCACCTGTTTTGCCCGCGGTACTTCAGCGAATCCGCCCGACGGCGCCACCTGGGTACGGGGGGGACCGTTCCTTGGGTGCTGCGGCCTTGGCAGACCTCGACGGCGGCTGGGACTCGGTTATTGAGGTGTCCCGCGATCCCGTCCAGGCCGGCCAGGCCTTGGAGGTGCTGGGCCCGGCAGCAGGCCATTGGACCTTTGTCTCAAGCTGTTCGGTCTACGCGGACCACTCGGTCCCCGGCGCCGATGAAAGCGCGGAACTTCTGGAACCCTTGCCGGCTGGCCAAGCGGGCACTCCGGAAACCTACGGCGAGTCCAAGTCGGCAATTGAGCAGATGACGCTGACCACGGTGGGGGACAAGGCCCACATCGTCCGGGCGGGGCTCATCGGAGGCCCAGGTGACGGTACGGATCGCTACGGTTACTGGCCTGCCCGTTTCGCGGCCAACCATGATCCGGTGCTGGTGCCCGATGTCCCGGACGCCGCCACCCAGATCATCGATGTGCGGGACCTGGCCTCGTGGATCCTGCGTGCGGCCGAACAAGGACTGACTGGCGTCTACAACGCGCTGGGGGACGTTGTGGGGTTTGATGACTTCATCGCCGAGTCCCAACATGCAGCCGGGGCTCCGGCTGGAAACATTGTCCGGGCTGACGAAGCGTGGCTGGTGGAGCAAGGGGTGGACTTCTGGGCGGGGCCGGACTCACTGCCGTTATGGTTGCCGGCGGATCATGACGGATTCCAGGCGCGGACCAACCGTGCTGCACGGGAGCGGGGGATGCTCCTGCGGCCGTGGCAGGAGACGCTGGCAGCGACACTTGAGGATGAGAGGCACAAGGGCCTGAACAGGGACCGCAAAGCGGGGCTGAGCCGGGAAACCGAACAACGGCTCGTGGCGCAATGGCGGGCTGAACAGCGTTAGGCCGCCGCCGTCGTGCTTGGCTCGTGCCGTACCGGGAAATTGACGCTGCGGGCGATGAAGCAGACCTGGTTGGCTTCGTGGTGTAACTGTGGCATCAAGCCGGCGTGGCCGGGATCGGCAATGGTGACGTGTGGTTTGAGCGTCACGCTCTCGAATTGCCCGCTGCCGTCCCGGTTGAGTTTCATGAGGCCTTCTGCGTTGTCCTCGTAGCCGGTGACCACCACGCCGTGCTTGACGGCAACGTGCAGGAAAGACAACATGTGGCACTGAGACAAGGCCGCGAGCAGCAGTTGCTCCGGGTTATAGCGTGTCCGGTCTCCGTGGAAGGTCGGATCCGCAGAACCCTGCAAGGTGGGAAGGTCTGGGATGTCGACATCATGGTCCCGGGAATATCCCCTGTAGCTGACCGTGCCCTCGCCCAGGTTTCCGGTCCAGCGGACGGTCAGCGCGTAGTGGTGTTCATTGAGGCCCATGCGGACAGTTTAGCTATGGGGCACCAACTGTCCGCACGAGCCTCATGTGGTGCCGGGGCTAGACGTCTGCTGCCCGTGCGCGGAGGGCGCGGGCCACGCCGTCGCGGTTTTCGAGCATCATGCGGCGCAAGGCCGCACTTTCTTCGGGAAGTCCGGCCAGGAACTCGTCCGTGCGGTCCACTGTGGCCTGGGTGGTGAGCTGCGCCGGGTAGAGACCCACCACGATCTGCTGGGCGAGAGCGTGTGTGCGGTCCTTGACGATCCCGGGCACGGCGTCGAAGTATTTAGCAGCGAAAGGCTCCAACAAGGCAGCATCCTGGACGCGCATGAAGCCGGCCACAGCGGATGCCTGCAAGGCGTTGGAGAGCTCTCCCTTGACCACGATCGACTCCCAGGCTGCTGCCTTGGCCTCAGCGGTAGGGATGGCTGCCTTTGCTTGGGCGGCGGCATTTTGGCCGTTGGACGTGTTGTCGCGGGAAAGTTCGGCGTCGATGCGTTCCTGGCCTTGCCGTCCGCCGGCCACGAGGGCGGTCAGGAGCTCCCAGCGCATGTCCTGGTCGATGGTGAGGCCTTCCAGGGTTTCCGTCCCGTCCAGGAGTGCCTGTACGTGGTCCAGTTGGCCGCCGCTGCGCGCGAGCTGCGCAAAAGACTTGGCGAACTGCAACTGGGCATCTGAGCCGGCTTCAACCGATGTTGCGAGCTCCCGGAGTCTATCGGCGGCCGCGATGGTGGTCTCCAGCTTGTGTTCTGCCGCTACGTAGTAGGTCAGGGTGGTGGCGAGCTGGCGCAGCTGGACCAGGATCACCGAGGAATCCGTTTCGTGGGCGATGTTGGCCAGGATCAGGTCCACATAGCCGCGGGCAGGGGTTTCGCCGTCGCGGGCTGCATCCCATGCCGATCCCCAGGCCAGGGTGCGGGGCAGGCTGGCTGCGAAGTCCTTGAGGTGGGCCTTGGCTGTGGCGAGGGAATGCTCGTCGAGGCGGACCTTGGCGTAGGCGAGGTCATCGTCGTTGAGCAGGATCAGGTCCGGGCGGGTGAGCCCCACCAAGGCGGGTACCTCGGTGCGGGGCCCGTCGACGTCCAGCTCCTCGCGGTGGGTGCGCTCCAGCCTGCCGTCACCGGAGAGCGTGTAGAAGCCGACGGCGAGGCGGTGCGGGCGGAGGGTGGGCTGTTCGGCGATGGCGGTCTGCAGGATCGCGAAGCCGGTGATGGTGCCACCGGCGTCGACGGTCAGCTCGGGCGCCAGCGTGTTGACGCCGGCCGTTTCCAGCCACAGTTTGCCCCACACGTCCAGGTCGCGGCCGGACGCGGCTTCGAGTTCCACCATCAGGTCGGCGAGTTCGGTGTTCTTCCAGGCGTGCTTGGCGAAGTACGTGCGGACCCCGGCCATGAACTGTTCCGGGCCCACCCAGGCCACCAACTGGCGCAGAACCGAAGCGCCCTTGGCGTAGGTGATGCCATCGAAGTTCACCTCCACGTCTTCGAGGTTGTTGATCTCGGCAAAAATCGGGTGCGTGGTGGGGAGCTGGTCCTGCTTATAGGCCCAGGACTTCTCCACGGACGCGAACGTGGTCCAGGCCCGGTCGAACTCGGTGTTCTCCACGGCGGCCAGGTGGGACATGTACTCGGCGAAGGACTCGTTGAGCCACAGGTCGTTCCACCAGCGCATGGTCACCAGGTCCCCGAACCACATGTGCGCGAGTTCGTGCAGGACGGTGATGGCGCGGCGCTCAATTTGCGCGCCGGTTACTTTGCCGCGGAAGACATAGCCTTCAAGAATGGTGACGGCCCCGGCGTTTTCCATTGCCCCGGCGTTGAATTCCGGGACGAACAACTGATCGTACTTTTCGAACGGATAGGGGCAGTCGAACTGTGCCTCGAAAAACTCAAAACCCTGTCGTGTCAGTTCAAAGATGTTGTCCGCGTCGAGGTACTGCATGAGCGACTTCCGGGCAAAGACTCCCAGCGGGATGACGCGGCCGTCGGAGCTGGTGACCTCGGAACGGACCGACTGGTACGGGCCGGCTATCAACGCGGTGACGTAGGAGGACAGGCGCGGGGTGGGTGCGAACTCCCACACTGAGCGGGCGCCGCCATCGCCGGCAGCCGGCGCTTCAACGGGAACCGGGGTGGGGGAGTTGGAAATGACGTCCCAGTGCGAGGGCGCGGTGACGGCAAACGTGAAGCTTGCTTTCAAGTCGGGCTGCTCGAAGACAGCGAACATTCGCCGCGAGTCCGGAACTTCGAACTGCGTGTACAGGTACACCTCGCCATCAACAGGGTCAACGAAGCGGTGGAGGCCCTCGCCGGTGTTCATGTACGGGGCGTCTGCCACGACTACAAGTTCGTTCCGGGCGGCGAGGCCGGGGAGTTGGATGCGGACGCCGTCCGAGACCTCGGCGGGATCGAGTTCCGTGCCGTTCAGCGTCACGCTGTGTACTGCATCGGTGATGGCATCGATGAACGTCGAGGATCCCGGCGTCGCAGAAAACGTGACCACGGTGGTGGAGCCGAAGGTCTCGTTGCCCTGGGTCAGGTCCAAGGTGACGTGGTACGACTCGACGTTGAGCAGTTGGGCGCGGATCGCGGCTTCATCGCGCGTAAGGTTCAGGCCTGGCAAGTGGTGCCTCCGGAAGTTTTTGGGATGGCCGGCCGATCGCGGCCGGACCCTGGTGTGAAGCCATTCTTTCACTCCGGGCCGGGAAGGCAAGGAGCGAACACCACAGTGTCGCCCCACGGAGTAGCGTTGGATCATGGGATCGTTCCGGGACACTCTCGATTTCCGCGCACTGAGGTTTGCGGTCGCCTTTCCGTTGCTCCTCGCCGTGGGCTTCGCAGTGTGCGCCCAAATGCTGCGCAACGACCTCCCGAACCCCGTTGCCGTCATGTGGAACTCCGACGGCGGCAGTTCTTTCGCGCCGTTCGGAGCTTACGTCGCGGGCGGCGCAGCGCTCATCACCGTCTGCGGGTGGGCGGTGTTCCTCCAAGCGGTATCCATTACCCGGCCGGTAGTTATGCGGCGCGTCATGATGGGCGTGGGCCTCATGGTCAGCCTCTTCATCACCACGGTGCTGGCCGCCGGACTGGTCGGCCAGTCAGGGTTGGCTGATGCCCGACAGTCCCACGTGGACCCGATCATCCTGGCCATGGGCAGTGGGGCGGCGGTTGCCCTGGGCGTCGTCATGATGTTCGCGTTCAAGCCCGACCCGCGGTGGACGCGGGAGGACGACGTTGCGCTGCAGGAGGAACTGAGCCTTCTCGAAGATCCGGACCTGGCGCGTGACTCGCTCAGGCTGTGGGTGCATGCCCGGAGTTCGGTATTCGTCATGATCATTGTCTCCGCACTGTTCCCGGCTGCCTTAATAGCGATCGCAGTCCCATGGCTGGGGGCGTTGGTGGCGGTGGCTGCTCTGGGTGGCGCCGGGTTCCTGTTCGCGCGAGTACGTGCCGACCGTGGGGGATTACAGGTATTTGCTGGTGGCATCGTGCGTGTCCTGACGGTTCCCGCCGTCGATATCGCAGCGGCAGCACCCACCGAGGTGAAGGCTGCCGATTACGGCGGCTGGGGCTGGCGGCACCACGACGACGCCACGGCGATGCTCGTCAGCAGTGGCCCCGCCGTCGTAGTCCGGAAACTCAATGGAGGCCGGGTGGCGCTCAGCGCCGGCACAAAGGCCTCAGCCGACAACCTTGCGGGAGTTCTGAACAGGGCCGCCCACCGGGCACATGAGGACGGGCAGGCCCCATAACGCGGGTAGCGGTACCCTAGGTAGCGCATCCCTCATCGCCGCGCCCGGCCATAGGCCGTAGCCGCGCGCCAGAAAGAATGGACTTCCTGTGACTACACCCCGCGTCCACATCGCCACCGACCACGCCGGCATGGAGCTCAGTGCCCACCTGGTCAGCCACCTCACCGCCAAGGGCTATGACGTGGTGGACCACGGTCCCAAGGAGTACGACGCACTGGACGACTATCCCTCGTTCTGCATCAATGCCGGTGTTGCTGTCGTTGCGGACCAGGAAGCCGGTGTCCACGCTCTGGGCATCGTGCTGGGCGGCTCCGGCAACGGCGAACAAATCGCCGCCAACAAGGTCAAGGGTGTTCGCGCTGCGCTGGCATGGAACCTCTCCACCGCAAAGCTTGCCCGCGAGCACAACGATGCCAACGTTATTGCCGTCGGCGGCCGCCAGCACTCCGTTGAAGAAGCCACCGAGCTCATCGAAGCGTTCCTGCAGGAACCATTCAGCAACGACGAACGCCATGTGCGCCGCATCGGAAAAATTGCCGTGTACGAAACCACCGGCGAAATCGTCGAGTAGTGCCTGAAGGGCACTCGGTCCACCGCCTGGCCCGCCAATTCCAAGATGTTTTTGGCGGCCGGCGCCTGGACGTCTCCAGTCCGCAAGGACGGTTTGCCGCCGGAGCCCAGCTGCTGACCGGGCACACCATGGTGGAGGCCATGGCCCATGGGAAGCAGCTGTTCCTCAGGTTCGACCACGAAGTGTTCCTCCACGTCCACCTTGGACTGTACGGTGCGTGGAACTTTGGTGGTGACAGCACCTTTACGGGAGCCTCCAGTATTGGTGCTCCCCGTCGCATCGGAGAAAAGGAGACCGGGCCCGCGGCCGATGACACTGGATACGCCGGACCGCCTCCTCCCGTGGGTGCCGTCCGCGTCCGTTTGGTGTCCGACCACGGTTGGGCCGACCTCCGCGGTGCCACGATCTGTGCTGCCGTCACCTCGGCTGAGGCCCAAGCCGTGCTGGATCGCTTGGGCCCTGATCCGTTGCACAACAGGGGAGGGGACCGCGAGGAATTCATCCGCCGCCTCCGCCGCCGCAAGACAGCGGTTGCCCTCTTGCTGATGGACCAATCGGTTTTGGCCGGCGTAGGCAACATTTATCGCGCCGAAGTGCTGTTCCGGCAGGCCATGGATCCTTGGACCCCGGGAAGCAGTATCGACGCGGAGTCCGCCGGTCATCTGTGGGACGACACTGTCGACACCATGTCCGACGGAGTCCGTGACGGACGGATTGTTACGACGCCTCCCACACTGTGGACCGGTGACGCTGCGATAGCGCCCGACGCCGATGCCCACTTCGTCTACAAGCGGGACGGAATGCCCTGCCGGGCCTGCGGGACGATCGTGGGCATGGCGGAAATTGGCGCCCGCAAGCTTTATTGGTGTCCCGGCTGCCAGGTGTAGCAGCAGCGGAAACAGGTTTGGCAGCAACAAAAAAGCGCCCCGATCCGTGGATCGGGGCGCTTTTGCTGGAGGGGACGACGGGAATCGAACCCGCGTAATCAGTTTGGAAGACTGAGGCTTTACCATTAAGCTACGTCCCCAGGACGGATATCCTCGTTCTGGACATCTTCCCGGTGGCTGTTGAAGCCGGGTACAACTAAACCTAATTCCGGCGGCAGTGTCAAATGTGCATTCCTGGCTCGCTTGCCCGTAGACTGTCCTGTGCGTTCGGGGTGTAGCTCAGCTTGGCTAGAGCGCCTGCTTTGGGAGCAGGAAGTCGCAGGTTCAAATCCTGTCACCCCGACTCTGTGTTTGTGTCCGCCTTTGGGACGCGACAGAACCCCATACCCACAAAATCAGGAGTACTTAGACTGTGAAGAGCGCTGTCGAGAACCTCACCGCAACGCGGGTCAAGCTCAACGTTGAGGTTCCCTTTGAGGAACTGAAGCCGAGTATCGATGCCGCGTACAAGACCGTTGCTTCGCAGATCCAGGTTCCCGGATTCCGCAAGGGCAAAGTTCCCACCAAGCTGATCGACCAGCGTGTTGGCCGTGGCTACGTCCTGGAGACGGCCATCAACGATGGCCTCAACGGTTGGTACCAGGCCGCAGTTCAGGAAACGGGCGTACGCCCCCTGAGCCGCCCCGAGGTTGAGATCACCGAGGTTCCGGACCCCACGTCCACCGATGGCGAGCTCAAGTTCCAGGTTGAGATCGATGTCCGCCCCGAGATCGAACTGCCGGACTACGCCGGTATCAAGGTCGAGGTCGCTGCAGCTGAGTCCTCCGACGCTGACATCGATAAGTCCCTCGACGAACTGCGCGGCCGTTTCGGCACGCTCAAGTCCGTGGAGCGCCCCGCGAAGAACGACGACTTCCTGACCATCGACATCACCGCCACCATTGACGGCGAAGAGATCGATTCGGCGTCGGGCCTGTCCTACCAGGTTGGCGCCGGCACCATGCTTGAAGGCCTCGATGAAGCCGTGACCGGCCTCTCTGCGGACGAAGAAGCCATCTTCGACACCACGCTGGTAGGCGGTGACCACGCCGGCGAGTCCGCTCAGGTGAAGGTTGTTGTCAAGGCTGTCAAGGAGCGCGAACTTCCTGAAGCAAACGACGACTTCGCCCAGCTTGCCTCCGAATTCGACACCCTTGCCGAGCTCCGTGAGGACCTCGCCAAGCAGGCTGCCGACTCCAAGGTTGTTGAGCAAGGCGTAGAAGCACGCGACAAGGTCCTGGACAAGCTCGTTGAGCTCGTTGAGGTTCCGGTTCCGGATTCCGTGGTCGAAGAGCAGATCGAAGCGCACTTCAACCCGGAGAACGCCCACGGCGAAGGTGACCACGACACCGAGGAGCACCGTGCCGAGGTCAAGGCCAACACCGAGCGTGCGTTCCAGAACGAGATCATCCTTGACGCCATCGCGGACAAGGAAGAAGTAGATGTCAGCCAGAACGAGCTGATCGACTACATCGTCACCACCGCGAGCCAGTACGGCATGGACCCCAACCAGTTCGCTCAGATCATTGACCAGAGCGGCCAGGTTCCCATGATGGTTTCCGAGGTCCGCCGCCGCAAGGCGCTGGCAGTTGTGCTGGGCCAGGCAGAGGTTGTCGACTCCGAGGGCAACAAGGTTGACCTCACCGACTTCGTTCGTCCTGCCGGTGAAGCAGCAGCCGAAGAGGCCGCAGCTGTCGAGGCATCTGAGGAAGCCGACGCTGCAGCAAGCGACGACCCCGCAGCAGTGAAGTTCTAGTCAACGACTTCGACCGGCCCCGGATCTACTGATCCGGGGCCGGTTTGCTTTTAAGGCTGAACATTGCTGCCGAGCGTAGACGTGCGCCGTCAGCGAACAGCGCGATTCCGGCGAACAAATCACCCCGGAAAACGGTTAGTGTCCAAGTAGTGAAGTTCAGTGAGGTCACTGGCACCAGCGAGAGGTAAGTACTTATGTCACAGCAATCAGAGGCTCCCCGGATGGCAACTGTCGATCCCGCAGCCCAGGACAACTACATCTACAACCGCCTGCTGAAAGAGCGCATTATTTGGCTCGGCTCTGAAGTCCGTGACGAGAATGCCAACGCCATTTGCTCCCAGCTCCTCCTCCTCTCGGCCGAAGACCCGGAGAAGGACATCTACCTGTACATCAACTCCCCGGGTGGGTCCGTGACGGCCGGCATGGCCATCTACGACACCATGCAGTTCATTCCGAACGACGTCGTCACAGTCGCAACGGGCTTGGCTGCCTCCATGGGCCAGTTCCTCCTGTCGTCCGGCACCAAGGGCAAGCGCTACGCCACGCCCAACGCCCGCATACTGATGCACCAGCCCTCCGGCGGCATCGGCGGCACGGCCTCGGACATCAAGATCCAGGCTGAATTGATCCTGCACATGAAGAAGGTCATGGCGGAACTTACGGCTGAGCAGACCGGTCAGTCCGTAGAGACCATCCTCAAGGACAACGACCGCGACAAGTGGTTCACGGCCCCCGAGGCGTTGGAATACGGCTTCTTCGACAAGATCTCGGCGCACGCCGGTTCTGTTGCCGGTGGTGGCGGTACGGCCAACCAGTCGGGCGCAGAGTCGAACTCCGAAAACTAACCGGCACCAAGAACCACTGAAACCCCAGGAGTAAAGAACATGAACTACAACTTCGGATGGTCTGCCGGTAATCTCCCGTCCAGCCGTTACGTCCTGCCCCAGTTCGAGGAACGCACACCTTACGGCTTCAAGCGCCAGGACCCGTACACCAAGCTGTTCGAGGACCGCATCATCTTCCTCGGTGTCCAGGTTGACGACGCCTCCGCCGACGACATCATGGCCCAGTTGCTGGTCCTTGAGTCAACGGACCCGGACCGCGACATCACCTTGTACATCAACTCGCCAGGCGGCTCATTCACGGCCATGACGGCCATCTACGACACCATGCAGTACATCCGTCCGGAGATCCAGACGGTATGCCTGGGCCAGGCCGCCAGTGCAGCTGCAGTTCTGCTCGCTGCGGGTACCCCGGGTAAGCGACTGGCGCTTCCGAACGCACGTGTCCTGATCCACCAGCCGGCTCTGTCCGGTGGCCAAGGTGGGCAGGCCTCCGACCTTGAAATCCAGGCGGCTGAAGTCATGCGCATGCGCACCTGGCTTGAGGACACTCTGGCGCACCACTCGGGCCGTACTTCCGAGCAGGTCAACAATGACATCGAGCGCGACAAGATCCTCACGGCGGCGGACGCCCTGAGCTACGGTCTCATTGACCAGGTTCTGGACTCCCGCAAGATCAAGCCCCAGACAATCTCCCGGTAGCACACGGAATTCGACGCCGGTGCGGTTCGCGAAATATGGACCGCACCGGCGTTCTGTTTCCACCCAAGCAGCCCATTGTGACCTAGAGTGGATGTTGTCACGGTGGTGCCAGCCGCGGCTTGGCCGCACACTTGATGACGGCGCGGAGCCGCATCACCCGCATGCAACGAAGGGATTCCCACATGGCTCGGATTGGCGAGAGCACGGATCTGCTGAAGTGTTCTTTCTGCGGAAAGAGCCAAAAGCAGGTACGGAAGCTGATTGCCGGGCCCGGTGTCTACATCTGCGATGAATGCATCGAGCTGTGCAACGAGATCATCGAAGAGGAACTCGCTGAAGTTTCCGATCTCGGCAGTTTCGAACTGCCCAAGCCCCGTGAAATCTTCGACTTCCTGCAGGAATACGTCATCGGTCAAGAACCGGCCAAGCGGTCGTTGGCGGTGGCAGTCTATAACCATTACAAGCGCATCCAGGCAGGCCACGCACCCAAGACCGGGAGCCTCGGTGAGGGATCACACCACGAGGACGTGGAGATCGCAAAGTCCAACATCCTCCTGATTGGCCCCACGGGTTGCGGTAAGACCTATTTGGCCCAGACGCTGGCCCGGCGCCTTAACGTCCCCTTCGCCGTAGCCGATGCGACCGCCCTGACAGAGGCCGGTTATGTCGGTGAAGACGTCGAGAACATCCTGCTTAAGCTCATCCAGGCCGCTGACTACGACGTCAAGAAGGCCGAGCAGGGCATCATCTACATTGATGAGATCGACAAGATCTCCCGGAAGAGCGAAAACCCGTCGATTACCCGTGATGTGTCCGGCGAAGGTGTCCAGCAGGCACTCCTGAAGATTCTTGAGGGAACCGTTGCGTCAGTGCCCCCTCAGGGGGGCCGTAAGCACCCGCATCAGGAGTTCATCCAGATCGATACCACCAATGTCCTCTTCATCGTTGCCGGCGCCTTTGCAGGCCTTGAGGACATCATTGGTTCACGGTCCGGGCGCAAGGGTATTGGATTCGGCGCGCCGCTCAACGAAGCCCGTGACAATGTGGACACCTACGGCGAAGTAATGCCTGAGGACTTGCTGAAGTTCGGCCTCATCCCAGAGTTCATCGGCCGCCTCCCTGTTATCACTACGGTGTCCAACCTGGACCGGCCTGCCCTGATCCAGATTCTGTCCACTCCCAAGAACGCATTGGTGAAGCAATACCAGAAGATGTTCCAGTTGGATGGCGTTGACCTGCAGTTCGACGACGACGCCTTGGACTCCATCGCGGATCAGGCGCTTGAGCGCGGTACCGGCGCCCGTGGCCTCCGGGCCATCATGGAAGAAGTGCTGCTGCCGGTCATGTTCGATCTCCCCAGCAGGGATGACATCGCCACCGTGGTCATTACGGCCGACGTCGTAGCGAAGAAGGCGCAGCCGACCATGATCGCCCATGACGTCGTAGCCAAGCGCCGGAATAAGTCGGCCTAGCCTTCTGTTGGCCTAAGCAAGGAGCGGTTCCGCTGGGACCGCCTGCTTGCCACGTTTCCCACCCTTCCGAGGAGTTCCCTGTGCCCGATCAGATCGTGTCCGAAGAAACCGTCAACAAAGCCGATTTCTGGTTTGATCCTGTCTGCCCGTTTGCTTGGATCACCTCGCGCTGGATCGGCGAAGTGGAGCAGGTCCGGGGGATCCAGACCGAGTGGCATGTCATGAGCCTTTCCGTCCTGAACGAGGGCCGCGACCTTCCGGCCGATTACAGGGCGATGATGGATGACAGCTGGGGTCCGGTCCGCGTGATTATTGCCGCCCAGGAATTACATGGCAGCACGTACGTCAAGCCGCTGTATGACGCCATGGGGGAGCAGATCCACCATGAGGGCAACAAGGACCGTGCTTCGGTGATCCAGAAGGCCCTTGCCGAGGTCGGCCTGCCCGCCGACCTGGCACGCTTTGCGGACTCGGATGAGTACGACGCTCACTTGCGCACAAGCCACGAGGCGGGGATCTCTTTGGTGGGGCAGGACGTAGGCACCCCCGTTGTGGCCTTCAATGGAACGGCGTTCTTCGGTCCCGTCCTGACGCGTATTCCGCGCGGCGAAGAAGCAGGAAACATCTGGGACGCCACCGTCACTCTGGCCGGATACCCGCATTTCTTTGAGTTGAAGCGCAGCCGCAGCGAAGGCCCGGAATTCAACTAACCCAAACGCTACTTCAGGAAACGCGAAGTCCGGCGGTCGGCCAGTATCTTCCCGTTGGTCTGGCAAGTGGCGCAGTATTGCAGGGAGGTGTCCGCAAAGGACACCTCCCTTACTGTGTCACCACACACCGGGCATGGAAGCCCGGTCCGGGCATGCACCCGGAAGTTGCTGCGCTTGGTGTCCTTCAGTTCGCTGGACGGCTTGCCCGCGGCTGCGTTGACGGCTCCTACCAGAACCTCCTGCATGGCCGCGTAGAGCCGTGCGACTGTCTGTTGGTCCAGCGACTTGGCGCTGGCGAAGGGAGAGATTTTTGCGGCGTGCAGGATTTCGTCACTGTAGGCGTTGCCTATGCCGGCAATGACGCCCTGGCTCCGAAGCAATCCCTTGATCTGCTGTGAACTGGATCCAAGGATCGTCGCCAGGGCATCAAGGTCGAAGTCGGGACTGAGTGGCTCCGGGCCCAAGGTTGCTATCCCCGGGACGTCCTGGGGATCACGCACCACGTAGATTGCCAAACTCTTCTTGGTTCCGGCCTCCGTCAGGTCGACACCGATGTGGGCATCATCCGCGGGTCGGTGGAGTAGGAGCCGTGCTGAGATGTTGCTTTTCCCCATTCGCAAGCCGGCCGAGGAGGGATGTTCCGTGTAGCGGACCCACCCTGCCTTCGCCAGGTGGAACACGAAAAACAGGCCGTCGACGTCAACGCAGACGAACTTCCCGATGCGTCGGACACCTTGAACAGTCCGGCCTTCCAGTGCGGAATAGGGAGGATCCGCAGTCTTGAGTGCTGAGAAGGAATTGATACGGACCTCGGTCAGCACAGCTCCATGGAGTTGGGTGTCCAAATACATGCACAGGCCGTGCACTTCTGGGAGTTCCGGCATGGACAATACTTTGCCACAGGTAGGACCTGGGCCGCAGGAGAACTACAGGACTGTAGTTCGTCCGGAAGCCTTGTGCATCTCCGTCGGCAGGACAACAATGGTTCTTACCCACTTCGAAAGAAGAGGGACACGGAAACCAAAGATTCAGTGATATGCAACCAACGCAGCCTTTGGCAAAGTTGGAAGCAAGCTACCAGTGACGAGGTAGGAAGACCTGAAATTCCAAGGATTCCGCCAGACTGTCAAGACGTCACCAGACAGCCGAAAAGTCGAAGCCCCACCAACGGCAAAACGCTGATGGGGCTTCCCCTTTGCCCAAAAACTGTTGGGCTCTTGAACTCCGGCCGCCGGAAGGCTAGGACGCGGGCGTTTCCTCGGCCGGTGCCAGGACAACATCGCTGACTGTCAGCTCGCCTTCGCCGGACTGGAGCGTGATCTCCTGCGCGTTGGCGGCAGCCTTCAAGTCACCGAGGCCGGCCTTCAACTGGGCGACCAGGACCTCCGAGGCGGTGATGGATGCAGACAGGACCTCTGTGCGCTGCTTGACCTTGGCCTCTGACTTTGCCTTGCGGATACCGCTGAGCGCAATGCCCACAGTGCCCAGCATGGTGGTGTCGCCGTCGGTGATTTCCAGGGCGGCGGGCCACTCTGCACGGTGGACGGAGCCTGTGCGCCACCAGCCCCAGACCTCTTCAGTGGCGAAGGGCAGGAACGGGGCGAACAGGCGCAGGAGCGAGTCGAGGGTTGTTGCCAGCGCTGCCAGAACGGAAGCCTGCTCGGTCTCGCCTGCGGCACCGTAGGCACGGTCCTTGATCAGCTCAACATAGTCGTCTGTGAACTGCCAGAAGAACGACTCGGTGATCTGGAGCGCGCGGGCGTAGTCGTAGTTTTCGAACGCCTTGGTGGACTGGGCGACGACGTCGGACAGTTGCGCGAGCAACGCACGGTCCAGCGGATTGGTCAGCACCGAGAGGTCGCCGGACACCACGGAGTCCTCGGTGGCGCCAAGGTTCAGCACGAACTTGGAGGCGTTCAACAGTTTGATGGCCAGACGGCGGCCAATCTTCATCTGGGCGATCTCGTACGCAGTGTCAGCGCCGAGCTTGGCCGATGCTGCCCAATAGCGGACAGCGTCTGAACCGTACTCGTTGAGCACATCGGTCGGCACCACAACGTTGCCCTTGGATTTGGACATCTTCTTGCGGTCAGGATCCAGGATCCAGCCGGAGATGGCAGCGTGCTTCCAGGGAGCATTCTTCTGCAAGGCGTCGGCCCGGACGGCCGAGGAGAACAGCCAGGTGCGGATGATGTCGTGGCCCTGGGGACGGAGGTCGAAGGGGTAGACCTTGGAGAACAGGTCCTCGTCACGGCTCCAGCCACCGACAATCTGGGGAGTCAGCGAGGACGTGGCCCAGGTATCAAGGACGTCGGCATCGCCCGTGAAGCCGTTGGCCTGGTCACGCTGGGATTCCTCGAACCCTGGTGCGGCATCCGCGGCAGGGTCCACAGGCAGCATTTCGTCCGACGGCAGGATGGGGTTGTCGTAGTCCGGATTGCCTTGGGCATCCAAGGGATACCAGACGGGGATGGGCACGCCGAAGAAGCGCTGGCGGGATACAAGCCAGTCGCCGTTCAGGCCGGCAATCCAGTTCTCGTAGCGGGAGCGCATGAATGCCGGGTGGAAGGTGATTTCCTGGCCACGGCCGATCAGGCGTTCACGGCGTTCTTCGTCGCGGCCACCGTTGCGGATGTACCACTGACGGGAGGTAACTACTTCGAGGGGCTTGTCGCCCTTCTCGAAGAAGTTCACCGGGTGCATGATCTTCTTCGGTTCGCCATCCAACAGCTCCGCTGCCTTGAGCAGTTCAACCACGGCTTCCTTTGCGGAGAAAGCGGTCTTGCCGGCGATCGCGGCGTAGGCTTCCTTGCCGGCGTCGGTGGTGATCCAGTCAGGGGTCTCAGCGATGATGCGGCCGTCGCGGCCCATGATGGCGCGCGTGGGCAGCTGCAGTTCACGCCACCAGGTGACGTCGGTCAGGTCACCGAACGTACACACCATGGCGATGCCGGAGCCCTTGTCAGCCTTGGCGAGCGGGTGGGCCTTGACCTCGAGCTCCACATCGAACAGCGGGGACTTCACAGTCTTGCCGAACAGCGGCTGGTACCGCTCGTCGTCGGGGTTGGCTACCAGGGCTGCACAAGCGGCGAGCAGTTCCGGACGAGTGGTCTCGATGAAGATCTTTTCCCCGTCTTCGGTGAAGAACGGGTAGCGGTAGTAGGCGCCGGCAACTTCGCGGTCCTCAAGCTCAGCCTGCGCTACAGCAGTGCGGAACGTGACATCCCACAGGGTGGGTGCTTCAGCCATGTATGCATCGCCGGCAGACAGGTTGGCCAGGAAGGCCCGCTGGGACACTGCGCGGGAGGTGTCGTCGATGGTGCGGTACGTCAGGTCCCAGTCCACGGACAAGCCAAGGGTCTGGAACAGGTTCTCGAAGACTTTCTCGTCCTCAACGGCGAGTTCCTCGCACAGTTCGATGAAGTTCTGGCGCGAAACGACGTCGAAATCGCGCTGGTTCTTGGCGGGCTGTGCAGGCGGAGCGTAATCGGCCTTGTAGGGGATGGCGGGATCGCAGCGGACACCGTAGTAGTTCTGGACCCGGCGCTCGGTGGGCAAGCCGTTGTCGTCCCAGCCCATCGGGTAGAAGACATTCTTGCCCGTCATGCGCATGTAGCGGGCCTGGACGTCGGTCTGGGTGAAGGAGAACATGTGGCCCACGTGGAGCGAGCCGGATGCCGTAGGCGGGGGAGTGTCGATCGAGTAGACCTGCTCCCGGGTGGTGTCCGGGTTGAACTTGTAGGTTCCTTCTTCCAGCCAGCGCTGCGTCAGGGCAGCCTCAAGGCCTTCAAGGGCCGGCTTGTCGGGAACGTTGATGGGGGCGGTGGCGGGCGTGTCTGTACCCTGCGTTGATTCAGCCATGGACCAATTGTTTCATGGCCTGGCGTTACAGCCCGCCGCGGGAGGACTCCACGCCCCCGATAAGGTGGTGCCATGACTTTGGCAGCGCAGAACACCCCCGCAGGACAGAACAAGACGGCCGTCGTTACCGGTGCCAGCACCGGGATAGGCGAAGCGACCGTGAGGGCTTTGGTTTCAACCGGATGGACGGTCTTTGCCGTTGCCCGAAGGGCTGAAAGGCTCGGTGCCTTGGGTGCCGAAACCGGTGCGGTTCCGTTCCCGGCAGACATCAGGGACGACGACGACGTTGCAGCGTTGCTCGCGGCCGTCACCAAAGCCGGGGGTGCTGACACGCTGATCAACATCGCCGGCGGCGCACGGGGCGCGGACACCATCGCGAACGCAGACACAGACGACTGGGAGTGGATGTACCAGGTCAATGTCCTGGGCACCATGAAGATTACCCGCGCTTTCCTGCCCATGCTCCGGCAGCACGGTGAAGGTACGGTCCTGAACCTCACATCAACGGCCGGGCTCTCGGCCTACGAGGGAGGTGCCGGCTACAACGCGGCCAAATTCGCCCAGCACGCCATGACCAATGCCCTGCGCCTGGAAGAGGTGGGCAACAACATCCGGGTCATTGAGGTGGCTCCCGGGCTCGTGCACACCGAGGAATTCGCCCTCAACAGGCTGGGTGACAAGGACGCTGCCGCGAAGGTCTATGCAGGCGTTGAGAAGCCGTTGACTGCCGCAGACGTCGCGGACGTCGTGAAGTACGCCGTCTCCCTGCCGCATCACATCAACCTTGATGAAATCGTGGTCCGACCGGTCGCCCAGGCAGCCAACCACAAGTTGGTTCGCAAGGAGGGCTAAGGACGGCAGTTAGTTGGCGGGGATGCCCAGTGTCGCCATGATGGCTGCGTGATCGCTGCCGGGCACCTCGTGAACGGAGTAGTTGCTGCTGCTGATCCGGGGCGTCGTGACCATATGGTCGATGACGATTCCCGGCAGCGGCGGCCCCTCCATGGGCCACGTGGCGGAGAACCGTCCGTTGGAGGCCGTCCCGACATCCACGAGTTTCGATCCACCCTGTGGTGCGCCCGCCAGTCCGGAGTCCAACAATTCCCTGAACTCGGAGTGATCAAACGTCGAGTTGTAGTCGCCCACCAGGAGTTGGTTCCCGGGACGTGAAGCCTGGCGGGCCACCTTCATGAGATCGCCGCGCCACTGGGCGATCCGCTCGTCAACCGGCGGAAGCGTGTGGACATTGGTAAGACTCAGCGTGGCCTTGGAACCAGTCCCGGAGTCCGCCAACAGTACGCGCGTGACATCCATTCGGAACGGCGTATCAGGCAAGAGCCCCGCCGCTTCCAGCGGAAATACGGAATAGACCGCACCCCCGGACGCGTCATCATGGGGTTCGCTCACCAGATTGGGCAGAATTTTTTCCAAGCCCTCCGAACGAAGGCGGTCCTCCAGCCCCTCAGTGTGTTCCTGAAGGGTCAGCAGTTGAACGCCGTTGTCACGGACAAGCCCCACTATGGTGGCAGCGTCTGCCTCGCCATACTCGGTGTTGAGGCTCATGACCTTCACGGAGACGGAGGCAGTCCCTGGAGGCAATGGCTGCACGCGTCCGGTGTCCAGCGGAAACAGCCAGTACAGCTGCACAGCCAGCAGGGCCGCCGTCGTGATGATCACCCACAGGCGACGACCCAGGGCCGCCAGAATCACTGCCAAGGCCGCAGGCACCACCATCCAGGGCGTGAAGGACAAAAGTTGCACCACGATCAGGGGCCACTCCGCTGGGATTGCCCGGAACATCGATACCCCCGCAACTGGCAACACAACCAACAAGGCGAGCACAGACCACGCCAAGGATGCCCGTCGCTTCGGAGGGCGGGCGTCAGGGATGGCCGGAGCGGGGTGCGTCATGGGGTCGAGTCTATGCATCCCGCGCCGGTCCGGACCCCATCCGGAGGATGAACTCCCGGGTAGAGCCGGACGGCGCGCTGGCGCTAGACTTGGAGGACCAGCTTTGAACCGGCCATCACCGGTGAGCTTCCGGAAGAACAGCACTGATCGCCTATTCGGCGGCCATGGCCCACTAGAACCGGACGGGTAAGCCCGTCACAGCAGTAATGAGAGGCCGGAACCACGTGTTCCGGTAAGTGAGGTGGTACCGCGGTACCGGTGTTGACGCAGGTCAATACCGTAGCCGTCCTCGCATCCTGACAGTCAACCAGCTATCACAGGATATGAGATGACCCACTACCCCAAGGCCTCAGCGTCTTCGTCCGGCACGCACGGCGTGTCCGCCTCCGTGAAGTTCCCGGAAATCGAAGAGCGCATCCTCAAATACTGGGATGAAGACGGTACCTTCCAAGCCAGCATCGACCAGCGTGATGCCGGCACAGACGGAAGCAACGAATTCGTCTTCTACGATGGCCCTCCCTTCGCCAACGGCCTGCCACACTACGGCCACCTGCTCACGGGCTACGCCAAAGACCTCGTAGGCCGCTACCAGACCCAGCGCGGTAAGCGCGTGGAGCGCCGCTTTGGGTGGGACACCCACGGCCTGCCGGCAGAGCTCGAGGCCATGAAGCAGCTCGGCATGACGGACAAGACCCAGATCGAAGCCATGGGCATCGACAAGTTCAACGACGCCTGCCGCGCCTCCGTGATGAAGTACGCCAACGAGTGGAAGGCCTACGTCACCCGCCAGGCCCGTTGGGTGGACTTCGAGAACGACTACAAGACGCTCAACGTCGAGTACATGGAGTCGGTCCTCTGGGCCTTCAAGCAGCTTCACGAGAAGGGCCTCACCTACAACGGCTACCGCGTCCTTCCGTATTGCTGGAAGGACGAGACGCCCCTGTCCAACCACGAACTCCGGATGGACGACGACGTCTACAAGAACCGCCAGGACCAGACGGTGACGGTGACGTTCCCCATCAAGGCGGGTGCGTCCGAGCTCTCCCAGGCCCTCGACGGTGTGCAGGCGCTCGCCTGGACCACCACGCCCTGGACGCTGCCCACCAACCTAGCGCTCGCCGTCGGGCCTGAGATCTCCTACGCTGTCCTGCCTGCGGGACCCAACGGAGTCAAGGCCGCTTCCGCCGAAGCGCCGGTCACGGGCAGCTTCCTGCTCGCGGCTGACCTGCTGGGGTCCTACGCCAAGGACCTGGGGTACGACGACGCAGCTGCCGCAACGGCCGCCGTTGTCTCCACTCACACAGGCGCCGAGCTGGCCGGCCTAGAGTACGCGCCGTTGTGGAACGACTTTGCCGATGCTGAGAAGTACGGGACGCGGAATGCCTGGCGCTTCCTGGTGGCCGACTACGTCACCACCACCGACGGTACGGGCATCGTCCACCAGGCTCCGGCCTACGGTGAGGATGACCAGAAGGTCTGTGAGGACGCCGGTATCCCCGTGGTCCTCTCCGTGGACGAGGGCGCCAAGTTCCTGCCTCTGTTCGCGCACGGTGAGCTGGCCTCCATCGTTGGCCTGCAGGTCTTCGATGCGAACAAGCCCATCACCCAGGTGCTCCGGGCCGATGGCCGTCTTGTCCGCCAGGCCAGCTACGAACACAGCTACCCGCACTGCTGGCGCTGCCGGAACCCGCTGATCTACCGTGCCGTGTCCTCCTGGTACGTGGAGGTCACCAAGTTCAAGGACCGCATGTCCGAGCTGAACCAAGAGATCAACTGGATCCCCGGGAACGTTAAGGACGGCCAGTTCGGCAAGTGGCTTGAAAACGCCCGCGACTGGTCCATCAGCCGTAACCGCTACTGGGGTTCGCCCATCCCGGTGTGGCAGTCGGACGACCCCGAGTACCCGCGTACTGACGTCTACGGATCGTTGGCCGAGATGGAAGCCGACTTTGGCCGCCTCCCGGTCAACAACGACGGGCAAGTGGACCTGCACCGCCCGTTCATTGACGACCTGACCCGGCCGAACCCGGACGACCCCACGGGTAAGTCGACCATGCGCCGCGTCGAGGACGTCCTGGACGTCTGGTTCGACTCCGGATCCATGCCTTACGGACAGGTGCACTACCCGTTCCAGAACGAGGAATGGTTCGACACCCACAACCCCGCGGACTTCATCGTGGAGTACATCGGCCAGACACGTGGTTGGTTCTACATGCTCCACATCCTGTCGACGGCGCTGTTCGACCGCCCCGCGTTCCGTAATGTCATCAGCCATGGCATCGTGCTGGGCTCGGACGGCCAGAAGATGTCCAAGAGCCTGCGGAACTACCCGGATGTGTCCGAAGTCCTGGATCGCGACGGTTCCGACGCCATGCGCTGGTTCCTCATGTCCAGCCCCATCCTGCGCGGTGGCAACTTGGTGGTGACCGAACAGGGCATCCGTGATGGTGTCCGCCAGGTCATCCTGCCGCTGTGGAACGTGTACAGCTTCTTCACGCTGTACACCAACGCTGCCAACGCAGTGGATGGGACAGCGTCCGGCTACGATGCACAGCTCCGCTATGACGGCTACGCTGACACGCTGGACCAGTACCTCCTGGCGAACACCGGCGATTTGGTCCGTAACGTCACCGCCAGCCTGGACAGCTATGACATCTCCGGAGCTTGCGATGAACTGCGCAGCTACCTGGACATGCTCACCAACTGGTACGTCCGCCGCAGCCGCCAGCGCTTCTTTGATGAGAACGTTGACGCCTTCGACGCGCTGTACACGGCCCTCGAGGCAGTGTGCCGGGTGTCGGCGTCCTTGCTGCCCCTTGTTTCGGAAGAGATCTGGCGCGGACTGACCGGTGGCCGTTCGGTCCATCTGGCTGACTGGCCTGACGCTTCGCTGTTCCCGTCCAACCCGGCATTGGTGGAAGCCATGGACCGTGTCCAGCAGATCTGCTCCACCGGTTCCAGCCTGCGCAAGGCCGCGAACCTGCGCGTTCGCCTGCCGCTGCAGGAACTGACTGTGGTGGCACCCGGTGCCGATGCGCTGGAAGGCTTTGCCGCCGTCGTCGCTGATGAGCTGAACCTGCGGTCGGTCCGTTTGCTCGATGCCGCTACTGCTTCGCCGGAGGAGTTCGGCATCGAGCAGAAGCTCGTGGTCAACGCCCGTGCCGCGGGCCCGCGCCTCGGCAAGAACGTCCAGCAGGCCATCAAGGGCTCCAAGTCCGGCGACTGGTCCGTCAATGATGCTGGTGTGGTGGTTGCCGGTGGCTTGGAGCTCGAGCCGCACGAATACACACTGGAGACAGTGGTGGCAGAAGCGGCCGACGGCGGAAGCTCGGCAGTTGCCGTTCTGCCGGGAGGCGGATTCGTGGTCCTGAACACCGAAGTTACTCCGGAGCTTGCCGCCGAGGGCCTGGCCCGGGACATGGTCCGCGCCATCCAGCAGGCACGCAAGGACGCAGGACTGAACGTCAGCGACCGGATCCGTACGACGGTGGAGGCAGCGCAGGACGTCGTCGACGCCTTGGAAGCCAACTCGGAACTGGTCCGGACCGAGACGCTGACCCTGGAACTTGAGGTTCTGTTGGCCAGCGTCGAGGAACCCCAGGTCACCGTTGCAAAGGCAGGAGCCTGAACCATGACTGACGAATTTTCAGTTGAGAGCGTCTATGCCGAACTCCTGGGCCGTGCCCCGGAAAACAAGATGGAGCCGCGCCTGGCTCCGCTGTTCCGTGCCATGGACGTCCTGGGGGAGCCGAACAAGGCCTTCCCGATCATCCACATCACAGGTACCAATGGAAAGACTTCGACAGCCCGCATGATTGAGTCCGGGCTGCGTGCCCATGGCCTCAGCACCGGCCGTTACACCAGCCCGCACCTGTCCAAGGTGACTGAGCGCATCAGCATTGATGGCGAACCGGTGCCGGACGCTACCTTCGTGCGGATCTGGGACGAAATCCGTCCCTACCTGGAAATCGTGGACAGCGAACTTGTTGCCGATGACCAGCCACGCCTGACGTACTTCGAATGCCTGACCATCCTGGGCTTTGCGGTGTTTGCCGACCAGCCTGTCGACGTTGCCGTGATGGAGGTTGGCCTGGGTGGCATCACCGATGCGACCAACGTTGGCGACGGCCAGGTCTCCGTCATCACGCCTATCTCCTTGGACCACACGGATCTTCTGGGCGACACCACCGAGGACATCGCCTACGAGAAGGCGGGCATCATCAAGCCCGGAGGTTTCCTGGTGAGCGCCGCCCAGCCGGTGGATGCGGCCCAGGTTCTGTTGGAGAAGGCCCGCGAAGTAGATGTACCCTTCCGTTTTGAGGGCGTTGAGTTCGGTGTTGAGTCCCGCGCTGTCGCTGTGGGGGGACAGATGATCACCATCCAGGGTCTCGCCGGCCGGTATGAGGACCTGCTGTTGCCGCTGCATGGCGCCCACCAGGCTGAGAATGCCGCGGTCGCCGTTGCTGCCTTGGAAGCCTTCTTTGGCGGGGGAGAGAAGGAGCTCGACGCCGAGGTACTCAAGGAAGCGTTCGGTTCTGTGACGTCGCCGGGACGGTTGGAAGTGGTCCGCACGGCCCCCACGGTCGTGGTGGACGCTGCGCACAATCCCGACGGCATCAGAGTTTCGTCCGAGGCGATCCAGGAGGCCTTCAGCTTCAGCAAACTCGTCGTGGTGGTGGGCGTCCTGCGGGAGAAGGACGCTGAGGAAATCCTGAAGACGCTCAAGGAGTCCCTTGGCGGCCTTGCCGGCGAATTCTGCTTTACGCAATCCAACTCTGCCCGTGCCGTTCCCGCAGGAGAACTCGCAGAGCTGGCTGTGGATCTCGGCTTTGGCGAGGACAACGTGCACATCGCGGAGAAGCTTGATGACGCCCTTGAGTGGGCCGTGGAGCGCGCGGAATCCAACGACGACCTCGCGGGCGGCGTCCTGGTGACAGGCTCCATTACGGTAGTGGCCGAGGCTCGGATCCTGCTCGGAAAGGCGAGTGCCTAGTATGGCGAAAATGACTAAGGCGCAGCGCGAATGGCGGCCGGGAATGCCCAAGAAGCGTCGGTCGACGAAGGTGATGTTTGCTTCCACAGTGCTCCTGCTCGAAGCCTTCGTCGCGTTCTTCGGCACCCTCGCGGTCTTCGGTTTGAAGCGTGGCCAGGTGGACCCGGCCATCATCCTGGGGGTCGGTATCGCCCTGACCGTGGTGCTTGTTTTGGCCTGTGCTGTCTTGTCCAAGCCGTGGGGCATCGCGGTCGGCTGGGGTTTGCAGTTGGTGCTGATCCTGACTGGCTTCGCCGAGCCGACGATGTTCATCGTGGGCATCCTGTTTGCCATCTGCTGGTGGTACGGGATCAGGGCGGGTATGAGGATCGACCGCGAAGTTGCCCAGCGCGACCGTGAACAGGCGGAATGGGATGCAGCACACGGTGACGAAGCAGAGCCGCAAACCCCGTAAACTGGCTGGGAAAACCACCGACCAACCACATTGGAGCAACTGTGAGCATTGAACGGACCCTTGTCCTGGTCAAGCCCGACGGCGTCGCCCGCAACCTGAGCGGCAGCATCCTCGCCCGGATCGAGGCCAAGGGATACACCCTGGCGGAGCTGAAGAAGGTCAACGCCACCCGCGAACTGCTGGAGCAGCACTACGAGGAACACGTGGGCAAGCCGTTCTACGAGCCCTTGGTTGAGTTCATGCTGAGCGGACCGGTCATCGCGGCAGTCTTCGAGGGCCACCGCGTGATCGAGGGCTTCCGTTCACTGGCCGGAACCACCGATCCCACGACGGCGGCACCGGGCACCATCCGCGGCGACTTCGGCCGGGACTGGGGCCTGGCAGTCCAGCAGAACCTGGTTCACGGCTCGGATTCCGTTGAATCCGCTGAACGTGAGATCAACATCTGGTTCGCTGGCTGATAACGCTGCACCGAAACTACAGGAAAGGCCAATGTTCATCACGAACATTGGCCTTTCCTGTTATCCCGGGAGGGGTTGTTCCTAAGCGGAGGAACCCACGAAGATGTGCATGAACGAGAAGAAGATGGTGGCGATGACGGCAACGTACAGCAGAGCCACGATGATCCAGCCGGACTCGCCCAGCAGCTTGGCCAGGGCCGGTGGTGCCTTGATGACTCCCTGGGTGATGTTACGGATGGTCACCCATACGAACAACGGGATCATGGCTGCCCACACCACCATGCAGAACGGGCACAGTACGTGGATGGCGTAGAGGGCTTGTGACCACAGCCAGACAACGAAGGCGAAGCCGAGGGTTACGCCTCCCTGGAGGCCCAACCAGTAGCCCCTTGAGAACTTGGCGCCCGCAAGAATGCCCATGGCCGTTGTGATGATGACGGCAAAGGCAACGATGCCAATGAACATATTGGGGAACCCGAACACGGAACTTTGCGGTGTCTGCATCACGGCACCACAGGAAACCCAGGGGTTCACATCACACACGGTCACGTGGTTGGGATCCTTGAGGACCTCAAGTTTCTCAAGGACCAGTGCGCCGGACGCCAGCCACCCGATGACACCGGTGATCAGCAGGATCCAGGCGAAAGGTTTGTCCCGGACCGTCATTGGAAGGGAATCCTGCCGGGTACCTGGTTGGGTGGGCAGATCCTCCACGCGGTTTGTGGCTTGGTTGGCCAGGTTTCCCTTGGCTGTGCTCGGCATCGCGGATGTAGTCCTTTTCAACAAGTGGCCCGGCCTTGCCGGTAACGGCTCTTGGGAGGATTGTAACGCCGGAGGCTGGGCGCTGCCCCCAGCTTCTCGTTAGCTCCGGTCCTCCCGGGCACTGCACGACACAGCGGCTTACCTCGGGAATGTTCAGGGGTGTGAGAGAATGAACATGGCTGGAAGCCGATCCACATTCGGAATCCGGTCCGGTGACTTTGTTCCCAAGACCGCCAGTATGAGCTGGGCATGCCTGGATCACGTGATCCCCGGTAGGCCCGCCATGACAATGGACGGCACCTGGTTGTGGCAGCAGAACAACGGGTTTCAGAATAAAGCCGCCGGCCTTCCAGGGCTGCCGCACCCCAATGATGGTGCGAACCGGAAGGCATACTACCGACTTCTGTCAACGCCTGCGGGTTTTGACAATATTTGCCCCACTGGGCGCCGGATGTGGCGGTGTCGCTGGGGCAGGAGTGTTGCCACATATGGATAATGACCAAGTTGTAGCCGTTAATGACGAGGCAGCTCCCGCGGAAGCCGCGGAAGCGCCAAAAAAAGCCACCCGGACCCGGCGCAAGGCTGCGCCCAAGGTTGCCGCAGAGGTAGAGTCGCCAGCCGCAGAAGCGTCCGCTGTTGAAACAACCGAAGCCCCAGCAGCACCAGTGCGCCGTACCCGGTCCCGCAAGAAGGCAGAGCCTGCTGAGCCGCTGCCCGGTTTGGGTGACGACGCCACTGCGGCGCCTGAAGCTGCCGTGGAGAGCCAGCCCGAAGCTGCAGCCGAGCCTGCCCCTGAAAAGCCGGTCCGCCGTCGTCGTGCTGCCAAGCCCAAGGCCGAGCCGGTAGAAGAGCCTGCCGCCGCAGAAACCACGACGCCGGATGCACCCACCCGGCCCGTGTCCCCTGTTGCTGCGGTAGCCGCTGAAGAGCCCGCGTCCGAAGAAGCGGAGGCCGAAGGGGCGGAGGACGACGCTGCTCCCGCTGCGTCCACGTCCCTGTTCATGGAGCCTGTTTCCATCACATCCATGATTTTCCAGGCCCCGGACCTCACCACGGTCCCGCGCGTTGCGGCCGTCGAAGAAAAAGACGAGGAACCGGAAGCGGAAACCGAATCCGGCGCTGAAGGTGAGTTGGACGATGCCGGCAGCCGGCGTCGTCGTCGGAGCCGTGGCCGCCGGGGACGTCGCGGAACCGAGCGCGAAGAGAACGAAGCCGAAGATGGCAGCGAATCCGAGGACGAGGAAGCTCCAGCGACCGAAGCCCTCGATGAAGGCGTGACGTCACGCCGTCGCCGTCGCCGCCGCCGTGGCGACCAGGATCTTGAATTGACCGGAGGGTCGGACGACGATCCGCCCAACACGGTGACCCGCGTCCGTGCTCCCCGCCCTGTGACGGAGACAGCCCCGTCCAACCGCGTAACCAGCGTCAAGGGCTCCACCAGGCTTGAGGCCAAGAAGCAGCGTCGTCGGGAATCCCGCGAGACCGGACGCCGCCGCCAAGTCATCACCGAGGCCGAGTTCCTGGCCCGCCGCGAGTCGGTGGACCGCCAGATGATCGTCCGCCAGCGCGACGACAGAATACAGATTGGTGTCCTGGAAGACGGTGTGCTGGCTGAGCACTTCGTTTCCAAGACCCAGCAGGACTCCTTGATCGGCAACGTTTACCTGGGCAAAGTCCAGAACGTCCTTCCGTCCATGGAGGCGGCGTTCGTGGACATCGGACGCGGCCGAAACGCAGTGTTGTACGCCGGTGAAGTCAACTGGGACGCGGTCAACCTCGAAGGCCAGCCGCGCCGGATCGAGAACGCCCTGAAGTCCGGCGACTCCGTCCTGGTCCAGGTCACCAAGGACCCCGTGGGTCACAAGGGTGCCCGCCTCACCAGCCAGATTTCCCTGCCGGGCCGCTACCTTGTGTACGTGCCGGGCGGTTCCATGACCGGCATCTCCCGCAAGTTGCCGGACGTCGAACGTAACCGCCTCAAGCGGATCCTGAAGGATCGTTTGCCGGAAAACGCCGGTGTTATTGTCCGCACGGCCGCAGAAGGAGCGTCGGAGGAAGAGCTGACGCACGATATCAACCGCCTCCGCGCGCAGTGGGAAGGCATCGAGGGGCAGGCTTCCTCGACCAAGGTGCTGGCTCCGGAACTGCTGTACGGCGAACCGGACCTGACCATCAAGGTTGTCCGCGATGTCTTCAACGAGGACTTCTCCAAGCTGATCGTCTCCGGCGACGACGCCTGGGACACCATTGAAGCCTACGTGACCTACGTCGCCCCAGATCTGGTGGGCCGCCTTGAAAAGTGGACCAAGGACCAGGACATCTTCTCTGCGTGGCGCATCGACGAGCAGATCCACAAGGCGCTGGAACGGAAGGTCTTCCTCCCGTCAGGTGGCTCGTTGGTCATCGACCGCACCGAAGCCATGACCGTAGTGGACGTTAACACCGGCAAGTTCACCGGCAGTGGCGGAAACCTTGAGGAGACGGTCACCAAGAACAACCTTGAAGCGGCCGAGGAAGTAGTTCGCCAGCTCCGGCTGCGTGATATCGGTGGCATCATCGTCATCGACTTCATCGACATGGTCCTTGAATCAAACCGCGACCTCGTCCTCCGGCGCATGGTGGAATGCCTTGGCCGCGACCGCACCAAGCACCAAGTGGCTGAAGTGACGTCGCTGGGCCTCGTCCAGATGACCCGTAAGCGCATGGGCACCGGCCTCTTGGAGGTCTTCGGTGAGCAGTGCGAGCATTGTGCCGGCCGGGGCGTCGTGACGCACGATGAACCTGTGGAGCACCGCCGCGCCAACGTCGTGGCCGCCGAACACCACCGCCCCCACACGGAGACCCAGCAGCCTGCTGCCCGCACGGAACGCAAGCGTCGCCGGGGCAAGGGCGGGGGACAGCCCGTTGCCGAAGCGTCCGCGCAGGTCCACACCACCACGTCGACGCCGGCTGCGCCGGCTGCTCCCGCTGAGCCCCAGGATCCGGCGAAGCAGGCCAAGGCCGAGGCGACCAGGGCTGCGTTGGCCACGATTGCCGCTGCCGCCCATGCCGCGCACCTGCACGACGACGAAGTCCACCGTGCAGAAGAACAGGCACGGGCAGCTGGACAGCAGGAGTCTGCCGCTCAGTCCGTGGCGCCCGCCGAGGCAGAGGAAGCCGCAGTTCGCGAAGGCAGGTCCACGCCGGTCCTGCGTTTCGGTGGGGAGGAAGTTGCCTTGCCGTTCGGTGAACACCACGAAGAACCGCCGGCCGCAAAGCCTGCCATGAGCCTTGATCTCCTGGCTGAAGCGTTCTCCCACCTTGGCGCAGCTCCTGAGGAAAAGCCCGAAGCGCTGTTTGCTCCGAAGGCCGTCGAAGCGGATCCCGAAGCTGTTCCCGCCTCGCGGGCCCGCCGTGGCCGCCGCAACCGCAGCGCGAGCAGGGCGCAAGGTGCGGCTAACGAAACAAGCGTCGAGCACCATGAGGTGACTGCCTCGGTTGGTCAAGGAACGGCACACGAGGCCAAAGCACCCGTGGAACCGGCCAAGAAGGCAGCGTCCGAGGAGCCCATTATCCTGGGGGTTGGGGTACCGGCTTCCGAGCTCTAGCACGGGCAAGGAAACCCAAGCATGAGGGCCCTGCACGATCCGCCACAGGCGGGTGGTGCAGGGCCCTTTGCTGTCCACTGCAAGCCCGGCTTCGCGAATGCGTTGGCCGGGTGCATGAAGGCATTGACAGTCATATCCGGCCATTGGCGTGGCACGGTTCCCGGGACCGGGCCCTTCCCGGCTACGCTTGGGGACTGACACGGGGTGCCGGGCGTTGGGCCAGGCTGAGATCCAGACCCGTTGAACCTGTCCGGTTAGCACCGGCGAAGGGATGTCCCCATGACTTCAACGTCGTATTCTCCCGTCTACCCGTTGGCCGTTTCCGGCCGGCAAATACCGCGGGTACTGAGCATCGCAGGCTCGGACCCATCCGGCGGCGCAGGTATCCAGGCTGATCTGAAGAGCATCGCAGCCCATGGCGGTTACGGCATGGCAGCCATCACCGCCCTGACTGCGCAGAACACTGTGGGAGTCCGTGCTGTCCATGTTCCTCCGGTGGAGTTCCTGCGCCAGCAACTGGAGGCAATCAGCAATGATATTGCCATCGATGCAGTCAAAATCGGGATGCTTGGTGACGCGGCCGTGATCCACGAAGTCCGCGGCTGGCTCGAAGCGGTGCGTCCCGCCGTCGTGGTCCTTGACCCGGTGATGGTCGCCACCAGCGGTGACCGCCTCCTGCGGGAGTCCGCCGGGAAGGCCCTGCGCCAGCTCCTGCCGCTGGCAGACCTGATCACGCCTAACCTGCCCGAACTTGCCATGCTGCTGGGGGAGCCGGAGGCCGCTGACTGGCCCTCGGCGTTGGATCAGGGCAAGCGGCTGGCCGCTGAGTGCGGCAACACCGTGCTGGTCAAGGGTGGTCATCTGGCCGGTTCCGAATGCCCTGATGCGCTGGTGAACACCAGCGGGTTGTTGCGGCAGGACGTCATCGAGGTGCCTGGTCCGCGGGTGGAGACGGCAAACAGTCACGGCACGGGCTGTTCCCTGTCCTCGGCCCTGGCCACTGCGCAGGCCCGTACCGGTGACTGGGAGGCGTCATTGCGTGAGGTGAAGCCATGGTTGATCGAGGCGTTGACGCATTCCGACATTCTCGAAGTAGGCCACGGAAGCGGACCAGTGCACCACTTCCACCACCATGCGGGCCCGAGGCCGGGAGATTTCGCGTCGGTGCTATGGAAGGAAGCGACCCCGGAGCTTGAAGCAATCTACAAGCTCAGCTTCATTGACGGCTTGCAATCCGGCAGCCTTCCGGAAGCCGCCTTCAACTACTACCTTGCCCAAGACGCCATTTACCTCAATGGGTACTCCAGGGTCCTGGCCCGCGCTGGCGCCCTTGCTCCCAGTGAGGAGGAACAGCTGTTCTGGGCCAAAGCGTCACAGCAGTGCCTTGAGGTCGAATCGGAGCTTCACCGGAACTGGTTGAGCACCCGGGAGGCGTCAACGGCCACCGGTCCCGTCACGAAGTCGTACGTGGACCATCTGCTGGCGTCTTCGGCTTCCGGTAGTTATGCGGTGGTGCTCGCGGCAATCTTGCCTTGCTACTGGCTGTACGCAGAAGTGGGCCAGCAGCTCCATTCAGCGTACGTGGAAGCAGGGGCTCCAACGGAGCACCCTTATGCGGCGTGGCTCACGACGTACGCGGACGAGGATTTCGCTGCCGCTACCAGGAATGCGATCAACTTCACTGATGGCGCTGCGATGGCAGCTTCCGAGAGGGAAAGGGCCGCCATGGTGGAGGCCTTCGCCCAGTCCTGCCGCTATGAAACAGCGTTTTTCGATGCTCCACGGCTTCACGCGTAGCCCGATTCCTGGATCTTTCAGCGTCCGGATAAGCCGGCACTACCGCGCGTCGCGGGCTTAATCGCGTTAATTGTGCCCAAACCCTGTAGGCTGTATGGGCACGGTGCCGGGAGAGTCCGTTACAACTGGTGACGCAAGTCACGCGGTAGCCTCCGGACCCGGCCTCATTTGCAGCTGAAGGTCAAACTAGCGTAATCTTGATCTTCGGTGCTTACGCCAACACTTGGGTTATGCCCCTTGGAATTGTTCATGGGATGACTCGCGGACTTCGATCAGAGGTCCACGGCGTTGAGGCACAGCGCGAACCAGGCCTGATTCCGGTTCAAGGTTCCGCACGCAAATTTAGTTATAAACGTCGAGAGAAGTGAGTACCCAAGTGGTGTACGCGATTGTCCGCGCAGGCGGCCGCCAAGAAAAAGTTTCCGTTGGAGACTACGTAACGCTTAACCGCGTCCCCGGTGGAGCCGGCAGCACGCTTGAGCTGCCCGCCTTGCTCCTGGTTGACGGCGACAAGGTCACCTCCGCAGCTGCGGAACTGGCCAACGTCAAGGTCACGGCTGAGATCCTCGAGGACCTCCGTGGTCCGAAGATCGTCATCCAGAAGTTCAAGAACAAGACCGGCTACCGGAAGCGTCAGGGTCACCGTCAGGAACTGACCAAGATCAAGATCACCAGCATCGCGTAACTTTCGTTACCCGCTGTTCAGGTTTTTCAGTTTCCCCAGAAATTTAGAGGCAGGCATTTCACATGGCACACAAAAAAGGCGCGAGTTCCACTCGCAACGGTCGTGACTCCAACGCTCAGTACCTGGGCGTAAAGCGCTTCGGTGGTCAGGTAGTTTCCGCAGGCGAAATCATCGTTCGCCAGCGTGGAACCCACTTCCACCCGGGTGCAGGCGTCGGTCGCGGTGGCGACGACACCCTGTTCGCCCTGCAGGCCGGTGCGGTTGAGTTTGGTACTCGCCGCGGACGTCGCGTAGTGAACATCGTTGCTGCTGCAGCTGCAGAGTAACAACAAGTTCTGAACCGGTGGAGCGGGCCAATCGGCCCGCTCCACCGTTCTTTTAACCGCATTACAATCGACTGGGGCGCCCACAGGCGCGCTGGTTTTGCAACAGCGCTGGCAACAGCAACAAACGCTGTAAGACAGCAACTGAGGAGATCCACGTGGCGAGCTTTGTAGACCGGGTAGTCCTGCACGTATCCGGCGGAACCGGCGGCCACGGCTGTGTCTCCGTAAAGCGGGAAAAGTTCAAGCCGCTTGGCGGCCCCGATGGGGGTAACGGCGGTAACGGTGGCGATGTCATCCTGCGGGTATCTGCCCAGACCACAACGCTGCTGGACTACCACCACGCTCCCCACCGCCACGCCACCAACGGTGGCCCGGGCATGGGCGACTGGCGTGGTGGCAAGAACGGCGAGACACTGATTCTTCCGGTCCCTGACGGCACAGTAGTGAAGACCAAGGACGGCGAAGTCCTGGCCGACCTCGTTGGCGAGGGTACCGAATTCATCGCAGCCGCCGGTGGCCAGGGCGGCTTGGGCAATGCTTCCCTTTCATCGCAAAAGCGCCGCGCCCCGGGCTTTGCCCTGCTGGGCATCGAAGGTGAATCCAGCGACATTGTCCTGGAACTTAAGTCCATCGCAGATATTGCGTTGGTTGGTTTCCCCTCTGCCGGTAAATCCAGCCTCATCGCTGCCATGTCTGCCGCCCGGCCGAAGATCGCCGATTACCCTTTCACCACCCTCATCCCCAACCTTGGTGTGGTTCAGGCCGGCGAAGTCCGCTTCACTATTGCCGACGTCCCGGGCCTGATCGAGGGCGCCAGTGAAGGCAAGGGCCTTGGCCACAACTTCCTCCGCCACGTTGAGCGCTGCGCCGCGCTGGTGCATGTCCTGGACTGCGGAACGCTCGAATCTGACCGCGACCCCCTGTCCGACCTCGCCATCATTGAGGCCGAACTGGAGAAATACGCGGTTGACATGAGCTACGCCGGTGTTGACGGTGAGGTTGTTCCGCTGAACGAACGTCCCAAGCTCGTTGTCCTTAACAAGGTGGATCTCCCCGATGGCAAGGACATGGCCGAATTCGTTCGTCCGGACCTGGAAGCACGCGGATACCGGGTCTTCGAAGTGTCAGCCACCAGCCATGAGGGCCTGCGTCAGCTGGGCTTTGCCATGGCGGAGATCGTCAAGGCAGCGCGCGACGCAGTAGCGATTGCTCCTCCGAAGGTTGCCGCGCCCGTCCTGCGTCCGAGGGCAGTCAACGAGTCCGGTTTCAAGATCCGCCGCGAGGAAAAGAACCTTGAGCCGCTGTTCCGCGTTCTGGGCGAAAAGCCTGTCCGATGGGTCAAGCAGACGGACTTCACCAACGAGGAAGCCATTGGCTACCTCGCCGACCGCCTGGCCAAGCTGGGTGTCGAAACCGAGCTCTTCAAGGTTGGCGCCAAGCCCGGAGATACCGTTGTCATCGGCGAAGACGACGGCGTGGTCTTCGACTGGGAGCCCACCATGATGGCTGGTGCTGAACTTCTGGCGACACCGCGAGGCACCGACATCCGTGTTGCGGACATCGGTGACCGTCCGACGCGTTCGCAAAAGCGTGACGAACAGATCGAGCGCCGCGAAGCCAAGGCAGCCGCGCGCGCCGAGCTCGAAGCCGAACGCAAGGCGGGCATCTGGACTGAATCCGTCAGCGGCCGCCGTGCGCAGACCGTGAGGGAAAGCACCCTGGACTCCGGTGATGACGACTAGGACCATCAACGCTCCGACAACGGCTGAGGGCCTGGAACGCCAGGCCCTCGCCACCGCAAAGCGGATTGTGGTCAAGGTGGGGTCTTCCTCGCTGACCAGCATCAAAGGTGGCATCTCCGAGAAGTCCCTTGCCGGACTGGTGGATGCCCTCGCCGACAAGCGGAATGCCGGCACCGAAATCATTCTGGTGTCCTCCGGTGCCATCGCTGCAGGCTTGGCTCCGCTGGGCCTGGCGAAACGGCCCAAGGACCTTGCAACCCAGCAGGCCGCAGCAAGCGTTGGCCAGGGACTCCTCATGGCGCGTTATACCCAGGCGTTCAGTGCCCACGGCGTCACGGTCAGCCAGGTCCTGCTGACTGCCGATGACCTCATGCGGCGCACGCAGCACACCAACGCCTTCCGTGCCTTGGACCGGCTGCTCAATCTCGGTGTGGTGCCGGTGGTCAATGAGAACGACACCGTGGCAACGCACGAGATCCGCTTCGGCGACAACGACCGGCTCGCTGCCTTGGTGGCACACTTGGTCCGCGCCGATGCGCTCGTGCTGCTCTCCGACGTCGACGCCCTCTATGACGGCCCGCCGTCCCAGGGTGCCAAGCGCATACCGTTGGTCCGCGGTCCGCAGGACCTTGAGGACGTGACCATCGGCAAGGCAGGCAAGGCCGGCGTCGGAACCGGTGGCATGATGACCAAGGTGGAAGCGGCATCCATCGCCGCCGGCTCGGGTATTCACGCCTTGGTCACGTCAACTGCCAACGCTGCCGCTGCCCTGGCGGGGGAGGACGTGGGCACCTGGTTCGCCGTGAACGGCAACCGCAAGCCTGTCCGTCTGTTGTGGCTGGCTCACCTGGCAACGGTTCACGGACGGTTGATGCTCGACGACGGCGCGGTGAAAGCCGTGCGCGACCGGCACAGGTCACTCCTTCCTGCAGGTATTTCGGATGTCAGCGGTGACTTCGAAGCCGGCGATCCCGTTGAGATGATTGCCCACGACGGAACCGTTGTGGCGCGTGGGTTGGTGAACTACTCTTCTGACGAACTCCCGCGCATGCTGGGCCGCACTACCCAGGAGCTCGGCCAGGCACTGGGCAGGGGCTATGACCGCGAAGTTGTTCATGTTGACGATCTGGTACTCCTGCGGTCGTCCCGCTCATCTAAACTTGGAGCATGACTGAAGCGCTGACTCCTGACGCCCCTGTGATCTCCGACGTGTCCGGTGCCCCCGGCCAGGCGCCGGAGAACCCTGCGGCAGGCGGCGTTCCACTGTCCGCTGAGGATGTCGAAGCCGCGGTTCATGCCATTGCCGACCGTTCCCGCAAAGCTGCCCGCCGCATGGGACAGGCAAACCGTGCATGGAAGGACCGTGCACTGCGCGCCATCGGAACAGCCTTGGTCGAGAACCGGAAGCACATACTTGAGGCCAACTCCAAGGACGTGGCCGTAGGACGCGCCAATGGCACCTCTGCGGCGCTTCTTGACCGCCTCACACTGACTCCCGCCCGCATCGACGGCCTTGTTGCAGCGTTGGAGAACCTGGCGGGCCTGCCTGACCCCGTGGGAAACGTCGTCCGGGGGCAAACCCTCCCCAATGGTCTTCGCCTGCGCCAGGTCAATGTGCCCATGGGTGTAGTGGCGGCAATCTATGAAGCCCGCCCGAACGTCACGGTGGACATCGCCGGCTTGGCCCTGAAGAGTGGCAATGCCGTGATCCTCCGCGGTGGGTCTGCCGCAGCCAACACCAACGAGGCATTGGTGCAGATCCTTCGCGAAGCGCTCGATTCCGTCGGCCTGCCTGCCGACGCTGTTCAGACAGTGGATCAGTACGGCCGCGAAGGCGCAAACGTCCTGATGCGCGCCCGGGGACGCGTGGATGTCCTCATTCCCCGTGGCGGACGCGACCTCATCCAGACTGTGGTGACCAGCTCGTCTGTCCCTGTCATCGAGACTGGCGAAGGAAACGTCCATATCTTCATTGACGAGTCCGCGGGCGAAGAGATGGCAGTGGAGATTCTCCTCAACGCCAAGACCCAGCGTCCGAGCGTCTGCAACACAGTCGAGACGCTTTTGGTTCATTCCGGCTCCACAGTGCTGCCGGCCGTTGCCGCCGCCTTGCGGGCGGCCGGGGTCACCCTCCACGTGGATGAAAGGATCGCTGCCGCCTTGGGCAATGACGTGGACACCGTTCCGGCAGATGATGAGGACTGGGCCACCGAATACATGGACCTTGACCTTGCGGTGGCCATGGTGGACACCCTGGATGATGCCGTTAAGCACATCCGGACGTGGACCACCGGGCACACGGAGGCGATCCTTACGAACAACTTGGCCAACGCCGAGAAGTTCATTGCCGAGATTGATTCCGCCGCGGTGATCGTCAACGCGTCCACACGGTTTACCGACGGCGGTGAACTGGGCCTCGGCGCCGAAGTGGGTATTTCGACGCAGAAGCTGCACGCACGAGGTCCCATGGGGCTGACGGAGCTGACCACCACCAAGTGGATCGTCCAGGGTGAAGGCCAAGTCCGCAGCTAGCAACGCTGTAACATAGAACAGAAGTCCGGAACGGTGGGGAGTCCTGCCGTGCAAAACATTTCAGAACCAACTAGGGGAGAAGATGCTGTTTCAGCAGATCGCCACGTCCATTGCCGCCCAAACGGAAGGCGGACACGAGGAACTCGCGCCGCTGTGGGCTGAGCCGTGGGTCTTCGGCATCGTGATGTTCGCTTTCCTGCTTGTCCTCATGTTCGTCACCCTCTCCTACACCAACCTGGGTAACCGCCACGAGGCCGTTGAAGAGCACTCCGATCCGCACCGCCAGCACCCCAACAAGCACACCCACGGGCAGGGCCACTAACATTATCGCCGCAACACCGCGTGGGGAGTCGGGGCGCAGGCTTCGGCTGGGCGTGATGGGTGGAACCTTTGATCCAATCCATCATGGCCACCTTGTGGCTGCAAGCGAAGTCGCAGCCAAGTTCGGCCTCGATGAAGTGGTATTCGTGCCCACGGGCCAACCTTGGCAGAAGTCGCACAAGCTGGTCAGCGAGCCGGAGCACCGGTACCTGATGACGGTGATTGCCACGGCTTCGAATCCAAGGTTCACCGTCAGCCGGGTGGACGTTGACCGGCCAGGGCCCACCTTTACCATCGACACGCTCCGCGATCTCCGGGCGCAGCGGCCCGACGCAGACCTCTTCTTCATCACCGGCGCGGACGCCTTGGCGCAGATCCTGTCCTGGAAGGACGTGGACGAGCTATGGTCCTTGGCGCATTTCGTCGGCGTGACCCGCCCTGGACATGAACTCAATGATCTTGGACGGACCGATGACGTCAGTTTGCTGGAGGTCCCTGCCATGGCGATTTCCTCCACGGATTGCCGGACCCGCGTAGGTGCAGGGAACCCCGTCTGGTACCTGGTGCCTGATGGAGTGGTGCAATACATCGCGAAATATGGACTGTACGCGGCGCATCCTGTGGCAGGAGAGCTGACGCCCGCACTGTCCGGATCAGACGACCAAGCACGTACTGAATGAGTTTTGAATGAGCAGCCAGGAACAGCGACCCATCCGCAGCAGGCGCGAGCTTCGCCGTGCCCGGGAAGAGCACCCCGAGGCGCAGCCGGACGCCAAAGTGGAACCGGACGCGCCCGCAAATGCCGATACTGCCGGTGAAACGGACCGTCCCACAGGCCGTAACCGTCGGGTCGCGGATGGACCGGTAGACGCCGTAGGAACCGCCGCGCAGGAGAGATCCTCGCAGGTCAGGGCCCGCGATCGTGCTGCCCTGCGGACCATCAAGGAGCTTGCAGACAAGGAAGAGCAACTCTCCGGAGGTGGGCCCCCCACTCGTCGACAACTTCGTCTGCAGCAACTCCAGGCTGAAGTTGCCACGTCCATGAACCCGATCGTTCCAGCGGCCGGTGCCACCCCGGACGCTTCACAGTCCGAGGCCGCCAAGGACTCTTCCAAGAACAAGGACGCTTCAAAGTCCGAGGCCGCCAAGGACCCTTCCAAGGACAAGATCGCCGCAACGGACAAAGTTCCCGGCGGCCCTGCGGAGTCCGAAATGTCAGTGGAGCAGGCGCTGGCGGTCCGGGAGTTGATAGCGGCCCAGGTTCAAAACCAGACCGCCAAGCTGGAACATATTGCCGAGCAGGATCCGTTGGCCGTTGATCCGGCGGTGCTGGCGGAACAGATCGCCCTGGCAGAACGCGCGGCAGTGTTGAACAAGCGTGCAGCCGCCAAGCAAAAACTTGCCGAGCAACACCAAGCTGAGCAGGGCAAGGCGTCCACGGAGGCCAAGCCGGCCGATAACGGTAAATCTCCAGCCGCCACCGCAGGTCCTTCCACAGCCAACAACCTGGCGATGGTGACTCCTTTGGAGTTCGTCAAGGTTCCGGGTGTTGAACGGCCGGTAATGAAGCGACCCAGTACCACCTTCGTTCCGTTGATCACCTCCGCCGGCCCCAAGCTTGACGGCGGGCAGCCTCAGGGAAAGAAGCCGGGCTCACGAGGGCGGGCCGGGGTTCTTGCCCGGGCGGAAGCGGTTGCCAGGTCCGCCAGGAAGAAGCCCGTTGCACTGGCTGAACCGGGCGAGGAAGAGCAGAGGCCGCCGGTCTCTGCCAGTGCGGCCTATGGGCTGGACCCTTTGGACGTCAACACGGCAGGACTGGCCAGGGCGCAACGCAACAGGCTGCTGCAGTTCGGCGTTCTGGCATTGGGCTTGGTTGCGCTCATTGTCGGCATCATCATGATCACCAGCGGCTAGTTCCGCTCAATTTACGGCTCACGCCACACATCGGCCACAGGCCACAACAAGGAGTCCCCGTGTCTGCACATGAACAATCCATCACCCTCGCCCGTCACGCCGCGCGTGCAGCGGCGGACAAACTCGCCGAGGATATCGTTGCCCTGGATGTCAGCGAGCGTTTGGCCCTTACTGACATCTTCCTGATTGCTTCGGCTCCCACCGAGCGCCAGGTCAACGCAATCGTCGATGGCATCGAGGAAGAACTGCTGAAGCAGGACCTCCGCCCCGTTCGCCGTGAGGGACGCTCTGAAGGCCGCTGGGTCCTGCTGGACTACGCCGACATCGTGATCCACGTCCAGCACGCCGAGGATCGGGTGTTCTACGCCCTGGAGCGACTGTGGAAGGACTGCCCGGTGGTGGACCTCGAGTTGGGGGATGACGCTTCTGCCAAGGCTGTTTCAGCAGAGGATTCCGAGCACTAGCAACGGACGGCGACCGAATATGCCCGATTTGGAATTTTCGGAAATGCTGTTCTAAGATATTTGAGTTGCTTCGGCGCGGATAGCTGGAAATGCTGAACGCGAAGCAGCGAAAATATGGGGCTGTGGCGCAGCTGGTAGCGCACCTGCATGGCATGCAGGGGGTCAGGGGTTCGAGTCCCCTCAGCTCCACCAAAGAAGGTCCTGCTTTCCTCACGGAAAGCAGGACCTTTTCCCGTATCCGGGGTGTGGCAACCGATGCGGTCTTAGCTGACCGGGCGGGATATCAGGGCCGGCAGCATGAATGCCCACATTTGTTCGATCCGTAGCATGACGTCTTCACGTGAACTCAAGACCTCGGAAACCATCTGGACGCCGGTGAAGGATGCAATCAGAAAGCGGGCGAACGCTGCCGGATCGAGGTCAGGCCTCACGGCGCCATCCGTTTGGGCTTGGATCAGCAGTTGCTCCGCAGTATTGATCCAGTCTTGGTATGGACCGGATACGTCAGCTTGAAATGCGGATGCTTCAAAGGTGAGGCGGATCCCGCCTTGGACGATCGGTTCGTCCAGCAGTTGCTGGCCGAACATTCTGCAAAGCCGGACGATTTTCTCCAGGGCGGGAATGTCCGATGCGGCTATCTGTGACCCGGCCGCCAATACTATTGCGTGCTGTTCTTCGATCACGGCCAAGGCGAGTTCGCGCTTGGACGTGAAGTGGAAGTACAGGGCGCCCTTCGTCACGGCGGCGCGCTTGGTAATGTCGGCCAAACTGGCGTTCCCATACCCAATCTCCGCGAAGACCCGCGCAGCACCTTCAATGACGGCAAGCCGGGTTTCTTTCGCACGTTGCTGCATGGGTGGATGGAACCTCTCGGGTGGTGCCGGACGCGCGGCGCTCGGGCCGCCGCTGAGACCCCACAACGCTATCATCCAGCGGACATGAATAAACCGGCTGAACGGTTTGGTTTATTGGCCCACGGATTCTAGACTTCAACTGGAGCAGCAGTATTCGAGCACTGACTCCCCGGCAGCCGGCTTGGGGGGAGGTGCGGTGGATTCGTCCAACGCACCTCGGCTGCCGAGTGCGTGATGCACTTCACCTTCGGGCGATTTCGCTTCTCGGTGGATTGTGGTTACTATTGACGAGTTGCTTCGCCGGGAAGGGAAATACTTCCCCGCTAAGTCAGCAAATCCGGGGCTGTGGCGCAGCTGGTAGCGCACCTGCATGGCATGCAGGGGGTCAGGGGTTCGAGTCCCCTCAGCTCCACTTCGGAAAAGGACCCCGCTCATTCGAGCGGGGTCCTTTTGTTTGCCCCTCAGCCGGAGTCTGCTAACCCGGAGGTCGCGCAAATTCGGCGCCGCTGACGAACTCAACGCCTTGGAACGGTTGATCGCCTACCACCCTGGCGTTGTGACCCGGTGACGAGGTCCAGCACGGTTTTGTCCGGTCGGCGTGTTTCATCGGGAGAGTTGTGGGACTTTACTTCGAGGTTCGTGACAACATTGACACTCATGGCTTCTCGCAGGGGAGGGGGAGCCGAATGATAGGTAGTCCCGGTGCCTGGCTCCGAGGATTCGCCGTGACGTGTGCCTGCGCTGCCGGGATAGTTGCAGTCTCCAACGAGACAAACAGGTGTTTGTATGGTGCACCCTCAGGGTTCCTCCAAGGCGCCGCCAAAGTCGAGACAAATACGCAATGAAAGCGAGACCATTAACCGTGACGGCATTGGAGCTTGAGGCCCTGTTCAGCTCATTGTCCAGGCTTCCCGACGTCGAAGCAGACAACCTGCAGGCATACGACGCTACTGATCGCCTTCTGCTGGAAACAGCCGCGGGTTTTGTTGACCCGGGCGCTTCGGTGGTTGTCGTCGGAGACCGGTACGGCGCCTTGACGCTGGGCGCGTTGTCCGGGCTTGGCGTCGGGCAGGTGCGCGTCCACCAGGACCTCTTCACTGGTCGCCTCGCATTGGCGCGCAACGCCAAGGCAGCTGGTCTTGAGGGCCGCTTCACCCAGCATGAAATCGGCCAGGAGTTGTTGGGCAGCGCGGCCCTGGTACTTGTTCAGTTGCCAAAGTCGCTGGCTGAACTGGAGGAAATTGCCGACGCCGTTGCCCGGTTCGCGGCGCCGGATGCGGTGATGCTGGCGGGCGGCCGCGTCAAGCACATGACGATGGGCATGAACACGGTCCTGGACAGGTATTTCTCCTCGGTCCAACCCCAGCTTGCCCGGCAGAAGTCCAGGGTTCTCATAGCCAGGGACCCCAAAACTGTTCACGGCACGCCGCCGTTCCCGGTGGTCGAACCCGTGCCGGAACTGGGGATTGCGGTAAGTGCCCATGGCGCTGTCTTCTCCGGTACGCGCCTCGATATCGGTACGCGTTTCCTGCTGACATTCCTGGACCGCATGCCCGCCGCCCACCGCGTAGTCGACCTTGGATGTGGTACTGGGATTCTGGCCACGATGTATGCGCGACGCCATGATGGGGCAACAGTGATTGCGACAGACCAGTCCATAGCTGCTGTAGCCTCTGCCCGTGGTACTGCGGAGGCAAATGGCTTGGGAGGGCGGGTTGCGGTGGTTCACGACGACGCCATGTCAACACTGGAACCAGGCAGCGCAGACCTCATCCTCCTGAACCCGCCCTTCCACTTGGGCGCCACTGTCCACGCCGGCGCGGCACTGAAGATGTTTAAGGCCGCCGCGCGGGTCCTTGCTCCGGGAGGGGAGCTCTGGACTGTGTACAACAGTCACCTGCAGTATCGGGCTGTGCTTGAACGGCTCATCGGGTCAACGTCGGAAGAAGGCCGCAACCCGAAGTTCACGGTGACACGCAGCATCAAATCCTGATCTGGCGTCATCAACGCACGGTCTGAATGGCCGTCGCATAGAATTCAGTGTCATCGTTACCAACCCCTGACTCCGACGCCAGCGTGTGCTCGTACCCGTAGGGGCGTGGGTATCGTACGATGCAGACACAGACTAAATTCGACGAAGTTTTTCCGAATGACGAGGGGCATCAGTGACTGAGATCCGGCAGCCGACACCTAGGCGCGGAACGAATCTACCCCGTATGGGGGACTTCAATCTGACCGTCATTCTGGAGGCGATCCGTCGCTCGTCGCTCGGGCTGAGCCGCGTCGAACTGGCACAGATCGTTGGACTTTCCCCACAGACGATTTCCAATATTTCCCGCCGGCTCCTGGACCAGCAGCTGATCGTCGAGGCCGGTAAAGAAGGCTCCGGCCCAGGCAAACCGAGAACCATCCTGCGCCTCAATCCCGCAGGTATGTATGCGGTAGGCGTCCATCTGGACCCTGCTGTCATTACTTTCGTGGTCCTTGACCTTCTAGGCGACGTCGTCCGGCATTCTCGGATGGCAACTCCAGGGGGAGACCCGGCCGGAGTGATCACCAGCATCGCTGCGCAAATCAAGGTCCTCATCGAAGAGTCGGGCGTGGATGCGTCCAAGATCGCCGGGCTCGGCGTTGCTGTTCCCGGCCCGATTGACCTTGACGAGGGCTCCGTGGTGGAACCGCCACTGCTGACGCGGTGGAACCGGGTGCGTATCCGCGAGGCATTGAGCGAGGCCACCGGGCTGGAAACCCTTGTGGACAAGGATGTAACCAGCGCAGCGGTGGCCGAGACATGGGCAGGCGGCGCCAGCGGTGCCGGCAGCTTTGTCTTCATGTATATGGGTACAGGCATCGGCTGCGGCATTGTGCTCAATGACGAAGTGGTGCGGGGAACGTCCGGGAACGCGGGCGAAATCGGCCACATCGTGGTTGACCCCGGCGGTCCACTGTGTGATTGCGGACTGCACGGATGCGTTAAGTCCTCCTGCATCCCACAGGTAGTGGTGGCAGAGGCCGAAGCCGCCGGTGTCCTTGACGGTCACCGGGGAGGGGCAGACGGTCCCGAAGTCCAGGAACGTTTTGCGGAGTTGTGCGATAAAGCTGATGCCGGCGACCGGAAGGCTATTGCCATCCTGGATAGGTCGGCAACGCTCGTCGCTCGCGCAGTCTCCGTGGTGACCAACACTTTGGATGTGGAGCGGGTTGTCTTCGGCGGTCCGTTCTGGGCGCGGATGTCACCGTACTTCCTGGAACGTGTTCCGGAACTCCTGGACAGGAACAACGCCGCCCGTATGATCCACGACCTCGAAGTAGTAGGGACCGGAGTAGGCGAAGACGTCGGCGCCATCGGAGCGGCATGCCTCGTCCTGGAGCACATGCTGGCTCCGCGGGCACAGCGGCTCCTGCTGGAGGGCTAATTAACTGGAGCGCTAAGTAAGCAGCACCTTTGAAGGATTGGAGCACCATGGGCCGCCCAATGAAGCTAGCCGGTCTGACGTCTGCCGCAGTGAAGCCGGCCGCAGCGAAGTTTGCTGCCATGGTTTCCGTCGCTGCCGTCCTGGTGGCAGCGACTTCCTGTTCGCCCACTCCTGAGGCCGCGGAGAATAAGACGCTCAAGATCGTCTATCAGAAAACGGATGCGTCCACGGCCCTTGATGCCGTCATGCAGGAGGCCAAGAAAGAAGTCGAAGCCGCCAACTCCGGGGTAACCGTGGAGCTTCAGCCCATTCAGGCCAATGATGATGACTACGGGACCAAACTCGCGTTGGCGCAGCGTTCAGCGGACACAGCGCCGGATGTTTTCTACGAGGACACGTTCAAGGTGCGCTCGGATGTCGACGCCGGCTACCTCCTGAAACTGGACAGTTACCTTGCGAACTGGGATGACTGGTCCCACTTCAATGACGCAGCCAAGGCCGCCGGCCGGGCAGATGACGGCAGTATCTATGCGGTGCCGTTGGGCACCGATACCCGGGCCATCTGGTACAACAAGGCTGTCCTTCAGAAGGCCGGCATTCCCGTTCCGTGGCAGCCCAGGACCTGGGAGGACATCCTGACAACGGCCCGTGCCGTGAAAGCATCGGATCCCAACGTGATCGCATTCAACATGTACGCGGGAAAGGGTACCGGCGAAGGCACCGTCATGCAGGGGTTCTACGAGCTCCTCTATGGGACAGACAGCACTTTGTATGACGAGTCAGCCAAGAAATGGGTGGTCGGCTCCCAAGGTTTCACGGATTCGCTGGCCTTCCTTAAGACCCTTTACGACGAGAAGCTCGCTGTCAGTCCTGCCGAGGCGCTGGACGCGAACGTATGGAAGAAAGTCTTTGGCGAGTGGTTCCCCCAAGGCAAGCTGGCGGCCACAGTGGAAGGTTCCTACACGCCGTCGTTCTGGCAGAAAGGCGGCGCGTACGAATGGGCCGGCTATGAGCAGGACATGGGGGTCGCGATGTTCCCGACCCGGAATGGCCAGGATCCCGGTGGCGTCAGCATGTCAGGCGGCTGGACGCTGGCAGTGGGGGTCAAAAGCAAGAATCCGGACCTTGCCTTCCAGTTCCTCAGCACAGCACTGAACAAGAAGAACGCGTTGTCTTATGACATTAATAACTCGCAGATCGCCGTCCGTACGGATGTAGCCTCCGAAGCTGAATACCTGGCAGCCAACCCGTTCGTGAAGGATGTTTCGGACTTGGTGGCAGTGACGCATTTCAGGCCCGCCACCGCTGACTACCCGAGGATTTCCACTGCTGTCCAGGTGGCCACTGAATCAGTGATCACCGGCAAGCAAAGTCCTGAAGATGCTGCTGCGGAATACGACGCCACCGTCCGGAAGATTGTGGGGGAGGACAGGGTCCTGGAGAAATGACCATCCGCCGCTTCCTGCGGTTCCTGCCGGTAGTCCCCTCCATTCTGCTGCTCCTGCTCTTCCTGCTGGCCCCGGTGGCCTGGTCCTTTTACGCGTCCTTCACCGACGCAGCCCTATCCGGCAAGGCTGCCAGGGATCCGCAATGGGTGGGCGCGGACAACTATGTGCGGATGTTCAGCGAAAACTCCTTCCCGCTGGCTGCCTGGCTGACGGTGGTGTTCGTGGTGGCCTCGGCGGTGATTGGCCAGAACGTCCTCGGCTTGCTGATCGCGCTTCTGATGACGCGGTCCCGGAACGCGGTCTCGGCCTTGGTGGGCACGGCCGTGGTTGCCGCTTGGGTACTTCCGGAAATCGTGGCAGCGTTCGCCGCCTACGCCTATTTCAACCGAGATGGCACACTGAACCAGGTGGTGGGCCTCCTCGGAGGCCAGGGCCTGGACTGGCTGTATTCGTTCCCCCTCGTGGCCATCATCCTTGCCAATACCTGGCGGGGGACCGCTTTCTCCATGTTGGTGTACAGGGCTGCACTGGCGGAAGTCCCCCGGGACATCGCGGAAGCCGCACTCATGGACGGAGCCCGGGGCTGGCAGAGGCTCGCGTTCATTACCTTGCCGTTGATCCGCAGCAGCATCGCTACGAACCTGATGCTGATCACGCTCCAGACGCTGGCCGTATTCACCCTGATCTGGGTGATGACGGCAGGCGGACCGGCGGGCGCCAGCACTACGCTGCCTGTGTTGGCGTACCAGGAGGCATTCAAGTTCGGCGACATCGGCTACGGTACGGCGGTGGCCTCCGTGCTGATCCTGTTGGGCATGGTTTTCGGCGCTGTCTATGTACGGCTCCTGCGGGAGCAGCGCCCATGACCACCAGCAGCCTGCGAGCGCAGGACAGGATGGAAGGCGCGACGGCGGGTGGCCGCTCGCGCTTCAGGGCCAAGCTGGGTGCGGATATCGCCCTTGCGGTCATCGGAATCTGCTTCCTGGCGCCTTTGCTGTGGTTGCTGCTGGCCGCCGTCGATCCCCAGGCCGGCTACCAGACCAAGGTGCCGTCGGCGCCGTCGCTGGCGAACTTCAGCGCCGTGCTGACACCGGAGCTGTTGTTCCAGCCGTTGGCCAACAGTTTCTTATTGTCCGCCGGCACGGCCGCGGTGAACCTGATTGCTGCGGTGCTCGCCGCTTACCCCCTGTCCAGGTACCAGTCCCGGTTCAACAAACCATTCATGTACACGGTCCTGTTCGGTACGTCGTTGCCGGTGACGGCAATCATGGTGCCCGTCTACGGATTGTTCGTCCAACTGCAGATGCTGGATTCCATGGCGGCCACCATCTTCTTCATGGCAACCACTACTTTGCCCATGGCGATATGGATGACCAAGAACTTCATGGACTCGGTCCCCCTGGAGCTGGAGGAGGCGGCTTGGATGGATGGGGCGTCGGCAATGGCGGCGCTGCGGAGAATCGTCCTGCCTTTGATGCGACAGGGGCTCGGTGTGGTGTTCATCTTTGTCTTCATCCAGGCATGGGGAAACTTCTTTGTTCCCTTCATCCTGTTGCTGTCACCGGGCAAGCAACCGGCTGCGGTGTCCATTTTCAGTTTCTTCGGCCAGCATGGCGCCATTGCCTACGGCCAGCTGGCTGCATTCTCCATCCTGTACTCCGTGCCGGTGCTGGTGCTCTACGCCCTGGTCTCCCGCGGCATGGGGAACTCGTTTGCCCTGTCCGGGGCCATGAAGGGATAGCTGGAGCCGTGAGGGGCCGTGGAACCTTAGTCGATGTCTTCGATGATCTCGCCGTAAGGGATGGACTCGTCGAGGTGGGCTTGATGACCGGTTGGTCCCCTGTTGAAGGTGATCCTGACCCCGTGGCGTTGGTCGGCGGCTGATTGCAGGAGAATGGGCCGTACAGCGTCGATGACGTGCTGGTCCTGGGCGGCGAGGTAGTTCTGGTAGGCGGCTGGTAGCTGATGCATGGCAAAAGGATAGACCTCGGACGGCTGCATGGGGAGGGGTCCCCATTGCGGTCTTGAGCAGGGAGGGCTTGGATAGAGTGGCCTCTGCAGGCGGAAGCACTTTGTGCCAGGCACCCGTGCCGGCTGCCTGCCGGGAGACCAAGACGCCAGCGAGGGGACCACGAGTGCAACAGAGAACAGCCACGGCCGGAATCGATGCACCGGATATGGCCCGTGCCCAGCAACTCGTCGGCAGCATCATTCGCAGCTTCGAGAACAAAGTGGTGGGCCAGGCCAGGTTGCGTGAGACCTTGGTGATCGGGTTGTTGACAGGCGGCCACGTGCTGCTGGAAAGTGTTCCCGGCCTTGCTAAGACCACCGCCGCCCAGGCAATCGCGGAGTCGGTCAGTGCGGAGTTCCGCCGGATCCAGTGCACCCCGGACCTGCTGCCCAGCGACATTGCAGGCACGCAGATTTTCGACGCCGCCAAGGGTACGTTTGTCACCCAGTTGGGTCCGGTCCACGCCAATATCGTGTTGCTGGACGAGATCAACAGGTCAAGCGCCAAAACACAGAGCGCCATGCTCGAGGCCATGCAGGAACGTCAGACCTCCATTGGTGGAGAGACCTTCCCCTTGCCGCAACCGTTCCTCGTGCTGGCCACGCAGAATCCCATCGAGCAGGAGGGAACGTATCGCCTTCCCGAAGCGCAAATGGACCGTTTCATGCTCAAGGACGTGTTGGATTATCCCAGTCCGGCTGAAGAAGCGGAGGTCATCCGCAGGATCGACGCCGGCGTGTTCAGCACCGATCAGAAGCCACCCGCCGCTGCTTCGCTCAACGCAGTGGTGCAGGTGCAGGAACTCGTGCGGCGGGTCTATATCGATCCGGCCATCGTCAGATACATCGTGGGTCTGGCCTATGTCACCCGCAATGCTTCGCAGTACTTGGAGCCCAAGCTTGCCAACCTCGTGGAGTTCGGTGCCAGCCCGCGGGCCAGCATCGCCTTCAGCCAGGCAGCAAGGGCGCTGGCTTTGATCCAGGGTCGGGACCATGTCATTCCCGAGGACGTCAAAAGCCTCGCGCACCGTATTCTTCGCCACCGCATCATCCTGGGTTTCGATGCTGTGGTTGAAGGCATTCCGGTGGAATCCGTCATCGATGCCGTCGTGGCATCTGTCCAGACACCGTAGCGGGGACACCGCGTGCCAAGCTTGCTTCGCCGGGTTAAGTCGAAGATGTTCATCTTCGCCCACCGGAGGACCCTCGCCCTGCTCGACGGCGAATACGGTTCGGTCTTCGCAGGCCGCAGCCTGGACTTTGACGAACTCCGTGCGTATGTCCCAGGCGATGAGGTCAGGGACATCGACTGGAAGGCGACAGCACGGCACGGATCGCCCTTGGTCAAGCGCTATGTGGCAGTACGCCGCCACTCTGTCCTGCTGCTGGTGGATACCGGACGGAACATGGCCGCCGAGACCCTGTCAGGTGAGCCGAAGAAGGACATTGCCGTGCACGCAGCCGGGGTTCTGGGATATTTGGCGTGCCGTCACGGTGACGACGTTGGCCTTCTGCACGGGAACGCGGACGCATCACAGTACGTCCCACCCCGTGGCGGCGAAGAGCACCTGGAACGGTTGCTGCGGGTGGTGGATTCGAGCGTAGCCTCGGATGGGCCACCCAGCTCCCTCGCAGAGCAACTCGACTACGTCCTGAAGTACATCAAAGGGCGGCTTCTCATCGTTGCTGTTGCCGACGAATTCATGCCGGACGCCCGCACGGAGGACCTGATGCGCAGGCTTCGGGCCCGGCATGAAGTACTGTGGCTCACCATCAAGGATGCGGAGCTCGCTCCAGGGGCAGGCGGCCCCTACCCGGACAGCACCGACGTGGCAACGGGGCAGGGAATTCCAGCGCCGCTGAGCTCCGACAGCAAGGTCCGGGCGGCGTATGCGGCTGCCATGGTCGAACGAGGCGAACACCGCAGCGGCATTTTTCGTCGCCTGGGCATAGCCGAGGAGCACACCGTCGGGAGCCTGGACGTCCTGTCCGCAGTCTTCGCCCTTCTGGAGAAGCACCGTTCCGGCGCGCTGACCGCCCGAAGCGCCACCAAAGGCGGCACACGTGCAGGATGACGCCGGCTTCTACGCGCCGCTTGCCTACCAGCCCTACTGGCTATGGCTGGGGCTGGTGATCCTGCTGGCCATTGCCGGCTGGTATGCCTGGATCTTCCGCCCCACACGCAGCAAGGAACCTGCCGCCCAAGGAGCGCCCACACCGGACCTGGACGCGCTGCGCTCCGCTTGCCTCACTGCCATCAACGCCACAGCAGAGGAGGCCGACGCCGGACGCCTCCCCGTGCGCGATGCCCACCAAAGACTCAGCTTCCTGGTGCGGGAATTCGCCGGGGCAGCGACAGGGCTACCGGTGACGTCCATGACGCTTGAGGAGCTCCGCCACCAAGGACTCGAGGGACTTACCAAAGGAATCGCCGGAATCTATCCCAACGAATTCGCCCCCGTGCCCGTCCACTCCGTGCAGCACTCGGCAGAGACGGCGCGCCAGGTGGTGCTCGAATGGAACTAAGTTACTGGTGGGTCCTTCCTTTCGCCGCAGCAGCGGTGGTGCTCAGCGCCTGGCTGTACCGCCGCCGTCGTCGTCCGCAACAAACCCGACCCGTAGCGCACGGTGACCGGCTCACCGACCTGCCTGAATATCAAGGGGCGCTGCGCCGGCACCGCAGAAGACTGGCGCTCGCCGTCGTGCTCGGGGCAGTGTTCCTCGCCGCCACCGCGACAGCCGCTGCCAGGCCCATCCTGCGCACCACGGAGGAACCGGAAATCCGGAACAGGGACATCGTGCTTTGCCTCGACGTCTCCGGCTCCATGACCAGCACCGACGCCGCCATAGCCACCGTGTTCCAGGAACTCGCCAAGGAATTCGACGGCGAACGCATCGGCATGGTCATCTTCGACAGCAGCAGCGTGCAGCTATTTCCCCTCACGGACGACTACCACTACGTCGTGGAACAACTCGCCGAAGCCAAGGAAGCCCTGGACAGCGGCGCGGGATCCTTTTTCGACGGCACGTGGAACGGTGAAGGCTCCTCACTGATCGGCGACGGCCTGGCGTCCTGCGTGCAGAGCTTCCCTGACGACCGGGACCCCAAGCGCTCGCGGTCCGTGGTCTTGGCCACTGACAACTTCCTTTCCGGCGAGCCGATCTTCACCCTGGATGAAGCCGGAACACTGGCGGCCGCCAAAAACATCAAGGTCTATGCCTTGAACCCCGGCGACATGGACTACGGAGACCGCCCCGATGAGCCGGGTGCCCGTCTCAGGGCCGCCGCAGAGCGGACCGGGGGCGCCTACTTCACCGTGGACAGCGCCGAGGCCGTTCCTGGCATCGTCGGTAGCGTCCAGGAATCAGAGGCCACTGGTTACCATGCAGCACCCCAAGCGGTGATAACGGACGCTCCCGCCTGGCCTCTCGGGATCGCATTGATGGCCGGTACAGGAATGCTGGTGCTCGGATGGCGGATGGAGCCATGACCTTCGCCCCCATTATTCCGTGGCCCCTGCTGGTGTTGGCCATCGTCGCAGTGCTGGCCCTCACCGTATTGGCCTTCACGCCGTGGGGTCGCGTGCGAAGGGGACGAAGCCAACCACAACGGTCCATGAGGCCGGCAGCGTTCCGATGTGCCGCCGTCGTCCTTCTGCTTCTGGCCGCCATGCGACCTGGCTGGGCCGGTGGCCAAGCGCAAACTGCGGCGTCGGACATGGACGTGTTTTTTGTAGTGGACACCAGCACCAGCATGGCTGCGGAAGACTACAACGGCACCCAGACGCGGCTGGCCGGTGCCACACAGGACGTCATGGCGATAGCCAAAGAGCTTGCCGGCGCCAAGTTCGCCCTGATCACTTTCGACAACAAAGCCAACCTCCGGATGCCCCTCACCCGTGACGCCACAGCGTTGCAGACGGCCATGACCACGCTCCAGCCCCAAAACGCGCGCTATGCCACGGGCAGCAGCGTGACCGGCGCCAGCCAACTCCTGAAGGAAAAGCTCGCGACAGCCACGGAGCAGCACCCTGGACGCCCCGCGCTGGTCTTCTACGCCGGCGATGGCGAAAACACCAGCGCGGAACGGCCCTCGGCCATGGATGCCGCCAACGTGGCCGGGGGAGCAGTCCTCGGATACGGCACCATACAGGGCGGGCGCATGAAGGAAACCTCGGACACTGACGCCGGTTACCTCAAGGACCGCAGCTCAGACAGCGCGCGCGACGCCGTTTCACGAATCGACGAAGGGCAACTTCGCACTATCGCCGACCAACTCCACGTTCCGTACACACTTCGGAACGGCACCGGGGCAACGTCCGACATGCTCGGCAAAGCCCAACCCGGTGCCCTCACCATCACCGACGGCGACACCCCTGGACGTATTGAGCTGTACTGGTTGCTCGCCATGGTCGCCTTCCTGCTGGCATTGCACGAGCCCCTTCGCCACCTTGCCGCGCTCATCAATCTCCGCACTCCAGCACGAAAGGAGCCCTCCCCATGACAAGCAACACCGCACGACGACGGCGACTCCGGCGTGCGCTGTGGTCCGCACCTCCGGCCCTTGTGGCGCTCGCAGTAGCGGCCAAACTCCTGAGCGTGGGTGCCTTGGGTGGTGCAGCAGCTGAGACATTTTCCGCCAAGGAGCGGGACAAGCTGGCCGGAGTTGCCACGTGGCTTCAGATCGCGAACGTTGTGGAGCCCCACAAAGCGTTGTTTGCCGCCGGAGATGCGCATGCGATGGCGGGGGAGTTCGACGACGCCCGGAGGTACTTCGAAGCAGCGCTCCAAGCCGGGCCCGGCGTCGACGACTGCAAAGTCCGCGTCAACCTCGTGCTGAGCATCGAGAAGCTGGGGGACTCAACAGGGGACCGGGATGCTGCGGCCCTGCTGTTCCGGGAGGCTCTTAGCACGGCGGAGGCCGCGCCATCTCAATGCCATGTAGCCGGTCCGGCGAACGCAGCCGGGGAAGGGGACACGCTGAACGCTGCCGGTGAACGGCTCAGCGGGAAAATCTCCGAAGGCGCATCCCAAAGTGGTGATGAAGAGCAGCCCGGCCAGGAAACTCCGGCCTCCCCGCAAGAGGACCAACTCAAGCAGCTGGAGGAAAGCGCCCAACAGGCCCAGCGGGAGCGCTCCGAGGGGCAGGAACGGGGAGAATACCTGCGCAGCCCTGACGATGGGCCACGCGTTGACAGGCCATGGTGACACTTTCGGCGAACAAAGTTCGTAAAGCCTGTTTACGACTCCCACAGGATTTCGTCGTCCACCACGCCGTCTTCGTCTGCGGCGACGACCAGAAGCTCGTCCGTGAAATGCGATCCGAGGGTGAAATCCAACACAAAGTACCGCTCGGGTTGGCCGGGGTAGATGGCGACGTGGCCGAGTTTGAGGGCCTTCAGGAAGACGTCGTTGGTGAGCTGGCCCTTGTCGCGGACACCGAAGACCGATTCAAGCTGCTCTTCCTTGAGCTGTGAACTGTGGAAATGCAGGAACTGTTGGGGGTTGGTGCCGTCCTGGTCAAGCTCATCGGCGATCATTTCCCGGACTTGGTCCACGAGCTCCGGCAGGAAGCGCAGCCGGTAGTCCACCTTGCGCATGGCGGCCTCGTCAAAGTGATCGTGCGCGGTGACGTTGAGGTCCAATTCCAGCTGGTTGCCGGCCAGCTCATGTCTGGCGACGAAGCAATGCTCACGCCCGTGGTTGAGCTCGATCTCCCCAAAATGTTTGCTCGCTACCTTGCCCATGTGATCAATCTAACCCCATCAACGGGCGGGTTCCAGCACTTGGGGATAATTCACCTGCGTCGCTGCGGACCCTTGACAGGCGCGGGTTTCAGGGGGTGGAGACCGCTCTTTCCCGACGTGTCCCTGAGGGTGTCGGCAAGCAGTTGCGTGAACAACTGCACTTGGGCTGTGCGCTTTTCGTTGATGAGCAGCGCGAACACGTTTCGAGCCAGCCGGATGTCCGGTACGTCAAGGACCACGACGCCGGGTGGCCGGTTCCGCAGCGCCAGTTCCGGAACCAGCGAGGCACCCAGGCCGGCGGCGGTCATCTCCAGGCTCGCGTGAAAGTCGTCGCTGTAGGCCACCACGCGGGGGTGGAGGTTGCAGCTGGCAAAGAGGCGCTCAATCACCAACGCATCGCTGGTGCCGGGGTGGTGGACGATCCAGGGCATGTCCGAAAGATGGGCCGCTTCAATCTCGGCATCCTCGCGGATCTTCCATGAGGCCGGCAGCACCACGCGGAAGTCGTCGTCGCCGATCCACTGCCGCTCCAACGAATGCGGCCACGCCAAACCGGATTGCCCCACCTGGTAGACCAATGCCGCGTCCAGTTCGCCGCCGCTGCGCAAGCCCTGGATGGTTTGGGCGGGTTCAGCAACGGAGACACGAAGTTCGATGCCCAGCCCGTTCCAACGCTCATTTCGCAGGATGTCCGGCAGAACGTAGGTGGCCAGGCTCGGAAAGATGCCCAGCCGGAGTTCCTGGGCGGGGGAGTCGTTCGTCCTCGACGCCGCCGCCATGAGGGCCTCTACATCCGTCAGCACTTTGGACGCATGTCGGGTCATGGTCACGGCAGCTTCGGTAGGGACGACACTGCGGGCCGACCGCTGGAAGAGCTCGACGCCGGTATCACGCTCCAGCGCGGCCATCTGTTGGGAGACTGCCGAGGCTGTGTAGCCAAGCTGGGCGGCGGCAGCAGCAAAGGAACCCAAGCGGGTTACTTCCATCAGCGTCCGGAGGTGGAGGAGATTGACCATCAGCAGATTTTAGCTGTTCGCCACGCCACATTTTCAAAGTGCCACGACACGCCGTATCCCGGCGACACGCTGGAGATTAAATGTGGCTAAGTAGTCCACAGGGTGTGGATGACATCTCTCAATTTGGCGGAATCACGGACATTTTGAGGGCCCTCGCCTGTGGACGAGCAGTGGATTGAATGACATACTTGTAATACATCATCTTGGGGTTCCAGTTCGACGCTTGCACTACATGTAGTATCGATTTACGGATTGAGCGGGAAACCAGCACAAGACAAAATCAGAGCGTGTTGGCTGTCACGGCAGCCCGCGGGCCGGTATCGGATTCAGTAGCTAGTTCCGGTTGAGCCCGCCAGATACGAAGAGCGACAGACTTCAACTAAGGGGACAGGGATCATGACCGTAACGGTTTACACGAAGCCGGCCTGTGTTCAGTGCAACGCAACCTACCGGGCACTCGACAAGAAGGGCATTGCCTACCAGAGTGTCGACATCTCCCAGGATGCCGAGGCCCTTGAGCGCCTCAAGGCACTGGGTTACATGCAGGCTCCGGTTGTCGTCACCGAGCAGGACCACTGGTCTGGTTTCCGCCCGGACAAGATCGAGGAACTGGCCCAGGCCGTTTCCTCCGTGGCCTAAGTTTCATTCAAACTTCGCCACCACAACACACTAAGAATTCCTATGTAGTCGAGGTGACTCCCATGGCACCGCTGGCAGCGGCACCCGTACGCGATGCTGCGGAAGCTGTGACCACGAGGAGCCACCTCATCTACTTTTCCTCGACCTCCGAGAACACCAAACGATTCGTCCAGAAACTGGGTACGGATGCAGCACGCATCCCGCTCTACGCCCAGGATGCTCCGCTTCAAGCCCTCGAACCTTTCGTCCTTGTACTGCCTACCTACGGTGGAACAAACGGCGAAGGTTCCGTGCCGAAGCAAGTCATCAGATTTCTCAACGATCCCGGGAACAGGGAACTGATCCGCGGTGTTATTGGAGCGGGGAATACCAATTTCGCGGACAACTACTGCGCAGCGGGGGACATCATCTCCGTCAAGTGCAAGGTGCCGCATCTTTACAAATTTGAACTCATGGGGACGCCGGAAGACGTTCAGCGGGTCAACGAAGGGCTGGAAAAGTTTTGGACACAACTGTCGCAGAAACAGAAGTAACCGGGGGCGCTGTGGACACGGTCAAGAAGCCGCTGCCTGAGGCTTTCAAGGGCCTGGGCTATCACGAGCTCAACGCCATGCTGAACCTGTACGGACCCAACGGCGAGATCCAGTTCGAAGCTGACCGTGAAGCTGCGCACCAGTACTTCCTGCAGCACGTGAACAACAACACGGTGTTCTTCCACGACCTGGAAGAGAAGCTCGACTACCTGGTGAAGAACCAGTACTACGAGCGCGAAACCCTTGACCAGTACACGATGAACTTCATCCGCGACCTCTTCAACCGCGCGTACAAGAAGAAGTTCCGTTTCGAGACCTTCCTCGGCGCCTTCAAGTTCTACACGTCCTACACGCTGAAGACTTTTGATGGCAAGCGCTTCCTGGAGCGTTACGAAGACCGCGTCTGCATGGTTGCCCTCCACCTTGCCCGTGGCAACGAAGACCTTGCCAACCGTTTGGTCGACGAAATCATCGATGGCCGATTCCAGCCGGCAACCCCTACGTTCCTCAACGCCGGCAAGGCACAGCGTGGCGAACTCGTCTCCTGCTTCCTGCTCCGCATCGAGGACAACATGGAGTCGATTGCCCGCGCCATCAACTCCGCGCTGCAGCTCTCAAAGCGCGGCGGCGGTGTGGCCCTTTCGCTCACCAACATCCGTGAGCACGGCGCCCCGATCAAGCAGATTGAGAACCAGTCCTCCGGCGTCATCCCCGTCATGAAGCTCCTCGAAGACAGCTTCTCCTACGCCAACCAGCTCGGTGCCCGCCAGGGTGCAGGCGCCGTATACCTGCACGCCCACCACCCGGACATCCACCGCTTCCTGGACACCAAGCGCGAGAACGCCGACGAGAAGATCCGTATCAAGACCCTCTCCTTGGGCGTTGTGGTCCCGGACATCACGTTCGAACTCGCCAAGAAGAACGAGGACATGTACCTCTTCTCCCCGTACGACGTCGAGAAGGTCTACGGTGTTCCGTTCTCCGATATTTCGGTGACCGAGAAGTACTACGAGATGGTTGACGATTCCCGGATCAAGAAGACCAAGATCAGTGCCCGCGAGTTCTTCCAGACCCTTGCGGAGATCCAGTTCGAGTCCGGTTACCCGTACATCATGTTCGAGGACACCGTGAACCGGGCCAACCCGATCGACGGCAAGATCACCATGAGCAACCTTTGCTCTGAGATCCTGCAGGTCTCCTCGCCGTCCATCTACGCGGAAGACCTCAGCTACGAGACCGTGGGTAAGGACATTTCCTGCAACCTCGGTTCCATGAACATTGCCAAGACCATGGATTCGCCGGACTTTGGTCGCTCCATTGAGACGTCCATCCGCGCCCTCAGCGCTGTATCCGACATGTCCTACATCAACTCGGTGCCGTCCATCGCCCAGGGCAACGCCCAGAGCCACGCGATCGGCCTCGGCCAGATGAACCTCCACGGCTACCTGGCCCGCGAGCACGTCCACTACGGTTCCGAAGAGGGCCTGGACTTCACCAACATCTACTTCTACACGGTGCTGTTCCACGCGCTGCGCGCCTCCAACCGCCTCGCCATCGAGACCGGCCAGACGTTCGGCGGCTTCGAGAAGTCCACCTACGCTTCCGGCGAGTTCTTCGACAAGTACACCGAGCAGGAATGGGTTCCGGAAACGGAGCGCGTTCAGGAGCTCTTCGCCGGCCACCACATCCCCACCCAGGATGACTGGCGCGAGCTGAAGGCTTCGGTCATGGAGCACGGCATCTACAACCAGAACCTGCAGGCCGTACCGCCCACCGGTTCCATCAGCTACATCAACAACTCCACGTCTTCCATCCACCCGGTGGCCGCCAAGATCGAAATCCGCAAGGAAGGCAAGATCGGCCGCGTCTACTACCCGGCTCCGTACCTGACCAACGACAACCTGGAGTACTACCAGGATGCCTACGAAATCGGCTACGAGAAGATCATCGACACCTACGCCGCTGCCACGCAGCACGTGGACCAGGGCCTGTCCCTGACGCTGTTCTTCAAGGACACCGCCACCACGCGCGATATCAACAAGGCGCAGATCTACGCATGGCGCAAGGGCATCAAGACTCTCTACTACATCCGTCTCCGCCAGCTCGCGCTGGAGGGCACGGAGGTGGAAGGCTGCGTCAGCTGCATGTTGTAATCAGCCTCTATTGGTTGATTAATTGCGGCCCCGGCCGTACTCAAAACTAAAGAGCACGACGGCGGGTTTCCACCCGCCGTCGTAGGCTTATCTCAAGAAAACCATCGCTTAAGGGGATGAAATGACCGAAAAGGTCAAGCTGCTGACACACGTCGAGGCCATCAACTGGAACAAGATCCAGGACGACAAGGACGTGGAAGTCTGGAACCGGCTGGTCAACAACTTCTGGCTCCCGGAGAAGGTGCCGCTGTCCAACGACGTCCAGTCGTGGCACACGCTGACGCCGGATGAGCAGCAGCTCACCATGCGCGTTTTCACCGGCCTCACCCTGCTGGACACCATCCAGGGCACCGTCGGCGCCGTTTCATTGATCCCGGACGCGATTACCCCGCACGAAGAAGCTGTGTACACCAACATCGCCTTCATGGAGTCGGTGCACGCCAAGTCCTACTCGTCCATCTTCTCCACCCTGTGCTCCACCAAGGAGATTGACGACGCCTTCCGCTGGTCCCTCGAGAACGAGAACCTGCAGAAGAAAGCCCAGATCGTCATGGATTACTACCAGGGCGATGATCCCCTGAAGCGCAAGGTTGCCTCCACCTTGCTGGAGAGCTTCCTGTTCTACTCGGGCTTCTACCTGCCCATGTACTGGTCTTCCCGCGCCAAGCTCACGAACACGGCTGACCTCATTCGCCTCATCATCCGCGACGAGGCAGTGCACGGCTACTACATCGGCTACAAGTTCCAGAAGGGCTTGGAGAAGGTTTCCGAGGCCCGCAAGCAGGAAATCAAGGACTACACGTTTGAGCTGCTCTTCGAGCTGTACGAAAACGAAGTCCAGTACACGCACGACCTTTACGACGGAGTAGGCCTGGCCGAGGACGTCAAGAAGTTCCTGCACTACAACGCCAACAAGGCCCTCATGAACCTCGGCTACGAGGCCATGTTCCCGGCGTCCGTCACCGACGTAAACCCGGCCATCCTGTCGGCTCTGTCCCCGAACGCCGACGAGAACCACGACTTCTTCTCCGGTTCGGGCTCCTCCTACGTAATTGGCAAGGCTGTCAACACGGAAGATGAGGACTGGGAGTTCTAGTAGTCATTACCTCTTTGGAAAGGCGGACGGCGAGTAATCGCTGTCCGCCTTTCTTGTGTCTGAACATCTTGTGCCTGGACAGCCACGAACAAAGTATCGTCCTGTGCCGGTAGCTTGCATTGCGACGAACCGGATGCCGCTGTGGGCAGGTTTGAACGGCGGTGATTACGTTCTGGAGGGCCGGTGCCCGGGCAGGGGCGGCGCTTGGGAACGGTAGCTGTGTCCGGTGGGCGTGCGTAGTTCCAGGGTGTGGATGTCCCCGTTGATGGTGCTTGCGCTCCAGCCGGGGTTTTCTTTGGTGTGGTTGCAGGCTTCGCAGAGTCCGGCACCGTTGCTCAGTGTGGTGGTGCCGCCAGCGTGCCAGGGCACGATGTGGTCGATGTGCCGGATGGGCGCGTCGCAGTAGGGTGTGCGGCAGGTGTCATCGCGGGTTTCGATGAAGCGTCTGAGTCGCGGTGGAAAGAGTCTGGCTTTGGAATCCGTTGTCAGGAGATCTCCTGTGGCCGGTGCCGTATAAAGCCGGCGAAGCCAGACCTGGAACTCAGGATCCCGCGGAGGACCGGAGTCGCTGCCAGCCGAGGGATCCTGGACGACTGGAATCTCCCTGCCTGCACCGCCGGCACCGACCAGTTTCCGGGCCCACCCTGCTGGGACGATTCCGTAGCCCTTCACGCGTGCCGGTTCGCTGTCGCCTTGGAAGAGGGTTCGGTCGGTCATGACGAGGTCCAGGTTGATCCCTGAGATCCCGCCCGGTGTACCGGTGATGCGCTCGACGAGGGTGTCGGCCATGACCTGGCCCCGGTTCCGGGGATCACCGGCCGAACGGGCAGAATCAGCCCGACGCGTGAGCGCGGCATAGACCGCGACCCCTTGCGCGACCGGCAGCAGCGCGGTCAGGTACGTCATGGTGTCCGGCGCCGGACGCAGACTCACGGTCCGCTCGGACACGGCGTGGCTGGCACGCTTCACCACCGACCGCGGATCACGCCGGTACGCGGCCGCTTTCGCTGCGGCAATGATCGCTTGATCCCCGGCGCCGTCGAAAGTTCCGGTGTCGGGGGCGAGTTCTTCATCCACCGCGCACCTGTCCTCCACAGACAAGCACGCCGTTTCCCTGACCAGCAGCGTCGCCCGCCACTCGGTCAACTGGCCTGTGTTCAGCGCCGCCAGAGTCTTCGGCATCTCCACCACCAACGCCTTCGCCATCCCCAACAACCGGGACCCACGGTTCGGGGACTCCCGCCGAGCCAACGCAACCTGCGCCCCAACACCCTTACCCCGCTCGGACACGGGCACACCAGCCTCTGCCTGCTCCTGCCGCTGGGTCAGATCCAACGCCACCGCAATCCTCGCCTGCAAGCCAGTGATGGCCGATTTCATGTCTTCTAGAGCGCGCAATTGATTGATCAGATCACGGCTTACCGTGCGGGTCTGAGGCAGAGCGTCAACGTCCCGCGCCTGACCTTGAGCAGTAACACGAACCAGCGCAGCCGACACTTCAGCGCCCGCCTGCCTTTCCCGAACCTGCTCCATGTCCTTACTCTCCCAGACGGCTCCGACATTATTAGCTGTTCGTCAACCGGCCCGGCCATGCGGCTTTCGAGGGCAGTGAACCGTCCCGCCCTTGCCCGCGTCTAGACATCAGGGGAGGATAAATGCCATCTTCGGGAGGTTCAGCATGGTGCAGCTTGAGAAGTTCGAAAAGTACTTGATTGAAGAGTTCTACGACGACTACCGGTCGGGCGAGATGTCGCACAAGACATTCACCAGGCGGGTGGCATTCATCATGGGAAGCATGACCGCGGCTGCGGCGGCCATGGCCCTTGTGGGCTGCACGCCGGACGAGGTTCCGCGGACCACGGACCCAATGCCAACGCCATCGCCCACGTCGTCGGCCACATCAGCGGCAGGCCCCACCACCGCGGTTCCCAACGCCAAGAGCCCGTTGTCGGTTCCGGAGGGCGCAGCCGGACTCACGACGGCCACGGTGAAATTCGACTCCGGCAGGACAGAAATCAGCGGGTATCTGGCCCGGCCCGACGGAGGCCAAAAAGGCCCCGGGGTTCTGATCTGTCACGAGAATCGGGGCCTTACGCCGCATATCCAGGATGTTGCCCGCCGCTTCGCCAAAGAAGGCTATGCAGCACTGGCGCTGGATCTGCTGAGCCGGGAAGGCGGTACGGCGTCGATGGATCCGGACGCCGTTCCAGGGGCGTTGACCCAAGCTGGTGCGGCACGCCACGTCTCCGACTTCAAAGCAGCCTTCGACTACCTTAACGGCCAGGATTTCGTGGAGCAGGGCCGCATCGCCATGATCGGCTTCTGCTTCGGCGGCGGCATCACGTGGCAGGCATCTACGGAAATCAGTGGGCTCAAAGCAACATCTGCCTTCTACGGTCCAGCGCCGGACCTGGTCAAGGTGCCCACTATCAAGCCGGCTGTGTTGGGTGTCTATGCGGAGAATGACGCACGCATCACTGGCGCGATGCCCCAATTCCAGGAAGCCTTGGACGCATCAACGGTCAAGCATGAGCTCAAGGTCTACCCGGGCGTGGACCACGCGTTCCACAACGACACCGGTGAACGCTACGTCGAGGCCCAGGCGACGGCGGCATGGAACGACACCCTGACATGGTTCAAGGACAACGTCTAAACCAGCCAGGCGTCACCCGTTCAGCCGAGCAGCCTCACTTGCCAGCTCGGCTTCCAACGTCTCGATGCTCGGCAGGCTCGCTACCAATTCATCAGGCAACGAGTCGGCAACGGACGTGCGCCACTCAGCGATGCCCACGGGCGCGTTGAAACCGCGCAATGCGTATTCGGCCACCACGCTGTTCTTCTCCTTGCAGAGCAGCAAACCGATGGTCGGCTTGTCGTCAGGGTGCGCCATGAGATCGTCCACGGCTGCCATGTACATTCCAAGCTGTCCGAGGAATCCGGGTTCGAACTTCACGGCCTTGAGTTCGATCACCATGTAGCAGCGCAGCTTCAAATGGTAGAAGAGTAGATCCGCAAAGAACTCGTCGCCGGCTATTTCGAGCCGCACTTGTTCTCCAACAAAGGCGAAGCCCTGTCCCAGCTCCAACAGGAATTTCTCCACGTGCTTCACCAACTGCAGCTCCAGGTCCCGCTCATTGTGCCGGTCACTCATGGCCAGGAAATCAAAAACGTAGGGATCCTTGGTGGCCTGCTGCGCCAGGTCGGAGTCAGCGGGCACCATGGTGGACTTGAAGTTGGTGATCGCTTGGCCGGAACGCTCGTGCAACCGGGTTGAGATCTGATGTGTCAGGACGTTGCGGGACCAGCCGTGCTGAGCCGCCGCCGCCGCGTACCAAAGCCGCGTGGCGGCGTCGTCGAGTTTCTCCAGAAGGGCGATCTGGTGGTACCAGGGCAATGTTGCAAGCGGCGCTTGCAACATTGGGAAGTCCGGCCAGGCCTGCGCGAAGCTCTTCATGTACCGCAGGTTCCTGGGGGAGAAGCCCTTTGCCTCCGGGAACCGTGTCCGGATGTCGGCAGACAACCGTGTCACAACCTTGGCGCCCCAACCCTGCTCGGATTCCCGCTCCGCCAATTTCCGGCCGATGCTCCAGTAGGAGTTCAACAACTCGCTATTGGCGGCTGCCAGCGCCCGGGTCCTGCCAACGCGTACTTCCTGGGCCACGGTATGGAGCAAGGTGGGGTACCAATCGGGCATGGACGAAGCAGCAGGGACACCCGGGAAGGATGCCTCGGTAGCGAGCTCTTGGGACGGCATGGTGCTCCTGTCGTTTGCTGTTGGCATCACGCTATGGGGAGGCACTGACAAAATAGGTGGGTGAGTGAAGCCGCCGAATTTGTGGACTACACGCTGCAGCGTGAGTCGTCATGGGAAAAGGCCGATGAGGCCAGTGAACGCCTAGGCGAAGCCTTGAAGGTATATGGCGCGTCCGTGGGCGCAGTTCGCGGAACAATCCGGGATGCGCTGAAGCGGTACAAGAACCTCAACCATGACGACATCACCGCCTTGAGCTCGGAACTTTGGGAGGAGCCGGTCTTCGAAAGGCGTCTCGCAGCGGTGGTTCTGTTGCAAAGCAAAGTGTCGCTCCTCGTCAACACGGACCTCACCCGCATCGAAGGTTTCATCAGGGACGCCGGGACGCGGGAACTGGTGGATCCGCTGGCCAAAGACGTTGTCAGGCCATTGCTGGCCCGACTCGAAGGGCTGGCGAAGGACCGCGCTGAGCGCGTTCTGGATCGTTGGGCGACCGGCACGGACCCTGAATTGCGCCATGCCGCGGCCCTCGCCACAGGCGGCCCCACCCCTTGATAAGCACCAATGACCGGCCTAGCGTTTCCCTCAACACATGCCAGTGACTTGAGAGGCAGGTTGTTTGATGAAATCGCTGTGGTTGGATCGCGAATCGCCTTTCACCTCCGACGAAATTCCTGACGAAAAGCATTTCGACACGATCGTGGTGGGCGCAGGCCTCACGGGAATGGTCACAGCGCTGCTCTTATCCCGGTCCGGCCAGCGCGTGATGGTCTTCGAGGCCAGGACACTCGGCGCCGTCACAACGGGAAACACCACCGGCAAGCTAAGCCTCCTGCAAGGTGGTGTGCTCTCCGCCCTACGCAGCCAGTACTCCCTTAAAGTGGTCCGGGCCTACGTAGAGGCCAACAAGTCCGGACAAGCCTGGCTTACGCAGTACATGGAACAGCAAGGCGTCCCATTCCAGCGCCGGACCGCGGTCACCTTTGCAACCACCGACGACGGCGGGCAGCGGCTTCGCAAGGAAGCTGCGGTTTCGCGGGACGCCGGTCTTGACGTCCATTTCAGCCGTGACGCGGGGTTGCCGTTTCCCGTAGTGGAAGCGTTGGAATTGGAAGGCCAGGCACAAATTCACCCCATGGACGTGCTGGCGACCCTCGCGAAGGATATCCGGGCGCATGGCGGGCTCATTGTTGAGGGTGTCCAGGTCCAGGATGTGGGTTCAGGGCTGCCCTTGGACGTGACCACCCGCAAGGGCAGCTTCAGTGCCGACACCGTAGTGCTCGCCACCGGGACGCCGATCCTGGACCGTGGCCTGTACTTCGCCAAGCTAGAACCGCACCGTTCCTATGCAGCGGCCCTGCGAGTGCCGGGCGACATTCCACAAAGTATGTACCTGTCCATCGACGCGCCCACCCGGTCCCAGCGGACACAGCCCACCGCTGACGGCGAATTGCTCTTGGTGGGCGGTTACGGACATCCGGGCGGCCGGGCTGCGTCGCCGCAGTCACATCTTGACGAGTTGCTGGGATGGGCCAACAAGCACTACCCGGGCGCGGAGGTCACCCACACGTGGTCGGCGCAGGACTACCAAGCGACCAACCTTGTGCCGTTCTTCGGGAAGCTGCCGCGGGGACACGGCCGGATCTTCTTTGGTACCGGCTTCAACAAGTGGGGGATGAGCAACGGGGTGGCGGCCGCCCTTTCCATCACCTCGGACATCCTGGGTGGCCAGTCCGATTGGGCCACCGTCATTCATCATCGCGTCACCTCGCCCAAGGGCGCGGCGGAGGCCATCCGCCACAACGCAGACATTGCCCGCCGGATGATCGAGGACAGGGCCAGTGCCCGGAAGAACCCCGAAATCACCGACGAGACCCGCCCGCCGGAGGGGACTGGCGTCGTCGGCCTCTACAACGGTGAACCAGCGGCCGTGTCCACTGTGGAGGGCAAGGTCTGCCTGGTATCCGCCAGTTGCGCACACTTGGGTGGCCTGCTGAGCTGGAACGACGCGGAGAAGTCCTGGGATTGTCCCTTGCATGGCTCTCGTTTCACGCCCGAGGGCAAGTACCTCGAAGGGCCAGCAACGCATCACCTGCAGACCTCCGTCGGAAAAAATTCAGACGGCAGGAAAAAGGACTAGCTGAGTCGAGCGACGCGACGCTGGGCCTGGTCCGCGGTCCGGCGTTTTTGCGTGGCTTCCCGGACTGTGAGTTTCTTCTGCGATTCCGCGGCATCGGCGTCCCTGGTGAGTCCAATCAGTTCCGCTTCCAAGGAGGCCAGGCGTTTCCTGGCCTCTTCGATGTCGGATTTGAGGCTTGTTCTGCGGGCTGACAGCGCATTGACAAGGTCCCAGGCTTCGGACGCAGCTTCTTCGGCAATCCGAGCCTCTTTGTTGGCGTCTTCGAATTCGCTCCGTGCTTCCTTCAGCGCTGCCTGTTGTTTGGCTGCGCGGCGATCCGCCAGGGATGTCGCCTGCTCTTGCGGTGCCTTCTCTGCCCCAGGCGTTTCTTTGGACGGCGATTGTGAGGCCTTAGTACCAGCACCCCTGGCGTCGCTCCTGGCCACCGGCTTCGCCGTGTTCTCTTGTCCGGGCGCAGCCTGGTCCCCGGGGCCAACCGCAGCAACCGCACCGGTGAGGTCCACGGACTCGAAGCCGCTGCCGCTCAGGCCGCGTACCAGCCGGCCCGTCGCAACGGCGGCGGCGGCGCCGGCATCAGCCATCGCCGCCCTCAGGGTCTGCTCCATATCGGTAACTGCGGCGGCACTCAACGGTGCACCCAGTTCGCCGGCGAGGTCTTTTGCTGCATGTACTGCCGCGGCCAGCTGTCCTTGCCGCTGCTGACCCAGCTCGCGAAAGGACTCCGCGTCGCCCTCCTCTTGGGCGTTTCGGAGGGAAACGCCAAAACGTACGACGCCGTCAATCACCTCAGGTTTGTGAACGGCCAGCATGTTGATGGCCCAGGCGCCGGCGGCAGGCTTGGGGAGGCTGCCGATCTCTTTCGCAAGCTCCTTAGCGCCGTCGTCCTTGGCTTTGCGGACCAAGGCAGTTCGCTCAGCTGTGAAGTCACGGGGCACTACGGCGTACAACTCCTGGGCGGCGTCGCGGAGGTCCATGAACTCATCCTAGGGTTCATCGTGGCGGCCCCTGGGACCAAATCCGCGTTCCGGCGATGCTTAGGGTAGCCTAAGTCGGGTGGATCAGATCATGAGCTTGCCCTTCGGTGTCGCCCTCGCGGCGCTCTTCGCGATTGTCATGATCCGCGTCAATGTTACGTACTGGATTGGCCGGGGCGCCGTGGCCGGGTTCGCCCACACGCGTTTTGGGAAGTCCTTGGAGCGTCCCAAAGTAGCCCGTGCCCAAGCCCTGATCAAGCGTTGGGGTCCGTACGCCGTCGTACTTTCCTTCCTGACCATCGGCCTCCAGACGGCCATTAATCTTGCGGCCGGTGCGGCTCGAATGCCGCTGCGACGCTACCTGCCGGCCGCCATCGCCGGGTCTGTCATGTGGGCGTTTCTTTACGCGACCATCGGACTTGCCGCCCTGGAGGCATGGCTGGCGGTCGCAGCGGCGTCGCCCGTTGGGGCTGGGGTGGGAGTTGTGGCGCTGGCTGCCGTCATTGCCTGGGTGGTGGTGGCTCGCAGGCGTCGTTCCACCGCCAAATCAGCGGATACAGTGGTCTGAGTTCTACTGCTGGATCGGCGAAAGGCTCGGGGTTGACTACTGCATTACCGGAACTGGCGGATGGCGATTCCTATTACGAATCGTTGGGCGGGGGACGCTACCGTTCCACGATCCATGCCCAGGGCGCCTGGAATCCCCATGAACAACACATGGCTCCAGCCTCCGGCATCCTCGCCGATGCCCTTGTCAGGCATGAGCCCAGGGACGATGTCCGCCTGGCGCGGATCAGTTACGAAATCCTCGGGCTGATACCAGGCGGCGAGTTCCACATCACCACCTCAACGGTGAGGCCGGGACGGACGATTGAGCTCATCCAAGCCGAACTCTCGGCGGGAGGCAGGGTGGCCATCCGCGCCGCGGCTTGGCGTATGGTCACCAGCGACACCAGTGCGGTTGCAGCGGTGGAAGACGAGTCCATGCCCGCCCCGGACGAATGCAAGCCATGGGACGGAGCCAGCGTGTGGCCCGGTGGCTACATCCGGTCGCTGGAGATGCGCTTGGCTGAAGGTCACCGTCCGGGATCCGGCAAGGTGTGGATCCGCACCTCCCACCCCTTGACGGACCAGCAGGACAGCACGGATCTTGCTCGGCTGATGGGCCTGGTGGACACCGCCAACGGGATCGCCGCCCGGGTTCCTCCGGGGGAGAACAGCTACATCTTCCCCAACGTTGACTTGCAGATCCACATGTACCGGGCGCCGTCCGGTGAATGGCTGGGACTGGACAACAAAGTCTCCTTCGGAAGCGACGGCATCGGCCTGACGTCCACCGTGCTCCACGACGTCAACGGACCGTTTGGCAGGGCCGAGCAAATCCTGACGTTGAGGAAGAGCTGATGTCGGCCGAGGCGCGGAGCCAGCTCACGGCGTACCGCCAATTGGAATCGATGGGTGCGGCGGAGGACCTCGATTTCGCCCTGGAACTGTTGAAGCGTGCCCGCAGCGGGCAGTTGGGTCCTTCTCTTCGCCTGTACCGTCCGCTGCCCACGGTAGCGTTCGGGCAGCGGGACGCGAACCTTCCTGGTTTCCCTGCTGCGGAGGAAGCCTGTCGGGAGCTTGGTTTCGAACCCCTGATACGGAAAGCCGGAGGACGGGCGGCCGCATATCACCAGGGCACCTTGGTGATTGACCACATTGAGCCGCATCCAGACGCAATCGTTCGGGCCAAGGCCCGCTTTTCCGAGTTCGGTGAGTTGCTGGCTGGTGCGCTCCGAAGCGTCGGTGTCCATGCCGCCGTCGGCGAAATCCCGGGAGAATACTGCCCCGGCGAGTTCAGCGTCCACGGCGAGGATCCGGACTTTCCAGCCCACAGCATCAAACTGATAGGCACCGCCCAACGCGTAGTTTCCGGTGGTTGGTTGTTCAGTTCAGTGATAGTGGTGGAGAACTCCCAACCCATTCGCGATGTCCTGACGGCGAGCTACGCTGCCCTGGGCCTCGAGTGGGATCCCGCAACCGCCGGTGCGGCCAACGACCTGCTGCCGCACTTGGACGTGAAGACTGTCGAGGACGCAGTCATTGAGGCCTACCGCGGTTATGCGGACGTCGTCGACGGCGACTTCCGCAGCCTTGTGGGCTAGGGGCACGTGCGTCGTTTCACTGCGCGGGGCTGCGCCGCTGGCTACTATCCGCAGGCTAACGTGCTGGTGCCGCCGGATTCGACGGCGGCGGAAAGCAATACCCCGGCTTGAGCCGGCTGCCGCACCGGTTTATGGGACGGCAGCCGACCAGCGGCCCTGGGGTCAGTGCCCGCGGGCGATCCATTCGTCCAGGTGCGGCTTTTCCGCTCCGATGGTGGTGGCGTCCCCGTGCCCTGTACGGACCACCGTTTCATCCGGAAGGCTAAGAAGCTTGGTCCGGATGGATTCGATGATGGTGGGGAAGTCGCTGTAGGAGCGTCCCGTGGCGCCCGGCCCGCCCTGGAAGAGGGTGTCCCCGCTGAAAAGCGTTCCTTCGCCCGCAAGGTGGAAGGACACGGACCCCGGTGAGTGCCCCGGGGTGTGAACGGCCTTCAAAGTGGCGCCGGCAACGGTGAACTCCTCTCCGTCAGCGATCGCTGCGTCGGGGTCAACCTCGGGGAACACCGCACGCCACAGCATCCAGTCGTCCTGGTGCAGGAGGATGGGGGCCTTGGCAAGTTCCCTGAATTCACCGGCTGAGCGAATATGGTCGTCGTGGCCATGGGTCAGCAGGATGGCTTTGACCGTGCGGCCGTTGACAGCCTGCAGGACAGCGTCAGGATTGTGCGCGGGGTCGATCACTATGCATTCTGAGTCGTCGCCGACGATCCAGACGTTGTTGTCAACGTCCCAGGTACCGCCGTCGAGCGAGAAAGTGCCGGATGTGACAACGTGATCAATCTTGAGGGTGTTCACAGTTCGACCACCGATCGGAGGACGGCGCCTTGGTGCATTTTGTCGAACGCTTCTTCGACCTGGTTGATGGTGATGCGCTCGGTGACGAACGCATCCAGGTCAAGCTTGCCTTGCTTGTACAGGTCCACGAGCATGGGGAAGTCCCGGGAAGGCAGGCAATCTCCGTACCATGAAGACTTGAGTGACCCGCCTCGGCCAAAGACGTCCAGCAGCGGCAATTCCAGGGTCATCTCCGGGGTGGGGACGCCCACCAGGACCACTGTTCCGGCGAGGTCGCGGGCGTAGAAGGCCTGCTTGTAGGTTTCGGGACGTCCGACGGCGTCAATCACCACGTCTGCTCCGAAGCCACCGGTGAGGGCACGGATTTCCTCCACGGGGTCGCCTGCGGAGGAGTCGACGGTATGCGTGGCGCCCAGTTCCTTGGCGCGTTCGAGCTTCTTGGCATCGATGTCCACGGCGATGATGGTGGTGGCGCCTGCGAGCGCGGCTCCTGCAATGGCTGCAACGCCTACGCCTCCGCAACCAATGACGGCAACCGAGTCGCCGCGCTTGACTCCGCCGGTGTTGAGCGCTGCGCCCAAACCTGCCATGACACCGCAGCCGAGCAGGCCGACGGCGGCGGCATCGGCGTCGGGGTCTACCTTGGTGCATTGGCCGGCAGCGACCAAGGTCTTTTCGATGAAGGCGCCAATGCCCAGCGCGGGAGAGAGCTCAGTGCCGTCTTCGAGGGTCATTTTCTGGGTCGCGTTGTGTGTGTTGAAGCAGTACTGGGCCTGGCCGCGGTTGCAGGCGCGGCAGTTGCCGCAGACGGCGCGCCAGTTGAGGACCACGCGGTCGCCGGGGGCGACATCGGTGACGTCGGGTCCTACTGCGCTGACCACGCCGGTGGCTTCGTGGCCGAGCAGGAACGGGAAGTCGTCGCTGATGCCACCGAGTTTGTAGTGGAGGTCTGTATGGCAGACGCCGCTGGTGAGGATGTCCACCAGGGCTTCGCCGGGGCCAGGTTCGGGAACCAGGATGGTTTCGAGGGTTGCGGGTGCGCCTTTGGAGCGGACGACGACACCTTTGACAGCGTGGACCATGGAGATGTTCCCTTCGGGCTCGCGGAGAGAGGGCCATTAAATGCAGCAGGGCCCGCTACGGATTCCCAATCTGTCTATCACACGTGGCAGACAGTATGTGGATTGTTCCGTGCGGGCCCAACCTCGGCCGGCTGATGGCGCCTATGCTGCGAGGCGGCTCTCAACTTCGGAGGCGGAGGGGTTGGTGGCCGCGGTTCCGTCGGGGAACAGCACAGTGGGGACGGTGCGGTTGCCACCGTTGAGCTTCTCGACGAGTTCGGCCGTGCCATCTACTTCTTCGATGTTGATCTCGGTGTAGCCGATGCCCTTGGCGTCCAGCTGCTTCTTCAGGCGGTTGCAGTAGCCGCACCAGGTGGTCGAGAACATGGTGATGGTGCCGGAGTCGGGAGTGAAGTCCACAGAGCTCTCCTCAGTAGTGGTCGTTTTCACGGTGGTGGTTCGTTCGTAACAACGGTAACCCGGGACCGAATAATTCCCGTGCGGCCGGGTAGCGGGGTGACGTCACACCCTTGCGCTGGTGCGTTCATTCAGGAAAGGGCAGACTGGTCGCATGTGTGGACGTTATGTCATGGCCCGTGCGGTGGGGGACCTGCTTGCCGATTTCGACGCCGAACTTGAGAACGAAATTGCCCTTGGGAAGTCGTGGAACGTAGCACCAACCGACGCTGTTCCCATCGTGTTGGAAAGACTCGTCGATGACAACCCGAAGCGGCAGCTCCATGTTGCCAAGTGGGGCCTGGTGCCCTCATGGGCGAAGGATCCCAAGGGGGGTGCGCGCCTTATCAACGCACGCAGCGAGACCCTTCTGGAGAAGCCTTCCTTCAAGAAGGCCGCTGTTGCACGTCGTTGCGCGGTTCCCGCTGACGGCTACTACGAATGGAAAAAGGGCGAGGGGAAGAACAAGCAGCCCTATTATGTGCACCCGGGAGATGGCCAAGGCCTGGTCTTTGCGGGCTTGTATGAGTGGTGGCGGGATCAGTCGGCATCTGATGACGACCCGGGCCGCTGGTTGTTGTCCATGTCCATCCTGACCGCGGACACTCCCACGGCAGATGTGGCCCGGACGCGGCGCAGCGCCTCGGTCTTTGACGAACTGACAGCGCTCCATGACCGTGTTCCATTGCCCATGAGCACAGAGACGATGGAAGCCTGGCTGGATCCGCGGGAGAAGGACGCCGGAGGGCTGGTGGAACTGGTCCGTTCCAGGGCCCACGATGCCGCTGCTGGCTGGACGCTGGATCCTGTGGGCAGTGCCGTGGGGAACGTCCGGAACAACTCCCCGGAACTCATCGAGCCGGTGGAAGGCCTCTTCTAGCGGTCAGAGAGCCTCTGTCACCGGCACTCCGGACTGGAACTCCCGGCCGTCCGCCTCGCTGAAGCCCGTCATGACGTGGCCCTTGCTCAGCCCATGGATGGCCGACATCGGAAAGTTCCCCGTGATGACGTTGCCCGAGTGCTCCACGCCTTTGATGTCATAGTTTTCCTCGGCACTGAGGGAATGGTTGAAGGAATAGAACGAGATCGCCTCGCCATTCATGAATTCGATACCGAGCCTGCGCTGTGAGGAATAGTCCTCGCTGGCAGCAACAAGGCCCACGACGTAAGCGCCGGAGCCTGGTATGTTGCCATCGATTTCGAACCTTGCCACAAGGTTGTCGTCTTCGGCGGAGATGTTGACCTGCTTCAGGAGTGCGTCATTGGTGCTCATGCCACAATCCTGCTCTGTGGACCCGCCGGCGTCCACCCCTTTGACTCATCCTTCCAGCAGGCGCTCGATGGTGCGGGCGACCTCGGATCTGTCCTTGACTTGCCCCTTGCGGGCGGTCAGCAGGTGCAACGCGAGGCCGTCGCTGTAATCGGAGACTGCTTCGGCCCGTGCCCGGGCTTCAGGGATCTCCATGGCTTCGAGCAGTTGCGCCAAGGCCGCTACCAAACGTTCGTGCCCGTCGGCGACGACTTCGGGCTGGTCCAGCGCGAAAACGAAACGGGCCCGGGTCAGTTCGGCGTTTTCCCCGGCGAGTCCCATGACCGCTCCGGCGATTTGCTCCGCCAGGGACGCTGCCGACGTCGGCAATTCCAGCCTCCCTTCCTGCAGCAGGAGGCTGTCCAGTTCTTCAACGCGGTCGACGGCGGCACCCACCAGTGCGGCCCGGTTGCGGAAATAGTTCGAGGTAGTTCCGACGGCGACGCCGGCTTGGGCGTCCACCGCCCGGTGCGTCAGGCCCTTGAGGCCCTGCGCCGAGACGACTGCGAGCGCAGCATCGGCTAACTGTGTTCGTCGGTCAGGCATGGCGAAAGTCTAGCGGCAAACCACTACCGGCACTACAAATGTAGTAGTACAGTGTGGGCATGAAAAAAGTGGAGATCATCGGCGGCGGAATAGCCGGCCTGGCGCTCGCAAGCCGGCTCGATCCCGGGATGTTCGACGTCACGGTTTACGAACAGCGGCCGGAACTGCCCCCTGTGGGAACAACCCTGGCCATGTGGACCGAAGCCCAGCAGGCACTGTCGGTGCTGGGCCTTCTAGGTGCAGCGCGTAGCCGGGGAGCCACCATCAAGGCCGGTGCGCTCCGCAGCCCTTCAGGGGAACCCATGCTGTCAATGGAGGGGGAGGGGCTGATGGGGCTTTCCCGACCTGAACTGCTGGCGTTGCTGGATTCTGCCGTGCCTGAAACCGTGCGTCGGGTGACGGGGAGGGTGGAACACCTGCCCGGCCATGCGTGGTTGACCGTGGGTGCAGATGGCGTCCGCAGCGTTGTTCGGCGGGACGCCTGGGGTGATCGGAGTGCAGCTAAACCCACGCCGTTCCTGGCTGTCCGCGGAGTGGTTCCCGGAACCCCTTCCCCTGAGGACGTCGGCGAGTACTGGGGCTGCGGAGAGATCTTCGGCTTGGCACCTGCAGGGGGTGAAGCCAACTGGTACGCCTCCTTCCGCTCAGAACTGGGCCCGGACAGGGTGGATGTCGCAGAAGCACTGGAAATGACGCGAAACCGCTATGCCAACTACTCGCCGGCCGTGCTGGAGGTACTTCACCGGGCAACTCCGGAGAATTCCCTGGCCCAACGCATCTGGACAACCCCGCCACTGGGCCGCTATGCGCGGGGCAATGTGGTCTTGGTCGGGGATGCCGCCCACGCCATGACGCCCAACCTGGGCAGGGGCGCCTGCGAAGCACTGATCGATGCCGTGACCTTGGGCGGGCTCCTCAACGACCTGCCATTGAAGGACGCGCTCGCCGCCTATGGCAGGAAGCGCGTCCTGCGCACCCAGCAACTACGGATGGCCTCCTCCTTGATGGGGAGCATCGCCCTTGCCCAAGGCATGCAACCTTGGCGCGACGCCTTGCTGAAACAGGTGGGCAGGAGGGTATCAAGAGCCCGGGATGGGGCTGGAACTTCGAAGTAGGTTTTGTCGCGGCGTCGGCGTAAACTGAATATATTCGAACATACATTCGAATAAGGATCTCCGACGCAAACGAGGTGTGGAAATGGGGCTGTTCAGTGAGTCCGTCGGCGTCATCTGCGCGGAAACGGGCCAGCCCCAGGAAGTCCAATGGAAAGGGGCACGGTACACGGTCTCCAACGAACCGGTCCGATGGTTTGAAAGACGCCAATGGTGGCTGGAAGAAAGCCGCGCACCCCTGGGCAGCGGTGCCGGACTGGTAGACCACGAGATCTGGCGTGTTCAGCTTCAGCAACTGCAGGAAGGAACACCAGCCGCCGACACCATCACACTTGACCTGGTCCGTCACGTTGGCAGCGGACGCTGGAGGGTCCTTCGCATCCATGACGCAGCACCGGCACAGGCCGTAGAGCCAGACGAAGCAGCGTGACCCTTGAGCTTCACCCACCTGCACGTCTCCACAGCCTTCAGTGCACACTACGGCGTCTCCTGGCCGGATGAACTGGCCCAAGCAGCCGCAGCAGACGGCGCAACCGCGCTCGCCTGCACAGACCGGGACGGACTCTACGGCACCGTCAAGCACCTCAAAGCATGCATGGATGCAGGCATCGACCCCATCGTGGGGGTGGACCTGGCTGTATTCGACGACGACGGCGACCAACGCACCCAAGTGGCGGGCCGCGTCGTCGTCCTCGCCCACGGCAACAACAACGGCGCCGGATACAGGGCTCTTTGCCGCCTCATATCCGACGCCCACGCACGCACCTCAGGTAAAGCCGGCGGAGCAATCCCCGTCGCAGTCACCAGAGGTGAACTCGCTTCACGAACACTGGACCCCAAAACCCTCAAACAGGTTCTAACAGTCCTGATCGGCCCCAACTCAGATGTAGGCAGGGCCATGGGTGGACGCAAGTACTTGCGTCCAAGGACCCTCTTCAAGCAATGGATCGACGCCATGCCGCCCGGGACCATCGTCACCGAAACCGTCTCCCACCTCAGCGCACCTGGCGAACCGCTCAGTACGGCACATGCCGTGCGGATGCTCAAACTCGCCCTCGAGCACAACGTCCCCGCCATCCTCACCAACGCCGTGCGCTTTTGCGCCCAGGACGGCGCCGCCACCGCAGACGTCCTTGACTCTGCACGCACCCTCAAATCCCTCCCTGAACTCTCAACGGAACCCCTGCTGCAACCAACAGGGCAGGGCTGGCTGAAAACACCCCAGCAAATGCTCCAACTCGGAAAAGAAATCATGACCGCGGCAGGCCAGGGAAGAGCCGACCTCCACAAACTGCTCGCCAACACGGAGGCGCTCGCAGACAAATGCCGCATAGACCCCGTCCTGGACATGGGGTGGAAGAAACCAGTGGTTCCAGAGTCCACCATTATCGGCATTGACTGCGACCCCATGGTCGAACTGACGCAACGTTGCAAGGCAGGAATCACCAGAAGATTCCCAGGCATCAAGGGAGAAGCCGAAAAGCAGTTGCGCTCGCGGTTGGACCATGAGCTCGGAATCATCGCCCGGTTGGGTTTTGCCTCATACTTCCTCACCGTGGCGGAGGTATCCCGGATGATCCTTGATATGGGCGTCAGGGTTGCCGCCAGGGGATCGGGCGCATCAAGCCTTGTGAACTACCTGATCGATATCAGCCAGGTGGATCCGATCCGCCACGACCTCATTTTTGAACGTTTCCTGTCAGGCCGCCGGTCAACGCTTCCCGACATCGACATCGATGTCGAAAGTGCTGAACGGCACAATGTTTATCGAAAGATATTTGAGCGTTTCGGATCCGAGCGCGTCACCCTCATGAGCATGCAGAACGGCTACAGGGCTCGAGGAGCTGTCCGGGACGCAGGACTGGCACTCGGGATGGACGACGGCGAGATAGGCGAGATCGCAAAGCAACTCTGGAGGTTCTCCGCCCGCAAATTCCGCGAAGCATTGGTGGAGAAGCCGGAGCTCCGTGATTTTGCCGGGCGGGTGGAACAAGGTGGGTTGGAGGAGAACCAGCAACTCGATCTCCTGGTGGACCTTACCGAAAGGCTGGACCGCCTTCCCCGGCACATCTCAATGCATCCATGCGGGGTGATTTTGGGCGATGCCACGCTGTTGGACCGGACTCCGGTTCAACCCAGCGGACTGGGACTGCCCATGAGTCAGTTCGATAAACACGACATGGACCCCATGGGAATGCTCAAGCTGGACGTCCTTGGCGTGAGGATGCAAAGTGCCATGGCCTTTGCCGTGCGTGAAGTCATTCGCCTTCACCCGTCCAAAGCAGAAGTTGTGGCCGCAGGTAAGCATCCTGTTGAGCCGGGCGGGACAGGGCCGGACTTCATCGCCGCAGACGGCAGGATCAACCTTAACGCCGTACCGTTCGACGACGAGCCCACCTATGAACTGATCCGCAGCACCCACACGCTCGGCTGTTTTCAGATCGAGTCCCCAGGCCAGCGTGAACTCATAGGAAAGATGGCTCCCAGGGAATTCAACGACCTCATTATCGATATCTCGCTGTTCCGGCCCGGCCCCATGAAATCGGACATGGTGCGGCCCTTCCTTGAGCACAGGCACGGATTTGCCCCGGAGGTCTATCCTCATCCGGATTTGAAACCGGTTTTGCAAGAGACCCATGGGGTTACTGTCTTCCATGAGCAGATCCTGAAGACCTTTCAGGTCATGACCGGCTGTGGACTGGCAAGGGCAGATGAATTCCGGCGGGCTTTGGGCGATGAAATCCATGAACCGGGGGTTGAGGCATTCTTCCGGCGGGAAGCGATCAAGAGGTACTCCCCGGAGGTAGTGGACAAAGTCTGGGGAACCTTGAAGGCCTTTGGCAGCTTCGGATTCTGCAAAGCCCACGGAGCCGCTTTTGCCGTGCCCACCTACCAATCTGCTTGGCTGAAAACCCATCATCCGGAGGCGTTCCTGGCAGGATTGTGGGAGCACGATCCTGGAATGTACCCCAAACGCCTTCTGGTCGCCGAAGCGCGTCGGCTGGGCATACCCATCCTTCCCCTGGACATCAACCGGAGCCATGCCGAATACCGGGTGGAGAAAATCCAGCAGGGCAATGATCAGGGCAAGCTTGGTATTCGTTTGAGCTTCACTGGAATCTATGGGTTATCGGGCGCTGAATTGAAGAGGATCGTGGCAGGACAGCCCTACGATTCCCTCGCAGACCTGAGGGCACGCGCAAGAGTCAGCAAGCCGAACATTAAGAGGCTTGCCCAACTTGGGGCTTTTGATGCCCTTCACAAGGACTCAGGTGGCAAGGCGAACCGGGCGGATCTTGTGCAGCACCTGCAGGCCCTCCAAAGCAGCCCCAGCAAAAAGACCACTGACGTTATCGATGGACAGCTGTCCTTTGCTCTTGGCGATGTTGAGTTGAGGAACCTGGCTGCAAAGCTTCCCGAGCCGTCCATGGTGGACAACGTCAGGGCGGAGCTGGACCTGATGGCCGTCGATGTCAGTGAGCACCTTATGGACAGTCACCGGCCCCTCCTGGACAAGCTGGGAGTCACCACTGCCGATAAACTCCTCGGGCTTCGGAATGGGACAGAAGTGCTGGTGGCAGGGGTGCGGGTAGCAACGCAAACTCCGCCTATGCGTGGTGGAAGGCGCGTGGTCTTCATCAGCATCGATGACGGCACTGGTTGCGTGGATTCGGTCTTTTTCCATGAAGCCCAGGAAGAATCCGGACCCTTGCTGTTTGGTACGCGCCTTCTGTTGATCCGTGGAACCACAAGGCGCACCGGTCCCAAGGGAATCAGCCTGAGCGCCACCAAAGCCTGGGACCTCGGCCAGCCTGAAACGTTGCCATACCCAGAGCTTCGCCCTGCCGGAGGTGGCCTGCCTGATGAATACACGCACAGAGGGCCCCTGCACGGCATCTCCAGGAACCTTGCCATCACTGGCCTTGGAAGCTGATCCGGCCTCTGAATCCGGCGTCGGCGCGCTGCTTTGGCCGCCCCAGCCGAAGCAGATACGATTGACGGTGGCTGGCTGTGGTCCCCGTACGCCACAAGCTATGAAGCCTTAACTATGAATAGGAGACACCCGTGTCAGATGCCCAACAGATCACCCTCATCGTCGATGGCGAAGAGACCAAGGTGACGGAAGGGACTACCGGCGCGGAACTCTTCTTCGAGCGCCGCGACGTCGTTGTAGCCCGAGTCAATGGTGTGCTGACGGACCTTGACCAGGTTCTCGCCGAAGGCACTAACGTCGAGGGCGTCACCATCGAATCACCCGACGGACTCAATGTGCTCCGCCACTCCACTGCCCACGTCATGGCCCAGGCAGTTCAGCAGTTGCGCCCCGATGCAAAGCTCGGCATTGGCCCTTACATCACTGACGGCTTCTACTTCGATTTCGATGTCGCTGAACCCTTCACCCCGGAAGACCTGCGCACGCTGGAAAAGATGATGCAAAAGATCATCAACCAGAACCAGAAGTTCGTGCGCCGTGTGGTCAACGAGGATGAAGCCCGCGAGGCTATGGCCCACGAACCTTACAAGCTGGAACTGCTGGGCAAGAAGAATGACGCAAGCGACGCCGCTGAGGGCGTCAACGTCGAGGTCGGCGCCGGCGACATCACGATCTACGACAACGTGGACAGGAAGAGCGGCGAGAGTGTCTGGTGCGATCTTTGCCGCGGCCCGCACCTGCCCAACACCAAGATCATTTCCAATGCGTTCGCGTTGACTCGCTCGTCCGCCGCCTACTGGCTGGGTAACCAGAACAACCAGCAGCTGCAGCGTATCTACGGCACAGCCTGGCCTACCAAGGAAGCCCTCAAGGCCTACCAGGAACGCATCGCTGAAGCCGAGCGCCGCGACCACCGCAAGCTCGGCGTCGAACTTGACCTCTTCTCCTTCCCGGACGAGCTGGGCTCCGGCCTCCCGGTGTTCCACCCCAAGGGCGGCATCATCCGCAAGGCCATGGAGGACTACTCCCGCCAACGCCACGTGGATGCCGGCTACGAGTTCGTGTACACCCCCCACATCACCAAGGGACACCTCTACGAGGTTTCGGGGCACCTGGACTGGTACAAGGACGGCATGTTCCCGGCGATGCAGGTGGATGCCGAGTACAACGACGACGGCACCGTACGCAAGCCGGCCCAGGACTACTACCTGAAGCCGATGAACTGCCCCATGCATAACCTGATCTTCCGCTCCCGCGGCCGGTCATACCGCGAACTTCCGCTGCGCCTCTTCGAATTCGGTTCGGTGTACCGCTATGAGAAGTCCGGCGTTGTGCACGGCCTGACACGCGTCCGTGGCATGACACAGGACGATGCCCACATCTACTGCACCCGCGAGCAGATGAAGGAAGAGCTCACCACCACGCTGAACTTCGTCCTGGGCCTCCTCAAGGACTACGGCCTGGATGACTTCTACCTGGAGCTCTCCACCAAGAACGAAGAAAAATTCGTTGGCGACGACGCCGCCTGGGAGGAAGCTACCCGCACTTTGTCCGAGGTTGCCGCTGCTTCGGGCCTGGAGCTGGTGCCGGATCCGGGTGGAGCTGCCTTCTACGGTCCCAAGATCTCGGTCCAGGCGAAAGACGCCCTGGGCAGGACCTGGCAGATGTCCACCATCCAGTTGGACTTCAACCTTCCGGAACGATTCGAACTGGAGTATCAGGCAGCGGATGGCACGCGCCAGCGCCCGGTAATGATCCACCGGGCCCTCTTCGGATCCGTTGAACGCTTCATGGGTGTCCTGACCGAGCACTACGCCGGGGCGTTCCCCGCATGGCTCTCACCAGTGCAGGTAGTTGGCATCCCTGTGGCCGAGACATTCAACGACTACATGTTCGACGTCGTGGGCCAGCTCAAGGCGGCGGGCATCCGTGCCGAAGTGGACATCTCGTCGGACCGCTTCCCCAAGAAGATCCGCACTGCAAGCAAGGACAAAATCCCCTTCGTTCTGATTGCCGGCGGTGAGGATGCTGAGGCCGGCGCGGTCTCGTTCCGCTTCCGCGATGGCAGCCAGGACAACGGCGTGCCGGTGGCCGAGGCCGTCCGCAGGATCGTGGACGCCGTCAAGAACCGCGAGAGCTGACGGAACGGACACAAAGACGGTGCAGGAGAACACAGGCGCGGCAGCTGACCTACCAGGTGACGCCGACGTAACCGATGACTTCGGATTGGCGGGCGTACCGGACGCGTTTCAGCGCCTGTGGACTCCGCACCGCATGGCCTACATCAAGGGCGGGCAGGATCAATTCAAGAACAAGGATGACTGCCCGTTCTGTGTAGGGCCCACGCGCTCCGACGAGGAATCCTTGATCGTCTACCGGGGGAGGACCTGCTACGTGGTCCTCAACCTTTTCCCATACAACCCGGGGCACTTGTTGATCTGTCCCTATCGCCATGTGCCTGACTACACGGACATCACGGTGGAGGAGACGGCCGAGTTCGCCGAATTAACGCAGACCGCCATGCGGGTGCTCCGGAAGGTTTCGAATCCCAGTGGCTTCAACCTGGGCATGAACCAGGGTGTCACCGGCGGCGCGGGCATTGCTGCGCATCTTCATCAACATGTGGTGCCGCGCTGGGGCGGGGATGGAAACTTCTTCCCGATCATCGCCCAGACCAAGGCCATCACCCAAACACTTGACGAGGTGCGCAAGCTAGTGGCCGAAGCCTGGCCGGGGGAGTCGAATGCTCAATAGGCATGCGCGCGGCTTCTTCACTTCACTATTCACCCCCCTTGCGCGCTGGCTCCTCAAGATCGGCGTGTCTCCTGACGCTGTGACCATGGCAGGTACGGCCGGCGTTATCCTCGGCGGCCTTGTGCTCTATCCGCTGGGCCAGCTGTGGTGGGGTTCGGTCGTCGTGGCTTTCTTCGCGTTCTCGGATGTGGTGGACGGCATCATGGCGCGTCTCCAGGGCAGAAGCGGTGGCTGGGGCAATTTCCTGGATTCCACCCTGGACCGTTTGGCAGATGGGGCAATCTTTGCCGGCCTCGCCATCTGGTTCTTCACCCACGGCGGGGATTCAGCGATCGGTACTGCCGCCGTCGTCTGCCTTGTCCTTGGAATGGTTGTCTCCTATGCCAGGGCCAAAGCAGAGTCCCTGGGGTACCAAGCGAGCGTAGGGATCGCCGAGCGTGCCGAGCGTTTGGCATCGGTGCTGCTCATAGCAGGGCTGACGGGGTTGGGGCTTCCGCCCGTTGTGTTGTTCGGGACCTTGATCCTGCTGGCACTGGCCAGCGTCGTGACCATCATTCAGCGGATGGCTACTGTGCGCCGGCAGGCCATGGCCGAGGCTGATGGACCGCCAGCTGGCTGAAGGCCTACGCCGCCACCCTTCCCATGGGAACTGGCATCCGACCAGATTCTGTCCCCGGCGGTTGTGCAGCTGTCCTATCACAGCCCCCTTTGTTGCCCGTGAAGGCAGTAATGAATGTACTGCCACCATGCAACGTGCGACTACTATTACTAGTACTTGGTCACCTTGACCTGAAACCCGGTGTGCGCTGATTGCGGTCGTGTGGCTGCGCGTGCCTCCGGCAAGAAGGTCGTTTATCTACCCATAGGGGTTTTTGTGTCTACACCAGATGTAAGCAACGAAGCCGGTTCGTCCGCGAACAGCGTCACGGGCAGCAGCCGCGTTAAGCGGGGCATGGCGGAGATGCTCAAGGGCGGCGTCATCATGGACGTCGTTAACGTCGAGCAGGCCCGCATCGCCGAAGACGCCGGTGCCGTCGCTGTCATGGCGCTCGAGCGTGTCCCGGCCGATATCCGCGCCCAGGGTGGCGTGTCCCGCATGTCGGATCCGGACATGATCGATGCGATCATCGCCGCCGTGTCCATCCCGGTCATGGCCAAGGCCCGCATCGGCCACTTCGTCGAGGCCCAGGTCCTGCAGTCCCTCGGTGTTGACTACATCGACGAGTCCGAGGTCCTGACCCCGGCCGACTACATCAACCACATCGACAAGTGGAACTTCACCGTTCCGTTCGTGTGTGGTGCCACCAACCTTGGTGAGGCTTTGCGCCGCATCAACGAGGGTGCGGCGATGATCCGGTCCAAGGGCGAAGCCGGTACCGGTGATGTTTCCAACGCGACCGGGCACATGCGCAAGATCCGTTCGGAGATCGCCAAGCTCGCAGCACTTCCCGAGGACGAGCTCTACGTTGCGGCCAAGGAGTTGCAGGCCCCGTACGAGCTGGTCAAGGAAGTTGCCGCGACCGGCAAGCTTCCCGTGGTGTTGTTCACCGCCGGTGGCATCGCGACCCCGGCTGATGCTGCGATGATGATGCAGCTCGGCGCCGATGGTGTGTTCGTTGGCTCCGGTATCTTCAAGTCCGGCAACCCGGCAGAGCGCGCCGCCGCCGTCGTCAAGGCCACCACCTTCCACGACGACCCCGATGTCATTGCCAAGGTCTCCCGCGGCCTGGGCGAAGCGATGGTCGGCATCAACGTCGACGACATCCCGCAGCCCCACCGCCTCGCAGAGCGCGGCTGGTAGCAAGCAAAGCAGTACGACGGCGGCCGGTCACCTTCCGAGGTGACCGGCCGCCGTCGTTTTTATTCCAGTCCGCGGCGTTTCAGGAGGGGTTCCAGCTCTGCGTCGCGGCCACGGAATGCCCGGAATGAAACCAGCGGGTCCCGGCTGTTACCCCGTGATAGCAACTCTGAGCGAAAGTGATCGCCGTTCGCCCTTGTCAGGCCGCCGTTTTCCTTAAACCATTCCACGGTGTCTGCATCCAGTACCTCGCTCCAGATGTACGAGTAATAGCCCGCTGCGTAGCCTGCGCCGGCAAAGATGTGCTGGAAGTAGCCGGTTCTGTACCGGGGTGGAATCAGGGGGTGTGCGATGCCGGCGTCGGCAAGGGCTTTGGCTTCGAAGGCGAGGACATCGTCCGGGACGCCTGTTTCCGGGAGGACATGCCACGCGAGGTCCAGGAGCGCAGCCCCAAGGTACTCGGTGGTCGCGAATCCTTCGCCCCACAGCAGTGAGTCATTGAGCTTGTCCACGGTGGACTGGGGGAGCACTTCGCCCGTGGAGTAGTGGCGGGCATACTTGGCCAGGACCTCGGGCCACATGATCCACATCTCGTTGACCTGCGACGGATACTCCACAAAGTCCCGGGGAACGGATGTTCCAGAGAAGCGCGGGTACGTGACATCCGAGAACAGGCCATGCAGTGCGTGCCCAAATTCGTGGAAGACGGTCCGGACCTCATCCAGGGACAGCAGCGCCGGCTCACCGGGGGCAGGTTTGGTGATGTTGAGGTTATTGATCACCACGGACTTTGTGCCCAGCAGCCGGGATTGCTCCACGAGGGAGTCCATCCAGGCTCCTCCGCGCTTGGACTCCCGCGTGTAGTAGTCGCCGAGGAACAGGCCAAGTCCGCTGCCGTCCCGGTCGCGGATCTCCCACACGCGTACGTCAGGGTGGTAGCCCACAAGGTCGGCTCGTTCGTGGAACGTGATGCCGTAAAGCTCCGTGGCCGCATGGAATATGCCGTCGGTGAGAACGGTCTCGAGGCTGAAGTAGGGGCGCAGCGCCTGCTCGTCCACCTCGAACTTGTCTTTGCGGACCCGGGCCGAATAGTAGGCCCAATCCCACGGTTCCAGATCATGCCCCGCTGATTCCGCCAGGGCGTCGGCCTCTGCCTGGGCGTTGCGGATGGCCGCAGCTGACATCCGGTGCAGCATCGCCTGGACGTCGCCGAAGCCAGGTGCTGTCTGCTGGTCCACCACCAGTTCGGCAAAGTTCGTAAATCCCAGGAGCGAAGCCTTCTCCGCGCGCAGCTGGACCGTTGCTGTAACGAGGTCCCGCACATCCAAGTCCCCGCCATCGATGCCGCGCGCCAGGGACGCTTCATGCAGACGACGGCGGATGGACCGGTTCTCCAACGATGCCAGGGCTGGCTGGTTGCTGGGTTGAATCAGCGTCAGCAAGTACTTCCCGTCATGTCCGGCGGCCTTCGCGGCTTCGGCTGCGCCGGCGATGTCCTCGGCCGGCAGGCCAGCGAGGTCTCCAGCGTCATCGAGCACCAGCGCCGCGGACTTCATGGCCTCCTTGACACGCTGGCCGAATTCGGTGCCCAACCGTGAGAGTTCCGCGTTGACTTCACGCAGCCGTGACTGGCCCGCATCGTCAAGCTGGATGCCGGACTGCCGGAACTCCTTAAGGTACTCCTCGACCAAGCGCGCAGACTCGGCGTCGAGATCTCCGGTGTCGATGGCGGCGAACCGTTCGTAGAGTTCCCGGTTCATGTACACGGCATCCTGATGCGCCGAGAACCTGGGTGATAGCTCCGTCTCAAGCGCTCTGATGGCATCGGAGGCGTCTGCTGCGACCAGCGTGAAGAACGCTGCTGCCGCCCTGTTCAGGAGAAGTCCCGACCGTTCCATGGCCACGGCCGTGTTCTCGAAGGTCGCGGGTTCGGGGTTGCCGGTGATCAGCTGGATTTCCTGCAGGTGCCCGGCCAGCCCGGCGTCGACAGCCTCGGCATAATGCCCGGGGGTGATGCCGGCGAAGGGCGGCAGGCCGTACGGCAGGGTGCTGGGACTCAAGAGGGGATTGGTCATGAAGTGACTCTTTCACGTAAGAATCGTGTCCTCAAGAGCGGCGCGCCCGGTTCGACCGGCCTTCCGCCCTAGGATGAAAACCATGGGCAAAATCACATCTACAGTGGCGTGGATCCGTCCTCCAAAGCCGGCAATCGTGCTGATGACTGCGGCTCTTGCCCTGTCTCTGGGTGCCTGCGGTGTCATTGCCGAAAACGAGGACCAGAACCGCAGTAATGCCGCATCGGCTCCAGCCACGCAGACGCCGGCGCCGACGCGCACTCCCGCTCCGAACCCGACCCCCGGCAAAGGCCCTGCGTGCCCGGAACTGCGTTGCACCTCCATTACGGTGACGGGCGACATGCTGGTCCATACCCAGCTCTGGCAACAAGCGAAGGCCGACGCCGCTGCGGCGGGGTTGCCCGGCTACACCTTTGTCCCCCTCCTCGAAGGTCAACGGCGCTATATCCGCAACAGCGACCTCGCAATCTGCCATCAGGAGACACCGGTGGCCACGCCGGAAGGGCCTTTCTCGGCCTACCCGTCGTTCAACGTTCCACCGCAGATCATCACAGCCTCCAAGGATGTTGGCTACCAGGCGTGCACCACGGCGAGCAACCACACCATTGACCGTGGGACCGATGGGCTTCTGCGGACACTCGATGCACTCGACGCGGCCGGACTCAAGCACACGGGTTCCTACCGGACGGAGGCCGCGTCCAAGGAAATACTCATGCTTGAAACGGACGCCGCAAAGGTCGCAGTCATCATCGGGACCTACGGCCACAACGGACAAATTCCCGAGTACCCGTGGTTGGTCGATGAGCTTGATCCCGCAGCAATGATCGCAAAAGCAACGCAGGCCAAGGCGCTGGGGGCGGACATCGTGCTGGGAGTCATGCATGCCGGTGACGAGTACGCAAGCGAAGCAAATACCCAGCAGCAGGATGTTGCGCACGCGTTGGTGGACAGCGGCCAGTTCACCATGATCTACGGTCACCACACCCACTCTGTGCTGCCGATCGAGAATTACAAGGGAACGTGGATTGTGTACGGATTGGGAAACGGCATCACGGAATTGTCGCCTTGGTATGTGGTCAATAACGAAGGACTGCTGGTCAGGGCACAGTTCAGCCAGAACGCCGCAGGTGCCTGGACCGCATCGGACCTTGCATGGGCGCCTTCCGTGATCGTCCGGGATCCCTACCGGTGGTGCTCGGTGGCCAGCGATGCTCCACAGGGAGTCTGCGCAACGCCCGCCGCGGACGCTGCGACCCACCAGCGAACCAAAGCGGTGGTCGAGTCCATGGGCGCAGCAACTGCCGGCGCCCACGAACTGTTGATCACCAAGGAAAAGTAGGCCCTAGCGCGGCCGCCGGGCAGCGTGTTCGCGCGCGAGGCGGGCGTAGTCGTCGTCGGGCGCTCCCGGGACGAAGGTGCCGTACTTACGCTCGGCCGCTGTCCGGATGAGGAAATCGGCAATCGCCGGGTTCTTCGGCAGCAAGGAGCCGTGCAGGTAGCTGGCTACGACATTGTTGTAGCGTGCGCCCTCGTGTCCATCCTTGCTGTTGTTCCCTGCACCCTTGGTGACGGTTCCGAGAGGCTCGACGCCGGGACCCAGGGTGGTCTGCCCGCTGTGGTTTTCGTAGCCCATGATGTCTCCGAACTCGGTTGACTTCATGATCACGTTTCCGATGAGCCGCTCATCGGTCCCGTGGGTTTCGACGTCCAGGATGCCGATGCCGGGAATGACGGGTCCGGCGCTGGTCTTGAAGAACTTGCCAAAAAGCTGATAGAGACCGCAGATCACCAACATGGGTGCCCCGGCATCGGCAAGTTCCCGGAGGTGATCGGCCCGCGACTGGAGGTCATCCTGAATGACCACCTGTCCGCTGTCCTGTCCGCCTCCACCGACCACGATGTCGACGTCGTCGGGAAATTCGTCACCCACGTTGTATTCCAGCAGCTCCGGAGTGTAGCCGTGCCATTTGATGCGCTGCTTCAGGACAAGTGCATTGCCCCAGTCACCGTAAATGTTCATTTCCCGCGGGTAGAGCTGGAGGATACGAAGTCTTCCTTTGCTTTGCTCCGCCTCTGGGGTGGATTGTGCTTCCGAGGTCATGAGACCACCTCAACTATGGTGATTTTGGCGAGTTCGCGGCGAATGGCGAGCATGGAGGTGTAGGTACAGAAGATCCGCTTGGGCTTGCCGCGGGAGCCGTTGATGAAGAGGCGCAAGGCGGCGGTGATATCCGGTTCCACGGCGCCGAAGGGGACGTCGTCGTACTGCAGCCGCAGCGCCATGTCATAGGCGCGGACACCGGTGAGGACTTCCACGCCATCTGCCCGCAGAGACTCGAATTCGACGTCCCAGAGCCAGGACATGTCCCTGCCGTCCGCGTAGTTGTCGTTGATGGCGATCATCGTTGCGTAACCACCGGCGGGGAAGGACTTGAGCCCGAGTCTGAACCCGCTGGGGTTCTTCACGAGGACAAGTTCCAGGGGCTGTCCATCCACGGTAAGGCTTTCGCCACGACCGAACGCGGGAGCTACATCGGCCAGGGCCTTGACGAGCTTGGGAGTGTCAACAGGGCCGGTGCCAAGGACGGCGCGCGCCAGTGACAGGGCGGCAGCTGCATTGAAGATGTTGTAGACGCCACGCAGCTTCATTTCCGTGCTGACTGTCCGGCCGTCGAACTCAAAGTCAGCGTCTTGCGCCCCAACCCGGCGGAGTACGACGTCGGCCGCCGGCAAATCGACCACCTCACCAACCGCCGCGGCAACCGAAGTGCCCGATGGCGACGGGCCCGAGCCGGAAGTGCGCATGTCGTCGTCGTTGGGAAAGGTGCTCCGCAATGATTCATCGAGACCGAAATACCTGACGTTGGGGTGGTGCAGCGCGTCAGCGGCCTGGAGGATGTTGGCGATGCGCGCAACACGTGGATCCTCGCGGTTCAGGACCACGGTGTCCGTTGTTTTGGACGCGATGTGCTCCAGCAACCGGGCGGTTTTGTCGATTTCGCCAAAGCGGTCCAACTGGTCGCGGAGGACATTCAGCAGGAGGCTGAAGCGGGGCTGGACCTTGTTGACGAAGTGCACCGCATGGGCTTCATCGAGTTCAAGAATGGCGATGTCGGCGTCAAGCCTTCCGCGCCAATCCACCTCACCGAGGAGTGAAGCGGCCACGCCGCGGGTGAAGTTGCTGCCGGTGCGGTTGGTGAAGACCCTCAGGCCCTGGCTTTCGAGGAGCTCCACCACCATCTTGGTGGTGGTGGTTTTGCCGTTGGTGCCACTGACCACGGCAACGCCGTGGGGAAGGGAGGCCAGCGTTCGCTGCATGAAGCCGGGGTCGATTTTCTCGACCACGAGGCCGGGAAAAGCTGATCCTCCACCCCGAAGCCGGGACAGTGTGCGGACCAGCTTGCCGAGGGGGACGCTGAAGGAAAGCATGCTCTGTAATATATCCCAGTCAGGGCATGGAACCCGGCCCGCGGGCCGTCCACGGAGGTCGCAGAAGACGTGGCGGCAGCTATGCCGCACTATGATGGATCAATGACCAACCCCCTTTCCGACGCTTCATCGCGCGTGGGTTCAGGACTCAGGATCGGCGTTCTGGCACTCCAAGGCGACTTCCGCGAGCACATCCACGCAGTGGAGGCCGCTGGAGCCACCGGCGTGGGCATCCGCCGGCCGTCCGAGCTGGAAGACATTGACGGCCTGATTATCCCCGGCGGCGAATCCACCACCATCGACAAACTGTCCCGGACTTTCGAACTTCGCGATCCGATCCGAAAGCGGATAGGGGACGGCCTTCCGGTCTACGGCTCCTGCGCTGGAATGATCCTGCTCGCCGAAGAAATTGCCGACCCCGCAAAGGATCTTGACGGTAATCCGCAGCAGACCTTCGGCGGCCTGGACATCACGGTTCGCCGGAACGCTTTTGGACGCCAGCGCGAATCCTTCGAAACGGATCTTGATTTCAAGGGCCTGGACTTCAGCGCCGGGGAGTCCGGCGTGGATCCCGTCCACGCTGTATTTATCCGTGGACCGTGGGTTGAACGGGTAGGACCGGACGTTGAAATCCTGGCGCAGGTTGATCCGGACCATGCCAGCCACACGGCTACTTTGCACGGAGTGGCTAGAATTGTTGCAGTGCGCTCCGGCCACCTGCTGGCCACCTCCTTCCACCCGGAAGTGACTGGGGAGAAGCGCGTGCATGAACTCTTTATTCGAATGATCAGAGGAGAAGCGTAAAGCATGTCAGGCCACTCCAAATGGGCGACCACCAAGCACAAGAAAGCCATCATCGATAGCCGGCGTGCAAAGTCGTTCGCAAAACTGATCAAGAACATCGAAGTTGCTGCCCGCATGGGTGGCCCGGACCTTGCCGGTAACCCGGGCTTGGAACTCGCTGTCACCAAGGCAAAGAAGACCTCGGTTCCCAATGACAACATCGACCGCGCCATCAAGCGTGGAGCGGGCCTCACCGGCGAGGTAGTCGACTACACCGAAATCATGTACGAAGCCCGCGGTCCGCAGGGTTCGGCCCTGCTGATCGAATGTCTGACCGATAACAAGAACCGGGCAGCTTCAGAGGTGCGCCTCGCCATTTCACGCAACGGCGGCACCATCGCCGATCCCGGTTCGGTCAGCTACCTGTTTGCCCGCAAGGGCGTCGTGGTTCTGCCGAAGAACGGCCTCAGCGAGGATGACATCCTGATGGCCGTCCTGGAAGCCGGAGCCGAAGAAGTGAAGGACAGTGGCGAGAACTGGGAGATCCATTCCGAGCCTTCCGACCTTCAAGCCATCCGTGACGCCCTCAAGGATGCCGGCATCGACTACGAAACCGATGAGGCCGAGTTCGTACCGTCCATGCAGGTTGAACTCGATGTTGACGGTGCCAAGAAGTTCATGAAGCTCGTCGATGCACTGGAAGACCTGGACGATGTCCAGAACGTCTACAGCAATGCGGACTTCAGCGAGGAAGTGCAGGCTGCCCTCGACGCCGAGTAGGCCGGGGCAGCACACAATTTTGATATCAAACAGGAAGGCCCGGACTTGACTCTTCGCGTATTGGGAGTCGATCCGGGCCTTACCCGTTGCGGCATTGGCGTGGTGGACATCGAACGGAACCGCCGCGCCACCATGGTGGCCGTGGGGGTTGTTGGAACCTCGGCGGACTTGACCTTGGACAAGCGCTTACTGGTGATCGCCGAAGCCATCGATGAATGGCTCGACCGGCACGAGCCCGATGTCGTCGCCGTCGAACGTGTTTTCTCCCAGATGAACGTCAGTACCGTGATGGGTGTCGCCCAGGCCTCCGGCGTAGTGATTGCGGCGGCCGCCCGCCGGGGCATCCCGGTCGCGTTGCACACACCGTCCGAAGTCAAGGCCGCGGTGACCGGTAGCGGGACGGCCAACAAGGACGCCGTGACCAAGTTGGTGACCAAGATCCTGCGCTTGGATGCTCCACCCAAGCCTGCAGATGCCGCTGACGCCCTGGCCCTCGCCCTCACTCACGCGTGGCGTGCTGGCAGCGGAATGGGGGCGGCGGGTGGCGCTGTGGGTGCCGGTTCGCTGACTCCGGCGCAAAAGGCATGGGCCGAAGCCGAAGCAAAAGCGCGCCGTGGACGGTGATTGTGCGCCGTCCTTGCTAGGGTATTCGTAGATATGTTCGGATAGTCCGCATCGGGCCCTAACAGCTTTGGGCCGTATTAATTCAGGAGCCGGGTCTTGATTAGTTTTCTCCGTGGAACCGTAGCCCACGTGGGGTTGTCCACTGCCGTCATTGACCTCAACGGTGCGGGTATGAGCGTCTACGCCACGCCGCAGACCCTGAGCCACCTCAAAGTTGGAACCGAAGCCAAACTCTTCACTTCCATGATCGTCCGGGAAGATTCACTGACGTTGTTCGGGTTCTCGGACGACGACGAACGCGAAGTGTTCGATGTCCTGCTCAGTGTCAGCGGAGTGGGACCGAGGCTGGCGCTGGCCGTCCTGGCTGTGCACGAGCCCGAAGCAATCCGGGTGGCAGCGCACACCGGCGACGGCAAGGCATTCACCAAGGTACCGGGAATTGGCCCCAAAGTCGCCGGCCGGATTGTCCTGGAACTGGCGGGCAAGTTGGTCCCGCACGGGACAGGCACAACCTCGGCCCCTGAGGCCGCCATCAAGGCCGAATGGAAGCCGCAGGTAGTCGCTGCGATGACCAGCCTGGGCTGGTCCGAAAAAGATGCCACAGGAAGCATCGACAAAGCCATGGCCGATTCGCCGGAGCTGGTGGATGCAGGAAACGTGGCTCAAATCCTCCGCGCTACGCTGCGTTGGCTGGGCCAGGACGGCGCCCGCGCCGGCAACCGCGTAGGCAGCCGTGGCTGAGCAGTCTCTCGTCAGCGGGGGAGAGGAGCCGGAAGAGCGGGTTATTGAAGCCGCCCTCCGCCCTAAGAACCTGCACGATTTCGTTGGGCAACACCGCGTCCGTAAACAACTGGCGCTCGTCCTTGAAGCGTCAAAAATGCGGGGACGCAGCGCCGACCATGTCTTGATGTCCGGTCCGCCCGGACTCGGCAAGACCACGCTGGCCATGATCATCGCCGCGGAAATGAACGCGCCATTGCGCATCAGCAGCGGTCCGGCCATCCAACACGCCGGAGACCTCGCCGCCATCCTCTCGTCTTTGTCAGAAGGGGAGGTCCTGTTCCTCGACGAAATCCACAGGATGTCCCGTCCGGCCGAGGAAATGCTCTACATGGCCATGGAGGACTTCCGTGTGGACATCGTGGTGGGCAAGGGAGCAGGCGCTACCGCCATACCCCTTGAACTTCCGCCCTTCACGTTGGTAGGGGCAACTACCCGCGCCGGCCTCCTGCCAGGTCCCTTGCGCGACCGGTTCGGCTTTACCGGGCACCTCGAGTTCTACTCGGTTGCGGAGCTGGAACTGGTCCTTCGCCGTTCGGCCGGTCTTCTGGATTTGAAGGTGAACTCTGCAGGGTTTACGGAGATCGCCGGCCGGTCCCGTGGCACTCCCCGTATCGCGAACCGCCTCCTTCGCCGCGTCCGCGACTGGGCCCTGGTCCACGGCATCGAACAAATTGACGCCAGGTCGGCGTCGGCGGCTTTGGATATGTATGAAGTGGATGCCCGGGGACTGGACCGGTTGGACCGCTCCGTGCTTGAAGCGTTGATCACCAAGTTCAATGGTGGTCCTGTTGGCCTGTCCACTTTGGCCATTGCTGTAGGTGAGGAGCCGGAAACGGTGGAAACGGTGGCCGAGCCGTTCCTGGTGCGCGAGGGACTGCTGGGGCGCACGCCGCGGGGCCGCATCGCCATGGCATCGGCCTGGACGCATCTTGGTTATGCTGTGCCGGCCGGGGTGTTCGGACAGGACGCCCTGGCTCTCTTCGGCGACGATGAAAACCACGCCGAAAGCGTAGATACCATCGGTTAACACGCCGTGTTCAGCTTTTCCCTCTAGACTGGTATGACGCTCGGCACGTTCGAGTCCTTGATCCATGCGTCCGCCTCGCGGATCCGCCAGGGACGTTGCCGTGGACCAAAACGTAAGTACAGAACGGAACTTCCCTGTGGATCCAATGACCATATTGCTGTTCGTCATGCTTGGACTCTTTGTCTTCATGATGTTCCGCCGCAACAAGAAGACCCAGCAGCAACAGGCTGAGATGCAGTCCAAGTTCGCTCCGGGCGTCAACGTCATGACCAGCTTCGGTCTTTTTGGCCGCATCGTCTCCATCGACGAGGCCGAGAACAAGGTCGTCATCGAACTTTCCCCGGGTAACGAAGCAACGGTTCACCGCCAGGCCGTCACCAAGGTAGTGGAAACGCCTGCCGAGGAAGCCCCGGTTGTCCCGGACGATGCTTCCTCCCTGACCGCCGCAGAGGCTGAAGCTTCTGCCGCAGTTGAGACCCCGGAAGAAACCATTGCGCGCCTCAACAAAGAGGACAAGAAGGACAACTAGGATCGTCAGTCGCGGCAACACCGCGCAAGGCAACTTCTACGGCATCGGAAAGCCGCCGGCAGACGCTCACCAGCGTCAGCCGGCGGCTGTCCGGCGATAACAGGAAGATCGATAATGGCACGGACCGGCCCCAAAAATTCAGCCCGCAGGGTGCTGACCTGGCTTGGAGCAATATTCGTTGTACTCACCGCTGTCCTGGCTGGCGGAGTGGTAACTGGCAACGCCAGTTGGGCTCCCAAGCTGGCTTTGGACCTCGAAGGCGGAACCCAGATGATCCTGGCGCCCAGGGTTGAGGGATCCAGCGAGATTAATGAGGAGCAGCTCAACCAGGCTGTTGCCATCATCCGGCAGCGTGTGGATGGCTCCGGCGTTGCTGAAGCCGAAATCAGCACCCAGTCCGGCCGCAATGTTGTGGTCAGCCTTCCGGGAACTCCGTCCAAGGAAACCCGCGACTTGATACAGGCTTCGGCCGACATGAACTTCCGCCCGGTGATCACCTATGGCGATCCCGCCGCCGTTCCCGTGGAATCGCGCACACCGGATGACCAGTTGAACAAGCCGACGGCCGAGCCGGCCAACGCGAGTGATGTCAACTGGATTACCCCCGAAGTCCAGAAGGAATTCGAAGCTCTCGACTGCGTCAATCCTTCGACCGAAAGGCGTGAACGCTCCGATCCGGCCAAGCCCCTGGTGACCTGCGAAGCTGCCACGTCCACGACGCCCGCCATCAAGTACATCCTTGGGCCGGTAGAAGTCCGGGGCCAGGACATCAGCGACTCCACCTTCTCCCAGGTGCAGGGCGCGCAGGGTTCGGTCACCAACTCCTGGGGCGTGAACATTGTCTTTAACGCCGATGCCACAGAGAAGTTCAAGGCCGTCACCGAGCGGCTCAACCAGTACTACGTAGCGGCGCAGGCCCAAGGAACCGACGATCCCAAGTCGCAGTTCGCCATTGTCCTGGACGACAAGGTCATTTCCGCGCCCCGTTCCCTGGCAGTGATTACTGACGGACGCCCGCAGATCACTGGCAACTTCACCCAGGCGAGTGCCAAAGCGCTTTCCGACCAGCTTCGCTACGGCGCGCTTCCGATCAGCTTTGAGATCCAGTCGCAGGAGCAGATCTCGGCCACTCTTGGTGGCGACCAGCTTCGCCTCGGGTTGCTGGCTGGCATGATCGGCTTGTTCCTGGTGGTGGTTTACTCCCTCTTCCAATACCGGGCCCTTGGCCTGGTAACCATCGCCTCCCTCGTGGTGGCCGGTGTCCTGACCTATTTGGCCATTGCGATCCTCGGGTGGACCGAGAATTATCGACTCTCCCTTGCCGGTGTGGCCGGTTTGATCGTGGCTATCGGACAGACCGCGGACTCATTCATCGTTTACTTCGAGCGCATCCGCGATGAGCTCCGCGAAGGCCGTGGACTGGTATCTGCCGTCGAAAACGGCTGGAAGCGGGCAAAGCGGACGGTGTTGGCATCCAAGGCTGTCAACCTCCTGGCTGCACTTGTCCTCTACTTCGTCGCGGTTGGCAACGTGCGCGGCTTCGCCTTCACGTTGGGCCTGACGGCCCTGGCCGACCTCCTGGTCGTGTTCATGTTCACGCACCCCATGCTGCAGGTCTTGGCCCGTACCAAGTTCTTCGGAGAAGGACACCGTTTCTCGGGCCTTTCCCCGGACCGTCTTGGTGCAATTCCGCTGTACCGTGGCGCGGGGCGGCTCCGTACGCCCGATGAGAAGCCCACACCCGTGCGTGCGCGCAATACCGGTGCTGTTGCCGAAGCCGAACGTCGCATGACCATCGCCGAACGGCGTCTTGCCGAGAAGGGCCAGCTGACTGGTTCCTCCAAGGCAACCAAGGAGGAGAAGTAATGACTACGAGCTTCGCAACCTTCGGCCATGAGCTGTACACGGGCAAGCGCTCCTACAACTTCGTCAATTCGAAGAAGATCTGGTTCATTATCGCGGCTGTTGCCGTGGCCCTCTCCATCCTTATCCCGGTGGCCAAGGGCGGCTTCAACCTTGGCATCGAGTTCCGCGGCGGCTCGGAGTTCACCGTCTCCAACGTGAGCACCACCGATGCGAGCCTCGGCGAAAAGGCCGTGCACGACGTCGTACCGGGCGCCATTCCCCGTGTCGCAAACGTGGCGGGCAACACCATGCGGATTCAGACGGACCAGTTGACCGACGACGAGACGAACCGCATCAAGGATGCCCTCACCAGCGCTTACGGCGTCACTGAGAACGAAGTGACATCCAACTTCGTGGGCCCGACCTGGGGACAGGATGTCACCAGGCAGGCCCTCATCGGCCTGGTGGTGTTTGTTGGTTTGGCGGCTGTCCTCATGGCGCTGTACTTCAGGACCTGGAAGATGTCGTTGTCGGCCCTTGTTGGCATGCTCGTCACGATGTTCACCACAGCGGGCGTGTACGCCCTGAGTGACTTTGAAGTCACGCCGTCGGCCATCATTGGCTTCCTGACCGTCCTCAGCTACTCGCTTTACGACACTGTGGTGGTCTTCGACAAGATTCGCGAAAACACTGCCGACATTTCCACCTCAACGCGCCGCACCTTTGGCGAAGAGGTCAACCTGGCCGTCAACCAAACGCTGGTCCGCTCCATCAACACCATGATGGTGGCTGTACTCCCGGTGGCAGCGATCCTCTTCATCGGTGCCGGGCTTCTCGGTGCGGGAACGCTGCGCGACCTTTCGCTGGCATTGTTCGTCGGCATCCTGATCGGTACGGCGGCGACGATCTTCATTGCGGCACCCCTGTATGCATGGTTGCGACAAGGTGAGCCTGACCTTGTGAAGCAGGCCAAGAAGGTCAGCCACCGAAGGGCTGAAGCCACTGTTTAAGGCTGTAGTTTGATTGTGAGCCGGTCCCCGCGCCTATGCGGGGGCCGGCTCTTTGACTTGCCCGCCCGTTCGTCATGTGCTGCCCAGTTGCAGAAGCATTCACATGCGGGAATAGACTGGGAGAATTAAATCGGTTGTGAGGGGTACTTCTGTGGAAGAACGTGCGACGTCGGCACCACCGGCGGGCGGGGAAGACGGCCACAATGCTGTGGCGGTTCCGGCAACAAGCGTGGCTGGACGGACTGCAGGCGCGGTTCCGGTCGATACCCCTGGCGTGCGTCCCACCTTCCCCGGGCGGCGGGAGCGCACACGTTCCCGGCTTGCCCGGCTGACTGGCCGCGGTGTCGCTCCGTACTCTCCGATCCTGGAACCCTTGCTGCGGACGGTGCGGGCCAACAACCCCAAAGAAGATTTTGACCTGATCCAGCGGGCCTTCGCCGTTGCGGAGCGAAGCCACCAGGGCCAGAAGCGCAAGAGCGGTGATCCCTACATCACCCATCCTGTGGCGGTGGCCACCATCCTGGCTGAGCTCGGCATGACGGGTACCACGTTGGCGGCGGCGTTGCTTCACGACACCGTGGAGGACACCCCCTACACCCTCGCTGACCTGACACGGGATTTCGGTCCCGAGGTTGCCATGCTGGTGGACGGTGTGACCAAACTGGACAAGGTCAGCTTTGGCGAGGCCGCTCAATCGGAAACCGTCCGCAAGATGGTCGTGGCCATGGCCAAAGACATCCGCGTCCTGATGATCAAGTTGGCCGACCGTCTTCACAACGCACGCACATGGCGCTTCGTCTCTGCTGAGTCCTCCTCGCGCAAGGCCCGCGAAACCTTGGAAATCTTCGCGCCCCTGGCCCACCGCCTGGGCATGAACACCATCAAATGGGAGCTCGAAGACCTGTCCTTCGCCGCCCTGTACCCCAAGGTGTACGAAGAAATCGTGCGCATGGTGGGCGACCGTACGCCGGAGCGCGAAAAGAGCCTCAGCGTCATCCGCAACCAGATAGCGGATGATCTTCGGACCGCGCGGATCAAGGCGACCATCACTGGCCGGCCCAAGCACTACTACTCCATTTACCAAAAGATGATCGTCAGGGATAAGGACTTCGACGACATCAACGACCTCATGGGCGTGCGCGTCCTGGTGGACTCCGTCCGGGACTGTTACGCAGCCCTGGGTACCTTGCATTCGCGATGGAACCCCCTGCCGGGGCGTTTCAAGGATTACATCGCCATGCCCAAATTCAACATGTACCAATCTCTGCACACCACAGTGATTGGCCCGGGCGGCAAGCCCGTTGAGATCCAGATCCGTACCCATGAGATGCACCGCCGGGCAGAATACGGTGTGGCAGCGCATTGGAAGTACAAGGACCAACCCAACCGGACCGCGCAAGGCCCTGGCAGTCCTCGTGATGGCGACATGGGCTGGCTGAGGTCGCTGGTCGACTGGCAGCAGGAAACGTCTGATCCCGGCGAGTTCCTGGACTCCCTGCGATACGAAATCAACGCACGGGAAGTTTTCGTCTTCACACCCAAAGGCGAGGTCATGGCCCTTCCGGCGGGTTCCACTCCTGTGGACTTCGCCTATGCCGTCCATACCGAGGTGGGTCACAGGACCATCGGTGCCCGTGTCAACGGCAAGCTGGTCCCGCTGAACAGTGAGCTCAACCACGGCGATTGGGTGGAGATCTTCACTTCCAAGGCCGAAGGAGCCGGCCCCAGCCAGGACTGGCAACACTTCGTCAAGTCTGCGCGTGCACGCAACAAGATCCGGCAGTGGTTCACGAAGGAACGTCGCGAAGAAGCGATCGACCGGGGCAAGGACATGCTGACACGGGCAATGCGTAAGCAGAACCTCCCATTGCAACGCCTCATGACGCATGACGCACTGTCAGCTGTCGCCGAAGACTTCCACTACGTCGACATCTCCGGGCTCTACGCGGGCGTCGGTGACGGGCATACGTCCGCCCAGTCCGTCATGGAAAAGCTCGTCGAGCACTTGGGCGGCCATGAAACCCCGGACGAAGACCTCGACGAAGTCAGCATTCCCACGCAGGTTGCCAAGTCCAAGTTCTCGGACTCCGGCGTCATAGTCCGCGGCGTGGGCGATGTCTGGGTCAAGCTGGCCCGTTGCTGTACCCCGGTGCCACCGGACCCCATCCTCGGCTTCGTTACGCGCGGCTCAGGAGTATCCGTCCACAGGACAGACTGCACCAACGTCTCCGGGCTCCGGGACCAGCCGGACAGAATCGTCGAAGTGGAATGGGCTCCGACACAGTCAAGTGTCTTCCTCGTGGAAATCCAAGTGGAGGCACTGGACCGTAAATCCCTCCTGTCCGATGTGACCCGCATCCTGTCCGAGAACCACGTCAACATCCTCGCCGCCTCGGTTCACACCTCGAGTGACAGGGTGGCGATCTCGAAGTTCGCTTTCGAGATGGGCGATCCAAAGTACCTGCACCACGTACTGAACGCCGTGCGGCGCATCGACGGTGTCTTTGACGTCTACCGCACTACTGGCAACAGGCGCCGCAGCTAGTTCAGGACTGGGAAGCCAGCTGTGACAAGGTTTCCAGGGCACGCCGCTTGTGGGGTACCCGTGGGACTGCTTCGACGGCCAAGGTGAGCAGCCGCAGCCGGACACCCAGATCTTCCTTGTCCAGGAGGCGTCGAAGAGCAGGCAAGGCGCGATCGCTTTCGACGTGCAAGGCGATGTCTGCCGCGGTACGAAGAGGGCTGCTCACCAGCATTCCACCGAGGCTCACCACGTCCATCTGGCCCAGCCTCACCTCATGGAGACTGCACGCCGTGCTTCCCCGCAGGCTTGAGATGCGGTGCTTCGCGTCAACCAACAGGGACAGGTGTTCGGGCGGGTTTGCGCACCCATAGATCCAGGCTGCGGTGAGTCGGCCGGCAACTACCTTTGTCCGGATCCGTTCTGGAACCGTGAGGGCTGCTGCGCGGGCCCTGAGACGATGCGTGACAGCGATGCCCGGGGAGGCATAACTTTTGCCGTAGAGGGGCAGGAGAATGCCGTCAAAGGCCATGCTCTGGAGCTCGTTCCACGAAAAGATGAGACTGGGGGAGTAGAGCTCGGGGATGACAGGCTCCAAGAGGGACGGGGCAGCAGCAGCGGGGACCATCCACCGATCATTCCGTGCCCGCGACCTACGAGTACAGGCTCCGCCCCGGTTATGTGGATAACCGGAACAGAGCCTGCAGAATACCGAATCGTCAGGAGAAGCTAGGCGAGGTCGCTCGCCGAACGCTGGATCTGGTCCAGCCATGCCTGACGGGCTTCCAATGCCTCGCGTGCAGCCTTGATGCGTCGCTGGTCGCCGGCCTTCTCGGCCTTTTCAAGGTCGTCTGTGAGGCCGGCAATGGCGGCTTCGAGCTGTGAGAGCGCACTGTTGGTGCGGGCCTTTGTCTCGGGGTTGCTCCGGCGCCATTTCTCTTCCTCGGCCTCCCGGACTGCGTCTTCAACCTTCCGCAGTCCTGCCTCAATGCGGCCCATATCCCCGCGGGGAACCTTGCCTGCGTCTTCCCAACGGTCACGGATGGACTGAAGGGCCTTCTTGGCAGCGTTGAGGTCGTTGATGGGCAGCAGTGCCTGCGCTTCGGCTACCAATTGCTCCTTGACCACCAGGTTGGCCGTGTATTCCTGGTCGATCTGGTCATTCGCGGCCTGGCGGTTGCTGAAGAAGACATCCTGGGCGGCGCGGAAGCGGCCCCACAGTGCGTCATCGTCCTTGCGGCTGGCACGTGGAGTTGCCTTCCACTGGTCCATCAGCCTGCGGTACTCGCCGGCAGCGAATCCCCAGTCGGTGGACGACGAGAGGGCCTCGGCCTCGGCGATCAAAGCTTCCTTGGCGGACTTTGCAGCGGAATTGTTGCTGTCCAGTTGCGAGAAGTAGGCACGGCGGTGACGGTCGAACACTGTTCGAGCAGAACGGAACCGCTTCCAGAGGGCATCTTCGTTGCTCCGACCAAGCCGGACGCCGCTCTTCTGCGCGGCCTTCCAGGTCTCGAACAACTCGTTCATGCGGGCGCTGGAGGTCTTCCACTGGATCTGCGCGGGGTCCTGGCCGGCGATGGACTCTGCTTCGGCCACGATCGCTTCCCGGGCTGCAAGTTCAGTGGCGCGCACGGCGTCATGGGCAGCTTTCTCGGACTTTTCCAGTTCCACGACCTGGGTGGAAAGGGCGTCCAAGCGAGCCTCGGCGGAACGGATGTCGCCCACCATGTTGCGCTCAGCCAGCTGCTCACGAAGATGGGTGACGGTCTTCTGCATGTCCGTTGCGGGTGCCTTGGACTCCACGCGGTGTTCCAAAAGGACCACTTGGGCGATGATGTCGTCGAACTTCCGGGCGAAGTAACCCAAAGCTTCGTCAGGGCTGACGCCGGGGTATTGGCCAACGGCGATTTCTTCGCCGTCGAGCGTCAGGAAGACGTGGCCGTCACCTTCAGCCCGACCCCACTTGGCGGCCTCGGCGAGTGAGGCAGCGGACACAGCCGGGGCGGCAGGAACGACGGCGGCGGGAGCCTTGGGACGTGCTGCAAATGCCGCTGGGGAAGGAGCTGCGGACGGGACCGGGCGCGGTGCGGCCGGGGCGGCTGCGGCCGGTTCGGTTGCAGCCTCGGCATCGGTAGCTGGTTCCCCGGCCTCGGATGCTGCGGACTCAGCCTGGGTTGGCTCCGCAGCTGGTGCCGTTGCGTCGGGGGTCTCAGAACTGTTGGTGCCGTTTGCCTCGACCGCTTCTTCGTTGGCCACTACTGCTGTTTCGTCGGATTTCTGACTGTCTGTCACCGCTAAAAGTCTTTCGCTTGGAGGGACTGCTAAGGTAATGCACCCCGGGCCGGGGCCTGGAGCTGGTTACTTCAGAGAAAACGAGTCTATCGTGACAGGTGCCACAGGGGCGCCGTCGCTGGCGTTTTCGCCGGTTTTCAGGCCTGCGGCGGCGATGTTGGTGACCACGTCCAACCCGCTGGTTACCTTGCCCACGATGGTGTACCCGCCCGCGGCGTCTGCCGGGATGGTGGTGTCTTTATAGACGACGAAGAACTGGTGGCCGTTACCGTATGCGTCGTTCCCGGTGCGCGCCACGGCAATGGTCCCCGCAGGGTACTTGTTGTCTGCGGGCGCGTTTTCCAGTGGACCCCATCGGTAGTTGGGGTCGTCTGCCCCGTTTTCGTCGGTGGCGCCGCACTGCAGGAGCCCGAATGTTTCGGACGTTGTCAGGCGGTGGCAGAACTTCCCGTTGTAGTAGCCAGCGTCGCTCAGGGACTTGAAGACCGCGGCTGCCTGTGGTGCCGCTGTGCCGTTCAACTCGATTCCGACTACTCCGCCGTTCAATGCGAGCTCACCGGTAAAGGTCTTTCCCGCTGCCGTGTCAGGGCTGGGAACGTCGGGGCTGTTCGACGCAGAAGCCGACGGCGATGCTGAGGGGGAACTGAGGCCGGCCTCGGCCGCGGCAAACTCGGCCTCGGTGGGGTTGGAGCTGAAGGCCGTCAGTTGAAGCACGACGGCGAGGACCACGGCCGCTGCACCCGCGCCGACGGCGATGGTGTTGTCGCGTTTGCGCCGCTTGCCCTGTTCCTGCCGCAGGGCACGCTTGGCTTCCATCTGCCGAATGCGACGTTTCGCTTCGCGGTCATCCCGCGACCTTGTTGCCAAGAGTCCTCCTGATTGTGTCCACTTTCCGAGGCTGCCGACAGGAACCCGGGCATGCTGCATTAGATGTGCACGCGCGGAAAGCATAAACTGGCTGCCGCACATAGTTTATGCATGACCGGCTGGACGCCCGCCCTGTAAACGCCGAACGGGCGTTTAAAGCTGCCGGGCCGGCGTCGGCGTCAACTTTCTTCGAGGAGACTTTTCCACCATGGCTCGTACCGCCTCCCTGTCCGGATTCCCCGAGTGGCTTCCCCAGGAGCGGTTGGTGGAGCTGCATGTGCTGGACACGCTCCGGAAGACGTTCGAGCTGCATGGATTCTCCTCCATCGAGACCCGGGCGGTTGAAACGGTCGGGCAGTTGCTCCGTAAAGGCGAGATCGACAAAGAGGTTTACGGCCTGAGCCGGCTTCAGGACGATGAAGGTGAGGCGGCCAAGTCGGATAAGGCTGACCCCAATGCCCTGGCACTGCACTTCGATCTGACAGTTCCCTTCGCCCGTTACGTGGTGGAGAACGCCGGCTATTTGGCGTTTCCGTTCCGCCGCTACCAGATCCAGAAGGTCTGGCGTGGTGAGCGCCCCCAGGAAGGCCGCGCCCGCGAGTTTACGCAGGCAGACATCGACGTCGTGGGCGACGGAGAGCTCCCATTCCGCTACGACGTCGAGATCGCCTTGGTCATTGCCGAGGCCTTGAGCGCCCTGCCGATTCCGGATTTCCGGCTCCGGATCAACAACCGGAAGTTGGCCGAAGGCTTCTACCGCGGCATCGGCCTGACGGACACTGCAGGTGTCCTGCGCAGTATCGACAAACTGGAGAAGATCGGTGCGGCCAAGGTCGCTGAGCTCTTGAAGAGTGAGCTCGGCGCGACGGATGAGCAAGCAGGCCTTGCCTTGCAACTGGCGGGTATCCGCACGGAAGATACTTCGTTCGTCCAGCAGGTGCGCGCCCTGGGTGTCACTGACGAGCTTCTCGAAGAAGGTCTCAACGAACTGGAACAGGTCATCCAGGCGGCCGTCCTGCGCGCCCCCGGCAAGGTTGTTGCTGACTTGAGCATCGCCCGCGGCCTGGACTACTACACAGGGACCGTCGTTGAAACCGTACTGGTGGGGCACGAGCAGCTGGGTTCCATTTGCTCCGGCGGCCGCTACGACGCCCTGGCGAGCAAGGGCAACCGCAAGTTCCCCGGCGTCGGCCTTTCCATCGGTGTCACGCGGCTCGTTTCGCGCATCCTCAGCCAGGAACTGGCAACGGCCTCAAGGGCAGTGCCCACTGCGGTACTGGTCGCCCTGAATACTGACGACAGCTGGTCTGCGGCCCAGGACATTGCCGCGCAATTGCGTGGCCGGGGCATCGCTACCGAAGTCGCGGCGAAGGCTGAGAAGTTCGGCAAGCAGATTAAGTTCGCTGATCGGCGCGGTATCCCCTTCGTGTGGTTCACCGACGACGACGGCAAGCACCAGGTCAAGGACATCCGCACCGGTGAGCAGGTGGACGCCGACCCCGCGGAATGGACGCCTGCAGAAGAGGACCTGCACGTCCGCGTCACCACTGCCTGAGACACACAATGCTTGTCCTGCCTTATGGCAGGAGCCGTGGCCGGGGCGGGTAAACTCGGACGGGACCGCTTCGCAGTGGTCCCTCTAAATTTCATGCTGAAAGGAATGCTGTGCTGCGCACACATGACCTCGGATCACTTCGCTCCGAGCACATTGGACAAACCGTTACCCTGGCCGGCTGGGTGGGCCGCCGCCGTGATCACGGTGGCGTTGCATTCGTCGACCTGCGTGACGCGTCCGGTGTCGCCCAGGTGGTCGTCCGTGAGGAAGAAGTCTTCCACGGCCTGCGGAACGAGTACGTGCTGCAGGTGACGGGCACCGTCAACAAGCGTCCTGAAGGCAACGAGAACCCTGCACTGGCGACAGGCGACATCGAGGTTATCGCCGATCAGGTTGTTATTCTCAACACGTCCGAGCCACTCCCGTTCCAGATCGACGAGCACGTGGAAGTTGGCGAGGAAGCCCGGCTCAAGCACCGCTACCTGGACCTTCGCCGTCCCGGCCCTGCCCGCAACATGCGCCTTCGTTCTGAAGCCAACCGGGTAGCACGTGAACTGCTGCACCAGCGCGGCTACATCGAAATCGAGACCCCCACGCTGACGCGTTCGACGCCGGAAGGCGCCCGCGACTTCGTCGTTCCGGCCCGCTTGGCCCCGGGTTCCTGGTACGCCCTTCCGCAGTCGCCCCAGCTTTTCAAGCAGCTCCTCCAAGTAGGCGGCTTTGAGAAGTACTACCAGATTGCCCGTTGCTACCGTGATGAGGACTTCCGCGCTGACCGCCAGCCCGAATTCACGCAGTTGGACATCGAAGCCAGCTTCGTGGACCAGGACGATGTCATCGAGCTTGGGGAGGCGATCGTCAAGGCCCTGTGGCAGCTGATTGACGTTGAGATCCCCACTCCCATCCGCCGCATGACGTACCTGGACGCCATGGCCAAGTACGGCTCGGACAAGCCGGACCTGCGTTTCGGCGTGGAACTGACGGAACTCACGGAGTTCTTCAAGGACACCAATTTCGGCGTCTTCAAGGCACCGTACGTCGGCGCCGTGGTCATGCCCGGTGGCGCTTCGCAGCCCCGCCGAACCCTGGACGGTTGGCAGGAATTCGCCAAGCAGCGCGGACACAAGGGCCTGGCCTATGTCCTCTTCAAGGAAGACGGCGAGCTCGCCGGTCCCGTCGCCAAGAACCTCACGGACGAAGAGCGCGCCGGCTTGGCCGATGCCGTAGGTGCCAAGCCCGGTGACTGCATCTTCTTCGCCGCAGGTGAGAAGTCCGCCGCGCGCGCCCTCCTCGGTGCTGCCCGGGTTGAAATCGGTCACCGCACCGGTTTGATCGATCCCAAGGACTGGGCGTTCGTCTGGATCGTGGACGCTCCCATGTTCGAGCCCGCCGCCGCGGCCGTGGCTTCCGGTGACGTAGCTGTCGGAGGAGGCCAGTGGACGGCAGTGCACCATGCGTTCACTTCGCCCAAGCCTGAGTTCCTGGACACCTTCGATAAGGATCCGGAGTCCGCACTCTCGTACGCCTACGACATCGTTTGCAACGGCAACGAGATCGGTGGCGGCTCCATCCGTATCCACGAGCGCGAAGTGCAGGAACGCGTCTTCCAGCTCATGGGGCTGGACAAGGAAGACGCCGAGACCAAGTTTGGCTTCCTGCTGGAGGGTTTCAAGTACGGCGCTCCTCCGCACGGCGGCATGGCCCTTGGCTGGGACCGTGTTGTTGCCTTGCTTGCCGGCGTGGAGTCCATCCGCGACGTCATTGCGTTCCCGAAGTCGGGTAACGGCTACGACCCACTGACGGCGGCACCTGCGCCGATCACGCCGCAGCAGCGCAAGGAGGCCGGCGTCGACTTCAAGCCCGAGGCCAAGCCTGCCGCCAAGGCAGAATCGACGTCCGAATAGAACAACGCCCATAGGCTCCCCACTGCGGTGGGGAGCCTTTGGTGTTTCTGCCAGCGAAGGAGACGGGACTGTGGTTGACCAAGCGACCATCGAAACACTCATGGACAAGGCGTGGCCTGCCATCGAGCGGGAAGACCTTGAGTGCGATAGCACGGTGAAGTGGGTGCTGCGGGCCTCGGAGGGCGTAACGCAGCGCGCAAACTCTGTGTGGCCGATGGCGCCGGCATTCACTGCTGCCGCTGACTCGGACGTTCGCCTTACGCGATCCGTCCGTACCGCCTCGGAGTGGTACAGGCGTCGCCGGCTTCCCCTGATCTTCCAGGTGTTCGATGACTCCCGAAGCGCTGCCCTCAACGGCGTCCTGGACCGGCAGCGCTTCACCCGGCAGTCCGAAACGAAGATCATGGTCCGCGGCCGCGACGGTGTGCCGGCCAACCTTCCAGGGCCGGACGTGGAACTCAGTGATGTTCCCTCGGCGGAATGGCTCAGTGTGTGGTGGTCTGTCGACGGTCGTGGCGGCGACCCCGAACTTTCGGTCGCGCAAAAGATTCTCTCCGGTTGCCCGGCCGCGTACGCGTTGGTGAGGGACGACGACGGCGTTCCCGCCGCCGTCGGACGCCTCGCTTTGGTGGATGGCTGGGGTGGCATTTACAGCATGGCGACATCTGTGGAACACCGGAGGAAGGGCTACGGCACGCGCGTGCTGAACGGGTTGCTGGAGGCCGGTGCACAGCGGGGCCTCGAGGGTTTTTGGCTGCTGGTCACAGCCGCCAATCATGGCGCCCAGGGCCTATACGCCCAAGCAGGTTTCACGGAGCATGGCAGCTACTTGTACCGGCAGGCTCCCCTGAAACGTTCGGTCAGCGGCTGCTAACCAGGGGGATCCGTCACGGTGATCCGGATAGAGCAGGCGTCGGCGGCCGCTTTGGGAAGGGTCGCGGATTTGGCCGCCTGAACATCAAGGAAGGCCAGGCGTGTGCGGGCCCCCACGGCTTTAAGGGCGGGTTGCGCAAGGACCTGTTCCACCAGGGCCCTGTCACCGCCGGGAACGATGTATTCGATGTGTTGTCCGGCAAAGACTTTTGCCGCGTGCTCCGCTGTGGTCTTGGCGTCGATGAAGCGGTTGCCGCTCTTTGAAGCAAAGACGGTGGTTCCGCTGGCCGAGGCCAGGGCGTAGCCGCCGCGGCGAACCAGCAGCAGGCCGAGGGCGCGTTCCTGGGCGGCGAGTGATGCAAGGCGCTCAAGCCCAGTGGTTCCGCGGCCTGGTCTTCCATCTGCGGGCCAAGGCGGCCTCAGCAGTGCGGTGGCACCGTCAGCGGCATGCAGGAGGAGCCCGGCGTCGTCGAAGTTTTCAACCAGGGGCCCATGGCCGGCGGTGAACCTGTCCACCCACCCATGGATCCGCTGAGCCGGTACCAGTGCGGTGCGTGAGACGGTATTTGGTTGCTTCGGCGGTGGGGTGGATGGGGGGCGGTCCACGTCGATGTCTCCTTTGCTGGAACTATGAGTAGCCTATCCATGTGGAAGATCTCTTTGGTGCCGGTGCAGTCAACGACGACGAGTCGGAGGACCTGCCTGCCACCGGGGGACCTTCCGACGCCAATTGGATGGCCTCCCAGCGCAGTCCGTTGGCAGTCCGGATGCGCCCCCGTACGTTGGATGACGTTGTGGGGCAGCAGCATTTGCTGGGGCAAGGTTCCCCGCTTCGGCAGCTGGCGGCCGGTGCCGAGGCTGCCGGCCCCGCCGGCCCGAGCTCCGTGATCTTGTGGGGGCCGCCTGGAACCGGTAAGACCACGCTTGCCCATGTGATCGCACGGGGCCCCGGCAGGAAGTTCGTTGAATTATCCGCCATCACCGCGGGAGTCAAGGATGTCCGCCGTGTCATGGACGAAGCACTGACTGCGCGCGATCTTTATAAGAAGACCACCGTCCTTTTCCTCGACGAGATCCACCGCTTCAATAAGGCACAACAGGATGCCCTGCTGCCGGGCGTGGAGAACCGCTGGGTGGTGCTGGTGGCGGCCACGACGGAGAATCCGTCGTTCTCGGTGGTGTCGCCGCTGTTGTCGAGGTCGCTCCTGCTGACGCTGAAGCCGCTCACCGATGACGACATTTCAGGACTGCTTCAGCGGGCCGTCGCCGATGCCCGCGGCCTTGCCGGACGCGTGGAACTCAGTCCCGAAGCCTTGGACCACCTCGTTCGTCTCTCCGGAGGCGATGCCCGCAGGGCACTGACAGCCCTGGAGGCCGCCGCCGGTGTCGCGTTCGGTGACACCACCGCCGTCGGGACTTCCGACGCTGCCGGGGCGGATGGAGGCGGGCCCGGGCCGGATGGGGAGACTGACGACGGCGAACCGGGGCTCGCCAACGACGGCGCACCTGACGCCCCGGTACTGGTGGAACTACGCCACACCGAGAGGGCCTTGGATGCGGCAGCAGTTCGTTACGACCGGGCAGGGGACCAGCACTATGACGTGGCCAGTGCATTCATCAAGTCCATCCGTGGCTCTGATGTGGATGCCGCTCTGCACTACCTGGCGCGGATGCTCGAGGCCGGGGAGGACCCGCGGTTCGTTGCGAGGCGCATCGTGATTTCCGCGGCCGAAGACATCGGAATGGCTGACCCGACAGCACTGCAGACGGCGGTAGCGGCGGCTCAGGCAGTGCAGCTGATCGGCATGCCGGAGGGGCGGATCGTTCTCGCTGAAGCCGTGGTCCATCTGGCTACCGCGCCCAAGTCCAATGCCGCGTACATGGGTTTGAACAAAGCGGTGGCCGATGTCCGTGCAGGTTTCGGCGGCGGCATTCCCATGCATTTGCGGGATGCGCACTACCCGGGAGCCAAGCAACTGGGACATGGCAAGAGCTACAAGTACGCGCACGACGAACCCCACGGTGTGGCCACGCAGCAGTATCCGCCGGACGATTTGGTGGGCAAAGACTATTACGAGCCCACCAATAACGGAGCCGAAAGGGATATTGCGGCCAGGTTGGAGCGGCTCCGCAAGATCGTGCGTGGGGAGTAGCCGCGGACCCGTGCCTCAAGGCTGGGCCGCAGGGCAGCGGACTTGCCCATGGTAGGATTGATCCTTGTCTGGCATGGCCTGACGCACAATCCCACTGAAGATTCCTTCAACAGTGCTGTGCGCCCGGGCTAGTAGCAAGAGGCAGCGGTTGGCCGATGCTCTCCCTGATGGAGGCCAGTAACACTGACACACCGCAGTAATTGGAAGGACACAAGTGGCTAACAACACTCGTGCTCGCCGTACCGCACGCCTTTCGCGTGCCCTCGGTATTGCTCTGACCCCCAAGGCCGCCAAGTACATGGAGCGCCGCCCGTACGGCCCCGGTGAGCATGGCCGTGCCCGCAAGAAGCAGGACTCCGACTACGCCGTACGTCTGCGCGAAAAGCAGCGTCTGCGCGCCCAGTACGGCATCCGCGAAGCCCAGATGACCCGTGCCTTCGAAGAAGCACGCCGCACCAAGGGCCTGACCGGTGAAAACCTGGTTGAACTGCTCGAAATGCGTCTGGACGCCCTCGTGCTCCGTGCAGGCTTCGCCCGCACCATCGCACAGGCCCGCCAGCTGGTTGTGCACCGCCACATCATGGTTGACGGCATCCGCGTGGACCGCCCGTCCTTCCGCGTTGGCGAAGGCCAGCTCATCCACGTTCACAGCCGCTCCGAGGTCATGCCCCCGTTCCAGGTGGCAGCTGCAGGCGCACACGTTCTGAACAACGTGCCGGCATACCTGGACGTCAAGATCGACGCCCTGCAGGCACGCCTGGTTCGTCGCCCGAAGCGCTCCGAGGTCCCCGTGATCTGCGAAGAGCAGCTCGTCGTCGAATTCTACGCTCGCTAAATTCCAGCAGCGCATACAAAGAAGCCCGTGGCACATGCCGCGGGCTTCTTTGTATGTAAGGTACCGGTCCAAAGTAGGTAAGGTACTGGGGAGGCCTTGTCCAAAGCCGATATACGGCTGGTGCAGGGCAGCGCAACGACCCTAGGAGAAGAGTTCTATGTCTGGTGGCGACATCGCCGGCCTCATCGCAGCAGGAGTCTTCGCGCTCCTTGTGTTGTTGTTGGCTGTGCCAATCTTGAAGCTGGGCGGCGTTTTTGACGAGGTCCGCACTTCGATCCGGTCCATCAGCGATGGCGCGACGCCCCTGATGGATGAAGTGACCGCTACGGTCTCCACCACCAACCAGCAGCTGAAGAAGGTTGACGGCATCGCCTCCAACGTCTCGGACGCCTCGGCCAATATCTCCGCGTTGTCCTCGCTCGTGGCTGCCACGGTTGGTTCTCCCTTAATCAAGGTGGCCGCGTTCAGCTACGGCGTACGCTCGGCATTTGCTGGGCGCCGATCACCTACCTCCGGCCGCCGCAGCCGCTGAACTCAGTAGCCGCTGAACTATACGGGAGAGCAGAAACCCATGAAAAGAATTGCGTGGATGGGCATAGGCGTCGTCATTGGCGTCATAGCCTTCCGGAAGATCACCGAAGCCCAGGCCAACATCGGTCCCGAGGGCCTGAATCGTGCCGTGGGCCGGATGGCTGATGGTTTGTTCGATTTTGCCGACGCCGTGCGGGCGGGCATGCACCAGCGCGAAGAGGACCTGCGTGCGGCGTTGGGTATTGACGACGCCGGAACAGGCCGCCGCTAGCGGGAGCGGTTCGCTCCCGCGCCCTCAACAGGGCAGAATGGAAAACTGCGGAACGGCACCAGCCGGTACCGCGCACATCATGTGCAGTGAATTGAGAAGGGTAAGAAATCAGCTAATGAAGTCGCAGGAGATCACCAAACGCTGGGTGGACTTTTTTGTCAGCAAGGGTCACACCGCCGTTCCCTCCGCGTCGCTCGTTTCCAGCGACCCGTCCCTTCTCTTCACTGTGGCCGGAATGGTGCCGTTCATTCCGTACCTGACTGCGCGCGAAGAGCCCCCCTACAGCCGTGCCACGAGCGTCCAGAAGTGCATCCGCACCGGCGACATCGAGGAAGTGGGAAAGACGGCCCGCCACGGCACATTCTTCCAGATGTGCGGAAACTTCTCCTTTGGCGACTACTTCAAGGAAGACGCCATCAAGTTCGCCTTCGAGCTGCTCACCACGAGCGTTGACGACGGCGGCTATGGCCTGCCCGCCGAGCGCCTTTGGGTGACCGTCTACGAAGAAGACGACGAAGCCAAAGAACTGTGGCTCAAGAACACCGGGATCCCTGCTGAGCGAATCCAGCGCATGGGCAAAGCAGACAATTACTGGTCCACCGGCCAGCCTGGCCCGGCGGGCCCCTGCTCCGAGATCTACTACGACCGTGGCCCAGCCTACGGAATCGAAGGCGGCCCTTTGGCCGACGAAACCCGGTACATCGAGATCTGGAACCTCGTGTTCATGCAGTACCAGATCGAGAACGTCCGCTCCAAGGTTGACTTCGACATCGTCGGGGAACTGCCCCAGAAGAATATCGACACCGGCCTGGGCATGGAACGCCTCGCGATGATCCTCCAGGGCGTCGAGAACATGTATGAGACCGACCAGGTTCGTCCGGTCATCGACAAGGCCGCTGAACTGTCCGGCCGCGAGTACACCTCGGCTGAGTCCCCGGAAGACCCGCACCACACGGACGATGTCCGCATGCGCGTCGTGGGTGACCATATCCGATCTGCCCTGATGCTGATCGCTGATGGAGTTTCACCGTCCAACGAAGGCCGCGGCTATGTGTTGCGCCGCCTGATCCGCCGTGCCGTACGTGCCATGCGCCTGCTCGGCGTCGAAAAAGCCTGCCTGCCGGACCTTCTCCCCGCCTCACGTGACGCAATGAAGGGCGTGTACCCGGTGGTGGAGACCGATTTCGCCCGCATCAGCCGCATCGCCTATGCCGAAGAAAAGGCGTTCCTGCGCACCATTGCTTCCGGTACGGCCCGCCTGGAGGATGCCGTTGCCGAATCGAAGGCCGCCGGGGTTCCGTTGTCCGGTGCCGACGCCTTCGCGCTTCACGACACTTATGGTTTCCCCATTGACCTGACCCTCGAAATGGCGGAAGAAGCCGGGCTCAAGGTCGATGAGGCAGGCTTCCGCGCGCTCATGCTCGAGCAGCGCCAGCGTGCGCAGGCCGACGCCAAGGGCAAGAAGGGTGGCCATGCCGACCTCAGCGCCTACCAGGAGCTCCTCGGCAAGGGCGAGACCGTCTTTACGGGCTATGAAGAACTTGAGGGCGAGTCCAAGGTCCGTGGAATCGTCAGCGGTGGCCGGCCGGTAGCGCATGCCTCCACGGGCGACGAGATTGAGCTGGTCCTCAACGAAACCCCGTTCTACGCCGAAGCCGGTGGCCAGTCCGCTGACACCGGCCTCATCACCGGCGACGGTTTCGTGGTGGAAGTTTTGGACGTCCAGCGTCCCATCAAGGGCCTCAGCGTCCATAAGGCGATTGTCCGCGAAGGTGAGATTGCCTCTGACGCGCTGGTGCGCGCCGCCGTGGACCGTGAACGCCGGCATGCGGCCGAGCAGGCTCACACAGGAACGCACATCGTGCACGCCGCCCTGCACCAGATCCTCGGCCCGGAAGCCACCCAGCGCGGTTCCTACAACAAGGCCGGATACCTTCGCTTCGACTTCGCCTGGGGGGAGGGCCTCAGCACTGCCACGCGCTCCGAAATCGAAGAGGTCTCCAACATTGCCATTCGGAATAACTTCCGGGTGGACACCAAGGTGATGGGGCTCGCGGAAGCCAAGGCACTGGGTGCCATGGCGCTGTTCGGTGAAAACTACGGCAGCGAAGTTCGTGTCGTGGAGATCGACGGCGCCTGGTCCCGTGAGTTGTGTGGTGGCACGCACGTGTCCAACACCTCCCTGATCGGTAGCCTCTCGCTGCTGGGCGAGCAGTCTGTTGGCTCGGGAAACCGGCGCGTTGAGGCCTTCGTTGGCCTGGATGCCTTCCGTCACCTCGCCGCTGAGCGGGCACTGGTCACAGAGCTCACGGAGCTCTTGAAAGTCCCTTCCGGTCAGCTTGCGGACCGCATCTCCAGCACCCTGAGCAAGTTGAAGGCCACGGAGAAGGAACTCGACCGACTTCGCAAGGAGCAGTTGACCGCTGCGGCGGCCACTTTGGTGGGCACCGCCAAGGATGCCGCAGGCGTACGGGTCGTAGCCCACGACGCCGGTCAGGTTGGCGGAGCGGACGATCTCCGGAACCTCGCTTTGGACCTTCGCAGCCGGTTGGGCTCCGAAGCTGCCACCGTGGCCGTGGCCGGCATCAGCAATGACCGTCCCGTGATCCTCATCGCCACCAATGAGGCGGCCCGCGAAGCCGGCGTGAAGGCCGGAGCGCTGGTCCGACTGGCCGCAGGCATCCTTGGCGGCGGCGGTGGCGGCAAGGATGACGTCGCCCAGGGCGGCGGCGCCGACGCTGGGAAGGTCTCTGAGGCCCTCACAGCGGTGGTGGATGCGATAGCCAAGCGCTGACGGTGGCTGCAAGTACTCACGAGGACGTCTACCCCCAAGGCATCAAGCTGGGGGTAGACGTCGGTACCGTCCGGGTGGGCCTGTCCCAGTGCGATCCCGACGGAATATTAGCCACACCATTCAAAACCCTCGCGCGGGACGCCAAGAAGAACTCCGACGTCCGTGTCGTGGCCAGGCTTGCCGCGGAATTGCCCGCCGTGCAGATCTTTGTGGGCCTTCCACGCACCATGAAGGGTGAGGAACGAGCGTCGGCTGAGATGGCCAGCGGCTACGCCGAACTCCTCGCAAACGAGCTTGTGCGGGCCGGTTTGGACATCCCCGTGAACCTCGTGGACGAGCGGCTTTCAACTGTGACGGCACACCGCAACCTCCACCAAGCTGGCATGAGCAGCAAGAACCACCGTAAAGTGGTTGATCAGGTTGCCGCTGCTGGAATACTTCAGCACGCAATCGACATGCAAAAAGCCAGAGGATCGGATGTTGGCCGCCGAGTGCAGGCACCGGCGCAATCCGAAAAACCCAGCAGTGCCCCAACGCTGCGGGCTGCCTCCGGCAATGAACCCGATTCTTCTACGAGGGGACTGCAACTGTGAGCCCGGTCAACAACGACCCCTCCAGCGGTACCGCCGGCGGCGGTATGCCGCTGACCCGCAAAGAGCTGCGGGCGCGGGAACGATTCCTCGCCACGCAGAACCACAACGTCGTACCCGTTCCCGAAGCGACGCCGGGGGAGACCTCCGCGCCATCGGACGTTGAGCCTGAGCTGCCCCGTCCTGTTCCCGCAGTGCCTCCCGCACCGGTTGCTCCACCGGTGCCCGTGGCTCCACCAGTACCCGTGGCCAAGCCTGCTGCTCCAGCGCCTGTCGAGTCGAACCCCACTGAACCGGAACATGACGTTGAACCGGTGCAGGATGTTGAACCGGCGCAGGACGTTGTCCACCAGGAAAGCGAAGCTTCACAGGATATCGCCGGGCATCATGACCCTGAACATGTAGAAACTGAACATGTAGATCCAGAACACGTAGATCCAGAACACCTCGAGCCGGTCCCCGTTGACGCTGGTCACCTGCATGGCTTCGCTGAGCACGATGCCCACCACGGCTTCGAAGCCCATGACGATTACCATGGCGACCACCATGCCGATGATCACCTTCACGACGAGCATCACCATGACCTCATTGCGCCCGTCGAGCAAACTGCATCATCCAAAGCAGCCGCGAAGAAGGCCCGGCGTCGTCGTCGAGTCGTCGCACTCCTGATCACGCTCGGTGTCTTCGTAGCCGCAATTGCCATTGGCGCCCAGTTCCTCAAGCCTTTGCTGGGCATGGACAAGGTCACTGACTACCCGGGTCCGGGAACGGGATCGGTCACCATTACGGTTCCGGAGGGCTCCGGACCGAAAGCAGTGGGCGTTGAACTTGTCGAGAACAAAGTGGTGGCAGACGCCGATGCTTTCGTCAAGGAATTCCTTAACGACGGCGGTGAGCTGTCCCCGGGCGAGTTCACTTTCCGTACTGAGATGAAGAATTCAGATGCAGTGGACGTCCTGGTCAACAAGGACGCTTCGAAGGTGATGTATTTTGCCTTGAGTGCCGGCCTCCGCATCAATGAGTCCCTCGAAGCCATTTCCAAGGGCTCGGGTATTTCAATGCAGGAACTCAGCGGGTTCAACCAGGCGCCGGCACAGTTCGGTGTCCCCTCCAAGGCCAAGAACCTGGAAGGCTTCCTCGCCCCTGGTGAGTATCGCTTTGAGCTAGGCACACCGGCCAAGGACATCATCCAGAAGCTGGTCACCACTACGTTGGATGAACTTAAGTCCCAAGGAATCACGGATCCAGCGAAGCAGTATGACGCCGTGACCATCGCCAGCATCGTGCAGGCTGAGGGCGGGCAGGCCGACTACGGAAATGTGGCCGGCGCCATCTATAACCGGCTGAAGCCAAACAACGTGGAAACCAGCGGCCTGATCCAGTCCGATGCCACGGTGACCTACGGCCTGGGCAAGAAGTCCTTCCACCTCACTGAGGAAGAGAAGGCCGATAAGTCCAATACGTACAACACGTACGCCAACGTCGGCCTTCCGGCTGGACCGATCGGCTCGCCGGGCAAGACCGCCATCGATGCTGCGGCCAAGCCCACGCAGAATGACTACCTCTACTGGGTGACCATCAACCTGGACACCAAGGAGACCAAGTTCTCCAAGACCTTGGCTGAGCACAACACCTACGTTGAGCAGTACAACGCCTGGTGCCAGGCCAACGCTGGACGGTGTGTGTGAGTCGTCGGGCCGCCGTCCTGGGGCATCCGATCTCGCATTCGAAATCCCCGGCATTGCATACGGCTGCCTACGCCAAGCTCGGCGCGGACATCGGCTACTCGGCGATTGACGTCACCGTCGATGCCCTCCCGTCCTTCATGGACTCGCTCCGTGGTGACGACTCATGGTGCGGCCTGTCGGTCACCATGCCGTTGAAGTCAGCAATGGTCGGAGAGGTGGACGAGGTCCGCGGTGCCGGCGCCCACTTGGGCGTCATCAACACGGTGGTTTTCGAATACGACGGCGGGTTGGTACGTCGAGTGGGCTACAACACCGATGTTGCCGGAATCGTTGAAGCGGTCCGGTATGCGGGGGTTTCTTCGACTCCCCAAGCCGCAATCCTTGGTGGTGGTGGCACTTCGGCTGCCGCAGTTGCCGCCGTCAAGGAACTGGGTGGCAGCCACGTCGACGTTTTTGTCCGCGACCCAGGACGTGCCGGCGACGCGGAAGCCGCGGCCGCCGCCGTCGGAATCTCCGTCAGTATCCGGCCTTTGACTGAAGCGGCCACTGCCGTTGCGGGCGCGGATCTGGTGATTTCGACCTTCCCACCGCGAGCCGCAGACTCTTTGGCGCAGGAGCTCGCAGCGTTGCCGGGAACGGGCGCCGGTGTTCTGCTGGACGTCGCTTACGATCCCTGGCCCAGCAAGCTTGCGCAGGTATGGCACGGCCATGGGGGAGCCGTGGTTCCGGGTTTGGAGATGCTGATGTATCAGGCGGCAGAACAGATCAGTCGCTTCAGCGGCTGTGACGTGGATGCCGCCGTCATAGATGTGATGTGCGACTCAGTCGGGCTTCCCCGGCGAGTGTTCTAGAGGCCTTACATGGCAGGATTGGTTATATGTTGCGTTGGTTGACTGCCGGTGAATCCCATGGTCCGGCTCTGATCGGAATTGTTGAAGGCGTGCCCGCCGGTGTTGAACTCACCAGCGCGCAGATTCGTGACGCCCTGGCGCGTCGCCGCCTGGGGTATGGACGTGGTGCCCGCATGAAGTTTGAGCAGGACGAGGTCACCATCATGGGCGGCGTCCGTCATGGCCTGACCCAGGGTGGTCCTGTAGCCATCCAGGTTGGCAACACCGAATGGCCCAAGTGGGAGCAGATCATGTCTGCGGATCCCGTGGACCCCGAAATCCTTGCCGACCAAGCCCGCAATGCACCACTGACCCGGCCGCGCCCGGGCCACGCCGACTTCACGGGGATGCAGAAGTACGGCTTCGACGAAGCCCGTCCGGTCCTTGAGCGCGCCAGCGCCCGCGAAACGGCCACCCGCGTGGCTCTGGGTACCGTTGCCGCCCAATTCCTGAAGCAGCTGGGCATCGGGCTGGTCAGCCACACTGTTTCGATTGCCAGCGTAGCCGTGCCCGAAGGCCGTCCGTTGCCGTTGCCGCAGGACGTTCTGGCGCTTGACGCAGATCCCCTGCGCTGCTTCGACCGCGAAACCTCGGACGCGATGGTAGCCGAGGTGGATGCTGCCCACAAAGAGGGCGAAACCCTCGGTGGAGTGGTTGAGGTTCTCGCCTACGGCCTGCCGCCGGGACTGGGCAGCTACGTGCACTGGGACCGCCGCCTTGATTCGCGCCTTGCCGCAGCACTGATGGGCATACAGGCCATCAAGGGCGTGGAGGTCGGCGACGGTTTCCTTACCGCTGCCCGCCGTGGTTCCGCCGCACACGATGAAATCCTTAAGGACGAGAACGGCAGGATCGTCCGCCAGACAAACCGGGCTGGCGGTATTGAAGGCGGCATGAGCATCGGTGAGGTCCTGAGGGTTCGCGCTGCCATGAAGCCGATCGCAACCGTTCCGCGCGCTCTGCGCACCATTGATGTCAGCACGGGAGAGCCGGCCAAGGCCCACCACCAGCGTTCGGACGTTTGTGCGGTGCCCGCGGCCGGAGTCGTCGCAGAGGCTATGGTGGCCTTGGTCCTGGCTGAGGCTGTCGCCGAGAAATTCGGTGGCGACTCCGTTGCCGAGACACAGCGAAACCTGCAGAGCTACCTCGACAGCATCCCGGCCACCCTGGACTCGGTCGGCCGGTAGTGGTCCGCCCTGTTCTGGATGGCTGTCCCGGCCGTCCCGTTGTCCTGATAGGGCCCATGGCTGTCGGCAAGTCGGCCATCGGCCAGCAGCTGGCCCAGCAGCTCGGCCTCCCGTTTGTGGACACTGACGCGGTGGTGGTTGCCGCCCACGGCAGCATCGCCGATATTTTCGCTGGACGCGGTGAACACGCCTTCCGCGAGATAGAAGCGCGAGCGGTGGCGAAGTCCATTGAGAATGCCAAAGTTCAACCAGCCATCATTTCCCTGGGCGGGGGTGCAGTCCTTGACTCCGGCACCCAGCAATTACTGGGGGAGTGCACAGTGGTCTACCTGGAGTGTGATGCGGAAACAGTTGCTGACCGGATCGCGCGGAACACGGGCAGGCCTTTGCTGCAGGGTGATGCGATGACACGGTGGGAGGCCTTGTTTGCCACGAGGCGTCCTGTCTACGAGCGTCTCGCGGACATCGTCATGGACGTCCGTTCCGGATCCGTGGCGGAAATCGGCCTCCATGTGGAGGAGCGGCTGCGCCAGCATGCAGCCTTGAAAGAGGAAGTTGAAAAGTGAGCAACGAAGCAACTGTCATCAAGGTGACTGGCCAGTCCGTCAATGAAAACTACGATGTCGTGGTGGGACGCGGCCTCCTGGCGACCCTGCCGGGGAAACTTGGTGAGCGGGTCCGGCGGGTTCTTGTCATCCACCCACGCGCCCTTCGCCTGACGGGGGATACTGTTCGCGACGAGCTCGAAGCAGCCGGGTTTACCGCGCTCACGGCCGAAATCCCGGATGCGGAGGAAGGCAAGCACATTCAGGTTGCTGCCTTCTGCTGGCAAGTACTCGGCCAGAATGATTTCACGCGCTCCGATGCCATCGTGGCTGTCGGTGGTGGCGCTGTCACCGACCTCGCCGGCTTCGTGGCCGCTACGTGGCTTCGCGGCGTCAAGGTCATCCACATGCCCACCAGCCTGCTCGGTATGGTGGATGCTTCGGTTGGCGGAAAGACCGGCATCAACACTGCAGAGGGCAAGAACCTGGTCGGCTCCTTCCACCCTCCCGCAGCCGTCCTGGCGGATCTGGACACCCTCCAGACATTGCCTAAGAACGAGCTCATTTCGGGCATGGCGGAAGTCATCAAGTGTGGCTTCATCGCCGATCCCGCGATCCTTGACTTGGTCGAAAAGAACACCGACGCCGTGCTGGACGCCGGCTCGGATGTCGTCCGCGAACTTATTGAACGTGCCATCTCGGTGAAGGCGGAGGTGGTCTCCCAGGACCTCAAGGAATCCGGCCTCCGGGAAATCCTGAACTATGGTCACACCTTGGGACACGCCATTGAGTTGGTGGAACGCTACTCATGGCGCCATGGTGCCGCTGTATCGGTGGGCATGATGTTCGCTGCGGAATTGTCGCGCAGCGTGGGCCGGTTGTCCGATACCGACGCAGATCGTCACCGCACCATCCTGGAAAGCCTGGGGCTGCCTACTACCTACCGTCGGGACCGTTGGCAGGGCCTGCTGGACGGCATGCGCCGGGACAAGAAATCCCGTGGCGACCTTCTCCGCTTCGTTGTCCTCGACGGCGTGGCCAAGCCGGGCATCCTGGAGGTTCCCGACACCTCACTCCTGTTTGCGGCCTACCAGGAGATCGCATCATGAGCGCTGCAGTCCGTGAGGGCGTCAGCGATTGGCCGACCGCCGGCTTCCCGGGCGTCCGAATGAACCCGGATACGCTGCTGCCCGTGATCGTCAACGAGGAAGTCATGGAGTCTGCGCTTGCGGCTTCAGAAGACCCCGCTGACCGCATCATGGCCTTGCTGCTTGAAAACCAGCCGAAGGAAGCCGCCGAGTTGCTGGCTGAGGCCCGCTACAAGGATCCTGAGTCATTCCGCCTAAGGATCTTCGAGGCCGAGGTCCACCGGGCCACCAACCGCCTTGACCGGGCTGTGCAGTTGTTCCGTCAGTTGCTTCACGAAGTCCAGGGCAGTTCCAAGGAAGCGATCGTCCATCAGTATCTGGGCCGTGCTTATTTCGTGAGTGGCAACGCCCTTGCAGCGTCCGAGGAGTTCTCCAGGGCGCTGGACCTAAGGGTATCCATGGCTGCCGATGCGGCGCTGATCTATTCATCAGCCGTGGCCCTGCAGCGGGCCCGCAACGTACTCGAAGTTGCCTGCTGAAAGCTGGTCAAATCCCCGTTCGCAGGCCTACGGCCCATTTGCCGGTAGAATGGTTCTTGGATTTTTGATAAATACGCGCTGGCGGGCCGTTTGGCATGCCTGCCTGGCATAGACGAACTGGCAGCTTGAACCAGTGAGAGAAACCTGAGGATACGAGTGGCAACCACAAACGACATCAAGAACGGGACCGTACTGAAGCTCGAGGGCCAGCTCTGGAACATCATCGAGTTCCAGCACGTCAAGCCGGGCAAGGGCGGCGCGTTCGTCCGTACCAAGATGCGCAACGTCATGTCCGGCAAGGTGGTCGACAAGACCTTCAACGCCGGCCTGAAGATCGAAACCGCAACGGTTGACCGCCGTGACTACCAGTACCTGTACCAGGATGGCGAAGACTTCGTCTTCATGGACACCCAGGACTTCGACCAGATCACCGTCACCGGTGCAACTGTCGGCGACGCCACCAACTTCATGCTCGAAAACCAGATGGTCAACATTGCCATCCACGAGGGCAATCCGCTGTACATCGAACTGCCCCCGAGCGTCGTCCTCGAAATTACCTACACGGAGCCGGGCCTTCAGGGCGACCGCTCCTCGGCAGGCACCAAGCCGGCCACTGTTGAAACCGGCTACGAGATCCAGGTTCCGCTGTTCGTTGAGCAGGGCACCAAGGTCAAGGTCGACACCCGCGATGGCAGCTACCTGGGTCGGGTCAACGACTAGTGAGCGCACGCGGTAAAGCCCGTAGCAGGGCTCTTGAAGTACTCTTCGAGGCGGAGCAGCGCTCCGTTTCGGCTTTCGACGCCATGACCGCGCGCCGGGAGAAAACCGACTTGGTCATCAACCCCTACACGGTGGAAATCGTTGAGGGCGTTGTTTCCATGCAGGCAACCATCGATGAGTTCCTGCAGACGTACGCCCAGGGATGGACGTTGGAGCGCATGCCGTCAGTGGACCGCATCATTCTTCGGATCGGAGCTTGGGAGCTCCTCTACAACGATGAGGTTCCGGATGGCGTGGCGGTCAGCGAAGCCGTTGCCCTCGCCAAGACGATGTCCACGGACGAGTCCCCGGCCTTCATCAATGGCCTCCTTGGCCGACTGCAGAAGCTCAAGCCGTCACTTCTCGCGTAGGTACATCGCCTGGTTTGAACGCACAAGGACCCGCTTCACAGGAAACTGTGGAAGCGGGTCCTTTTTTGCGTTACTGGAGAACTGCGGCCCTGAGGCCAGGGATGCTGCGCAGATGTTCAAGCTCATCGTGCTGGTGAAGATGGACGTCACGGCCGCTAAGTATCCGTTGGCGGGTGAACGCCAACGCGGTGGCTCCTTTGATGAAGGCTTTCATCTGAGGCCCACGTCCGCGGGAGGATGCCCAGCGAACGGCATGTTTGCGACCCTTCGCGGTGGCCAGCATTTCCACTTCGGCCGGGGTGAACCACCCTGCCCGGGCATACTCCATGAGCCGTTGCCGTGTGAGTTTTCCTTCGGCGACACGGAGAAGGATGATGCCCACAGCGGCAACCAGGAAAATCGGAACCTGGACTACGAAGTACTCCACCAGGAAGTCCTGGCCCATGCTGTTCCAGCGGTTGTGCAGGAACATTGCGGGCAGCAAGCCGATGAAGAACGCCAGAACGGCATAACCCGGGTGCCATTTCCGGGCTGCGAAGCCCATGATCAATCCGGTTGTTCCCGTGAAGACCGCATGAGCAAAGGGTGACATGACGCCGCGGAGGATGAAGATACGTACCAAGTCAGTGCCGGGATCCGTTGACGAGGCAATTTCGCGTCCGAAGTAGAGGATGTTCTCTGTGAAGGCGAAACCGGCGGCAATCGTGAACGCGAACACCACACCGTCAACCGGACCGTCGAAGTACTTCCGTGCGGCCAGGATCAAGACCAGCAACCCCAGAGACTTGGTGAATTCCTCCACGATGGGCGCTTGGACGGTTGCCATGAAGTAGGTGAACGCTTCTTCGCTGCTGGTTGGCGCGGCCAGGGCGAAGAGCGGTTGGATGAGCAACGTCCCGGCGATGGAAACAGCGGCACCCCACGTGAAAGCGAACCACAGGAGCCTTTTCGGTTCAGGCTCCCACCGGTCAATGAGGCGGACTGTCAGCAGAACCACCGACAAGGGAATCAAGGAAGCAATAAAACCAACCACAAAGCCGGTGACGCCAGTGTTGCCAAGAAGGAACGGCACCACCAGCAGGAGACTGGCAAGGGCCAGTACTGCGCCCGTGATGACCAAGGGCAGTGTGCCCAACGAACGGCCGCGTGGCGCTGGTGGCATGGCCCAGGTTTGCTGGGGGAGCGATGCCGGATTTCCCGGCGCAGGCTGGAAGTTCCCTGGTTGGACGCGGCCAATCCATGTGGGGTTGGCCGCAGGTTCCAGATAGGGCCGCGGATAGGGTTGTCCGCCAGGCTGCCCGTTCGGGTTCATGGTCATGGACACGAGCCTATTCCACGGCATGGAATGTGAGCTTAAACTCATGCCCGGCGTCCGCTGAGGGTGAGGCCGGAAAGGGCCGTTGTGGTAGCTTTGAAAAGCAAATATTCCTTTTTTAATTCCGTCCCGTGAGGCGGGGAAAGGGGAGACGAGCGATGACTGAAGTCACTTCAGCGCACGTGCCGTCGCGGGTTGTTCTCAATCAGGCGGACATTGATCGTGCGCTCACTCGTATCGCCCACGAGATCCTTGAAGCCAACAAAGGCTCCCAGGACCTGGTTCTTTTGGGCATTCCCAGCCGCGGCTATCCATTGGCCGTGCGGCTTGCCAACAAGATCGCAGCGGCCGATCCCACAGTCAACGCTGAAACGATTGTTGGCCAACTGGACGTCACCATGTTCCGTGACGATCTTTCCCACCAGCCAACCCGGCCCCCGCGGCACACCCGGCTTCCGTTGTCCGGCATCGATGACAAGGTTGTTGTCCTGATCGACGACGTCCTGTATTCGGGACGCACCATCCGCGCGGCCCTGGACGCCTTGGTGGACCTCGGGCGCCCGAGGATTGTCCGATTGGCGGTCCTGGTGGACAGGGGCCACCGAGAGCTCCCCATTCGCGCCGACCATGTGGGAAAGAACCTGCCTACGTCCTCCGCGGAAAAGGTCCGCGTCCATCTTGAGGAAATCGACTCCGTGGACGGTGTGCCCGTCAACGAGGTAGTTATTGAGGCAGGCAAGTGAAACACCTCCTTTCCACCGAAAACCTCAGCGCTTATGATGCCATCCGTGTCCTGGATACAGCGGAGGAAATGTCCGCTGTCGGCGAGCGTGAAGTGAAGAAACTGCCGGCCCTGCGCGGCCGGACAGTGGTTAACCTTTTCTTCGAGGACTCCACCCGTACCAGGATCTCTTTCGAGGCAGCAGCCAAGCGCCTGTCCGCAGACGTCATCAACTTCGCCGCGAAGGGATCCTCTGTGTCCAAGGGGGAGTCCCTCAAAGACACCGCCCAGACGCTCGCCGCGATGGGCGCCGACGCCGTCGTCATCCGCCACTGGGCTTCTGGTGCGCCACACCGGCTCGCTGCCACGGACTGGATTGACGCAGCAGTCATCAATGCCGGTGACGGCACCCACGAACACCCAACGCAAGCGCTCCTGGATGCCTTCACCATGCGCCGGCACTGGTCGCAGGTCAACGGCACAGAGTCCACCGGTGCGGACCTCAAGGGCATGCGGGTAGCGATTGCCGGGGATGTCCTGCACTCCCGCGTCGCCCGGTCCAACGTTTGGTTGTTGAAGACACTTGGCGCCGAGGTCACGCTGGTGGCGCCTCCCACGCTGCTGCCGATCGGCGTCGAGCACTGGCCCTGCAAGGTCAGCTACGACCTGGACCAAACTCTTGAGGCCGGCATTGACGCCATGATGATGTTGCGCGTCCAGGGTGAGCGGATGAACGCTTCGTTCTTCCCCTCCACCCGCGAGTACTCCCGCCGCTGGGGCTTCGATGACGCGAGGCTCCGTGCGTTGGATGACCTGGGAATGAAGGACACCATCATCATGCACCCGGGTCCCATGAACCGGGGCCTGGAAATTTCTTCGGCCGCCGCGGATTCGCCGCGATCCACTGTGCTTGCCCAAGTGCGCAACGGCGTATCGGTCCGCATGGCCGCCCTGTACCTGCTGCTCTCCGGGGATTCCCGCGGAGCAGCCTCGAACGTAAGCCAGTCCAGCAAGGAGACCAACTGATGGCCGAGAACAGCTACCTGATTCGTGGGGCCGCCATCCTCGGCGGCGAAGCCGAGGACCTGCTGATCCGCGACGGCATGATCGAAGCCCGCGGCAAGGACCTTGCGGCTGAGGGTGCCACCGTCATCGATGCCGCGGGCCTCGTCGCCCTGCCCGGCATGGTGGACGTGCACACCCACCTGCGCGAACCCGGCCGCGAAGACGCCGAGACGGTGGAAACCGGTACCCGTGCTGCCGCCTTGGGTGGTTTCACCGCCGTCCATGCGATGGCCAACAGCAACCCGGTGGCCGACACTGCGGGCGTTGTGGAACAGGTCCACAGCCTGGGCCGCGCGTCCGGCTGGGTGGACGTCCGCCCCGTGGGTGCAGTCACCGTGGGCCTGGCCGGTGAGCAGCTCGCCGAGCTCGGCGCCATGGCCGACTCCCGGGCCCGGGTCCGCATGTTCTCCGACGACGGGATCTGCGTCCACGACCCCGTGATCATGCGCCGTGCGCTGGAGTACGTGAAAGCGTTCGACGGCGTGGTGGCCCAGCACGCGCAGGAACCGCGCCTTACCGCCGGGGCACAGATGAACGAAGGCACCGTCTCGGCAGTGCTGGGATTGACTGGATGGCCTGCTGTTGCCGAGGAAAGCATCATTGCCCGCGACGTCCTGCTTGCCCAGCATGTGGGTTCACGCCTGCATGTCTGCCACGTCTCCACTGCCGGATCCGTGGAAATTGTGCGCTGGGCCAAGGCACGGGGAATCAACGTCACAGCCGAGGTCACCCCCCACCACCTGCTCCTGACTGACGAGCTGGTCCGCAGTTACGACCCCGTGTACAAGGTCAACCCGCCGCTGCGTACCGATGCTGACGTACAAGCGCTGCGCGAGGGCCTCGCCGACGGCACCATCGACGTCGTCGGAACGGACCACGCCCCGCACCCCAGCGAGCACAAGGAATGCGAGTGGGCGCAGGCGGCGATGGGCATGACCGGCCTGGAAACCGCGCTTTCGGTGGTCCAGGAGACCATGATCGAGACCGGCCTCATGACATGGGCGGACTTCGCGAGGGTTACGTCCTTCACTCCGGCGATCATTGGCCGCGTCGCTGATCAGGGCCGTCCGCTCGAGGTTGGCGAGCCGGCCAACGTCATTCTTGTGGACCCGGCTGCGCGTTGGACCGTTGACCCCCATAAAATGGCAACCATGGGCCGCAATTCACCATTCAAGGGCAAGGAGCTGCCCGGATCCGTTGTGGCTACCTTCTTCAAGGGCCACCCCACTGTCCTTGACGGCAAGCTCAACACGCCGTACCGGTACCCGGCAGTCAGCAGCAATTAATGGACAACCAGACACTGACCGTGATCATCACGGTGCCATTGATTGTCGTCGTACTGGCGATGATCTGGCTGGGGTGGCGTAACAGGCTCAGGCGACAGGCCGACGTCGAACGCCTTCCCGGGGTGCCGGAGCAGCTGACGCCGGCCACCGTCGTCGCGGAAGGGCAATATGTTGCCACCACCACGGCAGGGGACTGGCTGGACCGGATCGCGGTCCAGGGCCTTGGCATCCGGACCAACGCGGAACTGAGCATCCACGCCGAAGGCGTGCTGTTCGACCGATCCGGTGCCGCCCCCGTGTTCATCCCGCGCGCCGCAGTAGTGGACAGTCGCGAGTCCAACGGCATGGCTGGCAAGTTCGTCGAGAAGGACGGACTCCTGGTCATCAGTTGGAAGCTCGGCAGCCAGGAACTCGACACCGGGTTCCGTTCCAGGCACGCAGCCGACAAGCAGCTCCTCCTCGAAGCCCTCCAGGAATTGACCTCCGCAGCCCCTCAGGCAGATGCCGATAGTGGAAAGTAATAAAGTGACGGATAGTAAAGCAGCCACCACACCCACCTCCTCAGCAGCAGTGCTGGTGCTCGAAGACGGCCGCATGTTCCGCGGCCGCAGCTACGGCGCACAGGGAACCGCACTCGGCGAAGCCGTGTTCGCCACCGGTATGACCGGTTACCAGGAGACCATCACCGACCCCTCCTATGCGCGCCAACTGGTAGTCCAGACGGCCCCGCACATCGGCAACACCGGAGTCAACAGCGAAGACGCTGAGTCCCGCCGTATCTGGGTTGCCGGATACATCGTGCGCGACGCTGCCCGCCGACCCTCCAACTGGCGCTCCGAACGGAGCCTCGATGACGAATTGGTGGAGCAGGGCATTGTTGGCATCCAGGGTGTCGACACCCGCGCCATCACCCGTCACCTCCGCGAGCACAAGACCATGCGGGCCGGCATCTTCTCAGGTGAGGCCGCTCAGGTATCCGACAAGGAACTGGTCGATGCCGTCCTGGCCAGCGCCCCCATGGAAGGTGCAGCGCTGGCGGAGGAAGTCTCCATCGATAAGGCGTATGTCGTTGAGCCCAAGGACCACGGCTGGGAAGGCGAGCCGCGGTTCTCCATCGCCGCCGTTGACCTCGGCATCAAGGCCATGACACCTGTTCGCTTCGCCGAGCGCGGTGTGCGCGTCCACGTCCTGCCGGCCACCTCCACGCTGGAAGACGTCAACGCGGTCAACCCGGATGGATTCTTCATGTCCAACGGACCTGGCGACCCGGCCACGGCTGATCACCAGGTTTCCCTGTTGCGCTCGGTGCTGGACGAGAAGCTGCCGTACTTCGGTATCTGCTTCGGCAACCAGATCTTGGGCCGCGCCCTCGGCTTCGGCACCTACAAGCTCCGCTATGGTCACCGCGGCATCAACCAGCCCGTTATGGACCGCCGCACAGGCAAGGTGGAAATCACCTCGCAGAACCACGGCTTTGCCGTCGACGCCCCGATGAACGGTGCCACGGTGGCTCCCGAAGAGCGCTACGGACGGGTTGAAGTCAGCCACGTGTCGTTGAACGACGACGTCGTTGAAGGACTCGCCTGCCTCGACATCCCGGCATTCTCGGTCCAGTACCACCCCGAGGCCGCGGCCGGGCCGCACGATGCCGCGTACCTGTTCGACCGCTTCATCGATCTCATGGCTGAGACGAAGTCCGGCGCCGCCAACACCACCGACTCCAAGACTGAGGACAAGAAGTAATGCCCAAGCGTACAGATCTCAAGAGCGTCCTTGTCATCGGTTCCGGCCCGATCGTCATTGGGCAGGCTGCCGAATTCGATTACTCCGGTACCCAGGCACTGCGCGTCCTCAAGGAGGAAGGCCTCCGCGTCATCCTCGTGAACTCCAACCCGGCCACCATCATGACGGACCCCGAGTTTGCCGACGCCACCTATGTTGAGCCCATCACCCCCGAGGTGGTGGAGAAGATCATCGCCAAGGAGCGCCCGGATGCCATCCTGCCGACCCTCGGTGGCCAGACTGCTTTGAACACCGCCATTGCGCTGGACAAGAACGGCGTGCTGGAGAAGTACAACGTAGAGCTGATCGGTGCGAACATTGCTGCCATTGAGCTTGGTGAAGACCGCGAGAAGTTCAAGGGCGTCGTAGAGCGTTGTGGCGCAGAGTCCGCGCGCAGCCACATCATCCACACCATGGAAGAAGCGTTCAAAGCCGCGGAGGACCTCGGCTACCCGATGGTGGTCCGTCCTTCCTTCACCATGGGTGGCTTGGGCTCCGGCTTGGCGTACAACGAGGACGACCTCCGCCGCATCGTAGGCCAGGGGCTGCAGTACAGCCCCACCACCGAGGTCCTGCTTGAAGAGAGCATCCTCGGCTGGAAGGAGTACGAGCTCGAGATGATGCGGGACAAGAACGACAACGTCGTTGTTGTTTGCTCCATCGAGAACTTCGATCCCGTAGGCGTCCACACCGGTGATTCCATCACGGTTGCTCCGGCCCTGACCCTCACCGACCGCGAGTACCAGAAGCTGCGCGACGTCTCCATTGCCGTCATCCGCGAAGTCGGCGTGGACACCGGTGGCTGCAACATCCAGTTCGCCATCGACCCCGCCACTGGTCGTGTGGTGGTCATCGAGATGAACCCGCGAGTGTCCCGCTCTTCTGCCTTGGCATCCAAGGCAACCGGCTTCGCCATTGCAAAGATCGCCACCAAGCTTTCCCTGGGCTACACCCTGGACGAGATCCCCAACGACATCACGCAGAAGACGCCGGCTTCGTTTGAGCCGACACTCGACTACGTTGTGGTCAAGGTTCCCCGCTTCGCCTTCGAGAAGTTCCCGGCAGCGGACAACACGCTGACCACCACCATGAAGTCCGTCGGCGAAGCCATGGCCATGGGCCGCAACTTCACCGAGGCCCTGCAGAAGGCCCTGCGCTCCTTGGAACAGAAGGGGTCCCAGCTGGACTTCAGCTCGGTGCCGGAGTACGAAGTGGCCGAGCTCATCGAGAAAGCCAAGCGCCCCACCACGGACCGCCTGCACCAGGTGCAGCGTGCGATGCTCGGCGGCGCCAGCGTGGAGGACCTCTTCGAGGCCACCAAGATCGATCCTTGGTTCCTGGACCAGCTGCAGCTTCTCAACGAGACCGCGCAGGAGATCCGCAAGGCCGGTGTGCTGACCGAAGACATGCTGCGCAACGCCAAGCGCCACGGCTTCTCGGACGAGCAGATCGGTGCCCTCACGCATAACCCTGAGGCCGTTGTCCGTGGGGTCCGCCACGCCTTGGGCATCCGTCCGGTCTACAAGACGGTGGACACCTGCGCCGCGGAGTTCGCCGCCTACACGCCGTACCACTACTCCGCCTACGACGAAGAAGACGAAGTCGGCCTGCACGCCAAGCCCTCCGTCATCATCCTTGGCTCCGGCCCCAACCGCATCGGCCAGGGCATCGAGTTCGACTACTCCTGCGTGCATGCCTCCATGGCCCTGCGCAAAGCCGGATACGAGACCGTCATGGTCAACTGCAACCCAGAAACTGTCTCCACCGACTACGACGTCTCCACACGCCTGTACTTCGAGCCGCTGACCCTTGAGGATGTCCTCGAAGTCATCGCCGCCGAAGAGCGCACTGGCGGTGTCATGGGTGTCTTCGTGCAGCTCGGTGGACAGACTCCGCTGAAGCTGGCACAGCAGCTGGCCGACGCCGGCGTGCCGATCCTGGGCACCTCCCCTGAGGCGATCGACCTTGCTGAGCACCGTGGCGCCTTTGCGCGCGTTCTGGACGAAGCCGGCCTGACCTCCCCGAAGAACGGCACCGCTGTTTCCTTCGAGGACGCCAAGAAGATCGCTGACGAGATCGGCTATCCGGTCCTGGTGCGTCCGTCGTACGTCCTTGGCGGCCGTGGCATGGAGATCGTCTACGACGAACCCAATCTCTCCCGCTACATTGCCAACGCCACGGAGATCACGCCGGACCACCCGGTGCTGATCGACCGCTTCCTCGAAGACGCCGTCGAAATCGACGTCGACGCCCTCTTCGATGGCACCGACATGTACCTCGGCGGGATCATGGAACACATCGAGGAAGCCGGTATCCACTCCGGCGACTCGGCCTGCGTGCTTCCGCCGATCACGCTCGGCACCAACGTCATTGAGCGCGTGCGCACGGCAACCCGTGCCATCGCTGAAGGCGTGGGCGTCCGCGGCCTCATCAACATCCAGTTCGCGTTGGCCTCAGACGTCCTGTACGTCCTTGAAGCCAACCCGCGCGCTTCCCGCACCGTTCCGTTCGTCTCCAAGGCCACGGGCGTGCAGATGGCCAAGGCCGCTGCCCTGATCGGCACCGGCGTGACCATCAACCAACTCCGCGGCGCCTACAAGATGCTGCCGGAAACCGGTGACGGTTCCACGCTGCCTTTGGACGCGCCGGTTGCCGTGAAGGAAGCCGTTCTGCCGTTCAGCCGTTTCCGCACTCCGGAGGGCAAGGTCGTGGACTCCCTGCTCGGCCCGGAAATGCGCTCCACGGGCGAAGTCATGGGTATCGACAAGCACTTCGACACCGCCTTCGCCAAGAGCCAGGCCGCTGCGAACAACGCCTTGCCCACAGGGGGCAAGATCTTCGTCTCCGTGGCCAACCGCGACAAGCGCTCGGTCATCATGGGCGTCAAGCGCCTTTCTGACCTGGGCTTCGAGATCGTCTCCACCGGTGGCACGGCGGACGTCCTGCGCCGCAACGGCATCCAGGCGACTCCGGTGCGCAAGGTAGCCGAGGGCAGCAGCGCCGAAGGCGAAGGCACCATCGCGGACCTCGTTATCGCGGGCGAGATCGATATGGTCTTCAACACACCCTCCGGTGGCGAAGCCCGCAGCGACGGCTACGAACTCCGTGCCGCAGCCACCTCCATCGGCATTCCCTGCATCACCACCGTCGCCGAATTCAATGCCGCGGTGCAGGCCATCGAGGCACTGCGCACCTACGAGTGGTCCGTGACCAGCTTGCAGGAGCACGCAGCCAACCTGGCAGCAGCAGTGGAAGCGGCCAATGCCTGAGTCTGCTGAAGCACAGCAAGGGCAGCAGCCCATCCGGGAGTCCTTTGGCTCCCGGCTGGCTGCCGCCATGGCCGCGCGCGGTCCGCTCTGCGTCGGAATCGATCCTCATCCGCAGCTCCTGGCTGAATGGGGATTGAACGACGACGCCACCGGGCTGGAGCGCTTCTCGCTGACGGTCGTGGAGGCCGTGGGTTCCCTCGCTGCCGCGGTCAAGCCGCAAGTGGCGCTGTACGAACGTCATGGGTCGGCTGGTATGGCCGTCCTGGAGCGCACGCTGGCTGCCTCAGCGGAGGCCGGCGTGCTGAGCATCGCCGACGCCAAGCGTGGAGACATCGGTTCCACCATGGCTGCCTATGCCGATGCCTGGCTGCGTGACGGGTCATCCTTGGCCGCGGACTCGGTGACTTTGAGCCCATACCTTGGCTTTGAGTCGCTGCGTCCGGCGCTGGACCTCGCAGCCCAGTACGGCAGGGGAGTGTTTGTGCTCGCACTGACGTCCAATCCTGAAGGCAAGTCGGTCCAGCATGTTGGCGGAACTGATTCCGTTGCCCGCCGGATCGTGGCTGCAGCAACCACGGAGAACCAGCGCTATGGCGGCGCCCTGGGTTCGGTTGGCTTGGTGGTGGGTGCCACTATTGGTTCGGCACTGGAGGATCTGGATATCGATCTTGGTCCAGTTCGCGGCGCCATCCTGGCTCCGGGACTCGGTGCCCAGGGCGCTACACCGGCCGATCTGCGTGCGACTTTCGGCGATGCGTATCCGAGCGTCCTGGCCACCTCCAGCCGTGGGATCCTGGCTGCTGGTCCAGCCGTCGCAGCGCTGCGTGCCGCAACCGAGGAGACTCTGCGGGGACTTCGCCCGGAGTAAGTTGCCAAGCCTCATTGCGCAACCGGGCCCCTGCCGGTAGGTTCAGGATCAGTCCGCGTGATCTGGATCACAATCTCGATCTGACAGGGGTTTGGCAGTGGGCCTTAAAGAGCTGACACCACAGGAGCGTTCCGATGCGTTGGAGAAGGCCGCCAAGGCGCGGGCAGTGCGTGCCGCCGCCAAGGATCGGCTCAAGCGTGGCGAGGTGAGCATTGCCGAGTTGATCTCCTCAGGTTCTACCGACGAGGCGATTGCACGCATGCGGGTGGTGGAACTCCTGGAGGCCCTGCCGGGTATTGGGCCCGTCAGGGCGGCCGGGATCATGGCGGAGATTGGCATCGCAGGATCCCGCCGCATCAGGGGCCTGGGAATTCACCAGGCCCGGGCGCTGGTAGATTTTATGGATACCCAGCAAAGCGTGTAACGCATCTCCCCGAAGGAATCCGTGAGCAAGAAACCCGGACTGACTGTCCTTGCAGGCCCCACTGCCGTTGGCAAGGGAACCGTATCCACCTACATCAGGGACAACTATCCGGAGGTTTGGCTCTCAGTCTCGGCAACCACCCGGGCCGCGCGTCCCGGGGAAACTGACGGCGTTCACTACTTTTTCAAGTCTGCCGAAGAATTCGACTCACTGGTGGCTGACGGGGAACTGCTGGAGTGGGCCGTCGTCCACGGCCAGAACCGCTACGGCACGCTCCGCAGCACCGTTGATGCGGCCATCGCCGACGGGAAGTCCGTGCTGTTGGAGATCGACCTCCAGGGCGCCCGGCAAGTCAAAGCGGCAGTCCCGGACGCGAATTTTGTCTTCCTGGCCCCGCCCAGCTGGGACGAAATGGTCCGTCGACTGGTGGGCCGCGGCACCGAAACTCCCGAGGAACAGCAGCGAAGGCTGGAAACCGCTAAACTGGAACTTGCTGCTGAACCGGAGTTTGACCACACCGTCATCAATGACGACGTTCGCCGGGCAGCAGACGAGCTTGTTTCACTCATGGGGCTTACCCCGCACGGGCGCTAAGCGCTTGCATTTGTTGGCCCGCTAAAATTTGGAGAATTCGTGTCCACGAACCTTGAAGGCATCATCAACCCGCCGATCGATTCGCTGCTTGAGGCTGCTGATTCCAAGTACGGCCTGGTCATCTTCGGCGCCAAGCGTGCGCGCCAGATCAACGCCTACTACGCCCAGCTGCACGAGGGCCTGTTCGAGTACGTCGGCCCGCTGGTTGACACCAAGCTGAACGAGAAGTCGCTCTCGATCGCCCTCCGCGAGATCAACGAAGGCCTTCTGGTTTCCACGCCGATCGAGCCCGCAGAATAAAGCAGACTGCCTGTTGACGGAGGTCACGTGCGCATAGTCCTCGGAGTCGGGGGAGGGATCGCAGCCTACAAGGTTGCATCGCTCCTCCGGCTTTTTACTGAAGCCGGTCACAAGGTGACGGTCATTCCCACCGAAGCTGCTACCCGGTTCGTCGGGGTGGCCACGTGGGAGGCCCTCTCTGGCAACCCGGTGAGCAACAGCGTCTTTGACGATGTCGAGAAAGTCAACCATGTCCGATTGGGTCATGAGGCTGACTTGATCGTGGTTGCGCCGGCCACTGCCGACCTTCTGGCCAGAGCAGCCACCGGACAAGCGGGCGACCTCCTCACCAACACACTCCTCATGGCCCACGGGCCGGTGCTCTTCGCTCCGGCGATGCATACGGAAATGTGGCAGCATGCCGCTACGCAGGCCAACGTGGAGACACTGCGCGGCCGCGGCGTGACCGTCCTTGAACCGGCGTCCGGGCGGCTCACGGGTTCCGACTCGGGTCCCGGCCGCCTGCCCGAACCCGAGGCGATCTTTGCCGCTGCCATGGCATTGGCTGAGGCCGCGAATGGGGCCACGGCTTTGCCTGCCGCGGCCAAGCCCCTTGCCGGCCGCCTCGTGACGATCTCCGCCGGCGGAACCAGGGAGTCGCTGGATCCTGTTCGCTTCCTGGGAAATCGATCTTCCGGCAAACAGGGCGTTGCGTTGGCCGCTGCGGCCTTGGCTGCCGGTGCCTCCGTGCGCTTCCTCGCAGCGCATATGGACGTTGAGCCGCCTGCCGGCGTCGAGCTTGTCCGCGTTGAGTCGGCCTTGGAACTGAGGGAGGCGGCGCTGAAAGCGGCAGCGGATTCCGACGTCGTCATCATGGCGGCAGCCGTTGCCGATTTCCGTCCTGCGGAGGTCTCGGACACCAAGATCAAAAAGGTCGACGGCGAGGACGCACCTGTGGTGCGCCTGATCCGGAACCCGGACATCCTGCACGAGCTGGTTGAGCGGCGGAACGCTGAGGGCGGCCAGCAACTGATCGTCGGGTTTGCGGCTGAAACGGGCGACGCCCAAGGAGATGTCCTTGAACACGCCACGGCAAAGCTCAAGCGCAAGGGCTGCGACCTCCTGGTGGTCAATCAGGTGGGCATTGGCCGTGTTTTCGGCCAGGACGAGAATTCCGTGGTCATTCTGTCCGGTCACGGTGCCAAGCCACAATCGGCCGCCGGCTCCAAGTCCGACGTCGCGGCTGCCGTGGTTGACCGAGTTGGGGCCGAGCTCGAACGCGTCTTCCCGGCCTTGTAACCGGGCCCACCCCGAATTCTTAGCATAGGGACACACGGCAAATGCCGCCGTCCCGCAACCCAGTAAGGTGGTCGAGTGACTTTACCGCTGCACCATGAACCCCATGGCACCCCGTCCAAGCTCCGGCTCTTCACTTCCGAGTCGGTCACCGAAGGGCACCCGGACAAGATCTGCGACCAAATCAGCGACGCCATCCTGGACGCGCTGCTTGCCGCTGATCCTGAATCCCGCGTGGCCGTTGAGACCATGGCCACTACCGGCCTGGTGCATGTGGCTGGTGAGGTTACTACGGACGCCTACGTGGAGATTCCGCAGATTGTCCGCGAGACCATCCTTGGCATTGGCTACGACTCCTCGGCCAACGGCTTCGACGGCGCACGTTGTGGTGTCTCCGTGTCCATCGGGCAGCAGTCCAATGACATTGCAGGCGGCGTTTTCAACTCGTTGGAGGCCCGTGAAGGCCGCCAGGAAGACGATTACGACCTCCAGGGCGCCGGCGACCAGGGCATCATGTTCGGCTACGCCAGTGATGAGACCGCGTCGTACATGCCCACCCCCATTTGGCTCGCCCACCGCTTGTCGGAACGACTCACCGAAGTGCGTAAAAACGGCGAGCTGGCATACCTCCGCCCGGACGGCAAGACACAGGTCACGGTAGGGTACGACGGCGATCGCCCGGTTTCGGTTGAAACGGTGGTCATCTCCAGCCAGCATGCGGAAGAAGCGGGCCTTGAGCAGCTTCGGGCGGACCTCGCGAGCTATGTCATTGATCCCGTTCTGGCGGCGTCCAACCTGGATTTGTCCCGCACAGCCAACATCCTGAACCCGGCCGGAGCCTTCGTCATTGGTGGCCCGGTAGGCGACGCCGGCCTCACGGGTCGCAAGATCATCGTGGACACGTACGGTGGGTTCTCCCGGCACGGTGGCGGCGCGTTCTCCGGCAAGGATCCGTCCAAGGTTGACCGTTCGGCCGCCTACGCCATGCGGTGGGTTGCCAAGAACGTGGTGGCCGCCGGACTGGCCAAGCGCGCCGAGATCCAGATTGCCTACGCCATTGGCCAGGCCCGTCCTGTCGGAACGTATGTCGAGACCTTCGGCACGGAGACCGTGGACCCGGCCCGTATCAGCGAGGCCATCGATGAATTGTTCGACCTCCGTCCCCGCGCCATCATTGACGCACTGGACCTCAAGCGGCCCATCTACGCCAAGACGGCGGCCCACGGTCACTTCGGCCGCGACGAGCCCGACTTCACCTGGGAGCGCCTGGACAGGGTGGCTGACCTGAAGGAATACTTCAACGCCTGATTGCTGGTCCTTCCGGTCGATCCCATCGCTGATGTTGTTTTGTCGGTGGTTCGTGGTTGGCTGGAGCCAGAGAGATGCCCGCAGCGGGTTAATCCCGCTGCGGGCATCTCTCGTTGAAGGTGTGCGGTGGGTTACCGCTCGATGAGGATGAGGATGAGGTGAAAGGCATGGCAGGACGCGAGGCCCAGCCGTCGCTGCTCCAGCCCTCGTTGTTGCAAGGGTTTCCTGACCGTGCGCCGATCAACGGCCCACCCCTTGCTGCGGAGAATCCCGTGGCGCGCGTGGTGCTTGAGTCGTCTGTGCCCCATTTGGACAGGCCGTTCGACTACAGCGTGCCTGCCGAACTCTCCGACTCCGCCGTCCCAGGCGTCCGGGTGAAGGTCAAATTCAATGGCCAGGAACTCAACGGCTACATCATTGAGCGGCGTGCGGACTCGGATGCGGCCCACCCGCTGACGGCGCTCCATAAAGTGGTTTCTCCGGTGGCTGTCTTGACGCCGGCCGTTGCTGAGTTGGCCGGTACGGTTGCTGCCCGGTACGCCGGTACGCTCAGCGATGTTCTCCGGACGGCGGTTCCTCCCCGTGTTGCCAAGGTGGAGAAGGAATTACTTGCCGGGGGTTTGGCCGGCGACGTTGCGGATCTGAAGCCGTTCACGGATCCCTACACCTGGGCGGCGTACTCCAACGGAACGCAGTATTTGCAGCACCTTGCCAGTGGCGGTTCGCCCAAGGCTGTCCTCACGGCCCTCCAGCGATTCGGACCTGCGGGTTGGCCGGCTCTCATCGCCTCAGCAGTTGCAACAGTCCGTTCCTCAGGGCGGGGCGCCGTGGTGGTAGTGCCGGATTATCGGGATCTTGAGCAGTTGGAGACCGCGCTGACCAAAGTCCTGCCGTCTTCGGACGTTGCACGACTCACCGCGGACGACGGCCAGACGCCCCGCTACAGGAACTTCCTGCGGCTTCTGAGTGGTGCGGCCGGGGTTGCCATCGGCACTCGTTCGGCTGCTTACGCGCCCGTCAAGGATCTTGGTCTCGTGGTGTGCTGGGATGACGGCGACGACCTCCACATCGAGCAGCGCGCCCCTTACGCCCACGCTCGGGAGATCCTGCTGCTGCGCGCCGAGCAGGAGGGGGCGGCATGCCTCATGGCCTCCCACAGCCGCAGTACTGAACTCCAACGCCTCGTCGAAATGCAGTGGGCAGTGCCTGTTGAGGCGCCGCGCACTACAGTCCGTTCCACGGTGCCAAGGGTCCTCAATACGGCGGACAGCTTCGAGCAGGAACGTGATCCGTTGGCACGTATCGCGCGCCTGCCCGGTGCTGCCTGGCGCGCTGCCAAGGAGGGTCTGGAACGTGGACCGGTTTTGGTGCAGGTGGCCCGTGCCGGCTACGCACCGTCCTTGGTTTGCGAGACGTGCCGTGAGCTTGCCCGCTGCAACGCCTGCCAAGGGCCCCTGGCAGCCTCCAGCAGCTCCGCCATACCCGCATGCCGTTGGTGCTCCACACCTGCTCCCCAATGGCGCTGCACGCATTGCAGTGCAACCAGGCTGCGCAAGGGCGCAACGGGTGTTCTGCGGACGGCCGAAGAGCTGGGGCGGGCCTTCCCGGGGAAGGCCGTGGTGACCTCTTCAGGTGAGCACATCAAGGCAACCGTGCCTGATGCTTCCGCCCTGGTAGTGGCCACGGTTGGAGCTGAGCCGGTGGCTCCCCAAGGCTATGCGGCCGCTTTGCTGTTGGACGGAAATTCGCTCCTCCGACGCGAGAACCTCAGGGCAGGGGAGGACACCGTCCGTCGTTGGTTCAATGCCGCCTCCCTCGTGAAGCCGGCCAACCAAGGCGGACTCGTGGTCATCACTGCGGACGATACCGCCGCCACGGGAGCACTCCTGCGGTGGGACGCCCCCGGCTATGCGTCGCGGGAGCTGGCCCTTCGGAAAGAACTGCAGTTGCCCCCTGCGGTCAGGGTGGCCTCAGTGACTGGTTCAAGGGCCGACGTCGGACACTTTGCAGATGCGTTCGAGGCCAGCGCTGTGCGTGCCGCGGGCACCAAGCTCCGCACTGCGGGGCCAGCTCCGGTGCAGCTGTTCTCCGGCGCATCCCAGGGGACCACCGGCGAGGCTGATGCGGACGTCCGGACGCTCTACTTCATTCCGTATGCTGATGCCGCGGAAACCACGCGGGCGCTGCGGGCCGTCCGGGCAGCCAACGCCGCGAAGCGCACGTCTGGTCCGGTACAGCTTCGCTTGGACGGGGTGGACGTCCTCTAGGCGAGGGACTAAGCCCTGCGCTTGCGGACCGCCACGACTTCCTCGGCGGCGGCAAGAAGTTGCCGCGCGGATTCGTCCCAGTTGAAGTCTGACGCGCGTTCCACAGACGTGCGGGAGCGCTGCTGCCAGAGGCCGTCGGTGCCCAGCGCGGTCACCGCTGCCGCGAACTCCGTCGGCGATTCCGGGTCTACGTAGCTCACGGCGTCGCCGCCCACCTCCCGGAAGATCGGGATATCGCTGGCTATTACCGGAGTACCCAAGGCCATCGCTTCCACCAGGGGCAGGCCGTATCCCTCTGCGCGGGAAAGGCTGATCAGCGCAGTTGCCCGGACAAGGAGTTCGTCGTACTCGGCGTCCGTGACACCATTGTGGAACTGTACTTTGGCTCCGTGCGGAACCAAAGCCTCCAATTCCGCCTTGCGCTGCGGGGTGATCCTGCTGAGGAGATGAAGGGTGTAGTCCGGCAGGCCTGCCATGCCCCGGATCATGGTTTCGACGTTCTTGTACGGCATGAACGAACCCATGTACAGCAAGGTTTTTTCGGCGCCTGCGGCGGGATCGCGCGGCGTCTGACCTGGTTGGGGAGCATTGCCGACAATCCGCACGGGCCGTTTGGTCAGTTTGTATTTGGCCATCAAAGCTTCAGTGGTGCGGCTGATGGTAGCCACCACGTCCGCCCGGTTCAGCAAGAGACGCTGCGGCCAGAAGGCCTTGTGGTAAAGCCTCCACAGCAGGCGCACGGGCGCAGGGAGGAAGCCCGGGGGAGTCGGGTGCTCGTAGTAGATGAGGTCGTGCAGGGTAAGAATCAGGCCGTAACGCCGCCCCAGGGTTCCCATGGTCTGCATGGGACACACCACAACATCTGCACCGAGGGGGTTAACACGCCGGGCCACGAACAACTCCAATGGGGACAAGGGGCTGTTGACCATCACATAGGGGACATCGGGCAACAGTGCGAGTTGGCGTTTGTCGCTGATCAGCATGGTGACATCCGCAATCTTGGATGTGGCGGCTATGAGGCTGGAACCGTAGCGGCTGATGCCATCGTGGTGGTCCGTCCTGGTAAAGCGGGCGTCGATGACAATTTTCACGCGGGATGTTCCTCCAGGAAGGTGCGGATGGCTGCTGCCGCCGGTACCGGCGTCTCATAGTGGATCAAATGTCCGACGCCGGGAATGACTTCCAGCGTGGCGTCCGGCAGGCGCTCCATGAGTTTGTGCTGGTTGGGAAGGGTGGCGATCTCGTCTTTTTCGCCGGCGACAAGGAGCACTGGAAGGGTTAGCTGCTCGGCAACCTCGGCCACGTGTCCGGAGACCGAGGCTTTGAAGGATTCCAGCAGGCTTTTCCGGTCCGCGAACGCGCTGAAGTAGGCATCGTGCTGTCCGTGGATGAAACGGCGCAGTTCCTTGTCCTTGGTTTTGGCCATCGTGATGCTCATGACCCGGACGATCGCCCGGTTGCGGAGGACTGCCAGTCCCAGGCGGCGGGGGAGCTTGGCTGACACCTGGTAGTACAGGACGGCAAGTTTGGTCATGATTCCCTTGGGACCTTCCAGTGCCGGTGCGGCAATGGGATTGATCAGGATCAGGGGATAGACAGCGCCTGGGTGCGAGGCGGCGAAGTGGCTGGCCACGATCGAACCAAAGGAGTGGCCCACTAACACAGTCCTGGGTCCCATCCCGAGGGCGGCCATGAAGCCGGTAATGAACCGGCCGTAGCGTTCAACACTGTGCTCGGCATCGACGAACGGCTCCGAGCTTCCGAAAGCCGGCAGGTCCGGCATGATGATGCGCATTTCCGGAAGCTGGTCCGCGACGCGCAGCAGCCCGTGGTGGTCTCCACGGAACCCATGAATGACCAGGATGGTGCGGGTAGCCGGGGTCACGGTCACTGGCTCGTAGGTCCAGTAGGCAACATTGCTGCCATCGACATCCACGTCCGAAGCGTGCGTGCGTCCCGTCAATGACTTGCTGAAGAATACGCTGGGGGCCTGCGCGTTGTCAGGCGAATGCGCGGTGTCCACTCTTTCCATGCGGTGGTCCTAATTCACGTTGTCCGGGTGCGACCCGGTCCGGTGGTGGCGTTCGAGTCCTGCGATGCCGTCCATGTCGGTGGCGTCCAATTCGAAGTCGAAGATGGCAGAGTTTTCCTTGATCCGTCCCGCAGAGCTCGCTTTGGGAATGACCAGGTTCCCCAGTTGAAGATGCCAGCGGAGAACGACCTGCGCCGGCGTCCTGTTGTACTGCTCCGCCAAAGCCACGATGGCGGGGTCAGCCAGGACCTGTCCGCGGCCGAGTGGGCTCCAGGCCTCCGTGGCGATTCCCAACTGGTCATGCAAAGTCCGCAACCGGGTCTGCTGAAGCCAGGGGTGCAACTCGACCTGGTTCACTGCTGGTACAACCTCGGCCTTCTGCATGAGTTCTTCAAGGTGCCCGGGCTGGAAGTTGGACACACCGATCGCCCGCACTTTGCCTTCCCGGTACAGGGTCTCCATTGCCTTGTATGTCTCCGCGAAGAGCCCCCGGCCCGCGCAAGGCCAGTGAATGAGGTAGAGGTCCACGTAGTCGAGGCCAAGGTTGGAGATGGAGGTGTCGAAAGCCCTGAGGGTGGCATCGTAGCCGTGGTCGTCGTTCCAGACTTTAGTGGTGACGAACAGGTCTTCGCGTGAGAGCGTGTGCACAGATTCCCCGGAACCGCCGGTGCCGTTGTTGGCTGCCGCCGCATCTCCGATTGCGCCGCCGATGCCCCGGCCCACGCCTACCTCGTTGCCGTACATGGCTGCTGTATCGAAGCGCCTGTACCCTTCGCCCAACGCGGTAGCTACCAGGGTGTCGGCGTCTTTGGGTGGAACCTTATAGAGGCCAAATCCCAGGCGTTCCATCTGTACGCCGTTGTTCAATGTCAGCCGGGCTGGGGATCTCATAGCAACGACTCTACCCATTCCCTGCACGAATGCCTCAGGCATGGCCGTTGAAACTGACCAGTCGTCGGGCGGAAGCTTCGTCCAGGATGAGGTCCGTGGCCAACCCTGCCGCCAGTGCCCCCTGGAGGCCATTGATCTTTGAGGCCCCGGACACGACGCAAATCCGGCGCCTGACCTGACGGAGTTGTTCGTGGCTGGGGCCGGTCGACCGCTGGTTGAGGGTGATGCCGTCCGAGGACCCATCACTGCGGAAGAAGACGGTGGCGACGTCGCCCACCACGTCGTCGGCAGCCAGCACGGTGAGGTCGTGTTCATCGAGGTAACCTCCGGCATACACGTGGCTCGGGTAGTCCGAATCGACCGATCCGACGCCGAATATTGCGATGCTCATGCGGTCCTGCAAATCCAGGATGCGTTGAACGCTGCGCTCATTCCACATCGCCGTCTTGGTGGATGCGTGGTCGAAAAACGCCGGAACGGGGAACTGCTCCACCCGCGCGCCATACGCACTGCCGAAGCGACGCATGATGTCGCTGGCGTAGGTAATGCCGGTGGTTTGCATGTTTCCTGCACCGTTGAGTTGGACCACGATGCTGTCGTGGGTCACCTTGCGGGTGAGGTGGCGGCTGACGGCGCTAAGCGTCGCCCCCCACGCCACCCCGATGATTGCATTCGAGTCCACCAAAGGTCCGATTGTTCGCGCTGCCTGCATGGCCACCCGGTCCAAGGTCTCTGCTTCGTTGAGGGTATCGAGGACCGGAACCACGTGGACATCGACGCCGTACTGGCTCCGGATCTGGCTTTCCAGTTCCGGTCCGGTGTCGAACGGGCTCCGAATCTGGACCTGGACCAAGCCTGTTTCCCGGGCTGAGGACAGCAGCCGGGACACCGTGGATCGGGAGGTCCGCAACTCGCGGGCTATCGCATCCATGGTCAGGTCCTGCAGGTAATACATCTGTGCAGCCCGGAGCGCATCCGAGTGACGTGATCGTGCCATCTCATTTCCTTACTGCACGTTTGTGCAAATAGCTTGACTCCATTTTCCACCTTCGCAAGATTAGTGGTGAACGGTGCAGCAGCGAGTGGCGCGGCGCACGAACCAAGCCCAAGGGAGCAGTTTTGGGACACAACAGGATTTCCGGTACCTCACAGCACGCACAGCAGCGCGACTCCGTCGTTGCCCTGCAGGAGCGGCCCTCGGCCAAGGTACTCATCATCGGCGGTGGCATCAATGGTGTTGGGACATTCCGCGACCTCGCCCTGCAGGGCGTCGACGTCGCGCTTGTTGAGCGAGGTGACTACTGCCAAGGCGCCAGCGGCGCCTCGTCCCACATGATCCACGGAGGCATCCGCTACCTTGAAAACGGCGAATTCCGTCTGGTCCAGGAATCAGTGGTTGAGCGCAACCGGCTCCTGCGCATCGCACCGCACTACGTCAAGCCTCTTCAGACCACCATCCCGATCTACAGCACGTTCTCCGGCATCCTCTCCGCGCCCATGCGCTTCCTTACACACAAGCAGGGCAAGCCCAAGGAGCGGGGCGCTTTCCTTATCAAGGTTGGCTTGAGCCTGTACGACTTCTTCTCCCGTGACGGCGGCAGCGTTCCGCGCCACCAGTTCCGTGGCCGGACCAAGGCCCTTGCCGAGCTTCCCAAACTGAACTCCGGTATCAAGTACGCAGCAACATACTTCGATGCCTCTGTTCACAACCCGGAACGCCTGACCCTGGACGTCTTGCAGGATGGCGAGAAGGCCGGACGTGGCGGCGGACTTCCGGGAGGAAGCGCCCGCGCCAGCAACTACGTCTCCCTCGTGTCCATGGGCCCCGACGGAGTACTGCTACGCGATGAACTGACCGGCAAGGAATTTGAGTTCCAGGCAGATGTCGTCGTCAACACCACCGGCGCCTGGGTGGACCTCACCAACCAGGCCATGGGCGCCGTCAGCAAGTTCATGGGCGGTACCAAGGGATCCCACATCGTCCTGGACCACCCGGAACTCCTCGCTGCCTGCAACGGTAGGGAAATCTTCTTTGAACACACCGACGGCCGCATCGTCCTGATCTACCCCATGGGCGACCGCGTGTTGGTCGGAACCACGGACGTGGACGCCGACATGTCCGAAGACGCAGTGTGCACGGACGAAGAGATCGACTACTTCTTCGACCTCGTGGGACATGTGTTCCCCACCATCAAGGTTGGGCGCGAGCAGATCGTCTATAGCTTTGCCGGTGTCCGCCCGTTGCCGCGCCACGACGAAACCCAGCCCGGTTTCGTCTCACGTGACTACCGCATCGAACGCAGCGTCCGCACCGGCAGCGACGCCGTCACAACGCCAGGCGGTAAGGCCGCCGTCGTACTCAGCCTGGTGGGCGGCAAGTGGACCACGTTCCGCGCGCTGGCCGAACACATGACCAACGACGTCCTCCGCGAACTCGGCATGGAACGCAAAGTCTCGACGGCGAAACTCGCCATCGGCGGTGGCGCTGGCTTCCCGTCCACCGAGCAGGGAGAACAGGAATGGATCAAGAAGCACATGGGGCCGGGCCTCGACGCTGACCGCGTAGCCGTCCTGCTGACCCGGTACGGAACACGCGCAGACGCTGTCATCGAGTACCTCAATGCCGGACATGACGCGCCGCTGCGTTCCACTCGCGAACTGAGTCTCCGTGAGCTGGCGTTCATGGCCGAGCACGAGCAGATCGGTCACTTGGTGGATGTCCTCATCCGCAGGACATCGCTGGCCTTCCGTGGCCTGGTTACCGGCGAGTTGCTCAACGAAATCGCCGCGGCGTTGGCAGAGCCGCTGGGGTGGGACGCTGCTGCCCGCGAAGCGGAAATCCGCCACGCCCAGGAAGTACTGCAGCGATTCCACAAGGTTGACGTGCACAGTCTCGTAGCCTGACACCAAGCAGCGGAAAACAGCTTGACCGTCCCAGCGTGCGGTAGGGACGGAATGGGGTAGGTGGGCCCGCCAGGGGACCACCACACCGGGACGGTTCCGGAGACAACGGAACCGTCCCAACAGCCTCTTCACCCGCGAGGGGGCTGACAACAGAAAAATGAGGAGTCAAAGATGTCTCTTGGAATTGTTTTCCTTTCCGAAGTATTCGGAACCATGATGCTGACCCTGCTGGGTTGTGGCGTCGTGGCAAACGTTGCGCTCAAAGGCACCAAGGGCAACAACGGTGGATTCTTGATGGTGACGTGGGGCTGGGGTATTGCGGTCTTCGCGGGCGTTTTCGTGGCCGCAAAGTCCGGTGCGCACCTGAACCCGGCTGTCACCCTGGGTTTGCTGGTCAAAGGTAGCGATGAGTACGCGAAGGACGTTGCGGTGACCTTCGCCTCGACGCTCACGTACTTCGGCGGCGAACTGCTCGGCGCCTTCCTGGGTGCCGTTGTCTGCTGGCTCGCTTACAAGCAGCACTTCGATGAGGAGCCCCTGGCAGCGAATAAGCTGGGCACCTTCTCCACCGGCCCCGCCATCCGTTCCACCCCGTGGAACCTCATCACCGAAATCATCGGCACGTTCGTCCTGGTCTTCGTCATCCTGACCTTCGGCGGCACCCCTTCCGGCCTCGGCCCGCTGGCAGTTGCCTTGCTGGTTGTCGGTATCGGTGTATCCCTCGGTGGCCCCACCGGCTACGCCATCAACCCTGCACGTGACCTCGGCCCGCGCATCGCACACGCCGTCCTCCCCATCAAGGGCAAGGGCTCCAGCGACTGGGCCTACTCCTGGATCCCGGTCGTGGGACCGCTGGTTGGCGGCGCCCTCGCAGGCCTCGTGGCCATCTGGGTTCCGGACATCATGCCTGCAATCGCCGGCTAGTTCTGCACCTACCCACCCGCACACCATAAACACCCGAACGTAGACAATAACTTCAGACAAGGACGTCACCATGAACCAATACGTCATCGCCATCGATCAGGGCACCACCAGCTCCCGCGCCATCGTGTTCGACCACTCGGGCAACATCGTCTCCACCGGCCAGATGGAACACGAGCAAATCTTCCCTCAGGCTGGATGGGTAGAGCACAATCCCGCCGAAATCTGGAACAACACGCGCGAGGTCATCGCCTCAGCCCTGTCCAAGGCGAACCTGACCCGGCACGACATCGCCGCCGTCGGCATTACAAACCAGCGCGAAACTGCTGTTGTCTGGGACAAGAACACCGGCGAGGCTGTCTACAACGCCATCGTCTGGCAGGACACCCGCACCCAGCCGATCGTCGATGAACTGGCCAAGGACGGTGGGCTCGAACGCTTCAAACAGAAGGTCGGCCTGCCGCTGGCCACCTACTTCTCCGGCACCAAGATCAAATGGATCCTGGACAACGTCGAAGGAGCCCGCGAGCGTGCGGAAGCCGGCGACCTCTTGTTCGGCAACACCGATGCCTGGGTTCTGTGGAACCTGACCGGCGGCGTGGACGGCGGCGTGCACGTCACGGATGTCACCAACGCTTCCCGCACCCTCTTCATGGACCTCGAGACGCTGCAGTGGGACCAGGGAATCCTGGATGTCTTTGGAGTCCCGGCCTCGATGATGCCGGCCATCAAGTCCTCCTCCGAGGTCTACGGCCAGGTCCACACGTCCCAGTTGCTTCGCGAAACCCCGGTAGCAGGCATTCTGGGCGACCAGCAGGCCGCAACCTTCGGCCAGGCGGCGTTCCAAGCCGGCGAGGCCAAGAATACCTACGGCACCGGCTGCTTCCTGATCTTCAATACGGGCGAGGACATTGTTCACTCGAAGAACGGACTCCTCACCACCCTCGGATACAAGCTGGGCGATGCCAAACCGCACTACGCCCTTGAAGGTTCCATCGCCGTCACGGGCTCGTTGATCCAGTGGCTCCGCGACAACCTGGGCATGATCAGTTCCGCCCCGGAGGTAGAGGAACTGGCCGCAGCAGTGGAGGACAACGGTGGCGTGTACATCGTCCCCGCCTTCTCCGGACTGTTCGCACCATACTGGCGGGCAGATGCACGCGGCGCGATTGTTGGCCTCACGCGTTTCGCCAACAAGGGACACATCGCCCGTGCAGCGCTGGAGGCCACGGCCTTCCAGACCCGCGAGGTACTCGACGCCGTCAACGCCGACTCGGGTGTTCCCCTCACCGAGTTGAAGGTCGACGGCGGCATGGTGGCCAACGAGGCACTCATGCAATTCCAGGCAGACATCCTGGGCGTACCTGTTGTCCGCCCGAAGGTCGTCGAAACCACGGCACTCGGGGCTGCTTACGCCGCTGGCCTGGCGGTCGGATTCTGGAAGGACCTCGGTGAACTGAGCGCCAACTGGAACGAAGACAAGCGCTGGGAACCGCAGATGCCCGCTGAAGAGCAGGAGCGCCAACTGCGTCTCTGGAAGAAGGCAGTGACAAAGTCCATGGATTGGGTCGACGAGGACGTTAAGTAGTCTTCTCTTGACACAGGTTCCGGGGACTCCCGCCCGCCCGCTTCGCGGTGCCCACCACGCCATGGCGGGGAGTCCCCGGAACCTCTTGCCGCATACGGACGTCTTACACCAAGCCCATGGGTTTGGTGGGGTAAGGTATTGGTATGCGTGCGATCCTTCTGCTTAGCTAGCCGCTCGGCTTCAATAGCCGTGCGGCCGCCCCTCCATAGTTGAGGGGCTTTTGTGTGTCCGGGGGTATCCGGGACCGCAGCAGGAGGCAAAACCGCCATCGAAGAACAGAAGAGGGCAGCAGTGAGCGTTCAGCCGGAGACAGAGACCGGAACAGCACAAACAGCCGCAGCCGAAGCGCCCGAAGAAGGCGTCTACAGCTTCGCTGCGATGGAAGCCAAGTGGCCGCAGGTCTGGGAAGACCTCAAAGTCTTCACGCCCGCCGACGACGGCTCGCGGGAACGCCGCTATGTGCTGGACATGTTCCCCTACCCTTCGGGCGACCTTCACATGGGCCACGCCGAGGCCTTCGCCATGGGCGATGTCGTGGCACGCTACCTGCGCCAAAAGGGCTTCGATGTACTGCACCCCATCGGTTGGGACTCCTTCGGCCTGCCAGCCGAGAACGCTGCCATCAAGCGCAACGCACACCCCAGCGAGTGGACTTACGCGAACATCGACACCCAGGCGGCGTCCTTCAAGCGATATGCCATCTCTGCCGACTGGTCGCGCCGCCTCCACACCTCTGACCCCGAGTACTACCGGTGGACCCAGTGGTTGTTCAAGCGCTTCTACGAGCGTGGCCTGGCATACCGTAAGGATTCGCCCGTCAACTGGTGCCCCAAGGACCTCACGGTGCTGGCCAACGAGCAGGTCGTCAATGGTGCTTGTGAGCGCTGCGGCACGCCTGTCACCAAGAAGTCACTGAACCAGTGGTACTTCAAGATCACCGACTACGCCGACCGTCTGCTTGAGGACATGGACCAGTTGCAGGGTCACTGGCCCGAGCGCGTCCTCGCCATGCAACGCAACTGGATCGGCCGCTCCGAAGGTGCCCACGTGCGTTTCGTCATCGAAGCCACCGAGGACCGCGCCGAGCGTGAAGTCACCGTATTCACCACCCGTCCGGACACCCTCTACGGCGCAACGTTCTTCGTTGTCGCAGCAGATGCACATTTGGCGCTGGACCTGGTCACGCCGGGACAGCATGACGAACTCATGGCCTACCGTGAGAAGGTCAAGGCCCTGTCCGAAATCGAGCGGCAGTCCACCGAACGCGAGAAGACCGGCGTCTTCACCGGCCGTTACGCCATCAACCCGCTCAACGGCGAAAAGCTCCCCGTGTGGGCTGCTGACTACGTGCTGGCCGACTACGGCACGGGAGCCATCATGGCCGTGCCCGCGCATGACCAGCGCGACCTCGACTTCGCCAAGGCATTCGGCCTGCCCGTCCGGGCGGTGTTGGAAACCGGTGCCGAGGACCCTGCAGAGACGGGCGTAGCCACTGCCGGCGAAGGCACTCTCAAGAACTCCGGCGAGCTGGACGGGCTGTCCAAGTCCGAAGGAATTCCGGCCGCCATTGAAATTCTTGAGAAGCTCGGAACCGGCGAGAAGTTCGTGAACTTCCGGCTGCGCGACTGGCTCTTGAGCCGCCAGCGCTTCTGGGGCACACCCATCCCGATCATCCACTGCGGTGAATGCGGCGAAGTGCCCGTCCCCGATGACCAGTTGCCCGTCAGGCTGCCCGACAACCTGCGCGGTGAGGCTTTGTCTCCGAAGGGGACCTCTCCGCTGGCCGCCGCCGTCGAATGGGTCAACGTTGAGTGCCCCAACTGTGGCCGCGCAGCCCAGCGCGACACGGACACCATGGACACCTTCGTGGATTCCTCCTGGTACTTCCTGCGCTTCGTCTCGCCCGAGTACACCGAAGGCCCGTTCGATCCCGAAAAGATCAACAACTGGATGCCGGTGGGTCAGTACGTTGGCGGCGTTGAACACGCCATCCTGCACCTGCTCTACGCACGCTTCTTCACCAAGGTCATCAAGGACATTGGCCTGATCGAAGCCAATGAGCCGTTCTCCGCGCTGCTCAACCAAGGCCAGGTGCTCAACGGCGGCAAGGCCATGAGCAAATCACTGGGCAACGGTGTGGACCTCGGCGAGCAGCTGGACAAGTTTGGCGTCGACGCCGTCCGTCTCACCATGGTCTTCGCCTCCCCGCCGGAGGACGACGTCGACTGGGCGGATGTTTCGCCGTCGGGTTCGGCCAAGTTCCTGGCCCGTGCTTGGCGGCTCGGCCAGGACGTCAGCAGCGAGCCGGGTGCAGACCCGGCTACCGGTGACCGCGCCCTGCGCACCGTGACCCACAAGACCGTCGCCGACGCCGCTGACCTCCTTGACAACAACAAGTTCAACGTCGTGGTCGCCCGACTGATGGAACTGGTCAACGCCACCCGTAAGACCATCGATTCGGGTGCAGGTGCCGCAGATCCGGCTGTACGGGAAGCGGTGGAGGCCGTTGCGGTCATCCTGAGCCTGTTCGCTCCCTACACCGCGGAAGACCTCTGGAACACCTTGGGTCACCCCGCTTCCGTGGCCAACGCCGGCTGGCCGAAGCACGACGAAGCGCTGCTGGTGCAGGACACCGTCACTGCCGTGGTGCAGGTCCAGGGCAAGGTTCGCGATCGCTTGGATGTCTCGCCCGACATCACGGAAGACGAGTTGCGCGAACTCGCGCTTGCCTCGGAAAACGTCCAGCGTGCGCTGGACGGACGCGGCATCCGCACCGTGATCGTACGGGCACCTAAACTGGTGAACATCGTCCCTGCCTAGCAGGGATTGTGCGGCCGCCGGCACTGTGCCGGCGGCCAGCCATCATCTTTGGAGGTTGCGTGCCTGAGCGAGAACCACCCGCATGGATATGGCTCAAGGAAAGAGTGGCGCGCCTCAGGCAACCCACTGCCCCGGTTACATCCGTTGTCGAGCCGCTGGCCGCCGTCGTCAAGACAGCAGTCGTCACCGATTCAGCAGCTGCACTGCCGCCTGACTGGGTGTCGGCCTTTACCGCCGACGGACGCCTTGCAGTTGTTCCCATGCCCGTCATGGTCGGGAACGAAATCTACGGCGAGGGCGAAGACGACATCACCCAAACGTTGTCGCTGGCTCTCGCTTCCGGTGCTTCGGTGAAAACGTCGCGGCCATCGCCCGGGCAGTTTGAACAGGCGTATCTCGCTGCCCAGCGCCACGGCTTCGAGTCCGTGGTCTCCATTCACATTTCTTCCGAGCTCTCCGGAACGGCTGATGCCGCGAGGCTTGCCGCTGCCCGCGTCAGCATCCCGGTTGAGGTCATCGACTCGCGCACGGTCGGTATGGCACAGGGCATGGGTGTCCAAAGCGCTGTGGTGGCCGCCGCCGACGGGCAGGAGGCAGCAGAAGTTCGCGGCTTCGCCGAGAGGCGTATGGAGCGTACCAGGGTCTACTTCTACGTGCCCAGCCTCGAGCAGCTCCGGCGGGGTGGGCGCATCGGTGCGGCAGCGTCGTTGTTGGGGACAGTCCTCGCCATCAAGCCCATCCTGGCGGTCGACGGCGGCAGGATCGTTCCGCTGGAGAAGGTCCGATCCGCCGTGCGTGCCGTGGCCCGCTTGGAGGAGATCGTGGCCGCGGACGTAGCGTCCCGCCCGGCCGGACAGCAAAGGTTGGCAGTTCACCACTTTGGCAACCAGTTGGAGGCCGAAGCCTTGGCTGCCCGCCTGAACGAAATGTGCCCCGACTGTCCCGCGCCCCAAATCAGCGCGCTCCCGGCCGTCCTGGCGGCACATGCTGGCTTGGGCGTTCTTGCTGTCATCGTGGGGGAGAGCAGCACGCCAACAGACTGACCCTTGGGTCGTCTTATCCACATAAGGCACCGCGTCCCCTTCGTGGCAGCGGCGGCAGCCATAGGCTCGTTGTATGCCACGCCTGAGCCGGGATACCTCCCCAGATGCCGCAGCGCAGGCAGTCCGGCAACGCTTTGCCTCGCGAATGGCAGGGGACACCCAGACCTCGCCGCTCCTGGAGTTGCCAGCGGAAGATCCGCCCGGCTCAGCTGGCCATGAAGAACCCGGCGCCCACGTTCGAAGTGTCCGGCTTCGGTGGCGGACTCCCTGGCGGGTGGCGGTACTCCTGGCTGTCGTAGCGGCGGGTCTCATTGTGTGGCACTTGTGGCAGTCTTCCCTGGGCCAGCCAACATCAGAACCGTTGGATTCGTCGACGTCGGTTGGTCCGGAAGCGCCGGATCCGTCAGAATCGCCGGAGCCAGCGGGATCGGAGGCTCAAGGGAGCCTCCTGGTTCATGTTGCAGGGGCCGTTAAGAAGCCCGGCGTTATTTCCCTTCCGCTGGGTAGCCGCGTCTTTCAGGCCATAGATGCCGCCGGGGGTGCAGCCACCAACGCTGAACTCGGCGGTTTGAATCTTGCGGAGGTGCTCAACGACGGGGTCAAAATCGTCGTTCCGGTCGTAGGAGAGGCGCCGCAGCCGGCCCCGTCCGCGCTTGCCGGCAGTGGCGCTGCTACCGGCAACTCGAGTGGAGGTTCAACGAAGGTCAATCTCAACACAGCCTCCCTGGAAGAGTTGGGGACTTTGCCTCGGGTGGGGCCCGTAACTGCCCAGCGAATTCTCGACTGGAGGAAAGAGCACGGAGCTTTCGCATCGGTGGACGAACTTGATGCCATTGACGGGATAGGGCCCAAGCTCATGGAGTCGCTCAAGGACCTTGTGACGGTGCAGGGTGGCTGAATCCCTGGGTGGTCCGGAATCGGGAAAGCGCATTGACCTGAGGCTCGTTCCTGTTGTGATGGTGACGTGGTCCGTAGCGCTGGCGGGTGGCTTCATAGGTGCATCCTGGTCTGCAGCTTTGGCGGGTGCACTGACCGTGATGGGCGGAGTGTTCCTGGTGTTGGGGCGCCGCCAAAGGCCGTCCGGAGTACGGGGCAGAACTCTGTTCGCGACCCTCGCTCTTGCCTGCGTTCTGGGAGCCGCTGTGGCGGTGCACTGCGGGGTCTCGGCCGGCAACCGTGAGAATGGGCCACTAGCCCCGGCGGTGGCCGCCGATGATGGGGTTGTGATCCATGTACTCATTACTGGCAGCCCCACAGCGGCGCGTTCACCGGGGCATTCACATGACGACAGATGGATGGTGAATGCGAGCCTGATTGATCTCAGGTCCGAGGGAAGCGTGGTGCGAGGATCTGCCGACATCGTCATCACAGGCGGCGACGGATGGCAGAATGTCCGGCCAGGGCAAAGGATCAGGACAACCGGTGCGCTCAAACAGGTGAGGGAGGGGCAATCGGAAGCTGCCCTTCTGAACGCGTCCTCTGGTCCCGTCGTTACGGGCTCTGGGTTCGATGTCCGACAAACCGCGGCCGACATGCGAAAAGGGTTTGTAGCCGCTGCACAGTGGCTCCCCGAGGACTCGGCCGGGTTGCTTCCGGGAATGGTGACAGGCGACACCAGTGCGCTCCCGGAAAGTCTGGAAACCGCAATGAAGACCACGGGCATGACACATCTAACCGCCGTTTCGGGCGCCAATTGCAGCCTGATCCTGGGTGGCTTCATTTTGTTGGCGCGTTGCTTCCGGCTGGTACGCCCGGCCGCCGGGGCGTTCGCTGCGTGCGGTCTGTTGTCGTTCGTCGTGATGGTTGGGCCGGACCCGAGTGTCTTGCGGGCTGCGGTCATGGGAGCTGTGGGCTTGGCTGCCCTGACGGGCGGATTACGGGGCCGGTCCTTGACTTTCCTCTGCCTCGCCACGACGATTCTGCTGTTGCTGGACCCGGCCATGGCAGCCAACGTGGGGTTTCTCTTGTCGGTTCTGGCTACGCTCGGGATTGTGCTGCTTGCCACCCGTATTGCGTCGTGGATTCCGTTGTGGGTACCACGGTGGTTGGCTGCCGGAATTGCGGTGCCTTTGTCGGCGCAGTTGTTGTGCGGGCCGGTGATTGTGGCACTTCAGCCTCAGTTCACGCCGTATGCCCTGATCGCCAACGTGGCGGCGGGTCCTTTGGTGGCGCCGGTGACTATTTTTGGGACGATCGCTGCGCCGCTGGCCACGGTCCTGCCCTGGCTGGCGGTGGTGCCGATCGCCGTTGCGGGGACCTGCGCGGGGATGGTTGCGGGGCTGGCACGGTTCTTTGCCGGTTTGCCTGGAGCTGCTTTGCCCTGGGCTGAGGGGCCGATCGGAATGATGGCTATGGTGCTCTCATCGGTCGTGACTGTGCTGGTCGTCTGGGCGGCGCTGCATCCTGCGGCTGTGAAGCGGCACGTCATGGGCCTGCACGGTGTTGTGACGGTGCTCCTGGAGCGCGGTCAGCGCGTCGAATTGGTACTCGGGCATCATCGAGTGCAACACTCCGAACAGATGCTGTCCATCAGCAGACTCTCACGAGGAACCGACTCCCTTGACGCGCAATGCTTCGCTGTGCCGTCGTCGGTGACGACCTGCACGTTAAGGCATCGTTCCGGGTCAACCTCATGGCACCGATCAGACCAGCATAGTCAGAGGCTAGCCGCCGCGCATAGAGCAGCCGCCATCCTCACAAGGATTGCGAAACGTATGAGGAACGACCAGCGCAGCTCAGACCAATTCCTACAGCAATAGTCCAGGCACACGATAACCAGAACGTATGGCGAACTACCGCCACTGTCGTAGGGGATTACCTCACTGACAAGCTGGCCGCCGACTGCATCGCCGCGGGAGAGCTGCCTGGTTGAGCCAGTTGTGAGGCAGCGATGCTGTGCTGAGCAATCGATCCGCTTACTGAAGGGATAGGCCTAAGGCGAAGCCCCGCTATCAATGAGAAGCACCGGCGTCGTGGCTGACGTCAACAGAACCGGACTATGTCACCTTGGTCAGTGCTGCACAATAGAATCCTCCTCGCGAGGTTGCCCGGATGCAGCACGGGCATGCCGGAGCATGCCGTATCGAATAGACATTAGGACAACCACTAGTCCCACGAGGGCTACCGATAGCAGTATTATCAGCCGAGGTGACATTAGTCCGCCCAAGAGGGCCAAAACGGCGCCCGACAACGGTACCGAGAGCAACAAGATAGCAACAAAAGCCCCAATGGTACTCCCAACTTCGGCAGCGGGAACGATCTTCAATCGTTCGGTTCTGAGCCAAACGGAAAAAACAGTTAAACCTGCTGACCAGAGACCAAAGGCCGCAGCAAAGATGATGGCATTGCCAGCCAAACCCATCCCGAGCCCCGAGACAAACATAAGAATGAAGCTGGCCTTGACAATCCAAAGGGATATCTTGCCTCCCCGACTTACGTACGTCGCGAGGCTGATCGCCGAGGCGGCTCCGATCAAAGCGCCAACACCACTAACCATCCCCACCGTGGATTCGTTTCCGGCGAACTCGCCAATCACCACCGCTGGCGCTATTGCCAATCCCAATCCGGCTATGAAATTAACCATCACGCCCATGCTGAGAAGCTTCATAAGTCCCTTGTTACGCCAGACTTGGAGGACTCCAAGAAACAGGGATGAATGGACGGCACGACGTGCCTTTGCGTCGCCCTTTTGAGCCTTCGTCGTCCGGAAAGCGATCGCCGACAGCGCAGAAATAACAAAGCCCCCAGCGAGGATCAGGAACGTGAGCTTTTGCTGTAGGAAGAGAATCAACATCCCACCGAGTAGTGGCCCTGCTACTTGCGTGAGCTGAAGTGCAACCTGTTGATGGGACTGGCTAACCTCTCTGGAATCAAGGTCATCCAGCGAAATCACCTTCTCGATACCAAGCACCGCGATGCCACCGAAGAACATCAGCAGAGCAGCGCCTAGGAAGAGTGTCACCATCGAGTCTGAGACAGCAACAATAAGGCAAAGTAGTCCGCGGACAAGATCCGAGGTGGCGAATATTCTAAGACTGGTGTATTTATCGAGCAGGGTTCCTAACAATCCGGTTGATAGCACTCTTGGAGCCCATTGCACCAAGAATACAATCCCGGAAAGAGCCACATTGCCTGATTGAGCGTAGACGGATACAGGAATGATGAAGCCTGCGGTCTGGTCGAGCAGCATGGATGGGAATCTGTTCCAAACGTACTTCACAGATTTGTGCTTGCTTAGGGGGTTCATTGGCTATTGACTGCCTTTGGCTGCGGTGTATGTTCAATCGGGTCAGGTGGGTCCGTGGGAGTACTAGAGGAGTAGAGACGCGCCACCCACGAGAGCATCCCCCACCTGGGGTGATGTCGATACTGCTTGCTGTATGAATTGTCCATTCTTCAGTCGGATGTCGTCGGAATAAGGCAGTAGGATCGAGTCCGTTGACAAGTCCACAAGCCACAAGCCACGCAGCTCTGCCCCTCTTATTGCCTTTACCTTGGAAGCCTCGATACCCGCGTGGACCCAGTTGAGTCCTCGATCTTGTGCTATCTCGATGGCACAGTAGTAGGTCAGGTTGAAGTACTCCGACGCGCCCACCAGTTTGTCTTCCTTGAAGCCCACGGCTCGAACGTAAAGGGTGTCACCTTTGTCGTACCAGAGCATGAACCCAACGCTCTGCCCGTCCTTGTCGTGAAGGATTTCAACATGTGCCTTATCCCCAAAAATGGCCGCCTGTTGCTGGAAGAGGCCCTGGGTTACGTCAACGTCGTCTACGATGCCTCGGCGGAGCTGCATCTCGACATTTAACTCAGCGACCGTCCTAGTGCTGTCCTTGAGAAGGGTGCTGGTGGTTCCGTAGCCGGCGTCCAGGAACTCCCCGTGTTCCTTTCGCACTGTGTGTCTCCGCTTTCGAGGTAGTCCCTCTGCGAACTCGTCAAGATTTTGACCGCGAACCGGGATATAGGCATCCAAGGCGATCAACAGTGGTTCTGAGCCTAAGCCGTGTGAAGTCAGGTGGTTTACGTCGTGGTCCTTGAGGTACATACCCACGAAAGGAACAGGTGCTTTCCGATTGAGTTTCCGGGGTACAGCTTCCTGGCAAGCTTCTTGGCCGAGTGCTACTAGATCGGGAATGACATCCGTATCTTCGCAGAGGAAGTCGCCTTGATAGCCTCTGGCCGGTCCGATATGAAGACCACATGGTGGTGGGGAGGCCAAGCCCCGTTCAGCCAGAATACGATCCCAGCGATAGAGGCTGTTGCTGCAGTGGTCGACCGCAGTGACAGCTACGGCCCCCAACCCGTTGGGGCCGGTGGTATGGATTGCACCACTGAACTCCGCTTCCAAGGCGCAGTATGTCAGCCATTCCTCGCTACTCATGAAGCTCGTTCCGGCGAGTTCGGCCCATCTCTGAGATCCGACCGAACCTACTGGGCTGCTAAAATAGGCTTCACTGTTGATCAAGACGGCACCTCTGTCAGCTTCCTGACATCCGATGTATCCGTATAGGTGGTCTGCACGTAGCTGGCAAGATTTTCCGTAATGGCCGCAATGTCTTCGTCCAATGCGCAATCAACGACAATTGATACGCAACGTTCTGATGAGTCCCGCACGGGACCAACGCGATCGCCCGGTCGTTTGCCTACGATGACAGCGCATAATCTGGCCGGCGCATCAGGTGCGGCGGGTTCAAATTCCGGCCATATGTGGCTTTCGTGAATCCACGTAACCGGGACGTCAGCCTCACACGTTACTGATTGCAGGACACCGGTCGGCTGATCCAGGAACACTTGTCGAGCTCGACGCACGCTATGCCGCGTCTCTGGCTCCAGCCCCAGGGCCAGGGCCACCATTGTCGCCTCAAAGGATATGCCTGTTGCCAAGAGCCATAGCTTTGAGATTGCATCTCCCGGAGGACGGGCCGCGACCTCCATGAGAACGGGTCCTGACGGCGTCATTCGAAATTCAGCGTGGCTTATGCCTGTGCACAGCTTTATCTGCTCCAGCAGCAGTTCATTGGCTGCCAGAAGAGTCTCGATATCTCTACTGTCAAGTTCATGCGCGGGGGAGGTGTGACCAACTTCGGTGAAATAGCTGGTGCTTGACTCGTTCGTATCTTTTGCAGTCACGCCGACCCAACGAATCACTCCGGCAACGACAACTGATTCGATTGAGTACTCCTGCCCTCTCACTCGGGATTCGAGCAAGAGTTCTTCATCGGGTCGATATGACTCGATGAGATCCCTCAGCTGTTCCTGGGAGCTCACCTCATAGACACCTGAACTGGACATCCGGCCTGTGGGCTTGAGTATGGCCGGGAATGCGATGCCAGAAGCTGAGGTTGTGTCCCTGTCCGTACCGATAAGATGCCATGTGGGTGACAGCGAAGGAACACTGAGGCGCTGTAGTGCCTTGTTCCGCGCTACACGTGCAGCATGGCTGCCGGGGCCGGGGAGACAGAGCGACTCGCTCAGGACCCCGGCCGCTTCAACAAACACCTCGCCACAACAAATGAGCCCGGCAATCTGAAACTTGCGCTGAATTTCACGAACCGGATGGATGAGGGATACGAGGTCGGTATCAGTGACATGGAAGATCAAATCGAGTCCAGCAAGCGGCATACCCGGGGAGTTTCTCCATGCTGCCAATTCCTGAGGATCCGTCTCTGGACCAAAGATGAATGCCGGTTCGCATCCTTGGCGTCGAATCTCGCCGATCAGCGCAGTGTGGCGCCGGAAGACGACAAGGTCTGTGACGACCAGGACGACTGGATCCCTCGGAGGTGACGACTGAGCGGTCATGGCGTGGGGCGAATCGGAATGACGCGCTCGATTACGTCGCGGCCAGCCCGAAGCCGTAGAACGGCTGTCGGGTTGGGACCTCCCGGGAACAATTGAATCGTGCGTTCTTCACTCCAGCCGGAGAACCTGAATTCCCCATCCCCAACATGCACCAATACGATCGGTTGGCCATCCGTTGGTGATAGAGCGAGGCCGGAGGCATCCAGTCGGATGCTGGCCTGTTCATCGTCGGCATGGCCTTCCAAGGGCCAATATTCTTCCCAGAGAGTGAAACCAAAGGGAATCTTGAGGTCGCATTCGAACTTGCGCATTTCGTCTTCACGCAAGGGAGAAGGCTGCCTGTTGAAAAGGACATCACCGCTGGCAAAGTATTCGCTCCATTCTTCTGGAAAGAGTGACGCCGTGCCTGGCACTGCAAGGGTATCCATCACCAGATGCGTGCGGTGTTCGGGACCAAGATTCTCTACGTGGTGCAGCCGGCTGAAATCTCCGAACCAGAACTCGCCAGGTTCCCAGTGGTGAGGTTTTCCGTCGAGAATGGTCCGTGCGTCGGGGTTGGTGACTACTGGTATATGCAGTCTCAGGACGCCGTACTTTGGGCTGTACTTCGGATCATCGTGGGTCATTCCCACGGTTCCGGGACCAAGTGCCATGAGACGGACGGCATGCATCGGCGCGGGAATGCTGTTGAGAACCTCCCGCAGGTAGGGCAACTCTGACATCCATTTTGTGTCGGAAAAAAGTTCCGGGCCGGGTCCACCGGGATCGGTCCGGCTGGGGTCCCCGCCTGGGCTTCTCAACGCCAGGCAACGCCAGTCGGCTTCGGTTTCGGCTCCAACGCCGTGTTCGTTATATGAACGTTGCTTGCTCCAGGATTCACGGGTAGCTGTGCGAAGCTCTGATTGCATGCGCTCGTGGTCGTACTTACCTTTCAAGCGGGCAGCTTCAGCAGGCGTCGAGAATTCACCAATGGGTTGAGTTTTCATTTAGCAGTCCTTTCAGACGGATATCGGGTCGGGAGTTCCGGTTTGGAGTAGATGCCATCTTTCAAGCATGAAAAGTGTCCAAAGGGCGTATGCGTTTTCGGGCCTGAAGTCGGTTACGAAGATGCGCAAAGCATCTGCATCGAAATAGTCCCGTGAAAGAGATTCCTCGGACAGCAGCGTTGACTGAATTGCAGGTCGAAGTGATGTGGTCAGCCAACCCTCAAGAGGGACAGCCAGCTCCTGTTTTCGTCGGTTGACGATACTTGATGGGAGGTAGTTGACCGCCATGGATTTGAGCAGAGCCTTTTCATTTAGATCAACCATCTTGCGTGCTGCTGGAATGCGAGCAACATAATCAATCAGTCGATGATCCAGAAAAGGACTCCGCGGCTCTATGGAGTTTGCCATGGACATGCGATCAATCTTCACCAGTTGGGCATCTGGCAGCCAGAACCGGGCATCGACATGCATCGCTCGATCTAGTCGTGGACTCTTTCTGTCGGTCAGCTCGAACCGGTGAGACAGATGGTTTTCAGGGAAGTTGCCAAGCGCATTCTTGATTGAATCTGAATACAGAAGTGCTTTGTTCGCCTGGCTGAGACCGTCGACCAGTATGCCTTCATAGTCATCCGCCAAGTTCCCGTGGGGGAGTGAAAGGAGTGACTTATAGCGCCTGTATCCGCAGAATACTTCGTCAGAACCGTCTCCGGTGAGGACTACTTCGACCGTCTTCCTAGCCAAGGCGTACATGGCATCGGAAGCGATGGCGGACGGGAAGGCATAGGGTTCACCCATGTGACGAAGGATCCGGTCGATGCTTGCGGCTGCGTGTGATGCGTTCAACTGCACGTTGTGGTGAATTGTGGAGCAGTAGTCGGAGACTTCCTTTGCAAATACCGACTCGTCGAAGTCTGGGTGATCGAAGCCCACGGAGAAGGTGTGCAGAGGTTCTGACGACTTTTTCGCAGCCAAGGCAACAACCAAACTGGAATCGAGGCCGCCGGAGAGCATGGCACCCAATGGAACTTCTGACTCCAGACGATCCTGAACAGCTTGATGCAGCAGGGCATCGATCGTGGCTACAAGTTCTTCTTCGGGTTCGTCCTGAAGCTCAGCTGTAAATGGAAAATCCCAGTACTGCCAAGTGCGCGTGCCTGATGATTCCAGCGATATCAAGGTGGCCGGCGGTACCTTTTTGACATCCTGGTATATCGTCGCGGGCGCCGGGACGACTCTATAGCTCAGGTAGGCATCAATCGCTGTGGGACATGTGGAACGTCCTATGCCTGGATGTGTCAGCAAGGCTTGCATCTCGGACGCGAAAACGAGCTGTCCGGAAGCTGAGGTTGCATGCAGCAAAGGCTTTTTGCCGGTTCTGTCTGTTGCCAGAATGACTCGTTGTAGATTTATGTCCAGGAGCGCTATAGCGAACATCCCATGGAGATGCGTGACGAAAGAATCGCCGTACCTTTGGTACAGGGCGGGAATCACGGCCACGTCACTTGTGCCATCGACGTCGTAGCCCGAGCGCTCCAGCTCGGCTCTCAGCTGCATGTGGTTGTAGATCTCACCGTTGACGACACACACCACTGAACGATCGCGGCTGAACAGAGGTTGGCTACCACCATGCAAACCGATGATTGATAGGCGGCACATTCCGAGAGCTGCATCCGGGGCATTGAAGTATCCAACTTCGTCCGGTCCGCGGTGTTTCATCACCTCGCACGCCGTTTCGGTGAAACGGTCGCTTACCCTTGACCCGTCAAAGGTAACTGTTCCTGCAATGCCGCACATCAGGAGCTGCGAACGTTAAAACGACGCTTGGCGCCACTGACCAATGCATCCGATGAGTTAACGGATTGGATGAGTATTTCACCTACGAGTCCTGCATCTGTCATGACGGCGATATCAGGGGAGGCATGATGCACGTAGCGACGGAATTCCTTCCTTTGGTTATCCGAAACGCTACCCACAACGCGGATAGTCATTGCATTTCCGTCGAGTACTTCAAAAGGCTGAGCGGGGAATACGGTGGCCATGGCCTCGCAAAGGTCATGACTGCTGATACGTTCGCCATGCTTGAAATCTCCGACCTGCCTGCCTTCGATACGTTCAAAGGTCCATTCGCCCGAAGTCTCCTTGCGCAAGTCGGTGATTGAGTCGCCCGTCACATAACGAATCGCCGGGAAATAACGTCGGCTAATTGAAGTCAACACAAGGATTCCAGAGCCGCTGCGGCTGCCTCGCGCATGGCCTCGTGTCACCTCCTCGTAGTTCACTAACTCTGGGATAATGTGCGAATGGAATTTGTAGCGGCCAGTCGTTGCGTCTGAATACGCAATCGCACCGATTTCGATTGACCCGAAGAGATCGAGAACGTCATTGAACTGAATCCCAAAATGCGAGGCCACTCTTTGACGCCACGCCGCTGTAGCGAGATCTCCCACCACGATGATTTTGCGTGGGCTTATTTGCAGCGCGGCTGACTGCTGCATCAATTGGTCAAGGATCATCGGCATCGTGAAGAGTACGTCAGGTTGCCACTCATTCAGCAGGCTGATGTGTTCACTGATCGGCCGCTGGAAGTCTATGTCAAAGGACTGAAGGCCCATCTCCTCGAAGATTCTCCTGGCAGATGCCGCTGCATGACCGGTACCCAGATCAGCGACAGCGTTTGACCCGCGGGGTACCCCGGTAAGGAAGCGATCGAAGAGTTGGCGCCGCTGAGCGACGTAGGCGTTGTCATCGTCTTCCCCGTACAGGATCCGCTTCCGAGTTCCGCCGGAGGTTCCTGACGTGAAGTATGTATCCGTTCCGTTCGGGACCTGTGTCTCCAGGTAATAATGCTTTTCAAGAATGGCTTGATTGATCAACGGCAGGGTGGAAAGTGAAGGGGCGTCAGTCTTGGCGAGTTCTGCATACCAGGGAAACTGCTTGGATATCCGTTCAACTACAAGATTGATCAGCTCTGCTTCTGGCGGTGCTAGAACAGTGCTGGGATTATGTGAAGTCATGAGAACTTTGATTCCGCCTTTGCGTACACTTTTGGTCTTTGGAAGAGCTAGAGAAGTGGTGCTTCACGTTTGGATGCTATGCAGAAGTCCCTACACGACTTGCAGTGGATGAATGGTGGGGTCGACTTTGCCCTTGCCATAGCTCTTAGGTTCTCCGGCGATGGCTTCCGAGGAGCCAAGTAGGCCGTATTTCATATCGACCCAGTCGTCGTTGTAAATGGTGTTGATGTACTTCTCGCCCAAGTCGGGAGAGAGGGTTACGACCTTGGAGCCGGCTGGGATGCTGTGGCTGTCCATCTCGACTGCTGCCAAAACTGATCCTGTCGACCCGCCCAATAGAACTCCATGCTGCTTGGCCATCGTTTGGCACATCGACACGGCGTCACGTTCGGCAACGAGCGAAGTTCTGTCCGGGGCCCCCTCGCGGTAGAGCGAGCTGGGCCGACTTGCGCCGAGTCCTGGAATATGGCGTGGGCCAGCCTGCTCGCCAAAAGTCACAGAGCCCATTGAATCCACTGCAACGATCACGGTTTTTGGCGAGTACTGACGAAAGTGCTTTACGCAACCCATAAGAGTTCCAGCCGTTCCCGTGCCGACGTAGAGATAGTCGACGCGGCCAATAGCACTCAGAATCTGTGTGGCAGTGGTGGAAGCGTGTGCTGCGGGATTTGCAGGATTTGAGTATTGGTTCAGCCAAATACGACTTGGATCCTCCTGTAGAAGGGAGTTGACCTTTTCGACACGGGCTCCGAGATAACCGCCGTTTGCATCTCTGGTGGCGACCTCTACGACTGTGGCGCCGTAGGCGCGCATCGTTCCGATGCTCTGTCGGGAGGCGTTGGGATCGACCACGCATAGGAAGCCATAACCTTTGCTGGCTGCAACCATGGCAAGTGCGATGCCCAGGTTTCCCGAAGAGGACTCGACAATCTGAGAGTAGGGTTGCAGCTCACCACGCCTCTCTGCGGCCTCAACCATAGCCAACGCTGGTTTCAACTTGATGGAGCCTGCGGCGTTCAGGCCCTCAACTTTCAGGAACAACTCCGAGCCGGGAACAAGAGTATCCATGCGAAGAAAGCAGTCGTCCAGGGCAATTTCGTGAGCGCTGTTGTAGATCAAAATTTCGTCCTCCGGTTGGCGGCCCGATAGATGGGGGTCGCTGTTCTCGGCCTGATGGCACCCAACTCGCATCTGTTCGACGCGAGCGGAGTGTGCTGCCAAGAAAAGAAAACCACATGGTCGGTTTGTATGTAAAGTTGGACTAGCTGCTGACGCTGGAAAGCGCGGTTCTCGCTGGGAAGCCAGCTTCCAGACCTTCAGCTCCCAGATTGAAGCCTCTACTAGGAGCTCTCTTGACTGCTACAACGTCCATGGGGCCACGCCTTTCAACCAAGCTCAGTCCCAACACGATTGCTACCTCAGCCATGGCAAGTGTCGAACCGGAGCTGGTTGACGTCGTGAGCGCGATCGACACAGTGCCCGATATGTCGGCGAATATGGTCCTTGTCTCCGGACCAATCATGGATTGGGAGGACTATGACGGATGCCAACGAGGAGCCATTATCGGTGCTTCCATCTTCGAAGGCCTCGCCTCAAATCCTTATGAAGCGGACGCCGGCATCAGATCGGGTCGAATAAAACTTGCCTCGAGCCAGGATCACGGCACTGTCGGGTCGTTGACAGGTGTTTGCAGCGCGTCCATGCCGGTTTTGGTTGTTCGTGATCGAACGTCCGGAAGAATTGCAATGTGCCGTCTGAACGAGGGCGGTCACGCGGAGTCACTAACATTTGGTTCCTGGAACGCATGCGTAGACAGCAACCTCAAACTCGTTCGCGATGTCATCGGACCCGCATTGGGGCATTACGTGCGTATGGCACCCATCGCGCTGATGCCAATGATGGTCGAAGCCTTGTCCATGGGCGATGAAATGCATGGGCGGCAGAACGCCGCCGGCTACATTTTTAGGGCGGCCATCCAGGAGCGCATCATCAAGGTTCGTGGTTCCTGGGACAATGCTGCTGTTCATTCTCTTCTGGGCTATCTGGTGTCAGCCGACTTCCATTTCCTGCATGTTGCCATGGCCGCTGCAAAAGTAGTCAGCGAGGCTGCTGCCGATGTACCTGGAAGCTCAATTCTCACGGCGATGTCCATGAATGAGAAGGAATTTGCGATCAGAGTCGCTGGTGCTCCCGGCCGCTGGTTCCGTACCGCGCTTCCGCCGATCTCGGATGTCCCCATCCGGCTCGTAGGCAGGAGCGAACGCGAGCTCCTGGGGTACAGCGGAGGCGACAGCCTGCTGATGGAGACGCTAGGTCTTGGTGCAGTTTCGGCTGCCGCTGCTCCGTGTATGAGTCCGGGTTCGGTAGGAACGCCGCAGGACATGAGTCGGCTTACGGAATCCATGTACGACATAGCGTGGACAGAGCATCCAAACCTTAGGATCCCGGCGTTAAGACAACGCGGTGTTCCATTCGGATTTGACGTGGATTCGATCGCGGCTTCGGGTCTGGTCCCGCCGGTTCACATTGGCGCGACCCTTCGAAGGGGTGGGATTGCTGGAACTATGTACTTCACTCCGCCCTTGGCGCCGTTCATAGAAGCTCGTGACTACCTGCGTTCTTCCTCCGCCGCGGTCCCTGATTATTCGAGGTGAGGAGACGGGCGCGTTGCCGAAGAACGACGTCCCCAATAGATTTTCATCTTCCAAAAACTATCGAAGGTTGCTTTCTGTGACAAAAATTCATTTTCTTGACGCTCGTGTTGTCTCTTATGTCCTTCAGGATAAGGACTTGGTTCTCGATGCTGTGAGAAGAGCCTATTTAGCCCATGGCGTGGGAAGCAGCTCAACGCCGCAGTCGACGTTTCTGAAATTTCCCGATAGGCCCGGGGATCGAATTATCGCTCTGTTGTCCAGAGTCAAGGACGAATTGTTCGATGTTGCGGGAATGAAATGGGTGTCCAGCGTTCCGGCAAACACAGGTCGAGGGCTTCAGCGCGCTGGCGCAACGATCCTACTGAATTCGATGGATTCGGGATATCTCAAGGCCGTCTTGAGTGCTGCCCCCGTGAATGCCGCCCGTACCGCGGCGTCAGCAGCACTCACATTACAAGTTGTTGGCGGAACCCAGCGGCCGAACGTAGGCATTGTCGGTTCTGGACTCATAGCATCGACGACGACTGACTACATTCGACATGTTCTTGGCCTTGGTCGCGTTGTTGTCTCTGACGTAGATCCGCTGCGAGCTCAAGCGACAGTAGACCGCTTACTCCTTGAGGGAGTCGATGCGATCGTAGGATCCGTGGAGGACGCATTGGTCCAGAATGTTGTTCTGCTGGCCACAACCGCCGGTGAGCCTTACCTGGATCATCGATTTCGGCCCGGGCAGATCATTCTGCACCTATCATTGCGCGACCTGACACCGGCAGTACTTCGCGATGCCGTGAACGTTGTAGATGATTTCGAGCACGCTTGTAGGGAGCGAACATCCCTGAACTTGGCCGTCGACGCATACGGCCCCAACGAACTTTCCGTTCTTGAAATTCCGTCACTGCTTCGCCGGGATGCTCAGGTGCAGGCTACCGAAAGGCCCATCGTTTGCTCACCTTTCGGGCTGGGGGCCCTGGACGTGGCCACGGCGGAGTCCATATACAGGAGGGCGGTCGCCGAAGACCTCGGAAATGAGCTCGACCTCGGAGATGCATAACCCGATGACTGGTCTGTCGTGATCAAGCGGCCGCCAACCTTAGTCGTACATGTCAAAAGTTCGTTACTTGTTACGGAACATGCCGGAGGAACCTGCGCGTTGTGAGTTTCACCTCCAATTGGACTAATCTCTAAAAAACCGCATGGATGGTTTCTTAGGGGGGGATTTGATGACGCAAAGTCACATCAATGGAGGGGGGGCTCTGCTCGCTGCGGAGGCATACTTGCCCGGTCAAGCTTTCGCTGAATGGCGTCCGGCTGAGGATCGCCTTGTGCATAAAGTCAGTGCGGCCGCCAACTTCATAGCCCGGTGGCGAAGCACGTGTGAGAACACTGCAGAGCTGACGGCCTCATGGGCAGCGGAGCAGGAGTATCACTGTCTTGCATCTCAAGGCATGAGTGATCCTATGCTGGCGTTAGAGACTTTCCGCCAGGCCGTCATCATCGTTGCGCATTCCATGTATGGCGTGCCGCTGGAATCGGCCTTTTCGTTACAGCACATCGGGATCAGCCTTGACTCTTGTCGCATGACTGGAACGCCGGATCTCTGGCTGGAACTCACTCCTGACTTCAGCGGCACTCGCCTCATTGGACTGGGCATCAGGGTTACATTCCGGCTCGATAAAGCCATTATTGGGACAGGGCGGGGGAAATTGATCGTCTTGGAACAACACTCGTACCATCGGGTGCGCAACGGCGCCGAGCCCAAGGAGTTCCGTTCGCCCGGGCTCAGAGCAGAGGCCTCCCATGTGGGGCGGACTTGTGAAGAGGACGTCCTTCTGAATGAGGGCGGTGGTGATCTGCTTATCAACACATCACATAAATGGCTGTTTGATCACCCTGCGGACCATATTCCAGGAATGCTGGTCATCGACGCTGCCAGGCAGGCATTCGCACTGAATAGAGGAGGAGATCCTTCGTTCAACGTCATCAGTGCGCGATTCTTCAATTACGGGGAACTGCACGAGCCCGTTCAGATCGCGACGGACGTTCCTGATGGCCCAAGCGGCGATGAGTGCTCATTCATTTTCAAGCAATTGGGAAGGACTCTCGCCATTGTAGCCATATCCAGCACCCATTCCGGGCAAGCCTCTCTACCGTAACGGGCTATATTAACCCCTCCCGGCAGATTTCGCCTTGTCAGTTGCTGAGTGGTTGATTCTAGGCGGCAGAGGTTTCGGCCGGTGCTGTTGAGTTCAGCGCCGGTAGCAGACTGGAAGGGACCAATGCCGGCAGCAGAATTACCCACATCTGTTCTATTCGGTATTTAAGGTCCGATCTGTGTGTGATCGCTTCCGATGTCAACTGTGTTCCGGTGACTGCTGATGCAAGCAGGTGCGCGGCATCTTGTGGGCTGACATGCGGTAGTAGCAGGCCTTGTGCAGCTGCGTTTTCCAGCATGTCTGCGAGGAGAGAGACCCAGCTTACGTACGGTGATGGATTGTCCGTGCCGAAAGTATTTCGTTCCAGGGTGAGTCGAATACTAGCCCGTACGAGGGGATCATTTTGGAGAGCTTCAATAAACCGGTAGCTGAGATCGATGCTTCTCTGTATAGGCGAGATGCGGGGGTCGGTGTTCTCGTCGATCCAGTTTGACTGTTCCTCCACAATTACGTTTGCGAGGGCTTCCTTCGACTCAAAGTGGAAATACAATGCACCCTTCGTTACGTCGGCCTCAGCCAGTATTTCGGCAATTGTGGCTGCCGAATATCCCTTGCGCTCGAAAACACGCGCTGCCGCGTAGAGAATATTCCTTCGCGTTTCAACGGCACGGCTCTGATTCAACACTAATCCTTCAATCTGGGGTGATTCATCTATTATATCAATGTCCGGCTTAGCTGGGAGCTGCGTTGCCTGGCAAGCTGACGGTTCCGTGAAGCCGCCGGTGGGCGCTCCGCCCTCGGACTCCATTCTGGGGGGTGGGGATGTGTGGGGGCGCTGCAAACTATGCCTCGGATCTGGAATGTTGTTTCAAATCTTCGCAACTAAACGATACCAGTCTACCGCTTCGCGCGAAATCGTCGGTGAGGTCTTGCCTAATTCGGCTAGATCCCAGAGATTCTGCGATTCATAGTGATGGTCCATGCCTACCATTTTGACTTGGTGGGGGCGGAAGCCGGCCGGCTCGAGAATGCGAACGGCCTCGTCGAGAGTTGTAGTCCCCTCTATCTGTAACGGGCTGACCTCGCGCCTGATCGTATATGCGAGACGTGCGAGTGTTGTGGGGGTCGGGTTAGCTGCATGGAAGGCGCCATCTAGGGGTGCGGGGGAAGTCGCCAAAGCAGAAACGAGACGCCCCAAGTCTGCAACGTCAACCACGGAAATTTTGGCGGCCCCATTGTCAATTTGGGTGCCAAGCGTCCTGAAGAGCCGGATAATTCCTGGGATAAACCATTGGTCCCCCGGCCCATAAATGAGATTTGGTCGGATGACTATTCCGCCGAGGTTGAGAATGGATGCTTCCCCTGCCGCCCGGGTCTGGCTGACGACCGAGTCGGGTTTATAGACCGTAGGGTTGGCCGGGTGAGATCGGTGAGGTCCCGTGCCATACACGGCGGTCGTGCTGATGTGGATCAGTTTTCGTGCGCCGGAGGATTTCCATGCATGGGCGACATTTTCAGCACCGAGGTGATTCACTTGTTGTGCTCTAAGGGGATCATCTCCGACGTACGAGGCAGCATTGACTACAACCTCGAAGTCTCTGATAGCGAGGTTTAAGGAGGTGAGGTCGGTTACGTCACCAAGCAAGACTTTTATTCTTGGGTGATTGGGGACGCTATACCGTCTTCTGGTCATTATGGAAACTTCCACGTTATCGCACGAATCAAGTTCCGTCATCACGCGGCTTCCGATAAATCCCGTGGAGCCGATTACTAATACTTTGATGCGATGTTTGGCAAATCTATTAGTCAAAGATTCCTCGTTTGATAAGGCCTCATGACACATTTTGGTCTAGGGTCCTATTGTAGTCTGCCACTCATTGAGGCGCTCTGGCGGCTGACAATGCGAGGGAAGACGTCGAGTGCCCGTTTTTAGGTTCCGGGGTGGGCGGCACTCACTGTCCGTCACCCCGGCCCTTGGCTGTTGGCGCGTTGCTTCCGGCTGGTACGCCCGGCCGCCGGGGCGTTCGCTGCGTGCGGTCTGTTGTCGTTCGTCGTGATGGTTGGGCCGGACCCGAGTGTCTTGCGGGCTGCGGTCATGGGAGCTGTGGGCTTGGCTGCCCTGACGGGCGGATTACGGGGCCGGTCCTTGACTTTCCTCTGCCTCGCCACGACGATTCTGCTGTTGCTGGACCCGGCCATGGCAGCCAACGTGGGGTTTCTCTTGTCGGTTCTGGCTACGCTCGGGATTGTGCTGCTTGCCACCCGTATTGCGTCGTGGATTCCGTTGTGGGTACCACGGTGGTTGGCTGCCGGAATTGCGGTGCCTTTGTCGGCGCAGTTGTTGTGCGGGCCGGTGATTGTGGCACTTCAGCCTCAGTTCACGCCGTATGCCCTGATCGCCAACGTGGCGGCGGGTCCTTTGGTGGCGCCGGTGACTATTTTTGGGACGATCGCTGCGCCGCTGGCCACGGTCCTGCCCTGGCTGGCGGTGGTGCCGATCGCCGTTGCGGGGACCTGCGCGGGGATGGTTGCGGGGCTGGCACGGTTCTTTGCCGGTTTGCCTGGAGCTGCTTTGCCCTGGGCTGAGGGGCCGATCGGAATGATGGCTATGGTGCTCTCATCGGTCGTGACTGTGCTGGTCGTCTGGGCGGCGCTGCATCCTGCGGCTGTGAAGCGGCACGTCATGGGCCTGCACGGTGTTGTGACGGTGCTCCTGGAGCGCGGTGCAAGGCGCAAGCATGGCAGACTTGAAGCCTGCAAAGTAACATCCGGAAGGAACCATCTGTGGCTGCTGCCCAAAACACCCGGGCCAAGAGTGCCGCGGCAAACACCGTCAGCTGGCGGGAAGCGGCGCCCGCCGCCGTAGTCCTCATCATGGGCCCGGAAGAATACCTTGGGATCCGCGCAATGGATGGCATCCGCACCCAGGTGCGGGCCACTACTCCGGATGTCGAGCTCAGCCGACTGAACGCAAGCTCCTACGAGTCCGGTTACCTAGCCATGACCGTCACGCCGTCGCTTTTTGGCGAGGGCAAGCTCATCGAGGTCGAGGGCCTCGAGGCAATGAATGATGCTTTCCTGGCCGACGGATTGGCCTACCTCCAGCATCCGGACCAGGACGTTGTCCTTGTCCTGCGTCATGCCGGGGGAGTCCGTGGCAAGAAGCTGCTCGACGCCGTGAAGTCCGCGGGATGGCCAGTGATCGACTGCCAGCCGATGAAGAAGGACTCAGACAAGACCGCGTTTGTCGTCTCCGAATTCAGGGCCGGAGGTCGCCGCATTGAGGGCGAAGCTGTCCAGGCACTAGTGAACGCCGTGGGCGCGAACCTTTCCGAACTTGCAGCAGCGTGCAACCAACTGATTGCCGACGCCACTACCGCCGTGACGGCGGAGACGGTGGAACGCTATTACGGTGGCCGAGTGGAAGCTACGGCATTCAAGGTGGCCGATGCTGCAATGGCCGGCAATGGGCCAGTGGCGCTGTCCACCCTGAGGCACGCACTGGCCACCGGCGTCGATCCTGTTCCCCTGGTTGCGGCGCTGGCGGCCAAGCTGCGCACCCTGGCCAAAGTTGCCGGAGCCAACGGTTCTCCGGCGACCATCGCCAAGAACCTGGGAATGCAGCCGTGGCTTGTAGAGCAGGCGCAGCGTGACGTCCGCCGCTGGACGCCCGAAGGCCTGATCCGTTCCATCCAGGTCATCGCGGAAGCGGATGCCCAGGTGAAGGGTGAGTCGCGTGACCCCGTTTACGCCGTGGAGCATGCGGTGACTGTGATTGCCATGTCAGCCAGTCGACGCTGAAGCCAGCGCGCGGCGGCATCGCCGGTTAAACCCAAAGGCCGGCACCCAAAGGGTGCCGGCCTTTTGATCAGCTCAGTCGAACTGGAAAAACCTTAGAGTGCGTTGACCTTCTTGGAGATCGCCGACTTGCGGTTTGCAGCGTTGTTCTTGTGAATAACGCCCTTGCTGACAGCCTTGTCCAGCTTGCGGCTGGCAGCAACAAGTGCAGTTCCAGCAGCATCCTTGTCAGCAGACTCAACGGCGGTGGCGACGGCGCGGATGGCCGTCTTCAGCTCGGACTTGACTGCGTTGTTACGCAGGCGAGCCTTCTCGTTGGTGAGGATGCGCTTCTTCTGGGACTTGATATTAGCCACGTATGAACTCTCTTTTTAATGCGGAAATGGTCTAGAGGGTTTTCAGGTTGGCCATCGACTGAGCGGCGTGGGGATGCCTATGGCAGCCAACCATGAGTGGCCGTCGACCTGCACGGACACACAGCTATAAAGGATAGCAGAAAGTCAGGGCTCACGCCGAACCGGTACTCAGTCGCTCTATTGCCGCGCTTGGAGGGCCCGGGCTACCTCCTGGAACCGCGGCTTTCCCAGGACGGCGCCTTCGCGCCGGATCGTGCCGGGATCAAGCCGGATAACGCGCCCGACATTGATTTCGCTGGGCCTGCCTTGCCGATCCCAGGAACCGGTTCCTATGTCAACGTAGTCGTCCGCCCGGGCGCCATTGTCGTGGTCCTTGGAAGTCAGCATGAGGCCCAGAAGCCATTCGCGGTCCCGACCAACCAAAAGCACCGGCCGGTCCTTGCCTTGAGTGTGGTCCTCTTCGTAGGGGACCCAGCTCCAGACAATTTCGCCGGGGTCCGGTTGACCATCGGGCTTAGGGGAGTAGCTGACCTTAAATGAACCGCGAAAGTCGCCTGGGTAGGAGCCTGGCTGATGCACGACGTCGGATCGCCGGGTCTGCGTCCTTCGGGCACCTCCGGGGGTGGTTGCCTTGGTGCCATTGCCTCCAAGCGACTTGAGGGACCGCAGGATGAGATTGCCCAAGGGGCGCAAGTCGAAAGCCATGTGACCACGCTACAGCCGTATGCGGCTGAAGCCCCGGCAGGCAATGTACGGCGAAGCGCCGGTTCATGGGAGACTAGAGGATCAGATGCGCGGCGTGTTCCGGCTGGCCTATGCCCAGTTCCGGGAATTGCCGTGTGAGTGTCGACAGTAAGGATCCTGCGTGTCTCCCATGGCCCGCACCGCACCGGTGCCCGCCGCAACAGATCCGGCCATCATCCGGAACTTCTGCATCATTGCCCACATTGACCACGGTAAGTCCACCTTGGCCGACCGCATGCTGCAGTACACCGGCGTCGTTAAGCAACGCGACATGAAGGCCCAGTATCTGGACCGCATGGATATCGAACGTGAGCGCGGCATCACCATCAAGTCCCAGGCTGTCCGTATGCCGTGGGAACTCGATGGCAACAGTTATGCGCTGAACATGATCGATACTCCCGGCCACGTCGACTTCACCTATGAGGTTTCCCGCTCGCTTGCCGCCTGCGAAGGCGCAGTGCTGTTGGTGGATGCGGCCCAAGGTATCGAGGCACAAACCCTCGCCAACCTGTATTTGGCGATGGAAAACAACCTCACCATCATTCCTGTGCTGAATAAGATCGACCTTCCGGCCGCCCAGCCCGAGAAGTACGCAGCGGAGCTTGCCAACTTGATTGGCGGCGATCCCGATGACGTCCTCAAGGTTTCCGGCAAGACCGGCGTAGGCGTGGAGGCGCTGCTGGACAAGATTGTCCGCGACCTTCCCGCGCCCGTTGGTGATCCCGATGCCCCGGCCCGCGCCATGATTTTCGACTCTGTCTACGACACCTACCGCGGCGTCGTCACTTATGTGCGCGTGGTGGACGGCATGCTCCACCCGCGCGAACGCATCCAGATGATGTCCACCAGGGCAACGCACGAGCTCCTTGAAATTGGTGTCAGTTCCCCGGAGCCCACGCCATCCAAGGGCCTGGGCGTCGGCGAGGTGGGCTACCTGATCACCGGCGTTAAGGATGTACGCCAGTCCAAGGTTGGCGATACTGTCACCAACCTGGCCAAGCCGGCATCGGAGTCACTCAGCGGCTACGCAGACGCCAAGCCGATGGTCTTCTCTGGTCTCTACCCCCTTGACGGCACGGATTACCCGGTCCTGCGCGATGCTCTTGAAAAGCTGATGCTCAACGACGCTGCGTTGGTTTACGAACCCGAGACGTCTGCAGCACTCGGCTTCGGCTTCCGCGTTGGCTTCCTTGGTTTGCTTCACCTCGAGATCACGCGTGAGCGCTTGGAGCGTGAGTACAACCTCGACCTCATCTCCACCGCTCCCAACGTGGAGTATGAGGTGACCCTCGAGGACAAGAAGGTCATCCACGTCACCAACCCCAGCGAATACCCCACAGGCAAAATCTCCGAAGTCCGTGAGCCAATGGTTTCGGCAACCATCCTCGCGCCCAACGAGTTCGTTGGGTCCATCATGGAACTCTGCCAAAGCCGCCGCGGCCAGATGCGCGGCATGGACTACTTGTCCGAGGACCGCGTCGAGCTCCGCTACTGGATCCCGCTGGCCGAGATCGTCTTTGACTTCTTCGACCTCCTGAAGTCCAAGACGCGTGGCTACGCCTCGCTTGACTGGAAGGCCGACGGCGAACAGGTCGCCGACCTCGTTAAGGTCGACATCCTGCTGCAGGGTGAGCAAGTGGACGCTTTCAGCGCCATCACGCACCGGGATAAGGCCTACGCCTACGGTGTGATGATGACCGGGAAGCTTCGCGAGCTGATTCCGAGGCAGCAGTTCGAGGTGCCCATCCAGGCTGCCATCGGGTCCCGCATTATTGCCCGCGAAAGCATCCGGGCCATCCGCAAGGACGTTCTTGCCAAGTGCTACGGCGGTGACATCACCCGTAAGCGCAAACTGCTGGAGAAGCAGAAGGAAGGCAAGAAGCGCATGAAGATGGTGGGTCGCGTCGAGGTGCCCCAGGAGGCATTCATCGCAGCCCTGACCACTGACGAGTCCAAGGACAAGGCCAAGAAGTAGATGCCCAGCGTCCTACCTTTGGGCGATCCGGCACCTGCGGACGGCATACTGCCTCCGCAGGTGTTGGCTGGCGTCGAGCACCGCAAGTTTGGGCTCTACGTCCATATCCCTTTTTGTGCCGTTCGTTGTGGCTACTGTGACTTCAACACCTATACAGCCACCGAGCTGGGAGGCGGTGCTTCCCAGGATGCCTACGCCACCACCGCAGTGTCCGAGCTCGACTTTGCGGCTGTGGCCCTTGACGCCTCGGGGCTGCCTCAACGGCGCATGAGCACAGTCTTCTTCGGTGGCGGCACTCCGACACTCCTGCCCGCGGAAGACTTGGCACGGATCCTGCGCGCCGCCGTCGGGCACTGGGGGCTTGAGCCCGGTGCTGAAGTAACCACTGAAGCCAATCCCGATTCGGTGACTCCCGAATCCCTGAGGGTACTGGCCGAGGCCGGTTTCACGAGGGTCTCGTTCGGCATGCAGTCAGCTGTGCCGCATGTCCTGAAGGTGCTGGATCGCACCCATACTCCCAGTCGTGTGCCGCTCGTTGTGCAGTGGGCGCGAGAGGCCGGGCTCGCCGTCAGCCTCGACCTGATCTACGGTACGCCGGGGGAGTCCATGGAGGACTGGCGGTTGTCGCTTGAGACGGCTCTGTCTTACGAACCTGACCACATCAGTGCCTACGCGTTGATAGTGGAAGACGGCACCAAACTTGCTGCCCAAATCCGGCGTGGCGAAGTGCCGGGCATCGACGACGACGATCACGCCGCTAAGTACGAACTGGCCGACAAAATGATCTCTGAAGCCGGTTTGAGCTGGTACGAGGTCAGTAACTGGTCCAGGACGCCGGACCAAGCCTGCCGGCACAATCTGGCCTACTGGCGCGGGGACGACTGGTGGGGCATCGGTCCAGGAGCGCACTCCCACGTGGGAGGCGTCCGCTGGTGGAACGTCAAGCACCCCACTGCTTATGCCGGACGGTTGGCTGCAGGAAGCTCGCCGGCAGCAGGACGGGAGACCTTGGACTCCGACACACGGGAAGTCGAGCGCGTCATGCTTGAAGCAAGGCTGGGTACCGGGTTGGCCGTAGATGCGTTGGACGCGATTGGTCGCCACGCGATGGCTGGGCTCATTGCCGATGAACTTGTGGATCCGGTGCAGGCCTTCAAGGGCCGGTTGATCCTTACGTTGAAGGGTCGACTGCTCGCTGACGCTGTAGTGCGCAGGATCCTGCCCGACTAACAATCAGTGGTTGGGCGAAGGCGGCGGGAAGCTACTTGATCCAGCGCAGGTTGAGCTTGTAACGGTGCGGCTGGCCATGGTTGACCCGGATGCCCGCCGAGACGGAGAAGCACGTCAGGGCCACCCAGATGCCGGTGGCGATCACTGCGAAAATGTTGCCCACCACAGGCAGCAGCACCAGGATGTTCGCCAAAACTGCGGCGATTGTAGGAGGCAGCGTGAAGTTCAACGCTTCCTTGGATTCCTGTGCCGTGAAGGGTCCGCGGTCGCGGAAGATCAGGTAGATCAGGAGAGATGGCAGGCATCCCAAAATGCCGCCAAAATGGGCCAAGGTTGCCCACTGCCGGTCCTCGCTGGCGGTCAGTGGCAGCGCATTTGCAGGCGCGCCATGGTACTGGGGCTGGCCTGCGGCGCTGCCCGGTTCTTCAGGAGCGTTCTCTGCCACGGTGTGTTCCCTTTGCTGTAAAGATGCTGCGGTGTTGCTGTCCCAGAATACCGGCCTCCGTGGACTTCCCGGGACAAGCGCCACGAAGACACGTCAGTTGCTGCCGCTTTCGGGGCCAGTGTCAGGGAACCGTGAGGAAATCGATGACTTCCTCCACTCGGCCCAGCAGGGAGGCCTCAAGGTCGGCGTAACTGCGAACCGCCCCGAGAAGCCGTTGCCAGCCCAGGCCAATGTCCTCAGCGGTCTCGTGAGGCCACCCGAAGGCGGTGAGAATTCCCGTCTTCCAGTCGATGCCGCGAGGCACGGAAGGCCAGGCATCGATGCCGAGCACCTTCGGCCTGATGGCCTGCCAGACATCGATGTACGGGTGGCCGACAATCAAGACATTTCCTGGCGCCCCGGGGACCGTCATGGCTTCGGCCGCAATGCGGGACTCCTTGGATCCGGCCACGAGGTGATCCACCAGGATGCCTAGGCGGCGGCCAGGGCCCGGATTAAAGGCGGCGATGGAAGATTTGAGGTCATCGACGCCGTGCAATGGCTCCACCACGATGCCTTCGACGCGGAGATCGTCGCCCCAGACCTTCTCCACGAGTTCGGCGTCGTGCTTTCCTTCCACCCAGATCCGGCTGGCTTTTGCCACTTGGGCGCGTTGTCCCTGGACCTTCACCGACCCCGAGGCCGTTCGTCCCGGTTGCGCGGGGGCCGTCGCTTGGCGGGGGGCCGGAGGCATCAACCGGATGGGTTGGCCTTCAAGCAGGAAGCCGAAGCCGAGTTGGAAGGACTTCGTTTTACCACGCCTGTCCTCAAGGGACACGATGTGCATGCCCCCGGTTTTTTCAACCCGAGTGACTTCGCCCACCCAGCCTGACTGGACATCTTCGAGGACCATCCCGCGCTGGACGGCTACCTCGGGGAGTTGTCGTTTGGCTGGAGCTGCTAGGTCCTGCGGACCCCAAGAGTCGAAAGCCAAGGAATTCCTACCTTTTTGTACTGGTTTATGCTGGGTTGCTTGATGCTGGCCATGGGCAGTTTCAATGCTAGCAACGGGGTGGCTCATACTAGACTGGTTAGCACTTGGGCATGTTGAGTGCTAAGTGCGGTGATCCCATGGGATCCCGCGGTGGCCGGTCGCAGTGACCATGGCAGTCGTCAGGAGGTGGAGTAATGAGTGAACCGCGCAAGTTGGAAGTACTGCGTGCCATCGTTGAAGATTACGTGCATTCCAGGGAGCCTGTCGGATCGAAGGCCCTCGTGGAGCGACACCACCTCGGTGTTTCAAGTGCCACCATCCGGAACGACATGGCTGTTCTTGAAGAAGAAGGCCTCATTGCGGCACCCCACACCAGCGCCGGACGCATTCCCACTGATAAGGGCTACCGCCTGTTCGTGGACCGCATCTCCCAGGTCAAGCCGCTGTCCGCGGCGGAACGCCGCGCGATCCATTCGCTGCTTGAAGGGCCCGACGACGTCGACGACATCCTGGAGCGCACCGTGCGGCTCCTGTCGCAGCTGACCAACCAGGTCGCCGTCGTGCAATATCCACACTCAAACCGGGCGCTGGTGCGGCACGTGGAGTTCGTCCTCCTGGCTCCCAAGCAAGTGCTCGTCGTCCTGATTGCGGATACCGGGAGCGTTGGCCAGAAGGTCATCGAGGCAGGCTCGGACGTGGGCGATGACGCTTTGATGCTTCTGAGGTCACGATTCCTCGGCAGCATTGCAGGGACGCAACTGGCCCTGTTGCCGCAAGTACTTCCCTCAGTGGTTGCCCTGTGCCCGCCGGAACTCCGTGGCCTGGCTCAAACACTGGCGCACGGACTGCAGGCACTGAGCGACAACAGCCGCGAAGAGCGCATCCTCATGGCCGGCACAGCCAATCTTGCCCGGTCCAACGTGGACTTCCCGTTGAGTATCGGACCCGTGCTGGAAGCCCTTGAGGAACAAGTGGTCATGCTCCGGTTGTTGTCCGACATGGGGGACGACCCCCGCGGCGTCACGGTGAGCATCGGCCGGGAGAACCCCTATGACGGCTTGGCCGAAGCTTCGGTGGTGGCCACTGGCTACGGCTCGGGTGCCAAAGTGGGAATCCTCGGTCCAACCCGCATGGATTATCCAACCACCATGGCAGCAGTTCGGGCCGTGGCCCGCTACCTTTCACGCATTCTCGGCGGCTGAACGCAGGCCCGAGGAAACATCCGCAGTACGACAAGGAAGAGATACCGACTTTGAGCAGCCACTATGACGTTTTGGGAGTCTCGCCGGAAGCCACCGGGGAAGAGATCAAAAAGGCGTACCGCAAGTTGGCGCGGAAACTCCACCCGGACGTAAATCCGGGTGAGGATGTCGCGGAGCAGTTCAAGGCCGTGACCCATGCTTACGAGGTTCTGTCGGACCCCCAGAAGCGTCGCGTCTACGATGCCACCGGCAATGAGAACGGAACGGACAACGGCTTCGGCGGTGGCTACTCCGGCCAGGGCTTCGCGTTCCAGGACATCTTCGACACCTTCTTTGGTGGCGGCGGCGGCCACGGTGGACCGGCTTCCCGCGTTCGTCGCGGACAAGACGCCCTCATCAGTGTCCGTATTGACCTCAAGGACGCCGTATTTGGTGTTAACAAGAAGCTCGAAGTAGACACTGCCGTCACCTGCCCTACGTGCGACGGCAGCTGCTGCCGCCCGGGAACCCATCCGGAACGTTGCGACATTTGTGGCGGCAGCGGCCAGGTCCAGCGCGCCGTCCGATCCATCCTTGGCCAGGTCATGACCACGGCCCCTTGCGGATCTTGTGAGGGTTTCGGCACGGTCATCAAGGATCCCTGCAACGAGTGCAACGGCCAGGGCCGCATCCGCAGCCGCCGTTCCCTGACCATCAAGGTGCCCGCCGGTGTTGCGACCGGTACGCGTATCCAGTTGTCCGGCCAAGGCGAAGCAGGACCCGCAGGCGGCCCCTCCGGCGACCTGTACGTGGAGATCCGGGTCAACAACGATTCCATGTTCATGCGCGAAGGCGACGACCTCCACGCCACCCTCAGCGTGCCCATGACAGCCGCTGCACTGGGCACTGAGCTGCAACTGGAAACGTTCGATGGCGCACAGGACATTGATGTGAAGGCCGGAACCCAGTCGGGCGAGGTCATCACGCTCCGCGGCCTTGGCGTCACCCACCTGCGCGGTTACGGCAGGGGAGACCTCAAGGTGCACCTCCATGTTGAAACGCCGAGCAAGCTTGATCCCGCCCAGGAAGAATTGTTGCAGCAGCTCGCCAAGCTTCGCGGGGAGCAGTTCACCGAAGGCAAACTCGTGGCCAGTGGCGGCATGTTCGCAAAGCTGCGTGACAAGCTCGGTAACCTGTAGCGGTGAGCAACCCCGTTTTCTTCACCCCGGCCGGGAGTCTTGGCGATGTAAGTCCCGGTGGCACGTTCGTGCTGGAGGGGCCTGAAGCACGGCACGCCGTCACGGTCAAGAGACTGGCAGTGGGGGAGCCCGTTGACATTGCCGACGGTTCCGGCACACGGCTGACCGGCACGGTCGCCGACGCCGGGCCCGCCGGCCTGACCGTCACTGCTTCCGATGTTGTCTTCGAGGACCAGCCCGACGTCCGCTTGGTGCTCGTCCAAGCCTTGGCCAAGGGTGACCGCGATGAACTTGCCATCGAGACGGCCACCGAGCTGGGTATCGACGCAGTGATTCCGTGGCAGTCAGAGCGATCAATCGTGCGCTGGAAGGGCGACCGCGCCGCCAAAGCCCATGGGAAGTGGCAGTCTGTGGTAACCGCCGCGGCCAAGCAAGCACGGCGGGCATGGATTCCGGACGTGCGGACAATCGTGGATACCGGAGCCTTGGCCAAAGCAGTCGCCGCCGCCGACCTGGCCATCATCCTGCACGAGGACGCCAAAAACCCGTTGAGGACTGTCCTCGAGGTGTTGCAGGGTGGACCGGACACCGGGACGTTCCGGGAAGTACTTCTGATCGTAGGACCGGAGGGTGGAATCTCGCCCCGCGAAGTAACGCGGCTCAGTGACGCCGGGGCCGTTACGGCGCTGTTGGGTCATCACGTTCTGCGATCGTCGACGGCGGGACCTGCCGCCGTCGTTCTTGCGAGCGACATTCTGGGTCGCTGGTAGCCGGACGGGCTACCCTGAGGAGCTATCCGACCCTGAACAACCGGGTGTCAGTGCTTGTCGCGATCGTGTTTCCAGCATCGTCGACCTGCGAGACACGTACCTCGTACTGACCGGCCTTGAGTGTGGCGCCGAACGTGAAGAGGCCGTACTGTCCGGGTTCGCCCGTGGCTTTCGTTTGACCCGTCAGCAGACTTGTCTTCTCGCCCTTGCCGTTGTCCTGCAGGACCTGCCACGCGATGGGTTTGGAGCTGTCGGTGCTCCGCCCGTTGAACTTGACCAAGCCTGTGGGCATCGAGGTGTCTTCCTGTGGATCGATGATCCACAGAGGCGCCACCAGGGAGGCATCGCGGGCCATGGGCTGACCCAACTGGATTTGCCCGAACGCCATGTAATCCTTGTGTCCGTCAACCAGGATGACCACCTGGATCTGCTGTCCGGAATTGATGAGGCCCGAGGACGAAGCCGCTGCTGTCGCCGTATACACCAGCTGCTGTATGGCCCGCTGCGCCATACCGGCGTCCAGGTTCGAATTGAATGCGTCGCGGGAAATGTCGACGGTAATCACGTTCTTGCCTGAAATGGACGTGGCCAGGCTGGCCGGTTCCTGCCATGGCGTGAAGAAGTCATGGTCCAGTGGCTTTTCCGCCATCATGATCCGCAGCGCCGTGGTCACGGGGTTTCCGTCGCCGGAGATATCCCTGAACTCGCGGTAGAGGTAGACCTCTTCCTTGCTACGCCCAATCCAATAGACCGGGATCTTGGTTGAGGCCTGGGTAGTCTCCAACGGGGCGTTGCTGGCCGGGGCATCCTGCATGGTCAAAGGCGGCGGACTGGATGTGGCCTGGGTGCTCTCGCCGTTGGCAATGCACCCAGTCAGCAAGAGGGCAGCAAGCATCACAGGCACGGCGATAGCGGACTTGGTCCGCTTGTGCACGCCCGGAGCGTTGTTGGCTGACTTCTTGATGGGTTTCCTGTCCTGTCCCTGCATTTATTTGGGAGCCATGGAGCGGCTGGGGTGCGGGGTTGTGGTTCCACCCGCTATGCCAGCTTGGCACATTGCCGACGGCGGGCGGCCGGGATTCCGTGGACCTGCGCCAACTGAAACGTGATTGATACCGGCTTGATGCAGAGTTGAGACAAAAAGTCGGCAATCACGATGCGCGCCGGAACGTGGCCGCCTGCTGAGGTTCATCGCAGGCCGGGCTGGCGTAGGATTGGAGACATTCCGGCATCAATGCGGTCGCTGAAAGTCCACCGCTGATGTCGAATCGATGGCGTTATTACGACCAACCGGAGGAGAACAGGCCTGACGGCCAGCACTATGAGTGAATCTTTGAACGGGCGGCTCAGGACCGGAAACGGCAACCAGCCGCCCAACGAGTTCCCGCACACCTTACCGGGCACGCGCACGGAAGTTGTCACGTTCGATAACTCCGACCAGATGGTTCACTCGCTGGGCAGCCACGACGAAGCCCTGCGGTACATCGAGGAACAGTTCCAGGACGTCAATTTCCATGTCCGCGGCAACGAGCTCTCCATGACGGGACCTTCCACCGTCATCCCCCGGATCATGAGACTTCTCGAAGAAGTCCGTGGTCTCGTGGCAAAGGGAACCGTGGTCACCCCGGATGTCCTTCAGCAGCTCGTCTCCTTGTTGAGGACCCAGTCCGTGCAGAATCCTGCTGATGTCCTGACGCACAACATACTTTCCAGCAGGGGCAAGACCATCCGGCCCAAGACGCTGAACCAGAAGAACTACGTGGATGCCATCGATGCAAACACCGTGATTTTCGGTATCGGTCCAGCTGGTACGGGTAAGACGTACTTGGCCATGGCCAAGGCTGTCCAGGCGCTCCAGATGAAGGAGGTCAGCCGGATTATCCTGACGCGGCCTGCCGTGGAAGCGGGGGAGCGGCTGGGGTTCCTGCCCGGCACGTTGAGCGACAAGATCGATCCCTATCTCCGCCCGCTTTACGATGCCTTGCACGACATGATGGATCCGGAGTCCATTCCGCGGCTGATGGCTGCAGGGACCATCGAGGTGGCTCCTTTGGCCTACATGCGCGGACGAACTCTGAACGATGCCTTCATCATTCTCGATGAAGCCCAGAACACCACTCCGGAACAAATGAAGATGTTCCTGACGCGTCTTGGGTTCGGCTCCAAAATGGTGGTCACCGGGGACGTCACCCAGATCGACCTTCCGCTGGGTGCTACGTCGGGCCTGCGGATTGTCCGCGAAATCCTCAGCGGCATCGATGACGTCAACTTTTCCATTCTTGAGGCGGCTGACGTGGTACGGCACCGCCTGGTCGCAGATATCGTCTCCGCTTACAGCACATGGGATGACGCGCACCGCACCGACGCCGCCGGCACACAGTACAAACGTGGAGAACGCAAATGAGCATTGAAGTCAACAACGAATCCGGCGTGGCGGTGGACGAGGCCCAGCTGGTGACGTTGTCCCGGTTCATCTTTGAGCGGCTGTACATCCATCCGCAGGCCGAGCTTTCAATTCTTCTGGTTGATGAACCCGCCATGGAGAAGCTGCATATCGAACTCATGGACGAGCCTGGGGCCACAGACGTTTTGTCGGTGCCCATGGACGAGCTGACGCCGGGCACCCCTGACAAGCCCACGCCGCAAGGCATGTTGGGCGACATCGCCATCTGCCCCCAAGTGGCCGAGGTTCAGGCACGCAACGCCGGACATCCTACCCAGGACGAGATGCTGCTGCTGACCACCCATGGCATCCTTCACCTTCTCGGGTTCGACCATGCTGAGCCGGAAGAAAAAGAAGAGATGTTCGGTTTGCAGCGCGAACTGCTGTCTGAATTCCTGGGCAAGGATGCCCCCATGGAGACCATGCAGTGACCTGGATCATCCTGGTCGGCATGGCACTGGTTTTCCTCAGTTTCGTCGCTTTGCTGACTGCTGCCGAGGCCGCCTTCAACTTCCTGCCCCGGCATGAGGCCGAACAATCCATCGTCCGCAGCAAGGGCAAAGCCCTAAGTGGCATCCTCAAAGCCCCCATCGCGCATATGCGCGCCTTGCGCTTCTGGCGTGTGTGGTTCGAAATGGCCGCTGCCGTGGCCGTTGCGGTGGTCCTGCACAGCTTGTTGGACAACGTGTGGCTAGCCGGCCTTGCGGCCACCGGAATCATGGCCGTGATCGGCTTTGTCCTGGTTGGTGTTTCGCCCAGGCAGTTGGGCCGTGCACATTCCGGACCCGTCGTACGTTTCACAGCTCCGTTGATCAGGTTCCTCTGCTGGATTCTTGGTCCCATCCCCGGCTGGCTCGTGGCGCTTGGCCAAGCTGTGGCTCCCGGTGCCCCGAGTGGCGACGACGCGTTTGTGAGCGAAGAAGAATTCCGGGAATTCGTGGATCGTGCCGCTGAGTCGGACATGATCGAGGACAACGAAGCAGAGCTCATCCATTCGGTCTTTGACTTCGGCGACACGTTGGTGCGTTCGGTCATGGTCCCTCGCACGGATATCGTCAGCATCGGTACCGGCTCGGACCTTGAGGCGGCCATGGGTCTTTTTCTACGTTCCGGATATTCGAGGATTCCGGTTATTGGCGAGAACACGGACCAAATCCGGGGAATTCTCTACCTGAAGGATGTAGCCGCGGCCATGCATCGCGGCGAACCCGGGCTGCAGGCGCATGACGTTGATTCCCTCGCCAGGGACGTCCGCTACGTCCCTGAATCCAAGCTCGTGAGCGACCTCCTCAGGGAACTGCAGCAGGAATCAACCCACGTGGCGATCGTCATTGACGAATACGGCGGAACCGCCGGGCTGGTCACCCTGGAAGACCTTATCGAGGAAATCGTGGGCGAAATCGTTGATGAATACGATGCCGCCGCGGAAGAAGCCGTGGACCTTGGAGACGGCACGTTCCGGGTCAGCGCCCGCATGAGCATTGATGACCTGGGTGAATTGTTCGACATCGACCTCGACGACGACGAGGTCGATACCGTGGGTGGCCTCCTGGCCAAGGCCCTCGGCCAGGTTCCGATTGTAGGAAGCTCCGTTGAGGTGAACGGAATATCACTCAGGGCGGATAGGCTTGAGGGTCGCCGAAACAGGGTCAGCCATATCATTGCGGCAGCCATGCCAAAGGAAGACACTGACTTTGAAGACCTACTCGAAGACGCCGACTCAACGCAACAGGGAGTTCCACGTGAGCAAGCAAAATAAGAAATTCGATGCCGATAATGATTTCGGCGGCTTCCACGCAGGCTTCTCGGTGTTGGTGGGCCGGCCGAACGCCGGTAAGTCGACGCTGACCAACGCCTTGGTCGGCCAGAAAGTGGCCATCACCTCAGCCAAGCCCCAGACCACTCGTCACACCATCCGAGGTATTGTCCATCGCGACGATGCGCAGTTGATTCTGGTAGACACCCCTGGCCTGCACAGGCCCCGTACGCTGTTGGGTAAGCGCCTCAACGAACTCGTGGCCGATACCTTGGCCGAAGTGGACGCCATTGGATTCTGCCTGCCGGCGAACGAAAAGATCGGCCCCGGCGACAAATACATTGCGGCGCAACTGGCCGCCGTGGGGCGTAAGCCGATCGTGGCCCTGGTGACCAAAACCGACCTCGTGGACCGTCAAGCGCTGACTGAGCAGTTGCTTGCCGTGGCAGCTTTGGGGCGGGAGGTCCTCGGTGAGCAGGGGTGGGCCGACATCGTTCCCGTTTCCGCGGCCGACGGCTTCCAGGTCTCCACGGTCGCTGACGTACTCATCAGCCATATGCCGTCGTCGCCGCCGCTTTATCCCGATGGGGAATTGACGGACGAGCCCGAGGCGGTCATGATTGCCGAACTCATCCGTGAGGCCGCCCTGGAGGGTGTCCGGGACGAACTTCCGCATTCCCTGGCCGTGGTGGTGGACGAGATCGTTCCCCGCGAAGGTCGAACCGAAGACAACCCGCTATTGGATGTGCGGGTAAATCTGTACGTTGAGCGTCCTTCCCAGAAAGCCATCATCATCGGCAAGGGCGGAAGCCGGCTGCGTGAAGTGGGGACCAACGCGCGCAAGGGAATCGAGACACTGCTGGGTACCAGGATCTATCTTGATTTGCACGTCAAGGTAGCCAAGGACTGGCAGCGCGATCCCAAGCAATTGGTCAAACTCGGATTCTAAACGGCGTCACACGTCCCGGCGTGGCTTCGGCCCGATAAGGAACTTCCCAGAATCGGCAACTATGATGGCGGGAATCCACGTGTTTGAGGAAAGGTAAACCGAATAGTGCGACGTCGTGACGCCCGCCCGCAGGGCACCGGCACCGCTGGCTCCGTTGCGGCCCGCCATGGCGAGGATGCCGAGGGCACTCCCCGCCATATGAAGGTCCGCAAAGGACTTCCGCTCTGGCTGAAGATTGTTACCGGCGTGGTTTCCGTGGCCCTGGTTGCCGGTGTTGCCTTTGCGGCTTTTTGGTTCATCCGGCTGCAGAGCAACATTACCAAGGCACCCTTGAGCGCCGGGGAGTCCCGGGATTCCGGGGAGGCCCTGGCCAATGACAAATCCGACCGCCTGCAAATCCTTATCCTTGGTTCTGACACCCGTGACGGAAAGAACTCGGAGTACGGAACCTCCGAGGATTCCACGGGCTACGGTCACTCCGATGTGATGATGCTCCTGGACATCTCAGCCGACAACAAGCGCGTCAGCGTCATGAGTTTCCCGCGTGACCTCTTGGTGAACGTGCCCCAATGTACGGACCACACCAACAACCAGACCTTCCCCGCCCGCAGCGGCGTCATGATCAACGAGGCCATGGCAGAAGCCGGCATCGGTTGTGCGGTGGATACCATCAACAAGCTGACTGGCCTTGAAATCGACCACTTCATGATGGCGGACTTCAACGCCGTCAAGGAGTTGTCCCACGCTATCGGCGGCGTCAATGTGTGTGTCAGCGACCCCGTCTTTGACCCGGACTCCCGGCTTCGCCTGCCCAAAGGTGACTCGCTGGTGGAGGGAGAACAAGCCCTCGCCTTCCTGCGGACCCGACACGCATTTGGTGACGGAGGCGACCTTGGACGCATCAAGGGACAGCAGGCGTTCCTTTCGTCCCTGACAAGGAAGCTCAAGGATGAAGGAACCCTGGGCAACCCCCAGAGACTCCTGCAGATAGCAGACGTGGTAACGCAGAACCTCACTGTGGATGAGGGGCTGGCGTCCGTGCCGTCGTTGTTGACCATCGGTGGGCGGTTGAAGGACATTGATGTGTCCAAGGTCGCGTTCGTCGCCGTGCCGACTCAAGCAGCAGCAGTTGATCCGAACAGGCTCGAGCTCATTGAGCCCCAGGCTTCCCAACTCTTCGCCGCTTTGCGCGCTGACCTTGACCTGACGACACCCGGTGCTACCTCTTCACCGGCCGCGACGGAAACCCCTGCGGCCCAGCCCACAGCCACCACGCCCGCGGCCCCCGCCTACGATAAGGCGATCCAGCCTGTCGCGGTTGCCAACGGCAGTGGCATTGCCGCGAGGGCCCAGGAACTGATGGCTGTGCTGACGGGCAATGGATTTACCCAGGCGGTGTCATATCTGGCGAACCCCGTGGACCAGACAGTGCTCTACTACGGGGCTGGCTTTGCCGACGTGGCAGCTGACGTCGCCACTCTGTACGGTATCCCGGCGGCCCAGGTGCAAGAAGCGCCGGGAGTAGCGGGAGTCCAGCTTTACGTTGGTACGGACTTCGGGACGGGTACTGCCTACGGCGCAGCGTCGGTTCCGTCGGACGTGGTGAATCAGACAGCCAGTGAGGCCGTTTGCCAGCAGGTAAATCCGCTGTACATCGATCAATAGCTGATCGTGGAAAACATTGGAGCATGAGAGAGGCCGGGCCACATGGCCCGGCCTCTCTCATCCCTGTCCTACCAGATGCTCACGCGGTCTTCCGATTCCATCCACATACCATCCGTCGCACTGACACCGAATGCTGCATGGAAAGCGTCGAGGTTGCGGGCGATGGCATTGGTGCGGAACTCGTTCGGGGAGTGCGGATCCGTGGCCAACCGTCGGATTGCTTCCTCTGTGCGGATCACTTGGCGCCAGCCGGCTGCCCACGACATGAAGAAGCGCTGCTGGCCTGTGAAGCCGTCGATGACCTCGGGCTCGGCGTCGCCCAGGCTAAGGAGGTAGGCCTTATACGCAATCGTCAGGCCGCCAAGGTCGCCGATGTTTTCGCCCAGGGTCAGTTTGCCGTTGACCTTATGGTCGGGTGCAGCGTAGGGGGAGAGGGCGTCGTACTGGGCCACCAACTTGGCCGTGAGAGCTTCGAATGCGGACCGGTCCTCCTCAGTCCACCAGTTGCGCAGTGCCCCGCTTCCATCGAACTGGGAACCTTGGTCGTCGAACCCGTGTCCGATTTCGTGTCCGATCACAGCCCCGATGCCGCCGTAGTTCACAGCATCGTCAGCGTCTGCGTTGAAGAAGGGCGGCTGGAGGATCGCGGCCGGAAAAACGATCTCGTTCAGCATGGGGTGGTAGTAGGCGTTGACTGTTTGAGGTGTCATGAGCCATTTGGTCAGGTCAACGGGCTTGCCGATCTCGTCCAGATGCCGGTCGACGTCAGCATCATGGGCGCGTTCCACGTTGCCCAGCAGGTCTTTGGGATCGATTTCCACGGCGGAATAGTCGATCCATTTTTCCGGGAAACCGATCTTTGGCCGGAAGGCTTCCAGCTTCCTGAGGGCTTCCTTCTTGGTTTCTTCGCCCATCCAGTCCAGGGAGGAGATGCTCTCGCGGTAAGCCTCGATCAGGTTGGCGACGAGGGTCTCCATCCTTGCTTTGTGGCCGGCGGGGAAGTGCCGCTCCACGTAGATTTGTCCGACGGCTTCGCCAAGCGCAGCCTCGACAACGGCAACTCCTCGCTTCCAACGCTCCTTGTTTTGGGGCGTGCCGCTGAGTTTGGTGCCGTAGAAATCGAAGTTGGTATCGACGAACTCTGAGGAAAGGTAGGGGGCAGCCGAGCTAAGAACCCTGAGCGTCAGCCATTCCTTCCACGTTTCCAGCGGCTCGGACTCCAACAACCCCGCGGCGCCGGCGAAGAAGTCCGGGGTGCTGACAACTATCTCATGACGCTTGTCCCGCTCAACCCGCGCGGCTTCGAACCAGGTGTCCAGCAACGGGAAGATATTCGCGGCTTCATCGGCAGACTTGAGGTTGTAGGTTTTCTGGGGATCCCTCAGCGTCACATTGTCCCAGTGATGCGACGCCAGGACAGTTTCGAGGCCGAGAATGCGCGTGGAGGCCGCCTGTGCGTCGGGGATGCCTGCGAGGGTGAACAACCTGGCAATGTACTCGCCGTAGGCGGCCACAATGCCCGTAAACTTTTCCTCCCGGTAATAGGACTCGTCCGGCAGTCCCAGGCCACCTTGCCCGATGTACAGAAGGATGCGCTCCGGGTTCCCGGCATCCGGCGCCGGGTAGATGGAGAACAAGCCCGTGACGTCCGACCGGAACAAACGGCCGATCAGGGCAGCCAGTTCATCTGCGGACCCCACGGAACGAACTTCTTCGAGACGACCCCGGACTGGGTCGAGCCCCTTTTCCTCGGCCGCGGCCTGGTCCATGAAGCTGGCGTACAGGCCGCCTACTTGCTGCTCGACGCCGGTTGCGGACTCGCCCTTGCCGGCAGCTTCTTCGATAATCGCCTGAACGGCCAGCTCGGCGCCATCCCGCAGTGCCGTAAAGGTACCTTCCAACGGCCTGTCATCCGGGATCGTCGTGCTGTTGAGCCACGCGCCATTGACGTGCTGGTAGAGGTCGTCCTGGGGCCGGACGCTGTGATCGATGTTCGAAAGAGTGATCCCCGACTGTGGCACTGTGGCTCCTTGTGTGGACACTGCGCCGGCGTTTCCACCGTGGCGGCGTCTGCATAGTGGACGTTGCATGAGGTGTTGCACTGTCATCATACGCATCGTGTTACTGTGAAATTGTGCGTACGGCGATGCTTCTTCTTAGCTGCCGCGGCGAGGCCTGAAAGCTATCTGAAGCTGGGCCATCCTCGCCGCGGAGTTCCGTTGTGTCCGGCTAAGCTTTCAGTTAGTTCTTAGAGAAAAGGCCACACGTCATGCGTAATGCACAAAAGCCCTCCGGTATGCCTATTCACCGCTACCTGCCGTTCCAGGACCAGATCACCGTCGACGTTCCTGACCGCACTTGGCCGGATAAAGTCATCACCAAAGCCCCGCGTTGGTGCGCAGTGGACCTGCGCGACGGCAACCAAGCACTGATCGACCCCATGAGCCCGGCCCGCAAGCTGAAGATGTTCCAGCTGCTGGTCAAGATGGGGTACAAGGAGATTGAAGTCGGTTTTCCTTCGGCCTCGCAGACCGATTTCGACTTCGTACGCCAGCTCATCGAGGGCGGCCATATTCCCGATGACGTCAGCATCCAGGTGCTGACCCAGGCACGTGAACACCTCATTGAGAGGACTTACGAGTCCTTGGTGGGTGCGAAGCAGGCAATCGTCCACTTGTACAACTCGACGTCCGTCCTGCAAAGGCGCGTGGTCTTCAACCAGGATGAAGACGGTATCCTCGACATCGCCCTGCAGGGTGCCCGCCTGTGCAAGAAGTACGAAGAGACGCTGGAAGATACGCACATCACGTACGAGTACTCGCCGGAGTCCTTCACAGGAACCGAACTCGAGTATGCCGCCCGTGTTTGCAACGCCATTGCCGACGTCTTTGAAGCCTCCGCCGACAAGCAGGTCATTATCAACCTGCCGGCAACCGTAGAGATGGCAACCCCGAACGTCTACGCCGACTCGATTGAATGGATGCACCGTAATCTGCACCCCCGGGAGGGCATCATCATCTCCCTGCACCCGCACAACGACCGCGGCACGGGCGTCGCTGCCGCCGAGCTGGGATACCTGGCGGGCGCCGATCGGATCGAAGGCTGCTTGTTCGGCAACGGTGAGCGTACGGGCAACGTGGATCTCGTGACTCTGGGATTGAACATGTTCGTGCAGGGTGTTGACCCCATGATCGATTTTTCGGACATCGATGAAGTCCGCCGCACTGTGGAGTACTGCAACCAGCTGCCGGTCCCCGAGCGTTCCCCGTACGGCGGCGACCTCGTCTTCACGGCTTTTTCCGGTTCCCACCAGGACGCCATCAAGAAGGGCTTCGAAGCGCTGGAGAAGGACGCCGCAGCAGCCGGCAGGTCTGTGGACGACTTCACCTGGCAGGTTCCCTACCTGCCTGTCGATCCCAAGGACCTCGGCCGCAGCTACGAAGCCGTCATCCGCGTCAACTCGCAATCGGGCAAGGGTGGGGTTGCCTACCTGCTGAAGAACGAGCACAACCTGGACCTGCCCCGTCGCGCCCAGATCGAATTCTCCGGCGTCATCCAGCGCCGGACCGATGCCGTGGGTGGCGAGGTCAGCGGCGCGCAACTGTGGCAGGTCTTCCAGGACGAGTACCTGCCGTCCGACGAAGAGCAGGCACAGTGGGGGCGTTACGCGCTGGGCAGCGTAAGCACAGAGACCGATGAAGCCGGTGCCATGACCATGAACGCGAACCTGCGGATCGATGGCGTGGAAGTTCGGCGGACGGGCCATGGCAATGGTCCCATCGCTGCACTGTTGGATATCCTGCACCACGACGGCGTTGATGTCCGTGTGCTGGACTACAGCGAGCATGCCCTGTCTGAAGGCGGCAGCGCCTGCGCGGCGGCTTACGTTGAGTGCGCCGTAGGTGAGCGGGTCCTGTGGGGCGTGGGCATTGATCCCAGCACCACGACGTCGTCCCTCAAGGCACTGATTTCCGCAGTCAACCGGGCCGTTCGGGACGCCCGAGCCTAGGCGCCTACCGTTTGGTGACGGGAAATACCGTCACCAAACGGTCCGGCGGTCACCGCTGGATCCAGGCATAGTGCGAAGATTAGTTGTGGCCAATCCGTCGTTTGCAGCACGGTCCTACAGGGACGATGCCGTGGTGCTCCGTACCCACAAGTTGGGCGAGGCGGATCGCATCATCACTTTATTGACCAAACACCATGGGCAAGTCCGTGCCGTGGCAAAGGGCGTACGGAGGACCACCAGCCGGTTTGGGGCACGCCTGGAGCCATTCATGGTTGCGGACTTGCAGTTGGTTTCCGGGCGGACGCTCGACATCGTGACGCAGGCCGTGGCCAAGGGTGCTTATGGGAGCAGTATCGCTGCCGACTATGGGCGGTTTACCGTGGCTGCGGCCATGACCGAGACCGCCGAGAAACTGACGGATGCCGATACCGAATCCGGGACGGCCCAATACAATCTGTTGGTTGGTGCGCTGGCCGCCCTCAGCCGCTCCGACCATCCACCAGAACTCATCCTGGACTCCTACCTGCTGCGCGCTTTGGCTACAGGCGGGTGGGCACCGAGTTTCACAGCTTGTGCCCGCTGTGGTCGCCCGGGACCACATACAGCCTTTGCCGCTCCGGTTGGCGGAATGGTTTGCAGTGATTGCCGACCGCCCGGTTCGCCTGCGCCGGCACCGGAGACGGTAGTGCTGCTCGGTGCGTTACTGACCGGCGACTGGGTCGTAGCCGATTCATCCGACCCGAGGCATCGGCGCGAAGCGGCGGGGCTGGTGGCCAGCTACCTGCAATGGCATCTGGAACGGGCCTTGAAATCACTCAAACATGTGGAGCGAAGCTGACAGTGGCACTTGGTAAGAAGAGCAAGGCGATAACGGCCAGGACGGCACCAGTAGTTGCCCCTTACGGACACCCCTCCGGGGCATTGCCGCCGAATATCCCAAGTGAGCTCATTCCGCAGCACGTTGCCATCGTCATGGATGGCAACGGGCGTTGGGCCAATCAGCGTGGCCTCCCTCGCGTTGAGGGTCACAAAGCCGGCGAGCCTGCCCTGCTGGACGTGATGGCAGGAGCTATCGAGCTCGGCATCAAATACGTCAGTGTCTACGCGTTTTCAACGGAGAACTGGCGGCGTTCGCCTGAGGAAATCCGATTCCTCATGGGTTTTAACAAGGATGTGCTACGTCGTCAGCGCAACCAATTGGATGAGTGGGGCGTCCGTATCAGGTGGGCTGGTCGTCGGCCCCGCTTGTGGGGTTCGGTCATCAAGGAATTGGAGGAGGCCGAGGACTACACGCGGGCCAACGACACATGCACGTTGACCATGTGTGTTAATTACGGTGGTCGGGCTGAGATCGCCGACGCTGTTTCGGCTATTGCCCACGACGTCGCCGCAGGAAGATTAAAGCCCGGGGCGGTGTCCGAGAAGACCATCCAGAAGTACCTCGACGAGCCCGACCTCCCGGACGTGGACCTATTCCTGCGTAGTTCGGGGGAGCAGCGGCTCTCAAACTTCCTGCTGTGGCAATCGGCCTATGCGGAATTCGTTTTCATGGACACTCTGTGGCCGGATGTCGACAGAAGGACACTATGGGACGCCGTCGAGATCTATGCCAAGCGTGATAGGCGCTACGGGGGAGCAGTGGACGCTGCGCCCGCCAAAAACTAGCACACGCTTGCTGAATCAGTACGGGTATGCGGCCAGCCAGACGGCGACGTCGCGGTAGGCCTGTTGCCGGACGGTGCGTCTCGACAGAAAGATGTCATGAAGGGCGCCCGGGTAGCGGAACACAGCCGTCCGGCGGGCAAGGCCAAGCGCCCGTCGCGAGGTTTCCTCAACGTCAATGACCGCGTCCGCCCGCATCAGGTCAGCCGTCCACTCTGCTTGGATCCTGGTCCGCCCGGAGAGAAGCACCAGTACGGGGGCGTCAATGTTGAGCTTGCGCTCTACCGCCGCATGGCCAGCCAGTACGGCCTTCGTCCAACCAGCCCGGATGGGGAAGGAAGCCCTCGGACGCCAGATTGGGTCGAGGATCCACTCGCCATGGGCTTCATTGCTGACACTCTCCCAATAGGCAGGCATCTCCGGAAAACGGAAGGGGCGTTTGGGGTCCGTGCGGGCAAAAGGCTCCACCAGGTGCATGGCGATACTGCGGACGAGGCTGCTGCCTTGAAGCTCAAGCCAGGGGGAATTCAGGACCAGGGTTCCCAACCTGCCCGGATTTCGGTCGGCCCAAAGCGCTGCGATCAAGCCCCCAAGGGAATGGCCAAGCATATGGATAGTGGGGGCCGCACCATTGCTGGTCCGTGCCGCCACGTCGCGTTCGATCTCCACTAAGGCAACTGCAAGATCCTCGTCGTAGACGCTCAGGTCCGAGGTGTAGCCGGGCGTCTGGCCCGGCAACAAGCTACGGCCGAACTTGCGGAGGTCCAACGCATAGAAATGAAAGCCCGACGCCGTGAGGTACTCGGCAAGCTCGGTTTGCAGGAAGTAGTCTGCCCATCCATGCAAGTAGAGAACCACCCGCGGCGCTCCGCCAGGATCGGCCGGGGATGCGCGGCGCTTGCGTTTGGTGAACGATGTCAGGAAGTCGAGGATGCCTTGAGGCGAGGCCTGCTCAACCGGTGGGGCGTGCCTGACGAGCGTCGCTTTGACGGGCCCTTCATCATCGGCCTTGAGCGGCAGCTCGAGGCATTCGTAGCCGTGGCCAAGAATGTCGCGCTCCCACACTGATACCGACCCCTCCGTTGTGGTCATGTTTGCCCTTCCTGCTGGCCCTCCGGCACGGCGTCGTGCATGAACCCGTTGATCCACCTGGCCAGCCGCGCATATGCATCCTTTCGCACCGCAGGCGCCGACAGGAAGACGTCGTGCAGACCGCCGTCGATGCGTTCCAAGGTGACGCTGCGGCCCAATGCCATGGCCCTGAGCGCGATCACACCTACATCCAGGACCGCATCGGAACGGCGCATGGATTCGTGCCAAACCATTCCATTGGCGCTGGCGGTGGAGGTCAACACAAGGACAGGGATGTCCAGTTTCAGGCCCCGCGCAACCTGCGAATGTCCGGCAAATACGGCGCGAAGCCAACCGGCACGCACAGGGAACGCCAAAGGGGGCCTGTAATTCTCGTCCAAGGCCCATTCCCCTTCTGCGGTACTACTGATGCTGCGGAAGTAGAATCCTCGCTCAGGCAACTTCAAGATGGTCTCGGGTCGCAGCTTTGCAAGCGGTGCCACCATGGCCTGTGCAGCCCGGCGAACCAGTGAGCTGCCGTGCATTTCGAGCCAAGGACTGTCCAGGACGAGGAAATGGATCTCTCCTGGATGGCGGCTGGCCCACAAAGCGGCCACCAAACCCCCTGTTGAGTGCCCCATAAGTGTCAGCGTGCCGTTCGGTGATGCTGAGCGATCGGCCTGAATCACGCTGACGGCCCGATTGATCTCGGCATCGTAGTCCGTCAGGTTTGCAACGTAGCCGCCCGGTTTATCGGCCTGGAGGCTCCGTCCATGGTTGTGCATGTCCAGGGCGTAGAAGTCATATCCTTGCCCCGCCCAGAATCTGGCAAGCTCGGTATTGAAGAAGTAGTCGCTCCATCCGTGCAGGAACAAAACGGCACCAAACCGCTTCGGAGCGCCCTCACTGCGACCGGTATCCCCGTTCTTCGGCTCCACGCGGTGGCGGATCAGCGTGGCGTGGCGGACCACGCCATCGTTTCCCGTGGCATCAAGGCCACAGGATTGGAAGTCCGCTCCCAGGAAGTCTTCCGTCCACTCCATGGCCTTAGCTTAGACACTGGCGGTGGCTTCCCTGCCAGCCGCCCTCCCGGAGAAGAGGCAACCGCCCAGGAATGTTCCTTCCAATGCCCGGTATCCATGGATGCCGCCACCGCCGAATCCCGCTGCTTCGCCGGCTGCGTAGAGACCCGGGATGGCTTGCCCGTTACGGTCCAGGACCCTTGAACGAAGGTCCGTTGCGAGGCCGCCCAGGCTTTTCCTTGTCAATACGGAGAGCCGGATGGCAATCAGCGGGCCATGCGCCGGGTCAGTCAGCCGATGCGGTGGTGCCACCCGCATCAGTTTGTCCGTGGCAAATCGACGTGCTGCCCTGATGGCGGCGAGCTGTGGGTCCTTCCCAAGGCCGCTTGCCACTTGACGGTCCCGGGCGCTGATCAGTTCTTCAAGCGCGCGGGTTCCGATGAGGGAGTTGTCTGCGAGCTGGTTCATTCTTGAGGCCAGTTCCCCGGGTGATGACGCCTGCAGAAAGTCCACGCCCCGGTCCAGGAAACGCTGGATAGGTGTGTCGCCGGTTGGGCGCAGGCGTGATGCAAGCAGTCGGACGTCCTTGCCCGTGAGGTCGGGGTTCTGCTCGGAACCGGACAGGGCAAGTTCCTTGAGGGCAATGGTGCGGTTGAGGACAAACCATGAGTAGTCGTGCCCCGTTCCGACGATGTGGCGCAATGCCCCCAAGGAATCAAAACCGGGGAACAGCGGCGGGGGCAACTGGCGGCCCTTGGCATCGAGCCACAACGAGGAGGGCCCGGGCAGGATCCTGATTCCATGATTGGGCCATACAGGATCGTAATTGTGGATTCCTTCCGGGTAGTGCCACATGCGGTCGCCGTTGACCAAAGCAGCACCAGCGCTTGCCACGACGGGAAGGAAACTGCCGTCCACGGAAGCCGGCACGCCACTCAGCATGTGCTCGGGCGCCTTTCCCCCGGGCCACTGGCTGCGGACGGCTGCGTGATCGCCGCCGATGCCACCCGTGGTCACCACAACAGCGCCTGCCGTGGCCTCGAAACCACTGACGGCGACCCGCGCGGACGCTTGGCCCCGCATCGCCGTCGACGGTTCAAGAACCTCGCCCGAAACGCCCGTGATCCTGCCCGTCGTCGTCGTCAGCAACAGGGCGCGGTGCCTGAAGTGCAAACTGACCCGGCCGCTCCTTACGCCTTCCAGGACCTTGGCGAGAAACGGCTCCACCAAGGCAGGCCCCGTACCCCATGTGACGTGGAAGCGGGGGACGGTGTTGCCATGGCCTTCCGGCCCATAGCCGCCGCGTTCCGCCCATTGCACCAACGGGAAGATGCCAACGCCAAGGCTCCTAAGCCACGCCCGCTTCTCTCCGGCGGCGAAGTCGACGTACGCCTCGGCCCACTGACGGGCCGTCCCGTCTTCGGACCGGTCGAAAGCTGCGGAGGCGAGCCAGTCATGCAGGGCGAGATCAGCGCTGTCCCTGACGCCCAGACGCCGCTGCTCAGGTGTATTCACCATGAAAAGCCCGCCAAAAGACCAATGGGCTTGGCCACCCACGGAAGCTTCCGGCTCCTGATCCAGCACAGCCACCGTCTTGCCGGCGGCATAGGCTGTGGCGGCCGCAACCAGTCCGGACAGGCCTGCGCCGACCACTACGACGTCGGCATCGATCCTGCAGCGTCCATGATTTGCGTCACCATAATCCCCAGGCATGCGTACATGCTAGCGGGATTGGTGGTCATGGGTTTGGTGAGTTGTCCATGAGGCGGAAAACTAGGACCATGCGTGTTTACCCCACATTTTTCAAGCTGGCCTTTTCCTGGATGGATGCCGAGAAGGCACACAAGATCGGCTTCCAGGGAATCCGGGCGGCCCACCGCTCCGGTGCCGGCCGGATCCTTGCCCGGCTTACAGCTCCCGACGCTTCACTTCGCACGGAGGCGCTGGGACTGACGTTCCCGTCACCTTTCGGCCTGGCGGCAGGTTTCGACAAAGAAGGTCACGGCATCGAAGCGTTGGCTGAGCTTGGATTCGGGCATGTGGAGGTGGGAACCATCACGGGCCAGGCGCAGCCAGGCAATGAGAAGCCCAGGCTGTTCCGCTTGGTTGAGGACCGCGCGGTGATTAACCGGATGGGGTTCAATAACGACGGCGCCGCTTCAGTCGCGCCAAGGCTCAAGTCTGCGCGGGCTGCTTTGCAAAGGCAGCACCCGGACGTCCGCCCGGTTATCGGGGTTAACATCGGCAAGACCAAGGTGGTGGAACTCGACGATGCCACCGAGGATTACCTGGTGAGTGCACGCAGCCTGGCTCCCGCGGCTGACTACCTCGTAGTCAACGTCAGCTCTCCCAACACACCAGGTCTTCGCCTGCTCCAGAATGTGGAAACGCTGCGCCCGCTGTTGCGGGCAGTTGGGGACGCTGCTGATGAAGCTGCCGGACGCCACGTGCCCCTGCTGGTCAAGATTGCGCCGGATTTGTCCAATGACGACATCGACGACGTCGCTCGACTGGCCTTGGACCTGAAACTTGATGGAATCATCGCCACCAACACCACGATCTCCCGTGACGGACTGCTGTCCGATGCTGCGAAGGTTGAGTCACTGGGAGCAGGTGGATTGTCGGGGGCGCCCCTCAAGCATCGGTCTTTGGAGGTTCTACGGAGGCTCAAGGACGCTGTAGGGGACGAGTTGGTACTCATCGCCGTCGGTGGTGTGGAAACCGCAACGGATGTGCAGGAGCGAATGGATGCCGGCGCAACTTTGGTCCAGGGCTACACAGCATTCCTTTATGAAGGTCCATTCTGGGCCTCACGTATTAACAAGGGACTGGTAAAGATCCGCAAGAGGACGGCGCGTTAATCAGGCCACGAAAAGGAAGACCCCGGACCGTTGGTCCGGGGTCTTCCTTTGTCTGATGTCTGAGGCTTGGGCGCTTAGGCCGGGTACTGCCCACGCTTGACCTGCGGCTTGGGGAGGCGGAGCTTGCGGAACTGAAGGGCCCGCATGCAGCCGTACCAAACAGAGCCGCGTTCCACCTCGCCGAACTTCTCGGTAAGACGCTTCCGAAGCTTGCGGGACAGGATGAAGACGTCAACGAAGACGGCCAGGAACATGATCCAGAACCCAATCAACACATAGCTGATGCCGGCGCTTGTGGGCGGAATGATCAGGGAGATCACCACGAACAGCAAAGCACCGAACATGAGGTACTCACCGAGGCTGAAGCGAGCGTCCACATAGTCCCGTGTGTAGCGCTTTTGGGGACCCTTGTCGCGGAGGGGAAGGAACTTCTCGTCGCCCGTATCGAGCGCCTGCCGCATCTTCTGCCGCTGGTCCTGGATGGCTACCCGTTCCGCTGCCTTGGAAGCCTTGCGGTCGTTGGGCACCAGGGGGCGCTTGCGGGCAGCTTCCTGGTCCTTCCGCTTGGGCGTGGGGGCGCCCTTCGCGCCGCCGGGCTCCGGGGCGGTGGCGTAGGCCTGGTCTACTACTGATTGAGCGCTGGGCTCTTCCTTTTTGCGTCCGAACACCCATACAGAATACCCCTCACGGAGGTGGCGTAGGTTACGCCTCCGTATGCCCGGCCTTGATCGCGCCGGGCCGCGCCTGCCCTGGCGGACGAATCCCCGGCGGTAAAGTGTGGCCATGACTTCAGCACATGCGGAGATCCCGCAGAACAAGCAAGGGCACTCCGGCGAAACTCCGGTCGAAGCACTCACAGCAGCGGTTAACGATTCCTTCGAAAGCACGATGGAATCCCTTAAGGAACTCGTCGGCATTCCGGGCATTGCATGGGCCAGTTTTGACCCGATCGAACTCGATCGAAGCGCCGAAGCAGTGGCTGCCATGGTCGAGGCCTCGGGGATGGAAGAAGTGCACATTCTGCGCAGCAGCAAAGCCGACGGAACCCCCGGTGGCCCTGCCGTCGTCGCGCGTCGTCCAGCCGCCGACGGCAAGCCAACAATCCTGCTGTACGCCCACCACGATGTCCAACCCCCGGGGGACAGGAGCCTGTGGAACTCGGAGCCCTTCGTCGCCGAAGAACGCGACGGCCGGCTCTATGGCCGTGGTGCTGCCGACGACAAAGCCGGAATCATGGCCCACTTGGCCGCCTACAGTGCCGTGACCAAGGTTCTGGGTGAAGAGTTTGGACTTGGCGTGACGTTCTTCTTCGAAGGTGAGGAAGAGGCAGGGTCGCCTACCTTCCGTACGTTCCTCGAGGAACACCAGGAGCTCCTGCGGGCCGACGTCATTGTGGTCGCCGACTCCAGTAACTGGAAGGTGGGTGTTCCCGCCCTGACCACCAGCCTCCGGGGTCTGGTGGACGGAACGTTCGAGGTGCGCGTCCTGGACCATGCGGTCCATTCCGGCATGTTTGGTGGGCCGGTACTCGATGCCCCCACGCTTTTGTCGCGCCTCATTGCGACCCTTCACGACGACGACGGCAACGTTGCTGTCGAAGGCCTGGTGGCACGCGATGACGTGGCGGTCGATCTTGCCGAGGCGGACTACCGTGCTGATGCATCAGTGCTCGACGGCGTGAAGCTCGCCGGCAGCGGGACAATCGCCTCACGTCTGTGGACCAAGCCGGCACTGTCCATCATCGGCATGGACGTCCCCTCCGTTGACGTTGCCTCCAACACCCTAATTCCCGCTGCCCGTGCGAAGTTCAGCATGAGGCTGGCCCCTGGGCAGGACCCGGAAGCCGCGATGGATGCTTTGAAGCGGCATGTGGAAGCGCATGCGCCCTTTGGGGCCAAGGTGACTTTCAGTCCGGGGGAGCGGGGCAACGCTTTCTCCACAGACACCTCCTCGGCTGCCGCGCGCGTGGCGCTCTGGGCGCTGGGTGAGTCGTGGGGAGTACAGCCCGTGGAAACGGGAATCGGCGGTTCCATACCGTTCATTGCCGATCTCCTGGACTTGTATCCGGAAGCCCAGATCCTGGTGACCGGAGTGGAAGACCCCGATTCCCGGGCGCACAGTGCCAACGAATCGCTGCACATCGGCGATTTCCGCCATGCAGTGTTGGCTGAGGCATTGATGCTCGCCCGGCTTAATGCCGACGGGCTCGGGGACTAGCCTAGGATGGCTGCGCGGCGCGCCGGGAACAACGAAATGCTGTCTGTGGTTACGTCAGGAGTTATAGCTAAGCGTCTGTGCGACGTAGCATTAGCTATAACCCGTACGTAATTGGGTAAGGGCAGGCAGCGTCCCGGCGCGGCCTCCAAGAGCTTCATAAGAAGGTAGGCCAATGAGCACTGCAACCAACGAAAACAGCACCGGAGCACAGGTCGTCTCCAACGACGAACTGCCCACGCACGAGGTCAATCTGACCGACGTCGCCGCAGGCAAGGTCCGCAGCCTCCTCGAGCAGGAAGGGCGTACCGACCTTCGGCTGCGCGTTGCAGTCCAGCCTGGAGGATGCTCCGGCCTGATCTACCAGCTTTACTTCGATGAGCGCATGCTCGACGGAGACGCTGTGCGCGACTACGACGGCGTTGAGGTCGTAGTAGACAAGATGAGCGTTCCCTACCTCAGCGGCGCCAGCATCGACTTCGAGGACACCATTTCGAAGCAAGGTTTCACCATCGATAACCCGAATGCCGGCGGGTCATGCGCCTGCGGCGATTCGTTCCACTGATGTGAGCCATCGCCGCATGTCGGCGCCCCTTCGGACTGGTTTGAAACCGTTCGGAGCCACGGCGCTGACATGTGCGCGAAATCCGCTTGATAGCGGTAAGCTCTACATCGGGTAGTAAAACTTTTTAGTGTGCCCGGTGAGCCTTCGGCCTGCCGGGAGACAGCAACAAGAGGAAGGGCCGTCTGTGAGTTCGCAGAACCGAACCGGCAGCCGACGCATAAAGATCACATCGATCACTGGCTTGGCACTCGCCGGCGCGTTGGTTTTGACCGGATGTTCACCAGAGGTAGAGAAGGGTTGGCTGCCTACAGAGCGCGGCACGACCAACCACACTGACCGGATCATGGACCTCTGGGTCAACTCATGGATCGCCGCCTTGGCAGTCGGTATCATCACGTGGGGCCTTCTGGTCTGGTGCATCATCGCTTACCGCCGCCGCAAGGGCACCACGGGTTTCCCGAAGCAGCTCAGCTACAACCTGCCGCTCGAGGTCTTCTACTTGACCATCCCGCTGTTCATGGTGCTGGTGTTCTTCTACTTCACCGACCAGGACCAGCGCGCGATCGATGACCGCTCGCAGCCTGCCGACGTCGTTGTCGACGTCCGCGGCAAGCAGTGGGCCTGGGACTTCAACTACAAAAAGGGCGAGGTCATCAATGAAGACCTCCACGAGGCCGGCGTCCAGGCGCACCTGACCGGCAACGATGTCAACAAGGAACTTCTCCCCACTCTCTACTTGCCCGTTGGCAAGTCCGTGGACCTGGAGCTGAACTCCCGCGACGTCATCCATTCATTCTGGGTCCCCGCGTTCCTCCAGAAGCGCGACATGATCCCTGGCAAGACGAACTACATCAGGTTCACGCCCACCAAGGAAGGCACCTTCGACGGTAAGTGTGCCGAACTCTGCGGTGAATACCACTCCGAAATGCTTTTCCGCGTCAAGGTTGTCTCCGAGTCTGAGTTCCAGGCACACATGGACAAGCTTCGCCAGGAAGGCAACACGGGCCTCCTCGGTGCGGAATACGACCGCAACCCGAACCTGAACGAAACCAAGTAAGGGGAGCGACGTGGCTACGTACACTCAATCCGCCGCGGGGGTCCTAGACGCTCCCGTAGTTCCTAAATCCAAGGGGCGCATCGTCGTCAACTGGATCACCTCCACCGACCACAAAACCATCGGGTACATGTACCTGATCGCGTCCTTCGTGTTCTTCTGCCTCGGTGGCGTCATGGCGCTGTTGATCCGCGCTGAACTGTTCGAACCCGGAATGCAGATCCTGCAGACCAAAGAGCAGTACAACCAGATGTTCACGATGCACGGCACTGTGATGCTCCTGATGTTCGCAACGCCGCTCTTTGCCGGCTTCGCGAACGTCATTATGCCGTTGCAGATTGGCGCCCCCGACGTCGCCTTCCCGCGCTTGAACGCCTTGGCTTTCTGGTTCTTCCTGTTCGGCTCCACCATCGCGGTCTCCGGCTTCATCACCCCGCAGGGTGCTGCGTCCTTTGGCTGGTTCGCCTATGCTCCGTTGTCCAACACGACATTCAGTCCGGGCGTCGGTGGTGACTTGTGGGTCTTTGGACTTGCGCTCTCCGGTTTCGGAACCATCCTTGGTGCCGTCAACTTCATCACCACCATCATCTGCATGCGCGCACCGGGCATGACCATGTGGCGCATGCCGATCTTCACCTGGAACACCCTCGTCACTGCGATCCTGGTCCTGATGGCCTTCCCGCCGCTGGCAGCAGCACTGTTTGCTCTCGGTGCCGACCGCCGCTTCGGCGCCCACATCTTTGATCCCGAAAACGGCGGTGCCGTCCTCTGGCAGCACCTGTTCTGGTTCTTCGGACACCCTGAGGTGTACATCATCGCGTTGCCGTTCTTCGGCATCGTCTCCGAGATCTTCCCCGTCTTCAGCCGCAAGCCCATCTTTGGCTACAAGGGCCTGGTCTATGCGACCATCGCCATTGCTGCGCTCTCCGTCACGGTGTGGGCACACCACATGTATGTGACCGGATCGGTGCTGCTGCCGTTCTTCGCGTTCATGACCATGCTGATTGCAGTCCCAACCGGTGTGAAGTTCTTCAACTGGATCGGTACGTTGTGGCAGGGCTCCATCACCTTCGAGACGCCGATGCTCTGGAGCATCGGCTTCCTGGTGACGTTCCTCTTCGGTGGACTGACGGGTATCATCCTGGCCTCCCCGCCGCTGGACTTCCACGTCTCGGACTCCTACTTCGTGGTTGCCCACTTCCACTACGTGGTCTTCGGTACGGTCGTGTTCGCGATGTTCGCAGGGTTCTACTTCTGGTGGCCCAAGTGGACCGGCAAGATGCTCAACGAACGTCTCGGCAAGATTCACTTCTGGCTGCTGTTCCTGGGCTTCCACGGCACGTTCCTTATCCAGCACTGGCTGGGTGTGGAAGGCATGCCGCGTCGATACGCCGACTACATGCCGCAGGATAACTTCACGTGGATGAACCAGTTCTCCACTATTTCCTCCTTCGTACTGGGCGCATCGCTGCTGCCGTTCTTCTGGAACGTCTACATCACGTGGCGCAGCAACAAGAAGGTTGAAGTCGATGACCCCTGGGGCTTTGGTGCTTCGCTGGAATGGGCAACGTCCTGCCCGCCGCCGCGCCACAACTTCACCTCCTTGCCCCGTATCCGCTCCGAGCGCCCGGCTCTGGACCTTCACCACCCGGAGTTGGCCCAGGTTCACACTGCCGAGGCCCCGTCGCCCGCAGCAGCTGTCTTGGGTAACGCCGACCAAAGGGACGTCAACAAATGAAAATTGAATCGTGGCTCTTCGGAGCCGGAGTCTTCTTCTTCGTCCCCGTAGCCATTGCTTATGGCTTCCTGACCGAATGGTCTGAGTGGGTAGGTGTCCTGGGCATCCTCCTGGTTGGCGGTCTCGCGGGCATGATCGGCGCCTACCTTGGCTTCACCGGCAAGCGGATTGGCCTTCGTCCGGAGGACCGTCCGGATGCTGAAGTTCATGAGGGTGCAGGCGAACAGGGCCACTTCAGCCCTTGGAGCTGGTGGCCCCTGGTCCTCGGCCTGGCATGTGCCGGCGGATTCCTCGGCCTCGCCATTGGCTTCTGGGTAACCTACGTCGCCGGTGGCCTCGCCCTGGTGGCATTGGTCGGTTGGGTTTTCGAATACAGCCGCGGCGACCACGCACACTAATAGTCAGCAAGACAGAAGAATGGGCCCCACCTCACGGTGGGGCCCATTCTCTTTAAGCTCATGCCGAGGATCCGGCACGAGGTCGTTCAGCCTGGGGCGGGTAGTACCTCTCAGCGGGCCTCTATGGCCTCAAGAACGGCCGAGAGGGCGATCAGCGCATTCTCGGCTCCCGACAGCGTCTGTTCGGCGCTGAGGGCACCTGGTTGCACCTCTAGATAGACTTCACAGCCGTGACCGAAGTCTTCGGTCATGACCTCAAGTAGGGAGCGGGCGTCGACTGGTTGACCACCCTGCTTTCGAATGGTGACCGGCATACCGGTTTCGGTGACGGCGCGGACGAATACCGCGGCCGCCCGGGCGTGCAATCCGATTTCGGCGGCAACGAAGGCCTTCTGCTCCGGCAACCCAACTCCTTTGTTATGACGGTGTCCCGTCAGAAAATGATCCATACCAGCGTAGCCTCAGGGGGAGTGCCTGCTCCACATCGCGGTTCAGTGGTCTAGACCTGAAGCCTCACTGAATTATCCTTGATACATGACTCATTTGCTGGACAGCTGCCGTGCCTGAGGCGGCAAACATTGCCGGCGAGATCGACCGCAGTAGCGGCACGCCAATCTATGTTCAATTGCGTGAAATCCTCCGGGCCTTCATTGCGCAATCCTGCCCGCCTGGATCAGCGCTTCCGTCGGAGAGGGATCTTTCGGAACGCTTCGGTCTGGCGCGTATGACCGTTCGTCAGGCCATCGACGCCTTGGTGGGTGAAGAGGTGATCGAGCGCGTAGTAGGGCTTGGAACGTTCGTCAGAAAGCCAAAGCTTGATCTCCAAGTCAAGCTCACTTCCTATAGCGAGGAAATGCAGCGGCGAGGCATGGTCCCTGCGGCCAAGGTGCTGAGTTTCGAACAGATTGGTGCCAGTGCGTTCCTCGCCCGGGAGCTCCAGTTGGAGGAGGGTACCCCGTTGGTTCGTTTCCGACGACTTCTGCTGGCCGACAACGAGCCAATGAGCGTTGACGAGAACTTTATCCCGGCGCACAGGGTTCCGGGACTGCTGGATGAGGCACCACCTACCTCGCTGTACAACGTTTTGAGCGAACGCTTCGGCTTGGTCATGGAGTGGGGTGAGGACATGATTGAGGCCACAGCGGCCTCTCCCTCCACCGCGAGACTCCTCAACGTCGACGTCGGTGCCCCCTTGCTCAAGATTCAGCGCCACGCCTTCGTCGCCCGCGCCATGGTGGACTATTCAGTTTCCTACTATCGGGCAGACCGCTACAAACTTTGGGTTCCCCTGCAGCGACCAGGGGTTCGGCCTACGAGAAACTATTCGTCGGGATACCGAACCCAGTAGCACTCCAAGGGTCGCTCCCGGGCCAAACACCACGGGCTTGGCCCGGACAGTCCATTAAAGAAGACAAAAAGCAGGGCCCGGTCGGATGGACCGGGCCCTACTTCAATGTTGAGTGCTAAGCGCTAGTGGCTCAGGCTCTTCTGGTCTTCGCCAGCTGCAATGGCCTCGTGGTGGCCGTGTGCGTGGGCGGCTTCGAGCTCTGCCGGAGTTGCCGGGGCAACGCGGTCCTCGAAGAACCACTTGGAAAGTGCCGCGCGGCGCTTTTCCTTACGGGTGACAACGCCATGTTCGTTCGGTTCGGCCGGCAGGGGAGCCGGCGATTCGAACCCAACGAGCTTGTACCGCTTGTACTCGTCAAGCGGAGCGTGGACCTCAATGAACTCACCGTGGGGGAGCCGGACAATTCGTCCGGTTTCACGGCCGTGCAAGGCAATTTCGCGGTCCTTGCGCTGGAGCGCGAGAGCGATTCGCTTGGTCACGATGAAAGCAAGGATCGGGCCGATAAAGAACAGCGTCCGGAGCCAGTAGGTCACGTCGTTCAGCGATACGTGGAAGTGCGTCGCAATAAGGTCGGATCCAGCTGCAGCCCACATCACGCAGTACCAGGTGAACCCTGCAACACCGATCGCCGTGCGGGTAGGAGCGTTGCGCGGACGATCGAGAACGTGGTGTTCGCGGTTGTCCTTGGTGATCCAGCGTTCGATCCACGGGTACATGAACAGCACAGTGAAGATGATTCCGGCGGGTACAAGTGCCGGAAGCAATACGTTCAACGTCAAGGTACGTCCGAAGATGACCCACTCGAAGTGGAAGTCGTTGATGACGCCGGGCATGAGGCGCAGCGCACCATCGACAAAGCCGATGTACCAGTCGGGCTGGGTACCAGCGGAAACCGGAGAGGGGTCATAGGGCCCGTAGTTCCAGATCGGGTTGATCGTGAAAGCGGCTGCCATGAGTGCCAGTACGCCGAAGACGATGAAGAAGAATCCACCAGCCTTGGCTGCGTAGACCGGGCCGAGGGGGTAGCCGACGACGTTGCCGTCGTTGCGACCGGGGCCGGGGTACTGGGTGTGCTTGTGCACAACCACCATGAAGAGGTGGATCACGATCATCAGCAGGATGAGCGCGGGGACCAGCAGGATGTGCAGGACATAAAGGCGGCCAATGATGGCGGTACCCGGGAATTCTCCCCCGAAGAGGAAGAACGAGGTGTACGTGCCGATGACCGGGATCGACTTGATCACGCCGTCGATGATGCGCAGACCGTTACCGGAGAGCAGGTCATCGGGGAGCGAGTAGCCGGTGAAGCCTGCTGCCATTGCCAGGATGAGCAGGACGCCGCCCACCACCCAGTTCATTTCGCGGGGCTTACGGAACGCACCCGTGAAGAAGACGCGCAGCATGTGAACACCAAGGGATGCCACGAACAGCAGGGCTGCCCAGTGGTGTACCTGGCGCATGAACAGGCCGCCACGGACGTCGAACGAGATGTTCAGCGAAGAGCTGTAAGCAACGGACATTTCGACGTTATACAGCGGAGTGTATGAACCCTGGTAATGGGTTTCCGCCATCGACGGATCGAAGAAGAACGTCAGGAATGTACCTGACATCAGCAGGATGACGAAGGAGTACAGCGCCACCTCACCGAACATGAACGACCAGTGGTCGGGGAACACCTTCCGGCCGAACTCACGCAGGATGCCGGAGCCGCCCACACGCTCGTCCACGAAGTTGGTGAAACTACCAACCTTGGTCTTCGGAACGAAGGGGGCTTCAGCTGTTGATGAGGCGCTCATGCTCGTCACGCTCCCAGTAACTCGGTCCTACAGGTTCTCTGAAGTCGCTCGTGGCGACGAGGTAGCCCTCTGCGTCAACTGCGATGGGCAGCTGGGGGAGCGGACGGCTTGCCGGTCCGAAGATGACCTTGCATTCCTGCGTAAGGTCAAAAGTGGACTGGTGGCAGGGGCACAGAAGGTGGTGCGTCTGCTGCTCATAGAGAGCAACCGGGCAACCGACGTGCGTGCAGATCTTGGAGTAGGCAACGATTCCGTTGTAGCTCCAGCTTTCTCGGCCCTCGGAGGGGTTCAAAGAGTTGGGATCCAGGCGCATCAGCAGAACGACGGCTTTTGCCTTCTCGTTCAGCTTGCCTTCGTGGAGCTCGTTGAGGCCTTCGGGGATGACGTGGAAGGCCGAGCCGATGGTGACGTCCGAGGCCTTGATGGGGGTGCCATCGGGGTCGCGGGTCAGGCGCTTGAGTTTTCCGTCCTGGGGAGCCCACATGGTGTGTGCCAAGGCATCGTCAGGACGCGGTCCCAGGTCGCCGAAGATGGCGAGAGCGGGCAGCGGGGCAAGCGCAACGGCACCAAGAAGGGTGTTGCGGATCAGCGGGCGGCGCTTGATGCCGGTCTCATCGACGATGTCGTCGACGATCCGGACTGCTGCCTGCCGATCTTCTTCGGTACGGATAGCGTGGCGCTCTTCAGACACTTCGTGATCGGGCATCAGGGCCTTGGCCCAGTGCACGATGCCGGTGCCGATACCAAGCATCGCGAAGGCCGTACCGAGTCCCAGAAGAAGGTTCTGGGTACGGATGGTCGCAATGGTGGTGTCGTCGCCAAGGTCGATGGCAAAGTATGCCACCAGGAAGACCAGCGTACCGATGACGGAGGTGCCAAACAGAATGGCTACCTGACGCTCGGCGCGCTTTGCGGCTACCGGGTCCGTGTCAGCCAGGCGCAAACGATGCGGAGGGAGTCCAGGATCCTGGAACTTCTCCACCTCATTCTGACCAGCCGTAGCTACGGTGCCCGAGTGGTTCGGACTGCCGTCACTATGGTTGCCCATAATTCGCCTCATCCTTCTCTCGTTGTCCCGGCCGGAGCCGAGTTATTTTCAGTTTCAAACTGCTGACCATGCAGCAGAAGTTTTTGTGGTGTCCGGATCAGGACGTACGGGACGTCAGCCAGATCGTGAATGCGATGATGACACCCAAGCCGGCAACCCAAACGAACAGGCCTTCGGATACGGGTCCAAGTGAACCCAGGTCGGCGCCACCGGGTGAACCGTTGGCTTCGATGGTCTTCAGGAAGGTGATGATGTCGCGCTTGTCTTCAGGCGTGATGTTGGAATCATTGAAGACGGGCATGTTCTGCGGGCCGGTCGCCATGGCTTCGTAGATGTGCTCTGCGCTGACACCTGCCAACGCGGGGGCAAACTTACCGCGGGTCAGGGCGCCGCCGGCAGCGGCAGCGTTGTGGCACATGGCGCAGTTGACTCGGAAGAGTTCGCCACCGTTGGCTGCATCTCCCTTGCCGTCCAGGAGGTGTTCCTCGGGGATGGCCGGGCCTGCGCCGAGGGAAGCAACGTAAGCAGAGAGCTGCTTGGTCTGCTCCTCGTTGAACTGGGCGGGCTTCTGCTGGGCCTGCGGTCCGCTCATCTGCATGGGCATACGACCGGTACCAACTTGGAAGTCAACTGCAGCAGCACCCACGCCGACCAGCGAGGGGCCGTCCTGGGTTCCGGACGCACCCATGCCGTGGCAGGTGGCGCAGTTGGCGGCAAAGAGCTTGCCGCCTTCTTCTACGTCACTTGCGCTGAAGCTTGTGGTGTCGGCCTTGGCCTGGTTGACAGTTGTGGCAACGGCGTAGAGCCCACCAGTGAGGAGGAGGCCCATCAACAGCAGCGCTATGGCTGCCAGTGGGTGACGTCGCTTCTGCGAGAGTGCCTTCACGTGGTGGTTCCTTTATTCGATCCTGCGTCGGCTCCGCGAGCCGCTTCTTGAAATTCTGCCTCTTGTAGAAAAAGAGTCAAAGCCGGGCTTACTTGAGGACGTAGATGACCAGGAAGAGGCCGATCCACACAACGTCAACGAAGTGCCAGTAGTACGAGGTGACGATCGCCGACGTAGCTTCAAAGTGCCCGAACTTCTTAGCCGCAAACGCACGGCCGATGATGAACAGGAACGCGATCAGGCCGCCAATGACGTGCAGGCCGTGGAAGCCTGTTGTCATGTAGAAGGCGGAGCCGTAGGCGTTGGACGACAGGGACACGTGCTCCGAGACGAGCATGGCGTATTCCGTGGTCTGCCCGGCTACGAAGAAGGCACCCATGATGAAGGTAAGGACAAACCATTCAGTCATGCCCCAGCGGGTGAATTGGAGCGGGCCGCCCGTGCGGCGGGGTTCGAGCCGCTCGGCGGCAAAGACGCCCATCTGGCAAGTAAACGAACTTGCCACAAGGACGATGGTGTTGACGAGCGCAAACGGGAAGTTGAGCTTGGCCGTCTCCTCGGCCCACATCATTCCGGATGTGGAGCGCAGGGTGAAGTACATGGCAAAGAGGCCGGCGAAGAACATCAACTCACTGGACAGCCAAACAACGGTTCCAACAGAAACCAGGTTGGGGCGGTTCAGCGTCGGGTGCGCCGGGGTACTGGGGGCATGGGTCGCAGATGTCACAAGGACATTATGTCTGTAAAAGTCCAGACTTCCCAATGCAAACCACCGATTCGGGAGACTTTTTCTACAAAGACGCGAATTCGCGCGGAAAAGTTCCCGGCCGCGTTCACATTGGTCATCGGCGTGGCTGGCTCGATAGCATCAGGGAGTGACTTCTCCGGCATCGGCACCTGCAGCCAGCAATACCTGGCCAGGGCTCATCTCAGCACTGATCAACGGCGACGACCTTGCAGTGGGCAACACAGAGTGGGCCATGAACACCATCATGGCCGGCGAAGCGACTCCGGCGCAGATCGCGGGCTTCCTGGTAGCTCTGCGGGCCAAGGGCGAAACTGTCGAAGAGTTGGCCGGTTTGGTTGAAGCGATGGTGCAGCACGCCAACCCGATCGATATCTCCGGGCAGAAGTTGGACATCGTGGGAACCGGGGGAGACCGGTTGAACACCGTGAACATCTCCACCATGGCAGCGCTTGTGGCTGCCGGGGCCGGGGCCAAGGTGGTTAAGCATGGAAACAGGGCCGCTTCTTCGACCTCTGGCTCAGCGGACGTGCTGGAGGCCTTGGGCGTCCGCTTGGACCTTTCGATCGAACAGGTGGCCCGAAATGCGGAGGAGGCCGGAATCACGTTCTGTTTCGCGCAGGTCTTCCATCCCTCCTTCCGGCACACTGCTGTCCCGCGCCGGGAACTCGCCGTTCCAACGGCATTCAATTTCCTCGGTCCTATGACAAATCCGGCGCACGTACAGGCTTCCGCCGTCGGTGTAGCCAATGCCCGGATGGCACCGCTCGTGGCTGGAGTCCTGGCGCGCCGCGGCAGTCGTGGACTGGTTTTCCGGGGTGATGATGGCCTTGATGAACTCACGCCCACCGGGCCATCGACAGTTTGGGAAATCAGGGACGGAACGGTCACTGAGCAGGTGTTCTCGCCGTCGGAACTCGGAATCGTGCCATCAACGGTGGCCGACCTTCGAGGCGGCGATGCCGCCGCAAACGCAGGCGTGGTCCGGGACGTCCTTGACGGGAAGACCGGCCCGGTACGGGATGCAGTCCTTCTCAATGCCGCAGCCGGACTGGTGTCTTTTGATCTGCACGCCGACGGCAGCCTGATCTCGCGTATGCGTCATGCGTTTGCCCGCGCAGCAGAATCCGTTGATTCGGGCAAGGCTGCCCAAGTGCTGGCGAAGTGGACCGAACTCAGCCGGAGCTGAGTTCGGGCATTCCTCCTGCTTCCAGAACGCGAACTGTTACTCGAACCCCAGTGCGAAGGCTGCGTCAAGGTCGTGTTGCGAGTAGGCGCGGAAGGCAATGTGGGTGGTGGTGTGGACCACCGAGTCAACCTTCGAAAGGCGGTCGGCGATCACGTCCGCAAGCTCGTCGTGCTTAGTGACCCTGGCTACCGCAATGAGGTCCCACTCGCCTGTGACGGAATAGACCTCGCTGATGCCTTGAATGGCAGAGATTTGCTCAGCTGTCTCCGGGATGCGTGAGGCATCGGTCTTGATCAGGACGAAAGCGGTGATCACGTGGGGCCTTTCCGGAAAAGCATCGTTGCGGACTGTTTCCAGCGTAGTGCATTCTCCGGCGACGCGACTTGATCAAACACCGCGTTGCCGTCTCTGCGCTGCACGCACCAACACTGCAACCAGTGCACGGTACCCGAGCAGGAAAACCGCGAGGCTGATCGTCGCCACAATGACGAAGGGCAGCACTACCGTCTGGCCAGTGGCGGCCCTCAGCAGCATCCCAACAAGCACCGCGCCGATCCAGATGGCTACGCCGGACGGCCACAATGCAAACGGGGCCCGCCACGCGCGTGAGACTGCCCAGGCGATGACTGCTCCGGCGAGGAATGGCCACGCCGTGGAGAAGGCGCCGGAGACTATGTCGCCCCGTGCGTGCGCGTCCCGGCCGATAGCAGCGAATACAAGGATCAACACGACGTCGGCAAGTACTGCCGGGATCCACGATCTGGATGATGAAAGCATGCTCCTGACACTATCCGGCATGGGCCAAAGGGGCGAAGTCCGGGCTGCGGCGCCTCCTTGCCTGTTGACGGGCGTGACAGCCATGATGACAGGAGCCAAAGGACCAAACCAGCGTAGGAGGACGCCTTGAGACTTATTCAAGTGGCCCAGCACGCCGAGGATCTGCAGCGCGCGGCAGTTTTCTACTCTGCGCTGCTGGACGCCCAACCGAGTGCCCTGTTCGAACCCCCTGGACTCCTGTTCTTTGATGTTGGCGGTGTCCGGCTCTTGCTGGAGAGGGGAGCGCCTTCGGCACTGATCTATTTGGAGGTGGGCGACCTTCACGGAACCGTGGCAGCACTTCGGAACCGGGGCGTGAGGATCATCGCGGAGCCACACATGATTTTTACCCATGACGACGACACCTTGGGACCCCGGGATTCAGAAGAGTGGATGGCGTTCATTGAGGACAGTGAGGCCAACACCGTGGGGCTGGTCAGCCGGGTCCGGACCGCGGGGGACTAGCGGTTTTCACTGTCAGCAGCCCGGTGGTTCGGTGGGACAACCGACGTCGGGTGGATTCGCCGTCGTGCATTGTGCGCGGCGACCGGCGGTACTAGCCTCGGTCGGGGGACCAGCGTTTCCCAAGATCCTTGAGGAGTGGTTGATGCAAAAGATTTCCACGTGTTTATGGTTCGACGGCCAGGCGGTTGAGGCCGCGGAGTTCTACACGTCTACCTTCGGAAACTCATCCATGGGGCAGGTTATGCCGGGGCCTGATGGCGGTGCCCTGACCGTCGAGTTCGAGATTGAGGGCAGGCAGTTCATGGGCCTCAACGGGGGACCGGCTTTCACATTCAACGAGGCAGTTTCGCTGGTAGTCAACTGCGATTCCCAGGAAGAAGTCGACCGGTATTGGGGCGCCCTCCTTGCCGGGGGTGAGGAGAGCATGTGCGGCTGGCTGAAGGACAAGTTTGGCCTGTCGTGGCAGATTGTCCCGACAGCATTGACCGGACTGCTGAACGGCCCGGATCCTGAAGGCTCACGGCGTGCAATGGAGGCAATGCTGAAGATGCGAAAACTGGATATCAACGCCTTGCAAAAGGCGTACGACGGCGACTGAAACTTTGTAGGACAGGCGCCTCGCGGCGCTGCTAGCACGGCCGCACACATCACAACCATGAGGAGAACCGACCAATGACAACCCGCCTCAATCCATACATCTCTTTCCAGGACAACGCCCGCGATGCCATTAGCTTCTACGAATCAGTCTTCGGTGGCGAACTGAACATCAGCACATTCGGCGACTATCAGGCCAGTGAAGACCCGGCCGAGGCCAACAAGGTCATGCACGCCATGCTGGAGACACCGGGCGGGTTGACGCTGATGGCCGCTGACACCCCCAATGGCATGCAGTACAACCCCGGCGACAATATGTCTGTCTCCTTGAGTGGGGAATCCGCCGATGAAGCCGAGCTCCGTGGCTACTGGGACAAACTGGTCGACGGCGGAACCGTGACGGTGCCGCTGGAAATGGCACCCTGGGGAGACACCTTCGGGATGTGCGTCGACAAGTTCGGAATCGGGTGGCTTGTCAACATCGCCGGGGACCAACAAGGTCAATAAGGACTTCCGACAGGACTGGCCACTGCCGAAGCATCGGTTAATTGGCCGGGCTCAGGGGAGACTCATTCCCTTTACTTTACATAATGTAGATTATCGGCGTTATGAACGAGTGCTCGGGAGGGGTGTCGGGCTGAGCGTCAGCCTGCTTCGTTTCCCAAGCGCGCTGCTGCGTTCTTCTGGATTTCCGCGGCCTTGGCGGAGTAATCGGCGATGACACGCAGGTCGTCGTTGCTGTAGCCCTCAAGTAAGCCCGTCAATCCACTCATGAAATCGACGAAGTGTGGCGTAGCGGCAGTTACCTGGTCGCCGATCAGCTCTATCAATACCTTCCGTTTATCCTCGTCATGCCTGACCCTGCGGGCTATGCCTTTGCCTTCCAGCCGCTCCATCAGCCCGGTCACCGAGGCTGGCGCCAAGCCTGAATGCTGGCCGAATTCTCCTGCCGTCATGGGCCCGAACCGCAGCAGGATATCTATGGCTTTACCTTCGGTTGCGGACAACCCTCGGAGTTCGGAGAGTTTCGAGTGGAACATCACGGCCGCCGTCGATAGTTCCCGGCCGGAAGCGAAAACAGCTTCCAGCAGGGCCTTTCGAGCGTCCGCGTCGCCGTCTGAGTGCATCCTCAGAGGCTAGCAAGGTATTTCGCGATTCCGAAAGGATTGACGCACCCGAGTCTCAGCGATATATTTCGTTCGACCGAACGAAATATATCTGGAGGCTCTGATGTTGAATTGCATGGTTGTGGGTGCTGGTATTGCCGGACTCTCCAGCGGCATAGCGCTGCACAAGGCCGGTCATCGACCTGTCATTTTCGAAGCTTACGGAGCGCCGTCGGATGGTATCGGCGGCTTCCTGACAGTGGCCGTCAACGGTTTCGATGCGTTGGAAACCCTCGGTCTCAAAGCGGCAGCAGACAACTTGGGTTTCAGTACTCCCCTCATGTCCATGTACTTGGGAAGTAACGGCAAACACCTCATGGACTTCGACTTCGGCGGGTCCCTGCCCGACGGAACCACTGCCCGCACGATGACCCGTTCCGAGCTGTACAGCTTGCTCAGGGAAGAAGCCGGTCGGCTCGGTATCCGCATCGTTTACAACAAGCGGCTGACCATGGTGGAAGAAGACCGCGACGGCGTGAGGGCAGTGTTCGACGACGGAACCACAGAACGTGGGGACATTGTGGTTGGTACCGATGGCCTTCATTCACGCGTCAGAACGTTGATAGACCCCACGTCGCCGGCGCCCAGGATCATTCCGTTGCTCAACACGGGCGGCATAGTCCCTGCCGGGGTTCTGGAGCCCGGGCCGATGGACGTCGAGGCCGGGCGCATGAAGATGGTTTTCGGTAAGCGCTGCTTCTATTGCTACATGCAGGATCCCGACGGCCGGATCTGGTGGTTTGCCAATCCCCTGCAACGGTCCTCTGAAGATCCCGCCACCTTGGACGCCGGCGCCCGCAAAGCTTGGTTGACCAGGCTCGTCGCCGGGGACCGTACGATAATGGCGGCCATTATCGCCGCTACGGATGACATCATCAGGCCCTACACGACCTCGGATTTTCCAAGCATTCCCCGCTGGCACCGCGAGAGGCTTGTTCTGGTGGGCGATGCCGCCCATGCAGCGTCGCCGTCGTCCGGTCAGGGAGCTTCCATGGCAATCGAAGATGCGGTCACGTTGGGTCGTTCGCTCCAGGGCCTGGAGCCGGACGCAATTCCGGAGGCGCTGGCGCGTTATGAGAACGAACGCAGGACCCGGGCGGAATCGGTGGTCGAATGGGGGCGCAGAAATGCGGCGCCGAAGATCCGCGGCCAGTTCAAGCGCGTTTTCGAGGACCTGGTGCTGCCCGTGGTCTTCCGTGGGATCGCACGGAAGTCCACGGACAACTTTGATTGGGTGTATCGGCATCACATTCAGTGGGACACTGCGAATTGAGGCTCCTACTGATGCAAGGGATCAGGAAGGAGCCGGGCCGGCATGGACTCTGCCGGCCCGCCACGCGAGAAGGTCTCAGGCGCTCACATAGGCGGCCAGGTGCTTGCCGGTGAGCGTCGACTTGCCAGCCACAAGCTCGGCGGGCGTGCCAGCGAAAACAATCTTGCCGCCGTCGTGTCCTGCGCCCGGACCAAGGTCAATGATCCAGTCGGCGTGAGCCATGACAGCCTGGTGATGTTCGATGACGATGACTGACTTGCCGGACTCCACCAATCGGTCCAGCATTCCCAGCAAGTTCTGGACATCGGCCAAGTGCAGGCCGGTGGTCGGTTCGTCCAGAATGTAGATATCGCCCTTTTCGGACATCTGCGTTGCCAGCTTGAGGCGCTGGCGCTCACCGCCGGACAATGTTGTGAGTGGCTGGCCGAGGGTCAGGTAGCCCAAGCCAACATCGGCAAGGCGGTCAAGGATCTTGTGGGCGGCAGGGGTGCGTGCCTCCCCCTCGCTGAAGAAGCCCTCTGCCTCATTGACAGACATTGCAAGCACCTCTGCAATATTTCGATCCCCCAGTTTGTACTCCAGAACTGACGCCTGAAAGCGCTTTCCGTCACACTCTTCACAGGTGGATTCAACGGTCGCCATGACGCCGAGGTCCGTGTAGATAACGCCGGCGCCATTACAGGTGGGGCAGGCGCCTTCGGAGTTAGAGCTGAACAGCGCCGGCTTCACGCCATTGGCCTTGGCGAAGGCTTTGCGGATCGGCTCCAGGAGTCCCGTGTAGGTGGCAGGATTGCTCCTGCGGGACCCGCGGATGGCGCCCTGGTCGATCACGAGGACACCGTCGCGGGTTGCGACCGATCCATGAATCAAGGAGCTTTTTCCGGAGCCTGCCACGCCGGTCAGCACGCAGAGAACGCCGAGGGGGATGTCGACGTCGACGTCCTTCAAGTTGTTCGTTGATGCGCCGCGGACTTCAAGTTTGCCGGCAGCCGAACGGACGTCCTCCTTGATGGAGGCGCGATCGTCGAGATGGCGACCGGTAATGGTGTCGCTCCCCCGCAAACCGTCAAGATCGCCCTCAAAGCAGACGGTGCCGCCACCGGTACCGGCGCCCGGTCCCAGGTCCACAACGTGATCGGCAATCGCGATCGTCTCGGGTTTGTGTTCCACCACCAGGACGGTGTTTCCTTTGTCCCGCAACTGCAGCAGGAGCTGGTTCATTCGCTCGATGTCGTGCGGGTGCAGCCCAATGGTGGGTTCGTCGAAGACGTACGTAATGTCTGTCAGGGACGAGCCAAGGTGCCGGATCATTTTGGTCCGCTGTGCCTCTCCCCCGGACAACGTGCCGGCGGGCCGATCAAGGGAAAGGTATCCCAGTCCGATTTCGGCGAAGGAATCCAGGAGGTGCTGGAGTCCCTTCAGGAGCGGAGCAACGGAAGGCTCGTCGAGGTCGCGGATCCAAACGGCAAGGTCGCTGATCTGCATGGTGCACACGTCTGCGATGCTCTTGCCCTTGATCTTCGACGATCTTGCCTCGGGGCTCAGGCGCGTTCCTTCGCACTCAGGGCACGTGGTGAACGTGATGGCCCGCTCAACGAACGCGCGGATGTGCGGCTGGAGCGCGTCGACGTCCTTGCTCAGCATGGACTTCTGGATCTTGGGGATCACGCCTTCGTAAGTAAGGTTGATGCCCTCTACCTTGATTTTGGTGGGCTCACGGTACAGGAGATCGTGGAGTTCTTTCTTGGTGAACTTGGCGATGGGCTTGTCCATGTTGAAGAAACCCGAACCGCTGAAGATGCGTCCGTACCAGCCATCCATGGTGTAGCCCGGGATGGTAAGTGCGCCTTCACTGAGGGACTTGCTGTCGTCGTACAGTGCGGTCAGATCGAAGTCGTTGACCGAACCCATGCCCTCACAGCGCGAACACATTCCACCCAAGCGGTTGAAGGAGGCCTTCTCAGTCTTGGTCTTGCCCTCGCCACGCTCCACAGTGATGGCACCGCTGGCCTTCACTGTCGGGACGTTGAAGGAGTAGGCGTTGGGTGAGCCGATGTGGGGGTGTCCCAGGCGGCTGAACAGGATCCGCAACATCGCGTTGGCGTCGGTGGCCGTACCCACCGTTGACCGCGGGTTGGACCCCATTCGCTCCTGGTCCACGATGATCGCCGTCGTCAGGCCTTCGAGCATGTCAACGTCCGGTCGGGCCAGGGACGGCATGAAGCCTTGCACGAACGCGCTGTACGTTTCGTTGATCATGCGCTGCGATTCTGCAGCGATCGTGGCGAATACCAGCGAACTCTTCCCGGACCCGGAAACGCCCGTGAACACTGTGAGCCGACGCTTCGGAATCTCGATGCTGACGTCTTTCAGGTTGTTTTCACGCGCACCTTGAACCCGGATCAGGTCGTGGGTGTCAGCAACGTGCGAATCGGGAGATTGCGTGTCAGCGCCCGCGGCAAAAGTCATGATTTCTCCATCTGTTAGGCGGCGCTGCCCAACAGTTCCCCGTCGGCGTCGCCTGGCTCACCTTGACCAACCTCGGTCAGTACGTTTGATTCTGCCATTGTCTTCACAGGTTTACTCACTAAGAATGAAGCATGCCGGTATACGTGAGGTCCCTTGAAACCGCAGTTCCGCCAACCATCCTCGTCCAGCAACAAGCACGCGAAGTTTTTGCGTCCCAGCCAGGCCTGACCCGGCTGGGAACGCGTCTGGTCACCACCTGTTTTGATTCAGCAGCCATCGACACCCGCTACACCGCTGTCGAAGAGCTCAGCCTTGACGCCCATCCCGAGAATCCAAGGTTCTTCGATCCCGAAACCAACAGGGTCCTGAGCCCCAGCACCAAGGTCCGGAACGAAATCTTCGCCACCGAAGCCACCAAGCTTTTCGTGGAGGCAGGAAAGACGGCTGTGGCTCAAGCGTCCGGCATCGACCTGGACGACATCACCCACGTCATTACGGTGTCCTGCACTGGCTTCTTCAATCCAGGACCCGACTACAAGGTGGTCCGGGCCCTGGGGCTCAACCCTGCTGTGCAGCGGTACCACCTCGGATTCATGGGCTGCTATGCCGCCTTCCCGGCACTCAAAGCGGCCAAGCAGTTCTGCATGGCCGATCCCAAGGCTGTGGTTCTGGTGATCTGTGTTGAGCTCTGTTCCCTTCACGTCAGGACCTCGAATGATCCAGACACGATCATGGGCTCAGCCATTTTCGGCGACGGCGCGGCGGCAGCAATCGTCACCGCCCGTGAACCGGAGGGGCCGGATCCGGTGATCAGGCTGGACCATTTCGAAACTGTCCTCACCCCGGTGGGCGAGGAAGCCATGGCCTGGAACATCGGCGACGAAGGATTCGAAATGGTGCTGGGCTCGTACGTTCCGCACATCATCGAAGAACACATCACCGGAGCCTTGGAGCCGCTTCTCGCGAAAGAGCCTCAGCTGGCCGGGCTCCCTTATAGGGACATCACACATTGGGCCATCCACCCCGGTGGCCGCAGCATCCTGGACAAGGTGGAATCCAAGCTGGAGCTGACACAGGAACAGTTGGTGCCTGCCCGGGAGACACTGCGCGAGTACGGCAACATGAGCAGCGCCACGGTGTTGTTTGTCCTGAAGTACATGATGGAGAAGCCAGCCACGGACCGTGAGGAGCGCATCTGTTCCATGGCTTTCGGTCCGGGCCTGACGGTGGAGACTGGCCTCTTTACTCTGGTCTCCCCTGCCCTGTGAGTCCATGGGGATCCCTGCAGGACAGGGATCTGCACGCAATTGAGGAGATGGACAGGGCCGACTGCGACTCCGAACGCCTCAATAAGACCTACGCCAGGTTTCCGGTGGTCAACAGCCTGCTTTCGGGGTGGCGGGGCACCTACCACCAACGGATCCGGCCCCTGCTGACGGCAGGCACGAAAGGATCGCTGCTGGACATCGGATGCGGCAGCGGAGACGTTGCCCGGCGCCTTGCGCTGTGGGCTCAGCAGGATGGCTTCACCCTCGAGGTGACAGCCATCGATCCCGACGCCAGGGCGTATGCATTCGCGTCACAGGCTCGAGGCGTGGATGGAGTTACCTATCGTCAGGCCCACAGCTCCGAGCTCGTTCGGGAGGCACGGACCTACGACATCGTGATCTCGAACCATATCCTCCACCACCTCGACTCCGGGCAATTCGAAGGCGTACTGCGCGACTCTGAGTCGCTCAGTAAAAGCCTTGTCCTCCACAATGACCTCAATCGCAGCAATGTCGCTTACCTGTTGTTCGCTGCAGGCTTTTGGCCCTTGGGCCTGGGCTCCTACATTTGGGGTGATGGCCTGACGTCCATCAAGCGCAGCTATACAGCGGCGGAACTGGCATCAGCGGTGCCCGACGAATGGCGGGTCGAAAGAAACGGCCCGTGGCATAACTTGCTCGTCCATGAGCGGCGCCTTGCCGTGCCCCAGGACCAAAGGCAAGAACATGCTTGACGTTGTGATTGTCGGTGCCGGTCCGGTGGGACTCTTCATGGGTGCGTTGTTGCTCCAGGGCGGGCACCAGGTCCGCATCCTCGAGCGCCGCATCACCAGGAGTGGCCGTTCACGGGCCATCGGCATCCACCCTCCAGCGCTGGCGGAGTTGGCGCGAGCCGGGGTCGCCGACGAGCTGATTGCGGCCGGGGTCCATATCCGCCAGGGCGTGGCCTACAGCCAACGGCAGAAGGTTGCCACCTTGGCGTTCGACGGCGACCCCGTATATCCGTTCATACTTGCAGTGCCGCAAGCAATCACGGAGAACATCCTCGAGAAGACGGTGATGGCATTGGACCCGGGGGCCATTATCCGCGGCGCCGATGTTCAGGAGGTAGTGGACGATTTCAGGTCCGTCCACATCGTGGCGGACTCATCTTCAGGGAGACGTGAACTCCGTGCCAGCCTGGCGGTGGCTGCTGATGGAGCGCATTCGTTATTCCGTCAGCGGGTCCTGCCGCACCTTCCGTCCCGGAGCTATCCGGACTCTTACATCATGGGCGACTTCGCGGATACAACCGGGCATGGGAGCGACGCCGTCCTGTTTCTGGAGCCTGCGGGGATTGTGGAGTCGTTTCCGCTGCCAGGTGGCGTGCGCAGGTGGGTGGTAAGGCTGGGAGCGCCGGACAATGGCTCGACGGCGGCCGGGCTGGCTGAGTTGGTTGGGGTCAGGACGGGCGAGGTACTGGATGCCGGCACCAACACGATGGTGAGCGCCTTCGAAGTGCGTTCACGGCTGGCGAAGCGGATGGTTCACGGCCGTCTGGTCCTTCTCGGGGACGCTGCGCACGAAATAAGCCCTATCGGAGGGCAGGGCATGAACCTGGGATGGCTGGACGCCGCTGCACTCGCGCCCATCATGGGCACTTCGTTCCGGGGGGACGATGTGGGGCGAATTCTGAAGAACTTCGAAAAGTCACGCCGGAGTGCAGCTCTGCGGGCATCCAGACAGGCCGGGTTGAACATGGCTCTCGGCCGACCGCTGGCACCTCATGTCATGGTCGCCAGAAACAAGCTCTTCGCCAGGGCTCTTCAGGTTCCCGCCGTCGCAGGCTTGGTGGAGCGACGCTTCACCATGCGCTAGCTATTCCGGCGTTGTGTAGTAGCAATCGTAGGTGTCCTGGCTGATGATCAAACCTTCGCGAAGCTCGAAAACGGCGGTGCTCCGGGCACGGATGGTGTCGCCGCGATCCCAATGGGGCAGGTCAAGGAGCAGCGTGGCAGACCAGTTCATTTCCAGCACTACCCGATTTTCCTGGCTGGTGGTGCGGACGACGTCAAACCGCTGATTGGCAACAATTTCCTTGCTGTGGTCGGCGCCGGCCAACGTTTCCGCGAGGGTCCTGGTGGAGCCTGTCTTGGACAAGGCATGCGGCCACTCGGTGAGCTTGAAGTCCTCGGCAAGGAAGGGCCGCAGCTCAGCAGCTCCGCCGCCGGCTTCAACTGTTTTGACGAAGCCCAGTACACGGTCCAAAGGGGTGGAATCGCTCATCCGTCGAGCCTAGTCCACCGGCGCGGGCAACTGCCGCGTTAGGCTCAACACATGACGCACCAACCTCATCCCGAGGCCAAGAGCCCTGCCACTGATTTCAATCCCACGCAGATCAGGGACACTGTCCGCCGACTGCTTGATTCGGAAGAGCTCCCGGTCATTGTCCAGGCGGGGCACCCGGTCCTGCGCCAGATGGCCGCCCCGTTCGATGGCCAGATCGACGACGTAGAGTTGATGGCCCTGGTGGATCGGATGCGCGATGTCATGCACTATGCTCCGGGGGTTGGCCTCGCTGCTCCGCAGCTGGGGATCCCCTTGCAAGTGGCCGTGCTCGAGGACAAGTACGAGGTTGACCCGGCATCTGCGGCCGTGCGCCACCGGGAACACCTGGAATTCTTCGCCATCATCAACCCGGAGTACAGGCCGCTCGGGATTGAGACAGCCTCGTTCTACGAAGGATGCCTCTCAGTCGCCGGCTACCAGGCTGTTGTGAAACGCCACCGGAACGTCGAGTTGCGCTTTACCAATACCGCCGGCGAGCCCATGGAAGAGTGGTTTTCAGGATGGCAGGCCCGTATCGTCCAGCACGAAACCGACCACCTCCACGGCTGCCTGTACTTGGACCGAGCCGAAATCCGGTCGCTGTCCAGCAACGAAGAACACTCGGCGCGTTGGTCTGCTCCGGAGATTGAGGATGCCGCCCGGGCTCTCGGGTTCCAGCGCTGAAACCCGGGACGTCATTGCTGGGCGTGAGGCTGGTTTGACGCCGTGGGGAGGAACTTCGCCCACCAGCGAAGGATGTGTTCGAAGCGTTGCCTGCGATGATGCGGAGTCCCGGATCGGGACAGTTCGTGGTCCTCGCCGGGGAACACCAGCAGGGCAGTTTCCACGCCTTGGGCCTTCAACTGTGAATAGTAGCGCTGTCCCTGTTCAATGGGGCAGCGTAAGTCATTTTCGCTGTGAACCACCATGGTCGGAGTCTTGACGGAGCCCGCGACGGCCATAGGGCTCTGGGCTGCCATCTGCTCAGGCGTACCCCCGGTGTATTCTCCGCCAAAGAACCAGCCAATGTCAGATGAACCAGTGAAGCTGACGGGGTCCAGGAAGCCGCGTTCCACGATCGATGCCTTGAACCGGTGGTCATGGGCAATGGTCCATGCGGTCAAGTAGCCGCCATAGGAACCGCCCATGATGCCTACGCGGTCCCCGTCCAACGCATCCACCGCCGCCAGGGCGGAGTCCAGGAACGCAAGGACGTCTTGCATATCCAGTGTGCCCATGCGCTCCTTGATGGCCCGCCCGTGGGCCTGGCCATACCCGGAAGACCCGCGCGGATTACACATCACCACTGCGTATCCGGCAGCAGAGTAAACCTGTGCTTCGTCGAAGTAGGCGCCGGTGTACTGCGCGAACGGTCCGCCATGGATATTGAGCAGGACGGGGTGTGGGCCGGGCCCGTCAGGCAGCACCAGCCAACCGTGGATGGGGTGGCCGTCCTCAGCGGATGCCTCGAAGTCCACTGGTTCACTGACCCGTGAGTTGTTCCTGAGGCCTGCAGAGAAGTCCGTCAACAGGCGCAGCTCACCTCGTTCCAGCGACGCCACATCGCCCACGGTGGCGGCATCCGAATAACTGACCGCAATTTCTCCGTTGGCCGCCACGGTTGCCCCAATGACCACCCTGGCGCCATGGACAAGCGGTGTGATCCCGCCTTCCGCGGGAACATCCAGCAGTTCGACGCTTCCCAGGGCCGTGTTCAGGACCAGCACGCTTGCGGGACCACTCGGCTCCAATGGCCCGGAGACATCCAGGTATTCGACATCGGTCAGTCGTGTGGCCTCTCCCCCGCCGATGGGCATGGCATGGAGCGAGGTGTTGCGTGCCACGAAATCCTTGCCCGTTTCTCCCATGTCCTGGGCAAGGTAGAAGAGCCACTGACCGTCAGTTGATGTGCGGACCTCGGTGACGGTCTGCCGCTTTCCTGTGGATGGGTCGACGGCGATGGGCTGGCCTCCGGAAGCATCGACGCGGTAGATCGAGGTGACCAGGTCGTCGTCGTGTCCTTCCTGCAGGCCTGCCACGAAATAGAGCTGTGAACCGTCAGAAGAGAAGCACGCAGACTCATGGTCAGCATCGCCAAAGGTGATCTGCCTGGCTGCAGGAACGCCTGAGACCACGCGGGCTGGTTGTTCGTGTGCGGCCCGCCCCCTGAGGGCGACTGCCGGCTCGCCACCCAGTTCCGGGACCTCAACGACGAACAACTGCTGGCGTTGGTCGGAGGTATATCCCAGGCCGTTCGCCCTGTACTGATTGGTTGTGATGAGGCGGCCGTCCTCGCCGCCTGCCGTGACGCCGTCGACCGTTCCGTAGCGCCCCTGCTCCGGCACGCGGGCCGCGAAGGCGATTCGGTGGGAGTCGGGCGCCCATTCGAAACTACCCACTCCGGCATGCTGATCCGTGATTCGCTGCGGCTCGCCACCGGCCGCCTCCACGACGAACAACTGCGGCTTCCCGTCGGGCTCGCTGCGAAGGAAGGCAAGGACCAGGCCATCAGGTGAGAAAGCCGGGGAGGTGTCCTTGAAGCCCCGGGTGATGCGACGCGGATGTTTGGTGGTGTCCAAGGGGATGCTCCACAACTGGCCGACGTAACTGTCAGCATCAAAATCCGGCCTTGTGACAGATACCACCGCCTTGGTCCCATCGGGGTGGATGGCCGGGGCGGACACAGAGTTCAGCAGGGAAAGTTGCTCGGGTTTCACGAGGGTGAGCCTAGCCCGGCGGCCACGCGCGCGGCACCAGACACTCCGTCCCGCCGTAGGATTGAAGCCATGTTGTCCGACGCCGTCGCTGCCCTCCGTTGTCCTGTTTGCCAAGGGGCGTTCAATCTCACGGCGGACCCGCAGCGGACACTTGCCTGCCGGTCCGGACATACTTTCGACGCCGCGAAACAGGGCTACTTCAACATGCTGACTGGTAAGGGCACCGTGTTCGAAGCTGATACGGCGGACATGGTGGCGGCACGTTACCGGTTCCTCGATGGCGGGCACTACTCCGCCCTGGCTGATGCAGTTGCCGACATAGCCGCTGGCGTGCTTGAACAACCCGATGGGGTGGTTCTGGACGCGGGCACCGGTACCGGTCATTATCTCCACGCAGTAGTCCGGAAAACCGGAGCCACTGCCATCGGCTTGGATATCTCCAAGTTCGCTCTCCGCAGGGCGGCCCGCCTCAACCCGCAGTCCATCAACCTGGTATGGGACATTTGGCGCCCGTTGCCTGTGGCGGATAATTCCGTGGACGCAGTCATGGTGGTTTTTGCCCCGCGGAACCCCGCAGAATTCGCCCGCGTGCTCCGCCCCGGCGGAAAACTGGTCATCGTGACACCCCGGCCGGGCCACCTTGCCGAAATCGCTGCCCGGACAGGCATGTTGGGTATCGAAGAAGGCAAAGAAGAGCGACTGGCAGAGACCATGCGGGGGCACTTCGGTTCAGGGACCAGCGACAGCCTGGATATTCCCCTGGTGTTGAGTGGACCGGAGGTGGCCGACGTCGCCGTCATGGGCCCGGCCGGCCACCATCTCCGCCCGGGGCAGCTGTCCGAACTCGCCGAACTGGACGGTTTGGTGTCCACCACGGCGAAGTTCCGGATCAGCGTGTTCAACGTGTCCTGACGTGGGACGGTACGTCGGGCTAGGATGGAAGGACAGCGACTGTGATCCCGCCCGCGGGATCCGGGACCAAGGGGGAACGGATGTTTGAATGGCTCGGCGAGAATTGGTGGGCCCTCTGGCTCACGGTCTTCCTCGCGTTCGCAGTGGTGGAGATGCTGACTCTCGACCTCTTCTTCATCATGCTGGGCGGCGGAGCCCTCGCTGGGCTGATCGCTGACTTCGCCGGCGCCGATTTTTGGCTGCAGATCGTCATCTTCTCCGTAGTATCCCTCCTCATGATTGCCTTCGTGCGGCCCGTTGCGCTCAAGCACCTCCACAAGGGGCCCGAAGAACAACGATCCAACATCGACCGCCTGATTGGGCAGTCCGCTCTCGTCATAGAAGCCGTGAGCGGAACCAGCGGACTCGTCAAAATTGGTGGTGACGTCTGGAGTGCACGGAGCACCGCGGGAGTCCTCGACGCCGGTGCGACAGTCCAGGTCACCAAAATTGACGGCGCGACGGCGGTAGTCGCCTCGTCTGCCGACAACAGCCCGCGCTGAAGCGCGCCCATTGATTTAGTCGGTTGCCGGGTTGGGCAGCCCGCCCGCGCATAGCCGCATCAAACCACGCAATTGGGGAACGAAGGAGATGTATGGACGGCTTAGGAGGAACAGCAGCAGCAATTGTGCTGATTGTTCTCGTCATTTTTGTCATCATCGTGTTGGTCCGCTCGGTAAGGATCATCCCGCAGGCGCGTGCCGGCGTCGTTGAACGACTCGGCAAGTACCAGCGCACGCTCAACCCGGGACTTACCATCCTGATCCCGTTCGTCGACCGGCTGTTGCCGCTGCTCGACCTGCGTGAACAGGTAGTGTCATTCCCGCCGCAGCCGGTCATCACAGAAGACAACCTGGTGGTCTCCATCGACACCGTGGTCTACTTCCAGGTCACCGATCCAAGGGCAGCAACGTACGAGATCGCCAACTACATCCAGGCCGTGGAGCAGTTGACCACCACCACGCTTCGTAACGTGGTTGGTGGGCTTAACCTTGAAGAGGCCCTCACGTCCCGTGACCAGATCAACGGTCAGTTGCGCGGAGTCCTCGACGAAGCGACGGGCCGCTGGGGCATCCGCGTATCCCGCGTGGAGCTGAAGGCGATTGATCCGCCCCACTCCATCCAGGACTCGATGGAAAAGCAGATGCGCGCAGAGCGTGACCGCCGTGCAGCCATCCTGACCGCTGAAGGCACCAAGCAGTCCCAGATCCTCACCGCAGAAGGCCAGCGACAGGCCGCTATCCTCGCTGCTGAGGGCGACGCGAAAGCAGCCATCCTCCGTGCTGACGGTGAAGCCCAAGCCATCCAGAAGGTCTTCGACGCGATCCACAAGGGAAACCCGGACCAGAAGCTCCTTGCCTACCAGTACTTGCAGACACTCCCGAAGATCGCTGAGGGAAGCTCGAACAAACTCTGGATCATTCCGAGTGAAGTCGGCGAAGCGCTCAAGGGCATTGGTGGCGCCCTCGGTGGGAACGGCGGGGACTCCCCTGTTGGTCTCTTCGGTGGCAATGAGGAACCCAAGGCCTCTGCACCCACGGCATCCGGGGAACACGCGAAGCCCGCTGAATAACTACTATTGACGGCGTTGCGAGCGGTCAGCCATCCGGCTGGCCGCTCGTTGGCGATACCGCCTTTTGAGTAGTAGGACCTGTTCCGCGTATAATGGGATATTTGTCCGGCTGGTTCAGTGTGGATGGAACATAAAAGCTTTGCCAGGCGTTGCAATTAGTGATGCAAGGTGTGCAGAAGTAGTCCGTAAGGAACGTGAAAACGGCTTACGGCTAGCGCGGAGTTCCTGCTCCGCGAACAGACAGAGGGAGTAATCATGAGCGATCGCAGCCTGCGGGGTATGCGTCTTGGCGCCCAAAGCATGGAAACCGAGTCCGGCGTTGAACCGGCACCGCGCCAGCGGGTCGAGTACCGCTGCGAGGATGGCGAGCAGGTCTTCGTAACCTTCTCCTCCGAAGCCGAGATTCCCCCGGTTTGGGTCTCCAAGACGGGCAAGGAAGCGCTTCTGGTTGACGGCGAGCGTCCTGTGGATGCCAATGAGAAAGCTGTGCGTACCCACTGGGACATGCTCCTTGAACGTCGCAGCCTTCCCGAACTGGAGCAGATCCTTGAGGATCGTTTGAACATTCTGCGTGAACGCCGTGGAGAGCGTCGTTCCGCATAGCCTGCAACGCAGACACGAAAGGCCGGGTCGGGTTCCTCAAGGAACCGGACCCGGCCTTTCTTCTGCTGCTACTACTTTGCGATGGCAGGTGACTTGCGGGTGAGCTTAGCCCAGCGTGCCGCCACTCCCCATTTGGTGACGTTGATCATGGCTTCCACCACGATGTTGCCGCTCATCTTGGAGGCACCAAGTTCACGTTCCACGAACGTGATGGGGCGTTCTTCGATACGGAGGCCAAGTTTGGCCACCCGCCATGCGAGGTCCACTTGGAAGCCGTAGCCAACCGACTCGACTTCGTCCAGGTTCAGGGCCTCAAGCGTGGTGCGCTTGAAGGCGCGGTAGCCGCCGGTTACGTCCTTGATTTTTACACCCAGCATGATGCGCGCGTAGGTGCTGCCGATGCGGGAGATGGCTTGGCGGTACAGCGGCCAGTTAACGACACTTCCACCGGTGACCCAACGGGAGCCCATTGCGAGGTCTGCGCCGTCCTTGACGGCATCGAGAAGCAGTGGCAGTTGCTCCGGCTTGTGTGAACCGTCAGCATCCATCTCCACCAGGACGTCGTATCCTGCGGCCAGGCCCCACTTGAAACCGGCGATGTAGGCGGCGCCGAGTCCTTCCTTGCCCTTACGGTGCAGGACGTGCACCTGGGTATCCGCTGCGGCGAACTCGTCGGCAAGCTGTCCCGTGCCGTCAGGGCTGTTGTCGTCAACCACCAGAACATCAGACTCGGGAACAGCTGCGCGCAGCCGTCCCAGTGTCACGGGGAGCGATTCGAGCTCGTTGTAGGTGGGAATGATCGTCAGGACACGCAAGAAGAGGCCTTTCCTTGATGGAGCGGTCAGTGTGCCGGACCAGCCTGGCGGCTGGCATTCTGGCGCAACTCTCCATTATAGGACGCCGGCGGGCACTCCTTGAGCGGCTGTGGTGTCGGACACAGGCACTGGCGTGGAGAGGGACCGGAATGCCGCGGGCAGGTCCACAAGCCCAGGACCAGTGGCGCCGGGCATAGAATCCCTGACGAACTGTTTTCTGGGTCGCTGCGGACCTGCCCACCTGTTTGCCGCCACCATGAACGTGTTCCGGCCACGGCCGAACCCCCAAGCCCCGGCTTTTGCCGCTGCGTTGATTGTCCGTTGAGCCTCAATGCTACGGACTCCCCCCACACTGTCAACCGGCCGGTGACCTGCGGTTCCATGTGTCTGCCCAGTTCAGTGACCCTCCCGGGGCAGGAAAATGATCGGGCTAGGCGCGGAGGTTTTCGTGGGCGAACAGCTCTTGGCCCTCACGGACCGTCTGCAAGCAGCGGGGATCGCTGCCGGTGTCCAGCGCAGGCAGCAGCGGCGTCCGCGCCCGGGGGTCCGTGCTCCAGGACTGTACGCGGCTGTCTGCCACCTGAACCATGAGTTCTTCGACTTCCCACACGGCAAAGCTGGCAGGTGCACCCGGCACCAGTTGGCCCATCAGGGGGTTTCGGTGCTTCGCAGCCCGCCAGCCCGCCCGGGTGTGGCCCAGGAATGCAGCCCTGGCAGAAATCCGCTGCTCCGGGTTGTTGTGCTCCAGGCACGCCCGAACACTGGACCACGGCCTCAAGGACGTGACAGGGCTGTCGCTGCCAAACGCAATCGGCACTCCGCTTGCATAGAAGGAAGCGAAAGGATTCATGGCTTTGCTCCGGCCGCCCAGTCGCTGGTCATAGAGTCCGCCTGCAGCGCCCCATGCGGCATCAAAACCCGGCTGGACGCTGACGGTGATGGAGTACTTGGCCAGTCTGTCGATGGCCGATTGATCGGCCATCTCAACGTGTTCAAGTCGGTGGCCCGCGGCTCGAATACGCTGCTCTCCCACCTCGGCCGCTGCTGCATCCAACGCTCCAAGGACTGCATCGAGGCCAGCATCGCCGATGACATGGAAGCCTGCCTGGATGCCCAGTTGGGACGTAGCGGCAAGGTGTCGGGCCGCATCATCCACTGAGAGATACAAGCTGCCCCGGTGCCCTGGCGCATCCGCATAGTCGTCCATGAGGGCCGCGGTTCGGGAGCCAATGGAACCATCCATGTTGAGGTCCCCCGCGAGGCCCAGGACCCTTGTACCCAAACCGTCGATGATGCTTTGGGCGTGCTCTGCCGATGAAGCCAGCTCACCCCAATACGGGAGGATCTCCGGGCTGCTTCCCTCGTCATTCCAAGAGGCAGCCATCCGGAGGTCATCTGGTCCGCAGATGTGGGGCGCCGACATTTCAGCCAATGCGACATAACCGTGGGAAGCCGCTTCCTGAAGGGCTCGTTGCTGGTAAGCACGTCGTTCCGACGCAGGGAAGTGCCGTGCTGCAAGCCGTGCGGCAGAATGTGCGGCACGCACCACCCGTGAGCTGCCGGAGAACCCGTCCATGCCGTCCAAGTCAGCTGCTACGGCCAGTGACGGGGAGACCAAGGCGGAGTGGACATCGATGCGTGAGAGGTAGACCAGCCGCCCGCCGGCTGCCCGCTCGAGCTCATCGAGGGTAGGCAAAGTGGGGTCGTCCCATGCTGTCTCGTCCCAGCCGTGTCCCAGGACGCTGCCGGAACCTCCGGCAGCGGCAGCAGCGACGGCGTCGAGGAGTTCCTTGGCCGAACGGGCGGCGGTGAGGTTCAGGCCCGACAATGCGAGGCCGGTTTCGGTCAGATGCGCGTGGGAATCAACAAAACCCGGAGCCAGGAGGGCGCCTCGGAGATCGATAATCTCCATCGACGAGTCGGCGATGGAGGTAGCTGCCTGCTCGGAACCTACCCAGGCAACGGTATCGCCGTCCACCACCATGGCGGTGGCGAACGGATCAGCGGCGGTATAGATCGAACCGTTGCGGTACATGGTGACCCGGCGGTCCTTTGCGTTGCGGTTTCCGCCGGCAGGCGCGCCTGGCTGGTTCATTGGTTGGGCTCCTTGAGCATTGAAAGCAGTAAATCAGATAAAGACGTGGGCTAGGCCACCGTGGAGTAGGCCACGACGCCGCGGCGGACCAAGTCAATGGATTCCCGGCAGAGCCGTGCCACGCGGGGGTCCAGCTGCGGGATTTTGGCCAGCTGGTCGAGAAGATCCACCACCTGCTTGGCCCAACGGACGAAATCACCGGCAGCGAGATCGGTCCCGCTGAGGACGTCCTGAAGATGACGGCCTTTGGCCCATTTATACATTGGCCACATCAGGCCGAGCTCCGGTTCGCCGGTCAAGGGAAGCCTGTTGTGCTCCTCGGTGTCCTCCAGTTGGGACCATTCGCGGATGATGATGTCCACAGCCGATTCCAGCGAAATGGTGGGCATCTTTGGCCGCAGCCCGCGGTCTTCGCGTTTGGCTTGGTACACCAAGGTGCTGGCCAGGGACGCCAGCTCAGCGGCATCGAGATCGTTGATGGCACCGCAGCGGACCGACTGGGAGATGAGCAGGTCCTTTTCGCCGTAGATCCTGCGCAGCCGCTGACCGTCGGGGCTGATGGTGACCTGGCCGGCGTCGTTCGTCTCCAGGTAGCCATATGCTGACAGGACATCACACACGCGGTCGAACGTCTTGGCGATGGTGTTGGTGCGGCCTTGGATTTGGCGGACAAGCCCGTCGGTTTCCTTGCGAAGTTTCCACCACCGCTCCGACCACCGCGCGTGGTCTTCACGTTCGCTGCAGCCATGGCACGGGTGGGCCCGGAGCGCGCGCCTCAGATCGGCAATCTTCTTTTCCTGGTCTGGCAGGCGGGCTCCGAGGCCGAAGTCCTCATGCCTGCTGTTGCGGCGACTGTGTGGTGCGTCTTCGCTGATGGCGTGGCGCATGGACGAGGCAAGGTCCCGGCGGGCCTTCGGGACCTTGGCGTTGAAGGATTTCGGAATGCGGATCCGGGTCACCGGCGATACCGGGCCTTCAAGGTCGTGGACACCGATCCGACGGAGCTGGTTGTCCGAAGTGAGGACCGACGGACGGGGCTCACGGGCGTTTCGGTCCACGTCAAGGACCACTGCATGCCCGGCCAGCCTGCCGCTGTAGATGCTGATGACGTCGCCGGGAATCAACCGGGCCAGGGAATCGGCAACATGGGACTTTCGGGCACGCTGGTGATCGCGTGCAGCGAAATTCTCGGCGTCACTGAGTTCGCGGCGGAGCTTCGCATATTCGGTGAAGTCGCCGAGATGGCACTGCATGGATTTGGCATAACCCGCCAGCGACTCTTCACGTCCACGAACCTGCCGGGCAAGACCCACTACGGAGCGGTCGGCCTGAAATTGCGCGAAGGAGGACTCCAGGATTTCGCGGGCGCGCCCGCGGCCGAACTGGGCAATCAGGTTGATGCTCATGTTGTAGGTGGGCCTGAAGCTGGAGTTCAGGGGGTACGTGCGGCGTGAGGCCAGTCCGGCCACAGCGGCAGGGTCCGTTCCCGGTTGCCACAACACAACTGCATGGCCCTCGACGTCGATGCCCCGGCGTCCGGCGCGACCGGTAAGTTGGGTGTACTCCCCCGCGGTGATGTTGACGTGGGCTTCCCCGTTGAACTTTTCCAGTTTTTCCAGGACCACGCAACGGGCCGGCATGTTAACCCCAAGGGCCAGCGTTTCGGTGGCGAAGACGGCCTTGACCAGGCCGTCGGCAAAGAGCTTTTCCACCACTTCCTTGAACGTCGGAAGCATGCCTGCGTGATGGGCGGCAAAGCCCCTGACAAGTCCGTCGCGCCAACCCCAGAAACCGAGGACATCGAGATCATCGGCGGGAATTTCGTGGCTGGCCTCGTCCACTCGCTGGGCGATGATTTGCTGTTCCCGCTCTGTTGTCAGCCACAGTCCGGATGCAGCACACTGCGCCACTGCGGCGTCGCAGCCGGCCCTGGAGAAAATGAACGTGATGGCCGGCAGGAGATCCTGGCGCCTGAGGCTCTCGATGACCTGTGGGCGGCTGGCCTTCCTGACAGGGCTGCGCTGCTCTGACTGCTGCCGCTCATCGCGATAGCGGTCCTGGCGCCTACGGCTACGCCCACCATGGCCGAAGCGGCCGCCCATGTTCATGCGGCTCTCAGAACGGGCCATGGCCAACAGGTCCGGATTGACTTCGAACTCCGGTCCGGTGACTGCCTGGCGGACCTTGAGGGAAGACGAGCGGTTGGCGACGGCGTTCCTGCGGTCAGCGGCCACTGGTTCGTTCACCACTTCATCATCCTCGGAAAGGTCTGGCACTTCGGTTTCCGGTATGCCAGGGGCCTGGGGCGCGATCTCGTCAAAGGTGGTGTCGCCAGCGAAGAGATCCACTATTTCCCGACCCACCATGACGTGCTGCCACAGTGGCACCGGACGGTGCTCCGAAACGATGACGTCGGTGTCGCCCCTGACGGTATCCAGCCAGGCTCCGAACTCTTCGGCGTTGGAGACAGTGGCACTGAGCGAGGCAACCTGCACCTCGCTGGGCAAATGAATGATGACTTCTTCCCAGACGGCCCCGCGGAAGCGGTCGGCCAGGTAATGGACCTCGTCCATCACTACAAAACCAAGGTCACCCAGGGTCTCTGAATCGGCATACAGCATGTTCCGAAGGACTTCGGTGGTCATGACCACCACTGGAGCCTCGCCGTTGATGGTGGTGTCGCCTGTCAGCAGGCCGACATTCTCTGCCCCGTACTTGGCCGCCAGTTCCGAGAACTTCTGGTTGCTCAACGCTTTGATGGGGGTGGTGTAGAAGGCCTTAAGTCCCCGCTCCAAGGCCAGATAAATGGCAAACTCGCCAACTATCGTTTTACCTGCACCCGTCGGGGCTGCTACCAGGACGCCGCGGCCCTCCTGGAGCGACCTGCACGCCTCACGCTGGAAGTCGTCCAGGTCGAAGTCCAGGGACCGGGCAAAGGCGCCAAGGTACGTTTTCGACTCAGCTGCCCGCTGGGCTGCCGCTTGATAGCGGTCTGATGGAGATTGAGACCCGGAAATTGAGGACATACATCAAGCCTAGTGGCCCAACGTCTAGAGATTCTCCAGATCCGTTGCCGGGGTGGCGATGTCTGCGTTGGCTTCGGTCTCAGCTGCCCGTTTGAGGGCCCGACGTTCACGGCGCCGGTCGTTCCAGAGGCAGACGCCGATGGCCGCGAAGAACAGAAGCAGCATGGGAGCTGCGAGGTAGAACATGCTCATGGCATCGGCGCCGGGAGCAGCCATCGCAGCGAACAGGCACACCAGGAAGATGGTGATCCGCCAACTCTTGACCAGTTGCTTGCCCTTGACGATTCCAGCAAGGTTCAGGCCCACCAGAACCACCGGGACAAGGAACGCAATGCCGAAAGCCAGCAGGAGCCGAAGAACGAACGCCAGGTAGATCTCAGCACTGATGAAGTTTGACCCACCCGATGGAGTGAAATCGGTCAGCACACGAACAGCGTTGGGCAGCACCAGCCAGGCAAGGAGGACACCCCCAACGAAAAGGGGAACCGCTGCTGCCACGAACGACAATGCCAAGCGCCGTTCCTTCTTGTGCAGCCCGGGCACAATAAAGGCCCAGAGCTGGTAGATCCATACAGGGCTTGACAGGATCACGCCAAGAAAGACCGAAACCTGGACCATAAGGTCGAATGAACTGGCAACGCCGTCAAAGTTCAGGGTCGCGGCGCGGCCCTCTTTCTCGTTGAGGTCCTTGATCGGCTTGATCAAGGCCTCCAAGAGCGGCTGGTAGACAATGAAGCCCACCACGGTACCCAGGATGATACCGATAGCAGCCTTGAAGAGCCGGTTCTTAAGCTCCTTGAGGTGGTCAAGGAGCGCCATCCGGGCTTCGGGGTTGGCCTTGCGCCCCTTCGTTTCTACCACTTCTCGTTAGACGCGGTTGGAGGGCGGAACGTCAGTCTCGCCGTTGTTCTTGGCCTTGGCGTCCGGGTGGCCTACTACCTTGCCTTCGACGGCGTCGGAAGCGTCCTGGGAGTCTTTCGTTTCGGAAGAACCATCCTTCTTCATTTCCCGGACTTCAGACTTGAAAATACGCATCGACTGCCCAATACTGCGCGCCATGGACGGCAGCTTCGGCGCTGCGAAGAGCACCAGAGCCAGGACGATGATGATGATGAGATGCCAGCCTTCGAGCCTCATGTGGGGAGGTCCTTTCCTTTTGGATACATCCTACGTCTATCTGAATTCAATGTCGTGCAGGGATTGGGGCTGACCCCGCTCTGCTTTGCGCTTGACGCGCTTCTGGCGACGAACTTCCTGGCGGAAGGCTTTGGCCGTCAGGTAATCATGACGCATCTGATCCGGGGAGGCAAAAATTGCGGAGCCTGGTTCGGCGCGCGCGTCCGTTGTTTCAACGTCGGAGGTTTCCACGTCGGGCCCACGTTTGCTGAAACGTTTACCCGCATCGCCCAATTCATGAACAGTTGACATGAATTTCCTGAACAGGCGGTACCCCAGTGTCAGGTGAAGCAGCAACGAAAGGGCTATGAGCGCGATCCACAACAGGATCCAGAACCACCAAGGCATCTGAACAGTCTAGCCAGCCGGGCGGTCGGAAGGATCGCCGTACTGGGACAGGGCTGCGTCGAGATACGTGCGGGCTTCCCCACGCAGTGAATCCGGGGCGAGAATCCGCGCAGATCCACCATGCTGTGCCACGAACATCGGGAGCCAGCCCGCATCGCCAAACCGCACTTCGGCCAGAAGCCCGCCGTCGGGCAGTTGTGCTGTTCGCTCGGCGTAATAGTCATCCGCCAGTCCGGCGCCCTGGCGGGTGAGCTGCAGGAGGACCAGGACGTCATCGTCGCTGGGCGTGAACAGCCGGGCCGGAAAATCCAGTCCGGCCGTTGCCGTGCCGGACGCCGGACGGCCGTTGGGTTCCACTAGTTCCACCCTGTCCAGCCGGAAGTTCCTGATGCCGGCCTTACTGTGGCAGTAGGCTTCGAAGTACCAGGTGTTGTCCAGGGAATAGAGCCGCAAGGGATCCACATCCCGCTCCGTCAGTTCGTCCCGCTGCCGGGAGAAGTACCGTAGCCGGAGTTGTTGGCTGTCCCTGATCGCCTGGGTAATGGTGGCGAAAGCATGGGACTGTTCGGGCGCCACTGATTGGCCGGCTACGGAGCCCGCCAAACGCCCGGCCTGTCCCGCTGCGCCGGTTAGCTTAATGGTCACCGATTCCAGGGCGCTGCCGGGCCCGTCCTCGGACATGCCGGCCAGGGCGGGCAGGTCTCCCAGCATTTCCAAGCCAGTCAGCAGCGCCGCGGCCTCCTCCTCGCTGAAGCGCACCGGCCGGTTCAGGTCCAGGTGCTCAGAGATATAGACGTGGTCGTTCTCCCACTGGATGTCCAGGAGATCGTCGGGATAACCCTCCGGGAGCCCCGAGCAGATAAGGATCTTGAGGTCGTCGATCAGGGCCTTGCGGGTGATGCCAAAATGGTCTGCGACTTCCTGGATGTGCAAGCCCTGGTGATGGACCAGGAAGGGAACCAACTGGAGCATCCGGGCCAGCTGATCCTCGGAAGTCCGCTTTCGGGCGCGTGGCAACCGCTCAGAGTCAGGGAACCCAACGGGTACGGACGGTTCGGCGTCGAAGTTCACCGCACCCTGGAGTCGACGCACGACGGCGGCGCGCAGCTCCTCCGGACCGCTCACCTTCACGTGGGGGCCGTAAGAGGCCAGTTCCTCCGCGAGGACCTCGGGATCCCGGAATTCCACGACGAGGCGATCACGGCTGTTTTCTCCTGCAGCCGGTTCGACGTGCGTCGCCCTTTTCCGCAGGGCCAGGAGCCGGTCGATGTCTACATCGAGGGTGGCGTTCTGAAGTGGCAGCTCATTAAGTGAATCCAGCTCGGCGCGGGCGTTGAAACCGTCCGGAGCATCGAAGCTGCTGCCGGGCACCAGGCTCACTGCGGTCGTCATCCGCGAAAGCCTGAAGAGCCGTTTTGCCTCCCTCCCCCGGTCAAGGCCCACGAGGTACCACTGGCCGAAACGGCTGCCGAGTCCCCAGGGCTCAACTTCCCGCACTTCCTCGCGCCCGGTGCTGACCGCAAGGTAGCCGAAGCGGACGGCATGCCTGCCATGCATGGCTGCCACGACGTCGTCGAAAGCCTGGCCCGCCGGCCTTATCCGCGGCTGCACTCCCGATGGGAGGTCGACGTCGGTGAAACCACCGGCCGCCTGGAGCTTGCGGACGGCATTGGCGGCCGCCGTGCCAAGCGCAGCACGTTCCCATAGCTGGGCAGCCAGCAGAAGGACCGTGCACTCGGCCGGGGTCAGGCTGACGTCCGGAAGCCGGTTTGAGTCCTTACCGATGCGGTAACGGGTTGTCGCGGGATCTTCCGCGCCGAAGCTGCGCGGATCCGCCAGTGTTTCGATCTCGAAGCCAAACTGCTTCAGGTCCACTTTGTCGCGCTCGAACATACGCCCAAAGGCGACATCGTTGGCAGCGGAATCGCGGTAGACCTTCTCACGCAGGACAGAGCGTGGAAGCCCCACTCTGGTATTGAGCAAAGCCAGGAGAAGGTTCAGAAGTCGTTCAGTGCGGGATGCGGACACCCTTGCTACGTTACTAAAGACCAGCGGGAAAGCAGCAAGGCGCGTCACCGACCGGTGGAACCGGAAGGTAACGCGCCTTGCTCAGGGCTATCTGCCTTAGCGAACTGCTACGAGGTCGACCACGAAGATCAGGGCTTCGTTGGGCTTGATCGCTCCACCAGCACCCCGGGAGCCATAGGCGAGCTCGGAAGGGATTTCCAGGCGGCGACGGCCGCCGACCTTCATGCCCAGCAGGCCCTGGTCCCAGCCCTGGATGACCTGGCCGACGCCGACCCTGAAGTCCAGCGGAGCGCCGCGGCCCCACGAGGCGTCAAATTCTTCACCAGTGGACCAGGCGACGCCCACGTAGTGGGTGGACACGGTGTCTCCGGCCTTGGCTTCTGTGCCGGTGCCCTCGATGAGGTCCGTGATGACGAGGTCCGTGGGGACGTCGCCTTCGGGGAAGTCGATTTCGGGCTTGGTGCGGTCGAAATCACGCTGGCCAAATGACATGGAGGCTCCTTGGTGTGAGGGGACGGATGAGTGTCAGGAACAAGCTTAAGCTAGTGCCCAACGGTCTTGTCGAAATTTCAGTGCCGGTTACTTGACGCCAAGAATGTCAACGACGAACACGAGGTCGCCCTTGGCTTCACCCTGGCCGGCTTCGCCGTAGGCCAGATCCTGCGGAATGACCAGCAGGACGCGGGAGCCGACGGTCTTGCCTTCGAGGCCCTGGGTCCAGCCCTTGATGACCCCGGTGAGCGGGAAGCTGGTGGACTCTCCGCGGTCGTAGCTGGAATCGAACTTGGTTCCACCTGCGAGGGTGACGCCGACGTAATTGACCGTCAGGGTGTCGGAGGCCTTCACGGCAGCACCTGTGCCCTTGATGAGGTCCTGGGCGATGAGTTCCTTCGGAGCCGCAACGCCTTCAACGGAAATCTGGGGAATGCCCTTGTCGTCTTCCTTCACGGTGGGGAGCCCTGCCGGAGGAGTAACTGTCTCGCCTTCGGGCTTCTCCAGTACCGGTGCGGGGTCCTTCGCTGAGACCAGCTTAAAGACGACCAACTGCGTGGAGGCGGGGGCAGATGCTGTGGCATTGCCAGGTGCCGCAAAAGCGATTTGGGACCCAACCTTGGCTCCGACAATCGCGTTATAGATTTGCTCGTTGCCGGTCTTCAATTCGTCGGTCAGTTCGATTGGCTGGGGGCCGTTGGCGTAGGCATCTTCCACTGTCTTGCCGTCATTGCCGTCCACGGCAAGGTACATCAGCTCGGCTGTTTGTCCGGCCTTCACGCGCTCACCATCGCCTTCGACAACCATCTTGATGGTTGGTTCAGTCACGGTGAGGGGCTTGGAGAATTCAACGCCGGGTGCTTTGTCGCCGTTGTCCGTCACTTTCACGGAGTCGAGCTTTGAGGTGTCACCGGCAGACTGGCTGGTGGGCTCGGCGGCCGGAGTGCTTCCTCCGCACGCGGTGATGAGCAACAGGGCAGGAAGGAGAATTGCTAGGAGTCGGCGCACAAAAAAGACACTTTCGTCGGGGCAAGGGACACTCGGAAAGGCGCGTTGCGCATCCAAGCAGTGCGGCTCTTGGAAAGAGACCACTATCCAGAATAGCCCGCGAAGCTGGGAGCCAGCTTATAGAGCCGGTCAGCCCATGGAGTCCAGCAGTGCATCCACCCGCTCGTCAACGCTACGGAACGGATCCTTGCAGAGAATGGTCTGGTGCGCCCGGTCGTTGAGCTTCAGGTGCACCCAGTCAACGGTGTAGTCGCGGCCCAGCTCCTGGGCGCGGCGAACAAAGTCACCCCGCAACTTTGCCCTGGTTGTCTGGGGTGGCGCGTCCACGGCGTCTTTGACGTCCGTTTCCGTAACCAGGCGTCGTGCTGCCCCCCGCGCTTGCAGAAGGAAGAAAATCCCACGTTGACGCGAGATGTCGTGATACGTGAGGTCGAGCTGGGCGATGCGTGGTGAGTCAAGGCTAAGGTCATGGCGGTTCATGTAGCCGTCCATGAGCTTCTTCTTGATGGCCCAGTCCACTTCGGTATCAATGGTGCTCGTATCGCCGCTTTCGATGGCATCGAGCGTTCGTTTCCACAGATCCAGGATGAGCGGCACATGGGCGTTGTGTGCGCCGTTCGTGGCGACGAACTCAGTGACCTTGGTCAGGTACTCGCGCTGGATATCCAGGGCGGTGAGCTGCCTGCCGTTGGCAAGCCTGACCAGTGCGCGGCCCGTCAGGTCATGCGAGATCTCACGGATGCTGCGGATAGGGTTTTCCATCCGCATATCCCGCATGATGACGCCTGCCTCGATCATGCGGAGGATAAGGTCCACGGTTCCCACCTTTAGGAGCGCGGAAGTTTCAGACATGTTGGAGTCCCCCACAATCACGTGGAGGCGACGGTAGAACTCGGCGTCCGCATGTGGCTCATCGCGGGTGTTGATGATGGGGCGGGACCTGGTGGTGGCCGAGGACACGCCCTCCCAGATGTGATCGGCACGCTGGGAGAAGGCAAACGTGGCGCCGTGGGGCGTCTTCAGCACTTTCCCCGCTCCCGCGATCAACTGGCGGGTCACCAGGAAGGGAATGAGGATCTCGGCCAAGCGGGAGAATTCCCCCCGCCGCGGAATGAGGTAGTTTTCGTGGCTGCCGTAGGAGTTTCCGGCGGAGTCGGTGTTGTTCTTGAAGAGATACACCGTGCCGTTGAATCCCTCCGCCGCCAGCCGCGCCTGGGCCTCGTCCACGAGGTCGTCCAGGATGAGTTCGCCGGCCCTGTCATGGGCGATCAGCTGTGCAAGGTCGTCACATTCGGCCGTGGCGTACTCCGGATGCGAACCCACATCCAGGTAAAGCCGCGAGCCGTTGGTCAGGAAGACATTGGACGACCGGCCCCAACTGACGACCTTGCGAAAGAGGTATCTGGCCACTTCCTCAGGGGCCAGAGGACGCGAATCCGGGCTGGAATAGGAGATTCCAAATTCCGTTTCGATGCCAAATATTCTCTTATCCATCTCAAGCCTCCTCGGCGAGCAACAGGGTCATATCCTCAGGCAACAGCCGCCGGAACGCCCTACGGGAACCGCGGTGGCTTTCGGACGCGCGGTACAGGACTGCAGCCTCGACGGCGGTAGCCGGCAGCGCGTCAGCCTCCTTATCGGCAGCCAGGGCGCGCAGTGCCAAACGCATGGCCCCGGCCAAACTGAGCTCGGGATCCCAATCCCCACTGACGACGTCGGAAATCTGGTCAGCGAGACCGCCCATGACAACAAAGCCGTTCTCATCGGCAATCGAGCCATCGAAGGTCAGCCGGTAAAGGTGGTCCTGCTCCTGTGCCAGGCCCACTTCGGCGACTGCCAGCTCCACTTCGAACGGTTTCTGTTCCGCAGTGAACACCGCGCCAAGACTCTGGGCATACACGCTGGCCAGACCGCGGGCGGTGACGTCCTCGCGATCGTAGGAGTATCCGCGGACGTCGGCGTAACGGACACCGGCTTGCCGGAGGCTTTCGAACTCGTTGTACTTGCCCACTGCTGCGAAGGCGATTTTGTCGTAGATCTCGCCGATCTTGTGCAGCGAGGGCGACGGATTCTCCGCGATCAAGGCAATGCCGTCGGCGCAACTGATGACCACCACGGAGCGTCCGCGGGCGATGCCTTTCCGTGCAAAGTCAGCACGGTCCTTCATCAGCTGTTCGGGAGAGACGTAGAACTGCTGCGTCATCTCAGGCCTCCCGTCCGGCGATGGCCCGTGATTCGACGATGGCGCCGGCTATGGCGGCCAGGTCGCGTTCCGGAACACGGCGGTTTCCGGTGCGGTTGACGGTATAGACAACAGGCCACAGTTGACGGACCGGGTCGGGGCCACCGGTGGCGGAGTCGTCGTCCGCGGCATCGTAGAGCGCCTCAACGGCCACTGCCACCGCGGATTCTTCAGTGAGATTCGGCTTCCACAGCTTCTTCAAGGCGCCCCGGGCGAACACCGAACCGGAACCAACCGAGTGGTGTTCCTGCTCTTCGTAGCGGCCGCCGGTGACGTCGTAGGAGAACAACCGCCCGACGCCGGACACTTGGTCGAACCCCGCGAACAACGGAATGACCGCCATCCCCTGCATTGCCATGGGAAGGTTCCCGCGGATCATTGCCCCCAGCCGGTTGGCCTTGCCCACCAGGCTCAGGAGCGTGCCCTCGATTTTCTCGTAGTGCTCCAACTCGACCTGGAAAAGCCGTGTGATGTCGATGGCCAGGCCGGCCGTGCCGGCGATACCCAGCACGGAATACTCGTCGGCGGGAAACACTTTCTCGATGTGCCTGCTGGCGATGACGTTGCCCATCGTGGCCCGGCGGTCTCCCGCCATCAGGACACCTCCCGCATATGTCAGGGCAACGATGGTGGTGGCATGAGGCGACGACGGAACCATGCCGGCCGGTAATGATTGGCTGAAGGGAAGTAATTCGGGACGCGAGCGTTGGAGATGCTCCGTAAAGGAAGACGTTGCCTGGGTGGCCAGGGGGCCGGTTGATGGGTCCTGCATTGCTGCACTCCTTCGACTCTGCGTTCCGATGCCCGGCGGCCTCACGCCGACCGGGCAGTACTGACGGTGTGGGTCCGGTTACTGGCCGCCCTTTTGCACGAACGCCCGGACGAACTCTTCGGCGTTTGATTCCAGGACGCCGTCGATTTCATCGAGGAGGTCATCCACGCCCTGGGTTGCCTCCGACGCCTGTGCCTCGGGCGCTGCGGGCGGGGCCTCCGGTACGTCCACTTCAGTTTCGGTTTCCCTCGACTGCGGTTGTTGCTGCTCCTGAGCTGCCATTTTCTTTCTCCCTACTGTCAGTCCCCTGATGCCGGAGACTTCCTAATGCCATATTGCCACGCCGTGGGCTGCTGCGTACGGCTTTGGAAGGGCACGAATGTTGGTGTGCCGTTCCAGCCTCAGCTCCTGGCCGGCGGCGGGTTTCGGCCCATCAAATCGGCAAGGAATGAACCTGCATCCTGGTGACGGTCGAACAATGCTCCGGTCAACGCCCGGGTTCCACGCAGCGGTTCACGGGTGGGTACCCTCTGCAGTTTCCCCAACCCCGGTACATCGAAAATTACCGAGTCCCAACTGGCGCCGACCACGTCCTTGCCAAACCTGGAAACACACCGTCCGCGGAAGTACGCGCGAGTGTCCGACGGCGGTTCGGTCACCGCCCTGGCGATGTCGGCGTCGTCGACGATCCGCATCATGCGGTCCCTGGACAGCAGCCTGTAGTACAAGCCCTTTTCGGGCCGGATATCCGACCATTGCAGGTCCACTAATCCGAGCCTGGCGTCGTTCCACTCAAGGCCGTCACGGTTCCGGTAGCCTTCCAGAAGTGATTTCTTGGCCACCCATTCAACGGACGAGGAGGCCGCAGCAAGGTCGCTTCCCAGCGTTGTCAACGTGGTTTCCCAGTGTGACAAGACATCGTGGGTGTGGCCATCGCCGGTAACCGAGTCCGCCACGCCAGTCTCCTGGGCAAGTTTGGCCGCTGCCTCGTAATACATCCACTGGATGTCCAGGGCCGTCACCCTTCGGCCGTCGAGCAACCGTACTGTGGCTGTGAGCGTTGTGTCGTGGCTGATGGTTTGAAGAGCCTGAACAGGCTCGTGGACTTCAATCCTCGGAGCCTGTCCGGCTTCGATGAGGCTCAGGACCATGGCGGTGGTACCGAACTTGAGGTAGTTCGAGGCCTGGCTGAGGTTGGCGTCACCGATGATCACGTGAAGGCGGCGGTACTTGTCGGCCGTTGCGTGGGGCTCGTCCCTGGTGTTGATGATGGGACGTCGGATGGTTGTTTCCAGCCCTACCTCTGCCTCGAAGAAGTCCGCACGTTGGCTGATCTGGTATCCGGGTGTGGAGCTGTCCTGTCCCAAGCCGACCCGTCCGGCACCGCACACCACCTGGCGGGAGACAAAAAATGGCGTCAGGCCACGAATAATGTCACCGAACGGAACGGAGCGGGGCATGAGGTAGTTCTCGTGCGAGCCATAAGACACTGACTTGTTGTCAGTGTTGTTCTTGTAAAGATTGATGGGGGGCAGGGTGGTGTCCGCCGCGACCTTCCTCACAGTGGCCAAGGCAACCAGGTCACCGGCAGCATCCCACGCCACAGCATCGCGCGGATTCGTCACTTCCGGGCTCGAATACTCTGGGTGTGCATGGTCCACGTAGAGACGGGCCCCGTTTCCCAGGACCATGTTCATCAGCAGGGAACCGGATTCGTCGGCTCCATCGAGCTCCAACTCCTGGCGACCGTACGCCAACGCAACCGCTTCGGCGTCGAGCACTGGCGGCTGGTCTGTGAGTTGGCTGGGATCCGCGGCTGACCTGTCCAAGGTCCAGCCGCGTGCATCGTGCAACGGTTCTTCGTCCGTGTAGTCCCAGCGTGTCTCTGCTCCCCCGGCTGCCCGTTGCCGGGTAACTGTGGCGTACGCCTGGATGATCCTTGCGGACATCATGGTGGCATTCGCCCCGGGCGCCGACGGCGCGTGGATTCCGTATTCAGTTTCCGAGCCCATGACGCGCATGGCGCCGCCGGCAGGCAACTTTTCAGCAGGCGTACCTTCGGGTCTTGCTGTCACAGGTATTGGCCTGTGTTGGCGGTGGTTTCAATCGACTTGCCTGGTTCCTGGCCGGCCTTGCCCTGGACAATCGTGCGGATGTACGTAATCCGTTCACCCTTCTTGCCCGAGATCCTGGCCCAGTCGTCCGGGTTGGTGGTGTTCGGCATGTCCTCATGCTCGCGGAACTCGTCAACCACGGCCCGCAGCAGGTGCTCGATCCGGAGGCCCTTTTGGTGATTGGTCAAGAGGTCCTTGATGGCGTATTTCTTGGCCCGGTCCACGACGTTCTGCACCACGGCGCCGGAGTTGAAGTCCTTGAAGTAGAGCATTTCCGTATCGCCGTTGGCGTAGGTGACTTCGAGGTATTCGTTGGATTTCTCCGTGGAATACATGGCTTCGACGGTGCGCTGGACCATGGCGTCCACCGTGGCCTGCACGTCTCCGCCATACTCGGCAAGGTCCTGGGCGTGGAAGGGCAGGTCCGTGGTGATGTACTTGGCAAAAATGTCCGCCGCGGCCTCGGCGTCGGGGCGCTGGATCTTCACTTTTACGTCGAGGCGACCGGGTCGAAGAATGGCGGGATCGATCATGTCCTCACGGTTGGAGGCGCCGATGACAATGACGTTGTCCAGACGCTCCACGCCGTCGATCTCGCTCAGCAACTGGGGCACGATAGTGGTTTCGACGTCGGACGAAACGCCGGTACCGCGGGTGCGGAACAGCGAGTCCATTTCGTCGAAGAAGACGACGACAGGGCTGCCATCGGATGCCTTTTCACGGGCACGCGAGAAAATGAGGCGGATGTGGCGCTCGGTCTCGCCCACATACTTGTCCAGGAGCTCGGGTCCCTTGATGTTCAGGAAGTAGCTCTTGAGATCGGTGTTGCCGGCGCGTTCTGCGGCACGGGCTGCAAGGGAATTTGCCACAGCCTTGGCGATGAGCGTCTTGCCGCAACCCGGAGGGCCGTACAGCAGTATGCCTTTGGGGGCCTTGAGCCCATGTTCGCGGTAGAGGTCCGGGTGCAGGAACGGCAGCTCCACGGCGTCGCGGATCTGTTCGATTTGGGGGCCGAGACCGCCAATGTCCTGATAGGTGATATCCGGAACTTCTTCGAGGACAAGGTTCTCCACCTCGGCCCTCGGCACCTTCTCAAGGGCGTAGCCGGTCCGTGAGTCCAGGGACAGTGCATCGCCGACCTTCAGGTGGACACTTTGAAGGGCGCCTGACAGCCGGACTACGCGTTCCTCGTCGGCCCGGCCCACCACCAGGGCGCGGTCCTTGCCCAACATTTCCTTGAGGGTGACCAGTTCGCCGGCGCGTTCGTAGCCCAGCCCGGCCACCACCAGGAGGGCCTCGTTCAAGAGGACTTCCTGCCCGACTGCCAGCTGGTTCAGGTTGACCAGTGGGCTGACGCCTACACGCATTTTGCGGCCGGCATTGAAGATATCCACGGACTCTTCGGTAGCGGCCTGGCCGGAACTGCCTGCGGCTGCCTGCTTTCGCGGGTTGATCTGCACTACGGTTCCGAAGCTATAGGGCGGCTGGCCCTCCTGCTCCAAAGCACCCTTCAAACGGAGAATCTCGGCCTTGGCCGTTTCCAGCATGCTCACTAGCTTGCCGTTGTTCTGGGTAGCAGCTGCCAACTGGCGGTCAATGTGGCGAAGCTTGTCCCGGAGGATATTGATTTGCCGTTCGGCAACCGTCAGTTCACTCGAGGGCTCCGGCGGTTGGACAGCTGCAAGCCCCCGGCTCGCCGCTTCTTCCGCTGCGTTATGTGCTTCTTCCGGCGTCGGCCGTCCAAGGTCGTTGTTTGACGTATCCACGATTCATCAGCCCCTTCCTGCGCTTAACAAGACCTTAGTCCCGAAAAGCGCAGGGTGCTTGGTGACATCCGGAATGCGGACCCTATTGTGACCTTTGTCAGTTTGTGACTGGGGGATCATCCTGGACGTTGGTTCCTGCGATGGCGTCGCGGGCTGCCCGGCGGAGTTTCTTGTCCGAGACAGAGCGCTCTCCCACAGCGCCGGGCGTCCACGCGTTGAGGTCCTCTTCGCTGAACTCGGTCTTGGACGGGCGGCGCTTGACGGAGATTCCAGTGACGCCATCGGCGAGGCGGCGTGTGACGAGGAGGAATCCGGTGTGGGCCACCATGCGGTGGTCCGGCCGTACGGCCAGTCCCTCAAGGTGCCATCCGCGAACCATGGACTCCCAGGCGTCAGGCTCAGTGAAGCGCCCGTCGGCGCGAATGGCCTCAGCCGTGCGCGACAACTGGGTGACGGTTGCCACGTAGTTGATCCACACACCACCGGGCGCCAGGACAGTGGCAACAGCGTCCAAGCACTCCCAGGGAGCCAGCATGTCCAGCACGACGCGGTCCACGGAGCCAGGAGCCTCAGCCTTGACCACTTCTTCCTGGAAGTCGCCCAGGGAGATCTGCCATGCGGGGTGCGGTCCGCCGAAGATGGTCTCCACGTTTCCGCGGGCGATGTCGGCGAACTCTTCGCGACGCTCAAAGGAGTGGAGGTAGCCGCCGTCGCCCACGGCGCGCAGCAGCGAAATGGAGAGGGCGCCGGACCCGACGCCGGCCTCAACGACTCGTGCGCCGGGGAAGATGTCAGCCATGGTGACGATCTGGCCTGCATCCTTCGGATACACAACAGCGGCGCCACGGGGCATGGACAAGACGAAGTCGGCGAGCAACGGACGCAGGGTCTGGTACTGCTGGCCAACGTTGTTGCTGACTACGGAGCCATCCACCTTGCCGATGATCTCATCATGGTTCAGGAAGCCGCGGTGGGTGTGGAAAGCGCCACCTACCTCCAAGCTGATGGTGTTCATGCGGCCGCGTTCATCAGTGAGCTGGACCCGTTCGCCAACGCGGAAAGGCCCGCGGCGGCGCGCAGCACCCGTCGGCTGCACGGTTGTGCCATCGGCCGGCCTGTCGGTGCCTGCGTTTGCTTCGGGGGCGGCGGTTTCGCTGCTCATGTACTGTTCCTCGCTCCTGTACGGCTGGGCCGCAACGTCTTGCTGGCGGGTGGGCGCCAAAAATCCATGGGTTCTTCGGTAAAACCGCCGGCATGCAACTCTACCGGCAAGGGTGTCAGGCGCGCCCGCTCCGGCGGGCTTCCTTGCCTGTAATGGCCGTCACTACTGCTTGCTGGCGGAGAAGGCCAGTGACGATTCCGTTGTGATCCACCACAGCGTATTCGCCGCCCTCCAGCCGTGCCAAGTACTGGATCAATTCCTGGCCCTTGGACCATTCCGGGACGTACGCCCCAGCGCCCAGGGCGTGCGCTACTGCGGTGACGGGCGTCGTCGCCGTTGATTGCGGAGGCACAGCGGCCGCTGCTCCGAAGTCCACCACACCCTGCGGCTTGCCATCCGGTCCGCAAATCACGACGGCGGGACTCCCGGCCGGGGAAAGGTCCAGGACGTCCGCAACAGTGGCCGAGTTCGGCACGCCTACCGCGGATTCTGCCAGTCCAGCGGCACTCACGAGGTGGAGGCGGCTGCGGAGCTTGGCGTGGTGGATCGAGCTCGAAGCGCCCATCCAGAGGAAGCCGCAGACGAGGACGGTGATAAGCATCAGGCTGATATCCAGCGGCGTGCCGCTGATGAGCGGCAGCCCGATGAACCAGATGACCAATGCGGCAACGATGATGCGGCCAGACCACCCTGCGGCGATCGTGCCCTTGTCCTGGCTTCCGGTCGCTTTCCAAACCGCCGATTCAACCAAGCGGCCGCCGTCCAGGGGCAAACCGGGCAGGACATTGAACAAGCCGATCAGGAGGTTGGCCCACATCAGGATGTTGGCCAGGATGTCCGATACGCCGCTTAAGGCACCGGAAGAAAGAACGGCCCACATTCCGGCCGCCAGGACGAAGTTGGAGGCCGGTCCGGCCAAGGCGACCACCACCGAACGTCCAGGGGAAGCCGTGAAATTCTCGAATTGGGTATGTCCGCCCCAGAGGTTCAGCACGATCTTTTCCGTTGGCCAGCTGAAGGCCTTTGCGCTGAGCGCGTGCGCCAATTCATGGACCAGAACCGAGACGGCGAGCAGCAGGGCATAACCCAAGGCCACGAAATACGCTCCGATGCCGAGCTCCGGCATCCGTATCAGCAGTGCCGGGCCATAGACAATCACCGTGAAGCCGGCGATGACAAACCACGAGTAAGCGAGGTAGACCGGAATACCGGCGATCTTTCCCAGGGGAATGCCGTCTTTTTTGGTGGCGGCGTGATGGGGCGTGGAGGAACTGCTCACCTAGTTGGCCCCTTCAAGCAGGTCCACTGCTGCGAGGCGGTCATGAACCAGGCGGCAGACGTCGGAGGCAGTCCTGCCAACCAACGTGTCCCACATGATCATGCGGCGGTCCTCGGGCAACGGAACCTGGTGGGGTATTCCTACCGTCACCACACCCGAGGCAATGGCGGCCGTTGCCCCCGGTACGGAGTCCTCCAGGGCGACACAGTGGTGAATGCTGAGTGAGGGGTCGTCCAGCCGGAGCCGTTCGACAGCAGTGAGGTAAGCCTCGGGGTGCGGTTTTCCGTTGGCTACCGTATCCCCGGTGACCATGAATTCGAAGTAGGGCTTGGGAAGGCTTTCCACTACCACGCCGGCCAAAGGGCCCTCGGACATGGTTACCAGGGCACAGCGGATGCCCGCCTGATGAAGTTCGTCCAGGAGTTCACGCGCGCCCGGACGCCACGGGACTTCCTCGCGGACCTGCGCGATGACCTGGGCGCTGAGGGTGTCCACGATTTCGCGGGCTTCAAGCCGGACACCCGCGGCTTGGAGGACGGCGGCCGAGTGAAGCAGCGACTGGCCTACCAATTGCATGGCCTGCTGGTGCGACCAGCTTCCGCCATGGGACTCCACAAGCGCACGCTCGGCAGCGATCCAGTAGGGCTCGGTGTCCACGAGTGTGCCATCCATATCCCAGAGCACGGCTTTGAGGAGGGGCTGGCTGGGTAACGAATGCATGGTTTCAAGTCTACGTGGAACCTGGCCGGCGGCTGTCCGGGCTTTGCGCTGTGGGCGAATCGGTGACACGCGTTGACGTCAAATGCCATGCATCGGCACGGGTCTTGGACGTAGGGTGAGTGGATGAACAGTGTGGACGGGACCCCCGAAGGGCAGGACATCACCGCGGAGCCCGAGCGTTTCCTCAAGGAACCGGCGGAAGGCCAGCGTGTCACCGTCATGCTCGCCGCATTCGAGGGCTGGAACGATGCCGGCGAGGCCGCCAGCGATGCGCTGCACTATTTGAACAAGCTCTGGGACGGCAAAAAGGTTGCCACGGTGGACGCCGAAGAGTACTACGACTTCCAGTTCACCCGCCCCACCGTGCGCCGCACATCCTCGGGTGCCCGCAAGGTCAAGTGGCCCTCTACCCGGATCTACAAGGCAGCAGTTCCGGGCAGCAACGTGGACGTGGTCTTCGTACTTGGCACGGAACCTTCCTACCGTTGGCGTGCCTACACCACCGAATTGTTGGTCCACGCCGAAGCACTCAAGGTGGACTCCGTGATCCTGATTGGCGCATTGCTTGCCGATGTACCCCATAGCCGGCCCATTCCGGTAAGCACCACCAGCGAGGACAGTTCGCTGCGTGAGCGCCTGAACCTCGAGGCATCCCAATACGAGGGACCCGTAGGGATTGTTGGCGTGCTTGCGGAGTTCGCCATGCTGGCGGGGTTGCCGACGGTGTCCCTGTGGGCGGCTGTTCCGCACTACGTTGCCCAGCCCCCCTCCCCCAAGGCTCAGCTGGCGATCCTGCACAAAGTGGAAGACCTGCTCCAGGTTCCCCTCGACAGCCAGGCGTTGGCCGAAGAGTCCGAGGCCTGGGAACGCGGAGTGGACGAACTCGCCACTGAGGACCCCGAAATTGCTGCCTACGTGCGCCAGCTTGAGGAAGCGAAGGATACGGCGGACCTCCCGGAAGCCTCCGGTGAATCCATTGCCCGCGAATTCGAGCGCTACCTGAAGCGGCGTGGCAAAGAGCGGCCGTAAGAACCAATCCTGAAAACAGCAACGGCCCTGACATTGCGTCAGGGCCGTTGGTGTTTCGGGCCGTTGGTGTTTCGTGCTGATTCGCGCCCTAGAGTTCCACCCCAAGCAAAGCGTCGATGGCATCCGTCACCAGGGCAGAGTCCTGTGCGGACTTCTCCGCGCCGGAGCGCAGCGCTTCCCCTGCCCAGTAATCGACGGCGGCGATGGCTCCGGGAGCGTTGAGGTCGTTGGCCAACTCATTGCGCATGGCTGCCACCAGGGGTCCCGCCGATCCGGTAGGTGCATGCTCCGCGGCCTCACGCCACTGTGCCAGCCGGTCTTTGGCGGCCGAGAACTCCGCATCGGTCCATGACCAATCAGAACGGTAGTGGTTGGCAAGAATGGCCAGTCGGATGGCTGCTGGTTCCTCACCGGCCGCGCGGAGCTTGGAGACAAGGACCAGGTTGCCCTTGGATTTGCTCATCTTCTCGCCGTCCAGGCCCACCATGCCAGCATGCGAGTAGTGCCGTGCCAGCGGGACACCGGAGAGGGAGTAGGCGTGCCCGGCTCCCATTTCGTGGTGCGGGAAGATGAGGTCCGATCCGCCGCCTTGGACGGTGAAGGGTGCCGGGAGGTACTTCTGCGCGATGACCGTACATTCAATGTGCCAACCGGGCCGGCCGTCGCCAAGAGTCGCGCCGGGCCAGTTGGGTTCGCCGTCGCGGGCCACGCGCCAGAGCAAGGGGTCCAGGGCATTGCGTTTGCCCGGCCTGGCAGGGTCTCCTCCGCGTTCAGCGAACAAGGTCAGCATCTCTGCTTCGCCAAGTCCTGACACGTCGCCCAGGGTCCAGGCGTCGGTTGCGTCGGAACGTTTGCCGGCCATTTCGACGTCGTAATAGACATCGCCGTCGGGTTCACCGTCGGATCCTTGAACGCGGTAGGCCACGCCGTCGGCAATGAGGCGCTCGATGGCGGGCACAATGTCCGGGATCGCCTCCACGGCACCGATGTAGTGGTTTGGTGCCAGTACGTTGAGTGCGTCCATGTCCGTCTGGAACAACTCAATCTGGCTCTGCGCCAAGTCGCGCCAGTCCACACCAGTGGCGGTGGCGCGCTCCAGCAGGGGGTCATCGACATCCGTGACGTTCTGGACGTAAGACACCCGGATGCCGGCGTCGCGCCATGCCCGGTTCAGGAGATCGAATGCCACATAACTGGCCGCATGTCCCATGTGGGTAGCGTCATATGGCGTGATGCCGCAGACGTACATGGATTGTTCCGGTTGCCGTTCAACCTCCACGACGCGGCCAAGGGCTGTGTCGAACAGTCGTAGTTGCGGCATGCTGCCGGGCAGCTCAGGAACAGGGCGGGAGGTCCACGATTTCACGACTCAACCTTAGTGCTAGGCGCTGATCACATTGAAACCGAGCAGGACATACAACGCCAGGCCGAGGAGGATGCGGTACCAAACGAAGAGCCGGTAACTCCGTGTGGAGACGAACTTCAGGAACCAGCCGATGATGATGTAGCCCACGACAAAGGCGATGACGGTGGCCAAGGCGGTCTCAGGAAGCCCGTACGGTCCGGAAAGGCCGTCATTCGAAACGGTCTTGTAGAGCTGGTAGAGGCCACTGCCGAACACAGCCGGAATGGCCAGAAGGAACGAATACCTCGCAGCAGCCTCACGGGTGTAGCCCATGAGCAGGCCCGCCGTGATGGTGCCGCCGGACCGGGAGACACCGGGAATCAGTGCCATGGCTTGAGCGAAGCCGTACAGGATGCCGTGCTTGTAACTCAGCTGCGTGAGGTCTCTGTCCTGCCGGCCGATGGCGTCGGCGACAGCCAGGATCATGCCGAACACAATCAGCATGGTGGCAACGATCCACATACTGCGCAGAACGGATTCAATCTGGTCCTGGAACAACAGGCCCAGGACGATGATGGGCAGGCTGCCCAAAATGACCAACCAGCCCATGCGGGCATCCGGGTTGCTGCGTTCGACTTTCCCGGTCAGGGAACCAAACCATGCGCGAACGATTCTGACGATGTCGCGCCAGAAGTACACAATGACCGCGGTTTCGGTTCCCAGCTGGGTGATCGCAGTAAAAGCGGCACCCGGATCAGCGGCACCCGGAAGGAATGAGCCGACAATCCGCAGGTGCGCACTTGAAGAGATCGGGAGGAATTCGGTGAGGCCCTGTACCAGGCCCAGCAAGGCTGCTTCTATCCAGTTCACGTGAATAGACCCTACGTCATGAAGACTGGGAACTGCCCGTAAGCTAGCAGCTATGCAGCAGCGTTATGTCGGAAACAGCGGGTTCCGTGTGTCCTCTTTGTCCCTCGGAACCATGTCCTGGGCCCAGGAAACAGATGAACAGGACGCGGCCGAAGTGCTGCACGCCTTCGTAGCTGCCGGAGGCACTGTGGTTGACACCGCAGCCTCGTACGCCCAGGGCCAGGCCGAAGCGATGCTGGGGTCCATGCTGGGCGATGTGGTGGCCCGCTCCGAACTGGTCATCTCCACCAAAGCCGGGGTGTCGTCGTCGGACTCCAGGCGCAGCATCAACGCCTCCCGCGGGGCGATGCTGTCCGCCCTGGACGCCAGCCTGGCCAGGCTGGGAACCGACTACATCGACATCTGGTTCGCCCACGAGTGGGACCCGAATGTTCCCTTGGATGAAACCCTTTCAGCGTTGGAACTCGCCCAACGCAGCGGCCGGGCCCGCTACGTCGGAATTTCCAACTACAACGGATGGCAGACAGCCAAAGCCGCCGCCGTGGCCGGATTCACACTGGTGGCAAACCAGTCGGAATACTCCCTGGTTCAGCGCCGGGCCGAGGAGGAACTGATCCCTGCCGTGGAAGACGCGGGGCTGGGGCTCATGGCCTGGGCGCCGCTGGGTCGGGGCGTCCTGAGCGGAAAATACCGCGGGCAGATTCCGGCCGATTCCAGGGCAGCGCAGAGCCGTCTCGCAGCCTATGTGGAGCCTTACCTCGAGCCGAAAGCCTCACGGGTGGTGGAGGCGGTGGCCATGGCTGCCCGCGGACTGGGGCGGTCTCCCCTGGACGTTTCCCTGAGCTGGCTGCTCTCGCGCCCGGGCGTTGCGACAGCTGTTGTCGGCGCCAGGAACGCCGTGCAACTCAAAGAACTACTGGACGCGCAATTGAGCGTTCTTCCCGCAGAAATTGCCCGCGCCCTCGAAGACGTGTCCGCCACGTAATTCGGTGCTATTGGCGGTCCAGGATGTCCAGAAGGTAGTTCCCGTACCCGCTTTTGGCGAGCTTGGCGGCCTGTTGGCGAAGTTCGTCGTCGTTCAGGTAGCCCATCCGCCACGCCACTTCTTCAGGGGCGCCGATCTTCAAGCCCTGCCGGTTCTCCGTGGTGCGGACGTAGTTTGAGGCGTCGTTCAGGTCGCTGAAGGTTCCCGTGTCCAGCCAGGCGGTACCCCGTGGGAATTTCTGCACGTGCAACTGGCCGAGTTCCATGTACTTGCGGTTGATGTCCGTGATCTCCAGTTCCCCACGCGGGGATGGTTGGAGGTCTTTCGCCATGGCAACCACGTTGTTGTCGTAAAAGTACAGGCCGGGGACGGCGTAATTGCTCTTCGGCACGGCCGGCTTCTCCTCGATGGAAACGGCCAGGCCGTCGTCGTCGAATTCCACCACTCCGTAGGCGGACGGGTCCTTGACCCAGTAACCGAAGATGGCGCCGCCGTCGACGTCGGCGTAGTGGCGCAATTGGTTGCCCATGCCGGGGCCGTTGAAAATGTTGTCCCCGAGGATCAGCGCCACTTTACCGCTGCCAATGTGGTCCTCCCCGAGGATGAACGCCTGGGCGAGGCCGTCCGGCGTCGGCTGCTCCGCATAGCTGAGGTTGATGCCGAACTGCGATCCATCGCCAAGGAGCCGCTGGAACTGGGCTGCGTCCCCTGGCGTCGTGATGACCAGGATGTCTCGGATCCCTGCGAGCATCAGCGTGCACAGGGGGTAATAGATCATGGGCTTATCGAACACGGGAACCAGCTGCTTGCTGATTCCGAGCGTGATGGGGTGGAGCCGCGAACCCGTTCCACCTGCAAGAACAATTCCTCGCAAACCAGCCGTCCTCACCTGTGCCCAGTCTCGCCGCGGGCGGCTACTCTAGGGCCATGCAGAGAATCCTTGTCACCGGCGGGGCCGGATTCATTGGATGCAACTTTGTCCACTACATCATGGAGCACACCGGCCTGCATGTCACGGTCCTGGACAAACTGACCTATGCGGGCAGCATCGAATCGCTCGCCGGGCTGCCTCCCGAACGCTTCGACTTCGTCCAGGGCGACATCTGCGACGCCGACAGCGTGGACACGCTGACTGCCGCCGTGGACGCTGTAGTGCATTTTGCGGCCGAGTCACACAATGACAACTCGTTGGAGGAACCCCGTCCGTTTGTTGACACGAACTTGCTGGGTACCTTCACGCTCATTGAGGCCGCACGCAAACACGGCAAGCGTTTCCATCACATCTCCACGGACGAGGTCTACGGAGACCTGGCCCTGGATGATCCGCATCGCTTCACTGAAGATTCCGTGTATCGGCCGACCAGCCCGTATTCGGCTACGAAGGCAGGCTCGGACTTGTTGGTTCGCGCTTGGGTCAGGTCATTCGGCCTCCAGGCGACCATCAGCAATTGCTCCAACAATTACGGCCCTTACCAACACGTGGAGAAGTTCATTCCCCGGCAGGTCACCAACATCCTGGAAGGTGCCCGGCCGCGCCTTTACGGCAATGGGCTCAACGTCCGGGACTGGATTCACGTAGAGGACCACTCCTCGGCCGTGGTGGCGATTCTCGAACGCGGCCGCGTGGGTGAAACGTACCTGATAGGAGCCGACGGTGAACGATCCAACCGCGAGGTTGTGGAAATGATTCTTTCGCTGATGGGCCAGCCGCGCGATGCCTATGACCTGGTGGGTGACCGTCCCGGCCACGACCTTCGCTACGCCATCGATTCGAGCAAACTGAGGCGGGAACTTGGTTGGTCGCCGCGGTACTCGGATTTCGACGCCGGCATCGCTGACACCGTGAAGTGGTACAGGGACAACGAAGATTGGTGGCGTCCGCAGAAAGCTGGGACAGAATCCAAGTACGCGGGTCAGGGCCACTGAACAGTGGAGCCGGCACAGCAATTGCGGACAAGGGCTACACCCATCCCGGGCTTGATGCTTTTTGAGCTGCCGGTTCATGGGGATGACCGGGGCTGGTTCAAAGAGAACTGGCACCGGAAGAAAATGGCGGACCTTGGGCTGCCGGATTTCGGCCCGGTGCAGAACAATATTTCCTTCAATGCCGCCCGCGGCACCACTCGTGGCATTCACGCCGAACCATGGGACAAGTTCATTTCCCTCGCCTCCGGACGAATCTTCGGCGCGTGGGTGGACCTGCGGGAAGGAACCACCTTTGGGACACTGTTTTATGCGGAGCTGACAGCCAAGGACGCGATCTACGTCCCTCGGGGTGTAGGCAACGCTTTCCAGACGCTCGAGGACGGCACCGCCTACACCTACCTGGTCAACGACCATTGGAGCGCGGAGGCGCAGAAGGATTACACCTTCCTGAATTTGGCCGACGAAGCAGTGGCTGTCCCGTGGCCGATTTCCCTGGACAAGGCGGTCGTGTCCCCGCAGGACCGAAATCATCCGCGATTACCTGGAGTGGAACCCATGAAACGGCGGCGCACCCTGGTCCTTGGATCAAATGGCCAGCTGGGAAACGCACTGCGGACCGCATTTGCAGGTGACGAAACTGTGGAATTTGCGGACAGGGAGCAGTTCGACATCACGTTGGAAGCATCGTATGTGGCAACTGACTGGCGGAAGTATTCCACCATCATCAACGCAGCAGCATTCACGGGAGTGGACGCTGCAGAGACCGCCGACGGCCGGGCAGCTGCCTGGAGAATCAACGCAACCGCCGTGTCCCTGTTGGCGAGGACCGCCGTCGAACATTCGCTGACGCTGGTTCATATCTCCAGCGACTATGTGTTCGACGGCACGGCGGACATTCACCGGGAAGATGAAGACCCCACGCCGCTGGGGGTCTATGGCCAGAGCAAAGCGGCCGGGGACGCTGCTGTGGCGTCGGTGCCGCGACACTTTATTGTGCGGACCAGCTGGGTTGTGGGCGAGGGCCGAAACTTTGTGCGCACCATGGCGGCGCTGGCCGCACGCGGAACGTCACCGTCGGTGGTCGATGACCAATGGGGCCGTCTGACCTTCGCCACGGACATCGCGGCGGGCATCCGGCATTTGCTCGAAACCAACGCCCCCTACGGGACGTACAACCTCAGCAACAGCGGCGAACGGCAGTCGTGGGCGGACATTGCACGGGAGGTATACCGCTTGTGCGGGGCCGACCCCGGTTTGGTGCAGTCCGTCAGTACCGCAGCGTATTCCGGGCCAGGCACGGCTCCCCGTCCCCGGAGCAGCATGCTGGATCTGTCGGGAATTCGAGCCAGCGGTTTTGATCCACCTGCAGCCGCCCCACGGCTTGCTGACTATGTGGCGGCACTGGAGCCCTAGCGGAGTCCGCCAAAACGGCCTAAAGTTGCCCTACGGCAGCCCACAATGTGGCAGGGCCGGGAGACAACTCAAGTGAACAAGTTGGTTGGGCAGCATTTGCTGTCCACGGCGATCCAAGCAGTGCAGCAGCATTGGATCGCCGGCTCAATTATTCTGCCCTGAGCTGGACCCCGAAGCCTGGAGAGCCGAGAATGCTGCTGCCAAAGATAGCGCCCCGACGAGGCGCACTCCCCCACCGTTCCACCGCCATCGATGCCGACGATACAGCGCTGCTGCTCACGGCGCCCAAGGGACCGGTTGCCAGCGACCAAGCCACTGCCAGTGACCAATTCGCGGAACAATCCGGGGCAGAGCAATGGGTGAACCTGGGCGGAGCACCAGTGAAACTCATGGACTTCGACAAGGCAGTGAGTGAAATCCTGGGCCGTGCGCATAACGGTGAAGCCAAGCCCTTGGGAGTCTGCTCGGCAAACTTGGACCACATCCAGCATTTCGGCCGTGGCAGCCGGTGGAGCGGCACGCTGGACCAGCCAGGACCAGTGGAATGGTTGACGTTGCTCGATGGTGCGCCGTTGGTTGCCGAAGCCGGGCGGATCACCGGCTCTGCTTGGCCCCGCCTGGCCGGCAGCGACCTCGTGGGACCATTGCTGGACCAGGCCGTACGCCGTGGTCTCCGCGTGGGATTCCTGGGCGGAAGCCCCCAGTCGCAGGAACTCATCCGGAACAGGTTCAGCCAGGAGCGTCCCGGTCTGGCAGTTGCAGGTTGGTGGGCACCTGAGCGTTCAGTGCTTGGTGATGTGAGCGCATCCTCGCGTTTGGCAGCCGAGATTGCCGCCTCCGAGGCGGACATTCTGGTGGTGGGCTTGGGCAAACCACGGCAGGAGCTCTGGATTGCCGAGTACGGGCAGCTGACGGGGGCCAAGGTGTTGCTCGCGTTCGGTGCCGTTGTCGACTTCCTCGCGGGCCGGATCACGCGCGCCCCGGTATGGGTCAGTACCCACGGCATGGAATGGGCCTGGCGATTGATGCTTGAACCACGACGCCTGGCCCGGCGATACCTGGTGGACGGACCGCAGGCGTACTTCACCCTGCGGATGTCCAGTACTGCAGCGTTGCCCTCTTCGGTGCCCGGTTCGAGGGACGTGATCCCTGGGACCAAAGCCCCAGCCGTCCCGGAGCACGGGCCCAGCCGTGGTCCGGGATCGTTCCTGCCGGCAGCGTCAATGGCCGACGTCGCCGTGATTGTAGTGACCTACAACAATGCCGACGACGTCCAGGCCTTGGTCTCCAGCCTGCGTGGGGAAACAAAGGAGCAGTCACTGAAAGTGGTGGTGGCCGATAATTCCCCCGATGACCTCACCATGGCCGAACTGGCCCGGCATCCTGACGTCGTCGCCGTGAGCACCGGAGGGAACCTTGGATACGCGGGCGGAATCAATGCCGCTATGCGAATGGCCGGAGCAGCGGATGCCTACCTCATCCTCAACCCGGACCTGCGCGTGGAGCCCGGAGCGGTTGCTGCCCTGCGCCGAAGAATGGCACTCTCCGGCGCAGGAATGGTAGTTCCGGTCCTTCTGGACGACGACGGCAGCGTGTACCCGTCGCTGCGCCGCGAACCGGGCGTTCTGCGAGCGCTGGGGGATGCGGCCCTGGGCGGCCGGGTGCAGGGCAGGCCCGGGTGGTTGTCCGAGATGGATTTTGATCCTGAGAGTTACCACTATGCACACTGTGTTGATTGGGCGACGGGTGCGGCGCTGTTGATCCGTGCGGATGCGACAAGGGACGTGGGTGACTGGGACGAGCAGTTTTTCCTGTATTCGGAGGAGACGGACTATTGCAGGCGGGTTCGGGAGACGGGACGTTCGATCTGGTTTGAGCCTTCCGCCCGGATGTGGCATGAACGCGGGGGCTCCGGGACGTCGCCGCAGTTGACGGCGCTGATGTCTGTCAATCGGGTTCGGTATGCGGCGAAGTATTGCGGTCGACGCACGCTGGCGGCGTTCACTGCGGCGGTGTTGGTTTCGGAACTTGTCCGTCTCCATAAGCCTGGGCACCGTGGGGCTGCCCTGGCTGTGCTTGACCGGAGGCGGTGGCAGGGGTTGCCTCATGCCACCCGCGGTGGGCAGTCCCCCGTGTCGGACGAGCCGCCACCATCGGGCGCCGTCATCATTCCCGCGCATAATGAGGCCGCTGTAATCGCCAGGACCCTTGAGTCGTTGAAGGGCGTGATGGCGTGGGGCTCTGTTGAGGTCATTGTGGCGTGTAATGGCTGTACCGATGGGACGGAGGCCATTGCGTCGACGTTCCCGGGCGTGCGGGTCCTGTCCCTGGATGCTGCTTCCAAGACCGAGGCTTTGAATGCCGCAGATCAGGCGACGAACCGTTGGCCCCGCCTATACCTGGACGCGGACATCGAGGTCAGCACCGGGGCCCTCGAGTCGGTCCTGAAGGCCCTTGACGGCGGGCCGCTGCTGGCTGCCCGTCCGGCCTTCCGGTATGACACCAGAGGTGCTTCTGCGCTGGTGCGGTCCTATTACAGGGCCAGGAGCCGGGTACCCGGCAACGCCCAAGGCCTTTGGGGTGCGGGGGCGTACGCCCTCAGCAGGGACGGGCATGATCGACTGGGCGCGTTTCCGGCCCTGACCGGGGATGACTACTACGTGGACCGGCTCTTCGCAGCGGAGGAGAAGGCAGTCCTGCCCACTGAGCCTGTGGTGGTGAGGACGCCGCGGACCAGGGTGTCCCTGCTTGCTGTCCTGCGGCGGAGCTATCGGGGAAATGCGCAGCAGGACGGGCAGGATTCGGCGACGACGTCCCGGACTGTGCGTGAACTGCTTTCCTCCGTCAGGGGTCCGTTTTCTGCAGTTGACGCCGCCGTTTACGCCGTCTTCGCTGCTGCGGGCCGCCGTCGTCCGCTGTTGGTTCGCAAGCCTGCTGCCGCCTGGGAGCGGGACGACAGCAGCCGCTAGTCAGAAGCCGCAGCTCCCGCCGCCTTCGACACGGTAGAGGTGCACGGCGTTTCCGTCGGAGAAGGTGTCTGTGAAACTGCCGTCCACCACGGGAATGGTCCGGTTCTCGTCGAGGACGACGGCGGTGCTCCCGCCGCACTGGACGTGGAAGGTTGCCTGCCCGCCGGCCTCCTTGTTGGCGCCGGCAAAGATGTAGACCTTGTGGTCGTGCAGTTTGGTGGTGAAGTCCACTGGGCCGGTGGCCGTGGTGGCGCCGTCGAGGAAGGGCCCGTTGAGGACGGGTGCAAGCTCTGAGATTTGTTTGTTCAGTGCCGTTACTGTTGGCCTGACCAGCGCGCCGCAGTCACGGAGTACGTGCTGGGAGATGCAGTCGCCCCCGAAGTTGTGGTTGAAGTAGATCACGCCGCGGGCGCCGTGGATCAGGCTGCTCCATACCGCTGCACGGATTTCGGGAGCGCTGATGGTTGTGGCGTTGGGCGAGTCCTTGAAGGGGTGTCCGGCCTCCACGAAGGCCCAGATGGGCGTAGTGTTTCCGCCTGCCTGCAGTTTTCGGATGCGTTCGATGGTCCAGCCGTAGTTAGCGGCGAGCCTGCATTCTTCCTGTGTGAGGTCTCGTGTGTACCCGACGATCGCGCCGCCTTCACCTTTGGCACAGATACTGGGGTCGGTGAACCAGTAGGTATCAGCCGAGACAACGTCCTGGATGCCTTTGAAGAACTCCACGGACTCCTCATCGGAAAGCCAGAAGGCCACGCCCTTGCCGTAGTTGGCATACAGCATGGCTCCTTGTGGTGCTACTGCGCGGCGTTCCTTCTGGACGGTGTAGCCGCATTTGCTTGCCTCCGGCACGCAGAGGGGCCCTTCGCCGGGATATTTGCCTGTCCACGGGGCGCTGCCCGGTCCTGCCCACATGTCCACTTCGTCGCTGAGGGCAAAGCCTGAGGCATCTGCGGAATTGAAGGTGGGGATGGCGTACATGCCAGACGCCTTGACCAGTTGGAGGTCGGAATTGGCGGTTAGCTCGACGTAGGTGTTGAGCCCGGCTTCCTTGTCCAAGGCGATATTCGCTTGGTCCAGGACACTTTCGAACCATACGGCGATGGGGAAATACGCTGGATCGGCGGGGAGGCTGCCGCTGAACTGTGCGTAATAGTCCGCGCCGCCATCGACGGGGCGCAACACCACTCCGTCAAAACCCGATGGAGTGCTTGCTGGAGTGGTGGGTGGACCGCCGTTGGGTGTGTCCGGCCCAGTGAAGGGTGGAACGCCGCTTGCGGCAGCGACCGCTATGACAAGGCTGGCGAGGACAGTTCCCCCCAGGATGCCTGCTGTCCTTGGTTTCACTGGTTGCCTTTCAGGCGGATGTTTCCTTTATGGGCGACTTGCCGTTGCTGTGGGACCGCAGGGATTCACTCAACGGCCCATTGGCGGCGAAGAACTGATCTGCTGGCGCGGGTTTCAGGACGTCCTGGACTGTGAGCTCTTCGAGGCCGGGGAGGGTGGGCCGGCCGTTGGGGTCCTCGTCCTTGTGGTCCTGCGGGCGGCGGGACTTCTTGCGCCGCTCCCCTGCCGGCGCCGCAGAACGGGCCCGCGAACGTGACGACTCCAGGCCCCTGGCTATGGACACAGCGCCGAAGGTGAGCACAATCCCGGCCACGAGTACAACGATCAGCGAGCGGAGGCGGCTGGAAAACTGCTCGGTGGCGTTGTCGGGAGCGGCAACCATCAGCGATGTGTACAGGAAGCGTTCATTGGCTCCATTGATTGACTGGATGGCCAGGAGGTCCGCTTCCAGCCTGGAGCCGAGGGCCTTTACCGTGGCAACAGCCTTGTCCTTGCTCTCTGAAGCCGCCGAAATTTCGATCAGGAACGAGGCCGGCGGGCGCTGGACGGTGAAGTCCGTGCTCAGTCCGTCCCGAAGGAGGGCATCCCCGGTTGTATCGTCGTTCAGCCGTGTGCCCACTACTTGGGCAATCAGTGATGAATCCGCTGATCGAAGGTACGGGTTGTCCGAATTGAGGGAATTCAGCTCGGGATTCTTCTCCAACTCGGCAGCAGTAGGGATCTTTGGGTTGACGATCGCATACGTTGCCTTCGCCTCATACGATCGCGGGGCAAAGGAGTACACGTAGATGGCTGCCAGTGCCGTCACCAGCAGGACAGGCAGCACTATGAATTTGTGGTGCCACAACGTCTTGATGACTGCTACCGGGTCCATGTGATCGCCTCGACATTCGGAGTGGAAGGTTTTCGGTTGAGTCTGTACAGGGGCGGGCCGCTGTTGTTCTTCTCTGGAGCAGTAGTTTCCCGTAGCTCGATTTCACGGCGGATCATGATCCATGCGCCTCCTCCGAGGCCAATGATGAAGGGGTACATCAGGGCAAACACGGGAAATGCCATCGAGTCGAAGGTCAGCGAGCAACCGGCGGCCACCGCACCTGCAGCTGCCACTGCCCCGGCGAGGCAGCGGAGGGGTGGGATCCGGGAAGCGCGCGCTGCGATGAACGATGACATGGCCGGCAGGACGAGATAGGCCACCATGCCGATGAAGCCCACCAGGCCCAGGGTGACCAGGGAGTTGAGGTACTGGTTGTCCAAGATGTAGAGGGCGTTCTCCGGCATGTAGTTTCCGGGTCCAAGCCCCAGGAAGGGCAGTTCACCGAACATCTCGGCCACGCGTGGGTAGTTGTTGGTGCGCGTTGTGAGTGAGGGGTCGCTGTCCCCGGCGGTGAAAGAGGACGTCAGGGTTCCCACAAGTCCTGGGATTGCCACAAAAAGTGCCGCCATGGCTGCCGGGGCTGCTACTACTGCCCATCGCCGTGCTGAGCGGGGCAGGAACGGGATGAACACCACCATCCCCAGGAACAGTCCCAGGACACCGGACCTCGAAACGGTTGAGGCGATGGCGACAACCAGCAAGCCTGTACCCGTCCAGTGCAGCCATTTGTGGCCGGTCCTGTCGTAGATTGCCCGCCAGATCGACAAGGGCAGCAACATGGCGCAAACTACCGCCAGTTCAATGGAGTGGAAGGTGCTGCCTGCGACGCGTGTCATCAGCCCGCGTACTTGGAATGCCGTGTTTCCGCCGTTATCCGTGAATCCGGGCATTGCCTCCTGGACCCACAGCATCGGGTTGACACGGAAAAGGAATTGGACCAAGGCAATGAGGCAGCAAAAGAAGGCCCCGGCAAGGATTGCCCGCACCAGTGACATGGCGTCGTTGAGGGTGCGGACTGCCTCAGTGGCAACCAGGACTATCCCACCGCATGCGAGGATCAGGATCAGCCATCGGTCTGCCGCGGCCTGGGCGGAAACATTGGTGTTGCCGGTGAAGCCGGAGAACAGTGCCACATAGGACGCGCACGTTCCCACCCATAGCATTCCCAGCCCGAGCCGTCCCGGATGGCTGCTTTTCAGTGGATTGTGCAGTCCGAAAAGGGCCGAGCAGAGCCAAAATACCAGAAGCAGGAGGGCCAACATGATGGGAACGGTGCCCACTGCGCCTATTGGCTTCACCACCATGTTGGAGGGGAAGAAAAAGATTCCGAAGGCTGCGAATTTAAGCAGGAGGCCCACATGATTGGCGTCCCCCGAGGTGCCATCAAGATCTCCGGTTTGTATTTCCCTGGCCGGAGGGAACACGAGAAACTTCTTCATCCGCTTCATGCCCGGCCTCCGCGCAGTGAATGCAAGGGCGCCTGGTGAGGCATGGACGCGCATGAGTTTTCCAGCAGACGGGCGAATTCTTCACGTGTTTTGGACCAGTCGGGACGCTTCCTGCCCGCGATGGTTTGGGCGCGTTCCTCGATGCCGGGGGCGCCGACAACTTCTGCGAGCGCGGTGGCCAACCCGGTCGGGGTGGCAGGTGCCCACACGGCGTCGGGATCCCTGAGCAGTCCTGAGGCAAAGGCGGAATGGTTCAGGACTGGCACGTTTCCTGCTGCGAGGAGTTCCCCGGGGACCAGGGAGATGTTGGTGAAGGAAATAGCCAGGCCGGCAATGGTGCGGTTGTAAAGGCTATTCAATTCATTAGGCGTGAGGTTGCCGTGGTTCGTCACCGGAATATCCCACCCGGTAACGGTGTCTCCGTAGATGTGGATCTCCTGTTCGGGGTGGAGCGCATGGAAGCGTTCCAAAGCCAGCTTGGCCAGCAGATAGCCGCGCCGGTCGACCTTCCTTTTGGCGTAGTAGACCACTCCGGCACGGACGTTGCGTGGTGGGGGCTTGAGTAGTCGGTACGTGCCCGTGTCGCAGCCGAAAGGAACCACAGCGTGAGGGGGTTCGCCCAGTTCTGCTTGCATGACCTCGCCAATCATCCCGCCGAGGGCCACGTTGGTCAGTCCAAGGCGGTAGCTGTCCTCTGCCAGCGCGTAAAGGAATCCGCGCGGATAGAAGTATGGCTCGTAGTCCTGGATGAAATAGAAGAGGTGGACGCCGCCGGGTGCCCTTCCCGCGGCAACGTGTGCCGTGGGCCAGGAACTGGCAATAATGGCGTCCACCCCTTCCATCCCATTTGTGGCGCTGCGAACCCCGGCACGCAGCGCCGGCCAGTGGCTTCGGATGGTCTCTTCGTGACGGCTGATGTCGTCATCGTGGGGGTCGTAAAGGAACAGGGTGCAGAGGTGGCCGCGTTCTTCCATCTCCTCAACCATTCGGAAGAAGGTGGTGTGACCCCCGGAGCCGGGGGCAGGGGGTGTGCAGACCCAACCAACCCGGAGGCGGCCGGTCCTGGCGGGTACCGGTGATGACTGCAGTACTGGTGACTGCAATCGGGACTGCGGGTCCACGATGTCTTCCTCCCGCAAGGGAAGGCCCGGTTCGGCCAGATGCCAGGCACCCACAGCGGCATTCACGGCCTTGGCCGCTACGGTGCGTGCCACGGGCCGCAAGCCATCCCTGCGAAGCCGCTTCGCGACGAGGCGCGCTGTCACCAATGCCTTGGGTTTCACGGCGTGCCCGCGCTTCCCGCTGTGCCGGCATGTGACGGTGCGGACGCTGCACCCTTGGCCTGAAGCAAACCACGAACGTCCGTCACCAGCTGCTTGCCCTGGCGGAACGTCAGGAGTACGTACAAAGTCGAGCCCACCAGGGTGCCTGCTGCCAGGGCGACGCCCGGATTGGCCATCCCCTGGGTAGCCAGCCAGGCAGCGGTCCCAGCCACTGTGGCAGCCGCCAGAGGTGGGATGCTTCCACGAAGCAGCTGCCAGGCAGTGGTCTGCAGTACTGATGTGAGGGAGTGTACATACAGGGGAATGACCACCAGGCAGGCCACTGTTGCGTGGGCGATCCCAGCCCCGGCAATTCCCCACCACGTGACGCCAAGGAAAAGGGCCGGCGTGAGGGCGGCAAGCCAGGCTACCTGGACCCAAAAGAGCCACACGGTCCGGCCTGCCCCGACGCTCAAGTCAGCAAAGAGCTCCACAAGGATCCTGGTGGCGCCGAATACTCCCAGCGTCGCAAGCGCAATTCCCGCCGGCGCCCAGGCCCCACCATAGGCAGTCACGATCAGCGGATGGGCCAGTGCGATCACCATCGCCGAGATCGGAAAAGCGCAGTAGGAGACGCCCGTGACAAACCTGGCCGCCAGGGGCCCGAGCGTCCCCTCTGCGAAGAGCCTGCCGAACGTAGGCACCGCGGTGGCGCGGATAACAGCCGTGATCACTGAACTTGGCAGGCCTGCCAGGTTGAATGCAAGGAGATACAGGCCCAGTGCCGTCGGATCCAGCATCCGCCCAATCATCAGATAGTCCACGTTCAGCGTCACGAATACCACAAGGTTGGCCATGGCAAGCGGCATGCCCAGGCGCAGGATCTCCACGGCCACTGAACGGTCAAAGCCCGGTGCGTACCTCTTCGGCGTGATGATCCAATACCCGGCCATGGCAACAAGCTGGCCACCGACCCTGGACCAGGCGAGCGCCATGGCACCCCAACCGTCCAAAGCCATGGGAACCACAAGCACCAGCACGGTCACCAGGCTGCAGAGGTCGACGACGACACGCGGCTTTTGCAGGAACTCCCGCCACACCATGGTCGAAGGCACAGCGCCAATGCCTTGCAGGAGGATGGTGATTGACAACACCTGGATCACCGGGGTCGCGGCCGGGTCATCAAAAGCCGCCGCCAAAGCAGGCGCGAGGGCAACAGCAGCCGCTGTCATGACGCCACTGGTCACCAGTGCAATGGAGAAGACAGTAGGAGCAATCTTGTCCGGGTCGCCGTTGCCCCGGGCAAGCGCTGCAGTGGCTCCAAGCTCGGCCATGTTCGTGGCGATCGTTTGGACCACAATTGCTACCGCGAGCGCCCCGAAGTGTTCCGGAGCGATCATGCGGGCCACGATGATGGTGGTGGCAAACTGGACGACCCTGCCCAGGGCCATGTTGACCCCGCCCCAGAGCGTGGCGCTCGCAGCCCGGTTGCCCAGCGTGCGGTCCTGACCGCGCACCTCGGTCACGAGATTCCCGTCATGGCCCAGATACGCCAACGGACCCGGTCCAGTTGGCCCCGTGCAAACTCGGCAGCCTGCCTCCCGACCCCTGGTTTCCGACCACGGGCACCGCGGGTGATCCTGGCTTGTAACGCGTTGGCCCTATGGATGTTGCCAGGAACCTCGTGCAGGCACTCGATGAACTTCCGCAGCTCAACGGCGGCCTCCATTGACCCGCCCCTGTTGATCTCCCTGAACCCCAGGTGCGCAGCTTCCCTGCTCAGTGCATATTTAGCCCGCTGCAACTGCCGTGCCCGGCTCTTGGGGTTCGTCGGAAAGCGGGGGTCCTCAAGGACGCGGAAGGCATCCAGCCGGTGTTTGAGGTCCACGGCGGCCGCCGCGAACTCGGTTTGATGCATGTTGGCTCCGTGGACCCGATAGAACGCCTGCACCGGACCATTGATCCGTCCGACATCCCAGGAGCCTGCGGCCCGCAGCCAGTACTCCAGGTCCCCGGAGTGCGGCAGCGTGGTGCTGTAGGCGCCGACGCTGAGCACGGCGTCGGTCCGCATGACCACTTCCGGGGAGAGAATGAAGTTTCTTCCGCGGGTGCACGCGAGGGAAATCCACTGTTTCCCCTCCCACACACTCCACGTGGCGTGCTCATGCGTGGAAACGGGCGGCGGCTGATCGGTGAAATCCTTGGGCAGGCCATAGACCATTCCCACCCGCGGGTTGGCCTCCATCAACGCTGCAGCCCGCGCCAAGGCGCCCGGAGCGATCACGTCATCGGCGGAGAGGAGGGTAACGTAGCGCCCCCGGGCCCTGGAGAGTCCGTCGTTGTACGTGGCGATGTGCCCTTGGTTTTTCTCGTGGAGAACCACGCTAATGCGCGGATCCTCCGACGCCAGACGCCATGCAACGGCGGCGCTGCCATCGGTGGATGCGTCGTCGACCACGATGACCTCAACGTCCACGCCCTCCTGTGTCAACGCGCTGGCCAGAGCGTCAGGCAGGTACCGCCCGTAGTTGTAGCACGGGACCACCACCGAAACGCTCGTTGAGTGCTGCAAGGCGACAGGCCGCATCAGTTTCATTGGATGCCCTCCAACGCGGGAGAATTCCCCCGCCTGATCACACGTGCCGGAACGCCTGCCCAGGTCTCGTCATCAGGAACATCGGTCAGGACGGCCGCGCCCATGCCAATGGTTGCATTCGCTCCGACGGAGGTGCGCTCGCGGACACTGGCGTTCATCCCGATGTAGGCAGCCCGGCCGATGTGGACGTTCCCGCCCAGTGACACGCCTGAGGCGAAGGTCGCGAAGTCGCTGATCTCGTCGTCGTGGGTGAACGTGACTCCCGGCATTGCCACCACATGGTTGCCGATGGTCACGGACGCGGTCATGCTCACATGTGCCAGGAGGATGCTGCCCCGTCCAATCAGGCAACCTTCGGGCACCTGGACGGAAGGGTCAATGGCTGTGGCGTAGCGGTCTTCGTCCAGCCCGAGGGTCCTGAGCCGCATCACGACGCTTTCCCGGCCGGCCCCGGATCCGATGCAGATCAGCAGCAGAGCGTGGGGGAACTTCAAGGCGTCACGGATGGGGCCAAGGACATGGGCGCCATCCACCACGCGCCCCAGTTTGTCTTCGTCGTCGTCGAGGATTCCAATGACGTCGAACGGCCCGCTGCTGCGGACCATGGCCAGGACCTCCCTGGCCAGGCCACTTGCTGCGATGAGGAGGAGTTCACTCATGTCAATCGACCCGCGGCCCGAAGTACGGAATCGATGACGCGGACCTGGTCATGCAATGCGAGTTGGTGGTACAGGGGCAGGATGAGTGTGTGGTCCGTCAGCCATTCAGTGGCGTCCAGTGCGACGTTGCCGGTGTCTTTGCCCGCGTACGCCGGTTGGCGGTGCGCGGCCATGATGCCGCGTCGGGCCGAGATGCCGTCCTCGGCCAGGACGGACAGCAACCCGTCACGGCCCACTGGGAATCCTGGACCAACCTCAAGCCAGCAGGACTGGAAGTTGCTGATCCCATAGTCCGGGTCGCTGACCAGCCGGAGGCCTTCGATGCCCGCGAACGCATTTGCGTAGGTTGCTGCGAGCTCCCGTCGGCGCTGTACGGCCCTCCGCAGCCGACCCAGCTGGACAAGTCCGACGGCCGCCTGCATGTCGGTCATGCGGTAGTTGAACCCCACCTCGAGGTATTCCTCAGCGGGTGACAGGACGCTGGCATGCCGGTCAGCGGCAGAGACGTTCATGGCGTGTTCACGGAGGCGTCGTGACCTGTCGGCCAGTTCCTTCCGCGAGGTGGAGAGCATTCCGCCCTCTCCTGTGGTGAGTATTTTGCGGGGGTGGAATGACCACGCGGCTACGTCTGCGCCTGACCCAACAGGACGGCCTTGGTATTGGGAGCCGATGGCGCAGGCAGCGTCTTCGACCACCGTGATGCCAAGGGGGTCGCACAATGCCCGGAGGGGGGCCAGATCAACGGGCACCCCTCCTTGGTCGACGGCTATGACGACCTTGGTGGCCGGCGTCAGGGCGGCCTCCACTGTTGAGGCTGTCAGGCATCCGGTGAGGGGGTCGACGTCGGCAAACACCGGACGCGCTCCCACGTACGTGGCTGCGTTGGCCGTGGCAATGAAGGAGAACGAAGGGACCACCACGTCATCGCCCGGGCCAACATCCAGGACGGCCAGCGCCAGGTGCAAGGCCGTGGTGCAGCTGGAAGTTGCCACAGCGAATCCTGCCTGCTGTTCCGCGGCGAAGGCATCTTCGAACTGCCGTACTTTGGGTCCTTGGGCAACCCATCCAGAAGCAATGACCTCAGCCACCGCCTGGGCTTCCTCCTCGCCGAGCCACGGCTTCATGACGTCGATGCGTGCCAATCGGGTTTCGGAAGTAGTCATCGCGCACCAACGACAGGAGCAGCTGGTCCGTTGGCAGTCCGTGCAGCGGCAATCTCTGCACGGAGCGGCCGCCACCAGGAAACCAGCGAACGCAGTCCATCTTCCAAGCCGACCGCAGCCTCGAATCCGAGGTGCTCGCGTGCGGCTGAAGTGTCCGCCAATCGGCGTGCCACGCCGTTGACTGCCCTTTCCGGCCCATGTTCAAGGTGCAGCGGGGAATCCATGACGGACAGCAACGAATGTGCCAGTTCGGCCAGGCTGGTTTCGGTGCCGCTGGCCACGTTGTAGACCCCTTCGTTCACGTCGCTGACTGCTGCCAGGACGTTGGCCCGGGCCACATCGGCTGTATGGATGAAATCCATGGTTTGCTGGCCACTGCCGAAAATCACGGGCGGGAGGCCGTCAACGATCCTTTCCATCCAGCGGACCAGCACCTCGGTGTACAGGCCATGGACATCCATCCTCGGCCCGTAGACGTTGAAGTACCGTAGGGCAACGTAGTTCAGGCCGGACATCGCCCGGAAGCTCCTGGCCATGCCTTCGTTGAACGATTTCGCCGCACCGTAGAAGGTGTCGTTGTTGTGGTGATGGTGGCTTTCCCTGGTGGGAAAGTCTTCCGCCATGCCATAGACGGAGGCACTGGAGGCCGTAATGAGCTTGTCCACTTTGTGTTCGGCGGCAGCCTCCACAACGTTGAACGTCCCGTCGACCAGCACTTCGAGTGCAAGCCGCGGTTCCTCGGCGCACTGGGTGATGCGGATGGCTGCCTGGTGAAAGACCAGGTCCTTGCCGCGGGTGAGCCCGTGTACCAGGTCGCGGTCCCGCAGGTCCCCTTGCACCAATTGAACGCGTTCGCTGGCCAAGGCCCCGTCAAGGTTCGCCAGGCGTCCGCGCACGAGGTTGTCCAGGACGTCAACGTGCGCCGCACCGGCGTCGAGCAATTGGTCAACAAGGGTGGACCCTATGGTTCCGGCACCGCCTGTGACCAGGATGTTGGCCCCCAGCAGCTCTTTCACCGCGCGACCTGGAGATTGACCTCGTTGCCGGCCACCACGGTGGACTGCCCGTCCGTGCTCAGGCTTTGGGTCACTGCTTCAAGGACAGAAAGGACCCGGAGCCCGGACTCACCGCTGGTACGGGGCATGGTGTGGTTCCGGATGGAAGAAGCCAGCTCGGCCACCACCTGGCCCAAGGGCTCTCTTTCCTGAAGCGCCGGGGACCACGTGTCGCCAAGGCGATAGGAGATGGCCGAAGTCCTCTTGTCAGCGGCCGACCGCGGCTGGTGTTCCAGGCTGACGCCACGGTCGTAGACGCTGAGGCGTTGCTGCGGATTGAGGTCGTCCCAGACGAGGGTCCTCTTTGACCCACCGATGATCATTTGCCTGATCTTGGTGGGGCTGAGCCAGTTCACATGGATGTGCACCATGGCATCGTTGGGTAAGCCGAAGGTCAAATGTCCCACGCAGTCCCTGCCGGTACCCAGCGGATCCGCTCCGTGGGCGGCGATCTCGGTGGGGTGCAACCCGCCGGGCAGGACGAAGTCCAGGATGGAGAGGTCATGGGGAGCCAGGTCCCAGAAGACATTGACGTCCGGTTGGACGAGTCCCAGGTTGATACGGACGGAGTCGACATACAGGATGTCGCCCAACGCGCCGCTGGCCACGAGCTCCTGGATTTTCAGGACAGCGGGGGTAAAGCAGTAGGTGTGGTCCGCCATTAGTACCAGTCCCCTGGCTTTGGCTTCCTCCACCATTTCCAGGCCCTTGGCGCGGCTGTCAGCCAGCGGTTTTTCCACCAGCACATGCTTGCCGGCGCGCAGCGCAGTCATCACGACGCCGTGATGGGTGTGTGCCGGCGTCGCCACTGCGATGGCGTCCAGGTTGTACGTGTCCAGGAGTTCGTCCAAGGACTCGACGACGGCCACGCCACCAACCGTCTCGGCGAGCCTTAGGCCACGTTCGACGTCGAGGTCACAAATGGCCACCAGGTCCCAGTCGGGGCTGGCCTTCAAGTTTCTGGCGAGATTAGGTCCCCAGTACCCTGCCCCGACCACTGCAATGCGAAGCTGTGGCCGCAGTGCGTGGCCGTTCAGTTGTCCTGATGGAATAGTTCGTATGCTCATTTCCCACTCGACTTCTGTGTGATAGCGCGGTTCTTGTCAGGTAATGCGTGACTTTCACTAGTAGGCGCCGGACGGCCGGGTCATGGCCCGGAAGGTCCGCCACATGATCATTAAGTCCCCCGCTATTGACCAGTTCTCCACGTAGTAGAGATCCAGCCGGACTGCCTCATCCCACGGAAGGTCGGAGCGTCCGTTGATTTGCCACAACCCAGTGATCCCCGGCTTGATCAGCAGCCGGCGGTGTGTGTGGCGCTCGTAGCCGCTGACCTCCCGGGACAGCGGCGGCCTGGGCCCCACCAGGCTCATGTTTCCTACCAGGACGTTCCAGAACTGCGGCAGTTCATCCAGGGAGTACTTCCGCATCCACCGGCCGCAGCGGGTGACGCGTGGGTCGCCGCGGATCTTGAAAAGCACGCCCGCGCCCTCGTCCTGGTTGCTGAGTGCATCCAGATGGGCTTCGGCGTCGACCACCATGGAACGGAACTTCAGCATCTGGAAAGTGGTACCTTGCTTTCCGATCCGTTCCTGCCTGAACAGGAAAGGCCCGGGACTGTCTGCGCGGACGATCACGGCAAGGACGAGAAGGACCGGCGCCAGGACCAGCAAGGCGGTTGCCGATACCGTGATGTCCATGAGCCGCTTCAACGTGTGCTTGCCTCCGGAGTAGTGCGGAATATCCACATGCATCAGTGGCAGCCCTTCCACGGGCCGCCAGTGGATGCGCGGCCCGGCGACGTTGGTCAGGGTCGCGGCCAGGACCAATTCGGCGGCGTTCTCCTCCAGCCGCCAACCGAGCTCCTGGATGAATTGGTTTCCACCAGGCACTGGCCCGGCCACGATCACCGCATTGGCGCCGGTCTGCCGGACAGTGTTGGCAACACCGTAGATCGAAGACAAGACAGGGACGCGCAGGTGGTCCACCGCAAGGACAGTGCCGCGGCGCGCCCCGGGGAGGCAGGCGCCAAGGATGTCGTAGGCAGCACCGGACTTCCGATTGATCTGCTTGATGACGTACCTGACGTCCTGGGGCTCACCCACCACGATCGCGCGTGAGAGGCAACGTCCGCGTGACTTCTCGTGGCTTAGCCACCGGCGGAAACCCCACCTGCTGCCCGTCAGGGCTACCAGGCCCAGGGGCAAGGAAATGAGGACAAAGGAGCTGACGGCCTCCAAACGGAAAACCACCGCTACGATGCCGAGGAATCCGAAGACCCGGAAACTTGCCGAGAGTACGCGCTTGTACTCTTCGGGACCGACGCCCAGAACTTTGGGATCGCGGGTCCTGTATACCTCCAGGGCCGCCAGCCATACGACCCCAAGAATCAATCCGAGCACCAGGTGTCTTGGCTGGGCAGGACTGCCGGCCACCAGGGCCATTCCGTTTGTATTCACGACGAGTCCGGCAATGACGGCGCCGGCAACCAAGGCCGTGTCAGCCAGGCGGAGGCTGTTGGTCAGGAGGCGTGTCCACGTCAAGCGGTCCTTGTGGGGAGCCTTTGCCCGCGGGCGGCGGTGGGTGACTGGCGGCAGCACGAGGTCCAGGGTGACATCCGGCCTCAGCGCCGCCAGTCCCGCCTTTTCAGTCCGCTGTGCAGCAGCGGACTTGCCAATCCAGGGAGACACAGGCGGATTGACGTCGGCGACGACGGGTTGAACCGGGAAGGCCGACCCCGCGGGGGCATGGGCCGCACCTTTGGGTGCCGCTACCTTGCCTAAACGCAAGACTGGAACTTTTACCATGTCAGCCTTCTTTGGAGACCTGCCGTTGCCTACCTATCAGTGAAGCTGCGGCCGACCGGAGGCGCACCAGTAGTCGATACTCAACTTTGCGCAGGATTACCTATGGCCCCTACGTGCAAGTACCTAGCTGGCGTTGACGGGACTACGTGCCTGGAGGACGATAAACCGCGGAAACACGGGCCGGAACCACCACTGAAATGACCACAGCGGCACAAAAAAACCGGCCACCCGAGGGCGGCCGGTTCGTCGGATATTCAGTCCTCGACGATCTCGAGGTCTTCGTCGGAGATCTCCTCGTCGTCTTCCTCCTCGTCGTCGAAGACCTGCAGCGGAGTAACTTCGGAATACGCCTCATAGAGTGCGTCCTCATAAACTTCGAAGGCATCGGCCACGCCGAAAAATGCGGCCTCGACGTTGGGGTCGCCCTCACCGCGCCGGGCGGATGCGGCGGCCAGGTGCTCTTCAAGGGCGGCGGTCAATGATTGAAGCGCGACACGCGGATCGATGCTCATGACTTCACGTTAGCCGGAAAAGGACGAAAATGGAGAGGGATGAGAGAACAATTTCCGGGTAGCTCCGTGGAGCGCCAACGAGATTATGCACGTCAGTACGAGTACCTCGTCCTGACGGTAGGACCTGACGATTCGCTGCCCGATGCCCGCCGCCGGCTCGCCGAACATTCCGAGTATGGCAAGTGGGAGCTCGAACGCAGCGTGCTCTACGTTGGCGGTGGCAGGCGCTTCTGGCTCCGCCGCAAGGTCTATTCCGTGCAGCGAACCGTCTAGGCGCGGTCAGGCCCCCTGGTCCTCCAACGGCCCCAACCATGCGTTGGCCACCGTGTTGTGCGCGGATTCGTCATTGGATGGATGGAAGATACCCGCCAGGACATCCCGGTAGAGGCGCTCCATCTCGGAACCCCTGAAGTAACTGGATCCGCCCGTGACCCGGATCGCCAGGTCCACCACGTGGCGTGCGTTTTCCGTAGCCCGGGATTTGAGTCCCACCAGTTTGGGGAACCACTGGGCTCCGTGGTCCACCAGATTGTCCACGTCGCGGGCAATCGTGGATATCTGCGGGGAGATGCCGTCCATGGCCAAAGCGGCGTCGGCAACCTTCCAGCGGATGTCAGGATCCTGGGCGAAGCTGCGTCCGCCATGCTTCGCCGACACGCGTTGCTTGACGTTCTGCACCCCAAGGGTGAAAGCCCGCTCGGCGACACCCGTATATACCGCGGCCAGAAGCGTTTCGAAGCAAGCGAAGATGGCAAAGATCAGCAGGTCCTTATTGGGCCCCACCGGCAACTTCCGGAAGATCCGATCCGCTGGAATGACGGCGCCGTGCAAAAGCGTAGTGTTCGAAGCACTTGCCCGCATCCCCAAAGTGTCCCAGTCGCTGAGGGTTTCGTGTCCAGGCTCATCCCGTCGGAGGAAGCCGAAGACGAGCTCACCCTCTCCCTCCCGTGCATCCGCGTCTTTGCCGAACGTACCCAGCCGGGTCCAGCCACGTGAAAGGCTTGTAAAGATCTTCCTGCCGGTGAAGCGGTAGCTTCCATCGGGCAGTGGCTCCGCCACAGTGCCGGAATCGAACAACATGGAGTCGTTGCCCGCTTCGGAAATACCGAAGGCAAACACTTCTCCTCGGCCGGCTTCCTTAAGGACGAAGTCCAATGAGTCATCGCCCCTCGCCGTCATGGCATGCGCGACGCCGGTCCACACCAGGTGCATATTCACAGCCAGTGCTGTGGCCGGGGCGGCTGTGGCGAGCCGCTGCTGCAAGGCAGCTACCGCTTCGAGACCGAGCCCGAATCCGCCGTCGACCTCAGGCACGAAGAGCTTAAGGTAACCGGCCGCCGCCAGCTCCTCCAGATCCTCGTGGAAGAACCCGTTGTTCTGGTCGTAGCCGGCCGCGCGACCGCGCAGGCGCTCAAGCAGGGCGTCGGGAAGGATTTCTTCGGGAGCCATGGCCAGGCCTCCTTCTGGTGATTGCGGTTAGTAGTTGCTGAGCAGCCTGTTCAGGACGCGGGCGCCGAATTGCAGTGACTCGGCCGGAACACGCTCATCGACACCGTGGAACATGCCCGTGAAGTCGAGCTCGTCGGGCAGCATCAGCGGAGCGAAGCCGTAGCCGGTGATACCGATCTTGCTCAGCGACTTGTTGTCCGTGCCGCCGGAGAGAGTGTACGGAAGCACCTTGGCGCCGGGATCCTCGGAGTGCAGGGCATCGATCATGGAATCAACCAGGTTGCCTGCGAACGGGACCTCAAGGGACACATCCTTGTTGACATAGCTGATGTCGATACCGTCGCCGGCAAGCTCCTTGATGGTCTCGAACACCAGTTCCTGCTGGCCGGGCAAGGTGCGGCAGTCCACGAAGGCCTCGGCAGACTCGGGGATGACATTGTGCTTGTAGCCGGAGCGCAGCAGCGTGGGGTTGGACGTATTCTGCAGCGTGGCGCCCACGAACCGGGCCACCGTGCCCAGCTCCTTCAGGAGGATGTCCGGGTTCTCGGCATCGAATTCGACGCCGGTCAGTTCAGTCACGCCGTCAAGGAACTGCCGCGTGGTAGGCGTCAGTTCCACCGGCCACTTGTACTCGCCGATCCTGGTTACTGCAGCTGCAAGCCTGGTGACGGCATTGTCGGTGTTGATCTGGGAACCGTGGCCTGCCCGCCCGTGCGCCACGAGTCGCAGCCAGGACAGCCCTTTTTCGGCAGTTTGGAGCAGGTAGGTCCGCTGGCCACCGATGGTGGCTGAGAATCCGCCAACCTCGGAGATTGCCTCGGTGGCGCCGTCGAAGAGCTCGCGCCGATGTTCGATGGCGTACCGCGCACCATACGTACCGCCGGCCTCTTCGTCGGCAAAGAAGGCAAAGATGATGTCGCGCTTGGGCTTGCGGCCCGTCCGGGCAAAGTCGCGCATGACCGACAGGATCATGGCGTCCATGTCCTTCATGTCCACGGCGCCGCGGCCCCATACCAGCCCATCCTTCAGTTCACCGCTGAAAGGATCAACGCTCCACTGGTCCTTAAGGGCAGGAACAACGTCCAAGTGACCGTGCACCACCAGGGCGTCGGCTGAGGGGTCCTCCCCCGCCAGGCGGGTTACAACGTTTGCCCGCCCCGGGGCGGACTCGAAGATCTCGGCGTCGAGACCTACTTCGGTGATGAGCCCGGCGGTGTATTCCGCTGCGGCACGCTCTCCTGGTCCTGAGTCGTCGCCGAAGTTGGAGGAGTCAATGCGGATGAGCTCCTGGCAGATCCGGACGACTTCGTCTTCTGGGCGGATGACAGACATGGAAACTCTCCTTGCGTGGCTGGGCTGCAGGTTCCGGCGACGCGCCTTGCGGATTCCGCAGCCCGTCCCGTGTCCCATCAGCCTACTCACCAGCAGCGACCTGAGTCAGGCATTGGTTGCGCCACGGGTCGCCGGGCGTCCATGGAAGGCGCCCTGACCAGCGCCGATTTTTCAGCTACCCGAAACCGTGTTAGAGTTTTTCTCGCTGCTTCGGAGGAAAGTGAAGCACCGGAAGGTGCGAAACGGACCATCTGAATACCACCTGCGCGGGTGGCGGAATGGCAGACGCGCTAGCTTGAGGTGCTAGTCCTCGAAAGGGGGTGGGGGTTCAAGTCCCCCTCCGCGCACAATCGCAAGGCCTGGAATCCACGGATTCCGGGCCTTGTTTATTTTGCCGCCAAGTCGCTGCTCAACCTTCAATGCGAGGTTGATCACAATTGTTTCTTCCCTGCTCACAAAAGGCAAAGATGGCCAGGCGCGAAGACTTTCTCGGTCCCGGCCAGGTGGCAAGAACACTGACTCTCCAGCCGGACGCCGCGGGTGACGTGACGGCCACCTTGCGGACCGGAGCAAACGGCGGAATCCACCACCTCGCGGTCTCAAGGAATAGCGACGACGGCGGCAGTCACTTCACGGTAGCTGCCGCCGTCGTCCGTGCTTGCTTTAGGACATGGCTGAAACTGTGCCTGTGAAGTGACGCCGGCCGCTGCGCGGATTCCACGCCACATAGTCCGAGCGCTCCCAACCTCCGGACCCTGAATGGACTGTCGCGATGTCCAAGGCAACGCGCGCTGGGAGGAACACTGGGGCCTCAAAAGCTACATCCCACGAAAAGGAATCAGCCTTGACAGCCCCAACATCGGCAAGTGCGCGGGAGGCCAGGTACATACCGTGGGCTATGGACCCGCGCAATCCCAGTGCCTTCGCGGAGAGAATACTGAGGTGGATCGGATTGAAGTCGCCTGAGACTGTGGCGTAGCTGCGACCGATGTCCAAACCGAGTTGCCACAGCGCGGTGGGATCCGGGGGTGAAAAGTCGGCGGGTCCCGTCGCACCGTTTGGACTGCCCGGTTTGTCGATGCCCGGAATGAAGACGCCCTTGGCCAGATACGTGGAGACGCCGCGCCACAACAGTTCCCCGGCCGAAGATGAACGGACTTCCGCCACCACGTCCACTTGGGTTCCGGACTTGTGGCCGGCCAGGTTTTCTGCCCACGACCGGATGTCCAGGGCCTCCGAAAAAACGATGGGTGCCCGCTGCTCCACGTGGTTCCTCAGGTGGATCATTCCCAGAAGCGGCAACGGAAAGTCATCACGGTTCATCACGCTCATGGATACCGGGAAGGCCAGCGCATGGACGTAGCCCGCCGGCAGGATGTCACTGGCTGACTCCCCCACCAGGTGTTGGTAGGCGGTCAGGTTTCCAACGTCGGCCAGGACGTTCCTGACTTCGTGGCTGACGGCCGGCAACCGATTCTCTCCCGTAGATGCCCCGAGTACCCGCCGACGCGCGGCAGTTGTTGCCGCATTGACATAGAGCTTGGACAGCGACGGCAGCTCGCCCAGCACCACCGGCTGTGGGTCTATCATGCTCCCACCAATTGTTGTCCGCAGACGCGCAGTACTTCGCCCGAGATACCTCCGGCGGCATCGCTGGCCAGGAAGGAGATTGCCTCGGCTACGTCCTGGGGCTGGCCGCCTTGCTTGAGCGAGTTCAGCCTACGGGCGGCTTCGCGGATGGCAAAGGGCATCCTGGCGGTCATGTCGGTTTCAATGAATCCCGGGGCAACGGCGTTGATAGTGCCGCCGAACGGCTCCATCAACGCCGCTGTTGACCTGACCATGCCGATCACGCCGCCTTTGGAGGCTCCATAATTCGTCTGGCCCCTGTTACCTGCGATGCCACTGGTGGAGGCCACCGAGACGATGCGGGGCGCGTCCTTGAAATGCGCCGACGCCAGGAGGGCCTCGTTGATATTCAGCTGCGCTGCGATGTTGACCGCGATGACAGATTGCCAGCGGGCTTCGTCCATGTTGACAAGGAGCCTGTCGCGCGTGATTCCAGCGTTGTGGACCACGACGTCGAGCCGGCCATAACGTTCCACGGCGTGCTCGATGATTCTATGCCCAGCGTCCTCGCGACTGATATCGAGTTGAAGTGCCGTGCCTCGAACATCGTTGGCCACTGCGGCCAAATGGTCCCCGGCTGCCGGGATGTCCACTGCGATGACCTTGGCACCATCACGGTGGAGCGTCCGGGCGATGGCCGCACCAATGCCCCGGGCGGCTCCGGTGACCACTGCGACCTTCCCGGCCAACGGTTTGTCTGAATTGTTTGGCAGACTGCCTGAGGTGGATCGGACCGTCAGGAATTGTCCGTCCACGTACGCGGAGCGCCCGGAAAGGAAGAACCTGAGTGCGCCCAGTGCCGAGGGGCTGGTGGTCGCGAGGTCGTCGTCGAGGAGTATGCCGTTGGCTGTCGCGCCGGCCCGCAGTTCCTTGGCCAGCGACCGCAGCAAGCCGTCGATGCCCTGCCGCGCAGCAGCTGACGCAGGGCTTAGGGCCGACTGTGACGTCCTGGAGATCGTGACCACTCTGGCATTGGCGGCCAGGTCCCGGAGGGAGGTGCCCGCAGTCAGTACGGATTTGCTCAAATCGCGGGGATGCTGGACGGCGTCGAGCACCACGACAATAGCGCCCAGTTTCTCCTTGGGCAAGGCGTTTCGCCGCACGTCCAAGCCCCAACCGAGGAGGGTCGTGGCAAGATCATCTGCTCCTGCGCTGTCGCCGACAACCAGGACGGGACCGGTCACCAGCGGGGCGCCGGGCTGGTATCGACGAAGCACCACGGGTTGCGGCAGACCGAGCCTTTTGGCAACGTCCTTGCCCAGTCCCTGACTCACGAGCTGCGTGTATTTGTCTGTCATGGAGTTCCCCTATGCTGCTTCCAGAAGAGCGACGACGCCTTGGCCGCCAGCGGCGCAAACAGAGATCAGGCCCCGTGCCGGGCGTCCGTCGACAGAGCCCTTCTCGTGCAGCATTTTCGCAAGGGAGGCCACGATCCTGCCACCCGTTGCAGCGAACGGATGCCCGGCGGCAAGCGATGATCCATTGACGTTCAACTTGGCCCGGTCCACTTTGCCGAGGGCTCCGTCCAAGCCGAGGCGTGTCCGGCCGAACTCCTCGTCCTCCCACGCAGCCAGCGTGCTCAGGACAGTTCCAGCGAAGGCCTCATGGATTTCGAAGAAATCGATGTCTTCAAGCGTCAATCCATGACGGGCCAGCAATCGGGGAACAGCGAAGACCGGCGCCATGAGCAGGCCGTCCTTGCCGTGGACAAAGTCCACTGCCGCGGCTTCGCCATCAAGGACTGTTGCAAGCTTGGGCAGGCCATGGGCGTCGGCCCACTCCTCCGTCGCCAGAAGGACTGTGGACGCACCATCGGTGAGCGGCGTTGAGTTGCCGGCGGTCATGGTGGCCTCGGAGCCAAGATTCTTACCGAAGACGGGCTTGAGCGAGGACAGCTTCTCCAGCGTGGTGTCGGCCCGCATGTTGGAGTCGCGGTTGAGCCCCCGGTACGGGGTGATGAGGTCATCAAAGAACCCACGTTCGTATGCGGCGGCGAGGTTGCTGTGGCTGTTGAAAGAGAGCTCGTCCTGGGCCTCACGGGTGATCTTCCACTGTGCTGTGGTGAGTGCCTGGTGTTCGCCCATGGACAGGCCGGTGCGTGGCTCGCCCGTGTTCGGTGCGTCGGGCGCCAGGTCCTTGGGGCGGATCCGGCCGATGATCTTTAACTTCTGCACGGCTGTTTTCGCGCGGTTCAGGTCCAGCAGGATCTCGCGCAGTCCTTCGCTGACCGCGATCGGGGCATCGGATGCCGAGTCCACTCCGCCGGCAATGGCTGAATCGATCTGCCCCAACTTGATCTTGTTGGACAATCCGATCACAGTCTCAAGCCCCGTGGCACAGGCCTGTTGGAGGTCATATGCCGGGGTCTCAGGGGACAAAGCGGATCCGAGGACGGCCTCCCTGGTGAGGTTGAAGTCCCTCGAGTGTTTGAGGACGGCTCCCGCTGCCACTTCACCGATGCGTTCGTCCTGCAGCCCGAACCTGGCGATCAACCCCTCCAGGGCTGCGGTCAGCATGTCCTGGTTGGACGACTTGACGTAGGCGCCACCTGTCCGCGCGAACGGGATGCGGTTGCCACCGACGATCACAGCGGCGCGTGGTGCCTGGGGCGCGGAACCCTGGTTCCGGGTTCCGCCTGAGGTCTCGTCTGCTACAGCCATGTTGTCTCCTTTGATCAAAGCCAGTTACTGATACCCAGCGTACCTGATACGCTGGGTATCGTGAACAGCGAGCACGAAGAAACCATCACCGCCGCCGGTACCCGGACGGGCGGGTCCCCCGTTCCGCCGGTGGATGCCTCCGCCGACACGGGTCCCTTAGTTGACGGGCGGGCAGCACGCTGGCAGTCACACCGCGAAGAACGTCGCCGGGAGCTCATCAGGGCAGCGCGGAAGGCTGTTCACAAGCTGGGCAGTGACGCTTCCATGGAGGACATCGCGGGAGCTGCCGGAACATCGAAATCCGTCTACTACCGTTACTTCGGCGATAAAGCCGGACTTCAGCAAGCCATGGGCGAGGTAGTGCTTGGCCAGATGCAGCGCCGCATGCAGGAAGCGACCCAACGTGCGCAGACGCCCCGCGAGGGCTTGTTCGCCATGGTCTCCGCCTACCTTCAAATGGCTGAATCCAGCCCCAACGTGTATGCGTTCATCACCCGGCTCAGCCCCGGAGAGGCATCTGCGCAGGACGCGATCGCCGCGTCCGGCGCACTGGGCAACTTCTTCGAGCAGATCACGGACATGATCGCCAAACCCATGCGGGAGTACCTGGGTGCAGAGAAGGAAGCCGTCATTGTCTACTGGCCCACCGCGGCCATAGGACTTGTCAGGAACGCAGGCGAAATGTGGCTGGGAAGTCCCGCCGGAGCCGGTAAACCTGACCAGGCAACAATGGCCGGACAGATCACCGATTGGCTGTGCCTCGGTATTGCCCCGGCACTCAAAACCACCACCTGACACCAGCAATGACTCATCAGTTGTCGGAACCAAAGAAGGAAGCAACATGACTGAAGTAGTGGACCGGACCCCATCAGCCCATCAGCCCTCAGGCAGCGACGCCGCCGCCACCGGCGTCGAGCCTGCGGTTGATGTCGCCGCGCTCGGAGAGCAACTCCTCGGCAAGTGGGCCCACATCCGCCACCAGGCACGTGAAGTGGCCGGTAATCCGGCAGTGCAGAAGATTGAAGGAATGCATCACACCGAGCACCGCGCCCGCGTGTTCGAGCAGCTCAAATTCCTGGTGGACAACAATGCAGTCCATCGGGCGTTCCCTACCCGGCTGGGAGGCTCCGACGATCACGGCGGAAACATTGCCGGCTTCGAGGAACTGGTCACGGCTGACCCCTCACTTCAAATCAAGGCCGGAGTTCAGTGGGGACTGTTCGGCTCCGCGGTGATGCATCTTGGAACTGTTGAGCACCACGACAAGTGGCTTCCCGGGATCATGAGCCTGGAGATCCCCGGCTGCTTCGCAATGACAGAAACCGGACACGGCTCCGACGTTGCCAGCATTGCAACCACGGCAACATATGACGAAGCCAGCCAGGAATTCGTGATCAACACCCCCTTCCGGGCGGCGTGGAAGGACTACATCGGCAACGCGGCCAATGATGGCCTCGCCGCAGTGGTGTTCGCACAGTTGATTACCCAAAACGTCAACCACGGCGTCCATGCCTTCTACGTGGAGCTCCGCGATCCAGCAACCAAGGAATTCCTCCCCGGCATCGGAGGCGAAGATGACGGCATCAAGGGCGGCCTCAACGGCATCGACAATGGCCGGCTGCATTTCACTGGCGTACGGATCCCCCGCACCAACTTGTTGAACCGGTATGGCGACGTCGCCGTGGACGGTACCTACTCCTCCACCATCGAGAGCCCGGGACGCCGCTTCTTCACCATGCTGGGCACCCTGGTCCAGGGCCGCGTTTCCTTGGACGGAGCCGCGGTCGCCGCCAGCAAAGTGGCGCTCAAGACTGCCATCCAGTACGCCACCGAGCGCCGTCAGTTCAACGCTTCCTCAGCGACGGACGAGGAAGTCCTGCTGGACTACCAGCGGCACCAGCGCCGCCTGTTCACCAGGCTGGCCACCACCTACGCGGCCAGCTTCGCCCATGAACAGCTCCTGCAGAAGTTCGACGACGTTTTCTCCGGCGCCCATGACACCGACGCTGACCGGCAGGACCTGGAGACCTTGGCAGCCGCGCTGAAGCCACTGAGCACCTGGCACGCCCTGGATACGCTTCAGGAATGCCGTGAAGCTTGCGGCGGCGCCGGTTTCCTGATCGAAAACCGCTTTGCTTCGTTGCGGGCCGACCTCGATGTCTACGTCACCTTCGAAGGCGACAACACCGTCCTGCTGCAACTGGTCGCCAAACGCCTCCTCGCCGACTACGCCAAGGAATTCCGCAGCGCAGACTTCGGTGTGCTTGCGCGTTATGTAGTGGATCAGGCCGCCGGCGTGGCCCTGCACCGGACAGGTCTTCGCCAGGTGGCCCAATTCGTCGCCGACACGGGGTCGGTCCAGAAAGCGGCTTTGGCTTTGCGGGACGAGGAAGGCCAGCGGACCCTGCTTGCCGACCGCGTGCAGTCCATGGTCGCCGAAGTCGGCGCGGCACTGAAGGGGGCGAACAAGCTTCCCCAGCACCAGGCGGCGGCCCTGTTCAACCAGCACCAGCACGAACTCATCGAAGCAGCGCAGGCGCACGCGGAACTTCTGCAGTGGGAAGCCTTCACCGAAGCCCTGACGCACGCACCGGATGAGGGAACCAAGCGTGTCCTTACGTGGCTGCGCGACCTCTTCGGCCTGTCCCTGATTGAGAAGCACCTCTCGTGGTACCTCATGAACGGTCGCCTCTCGATGCAGCGCGGGCGGACAGTGGGTACCTACATTAATCGTTTGCTCGTCAAGATCCGTCCGCACGCCGTGGACCTTGTCGACGCTTTCGGCTACGGGCCCGAGCACCTGCGGGCCTCGATCGCCACAGGCGCAGAAGCCAGCCGCCAGGACGAGGCCCGGAAGCACTTCCGCGAACAGCGCGCCAGCGGCAGCGCTCCCGCCGACGAGAAAACGCTTCTAGCCCTGAAGGCGGCAAAAGCCCGCTAGCAGCTCTCCCCTACCGAGCGGTGAACAGTTGCGGAACTTTTGCAAAGCACGACGGCGCCGTCCCCACCAAAGGGGGCGGCGCCGTCGTGGTTTGGCCTACTGTCCGGACTCAAGGGTGGGCCCTGGTCCCGGCCCAATCAGCGCAGGACTGACCTGTAGACCTCAAGCGTTGTTTCCGTGATGGACTCCCAGGAGAAATGCTCTTCTGCCCGGCGCCGGCCTGCCTTGCCCATGTCGCGGGCGCGGGCTGGGTCGGCCACCACTTCGTTCAGCGCAGCAGCGAAATCGCTGACGAACTTCTCCGGGTCCAATGGCGTCCCGGTCCCATCGGTGACCTGTTCCAACGGGACGAGCAGCCCGGTTTCGCCATGTTGGACCACTTCCGGAATGCCGCCGGTGGCGCTGGCCACCACCGCGGCACCGCATGCCATCGCTTCGAGGTTTACGATGCCGAGGGGCTCGTAAATGGACGGGCAGGCAAAGGCTGTGGCATGGCTGAGCACCTGGATGAGTTCCTTCCGGGGCAGCATCCTCTCTATGAGAATGACGCCTTGGCGCTTGGACTGCAGCTCCTCAATGAGGCGTGCAGTCTCGGCGGCGAGTTCCGGAGTGTCGGCGGCACCAAGGCACAGGACGAGCTGTACGTCGTCGGGCAGGCTCGAAGCGGCGCGGAGCAGGTACGGGACACCCTTCTGGCGGGTGTTGCGGCCCACGAAGACAACGCTGGGCTTGGCAGGGTCGATGCCAAGGGCCCGGATCGCGTCGTCCTCTTCATCACGTTCCCACAGGGAAACATCGATGCCGTTGTGGACTACGCGAACCTTTGCCGGGTCCACATCCGGGTAGCTGCGGAGGATGTCCTGGCGCATGCCCTCGGACACGGCAATGATCGCCGCGGCCGCCTCGTATGCCGTTTTCTCCACCCAGGAGGACAGCGCATAGCCGCCTCCGAGCTGCTCTGCCTTCCACGGGCGGAGGGGCTCCAGGCTGTGGGCGCTGAGCACATGGGGAATGCCGTGCAGAAGCGAGGCGAGGTGGCCGGCCATGTTCGCGTACCAGGTGTGCGAGTGGACCAGGTCCGCTCCCGCAATGTCCGGAACGATCCTCAAGTCCACGCCCAAGGTTTGGAGGGCAGGGTTGGCTTCACCGAGGTCTTCGGGCGTGGCGTAGGACGCCACGGTGGCCCCGTGATAGTCGGCATCACGCGGCGCGCCGAACGCCCGCACATGAAGGTCGACGTGCTTTGCCAGCACCCGGCTGAGCTCGGCAACGTGGACACCGGCACCGCCATAAATTTCCGGAGGGAATTCTTTAGTCACAATGTCTATTCGCACGCTAACCAACGTAGTCGTTCCGGCGTATGTGTTCTAGTGTGAAAGAGTCCGGAAAATCGGACTTTTGGGGGATACGAAGACGTACGGGGAGCTGTGACCATGGCGTTGAAGAAAGTTCTGGCAATCGTATTGGCAGGCGGAGAAGGCAACCGACTCATGCCGCTGACGGCGGACCGGGCCAAGCCCGCGGTTCCGTTCGCAGGCGGCTACAGGTTAATTGACTTTGCACTATCCAATCTCGTTAATTCGGGATATTTGAAAATCGTCGTTCTGACGCAGTACAAATCGCACAGCCTTGACCGGCACATCTCGGAAACCTGGCGCATGTCAACGCAGCTGGGCCGCTACGTGGCTTCTGTACCGGCGCAACAGCGCGTGGGCAAAAGCTGGTTCCTTGGCAGTGCAAATGCCATTTACCAATCGCTGAACCTCATCCATGACGACGCCCCGGACATCGTGGTAGTGGTCGGCGCTGACCACGTATACCGCATGGACTTCTCCCAGATGGTGGAGCAACACATTGCCAGTGGTGCCAAGGCTACTGTCGCCGCAGTGCGCCAGCCGCTGAGCATGGCCAACCAGTTCGGCGTGATCGAGGTCGACCAGAACGATCCTCAGAAGATTGCAGCCTTCGTGGAGAAACCTGCCAGCACCCCCGGGCTGGCAGCGGATCCCACGCAGTTCCTGGCCTCGATGGGTAACTATGTCTTCAATGCGGACGCCTTGGTTGAGGCCTTGCATGTGGATGCGGAACGACTGGACACCAAACACGACATGGGTGGCGACATCATTCCGTACTTCGTCGACCAGGGCGAAGCGGGCGTGTACGACTTCACACTCAACGACATCCCCGGCGCCACAGATCGGGACCGGACCTACTGGCGCGACGTCGGTACCATCGACTCGTTCTACGACGCCCACATGGACCTCATCTCGCCTGTACCGGTTTTCAACCTGTACAACTCCGAGTGGCCCATCTACACCCGCCAGAGTATTTCGCCGCCGGCAAAGTTCGTCCGGGGCGAGAACAACACGGTGGGTACCGCCCTCGATTCGATTGTTGCCAGCGGTGTTGTCATTTCCGGAGGCATCGTTGAGGGCTCCGTCCTCTCCAACGACGCCTACGTTGCGGCTGGAAGCCGTGTACAGGACTCCGTCCTGATGGACAAAGTCCGCGTCGGCGAAGGCGCCGTCATCAAGCGGGCCATCCTCGACAAGAACGTCAAGGTTCCAGCCGGTGCCGCCATCGGCTTGGACCCAGCATTGGACAAGGCCCGCGGGTACAAGGTCACCGAGTCCGGCATCACTGTCCTGGCAAAGGGGCAAGTGGTTCCTGAGCCCGGCGAGGCAGAGTTGGCGTTGTCCGCCCAGCACCGCCGGGGCCTCCCGGAAGCCGTCAAAGCTGCAACGCACGACGACCCCGACATCCGTGACTCCGCTGAAAAGGTAGCTGCCGGGATCCAGTCACGCGTGGCAGATGCTGCAACACAGGGCGCCGCCAACTAACCGGCCGGCACCCCCGCTGACATGGCGGGCACCCGAGGCAGGCCATAGGGTCCCAAGGCTGTAAAATCAGGTCAATGAGCTCCACCGATCTGACGCCTGAAGAGATCCAGGCCTGCCTCAAGGTTCTGACCACGATCCACGTCTATGACGAAGAGCACCCGGACTATGTTGCCGTCCGGCGTGCCACCGGCAAGATGTTCAAAGCCGTCAAACGCCACCGCCGTGTCACCAAGCGCGACTCCATTGCCGAAGCTGACCGCGCCGTGATTGCCCTGACCGCCACGGCAGCACCGGACCGGATAGACGATGAAACCCGCGGCAACAAGCTGGCCCCCTCCGCTACCGGAGAGATTGCAGGCCACCTCATCCGCTCGCGTCCCTGCTACATCTGCAAGAAGCACTACACGCAGGTGGACGCTTTCTACCACCAGCTTTGCCCTGAATGCGCGGCCTTCAGCCATGGCAAGCGGGATGCCCGCACCAACCTCACGGGCCGCCGGGCGTTGTTGACCGGTGGACGTGCCAAGATCGGCATGTACATTGCATTGCGCCTCCTTCGCGATGGCGCCCACACCACCATCACCACGCGCTTTCCCAAGGATGCGGCCCGGCGCTTCGCTGCCATGGAAGACAGCGCAGACTGGCTGCACCGGCTGCGAATCGTTGGCATCGACCTCCGTGATCCGGCCCAGGTGATGGCCTTGACGGACTCGCTCAACGAGGCGGGCCCGCTGGACATCATCATCAACAATGCAGCGCAGACCGTGCGGCGCTCGGGGAACGCTTACAAGCCGTTGGTCGACGCAGAAGACGAGCCCCTGCCGGCCGCGCTGGAAGCCGCCAACGGTGGACCTGAGCTGGTGACGTTCGGCCACGCGCACGACAAACACCCGCTGGCACTCGCGAGCAGCGTCACTGAACACCCTGTGTTGGCCGGCGACGCGATTACCTCGCTGGCGCTGTCCACCGGATCGGCGTCACTGGAACGGATTGAGTCAGGGACGGCCATCGATGCCGGTGGGCTGGTTCCGGACCTTGCGTCCATCAACAGTTGGACCCAAGTTGTGGACGAGGTGGATCCTCTTGAAATGCTTGAAGTCCAGTTGTGCAATGTCACGGCACCCTTCCTGCTGGTGAGCCGGCTCCGTGATGCCATGAAGCGGTCCACCGCGCACCGGAAGTACATCGTGAACGTCTCAGCCATGGAGGGACAATTCTCCCGGGCTTACAAAGGCCCCGGACACCCCCACACCAACATGGCCAAGGCCGCCCTGAACATGATGACCCGGACCAGCGCCCAGGAAATGTTGGATTCCGACGGGATCCTCATGACAGCGGTGGACACCGGTTGGATTACCGACGAGCGTCCCCACTACACCAAGGTCAGGCTCATGGAAGAAGGATTCCACGCCCCCTTGGACTTGGTGGACGGCGCTGCCCGCGTGTACGACCCCATCGTGATGGGTGAAAAGGGCGAGGACCAGTACGGTGTCTTCCTGAAGGACTACAAGCCTTCGCCCTGGTAAAAAACCTGGAGTTTTTGTACGGATAAGGCCCTTGAGAGCAGCTCTTAAGGGCCTTATCCGTACTCACATTCCTGCGCGAGTCGACTCCTACGCGAGCCGGGTGATTTCAACCGACACGGAGAGTCCGGAGCCGCCGCCACCGGACAGGATGCCCTTCAGCGGCGGAACGTCGCGGTAGTCCCGGCCCCTCGCCACTGTCACGTGGTAGTCACCCGCCGGTTTGTGGTTGGTGGGGTCCCAGCTGCGCCATTCCCCATCCCACCATTCCAGCCAGGCGTGAGACTGGCCGGCAACGGTCTCGCCGATGTCCGCAGTGGACCTGGGGTGGATGTATCCCGAAACGTAGCGGGCAGGGATGCCGCTGCAGCGCAAAGCGCCGATGGCCAAGTGGGCCAGGTCCTGGCAAACGCCCTGGCGCTGGGACCAGGCCTGCTCTGCGTTGGTGGTGACGCCGGTAGTGCCCTTCATGTAGGTCATTTCACCGGCCATCCACGAAAAGACGGCCAAGGCTGCCTCATGGGGATTTTTGCCTTCGACAACACCGGGAACAATACCCAGGACTTCCTCGCCGGGTCCGCTGAGCCTGGACTGGGGCAACCAGTCGCTGAACTCGTCCTGAACCTTGTCCGACGCGATGACGTCCCATCCCACAATGTCATCCTCAACTGCCACCCGCTCGGTGCGATGCACTTCCACAGTGGCCGTCGCAAGGACCTCAAGGCTCTCATGGGGCATCTGCATATCGAATGCGGTGACCCGTGTTCCCCAGTAGTCACGGTAGGTACTGACGGATGCCTGGTGGGGCGAGACCTTCAAGGAGGACTCCAGGACCACCTGTTGGCCGTCGGTCAGCGGAGTCATCCGGGCTTCGTTGTAGGACAACGTCACGCGGCGATTGTATTTGTAGGCCGTCTTGTGGACGATGCTCAGCCGGGTCATGAAACTTCTCCCACCCAGGCGTGCTCATCAGCCTGATTGAAGTACTTACGGGAAATCGCGTCCGACGCCTGCGTCACAGCCTTCTGCACACGTTCCATGTGCTCGGGCAGCTCGGACATGAGGTCATCTGTGCGGTGGAACTCAAGGAATGTGCGGGCCTGGCCAACAATGCGCCGGGCATCGTTGATGAAGCCAACGCGCTGCGCCGACGGGTCCAACTTCGCCAGGCATTCGTCGGCATCGCGCAGGGCGTAGACAATCGAACGCGGAAACAGACGATCCAGGAGCAGGAATTCCGCGGCGTGCTGGTCTCCGAACGCTGCCCTGCGGGTACGGATGAAGGACTCGTAGGCACCTGCACATCGAAGCATGTTGACCCATGACATTCCTGCGGACTGCACATCCCGTGTTGAGAGCATGCGCGCAGTCATGTCTGCCCGTTCAAGGGAACGGCCAAGCACCATGAACAACCAGCTTTCATCGTGGCTGACGGTGGTGTCTGCGAGGCCGCGAACCATGGCGGTCCGCTCCAAAACCCAATTGCAAAAACGGTACGTTCCCACAACATCCTTGCGGTGCTGGTTGAGGCCGTAATACGTGGTGTTGAGGCTTTCCCACAGTGACTGGGAGACGGTTTCCCGCGCACGCCGCGCATTCTCGCGTGCGGCGCCCAAGGATCCGGCAATGGAGGACGCGCTCTGCTTGTCATACGCCAGGGCGTGGAGTAGTTCGGGCAGGCCGAAATCCTCGCTCTGGGGTTTGGCGCCCATGACGGCAAGGAGTTCGCGGGCGACGCTGCGCTGCTCTTCGAGAGGCAGGTGGTTGAGGCGCTCGAGGTGCACATCCAGGATCCTGGAAGTACCGTCGGCGCGTTCTACGTAGCGTCCGATCCAAAAGAGTGATTCAGCAATACGGCTCAGCATGGAACAGCCTCCTTCGCGTGGTGCATGTCGAAGTTCAAGTGGTGGTGGATCGGGTTCACTGCTGCTGCTCCGTTTGGCGGTCACGCCAGTTGGTTTCCACGGGCCACACAGATACCTGTTCACGGACGGTCACGGACTGCCGGGGGACGATCTCAGCGGGCATCTGCGGTGAATCAGCCAACACCCACGTGTCCTTGGAACCGCCGCCTTGGCTGGAGTTCACAATCAAGGAGCCTTCCTTGAGTGCCACACGGGTGAGGCCGCCGGGCAGGACCCAGACGTCATCGCCGTCGTTAACCGCGAAGGGGCGGAGGTCGACGTGGCGGGGGCCGAACTTGTCCCCGGAAAGCGTCGGCACCGTGGAGAGCTGGAGTACGGGCTGGGCGATCCATCCTCGCGGATCGGCAATGACCCGCTTACGCAAGGCGTCGAGTTCTTCCTTCGTGGCGTCGGGTCCAATGACCAATCCCTTGCCGCCTGAGCCATCCACCGGCTTGACCACGAGTTCATCGAGGCGGTCCAGCACATGCTCCCTGGCTTCCTTTTCCTCGAGCCGGAAAGTGTCGACGTTGGCGATGATCGGCTCTTCGTGAAGGTAGTACCGGATCAGGTCAGGCACGTAACTGTACACGAGCTTGTCGTCGGCTACGCCGTTGCCCACAGCGTTGGCGATGGTCACTCCCCCGGCGCGCGCGGCATTGACCAGGCCCGGGCAGCCGAGCATGGAATCGGAACGGAATTGGAGGGGATCCAGGAAGTCGTCATCGATGCGCTTGTAGATGACATCCACGCGCTGTTCACCTGCCGTGGTACGCATATAGACACGGTTGCCGCGGCAAATAAGGTCGCGGCCTTCCACCAGCTCCACGCCCATGAGCCCTGCGAGCAGCGTGTGCTCAAAGTAGGCGCTGTTGAACACGCCCGGCGTCAGGACAACCACTGTCGGATCGTCCACACCCGCCGGAGCTGTCTTACGGAGTGCGGAGAGGAGCCGGCGCGGGTATTCCTCTACGGGCCGGATGTGCTGCTGACCGAAGGCCTCAGGCAAGCCCTTGGCCATGGCCCGGCGGTTCTCAAGGACGTAGCTGACGCCGGATGGAACGCGGACGTTGTCCTCGAGTACCCGGAACGTCCCGGCCGCATCCCGGACGACGTCAATGCCCGAGACATGAACGCGGACGCCGCCTGACGGTTCAAAACCGTGGACTGCCCGGTGGAAGTGCGCGCTGGTCGTCACGAGTTGCCGGGGAATCACGCCGTCAGTCACCACGGCCATACGGCCATAGACGTCGTTCAGGAAAGCCTCAAGGGCCTTGACCCGTTGGGCGACGCCCCGTTCCAGAACATCCCACTCATCGGCCGGAATGACTCGGGGAACAATGTCCAGTGGAAACGGCCGCTCCTCCCCCGCGTAGTCGAAGGTCACACCGCGGTCCAGGAACGTTCGTGCCATCGAGTCCGCACGCGCGGTGACATCGGCAAGGGAAAGCTCGCGCAGGGCACCGGAAACCTGACCGTAGGATTTTCTGGCCACGTGGCCGGGGGCAAACATCTCGTCGTAGGCGCCGCTGCGTGCAGCAGCCTCGGAGTAATCCTGGAATAGGTCAGACATGGGAATTAGACAATCACCTTTTTGAGTCGAGCGCATTTCGCGCTGATTGTGTCGCGGTTTCCGGAGACTCCCGGTTCGCCTTTCCGTGCCCCCATCCGGCAGGGTTGAGGCATGCCCTTCAACAGTCTTGCGCCCCAACTCTCCCGGCTGGGGCCTGGGTTGGTTCTCGGCATCACCGCGACCGGTGTTGCTTTCGCCATCCACGCCGTGTTTCCGGCGGTACCGGCCATGACGCTCGCTGTTGCTTTGGGCTTGCTTTCAGCAAATATACCGGGCACCGCGGTGTTGACGGCGGGGCGCGCCCGCCCGGGCCTGGACTTCGCCGGGAAACACCTCATGCGTGCAGGCATCGTCCTGCTGGGACTGAAGGTCAGCATCGGCGACGTGCTCGCCCTTGGCTGGCTGGCGCTGCTGTTGATCACCGCCGTTGTGCTGCTCAGCTTCGCTGGGACCTACGGCCTGGCCCGCCTGCTGCGCCTTCCGGGAGAAGCAGCATTGCTGATTGCCACGGGCTTCTCCATTTGCGGTGCATCGGCGATTGGAGCCATGGCTGCCGTGCGGCGCATCAAGCACCAGGACACCGTGTTGCCGGTCGCGCTGGTGACCCTGTGCGGCACTCTGGCCATTGGCGTCCTGCCCCTGCTCATGCATCCTCTGAACCTGAGTCCAGAGCAGTTCGGTGCATGGACGGGAGCATCAGTTCATGATGTTGGCCAAGTGGTGGCCACAGCGCAAACTGCCGGGACATCGGCGCTGGCCATCGCCGTCGTCGTGAAACTGACGCGGGTTGTCCTGCTGGCGCCGGTTGCCGCCACGGCAGGGTTGCACCAGCGATTCCTCGACGTCAGGGAACGGGCCAACGGTGACGCTGACGGAAGCGCCCCAACCGACGGAAGGTTCCCGCCGATCATTCCGCTTTTCGTGGTGGGTTTCCTCGCCCTGGTGGCGGTCCGCTCGATGGGTTGGGCGTCCCCTTCAGCACTGGAAATCGCGGCGGCCGGCCAGGACATCCTCCTGGCGACGGCGCTGTTTGGACTGGGATCAGCCGTGCGCGTACGGACCCTGATCCACACCGGAGGGCGTGCCGTCCTGGTGGCCCTGGGCTCGTGGCTGCTCATCGCATCGCTGGGCTTGGGCGCCGCCCTGATCATGATTAGATAGCTGTGTGTCGAATCACAATCTGTCGCGCGATGAAGCCGCCACCCGTTCAGCCCTGATCACCACCCACAGCTACGACGTCACCCTCGACGTCCGCGACGCGGAAGATCCCGCAGTCCCCGGCTACCTGAGTACCAGCACCATCACCTTCTCTGCAACGCCTGGCTCTGCCACCTTCCTGGATTTCATCAGCGGAGATGTGGGGTCGGTCGTGTTGAACGGCCAGGCGCTCGACGTTGGGTCAGTGGTTGACCGCGACAGGATCGTCCTGGAGGGCCTCGCAGCCGACAACACGGTGACGGTGACCGGAACGGCACTCTACAGCCGCTCCGGGGAGGGTATGCACCGCTTTGTCGATCCCGCTGATGGCCAGTGCTACCTCTACACCCAGTACGAACCGGCTGACAGCCGCCGCGTTTTCGCCAACTTCGAACAGCCGGACCTCAAAGCCGAATTTACTTTCCACGTGATCGCTCCGAGCGGCTGGGAGGTGGCTTCGAATGGTGTGGAGTTGGCCCGGACAGCACTGACGAACGATTCTTCGCAGTGGGACTTCGCCACCACCAAACGGATGTCCACGTACATCACCACTGTGCTTGCCGGACCCTATTTCAAGGCGACAGACCACTGGGGAACAACCCTCGACGACGGCACCCGCCTTGATGTGCCGCTGGCACTTTTCTGCCGCGCGTCCATGTCGAAGTCATTCGATGCCGATGAACTCTTCCGATTGACCAAGAGCGGGTTGGCCTTCTTCAACGACCTCTTCGATTACCCGTACCCCTGGGGAAAGTACGATCAGGCTTTCGTGCCCGAATACAACCTCGGCGCCATGGAGAATCCCGGCCTCGTCACCTTCACTGAGAAGTACGTCTACGCCTCCCGCGCCACCGATGCCCAGTACCAGGCCCGTGCCAATACGCTGATGCACGAGATGGCCCACATGTGGTTCGGCGATCTCGTGACCATGAATTGGTGGGACGACCTCTGGCTCAAGGAGTCGTTCGCTGACTACATGGGGACACTTGGCGTGGACCGTGCCACAGGCTGGGACACCGCGTGGGTGAACTTCGCGAACAAGCGCAAAGCCTGGGCCTACCTGCAGGACCAGCTGCCCACAACACACCCGATTGTTGCCGACATACCGGACCTTGAGGCAGCTAAACAGAACTTCGACGGCATCACTTATGCCAAGGGAGCATCGGTCCTTAAGCAATTAGTGGCCTACGTCGGCTTCGAGGCGTTTATTGCCGGTTCCCGTCAGTACTTCCGCGATCACGAGTTCGGCAACACCTCCCTGCAAGACCTCCTTCAAGCTCTCGGCACTGCCTCGGGAAGGGACCTTGGGGAATGGGCACGCCAATGGCTGCAGACATCCGGCATCTCCACTATTTCGGCCGGGATCGTAGAAGACGGAGGGGTCCTTGGCGCCGTGACGCTGAGCCAGGAGGCCATCGATCCCATCACGGGCCATCAGGAACTCCGTCCCCATCGCTTGCGGCTTGGCCTGTATGAACCTGATGCATCGGGAAAGCTTGTCCGGTCCGAGAGCGTCGAGGTTGACGTTTCAGGGCCCAGCACCTTGGTACCTGAACTGGCCGGAAAGCCACGACCTGCCCTGCTTCTGGTCAACGACGATGACCTTAGCTACGCCAAAGTGCGGCTGGACCCCAGCTCCGAAGACACCGTTCGGACATCACTCGACAAAATCACCGACCCGATGGCCCGGGCCCTCTGCTGGACCGCTCTGTGGGATTCTGCCCGCGACGGCGTCACGCCGGCAGCGCGCTATGTTGCCGCGGTGGAGCAGTTTGCTCCATCGGAGACTGGAATCGGCGTCTTGTTGAACGTTCTCGGCAATGCCTCCGGCGCTATCGAACGCTACGTCCCGGTCTCGGCACGCGGACAGGTGCGCAAAGACTTCCTCGCAGTGGTGGCCGCCAATATCAAGGCAGCGGTTCCGGGTTCCGACCAGCAGCTGGCCTGGGCCAGGACCTTGGCGGAAGTGTCCAGGAACGGAGACAGCGAACTTCCCTTCCTGCGGGGAATCCTGGAGGGCGGCACCGTTATTCAAGGACTGGCTGTCGACGCGGAATTGCGGTGGAGCCTCTGGCAGGCCCTCTCTGCCCAGGGGCAGGCGACAAGGGCCGAACTGGACAGGGAACTCCAGGCAGACAGGACAGCTTCAGGCCGGGAAGGCCACGCGCTGGCGACGGCCGCCATCCCGGAGGTCCCGGTGAAGGCGGCTGCTTGGGATTCCGCGGTGAACAGCACAGGACTTTCCAACGAGATCCTGAGTGCAACGATCACCGGCTTTGCCATCGGCCCTGGATTCATGCTGGAACCCTATGTTGAGCCGTACTTCGAGTGCCTTGAAAGGGTATGGGCGGAGCGCAGCATCGAGATCGCGGGCAGGATTGTACGCGGCCTGTACCCGGGTGCCCAGGACCTGGCGGTTGGCATGCTGCCTTCGGAACATCCGGTCCTTGTCCGTACGGACCAGTGGCTGCAGTCCCACCCGGACGCTCCGAGGGCGTTGCGCCGCATCATCATCGAGCAGCGCAGCCACCTGCTTCGGGCCCTCACGGCGCAGGCCGCCAACGGTTAGGCCGCCATAGGTTAGGCCCCGCCGCAAAACGGGGTTACGGCACCCGGTTCAGCCATTCGGTGGTGCCAAACTTGGTTGCCACGCGCTTCTTCGCCTCACCGAGCTCCGCCTCGGTGAGGCGGGACTCCACCGCTCCATAACGCTCCATGAAAACCTCCTGCATGGCGGCCAGGATGGTGGTGCGGGCGAGTCCGGTCTGGCGTCGCAGGGGGTCCACGCGTTTCTTGGCGCTCCGGGTTCCCTTGTCAGAGAGTTTCTCCTTGCCGATACGCAGGACCTCAACCATCTTGTCGGCGTCGATGTCGTAGCTCATGGTCACGTGATGAAGCATGCCGCCGTTGGCCAGCCGTTTCTGCGCTGCTCCGCCAATCTTGCCTTGGTCTGTTGCGATGTCGTTGAGGGGTACGTAGTAGGCGCTGATGCCTAGTTTCTCCAGTGCAGCCATGACCCAGGCGTCAAGGAACGCATACGAGTCGGCGAAGCTGATGCCGTCCACGAGGGTCTGCGGCAAATACAAGGAGTAAGTGATGCAGTTGCCGGCCTCCATGAACATGGCTCCGCCTCCGCTGATCCTGCGCACCACCGTGATGCCGTGGCGGGAAACGCCCTCGGGGTCCACTTCGTTTCGAACGGATTGGAAACTGCCGATGACTACGGACGGTTCTTCCCAGTCCCAGAACCGCAGGGTGGGGTTACGCTGCCCAGCGCCGACTTCTTCGGTGAGGATTTCATCCAAGGCAACGTTGACCTGGGTGGGCAGGACTGAGGGCGGAATGACGTCCCATTGGTGGTCAGCCCAGCCCGTCGCCTTGGACAGTGCGCGGCGGACTGTTACGGCCACGGCTTCCGCGGAGAACCCAAACAGCACGGCCCCTTCGGGCAGACCCATGGTGACCGCCGCGGTGATTTCTGCTGCCGTTGAGTTATCCGGGAGACCCGTGAGCGCGGTGTTGATATCCTGCAGCGCTTCATCGGGTTCGAGGAAGAAATCCCCGCTCAGCGAAACGTCGGCGAAGCGACCATCCACAACTTCCAGATCCACCACCACGAGTTTTCCGCCTGGAACCTTATACTCCCCGTGGAGGCGCGCGCCGTCGTCGTGGTTTTCAGTGTCAGATACGGGCTGGGAAGTCATGCCTTCCATCTTGCCGGAAAACGCAAAAGCCCGCATTGCCGGAATCCGGCAATGCGGGCCTCTGAAAGCCTTGGGGTGAAGTGGGTTACTTCTTGCCGCCGAAGCCCTTGAAGCGGGCGTTGAAGCGCTCGACGCGGCCAGCGGAGTCCATGATGCGCTGCTTGCCCGTGTAGAACGGGTGGGACTCCGAAGAGATTTCGACGTCGATAACCGGGTAGGTGTTTCCGTCTTCCCACTCGATGGTCTTCGAGGAAGACACGGTGGACTTGGTCAGGAACTGCGTACCGGAAGCCAGGTCGTTGAAGACAACAGCTTCGTACTTCGGGTGGATATCAGACTTCATAATGGGACCTTTTGTTCACGCAACTGGATTTTGCCAGCTGCCAGGTATGAATGGAGGTGGTCTGGTTGCTGCAATGCGGACATTCCAGCTGCCGGGCCAACAACCAATCATAGCGGAAACCACACCGCCATACGAACCACAATCAGTCGCGTGGACGGAGTTCCCAAAAGGCCACTGCCGAGGCGGCGGCAACGTTGAGGGAATCGACACCTGCCCGCATCGGAATTTTAACGGCGAGGTCGACGGCGGCGAGCGTTTCCTCGCTCATTCCCGCACCTTCGGTTCCCAGCACCAGTGCGAGTTTGGGGAAGTTCCTTGCCGCGAGGTCGTCCAGGTCCATGGCATCAGCCGTCAATTCCATGGCCGCCACAGTGAAGCCTTGCTCTTTGAGCCGATCCAGGTCCCCCGGCCAGCTTTCCAGCCGCGCCCATGGAACCTGGAAGACAGTGCCCATGCTGACACGTACGCTGCGCCTGTACAGGGGATCGCCGCACCGCGGCGAGACGAGGACGGCATCCACGCCCAGGGCCGCGGCCGACCGGAAGATCGCCCCTACGTTCGTGTGGTCAACAATGTCCTCGAGCACAGCGACCCGCTTCGCGTTGGCCAGGAGTACCTCCAACGGAACGGGGCTCGGCCGGTGCATTGCCGCCATTGCCCCTCGGTGCAGGTGGAATCCGGTGATCTCCTCCAGTAACGAAGCCTTGCCGATGAAGACCGGGACGTCGGGGTATGCCCGGAAGACGTCGTCGAGGTCTTCAAGCCACTTCTCCGCCAGGAAGAAGGAACGGGGCTGATGGCCTGCCGCCAGTGCCCGGCGGAGGACCTTGGAGGATTCGGCGATGTACATGCCTTCCCGTGGCTCGCGCAACTTCCTGAGGTGTACATCTGTGAGGGTGGTGTAGTCCGTCACCCGGGGGTCGTTGGCTGACTCGAGATAGTGGAAGGTCACCGGTTGATTATTTCAGCAGGTTGGCGATCATGAAGCCAAGGGCCACTATGCCGAGCGTGAAGATGACTGCACGGAGGACCTTGGGGGACAACTTCCGGCCCACTTTGGAACCAACAAGCCCGCCGATGGTGGAGCTCACGGCGATGAGCAGGACCACCAGCCAGTTGATGCGGTCAAAGGCGAAGATCAGGTATGAGATGGCTGCCACCATGTTGACGCCCAGCACCAGGATGTTCTTCATGGCGTTGGCATTTTGCATGGTCCCTGTGAGGAACACGCCGAGAATCCCCACCAGCAGGATCCCTTGCGCAGCCACGAAGTAGCCGCCGTAGACGCCGGCCAGGTACACAAGTACCACCAGGAGGATCCCGTGGCTGCGGTCCCGGATGGCATGCTCTGGATTCTGTTCCCGGCTACGAATCCACGCCTGCAGCTTTGGCTGGAACAGCACCATCAGGAGGGCCAGCACCAAAAGGACGGGGGCCACAAAATGGAAGACCTTTTCCGGCAAATGCAGCAAGAGCCACGCGCCTGTGATGCCGCCCAGCAGCGAGGCCGGAAGCAGCTTCATCAACTGCCTTCCCCGGCCCGCCAGCTCACGCCGATAACCCCACGCTCCTGCGGCCGTTCCAGCCACCAGGCCCATGGCGTTACTCATGGACGCGACAACCGGTGTCACGCCAAGTGCTATCAGTACGGGGAACGTCACAAGCGTGCCGGAGCCGACTACGGCATTGATGGTGCCGGCCCACAAGCCCGCGAAAAAGACCAGGATGCTGCTAAGAATCTCCACAGTAAGTTACAGAGCCCCTCTAGCGTCGGGCCGTGGCCGTGTAGCGGCCGGCGTTTTCCGAAACATCCAAGGCAAGGCCGAAGGTGTTGCTGAGGTGCTCGTCGGTGAGAACTTCCTTGATGGGACCGGCAGCCACCACTCCGCCTTCGCGGAGCAGCATGGCATGGGTGAATCCCGGCGGCACTTCTTCAAGGTGGTGGGTGACAAGGACCATGGCAGGAGCTGCTTCGTCGCTGGCGAGTTCGCCAAGCTTGTGGACCAGTTCCTCCCGGCCGCCCAGGTCAAGGCCGGCAGCGGGTTCGTCCAGGAGCAGGAGTTCCGGATCCGTCATGAGTGCACGGGCAATCTGCACACGCTTGCGCTCACCCTCGGACAGGGTGGCAAAGGTCCGGTTCAAGAGAGGACCCATCCCCCAGTCATTCAAGAGGGCAAAGGCGCGGCGTTCGTCGTCGCGCTCGTATCCTTCCCGCCAACGGCCCGTGACCCCGTACGCGGCGGTGACCACGACGTTCAGTACGTTCTCATGCTCGGGGATCTGGGTAGCAAGTGCTGCTGAAGAGAGGCCAATGCGGGGGCGGAGTTCAAAGACGTCCACCCGGCCCAGGATTTCGTCCAGGATCCCGGCTTTGCCACTGCTCGGATGAAGGCGGGCGGCCGCAATCTGCAGGAGGGTGGTCTTCCCTGCGCCATTGGGGCCCAGGATGACCCAGCGTTCCCCTTCGTTGACCTCCCAGTCGACCTTGTCCAGCAGGGTCTTCTTGCCTCGGACAACGCTGACGGAAGCCAATTCCAGAACATCACTCATAGCAGTAGACACTAGGACAAAAATGCACATGACTGATAACCGGTGGTTTCCTGCGATTCCGAGGTGAAACGAATTCGGATGGACGGAGCGCCCTCAGTAGGATTGAGGCCATGACTTCGAACTTGGCTGCAGTCAGCTATGGCGTGAATTTGACCCCCGAATCTGTGGAGAATGTCCGGAAGGCGCTTGCCGACGCCGGAGTCGCAGTGTCATCCGAATCACAGGGCGGGGACGATCGCTTCGGTGTGTTCACGGCAGGACTCGCTGGGGGTTCGGATACGGCAACGGACCTGGCAGAAGTCCGCCGACAGGTGGCTGCCGCGGCCAGTGCCGGAATCGACACGGCCATAGTTCCCGAAACCCTGCGCCAAGCATCCCGGAAGCTCCTCATCATGGATGTTGATTCGACGCTGATTCAGCAGGAAGTCATCGAACTGCTGGCAGCCCACGCCGGCAAGCGCGAGGAAGTCGCCGCAGTCACCGAGGCTGCAATGCGGGGCGAACTGGACTTCGCCCAGAGTCTCCACGCCCGGGTGGCCGTCCTTGCGGGCCTGCCGGTCGACGTCGTCGACTCAGTACGAGAAGAGGTGCGCCTCAGCCTCGGTGCGGCAGAACTGGTGTCCGCATTCAAGGATGCCGGCCATGTGGTTGCCGTTGTATCCGGTGGCTTCAACCAGATCCTCCGTCCTATTGCCGAGGAACTCGGCCTGGATTATTGGATTGCCAACGAACTCGAAATTGTCGACGGCGCGTTGACCGGTAAGGTCCTCGGTGCGGTTATCGATCGTGCGGCCAAGGAAAAGTACTTGCGTGAGTGGGCAGCCGCCGAGGGCATCAGCCTTGAACACACCATTGCGGTGGGCGATGGTGCCAACGATCTCGACATGCTCAGTGCCGCCGGCATTGGCGTTGCGTTCAACGCCAAACCGGCCGTTCGCGCGGTTGCGGACGCCGCGATTAACATGCCATTCCTCGACGCGGTCCGGCATATCGCCAACGTCTGACTCGGAATCACCCCGGACCATGTCTGGATAACTGCTCGTCTCCCTTCCCGCCGGTTCCAACCCCTGCTGCGGTCACTTTCGTGTGCCCAATGGGGTACCGCCTTCCGCGTACCCATCGACGCCTAGAAACGGCCAAGCCCATTTCGTGACGCGACAATTTGAACTATTTATCAAATTGTCACTAATTCCGGATGGTGCAATTATTTACCTTGCTTAAATTGCGATGATTTCATGCCTTCATGAATAATTGATGTGTAAAGTGAATAACTTGACGAGGAAATCCGTGGAGTACGCGGCAGTCCGGGATGAGGGAAGTGCAGGGCAGGAAGTGAACCGTTCGGAGCGTACGTGGAAATGGTGGAAACGTCGCGAAGAATTTGAGACGTTCGAATACAGTCGGGCCTCCGATGGGGAGCGCACAACTCCCCTCCACGAAATCCTCCAGGATCAACAGTCCCGCACCGGGGCGAACTCCATTGCTACCCGTGATGACACAACAGAACAGGAAGAATTTCTTATGAGCTCGCTTGATGAAGCTACGAAACAACTGCTGTCCATCGAAGGCGCCACAGGCGCGGCCATCGTTGACTACTCCAGTGGGATGGCACTCGCCCAGGGCGGCAACCCCGGCTTCGACCTCGGTGTTGCCGCAGCAGGAAACTCCAACGTTGTGAGTTCAAAGCTCCGCACCATGGCAGACCTTGGATTGGACAGCAATATCGAAGACATCCTGATCACGCTGGATTCCCAGTATCACCTGATCAACGTCCTGAACTCATCAGGGTCCAAGGGACTCTTCGTGTACTTGGTGCTTGACCGTACTTACGCGAACCTGGCCCTGGCGCGCCACAAGCTCAGCAACATCGCCAAGGCAGTTTCCATCTGATTCCTGCACGAAACCATAGGGGCGGCCGCAGCATGTGCGGCCGCCCCTATGGTTTCTTCGTTGGGCTAGTTCTTCACGCGCCGGGCGTCGGCGCTACCCGATTCAAACTTCACACCTAACATGTGATGCACCAGGACATCCTCGTTGGTATTGGCGTTGGCCTCGATGGTGACCAGTTCGCCGTCGCGCATGACGCCAATCCGATGGCACCAACTGACCATTTCGGACAGGTCCGAGGACAGGAGGATGATTGCCACGCCAGTGCTGCTGAGCTCCGTGAGCATCTTGTACACGACCTCCTTTGCCCCGATATCGATTCCACGGCTGGGATGGCTGAGGATGAGTACATCACAGTTGGTGGACATCCATCTGGCGAGTTGTACTTTCTGGCGGTCACCTCCTGAAAGTGTGGAGATCGCGCCTTGAATGTTGGTGGTGTTGATGCGCATGCGGTGTACAACATCAGCCACGCCCCGAAGCTGGGAAATCTCGTCCTGGAGGCTGTCACTGCCCCCGTCTGAGCCTTGTTGAAGCCCGTCTGCAATGCGGGCTCCGTACTCGTAGTCGTCGGCCGCATCCGGAGAATAGCCGATCTTCAAGCGCCGTGCGTCCTGGATCCCCCGGATCTGTACTTGATGTCCGTGCAGGTGGATCTGCCCTGACGTGCTTGGACTAACACCTGCCAGAGCCTCAACCAGTTGGTGCACGCCGGACCGGTGGGTCCCGACGAGGCCAAAAATTTCGCCCTTGGCCACATTGAATGTCACATCGCGGACCCTGTCCCCCACGCTGAGGTTGGCGATCCGCAACGCCTCGTCGGCGGCCGCCGGATCTGTGGGCCTGGCGACTCTCTCCAGTTCCTTTTGAAGCAGGAGGAAGGCAAGTTCCCCGACGTCGGTCTGGCTGGCTTCCAGTGTCTTGTGTACCTTGCCGTCCCGCATGACGGCAATCCGGTGCGCAATGGATCTGACTTCATCGAGGCGATGGGTGATGTAGATGATCGCCCGGCCTTGACGGGTCAGCATCCTTAGCACCTGATGCAATACGGCGACGTCATGATCCGGCAGTGAAGCAGCCACTTCATCCATGATCACGAGCTGGGCTTCTTCGGCGACCATGCGCATAACTTCCACGAGCGCCTGTTCGGCACGGATGAGTGTTCCGACGGTGGCATCCGGATCCATGCTGACGCCTATTTCCCGGATCAGTCCGGCCGCTTGGTCGCGGAGTTCATCATGAGACTTTCCGGACTGGAAGGTGCCGCGGAATATTGCTTCGGTGATGGTCAGTCCGGGGTCGATCCGGAAATTCTGGGGAATCAAACCAACTCCGCAGGCTTGCGCTTCTGCGATGGAGTCCGGTACGTAAATCTCCCCTGCGAGAGTGATCTGTCCGAGGTCGTGCTTGTGGGATCCAGCCAAGACGCCCATCAAGGTGGACTTGCCGGCACCATTGGTTCCGATCAACCCCAGAATCTCGCCTCGATGCAAAGAAAGCCCAACGCCTTTGAGGATGCGCCGCTGGTCGTACGAGGCGTGAATATCCTCAGCATGCAATAACAGGTCCAAGAAAGCTCCTAATCCCAGGGGACGATAGCCGCCCCTGAGAGTTCATGGCAAAGCTTTCCAGCATCATGCCTGGGGCGGTGGACTGTGGCATAAACTCCCCATTGCGGGTTTATGCAGCATGCTGACAATTACTCATTGGGGCGCCTTTGAGAGTCAACCAGATGAATTCCGGAAATGCAAAACGGAAATAGGTGAAACAAGAAACTCCATTTCGTGACGCAAAAATCGTGATTATTTAGAGAATCGTTATTTCATGGCGTTGCCATGGGCTGGCCTGTCGCTTAAACAGCAGCGGCCCGGGACATTCGTCCCGGGCCGCTGCTGTCGAGGCTCTTCTACTCGGCAGCCTTACCGAAGTAGTCGGCGCCACCAACGTATTCGGTGTGTCCGGATTCGACTTCTGCGGTGGCCATCTTGGCTACCTCAGCTGCAAATTCCTCCACTGAGTACAGCTTGCCCGCTTCGGCGCGGCGGGCTTCGATGGCTCCCGGGTTGGAGCGGTCCAGCAGGGTCGCCGTAACGGTGCCCTCGATCATGTCACCGGAAACAATCACCAGCGAGATGCCCTTGTCCGCAAGATTGGGAAGGAGGGCACGCAGTGCATCCTCGCCGGCGCGCTTGCTCTTGGCCACGGGCTCGTATTCGGGCATCGTGGGGACGGTCTCAACGAAGTGTGCCTGGTGGCTGGTGACGAAGACGACACGCGATCCTTCGGGCATGAGCGGAACAGCTGCATTGAGCATGTTGACCTGCGCGTCGCGGTTCAGCTTGAGTGCGTAACCTTCCTCCATGCCGGATTCCATACCGCCGGAGGCGTTGAGCACCAGGATATCGAGGGAACCGAACTCCTCCATGGCCGTGCTGGCGAGGGCATGGACACCTTCATCGGTGGTCAGGTCTGCGCCCACCGCAGCTGCGCGACCCCCAGCTGCCTTGATGTCCGCCACAACCTTGTTGGCGCGGGGCGCCTTCTGCCGGTAGTTCACAACGACGGCGGCGCCCTCGCCGGCGAGGATCTTGGCAACTTCGGCGCCAATTCCGCGCGATGATCCCGTGACGATGGCGGTCTTGTTATCCAGCGTTCCCATTCATGCTCCTTTTGTTCACTTCATCCAAATTCCGTGGCCTCGACTTCCATCATGCCAGCGGCAACGATGAATTCAGTTGTTGGCCTCGGACAAAAACGGGGGTGCAGCCTAGTGGGCTAGTGCCCCATGCCCAGGCCGCCATCAACCGGGATGACGGCGCCGGAGATGTAGGCGGCTTCGTCACTGGCCACCCAGCGAACTACGTCTGCTACCTCGGAGGCCTCTGCGAAGCGTCCTGCAGGTACGTTGGCCAGGTACGACTTCTGGGTTTCCTCCGGCAGTTCAGCAGTCATGTCAGTGTTGATGAAGCCCGGCGCTACTACGTTGGCTGTAATCCCCCGGCTGCCGAGTTCCCGGGTCAGCGACCTCGCAATGCCTACCATTCCGGCTTTGGAGGCGGAGTAGTTGATCTGGCCAGGCGCGCCGTAGAGGCCGGAGACGGACGAGATCAAAACCACACGTCCCTTGCGAAGGCGGATCATGCCCTTGGACGCGCGCTTGATGACGCGGAACGCCCCGGTGAGGTTCGTATCCAGGACAGAGGTGAAGTCGTCTTCGCTCATGCGCAGCAGAAGTGTGTCCTTGGTAATACCTGCATTGGCCACCAGTACTTCAACGGGGCCGTGTGCTTCTTCGACAATCTTGAAGGCAGCGTCCACGGATGCTTCGTCCGTGACATCGGCCCTGACGCCCAGGATGCCTTCAGGGAGGTCTGTTTCACTGCGGTAGGTGACGGCGACCTTGTCTCCGTTGGCAAGGAACGATTCGGCAATGGCGAGGCCGATGCCGCGGTTGCCTCCGGTGATGAGGACGCTGCGGCCGGTGGATACTGCTTCAGACATACTTTCGCTCCGAAATTCTGCGGCACACGCTTGCCGCTTTGAAGAGGGATTTTCCTGTCTCGATCTTATCCGCCGCCCGCTGGAACCCGTGGGTAGCCATCACGTTGCGCGGTTTGGGTCGCTACGGCCTTGGTGAGAGAATTGATAGAGGCCTTTGGAGCGTGATGATTCAGTTGTGACACGAGAAAACAGTCCCCTGCAGCAAGTGCCCGGGGAGCCGGATGCTGTTTCCGGCGACCCCGAAGTCCACAGCATCACGGATGCGGCTGCTGCGCACTCTGAAGACATGCGTGAGCGCATGATCAAGTATGCGGTGGCCATGGGCATCCGCATGGTCTGCATAGTCCTCATTTTCGTGGTGGATGGCTGGTTCAAGATCATTGCCATCGCGGGGGCGGTGTTCCTTCCGTGGATCGCCGTGGTCATCGCCAACGGCAACGACAAGGCCGAGGATCACAGCGAGTCCTTGCTGGACTACGTTGCAGTCCCTGAGATCGAACGTTCCACCGAGCCTGAAGAAGAACCGTCGGCCACGCCCACTGTGCTCCAGGGAGAGCTGGTGGATGAAGAACAACCGACCAAACAAGAGGGCCCATCGACGGGTCATGCAAGCGAAGCCGGGCAATCCGGCGATGAACGGGCGGCCTCATGAACATTTTTAGTCTTGCTGGCCCAGGTGGGGCCGGCCAGGAGTCCGCACGGGCCACCGGGCCCGCGCTCTGCTCCCGCAAGGGCTGCCGATCCGACGCCCAGTGGCAACTCTTATGGAACAATCCCCGCATCCACACCCCCGAGCGGCGCAAAGTGTGGCTTTCTTGTGGAGACCACCGTGAGTGGCTGGAGGACTATCTGCAAACGCGCAGCCTTTGGAAGGAAACCGTACCCTTCACGGAGGCCGATGCCGCGGCGAACGAGGCCGGCTGAATGTACCGTTTCCTCTTCTCCAGCAAATGGCTGGGGTACTTCGTTCTGGCTGTCATCTTCGCTACGGCATGCGTGTTTCTGGGCCGCTGGCAGATGGACCGCAGGGCCGAAACGCTGGCAGAAATCAATCGCGTGGTCAGCAATTACTCCGCCACTCCCATCCCCTACGCAGAGATCAAGAACCAGTTCGACACCCTGGATCCTGAACGGGAATGGACGCAGGTTCAGCTCCGTGGCAGCTACGACCTCGATGGCCAGCGGGTTGTGCGTAACCGGCCGTTGAACGGGCAGCCAGGCTACGACGTCGTGGTTCCCTTCCGCCTGACCACAGGCGAAGCAGTGGTGATTGACCGCGGGTGGCTGCCGATTGGCAACAACACTCCCGGCCGTCCCGACGTCGTTCCGGCACCCCCTTCGGGCGAGGTCACGGTGATAGCCCGGCTCAAGCCCGCCGAACCCAAGTTGGACCGCGGCGCAGTAGACGGGCAGCTCGCTTCGATCGACTTGGCGAGTTTCTCCAGCGAACTTCCCTACCCCATAGCCACTGGTGCGTACGGGCAACTCGCCAGTGAAGATCCAGCCGTGCAGCCGATGCCAACGCCGTTCCCCAAGCCGGCCACCGAGGAGGGAACGCACCTCTCCTATTCCCTGCAATGGTTCGCCTTCGGCGTCCTGATGTTCATCGGTTTCGGTTATGCCGCACGGCAACAGGCCCGCAATGCGGCTATTGACGCCGAAGACGAAGAGGACGAGCAGATAATAGCCGCCGGTGGTACGCCGAAGAAGCGCACCCCTGCTCCGCGGAAGAACAAGCGCGCCACGTCCGAAGAAGAGGAAGACGCAATCCTGGATGCCCAAGGCTACTGATACGAGACCTGATCCCGTCGCCAATGTAAGGTCCGCTTTGACGGCAGCCGGCGCTCAGGACACGGTTCGGATTTTCGCGGACAAAGTTCCGACGGCGGCCGCCGCTGCGACAGTCCTGGGGTGCGGGGTGGCGGCAATCACCAACAGCCTGATCTTCGAGCTCGACGGCGGACCACTGCTCATCCTTGCAAGCGGCGCTGCCAGGGTAGATACATCGTTGGTGGCAAATCAACTGGGTTCCGGCAGAATTCGCCGGGCGAAGCCGGATTTAGTCCTGGAGCACACGGGCCAGGAAGTAGGAGGAGTAGCGCCAGTTGGCCACCCCCGGAAACTCCGGACCATCCTGGACACGTCGCTCCAGGAACACCCTGTCCTCTGGGCCGGAGCCGGAGACCACAACTCCATGTTCTCCATCAGTTACGAAGAACTAAGGGCTATCACCAACGCTGAAGAACTCCAGGTCCGATAGCCGCTGGCGGCCCGCCCCAGGCTTACGCCAGCGTGATCAGGTCCAGGTAGTCTTCGTTCCAGTGGTCCTCCACGCCGTCCGGGAGCAGTACAACGCGCTCCGGGTTCAGCGCTGACACAGCACCTTCGTCGTGGCTGACCATGACGACGGCGCCGCTGTAGTTCTTGAGGGCACCCAGGATTTCCGCGCGGCTGGCGGGGTCCAGGTTGTTGGTGGGCTCATCAAGGAGCAGGACGTTCGCGCTGGAGGCCACGATGGTGGCTAGGGCCAAACGGGTCTTCTCGCCGCCGGAGAGGACGCCTGCAGGCTTGTCGACGTCGTCACCGGAGAACAGGAATGAGCCAAGGATTCCCCGGACCTCCGCATCTTTCATGTCCGGCGCAGAGGAACGCATGTTCTCCAGGACCGTGCGGTCGACGTCAAGGGTCTCATGCTCCTGGGCGTAGTAGCCCACCTTGAGGCCATGACCGGGGATGATGTCCCCGGTATCGGGCTTGTCGACGCCGGCCAGCATGCGCAGCAACGTGGTCTTACCGGCACCGTTAAGGCCGAGGATTACCACCTTGGAGCCACGGTCGATTGCCAGGTCCACATCCGTGAAGATTTCCAGCGAGCCGTAGGACTTGCTGAGGCCTTCCGCGGTCAGCGGGGTCTTGCCGCAGGGTGAAGGATCCGGGAAGCGCAACGCGGCCACGCGGTCGTTCTCGCGCACGGCCTCCAGGCCGCTCAGGAGCCGTTCAGCACGCTTGGCCATGTTCTGGGCGGCCACTGCCTTGGTGGCCTTGGCCCGCATCTTGTTCGCCTGGTCGATCAGGACCTGGGCCTTCTTTTCGGCGTTGGCACGCTCGCGCTTCCTGGCACGCTCGTCCGTTTCGCGCTGGAGCACGTAGCGCTTCCAGTCCATGTTGTAGTAGTCGATCTGGGCGCGGTTGGCGTCCAGCAAGTAAACCTTGTTCACCGTCGCTTCGAGAAGTTCGGTGTCGTGGCTGATCACGATCAAGCCACCCTGGTGGTTCTTCAGGAAGTCACGAAGCCAGGTGATGGAGTCGGCGTCAAGGTGGTTGGTTGGTTCGTCGAGGAGCAGCGTCTCCGCATCGGAGTACAGGATGCGGGCCAGTTCCACACGCCGTCGCTGGCCACCGGAAAGGGTCTTCAGCGGCTGGTTGAGTAGCCGGTCCGGCAGTGCAAGGTTGGAGGAGATTGCGGCGGCTTCAGCCTCGGCAGCGTAACCCCCGCCAGCCAGGAATTCTGCTTCAAGGCGGTCGTAGCGGTTCATGGCTTTGCGCTGAACGGCTGCGTCATCGCTGGCCATGTCATCGTGGGCCTTCTTGAGCTTGCCGACCACGACGTCCAACCCGCGTGCGGAAAGGATGCGGTCGCGGGCGAGTTGCTCCATGTCCGGCGTCCGGGGATCCTGCGGCAGGTAGCCGATCTCGCCGCTGCGGGTCACTTTACCCCCGGCCGGAAGGCCTTCACCCGCGAGGACCCGGGTGAGGGTGGTCTTACCGGCGCCGTTGCGGCCGACGAGTCCGATCTTGTCCCCTTTGTCCACCCTGAAGTTAACCTGGTCCATGAGCAGGCGTGCGCCGGCGCGGAGTTCGAGGTCCTGGACGGTAATCAATTCGGGTGATGCCTTTCAATGGGGAACGCGCGCGGGGACCGGTGGGTCCGTTAATTGCGGCGGAGTGTGGCTGTGAGAACAGCCTGTTCAAGTCTACCGGCACCCCGGCCGCAGGCTGACATCGACCCAAAAACGGTAAAACTGTGCCACCCGCCAAAGAACTACCCGCCAGCGTTGTGGAAAGGCTCCAAAAATCCGGTCCTGCGGCATCCGTATTCTCAAGAACAGGGGGAGAAAGCTCCGCATTCATCGCATCGCACCTGATTGGACCCGTCATGAGCCAGACCAACGCTGCCGTTGGGCAGCACAACCCGACTTCCCGCAAACGCTGGACTGCCACCGACCTCGGGCTCATCGCGGTCTTCGCGGCCCTCGTGGCGGCCTCCTCGATTGTCCCTGGCATTCCTGTGGGTGCCCTTGGCGTGCCCATCACACTGGTGACATTGACGGTGATGCTGAGCGGACTGGTGCTGGGCGCTGGACGTGGCTTCGCCGCCGTCGGGTTGTACGTGCTTTTGGGCCTGGCGGGGCTGCCCATCTTCAGCGGTGGCCGTAGCGGATTGGGCATCCTGGCGACTCCGTCAGCCGGCTACATCATTGCGTTTCCCCTGGCGGCCGCCGCGACGGGCTACCTTGCAACGGTGGTCATCCGCCGGACAGTCAAGTTCCGTGCCCTATGGTTGTTTGCTGCGACCATGGTGAGCAGCATAGTCATCGTCCACGGACTCGGCGTCCTTGGCATGATGGTCAACGCCCGGTTGGATTTCAGCAAGGCGTTCCTGGCCGACCTTCCCTTCGTCCCCGGCGATATCATTAAGAACGTCCTGGCCGTGATCATCGCCATGGCGATCCATAAGGCCTTCCCGGATGTCCTGGTACGTCGGGTCAAGTAAAGCGGGAACCATCACTCCATGAACTCCATCAGTTTCAGCAGGGTCTCGGTGCGCGTCGCTGTCGATGGCAGCGAGACGCCCAGAACCCTGCTGCACGATTTTTCCCTGGACCTGCCCGAGCGCCGCATCGGCGTCATCGGTGCCAACGGATCGGGGAAGTCCACCCTGTTGCGGCTCCTGAATGGCTTGGTGCAACCGAGCGGCGGAACTGTCCTGGTCGATGGCGATGACACAGTGTCGGCTGTCCGCAGGGTCCGAAGCAATGTAGGTTTCGTCTTCACCGATCCCCTGTCCCAGTTGGTCATGCCCACCGGGCGGGAAGACGTTGAGCTTTCGCTGCGCCGGTCCATAAAGAACTCCAAGGAGCGGGCTGCGCGTGCAGACGCCGTCCTGGATCGCTTCGGGCTCCTGCATGTGGCCGATCAAAGCATCTACGAACTCTCCGGTGGTGAACGGCAGCTACTGGCCCTTGCCGCAGTCCTGGCCGTCAATCCCAAAGTATTGGTCCTCGACGAACCATCCACGCTGCTGGATCTCCGCAACCGCGAACTCCTGCGGCGAACCGTGGCCGGACTCGACCAGCAGGTCATTATGTCTACCCACGACTTGGACCTCGCCCTCGATATGGACCGCGTTCTGGTGGTCGAGTCAGGACGCATAGTATTCGACGGCGACGCGGCAGCCGGCGTTGCCCATTACCGTGCCTTGTGCGCAACTGCGTTGGACGACCTACCGCTCGGAAAGGCGCCCCAGTGAGGGGCCATGGCTTCCTGATCGCCAATTATGTCCCCGGAGACTCGATCGTCCACCGCACTCCCCTCTGGCTGAAATTCGTCGTGGTGGCCGCCTGTGGAGCGGCATCCTTCCTGATAGTGGACTGGATCATCTCCCTGCTGGTCTTCGCCGTCATGTGCGGCTTGTTCCTGCTGACCGGCGCAGGCCCGCGAAGGTTGGTCAGGGCCATCTGGCTGGTGGCGCCCATCGTGCTTATCATCGGGCTCTTCCAGTGGTGGCAACTCGGCGGTCCCACGGCTGCGCGCATCGTTCTGAACGTGCTGGTGTGCGTTGTGGCGGCCTCAGTGCTGACGGCCACTACTCCGGTGCAGGACCTGCTGGACGGAGTGGCTGCCCTTGCCAAGCCATTCCGCCGTTTTGGTGCCGACCCTGAACGCTTTGCCTTGACCATCGCAGTGATGCTCAGGAGCATTCCCTTCATAGCCGGCGCCTTTTCAGACGTGAGGGACTCAGCTCGTGCGCGGGGACTGGAGCGCAATCCCAGGGCGCTCATCCTGCCGGTCTTCATCACTACCGTGGCATACGCCAGGCAGACCGGCGATGCGTTGGCTGCACGGGGTTTGGGTGAGCCGGATGACGCTGCTACCGGAAACTAGAGCCGCGAGTACTGCATCAGCGCCGCGGTTCCCATGCCACCGGCAATGCTGATCATCGCCAACGCCAGGGGGCTGTCGCCCTGCCTGGCGTAGCGGCTGCGTGCCTGGGCAAGCAACCGGGTCACCAGGACAGCCCCGGATGCGCCGAAGCCGTGCCCCAAGGCCAGGGCGCCTCCCTCGAGGTTTGCCCTCTCCGGGTTGATGCCCAGGTGGTTCAGGCATGCAATTGTCTGTGAAGCGAAAGCCTCGTTGAACTCGACTAGGTCCACGCTGTTGGCGGCCACGGATTGATTCGTCAGGAGACGGTGCGCTGCGTGTGCGGCGCCGATACCGAGGAGCTGCGGATCCACACCCGTGGTGTCGCAGCCGAGCACCAACAAGCCGTCAGTCGCGCCCATGGCGCGTGCACGCTTCAGGGACGTGATGATGACGGCGGATGCAGCGTCCGCGTCGAAGCATGAGTTTGCTGCCGTGACCGTGCCGCCGGGTACGAACGCAGCGGGGAATCTCGCCATGGTTGACGCAGCAAGCGACGCCCGGGGTCCGTCGTCGGAATCCACCACTGTTCCATTGGCTTCGATCGGCACGATCTCGCCCGCAAACCTACCGTCTTTGGCAGTCCGAACTGCGCGTTGATGGCTGCGGAGCGCGTATTCATCCTGTTGCTGTCTCGTCACGCCGTATTCGCGGGCCACATTCTCGGCGGCAACACCCATGTCCGGATCGCCAAACTGCGGTGGCACGAAGTTGGCACGGGAGTACAAGTCCAGTTCGCCGTCGCCGTTCCGGTTGGCCCTTGCCGGTGCGGTGCTGATGCTTTCCACACCGCCGGCGAGATACAGCGGATCTCCGCCGGCTGCCACCAGCCTGGATGCCAAAGCGATCGCGTCCAGGCCTGAGCCGCATTGCCGGTCCACAGTGAGACCGGGCACGGAGAGGGGCATCCCGGCCTGGAGTGCGGCGTACCTGGCCACATTTCCGCCGCCGCCCACAGCGTTCCCCATGATGACGTCGTCCACTTCCGCCGGATCCACGGCGAGGGATTCCAGCAGCGCCCCCAATACCGGTGCAAGGAGATCAGGCGCGCGGAGATGCTTCAAACGGCCGTTTGCCCGGCAAATAGGTGATCGAAGGGACGCGACGATCACTGGCAGACGGGATTCGTCAGCTACTCCCCCGGCTGCGCTGCCGTCGCTACCCAAGAGGCTGGGCCCTGGGGTCGTGGTTCTTGACCCAGTCAAGGAGGACCTTCCTGCTGACCTTGCCGCGGTCCGTCATCGGCAGCTCCGACAACATGTAGTACTGCAACGGCCGTTTGTCCCGTGCCAGTAACCCGTCCAGGCCGCTGCGAAGTTGGGTGGCGGTGACCGCACCGTAGGAAGGCACGACGCCGGCAATCACCTTCTGGCCGCGAATATCGTCAGGCGCACCAGCAGCGACGGCAACATCTATGCCGGGCACGGAAGCCAGTGCCAGTTCCACTTCGTGGGGGTAGACGTTTTTTCCCGACGTGATGATCATGTCGGAACGGCGGCCAAGAATGTGGAGGACGCCATTCTCAAGGAATCCTTGGTCGCCTACGGTGTACCACCCGTCCAGGCACCGGAGGGCTTGTCCATCGTCGCCCCAAAGGTAACCGTTGCTGACCATCCCGCTGCGGACACTGATGTTGCCGTGCCCGCCATCGGGAAGAGCCTGGCCTGCGTCGTCGAGAATGCACAATTCCACACCCGGGAAGGGCAAGCCGATGCCGGTGCCCCCGGCGTCCAATGGTTCACCGGCGGCCAGCCGGGTACCGGAGACAAAGCTAAGTTCGGAGGCGCCGTAGTACTCGTAGATAGACGCGCGTGGGGCCCACCGCCTGGCGGCCTCCAACGTCCGGGCGTCCAGTTTGGAGCCGGCGCACACGATACTGCGGATACCCGATGCATCGACGTCGCCGGCCAACCCCCGCTCGCTGAGCAATCGCAGCATCGTTGGCGCCACCACGAGGCGGGTGATGCCGTCGTGGCTGATGGCGGCATGTGCGTCTCCGACGTCGAACGATGCCAGCGTATGGAAAGCAGCACCCGCGTAGAGGCACTCGGAGAGGGCGTAGAGGTTGAGGCTGGCGGAAAGGGGACCCGGTGCCAACGTGCGGTCATCCTGTGAGAGGCCGAAGAATTCGATGGACGCCTCGAACGACACCTGCCAGGAGCGGCGGGAGCGGGTGAAAGCCTTCGGAACAGAGGTAGTGCCGGAGGTCAGGCCGATGAGGAAAGTAGTGGAGGGATCTCCGTCCACCAGCTCCGTATCTGATGCCGCCCCCTGCCCAACGATGCGCGACGCTACTTCGTCGATCATGGGCGCCGGCCATTCCGGGTCCAGCACCGCACAACGACGGTCCCCGGCCACCGCCGCCACGTATCGCTCAATGAAGCGGTTGGAGTTCGGTTCTGCGAGAACGGTCATGTCCGCCGCGTCGCCGATCAAGGTCGCTGCGGCGTCACGGAGTCCCGCCCAGGTGAGCCGGCTGCTGCCCACAACGACGGCGGTGTCGTGGGGGCGCTGATCGGCCCAGAGCTGAAGTTTGTCCAGGAAAGGCATCCAAACAATTTTACGGCAGTGTCCGGCACCGGGCACCAAAAGTGACGTCTATTCTGACTGTATGAGTTTCAATGACGGGGCGCAGCTTGACCCTTCCCAGGTAGAAGACCGACGCGGTGGTGGTTTGGGCCGCGGGACCAAAATCGGCGGTGGCATTGGTGGCGGCATCGTGGTGCTTCTGCTGGTGCTGCTCGGGGTCAATCCCAATGTCCTCGGAGACCTGACCGGTGGCGGGAGCCAGCCACCCGCCGTCGACGGTGGCAGCGCCGGAGGTGTCCAGGAGTGCCAGACCGGTGCTGACGCCGACAAGCGATTGGACTGCCGGATCACAGGAACAGTCAACAGCCTCAACGCTTTCTGGCCCGGCTACCTTGCCGACTATAACGTTCAATACCCGCGGCCCAAGACCGTGATCTTCAGCGAGGCTACGAACACCGGTTGCGGTGCGGCCACCAGCGCCGTTGGACCGTTCTACTGCCCGGCGGACACCACTGCCTACTTCGACCCTGGCTTCTTCGACGAATTGGTGACCCGGTTCGGCTCCTCGGGTGGCCCCCTGGCACAGGAGTACGTTGTGGCACACGAATTCGGGCACCATATCCAGAACATCCTTGGAAATTTGGACCTAGCCCAGCAGGACCCGCAAGGCCCGCAGTCCGGTGCGGTGCGGGTGGAACTTCAGGCTGATTGCTACGCGGGATTGTGGGTTCGCCACGCTACTACGCAGACGGACGCCAGTGGAAAGCCGTTCCTGGATCCGCTGACTGAACAAGACCTGCAGGACGCGCTCTCGGCCGCGTCCGCCGTTGGGGATGACCGCATCCAGGAGGCGGCTACAGGCCGGGTGTCACCTGAATCATGGACGCACGGTTCCAGCGAGCAACGGCAGAAATGGTTCTACCAGGGGTACACCACAGGCGACATCAACAAGTGCGACACCTTCGCAGTTGCCGCGCCATAAGGTTCTGTAGGACCCTTCGGGCTTTAACCGAAAATGGTTCCGGGCACTGAGCCCGGAACCATTTTCATATGCCCGCTCGCTTCGAGCGAAAAGCTGCCGATCAGATGTTGAAGCCGAGGGCCCGCATCTGGTCCTTGCCGTCGTCGGTGATCCGCTCGGGACCCCATGGCGGCATCCATACCCAGTTCAGGCGCCAATCGTCAACGACTCCGTCGAGGGACTTGCCAACCTGCTCTTCAAGCACGTCCGTCAGCGGGCAGGCCGCCGTGGTCAGTGTCATGTCAATCAGGAGGGCACCGTCGTCATCGGAGTACTTGAGTCCGTAGAGAAGGCCCAAGTCCACGATGTTGACGCCGAGTTCCGGGTCAATCACGTCCTTGAGCGCTTCCTCGACGTCCTCGAGGCTGGTACGCGCCACATTGATGTCGGTCATGGAAAGATCCTAACTAGGCCTGTACAGCCGGAGCAACGGCAACGCCGGCCCCTGGAGCGTAGCGGTCGTAGCCTTCGTCTTCAAGGCGGTCGGCGAGCTCGGGGCCGCCTTCTTCAACAACCTTGCCGTCAACAAACACGTGGACGAAGTCCGGCTTGATGTAGCGCAGGATGCGGGTGTAGTGAGTGATGAGCAGGGTGCCCATGTTGCCCTCTTCGTGTGCACGGTTGACGCCCTCGGAAACAACCTTCAGCGCGTCCACGTCAAGGCCGGAGTCGGTCTCGTCCAGGATGGCGAACTTCGGCTTGAAGAGTTCCAGCTGAAGGATTTCGACACGCTTCTTCTCGCCACCGGAGAAGCCTTCGTTGACGTTGCGCTGAGCGAAGTCGGCGTCGATGCGAAGCTGCTGCATGGCGGCCTTGACGTCCTTGGTCCAGGTACGCAGGGCCGGCGCTTCGCCGTCGATCGCGGTCTTGGCGGTGCGGAGGAAGTTGGTCATGGTGACGCCGGGAACTTCAACCGGGTACTGCATGGCCAGGAAGACGCCTGCACGGGCGCGCTCGTCGACGCTCATTTCCAGCACATCTTCGCCGTCCAGCGTGATGGTGCCGCTGGTGACGTTGTAGCGCGGGTGACCGGCGATGGTGGAGGCAAGGGTGGACTTGCCCGAGCCGTTGGGACCCATGATGGCGTGCGTTTCACCGGTCTTGATGGTGAGGCTGACGCCCTTCAGGATCTCCTTGGTGCCCTGCTCCGTCTCGATGCTGACGTGCAGGTCCTTGATTTCAAGAGTTGACATGCTCTTCTTTCTTTCCGTTCGTAAGTCTGGCGGTACTGGGCGCTCAGTAGTTATCTACCGAGGCGCCGTTCACAACGTTGGTCACGTCCACGTAAACGTCGTCTCCATCGATGGTGACGGCGAAAACCGGGACGGGGTCATAAGCAGGCAGCTGGAGCGGCTGACCGCTGCGGAGGTCGAACTGGGAACCATGTCCCCAGCATTCGATCGCGCAACCTTCAACCTCACCCTCGGACAACGAGATGTCCGCATGCGAGCAGGTATCGGCGATGGCGTGGATATCGCCCATCGAATCCTTGACGATGGCTACGGGGTAGTCATCGATCAGGACGCGCAGCGCTTGCTTGACCTGGATGTCATTGGCACTGCATACCAGTTCGCCCTTGGTTTCTTCACTCATTGTTACCCTGCCTGGCCTGTCTTAGTTGTCGGTCGCGGCGAGTTCGCGCTCAACAGCTGCGGTCAGGCGCTCTTCGATTGCCGGAACCTTGATCTGCTGGATGATCTCGTTGAGGAAGCCTCGGACCACCAGGCGGCGGGCGACCTTCTCCGGGATGCCACGGGCCATGAGGTAGAACAGGTGCTCGTCATCAAAACGGCCGGTGGCGCTGGCGTGGCCCGCACCCTCGATCAAGCCGGTCTCGATTTCGAGGTTCGGAACGGAATCCGCGCGGGCGCCGTCCGTGAGGACCAGGTTGCGGTTGGCCTCGTAGGTGTCGGTGCCTTCTGCTTCCTTGCGGATCAGGACGTCGCCAACCCACACGCTGTGGGCATTGCGGCCCTGGAGGGCGCCCTTGTAGAGGACGCGCGACTTGCAGTTGGCCACGGCATGGTCAACGAAGAGCCGCTGCTCCAAGTGCTGTCCGGCGTCGGCGAAGTACAGGCCGAACATTTCGACGTCGGCACCGGGAGCCGTGAAGCGCGTTGACGGCGTGACGCGAACGAGGTCGCCGCCAAGGCTGACCACGATGTGCTTGAACTTGGCATCGCGGCCGATCTTTGCCTGCTGCGATGACGCGTGGACGGCGTTGTCGGCCCATTCCTGAAGGGAGACAACCGTCAGTTCAGCACCGTCTTCGACGATGATCTCCACGTTCTCCGAAACAACTGCGGTGCCCTGGTGGTCCAGGACCACGATGGACTTGGAGAAGCGCTCTGCCACGATCACGATGTGCTGGGCGGAAGGTGCTTCGCCGGCGCCGGTGATCAGGACGGAAACTTCACTCCCGGCCTGCAGTTCGGCGGGCACGGTGATCACGGTGGCCTCGGCGAAATTCTCCCAGGCGTTGGCGGACACGAGGTCCTCCGGGATGGCTGCCTGGCCAATGCGCTGGTCGTCGCGGCCAACGGTTTCAACAACGACGCCGGCCGGTGCCGTGACGTTGACAGCCGGAGCTGCACCGTTGAGGACTTCGGTGTGGAGGCCGCGCAGGCGCTTGAGCGGTGTGAACCGCCAATCTTCCTCAAGGCCATTCAGCGGCTTGAAGTCGGCCAGCTTGTACGACGTGAGGCGGCCCGCACGCGAGCTGTCCGGGATGCCAACGCCGCCACCGTGCGAGTGGCTCTTGGCCGAAGCCCCGGCGAGGGGACCAGCGGAAGGCTGCTCCGACGTCGTGCTGGTGTTCGTGCCGGTGTTAACGGGCGAGAGGTTCTCGCCTTCCTCGGTGAAGCCGTTGATAAACGGCTGGGCCGAGGGCGCGCCGATGCGCGCCTTTTCAGTAGTGATATCAGTCATTGTTAACCGACGGACCCTTCCATCTGCAGTTCAATCAGGCGGTTCAGCTCAAGAGCGTATTCCATGGGCAATTCACGGGCGATCGGCTCGATGAAGCCGCGCACGATCATGGCCATGGCCTCGTCCTCAGGCATGCCGCGGGACATCAGATAGAAGAGCTGCTCTTCGCTGACGCGTGAAACGGTGGCCTCGTGGCCCATGACGACGTCGTCCTCGCGGATGTCGATGTACGGGTACGTGTCCGAACGGGAAATGGTGTCCACCAGGAGGGCGTCACAACGGACCGTGTTGGCCGAGTGCTTGGCGCCCTCGCGGACCTGGACCAAGCCGCGGTATGCAGCACGGCCGCCACCGCGGGCCACGGACTTGGAAATGATGGAACTCTTAGTGTTCGGAGCAATGTGCACCATCTTGGAACCGGTGTCCTGGTGCTGGCCCTCGCCGGCGAAGGCGATGGACAGGGTCTCACCCTTGGCGTGCTCGCCAACGAGGTAGACGGCCGGGTACTTCATGGTCACCTTGGAGCCGATGTTGCCATCGATCCACTCCATGGTTGCGCCTTCCTCGCAGATGGCGCGCTTGGTAACCAGGTTGTATACGTTGGTGGACCAGTTCTGGATGGTGGTGTAGCGGACGCGGGCGCCCTTCTTCACGATGATCTCCACAACTGCAGAGTGCAGGGAGTCCGAGGTGTAGATCGGAGCCGTGCAGCCTTCGATGTAGTGAACGTAGGAGTCCTCATCAGCGATGATGAGCGTGCGCTCAAACTGGCCCATGTTCTCCGTGTTGATACGGAAGTACGCCTGCAGCGGGATATCCACGTGCACGCCCTTGGGCACGTACACGAAGGAACCGCCGGACCACACGGCCGTGTTCAACGAGGCAAACTTGTTGTCGCCCACGGGAATGATGGTGCCGAAGTACTCCTGGAAGATCTCCGGGTGTTCGCGCAGGGCGGTGTCGGTGTCCAGGAAGATGACGCCCTGGGCTTCGAGGTCCTCACGGATCTGGTGGTAGACGACCTCGGACTCGTACTGGGCTGCGACACCCGATACCAGGCGGCTGCGCTCAGCTTCGGGGATGCCCAGCTTCTCGTAGGTGTTCCGGATGTCTTCCGGAAGGTCTTCCCACGTTGCGGCCTGCTTCTCCGTGGAACGCACGAAGTATTTGATGTTGTCGAAGTCGATGCCGGAGAGGTCTGCACCCCAGGTAGGCATCGGCTTGCGGTCGAAGTACTTCAGGCCCTTAAGCCGCAGATCGAGCATCCATTCGGGCTCGTTCTTCTTCGAGGAGATGTCGCGGACAACCTCCTCGTTGAGGCCACGACGGGCATTTGCGCCTACGTCGTTCTTGTCGGCCCAGCCGTACTCGTAGTTTCCGATACCGTGCAGTTCGGGATTCTTCTCCAGAATCTCCGAGATCACAGTGCCTTCGGCTACCGCTTTCTCTGCTATTTGGTCCGTCATCACGGCCTTTCTTGCTGGTTGTTTGATTCCTGGTACGGGTTCCCGGACTGCTCTGCGACATCTGGGGATGCCGTGGCAGCCAGGCGCCCGGTAGGTATGTGGGTGGTGCAAACATGTCCGCCCTGCGCGAGCGTGGAAAGGCGTCGGACATCGACGCCCACCAGGCGGGAGAAAACCTTGGTCTCGGTGTCGCAGAAGACGGGGAACTCCGCTGCCAGCCGCTGGATGGGACAGTGACCCTGGCACAGCTGGACACTGGACAGCGCGGCAGGCAACGGTGCCTTGGCTTCGATGGAATGGGCCGAGGCAACGAAGCGATCGCGGCTCAGGGCTTTTGAGAGCGCCATGGCCCGGGCAGTGATGTCATCACCGGCGGCCTCGACCTCGGGAGCGTAGCGCCGTTCCATGTCGGAGAAGCGCTCCTCCGCGTACTGGCGGACTGCGTCTTCACCGGCAAGTTCCTGGAGGCGCCGGAGTGCGGAGCTGGCAATATTCAAGTAGTCGTCGCCCAGCGTGGATTGTCCTTGGGAGCTCAGGACATACCGGCGTGCGGGGCGTCCCGCGCCGGAACCGGCCTTCGCCACGCGCTTGACCTCGATCACGCCGCTGCGTTCCAAATGGTCGAGGTGGCGGCGAACGGCAGCCGGCGTAAAACCAAGAAGGTCGCCGAGCTCCGCGGCACTCACCGGGCCGTTTTCGAGAACAGCACTCAGGACGCGGTCCCGGGTGCGGTCATCGGCGTCCGGCAGCGCAGGAGAAGCAACGAATGCCTCTGCCGCTGCAGCATGCCGCTTTGAGGGCATGGAAACTGGACTGCTCATGGAATACACAACACAATCATGTCGTAATTTGTTTCCTGCATCCAGTAAGGCAAGGCTGACTTGGCTGCGTGCCAAGTGTGACCGTACTACTTCACGTAGAATACTCTGGTGCGATCACCCGAATCCCCTGTCCTCACCATAGACGGACTCACTAAGGATGTAGGCCCTTTGGCCTCCCTTGACGGCAAAATGCTCCGGGTTGTCAGCGGACTGTCCCTGGTGGCCGAGCGCGGCCAGGTCACTGCCCTGTTGGGCGCAAACGGCGCCGGTAAAACCACCACCCTCGAATGCGCCCAGGGTTTGCAAAAGCGCACGGCCGGGAGCATCTCCCTTCTTGGCGCGGACCCGGACACGGCCGGTGCTGAGCTGAGGTCCCGCGTTGGCGTGATGCTTCAGGACGGTGGCCTGCCGCCGTCGGCCCGTCCTATCCCCCTGTTGCGGCACGTCGCCGGCATGTACCAAAACCCTATGGATGTTGACGCCTTGGTGGAACGGCTGGGAATCAGCCAGTTCAGCCGCACCAACGTCCGCCGACTGTCCGGCGGCCAAAAGCAACGCCTGGCACTGGCAGCTGCACTAGTGGGCAATCCCGAAATCCTTTTCCTCGACGAGCCCAGCGCCGGACTTGATCCTCAATCGCGCCAGATGGTTTTCGAGCTGATTGCAGAACTTCGCGACGCCGGGATGGGGATCGTCCTGACTACCCACCTGATGGACGACGCCGAGCGGTTGGCGGACTACGTTTACATCATCGATGGTGGTCATAACGTGGTGGAAGGAACAGTCGCCGAACTGCTGCGGCATGATCATTCCGGTGACACCGCAGTGACCGACCGGACCCTTTACTTCGATGCTCCAGGAGGGCTCGACTTCGCTGGTGCCGTTGGTGCAGGCCTTCACATAACGGAGACGCGCCCCGGCAGCTACTCCGTCACAGGTGGGATCACGCCGAAGGACCTTGCAGCACTTACTGCGTGGTGGGCGGAACGGAACATCATGCCGGGCTCGCTGCGCCTGGAAGCCCGCAGCCTTGAAGACGTGTTCCTGGACATTTCCGGAAGGGACCTTCGATGAGCAATCTCCTCTCCCCCAACGCCGGCCCGGCATCGCTGCCGCGCCGGATCATCCAGCAGGGTCGCTACGAGACCATCACCATGCTGCGGAATGGTGAGCAGCTCATTCTCGCCATTGTCCTGCCTTTAATGGCGCTGGTGGGTCTCGTGGTCACTCCGCTTCTGGACGGTCTGGGTGGATCCCGTATTGACGTGGCCACCCCTGGGATTCTTGCTCTGTGCGCCATGTCTACAGCCTTCACAGGCCAGGGCATTGCCACCGGCTTTGATCGCCGGTACGGAGTACTCCGCTTCTTATCGACAACCCCGCTTGGCAGGGGCGGTCTCATTACCGGAAAGATTCTCGCTGTCCTCGTAGTCCTCTGCCTCCAGGTACTGGTGGTGGGCGCCATCGCCGGCCTGTTGGGATGGCAACCACGGCCGGAGGCATGGCTTCCCGGGCTCGTGCTGTTGGTTCTCGGCGCTGCCGCCTTCACCGCGCTGGGCCTGCTCGTTGCTGGCACGGTCCGGCCGGAAGCCACCTTGGCGATCACCAACTTGCTCTGGATACTGCTCGGTGCCCTGGGTGGAATCGTGGTGCCCGCTGAACGGCTGCCCGCCGTGCTGCAAGCCATTGTCCATTTCCTTCCATCCGGAGCATTGGGCCAAGCACTCCGGGATGCCTTCCTTCTGGGGGCTTTTCCCTTGCCTGCGGCTCTTATCCTCCTGCTCTGGACTGTACTGGCCGGCGCCGCGGCCATTCGATGGTTCAAGTGGAACTAACCAACCTGGTACCACCCAACCCCGGCACCCCCCAACCCGGCACCACCAAACAACGCAGAACTGAGAAGTGAGAAAACTGTGAGTACGGCATCGCGCCTCCCGAAAACCGTCCAGCGTTGGACATCGAAGCTGCCCACCGAGGTGAATAAGGCGGTACGCCGGCTGGCGCTGTTGTCACTCATCGGGCAGACCGTCCTTGTGGTAACCGGTGGCGCTGTACGTCTCACGGCGTCGGGCCTGGGCTGCCCCACTTGGCCGCGATGCACCAACGATTCGCTGGTTAACACTCCGGAGATGGGCATTCACGGGTTCATTGAATTCGGCAACCGCATGCTCACCTTCGCCCTCGCCGCCGTTGCCGCACTCATGTTGGTGTACTTGTGGAACCTCCGCAAGGAACGCCGCGACCTCTTCCTGCTGGCCTTGGGCCTCCTTGCCAGCATCCCCGCCCAGGCAGTTATCGGTGGAATCACTGTGCTGTCCAACCTCAACCCGTGGGTTGTTGGACTTCACTTCCTCGTGTCCATGGCCTTGGTTGTCTTCGCCACGCTGCTGGTCAACAGGGCCTACGGCCGTGCCGGTCGCTTCATGAACCGCACGCTGGCTTCCCTCCCTGCCATTGCGCGCCCCGTGACGACGGCCGTTACTGTTTTCTCGGCACTGTCTGTGATGCTGGGTGTCGTTGTGACCGGGGCCGGACCCCATGCAGGCGATGCTGATGCTCCACGCAACGACCTGGACTGGGACCTTTTCTCGCACATCCACGCCGTTCCCGCCTACCTCATCACCGCCGGAACCCTGTTTGCTGTGTACCTCGTGATCCGCCACAAGATCGCTGGTCCGTTCAGAACTGCTACATACCTGTTGCTGGGCGTGACATTGCTCCAGGCTGCCATCGGATTCACCCAGTACTACAACGGAATTCCCGCACTCTTGGTCGGTGCGCACATGTTCGGGGCAGCAGTCCTCATGAGTGCAGCCACCAATGCCGCCGATCTTGCAAAGCACAGCCCGGTCCGTTAATAGATCTCCTAAGCCCGGATCAGTTGCGCCGGGTTGGAACGCATGGCCAGCACGGCCGGATACACCGCGGACAAGGTGCCGCTGGCGAGTCCCGCCCCTATGCCCCATAGTGACGTGTACCAAGGGATCACAGCAGACCAACCTTCGATGGATGCGTAGGCCAGCACGGCTCCCATGCCTACGGCTGCGCCTGCAGCACCTCCCAACGCTCCCACCACGGCACCTTCGACAAGGAACATCGAGGCCAGCACTCCTCGCCGCATGCCGAGGGCAAGTCGCAGTGCAATCTCGCTGGACCGCGCCAACACGCCCAAATACATGGTGGTTCCGGCACTGAGGCAGGCCATGGCGAGCAGGATGATGGAGACAATGGCTACCAGCCTGCCGAGGTCAGTATTGATCCCTTGTTTGAGCTCCCGGAGGTCGGCCACCGTTTGTACTTTTACGGTCCCGGGTTCAGCAGGGTTGAGGGCCTTTGGCAGCGCCTCGGCAATGGCTGCCGGCATCCCTGGACTCGTCCTAAGGACCAGGGATGCTGCCACGTTGCTGGTCAAAGAGTAGGACCCGACTCCCACCATCACCGCTGACGGCAGAACCGGGTCACGGCCCGGCTCATCAACAATCCCCACCACCGGGACCGGCTGGCCATACAGCCACACAACGACGCCGGGACCTGGCTTTGCGATTCCCAGTTCATTAGCGGCATTCTGGCCCAGGATGGCGATGGGCCCTCCGAATGAATGGTCGAGCAAGGCAGCATCACCGTCGGACACCGTTGCCCCTTGGATTCGAAGGTAGGCGGAGTCGACGATCCGGACGGCCCCGTTGAACGCAGGTTGTTCGGGAAAGGACCCAGGCCGGAAGGTCGATGGTTGCACCACCGACGATGAGAGCTCGGTGATGACTCCGGCATCGTCCACACCGGATAGCCTCCTGGCTGCCTGGAGATCGTTGGTGACAGCTTCCCACGAGGCATAACCTTCCTCGCGCGTGACCCGGACTTCGTCCCTCGCGGCCTCGTCGATCCGGGCAGATACCTTGACTGAGGCACTCTCGCTCAGCCCGATGGCCGCAACCAGCCCTCCGCTGCCAAGGAGAAACGCCATGATCAGCAAAAGGGCTTTGGATGGACGAATCGTCAGCGCAGAAACTGCGTCAGCAACAACATCCGCGGCCTCGTGGCGTCGGCGCCGGACCAACGCCTGCTTGTTGCTTCCTGGTCCTGCGGCTGATGTTGCAGGGCCCGTGGTGGCTTCGTTGCTGCGACCTGTGTCCTTGACGATGGCCCCATCGCGCATCGTGATGATGCGGTCCGCGGCTGCAGCAATGTCGGGATCGTGCGTCACCATGGCCACGGTGGTTCCTGAGTCACTGAGCTCACGCAAATGATGGATGACGATCTTGCCGTTCGCGGTGTCCAGGCTGCCTGTGGGTTCGTCCGCAAGCACAACTTTCGGAGCTCCGATCACGGCCCGGACGATGGCCAGGCGTTGACGCTCTCCCCCGGATAATAGCGACGCCGGGGTTGCCGCCCTGTGCCCAAGCCCAAATTTCCTCAGAGCGGGCATGACCAGCTGTTTCTGGACGGACAGCCCTATTCCCCGTGCGCGAAGGCCCAGCACGGCATTTCGGGCCGCGGCGTCACGCCCCAACATATGGGATTCCTGGAAGACGAAGCCAAAGACATCGGCCCGCCGGTCTGCCCGCGCTCTCTCGTCGAGGTCCGCGACGTTCATACCTCTGATCCGGTATGTGCCCGATGTCGGTGTGTCCAAAAGACCAAGGACGTTGAGCAGCGTGGACTTTCCCGAACCGGAGGGACCCACTATGGCCACGAATTCCCCCTCATGGATGTCGAGGTCCACGTCCACCAGCGCCATCGTCCCGGGAAAGCCGCGGCTAACGCCTCGTAGGCTGAGGATGGGCAGGCGCTGCGCACTCGCTGATGATTCGTGGGCGGGCACAAGTGCACTCATTGCAGTTTCACCTGATCCCCTACGATCAGGCCGTCTACGTCCGCGATCGCCGCCCACCCGTCTGCCTGGGCGGTGACCTTGACCTTCAGGCGGCGGGGCTCGCTGTTCCCTTCAACCAGGAGGTACGGTGTCCCGCCGTCCTGGCGAATCGCAATGAGGGGAACGGCGAGGGACTCTGCAACTGCGCTGCCTGACGTCATGGTGACTGACTGGTCTGCGGCGAATCCCTGTGTCCCCGGCGGCAATGCTACGGTGATGTCTTTTCCAGGGATTTCGTTTTTGTTCTGGTCACCCTCCAGGAAGCTGCTGACCTGCACCACCGTGGTGTCCAGGACCGTTGAACCGGCCCTGACCGTTACGGGCGTACCCACCACGAAAGTCTCGGATTGAACAACATCTGCACGGGCAACAATGGAGTCGTCGGCGACCCTGACCCGGGCCACGATCCCGTCCTCGGCCAGAAGTGAACCGGGTCCGGCGATGGAAGCTACAGTCCCGGAGTCACCGGGGACCTGAACAAATTCCCGCCAGCGAAACATGACGCCCGACGAGTTCGTTGGTGCTGCATTACCAGCTTCCTCCTGAGGGAGTGGACCGGGCGCAGCGGGGGCTTTATACCCTGCGGCTTTGTACCACGATCCCAGTGCCTGCTGAGTAGCCAGGTCAAAGGTTCCTGTTGTCACGCATGCATACCCGAAGTTCGTCAAGGCCGCTTGGAGGGCTTTGACATCGGGACCTGAGTCCCTTGGGCTGATGTCCCGATACAACGGCACGCTGCTGGGTAGTATCAGCAGCGGCCTCCCGGAGACGACCGCCAGCACTTCACCGGGAACCACGGGGCTCCCGGCCTCTTTTGCCACGTCCGTCACCACCAGTCTGTCAACACCTTCGGCGGGGCTCGCTTGAAGGGTGGACTGGGCTCCTGGAACGACTTTCCCGGAAAGAACCACCTGTTTGACCACCGCACGGCGTTCTACCGTTGCCGAAACCGGAACCACCGAGGCCAGAGTCGGCATCGGCTCCGTCCCCGCTGTGCTTGAAGCGCCGGCCCAGTATGCAAGTCCCAGTCCTCCCAGTACAACGATCACCGCGCCAGGAATCAGCCACCATCGTGGAATACGCCTCATGCCGCGGCGAATCAGATCAGGGTCAGAGTCTTGCATCAGCCACGCCGTAGTCCCGCAGTATTTGCTTGGCGCGTTCCACGGCGGCCGCCTTTTCTTCCGCCAAGACGTTGAGTTCGGCCTGATGGTCCTTTATCTGTGCTGCTTGGTACTCAGCGAGAATGTCATAAGGCTTCCTGGCACCGCCGCTGGCGTCCTTGCAGTCAACCTCCAGCAGGGCAACGCGTATCTCGTCTTCCTTTGTGCCGCTCGATTGCAGGCTCCACGAACCCGGCCCGGTGAGCTTCACACCATTTTCGGCCAGGCAATTCTCCCAATCCTGTCGGAAGGTCAAATACTCGGGGTCGCGTTCCGTCAGCGCCACGGCGTTCCGTGTGATCTGGTTCTGGACTGAAGTGTCACCAACCAAACCTTCCAGGAGTTCGGGCAGCCCGGCCCTTCCCACGGAGTTAGTGCACTTTGTTTCCGCTGCCTGGTGCTCCGCGCTGAGAACGGGGCGATCGGGTTGCTCGTCCATCACGCCAGGAATTTTGCGGATCTCCAGCAGGGCACCGTTCCTCGCTGCCAAGTTCCGGGACCATTGTCCATATCTGGCGTCCTGCAGGGCCTTGCCCCCACCTCCCCAGGGAGCCACCGTGAAGCCCGCTTCTCTAACGCAGTCAAAAATGAGGGAGGCCACGGCAGAATTGACGATGACGTTCTCCCGATCCGAGTACCAGTACGCGCTCATGGGGAGCAGAAGTTCGCCAGTGATTTCATTGAGGGAGGCCCTTGCCCCGGCTCCGGCAGAACGATCTACGGGGGGCAGACTTATTGCCGGAGCCTCAGTGGGCGTTGGTACCGACGGGGCAGAGCAGGCGGTGGTGGCGATCACCACCGCCATCACCGCCATCGCCAACGTTGTTGTGGACACCTTCTTGATGGTGGGCTTCAAGGGATTATCCCCAGACACTCGTAATTTCATCGTCCCAGTTCCGGGTGGGAGTCATGTAGAGACCGCGTAGATCATTCGAGGCGTTACCAGCGCGAAAGACAACACTGTCGCCTCTGAAGTTTTGGTCAACATAGAAATAGACATATGGCGAGTTGGGATCAGTGGGAGGCCCCACGTTGAGGGAACTCGCCTTATCGTTTGCATCCACACCTACGTTGTAGGTGACCCAACCGAAAGTCCTGGAGGTCCCCGTAAACCAGTAATTGTCGTAGAGACATACGCGGGCCGTGGAGCAAGCCGGTGCGGCTTGTGCGGCGGTCACTCCGGTCAAGACCGAAGCCGAAGCAACCGTCAGAATCCCGGCTGTACGCAGGAGTGCTTTCACTGTTTTCCCCAATGCTCGTGCGGCGCGGAACAGCTCTGTTCCATCACGAACACTAGGTTGCGCACGGCACCACCTAGATGACTTTTCCGCAAATTAGGTGGCATTTGGACAGGAATTAGGTGCCCGGAGTCCGGAACTAGGTGCTGCAACGGGCCTTCTAGGTAGCAAAGCGCGTCAAGGCGCTTTGCTGCCGGCATCCCCCATACTGGTCCAATGCGAACCACAACGGTGTTGGTCGAGGGCGAAAGTGACAGTGTGGCGGTCCAGGCGCTGGCCCTTCGACTTGGCCATGACTTGGCGGAAGAACATGTGCAGATCGTCCCAATGGGTGGAGCTACCAGCATCATCCACTTCCTCGACCGCTACGGGCCGAAGGGGGCCGGCCATAGGTTGCTTGGTCTATGTGATGCCGGGGAGTCCCAAGGAATAGCCCGTGCGCTTATCCGCGCCGGTATCGGATCCGGACCGTTGGAAGAGCGCGGGTTCCAGGTATGTGATGCCGATCTGGAGGATGAACTCATCCGATGCCTGGGAACCGACGCTGTGCTCGAGGTCATCGAAGCTCAAGGCGAGCTGGCGTCATTTCGGCTCCTTCAACGCCAGCCATCGCTTCGCGAACGGCCCGTAACAGCGCAACTGCAGCGATTCTTTGGAGGCCGCAGCGGCAACAAGGTACGTTACGCACCCCTGCTTATCGAGGCGCTCCATGCTGGGCAAGCACCCCCGCCGCTGGCGCGTCTCGTCGAATCATTTGCGGGGTGACGCGGGACGCTCTGGAGCCCGCGGGAGGTGAGAGAGCGTAGGGCTCAAGCCCGCGGGAGGTGAGAGAGCGTCCGTGGCGTGAGGGTAAAAGCGCGACGCCGGCACTGACCACTAAAACAAAGTGGCGAGTACCGGCGTCGAACGTTGTTGCTTGGGGGTTCGGGGAACCTAGCCGCCCACGATCGCTGAGCCAATGAACGGGTCAACGGCCAGTGCGATGAAGAGCAGCGTCAGGTAGCTGATGGAGCCGTGGAAGACCTTCATGGCGCCCTTGTTAGAGACGTCGCCACCCTGTGCGCGCTTGTACAGGGCGTGGCTTTCGTAAAGGAACCAGGCCCCGGCGGCAACGGCGACGACCGTGTAGACCCAGCCAGCCCCACCAACGGGCACCATCAGCAACGAGCAGGCAACCATGGCCCAGGCGTAGAGGACAACCTGCACCGAGACCACCTTTGCGCCGGCGATGGCGCCGAGCATTGGCACCTTGGCGTTGCGGTAGTCTTCGCCATACCGCATGGACAGGGGCCAGTAGTGCGGCGGCGTCCACAGGAAGATCACCATGAAGAGCACGATGGCGGGCCACTCGACTGTGTTGGTGACAGCGGCCCATGCGATCAGGACCGGGAAGCAACCGGCTGCTCCGCCCCACACAATGTTCTGGGCGGTCCGTCGCTTCAGGATCATGGTGTAGATGACCACGTAGAAGACGATGGCGCCGAGGCCGAGCCAGGCGGACAGGGGATTGGCGCCGAACCACAGGATGGCGATCGACGCCGCGCCAAGAATCCAAGCGAAGACGAGGGCCTCGCGAGGCGTTACTTCACCGGTGACCAGCGGACGCTTCTCGGTACGGTGCATCAGTTTGTCGATGTCGCGGTCGATGTAGCAGTTGAAGACACCCGCACTCCCCGCGGCGAAAGCGCCACCGACGAGCGTTGCCAGGATCAATCCGATGGACGGGAATCCGCGTTGGGCGAAGATCATGGTGGGCAGTGTGCTCACGAGGAGCAGTTCGATGACACGTGGTTTCGTCAGTGCCAGATACGCCTTCAACTTACGGGAAATTCCGATGCTTCCCCGGGCCGGGGACGCGTTAAGGGGCGTATCAGTTGTGCTCACGGCGGCAGTCACTCTGTTCTATGCTCTGGGGTTCTCACAGCGGCTGCCGTCCCGGTTTTCGAAAGCAAACGCGGGAGCATGTACCGCTGGTGGCCTCCAAATATCATACCGTGGCCGGAAGTGCTCCGATGTCCGCAAAATACGTCAATGTTTCCGAATCTTCACTCCCCTGACAGGCCATCGTGATTCATATAAGGGAATTTCTGTCCAGTTAGTGGGATTCCCTGAGTTCCATGACACGTTTGGGGCTAAGCTGTTGAGCAGATCAGCACACGTTGACGATCCGGGAAACCGTATTCTTGGATATCCGTGCGTCTGGATGAGAGATCAACGTTTCAATGGTGAACGGCTGGTAGACACATTGCAGCGGGCGCCATCCTGTGCTTCCTGCGTGCCGTGTCCGTACGCCTGCCGTCAGCACAGAGAGGGGCTCGGTTTTCGTGCCACATTTGGAAGAGCAAGAACTGTCATGGACCGATCTGGACAAGAAGGCAGTTGACACCGTTCGCGTGTTGGCCGCTGACGCCGTGGAGAAGGTCGGCAACGGCCACCCTGGTACGGCGATGAGCTTGGCTCCGGCAGCATACTTGCTGTTCCAGAAGCTGATGCGCCATGACCCGAAGAACCCGGACTGGATTGGCCGTGACCGGTTCATCCTGTCCCCTGGCCACACGTCGTTGACCCTTTACATCCAGTTGTTCCTGTCCGGTTACGGCCTGGAACTGAAGGACCTTGAGGCACTGCGTACCTGGGGTTCACTGACCCCGGGCCACCCCGAGTACAAGCACACTGCCGGTGTGGAAATCACCACCGGCCCGTTGGGCCAGGGCCTGGCCTCCGCTGTTGGTTTCGCGTACTCACAGCGTCGCCAGCGTGGCCTGTTCGACGCCGATGCTCCCGCCGGCGAATCGCCGTTCGACCACACCGTCTGGGTCATCGCCTCCGATGGCGATCTCCAGGAAGGCGTGACCTCCGAGGCCTCCTCGCTCGCCGGACACCAGGAACTGGGCAACCTCGTCGTGATCTACGACGAGAACCACATCTCCATCGAAGACGACACCGACATCGCCTTCACCGAAGACGTCCTGAAGCGTTACGAGGCCTACGGCTGGCACACCCAGCGCGTTGACTGGACCAAGACCGGCGACTACGTCGAAGACGTCCAGGAACTCTACGCAGCACTGCTCGCTGCTAAGGCAGAGACGAACAAGCCGTCCATCATTTCGCTGCGCACCATCATCGGGTACCCGGCGCCGAAGAAGCAGAACACCGGCAAGATCCACGGTTCCGCCCTGGGCGCCGAAGAAGTCGCAGCACTGAAGACCGTCCTCGGTTTCGATCCGGCCAAGTCCTTCGACGTAGACGAGGAAGTCCTGGCACATGCCCGCAAGGTCCTGGACCGCGGTGCAGAGTCACGCGCTGCGTGGCAGAGCTCGTTCGAGGCATGGCAGTCCGCCAACCCGGACGCCGCCGCCCTGCTGGAACGCGTTGAAGCGAAGAAGCTCCCCGTGGGCATCGACGCGGCATTGCCCGTATTCGAAGCAGGCAAGGACGTTTCCACCCGCGCGGCTTCGGGTAAGGTCCTGAACGCCATCGGCCCGGTCCTCCCTGAGCTCTGGGGTGGTTCGGCCGACCTCGCCGAGTCCAACAACACCACCATCGAGGGCTCGCCGTCGTTCATCCCGACGTCGCGTTCCACGGACGCCTGGAAGGGCAACCCGTACGGACGTGTCCTGCACTTCGGTATCCGTGAACACGCTGCAGCGTCGATCGTGAACGGTATCTCCCTGCACGGCCGCACCCGCGCCTTCTCCGGCACGTTCCTGATCTTCAGCGACTACCAGCGCCCGGCGATCCGTCTGGGTGCCTTGATGGGTGTCCCGTCCCTGTACGTTTGGACGCACGACTCCATCGGCCTGGGTGAAGACGGCCCCACCCACCAGCCGGTGGAGCAGCTCGCTTCCCTGCGTGCCATTCCGGGCCTGGACGTTGTCCGTCCCGGTGACGCGAACGAGGTCTCTGCGGCATGGAAGGTCATGCTGGAGAACCACGAGAACCCGGCGGGCATTGTCCTGACCCGCCAGAACATCCCCACGTACGCCCGCGGCGAAGGTGAAGCCGCTGGTGACACGTTCGGTTCCACCGCCGGTGTGGCCAAGGGCGGATACGTCCTGGCTGAAGCCTCCAAGGACGGCGAAACCGTCGACGCGCAGGTCATCCTGATCGGGACCGGCTCGGAAGTCCAGCTCGCAGTCCAGGCCCGCGAAGCCCTTCAGGCTGAAGGCATCGCAGCGCGCGTTGTGTCCATGCCGTGTGTTGAATGGTTCAACAAGCAGGACGAGGCCTACCGCGAGTCCGTGCTCCCCGCCTCCGTGAAGGCCCGTGTTTCGGTTGAGGCCGGCCTGGCACTGGGCTGGCGCGAATTCGTCGGCGACGCCGGCCGCTCCATCTCCCTGGAACATTTCGGCGCATCGGCAGACTACAAGCGGCTCTTCAACGAATTCGGCATCACGGCCGAAGCCGTCGCCGCCGCAGCCAAAGACTCCCTCGCAGACGCCAACGCATAACAGTCTGCTCCCCTCTCACAGGAGAAAAACACATGTCTAGCACTCCCACGCAGCAGCTCTCTGACGCCGGCGTATCGATCTGGCTCGATGACCTTTCCCGCACCCGCCTGGACACCGGCACCCTGCAGAAGCTCATCGACGAAAAGAACGTAGTTGGTGTGACCACCAACCCGTCCATCTTCCACGCCGCCATCACCTCAGGCACCGACTACGATGCCACCATCGCCGCCCAGGCGGCCGCCGGTGCCAGCGTTGAAGAGACCATCTTCGAAATCACCACCACGGACGTGGCCGACGCCTGCGATCTGTTCGCGCCGATCGCCGCCGCCACCAACGGTGTGGATGGCCGGGTCTCCATCGAGGTGGATCCCCGCCTCGCATGGGACACCGCCGGTACCATCGCCGAGGCCAAGCACCTCTACGCGAAGGTCAACAAGGGCAACGTCCACATCAAGATCCCGGCAACCCTGGAGGGCCTGGAAGCCATTACGGCAACCCTGGCCGAGGGCATCAGCGTCAACGTGACCCTGATCTTCTCCCTGGAGCGTTACCGCGCGGTCATCAACGCCTTCCAGTCCGGCCTCGAGCAGGCCAAGGAAAACGGTCACGACCTCTCCACGATCCACTCGGTGGCATCGTTCTTCGTGTCCCGCGTTGACTCTGAGATCGACAAGCGCCTTGACGCCATCGGCACCGATGAAGCCAAGGCACTGAAGGGCAAAGCAGGCGTTGCCAACGCACGCCTTGCCTACCAGGTGTACGAAGAGCTGTTCTCCACCGAGCGCTGGGCCGTGCTGGCCGAAGCCGGTGCCCTCCCCCAGCGTCCCCTGTGGGCCTCAACCGGTGTCAAGGATCCGGCTTACCCGGACACCCTTTACGTGACGGAACTCGTCGCCGCCGGCGTGGTCAACACGATGCCGGAGAAGACACTGGATGCCACGTTCGACCACGGCGTAGTTACCGGTGACACCATCACCGGCACCTATGACGAAGCGAACGAGACCCTCAACGCCCTCGAAGCACTCGGTGTCTCCTACAACGACGTCGTAACGCTCCTTGAGACCGAAGGCCTCGAGAAGTTCGTGGGCTCCTGGAAGGAACTCCTGGCCGACGTCGAAGGCGCACTCGCCACCGCACGGAAGGCTTCCTAACCCACCATGAGCACAATCAGCTACGACGCCAGCGGTGCCGCCCAGCAGGCCATCGCCCAGCACATTGACGGTCTGGTCGAAGACAAGATTGCAACCCGGATTTTTGCCAAGGACCACACGTTGTGGGGGTCTGATGCGGAGTCCGAGTCTGCGATCCGTCTCGGCTGGGTAGAAGCGGCCACGGTGTCCCAGGCTCTGGTCGGGGACATTCTGGAACTTCGTGATGCCCTCCACGCCGAAGGAGTTACCCGCATTGTCCTCTGTGGCATGGGTGGGTCTTCGTTGGCTCCCGAGGTTATTGCCGGTACTGCCGGCGTCGAGCTGACTGTGCTGGACAGCACTGATCCTGAACAGGTCAGCGCTGCTTTGAATGACCGACTGGAGGAGACGGCTATCGTCGTTTCCTCCAAGTCGGGCTCCACTGTTGAGACGGATTCCCAGCGACGGGTGTTTGAGAAAGCGTTCAACGACGCCGGAATTGATGCCAAGAGCCGGATCATCATCGTCACGGATCCAGGTTCGCCCCTGGACAAGGCCTCCCGCGAGGCAGGCTACCGTGCCGTGTTCAACGCTGACCCCAACGTTGGCGGACGCTTCTCGGCACTCACGGCTTTCGGCCTGGTCCCCTGTGGGCTGGCCGGTGTGGACATCCAGGCTTTCCTTGATGAGGCAGAAGAAGCGGCGGAGATCCTCAACGAAGATTCTGCTGACAACATCGGACTAGCCCTGGGCATTGCCCTGGGCGGTACCAGCCCGCTGCGCAACAAGATCGTTATCGCTGAAGACGGTTCCGGGATTGTGGGCTTCGCCGACTGGGCCGAGCAGCTCATCGCCGAATCCACCGGCAAGCTGGGCACCGGCGTTCTTCCGGTGGTCGCCGGCCCCGATTCTCCGGAAGCCCTGAACGGGGCCGATGACGTGTTGGTGGTTCGGCTGGTAGGCGCCGATGCCGACGTCGAACTCCGTGACAACGAAGTGGCAATCGCCGGGGGCCTGCCGTCCCAGATGTTTGTGTGGGAATTCGCCACCGCGGTAGCGGGTCGACTGCTGGGCATCAACCCCTTTGACCAGCCCGACGTTGAAGCCGCGAAGGTGGCTGCGCGCGGCCTGCTGGATGCCCGCCCCGAACCCACCCCGGCTGCCTTCACGGACGGCGCTGTGGAAGTTCGTGGCGGTGAGTGGCTCGGCTCCGCGTCGACTGCCACGGAGGCTGTGCAGGCACTGCTCAGCCAGCTTGGCACGGATGGTTACTTGAGTGTCCAGGCCTACCTGGACCGCATTTCGCACGCTCCGCTCGAAGGTATCCGGGACGAACTCGCGGCTGTCAGCGGCCGTCCTGTGACGTTCGGTTGGGGTCCGCGGTTCCTTCACTCCACCGGCCAGTTCCATAAGGGTGGACCCGCCATCGGAGTTTTCCTGCAGATCACTGCAGCATCATCCACCGACCTCGAAATCCCTGAGCGTCCGTTCACGTTCGGGCAGCTCATCGCCGCACAGGCCTCGGGCGACGCCCAGGTGCTGGAAGGCCATGGCCGCCCCGTACTGCGCTTGCACCTCACCGAGCGTGCAGCAGGCGTATCGCAGCTCCAGGAAGTCGTCGCTGCTTTGGCCAACCAGGCCAGCGCACTCGAAAGCTAAGGCACAGAAACAAACATGCCAGAAACTGAAAACGGCAGGAAGAACGCCGGTTTGCGGAATCCTTTGCGGGATCCGCGGGATCGGCGCCTGAACCGTATTGCCGGGCCGTCGTCGTTGGTGTTCTTCGGAGTTACCGGTGACCTTGCCCGTAAGAAGCTCATGCCCGCGGTCTATGACCTCGCGAACCGTGGGTTGTTGCCTCCGAGTTTTGCTTTGGTCGGTTTCGGCCGCCGCGACTGGGACAACGCGGATTTCGCGGCGGAGGTCAAGGAAAACGTCAAGGCCCACGCGCGAACGAAGTTTGATGAAGCGGTATGGGAGCAGCTCGCTTCCGGTATCCGCTTTGTCCGGGGCGAGTTCGACGACGACGACGCTTTCGAGCGCCTCGGTGATGTCCTCGATGAATTGGATGAGACCCGTGGTACCCGCGGGAACCATGGTTTTTACTTGTCGATCCCGCCCAAGGCGTTCGAGCAGGTCTGCCGGCAGCTCTCCAAGCACGGCCTGGCGCAGGCCAAGCCGGGCCAGTGGCGGCGTGTGGTGATCGAGAAGCCGTTCGGGCATGACCTTGAGTCAGCCCGGCAGCTCAACGACATTGTGGAATCGGTGTTCCCGGCTGATGCAGTGTTCCGGATCGATCACTACCTGGGTAAGGAGACGGTACAGAACATCCTGGCGTTGCGTTTCGCGAACCAGTTGTTCGAACCGCTCTGGAACGCCAACTACGTGGACCATGTCCAGATCACCATGGCCGAGGACATCGGCACGGGTGGCCGTGCAGGCTATTACGACGGCGTGGGCGCTGCCCGTGACGTGATCCAGAACCACTTGCTGCAGTTGCTGGCGTTGACGGCGATGGAAGAGCCCATTTCGTTCAATGCCGATGATTTGCGGGCGGAGAAGGAAAAGGTCCTGGCCGCGGTCAAGCTCCCCGATGACCTGTCCACGCATTCGGCGCGGGGTCAGTTCACCGGTGGGTGGCAGGGCGGCGAGGAAGTCCTGGGCTACTTGGACGAGGACGGTATCCCGGCTGATTCGAAGACCGAGACGTTCGCGGCGATCCGGGTGGATATCAATACCCGGCGGTGGAATGGTGTGCCGTTCTACCTGCGCGCGGGTAAGCGCCTGGGCCGGCGCGTGACCGAGATCGCGGTGGTGTTCAAGCGGGCACCGAACCTGCTGTTCCGTGATCACGGCGAGGACGACTTCGGCCAGAACGCCGTAGTGATCCGGGTCCAGCCCGACGAGGGCGCGACGATCCGGTTCGGGTCCAAGGTCCCGGGCACGCAGATGGAAGTCCGTGACGTGACCATGGACTTCGGCTACGGCCACTCCTTCACCGAGTCCAGCCCCGAAGCCTACGAACGGCTCATCCTGGATGTGTTGTTGGGTGAGCCGCCGCTCTTCCCACGGCATCAGGAAGTGGAGCTGTCCTGGAAGATCCTGGACCCGTTCGAGGAGTACTGGGCCGGGCTGGATGAACAACCGCAACCCTACGCACCCGGCAGTTGGGGACCGGCGTCGGCCGATGCCCTGCTGGCCCGTGACGGACGAACCTGGAGAAGGCCATGATCGTAGATCTTCCCGATACCACTACCTCCAAGATTTCCAAGAAGATCATGTCCCTGCGCGAGCAAGGCGGTGTGATCGCCTTGGGTCGTGTGTTGACATTGGTGGTGGTGACCAAGTCCGGGCAGGAAGAAGAAGCCATCGAGGCAGCCAATGAGGCCAGCCGGGAACACCCCTGCCGGATCATTGTCCTGGCCGACGCCGGCGTTGAAGGCCCGGACCGGCTCGACGCGCAAATCCGTGTCGGTGGGGACGCCGGCGCGTCCGAGGTCATCGTGCTGCGAGGCCACGGCCACATGGCCCACGAAAGCGAATCCCTGGTCGCGGCCTTGCTCCTGCCGGACGCCCCGATCGTGGCCTGGTGGCCGCACGGCGCCCCGGAAAGCGCCTGTGAAACCTCCATCGGCCGGATCGCGCACCGCCGCATCACGGACTCAGCCAACGAACCGGACCCTCGCCGGGCCTTGGAGAACATCCGCGCCACGTACAAGGCCGGCGACACCGACCTCGCCTGGACCCGCCTGACCAACTGGCGCATGCAACTCGCAGCAGTCTTCGACCAGGTGGACGGGGACCCCGTGTCGGCCGTTGCCGTTGAAGGCGCCTCCGACTCCCCCAGCACATTGCTGCTTGCCGCCTGGCTGAGCCTTGCCCTGCAGGCTCCTGTCACGATCGTGGCAGATCCTGCCGGCACGGGCATCCGCCGAGTCCGCCTCACCCGCGCCAGCGGCGACGTGCAGCTGTTCCGCCCCGGCTTGTCCGTGGCGGAGCTGACGCAGCCCGGACAGCCGGCGCAGCGCATCACGCTCCCGCGCCGGAGCCTGAAGGATTGCCTCGCTGAAGAACTCCGCCGGCTCGATCCGGACGAAGTCTTCGGAGAAGTGATTACGATGGGACTGCCACTTACCAGCCAAAGGAGAGTCCAGACCAGTGCACGCTGAGCCAAGAGTAAGCATCCACCCCGATTCCAAGGTGTTGATGGCCGCCATTGCGGCGCGTCTCATCACCAAGCTCGTGGATGTCCAGGACAAGCACGGCGAAGCGACGGTGGTGCTCACTGGGGGAACCGTTGGCATTGGTACGTTGAAGGCAGTAGCCGACTCTGCTGCTGCCCCTGCAGTCGACTGGTCGAAGGTCAATTTCTGGTGGGGTGACGAGCGATTTGTTGCCGCAGACAGTGATGACAGGAACACGCGCCAAGCACATCACGCCCTGTTGGCCCACCTGCCGGTGGATCCTTCCCGGATTCACGAGCCCGGATCAACGGACCAGTTCGGCACCGCGGAGGAAGCTGCTGCAGCCTACGCTGAAGAACTCAAAGGAGCGGCCGAGGCCGAGCACGCCGCCGACACCTCTGATGACCGGCCCGAGCAAGCCGGAATTCTACCCCGCTTCGACATCCTTCTTCTGGGCGTAGGTCCGGATGCCCACGTAGCGTCGCTGTTCCCCGAGCAGGCCGGCATTCGTGAGAAGGAGCGCACCGTGGTGGGGGTTGAAAACTCTCCCAAGCCGCCGCCGTCGCGCATTTCACTGACACTGCCGGCCATCAACACCGCCCAGGAAATCTGGATGGTTGTTGCCGGTGAGGACAAGGCTGGGGCAGTCGGCCTGGCCTTGGCTGGTGCCAACCCGGTCCAGGTCCCGGCGGCAGGTCCCGCCGGCCGCGCGAGGACCCTGTGGCTTATCGACGAGAATGCAGCCTCACGCGTCCCCCAGCAGCTGGTCCGGAAGGACCCCGCGGGCGCGTAACCGCTCCAACGCTCCAGCCAGGACCGCTTCGGCGTCTTGGTTGGAGCGTCTCTCTTTAACGTAGTCCAAATGGGATTTGAAGAGTTCGTCCGGCCTTGTTGAGGCGGGATGGCCAGGATCCCGCGACGCGGGCAAGCCGCACTTCGGACAATCCCAGTTCATGGGTATTTGATCGTCGGGAAGCTTAAGGAAAACAAGCCGCGTCTCGTGTCCCTTGGAGCACCAATAGGGAACCCGAATACGCGGCAGTTGTTCACCTGCGCCGTGGTCGCTTTGATTCCTCGGAGCGGAACCTTGGGTTACACCTACGCGGGTGCCCCGATAACCAGGCGTGCCATGAACCATTTTCGAACCCCTAGCGACTCGGTGGTCGGCCCTCACGGCCCGTGGGCCTTGCGGCCAACACGCCCAGTCTAATGCGAGTGTTCGACGACGGCACCAGACATTGGTGCCTCAGGGCAAAAAAGGGGAGGTTCCTGTCAAGGAACCTCCCCTTTTTGGGGATGACTAGGAGTCGCCGCCTGAGGTGAAGCGCATGATCAACCCAAGGCCGATGATGACAACACCCCACGTGATGCCCAGAATGATGGTGAACCGGTTAAGGTTGCGCTCGGCTACCCCGGACGAACTCAATCCGGAGCTCATACCGCCACCGAACATGTCGGACAAACCGCCGCCACGCCCTTTGTGCAGGAGGATGAGCAGCGTCAGCAGAAGGCTGGTGATGCCCAGCAGGATCTGCAGAATGACTTGAAGAACGTCCACGACGGCCTTTCGAAGAAGCGGAAAACGGGAGCCGGACTAGTCCGTGACGAGGTGGCTCTCGAACCTGACAATGTTAGCAAACTCAGCGGGGTCCAGGCTGGCGCCACCCACGAGCAATCCGTCAACGTCGCTTTCAGCCATGATGGCGGCAGCATTGTTGGCCTTAACGGAGCCGCCATACAGTAGCCGGGTCTTCGCGGCGACTGACTCGTCGAAGAGTTCGGCAAGCTCCGCGCGGATGGCTGCGCACATTTCCTGAGCGTCCTCCGGACCGGCAACTTCCCCTGTGCCGATGGCCCAGACAGGTTCGTAGGCAACGACGAGTTCGGCGGCCTGCTCGGCCGTGAGCCCTTCGACGCCGGCGCGAAGCTGGGCCAACGTGTGCTCCACGTGGGTACCGGCCTGGCGGACTTCGAGGCCTTCGCCGACACAAAGAACGGGAGTGACGCCGTGACGGAATCCAGCCTTCACCTTTGCGTTGAGGACGTCATCGGACTCGTTGTGAATCGTGCGGCGCTCACTGTGGCCAACCAGGACGTATGCGCAGCCCAACTTGCTCAGGAACTGGCCGGAGATGTCGCCGGTGTAGGCGCCGGAGTCGAACTGGGAGAGGTCCTGGCCGCCGTAGACAACATCGAGCTCGTCGCCCTGCACCAGGGTCTGTACGCCGCGGAGGTCGGTGAACGGTGGGAACACAGCGACTTCGGCACGGTTGTAGTCGTGCTTCGCGTCGGACAGCGTCCAGGCGAGCTTCTGCAGCAGGGTGATGCCCTGGACGTGGTCCATGTTCATCTTCCAGTTGCCTGCGATGAAGGGCTTGCGGACAAAATTGCCGTTGGCAGAGGTAGTCACATGAACTCCAAAGAATGCGTTGAGATATGGAACGGCCGGCAGGACGCACTGGCGTCCTGCCGGCCGGATTGGTGCTTAGCGGTCCAGAACGCTTAAGCCGGGAAGTTCCTTGCCTTCAAGGTACTCCAGGCTGGCGCCACCACCGGTAGAGATGTGGCCGAACTGCGAGTCCTCGAACCCGAGCGTCCGCACAGCAGCAGCGGAGTCGCCGCCACCGACCACAGTGAAGGCAACCGTGTCCGTCAGGGCCTGTGCAATGGCACGAGTGCCAGCGGAGAAGGCTTCGAATTCGAACACGCCCATGGGACCGTTCCAGAAAACAGTCTTGGCCCCTTCGATCTGAGCTGCGAATGCCGAGGCAGATTCGGGCCCAATATCCAGGCCGATGCCGGAAGCGCCGAAAGCACTGTCCTCAATGGCCTCGGCCTTCACGACCTCGTGCTCAGCGTCGGCTGCGAAGCGGCTCGCCACCACAACGTCCGTGGGGATCACGAAGGACGTTCCGGCAGCAGAGGCACGCTTGAGGTAATCCTGAACAACGGGGATCTGGTCTTCCTCGAGGAGGCTGCCAGCGACCTTGTGGCCAGCTGCGGCCAGGAAGGTGAAGAGCATGCCACCGCCCACAAGGATGGTGTCGGCCTTGCCGAGCAGGTTGTCGATGACTGCCAGCTTGTCAGAGACCTTGGAGCCGCCGAGAACCACCACGTAGGGACGCTGTGTGTCCGTTGTGAGCTTTCGGAGAACCTCAACTTCGGTGTGGACAAGATCGCCCAGGTATGAGGGCAGCCGGGTTGCGACGTCGAAGACGCTGGCGTGCTTCCGGTGGACCGCGCCGAATGCGTCGTCCACGAACGCGCCGTTGCTTCCCGTGAGGGCTACCAGCTCATCAGCGAAGGCGCCGCGCTCGGCGTCGTCCTTGCTGGTTTCGCGGGCATCGAAGCGGACGTTCTCCAGGACGAGCACTTCGCCGTCCTGCAGGGCAGCGGCAAGCTCCTTGGCGGAGTCCCCCACTGTGTCTGCGGCAAGCTCTACCTTGAAGTCTGCGAGTTCCGCCAGGCGGGCCGCAGCGGGCTTCAGGGAGTACTTGTCTTCGGGGGCACCCTTGGGGCGTCCCAGGTGGGCGGTTACGAGCACACGGGCACCGGCGTCCGAGAGCTTCTTGAGGACCGGAAGGGAGGCCTTGATTCGGCCGTCGTCGGTCACTGTAGAGCCGTCGAGCGGCACATTCAGGTCACTTCTGACCAAAATGTACCGCCCGCGGACACCTTCAGCGATGAGTTCGTTGAGGGTGTGAGATGTCATGTGTCTACCCTAGCCCAGCTTGGATGCGACGAGCTCCGTGAGGTCTACGAGGCGGTTGGAGTAACCCCACTCGTTGTCATACCAGGAAACAACCTTGACCTGGTTGCCGATGACCTTGGTGAGGCCGGAGTCGAAGATCGAGGAAGCCGGGTCGCCAACGATGTCCGAGGACACGATGGGTGCATCGGTGTAGCTCAGGATGCCGGCGAACTGCTCGGACTCAGCGGCGGCCTTGACGGCTGCGTTGACTTCCTCGACAGTGACTTCGCGGGAAACAGTGACCGTGAGGTCCGTGGCGGAACCAGTGGGGACGGGAACGCGGATGGCGTAGCCGTCGAGCTTACCCTTGAGTTCCGGCAGGACAAGGCCGATGGCCTTGGCAGCACCTGTGGAGGTGGGCACCATGTTGATGGCAGCAGCACGGGCACGGCGGAGATCGCCGTGCGGGCCGTCCTGCAGGTTCTGGTCGGCCGTGTAGGCGTGGACCGTGGTCATGAGGCCACGCTCGATGCCGAAGGCATCGTTGACTACCTTGGCCAGGGGGCCGAGGCAGTTGGTGGTGCAGGACGCGTTGGAGATGATGTTGTGCGCTGCGGGGTCGTAGAGCTCGTGGTTGACGCCCATCACGATGGTGATGTCTTCATCGCTGGCAGGTGCCGAAATGAGGACCTTCTTGGCGCCTGCGTCGATGTGCTTCTGGGCGGCAGCCGCTTTGGTGAAGAAACCGGTGGACTCGATCACGATGTCCACTCCAAGCTCACCCCAGGGGAGGTTTGCGGGATCGCGCTCGGCAAGGACCTTGATGGACTTGCCGTCGACTACCAGGTTTCCATCGACAACTTCCACGGTCTGGGCGAGGCGTCCACCGACGGAGTCGTACTTCAGGAGGTGCGCGAGGGTCTCGGGGCTGGTGAGGTCGTTGACTGCGACGATCTCAAGGTCTGCGCCCTGGGCCAGTGCTGCGCGGAAGTAGTTACGGCCGATGCGGCCGAAGCCGTTGATACCAATACGGGTGGTCACTATGTGTCAATCTCCTTGGTGCTCTTGCAAGCACGCCTAGTGAGTCGGATTAAAAATTTCCAACTAACAGACCCCGCACGTCTTTGGGCAGAGGTGATTATCAGATCGGAGGGCGACCAGCCACGTTGCTGAAGGCTAACCGCCTTCCGTGATCCATCTTACGTTTAACTGAGCCTGCCCCCGCAACTGCGGAGGCAGGCTTTCCAGCATTTGGCCCCAATTCACGCAAAAAGTGACTTTTGTTACATCGGCGTGAACCGGGGCTCACCAACTAGAGGACGATGAGGCCCGTGGCGTTGGTGCGTGCGGCTTCGAAGCGCTTGGCGACGTCCGCCCAGTTGACGATGTTCCAGAATGCCTTGACGTAGTCAGCCTTGACGTTGACGTAGTCCAGGTAGAAGGCGTGCTCCCACATGTCGAGCATGAGCAGCGGGGTGGTGCCAACTGCGACGTTGCCCTGCTGATCGTAGAGCTGTTCGATGAGCAGGTTTCCACCGATGGGCTCGTAGGCCAGGAAAGCCCAGCCGGAACCCTGCAGGCCAAGCGCAGCGGCGCTGAACTGGGCACGGAAAGCATCGAACGAGCCGAAGGCGTCGTCGATGGCAGCTGCGAGCTCGCCTTCGGGCTTGTCGCCACCGTCCGGGGAGATGTTGTTCCAGAAGACGGAGTGGTTGATGTGTCCGCCGGTGTGGAACGCGAGGTCCTTGGAGAGACGGTTGATGTTGGCGTAGTCGCCCTTCTCGCGGGCATCGGCCAGCTGGGAGAGGGCGTTGTTGGCGCCTGCAACATATGCCGCATGGTGCTTGCTGTGGTGCAGCTCCATGATCTTTGCCGAAATGTGCGGCTCGAGTGCTGCGTAGTCGTAGCCGAGCTCGGGCAGAACGTACTCTGTCACGAAATCCTCCAATGTAGTGGACTGTCGTCCGGTTGGTAACTCTCGTTATTTCATCCGGCCAGCGGGCCGACCGGAAATCCTTGGCGAAGAAACCTGCTCTTGCCTCCACCGGGAACAACCCGAGGCCGCCTTGCAGTATTTCCTCCGCACTTTTTCGATTCTATGGGTGTGCGCTATTCGTCCATCATTTCCGGAGTCACATTTGCCTCAGTGCCCGGGATACCCAAATCCATTGCACGTTTGTCGGCCATGGCAAGGAGGCGCCGGATCCGGCCGGCAATGGCGTCCTTTGTCATGGGTGGATCGGCAAGGCGGCCAAGCTCATCAAGGCTTGCCTGCTTGTGGGCTACCCGGAGCTCCCCCGCGTACTTGAGATGGTCCGGAACGTCGTCACCCAGGATCTCCAGTGCCCGGTCAACCCTGGCACCGGCCGCCACGGCGGCCTGCGCTGAGCGGCGGAGGTTGGCATCGTCAAAATTGGCAAGCCTGTTGGCGGTGGCCCGTACTTCCTTGCGCATCCGCCGTTCCTCCCAGACCATCAAGGCATCGTGGGCACCCATTCGTGTCAGGAGGGCTGCAATGGTGTCTCCGTCGCGGATCACTACACGGTCAACGCCGCGCACTTCGCGGGCCTTGGCCTGGATCCCAAGACGACGGGCGGCGCCAACAAGTGCCAGCGCTGATTCGGGGCCGGGGCACGTGACCTCGAGCGAGGACGAGCGACCCGGTTCTGTCAGGGATCCGTGGGCGAGGAATGCTCCCCGCCACACAGCCTCGGCGTCTGCGGCCGAGCCGTTGACGACCACCGAGGGCAGTCCGCGGACCGGGCGTCCACGTCCGTCCAGCAAGCCCGTCTGGCGGGCGAGGGCCTCACCGTCGCGGACAACCCTGACAACGTACCGGCTCCCCCGGCGTAAGCCGCCGCCGGAGACTACGATGATTTCGCTCTGGTGCCCGTAGACCTCGGCGATCGCCGCGCGGAGGCGCCTGGCTGTGGAGGCGAGGTCAACTTCGGCCTCGATGACGATCCGTCCCGAGATGATGTGCAGGCCGCCCGCAAAGCGCAGCATTGCTGAAACTTCCGCCTTTCGGACCGAAGATTTCTTGATGTCCAGCCGGGACAGTTCGTCCTTGACCGACGCAGTAAGTGCCATCGCGTGTTCCTAACTGTTCCCGAAAATATCGTGGTACGCCGCTGCCAACAGCAGTGGATCATGGACGGGGCGGCGCCTCGACGCCCCTACTCTACCCAACACCACTTCAGCGCCGATCATCCCAGCAGCTTTCTCAAAGGCCTTGAGATCCTGGATCGCAGCAGGATCCGCCAGGACGACGTCGACGCTGAACTCAGGTGCGTAGCGGCGCAGGACATCCAAATGGTCGGCCGCTGTCATGCCTGAGGTTTCCTTGGTTTCCACGTCAAGGTTCATGGTCAGGCAGCGCTTGGCGGCAGTGTCGCCGAGGGCTTGGCGCAGCTCAGGCAGCAGCAAATGCGGCAGGACGGAGGTGTACCAGGAGCCCGGTCCAAGGATGACCCAGTCCGCGAGCTCGATGGCCGTCAGTGCTTCGGTGCAGGCGGGAGCGTCGTCGGGCAGGAGCCGGACGTCTTCGAGTTTGCCGGCCACGGCACACTTTGCCTGCCCGCGAACCGTCTGCAGTTCATGGCCGCCGGCCGGAAGCGCAATCCGGGCCTGGCCTTCAATGGTGAGGGGCACACTGGACATGGGAAGAACCTGGCCCCGGGCACCGAGCAGTGCGCCTGCCCATTTCAAGCCGGCCACCGTGTCTCCCAACAGCTCCCACAACGTCACAATGAGCAGGTTGCCCATGGCATGATGGTCCAGCGAACCGCCCTTGGCGGAACCGGCGTTGAACCGGTGCTGCATGACGTCGCGCCAGGTCCGGCCCCAATCGGTGTCGTCGCACAGGGCGCTGAGCGCCATCCGCAGGTCTCCTGGCGGAAGGACGCCGTACTCCTCGCGGAGCCGCCCCGACGAACCGCCGTCGTCCGCTACTGTCACGATTGCCGTCAGTTCCGACGTGAGCAAACGCAGTGCCGACAACGAGGCCGCCAAACCGTGGCCGCCGCCCAAGGCGACCACCGAGGGGCTCTTCTTCTGCTGGCTTCCGGGTACCCCCTTGGGCGGAATGAGGGGCAACGGTCCAGTCAGGACCCCCACTACTCGCGTCCCAGGTCTCGGTGGGTGGTGGTCACTGTCACGCGTGGATACTGCGCCAGACGCTTGGAAAGCTCGACGGCGACTGCCACCGAACGATGCTTGCCTCCAGTACAACCGACCGCCAGGGTGGCGTAGTGCTTGTTCTCTTGTCGGTAGCCGTCCAGGACCGGCTCCAAAGCCCGAACATATCGGTCCACGAACTCGTGTACGCCATCGGCAGCCAGCACGTAGTCGCTGACGTCCTCATCCAGTCCTGTGTGCGGCCGGAGTTTGGGAACCCAGTGCGGGTTGGGAATGAAGCGGGCATCGGCCACGAAGTTGGCATCCACCGGGAGCCCGTACTTGAATCCAAAGCTCATGACGTTGAGGCGCAGAGTCACCGGGCCGGTGTCGCTGAACAGTTCGGTGATGGCCGTCGCCAGGCCGTGGACGTTGAAATCGGAGGTGTCCAGCACGACATCGGCATGTTCACGCAGTTCACGCAATACCTCGCGCTCGATGCCGATGCCGTCCAGGATCCTGCCGCCGCCTTGCAACGGGTGCGGACGGCGGCCTTGTTCGAAGCGGCGGACCAGGACGTCGTCATTGGCATCCAGGAAGAGCACCCGGAAGGTGATGCCACTGGCGCTCAGCGCGCCCAAAGCAGTCTGGATGTCGGTGAAGAGATCCTTGCTGCGGACGTCAACCACCACGGCCAGCTTGGGAATCGACTTCGGAGCATGCGAGACAATTTCTGCCAGGGTTCCCAGCATTTGCGGTGGGAGGTTGTCCACCACATACCAGCCATGATCTTCCAAGGCGTCCGAGGCCGTACTGCGCCCCGCCCCGGACATGCCGGTCACTACCAGCAGTTCCGCTTCCGGGGGCTTGACGGGCGTGAGGCCGTCCTGCTCCGTTCCGGATCCTGCCGTTGCCTCATCCATCAGTTGTCCCCGTTTCGTCGGAAGTGATCATTGCAGCCTGTGGTGCCTGCTGCAGGGCATGCACTGCTGGCATGTCCACGTGCCACGGACCGCTTATGCGGCCAACGGCCAAGTTCTTACCCTAGCTAAGATTCAAGGATTTCGCCGGTGGTCATGTTGATCACCGGCACAGTTTCATCATTGGCATCCGCAGAACCCAGATGCTGGACCACGGCTGCGGCCAGGGCGGGACCGATGCCCTTTGCCGACGTGAGTTCCTCGACCGAGGCGGCCTTAATCTTCTTGAGCGAACCAAAGTGTGCCACCAGGGCTTTTCGTTTCGCTTCGCCGAGGCCAGGTACGCCGTCCAGGACGGAGACCGTCATGGCCTTGCCGCGCTTCTGCCGGTGGAAAGTAATCGCGAAACGGTGTGCTTCGTCCCGGATCCTTTGAAGCAAGTACAGGCCTTGGGATGTCCTGGGCAAAATTACCGGGAAGTCGCTGTCGGGCAGCCAGACTTCCTCCAGCCGTTTGGCCAGGCCCACCACGTAGACATCATCGATGCCGAGTCCGGCCAACGCTCGCTTTGCGGCATTCACCTGGGGCTGGCCGCCATCCACGACCACCAGGTTGGGCGGGTAGGCGAACTTTGCCTTGGGGGCGGGCATGGAAGGGTCCGACGGCGGCGCTTCACTCACGCTCTTGGTGCCCGCCCGCGTCGGGTTGACGATCTCGCCCGAGACCACGGGCACCTGGGCGGCTTTGTCCGTCAGGTAGTGCCGGAACCGACGGGTCAGGACGTCATGCATGGCAGCGGTGTCGTCCGCCGCTGCCGCTCCTGTGATGGAGAACTTGCGGTAGTCGGCCTTCTTGGGCAGCCCGTCTTCCACTACCACCATGGAAGCCACGACGTTGGTGCCTTGCACGTGCGAGATATCGAAGCACTCGATCCTCAACAGCGGGACAGGAATCTCCAGTGCCTCCTGAAGCTCCTGAAGGGCAACGGACCGGACCGTGATGTCGCCTGCCCGGCGCGTTTTATGAAGCTTAAGGGCTTGTTCGGCATTCTCGCGCACAGTGGACATCAGGGCTGCCTTATCGCCGCGCTGTGGCACGCGGATGTCAACTTTGGCCCCTCGCAACCCGCCAAGCCACTCAGCGAGTTCGGCATGGTTGCTCGGATTCTCCGGTACCAGGACTTCGCGTGGTATCCGTCCCTGGACGTCGCTGTCTTCGCCGTAAACCTGCTGCAGCAAATGTTCGATGAGTTCGGGTGTGGTGGCGTCCTCCACCTTTTCCACCACCCACCCACGTTGGCCGCGGACCCGGCCACCACGGACATGGAAGACCTGCACGGACGCTTCGAGTTCGTCGTCGTGCAGTGCGAAGACGTCCGCGTCGGTGTCTTCGGCAAGAACTACGGCGTTGCGCTCAAAGACCTTACGAAGGGCGATAATGTCGTCCCTGAGTCCGGCTGCGCGCTCATAGTCAAGCTCGGCTACCGACGCCGCCATGTCCTTTTCCAACCGGCCGATAAAGCGCTTGGCTTCCCCACCCATGAAAGAACAAAAGTCCTCGGCGAGGGCACGATGTTCCTCGGGGGTGATCCGGCCAACGCAAGGGGCCGCGCACTTGTCGATGTAGCCAAGGAGGCACGGGCGTCCACTGGACTGGGCGCGCTTGAAGACACCTGCGCTGCAGCTGCGCACCGGGAAGACCCGCAGGAGCGTGTCCATGGTTTCCCTGATGGCGCCTGCGGTGTAGGGACCGAAGTACCTGGTGCCCTTCCTTCGCTCACCACGCATCACCTGTACCCTGGGGAACTTCTCCCCCATGGTGACGGCGAGGTACGGATAGGTCTTGTCGTCACGGAAGACAACATTGAATCGTGGCTTGAATTCCTTGATCCAGGTGTACTCCAGCTGCAACGATTCCAGCTCGCTGCCCACCATGGTCCATTCGACGCTGCTGGCTGCGTGGACCATTGCATGGGTCTTGGGGAGAAGGCCGGCCGGGTTGGCAAAGTAGGAATTGAGCCTGGACCGGAGGTTCTTTGCTTTGCCCACATAGATGACCCGCCCGTGGGGGTCGCGGAATCGATAGACGCCCGGGGTGGTGGGAATTTCACCCGTTTGGGGCCGGTAACTTGCTGGATCTGCCACGATTCCAGTCTAGTGAACCGGAACGACAGCCATGGCCACCCCGTCGCAGGAGAGCCGGGGTGCTAGTCGACCGACTTGCTCTGGTTGTAGCTGGTGGACCGTTCCTGACCGCTGAGCACGGCAATGGCATCCATGATTTTGTCAGTGACTTCACGGCGGGCCGGCAGGGAATGGTCAGGGCCGGTCTTGTCGAAGTACAGGGGCTCGCCGACCTTCATGGTGAAATGCTGGGGACGGACAGCGTTCTTGTCTGCGGGCTGCAGCTTTTCGGTACCGATGAGCCCTACCGGGATTACCGGTGCGCCTGTGGTCAGGGCAAGCCACCCCACGCCGGTCCGCCCACGGTAAAGGATCCCGTCGCGGGAACGGGTGCCTTCAGGGTAGATGCCGATGCCTTTGCCTGATTCGAGGATGTCCAACAAAGTCTTGAGCGCCTGCACGCTTGCGGCCTGCTCGCCGCGCTCAACCGGAATCGACCCCACAGCTTCGAAGAACGACTTCATCACGGCACCTTTGACGCCCTTGGTGGTGAAGTATTCGGCCTTGGCGAAGAAGGCGACCGGACGTGGCATCAGGGCCTGAACGATGACGCTGTCCAGGAACGAGAGGTGGTTCGGAGCGACAATGAACGGGCCCTCCTTGGGAACGTTCTCCAGCCCAATGACCGTGGGACGGCACGTGGAGGAAATCAATCCCCGGGTGGTCCACCGGATCGCATCAAAGACTGCCATCGTTTTGTACCTCGCTCAGGGCTGCCGCACGGACAGCGTCAAGTTCTTCAATTTTGGTGCGCAAATCAAGTGCGGTGCCGACTACTGCCACTGCACCGGCTTCTTCAAGCTCGCCATCGGGTGCAAATCCCCACGTGACGCCGATGCAGTCCAAGCCGTTCGCCATGGCCCCGGCAACGTCCTGGTGCCTGTCCCCCACCATTACAGCCGGCTGGGAATGAAGGTCCGCCAACGCTGCGCCCACAATTTCCACCTTGCCCGAAGCGGTGTTGGCGCCCAGGGATTCGTCGTCGGCAGCTCCCCGGATGGAGACGAAGAAATCGGCAATTTTGTGGTGCTCAAGGACGAGTCGAGCAATTGCCTGCGGTTTCTGCGTAGCCACCGCCACGGGCCGGCCGGATTCCGCGAAATATTCCAGGAGGTCGAAAATGCCTGGATAAAGCTTGCTCTGCCCGATTCCTGTTTCCTTGTAGTGGCGTCGATACCGCTCAATGGTTTCATCAACCAAGTCAGCCGGGACCTTGGCCAAATGCAGCAGGGAATCGCTGAGTTTGGGACCCACCATGGAATTCAGTACCGCCTGATCCGGTACAGGGAGGTTCATTTCACGCAGGGCCACAGAGATTCCCCCTGTGATGCCGCCGGCAGGATCGACAAGGGTGCCGTCCAGATCGAATATTACGGGCACCGTTGTTTGAGTCACCGGGTTAGTTTCTCACGAGTAGCGGCATGCCTGAAACTCGCATGCCGCTACCGGAATACTTCTGGTGACTAACCGAGAATTTCGGCCAGGAACGTCGCCGTGTGGCTGTCGGTGGATTTGGCCACTTGTTCAGGCGTTCCCGTGGCCACGATCTTTCCGCCACCGGAACCACCGTTGGGACCAAGATCCACAATCCAGTCCGCCGACTTGATGACGTCCAGGTTGTGCTCAATGGTGATGACCGTGTTGCCCTTGTCCACCAAGCCTTGAAGAACCATGAGCAACTTTCGGATGTCCTCAAAATGCAGGCCGGTTGTGGGCTCGTCAAGAACGTAGATGCTGCGTCCGTTGGAACGCTTCTGCAACTCGGCCGCCAGCTTCACACGCTGTGCCTCGCCACCTGACAGCGTGGTTGCAGGCTGCCCCAGGCGTACGTAGCCCAGGCCGACGTCCACCAGGGTATTCAAATGCCGCGCGATCGGCGTGAAGGCGGCAAAGAATTCCGCCCCTTCCTCGATGGGCATGTTGAGGACATCCGCGATCGTCTTGCCCTTGTAGTGGACCTCGAGGGTTTCCCGGTTGTACCGGGCTCCGTGGCACACCTCGCAGGGAACATAGACGTCCGGCAGGAAGTTCATCTCGATCTTCAACGTGCCGTCGCCGGAGCATGCTTCGCACCGCCCTCCCTTGACGTTAAAGGAGAAGCGACCAGGCTGGTATCCGCGAACCTTGGCCTCGGTGGTCTCCGCGAAGAGCTTGCGGATGTTGTCAAAGACGCCGGTGTACGTGGCCGGGTTTGACCTCGGGGTACGGCCAATAGGGCTTTGGTCAACATGGACCACCTTGTCCAGGTGCTCCAGCCCGGCGATGGTCCGGTGGCGCCCTGCGACTTGTTTGGCGCCGTTGAGCTTGTTGGCGAGGACCTTGTAGAGGATTTCATTCACCAAGGTGGATTTGCCGGAGCCACTGACCCCGGTCACCGCCGTGAACAGCCCCAAGGGGAACGTGGCATCAACGTTGTTGAGGTTGTTCTCCCGGGCACCGACAACCTTGAGTTCACGCTTCTTGTCGTACTTGCGGCGCTTCTTGGGGATATCAATCTTGCGGCGGCCGGAAAGGTAATCACCGGTAAGGGACTCCGTGTTTTCCAGGAGTTCCTTATAAGTGCCCGAGTGCACTACCTGGCCGCCGTGCTCTCCGGCACCAGGTCCGATGTCCACTACCCAGTCGGCCTCGTGGATGGTGTCTTCGTCATGCTCCACCACGATCAGGGTGTTGCCCAGGTCCCGGAGACGGGTCAGCGTCTCGATGAGCCGCCGGTTGTCGCGCTGATGCAGACCAATGGAAGGCTCATCCAGGACGTACAGGACACCTACCAGGCCGGAGCCGATCTGGGTTGCCAGGCGGATACGCTGGGCTTCGCCACCGGACAAGGTACCCGACGGCCGCTCAAGGTTGAGGTACTCCAAACCGACATCCAGGAGGAAGGTCAGGCGGGCCTGGATCTCCTTCAGCACCTGGTTGGCGATTTGGGCTTCCCTGCTGGTCAGGGTCAAGCTGCCCAGGAACCCGGCGCATTCACGCATGGGAAGGGCCGCCACTTCAGCGATCGACTTGCCGTTGATCAGCACGGACAGCGACGCCGGGTTGAGGCGGGCACCGTTGCACTCAGGGCAGGGAATCTGACGCATGTACTCTTCGTACCGGTCACGGGCCCAATCGGAATCCGTTTCACCGTGCTTGCGGTGGACGTACTGGATGGCACCTTCAAAGCCCGTACTGTACTTACGTTCCCGGCCGAAACGGTTCTTGTACTGGACAACAACCTTGTGGTCCTTGCCGTGCAGTACGGTATTCCGGACATCCTTGGGGAGCTTTTCCCACGCGGTAGTCATGGAGAAGCCGAGTTCGTGTGCCAGGCCCTCGAGGAGACGGTTCCAATATTCCGTGGTGGCCGTGCCAAGGGACCACGGGGCAATGGCCCCCTCGCCCAGGGACAATTCGGGATTGGGAACGATCAGTTCCTCATCCACTTCGAGCTTCGTACCAATGCCGCTGCAGGCGGAGCAGGCGCCGAACGGGTTGTTGAAGGAGAACGAGCGGGGCTCGATCTCATCGATCGCCAAGGGGTGCTCATTGGGGCAGGCCAGGTTTTCCGAGAAAGCCCGGATGCGCCCGGGGTCCTCGGCGTCAAGGTCGACGAACTCCACCAGTACGCGGCCCTCGGCGAGGCCGAGCGCCGTTTCTACGGAATCAGTGAGCCGCTGGCTGATCTCTTCCTTGACCACCAAGCGGTCCACAACAACTTCGATGGTGTGTTTGAACTGCTTGCCGAGCTTGGGAGGGTCGTTCAGTTGAACCAGCTCGCCATCGACCCGGGCACGGGAATAGCCCTTGGCGGTCAGTTCCTTGAAGAGGTCAACGAACTCGCCCTTGCGGCCGCGCACGACCGGCGCCAGGACCTGGAATCGCGTGCCCGTCTCCAGTTCCAGAAGCTGGTCGACGATCTGCTGCGGTGTCTGACGGGCGATCGGCTCTCCACACACAGGACAGTGCGGGCGGCCCACGCGGGCCCAGAGCAAACGCATGTAGTCATAGATCTCGGTGATGGTGCCCACCGTTGAGCGTGGGTTCTTGCTGGTGGACTTCTGGTCGATGGACACCGCGGGCGACAAGCCTTCGATGAAGTCGACGTCAGGTTTATCCACCTGGCCAAGGAACTGGCGGGCATAGGCGGACAGCGATTCCACATACCGGCGCTGTCCTTCAGCAAAGATGGTGTCGAAAGCCAAGGAGGACTTACCGGACCCCGAAAGTCCGGTGAACACGATCATGGCATCACGGGGAAGGTCCAGGTCCACATTGCGCAGGTTGTGTTCCCGGGCGCCCTTGACGACCAGCCGCGACAGGTCTGGCCTCGCGGGCTTGGTGTCAGGAACGACAGGGATGCTGTTCAGGGATTCGATGGCGGTATCTTCAGCTAAGGCTTTGGGCACTTACCAATGCTAATCGAAAACTTCTTCGAATTTCCATGTCGTTCCTCACATGCTACTGATCGGTATCAATCCGCGTCGTAAGCGGCAGCAAGAAGCTGCACGGCCTCCGCGAAATCAATCCGCGTCGTAAGCGGCAGCAAGAAGCTGCACGGCCTCCGCGAACGAAGCGCCTTGGGCCTTGGCTGCTGCCGCGTATTGTGCTGCGACGTCAGCCAGCGCTCCCCAGCGGTCGTCCCGGGCGCAGACCACGGTGCCGTTCCGCCCACGGGTGGCTACCACGCCTGCCGCTTCCAGCTCCTTGTATGCCCGGGCCACCGTGTGCGGGGCAACGTCCAGCACTCCGGCCAGGTTACGCACGGGAGGCAGTTTTGCTCCGACTGCCAGGACTCCGGCGTCGGCGAGTTCAATGATCCGCAGCCGTAACTGTTCGAAGAGCGCCACCGCGCTGCTGGTGTTGGGGCGCCATGCGCCTGGAAAATCACCTGTCGGAGTCACGAAGCACTCCAACGGAGAGCCGCGGTCACCCGGGGCGTCTGTTGTTCGAAGCGTCCTTGGTCCATGCCGAGAATTAGACCAGCGACGCCCGTACGGAACAAGCCATCACGGCGCACTAAAGCCATTGCTACGCGGAGGGACGCGCCCGGGCCGGTCATGCGTTCTTTCGCGCAACGGCAAAAATCCGCCGGAAAGGGAAAATTGTTCCATGCCGGGAGGGTGGATAGGCCTCGCGCAGCAACGCGGAGTATTGCTCCTCGAACTCCGTAGCCTCCGCTGTGGACAGTGCTGCCAGCACTGGTCGAAGTCCTGTGCCTCGAACCCACTGAAGGACCGGATCCTCGCCCGGTAGTACCTGCTGGTAGGTGGTCTCCCAAGCGTCCGCCGCGCATCCGGCGTCGAGCATCACGCCCAAGTAGTCCGCCGGACTACCAACAGCACCATCGTGCCGAAGTACGCCGGACAAGCGCGACGCCCAGCGGGGCGACTCGGCGAGTTCGCGCATCAGCGTATGTGACGGGGAGGTGAAATTGCCGGGGACCTGCAGCGCAAACCAGGCGCCGGGCTTGAGGGCGCGCAACCACTTCGCCACCATGTCCTGGTGACCCGGCACCCATTGAAGGGCTGCGTTTGTGACGACGACGTCGGTATCGGCACCTGGTACCCACGTGGCGATGTCGCCGTGCTCGAATTCCAGGTGGCTGGATTGCCCGGCAAGGGACTCCGCTTTGAGCAGCATCTCCGCCGACGAGTCAATGCCCACCACCCGGGCTTCCGGCCAGCGCTCTGTCAAGGTCGCAGTCAGGTTCCCGGGTCCGCACCCGAGGTCCACAATATTCCGTGGGTCACTGGCCTGGATCCTCCCGACGAGGTCATGGAACGGGCGGTCCCGATGGTTGCCGAACTCCACATACTTGGACGGATCCCACTTCATCAAAGCCTCCTCGCGTCTGGCACCACTGCTGGGCAGAGCCTAAACCGTCCGGGCACTAAGCTGGAAACCAATGAAACTTCTTGAACAGCTTCCCGGTAACATCTCCGCCGATCCCCTGGACCCGGACGAAATCTACACACGGTTCGTGGAGTGGACGGAGAGCCGCGGGCTGCAGCTGTACCCTGCCCAGGACGAAGCGATCATGGAGCTCGCCTCCGGCGCCAACGTCATCCTCGCCACGCCAACGGGCTCAGGGAAATCACTGGTAGCCATCGCGGCCCACTTCGAAGCCATGGCGCGCGGCCAGCGGAGTTATTACACGGCGCCCATCAAGGCGTTGGTATCCGAAAAGTTCTTTGCTCTCTGCGACATTTTCGGCGCGGAGAACGTGGGCATGATTACCGGTGATTCCGGCGTCAACCAGGATGCCCCCATTATTTGCTGCACGGCGGAAATCCTGGCCAACATCGCCCTCCGCGAAGGGTCGACGGCGGACCTCGGTTCGGTGGTCATGGACGAGTTCCATTTCTATTCCGACCCCCAACGCGGTTGGGCATGGCAGGTGCCCCTCCTGGAACTCCCCCAGGCACAGTTCCTCCTGATGTCCGCCACCTTGGGCGACGTCTCCCGCTTCGAATCCGGACTGACTGAGCTGACGGGTCGGACCACCACCACCGTGAGCTCCGCGGAACGCCCCATTCCGCTGCACCACTACTACCACCTGACGCCGGTTCACGAGACGTTGGAGGAGTTGCTCTCCACCAAGCAGGTCCCCGTCTACGTGGTGCACTTCAGCCAGGCAGAAGCCATTGAGCGTGCCCAGAACCTCATGAGCATCAACATGTGCAGCCGAGCCGAAAAGGACCGCATCGCTGAGCTCATTGCTGGTTTCCGGTTCGCGGCCGGCTTCGGAAAAACCCTCAACAGGCTGGTCCGCCACGGTATCGGCGTGCACCACGCCGGGATGCTCCCCAAGTACCGCCGGCTGGTGGAGCAACTGGCCCAGGCCGGGCTCCTGAAAGTCATCTGCGGCACCGATACTTTGGGGGTAGGCATCAACGTGCCCATCCGGACAGTGTTGTTGACCGCTTTGAGCAAGTACGACGGCGTACGCACCAGATCGCTTAACTCACGTGAGTTCCACCAGATTGCCGGACGTGCCGGCCGAGCGGGTTACGACACCGCCGGCACGGTGGTGGTCCAGGCTCCGGACCACGTGGTGGAGAACACCAAGGCGATGGCCAAGGCCACCGCCAAGTTCGGCGATGACCAAAAGAAACTACGCCAAGTGGTGAAGAAGAAGCCCCCGGAAGGATTCGTGTCCTGGGGCGAGCCAACGTTCAAGCGGCTGGTCGAGTCGGTGCCTGATCCGCTGACGTCCAGCTTTACCGTGACCCACGCAATGTTGCTCAACCTCATGGAACGCCCGGGCGATCCCTTCCACGCAACCCGGCGCCTGCTCAGCGAGAACCATGAGAGCCGCCCCGCGCAATTGAAACTCATGAAGAAGGCCCTGGGTATCTACCGCGAGCTGCTGGCCGCCGGAGTGGTGGAACGGATCCCGGAAGAGGAACAGGAAGCCGAGGGACGCTCGGTCCGACTGACGGTACATCTGCAGGCCAACTTCGCCTTGAACCAACCCCTTTCGCCCTTCGCTCTCGCCGCGCTTGAACTTCTCGATCCGGAGTCGCCGTCGTACGCCTTGGACGTTGTTTCCGTCATCGAATCGACGCTTGAGAAGCCGCGCCAGATTCTTTCGGCGCAGCAAAAGAAGGCGCGCGGCGAGGCGGTTGCCGCCATGAAGGCGGATGGCATCGAGTATGAGCAGCGCATGGCCATGCTGGATGAAGTCACCTATCCGATGCCCTTGGCGGAGATTCTTGGCGAGGCCTTCGAGGTCTACCGCAAGGCGGCTCCTTGGGTGGGCGACTTCGAACTCGCACCAAAATCGATCATCCGGGACATGTATGAGCGCGCCATGAACTTTGGCGAGTTTGTGCAGTTCTATGGCTTGGCCCGCTCCGAGGGCATCGTCCTGCGTTATCTTGCTGACGGGTTCCGTGCGCTGCGACAGACCGTTCCCCAGGATTCGCTCCGTGAAGACCTTGAAGACCTTATTGCGTGGCTGGGGGAACTGGTCCGCCAAGTTGACTCCAGCCTTCTGGACGAATGGGAAGAGCTCACGTCCGGGCTTGGCCCCACGCAGCACGACGCTCCCCCGCCCCCGCCGCCGCTCCTGACTGCCAACATCCGTGCCTTCCGCGTGATGGTCCGGAATGAGATGTTCCGCAGGGTTGAACTCTTCGCTGATGAAGACTCTGCGGCGCTTGGCGAACTCGACGGGGAAGCCGGCTGGGACGCAGGACGTTGGGAAGAGGTCTTGGACGACTACTTCGATGAACACGACGACATTGGAACAGGTCCAGACGCGCGCGGGCCCGGTTTGCTGATCATCACCGAGGAAACCGGCACGTGGAAGGTCCGGCAGATCTTCGACGATCCCGCAAGCAACCATGACTGGGGAATCTCGGCCGAGGTGGATCTGGCAGCATCAGACGAGACCGGCACCGCGGTGGTCCGGGTAACAGACGTCAACAGGCTCTAGGTTCAGCCGCTGTGGAACCCTTCCCGGACCTGACCGACAGCCTGCGGGGGTTGGAAGCCCTTCGTGCAGCACTCCCGGCGGGCTGCTTGGGTTCGCGTCGATGGTGGGGCGGCCCCCTGGACGTAGAAGGGCTCGCGCTCGGGTCAGTACAGGCAGCAGCAACGGCCCTCCAGGCCCTGACAGGTACGGCCGGTCGGTATGCTGTGGCGTCAGGCCCAACGGCTGCTTCCTTCGATTCCCTGGGGCACCTCAGGATTTCGGGCATGAAGCCCCAAGGTTTCGCCCGGATGTCGGGATTCCGGCCGACCCTGGACGGCTGGATCCGCCTGCATGCCAATTACCCGCACCATGCCGCACGGTTGATGGACACGCTCGCGGCCAGCACGCCCCATGACGTAGACCGGGCCCTGCTTTCCATGACGTCGGCGGAAGCCGAGGAAGCCATCGCGGCCGGGAAAGGTGTTGCGGCGGCTGTTCGCACACGGGAAGAGTGGCTTTCGTCACCCATGCACGGCGGGGCAAGCGCGGGTCCTTGGATCAGCTTCATCCGTCCTGCATCGGCCCAGGCGGAGCCTTCGCGGCCGTCGTCGTGGGTGCCCTCCGCGGAGCCGTTTCAGCCCCTGGCAGGATTACGGGTCCTCGACTTAACGCGGGTTATTGCGGGGCCAACAGCCACCCGCTTCCTTGGTGCTTTGGGTGCGGATGTGCTCCGTATCGATCCCCCGGGCCTTCCTGAGCTCACCGATGCTTTCGTCGACTCCGGTTTCGACAAGCGCAGCGCGGAAGCCGACCTGGGCAATGCCCAAGTGCTGGCAGTGGTGCAGCAGCTGCTCGCGTCAGCTGACGTCGTGGTGACCGGATACCGCCGCGGCGGCCTGGACAGGTTCGGCCTCGGCCCTGAAGAACTGCTTGCCACCCGGCCTGATCTTGTGGTGGTGACGTTAAATGCGTGGGGCAGCGGACCGTGGACTGCCAGACGCGGTTTCGACAGCCTGGTGCAGGCAGCCTGCGGAATCGCTGAACGGTACGGACGGCATGACGACGACGGTTGGAAGCCGGGCGCGCTCCCTGTCCAGGCTTTGGACCACGCAACGGGGTACGGTCTCGCAGCAGCCGCGCTGGCCTTGCTGGCTCAACGGCTCAGGACAGGCAGAGGCGGAACAGCGCAGCTTTCCCTCGCTCGGACAGCTGAGGAGCTGTTCCGTTTGCCGGCGCCCAAGCAGTCCGCGCTGAGCTCACTGCCGGAACCGGAGTACCTCGAAATGGAGAGTCCTTACGGCCACCTCCGGTTTGTCGGACCTCCATTGACGGTTGACGCTGTTCCCCTTCGGTATGGCAGGGCCCCCACACGGTACGGCACCTCGGCACTGGCCTGGCGGCAGTAGGCGCGGCTCCCCTAGTAAGCTCGAAGGCATGAGTGTAATCCGCCCAGCCACTGTAGAAGACGTCCCTGCCATCCTCCGTATGATCCATGATCTTGCGATCTACGAGAAGGAACCGGACGCTGTCAAAAACACTCCGGAGATGCTTACCGAAGTACTTTTCGGCGAGAATCCCCGTGTCTACGCCACTATGGCCGAAAACAGTGCGGGCACAGTGCAGGGCTTCGCCCTGTGGTTCCTGAACTACTCAACCTGGGAAGGCGTCCACGGCATCTACCTCGAAGACCTCTACGTGATTCCCGACGCTCGCGGCGAGGGCCATGGCAAGGCCCTGCTGCAGCATCTGGCCACCACCGCCGTCGAGAATGGCTATGCCCGCGTGGAGTGGAGCGTCCTGAACTGGAACGAACCTTCCATCAACTTCTACAAGAACCTTGGCGCCTTCCCGATGGAGGAATGGTCCACTTTCCGTCTGACCGGCGACGCCCTTAACGCCTTCGGCGCGAAGGCGGGCCACGCCAATGAGGCCCTTGCCCGTGGCTGACCGGCACCCCAACGAAGCGCACAGCATCCGCGCCCACCACGAATTCCGGGGGGTACGGACTGCGGAACACTATTTCACGGTCCCCTTGGTGCACGCAGCTGCTGGATCCGGCAACATCGGCGAGACAATCACGATCTTTGCCAGGGAGTACTCCTCCACGGAGCACACGCCTGAGCAGGCCGGCAGGCTTCCGTGGCTCTTGTATTTGCAGGGCGGTCCGGGCGGCCGGGGAAACCGGGTTACCTCGCTGTCCGGATGGATGAAGGCGGCTGCCAAAGATTTCCGTATCCTCATGCTGGATCAACGCGGAACGGGGTTGTCCACGCCCGTCGAGCAGCAGTCACTGGGGCTCAGGGGCGACACCACGGCCCAAGCCGAATACCTGACCCACTTCCGTGCCGACTCCATCGTGGCTGACGCTGAATACATAAGGAAAGTCCTGGGTTCAGGGCCCTGGTCCGTCCTCGGCCAGAGCTTCGGTGGCTTCTGCGCGTTGACCTATCTGTCATTCGCGCCGGAGGGGCTGCGCGAGGTGCTCATCACCGGTGGGCTGGCCCCGCTCCACGGTCCGGCGGACCGGGTGTATCACGCGACGTTCCACCGCGTCGCCGCACGGAATGCCGAATACTTCTCCTGGTACCCCGAAGACCGGGAGAAAGTCACAAGGATCGCCCGTCACCTGGAGCGGCAACCTGAGTTCCTGGCAAGTGGTGAAAGGCTAACGACTGAGCGCTTCCAGATGGTGGGATCATTCCTGGGCGGTAACACCCGCGTGGATGCCCTCCACTATCTCCTGGAGGACGCCTTCATCGACACGCCGTCCGGAGAACGCCTGTCGGAATCGTTCCTCGAACAAGTGCGGGGGCTCGTTAGCCGTGCCGCCAATCCCTTGTACGCCGTCCTGCACGAGTCCATCTACGGTCAGGATGAGGCAACCAACTGGGCCGCGTGGCGCGTGTTGGAAACCTATCCGGAGTTCAGGCCCGATGCCGCGGAACCACTGCTGACAGGCGAGATGGTTTATCCGTGGTACTTCGAACAGGACCCAGCACTCGTCCCCCTCCGTGACGTAGCTGAACTGCTGGCCGCCAGGAAGGACTGGAAGCCGTTGTACGACCCCGCACGATTGGCGGCCAACACAGTGCCTGTAGCCGCAGCCGTGTATAAGGACGACATCTACGTGGATCACGATCTGTCACTCGAAACGGCTGAAGCGGTGCGTGGCCTTCAGCCGTGGGTCACCTCGGACTTCCACCATGACGGCATTGGCGAAGACGGCGAGGGCATCTTCGCCCGGCTTTTCAGGATGGTCCGCTCAACTCGCTAGACCGCGGGACTATCCGTTGTCCGGTCCTGCGCCTCGGCCGATCTCCCGCGGACTGCCGCGACGGCTGTCAGGGCCAACACGGCTGCGGCGAGGATGCTTGAAGCGACGTTGAGGCCTTGATAGCCGATCCAGGCCAGGAGCAAGCCCGAGGTGGCGCCGCCGATTGCGCCGGCGCCACCCATGAGCGTGTCCGAGACGCCCTGCACCGTCACGCGTTCGTCAGGTGCAACGCTTTCGGCCAAAAGGGTCGATCCGGCGATGGTTGCTGCAGACCAACCCAAGCCCAAGAGAACCAGTCCGGCGGTAACAAGCACGGGCTCACGCTGGCCAAACCCGGCGATGAACACCGCCACCAACAGCAGTCCGTGCCCCATGGCGATGGTTTGCAAGCGCCCTGCTTTATCGGTCAGCCAGCCCCACAGTGGGGAAAGCGCAAACATTCCTGCGATGTGGAGCGAAATCGTGAGGCCTATGACCACCAGTGCGTCCGTGCTGTCGGTTGCCCCACCATGATGCCCTTCGTGGGAACCGCCCACGAGTTGTTGGAGGTGCAGGGGCGTCATGGACATGACTGCCACCATGACACCGTGTGCCGCCACCACGGCGGCCAAGGCCAACAAGGCCCGGGGCGACGCGCGGACGGCACGCAGCCCGGAACGGATGGTTCCCCGCACAGGCTGCGCTCCAGCACCTCCGTTGCCGTCGGCCTCCGACACCAGTCTCCGGGACAACAACAGCGGGTCGGGCCTCAGGCCCACGAACAGCAGGGCGGCAGCCAGAAACAGCCCGGCTGCTGAGAATACGAACGGTCCGGCGATAGGAGGCAGCCCAAGGGCTGCGCCCACCACTGCACCTGGCTGGATCAGGTTGGGACCGGCGACAGCACCGATGGTAATGGCCCAGACGACCGTGGACAGTGACCGCCCGCGGTGCTCAGGTTCAGCGAGGTCGACGGCGGCGAACCTCGCCTGGAGATTCGCGGCCGTGCCCAGGCCAAGGAAGGCCGCCCCAAGCAGGAGCAGGACGAATGACTGGCCCATCACGGACGCGATGATGAGGAGCGCCCCGACCATCGCAGCGACCAGTCCTGTCACCAGTCCTACCCGGCGGCCCCTCGATTCCGCGAGGCGCGCCAAGGGCAGCGCGGCGATCGCCGCCGCGAGTGTCAGGACGGTGGTGATGGAGCCTGCCCATGCTTCGGAACCTGACAGGTCCACAGCCAGCAACGATCCGATGGAGAGTGTGGCTCCATTGCCAACGCCGCTGAGCAGCTGTGCGGAACTGAGCAGGAAAACAGTACGGCGCTGAACCCGTTGTGGGTCCAGCGCCGTAGTTGAAGTGGTAGTCACTTCACGAGACTACAACTTTCCGAGGAGAGTTACTCTGCCTCGCTCATGCTCTTTTTGGCATCTTCTTCAAGCCGTGCATCCAGCTTGGCCTGCCGTGCTTGCGGGCTCAGGAGGCTGGCAACCACTGCCACGATGATGGTTCCGACAATGACCGCCAGCGACACGTAGGTGGGAATCTCAGGTGCCCACTCGATGTGGTGGCCGCCGTTGATGAACGGAAGTTCGTTGACGTGCATGGCGTGCAGGACGAGCTTGACGCCGATGAAGGCGAGAATCACGGACAGTGCGTGCTTCAGGTACACCAGGCGTGTCATGAGTCCACCGAGGAGGAAGTACAACTGGCGCAGGCCCATCAGCGCGAAAATGTTCGCCGTGAAGACGATGAAGGCGCTCTGGGTCAGGCCGAAGATCGCGGGGATGGAGTCAACCGCGAACAGGAGGTCCGTCAAGCCGATGGTGATGAAAACAATCAGCATTGGCGTGAAGACCTTCTTGCCCTCCACCACGGTGCGGATCTTGTTGCCGTCAAACTTCTCGGACATCGGCAGGACCTTGCGAAGGCGGGCGATCAGCGGGTTCTCGGCACCCTCTTCTTCATCCTCGCCGGAGTCCTTGGCCTGCTTCCAGGCAGTCCACAGGAGGAACGCACCGAAGATGTAGAAGACCCAGCTGAACTGTTCAATCACGACGGCGCCGAGGGCGATGAAGATACCGCGGAGGATCAGGGCGATGATGATGCCCACCATCAGCACTTCCTGCTGGTACTTACGGGGCACCGAGAAGCGGGCCATGATGATGATGAAGACAAAGAGGTTGTCGATGCTGAGGCTGTACTCAGTGACCCAGCCGGCGACGAACTGGCCGCCGTATTCCGGGCCGGCGAACGCGAACATGGCTACGGCAAAGAGCAGTGCCAGTCCTACATAGAAGCTGACCCACAGGCCGGCTTCCTTCATGGAAGGTTCATGGGGACGCTTGACGACCAACAGGAGGTCGATCAGCAGGATGATTCCGAGAACGACAAACGAGCCGATCTCAAACCAGACGGGAAGCTGCATTAAAGGTGCCTTTCGCAGGGTACGGGAAAGCGGTGTAAGTCTCTCCGGCCTGCCAGGGTGCGGTGAATGCAAAAATTGGCGGCCCGCTAGATCCGGCGAGGCATCTGTGCCTTGCGTGCTGACGGACGTAGCGCTTGGGATACTCCCCTACGTGACCTCAACCTTACCTTAGGCGTGCCCGGCGGACTGCATCTGGCGTAATTCGCGCTTCAACTCCTTGACTTCGTCACGGATGCGGGCCGCGACTTCGAATTGCAGTTCAGCAGCCGCCCCGTGCATCTGTTCGGTCAGCTGCTCAATGAGGCCCACCAAGTCCTCGGCTGGAGCAGCGGCGAGGCCATCCTGCCGAACCGTTGCCGCACCCTTGGCAGCGGTCTTGCCGCGTTTGCCACCCTTGGCGAGTCGGTTGTTGTTGAGAAGCTCCTGGGTGTCTGCGTCTTCCTTGGCCAACTGGTCCGTGATATCAGCAATTTTCTTCCGCAACGGCTGCGGATCAATGCCATGGTCCGTGTTGTACTGCACCTGGATGGCGCGGCGCCGGTTGGTTTCTTCAATGGCGTGGGCCATGGAATCGGTAATCCGGTCCGCGTACATGTGGACCTGGCCCGACACGTTACGCGCTGCGCGGCCGATGGTCTGGATCAGAGAGGTGGATGAACGCAGGAATCCTTCCTTGTCAGCGTCGAGGATGCTCACGAGGGAAACCTCAGGCAGGTCGAGGCCTTCACGGAGGAGGTTGATGCCTACAAGCACATCAAACACGCCCATCCGCAGCTCACGGAGCAGCTCCACCCGCCTCAGGGTGTCGACATCGGAGTGCAAGTACTCCACCTTGACGCCGTGTCCCACCAGGTAGTCAGTAAGGTCTTCGGCCATGCGCTTGGTCAATGTCGTGACGAGGACGCGCTCGTTCTTCTCTGTGCGGGTCCTGATCTCCCCCAGCAAGTCATCAATCTGCCCCTTGGTCGGTTTGACTACTACCTCGGGGTCGATGAGGCCCGTGGGACGGATGATCTGCTGGACGTAGCCGTCAGCCTTGCCAAGCTCGTATTTACCGGGCGTTGCGGACAAGTACACCGTCTGGCCGATGCGTTCGAGGAATTCGTCCCACTTCAGCGGTCGGTTGTCCATGGCTGATGGCAGGCGGAAGCCGAAGTCCACCAGGTTCCGCTTACGGGACATGTCGCCTTCATACATGGCGCCAATCTGCGGGATGGTGACGTGGGATTCATCCACCACCAGGAGGAAATCGTCCGGGAAGTAGTCGATGAGGCAGTGCGGAGCGGTCCCGGGATTACGGCCGTCAATGTGCACGGAGTAGTTCTCGATTCCGTTGCAGAAGCCCATCTGCTGCATCATTTCGAGGTCGTACGTGGTGCGCATGCGAAGGCGCTGGGCCTCTACCAGCTTGTTCTGGCTTTCGAGGACCTGCAGGCGGTCGGCAAGTTCGTCCTCGATGCGCTTGATGGCACGGGCCATCCGCTCCGGGCCGGCCACGTAGTGCGAGGCCGGGAACACGTACATCTCTTCTTCGTCGCGGAGGACCTCTCCGGTCAAAGGATGGAGGGTCTGGATGTTCTCGATTTCATCTCCGAAGAACTCAATCCTGATGGCAAGTTCTTCATACATGGGGATGATCTCCACGGTGTCGCCGCGGACCCGGAATGTGCCCCGGTGGAAGTCCATGTCATTGCGGGCGTACTGCATGGAGACGAATTTCCGGAGGAGATCGTCGCGGTTCATCTCCGCGCCCTTGCGCAGCGTGACCATGCCCGCAATGTACTCTTCCGGCGTACCCAGGCCGTAGATACAGGAGACTGTGGCCACTACGATGACGTCGCGGCGGGTCAACAACGCGTTGGTCGCCGAGTGCCGGAGGCGTTCAACTTCCTCGTTGATGGAGGAATCCTTCTCAATAAAGGTATCCGTCTGGGCTACGTACGCCTCGGGCTGGTAGTAGTCGTAGTACGAGACGAAGTACTCCACCGCATTGTTTGGCAGCAGTTCCCGAAATTCATTGGCCAATTGCGCGGCAAGGGTCTTGTTCTGAACCATGACCAGGGTGGGTCGCTGGACTTGCTCAATAAGCCAGGCCGTAGTGGCACTCTTTCCCGTACCAGTGGCGCCGAGGAGGACCACGTCCTTTTCCCCGTTATTGATGCGTTCCGTCAGTTCCGCGATTGCGGTGGGCTGGTCACCGGCGGGTTTGAATTCGCTGATCACTTCGAACGGCGCGACGACACGGTTGATTTCCTGGGCAAGGCTCATAGAACAAATCTACCCCCGGCCACGGACAGCTACTGTCCGCGTTTGCCCTCGGCAGAAGACATATACGACGGCGGCTGCCAGCCTGTGCGGTCGGCCCACTCTTCCATGAGCGGCCAGGCAACGTCCGTGAACCACGGCTCCTTGGTATCCGCGTAGCCCGTGCTGCTGTTGTCGCCCACATGTGCTGCGGCGATTTCGCGCTTATGCGCTTCATACGTTGTGACGGCTGTGGGTTCGGACCGCAGCCAGTCGCGGAAGAGCAACGCGTAACGCCACCCCGGTGATCCCGCGACCCGCACGTGCAGGTTCACCGGCCGGCAAGGATCGGCGTTGGCGTGGAACCGCTTCTGCCACTGTGCGGGCTCAGGTTGGGTGGGTTTGGGTGTGTCCTGGTTGGCTCCCGGCACTGCAGGGAACCCGGCTTGGGCGAGTTGGACTGCGAGTCGATCTGCCACCCCAAGATCGGCGACAGCTACTTGGAGGTCCAGAACGTCCTTTGCTGCCAGCCCGGGTACTGACGTGGAACCGATATGGTCCACGGCCAGGATGTCCTGGGGTGCCACAGCCGCAATACGTGCCCCGAGGCGAGCGGCCTGACGGTTCCAGTCAGGTGTCCATGGGGTGATGACCGGGCCTAGGTGTCGAGCCGCCCTTGTCCCCCGGCTGATGTTTTCCGCGAAAGGCAACAGCCTCCCAGTCCACAGGGCGTCAACTTCGGCCCGCAGCTCGTCACGGCCCCCCGCGTTTAACAGGACTACATCGGCAGCGGCAATACGTTGTTCACGAGTGGCCTGCGCCGACATGCGGGCCCGCGCGTCTTCCGGAGTCATCCCCCGGAATTCGACCATACGGTCAATGCGCACGTCGTCCGGGGCATCCACAACGACCACCAAGTGGAAATTGCTGCCCTGGCCGGTTTCGACGAGGAGCGGGATGTCCTGCACGACGATGTCGCCGGCGGCGGCCCCTGCCATGATGGTGGCGGCGGCCTCCCGTACCAGCGGATGAATGATGCTGTTGAGCAATTCGCGTTGGGATGGATCCTGGAACACGATGGCTCCCAGCTTGGGCCGATCCAGTCTGCCGTCTGCGTCGAGGATGCCCGGACCGAACGCCTCCACGACACGGCGGAGGCCGGGTGTACCCGGTTCCACCACTTGGCGGGCAATGAGGTCCGCGTCGATGAGGAGCGCACCCAGTTCCTGCAACCTGGATGCCACCAATGATTTCCCTGAGGCGATGCCGCCCGTCAGCCCGATCTTCAGCACTCCTCAACACTAGACTGAAGCGGTGGAAAACGAGGAAGACAGCCGTGCGACCACCTATACGACATTGACGGACGGTCCGGACTTCCGCCATGAGCTGGAAATACGCCGGTCCCGTTTCATCACGGTCCTTCGGCGGTCCCCCGACGAGGAAACTGCCCGTTCCCTGGTGGCAGAGCTCCGGCGCGAATTCCACGATGCCCGCCACCACTGCTCGGCGTTCGTCATCGGGCCGGACCGCATGATCCAACGCTCCAGTGACGACGGCGAACCGTCCGGCACCGCCGGCATCCCCATGCTCGAAGCCCTCATCAAACGCGAAGCTATGCCCGGGGTCACGGACCTCACTGACGTGAGTGCCGTCGTCGTGCGCTATTTCGGTGGGATTCTCCTGGGCGCGGGCGGACTGGTCCGCGCTTACTCCGAATCAGTCTCTTCTGCCTTGGATCTCGCTCCACTGGTTCAGCGTCGGAGGCTGCGGATATGTGCCATTGACGTTCCCCACGCCGACGCCGGCCGGCTGGAGAACGAACTTCGGAGTACCGGGTACGTCATGGCGGACACCGGCTATGGAGCCAAGCACGCCACACTCCGTATTGCGCTTCCGGACGATGCGGCAACCATTTCCGAGGCGCACGCCCGTCTGGCTTCCCTGACGTCCGGGAATTTGGAGTTGCGGCCACAGGGAACCGAATGGGTGGATCTTCCCCGCTGACTTCACCACGAGCAGTCTCAGCCGTTTGGGGGCGCATCAGTCCGTGCCGCTGGCTTCACGTCGCGGCTTAAGCAGAAGGACCCCCGCCCGGAGGCAGGGGTCCTTCTTTGGCTATTCAGCACATCCCGTGAGGGAGGCGGAATTAGTTGCCGGTCAGCTTCTCACGCAGTGCGGCGAGTGCTTCGTCGGACGCCAGGGTACCGCCGCCGGTGTTGGACTCAGCAGCGGCCGGCTCCGAGGAGTAGCTCGTGGTGCCGGAATCGCTCTCACCGGACGTTGCAGCAGCAGCGTCGTCAGCAGCGTGCTGGGCAACCTGCTTCTTGTGGGCTTCCCAACGGGTCTGGGCGTCAGCGTACTGCTGCTCCCAAGCTGCACGCTGGGTCTCGTAACCTTCGAGCCATTCGTTCGACTCGGGGTCGAAGCCCTCGGGGTACTTGTAGTTGCCCTCTTCGTCGTACTCAGCGGCCATGCCGTACAGAGCGGGATCGAACTCGGTGCTGTCAGCGTCAACGCCCTCGTTAGCCTGCTTGAGGGAGAGGGAGATGCGGCGACGCTCGAGGTCGATGTCGATGACCTTGACGAACAGTTCGTCGCCAACGGAGACAACCTGCTCTGCGAGCTCCACGTGGCGGACAGCCAGCTCGGAGATGTGCACGAGGCCTTCGATGCCGTCTTCGACGCGAACGAACGCACCGAACGGAACCAGCTTGGTGACCTTACCCGGAACAACCTGGCCGAGGGCGTGGGTGCGGGCGAAGGTCTGCCACGGATCTTCCTGCGTAGCCTTGAGCGACAGGGAGACACGCTCGCGGTCCAGATCCACTTCGAGGACCTCGACGGTGACTTCCTGGCCAACTTCGACAACCTCGGACGGGTGGTCGATGTGCTTCCAGGACAGCTCGGATACGTGAACGAGGCCGTCTACGCCGCCGAGGTCCACGAATGCACCGAAGTTGACGATGGAGGAAACAACGCCCGGACGAACCTGGCCCTTTTCCAGCTTGTTGAGGAACGTGGAGCGAACCTCGGACTGGGTCTGCTCGAGCCATGCACGGCGGGACAGCACAACGTTGTTGCGGTTCTTGTCCAGCTCGATGATCTTGGCTTCGATCTGCTGACCGATGTACGGAGCCAGGTCGCGGACGCGACGCATCTCGACGAGGGATGCGGGCAGGAAGCCGCGCAGGCCGATGTCCAGGATGAGGCCACCCTTGACAACCTCGATGACGGTACCGGTAACGACACCGTCTTCTTCCTTGACCTTCTCGATGTCGCCCCAGGCGCGCTCGTACTGAGCACGCTTCTTGGAGAGGATCAGACGGCCTTCTTTGTCTTCCTTGGTGAGAACCAAAGCTTCGACCTGATCGCCAACGGCGACAACGTCGCCGGGGTCAACATCGTGCTTGATGGAAAGCTCGCGGGAAGGGATGACACCTTCGGTCTTGTAACCGATGTCGAGCAGAACTTCGTCGCGGTCGACCTTGACGACGGTACCTTCGACGAGGTCTCCGTCGTTGAAGTACTTGATGGTGGCGTCGACAGCTGCGAGGAAGTCCTCAGCGGTACCGATGTCGTTAATGGCGACTACGGGGGTACCGGGCTTCTCGGTGGAGGTGATGGTCATGTAGTAGGGGCTCCGTTGTGGATAGTGAGTCGGTCAGGCAAACCGCTGCCGCCCGGGTCCGGACGGCAGAACACGGCAAATTACCGGGTCATCCTGATTTGTGGATTAATACAAAATGGATGCATGCACGTAGTACACGCCCGTTTATTCTAGTCGCATAGGGAAAGCAGGGTCAAAAGGAGTGTCACACGCCCAGCACGTCCCGCAGGCGGCCGAAGGTGACGCCCCGGTCGAGCAGCCCCGGCAAAACCCGGGCGTATCCTTCCGCAGTCCCGGACGCCGGCCTGTTGAAGTGTGAAATGACGATGTCACCGGCCGCCACGCGTCCTACCTCCGCGGCCACGGTGGCTGCCGAATAGGTGGCGCCGCCGTCACCATTGACTGTGAAATTGACGGGCAGCATGCCAAGCCTGCGAGTCATTTCCGCCGCTACGTCGTCGTAGAACGCAGTCCCCGGCCGGAAGAACTTAGGGGCGGCCCCGGTGAGTTCCTGCAGCAGAGCATGGTTCCCCATCAGCTCGTCATAGGCAGCAGCGGCGTTGGCCGTTCCGGGGATTCCGTAAGCAGACCTCCCGTTAACGGAAAGCGGCTGGTGCATGGTGCCATGGTTGGCGAGTTCGAACAGGGGGTCCGCCGCCAGTTCCTCCGACAACGACCGATTGGCATGGATCCACCGGCTGTTGATGAACAGCGTGGCAGGGACGTCGAGCCGGCGGAGGGTACGCAACAAGGCGTTGTCGCACCCCGCGCCGCCCGGCCCGCCACAGGCGTCAAACGTCAAGGCCACGTGCTGCGATGGCGAGTTGTTGACCACTCCGGTGATGTGCAGCCCCCATTCCCTGGGATGCCTGCCGGCGAACTCGGCCACGATCTGCTGCCTGTCCGGCACTGCGGCCGGTTTGGACGTCGGTGCTGGTGCGAGGGCGGCGGCAGCCTGTTCGCTTGATCTTGCAGCGATCGACGGCGGCGGTGTGGCCGGGCCCGTCCCCGCCGCCACGGAGGGCGCCGATGCTGCCGAGGGTACTTCGACGGATGCGCCGTCAGCGCATGCTGCCAGGGCAGCGGACGCGAGGCCCGCCATTCCAAGCAGCACTGATCGCCGGCCGGCCAATGGCCGCCGCTTGGAATCCCCCATGGATGTCCTTACTCAGATGTGGCTATGTGGTTGTGATGAGGTGGTGCGGCCTAGAAGTGCGTCAAGCAATGAGCCGGGCGCTCGACCGCGAACAGTTGCTGGGCCAGGAACGCGGCACCGGAGGACTTTTCGTGGATGCGCCCGGCGGCGGCCAGGGTCACCGGCGACACCACGCCAAGATAGATGGAGGCGAGGTCGGCCACGTCCATGCTGACGTCGGGTGACTGTCCGGAGGCTTCAGTTACGACGGCGGCGGCAGCACCGCCGTCGGACTCCAGGACCCAAGTGCCACCCGCCAGGGAGAGCGGGTCCGTCACTTCCAGGACCAAGTGACCTGCCGAGGCGTAATGGCGGGCCTGCAAGGCGGACTGTATGTCCAGGATCCGGAGCCACAGCATGTCGCGGACTTCGGAGGCCTCGATGCAGCGTGGGTCCTCAAGCGCCCACGCCAGGGCGTCGTCAACCGGGGCTTCGGCCCAGGTTACTTCCTCAATGAGGTCGATGCTGCCCAGGAAGCGCCACAGATCGAGGTATCCGGTATTGGTTGCGGCCACCAGGTCCACGATTTCCATGGTGTACGGCTTGTGGTCCCACCCCTTGAAACGGTAGGAGACGAAGCCATCCAATGCCCCGGACAGGTCGTAGTGCAGGGCACAGCGGACGCTGGTGTCGGGCTTGCCGTCATGCCCAATGGAACCCGAGGCAACAAGCCGGTAATACTCCTGGCGGTCCACCGAGCCCGGCGACAGCCGCTGCACACGCTTGAACACGTGGGGTGCCAGTTCCAACAGGACCGATGGATCGGCGACCTCCACTGTTCCCTGCGGCTGTCCCTTCATCCGGAATCGGGGACCCGTGTCGACTTTGATGCTGCGCTCAAACGTAGCCACACCGAAGCCGAAACGCTCATAGATGGAACCTTCGGAGGCCGTCAGCGCCGCCATGGCCAGGCCGTCGTCCTTGGCGCTCTCCAGGTCGGCAGTGATCATCCCCCGCAGGATTCCATGGCGGCGGTGTGTTCCGCGGACAGTCACAGCCGTGACCAGGTTGGCTTCAAGCTGCCGGCCAAAACCGATATTCAGGGCCTTGCGCATGGTGGCGTAGGTTGCCACCGGCACATTGGCGCCAAGGGAGTGCTCCGGTACGGGGCCGTTGACGTAGACGCCTGTCAGCTCACGCTTGTCGGTCTGGTATGAAGCAAGGGTCTTGGCGACGTACTCGTCATCACGCCGCTGCTGGTGGAATCCGTGCGATACAGCCTGCACCCACGTGGCGCAGCGGCTGTAGCCGGCGGCGTCTTCCTTGTCGGCTACGGCGGGAAAACGCTGGACGGAATATTTTTGGGAGGTTGGTTCATTGGGATCGGCCACGATTCCGAGCCTAGTCAGACGCCGCAGGGCGCGCCACCATCTCGGCGGCGCGCCCTGCGGCGATACCCGGAATTCACGGACCGGACTAGTGCCCGGCTTCGTACCAGCTGGAGCCAACGCCGATCTGGACATCGAGCGGGACTGACAACTCGGCGGCTGAACCCATCTGTTCGATGACCAGCTTCTCCACGGCTTCGCGCTCTCCTGGAGCAACTTCCAGGACCAGTTCGTCGTGGACCTGCAGCAACATCCGCGACTTCAGGCCCTGGCTGGCGAGCTCGGCGGACACACCCAGCATGGCGCGCTTGATGAGGTCTGCAGCAGAGCCTTGGATGGGCGAGTTCAAAGCGATGCGTTCTGCTGCCTCGCGCGCCTGGCGGTTGGTGCTCGTCAGGTCAGGGAGGTAACGGCGGCGGCCTTCGATGGTGGCCGTGTAGCCGTCCGTCCTGGCTTGGTCGACGACACCACGCAGGTAATCGCGTACGCCGCCGAAGCGGTCGAAGTAGTCCTTCATGAGCGTCCGGGCCTCGTCCACGGAGATCTCCAACTGCTTGGAGAGGCCGAAGGACGTGAGTCCGTACGCGAGGCCGTAGGACATCGCCTTCACTTTGGACCGCATGGCGCTGGTGACTTCGGCCGGCTCCACGTTGAAGATCCGGGAGCCCACGAAGCGGTGAAGGTCTTCTCCGTCGCGGTACGCCTGGATCAGGGCTTCGTCGCCGGAAAGGTGCGCCATGATGCGCATTTCGATCTGCGAGTAGTCCGCTGACAACAGGCACTCGTAGCCTTCGCTGACCACGAAAATTCCACGAACCCGCCGGCCTTCTTCGCTGCGCACCGGGATGTTCTGCAGGTTGGGGTTGTTGGACGAAATACGGCCCGTGGCGGCGATGTTCTGCGCGTAAGTGGTGTGGATGCGGCCGTCATCGGCCACGGACTTCTTGAGCGTCTCCACCATTTGGGCCAGCTTTGAGGACTCACGGTGCGCCATGAGCTGGACCAGGAATTCGTGTCCGGTCTTCTCAAGCAAGCCCTTCAAGGAAGCGGCATCGGTGGTGTAGCCAGACTTGATCTTCTTGGTCTTGGGCAGTCCCAATTCCTCGAAGAGGACTGTCTGCAGTTGCTTGGGCGAACCGAGGTTTACCTCGTGCCCGATCGCAGCAAAAGCCTGTTCCTGGGCGTTCTCGATCACCTTGGTAAGGTCAGCGAGCTGCTCGTCCATGCGGTCCGTGGACACAAAGATGCCGGTCAGTTCCATCTGCGCCAGCACACGTGCCACCGGAAGTTCGAGCGTCGTCAACAGGGCATCGGCCTTGATATCGGCAAGTTCAGTTTCGAAGTGCTTGCTGAGGGCATGCACGACGGCGGCATGCTGGACGAGCGCTGCTGCGGCAGCTTGGTCTGTTTCACCCGAGAGGTCGAGCTCCAGCTGCCCGGACTGGGCGGCGGCCGTGGCAAGTGAGATCTTCAAGTGCACTTGGGCCAGTTCGGCGAGATCGTAGCTGCGGCGGTCCGGCTGGATCAGGTAGCCGGAGATGGAGGTGTCATCCACCACGCCTTCCAGGCCGAGGCCACGGTTGTGAAGGGCCTTCAGGGCCGACTTGAACTCGTGCAGCACCTTCGCTTCCTCGGGATCCCTGAGCCACCGGGCCAAGACCGACTCAGCTGCAGCGTCCAGACTCGTCAGGTCGATGTACCCGGCCCCGTTGCTCCTGACAACAGCCAGGGCACTCGCGTCATCCCCGATGCGTCCGGGGACGAGCTGCACTGCCAGCGCCGAGCGCACACCGGAGCCGGCTGCGAAGAAGGACTCAAGTTCCGCGGCATCCGTGAGGGCGGAGTATTCCGGGGCATCGATGGTGTCCGGGGCCTCCCCGGCGGTGTCGTCACCGTAGAGATCGAACAGCCGCGTGCGGAGCGTCCGGAATTCGAGTTCCTCGAAAAGATCCTCGATCGCCTGGCGGTCCGGACGGGGCTCGTGCAGGTCTGCCAACGTCAGGGGCAGCTCGAGGTCCGTCAGCAGGCGATTGAGCCTGCGGTTGCGCTTGACGTTCTCAAGGTTCTCCTTGAGGGCTCCGCCCACCTTGCCACCGATGGAATCAAGGTTTTCGAGGATGCCTTCAAGGCCACCGTAGAGGTTGATCCATTTGGCGGCCGTCTTGGGGCCTACGCCCGGAACGCCGGGGAGGTTGTCCGCTGTTTCGCCGACGAGCGCGGCGAGGTCCGAGTACAGGCCGGGCTTGACGAAGTACTTCTCCTCGATGGCTGCAGCGTCCATCCTGGGAATATTGCTCACGCCCTGCTTGGGGTAGAGCACAAAGACGTTGTCGTTGATCAGCTGGAACGCGTCCCTGTCGCCGGACACCAGCAGGACCTCGAAGCCCGCGGCGTCGCCTTGTGATGCGAGTGTGGCCAGGACGTCATCGGCTTCGTAGCCGGGCATGGCGATGGTCCTGATGCCCCATGCTTCCATGACCTTGGCGATGAGGCCGATCTGCCCGGCGAACTCCACAGGCGTGGCATTGCGCCCGCCTTTGTATTCGCTGTATTCGGCTTTGCGGAAAGTGGTGTCGTCGGAAACGTCGAATGCCACGGCTACGTGGGTTGGCTTCTGGTCCTTGATCAGGTTGATCAGCATGGACGTGAACCCGTGTACCGCGTTGGTGTACTGCCCCCTGGCCGTGGAGAAGTTTTCAGCCGGCAGGGCGTAGAAAGCCCGGAACGCCATGGAGTGGCCGTCCAGGACCAGCAACCTGGGCCGGCCCTCCCCCACGGTGCTGGCGGATGCTGTGGCAGAAGGGGTGGGTGCTGTCGCGATGGCAGCAGCTTGGGCCGTTGGAACCTGGTCCGGTTTGGTTGTTTCACTCACAGGTGCCAGCCTAGTTGGCATGATGGACAATTTCACGCCGAACCCGTTTGCCGATGAGCTCAACGAGGCAGGTGTACCCGAAGCGTTCCACGATTGGCTCTCGGCTCATGGTGTTGGTGCCCTGGTGGTGAAACTGGGTATCCGGTTCACGGAAATGAGCGCGGAGCGCATGGTGGCCACCATGCCCGTGGAAGGAAACACCCAAGTTGCGGGCATCCTCCATGGCGGAGCCCACGTAGTCCTCGCCGAGACGTTGGGATCGTTCGCCGCGTCGCTTCACGCCGGCAGGGGCCGGCACGCAGTGGGCATCGAGGTGGGGGCAACCCATCACCGTTCCGTGGCCAGCGGGCTGGTGACAGGTACCTGCACGGCTATCCATCTCGGCGGCACCTTGGCCACGCACGAAATCGTCATCACCGATGAGAAGGGCCGCCGGCTCTCCACTGCCCGGATCACCAACATGATCCGGGACAACCGCCACTGAACCCCGGGACTGTTGAAAGCGGGGCGCCTAAACCGGGCGCTGCGGCAACCGGTAGTGCAACTCGGCCGCGGCCCCGCCAAGGATCTTGTGCGAGATCAACTCAAGGGGCGCCGTCGGGCCCTCAAGCGGCAAGAGACGCTTTCCTGCGCCCAACACCACGGGGATGATGGTGACAATCATCTCCTGGAGCAAGCCGGCATTGGCGAATTGCGCCACGAGGTCGCCTCCGCCCACCAGCCACACATTCTTCCCACCTGCGTCCTTGAGCAGGTCCGGCGCGAACTCGCGCACGTCACCGCGGACGAAAGTAATATCCGAGCCCGCCGGAGCCGAGTACTCATGGTGGGTGAAGACCCAGCAGGGCGTGTCCGGGTAAGGCCACTTGCCCGGTTCATGCTCCATGAGCCAGCGGTAGGTGTCTCCACCCATGGCGATGCAACCGACGCCCGCCATGAAGGACTCGATGCTTTCGTTCACGCCCTCAACCCGGTCGAACTGCAGGAGCCACCCTAGGTCGTCCTCCGGGGAGGCTATGAAGCCGTCGATGGTGGATGCTACGTAGTACTGGAAGGTCGACATGTGGCCAGACTAGTCAGTCCGCGGCCGGGTTCCCATACTCCACGCGGACACTGCCGTCGTCCGGCAGGACTACAACGCGGCCCCGCGCCAGGGACCACCCGTCGTTCAGGAGGAAAATCCGTCCCCCGCTGACCACCAGCAGCCGCAACCCCGTATACCGGTACAGCGGTGCCGCCTCCGATCCGGCCGACTCCTCCTGGACGTTGGGTGCCGTAACCGCAAGCCGCTCCTTGCTGTAGACGACGGCGGTGGGCAGCAGGCTGGACCGCTCCTGGTAATCGAGGGCTGCGCCCCGCCCCAAGGCCTGGGCGTAATCGGAGGTGCCCCAGAAGAGCAGCAATGTGACGAGTACGAACACCAGGGACCTCTCAAGGGCCCTGGGCGTGATGCGCAGGGCGCGCCCTGAGGGTTCTACGGCCCGGCGGCGCACACTGAGTCCCCACGCCCCGACGACGAGGCCTCCAGCGATCAGGAACGGGGCGTAAAGCACGATTTGCCCGGGACGCGCCGAGACCGCCAACCACATCGTTGCCGCATAGGCAAAGCCGAGAAACATCACGATGGTGGCGGTCAGGCGGACAGGCTTCCTGTGCCGGCCCGCCTCAAGGAGACGGGACACCGCCCGGTCCAGCATGAGCCAGAGCAAACCAATGACCACCAGCCAGGCCAACGGCTGGAACAGCGATTGGATGCTCCTGAGGATAAAGTCCTGGACCGTGTAGCCGAACAGGCTGACATCGAGGCCCATTGCTTTGGCCTGCGCATCCGTACGTGCCCAACCGAAGTAGACCAGCAAAGCCGTGGCAACCGTCAACGGCGGACCAATGACGGAGAGGACTTCAAGGGTCCTCTGCCAACGGGTGTTGATGATGCTTCGCTCTTCGGGCTCCTGCACCGTGCTCACGGGGCGGCCGTCGGGGTTGTTTCGCCGGACGTCGATGTGGGCGGGGCCGTACCGCTGGGCGCCCCCGTGGCCGGTGCGGTGCCAGCCGTTTCGGACGGAGCGGGGCTGCCGGAAGGCGTGGAATCGTCATAGTAGAAGGTCACGGTTCCAGCGACGTCCACGGTGTCCGTGATGGAAATACGAACGGAGTCCCGTCCATTTGCCGGTGGCATCCGCAGATGGATGGTGCCGTAGTCATTCCTGTCGCCGACAAACTCAACATCGGCAGGAACGCCGTCGAACAGGACGTCGCCCACCCGTACGTAGTAGCCGTCCAAACGCACAATGGTGCCGCCCGAACGAGGGCCGGAGGCACGTGCCGTTCCTGGAACCGGCCTGAGTTCGTCGTCTACCACGGTCAAACCAACCAGCTGCCGCGGGCATGCTTCGCCCTGGCCCGGTTCCACCTTGAAGGTTGCGCCCGGATTGCTTCGATGCTGGGCGAGCAGTGCGGCGGACGTGGCAGCCACCCTGAATTCGAGGCATTGGGTTTGTGGAATCCTTGGCGTGGCGGCGACCGCGATGGACGCCCGTTGCCAGTCCTGCTGGCTGCCACTTTGCAAGGCGCGGCACACGGCAGCGCCTGCCAACCAGACGGCCGCGTCATCGGCGCCTTCCACGCTCTGGGTCAAGGCGTCGCATTGGAATTGCTGGAGGAGGAGGTATCGCTGGCCTGACGTCGGGTCATTGGGTCCGACCGGTCCGATGGGGACCCACCGGACGACGGGCGCTTCCGCCTGGGGTGCGCCAGGACCCGCCGGACCAACGGGTTGACTGGCCGTAGGAACGACGACGGACGGCAGGGTTTGCGCCGACGTACCGTCCGAGGAGGACGCTGATCCAGGACCTGGCGGGACGCCATCAGAGGAGGGTGGAAGGCAGGCAGACAGACTCAGCATCAAGACCGGAACCAGCGCCAGTCCGATGATGTGGCTTCGGGATTGGCACTTCATGACGGCCCCACATCTGCCGGATCACAACCACGTAGTCATGTGTATGACCACACTGCTGATTATTCTCCCGAATGGACGTGACTGCCAGAGAGCCGGCTATTTTCCGAAGTACGGAACAATGAGGTAAATGCCGAACAGCACAGCCGCGCCACAGACAGCGAAGCACGCGTAGGCAAGCGAACGCATGAGCCCTGGCGACTTCTGCTGTGCGTCACCGGCGATGGCCGTGAGGCGGACCCCCAGTGAATAAAGGACCACCAGTGTCACCGCGGAGAAGAGGGTGACTCCAGCTACCTGCAGCAATTCCAACCATTTCATCGCTGCGCATCCTTACTCGGCGTGGTCTTTCGTGACTTCTTTTTCTTCCGGAAACGGACAGCGTGCCCGGCTTCTTCGACCTCAACTGCGTTGTGGTGGCCAACATGGGACCTCCGCGAGACAACGAACATGAACAAGACCGCCGCCGTGCCAGCGACGGCGGCAATGATGACGCCCACCACTCCGGTGCCGACCAGCAGGGCTGTCAACGCACCAACAATGGCCGAGGCCGGGAGTGTGAAGAGCCAGCCAAGGGCGATCTTGCCGGCAGTGCCCCATCGGACCGACGTGCCCTTGCGGCCAAGGCCCGAGCCGATGACGGAACCTGATGCGACCTGGGTTGTGGAGAGGGCGAAGCCCAGGTGCGAAGAAGCCAAAATAGCTGACGCGGTGCTGGTTTCTGCGGAGAATCCCTGGGCCGGCTTCACTTCGGTCAGGCCCGATCCCATAGTCCGGATGATGCGCCAGCCGCCTGCATAGGTACCGATGGCGATGGCAAAAGCGCAGGCTGCGATAACCCAGAACTGGGGTCCGCTGCCCGGAGTCTGGGTGCCGGCGGCGATAAGGACAAGGGTGATGATGCCCATGGTCTTCTGGGCATCATTGGTGCCGTGCGCGAGGGCCACCAAACTCGACGTGAAAATTTGTCCTGTACGGAATCCGCCGCGCTTCTGGGTGAGCTTGTCGCCGGTTTCCGGATCATGCCGCGAGGTCAGCGCATAGGCGAGCCGGGTGCAGATGTATGCCACCAGACCGGCAATGAGGGGCGCGAAAATGGCTGGCAGGATCACTTTCTGCAGCACGGTTTCAAAATTGATGGAGTGGAATCCGATGCCCACCACCGCTGCGCCGATCAGGCCGCCGAACAATGCGTGCGAGGAACTTGATGGCAGGCCCTTGAGCCAAGTAACCATGTTCCAGAGCACTGCCCCCATGAGTCCGGCAAAGATGATGTCCGGAGTGATGTGAATGCCGTCAGAGCCTTCCCGGATCAGTCCGCCGGAGATGGTCTTGGCCACTTCCGTGGAAAGGAAGGCGCCGACGAGGTTGAGCACGGCGGCCAGGGCGACAGCCGTCTTGGGCTTGATCGCCCCCGTAGCGATGGGCGTAGCCATCGCATTGGCAGTGTCGTGAAAACCGTTGGTGAAGTCAAAGAATAGGGCCAACGCTATTACCAGCGCGACCATGAAGGTGATATCCACCTGTTGCCCAATCTGCAGAGTCGTCGACGTTCAGCAGTTTCACTTCCCCATACCTGCCATCCACAGCATAGTTCAGCAATTGTTCAACTGACTCAGCTTGCGGGATTCACTCTGGCGGGCTTGAAACCTTAAGAATCCTACGTGCCTTACCGTGAGTGGACAAACGTACCGGAGCTGCGATTCACCCCAGGTAGGCCCGCACGGCCGCAAGGTCGCGACGGGACAGTCCCTTGCGGGGATCAGGTGAGATGCAAAGCACACGGTCCTGCTGGTATTCAGCCCAGGACAGGGCATCGGATTCCTGGCTGAGCTGGTCGTCCAGCCAAATAATCCGCTCGCTGCCGGTGGCAGCAAGATCCTTTTGGAGGGCTACGAGCTTCCACCATTCCGAGCCCTGGTCCCAGCCTTGGCTGGAAAGGACCGGCCAGTCCTGTCCTTTAAGCCCGATGGCGGGGCAGAGGAACTCCGGAGCAAGGCGCTCCCATGTGGTCAGCCAGACAAAACGCGCGGCAGGATACTCGGCAAGGTCATTGAGTTCGGCTACCAGTTCCGGCGCGAAGGCGACATCAAGGATGCCGGCGTCGGCAAAGGTCCATTCGTTACCCCAATCAGTGGTGCCCATAGGGCTGAACGGGTTCACGACGCCGTCGACGTCCAAATAGATCGACACTGGCACAACGGCGTTTTCCTCGGTACCCATGTCCACTCCCCCTCCCAGCGGTTGAAGTTCAGCCTACGGGACCCGAGCAGCCCAGCCAGTTGAAATCAATCTCTTGACGTTCGTCATGGAAGTGATAATCTCAAGGCATGGAAAAGCCCACAGTCCATTCCGCCCAGAGCGTCCGCGATATCGAGGACACCGTCCGAACTGATTTCCGGCACGCTATGTCCTATGGCGGGTACCTGGACCTTGACCGCCTGCTCAGCTCCCAGCACCCCCTCAGCGAGCCTGAACACCACGATGAACTGCTGTTCATCATCCAGCACCAGACCAGCGAGCTATGGCTGAAACTGGTCCTGCATGAACTGCTGGAAGCCCGGAGGCTCTTCGATGCTGACAACCTTGGCAAGGCCCTGAAGTGCATCGCCCGGGTAAAGGCCATCCAGCGCACCATGACTGAGCAGTGGTCCGTCCTCGGTACCCTCACTCCCCGCGAGTACGCCCAGTTCCGTGGTTTCCTGGGGAGCTCATCCGGGTTCCAGTCGTATCAGTACCGCGGCGTCGAATTCCTGCTGGGCAACAAGAACCGTGGAATGCTGCGCGTCTTCGAAAGCGAACCCGAAGCCCACCAGCTGCTCAGCAGCCTGCTGGAAGAACACACGCTGTACGACGCGTTCCTGCGGGTCCTGGCGCGCGCTGGTTATGACATCCCTGCCGACATCCTCGAGCGGGACACCAGTGAACCATGGACCTTCCGCAAAGACCTCGTCCCGATTTTCCAAAAGATCTACGAATCGGACGACACCCCGTGGGGCCTCTATGAAGCCTGCGAAGACCTGGTGGACATTGAAGACAACTTCCAGGCCTGGCGCTTCCGCCACCTCCGGACGGTCCAGCGCACCATCGGTTTCAAGGTGGGCACCGGCGGATCCTCCGGCGTGGACTTCCTCAAGCGGGCACTGGACCTGACCTTCTTCCCCGAGCTCTACGCCGTACGAACCGAAATCGGCAACTAAGCACCAGCACGGGCACCGCCCGTCCGACACTTTCCGCAGGAGGAACCATGACCACAGCACAGCAAACCCAACGGCCAACGTCGGCCGAATTGGATGCCGCCGATCCCCTCGCCGCGCAGCGTGACGCCTTCTACGCGCCCGACGCCGACCAGCTCACCTCCTATTTGGACGGCAACTCGCTGGGGCGCCCGCTGAAGGTTACGGCAGGAAACCTCGCCTCCTTCGTCCACGACGCATGGGGCAGCCGCCTCATCCGTGGTTGGGATGAGCAATGGATGGACGAGCCCACTGCCGTCGGTGACCGCATCGGCGAAGTAGCGCTTGGTGCCGCCCGGGGACAGACCACGGTTGGCGATTCAACGTCCGTCATGCTGTACAAGATGATCCGCGCGGCCGTGGACGCCCAGCCCGGCCGGGATGAAATCATCATCGACCGCGATAACTTCCCCACCGACCGGTTCATCATCGAAGGCATCGCCAAGGAGAGGGGCGCGAACATCAAGTGGATCGCCGCCAACCCTGCCAGCGGTGTCCGGGCGGAAGACCTGGACGGACTATTGGGCGAGCGGACCGCCGTCGTGGTCCTCAGCCACGTCGCCTACCGCTCCGGGTTCCTGGCAGATGCCAAGGCGATCACCGCAAAGGTGCACCAAGCAGGGGCCCTGATGCTGTGGGACCTGTGCCATTCCGTTGGCTCCGTGCCCCTGGAACTGGACGCTTGGGGCGTGGACCTCGCCGTCGGCTGCACCTACAAGTACCTCAATGGCGGGCCCGGCTCACCCGCTTTCGCCTATGTCAGCGCTTCGCAGCAAAATCGTTTGCAGCAACCCATCTGGGGTTGGATGGGTGCCGATAACCCGTTTGGAATGACGGACTCGTACCAGCCGGCGCAGGGCATGCGCCGGTTCATCACCGGAACGCCTCCGGTGCTGGCCATGCAGCCGCTCAAGGACATGGTTGAACTGATCGCCACGGTGGGAATGGATGCCGTCCGTGGGAAGTCGATCAAGCTGACCGAGTACGCGATCGCGCTTTCCGAGGAGTACCTGGTGCCACTTGGTGCGAAAATCGTGAGCCCCCGGAATCCTGCCGAACGTGGCTCACACATCACCGTGGACCACCCGCTCTTCGCTGATGTCACTGCCACGTTGTGGGAGAAAGGCGTCATCCCCGATTTCCGGCCTCCCCACGGCCTGCGCATCGGCCTGTCACCCTTGAGCACCAGCTATGCCGAAGTCGAGCTGGGAGTCGCGGCCATCCGTGATGCCCTCTCGGAACTGCTGTGAGCCGGAAATGAGTGCCGTCCTTGACGACATGGACTCCCGCCCAGGGAGTACAACCTCGCTGCTCCGTACCGTCATTGGCCTGTATCTGCGTGATGCCGGGGGGTGGATGTCCGCCAAGGACATAGTGAACCTCATGGAAGCGCTGGGGACGTCCGGAACAGTAACCCGGACCGCTTTGGGCAGGCTGCGCAAAAAGGATGTTGTGTTGCAGGAGGCCCGCGATGGTGTCGCCGGCTTCACACTCACCGAGGGCGCTGCAACCATGTTGGCCCGCGGCGACCGCCGGATCTACAACCCCCGCAGCATGTCGGAATCTGATCCCTGGTGCTTGATCTCCTTCTCCATCCCGGAGACGGAGCGCGAGAAACGGCACCAGCTTCGGCGCAGGCTCCACTGGATCGGATGCGGGACCGTGGCCGCAGGCCTGTGGATCTGCCCGGACTCGTTGCGCGTGGAAGTAGAGGAAATTCTGGCCGATCTTGAGCTGCGGGCCATGGCCACCATCTTCGTGACCGAAACCCCGCTGGTGGTTGGCAGCCTCCGGGATGCTGCGTCCAAGTGGTGGGACCTGGACGCAGTAGCCGGATTGCACAAGGATTTTATCCGTGAGCACGGTTCGGGCAGCGATCAAGGGCCAGACAGCCAGGTGCATACTGGCGGTGTGGTGGAGCCTTCCCCTGACGCCTTTTCCACGTATGTCCAGTGCATTGACCGGTGGCGGATCATTCCCTACCTCGACCCCGGGTTGCCGGCGGCATTCCTGCCTGCGGACTGGCCCGGGGCCGAAGGTACGGCGTTGTTCAGCCGGATTGTTGCCACCTACGCCGAACCCAGCGCACAGTTCGTGCGCAACACGTTGCTGGCAACTGCCGGGGCTGCGGTTTCCTGATTGCTAGGCCCCGTTCCGGGCTGAGACTCCCCGCCAATACGGCTCGCCCAGATCTTCGATAGGCGTCTTGGCCGTCTCCCGCGAGAAGAAGGCAGCAACGCCGGCGATCACCATGCACAGGACCGCGAAACAAGCCACGGGGAGCCAGCCGTCATGGCCTTTGCCAAGGAGCAGGCCCGCGATCAGGGGAGCGAAACCCGCCACCACCAAACCCAGCTGGTTCCCCAATGCCATACCGGAATACCGGACCGGGGCGGCAAAGAGCTCAGCGAAGTAGGCAGGCCAGATCCCGTTGAAGCACGAGTACAGCAAGGTCATGTTGACAAAGGCCGCGGCGAAGACCAAAAGAATGTTGCCGGTGGACAACGCCCCGAAGTAGGCGAAGATCGTCACTGAGCACCCGATGGCTGCCGTCAGGAGGAGCGGCCTGCGGCCCACCCGGTCGGACAGCTTGGCAGTCAAGGGCATCACGAACATCGACAAACCAATGGCAACGGCATTGACAGTGAGGATCGCCGCCTTGTCGAACCCTGCAGCGCCGGTTGCATAGGAGAGCCCGAACACCGTGAAGATTGTCTGCATGACCGACATGATGGACATTCCAACTACGCGGAGCACGTCTGCAGATTGGAAGCGCAGGACTTCCCGGAGCGGCATGGGTGCAACCGCCTGCCGGTCTTTGGCTTCCTCGAACACGGGTGTCTCGTCCAAGTGCGTCCTCACCCAGTATGCGATGGCCAGGACAACGATGGACAACCAGAAGGGGATGCGCCATCCCCAGCTCATGAGGGCTTCAGTCGGCAACGCAGCAACAGGGATGAACACGAGCGTGGCAAGTACCATCCCGGAGGCGTACCCGGTCATCACGAAGCTGGTGAAGAACCCGCGGCGCCCTTCCGGAGAGTGCTCCAAAGTCAGCGTGGAAGCACCGGCAGACTCGGCGCCGGCGGAGAATCCCTGGGCCAGGCGGCCAAGCACCAACAGAATGGGTGCCCAGACGCCGATCTGGCTGTAACTGGGCAGGAAGCCGATGCCGAGGGAGGCGAGTCCCATAACGCCCAGGGTGATGAGCAGAATCTTTTTCCGCCCGAGTTTGTCACCGAAATGGCCCATCACCAGCCCACCCACCGGACGGGCCACATACGCCACGCCAAACGTGGCGAAGGCGCCGATCAGGCCGACGGCGGGATCCTCGGACGGGAAGAACAATGGCCCGAAGACCAACGCAGCGGCGGAGCCGTAGATAAAGAAGTCGTAGTATTCAAGCGTGCTTCCCAGGAACGAGGCGAGGGCCGCTTTACCAGGGGTCTTGCGCAACGTTGAAGGCTGCTGGGTTGATGTTGACATGGCGATTCTCCCTTGAATGCGCAGGTTCGAACAGCTCGAAAGCTATAGCGGAAAATCAACGGCAATGATCTGCTCGCTGTTGGGAAACGAGTACTTCTTGAGTGGTTCATGAAGCGCGTGCGTGTTGTAGACCTCGATGTCCTCCACGGAATTGAAGTCAGCCACAATGGCGTAATCGAAGGAACGGTCGTGGCGGAGTACGTCGGCGCCGTGGGTGAGCTTCACGAGCCCGGGAATATTGCCGTCCATCCGGTTCAACCCCTCTATCCAGGCAGCCTTGTCCGCAGCGGTGAAGTCGTCCTTGAACTTGAAGAGCACGGCGTGGCGGATCATGCTCCAACTCCCGCCCGGACGTCGGTGGCGGCGTAATCTGCCGGTTGGCCCGCGATGGTGCGGCCGGCCAGGTAGCCCATGGTCATGATGGGGCCCAGGGTTGCACCGGCCCCCGGGTAGCCTGCAGCGTAGGCATTCTCCGTGGTGTTTCCGGCGGCGAACAGTCCAGGGATGGGTTGGCCGTCCACGTCCAACACTCTTGCCAAACCATCAGTGGCGACGCCTCCGTTGCTGCCGAAGGCACCGTTGACAACCTCCATTGCGTAAAACGGACCAGTGTGGAGCGGACCCAGGGACGGGTTGGGCCACGGGCAGTCGTCGTCGCCCCAGTACTTGTCGTAGGCGCTCTCACCGCGGCCGAAGTCGGGGTCCTCGCCTTTGACCGCATAGTGGTTGAAACGCTGCACAGTAGCGGCAAGGTTCTCTGCAGGGACACCGATTTTGGCAGCAAGTTCCTCAAGGGTGGAAGCCTCGATCAAATAAGCCGGAGTCGGCTGGCCCGCCCGATGTGCAAGGACCCCGTACCGTTCCAGATAGCTGTGATCGAACACCACGTGTGCCGGGGTGTTCAACGTCTGGTTGTTGGGCGAGTCCCAAGACTGCAGGCAGCGCGCGAGGTCGTTGTAGTTCTGGGACTCGTTGGCAAAACGGCGGCCGTGCCGGTTGACCATCAGCGAACCCGGTCCCTGTCGCTCGAAGCGAAGCAGTGTTCCAACCGGCGCGCCGTCCCTGGTGTCCCCCGTGATGGACATCGGCGCCCACCATGCTTCCCGGGTTCCCCTCGTTTGCGCCCCTACCCGCTGTGCCATCCTGAGGCCATCGCCGGTATTCGAGGGAGGCGAACACATGATGTACAGGCGCGAGGCCAACAGGGAATCCGCCAGGGCCTTGTCCCATTCGAATCCGCCCGTAGCCAGGACGACGCCGTCGTTGGCATGGAAAGTTTCGCCCGACTCGAGTTGGACGCCAACTACTTTGCCGCCGTCGTTCAACAGCCGGTGCCCGCGGGCACCAACCACCAGCGCTGCGTCATCACGGATCAGGCTCGCCAACAACATCGAAACCAGCGCCTGGCCCTTGGCAACAAGCCCCTCTTCCTGCCGTTGGCCCAGCTCCGCCCAAGGGAACTTGGTGAATGCACCCCAGGTTTCGTATTCCTGCATGGTGAACGGAGCCCGGCCATCAGAGCGCACATGGACAGCAAGCTCGCCGAGCGCTTCGCGGATGTTCAATAGTTCGGGTTCAACCGTTCGGCCGCCCTCCACGGATCCCGGCAAATCCTGGCGGTAGTCCGGGAAGTTATCGAGGAAGATGAAACGGACGCCGCATTCGTCTTCAGTGAAACGGAGCATGGCGTCCCCGTAGTTCAGCGCAGCGTCCAAGAGCTCTTCACGGCTCCGTCCGCGCGCCACGGCCCGGACGTACTGTGCGGCAGCTTCTTTGGAGTCGCTCAGTCCCGCTGCGCGGGCGTGGTGGTTGTCGGCCACCCAGAGCATGCCGCCCGACACGGCAGAGGTGCCGCCCAGCACGTCAGTTTTTTCGAGCACGACGACGGACTTACCGGCACGTGCGGCCGTCGCCGCTGCGGTCAGGGCGCCTGCGCCGGAACCTACGACGACGACGTCGTAGGTATCGGAGGGTGTGGAGTTCAGGAATTTCATGGTGGTACCTCTCTTAGGGCGTGGTGGGGTGTCTCAGACCGCGGTGTATCCGCCGTCGATGACCAGCTCGGAACCGGTGGTGAACCGGGACTCATCGGAAGCGAGGTAGAGAACGCCATAGGCGATCTCGTCCGGCTCACCCTGCCGGGGAATCGGGTTTCCACCGACCAACTGCTTGTAGTACGCCTCCGCGCCGATGTCCGACTGTTCGGCCGAGCGCCTGCTCATGCGGGTGTTCATGGAGCCAGGGTGGATGGAGTTCACCCTCACGCCGTAGGTGCCATAAGCTGCGGCGTCGGACTTACTGAGGAGGCGGACGGCTCCTTTGGTCGCGTGATACAGCGGCACGTTTCGCCCGCCGGTCAGTCCATGGATGGAGGAAAAGTTGATGATGCTGCCGGATTTCTTCTCGATCATGGACGGAACGACGTACTTCGTCAGGAGCCAGACACCTTTGACGTTGACGTCAAAAATGAGGTTGAAGTCCTCCATCGTGGCGGTGTTGCTGGCACCGGCAGGCCCGATGATTCCTGCCGCATTGACCAGGACATCCGGCGTACCGAGTTCTGCGCTGAGCAGCCGGACGGTTTCCGCAACGCTGGCTTCATCGGTGACATCGACGTCGTACTCGGTAATGCCGGGGTGGTTGGCTGTGGCGGGCGTTCCGGCCCGGTCCAGGCTGGCAACGGTGGCCCCGTGATCGGCCAGCAAACGGGCCGTTGCGCTGCCAAGGTCTCCCCTGCCCCCGGTAATGATGGCCACCTTGCCGGCGACCCGCCGGGTTATGGGTTCCTGATGTGCGTGCGTTGCGGTCTCCATGACCAACTCCTCCTGCCGCGGCATTGCGGCTGCTGAAACCTGGTTGAGGCGCAGGGCAGCACGGAACGGAGCCCAAGGGGCCGTGTGTGTGGTTACCGGGCGAAATGCCCTGCTGGCTTCCACTCTGCCAGCGTGGGTGTGAGTGGAACCACAGCGTTACCGATGAACGGGAATCAGATGCTTCCGTTGCTTTGACGGAGGGCGCCTTTGAGCTCTCCGCGCCATCCGAGTGCCCGGGAAATTCCGCGAGCCGCCGTCATCAGGACCGGCACCCGGGTAGCGGCGTTTTCTTCGTTCCTTGGGACCACGACGCTCAGGGCGGCGACCACTGTATTCGCACGCCCGAAGACGGGGACTGCGATGCCGCTGGATTCGGGGACGATGATCCCTGGCATCGAAGCGAATCCGCGTTGCCGGATGCCCGCCAGATGGCGGCGGAGTTCAGTGGGATTGGTGAGCGTGGCGTCGGTGAATTTCTCCAGGGTTCCCGCCAGAAACAGGTCCTGGTAGGCGGGCGGCGAATAGGCCAGCAGTACCAAGCCGGAGGAGGTTCCGTGAACCGGCAGGCGGCCGGCAACCTTGGTGATGTCCACCATGGAATCCCGCGAGCCGATCCGTTCGATGTAGAGAACTTCGTCGGAGTCGAGGATCCCCAAGGTGGTGGAATGCTGGACCACCGACTGTACGTCCTCCATGAAGGGCAGGGCCGCTTCACGGAGACCAACCATCCGGGAGCTCCTGGACACGAGCTCCCACAGCCGCGTGCCGATGCGAACCTCGGCGCTCGCTTCCCGCTCCAGCAACCCTTCGGCGAGGAGTTCGTCCACCAGGCGGTACGTCGTTGTGACAGGGAGCCCTGAACGCCGGGCCAAGGTGGCGACGCTCATGGTGCGGTGGGCGTCATCGAACGCTCCTACCAACCGGACTACTCGCCGGATAACCGACTCACCCGAGGACGAGTTGGCCACTTCAGGCTCCGGACTTCACGCGGGATACGAACCGGAACCTGTCCCCCCGGAAGGCGCTGCGGGTCCACTCCACAGGGGCTCCAGCGGCGTCGCGTGCCATGCGATGAACCACCAGCAAGGGCGCCCCCATCTCGATTCCCAGCAACCTGACGTCGGCCGGACCAGCCAGGGCGGTTTCCACGGTGTCCTCGACGTCGGCGATATGGATCCCGTAGACATCTGCCAATACGGCGTACAGCGAGCCCGCCTTGGCGAGGTTCGACTTGAATCTCGGAAGCTTGCCGGGCAGCCAGGCCATCTCGTGCGCCAGTGGTTCCCCGTCAATCAAACGGATGCGCTCAAGCCGGGTTACCGGATCGCCTTGGTCAAGACCCAGGTGGGCTGCGACGTCGGCGTCAGACTTCACGACATCGAGGGCAAGCACCCTGGAATCCGGGCGCAAACCTTGATTGCGGGCGTCGTCGGAAAAGGACGTCAACTGCCTGACGTGCGTCACTTTCGGGGGCGCGACGAACGTGCCGTGCCCCTGGATGCGACCCAATTTCCCCTCTGCCACGAGCTCGCTGATTGCTTGCCTGACGGTAGTGCGTGACGTCGCGTATTGCTCGGCGAGCGCACGCTCCGTGGGGATGAGCGTGCCGGGCTGGAGACCGGCGATCAGGCCAAGTACTTCGGTCTTGAGAAGGTAGTACTTGGGCGTTGCCGCTCCGACGTCTGTGGACATATTGGACATCCTACTTGTAGACAACACTATTGGTCTATGCCAATCTTGAGCAGGTTGGTCTAAACCAATTCCGGAACCAATCCGGCAAGACCCTACTTTTCCACAGATTCAAGGACAAAGATGTCGATCCTGCACGACCTACGGCAAACACCCCGGCTCGGGCTCCTGGTGGGCGGCGCTGCCGCGACCGTCGGAGTGATTTACGGCTACGACATGTCGAATATTGCCGGTGCACTCCTCTTCATCACCAAGCAGTTCAACCTCACCACTTCCCAGCAGGAACTGGTGACGACCGCCGTCGTTGCAGGAGAAGTCCTCGGCGCACTGGTGGGCGGCTGGCTCTCCAACCGCCTTGGACGCAAAGCCTGCATGGTGGGCCTCGCCGTGGGTTACGCGCTCTTCGCCGTACTCAGCGCAATGTCGAACGATGTACCCACCCTGCTGATCGCACGGCTCCTGCTGGGCCTGACCATCGGAGTGTCCGTGGTGGTCGTCCCGGTTTTCGTCGCTGAGTCAGCGCCGGCCAAAGTTCGCGGCGCCCTCCTGGTGGCCTACCAAGTGGCAACGGTCATAGGAATCATTGTGGGTTATGTGGCCGCCTATGCCTTGGCCGGCACCGGTTCCTGGCGGTGGATGCTGGGTTTGGCCGCCGTCCCGGCAGTCATTGTCCTGGCCATCGTCATCAAACTCCCGGATACCGCGCGGTGGTACATGATGCGCGGACGGACTGCAGAAGCCAGGAGGACGCTCTCCGCCATCGAGCCGGACAGTGACGTGGAGGCCGAACTCGCAGAGATGCAGCAGGCTATCAGTGAAGAACGCGGGGGTGGCCTTCGCGAAATGCTTCGTACTCCCTACCTGAGAGCAACCGTGTTCGTGGTGGGCCTGGGCTTCTTCATCCAGATAACAGGCATCAATGCAGTCGTGTACTACAGTCCCCGCATCTTCGAAGCGATGGGCTTCAGCGGCAATGCTGCGCTGCTCCTCCTCCCTGCAGCAGTCCAGGTTGCAGCGTTGTTTGCCGTCTTCGTGTCCCTGTCCCTGGTGGACCGGTTGGGGCGCCGCCCGGTGCTCCTGACGGGCATCGGCATGATGGTGCTGGCCAATGTCCTCTTGGTAGGGGTCTTCATGGCAGGACAGAACTTCGGCGGCCTGCTCACTGTGCTGGGCTTCCTCGGCGTCCTTCTTTTCACCGTCGGTTTCACTTTCGGCTTCGGCGCCCTGGTCTGGGTCTACGCCGGCGAAAGCTTTCCTTCGCGGCTGCGTTCCCTCGGAGCGAGCGCCATGCTGACCTCGGACTTGGTGGCCAACGTGCTGGTTGCCGCGTTCTTCCTGACGATGCTCCAGCGACTCGGAGGAGCCGGAACCTTCGCAGTGTTCGGTGTTCTGGCTATCCTCGGGTTTATGTTTGTCCGAAAGTTCGCACCCGAAACGAAGGGACGTCAGTTGGAGGAAATACAGCAGTTCTGGGAAAACGGCGGCAAATGGCCCGACGACGAAGCCGGCACCCCTGCCGGTCCCTCAGTAAAAAACGATGAAGCGGCGGCCATCCGGTGACGCCCGCAGTTCTGGGCCTGCACATTGGCGGTTCCAAGACGCACGCCGTCCGCTCAGGCGGTGCACTCACGAGCGAAGAGCAGGGCGGGGCCGTTTCCACGGACGGCGTAGAGATTACCGAAGCCAGTGCCAACCTTTCCTCAGTGGGCCATCAGGGCGCCGATGCCGTCCTGCGGAGGATTGCCGCAAGCGTCGGTGGCGGAATCGAGGCCGTGTGCGCAGGAGCAGCCGGCGCGGACACCCCGGCCAGCCGGGCAGTCCTGTCCGCCCTGCTCACGGAACACTTCCCAGGCGCCCGAATAGACGTGGTCCATGACACGCGGATCGTGCTCGCGGCGGCCGGCCTCGACGCCGGTGTTGTCCTGGTTGCGGGCACCGGATCGGTGGCGTGGGGCCGCAACCATGACGGACGCGAAGCACGCAGCGGTGGATACGGCTACCTGCTGGGCGATGAAGGCGGCGGCTATTCGGTGGTGCGTGATGCCGTGCGCGAGGCGCTGCGGGAGTATTACGCAGGGCTGGAACCTGGCACTCTTGTCCGCGCGCTCATGGCCGCAACGGCCAGTGTGGATGCGTTGCAACTCATGGACTCCTTCTATGCGAAGCCTGAGCCGGACCACTGGGCTGTGCTCGCTCCGTTGGTCCTTGAACTGGCAACTGAAGGCGATCCGGCCGCTTTGCGGATCCAGGCAGAGGCAGCCCATCATCTGGCCGCGCTGGCCAGGCAGGTCTTGGGAGAGCTTGGCTTGGACCTGCCTCTGGTCATGGCAGGCAGTTTGTTGGTGAACCACACCCAACTTGCCGGGTCAGTTGGCCGAAAGGTTTCCTTGGAAGATCCGTCGTTGATCCGGATCCTCAAGCAAACCCCAGTCCACGGGGCGGTGGAATTGGCCCGCCAACTTATCCGGGCCTGATGCAGGGGGCAGGTGATCCGGACGGTTATCCGGAGTAGTCTGGATTTATGCCTTTCACGTGTGGTGGTTGGTAGCAGTGGCGCGGACCAAGCAGCGGTGGCTGCCTGCCGTCCTGATCACCCTTGTGGTGGCGATGGCAGTAATGTTCGGCTCCGTACAGGCCGGCGCCACGGTGTCCCTCCCACCCAAGACCGCCGACGAGGTCCTGGCCATGATCGCGCGCACCGAGGTGCGGGCACTGTCCGGCACAGTGGAGCAGACCGCCGGGCTTGGGTTACCCGAGGTCCCTGCAGGACCGGGAACCGCCCCAGGAGCGGCCTCAGCCATGGAACTGTTGACCGGGTCGCACACGGCCCGGGTTTACCTCGATGGCCCGTTCAAGGCCCGGTTGCAGGTCTTGGACCGCATGGCCGAGCGTGACGTCGTGATCAACGGTGGTGACGCGTGGTTCTACAACTCTGCGGACAACAGCGCGACGCATTTGACCATGCCGGCGCCAAGCAGAGCGGAAGTCCCGTCCTTCGCGGGGCCGAGGGAATCGCTCCCTCCCACGCCGTCGCCGGACACGTCTGCGCGGGACGTGCCCACGCCTGAGGCCATGGCGAGCCGTTTCCTGGCCGCCATTGATGACAGCACAGGGGTATCGGTCGGCGAGGCTTCCTCAGTAGCCGGCCGCAGCGCATACCGTGTGAGCCTGCACCCGCGCAGCGCGGAAACCCTGGTTGACTCGGTGACCATCGACGTCGACGCGGAAACCGGGCTTCCGTTGGGCATCGAAGTCCGCGCCAAAGGGCAAACCGAACCGGCGTATTCGCTTGCCTTCACTGAGCTGGACCTGTCCACACCGGATGCCGCGTTGTTCGACTTCACCCCACCCCCGGGCGCCACGGTGTCGGAGAAGGCACTCCCGGCCAAGCCCGTTCCAACCATGACGGCCCCTGAGGGTTCCCCCACGACCAGCCACCCCCGCGCCACTGTCACAGGACAGGGCTGGGATTCGATCATCGCCCTGCCCGCCGGTTCTGCTCCGTCCGGGCTGACCTCCAATCCCCAGTTTGCGCAAACGCTGGAGCCAGTTGCCGGCGGCCGGGCGTTGAGGACATCGCTGGTGAGCATCCTGATTCTCGACGACGGCCGCATCTACGCGGGCATGGTGCCCTTGGAACGGCTCCAGGCAGCCGCTGCCGCACTGTGAAGGAACCCGTCCCAGCCGAACCCGCCATAGAAACGCACGGCTTGGTCAAGCGTTTCGGCCACCGATCCGCCGTCGATGGAATTGATCTCTCGGTCCCCCGTGGGTCCGTGTTCGGTTTCCTTGGCCCCAACGGTTCAGGAAAGACCACCACCATCCGGGTGCTGCTGGGCCTGGCTTCGGCGAACAGTGGGAGCGTCCGCGTCCTCGGTAAGCCGATGCCGGAGGCCCTGGCAACAGTGCTGCCTGATGTGGGGGCCTTGGTGGAGGGGCCGGGCTTTTATCCTTTCCTCTCAGGCACGGGCAACCTCATGCGCCTTGATGCCGCCGATCGGCATGCTTTGTCCTCTACCCGGCGGCAGCGCGTCCATGACGCCTTGGAACGCGTTGGGCTCAGCCACGCCGCCGGAAAGAAAGTCCGCGCTTACTCGCTCGGCATGAAACAGCGGCTGGGGCTGGCCAACGCCATGCTCAGGCCGCGGGAGCTGCTGGTCCTCGACGAACCAACCAACGGCCTTGACCCGCAAGGGACGCGTGAGGTCCGGGGCCTGGTCCGTTCACTAGCGGCAGGCGGGACCACGGTGTTCGTTTCCAGCCATCTACTGGCTGAGGTGGAACAGATGTGTACCCATGTGGGCGTGATGAGCGCCGGCCGCCTGGTGGCCCAAGGACCTTTGGATGAGTTGCGCGCTGCCGGGCAAACGCACGTTGTGGTGCAAACGCCCGACGTCGAACGCGCCGCCAGTGTCTTGACGCGCCTTGGACTGGTTCCCGGCGAAGCTCCGGGAACTGGAAGCGCGTGGGGATCCACCGCGTTGCTGGGCACCGGACTCAACGGAGTCGAACCCGAGAGGATCGTGGCCGCTCTGGTGGCCGACGGTGTCCGTGTCCGCGGCTTCACCGTGGAAAAAGCGAGCCTGGAAGATCGGTTCGTGTCGCTGACCGGAGAGGGGTTCGACGTTGTCGGCTGAAATTGCTTCGCCTCACGGCGCCGTCATTGGCCGACCGGGAATCGGATGGGCGCTGCTGGGCTCGGAGTTGTCCGTACTGTTCCGCCGGCTCCGCACGTGGGCCATGCTGATCGCCCTGGCTGCCGTGCCCATCCTGATTGCCGTGGCCGTCAAATTGTCCTCCCGGCCCACGACACCCGGGCGGGGACCACTGTTCCTGGACCGGATCACCCAGAACGGCCTGTTCGTCGCAGTGACTGCCCTGGTGGTGTGCGTTCCGCTGTTCCTGCCACTGACGGTCGGCGTGGTGGCCGGCGATACCATCGCCGGCGAGTCCAGCCTGGGAACCCTGCGGTATCTGCTCCTCGCTCCCGCGGGACGGATCCGCCTGCTGCTGGTGAAATATGCCGGGGCCGTTGCTTTCTGTTTCGCAGCGACGGCGACCGTCGCTGCCTCCGGCGCCCTGGCCGGCGTCGTACTTTTTCCCGTGGGCCCGGTGACTTTACTGTCCGGCGACACCATCAGCGTTGGCGAGTCAGCGTTGAGGTCCCTGCTGATCGCTGCGTACATCACGGTGTCGCTCCTTGGGCTGTCCGCGATCGGACTGCTGATCTCCACCTTCACGGATGTGCCGGTAGGCGCCATGGCTGCCACCATCGTCCTTTCGGTGGTCTCACAAGTATTGGACAACCTGCCCCAGCTTGAGTGGCTTCATCCATGGCTCTTCAGCCACCACTGGCTGGGGTTCGCGGATCTGCTGCGCCAACCGGTCTCCTGGACGTCGTTCGCCGGGAATGGGCTCCTCCAAGCCGGATACATCGCAGTGTGCGGCGCGCTGGCCTACGCAAAATTCTCCAACAAGGACGTCTTGTCATAGCTTTGTCGTAGGCTCTTTCCATGGCCAGATTCTTTGACGTGCACCCGGAAGATCCCCAACCACGCGCCATCGGCCAAGTGGTGAACATGCTCCAAGGCGGCGGCCTGATCGCCTACCCTACCGACTCCTGTTACGCGCTTGGCGCCCAGATCGGCAACAGGGAGGCGCTGGACCGCATCAGGAGCATTCGGCACTTGGATGACAAACACCACTTCACCCTGGTGTGCAAGGACTTTGCCCAAATGGGCCAGTTCGTGATGATTGACAACGACATTTTCAGGAGCATCAAGGCCGTTACCCCCGGCAGTTACACTTTCATCCTCCCTGCCACCCGCGAAGTGCCCAAGCGGCTCCTGCACCCGAAGAAGAAGACTGTGGGCGTACGTATTCCGGATCATAGGGTGGTCCAGGCGCTCCTGGCGGAACTGGGCGAACCGCTGTTGTCCAGCACGCTCCTGCTTCCGGACGAAGAAGAGCCCTTAACCCAGGGATGGGAGATCAAGGAACGGCTGGACAACCAGGTGGACGGCGTCATCGACGCCGGGGACACTGGATCCGAGCCCACCACAGTGATTGACTTCTCCAGTGGAGCAGCCGAAGTAGTGCGCCGGGGAACGGGCGATCCGTCACGCTTCGAGTAGGCTCAGCGGAAGTGGAAACGGCAGCTCGAATTCAACGCCACCTGCGCGAGTCCCGTCATTTCCAAGGCCAGCGCTGAGGGCTGTGGTGCAATCGGCTGCGGTGGATAGGCCATGAAGATGGCCAGTTGGCGGTTCCCGTCGGCGCTGCTCATGGTGATGCTCCCGTATCCGGGCACGTCTCCGGCATGGCCGTAGTAGGAGCCGTTCGTGCAGTGGTCTTCCCAATGGTCCAAGCCAAGGCCGTAGCCCGCGAACACGCTCCCTTTCATGGAGACGAGACTCTGCGGCGCCAACAGCCGGCCCTCCAGCAGCGCGGCCTGGAACCTGGTGAGGTCCTCCACCGTGGATAGGAGGCGTACGGATGAAGCCCCGTTCCGTACGTGCGGGAACGTCACATCCACCGTCTCCCCGTTCAGCTGGACGTAGCCGTGGACCACATCATCCGGTGTGGCGGAGCCCGGCACGAGCAGCGATGTGGAATCAAGGGTCAAGGGCGACAGGATATCTGTTCGCAGGGACGTCTCCAGGGGCACACCCCTCAACCGCTCCACCAGAAGACCCAGCAGGGTGTCGGCCTGGGGCGATGGCGCAGCAGGCAACTCCGTGGCGTCACCAAGGAGCTGGCGGATCGTCACGGGGTTGCCTGCCGGGACAGATCCTGGCAGGTGGGTGTTGATGGGATCGTCCAAGGCCAGCCGGCCTTCCTCGACGAGCTTCAGCACGGACACGGCCACCATGGTCCGGAGCTGATCCCCACCATCAAAACGGTCACCGGGCTGGACCGAAACCGGCGCAGCACGGCTCCTCACTCCTGCTGCGTGGCTCCACTCCTGCTGGCCGGCCTTCACTTTGATGAGCACCGCCGAGGCGCCTTCGTCGAGCTTCTCCCTGGCGAAGAGTTCCAAGGTGGCCCGGAGCTCCTGGAAGGCCGGCGAAACAGCCATCGTCACCGGCATCGAAGGTTCCAGTGACGGTGCCGGGGATGGTTCCACGAGCGTGGTGGGCTGGGACGGCATCGGCTCCGGTGTGCCCGTGCAACCGCAGAGGAACAACCCGCACACGACTGCCGCGGTCAGGGCCAACCTCGCTGCACTTTCCGGCATGCGGACTCCCGCTTACTCCTCCTGCTTGCGGGCCCGGCTCGGCTGCACGCGCATGGGCTCGCCCGGCATCTTGGGGAACTCCGGTGGGAACGGCATTTCGCCTTGACCATTCTTCACGTCCCGCTCCCACCACCCGAGCAGGACGTCGATGCCGCCAGGCTGTTCGTGCATGGACGCCCACGGGTCCCCCACCGACGTCAAACGGTCCGGAACAGTGGCGATGGTGTATTTTGCCGGGTCGGCGTTCTCCAGTTCATCCCACGTCAGCGGACAGGACACCTGGGCCAGTGGCACGGCCCGTGGGCTGTAGGCGCCGGCGATGGTCCGGTCCCGGTTGGCCTGGTTGAAGTCCACGAAGATCCTTGTCCCGCGTTCCTCCTTCCACCACGCGGTGGTGACTTTCTCCGGCATGCGGCGCTCCAACTCCCGTCCAGCGGCAATCACGGCGTGGCGTACGTCGAGGAACTCATGCTTGGGGTGGATCGGCGCGTACACATGGAGTCCGCGGTTGCCGGAGGTCTTGATGAACGCCGTCAGTCCGGCTTCCGCCAGAACGTTGCGGAGTTCCTGCGCGGCAGGTATCGCGTCGGCGAAGTCGGTTCCGGGTTGGGGGTCGAGGTCGATTCTCAACTCATCCGGATTGTCGGGATCGCTGGCCCGGGACGCCCAAGGGTGGAATACCACCGTATTCATCTGCGCCGCCCACACAGCCGCTGCCGGCTCATCGATCACCAATTGTGGATGCGACCGGGCACTGGGATACGTCACCGGGACCGAGCGGACGTACTCCGGAGCGCCCTTGGGCGGATTCTTGGAGAAGAACATCTCCCCCTCAATGTTGCCTGAGTACCGTTGAAGGCTGATGGGCCGGTTCCCGTTGGCGGTGACAAACGCTTCGCCGACGTCGATGAGGTAGTTGGCAAGGTCCAGTTTCGTCAGCCCCGCCTCCGGCCACATGACCCGGCTTGGACTGGAAATCCGGACCTCCCGGGGGCCGTCGGGACCGGGCACAGTAACGGTGGTTGCTTCGCTCGCCATGGGCACAAGCTACCCCGTTAAGGCCACGCGCGTCAGCACCCACGGCGTTTTTGCTGCAATGGGCAAAGATGGATACATGCCAAATACTGAAACACCTGTTGCCATCGCTGTCGGAGAGTCCGACATATCCGCCCTCCACATCCGGCCGGATCATCCGTTTGCCACGTTGGTGGTGGCGCACGGCGCCGGGGCCGGGATGGAACACCCGTTCCTCCAGGGGTTCGCTATGGCGATGGCTGACCTAGGGGTGGCCACCCTGCGGTTCAACTTCCCCTACCGCGAGGCCGGCAGGCGTTTCCCTGATCGCCCGCCGCTGGCCATCGCCACCTGGCGAACGGTAATGGACAAGGCCGCCGGGCTCAGCAACGGCGAGCCCCTCTGGGCGGCCGGCAAGTCCTTCGGTGGGCGCATGGCGTCCATGGCCGTCGCCGAAGGAATGCCTGCCAAAGGTCTGGTGTATCTCGGCTATCCACTGCACGCGCCCGGAAAACCGGAGAAACTGCGCGACGAACACCTCTACGGCGTCACGGTTCCGATGCTCTTCCTCCAAGGCACCCGGGATACGTTTGCAACACCGGACCTGCTGGAGGGCGTAGTGGACAGGATCGGTCCGACGGCGACACTCCAGTGGAGCGAAGGCGGTGACCATTCGTTCGCGGTCAAAGGCTTGAAGCGCAGTGCCGCCGAGGTGGGAGCATCCCTTGCCCCGGCAGTGGCGTCCTTTATCCGGGCCAACTCCTAGGGGCTACTTCGGCAGTGGCTCGTGGCGAAGGTAGGACCGGCGGAAACGCCCCGTTCCGGCACTGAGGGCGCGCAGATCGATCGCGTACCGCAGCAGTTCCTGATCAGGAACTTCCGCACTGATGTCCGTTCCCTGGCCGTCTGCCGCGGTGGTGCCCGTGACCCGGCCGCGCCGCCCCGAAAGATCGCTCATGACCGCACCCACATAGTCATCGGGAACGCTGATGACTACTGATGAGACAGGTTCCAACAGTTGGATTTTGGCGGCCGCGGCGGCCTCGCGGAGTGCCAACGCTCCCGCTGCTTGAAAGGCTGCATCGGATGAGTCCACGCTGTGGGTCTTTCCGCCCACCAAGGTCACCTTGATGTCCACCACAGGGAACCCCGCAGACACACCCTTGAGCATCTGCGAACGGATCCCCTTCTCCACGGACGTAACGAACGTCCCGGGAATGGCGCCGCCGATGATCTTGTCCGTGAAGGCGAATCCTTCACCCCGGCCGAGGGGCTCCACCTCGATGTCGCAGATGGCAAACTGCCGTGGCCACCGGATTGCTTGACGTGACGCCCGTGTCCCGCAGCCTTGGTGGCGAAAGTTTCCCTCAGCGGGGTGACTACGTCCACGGTCTGCAGTTTGACGCCCTGATGGCGAAGCCTGTCCAGGACCACCTCAGCGTGGGCCTCCCCCATGCACCAGAGGATGAGCTGGTGGGTGTCCTGGTTGCGCTCCAAACGAAGAGTTGGATCGGCGGCAGCCACCTTTCCGATGCTCTTGGCCAGTGCGTCTTCGTCACTGCGGGAGGCGCCCTCGATGGCAATGGGCATCAAGGGCTCGGGCATGTTCCAGGTCTCGATCAACAGCGGAGCCTCGCGGTCCGAGACAGTGTCTCCGGTCTCGGCGGTGGCAAGCTTGCTGATGGCGCAGATGTCACCGGCAATGCACTTCGGAACGACCTTCAGGCTGGAGCCAACAGGCGAGTAGAGGTGCGTGACGCGTTCGTCGGCGTCGTGGTCTTCGTGTCCCCTGTCCGCCAGCCCCCTGCCGCCGACATGTATCGAGGAGTCTTCGCGCAGGGTCCCGGAGAAGACCCGAACCAAGCACACGCGGCCGAGGAAGGGATCTACAGTGGTCCGAACCACCTCGGCGGCAAGGCGCCCGGTTGGATCACATTCCAAAGGCTTCAATGATGAACCGTCGGGTTTCATCACAGCGGGAGCGATGCGTTCCAACGGCGATGGCAGGGCATCGGTCACCAGGGCCATGAGCTCCGGTAGGCCCAACCCCGACTCGGCAGACGTCGGGATCACCGGGAAGAAACTCCCCCTGGCCACAGCGGTTTCCAGATCACTGACCAGGTCCATCAGAGGCAACTCTTCCCCGCCGAGGTACCGGTCCATGAGGGTTTCGTCTTCGCTCTCGGCGATGATGCCTTCGATCAAGGTTCCCCTGGCTTCTTCGACGTCCGCGACTGGCGGGCCTTGATGATCGGCGCCCTCCAGCACTCCGATGAGGCCGGCGTTGCCGGACGCGGGAAGGTACAGCGGGAGGACCGACTCGCCAAAGGCTTCCTGGCACCTCACGACGGCGGCACTGAAGTCAGCGCGCGGGTGGTCCAGTTTGCTGATCACCACCACCCTGGGCATACGGACGTTCTCGCACTCGCCCCACAAGGCAGTGGTGGCACCGTCAATGCCGTCCAAAGCCGACACAACAAAAAGGGCCGCATCGGCGGCCCTCAAACCAGCGCGAAATTCGCCGGTGAAGTCGGTGTAACCGGGGGTATCAATCAGATTGACCTTGACGTCTCCTACCAGGATTGGTGCGACGGACATGGTCACGGACCGTTGTTGGTGGATCGCCGAAGGGTCGGAATCACTCACCGTGGTGCCCTCGCTGATGGAGCCCATGCGGGAGATGGCGCCCGTTGCTGCGAGCAGGGCCTCGACGAGCATCGACTTACCTGCCGCTGAATGGCCGACGAGTGCAACATTCCGGATGCGGGCAGGATCACTTGCTGCCAATGCCAATGCCGATCCGTTATCGCTCCGCTTGGCCTCGGGCGTTCCGGTGCCGCTTCCCTTTGCAGTTTCGCGTGTGCCCTTCGCGGACATGGGCACCTCCTGGTGTTATCTCCCGGCACGGAGTCCGAATGCCAAACACTTCGAACGTTAAAGAGGATTGGACACCCAAAAGCGACCACAGGGCAAGGGGCAGGCAGCGAGCAACGCGAACCAACCGCCGTCGAACCGCGGAAGCGCAGCCAAACAGCGGTCTATACGGAGAGCATGCCCCACAACAACCAGGCGGACGCTGCTGCGCATCCCGCAATCACCGCAGTGAAACCCGATAACCACACGAATACGGGGACGCCCGTAGTGCGGCCAAGGATGAACGCATCGGATGCCGCGAGCCTTTCCCGGCGCCGGGTGTGGACGCCGGCAAGCTTGAGGAGGTCCCGGACGCCGCCGACGGACAGGGCGATGCCGAGGGCAAGCACGACATAGTTAACGGTGGTGGGGGCTGCAAACAGAACCAGGACCTGGGCGACGGCGGCACTGAGTACCGCTACGAGGATCCCGGTAAGGTTTCGCAGGAAAATCAGCGACACCAGCAGGACCACGGCTCCGACGGACATGGCCGCGCCCGACCTGCCTGCGGCACAGGCGGCAATCAGGCCCAGCCCGACCACGGCGGGCGCCGGGTAGCCCCAAAACCCTGACCATGCCGCACCAAATGCGCTCCGTCCACTGCTGACGAGGCGGCCGGAATGGTCGAGCCCGATGCGGAGGCTGTGCACGAAGCGGCCGGTCATCAGCGCCGCATAGGCGTGGCCGAGTTCATGGACGAACGTTACATAGAGGCCGAACCAGCGCCACGTAACGCGTGGAATGCTCAGGAGGATGGCACATGCGAGGATGCCGAGCAGCGCAGGCAATGGCACTGCCGTGGTGTGGGTCTCCGAGAAACCGCGCACCACGGAGTCCCACCAGGTTTGGGCGATGTTCCCGGCACCTTCCACCGTCACAGCACCGTCGACTGAAGACGCGCGTGGAGGCCGGCGATGAGGATCTCGAGGCCGAAATCGAAGGCCGCCTCACCGCGCTTCCCAGCCGGACCTGCTTGGGCCAGGGCGCCGGTAAGCCTGGGGAATCCCTGGGCGGGCGGCGCCCAGACAACGTCCGGGGCGGCGAGGTCCAGTGCGAAACCGAGCGCGAAACTGTCGATGGTGGAGATCGCTGACACCACGTCCCGGCCACGGAATCCCGCACTCTCAAGTGCCACGGCAAGGTTCTCGTAGAGGGCAAGAACCTGATTATCCTGAACCGTTTGGAGGACCAACAGCGGAGCGAGCCGGGGATGGCGTGCAAAAGCGTCACGGTAACTTCTGACGATCGCCCTGAGCGCGGCCTCCCAATCCTGCTCGTCCCCGAGGACATAGGGGCTCTCAGCGATGATCCGGCCGCGCATCAGTTCAAGGATCTCCTCACGCCCGCTGACGTGGTTGTAGATGGACGACTGGCTGACCCCGATCCGCTTGGCCAGTTTCGGCAGGCTGAAGTCTCCTGCCTCGTCCACCAACTCAAGAGCGGCGGTAACGAGTGCATCGATGGATATCAGCGGGACCAGCGGGCGTGCCATACGGGTGTCTCCATTCAGGGTTGTTGTTACGACTCTAGCCAGAACTTTGCGTCGAAGTATTGTGCTGCGAGTCACAAGACCCTACGATAAACGAAAGCCTTTCGCTTTATGTTCCATCCTCCTAAAACTTCCCTCCCCCAATAACCACAGAGGACCCCCATGTCTGACCTCGAAACCCGACCTCCAGCAGCGGATGCTGGAAGCGGGCTCAAACGGAATGCCATTGGCACTGGCGGCATCGCCTTCCTGGTAATTTCTGCCGCAGCCCCGTTGACTGTCATGGCCGGCGTGGCGCCTGTAGCCATCGGCACCGGGGGCATCGGCGCCCCCATGGGCTATGTCATTGCCGGCGCTGTCCTGCTCGTCTTCGCGATCTCCTTCATGGCCATGACCAAACACGTCAAGGCCGCCGGCGGTTTCTACACCTACATCACCCTGGCCATGGGCAAAACAGTGGGGCTGGCCTCGGCCATTCTGGCAATCGTGTCCTACAACTGCCTGCAAATCGGCGTCTACGGACTCTTCGCGGTCCAAACCCAAGCCATGCTGAGCACCCTCTTCGGCCTGGACGTACCGTGGCCGGTAGTTGCTTTGGTTGCTATTGCGGCCGTCTGGTTCCTCGGCTACCGCGGGATTGATGTCGGCGCCAAAGTCCTGGGCGTCCTCCTCATCGCTGAGACCGCCATCCTGGGCATCATGGGCGTGGCAATCCTCGCCCGTGGCGGCGCCCAAGGAATCAGTTTCGCCTCGTTCTCCCCGGAGCACGCGTTCACCCCCGGAGTCCTTGCCATCCTGGCGATCTGCTTCGCGGCCTTCATGGGGTTCGAATCCACCGTGCTGTACCGGCGTGAAGCGCGCAACCCGGACAGGTCCGTCCCGCGGGCAACCTACATCGCCGTTGGGTTCATGTCCGTGTTCTACGCTTTCATCGTTTGGACCGTCATCCAGGCCTACGGTGACGGAAACGTGGTGGCAGCTGCCGGCGAACTGGCGGATGGAATGTTCTTCGCCACCATCAATGAGTACGTAGGACCGTGGGCCGAGGTGGTCATGTACGTCCTCATCGTGACCAGCGTCTACGCCTCGCAGCTGGCCTTCCACAATGCTATTAACCGCTACGTCTACATGCTTGCCAAAGACGGCGTCCTCCCGGCTTTCCTCGGCAGGACACACCCCAAATACAAGTCGCCGCATCGCGCCGGGCAGATCCAAACCATCCTGGCCGCCGTCGTCATCATCATTTGCGCCATTGCCGGAGCCGACCCCTACAAGCAGTTGCTGATCTGGGTCAACACCCCAGGGATCTTCGGGATCGTTGCGCTGCAGGGCCTGGTGTCGGTCGCAGCGTTCATCTACCTGCGTCGCAACCCCGCGGCGGTCACCAACCGCCTGCTCCTTCCGCTCAGCGTCGCCTCGGCCATCCTGCTTTTCGGCGTAGTGGCGCTGATCGCCATCAACATCGAGCTCCTCACCTTTGCCGACGCGTTGACCAACACCATCCTGATCCTTGTTGCCCCCATCGTTTTCCTGGCAGGCCTGCTGATTGCCCGCAGCCTGCGCACCACCCGCCCCGACGTCTTCGCCCGGATTGGAAGCTACGAAACCCATGACTCCTGACCTCATCGTCCTTGCCGACACCATCCACACGATGGATGGGCAAACCCACGGACAGCCTGTCCAGGCCATAGCCGTCCGCGGCGGCGTGATTACCGCCGTCGGAAGCCGCATGGATGCCCAGCAGTGGCAGCAAGCCGGCACGCGGGTGGTTGACCTGGGCAGCGCCACGCTTACTCCGGGCCTGGTGGATTGCCATCTCCACCCGGTATTCGGCCTGGACCTGACTATCGGCGTTGACTTGTCCGGAGCGACGACGCTGGATGAGGTCAAAGCCCTGCTGTCGTCGGAAGCTGCCAGCGACGCCGGTTGGTTGCGTGGATGGGGGCTGAACCCGAATGCCTTTGGGACAGCGCCGTTGCACCGCAGCGTCTTGGACGACGTCAGCGGCCACAAGCCCGCAATGATCAGGTTGTTCGACGGCCACTCGGCCCTGGCCAACAGCCGGGCGCTGGAACTGGCCGGCATCCACGGTCCGCACGAATTCGCGCAGGCTTCCGAAGTGGTGTGCGATTCCGACGGCGACCCCACCGGCTTGTTGCTTGAAGCCGCAGCCATGGAGCTCGTCCAACGGCACATCCCGCAGGAGACCTTCAACCAACGTAAGGCACGCCTCGGCGATCTCTTGAAGGACTTCGCCCGCTCGGGACTGACGGGGGGCCACATCATGGACCACAGTGACGAATCCAGCGCACTCTTCCAGGCGTTGGAGTCCGACGGCGGGCTGCCGCTGCGGCTGCGGGCAGCGCCGTGGTGCATGCCGGGCAGCGATGAAACCGACTGGAAGGAACTTGCCCGCACGATTGGTACGGGCGGCCGCCGGTGGTCCGTTGAAGCCATCAAACTCTTCGTCGATGGAACCGTGGACAACGGGACAGCCTGGCTCTACGAACCTGATGTTCACGGCCAGTCGACCGCACCATTCTGGCCACGGCCGGAGGAATATACCGCGGCCGTCCGCTACTTCGCATCGCGCGGTATCCCGACAGCGACGCATGCCATTGGTGATGCGGGAGTGGAGCATGTGTTGAGCGCATTGGAGTCGCTCCCCGGCATTGTTCCAGCGGACATCCTGAACCGGACCGTCCACAGGATCGAACACCTCGAGACCGTCCCGGACGAGCTCGTCGCTCGTTTCAAGGGGTCGCGCGTGGTGGCCAGCATGCAACCGACACACTGCACCCACTATTCCCTCGCGGATCACAGTGACAACTGGTCGACCCGTCTCGGCACTGAAAGGGCGGAGCGGGCATGGCGCTGCAGGGACCTTCGCGAGGAAGGAGTGACGTTGGGCATCGGTTCGGATTGGCCGATCGCACCCTTTGAGCCACTTCCGATCATCGCCGATGCACAGTTGCGCCGGAGATCCGGACATCCGGAGCAGGAACCCATCGCGCCGGCCCAGGCACTCACCGCACTCCAGGCGCTGGAGGGCTACACCTCGCACGCGGCAAAGGCTGCCGGCCTGTGGGACGTGTCGGGCTCCATCACAGTAGGAAAACGGGCAGACTTCACCGCGTTTGAGCACGACCCCCTGACCACAGCCCCGGACGAGCTGGCCGCCAGCGCCGTAGTGGGAACGTTCGTGGACGGCGAGATCCAGTTCATGCTGGAACGGCTGGCCTAGCTGGAGGGACCGGACCCCATCCGGTTCTTCGTCCTGGCGGTGGCCGGCGCGGTCCAAGGGTCTTCGGGCCAGGGATGCCTGGGGTAGCGACCACGCATCTCGGCCCGGACCTGGGCGTACGGACCGGACCAGAAAGACGCGAGGTCATCAGTAACGGCCAGGGGCCTGCCTGCCGGTGACAGCAAGTGAAAGAGCACAGGTACCCGGCCCTCGACGAGGTGCGGCGTGCGGTCCCAGCCAAAGCATTCCTGGAGTTTGACCGCCACAACCGGCCTGCCGCCGTCGCCCGTATCCCCACGGTCCGAAACTTCGGGGTAGTCGATCCGCACCCGCGAGCCGCTGGGGACCTCAAGCCGCTCGGGCGCGAGGCTGTCCAGACGGGATGCCTCGGGCCAGGGCAGCAGTCGCCGCAAAGGTTCCGTGAGGTTGATGGAATTAACGGAGGTCCCGGTGGCCATCGCTTCCAGTTCCGGGGCCAGCCAGTCCTCAAGCCGGGCCAGGAGATTGGGCTCACGGACGTCGGGCCAGGGATCGCCGAGCTGGTGATATAGCAACGCCAGCCGCCTTCGCAGGGCATCAGCTGTGGCGGACCAGCCAATGGTCGCTAACCCGGCCTTTCCCAGCGCCGCAGCAACAGCGTGACGTCCGGCCTCCGCGCTGGGACGGACAGGTGTGGACGACAGGACGATCGCGCCCAGTCGGCGTTCCAGCCGGGCAGTCACCTTGCCCTGGTCAAACTTCGCCTGCACCCTGCTGACCAGTAGATCCGGCGCCGCAGCTTCGGCGAGTTCCGCCGTCAAGGGAGCGGCTGAGCGGATCACGGCACCCGTTCCGGCTGCATCGCGGCCCTGTGCGCGAGACACTTCGGCCACCGCAAGCCAGTGATGCCCGGACAGTGGACTTCCCGCCGGCAGCCCTGCCCGCGTCCCGGATGACAGCAAGTACGTGGTGGATCCATCACCGGGAACCAGCCGGGCCACCCGGTCAGGGAACGCCAACGCCACCACAAAGCCAGGCGCTTCCCTCGCGGTGACCTCCGTCTTCGGTAGTGAAGGCACGACGGCGGCCGCCTCCTGACGCGCGATCGATTCCATCCGCTTCGCGTCCTCAGCGAATCGCCGGACACCGGGGTCGGAGCCGGACCGCAGGGAGGTCAGGAGCCTTGTGAGGTCTGCGCCCGGTGCACGCTGGTCACCGGAGACCAGGGCCACCGTCTCGGCCGCTGCACGTTTGCCAACTACCGCAGCTCCATCCAGCAGGGCGCGGGCAAGCCGTGGGTCTGCGGGGACACGGGCCAAGGTCTTGCCCAAGGCGGTGACTGAGCCGTCGGCTGAGGCAGCGCCAAGTTCCCGAAGAATCTCCATGGCATCGTTCATGGCCCCGGGCGGGGGCGCATCAGGCAACTTCAGGCCCTTGCCGCCCGGCGCACCCCAGCACGCAAGGACGAGCGCGGCTCCGGTCAAGTCTGCGACCGAGATTTCGGGCGTTTGATGCGCCGGGGAGGCCGCCAAGGCCTGCTGGTCGTAGCAGCGGACCACGGTGCCCGGTCCTTGCCGCGCAGCGCGGCCAGCACGTTGCTCGGCCGAAGCCCGCGAGCAGGACACTGTCACCAGTCCGGACATTCCACGGCCTGAGTCCCGCCGCGGTTCCCTTGACAGCCCGGAATCAATGACCAACCGCACGCCGGGAACGGTAAGGGACGATTCCGCAAGGGCAGTCGACACGATGATCCGCGGCGGGCCTCCTGGCGCCCGGCCTGAAACGGCGCGGTCCTGGGCGTCCGGCCCGATCTGGCCGTGCAACTCCAGTACCTCAACGTCCCCCTGCACCTGGGCGCGAAGGCGCGTCACGACGTCGGACACTTCACGGGCGCCAGGGAGGAAAACCAGCGCGTCCACGTCGTCGTGCTTGGCCAGCGCCGCAGCGTGGGTTGTCGCTGCAGTGCGGGCGATGTGGTCCAGGAAGCTGCGGGCCACGCCCCGGTCGTTGAGCCGGTGTTCAGCGGCAGGAGCCCATTGAACCTCCAGGGGATACAGCGCGGACGGGCAGTCGACGACGGGAGCCGGCCCGCCGTCGTCGGCATCCCCTGACCCGTTCCGCCCCAGCAGTGCGGCAAAGCGTGCGGCATCCAGGGTTGCCGACATGGCCACCACCATGAGGTCGTCCCGGAGCTCCCGGACCTCGGAGAGCATGCCGACAAGGAGGTCCGTTTCCAGGCCCCGCTCGTGGACCTCGTCCAGAACTACGGCATCGGTGCTTTCGAGGCCGGGGTCGGCGAGGAGGCGTCGGAGAAGGATGCCGGGCGTGACGAACTCCACCATGGTTTCCTGGCTGGTCTTGCTCTCACCACGGACGGTGTAACCCACTTTGCCGCCCAGGCGGCTGCCGTCCAATGACGCCAGACGGCGGGCTGCTGAACGGGCAGCAACACGCCGCGGCTGGGTGACGACGACACGTGTCCGGCCTGTTTGTCGTTGATCGATAAGGTTGGCCAACAACGGTGGAACCAAGGTGGTCTTGCCTGTACCAGGTGGTGCTTGCACGACTGCAGTGCCGCCGTCGCCCTGATTCTTCACGGCGTTTGCCAAGGCCTCAAGGGAATCAGCGAAGACCAAGCCCTTGCCGATGGTGTCCAGTCTGAAAGTCACCAGACCATTGTCTCTGGTGCCTGGCACGGGAAAGGCCACGCCCGCATCCGGGGGCGTGGCCTTTCCTGTGGCTTCTGTGCCTGCCGTGCCTGTTAGCCGATGGTGGAGGCGTCGATGACAAAGCGGTAGCGGACGTCCGAGGCAAGGACGCGTTCGTACGCATCGTTGATCTTGCTGGCCGGGATGACCTCGATCTCAGCGCCCAATCCGTGTTCTGCGCAGAAGTTCAGCATTTCCTGCGTTTCGCGGATGCCGCCAATGGCTGAACCGGCGAACCGGCGACGACCCGTGATCAGCGAGAATACGTTCACCGGAAGTGGTTCGGCCGGAGCGCCAACGTTGACCAACGTTCCATCAAGCGTCAGCAACTGAAGGTACGCACTGATGTCGATGGAGGCGCTGACCGTGTTGATGATGAGGTCGAACGTACCGCCGAGCTGCTCGAAGGTGCTGGGATCGCTGGTGGCGTAGTAGTGGTCCGCGCCAAGCTGCAGCCCGTCCTCCATCTTCTTCAGTGACTGCGAAAGGACCGTGACCTCAGCGCCCATGGCGTGCGCGATCTTGACGGCCATATGGCCGAGCCCGCCGAGTCCGACGACGGCAACCTTCTTGCCAGGGCCGGCGCCCCAGTGGTGGAGCGGCGAGTAGGTGGTGATGCCTGCGCACAGCAGCGGCGCAGCGACATCGAGGTCCAGGCCGTCCGGGATGGTGACGACGAAGTCCTCGTTCACCACCACGTGGCTGGAGTAGCCGCCCTGGGTGATGGTGCCGTCGCGGTCAACAGCACCATACGTGCCCACATTTCCGTTGAGGCAGTACTGCTCTTCTCCGGCCAGGCAGTTCTTGCATTCCTTGCAGGAGTTGACCATACAGCCGACGCCCACACGGTCGCCCACCTTGTGTTTGGTGACCTCCGGGCCGACCTCAGTGACGATGCCGGCGATTTCATGGCCGGGAGCCAGCGGATACTGTTGCGGGCCCCAGTCGCCGCGAACGGTGTGGATGTCGGAGTGGCAGATGCCGGCGAACTTGATGTCGATGTGGACGTCGTTGGGGCCCACCTCACGACGTTCGATGGTAGTCAAGGTCAGGTCGCCCGTGGCCGAGGGGGCAGCGTAAGCATTAGCGGTAGGCATGTTTCTCCTGCGTGGTTCTCTTTGTTGGATAACTCCATCTAACCCTGATTCCCTGAACGGAAGGAGTTACTGCTGTGAGGGGTAATGACAGGGACTCCCTTAGCTGGTCATAGGCCATACCGTTGAAAGCATGGACAACCGGACTGAGACGCGCGACTTTCTTGCTACCCGGCGGGCGAAAATCACCCCCGAACGGGCTGGGCTGGCAGCCTATGGTGGCAACCGCCGTGTCCCGGGCCTTCGTCGCGGGGAGGTGGCCATGCTCGCCGGAGTGAGTGTTGAGTATTACACCCGATTGGAGCGCGGAAATCTCTCCGGTGTCTCGGAAAGCGTACTGGAGTCCCTGGCCAACGCACTGCAGCTTGACGACGCCGAACGCGCCCACCTTTACGACCTCGCACGAGCGGCGAGCGACGGCGGCAGGTCTCGTCGTCGTCCGATCCGAAAGCAGGCCATCCGGCCAGGCGTGCAACTTACCCTGGATGCAATCACCGGATCGCCCGCGTTCATCCGCAACGGGCGCCTGGATTTGCTGGCGACCAACGCCTTGGGCCGGGCGCTGTACTCGGACATCTACGACAGCCCGGCCGGGCCGCCCAACCATGCGCGCTTCCTCTTCCTTGACCCGCGCAGCCACGATTTCTATACGGACTGGGAACGTGCCGCCAACGACACCGTGGCCATCATGCGGACCGAAGCCGGCAAGGATCCCTACGACAGGGGGCTCAGTGACTTGGTAGGCGAGCTGTCGACCCGCAGCGAGGAATTCCGGGTCCGATGGGCGTCACACAATGTCCGCCAGCACTACACCGGGAAGAAGCACTTCCGTCACAGGATCGTGGGCGACCTGCATCTGTTGTACGAGGCATTGGATCTGTCCGCCGACGCCGGCTTGACCCTGACCGTCTACAACGCCGAACCCGGCACGGGCACAGCGGACGCGTTGCAACTGCTCGCAAGCTGGGCCGCCACCACGCTGGAGATTCCCCGGGAATCAGCGCCTGCCCGAAACATCCACAACCAGTAACCCGGAACGATAAAGGAATCATGGACATCTTCCCCAAGACCATCAGCACCAAAGGACCCGCAGAACTCTTCACCGGTGATGTCTACTTTGACGTCATCGCCAAGGGTGAAGCTCCCTCGCAGCTGCGGGTCAATCTCGTCCGCTTCGCACCGTGTTCCCGCACCGCATGGCACACCCATGCCGCTGGGCAAACACTGCACGTCACTGACGGGGTTTGCTTGGTTCAGGCCCGCGGCGGCGAGGTAAAGGTGGTCCAGGAGGGCCAAACCATCTACACACCTCCAGGCGAGTGGCACTGGCACGGCGCTGCCCCTGACCACTTCATGAGCCACTTGGCCATGTGGGAAACCACCGGGGTTGCTGATGGTTCCGAGACGACCTGGGGCGAGTTGGTCAGCGACGAGGAGTATGGCTACCCGGGGTGAACGAACATGATCGATTGTGGTGGACGCATTGACCGGCGTTTGACCGGCGCGAATAATAGGGGAAGCGCTTTCCATTACTCACCGCGGAGTCCACAACGTGAATGCCCCTCACCACCTCAGCTACGACTACTCCCCTTGGACGTTCTGGACTTCCGCATCGGATGTGGAGCGCGGGGCACAGCACGAGTATCAGAAGGTCTTCGCGGAACGGGCCGGAGTCACTATCGGTGAACGGGCATTCCTTTCGCCCCTTGCCAGCGTCGATCCCGATGCCCTCTCCATCGGCGCCGACTCGTTTATTGCTGCTCACGCATATGTCACCGGCACCATCACCATCGGCAACGACTGCACCGTCAATGCCTTCACCGTGGTTCGAGGCAACGTCACCATGGGCAGCGGCGTGCGGATAGGTGCCCATACGTCCATCCTTGGCTTCAACCATTCGATGGATCCGTCCGAACCAGTCTTCAAGCAACCACTGACCAGTAAAGGCATCCAGCTTGGGGACGACGTCTGGATCGGCTCCAACGTTGTGGTCCTTGATGGAGTTACCGTCGGATCCCATGCTGTCCTGGCCGCCGGTGCCGTGGTCACCAAGGATGTTCCGGAATGGTCGATTGTTGGAGGGAACCCGGCCCGCCGGATCCGGGATAGGCGGGAGACCGCTTCAGCTGGACCATCCGGTGCCGGGGAGTCTGCGTTCGACGACGGGTTGTTGGCCAGGTTGGCGGCCTTCGCCGATGCAGCACGCGCTGACGCTCCTGCGATTCTTTCGAGGAACTGGACGTCTGCCGCCGGTGGCAGTTATGTGGACCGGCCTGGCGCGGCGCCGACCGTTAGGGCGCACTGCGATGCAGTTGAAATAGCGGATATGCTTCTGGGTTGTGCCCCGTTGGAACTGTCGCGTGAGGAGCACATATCGCGGCTTCAGAATCTCCAGGATCCATTGACAGGCCTGGTTCCGGAACTGGGTTTTGATCCACAGGGTTCCGATGGCGGACTTCGGTTCGGTTCCGGCCCTGCCACGTACCACGTCCTATCCGTGGGATACGCAGTGGATCTTCTGGGCAGCCGGTTCCTTTACCCGGTGCATGCCGTGGCAGAGATGGACCCGGCTGGGTTGGTGGCGTCCCTGGAGGCCCTGCCTTGGCGTCAGGAAGCCTGGGCTTCCGGCGCGTGGGTGGACGCTTGGGGAACTGCCGCCTGTTGGAACCTCGCCCAAAGGCATCCGAACTCCCCTGGTTCAGTTGAGGCGATGTTCGGCTGGCTGTTGACGCACGTCAATCCTGGGGCCGGTACATGGGGTACCCCCACGGCCGACACCCGGTTGAAAGTAGTGAACGGATATTACCGCCTCACCCGTGGCACGTTTGCCCAGTTCGGCTTGCCGGTCCCCAACGTTGAGCGCCTGGTGGATACCGTCCTTGAGCACTCCAAGGACCCACGATATTTCGCTCCCGGCCGGCAGAACGCGTGCAACGTCCTGGACGTTGTCCATCCTTTATGGCTTGCGTCGAAGCAGACGATGCACCGCCGGGATGAGGTGAATGCATGGGCTGCGACCCAGCTGAAGCAGGCCCTTGCCTGGTGGCATCCGGGCGAGGGAATTGCCTTCAGCGCCGCGCCGGAGAGCGGCAGGCAGCATCTGCCAACCCTTCAAGGAACCGAGATGTGGCTGGCCATCATCTGGTATCTCGCGGACCTTCTCTGTAGCGCCGAAGCTTTGGGATACCGGCCCCGTGGCGTGCATCGACCTGAAGCCGCATTCCAGCTGCCGACACTCTAGGCACACCTTGGGGCAGTCACCTCCGGGAATCACCGCGGGCAGTCGCCGTGGCAGCGCCAAGGGAGGCAGACGGCTATAAATGTCGGAGCCTCGTGACAGGGTTCAGTTATGGGAATTATCGGGCAGATCGTGGCACGGCGGGCAAGTTCACCCCGCGCCAGTGGGCTGCCGCGTCAACGGTCCCTGAGGGCTGAAAGTGGCACCGCGCGTCTCGCGGCTTTCAAAGTCGCGACGGCGGCAGCTCCCGCCCCGGATACCTCCCGGGGCGCTGGACTGCCTGGCGCTGGACTGCCTGGCGGTGGGCTGCTTCGGAATGAACCGGTGGCCGGTTCGTCGGAGCCCGGAACCGCTGAGTTGATGTCCACGGCGCCACTTGGGTTCCTCCATGGTCCTCCCCCGCGGTTGGGTTCCGCCGAGGTTGCTCCTGGACTCATCACGGCGCTGCTTGAGTGCGCTGCACTTCTGGACTCCGCACGCTTGTCCGCCTCGGATGAGGCTTCCCTGTTGGGGTTTGTTGAGGCTGCTGACTTTGCCGGCAAGGTCGAAGAGATTTCCCGATCGGTGGAGTACTTACAGATCGTCGCAGCCCACGCGGTGGAACGGTCCCGGGCGGAAGCACAGCAAACGAAGCCGGGGTCCTCAGCAGCAGCGCCGGAATGGCGGACCGGCTGGACGGAAACACCCGAAGAGCCAACGAGTGGCACGGGCGCAACGGTTCCGGAGGCAACAGTTCCGGATTCAACGGTTCCGGATTCAACAGTTTCCGCTGGTGAAGCACGTTCCACCAACGCACTGTCCGTGGATGGGGCCAGGTCCAAGGCCAGTGTTGTGGATGACGGGTACCGGAACGCGGCAGAGTTCCTGCGGGCCCGGTTGCGGATCGGCATCGGTGAGGCCCGGCGACGGCTCGCCCTCGCCGCCGAGGTCCTCCCCCAAAAGAGCATGACCGGGCAGGAAATCCCGGCCCGCCGCGAAGTCCTCGCCAAGGCCCTCGGATCGGCTTTGGTGCCGTCCCGGTCCGCGACCATCATCAGCACCGCCCTGAACAAAGTCCGGCACCTCACCGACGAAGACACCATCACCCGGATGGAACACGCCCTGACCACCACCGCCACCGAAACCGACCCGGACTTCGTCACCACAATGACCAAACGCTGGGCCGACAGGATCGACCACGACGGCCCCGAACCCTCCGAAGAAATCCTCCACCAACTCCAAGGCGCGTTCCTCCGCCGCCGACGCCGCCACGGACTCCACCACCTCGAAATCTTCGCCACCGACGAACAAATCGAAACCCTCACCACCACCATGAACGCCGCCACCAACCCACGACTCCAGAACACCAGCAACAGCAACAGCACCAGCACCGGCACCAGCACCAGCACCAGCACCATAACCAGCACCGATACCGGGCACAGCCCAGACAACGGCACAGGCACCAGCCCGGACCTGGACCGCCGCACCCGGGCACAGAAACTCCTCGACGGCCTCACCGGCGCCTGCGCCCTCGCCATGACCACCGGGAAACTACCCTCCAACGGCGGACTCCGCCCCCAACTCACCGTCACCATCGACCACCGCGACCTCCTCGAACAACTCAACGGCACCGGCCACCACCAGCCCGGCACCAGGACACAAACCGGCACAGCCACAGGCATAGGAACCGGCACCGCCACAGGCATAGGAACAGGCACCGATTGCTTGAACACAGGCACCGCCACGTTCACCGGCCCGATCCACCCGAACACCATCCGCAAAATAGCCTGCGACGCCGACATCATCCCCGTCCTGCTCGGCAGCGACTCCCGCGTCCTGGACATCGGCCGCACTACCCGGATCTTCCCACCCCACATCCGCAAAGCCATCACCGCCCGCGACCAAGGCTGCGCCTTCCCCGACTGCACCATGCCCCCACCCTGGTGCGAAGCCCACCACACCACCTACTGGTCCCACGGCGGCACCACCGGAACAGAAAACGGCACCCTGCTCTGCAGCCACCACCACCACCTCATCCACAAAGAACAATGGAGGATCGACATGACAACCGGGGTCCCCTGGTTCATCCCCCCACCCCACATCGACCCCCAACAAACACCCCGACGCAACCACCACCACACACCCCACAGAACATAGGGATCCAGACACAGGCATCGTGCGTGTCGCGGCTGCGCACAGGTGTGTGCCGTGGCAACCAGGGGGCCGTTTGTGTGACTTCGGCTTGTGCCCCCATCACGTTGTTGGGACCTGAGGCTATTTGCCTGCCAAGTCAGCGATCTTGAGCTCCAGTGCTGTTCGTTCGGCAGCGTTGGAGCACAAGGCCAGTGCCTCCGCCAAGGCCCCTTTTGCTTCCCCGAATCGGCCGAGCCTGGTGAGGAGTTCGCCACGAACGGTCGGGACCAGGTGAGACCCGTGCAGATCCCCGCGGTTCGCCAGGGCATCCACCAACTGCAGCCCGGCTGTTGGCCCTATAGCCATGGCCACCGCAACGGCGCGATTCAATTCAATAACCGGAGATGGTGCCAAGCGTCCTAGTGCTTCGTACAAGATCACAATCCGTTGCCAGTCCGTGTCCGCTGCGGTTCGAGCCACCGCGTGGCATTCAGCAATCGACGCCTGCAATCCATAGGCGCCGAGACCGCGGCCGGCGCCGACCGCCGTCGAGAGCGCTGCCCTGCCTCGACGAATCGCGGACTGGTCCCAACGGCGTCGGTCCTGGTCTTCCAGAAGGACCGGCTTCCCGGCTGAGTCGAGCCTCGCAGGAAACCGGGCAGCAGTGAGTTCCATGAGCGCAAGCATGCTAAATACCTCGGGTTCCGGTGCCAGTCGAACCAACACACGGGCCAGTCGCCGTGCTTCACTGGCCAATTCCGTCCGCATCCACGAGTCACCGGTGGTGGCGAACGATCCCTCCGTGAAAATCAGATAGACCACCTGCAGCACGGAGCCAAGCCGCTCGGCAATTTCGTCTGCCTCGGGCACCGCAAACGGAATGTGCGCCGCCGCCAGGGTTTTCTTGGCGCGGGTGATGCGGGCTTGGATGGTTGGAACGGGTGCAAGGAACGCTTTGGCAATTTCCTCCGTGCCCATGCCGCCGACCACGCGGAGCGTCAAAGCGATCCTCGATTCCTTGGACAACACCGGATGGCAAGAGATAAACATCAATGCGAGTACGTCGTCGTCAATCGAGTCCGGGTTGAACAGCGTGTCCACGCCCGGTTCCTCCTCGGAGAGGTCGCGGGCAAGCAGGGCGTACTTTTCGTCCCGGGCAGAACGCCGGCGAAAGGAATCGATCGCCCGGCGCCGCCCGGCAGTCAGGAGCCACCCTGCCGGTTCTGCGGGGACGCCGTTGACAGACCACGACACCAGTGCTTCCGCGACGGCTTCCTGGGCGAGGTCTTCGGCAAAAGTGAAATCGCCCGAATAGCGCGCAAGGGCGCCGACGATGCGTGCGGATTCACTACGCCACACCGCTTCGACGGCGGCCCTTGCCTCGTTGCTGCCCACCTCAGGTGCTGCTGACCGCAGTTCCCGAGGCCGGCTTTAGAGCTGGCCCGTCTGCTCGCGCCATGCACGTTCCTTTTGGATCCATTTGTTGTCCTGCGGAAACTCGTCAATGCTAGCGACGCGCCGGATTTCGGTCTTGGTCCCTTCGGTCATGGGTGCCCGCTTGGCCCACTCGATGGCTTCCTGCTTGGAGGCGACGTCCAGAATGTAATAGCCGCCAAAGAGCTCCTTGGTTTCGCCGTAGGGGCCATCCGTGACAACGGGGGTCTCCCCCGTAAAGTCGACCACGACACCCTCTTTTGGATCCTCCAGGCCCTCCGCAGCCAGGAGGACACCGGCGCGGATCAGTTCGTCGTTGAATTGCCCCATGGCGTCAAGGATCTCGTTGAAATCGATGTTCTCGAACTTGGCGTACGAAGCGTCGTCTGCCCTCATGATCAACATGTATTTAGCCATCTGACTCAATCTCCTGTGTAAGTGGAAGGTCGCCCTTCGACCTTCTCATCCATAGGTCGAACGGCGCGAGGGCAAATCGACAACGGGTCCAAAACAATTTCCCGGCTCTCGGTCCACGTCATCGGCGTAGTCTGGAGGGACGGCGGGAAACGATTGTGTTGAGTCCGCCTGGAAGTGGTTCGAGGCACCATGGCACCAGAACGTACGTCCGATGAATCTTTGCCGGACCGGGGTGCCACCCGGACCGTCAACAGCTACGTGACACTCCTGAAGTCCGTGCGCAGCGCCGGATTGCTGAAACGCCGCAGGGGTTTCTACATCACTGTTTTTGTGATCCTGATGGCTGCTTGGACCGGGACCTGGAGCGGCTTCCTGTTGCTGCGGGACACCTGGTTCCAGCTGCTCATCGCGGCGGTAATGGGTGTGGTCCTGACCCAGTTCGCGTTCCTGGCCCATGAAGCCGCCCATCATCAGGTTTTCAAGTCTAAGGGAATGAATGAGTGGTCCGCCCGGCTGGTTGGTACCGGATTGGTGGGCATCAGCTACTCGATGTGGGCACAGAAGCACACGCGTCACCACAATTTCCCCAACGTGATCGACAAGGACCCGGACATCCATACCGGCACCATCGCTTTTCACCCCCAAGCGGCCAGTACCCGGCGGGGCGTCATGGTGCAGGTCACCCGCCGACAGGGCTGGCTGTTGTTTCCGCTGTTGTTCTTCCTGGGTGTGAGCCTGCACGTTGATTCGTTGAAGTACCTGTTGCACCAACGAAAAGTTGACCACCGCTGGGTGGAGATCCCCGTCCTCTTGCTGCGCTTGCTGGCTGTGCCCATCCTGGTCTTCTCCATGCTTCCGTTAGGCATGGCCTTCGCCTTCCTAGGCGTCCAGCTGGGTGTCTTCGGTTTCTACATGGGCGCGTCCTTCGCCCCGAACCATAAAGGCATGCCCATCCTGCCCACGTCCAGCAGAACGGACTTCCTCAACCGCCAAGTACTCACCGCCCGGAACATCTCCGGAGGATGGTTCATGGACACGCTGATGGGTGGGCTGAACCGCCAGATCGAACACCATCTCTTCCCGGACATGCCTCGTCCCTACCTTCATCGCGCGTCCGGGATGGTCAAGGCATGCTGTGATGAGTTAGGTATTCCCTACACCGAAACCGGCCTCGCAGCGTCCTACGTGATCGTGGTGAGATATCTGGATGACGTCGGCTTGTTCGCCGGAGAACCCTTCGAGTGCCCGGTCGTTGACCAATTCCGTCCCCGGTGACCGCAAGGTGGCACAGGATGGCAAAAGGATCCCCCGGAAGTAACTCCGGGGGGATCCTCACGCCAACGGGGTAGTCAGTTCAGCGGCCGCCTCCACCGATGACCCCGGCCTCGACAGCCTTGGTCACGGCATCAGCCTCAGCTTGTGTGAGCTTGCCGTCTGTGACTGCCTTGTCCAGCCTGGTCTTCAGCGCAGCAGCACGCTCCGCTTGACCTTCGGCACGGATTTCCTCCAACGCCGTGGTGACCTTGGCCTCGTCCACACCCAAGGCTTCGGCCAGCGACTTCGCCAGGGCTGCGTCCTGGGCCGTGCGGTCCGGTTTGGTGCCTTCGGTACCTTCGGCGGGTGGCGTAGCGGGCTTGTTCGCCTCACGGAATGCCTTCAAGGCATCGGTGACCTTGGCCTCGTCCACACCCAACTTGCTGGCCAACTGCGCCGCAATCTGTCCACCGTCGCGTCCGTGGCCATGCCCGCCCGGTTTACCACCGCGGTCTGACGGAGCTGTCGCATCCGCAGAGGAAGTGGCGCTGGGCGATGGCGTGGTGGCCGCAGTTGCCATGCTCGTTGCACCAAGTCCTGCACCCAATGCCAGGGCTCCGGCCGCCACTCCCAACGTAATTCTCTTGGTTTTCGACATGTACCTCTCCTCAATGAGCCGTTGGTACGGCTGGTGTCTGAGGGACGGGCAGTAGTGCCGTCCTCTTAACACGATGAGTGGACAACCCCAGCCCACGCTGTCCTGAACCTGTCATTCCGCTGTGAGAGTGATCCGGAAGCTGTGAGGGACTCTCCCTATGCTCCGGCCGAATCGGCATGGTCCGGCCGAATCAGCGAACCCGGTCCAAAGCGTCCAGCAGCCGCTTGACCGCACCACCCAGGTTCCAGTCCGTAGCCAACTGTTCAAGTTCGGCGCGCGCTGCGCCGGTGACGGGACGCAGCTCAGCTCCCACGTCTTCCAGCGTCGGTACCTTGAGGTCGCGCACAACGTTCACGACGGCGGGCGCCACCTTAAGGTAGTCGGCCGCGGCCGACAGTTTGGCGCGTATGGAAGCGGACAACCCGCCGTCGGGGTCCTCTGCCGCTTCAAGCAAGCCTTCCAGTGAGCCGTGGGTGCCGAGCAAGGAGGCCGCCGTCTTTTCGCCGATCCCGGCAACACCGGGCAGGCCGTCGGAAGCATCGCCGCGCAGGGTGGCGAAATCGGCGTACTGCTGGGGCAGGACCCGGTATTTGCCCACAACGACGACATCGGTGACGAGCTCCAGGTTCTTCATGCCGCGGGCGGTGTAGATAACCCGGACCCCGCGGTCGTCATCAACGAGCTGGAAAAGGTCGCGGTCGCCGGTGACGACATCCGTAGGGATCTGCGCGTGGCTCGCGTAGGTGCCAACGACGTCGTCGGCCTCATGCTCATCGACACCCACGACGGCTATCCCGGCGAGGTGCAGCACGTGCCGGATCATCGGAATTTGGGCCTCCAGCGGGTCCGGGACGACCTCGACGTCGGGACCGTCCGGAACGATCTCCGCTACCCTGTGCGACTTGTAGCCAGGGATCAGATCCACGCGCCATTGCGGCCGCCAATCGTTGTCCCAGCAGGCGACGACATGTGTTGCTTCATAGTCGGTGGTGAGGCGGGCGATCATGTCCATCAATCCCCGGACAGCGTTAACCGGCGTTCCGTCGGGGCGGCGTATCGAATCGGGGATGCCGTAGAAGGCACGGAAGTACAGGGAAGCAGTGTCCAGCAGCATCAGTCGGGGCATACCTGATCCTGACATGCCTGCTGTTCTTTCGGCAGGAATCACACGCAAATTCGCCGGTCAAGCAGGTGTCAGGGACGGTAAAGACTTGATCACCAATGTGAGCGGCATTACGATGATGTGAGCAATAATAGAACACGGTGTTCTATTATCGAACAATTCGTGATTGTCAGCCCACAAAGAAGTGAGGAAAGCCCGTGCAGTTCCACCACCACGGTTACGTATCCGGTGACCCCCGAGTCGAGCCGGCAGCCGGCGTCGGAATCAACCGCCCAACCGAGCTTCCCGACGAAGTGGATGTCCTCATCGTGGGCAGCGGCCCGGCCGGCATGCTGACCGCGGCGCAGCTCTCCCAGTTCCCCGGTGTGACAACACGCATCGTTGAGCGACGCCCCGGCCGGCTAGCCATCGGCCAGGCCGATGGCATCCAGGCCCGCAGCGTCGAGACATTCCAGGCCTTCGGGTTCGCCGAGCGCATTATTGCGGAGGCTTACCGCATCACCGAGATGGCCTTCTGGAAGCCGGACCCGGCCGATCACTCCCGCATCGTCCGCGCCGCCCGCGCCGTGGACGACCCCGCCGGAATCAGCGAGTTTCCGCACTTGATCGTGAACCAGGCGCGGGTATTGGACTATTTCGCCGAATTCATGGCCAACTCCCCCGCACGAATGACGCCGGACTACGGCTACGAGTTCCGCGGCCTTGAGGTCACAGGCGAAGGCGAATATCCCGTCGCGGCCACACTCGCCCACACCTCCGGCTCCAACGAGGGCCAGGAGCGCGTCATCCGCGCCAAATACGTGGTCGGGGCGGACGGCGCGCGCAGCAAGGTCCGTGAGTCGATCGGCTGCCACCTCGCAGGCGACCAGGCGAACCATGCCTGGGGCGTCATGGACGTCCTCGCCGTGACCGATTTCCCGGATATCCGCACCAAGTGCGCTATCCAGTCCGGATCCGGGGGCAGCATCCTGTTGATCCCCCGCGAAGGCGGGCACCTGTTCCGCATGTATGTGGATCTGGGCGAAGTCGCCGCTGACGATCAGGGAGCAGTGCGGAAGACAACCATCGAGCAGATTATCCAGAAGGCCAACGACATCCTGCGCCCGTACACGTTGGATGTCCGGAACGTCGCCTGGCACAGTGTGTACGAAGTGGGCCACCGCCTCACGGACAGGTTCGACGACGTTCTGCCGGAGGACCGCGGTGCGCGCACGCCGAGGGTGTTCATCACCGGCGACGCGTGCCACACCCATAGCGCGAAGGCCGGCCAGGGCATGAACGTGTCCATGCAGGACGGTTTCAATATCGGTTGGAAGCTTGGCCACGTCCTTGAGGGTCGCAGTCCTGAAAGCCTGCTTGACACGTATTCCGCCGAGCGCCAGGTTGTTGCGAAGAACCTTATCGACTTCGACAAGCAGTGGTCTACCCTGATGGCCAAGAAGCCGGAGGAGTTCGAAGACCCGGCGGAGCTGGAGACCTTCTACACCAGTACGGCCGAGTTCCCCGCAGGATTCATGACGCAATATGCGCCCTCCATGCTGGTCGCAGCGCCACAGCACCAGGAGCTCGCCACGGGCTTCCCTGTGGGCAAGCGATTCAAGTCCGCACCGGTCCTGCGGGTCTGCGACACGAACCCCATGCACCTTGGCCATCACGCCAAGGCCGATGGTCGCTGGCGCATCTACGTGTTCGCTGACGCCGCCAAAGCTGGCGCGGCAGGGCCCGTCGCCGACATTGCCGAGTGGATCGCGAACTCGCCGGACTCGCCGCTGGCCGCGACGCCGTCGGGCGCTGACCGCGACGCCTGGTTCGATGTGAAGGTGATCTACCAGCAAGACCACACGGGCGTGGACATCAACGCCGTGCCCGCCGCGTTCAAGCCCACAGTTGGACCGTTCAAGCTCACGTATCTTGAGAAGGTCTTCGGCGCCGATCCGAACGCCGACATCTTCGAACTGCGCGGAATCAGCCGCGACGGAGCAGTCGTGGTGGTCCGCCCCGACCAGTACGTCGCCAACGTGCTACCGCTGCATGCGACGGCGGAACTCGGCTTGTTCTTCGCTCCGGTGCTGGAAACCCACCCGACGGCGGGACTCGTCGAAGCCTGAACATAGGGAAACTGCCGGCGGGCCGCCAAGGTCCGCCGGCAGTTTGCTCGTTAACGGCTGACCACTGCCGAAGTTTTACATCCCTGTAACGCAAACCACTAGAAGCAAACAAAATTGCAGAGTATCTTTATTGCAATGCAGTTTGCAGAGTGATGTTCGTTACAAGGAGAACCAGTGAAGATCAGCGAGGACACAACCAGCGCCGCACCCGCGGCCAGGGAATCCGCGGATCATGCATGGCTTGGGGATGCCCTGCCGGACGTTGCACTGTCCAAGTCGCAGGCACGCGTAGTGGAAGTCATTGCCCGCAATCCACAGCTCTCGTCGTATGCGGACATCGCGGAAATCGCCCAACGGTCGGACGTAAACAACTCCACCGTCGTCCGCACCGCCCAACGACTCGGCTACCGTGGCTGGCCGGACCTGCAGCGCGAACTGCGTTCCCGCTATCTGGTGATGATCTCCACCGAAGACACGTTGATCGAGCACGGTGAGCACCGCAGCCCCCTCCACGACGCGTTGAACCATGACATCGAGAACCTGCGCCTGACGCTCGATTCAAACACCGCAGACGATGTCGAAGCGGCCATCGCCGCCCTTGCCTCAGCCAAGTCCATCACCGCCGTCGGCATTGGCTCTTTTGCCGGCCCGGCGAGCGTCATGGCCCACCTCGGCTCAACCATGGGCTATCCCATCACCTTGGAAAACCGCGGCGGCGTGCACCTCGCGTCCGCTGCGAACACCCTGGGGCCCGGCGACGTCCTGGTGGTGGTCAACATGTGGCGGTCAGTCCAGCAAATCATCGTCACGGCCGAAGCCGCCAAGCAATCGGGCGCCACAGTGGTCGCCATCAGCGACATGCGCCGGGGCCGCCTCGCCGCAGCCGCGGACCACCTGCTGATCGTGGCATCGGAAGGTATCTCGTTCTTCCAGTCAGTCACCGCAGCAAATTCGATGGTCTACGGATTACTGGCCGGAATGGAAGCCGCCCACCCGGAACGCAGCCGTGCTGCCATCCGGCGCACACAGCAGTTGTGGAAAGACCTGGACATCTACCTGGACTGACGTCGTACAGGGCCCACCTATGGACGCCCCCAACAAAAAGAACCCTCACAATGCCCCACCAGGAGTACTTCATGAGCAATATTCGTCGCGTCGCCGTCATTGGCCTCGGGTCCATGGGCGGTGCCATGGCATCGACCTTGCACCGCGCCGGCTGGACCGTCACGGGTTTCGATCCTTCGGAAGCGGCACGGGATGCCGCTGCCCTCACCGGCATCTCCACTACGGCGGAGGCAAAGGACTTGGCAGGAACCCCGTATGCGGTCCTGTCCCTGCCTTCCGCCAGTGTCGTCGAGGCCACAGTTCCCACGCTCCTCGCGGCTCCCGGGACCATCGCCATCATCGACACCACTACCTCTGAGCCGGGCACCAGCAAATCCATGGCAGAACTGGCGTCCACCAGCGGCGCCGCATTCGTGGACGCCCCTGTTTCCGGCGGGCGGGACGGCGCTGCGACCGGCAACCTGAGTGCGTTCGTCGGAGCGACCGAGAGCGCGTTGACGGCGGCCGGGCCCATCCTGAAAGCGTTGACAGGCGGCAAGTATGCGCACATCGGCGGACCGGGAAGCGGCAACGTCGTCAAGCTGCTGAACAACGTCCTGGCCGCAGCGAACCTGGTGTCCGTAGGGGAAGCCCTGGGGGTGGCCAAGGCCTACGGCATCGATCCGGCCGTTGCGGCCGCCAGCATCAGCAATGCCTCCGGCGGCAGCAAGGTCTCGGAGGCCATGTACCCCAACTGGGTCATATCCGGAACGCATGATTCCGGGTTCTCTTTGGGCCTCATGGCCAGGGACGCCGCCCTGGCCATCGACATTGCCCGGCAAATGGGCCAGCAGCCTGAACTGCTGGCCGCTGCGGCCAGCCAATGGCAGGACGCACTGGCCGTCCTTGGACCGGCGGCGGACTTCACCGAAATTGCCAGAACGGTGGCCCCTTCCGTGACACCGGCCGGAGCCCCGGACAAGTCCCCGTCCGCGTCACCACGCACCCGCAAGTAAAGGACACGAGATTGAGCATCACCACAGCCCCAACAGCATCCTCGGCGGAGACCGCCCGGACAGTCCTGGACTCAGCTTTCCCCCAGGGCCTTGGCGCCTTCATGGACGGAAAGGTAGTCCCGGGCTCCGGGAGCACCATCACCCTGACGTCCGCAGCCACGGGCAGATCCTTCGCCGAATACGCCGATCCCGGCACCGAAGGTGCCAACGCCATCCTTGAAAGCTCCGTCCGCGGCGCTGCGACCTGGGGAAAGTTGAACGGCTTCGAGCGCGCCGCCATCCTCCGCAACGTCAGCAGGGTGGTCGAAGCACACACAGAAGAATTGGCGATCCTGGAATCGTCCACCACAGGCAAGCCCATCCGCGATGCCCGCGTCGAAGCGGCCAAAGTCGCGGAAATGTTCGGCTACTATGCCGGTTGGGCAGACAAATTGACTGGGCAGACCATACCCGTTCCCGGCCCTTGGCATACCTACACCGAACGGGTCCCTTGGGGTGTCGTCGTCGCCATCACGCCCTGGAATGCGCCCCTGTTCACTGCCGGGTGGAACTCAGCTGCACCACTGGCTGCCGGCAATGCGGTGATCATCAAGCCCAGCGAATTCACGCCCGCCACCACGGTCCGGCTGGCTCAGTTGGCCCACGACGCCGGACTCCCGGACGGCGCCTTCAACGTTGCCACCGGGTTGGGCCAGACCGTTGGCGCAACCCTCACCACTGACCGGCGCGTTGGCAAGATCAGCTTCATTGGTTCCGTGCCCACCGGCCGCCGTGTGGCGGTGGCTGCTGCCGGGGCCGGTATCCCGGCCCTCCTGGAGCTTGGCGGCAAGAGCGCCAACATCGTCTTCGCCGATGCCGACTTGGAGCGGGCCGCCGATGGCGCCATCTCCGCCATCTTCTCCGGTGCCGGCCAGTCCTGCGTCGCAGGCTCCCGCCTCCTGGTGGAACGAAGCGTCCACGCCAGGTTCATCGAGCTGGTGGCCGACCGCGCTGCCCGGCTCCGTGTCGGAGACCCGCTGGATTCCACTACCGAGGTGGGGCCGATCATTACGGCTCCGCAGTTCGCCACCGTTACCTCGCTGATCGAAACGGGAATGAACGACGGCGGCCGCCGGGTTACCGGCGCGACCCTGCCGGAGGCGCTGAGAAGCTCCGGTCTTGCCGGCGGCCACTGGGTGATGCCAACCCTCTTGGATGGCGTCACCCCTGCCAACCGATTGGAAACCACCGAGGTCTTTGGCCCGGTGGTGGGTGCAGATGCTTTTGATACAGAGGCCGAGGCCATCGCACGAGCGAATAACACCAACTTTGGCCTGGCGGGCGCCGTGTGGACCTCCGACATTTCCCGGGCACACCACATCGCACGCGAGGTAAAGGCCGGGACGTTCTGGATCAACTCGTACAAGACCATCCACGTAGCCGTCCCGTTCGGTGGCTTTGGCGATTCAGGCCACGGCCGCTCCTCAGGCCCTGGCGTTCTGGACGAGTACACACAGACAAAGGCGGTCTGGGTCCCCACCCGGGCAGCCGGATCTCCCTTCCCGTCCCTGTCCTACTAGCAGGAATGATCATGGAAAATACCAACACCACAGCATCTGCCGACCACCTGCGAACGGCCTTGGAAGGCGGCGTCGCCACCTGGAAGCCCAAGGTGCGCGAACTCTCAGAGAGCCTGCACGCCAATCCCGAGATCTCCTTCGAGGAAGTCCAGGCTGCCGAGGCCATCACCTCTTTGCTGGCCGAAGGGGGCTTCGAAGTCACCAAAGGAACGGCAGGCCTCCCCACCGCGTTCACGGCAACCGCCGGAACAGGTGAGCTGGTAGTGGCTATGTGCGTCGAATATGACGCCCTGCCCTCGGTAGGCCATGCCTGCGGGCACAATCTCATAGCCGGGGCATCCGTGGCGGCAGCGTTGGCCTTGCTCCCCCACGTCGACGAACTCGGCATTACCTTGAAGGCCATTGGCACACCGGCGGAGGAGCATGGCGGCGGCAAGGTATTGATGCTGGAAGGCGGTGCCTTTGACGGCGTTGGCCTTGCACTGATGGTTCATCCGGTTCAGGACGGCGTCACCTACAACCCCGCTGGGACCACCGCCCAGGCCGTGGGCAGGTACGAGGCAGTCTTCACCGGCAAGGCCGCCCACGCTGCGGCCGCGCCGCATATGGGCGTGAACGCAGGGGACGCAGCGGTGCTCAGCCAAGTGGCCATTGGCTTGCTGCGGCAGCAGATCCCTGGCGATCACCGGGTAGCTTGCTATGTGGCTGAGGCCGGACATGTCACCAACATCATTCCCGATCATGCCGTAGTGCCGTTCGAGTGCCGGGCTTTCACGCTCCCCGAGTATGAGGCGTTGCTTGAGCGCGTCAAGCGTTGCTTTGAAGGGGCGGCCCTGGCCACGGGAACCACCCTTGACATCACGGCAGCCGAACCCTTGTACGAACCGCTGATCCAGGACGGGGACCTTGCCGGCCACTGGACGGCAGCCATGGACTCGTTCGGCAAGGACACCTCGCCCGCAGCTGGCATGGGAGGCGGCTCCACCGACATGGGCAACATTTCCCAGGTCATTCCATCCCTGCATCCCTGGCTCAGCATTCCCGGAGCCAATGTCCCCATCCACTCGCACGGCTTCGCGGCCCTTGCGAACACACCCCAGGCGTACGCCGTCATGTTCGAGGCAGCCACAGCGCTGGCGTGGACAGTGGCGGGCGCCGCAACCAATCACCAGCAGAGAGAACGCTTCGTCCAGGCGGCCTACCGCCCCGAAGCCCCGATCCAGGAAGCAACATCATGAGCACCAACACCGAAACCGCGCGGACGGATAAGGCCGGCACACGGCTTACGCTTCCGATCGCCGCGCTGGCCTTTGTCATCGCCCTTGCGGTTCAGTTCATCGGTCAGGCCAAGATTGATCTGGGCATTGGCGCGATCATCATTTTCCCGATGGTTTGGGGCCTGATCCTCGGATTGCTGGTCTCCATCCAGAAATTCAAGCCGTTGGGCCTGGACCTGCAGCGTGTGGCTGCGGCCCTGGTGGGTGTGGCCGTTTTGCTCCTGGTGGCCAGGCTGGCCTTCAACATCGGCCCGAGCCTGCCCAGCCTCATCAAGGCCGGCCCCGCACTCCTCCTACAGGAAGTGGGCCACTTGCTGGGAACTATCGTCCTGGCACTTCCGCTTGCCGTGCTGTTGCGCATGGGCAAAGCCACTGTGGGAGCCACTTTCTCCCTGGACCGCGAACCTTCGTTCGCCATGGTTTCTGAGAAATACGGTCCTGATTCCGACCAATACCGCGGCGTCCTGGCCATGTACGTCTTTGGAACCTTGTTCGGCGCCATTTTCATCACACTGCTGACCTCGTTGGTGGCCAACTGGAAGATCTTCGATCCACTGGCCTTGGCTATGGGCGCGGGTGTTGGTTCGGGGTCCATGATGGCCGCCTCGGCCGCAAGCATCATCGCCGCGTACCCGGCCGACCAGGAGGCCATCCTCGGCATGGCAGCTGTCTCCAACCTCATCACCACCATTCTGGGTGTGTACGTGGGCATCTATATTGCCCTTCCCGTGGCTGACAAGTTCTACAAGGTGCTGACCCGGAACAAAGAAGCGCAGAAGGTTGCTGCCGGCACGGTGCCCCAGGCCCGGACCGATGCAGAGCTTGCGCAAGACGAGGTCCAGGCCGAAGAGAACCGCCGGTTCCGGGAGGAAGTCGCAAAGTCCTCGGCCGCCATGACATTGCCATTGTGGCTATCCCTGTCCGTCCTGACGGTGTTGGGTGTTGGCACTGCAGCCGTGGCCGCCAAGGGCCTGAGCTTGTCCATCCTGGCAGGCTACGGCATCATGCTGGCTTTGGTACTTGTCAGCCTGTTGCTCGCAAAGATCACCAGGAAGATCTCGGCCATCGTCTTCATCACCACCATTGGCGCCTACATTTCGAGCCCGTGGTTCTTTGGCTCCGGGGTCCTGAATGAAGCCGTCAAAACCGTGGACTTCCTCTCCATTGCGACGGTGATGCTGACCCTTGCCGGTCTTTCGCTCGGCAAGGACATCCCGTTGCTGCGGAACATCGGTTGGAAGATCATTCCCGTCGGCTTGGTGGCCATCACCGCGTCTTTCATCCTCTCGACAGTGATCGCGGAGTTCGCCCTGGGCCTCTGGCACTGATCACTTTCTGAAACTACGGAAAGGCCTGTTTCCCTATCAGGGAAGCAGGCCTTTTCGTGCCCGGCCGCTCTGGCAAAGGACCGGGATCGGGACGAGAATGAGGTGGTGGTCCCTCCTGGCACCGGCGGGGGCGGCGACACCATGAACGACGCCGCCCGAAAGATCCAGCGCGTCTATCTCACCTTGACGCTGGGCAATACCATTGCGGCTTCCTTCATCTGGGGCATCAATACTCTCTTCCTCTTGGATGCCGGGCTGAGCAACCTCGAGGCGTTCGCCGCCAATGCCTTCTTCACCGCCGGAATGGTTCTCTTCGAGGTTCCCACCGGAGTCATCGCCGATGGTTGGGGCCGCAGGGTTTCCTTCCTCCTGGGAACAGTGACGCTGGCCGCCTCGACGTACTTGTATTTTGTGCTCTGGCAGATTGCGGCTCCGTTCTGGATGTGGGCCGTCGTGTCGGTGCTGCTGGGCCTCGGGTTCACGTTCTTTTCCGGCGCCGTGGAGGCGTGGCTCGTGGATGCCCTGCGCTTCTCGGGCTACCAAGGCGGACTGGAGCCAGTGCTTGGCCGCGGTCAGATGGTGCAGGGCGTAGCCATGCTGGTGGGCTCTGTGGCTGGTGGCGTCATTGCCCAAGCCACCAATCTTGGCATTCCCTTCCTCCTGCGCGTGGCGGTGCTGCTCGCCATGTTTGCTGTCGCCTTTGGGCTCATGCACGACGTCGGCTTCACTCCTGAGCGTTCGACGCACCCTCTCCGTGCCGTCCGTACCGTGCTGACCGCATCGATCGACAACGGATTGAAAAACCCGCCCGTGCGCTACGTGATGCTTGCCGCCCCCTTCAGCGCCGGCGTCGGAATCTATGTCTTCTATGCGCTGCAGCCATATTTGCTTGATCTCTTCGGCGATCCCAAGGCCTATTCCATCGCGGGTTTGGCCGCAGCAATCGTGGCGGGCTCGCAAATCCTGGGAGGCTGGCTCGCCCCACACGCCCGGCAACTGTTCCACAAGCGCACGTCGGTATTGATCCTTGCAGGGGTGGTGGGCGGCGTGATTCTCCTGGTCCTTGGCGTCACCCACATCTTCTGGGTGGCACTGGTCCTGCTGGCACTCTGGGGCGTCGTGGGTTCTGCAGCCACCCCGGTCCGGCAGGCATATGTGAATGACATGATCCCATCGAAACAGCGGGCCACTGTCCTGAGTTTCGACTCACTGATGGGCTCAAGCGGGGGCGTGGTCATCCAGCCGCTCCTGGGCCGGGGAGCTGATCTCTACGGATATCAAGCATCCTTGGCCATGGCCGGTGTCATCGAGCTCATCGCCGTGCCGTTCCTGCTGGCCAGCCGGAAACAGGGTGCCCCGGCCGACCGGGCCAGCACCGCCGAAACCCGAACGGACACGGAACCATTGGCGTAAGCACGGTCTTCGGTGGCATGGGAGACGGCCAGGCCCTGCATCCCGGTAATCACGGGCAATGGCACACAATTGGTCCTCGTCGATGATGGTGAGGGACTTCTTGCCATGCGCCAATCGGCGGTGGGAGGAACCAATGGCCTGGGCTGCGGCGAGGGTCACCAACTCGTAGCGCCGAAGGCCCAATGACGAACTGATGGCCTGGGTCAAGGACTCCCAGATGGTGTGTGCTTCCGGGTTCAGGCTCATGGCTTTGGTGTGGCTGGGAACATAGCCCTGCGTCGAGCGCTTGTAAATGCCCCATGGCGCGAATACGGCTCGAGTACGCAAGACTGGAACCTACCACTACTGAAAGCGCGGTTGGCTCGTGATCTCCCTCCAGCAGGACCCCCAAGGCTTTATCCGGATGAGCAGGCATTTTCCCGCCACCGTTTCCATCACCGTCGTATTTACCGATGGAAACCATGAAGTTTTCACCGGGCGACGACTCAACGAGATGTACGACGAAGCGCTGGCGTCCTACCGTGCGGGGAATAATCTGGATGCGAAAGGATTCAGCCGAGGGCCCAAGAAGAAGGTCCAGCAGGGCATCGAATTTGTGCCTGTCGCACCAGGCATGTCCAGCTGACCGGTTTCGTCGCCACATTATTCGTGTTTCATCGCAAAGCTATTTTGGCTTTCCCGAGGCATGCTCGACGCAGAATGGCGTCCATGGCCGGGCCTCAAGCCGGCCCTCCGGAATAGCTATTGCACAGATTTCGCACAGCCCGTAACTGCCCAAGGCTATCCGCTCCAGAGCCGCGTTGATCTGATCCAGGCCAACGCGGCTCTGCTCCATGAGTGCGGACGCCTGCGAGAGTTCGAACGCTATGGTGCTGCCCTCGGGATCGTGTTCGTCATCCACATTGGAGTCCTGCCGGGCAAGGCTTACCGAACTGATGTCGCCTTGCAGGGCCTTCAGCAGTTCGAGTTTTCGATCACGCTCCTCCTCAAGGAGAAGTTGAAACCGCTCGGCATCAACCATGGTGGGTCATAGTTCCACGGTGCCGCTTTCGCCTACGCTGAATCGGGAATGGGTGACCTTGGACTTGATCCATTGAAGTACCGTCGCAGCTGTTCCGCCCGGGCTGGTCCAGTATTCGGCCGATTCAGAGTCAACGCGCAGGAGGCATACTTCCGGGGTCTCCGGCCCGTCCGGATACCATGCCTCCACAACCTGGTTCCACAGCTCGCGGATCTTTTGCCGGTCAGTGACAACCTCCACAGTTCCAGCGACGGAGACCCACTCGGTGTTCTTGCCGAAGGAAACGTTGACCCGGGGATCTTGACGCACGTGCGCAACCTGCGAGGTTCCAAGTCCGGTAAAGAACCACATATCGCCGTCGTCCTTGACGTCCTGAACGGCCAGCGGCCGGCTGACCAGCGCGCCGGTTTCGTTGACCGTGGTCAGCATGCCGATTTTGGCGTCGTTGATAATGTCCACGACCTTGCTGATTCCCTGCTCTTCAGCCATTCCTCGCCTCGCTTCACTTCCTGCCGGGGACCTTCCCCGAGTGGACAGCCTATTAGTAAGTCTACTGATTTACTAGGCGGACAAGGAATGTCGAAAGCTGGCCAACAACCAGAAAACAGACGCTTTCCGGGAATCAAGCCGGAGCGCTATCCGTTCTTCTTGGTAGTGACATGCCGACGGCGGTCAGGCCTGCCTCGGGGGGCAGGCGAAGCGACGGGAAGTTTGGGGACTGCCATGACGTTGATTGAAACGATCGCCCGCATGAGGGCCGCACACCTGATGGTTCGCGACGCCAAGGAATGGGACGGGCTCGCAACCGGACTCCTGGAGGCCTACGCGGCCAAGGACGAAGACCTGGTTGAACAGCTGCAGCCGCCGTTTCTCCAATCGTGGCGGACTGTCACGCGGTACGTCCTCCGCGACACCTTTGACCAAGCGGGCATCTTGGTCGGCGAGCCCAGCGACCCATGGGGAATAGCAGTGCTGACAACAAACGGGAGAAGTGCGGAACCGCTGCTCTGCCTGGCTGACCGCGCGGAGCTGCAGGGGGCAGGCACCCCCAACGTGGACGGCCGCCGGCTGATGACGTTTTCGGAAGTAATGACCCATTACTCGGAATGCCTGGAACCGCTCTTCGCGAAGCAAAGCGCTTAGCTGGTCTCCGGAACAGCCGGAACAGCCGGGTCAGCCTCTGGTCAGCGGACCATCGATGACCCGGGGAACGTACTCCAGCAATTGGGTCCGCCCGTCGAACGTACGGCTGTCCACCATATCCAGTGCGACGTCCGGGTATCCGTCGTAGATTCGCTCACGCCCGGTTTTCCCGGTGATCACTGGAAAGACGACCAACCGATACCTGTCCACCAGGCCGGCCGCCAGCAGCGAACGGCAAAGGCTCAAACTGCCCAGCGTGCTGAAGGTACCCGACCGTGTCCCTTTCAATTCCCGCACCGCGTCGACCGCGTCGCCGGCAATCAACTCCGAGTTTGGCCACGCCAGGGGTTCCTTCAGGGTGGAGGAAAAGATGATCTTGGGCATGGCAGCCAGCCCCGTCAAGCTGGCTCCTTCTTCCTCCGAAAACCCCGAACTGTCCTCAGAAGCCTCCTCGGACATACTCGACATCAGCCGATAGGTGTTGGCGCCCATGAGGGTAGTGAAGTCCTTCTTACCCTCTTCCTCAAGCCACGCCAGGTATTCGGGCCCTTCCAGTCCCCACCAGCCGGGCCAACCCTCGGCGGAAGCGTATCCATCCAGGGAGATGATCAAGTCCACCATCAGGGTTGCCTTCGTTGCACTCATAGCAGTCTCCTCGGTTTATCCGTGCGCGGTGAAAGTGCGCGTTGACCGCGCGCGGAAATGCTAGCCCCGGAGCGATCCGGCATTCAAGAGGTCCACGCTAGAGGAGGAGAAGGACGAACCCGCCAAGGGTGCTCAGTATGCCGACCCCGGTGAGCATCCACCCCAGGATCAAAACGGTGTTATCGTGGCGCGGCGGCCGAAGGGAACATCGTGCCGGATGGCAGATGTCGTAGTGCACCAGCACCGGTCCGGAATCAAGGGTCCCCGTCTCGGCCGGAACATCGAGCAGGACTTTCTGTTCTTCGTTCGCTTGGTCCACCCAGTGGAGCCCCAAAAAACCGCCCGCGGCGAACCGTTCGCCATCAGCGGTCACCCATACGCATCGGCGCTTTGCGATAACCCAAGCGCTGATCAACAGAGGCACGCCCGGGACAAACCCCACCCACGTCATCATTTCCAGGATGGGGCCAAGAACATCCACGGATCCGGCCATACAGTCGATCCTATGCTCTGGCGGCCAGTGCCGGCAGGGGGCGCATCAAGTGACTCAGAACGTCCTGTCAACCCTGGAGCGCCACAGCAGGTACACGAAGTAGGGCGCGCCCACCAGTGCGGTCATGATGCCGGCAGGTATTTGGGCTGGAGCGATAACCGTCCGGCCGATCACGTCCGCGAACATCACGGTGCAGGCGCCGATGAGCGCAGCCACGGGAAGGACCCGGGCGTGCCGTGCACCCACCAACGTCCGGGCGGCGTGCGGTGCCACCAGTCCCACGAACGCGATCACCCCCACGGATGAAACTGCGCCTGCCGTCAACAGGACGGCCACCGAAAGAAGGAGTAAGCGGGATCGGGACAGTCCGATGCCCAGCACCCGGGGCGAATCGTCGTCCACGGCAATCAGATCCAGGTCGCGCCTCATCCCGGCCAGCACGGGCAGGGAGACCAGCAGCGCAAGGAGCAGCGGCAGGACGGAGGCAAAGTTGCGGCCATAGGTGGAACCGGACAACCACGTCAGCGCCTTGGTCTGGTTGAACGGGTCCGTACTCACCAACAGGACAGTAATCATCGCAGCCAACCCGGCGGAGACGCCGATACCAATCAGCACCAAGCGGTTTTGTTGAAGCCCGCCCCGGAACGCCAGCCCGAAGACCAGCAGGGCGGACAGTGCGGCGCCCCCTAGTGCAGAGCCGGTAACCACCCAGGAACTGGCCGTCGGGACAGTGGTGATGACGATGATTGCTGCGAGCCCGCCACCGCCGGACACGCCAAGAATGCCAGGTTCGGCGAGGGAGTTCCGGGATACGGCCTGGATCAGGGCGCCGGCAAGCGCCAGCGCGGCCCCGGCAAGGACCGCAGCAACGACGCGCGGCATCCGCGTACCCAGCACGGCACTGACACGGTTTCCGGACTGGCCGGTGAGCCAATTAAGGAGGTCGCCGAGCAGTAGTTTCGCATCACCCAACAAGGCTCCGGCCACCAGGAGGCCGGTCAGCAGAACCAGCAGGCTGATCAGCACAGCCAGGAAGAACCGGCGCGAACGAAGCCGCGCCAATGCGTCCCCGGCACCGCTCAATCCGGAGTCGGACATCCTCATGGCCAGGATCACCAGGAAAACAGCACCAAAAACAGTGGTGACCGCACCGGTCGGTACTTCCACGCCGGCCTGTGCACCGAACAGGCCACGCACCAGGACATCAGCACCGATAACCACGACTGCACCTGCCAGTCCGGAGATGGGAAGCAAGGCCCGATGCCTGCCCAGTCCACGGAGCCGGGAGGCCAGGAGCCGCACGATCGCCGGGGCGCAGAGGCCCACAAAACCAATCGGTCCGGCGATCGTTACTGCAGCCGCGGACAGGACAACTGCAAGCACGACGGCGCCAACCCGGGCCAGGCGCGGATCCGCACCTGCCAGCCTGGAAGCGTCGTCGCCCAAGCCGAGCAGATCCATCCTGCGGGCAAGGAGAAGCAGGCCGGCGACGGCCACAAGAATGACGGGAGTGAACTGGAACAGTTCGTCAGTGCGTGACTGGGACAGGCTGCCCTGGCCCCAGGCGTAAAGGCCGGTGGTTTCCTGGCTGAACAACAACAGCAGCGCGCTGGTGGCCGAATGCAGGCCAAGGGCAAGCGCCGTGCCCGCCAGGACAAGGCGGATGGGACCTCCATTGCCGTTCGCTCCCCCGCCGGACAACGCCAGCACAAGCAACGCCGCGGCGAGGCCGCCAATGAAGGCAACGCCACCGGAAAGCAACGACGGAAGAGTCAGGCCAAACGCGGCGATGGCCACGATGGCGAAGTGCGCGCCGGCATTGACTGCGAGGGTATCGGGAGATGCCAGGACGTTGCGGGTGGCCGACTGCAGTGCTGCCCCGGCCACCCCCAAAGCGACACCGACCAGCAGGCCGGCAAAGAGTCGCGGAATGCGCGAGGCGACCAACACTGCGGCCTCCTGATCGGAACCACTTCCGGTGAGCAGCCCCAGTAACTGGAGAGGGCCGACGTCGGCCGTTCCCTGCGTGAGGTGGATCATCGCGAAGACGGCCAGGATAACTACCCCGGAGCCAGCCACCAGAAGCGGTCCGAAAGGACGGCGGGCCGCTTGTCCATTCGGCCCGGCGGGTACGGGAGCACCCGCCACGGCCGTGGGAACGGTCATGGCGGGCCTCTTCACAGTGTCGGTCATGCGGTGGAACTACTTGGTCAGCGAAGCGACGATGGCATCGACGTACTGGGTCATCGAGGCAGGTCCGCCAAACATCCAGATGCCGTCAGCCAGGCGGTGCACCTTGCCGGAGGCCACGAACGGAAGGGACTTCCAGACAGCGTTGTCAGTCAACTGCTCGGTGAAGTCACCATCAGCGCTGTTGGTGATGTAGACGAAGTGGTCGGCGTTGACTGCGGTCAGGCCTTCGACATCCGTCGCACCCAGGCCGTAAGCCTGGTCACCTTCAACCGTCCAAGGGTTGACGAGTCCCAATTCGGTGTTGATGTCGGTCAGCAGTGATCCCGTGGTGTAAGGGCGGATGGAGACCTTGCCGTCGGCTACCCAGCCGTCTGCGAACGCGACGCGGGATCCGGTAAGGCCGGCCTTCTCGAGGTCAGCCTTGCCCTTGGCGACGGCGGCGTCAAACGCTGCGATGGCCTCGTCGGCCTTCTTCCCTGTACCGGTGGCCTTCGCGACGAGCTTGAGGTTGTCCTCGGCCTGTGCAATCTGGCGGCTGCCGTCTGCCGACTTGACCACAACCACCGGTGCCAACTCTTCGAGCTGCTTGATGACGGGCTCAGTGAGATCGGTGGTGGCGACGATAAGGTCCGGATCCAAGGATGCGATGGTGTCGAAGCTGGGCTCGTTGCGCGTGCCGATGTCCGTGGGTGTGCTGTCCAGCTTGCCGGCGGTAACCCAGGCGTTGTAGCCCTTGATGTCCGCAACGCCCACCGGCATGACGCCGAGGGTGGTCAGGTTCTCCACCACGTTCCATTCGGTGCCGACCACGCGCTTGGCGGGGCCGTCGAGCTTGACCTCGGTGCCGCGGGCATCGGTGACTGTGATGGCTTCGCCGGCACCGGAAGTGCTGGAAGCCTGGCTGGCAGGGCCTTCGGTGGTGCCGCAGCCAGTGAGCAGGACTGCCAAGGCAGCAGTTGCGGCCAGGGCTTTGTGGATCTTCATGGACACAGGGTCCCTTTCGTGTTGGGGTGCTTATGTTGTGTTGAAGGTCTTCAGCTGCCGCTGTGTCGTCCGACTGCGCGGGTCCGCAGCCTTCCGGTGAGAGGGTCAGTGTGGGTCACGATGGGGATTGAATAGACCTCGCTCAACAGCGCTGCGTCGAGTGCTTGGGGGGCAGGACCGGCTGCTGCAATCCGTCCTTCCGAGAGAACCACCACATGATCGGCCAGTGCGGCTGCTTCATCAAGGTCATGAAGGACCACGCCGATTGCTACTCCGTGGACGCGGGCGAGGTCATGGACGAGGTCGAAGATCTCTACCTTGTAGCGCAGGTCCAGGTGGTTGGTCGGTTCATCCAGCAGCAGCACGGACGTGTCCTGTGCCAGGCAACTCGCCAGCCACACCCGCTGCAGCTGGCCACCGGAGAGTTCGTGGACCCCCCGGTCGCCGAGCTCAGCGACACCCGTCAGGTTCATGGCGCGCTCGACGGCGGCGGGCCCCTCGGGATCTGCGGCCCGCCACCGTCCGCGGTACGGATGGCGGCCGAACTCAACCACATCGCGGACGCTCAGGCCATGCGGGACGGGGCGGCTCTGCGAGAGCAACGTCACATGCCGGGCAAAGTCGCTTCTCTTCATCATCAGGGCGTCCGATGCCTCCCCGCCTTCGGGGCGGACTGTCACGGAACCCGACGAAGCCTCATGAAGCCGCGCGAGTGCGCGAAGCAGCGTGGATTTGCCGCTTCCGTTGGGGCCCACCAAGGCAACGATGCGCCCCGGCTCAAGGCGGAGACCCGCGCCGTGCACTACGTCCCTGTCCCCATAGCGGAGGACCAGGTCCGTGGCTTCGAGCCCGGAGAGTTCACTCAGTTCAATCACAAAATGAAAGATTAGCTTAGGCTTACCTAATTCCTAAAAACGTGTCCCGGAATGTCAGCGGGACACGTTGAAGGCGGACATGCGGGACGTGCGACCCTTGTTCCATGGACTTGGAAATCTCCCCCTCCCTGACGGTTCCCGCCTCGGAATTGGCTTGGCGGTTTTCGCGTTCCTCGGGACCAGGCGGCCAGCATGTGAACACCACCGACAGCCGGGCGGAGTTAATCTGGGATCTCGCGGGTTCTGCGACGCTGACCGATGAGCAGCGGCAGTTGCTGCTCAAGCGTCTGGGGCGGAAACTGGTCGCGGGAGTCATCACAGTGACGGCCTCCGAAGAACGATCCCAGCTGCGCAACCGTGAAATCGCGCTGGCAAAGCTCGCCGGACTCATCGGGAAAGGCCTCGTCCCCGAAACCGTCCGGCGCGCTTCCAAACCCACGCGCGGCTCGGCCCGCCGCCACCGTGCCGCCAAGGAGCTCAGGTCAGCCACCAAGCAGCAACGACGCCGGCCTTCTGCCGAGTAGTCCAACCACCGAACCAGCCCCCGTGACCGCGGCTTCCTCAGCGGAATGGGCGTACCAGCCCCCTCGTTGAGATCAGCGAGGCTGGCCGCCGGTGGTCTCAACCCACTGCGAGCGCCACTCCGGGGCCGGGAAGGCTTCGCTCCAGTACGCAGTTTCCTTGGCAATCCGGCCGCTCCGGAACTCGAAGATGAACACCGTCTCATAGGTTGGTCCCCCATAGTCGAGCAGCGCTTCGGCCACCACCAGGTTCCCGCCGCTGAGGAGGCGGCGGGGTGTGATGGTGGGGAGCTGGGGAAAGGCGTTGTAGATGCCGCGCCGGTTTTCAGCGCCGCGCACCACTTCGCCGGATTGCGGCCAGTGCATGACGGCGTCGTCGTGGAACAGCTCATCCATGACCTCGATGTGGCGATCGTTGATGCAGTCGATCAGCCGTTGAACCACTGTTTCGTTGATGTTTTCTGCAGCCATGAAGCGCATTGTCCTCCTAGTGGCTGGATCGCACCACGGGAGTTGCCGGCGGTAGGTCAGTTCTTCTTGATCAGGTCCATGTAGGCCTGGAGATGTTCGGCCATGCCCACTGATTCGTCGTAGAGCCAGGCAAGTTGGATCCCGTCCACCAATGCGGTGATCTGGCGGGCCAGGACCGATGGTGCGAAGCCCTCCCGGAGCCGCCCGGCGGCGAGTTCGCGTTCGAGTTCAGAGCGGACCGAGTCAACAAAATCCGTGTTGCGCCGTAGGAGGAAGCCGTGGGCCGGGTGGTCGGGGCTGATGGCTTCTGCCCGCAGGGTCGCGTCAAGGTGAATGACGCCCCGGATTCCGGCGTTGTGCCGCATGACGGCAGGCACGGTTTCGAGCAACCCCTTCTCGCTGATCAGTTCCTTACGCCATGGACCCTCGCGCTCTTCGCGGAGGACCAGCACGGCTTCCAGTAGCGCTTCCTTGCTCCCGAAGTGATGGAGGAGTGCGGTGTGAGGTCCCAGCGGGAGCGTTCGAATGCGCTAGAGGGAGGGCACGGCCCGGAAGGCCCCCGGACGCCGATAGAGTCATTCCAATGGACAGTAAACTGAGAAATTCGCAGCGGCCCATTCCCCACCAGCCGACCCCACAGTTTGCAGACCCTGAAGATGGCTTTGTCAGAGTCCGGGGAGCCCGCGAGAACAACCTCCGCACCGTGGACGTGGACGTCCCCAGGGATGCAATCGTAGCCTTCACCGGAGTCTCCGGCTCAGGAAAATCCTCCTTGGCCTTCGGCACCATCTTCGCCGAAGCCCAGCGGCGCTACTTCGAATCCGTGGCACCCTATGCCCGTCGGCTCATCCAACAGGGCCACAATCCCAAGGTGGAGTCCATCACGGGGCTGCCACCCGCCGTCGCGCTCCAACAACGCCGCGGCACGGCGACCGCCCGCTCCAGCGTCGGCACAGTAACGACTCTTTCCAACTCCCTGCGCATGCTCTTCTCCCGCGCCGGAAGTTACCCGGAAGGCGCCAGCCAGCTGGACTCTGACGCATTCTCCCCCAACACAGCCGCCGGAGCCTGTCCCCAGTGCCACGGCCTGGGCGTCGCGCACACGGTCAGCGAATCATCCTTGGTGCCCGACCCATCCCTCAGCATCAGGGACGGGGCGATCGCCGCATGGCCCGGAGCATGGCAAGGCAAGAATCTCCGTGACATCCTCACCCACCTGGGCTACGACGTGGATACACCCTGGAAAAAGCTGCCGAAGAAAGACCGCGACTGGATCCTCTTCACCGAAGAGCAGCCAGTGGTGGAAGTGACGCCCCAGCGTGACCGTGTAGCCAAGCCCTACAAAGGCCGGTTCTGGAGCGCCAAAAGCTACGTCCTCCACACTCTCGCGGACTCCAAGAGCACCACCATGCGTGACCGGGTGCTGCGTTACATGGAGACCGGCCGGTGTCCGAAATGCCAAGGCAGCGGGCTCAGGCCCGAAGCGCTCGCAGTCACCTTCGCCGGAAAGACCATCGCCGAACTCAATGCCCTGCCGATGACCGAACTGGCGGCGGTCATCCGGCCCACGACAGAACTCACCAGCGCCGGGACGGCTTCCCGCACCCACTCTTCCGGAGAAAGCAACGAGGTTGCCGTCGCCATCACCCGGGACCTGCTCAACAGGGTCACCGTGCTCCTGGAATTGGGCCTGGGCTACCTGGCCCTTGGGCGGGCGACACCAACTCTCTCGCCCGGGGAGATGCAAAGGCTCAGGATCGCAACGCAACTGCGCTCCGGCCTCTTCGGCGTCATCTACGTCCTCGACGAGCCCTCCGCCGGGCTTCATCCAGCGGACGCCGAGCCGCTGCTTGACGTCCTGAACCAGCTCAAGGCCTCCGGGAACTCCGTGTTCGTGGTGGAGCACAACATGGGCTTCGTCCGGGCCGCGGACTGGTTGGTGGACGTGGGACCGCACGCGGGCGAAGGTGGCGGAGAGGTCCTCTACAGCGGCCCCGTGGACGGGCTGAAACATGTCCATGATTCTGTGACCAAGCCATTCCTCTTCCCGGGAAGCGGCAAAAGGAATCACCGCAGTCCTCGACCCTGGACTGAGTCGCTGGAGCTCCGAGGGGTCACCAGGCACAACCTCCGCGATCTGGGGATTGAGTTCCCTTTGGGCGTGCTCACGGCCGTGACGGGTGTTTCCGGCTCAGGCAAGTCCACACTGGTCAGCCAGGTTCTGGCAGACCTTGTTGGCGCAAGGCTGCATCCGGAATCATCGGAGAACGAGGCTGCCACAACGGCACCGGACACAGGATCCGTGTCGGGACTGCACCGGCTCGACCGGCTCGTGAAAGTTGACCAGAAGCCCATCGGCCGTACGCCGCGTTCCAACCTGGCCACTTATACGGGCCTCTTCGATGGTGTCCGGAAGGAATTCGCGGCGACGGATGGCGCCCGTGCCAGGGGGTTCGGTGCAGGTAGATTCTCCTTCAACGTCGCCGGAGGCCGCTGCGAAACGTGCCAGGGAGAGGGGTTTGTGGCGGTTGAATTGCTCTTCCTGCCAGGAAGCTACGGCCCCTGCCCCGAGTGCGACGGTTCCCGGTTCAACCCGGACACTCTGGAAGTGACCTTCCGTGGCCGGAACATTGCCGAGGTCCTTGGTATGACCGTCACCGCAGCCTCTGACTTCCTCTCCGACCTCCCGTCCGTCTCGCGAAGCCTCCAGACCTTGCAGGAAGTAGGGCTGGGATACCTCAGGCTTGGACAGCCTGCAACCGAGCTCTCAGGCGGTGAAGCGCAACGCATCAAACTCGCCACCGAATTGCAGCGCATCCAGCGAGGCCACACGCTCTACCTGCTGGACGAACCCACCACCGGCCTGCACCCCGCTGACGTCCAACTGCTGATGAAGCAACTCAACAGGCTCGTCGATGCCGGCAACACCGTGATCGTCGTGGAACACGGGATGGACGTAGTGGCGGACGCGGATTGGGTGATCGACTTGGGACCCGGCGGAGGCGACGCCGGCGGCATGGTGATCGCCGCCGGCCCGCCCGCCGTCGTGGCACTCTCAAAGGAAAGCAGGACGGCACCGTACCTCGCCGCTGCGCTCGGGCAGTGAGCTAGCGCCGCGGGATGTTGCGCAGGTTGCTGCGCGCCATGCTCACGGCCTCCCCCGCGCCCCGGTTCAGGACCACCTTGGACATGGCCGTGGCGAAGCCGATCACCTGCGATCCGGAGATCTTCGGCGGAATGGACAGCGCATTCGGATCAGTGATGAGCTCCACCAGGGACGGACCCGGGTGTGCAAAGGCAGCCCTGTACGCAGCCTCGATATCCGCTGGATCCGTGACCCGCACGGCGTGGAAGCCCAGCGCCTTGGCTACCCCGGCATAGTTGGCGTCCGGCACATCCACGCCAAAGTCGGGAAGGCCGTCCACCAGCATTTCCAATTTGACCATGCCCAAGGTCGAGTTGTTGAACACCACCACGTTCACGGGTAACTTGTGCGCCGCAATAGTGATCAGCTCGCCCAGCAGCATGGACAGGCCACCGTCGCCTGAGACAGATACCACCTGACGGCCGGGAAAGGCCACTTGTGCGCCGATCGCATGCGGAACAGCGTTGGCCATGGAGCCGTGCAGGAAGGAACCGATCAGCCGTCGGGTACCCAGCGGGTTGATGTACCGGGCGGTCCAGACGTTGCACATGCCGGTATCGGCTGTGAAGACAGCGTCGTCGGCTGCGACCTGGTCCAGTAATGAGGCCGCATATTCGGGGTGGATCGGCTGCTTCTTCTCCACCTTGCGAGTGTAGGCACCTACTGCTTTATTCATCAGGCGGTCGTGCTTCTTGAGCATCTGATCCAGAAATCGGCGGTTCTTCTTGGGGTGCACCAAGGGCAGCAGCGCTTGGAGTGTCGGCAGCACGTCACCGTGGACGGCAATGTCGACGTCGGTCCGCCGCCCCAGCCGCTGCGCCGCCCGATCCACTTGGGCTGTCCGGGTATCGGGCAGGAATTGGTCATACGGAAAATCAGTACCCAGCAGGATCAGCAGGTCCGCGTCCTCGATGCCCTCCGCCGCGGCACCATAGCCGAGCAGTCCGGTCATGCCGATATCGAACGGATTGTCGTACTGGACAAAGTCCTTGCCCCGGAGTGAATGGCCAATGGGTGCCTTGGTCAGTTCGGCCAGCGCAATGAGTTCGCTGTGGGAGCCCTCGACGCCGGCACCGGCGAAAATGGCGACCTTACCGGCGTCGTTAATTGCCTCAGCCAGTTGCTGGACACTGTCGGGGTCGGGGACCAAGCTGGCGGGCCGGAACGTGGCAGGCAAGGGGGTGGGGGCTGTGGCTTCAAGACCGGCGATGTCACCAGGGAGGGTGACCACGGCGACTCCCCCGAGGCCAATCGCGTTCTGGATGGCACTATGCATCACACGCGGCGCCTGCTCGGCCGTACTCACCAGCTCCGAATACACCGAGCACTCATTGAAGAGCCTGTCAGGATGCGTTTCCTGGAAGAACCCTGATCCTATCTGCTTGCTGGGGATGTGTGAGGCAATTGCCAGAACCGGGGCTCCGGTGCGGTTGGCGTCATACAATCCGTTGATCAGATGCAAATTGCCGGGACCGCAGGATCCTGCACACACAGCTAGCTTGCCGGTTAATTGAGCCTCCGCAGAGGCGGCGAACGCGGCCGCCTCCTCATGGCGCACGTGGATCCAGTCGATGCCTCCCTTCGCCGAACCTCCGGTTTGGCGAACAGCGTCCACGATCGGGTTGAGGCTGTCACCGACGATTCCGTAGATCCGCTGCACGCCGGCAGCCTGAAGTTGTTCGATGAGCTGGGTGGCAAGTTCCTTGGCCATAGTGTGCAGGCTCCCTCAGTTCGTGGTGGTGGGCTGACATGGCCAAATATAGTCGGCTTGGCTTAGCCCCGGCTGGGATCAACACCTCTGCGCGAGGGTTGGGAGGAAGGGAAATGTATGTGGCCTCGTCATTCAGGAAAACGTGTTAACCCTGTCCGTTTATTGTTTCCACGTTGCCCTCCACGAGTTTCTCTCAAACTCCCAGTCCATGTCCTATGAAATCCAGTCAAAGGGGGTATGGGACGCCCCGCAGGCATAACGAGTGCGGTGAAATTGAACTTCACGTCCGCATTTTTATGTCTTCCACAAATGCCGCCGATAATTTTGGCGGGTTGCCATGGAGGGTGGCCATGAACAGTCGGAGCAGCACGGCTGACGACCGGCATCAATCCATGCCCATTGGTCGGGGCGAACAGGGTTACCTTTGGTCTTTCCGGGTTTCTTCGATTTTCCATTACCCGGGGATTTTCCGGACAATCCAATCACTCCATTCTTTGATGCTTTACCATCACCATACCTACTTATATTTTAACGGCCAGCTGAGTAATTCAGGGGCGGGCTGGGGTGGCATTGAAGCACTTTTTGTTCAGTTCCTCTGGCTGGGACAGCTGTTCGTTGCTAGCGTGACCGCATGAGCCCCTCCAAGACCCCAGCGGAGATCCTCGACATTGACGGCGCCGAGGTCCGTATCTCGAATCCGGACAAGGTGGTTTTTCCCGAACCCGGGCTGACCAAACTCGATCTGGTCCGCTATTACCTTGCTGTTGCAGAAGGCGCGCTGCGTGGGGCCGGTGGCCGGCCGATGGTCCTCAAGCGCTTTCCCAAGGGCATCGACGCCGAGCCATTCTTCCAAAAACGCGTGCCCGAAAACCACCCTCCGTTCATCGACACCGCAACCCTGCATTACTCATCCGGAACATCCGCGGAAGAGACCGTCCTCCGGGACGCCGCAGGGTTGGCTTGGGTGGTCAATCTGGGCTGCCTTGACCTCAACCCCCATCCCGTCCGCGCCGAGGACCTGGACCACCCTGACGAGCTTCGGGTGGACCTTGACCCCATGCCAGGGGTGGACTGGTCGCAGATCGTCGATACCGCGTACGTCGCACAAGAAGTCCTCGACGACGTCGGGCTGGTGGGGTGGCCGAAAACCAGCGGCTCGCGGGGACTCCACATCCTGGTCCGGATCGCGCCGGAATGGTCATACCGCGACGTGCGGCTTGCCGCTGAAACCCTGGCCCGCGAAGTGGAAAACCGTGCCCCCGGACTCGCTACGGCGCGGTGGTGGAAAGAGGAACGGGGTGAAAGTGTCTTTGTCGACTTCAACCAGAACGCAAAGGACCGAACTGTCGCTTCCGCCTACTCGGTCCGTTCCCTGCCGGATGCCCGCGTCTCAACACCGCTCACCTGGAAAGAAGTGCGCACGGCTCGGCCGGACCAGTTCACCGTGCGCACCGTGCTCGATCGCTTCTCGGACGTGGGTGATCCCCACGCCGGCATAGACGACGCTGCAGGTTCGCTCGATGGGCTGCTGGCATTAGCGGTCGAACTGGGCCCTGCCGAGAAGGCTCCCAGGAACGGGGATGGCTCGGGTCGCCGGATGTCCACGATGCCGCTCATTGAGGTGGCCCGGACGAAGACCAAGCCTGAGGCCCTCACTGCCTTGGATGAGTGGAAAGCGAGGCACCCGGATCTCGTTTCGGCGTTGCACCCTGCTGACGTCCTTGTTGACGGCATGAGGGGGTCCAGCTCGCTCTGGTACAGGGTGCGCGTGAACCTGCAGCATGTTCCTGAGCCCGAACGTCCGGCGCAGGAGGAACTCATTGCCGACTACGACCCGTGGGCCGGCAAGGAGTGGCCGGGGCGGCCAGGGTCCTGACATGCAAGGCCTGTCCGCTTCGCTGGTCCTGATCGCAGCATTGGCAGTTGCAGCACCCATTGCCGCGCGTTTGCTTGATCCCGTGATCAAGGTGCCCATCGTGGTGTTCGAGATTCTCCTGGGGATCCTGCTTGGCCCCAGCCTTTTGGGGTGGGTCCACTCCACCCCATTCACCGACACTTTGGCCGACTTCGGCCTGGCCATGCTCTTCTTCGTTGCGGGGAACGAAATCGACTTCACGGCAATCCGGGGTCGCCCCATCAAACGAGCCTCGGGAGGCTGGGTCATCTCCCTGGCGGCCGGGGTCGGCGCCGGATTTGTCCTGGCGCCTGCTCCCGAGGCCGCCGTGATCATCGGTGTCGCCCTGTGCTCCACCGCCCTGGGCACGCTGCTGCCCATCATCCGCGACGCCGGCGAATCGAAGTCGCCGCCGGGGATTGCCGTTGCAGCCCTGGGGGCCGTCGGGGAGTTTGGTCCGCTGATTGCGATCTCACTGTTCTTCACCGGCAAGCAAGTGGGCACCGCGTCCGCTGTGCTGCTGGGGTTCGTTCTCCTGACCGGCATAGCCATCGTCTACGCCTCACGGGCAAAGCACACGTTGTTCCATGCCCAAGTCACCAGGACCCTCCACACCAGCAGCCAGTTCGCCATGCGGTCCATCATGCTCATTCTCAGTTCACTGGTAGTCCTGAGCATGGCGCTGGGGCTCGATATGCTGCTGGGCGCTTTCGCCGCAGGTGTCCTCTGGCAGGTCATCATTGCCCGGGCACCTGAAGTTGACCGGCGGGTCATCGAGACCAAAATCGACGCCGTCGCCTTCGGCTTCCTGGTTCCAGTCTTCTTCATCGACACCGGCATTGATTTCGATCTTGGCGCGCTGACATCAAGCCCGGCAACTCTCGCGCTCATCCCCCTGTTCCTGGTCCTCCTGCTGATCATCCGCGGCTTGCCGTCCTTGCTTGCTGCTCCCCGCGGCTCGACCCGTGCCGTCAAACGTGCCCTGGTCCTGTTCGGAGCAACGGGCCTGCCGATCATCGTGGCCGTGACCACCATCGGGCGGGAACACGGATTTATCACCAGTGGAATCTCCTCCGCACTGGTTGGCGCAGGAATGCTCTCAGTCCTGCTGTTTCCACTGCTGGCGCTTCGACAACTGCAGGGCGAGGAACCACGGCTGCCCAACGTTCCGCTTCCATCCGACAACAGTCCGGACCAAACGCACCAAGCGCCCGACGGCGACCTCCCGCCGTCGGGCGCTTCACCCACCGGCGGGAACTAGACACTCGCCTCGGGACTTTGCAGACGTATCCCTGCGTGCCTGTCACCGCCTACGAACAAATTTCGCCGCCCAAACAGCACCAGCCTGAACCTGGACTGGATGTGGAGCTGACACCCACGGCCGACCTCGGCGAAGCGAGCTACCGTGGAACCGGCCGCCTGGAAGGCCGCAAAGTGATCGTCACGGGAACGGATTCGGGAATCGGCGCCGCCACCGCAATTGCCTTCGCACGGGAGGCGCCGACGCCGTCCTTTCCTACCTGCCCGAAGAGGAAGAGGACGCGGCCCGAATCGCAGGCATTATCGAAGCTGCCGGCCGACAGACAGTGAAAGTGCCTGGCGACCTCAAAAACCCGGCGACGTGCCAGGGCGTGGTGGATACCGCCGTCGCCGTCCTGGGCGGAGTCGACATCCTGGTCACCAACGCCGGCAAGCAAGTGGCACGGGGAAAACCAGCGGACATCACAGACGAGCAATTCGACCACACGCTGAAAACCAATGTCTACGCGATGTTCTGGCTGACCAAGGCCGCCCTTCCCCATCTGCCCGTGGGTTCCACCATCATCAGCATCAACAACTTCACCAAGGGGTTGGCCCGGCAGCTGGCACCCCAGGGCATCCGGGTCAACGCCGTAGCACCCGGACCCAGGTCCGGGCGGCGGCTACCGGTATGGAGATGGACGCAGTGACGGGACATCGTGCTACGTCGCCTCTGTCAGCGCGGAGCCTTTGTGCGCGGCCCGGGCGCCGGTTTTATCGGATTCCACCACATACTGTGGCTTCCGGCTCTGACTTCAAGCGCCGCACAATCGTAAGCATAGTGATTATTGTCGGGGAACCCTCCCGCGGCCCTGCTCCGGGTCGCTGGGCCCCACCGTGCTGTTGGACTTTCTGGTGATTAGCCACGTGATGAACCAAAGCACAATTCCGATGGCCATCAGCCCACCGGCCACCTGGTATTGGATGGGGTTCCTGCCGACCCACGGACCCGCAAGGAAAGCGCAGAGGACGGCAGCCACCAGTGGCAGTTGCCCTGGCGAGGTGAAGAAGACCTTGCGGTTCGGGTCCTTCTTGCGGCGGAGCACAACGCACGCCACGTTGACCACAGTGAAGACGCACAACAGCAGAAAGGCCGTGGTCCCGGACAGGTTGGCCACGATGTTGCTTCCCGGATCGCTGCTGACGTACACGATCAATCCCAGGGCTAGAAGGGTGGAGAACGTGATGCCGGCCCACGGTGAACGGCGACCCGGCAGTACCTTGCCCAGACCTCGTGGCAGGACGTTCTGGCGGGCCATTCCGTAGATCAGGCGGCTGGCCATCAGCATGTTGATCAGCGCTGTGTTGGCAACCGCGAAGACTGCCAGGAACGGGAAGACCTTGTCGATGGGGAAATCCGGGGAACCTTTGTGGACGACTTCAAGGAGGGCCGCCCCTTCGGATTCCCTGATCTCACCCAGCTCCGCGGGGGACAACACGCTGACAACAGACACCGCCACCAGCATGTAGAGGAGCACGGCGATGCCAAGGCCTGTCAGCATGGTGCGTGGAAAGATCCGCTCCGGGTTCTTGGTCTCCTCCACCATGTTGACCGAGTCTTCGAACCCGACCATCGCGAAAAAAGCTATGGACGTGGCAGCAGTGACGGCCAGGAACAATCCTTTGTCCTGGTAGTCCGTGAAGACAGTGATTTCCTGGATGTTCCCGGTTCCCTGGGCCAGCACGAAGAAGCCGACCCCGATCACGATGCATAAGGCGACTACCTCAACCAACGTCAGGACGACGTTGAACTTCACGCTCTCGCCAACACCGCGCAGGTTGATCACTGCGAGCAACAGCATGAAGCCAAGGGCAACAGCTGTCATCAGTCCCCTGTCCGGCGCGCCCATCCACCCGTTGACCTCCAAACCTCCAAACAGGTTCTGGGCAAGGACGTTGGCCGATGTGGATGCACTGGTGATGCCGGAACAGACGACGGCGAATGCCACAAGGAACGTGACGAAGTGGATCCCGAATGCTTTGTGCGTATAGAGCGCCGCCCCCGCCGCTTGAGGGTACTGCGTCACCAGTTCCAAATAGGAGAATGCAGTGAGCGTCGCGACGATGAAGGCGAGGAGGAATGGGAGCCATACGATGCCCCCGACTGTTCCGGCCATGGTCCCTGTGACTGCATAGACGCCCGCTCCAAGGATGTCACCGACGATGAACAGGAGCAGCAGTTTCGATCCCAGAACGCGCTTAAGCTGCGGTTCTTCGTCTGAGGTTGGTGCCTGGTAGACGTTGTCGGAAGTGGTGCTCATGGTTGACCTCCACGGCGGCTGCACGGTTCCCTGATCGTGTTAGTGACCTGACGTATCCCACTGTGATCCTGTGGCTTGGGTTTGGCAACACTGTTCGGACTGGCGCTGCCCTTCCTGGCAAGCGATCCCGTGCAATAATCTGGGCCCACCAGCCTGCGGCGCAAGGCGGACAGCAGGACCCTTATTCTGGCGGAAAGGACCACCCATGCTGATCTGCGCGGCTTGTGCCGTTGAGCGTGACGAACCCGTCCCGGAGCTCTGCCCCATCTGCACTGATGAACGGCAGTATGTGCCCGACGAAGGACAAAACTGGCTCAGCCTGGAGGAGCTGATGCTGGCCGGACAGCGAATAACGTTGGAGGAGACCGAGCCGGGACTTATCGGGATCAGCACTGAACCGAAAGTCGGAATCGGCCAGACCGCCCAGTTGGTGGTGACATCCGTGGGCTCGTTGCTGTGGGACCCCGTGGGATACGTCGACGACGCTGCCGTGGAGGCCGTCATGAAACAGGGTCCTGTCCTGGCCATCGCCGCCAGCCATCCCCACATGTTCGGCGTGCAGGTTGAATGGTCGCGGAGGCTTGGGGGCGTCCCTGTCCTGGTGGCCGATGCAGACCGTCAATGGCTGGGACGCGATGATCCGAACATCGCCTATTGGTCAGGCAGCAGGCCTGTCGCCGGAGGCTTGACGCTTCGGCAGACCGGAGGACACTTCCCGGGCAGCGCAGTGGCCCACTGGCCAGCAGGTGCAGGCGGGAAAGGTGTTCTGCTCACCGGTGACAGCGTGTTTCCCAATCCTGATCGACGCTCGATCTCCTTCATGCGCAGCTACCCTAATCGCTTGCCGCTATCCGGCGCTGTGGCGTTGCGGATCGCCGCGGAGTTGGAGGGGCTCGAGTTCGACCGCATCTACGGCAATTTCAACAACGTCATCGCTTCCGGAGCCAAGGCCGCACTTCACGATTCGGCTCAGAGACATGCTGCCTGGGTGCGGGGCGATTTCGACCACCTGACCTGAATTGCCAACGAACAAAGCCCCCCTAACGGTTACAGTGTGAGCTGGAACCGAATCGTGACGCGCTTTCCTTGAGAATCTTTATAGAGTGAATGACATGACTGCAGGGGGCGCGGCCATCGAGCCGCTGGTTCACATCAAAGACTTCAGGATGGATTTCGGGGCGACGACGGTCATCAAGGACCTCTCCTTCGATGTCCAAGCCGGGGAAACGTTTGGGTTCCTGGGCAGTAACGGCTCGGGAAAAACCACCACGCTCAGGGCGCTGCTGGGCATCTACCAGCCCACCGCCGGAACCCTGCACATTGATGGAAAAGCCTTCGAACCCCGTGACGGTGCCCGGCTTGGCTACCTGCCGGAGGAACGCGGCCTGTACAAGAAGGAACATGTCCTGGACGTCATGGTCTACTTCGGCAGGCTCAAAGGCCTGTCCAAAGCAGCTGCGCGTGCCTGGTCCCTGGAGTATCTCGAGCGGGTCAGACTGGCGGACAAAGCGAACCTCAATGTGGACAAGCTTTCCGGTGGCCAGCAGCAGAAGATCCAGCTGGGTGTAACCATCATGAACAACCCGGAGCTGCTCATCCTGGACGAGCCGACCAAAGGGTTCGACCCCGTGAACCGTCGCTTGCTGATGGACATCATAGAAGAACAGAAACTCGGCGGGGCGACCGTCATCATGGTTACGCACCAGATGGAAGAAGTCGAACGCCTTTGCGACCGGGTGATCCTCCTCAAAGACGGCACCTCACGCGCCTATGGAACGGTTTCGGAGGTTCAGGACCAGTTCGGCGGCACTGTATATCGGCTGTCTTTTGAAGGAGCGCTGCCAGCTTCTCCCCTCTTCGAGATCGTCGCCCAAGGCCCCGGTACGGCAGATCTGGCGCCCAAGGACGGCGCTACGGAAACCGCGGTGCTGAGGGAGCTCATCTCTTCCGGCGTTGGAGTCCGCAGCTTCACCACCGAACGGGTTTCCCTCGAGGACATCTTCATCAGCGTCTACGGCGAACAAAACACCTTGGCGGAGGCCTGACATGAGCACTACAACCAAACCCTCACCAGCAATAGCTCCAGCACCCACCAAGCGCCCTCCCTTGAGCCGCCACAACCTCGGCACTGTTGTCGGCTTCGAGTTCACCAGAACGGTGAAAAAGCCACGCTTCTGGATCGCAACCCTCGCCATACCTGTGGTGATGGCCATCATCTTCGTGCTCATCTTTGCCAGCAACACGTCCACCTCTGCCACCGCACAGGCCCAAAAGAATGCGTCCCTGAGCTTCACCTACACGGACGCGTCAGGAATCATCTCCGAGGCAGCCGCGACAGCCATGGGTGGCAGCAAGGCTTCTGATCCTGAGACCGCACTTTCCGACGTCAGGGCCGGCACGAGCGATGCGTACTTCGCTTACCCGGCCGACCCGGCCACTGAAACCGTCAGGGTCTACGGCACCGACAGGGGCGTGTTCGCCAACAACACCTACGAGGCGGTCGCAAAACAATTGCTGGCCGTTGCGGCACAAGCCACCATCAACTCCCCCGAACTCACGGCGGCCGCCGGCGGTGAAGTGAAGGTCCGGACCGAGACGTTCCGGGATGGGAACGTCTCGGGAGGATTCGGCTCTGCCTTGCCGCCCCTGATGTTCCTGCTGCTGTTCTACGTTGTCATCCTGCTGCTCTCCAACCAGATGCTGAACAGCACCCTTGAAGAGAAGGAAAACAGGGTCACCGAGATGATCCTGACGACGCTTAATCCGACCACGCTCATCGTCGGGAAGATCATCTCCCTGTTCTTGATCGGCGTCGTACAGGTTTCGGTCTTCCTGGCCCCGGTCGTTGTCGGTTACGTCTTCTTCCGCGACCGGCTGTCCTTGCCCGACTTCGATCTGTCCTCGTTAACTTTCGAACCCGGTCCCCTCATCATCGGCGCACTGCTTCTCCTCAGCGGGTTTACCCTGTTCACCGCAGTCCTGGTTGCCATTGGAGCGGTCATGCCCACCGCGAAAGAGGCCGGTGTCATCTTCGGCCCGCTCATGGCATTGATCTTTGTCCCGTTCTACGCGATCAGCCTGATCCTTTCGGACCCTACCGCGCCCATCGTGCAGGTCTTCACGTACTTCCCCCTCTCCGCACCGGTCACTGCGATGCTTCGTAACGGATTTGGAACACTGGGCACCGGGGAAGCGATCGTCATCATCGCCATGCTTTTCATCCTCGGCGCCCTGATCCTGCGGTTGGCCGTCCACCTGTTCCGCTACGGTTCCATCCAGTACTCCAGCAAGCTCTCCATCACCAAGACCTTGAGGCGACGCCCAGCCGAACTCACCGGGAAATAGGACCCTGGCCGCCCATGGCAGGGCTACCGCTGCAATCACGGTCCAGGGGACGATTGCTGGCGCGAATTCTGTACGGCGGCTTATCCTTCCCGGGCTTTTCGGGTTGCAGCGTCATTGGCTTTTTGCAGGGCCTCAACCAGTTCATCCTTGTCCATGGTCGAACGCCCCTTGATATCCAATTCGCGGGCCCGCTGGTAGAGGTGCTCTTTGGAGGCATTGGCGTCCACTCCCCCAGCCGTGGGCGCATTTGAAGTGATTCCTTCTTCCGCCCGCTGATCCGAAGGACCCCTTTCTTCCTTTGCCTCCCAGTGGTCGCCTACCTTTTCGTAGCTGTGTTTCAGCGAAGCGAACGCGGTACGGGCGGCCCGGCCCTCATCGCCATCGTAGGAATCCATGGCCGAATCGTAGGTCTTGGCGAATGTGTCCTGAGCCTTCTGGTCGGAGCGCTGAAGGGTCGACGGTAACTCGTCCTTCCGGGCATGATCGTTCTTGCCGGTCTTGGGCATTGCACTCACACTCCTGACGTAGGGAACCACTCAAGCATGTGTCATTGTCCGGTTGGCCATCAAGCAGTCGCGAACACCAGGCTCAGGCGACACCGGATCCGATCCCCAAGCGCTGCCGTTCGGTTCTGGAGGAACGTACCCATCCTGGCCCGCTGTCAGGCCTTCCCGAAGGGACCGAAATTGGAGGGGGCGTAGGGTGGAAGGTGGACGAAAGGAGCACCTCATGAAGAAAATCCTCATGGTACTAACCAGCGTTTCCGAGCTCGGCGATACGGGAGAGAAGACCGGCTACAACGTAGCCGAAGCTGCACATCCCTGGAAGGTTTTCAAAGACTCAGGCCACTTTGTCGATTTTTCTTCCATCAAGGGAGGCCAGCCTCCGCGCGATGAAGTGGACCCGGATGATCCCATCCAGGTCGCCTTTACGACGGACGAGACAACACGTGCCGGACTCTACAACACTGCCCGCGTGGACGTCATCGATCCCGGGCAGTACGACGCCGTCTACCTCGTTGGCGGCCACGGCACTATGTGGGACTTCCCGGACAGCGAAGGCCTGCAGAACCTCGTTGCCAGCGTGTACAACGCCGGCGGCTTGGTCGGGGCGGTCTGCCATGGGCCCGCCGGACTGTTGAAGGTGGAACTGGAGAACGGGTTCCGGCTGGTCGAAGGCCGGGACGTTGCCGCGTTCACCAATGACGAGGAAGTGGCCGCAGGGAAAGACAAGGTCATCCCGTTCTACCTGGCCGACCGGCTCGAGGAACAGGGGGCACACCACGTCTCCGCGGGAGTATTCGAAGAGAAGGTGGTGGTGGACGACCGACTGGTGACCGGCCAGAACCCTGCCTCGGCGGCTGGTGTGGCCAAGGAAATGGAGAAGCTTTTCGCCGACGTCATCCATCAGGAAAAGGCTGAGGAGCAACACGAGGCCGAGGCCCTGCGGGCCGAAAAGGACGCCGGAAAAAATGCCAGGAAGCAGGCAGCGGCGGACGCCGAACACTAGTGCCCAGGCGGTGTGACGCCCGGGGGCACGTAGGGTTCAACGTCCCTGGGCTCACATAAGGAGTCATTGAGCGGGCCATTTCCTCTCTGATATATTAATGCCGTATTAGATGTCTACCAACGGCTCTTACTCAACGAGGAGTGAACTGCATGCAGCAACTCGCGCATCGACTCGAACGGCTCGGCACCGAAACAGCCTTCAGCGTCGCCCAAGCCGCGGCGGCCTGGAAGGCGAAGGGGAATCTGGTCTACCCCTTCCACCTCGGCGATATCAATATCCCGACCGCCCCGCACATTGTCGAAGCCATGACCAAGGCAATCGCAGACGGTTACACGGGCTATTGCCCCGGACCAGGCATCCCCCAACTGCGCGAAGCCCTCGCCGACGACATCGGATCACGGCGCGGCATCAGCCTGTCCCCGGACAACATCGTCGTCATGACTGGCGGCAAGCCGGTCATTACCAAGTTCCTGCAGGCGGTCATGAATCCCGGCCAGGAGGTGCTCTACCCGAACCCAGGGTTCCCGATCTATGAGTCGCAGATCGAATACCTCGGAGGCACGGCGGTGCCGTACCGCTACCTGCCTACGAGCCAGGGCTTCTCCATCGATCTCGACCAGGTCCGCGCGTCAATTACCTCCAACACCGTTGCGATCATTTACAACGACCTCCAGAACCCCATCTCCGCGGAATCCACAGCGGCCGAGCGTGAAGCCATCGCCCAGCTCGCCCAGGAACACAACCTCTGGGTGCTCTCCGACGAGGCCTACTTCGAAACCCGCTACGAGGGCGTCTCGAACTCGATCGCTTCGATCCCAGGCATGGCCGAACGCACCGTCATCCTGTATACCTTCAGCAAGAAGTTCGCCATGACCGGCTCACGTCTTGGCTGTGCGGTCGCGCCGCCTGAAATCGCCAAAGTACTCAGCACCCTCAATACCAACGACGAATCATGCACCACCCACTACGTTCAATGGGCCGGCATCGAAGCACTCCGAGGAACCCAGGAACCCGTCCAGCAGATGCTCGACAACCTTCGGGAGCGCCGGGATGCTGCCTGCGAACTCGTGAACGCCGTCCCTGGGATGCACGTCGCGGTGCCACAATCGACGTTCTACCTCTTCCCGGATGTCACCGACGTCATGGAGAAAATGGGGTACACGGCCGTCGGCGACTTCGCCAGCGACGCACTGTATAAGACCGGCGTTTCTTTCTGTACCCGCGAGCACTTCGGCCGGCGCCAACCAGGTGAAGAGCGTCAATACATCCGGCTCGCCTACTCAGGTATCGACGTCGCCGATATCCGTGACGGCCTTGGCCGCCTTCGCGACTGGATCGTGACCGCATGAGCCGTGTCGTCGTCACGGGGCGCATCCCCGATGCAGCGATTGAAAAGCTCCGTGCTGAGCATGAGGTCGATGCCTGGACCGGCGCGGAATCCATCACCCGCGAAGAACTCCTGCGCAGGGTCGCCGGCGCAGACGCGGTTGTGTCCCTGCTCACCGAACGCGTCGACACTGAACTGCTCGACGCCGCCGGCCCGCAACTCAAAGTCGTGGCGAACGTCGCAGTCGGCTATGACAACATCGACGTGCCCGCGTGTGCCAAACGGGGCATCGTGGCCACCAACACTCCCGGCGTGCTGACGGAGGCCACGGCCGACATCGCGTTCGGTCTCATCCTCATGGCAACCCGGCGGCTCAGTGAGGGGGAACGGCTCATCCGCTCCGGCCAGGCATGGAAGTGGGGCATGTTCTTTCTGCTCGGCAGCAGTCTGCAGGGCAAGACGCTCGGGGTCGTTGGCATGGGTGGCATCGGACAAGCGACGGCGCGCCGGGCCAAAGCCTTCGGCATGGAGATCATCTATCAGTCCCGCAGCGAAACCGACCCCAGGATTGCCGCCGAACTGGACGCCCGGCGGGTCGATCTCGACGAACTGCTGGCCGTCTCCGACGTCGTATCCCTGCACTGCCCCTACGGTCCCGCCACCCATCACCTGATCGGCGCCGAGCAACTCGCTGCGATGAAGAGCTCGGCATTCCTCGTCAACACCGCGCGCGGACCGATCATCGACGAAGAAGCACTGGCGTCGGCACTTCGAGATCGCGTCATCGCGGGAGCCGGACTGGACGTTTACGAGCAGGAACCCCGCGTGCATCCCGGGCTTCTGGACCTGGACAATGTCGCGTTGCTTCCACACCTCGGCTCGGCCACAGTGGAGACACGCACCGCCATGGCCATGCTCGCGGCCGACAACGCCCTCGCCGTGTTGAGCGGCGAACTGCCCCCTGCACCGATCGCCTAGGGAATCAAACTCTGTTGGGGGTGTCTGTCGTTGGCGGACACCCCCAACCAAGTAGTTCAATCCGTGTGCCACTATTGGTCCATGGCCTCGCCACCGGTGCACGATCTCGCCGTTCCAAATCTGCCATCGCAAGACTTCGATGCGACCGAGGCGTTCTACAGCGCCTTCGGTTTTGAACGCCTGTTCCGCGATCAGGGATGGATGATCCTCACGCGGGCCGGACTGCAGCTGGAGTTCTTTCCGGCCCCGGACCTCGATCCGCTGTCCAGCAACTTCATGTGTTGCTTGCGTGTTACTGATGTCGACGAACTGTACGACGCCATTCTCCGATCCGGTGTACCCGTCGCTATGGCGGGCATGCCACGTCTGCACCCGGTCCGCATGCAAACATGGGGACTCCGCGCCGGATACCTCGTAGACCCCGATGGTACGCAGCTCACCCTCATCGAGCAGCGGGCCTGAAGACGCAGGTGATGCTTCTGCCATCATCGTCGCCGCCTCAGCCTTGCCCGTAGCCAGGCCCCGATAACCACTGAGCCCGGAACGGTGACAAGCGTGTACACGGGAAACTAGACCCCTCACCTGCAGGCGGGTAGCTAGGCTGGGTGGATGGCAACACTTATTCTCGTGCGGCACGGCCGTACTACAGCCAATGCCAGTGGACTGCTCGCCGGTCGTGCCATCGGCGTCAGCCTGGACCAGGTGGGGCGCGACCAAGCGGCTCTGACCGGAGAGCGGCTCGCGACCGTGCCCGTCGTCGGCGTCGTGACGAGTCCGCTTGAGCGTTGCCAGCAGACCGCCCAGCTCATCATCGATCGCCAAGCTGGCACCCCTTACACGCCTGTGGATCCCGATCTCACTGAATGCGATTACGGCCAGTGGCAGGGCCGCAAACTCAGTGATCTCGCGACCGAAAACCTGTGGCCTCTGGTGCAGTCGCAACCATCCGCCGTCGTCTTTCCGGGCGGTGAGTCCATGGCAGCGATGCAGTCCCGGTCGGTGGCGGCGATCCGGCGCCACGATGCAGCCTTCGAAGCCGAGTATGGGCCAGAGGCCGTCTGGGTGGCAGTGAGCCATGGTGACGTCATCAAGTCAATCCTCGCCGACGCGCTGGGAATGCACCTTGACCTGTTCCAGCGTATAAGCGTCAGCCCTGCCTCCGTATCAATCGTCAACTACAGCGCCAGCCGGCCGAGCGTCTACGCGACCAACACAGAAGCAGGTGATCTGTCATGGCTGTCGAAAGGCATCCGTTCGGGCGATGCGCCGGTGGGTGGCGGTGCAGGGCAGAAGACGCCATAAGGCTCATGTGCCTAAAATACTGACATGCCTACACGCGTTCACGAGTTTTCCTGGCCTGATCGGGTTGTCATTGGCACCATTGGCGTTCCAGGAGCGCGTACGTTCTACATGCAGGTGCGCACAGGCGCGAACATCGTGAGTATTGCCCTCGAGAAGGAACAGTCGGCTCTGCTTGCGGAGAAGATCGATGAGGTCCTTGACCAGCTCATCACCATTGACGGCAACCCCTTCAGCGTTCCTACGAGTACGCCGATTGAGCTCGTCGACAATGACCCGCTTGAGGCCCCTCATGAACAGTTTCGAACCGGTGCCATGACCTTGGATTGGGACCCAACCACGGCTCAGATCGTCATAGAGGCCTATCCCCTCAGCGATGTCGATCCTGACGACATCGACGAACCGCTCAACGAGAACAGCGCCAACGAAACAGAAATGATGCTGGTGCGTATGCCGGTAGGCACTGCCCGCGCCTTCGCCAAGCGCACCCGTGAGATCGTCGGCGCAGGGCGCCCAGCATGCCCGCTCTGCGGGTACCCCATGGACGCCGACGGACACGACTGCACACTCCCCGAGGCCTAGTGCCGGCGCCGGACCTGGTAACGGCCGAGCTGACTCTTACCGGCCGCATTACGACGGCCTCAAACGCTACATTCCTGGGCAGTATCAGCAACGTGCCTGTGGTCTACAAGCCGATAGCTGGCGAAAGTCCGCTCTGGGATTTTCCCGACGGAAAACTCGCCCACCGGGAGGTGGCTGCGTATCTGGTGTCTCAGGTCCTGGGCTGGAACATAGTGCCACGCACTTGGCTGCGTGAAGGTCCCCTGGGCCAGGGAATGGTGCAGCTCTGGCAGGAACAGGACCCCGCCCAAAGCCCCGTGGACCTGATCGCTGCTGACAATATGCCGGATACCGGCTGGAAACACGTTCTTGAGGGACGCGATGAGGACGGAAGCCTGGTCGCCCTCGTCCACGAAGACTCGCCGGCTCTAAGGCGCATGGCGGTGTTCGACGTGCTGGTCAACAACGCTGACCGCAAGGGCAACCACGTTCTTGCCATGCCTGACGGGCACCGGCACGGAGTCGACCATGGGCTCACCTTTCACAGTGAACACAAGCTCCGCACAGTGCTGTGGGGATGGCTGGGAGACACTCTCACAGCCGAGGAGCGCGCTGGTATCGATCGTGTCAGCGAAGGGCTGCATGGCGCGCTTGGCCTGGACCTGGCTGAATTGCTCAGCGATGAAGAAATCGCATCGCTCGCCGCGCGCTGTGACCGGTTGCGCTTGGCAGGGCAGTTTCCCGCTCCGAGCGGTGACATGCCGGCGGTGCCCTGGCCGCTGTTCTAGGGGAAATTACGGCTACGGCTTCGAGCGCGCTTACTGGCAGACGAAGCCCTACCCCTGCGTCGGCCTGCGTCGCGAAGACTTCCAGCGGCAGTTCTTCGGCCTGGACGGCTTCGACCCGGAGGCTTCCTACGGCTCGTGCTTGGTCTTGGTCTTGGTCGAAGATACTATGCCGCCGGTCACCGACCTGGTGGAAGCGCAGGTCTACGGCGCCAAGCTTGCTATGCGGCTCGGTGATCAGGCGCGGACCGCCGGCGGCTGAGCACGTCGCCTTGGCCGGGTTGCAAATCGGCGGCCGCGAACACCCACCCGAACAATTCTTGTTGTTGGAAGCACCCAGACCTTGCGCTTGTCAGTCCCTGCCACTAATGTGGCATTTACTGTCATTTAGTGAGGTGTGTCATATGTTTGTTTCAACAGAGTTTGTTCCACCCCCAGTCCTGGATTCCTTCCTTTCACGTAAGCATCGGATGCTGATCGCGGACCAGTGGGTGGATGCCGTCAGTGGCGCGGAGATAGACGTTCTTGATCCGTCTACTGGCTGTTTCATAGCCAAAGTTCCAGCGGCCGACGAGCCGGACGTGGACCTGGCGGTGCGCGCAGCCCGGACAGCGCTGGAGGGGCCGTGGGGATCGGTGCTGCCGCATCATCGTGCCCAGCTGATGCACCGGCTCGCCGACCTCATTGAGGAGCGGGGCGAGGAAATCGCGTCTTTGGAGGCCCTGGAACAAGGAAAGCTTCTCGACGTCGCACGGACGGTCGAGGTCGGCATGGCAGCCGACTACGTCCGTTACATGGCCGGTTGGGCCACGAAGATCGAGGGCAGCACCTTCGACCTTTCGCCAACCGACGACGACGGCACGCGGTTCCATGCCTTCACCCGGCGTGAGCCAGTGGGCGTTGTGGCTGCCATCGTGCCGTGGAACTTCCCCCATCTCATGGCCGTATGGAAGGTAGCGCCAGCGCTTGCGACCGGGTGCACTGTGGTGCTCAAACCCGCAGAGCAAACACCGCTGACCGCGCTGCTGCTCGCCGAGCTGGTCCTTGAGGCCGGATTCCCGTCAGGCGTCCTCAATGTTGTCACGGGCTTGGGTTACCAAGCGGGTGCGGCGCTCAGCAAGCACAAGGGCATCGACAAGATCGCGTTCACCGGTTCGACCAGCGTCGGGAAGCAAATCGGTATCGAGGCCATGAAGAACATGACCCGGACCTCTCTTGAGCTCGGCGGCAAGTCCCCGGTAGTGGTCCTCGACGACATTGATCCGGAATTCATCGGCGCGGGGATGCTGCGCGCGCTGTTCTTCAATTCCGGACAGCAATGCGTTGCCGGCTCACGGCTGTATCTGCCCCGCCGTCGTTACGACGAGTACCTGACGAGGATCACATCCTTGGCCGACAGCCTCCGCATCGGTTCCCCTTTCGACTCCAATGTTCATCTGGGTCCCCTGATTTCTGCCGAACAGCGTGACAGGGTATGCAGCTACATCGAATCGGGCCGCGCAGAAGGCGCCGAGGTCATTCTGGGAGGAAATGCCATAGACGGACCCGGCTACTTCGTGGAACCGACCATCCTGGCGAACACCGATCATTCGATGAAGGTGGTGCAGGAAGAAATCTTCGGTCCCGTACTGGTCGCCATGCCCTACGACGACATTGAGCAGCTCGTCGAGATGGCCAACGACTCCGAGTACGCCTTGGCCGCCAGCATCTGGAGCCAGAACATCAGTCGGGTGCACGAACTCATACCCCGCCTCAAAGCGGGAACCATATGGATCAACACCCATGGCGTCCTCGACGCGAACATGCCATTCGGAGGCTTCAAGCAGTCAGGCTTGGGCCGTGAGCATGGCAAGGCGGCGATCGAACACTACACCGAGACCAAGTCGGTGTGCATTGCCTACTGAGCTGTGTATGAAGAGGAGCAAGTGAAATGACCAAGCAAACAATTGAGGCTCAAAGCCTTCGCCTGGAAGAGCAGGCAATGGGGCTGTCCATTGGCGACACGCGGAGGTCGCCCGAGCGCGCGGTGACCAGGGCCCGCAAAGTACAGACCCTCCGTGAGCGGTACGCAACCCGTGCAGAGGAACTCACAGAATTTGCACACCCGCTGGATCCGCTGTCGCCTGATGAATACGAGCGGGTGGCCGCCACGGTCCGCCACGACGCCCGGTTTGAATACCACATGCGGTTCGCTTCGATCGAACTAACTGAGCCCACCAAACAGCAAATGGCCAGCGGCGCGGAAATCGAGCGACAAGCAGAGGTGCTGCTTCTCGATGGACGCCGCCGGGTGACCCACTTGCTCAGTGTCGATGTCCGCAAGGAAACAGTTCTGTCCTGGACCGACATGCCGGGCCAACAACCGGCCATCACCATCGACGAGTTCGTCGATATCGAGATAGAAACGAAGTCGGACCCTCGCGTGCAGGAAGCCTTGCGCAAGCGTGGCCTGGACCTCCAACAGCGCGCCATGGTCATGGTGGATCCTTGGTCCGCCGGCAACTTTGGGGTGGAAGAAGAGCAAGGGCGGCGCATCGCCCGCGGCGTCTTCTACATGAGATCCCAGAACGACGACAACCAGTACGCCCACCCGGTGGACGGGCTGGTGGCCCTCATCGACCTTGACACGCTGGAATTGGTGGGGCTGGAGGACGAGGACGTCTACCCGGTCCCAATGGAAGACGCCAACTATGGGGCCAAGTTCATCGACACCATGCGCGAGGACATCAAGCCCCTCGACATTGTCCAGCCGCAAGGGCCGAGTTTCACGGTCGAGGGTTGGAAGGTCAACTGGCAGAAGTGGAGTTTCCGGGTCGGCTTCAGCCAGCGTGAAGGCCTGGTTCTGCACGACATCCGCTATAACGACAACGGAAACGATCGCTCGATCATGTACCGTGCTTCCATCGCGGAAATGACCGTTCCGTATGGTGACACATCCCTCACCCAGCGTCGTAAGAACGCATTTGATGTTGGTGAATACGGGCTCGGAATGTGCGCCAACGCCTTGGAACTTGGGTGCGACTGCCTCGGCGAGATTTACTACTTCGACTCCACGGTCATCAGCGCCCAAGGTGACCTCGATCCCCGCAACAACGTGATCTGCCTCCATGAGGAAGATGCCGGGATCCTCTGGAAGCACTACGACCAGCGCACCGACAAGACCGAAGTCCGCCGCTCCCGGCGCCTGGTGATCTCGTCCATATCCACCATCGGCAACTACGAATATGGGTTCTACTGGTACTTCTATCAGGACGGCACCATGGAACTGGAAGTCAAGGCTACCGGGATCGTCCAGACCGGTGCGCTGCACGATGGAGAAACAAACCGGCACGGGACCAAACTGGGCCCGAACCTGTACGCGCCCCACCATCAGCACTTCTTCTGCGTCCGCTTGGATCCGATGGTGGACGGCATCCAGAACCGCGTTACCGAGGTCAATACCCATGCGGACCCCCTGGGACCAAGCAACCCCTACGGAAACGCCTTCTATCCGGTGAAGACAACTTTCAACACCGAGTTGGAAGCCATCCGGGACTTGAACCTGGAGACCTCCCGTTCATGGGTGATCGAGAGTTCCACTACTAAGAATGCGCTGGGCGGAACCCCCGGCTACCGGTTGGTGCCGGGTGAGAACTGCAAGCCCTACGCCCAGCCGGGATCATCCATTGCCGCCCGGGCTGAGTACATGTACCACCATCTGTGGGTGACACCTTGGAACAAGGACGAGAAGTACCCTGCCGGGATGTTCCCCAACCAGGATCCAGGGGCCGACGGACTTCAAGTCTGGACTGCGGAGGACCGGAACATCCGTGATCAGGACGTCGTCCTTTGGTACACACTGGGCCATCACCACCTGGTCCGCCCAGAGGATTGGCCAGTCATGCCCGTAGCGCGGATGGGATTCGCACTCAAACCATCGGGGTTCTTCACACAGAGTCCGGCAATCGACGTGCCACCCGCGGAGGCCGTGGGACACTGCCAGAGTCACTGTTAGAAGCACAACCGGGAGGTACCAGCCCATGTCGCCAACGAGCGAGCGTCGTAAATACGCGATTGCAGCCGCCGCCATCAAATTGTTCATCGACCGCGGGTATGACGCCGTCACGGCCGAGGAGATTGCAGCGGAGGCCGGCGTTGCGGCCCGCACGTTCTTCCGCTACTTCCCCACCAAGGAGCAGGCAGCTTTCCCCGACCACGAGGAGCGCGTCCAGCGCTTCAAGGGAGCACTGGCGGCACACGTGCTCACGGCCGACCCGATTGAGGCCGCCATCGATGTGAGCCTGGCATCGGCACACGAGTACTTCGAACAGCCGGAGCTTTACCGGCCACGGTACCGGCTGGTGCACACCGAACAAGCGCTGCGTGATCACGAACGCATCGCTGACCGTGCCTACGAGCTGGCCATCGAGGAATTCCTCGTCGGCCAGCTCGACCACCGAGGCAGCAGCGGCCAAGCCACCCAGCCGGAGACCGAACTTGCCGCTCGCATTTTCGCGGCGGGTTTGGTGGCGGCCGTTGACGGCGTCTTGGACACGTGGGCGTTCCACGAGGACGTCAACCTTCCAGCATTGCTGGACAGTGCAAGGGTTCTTGTGCGCCGGTCCGCGCACGCGCTCTTCAAAACGGCCCACACCGGTTCCTCCACAGGGGCAGAGGAAACCAGCCAGGGGCTGGTGCTGGTCATCTCAGAGGACCTCGAACTGCAGCAGCAGATCGCGGCCCTCGTCACCCGGCACCGGTCCCTGGCGCAATGACACCAGCGGCAGGCTCGCTCCCCAGGCCTCCGCGCCTTACAGCCATCAGGAGCAATAATGCAATCAAACCCCACCACGACGGAGACCGCGGGCCTCGTCCGCGACCAGGTCCGTCTCCTCCAGGAAGAACGGCTAAGGGCCCAACTCGAATACGTTCAAGGGCACTCACCGTTTTATCGGAGGAAGTTTGCCGACGCCGGCACAGCGTTCGACGCGATCCGTTCCGTCGCAGACCTGGCCGCCCTTCCGTTCACGGAAAAGTCTGAACTTCGCGAAAGCCAGCTGACTACCCCACCGTTGGGCGACCACGCGGCTGCAGCGCTGAGGGATGTAGTGAGAGTCCATGCGTCCAGCGGAACCACCGGACGGCCAAGCTACGTTGGCGTCACGGCAAAAGACGCAGACGCCTGGGCGGAGGTTGCGGCCCGTGTGTACCGCTGCCAGGGCGTCACTGAAGACGATGTGGTGATTCATGGGCTGGCGTTGGGCTTCTTCGTCGGTGGATTGCCACTGGCCGAAGGAGTGCAGCGCACCGGGGCCACCTTCGTCCCCGTTGGTATTGGCGCTACAGACCGCTTGGTACAGAGTGCACGCGACCTTGGCGCAACCGTCCTCTCCTGTACACCGTCTTTCGCGCGTTACCTCATCGACTACATGCGGAACCGACTCGGCGAGGACCCTCGGAGCCTGGGATTCCGGCGCATCCTGGTCGGAGCCGAACCCGGCGGATCCATCCCATCGGTCCGCCAGGAGATCGAGTCGGCGTTCGGCGCGGAGGTATATGAAAGCGTTGGCAATGCCGACGTCTTGCCCGTGTATTCGGCAATGTGCAACGAATTCGATGGAAACCACCTGCTCGCCGAAGACCACGTCATCTTCGAACTCATCGACCCGGAAACCGGGAACGTCATTGACTGGGCGGATGGCGCCGAGGGAGAGCTGGTCACGACACATCTTTTGCGGCAGTGCGTCCCCTTGATCCGCTTCCGCACGCGCGACCGTGTTCGCGTCAGGACCGGCGCTTGTTCGTGCGGCAGGCTGTCTCCCCGCATCACCTGCATTGGGCGAACCGACGACCTCCTCATTGTCAACGGTGTGAACGTCTGGCCCTCAGCGATCAGCGACGTCGTGTCCTCAATGGTGCCGGCCACCACGGGAGCCTTTGAGATTCTGCTGAGTCAAGAACCCCCACTTGTGGTGCCACCCCTACAGCTCCGCGTGGAGCACGGTGAGGCCGAAGATCTCTCCGCGCTCATGGCAGACCTTGAGCGGGAGCTGCGTGACCGGTTGATTGCCCGCTGCGAGGTTGAGTTGGTTCCGCGCGGCACTTTGGAACGATCAGAAGGCAAGACCCGCCTGATCCGGGTGCAGGCCGCCACAGACACAGGGGTACGCGCATGAGGTTCGAACGCGCATTTATCCCCTTGGGGGCTGCCTGGTCCACGCCGTTCAGCCGTTGGCAGGGCAGCCTGGCATCTCTGTCCAGCTTGGAACTGGCTGCCGATGTGACGCGGCGGGCGCTGGCGGACCGGGGGGTGGACTCCGCATCCCTCACCAGCATCGCGCTGGGCATGACAATTCCACAGCCTGAGGCCTTTTACGCGACGCCGACCTTGGCGTATCGGATCGGTGCGCCCGCACTGGGCGGTCCTGTGATCGCGCAAGCCTGCGCGACCTCGGCGGCCGTCGTGTCCCACGCCGCACAAACGGTCGAAGGCAGCGACGAGGATGAACTCGTGCTGGCAGTCACCGCTGACCGCACCAGCAATGGTCCCCATTTGGTCTACCCAACAGGATCCGGCCGCGTCCAGTCGGAGGACTGGGTGCTCGATAACTTTGCGCGGGATCCGCTGACCGGGAAACCGATGGTTGAGACCGCGGAGCGGGTTGCCCGCGAAGCAGGATTCTCCAGGGCGCAGCTTGACGACATGACTCTGCTTCGCTCCACCCAGTACCAGCGCGCCCTTGCAGGGGACCGGGCATTTCAGCGCCGCTACTTCGTACAGGTCGAAGTCCCCGGACCGCGTGGAAGCATCCGGATGGTTGACGCAGACGAGGGTGTCCGGGAATCCACAAAGGAAGGCTTGGCTGCCTTGGCGCCGACGGTTCATGGTGGCGTAGTGACCTCCGGGTCCCAGACCCACCCTGCAGATGGTGCGGCCGGCATGCTGGTTACAACCCGCTCCCGCGCCAGATCTCTGAGCAATCACGGGGTTGCACAGATCCTTTCTGTGGGCACGGCCCGGGCAGAGCTTGGAGCCATGCCAAAGGCACCGGTTCTTGCAGCCGGACGCGCACTTCGCGACGCTGCCATTTCACCCGGCCAGCTTGATGTGGTCACCACGCACAACCCTTTCGTCGTCAACGATCTGTGGCTATGCCGGGAGCTTGAGCTGAATCCGGACCTGCTTAACCCCTATGGGTCGAGCCTGATCTATGGGCATCCCCAAGCACCCACCGGCATGCGCGCGATAGCTGAGCTAATCGAGGCGCTGACCCTGCAAGGTGGCGGTACGGGTTTGTTCACCGGGTGCGCGGCCGGGGACAGCGCGGCAGCTGTGGTCCTTCGGGTGGATCTGGCCTCGTGATGTCGGCGCTCGACCCCTCCGAGGACCTGCTCAGCGAATGGTTCGCAGACCTGGCGGATTGGGACCGAAACCACAGCGACGGACCCGAGGTTTCGGTACGGACAGTGCCATACGGCGACCTCCCGGACCAAGTGGCCGACGTATGGCAGCTTGTGCACGAAGCATCGGACCGCATCGTTGTGAGTATTCACGGAGGATTCTTTTCCGAAGAGTACAGGCGGGAGATCCACACACCACTTTCGAGGGCCCTTGCCCGCCGGGGCTTCACTGTTTGGAACATCGAGTACCGGCGTGCGCCCCCTGGGCACGGCGGCTTCAGGGAAACCACCGATGACGTCCGCAGGGCGGTCGCCTTTGTCGCATCCGCTGAATCCAGCAGAGTCGCTGTGATCGGGCACTCCGCCGGCGGGTACCTCGCAGAGTGGGTATCGGCCTTGGAACCGGTCGACCTCGTGGTCGCCATGGCGGCAGTGACCGACCTTGAGGCATCCACACGCTCGGGCGCCGATGACGGCGCAATTTCGACCTGGCTCGGCGCCGCACCTGACCACCGCCCTGAGATCTACGAGGCGTCACGCCTGCAACACCAATGGCCAACAAACGCCAGACATGTGCTGCTTCACGGCACCCATGACCGGGCCGTCCCCGCAGCTCAAAGTCGCTGCCACGCTGCCGCCGCCTTGGCGGCAGGTGAAGACGTCTCCCTCACGACACTCACCAAAACCGGCCACTACGCATTCATCGACCCACGACAGCCAGCCTTCGAGTGTGCTGCTCAGGCGCTGGCACCCTGATTTCCCCACGACCAAATACTGCTCACCGCCACCAATGAAGGTGGTCATCTGAGAGAAAGAAGTACTTCAATGTCGAATGAAGAACATCCAGAGCAAAGAAATTCCACGCTGACCGCCCCCAGTGGTCCCGCACTCGCCAGGAATCGTCTGGGAACACTGTCGATTGCGAGTCTGGTGGTATCTGCGGTTGCCCCGGTCTCCGTCATGGCGGCCGCCACCCCGGTCATCTTCGCTGTTCACGGCTCCGCCACTCCGGCAACGTACCTCATTGCCGGAATTCTATTCGCCGTCTTCTCCGTCGGCTATGTTGCAATGAGCAGGCATATGGTCAATGCCGGCGGCTTCGTGGCATACGTCGCCAGAGCCATGGGCCCCACTGCAGGCACGGCAACAGCCGCCGTTACCTTGCTGTTCTATCTGGCAGCCTTGGTTGCCTTCTACGCGATTGCCGGCGTCGTCGCAGCAGGAACCTTCGGGCTGGAATTCAACGCATACTGGGTCACGTTCGCGGGCATCGCGATCGTCGGAGTCCTTGGCTACCTGGGGATCTCAGTGAACGTCAAGCTCCTGGTGCTGCTGCTTGCAGTCGAGGTAGCGGCATTGGGAATTGTGGACGTAGCCCTGCTGGTTCAAGGTGGACCGCAGGGATATTCATTGGCTGGCTTCGACCCAGCTGTGATCATCGGCCCCGGCTTCGGAGTAGCCCTTCTGCTGTCCATGACGTGCTACAGCGGGTTGGAGGCAACCGTGGTTTTCTCGGAAGAAGCCCGGGACCCCCGCCGCACCATTCGCCGGGCAGTCTACGTCTCGCTGGGCTTCGTCACGGGCTTCTATGCAGTGACAAGCTGGTTGATCACCGTCCATGTCGGCCCCGATGCAGTTCAGTCCATCGCGGCTGAGGATCCCGCGGGCTTCTTTTTCGCCGTCGTGGAAAGCGCCATGGGGCCCGGCTTCACCCGTTTGCTGGAAATCCTGGTGGCAACAAGCTTCCTGGCACTGTTCATCGGCTTCCAGAGCATGATTTCGCGTTACGTCTTCGCTCTTGCCCGCGCAGGAGCGCTGCCCCGACGGTTGGGCGCCACGAAGGGCGGTAACGGCAACCCGGCAGCAGCCTCCCTGGCGGTGACAGGAACAATCGCCTTAGCTATGTTGGCCTTTACCCTGGCCGGGGCAGACCCTGTGGCCGTCACTTACAGCTGGCTCGTGGGCTTGGGCACGGTAGGGTTGCTGGCCGTCCTTTCCCTGGTCAGCGTCTCCATTCTCATCTTCTTCTCACGACACGAAACCGCAGGAAATGCGTGGGCAACCCGGATCGCTCCGGCCATTGCCGCGATCGGAATGATCTGCGTCCTGGTGCTCGCCATCCAGAATTACCAGTTCCTGGGGGCCACGGATGAGACCGCGCGTTGGCTGCTCTTGCTGATTCCAGGTGCCGCCGCCATCGGTTGGGCGTACGCTGCCCAACGCCGTCGCAAGGGACTGGTACTTGACTACGCCACGGATCTGGGCGGCTGATTCATGGATGAGACCCTGTCCCATGCCGCTCCTCCAGCGACGGCACGGAACCTCTGCCGGCCACGTCCGGCCGCCGCGTTGCCCATCAAGCGGGCAGAAGTGTTGGGGCGCCACGCACGTTGGACCGCCGCAGCAGCGTCCGTCGGAATCGCAGCCCACCTGGGGATGGTCTCGGCCGGAGACTGGATGATCACCATGGGTCTCTGCATGGCTTTCGTATGCGTCCCTTGCGCATGGGTCATGTGGCGCGCCCCCTCTCTACGTACGGCCCGGATGCTTGTGGGAATGTCCCTGGCAATGGCTCTCCTCCACGTGGCCCTCGTACTGGGCGCGACGTCCCCGACGGGACACGCGCATGCCGGAGCAGAGCCCTTGAGCGAGGTGGTTGCGGCTCATTCCCCCCATGTCCTCCCGGCTTTGGGAGTTGTGGGCGCCGACTTCATCGTGGCTTGGCTTTCTGCGAGCTGGCTTCGAAGGGCTGGGTCTTTGACGCCTGAAATTCACCGCAATCAGGACGCCTGTCTCAACCTTGTGCCTGAACCCCATCAGGCACCGTCTTAGGATGCCGGTCCCCGTCACCAATTCGTCGACGGGGACCGGAAACAGCAGCGGACGGTCGGGACGCGGGAAGAACCTGTGACCACCCAGGAAGGTCTGAATCCCATGCCCCCACCTTGGTGCCGTCGTCGGGCAGTCCGGCGGCGGCCAGAGGTGGCCAGCGTCCGGTTTGGCCAAGTCCACGAGTAGAGGCCCAAGAGTGTTGATGTCGACGTCAATGGGATGAGCGCCGCCCTGCCTCAGAGATAATCCGCACCCCGTTCTCGTGCAATTTCCAGAAGCGTTGAGTGGAAAGCCACCTCCGCAGGCGCATACACCTTGTCCTGGCGCTGGGCAAGGAGTACCCGTCGCTGTGGCGCGTCAGCTCCAAGGCTGAGGATCCTGACATCCGGATGCTGCAGGGCGACCGCTGTCTTGGGAACCATCGCCACCCCCATCCCGACGCTGACCATGGCTTGGGCCTCCTGGTAATCGTTGGCCAGGAATCCAATGCTCGGCTCAAAGCCGGCGTCGTGGGCGGATCGGTGAAGTACCTCCACCACCGGGTGGGCCTCCGCACGGACTATCCACGACTCCGTTCGGAGCTCTTTCATGGTCACTTGATCACGGTCAGCGAGGGGGTGCCCCTTGGCCACCAGAATCACCGTGCTCTCCTGGAAGACTTCGGTGATTCGAATGGACTCATCATTGAAGCGGTTCCATGGGTAGTCCCACAGCAAGCACAATCCGGTCACTCCGGACTCCAGGTCCGAGACGAGCTCGTCGAATCGGGCGCTGCGCACCGAGAGGCCGATCGCAGGATAGCGCTTCTTGAAGGCGCGGATCACCAAGGGCAAGAATGAACCGGCCAAGGTGGGAAACGTACCGACTGTCAGCGATCCCCGCTTCAGGCCGGCGATTTGGCCAAGGTCGGACCGGGCCGCGCGCATCTGTCCTACGATCTTTCGCGCGTGTCCTGCCAACACCTGACCGGCCTCAGTGGGAACCACTCCGCGGGATCGGCGATTCAAAAGTGGCTGCCCCACTTCCTGCTCCAGCTTCCGCAACTGCTGCGAGACGGCCGAGGGCGAATACATCATGATGTCAGCCGCCGCCGTGATGGACCCTTGTTCCACCACCTCCACCAGGAGGGCGAGCCGCCGGATATCGAATAAATCCACATTCTCATCCTTAAGCAATGCTTCATCCTTCCTCGTATTTGGTTCATTCTATGCAGTTAACCGTTCGTAGGGGCTGTTTTAGAGCCCAATCGATACGAGCAGGAACGCAAGAGAAGATCCCTGGAGACTGCTGCGACTGTGAATGAAGCAAGTCTTCACTCCCCCTAATCTATCCAACATTGTCTTCATATGTGATCCGCATCATCCTCGTAATAGGCCACAGATTCACAAAGAGCCACGGGAAGCAGGGAACACCATGAAGATAGAAGCCGAATGGATGCGCGGAGGCACCAGCAAGTGCTGGGTCTTTGAAACGGACCATCTGGATAAGGCACACGCCAAACTGGATGATCTCCTGCCCCGGCTCTTCGGGAGTCCGGATTCCCGCCAAATTGATGGGGTGGGCGGAGCTACCTCGACTACAAGCAAAGCAATGATCCTCAGCCGATCTGCAGTAGAGGACGTCGACGTCGAATTCACCTTCGCCCAGGTGGGGATCGAAGAGGCCGCTGTCGATTGGGGCAGCAACTGCGGCAACTGCTCGGCAGTTGTGGGTCTCTACGCCATCGAAAAAGGGTGGGTTGTGCCCACCGGCGATTCCACGCGCATCGTCACACGCAACACCAACACCGGCCAGATCATCATTCAGCGGGTCTCAACTCCAGCCGGCGCCCTGCCGATCGTTCCGGATGCGCAGATGCCCGGCGTCGTGTTTCCCGGATACAGAGTAGGTCTCGGCTTCCAGGATCCTGCCGGCAAGACCACGGGAAAACTGCTGCCCACCGGCGCAGCAACCGACACAGTCGTGGCCGGCGGAACAAGCTGGACCGTCTCGATGGTCGACGCCGGAGCGCCAGTCGTGATTGTACGCGCCGAAGAGTTGGGGCTGGACACCGCCCGCTTCGACACATGGAAGGCCGGCGTTGAACTGCAGTTGGACACCCTGGATCTTATCCGTCGCCAGGCCGCAGTCCGCATGGGAATGGCGGCAACGCCCGCTGACGCCGCGCGGGCAGTCCCCAAGCTTGCAATCGTCGGACCCCCTACGGGGCCGGACGCAGAAGACGACGTCAACGTCATGATGCTCTCCATGGGTAAACCGCATCCTGCCCTGGCCATCACCGGCAGCATTGCCCTGACTCTCGCCGCCCGAACGCCCGGCACTGTGCTCAACACCATTACAGGCAGGACATCGGAAGCAGTCCTGAGACTCAGGACACCTGCCGGGGTCATCGAAACCTGGAGCGAGGAACACGAAGGGACCCTTCTGGTGGGCGTGGACCGGACAGCCCGCACCATCGCGACCAGCATCATCCACCTCCCGGAGACTCTCGGCAACGCAGTCGAAGCCTCACTAGCAACAGCCACTCGATGAGGAGAAACCACCATGGCTAAGACTATTTACCAACCAGCTCCCGAGGCAGAGAGCGACATCCGGGAAGAACGTTCCCCGCGACCCATTAACCGCCGCCGTATCCTGCTGATAACGGTTGCCGCTTCCGTCATCCTGGGTCTGGTTGCCATCCTGTTCGGGGGTGCCATCTTCAACCCGGCGGCTACCCCGGAATCGGAGCCGACCATGACCGCCACCCAGATCATCCCGCTGGTCATCCTCGTGGTGATGTTTGTCGTCGCCACCAAATGGCCCTTGAACATCGGTGTGATGGGACTCGTAGCCTCCTTCGGCGTCGGCTACTTCATGCTCGGCATGACCGACAAGGAGATCCTGGCCGACTTCCCCGCCAACATCGTGATCACTATCATCGGCGTCACGTATTTCTTCAGCATGGCCCAGCGGAACGGGACCATCGACATCATTGTCCAGAACTGCGTCCGGCTTGTGCGCGGCAAGACGTTGTTACTGCCGTGGGTCTTCTTCCTCCTGGCAGCGTCCCTGACCGCGTTGGGCACGTTCTCCCCCGCCGCCGTCGCATTGCTGGCCCCTGCCGCCATCGGCTTGGCCTACGAATCACGCATCCACCCCGTCCTCATGGGCGCCTTCATTATCAACGGAGCCCATGCAGGCGGCTTCTCCCCACTCTCTGTCGCCGGAGTCCTGGTCCACGACATCGCGGTGAAGAACGGCTTCCCGATCTCCCAAGGCGCCCTCTTCGCTTCCAGCTTCACCTTGAACCTCATCCTGTCAGTCGCGACCGTGGTGCTGTTCGCCCTCCTGGGAAAACTCCGCGACGGCGCCACGGGCCAGCACGCCGATCTGGAGACACGCAAGACCCGGCCCCACGGCCAGCAGATCCTCACCCTGGCACTCATCGTCGCCATGCTCGTCTGCGCCCTGGGTTTCCACATGCCAATCGGTTTCGTGGCCCTCTCCGCCGGGCTCCTGCTGGCACTGGTCAACATCAAGGAACACCGAACCTTCATCGGCGGAATTTCCTGGTCAACCGTCCTGCTCGTAGCCGGAATGATCACCTACGTTTCCCTGCTGCAACACGTAGGGGTCATCGACACCCTCGCCGAGCAAGCCCTTGCACTCGGCGCACCGCTCCTGATCGCCCTGGTGCTCTGCTACGTCATCGGCGTCGGCTCAGCCTTCGCCTCGTCCACCGCACTTCTGACCGCCTTCATCCCCTTGGCTGGTCCCCTGCTGGCAACGAGCTCACTCAGTGCGTCGGGAACGGTGGCCGCCCTAGCCATCGCCGCAACCGTCGTCGATGTTTCGCCGTTTTCCACCGACGGCGCCCTGGTGGTGGCCAACGCCCGCGAAGACGACCGTCAGCGCGTCTACAAGCAGCTCATGATGTACGCCGGCGGAGTAGTCCTGGTGGCACCCGCACTTGCGTGGGCCTTGTTGGTACCAACCGGCATCATGTAAGCATCATTGCCCGAAAGGCTGCCGGCATCATTGATCGGCCGGCGTGGGGTTTGCGCCTTGCACACCATCGCAACAGGTAGCCCGAGAGACGGGCGCAAAAGCGCAAAGACTCACACATCCCAGGCAGGGCCGCCACACCGGCGGCCCTGCCTGGGGTTTTGTACGGGACCTCGTGAACGGCGGCAATGATTCCGACGAACGAGGTCTGCATTCAAGCGAGGTGCGGAGCAATGGGTGCTCAGCGGCGGCACCCTCGATCTCGTGTCCCAGACCCGGTCGCATCTCGAGCGGATAGCGCCAACGATCCTTGTCAGCGGCGCCACAGTCGATCTATCGAAGCCACCGTCAAGATCTTCCTCATCATCCATGAGAGCCGAAAGACTTCCACAGCCCGCACCCGGCGAGCAGCTGGACCCGCACAGCACCACTTTGGTTTCCGGGAACACTTAGGCATCGCACGGGCGTCTTGTTCGCGCCGAGTTCAGTAAGGTGGAGAAGACCCCGGAGTGAGGACCACCCAGATGCCCACCAATGCCAGCAAGACCACCGTGGATCGACACTACGACCTGGTCATCATCGGCACCGGGTCGGGGAACTCCATTCCCGGACCTGAATTCGACGACCGGTCGATCGCGATCATCGAGAAAGGGCCGTTCGGCGGAACCTGCCTGAACGCAGGCTGCATCCCGTCGAAGATGTATGTGCACACCGCCGACACCGCGCTGGATATTGTTGAGTCCGGGCGCCTGGGCCTTCAAGCCACGGTCGACTCGGTGGACTGGCCGGGCATCGTCAACCGGATCTTCGAGAACCGCGTCGACCCTATCGCCGCCGCCGGTGAGGAATACCGCCGTGGCCCACAGTCCCCGAACATCGACGTCTATGACCAGCACGCCGTCTTCGTCGGAGAACGCACCTTGCGCACTGGCCAAGGCGCCCAGCAGAGAACCATCTCCGGTGACCAGGTGGTTATCGCTGCAGGGTCCCGGCCGTTCATCCCCGATGCCATCACCGCGTCGGGCGTGCGCTACCACACCAACGAAGACATCATGCGGCTCCCGCAGCTACCCAAGTCCTTGGTTATCATCGGTGGTGGCTACATCGCCATGGAGTTCGCCCACGTCTTCGAGGCCCTGGGCACGGACGTCACGATCATTGCCCGCTCCACGCTCCTGCGGAACCTCGACGATGACCTGCACCACCGGTTCAACACCGTGGCAGCCGACCGTTTCGACGTCCGGTCCGGCCGGACCACCATCGGCGCCGATCAGACAGACCGGGGCATCACCGTCAGGCTCGACGACGGCTCCTCCGCCACCGGGGAGGTACTGCTGGTCGCCACCGGGCGCATCCCCAACGGGGACCTGCTGGACCTGCCAGCCGGCGGAATCGAGATGACAAACGACGGGCGCATCAAGGTCGATGAGTATGGTCGGTCAACCTCCGCCGCAGGTATCTGGGCCCTCGGCGACGTCTCCTCGCCCTACATGCTCAAACACGTGGCCAACGCCGAGATGCGGGCCGTGCGACACAACCTGCTGAACCCGGATAACCTGCAGGGAATGCCGCACGACCACGTCCCCGCCGCTACCTTCAGCCACCCCCAGATCGCCACCGTCGGTATGACCGAATCCCAGGCGCGCGACCACGGCCACAAGGTCACGGTCAAGGTCCAGGACTACGGGGACGTCGCCTATGGCTGGGCCTTGGAGGACACCACCGGTATCTGCAAACTCATCGCCGACCAAGACACCGGCAAGCTCCTCGGCGCCCACTACATGGGCCCGCAAGCATCAACCCTGATCCAGCAAATGATCACCGTCCTGGCCTTCGACCTCGACGTCCGCGAGTTTGCAGCCAAGCAATACTGGATCCACCCCGCACTACCCGAAGTCACCGAAAACGCCCTGTTAGGCCTCACCTTCAGATCCTGACGTCGCCCTGCCTTGGTTGGCCGGCCTGCCCGGCGTTCCGTCAAGTACGTGGCGCTGCCGTCACCAGGCGCGACAGCTCGGTCCCCGGTGCCGCGAGCCGGTCCACAGTGTCGAAGATGAACTGCTGCATTGCGGCGGTAGCCGCTGAAGGCCCGACGTCGTTGCGACGGGCAAGGTTGACGGTCCGCGTCAGGGAGGGACGAACCAAACGTGCACTGCGTAGCCCGGGACGGTCGATGACCACCATCGCCGGCACGACCGCCACGCCCAACCCGCGTTCCACAAACCGAAGTACGGCGTCCATTTCCCCACCCTCGACGGCAATCAGGGGCTCGAAACCGGCCGCGGCGAACGCAGCATCTGTCGCCACGCGCAGCTCATAGCTGCGGTTGAAGGCCACTTGCGGCACGCCTGCGAGTGCTTCGAGCGTGAATTCTTCCGGCGACCCCGATGTGGCGGCGGAAATGACCACCAGTTCCTCGGAGAGGAGCGGGACCAACTCAATGCCGGGAGCAGAGGGGTCTGTTCCGCGCGTGACCACCAGGGCCAGATCCAGCGTGCTTTCGTTAAGCGCTTCAACCAGAAAACGCGAACCGCCTTCAGTGATGTGCAATTCCACTCCCGGATGGGCGCTGCGGAAAGCGGCCAGCACATCGGCCACCAGCGAAACGCACAGCGTAGGTGGTGCACCAAGGCGAACGCGGCCGCGGCGCAATCCCGCAAGCTCCTGAATCTGGTCCTGCGCTGCCTGCGCGTCGCCGAGCATGCGGCGGGCAATGGGCAGGAGCAGCTCTCCCGCATTGGTCAGCGTGACCCCTGCAGGTCGACGGTCAAAGAGCGCCGTACCGAGATGGGCCTCCAGTGTGGCGATCTGTCGGCTCAGTGACGGCTGAGCGAGATACAGTTCCTCGGCCGCGCGTGTGAAATGCCCTACACGGGCGACCATCTCGAAGGAACGCAACTGGTCTAATTTCATGGTCATAGCATAAACGCATCAGCCTGAGCAGGATAATTCATTGGAGACATCGATGAACTCCTCCTACCGTTGTTGATATGAACCCTTCTTCAGCTCCAGAACGTCTCTTGTCCACTTCAGTGCTGGTCATCGGCACCGGCGGCGCCGGGCTGCGCGCCTCGATTGAACTCGCCCAGCGAGGAGTGCAGGTGCTGGCTGTAGGTAAGCGTAGAAAGCACGATGCACATACGAGTCTGGCCGCCGGGGGCATCAACGCCGCCTTGGGCACCATGGACCCGGAAGACAGCTGGGAGCAGCACGCCGCCGACACCTTGCGGGAGTCGTACTTCCTGGCCGACCCGACCATTGTCGAAACGGTTGCGCGGCACGCTGCCCGCGGTATCGAGGACCTTGAACAATGGGGGATGCCGTTTGCTCGCGAAGAGGACGGCCGCATCTCCCAGCGCTTCTTCGGCGCGCACAAATACCGCCGCACTGCCTACGCCGGGGACTACACCGGGCTGGAGATCCAGCGCACGCTGATGCGCCGGGCGGCCGAGTTGAGCATTCCCATCATCGACACCGTGTACATCACCCGGCTGCTAGTCGCCGACGGCACCATATTCGGCGCCTATGGATTCGACGTCGTAGACGGCACCCCTGTGCAGATCCACGCCGATGCCGTCATCCTGGCCGCCGGCGGCCACACGCGCATCTGGCGCCACACCTCCTCACGACGCGACGAGAACACCGGCGACTCCTTCAGACTGGCCGCCCTGGCTGGTGCCCGGATACGTGACGCAGAACTGGTCCAGTTCCACCCCTCAGGCCTGCTGGACCCGGACGACGCCGCGGGCACATTGGTCTCCGAAGCGGCACGCGGAGAAGGCGGCATCCTCACCAACGCACTCGGTGAGCGCTTCATGGAACGTTACGACGCCGAGCGGATGGAGCTCTCCACCCGGGACCGGGTTGCCCTTGCCGGCTTCACCGAGGTCGCAGAAGGCCGTGGGACTGCGAAGGGCGGCGTCTACCTGGACGTCTCCCACCTGCCTCGGGAGACCATCATGAAAAAACTGCCCCGGGTCTACCGCACCCTGATCGACCTTCAAATGCTGGACATCACCACTACCAAGATCGAGATCGCGCCCACCGCCCACTACTCCATGGGCGGAGTCTGGGTAGCACCGGAGGACCACGGAACGGGAGTGAATGGACTGTACGCCATTGGAGAAGCATCCTCGGGCCTGCATGGAGCCAACCGTCTCGGTGGCAACTCACTGATCGAACTACTCGTCTACGGGCGCATTACCGGCGAGCACGTGGCCGAATACGTGCGTTCGCGCACCGATGTCCGTCGGGATCCGGCAGCGGTCGGGCTGGCCCGCAACGAAATGCAGGGCCTGCTGAACGGAAAGGGTACGGAGTCAGCGCGTCGGTTGCAGCGTGAACTGCGCAATGTCATGACCGAACATGCCGGTGTGGTGCGCACCGAGCAGGGGCTGCAAGAGGGACTGCGGAAGCTGGCCGATCTGGAGGAACGGGCCCGTTTCGTTACGGCACACCCGGACATCGCGGGGTTCGACGACCTGGCCCACGCCTACGACCTGCTGGGATCGCTCCTCGCCGCGCGGGCCACCTTGGAGTGCGCGCTTGAGCGTCGCGAAACCCGCGGTGCCCACAACCGGGCAGACTTCCCAGCACTTGATCCGTCACTGCAGGGCAACTTTGTTTGGTCCCCAGGCGAAGGCGTCAGCTTCGAAACGCTGGCCCCGGCTCCAGACTCCTTCCGAGCCTTGGCCGAGGCCCACACCGAGGACTCCGTCGCTGGCAAGCTTGTCGAGTGAGGCATGAAGCTGCCGCATTCCGGTTCGAGGGCCGATACCGGTTGCCTATTGCGTCGGGAACGCAGAAGACTGATCTTCACATGCGCCAGATTGCCAAGGCGGTTTTATACGGCAGGGCGGGGACACATGATCATCGCTTTGGCGTCCGGCGTAAATCAATACGGGGCGCATAGCCCCGCCGCCGGCTGACCACGATGACTCCCCGCCGAACAGTCCACGTCGTGACTACCTGCCCAGATTCTTAGCCTTCAGCCTAAAAACTACGGGCCAACCACTCTCCATTAGTGGTCCACAGAAAGCCCACGCAGTGCAGCCGCACTGCGTGGGACCGTGGTGTCCCATTTCGGCGTCAGCTCCGATTCGCTCGATACCTCATGGGCGGAGCGGTGGCTGCGGAACCACGTGATGGGAAAGATCCCCGGAGGACGCCATGATTCTCAGTAACGTCCTCGGCAGCGACGTGTAGAACAGCAATGGCGAGAGACTCGGACGTCCGGTTCGCCCTGGACTCCGCCCCAAAAACAACTGCTCAGCCAAGCCAGGTTGGTCGGCATCATAGTGAGCTTGCGGTCGGCATCATCGTTCCTGGCATACGAACGCCAAGGGCTGACGCAGCCCTTGGCGTTCGCGCAGCTCCTGGGCCGGTACCACAGAGGATCGTTCCTGGCGCAATGGAAAGACATCGCCCGGATGGGGGGCCGCGTCACGTGATACTTCATTCGGGTTTTGCGGCCTGCGATGCGCGGCTGACGCGATAGGACCCCGAGGACCTTGCCGCTAGGCACGACGTGGGCAGGTCGACCCATAAACAACATCGCAATAGGTCAGGCCTGCCATATTCCCAGCCACCGCGGAAGCGGGTATGTCGCGACCGCCGTCACTGAGGGACCGCCCCGCTCTCAAATCGCTGCCCAATTGCCTGTTTGCGGGATGCTCTGGGTCGTTCTGACCCTATCCGTTGAAGATCGATTCGCGCTCGCTGACCTATACCTCTTCATCGCTAAAACTACGCCCAGGAAAAGTGATTCATTCGTGGGCGGCAAGTCCATGGCTGAGGGCGTGGGCCAACAGAGCGCTGGCCGTCCATCGCATCGAGGCGGTAGCCTCTTCTCGACTCAGACCACCAATATCGGTCAGCCACACCAATGACTCGATTCCAATGGCACTCCTGATGGCCAGGACGAGCCGGTGAATCTGGGCCTCCGTCAGTGTCCCTTCAAGGGGTGTGAGGGCTTCGGTGATCCAGGCGATGGCCCGTCCCTGCCGGAGGGGAAGACCGTTGCCATCAGAATCAGTTTGCTCCAGCGAAAGCCTCAGCATGGTGCGTTGCTGGGATTCGGTGTCCACGATGATCCTGATGAATTCCGAGACCACTGCGTCCAACCGCTCCTTCACGCTTTCCGGATGCGGCACCGGCAACAGTGATGCCCGGCTGGTTTCCGGATGCGCGGCGGCGAGCAGCTCCCGCTGGCCCGGGAAGTACCTATAAGCGGTACTCCTCGCGATCCCGGCGGCCTGCGCGGCGTCGTCAACAGTGGGTGAAATCCCTGATGCGACGAGTGTGCGGGCAGCCTCAACAAGGGCGTCAAACGTGCGCCGCTTCTGCCCCGTCCTTCCGACCTCAACATAACCTCTTGACATGTCATTCATGGTACATGAGTCTTGTTATGGGACATGTGTCTCACAAGTCTTCCTTTTGACCATTGAGGCGAACACCATGGAGACGAACAAGACCGCATCAGCAATCGTCCGACAGCCAGGAGAAGGTTCCCGACGTTGGTTCTATGGCGGAGGAGTGCACACCTGGAAGGCGACCGAAGACGAAACCGGTGGAGCCTTCCTTCTTTTTGAAGACGAGATGGCTCTCCATAAGGTCACTCCCCTGCACACCCATCCTGACGCCGACGAAACCATGTACGTCCTGACCGGGGAAATCCTGATGCACATGGACGGAACCGAGCATAGGCTCTCCGCGGGTGGCGTGGCGATTGCACCACGCGGCGTTCCCCACGCCTTCAAGGTCCTTCAGGACGGAACCCGAGTCCTGTGTCTCCATACCCCAGGAAGCGCGCAAGCTTTTTACAACGAGGCCAGCGAGCCGCTCGCTCCCGGAATGGATGACGGGGAGGTGGACTTCAATCGCATTCGAGAGTCAGGGAGGCTCAATGGCGGTATCCACATCATCGGCCCGCCGCCTTTTCCCGAGCCCGGGATCTGACCGGTGATCGGGTCCGGACCCCGGCCCAATATGATGTGGGCAGCAATGAGGCACCATTGACTCCTGCCCGGAGTACCTGACAGGGCTTCGACAGCTCATCGCCGTGAGACCTCGTTCCCGGCTTTACTGCCTTCCGGAATGGGGCATGCGGTGGCACGATGCCTTCATGACCAACAATGACCCGGGAAAACCCCGTGCTGCTGCACCTCAGTTCTTTCTGGAGCCGATCATCCAGCAGATCCATCTGCCGGCTGGAGTAGCCGGGGCTTTGGAGTTGGACTTTGACGTTCGATGCTTTCTTGCGGGGGGCGCGTCCGGGCTGGTTCTGATCGACGCAGGGCTTGAAGGCAGCGCATCGGCGATAGAACAGGCGCTGGGACGCCTCGGAGCGGAATGGGCGGACATCACGGATCTCGTCCTGACCCACTCGCATCCAGACCATGTCGGCGGGTTGGCAGAAGTGGCCTCAAAAGCGCCCGCAGCGGCCATCTGGGCCGGGGGGCCCGACATCCCCACAATCCCATCAGATACACTCATCCGCCCGCTCTCGGACGGGGACCATGTCCGCGGAATGCGCACCCTACTGACACCAGGACACACAGCCGGTCATCTCAGTCTGCTCCACGACGACTCAGGCGTCCTGTTCGTCGGGGACACAGTAGGCACAACGAACGGGGCCATGACACGTGGTCCTTCCCAGTTCACGGCGGATGCCGCCGAAGCTGAACGTTCACTGCTCAAACTCAGCCGGTTGGAACCAACAAGAATGATTTTCTCGCATGGACCCGAGGTCCCCGACCCGGTCGCTCAACTCCGCCGGCTCCTTGACCAATCCGTGCGGGACTGAATCGGGTGGGCGAACGCAACGGCTCACAGACCCTGGACCACCTCCCCCATATTCCTTCTTAATGCCGCGCCGACTATACGGACAAAAACCAACCCCAAAAGCACTCGGTCAGCCGTACAGCTGACGTCTCACGTGGAAATGGCCCTCCAAACGGGGTGCTTGCTTATCGGTGTCATCTCGCTATCGCCACGGGTCGACGCATAAAGCCCGGCGGAACGTCCCCACGGGAAAGAGTCGGTTCCAACCAGTTAGCTCACTGCCCTGATCTTCTTCAGGTGCAGCCCCCGGCAAGGGATCGCCGCTGAGACGAGGTCTTGGCTGTGTTGGTGCTGCGGATCGGCGAAGAACTTCTTGGTGCCGGTCAGTTCCACCAAGCGACCTTGGAAGAGGACAGCAACCCGCTGGCACATGTGCCGCACCACGTCCATGTCGTGGGTGATGACAATAAGGGTCATTCCGCGCTCCCGGTGGAGGCGCTGAAGCAGATCCAGAATGGTCCGCTGGGTCAGCGCGTCCAGGGCGGATGTGGCTTCGTCGCAGATGAGCACTTCGGGTTCCATCAGCAGTGCCCTGGCGATCGTGACGCGCTGCAACTGGCCACCGGAACATTGACTTGGGTGCCTGTCCAGCAGGTCAGGGTCCAATTCGACCTCCACCATAGCCGCTTCGAGCCGCTGGCTCCGTTCAGCAGATGTCAGTTCCTTGCGCGGTCGGAGCGGCGCTTCAAGGCTGGCGCGCAGCGTCATCCGGGGGTCAAAGGAATCGTGTGGTTCCTGGAACACCAGCTGCACGGCAGTGGGGGCACTCGTTGCCCCTGCGGCGAGGGCCCTGGTGATACTTCCCCCGCTGATTCCTTCCAGTCCAACAATGGCCCGGGCAAGGGTACTCTTCCCGGATCCGGATTGGCCGAGAACACCCAGGATCTCACCCTGCTTCACATCGAGGGAGACCGAGTCCAAGGCTGGACGCTCACGGCCACCCCAAATCCGACGTTTGCCGGAGCCGAAGTGCTTGACCACATTAGTTAGTGTCAGGACGCTACGCCCGGTTGCCGCGGTGTCAGCGGTGCTGGTCGGTGTCAGGTTGGACGCGTCCAGGAGTTTGCGCGTGTAGGCAGTCTTGGGACTTCCCAGCACAGCTTCGGTGGCGCCCGATTCCACGATCCCTCCGGCCTCCATCACCAACACCCGATCGGCGAAGGCGGCCACGGAGGCCAGGTTGTGCGTGATGTAAAGGATCCCCAACCCACGCTGGATCCGTTGCCGGTCGAGCAACTCCAGGATTTGCTGCTCCAGTACCTTGTCCAGCGCGGAGGTCGGCTCGTCGGCCAGCAGGATCTCGGGTTGGCCAGCCAAGGCCACGGCCGTCATGGCACGCTGCGCCATGCCACCGGACAACTGGTGCGGGTACGCCCGGGCCCCCCACGCAGGGTCCTCAAAGCCGACGTCGGCCAGCAACTCGTGCACCTTCGCATCAGCAGCCCTGCCCCGAAGGCCGACGTGGACCTTCAATGGCTCCTTAAGATGCTTGCCGATGGTTCGGTTCGGGTTGAACATCCTTTTGGGTTGCTGGAACAGCATCCCAAGTCGACCGCCCCGGATGCGATTCAGCTCTGCCTCGGGCGCGCTGCCCACGTCCACACCACCGTGCCTGATGGAGCCGGACGCAATCTGCAATTGCCCAGGCAACAACTGCAGTATGGACCTGGCTGTCATGGTCTTGCCGGAGCCCGAACCACCCACCAATGCGACGAACTCGCCCGGCTTTACGGAAAAACTCACCTTGGAAAGCACAGTCCGCTGTGTTGCGGTGCTGCGAACAGTCAGGTCCTCAACGATGAGTTCAGACATGCTGGCCCTCCGCCACAAGAACGTCCACGGGTTCACCGGTCCGACGTGATGCCCGCTGGCCGATAAGGGTCACACACAATGCCACCAGGAAGATGGCGAGGCCGGGAGCAAAGATGCCCCACGGCGCCCTCTCCGCATACGGCTGGGCGGCAGCCAGCATCGATCCCCAGTCAGACTGCGGCGGTTGGACGCCAAGCCCCAGGTAAGACAAGGCACCCACGCTGATCAGCAGTTGCCCGAAGCGCAGCGTCGCCTGCCCCAGCATTGGTGCGGCCAGATGCGGCAGGATGTGCCGGACCACAATGAACGACGGCGAACAACCGACCACCCGCGCTGCTTCCACGAAGCCGCGTGCCGAGATGTCATAGGCCAGAGTCCGGGCCAGCCGCGCAAACGGCGTCCACCCTGTCACGGTCAGCGCCACCAACAGCGACGTGAAGCCGGTCCCCATCGCAGCCACAATGAAGAGCGCCACCACCATCTCAGGCAACGCGAGCAGGACGTCATTGGTGCGGGTGAAGAACTCATCCATCCAGCCTTTGCGGCGGGCGCTGAGGACACCGATCACCAAACCTATGACGCCGGTGAGCACGGTGGCCAGTGCGGCAACCAGCAAAGAGAAGCGACCGCCGTCGAGCAAGCGGCTGAGGGTGTCCCGCCCGAGGTGGTCCGTTCCCAGCCAGTGCGTGGCGCTGGGCGGTGCAAGACGTTCGGCGAGGTTTTGATCATCCGGAGGGAAAGGTGCCAGCCATGGCGCAGCTGCCACGGCTACAACTATCAGGACGAGAATCACGACGGCGGCGGCGTCGATCGCTGAACGGTTACGCAAGGGCGCCACTCACTTTCGGGCTCAGGATCCGGTGCAGGAAATCGGCAAGTGTGGTGATCGCGACAGCCAACGCCACTACCACTACCACGCCTCCTTGGGCCAGGGGGATGTCGCTGTTGACCACGGCATCAAACAGGAGCCTGCCCATGCCTGGTATCGCGAAGATCACCTCCACAATGACCGAGCCTCCCAGCAGCCCCGCGAACCACACCGCGAACAGGGTGGACAACGGGACCAGGCCATTGGGAACAACGTGCCGCATGACGGTTTGCACGTGGCTCAGCCCCCGGGCTCGTGCGGCGGAGATGTGTTCTGCTTCGAGGGCATCAATCATTCCCGAGCGCACAACCGATGTGAAGAAACTAATGGGCCGTAATGCCAGCGTCACCGCCGGCAGGACGATGGACGAGGCCGTGTTCCAACCTGCAGAAGGCAGCCAGGACAATTTGAGGGCGAACAGGAGCACCAACAGCGGAGCCAGCCAGTATTCAGGCATTGCGATGAAGGACTGGGTAACCGTAGTGATCAATTTGTCGGTTCTACTGCCTTGTTTCAGCGCGGCCACAATCCCCAAGGGCAGCGACACCACCACCGCGGCGCCCAGGGCGACGATCACCAGGCTGAGGGTAATGCCCAACGCGGGCATCACCTGGTCAACCACGGGTGTCCTGCTGATATGGGATAGCCCCATATCCCCCCTGAAGAAGTCACCCAGCCACCTCAGGTACTGGACGTGAAGGGGATCGTTGAGTCCCAGGCTCTCACCCAAGGCTCGAACGGTGGCGTCATCCACCACGTCCTCGGCGACGCGGGAGCGGATGATCTTCCGGACAGGATCGCCCGGGGTGACGTAGGGAATCAGGAAAACAGCAAAAGACGACAGCAATACGGCGACCATGAGGGTCGCCGTCCGCTTCGCAAGGAACGTGATCATGCGATTTTGGTTTGTCGGTCTCAGTTCTCTGGCTAGGAGCCGGATTTGGCCGTTTGGGCGGTCAGGACGTAGCGGGAAAGCGGATCCTGGACGTAAGACAGGACGTTGCTGCGAACGGCGTCGGTGGCCTGTTCATTGACGAGCCAGAGGTTTACCGCCTGGTCATCCAGCAGCTGACCGGCCTTGGCATACAGCTTGTAGCGTTCCTCTGTGCTGGAGGTACGGGCTGCTTCGGTGACGATCGCGTCGTATTCTTCGCTGCAGAAGTGGCTGAGGTTGTACGTGCCTTTGCAGGTGTAGTCGGCCGTCAGGAAGCCAATGGGATCGGCAATGTCAATGAGCCGGTTGCGCTGGCTAAGGATCATGTCGTAGTTCCCGGCTAGAACATCGGGCTCTGCGGAGGCGTATTCCTTGGCTTGGATACTGACCGGGACACCGATGCTCTTCAGGTTGTCCTGGATGACTGTAGCAACGTCGGCGAACTCTGCACGCTCTACGATCGCGATGATTTCCAGCGGCTTCTCCGTCGTGTATCCCGCACTAGCGAGAAGCTTCTTCGCTTCTTCAACGTTCTGCTTTGGTGAGCTCGCATTGGTTGACGCCCACGGTTCTGAAGGCGCATAGGGTCCGGCGGCCGGAAGTGCAGCGCCCTCGTAAACGCTGGCGGCCAACGCCTCCAAGTCGAGTGCCGAGCGTAATGCCTTGCGGAAATCGATGTTGTTGAATGGAGCCTTGCCGTTGTTCATATACAGCGTGGCCGTGCGCGGTGAGTCTGCCTTCAGCACGGAGACTCCGGGGGCATTCCCAAGCGTGGACAGGGCAGATGCCGGGATGGACAGGGAAATGTCTGCCTCGCCGGTTTGGACTTGCGCCGCGCGTGTTGCGCCGTTCGTGATGAAGCGGACCTCCGCCCCGGCAAGCTGCACTTCTCCGCCCCAATAATTTTCGTTACGGTCCAGCGTCAGAGACTGCTTGGCTTTCTCCGAAACCGGAGTGAACGGGCCGGTGCAATGACCGAAGGGATCAACAGTGGCGCCTGCATAAGCCGCAGAAGCCAGAATGCCGGTGTTGACGCTCGCAAGGCGGAACGGCACGAGTGGGTCCTCCTCGGGCGTGGTCACGCGAACAGTCTTGGCATCGATTGCTTGGACAGCACTAACAACGCTGGGGCTGAACGCCCTGGCAGGCACTTTTGCCTTGAGAACGTGGTTCAGGGAAGCGGCTATAGCTTCGGCGGTGAGATCGGTGCCGTCCTGGAATTTCACGCCATCACGGACGGTGAAGTCCCATTCCAGCGGTGAGGTCTGCTTCCATTCCGTAGCAAGGAAGGGAACCACTTTTCCCTCGGCGGAATCGTACTTGGTGAGGGTTTCCAAGCAGCCGGACAATGACAGGATGTACGCGGCGTCGGACTCGGGGGCCCAGTTGGCCACGGGTGCGCGGAAGTTATCCACGACGATGCGCTGGTTGGTGTCCGCCAACTTCTCGGTGGTCGTCGGCTGGCCGCCACTGAGGCCACAACCGGAAAGAGTGAGGAGGGCTGCCAGCCCAAGGGCTGCCGTGGATCGGCCGGGAGTGCGCAAAGGGAACCGCCTGCTGTTTATGCCCGAACGGGAGGGGCATGGGAGAGAGTGAAGAATATTTAGGTTAGCCTTACCTAGCCACCTGCGGGAAATAACGCTAGCGGGCCGACGTAACAACACTCCCGGTCCCGCGTAACAGTGTGTTCGAGCCCACGGGCAGTGTTTTAGAAGGTGTCGGCGTCGATGACGAACCGGTATCGGACATCGCTCGCCATTACCCGCTCGAAGGCTTGGTTAATCTGGTGCGCCGGAATGACTTCCACCTCCGCTCCGAGCCCGTTGGCCGCACAGAACTCCAGCATTTCCTGGGTTTGGCGGATGCCACCCATTTTGGAACCCGTGAGGTTTCGTCGCATTCCAATGAGGGACCACGCACGCTGGCTCAATGGTTTCGAGGGAAGGCCCACAAGGACCATGGTGCCGCCCATGGAGAGTAAGGACAGGTAAGCATCCATGTCGATGTCCGCAGAGACGGTGTTGATGATCAGGTCCAACTGGCCCTTCAAATATTCGAAGGTTGTGGCTTCGGACGTTGCGTAGTAGCGATGTGCGCCGTGCCGGAGGGCGTCCTCCTGCTTCTTCAATGATTGGCTGAGGACTGTCACTTCGGCTCCCATCGCAGAAGCGATCTTGACGCCGATGTGGCCAAGTCCGCCCATACCGATGATGGCCACGCGTTTCCTTGGCCCTGCCCGCCATTGACGCAGCGGCGAGTACATGGTGATGCCCGCACACATCAGGGGCGCCGCGGCTTCGAGGGAAATGCCGTCGGGGATGCTCAGGACGTAGTTCTCGTCCACCACGATGCTTGTGCTGTAACCTCCGGCAGTTGGAAGGCCGTCCCGGCCAAACGAGTTGTAGGTGCTCGTTGCCCCCTGCAGACAGTACTGTTGCCCCTCTTCACGGCAGTTGGCGCATTCCCTGCAGGAATCAACAAAGCAACCTACCCCAACCCGGTCCCCCACTGAGTGACTGGTGACCTTTCGGCCGGTAGCTTGCACCACGCCGGTGATCTCGTGACCAACCACAAGAGGGTACTTAACTCCTGCCCAGTCGCCGCGTGCAGCGTGGATGTCGGAATGGCAGATCCCGGTGAACCTGATGGCGATCAGCACATCGAAGTCACCGGGATCCCGTCGTTCCACGGCGCCAGGCCCAAGGTCCGATGTTGGAGAGGAAACGACATAGGCCTTGGCGTTGATTGGCATACCACTGGGTCTTTCCGTGTCTTCGGGGCTGGGCACACGCCGCCCGGGCTCCCTGGCCGAGCTTGCGAGGCGAGGGTGGAGGTGGGGATTAGTTGGAGGGGAAGTTGTAGGAGGCGCCGGAGGCGTGGGTGGGTTCGGGCCAGCGGGAGGTGATGACTTTGCCGCGGGTGTAGAAGGAGACGCCTTCGGGGCCGTAGATGTGTTTGTCGCCGAAGAGGGAGTTCTTCCAGCCACCGAAGGAGTGGTAGGCCACGGGGACGGGCAGCGGCACGTTGATGCCGACCATGCCTACGGTCACGGAGCGCTGGAACTTGCGGGCGTTCGCACCCGAGGAGGTGAAGATCGCCGTCCCGTTGCCGTACGGGTTTGAGTTGATCAGTCGGATGCCTTCGTCCAAGTCCGCGACACGGACCACCACCAGGACCGGGCCGAAGATTTCCTCGGTGTACGCGGTCATTTCGGCCGTGACGTGGTCGATCACGGTAGGCCCAACCCAGAAACCGTCTTCGTGGCCGGGGACCACCAGGTCGCGGCCGTCCACCACCATCGCGGCGCCGGCGGTTTCGGCTTCGGTGACGATCTTGACGATGCGTTCCTTGGAGGCCGGGGTGATGACTGGGCCCATCTCGGCGTCGGGCTCGGTGCCGTTCTTGACCTTCACGGCCAGGGCGCGTTCCTCGACCTTCTTCACGATCAGATCCGCAGCGTCCCCCACAGCAACGGCCACAGAGATGGCCATGCAGCGCTCCCCCGCGGAACCGAAAGCAGCAGCAGCGAGGTGGTCGGCGGCGTTGTCCAGGTCCGCGTCGGGCATCACGATGGCGTGGTTCTTCGCCCCACCCAAGGCCTGGACCCTTTTGCCGTGCTTGGTGGCGGTCTCATGGACATACTGGGCGATCGGAGTGGACCCGACAAAGCTAATCCCGTCCACGTCCGGGTGGGTCAGCAGCCCATCGACTGTTTCCTTGCCGCCGTGCAGGACCTGGAACACGCCATCGGGCAGGCCGGCCCGCTTCCACAGCTGGGCCAGCAGCATCGAGGCGGACGGGTCACGCTCGGAAGGCTTGAGGATGAACGCGTTGCCGGTGGCGATGGCCATCGGGGCCATCCACAACGGCACCATGACCGGGAAGTTGAACGGCGTGATACCTGCCACCACGCCCAGCGGTTCGCGGAAGGAGAAGACGTCAATGCCGGTGGAGACCTGGTCGGAGTAGTCGCCCTTGAGCAGCTGCGGGATGCCACAGGCGAACTCGATGACTTCCAGGCCACGGCCGATCTCACCCTTCGCGTCGGAAAGGACCTTGCCGTGCTCGGCGGTGATCAGCTCGGCGAGTTCGTCCACGTGCGCTGCGACGAGTTCACGGAACTTGAACAACACCGCGGTGCGCTTGGCCAGGGAAATATCGCCCCACGACCCGGCAGCCTTCTTCGCAGCAGCAACGGTGGTGTTCAGGTCTGCCTCGTTGGCCAGACGCAGTTCAGCGGAGATCTGGCCGGTCGCCGGGTTGTACACCGGCCGGGTACTGGTCCCCTCGCCTGCGGACTCGGCGCCGTTGATGAAGTGGTTGATGGTGAGCGTCAACGTTTAAGTGCTCATGGCAAAGTCCCTTTGGAAGCTGAATAGGTAGAGGTAAGGAGGAATCAGGGAACGGGAACGAACCCGAGTTTTTTGTCCACAACGTTCTGCAGTGGTTCTCCCCGGCTGAACCGCCAGAGGTTTTCGACGAACAGCTTCCCAAGATCGTCGAGGTAGTCCTCGGTGTCGCCGCTCATGTGTGGAGTGAGGATGACATTGTTCATGCTCCATAGCGGGTGTTCAGGCGGCAGTGGTTCCGGGTGCACCACGTCGAGCGCGGCCCCGGCAATGGATCCCGAGCGCAGTGCGTCCACCAGGGCATCAGTCTGAACCAACTCTCCGCGCCCCACATTGATGAGATGTGCTGTGGGCTTCATGGCGGAAAGGACGTTGGCGTCCACCAAATACTTGGTGTCTTCGGTCAGCGGTGCGGCCAGTACAACGTAGTCAAAGTCGCGGACAATCACGGCCAGATCCCGGGAGGAGTGGATCTCATCAAAGTACTCATCCCCTGGTCGGCTGCTGCGTCCGGCACCGCTGACGCGCAGGCCCACGGCACGGAACAGGGCCGCGATCTCCTGTCCGATTGACCCTGTCCCGACCACCAGCACCCGCTGGCCTTGGATCTTCCGGGTGACCCGGTGCTTCCAACGCCGGGCCTGCTGGAGCCTCAGCGAGTCCTGGGAATCCTTGGCGATGTCCAAGACAAATCCAAGCGTAAATTCGGCGATTGAACGGCTCAGGACACCACGCGAGTTCGTGTATACAACGTCGCTGTTAATCAGATCATCGAAGAGGAGTTGGCTGACGCCGGCCGCTGAAACGTGGACCCATTTCAGTGATGAGGCCGCAGCCCAGTTCTCACGCAGTGCAGGCGAGAAGGAATGCCATTGGTACAGCACATCCGCACCGTCCATTGCTTCAGCGAGGCCGTCTGCCGTGGTCAGGCGCACGTCAGCCAATTCCTCGATCTCGTCCAATCCGGGCGGCAGAGCCTCCCGATACAGGAGTGCGACAACCGGCCGCTTGCGTTCGGCTATCGTCATGACGACGCCGTTGCCGGCTTTCCGGCCGGGCTCGCATCCAGCGAGACAACAGCCCTCAAGACATCGATGGCAGCCAGCACGGCGGCAGTGAATTCCGAGGTCGACGAGGGTCCTCCGACGTCGCGGGTGCCCAGGCCCTCGCGCAGCACTGATTCGAAGGCCAGCTGCAGGTGCTCGGCAGCTTCCGGGTGGCCCAGGTGCTGGAGCATCATTGCTCCGGACCAGATCTGGCCTACCGGGTTGGCCAGTCCTTTGCCTGCGATGTCCGGGGCTGATCCGTGGACGGGTTCGAAGAGGGACGGGAAGTCACCTTCCGGGTTCAGGTTGGCGCTGGGGGCTACGCCGATGGAACCGGTAACGGAGCTGCCGAGGTCGGAGAGGATGTCGCCCAGCAGGTTGGAGGCGACAATGACGTCGAAGGTCCAGGGTTTCAAAACCAAGTGGGCAGCCAGCGCGTCCACCAGTTCGCTCGAGAGCGTCACGTGAGGGTACAGGCGGGTGGTTTCTTCCACTACTTCGTCCCAGAACGGCATGGTGTGGATGATGCCGTTGCTCTTGGTGGCCGAGGTCAGGTGACCCTTCCGGGTTGATGCCAACGATGCTGCGTAGTGTGCGGCACGCGATACTCCCAGACGGGTGAAGATGGTTTCTTGGACGGCTGTCTCATGGGGCAACCCGCGATAGGCGCGGCCGCCGACCTCCGAGTACTCCCCTTCGTTGTTTTCACGCACGATGAGGATATCTATCGGTTCCTTGTTTGCCAGGGGTGACTTCACGCCGTCGAGCGTTTTCACCGGGCGGAGGTTGATGTATTGCTGGAATTCGCGGCGAATGGGAATCAACAGGCCCCACAAGGATTCAGCGTCCGGAACTTCCGGTGAGCCGACGGCGCCCAGGAAGATCGCGTCATGCTGCGACAGCTGTTCCAGCCCGTCATTGGGCATCATTCGCCCGTGCTCGCCGTAGTAGTCCGAGCCCCAGCCGAAGTGGGTGAACTCAAGGTTGATGGAGTGGAGCTGCGCGATCCGTTCGAGGCATTCAATGGCTGCGGGAACAACTTCTTTTCCGATTCCGTCGCCCGCGATAACTGCGATCTTATGGGTCGTCATGATGCATTCCGTTCTGAGGTGGCATTGAGTTGCTGCCAGCGGGTGGCGGGTTCGGCCAATTTGATGATGGTGCTTTTGGGTTCGGTCATCTCGCGTACCGCGTGTTTGACGCCTTCGCGGCCCACCCCGGATTTCTTGAAGCCGCCGAAGGGCATTGAGTCAATCCGTACATCGCTGGTCTCGTTGATCACCACGGCACCCACGTGCAACTTGTCGGCTATGGCCAGGGCCAGCTCGATCGACTCCGTGAATACGCCGGCTTGGAGCCCGTAATCGGAGTCGTTGGCGGCACGGATGGCATCGGCGATCTGGATGAACGGCAAGATACTGACCACGGGGCCAAACACTTCCTCGCGGATGACCAGGGCGTCTGGGGGCACGTCCGTGAGCACTGTTGGCTGGTAGAACGCGCCGTGTCGCTGGCCACCCACATGGACCGTTCCGCCAGCGCTTTTGGCCTTCTCCACCCATTCCTCCACCCGGCGGGCCTCGGCTTCAGTGATCATCGGCCCGACGTCCGTGGCGCGATCGAACTTAGCCCCGACACGAAGCGTCCGGGTTCCAGCGACCACCTTTTCAAGGACTTGATCGAACAGGGAGATGTGAACGTAGACCCGTTGCACGGACAGGCAGTTTTGGCCTGCCACTCCGAAAGCGCCGGCCACTACCGCCTCGGCAGCGGCGTTTGCGTCTGCGTCCGCGCAGACGATCGTTGCATTGTTGCCGCCGAGCTCGGAAAGGATCTTCTTTGCTCCCGCGGCGGCAGCGATACGGTAGGCAGTCTTCGGTCCACCCGTGAAAGAGATGAGGTCCACCTGAGGGTCGGTCACGATCGCTTCTGAGACGCCCGGCCCCGAGACGATTGCGGCAAGGCGACCTGCGGGGACGCCCGCTTCCAACAACAGTTGGATCAGGGCAAGGCCGGTGAGTGGCGTTCGGCCTGAGGGTTTAAGCACGACGCCGTTGCCCCCGATCAGTGCCGGGCCCAGCTTGTGTGCCACGAGATTGAGCGGATCATTGAAGGGGGTGATGGCCGCGATGATTCCCACTGGCTTGCGGTTGTACCAGCCGATCTTATTCGCCCCGACGATACTGTCTTCAAACGCGAGCGTCTCTCCGACGAGTTCGCTGGACGCCGCAGCGGATAGTCGCAACGTCTCTATGCACCGGCGCACTTCACGCTCAGCCTCGTTGATGGTCTTGCTGCTTTCTGCGGCGATGATCTCCGCGAACCGCACGCTCTGGCCCGTAAGCAGCAGTGCAGCACGTTCCAGGGCCTCCCGGCGGTCCCGGAGAACCCAATCATCTTCCTGGAGGTGGCGATGAATGAAGGCAACCGCACGGCGCACATCCTGAGGGGAAGAAGAACACACAGCGCCCAGCAGGACGCCGTCTTCGGGATCCCGGACTTCAAGGATCCTGTCAACCGTTTCCCAACGGCCTTCCAGGAAGGCACCGCCAGGCAGGGCGGCAATACTTGCCCGCCTGTAGGCAGTCTCCTGCCCTGATTTTGGGCGCGCTGCAGCGTCTTTGGTTGATGAACTCATGGAAACCTTTTCCTGCTACTTGATCCGGTCGATGACTTTTGCCGCTGCGCCGATGAAGGGCAGGAACCACGGCGGGCCGAAGTGGCCCGGCACTGGCGGGTTCTTCAGGTCTTCCCACACATTCGCCTGCTTGTCCCCTGCCATGTAGTGGGCCATCCTCTTGCCCATGTGTGCGGCCATCTGTACACCATGGCCGCTGTAGCAGAGCGAGTAAAACAGTCCGTCATGAACGCCGGCGTGCACCATCTGGTCCATGGACAGGTCCACCAGGCCACCCCAGATGTAATCCACCTTGGCGTTGGACAGGTATGGGAAGAGCTCAGTCATGGCGCTATGCAGGATCTCGCCACTCTTGACATCCGATTCCGGATTGGACATGGCGAACCGCGCCCGGCCACCGAAGAGCAGCCGGTTGTCAGGGGTAATCCGGAAGTAGTACGTCAGCATCTTGCTGTCCGAAGCCTGTCGCCTGTTCGGGAGAATTCGATTCACCACTTCTTCGGGCAAGGGTTCGGTGACGATGATGAAGCTGCCCACCGGAATCACGCGGCGCTGAAGCCAGGGAGTGACGTTGCCGGTGTAGCCGCTGGTGGCAACCAGGACCTGTTTGGCCCGGGTTATTCCCCGGGTGGTGTGGACGTCATGCACGGTGCCCGAAACCTTCTTCAGCTCAGTGACGCTTGCGTTCTCGCAGATGTCAGCTCCATGGTCAGCGGCCACTTTTGCCAGCCCGTGAACGAACTTCCCCACGTGCAGGCCCGCCCCCAGGGGGTCCATCATTGCACCCTGGTAAAAGTCTGTTCCGATTTCGCTGTGGATCTCGGACTTAGGGATGACATTTACGTGGTGATCCACAAGGTTGGCGAGCAGCTCCTGGGACTTCAGGAAGCCGTCGTAGTGTGACTTGTGGAACGCGAGGGAGAGTTTGCCGAAACGTTTGTAGTCGCAGTCGATGCCGTTGTCGTGCACCAGCTTCTCGATGGTTTCGATGGCGTCGTTGTATTCCCTGAACATCTCAACGGCTCGTGGGGCCCCGTACCGTTTGACTGCCGTGCTGAAGCCAATGGCCAAGCCAGTGGTAGCCATGCCCCCATTACGGCCCGACGCGCCCCAACCAACGGTATGGCGCTCGAAAACGGCCACGCTGGCGCCTTGCTTGGCGAATTCAAGTGCTGCGGATAGACCGGTAAAGCCGGCACCAATGATCGCAACATCAACGTTTTCCGGGACCGGAGTGCGGCGGTAATCGCCGGATGGCTCAGCAGTATCGAGCCAGTAGGGAACAAGTTTCACGGGTTTGCCTTTCGCCTCGTAGTCGGTTTAGAGACCGAGGTGCTTGTTGATCTCGTCCAGGGATTTAGCGGTGTCGAGGTCGTAGCCGTCGCCAATGGGGTCATAGCCGCGGTCCAGCATCCAGAGGTTCCGGAAGCCCATGTCGTGCATGGGATGCATGTCGTAGCGCGTGTGGGAAGAGATGTGCAGGAAGTCCTCCGGCTTGGCGTTCAGGGTGTCCAGCATGTACTCGAAGGCCTGGTAGCGCGGCTTGTACGCCTGGGCTTGCTCGGCGGTGAGGACGGAGTGGAAGTCTGCGCCGAGCTTGGGGATGCTGATGTCCAGGAAGCTGGTGTCCGCGTTGGACAGAGCCACCAGCTGGTAGTTGTCGCCCATGACCTTGAGCGGGGCCGGCACGTCCTCGTGGGCAACCCAGCCGCGTACAGCGTCAGCGAACTCTGCGCCGGCGCCCTCGGTCGGCCCAATGCCCCATCGCTTGCACACCCGGTCAAAGGAATCCTGCAGGATCTCCTCGTAAGGCTTGTAATCGCCAAGCACCTCGTCGAAGCGGTATCCGCGGAACTGCTTCTTAAACACAGGCCACTGCTCTTCGGAAATACGACCATCGAGCAGCCGCCGGGTGGTGGGATCGATGTCGAAGTTGATCAGGGTGCCGTAGATATCAAAAGAGATGTACTTGGGCCGGAAGTTGGTGTCTGCCATGGGATTCCGTTCTTTTGGGGAGATGGAAGCGGGCTGGCCCCGCACTATTGGGGTATCAGGTGAAGCGAAATGAACCGCAAAAATCCTGCTGGGCGAGCGAAAGATCGTCGCCGGATGTCTCGACTCTAGGCCGCTGGATTGTCAATTGTCAACAGTTTGAATGCGCAGATTAGAACGATTCTCATACACTCGATTGTTGAAAAAAGTTTCCGTCAATTGTTGACAATCTACTATTGAAGGGGTTGCATTGCATTAGATGACGGAGAGATCCGGATCACAGTGCAACTGAAAACTTCTCCCTCCCCAGTGACCGACTCCCTCGAAGGGAACCACCATGAAGATTCGCACCAAGGCGCAAACCGCCGCCGCAGGACTTGCAATACTCCTTGCATTGAGCGCATGTGGCGGCACCGCCACTAGCGACTCTGCAGACAACAGCAAGACTGCCGACACCACAGACATTTCCGAGGGCGTCCAGCCTGATTCGGCTGCCGTGGCCCTGTTGCCGCAGTCGATCAAGGACAAGGGCGAGCTCACGGTCGCCATGGACCTGCACTACCCGCCCACCACCTTCCTCGCGGAAGACAATACGACCGCGATTGGCCTCAATCCCGACATCGCCAGGCTCATTGCGAGGAAGCTTGACCTGAAGCTGAAATTCGTGGACACGAAGTTCGACACTATTGTTCCTGGGCTTGATGGCGGTCGCTTCGACTTCACTGCCACCACCATGTCCAAGACGGAAGAACGACTGAAAGTCCTGGACATGATCGACTACTTCAAGGCCGGCAACTCCGTGGCCGTGCCCAAAGGCAACCCGCTCAAGCTCACCGTGGAAACCCTGTGCGGTAAGAACATCGCCGTCACCCAAGGGTCAACAGGCCAGCTTAAGCGCCTCCCCGCTCTGAGCGAACAGAGCTGCACGTCAAAGGGACAGCCGGCCATCAATGGCGTGACGTTGCCCAACGTCCAGGACGCCCTGACCCAGCTGCACTCCAAGCGCATTGACGGAATCCTGTACGACACAACTGCACTTGCGTGGGCTGAGAAACAGCAGCCCGGATCCTTCGAGCTGGTGGGCCGCGTTGATGTGGGGGCCAGCGACCTGACCGCAATCGGTTTGAAGAAGGGCTCACCCTTGACGCCGGCCTTCCAGACGGCGCTCCAGTCCGTTCTTCAGACCCCGGAGTACAAAGAGTCCCTCGACAACTGGGGCCTCGAGTCCGGAGCCATTACCGACGCCAAATTGAACTAGTGGGTCTTCCGATGAAGCAAGTGACTATGGATAGAAGCAAAGTGATGAACGGGTTGGATTCGGCGTTGAAGCCGCGGCTGAAGCGGCGCAGCACTTTTGAGTACGTTTCCTGGGTTGTCTGCATCCTGGTCGGTATCGGCGTCCTTAGCTCGGTCGCGACGAACCCGAACTTCAAATGGGACGTCGTGGCGAAGTACTTCACGCACGAATCGATCCTGCGCGGGTTGATGCTCACCATCTTCCTCACGGTGGCCAGCATGGCCCTGGGCACTCTCCTCGGACTGGGCCTGGCCATCATGCGGGCCTCCACCATCAAACCCATAGCCGCCGTCGCCGGGGTCTACATCACGATCTTCCGCGGCACCCCGGTCCTGGTCCAATTGATTTTCTGGTTCAACCTCTCCGCCCTGTACCCGAATCTGTCCATCGGCATCCCCTTCACCGACATCGGCACCGCGATCGACACCAACGCCCTCATGGGCCCCATCACCGCAGCCCTGGTGGGCTTGACCCTGAACGAAGCAGCCTACATGGCCGAAATCATCCGCGGCGGATTCTCCTCAGTAGGCAAAGGCCAAATCGAAGCCGCCGACTCCCTGGGCATGAGCGGTGCCATGAAAATGCGCAAAGTCATCATCCCCCAAGCCATGCCCTCGATCATCCCCGCCACCGGCAACCAAGTCATCGGCATGTTCAAAGGCACTTCCCTGGTCTCCGTCCTGGGCGTAGCCGAACTCCTCCAAAGCGCCCAACTCATCTACGCCCGCACCTACGAAACCATCCCCCTGCTCATCGTCGCCAGCCTCTGGTACCTCGTCATGACCATGCTCCTGAGCTACCCCCAATCCAAGCTCGAACAAAAGTACTCCCACACCTCCGCCCGGGTCCCCCGCAAAGCCCGCAAAGTGACACTCACCGCACCGGAAGGCATCGCACGATGAACGCTGACGGCACCATCCACGCCCAAAAGATCAGGAAGTCCTTCGGACCCAAAACAGTCCTCAAGGACGTCGACCTGACCATCGCCAGCGGAGAAATCTGCTGCATCATCGGCCCCTCCGGCTCCGGCAAATCCACCCTCCTGCGCTGCATCAACGGCCTCGAAACCGTGGACTCCGGCATCCTGAAAGTCAACGGCGAAGACTTCGGCTACTACGAAACCGACACCGCTTACCACGCACTACCACCCAAAAAATTAGCCCAACAGCGCACCCGCGTAGGCATGGTCTTCCAGTCCTTCAACCTCTTCCCCAACATGACCGCTCGCGAAAACGTCATGGCCGGCCCCGTCTTGGTCAAACGTGCCGACAAAAAGCAATCAGCCAAACAAGCCCAGGAACTCCTCACCAGCGTCGGCCTCGGCGCTTTCGGTGACCGCTACCCCGCCGAACTATCCGGCGGACAACAACAACGCGTCGCCATCGCCCGATCCCTGGCCATGAACCCCGAAATCATCCTCTTCGACGAACCCACCTCCGCCCTGGACCCCGGAAAAGTCGGCGAAGTCCTCAACGTCATGCAAGACCTCGCCAAAAAAGGCATGACCATGGTGGTCGTCACCCACGAAATGGGCTTCGCCCGCGAAGTAGCCGACTCCCTGATCTTCATGGACGAAGGCAACGTCGTAGAACGCGGCGACGCCCGCGAAGTCCTCACCAACCCCAAAGAACCCCGCACCCAAGCCTTCCTCAAGCAGGTCCTCTAACCATGGACGGGAAACTCGCAGTCATTGGCTTGGGCAGCATCGGCAGCATGGCCCTCTGGCAAGCCTCACGCCTTACCGACTCCGTCGTGGGATTCGAAGCCCACTCTCCTGCCCACGGGCGCAGTGCAGCAGGTGGCGACACCCGGCTTTTCCGCATGATCTACCGCGGCAACCCTGCCTACTACCCCATACTGGAACGCTCGCGCGAACTCTGGGCAGAACTCGAAGCGGAGACCGGACAAGACATCCTCACCCGATGTGGGGGACTCTCCATCGGCACCAGCGACGGACCATACATCCGCAGCTTGCTCGAGACCACGCGAATGACCGGAGGCACCCACCAGATACTTAGCCGTGAGGAAATGGCCTCCCGCTACCCCCAACACAACCTCCGTGCTGATGACATCGCCGTCTACGATCCCAAGGCGGGCGCCCTTCGTACAGATCGTGCCATCACCGCGGCCGTCACCGCAGCTGAGGCCAACGGCGCAACAGTGAACACCAACACTCCAATTGACAGCATTACTGAAACCGACAATGGCGTCGTTATCACCTCCGGCGCAAATTCCTGGACCTTTGAACGAGTCATTGTCGCCTCCGGGGCATGGTCCAAACAGCTCATGCCCGAATATCTCAAGGCCCACACCGAAACCAGAAGGATCTTCCTCTCATGGTTCGTCGCACGTGACGCAGAACAATTCTCGCCGGAGCAGTTTCCGATCTTCATCAGGATTTCCGGTGATCGCTCCATGTATGGCGCACCCGCCGTGGACGGCGTGACCGTCAAAGCCACCCTTGATGGTCGTGGCGCACCGACCCCCGAGGCCGATTCAGTACCCCGCGACCTCACCAAAGCCGAGATCGCCGAAACCACGGAAACAGTTTCAGAGTTCTTCCCCGGTTTGATTCCAAGCGTCGTGCGCTCCGATGCGTTTCCGGATCTCTTTACCTCCGACTCGCAGCCGCTGATGGGCTTCCTCAACGAGTCCAGCCACATCTACTCCGCCACCGGGTTCTCAGGCGCCGGCTTCAAAATGGCATCCGGCTACGGGGAAATTGCCGCCAACGAAGCACTGGGCAAACGCTGGTTCGACGGTTTGGACTTCCTTCGGCCACAGAGGTTCCAAGAGACCTGACGAGTTCCGCCTCGTCGTGGGAATATCTCAGCCAATCGCGTATTGTTGACAATCTACAGTTCCTAAGAAAGTATGAAGCCATGGCAACACTTAGCCCTATCCTGAAGCAAGCCACCCCGGTGGTTGTTGACCATGCGGCCGGTAGCTGGATCCACGCGACCGACGGCAAGAAATACCTGGACTTCACCACCGGGATTGGTGTGACCAGCACCGGTCACTGCCACCCCGATGTTGTGGCCGCAGCCCGTGAACAGGTGGGAAAAATTGTTCACGCCCAATACACCACCGTGATGCACAAGCCGCTACTGGAACTCACCGAACTCCTTGGCGATATATTGCCGCAAGGTTTAGACAGCGTCTTTTACGCCACGTCGGGCTCTGAAGCAGTAGAAGCCTCCATCCGCCTGGCCCGTATGGCCACCGGGCGGCCCAACATCATCTCCTTCCAAGGAGGGTTCCACGGCCGGACAGTTGCCGCGGCATCCCTCACAACGGCCGGCACCAAGTTCCGCTCCGGATTCTCCCCCATCATGGGTGGGGTTCATGTTTCCCCGTTCCCGCATTGGTACCGGTACGGCTGGGACGAAGCTACCGCCGTCGAATTCGCCTTGAAAGAACTGGACCACCTCCTGCTGACTATCAGCGCCCCGAGCGATACTGCCGGTTTCATCATCGAACCCGTGCTTGGTGACGGCGGCTACATCCCGACGCCCGTTGCCTTCCTCCAGGGACTGCGTGAACGAGCAGATAAACACGGCATCGTGCTGATCCTTGATGAGGTCCAAGCCGGGGTGGGCCGCACCGGTAAGTTCTGGGGTCACGACTGGGCCGGAATCACGCCGGACGTCGTCATTACCGCCAAGGGCCTCGCCAGCGGCTTCCCCATCTCGGCAATCGCCGCCTCAGCAGAGCTGATGGGCAAAGCCTGGCCTGGCTCCCAGGGGGGAACCTACGGTGGAAACGCTGTAGCCGCAGCCGCCGGCGTCGCCACTCTTGGCGTCATCCAGCGCGAAAACCTCGTGGAGAACGCGCTTCTTCGCGGCGACGAACTGCGGACGGGCCTGGAGGCGCTGCAAACCGAGTTCGCCGGAATTGGCAATGTCCGGGGCCGGGGACTGATGCAGGGCGTCGAATTCACGGCCACTGACAAGACCCCGGACGCGACCACTGCTTTGGCCGTCCAACAGGCCGCCATCAAGGAAGAGCTCCTGCTCCTCACCTGTGGGCCGCACGGTAACGTCATCCGCCTCATCCCCGCGTTGAACGTCACAAGCGACGAAATCCAAGCCGGCCTGACCCGGTTCACGCAGGCACTCAAAGCGGCCACTTCCTAACCTTACGATCACTGAAAGAGCCACCATGACCACCTCCTTTGATCCCACAACCCTGCAGACAAATCTCTTCATCAATGGCGTGTGGCAGAGCGCTGCAAACGGCGCCACTTTTGCTGTGGAGAATCCCGCTACGAACGAAGTCATTGCGCACGTCGCCGATGGCAGCCCTGAAGACGCAGCCTTGGCTATCGAGGCTGCAGGACAGGCACAGGCAACGTGGGGTAAGTCCACTCCCCGAGAGCGCGCAGACATCCTCCGCCGCGCTTATGACCTGGTCCTTGCGAACACCGACCGGTTGGCATTCATCATGACGGCCGAGATGGGCAAGCCCCTCGCCGAAGCAAGGGGCGAAGTGGCCTATGGTGCTGAGATGCTCCGCTGGTTCTCGGAGGAAGCAGTCCGGATCGGCGGCGACAATGCCACCTCCGTGGATGGCAATACCCGCATCCTCATCACCAAGGAACCTGTGGGACCTTCCGTGCTGGTGACTCCCTGGAACTTCCCACTCGCCATGGGTGCACGAAAGATTGCGCCGGCAGTCGCCGCGGGATGCACCATGGTCTTCAAACCGGCGGAGTTGACGCCACTCACGTCGTTGGCGCTCGTTGCCATCTTCAAGGAAGCGGGACTTCCCGACGGCGTGCTGAACGTCGTGACGACGTCGAACGCTTCCAGCGTCGTCAGAACTTGGACGGACAGCGGGATCGCACGCAAGATCAGCTTCACCGGCTCCACCGAAGTGGGGAAGATTCTCCTGCGGCAGGCCGCGGACAATGTCATGCGGTCCTCCATGGAGCTCGGCGGCAACGCCCCTTTCATCGTCCTGGCCGACGCGGACATCGAGAAGGCCGTCGATGGCGCCATGAAGGCAAAAATGCGGAACATGGGCGAGGCCTGCACAGCTGCCAACCGCTTCTTCGTGCACCGCTCCGTGGTGGACGAATTTGGCGAGAAGTTCTCCAAAAGGATGTCAGAATTGCAGGTGGGAAACGGCGCTTTGACCGGCACCGACGTCGGGCCCCTCATCGAGCAGAAAGGCTTGGAGAAGGTCGAAAGCCTCGTTGCAGACGCCGTTTCCAAGGGCGCAAGGGTCCTGACCGGCGGAAGCCGTCCGGAAGGTCCGGGATACTTCTACTCCCCCACGGTGCTGGTGGATGTGTCCACGGATGCCACCCTGATGGCCACGGAAATCTTCGGTCCGGTTGCTGCGATCACTCCGTTCGACAGCGAGGACGAAGTACTTCGCCTGGCCAACGATACTGAATGGGGCCTGGTGGGGTACGTATTCACTGAGAGCATGGAAAAGGCCCTGCGGTTCTCCGCGGAACTGGAAGTCGGAATGGTTGGCCTGAACACCGGGCTGGTTTCCAACCCGGCGGCACCGTTCGGCGGCGTCAAGCAGTCCGGGCTGGGCCGTGAGGGCGGAAAAATCGGAATTGAAGAATTCCTGGAGTATAAGTACACAGCAATCGCGGTCTAATAGATTCAACTTGCCGAAGCATGAAATGAGGGGATGTCAATGGCGGCACCGGAGGGAATGTTCGTATTGGAGGGCCGGCCCACGGCGCAGCTGATCGCTGATCAATTGCGTGAGCTGATAGTCCAGGGAGCCTTCAGCCCTGGACAGCAGGTCAACGAGTCAGCGTTAGCCAGCCAGCTTAGTACGTCCAGGGGCCCGCTCCGCGAAGCACTGCAGCGGCTGTGCCAGGAAGGCATCCTGGTGAGCAAGCGCAACCGTGGCGTTTTCGTGCTGGAGCTCTCCACGGAGGATGTCAGGGAGATCTACGCAGTTCGCGAGGCAGTGGAACTTGCCGCCGCAACCACCCTCCTGGATTCCGAGCCGGACCAGGTCACTGACACCTGCCGGGAACTCAAAGGCATCATCCGCAGTATGGCCAAACAGGTCGCGGCGTCGGACTGGCAGGCTATCGCCCGGCTGGATATGCAGTTTCATACCGCGTTTGTGTCCGGAACCGGGAATACACGCCTGATCCGGATCTACGAGACCCTTGCTGCCGAGTCCAGGATGTGTATCCTCAGCCTGGAGGTGGCATATCCCCGCATCGATGCACTCGTGCAGGAACACCAGATGATCCTGGACCTGCTCGAAGCACGTGATCGGAGCGGTCTTCAGGAAGCCATCAAGGGACACATGCAGAAGGCCGTGGAGGACCTTACGTCCAAACCGGAAGTCACCGGCATCACCGCTTAGGCACGTTTTTGATTCGCACAAAGGAAGGGCCCGGTCGTACCGGGCCCTTCCTTTGTCTGCTATATCGCCACTGCTAGTTCGTGGGGACGTCAGTCACGACCCACATTTTCCGCAGCGTCTCGTGGATGGTCCATGTTCCCGTCCAACCGGCCGGCGTCACGAACAACGTGCCAGGACCAACCTCAAAGCTGCTTCCATCTTCTTCGGTGATGGTTCCTTTGCCACTGAGGATCTGGCAGATCTCGTCGTATCCCGGACGTGTGCTCTGAAATACTCCCCGCGTGACCTCCCAGATGCCCGTCTTGTGCCCGTCCCTGGCCCACAGGCGGAACGAGACTTCTGTCTGACCGGGTGTGCTGCTTGTTGCTTTGGGGATGTGTTCCCCGGGGTTGGCGGTGAATGCATCGTTCATAACAGTGGCCTTGACCATTACTGCTCCTTCTGGGCCTGAGGCCCCAAGTAAATGTGCCCGCCGTCTTTGGAAAGGCACATACTCCATTCTAGCAATTGTCAACAATCGACGATAGGCTTTCATGGAAACAGCCAAAGGACGGACACTTCGCCTAAGGCGCAGTCCACTCACCTAGGAGAACGCGCCAAATGAACGTAGACCGGAAAAACGTGACGGTGAGCACCGCCACCTCTTCCAGCGCGAGGAGCCGGCAGGCGTCCCTGTGGAACTCCCTGAACCGCGGAGACAGGGTCACAGTGACTTTGCGTGGGTATGAATACCACAGCGGTTCGGTGGACGATCGCACTGCTGATGGCCGCACAATCTGGGTAGTAGACCGCATTGGCGATCGCAGGCTCATCCATATCGACGACGAAACCGAACTATTCATCGCACCCGGAAGCTGACCCCGATCCGAAGGTGTGGCCCACGGCCACGGGCAAGAGTAGCCTCACCCTGAGGACGTAACAGGACAGCCAAGGGAGCCGGAAAATGGCTGGATGGAATGCCGATACCGCAGCCGGTCCATTGGGCGCCGGGACAGTCACCCTGGTTGAGGGCACTTCCTTCTGCATCTCGCTGCCCAGCGGTGACATCAGCCCGGAACATCCACATGGCCTGTTCTTCCAGGACACCCGCATCCTCTCCGCGTGGGGACTGACCGTGAACGGGCAGCCGGTGGAACCCCTGACCGCCCAAACGAAGGAACCCTACCGGGCAATCTTCGCCGGCCGTATCACCATGTCCGACGGATACGCGGACAACCCGCTGATCGTGGAACGCACACGGGAAGTGGGCGTTGGCATGGTGGAGCACATCACCGTGCGCAACTACTCGGCGAACCCGGCGGAGTGCCTCATTTCCATCACCGTAGGTTCCGATTTCGCCGATGTTTTCGAGGTGAAGGAAGCGCGCGTCCATACGCAGTGGGAAGAAAGCCGCGAGGTCCATGCCAAGGCGCTGACGATTCGCGCCCGCTGGCAGGAAGTCCGGAAGTCCGTCGTCGTAAGTTCCGATGTCGCTGAAGCGGGCCGTGAAGGTTTCGCGTACCGGACGACTATCCCGTCGCGGGGACAGTGGGGCACCGAATTTTCCGTGATGCCCGGGCTGGATGGGGCGGCGCCTGCAGCCCCAGTGGTGCGTCCCGCCGTCGGCGAACTGTCCCGAAGTGATCGACGCCGGCAGGAATGGGTGGCTAAGATTCCCGTCCTGCAGATGGGCAACCACTCCATCGAGAGGACCTTGCGTCGGAGCTATGACGATCTCGGCGCCCTCCGCATTGAGGATCCCGCCCACCCGGAAAGAGTGGTGGTGGCCGCCGGAGCGCCGTGGTTCATGACCCTGTTTGGGCGGGACTCGTTGTGGGCGTCGGAAATGGCCATGCCGGTGGATCCCTCGCTGGCCTTGGGGACGTTGCAAACGTTGGCTGAGCGGCAGGGCAGGGTGGTGGACCCCGTAAGCGAAGAAGAGCCGGGCAAGATCCTGCATGAGGTCCGACTGGACGTCTCCAGCAGCCTCGCCTTGGGTGGCAAATCCATCTACTACGGCAGCATCGATGCCACTCCCCTGTTCGTGGTGGTCCTGGGTTCGGTGAGCCGCTGGGGCTTCGCAAAGGACACCATCGCCGCACTGCTGCCCCATGCAGACCGAGCCCTCGATTGGATCCGGGAATACGGAGACAGGGACGGCGATGGATTCGTCGAGTATGAGCGACTCAACGATCGCGGGCTGATCAACCAAGGGTGGAAAGACTCATGGGACGGGATCAACTTCGCGGATGGGCGGCTCGCCGAGCCGCCCATCGCCCTGTGCGAGGTCCAGGCGTACGTCTATGACGCGTACATGGCCCGGGCCTGGATGGCTTACGACGGCGGCGACGCACCCTTGGCGCGCGAACTCGCCGACCGTGCGGCCCAGTTGAAAGCACGTTTCAACGAGCAATTCTGGATGCCGGACCGGGGCTACTATGCGATCGCATTGGACGGCAACAAGCGGCAGGTGGACGCGTGCGCCTCCAACATGGGGCACTGCCTCTGGGTCGGCTTGGTGGACGACGACAAGGCGCCTCTCGTAGCTGAACGGCTGATGTCACCTGAGATGTTCAGCGGCTGGGGCGTGCGCACGCTGGCAACCGATATGGGTGCCTACAACCCGGCCAGTTACCACAACGGATCCGTCTGGCCGCACGACAATGCAGTCATCGCGGCGGGGCTGATGCGCTACGGATTCGTGGAGGAAGCTCAACGAATCGCCACAGCCCTGCTGGATGCAGCCGACTACTCCGAGGGCCGCCTCCCAGAGCTGTTCTGTGGGTTCAGCCGGGAGCAGTACAGCGAACCGGTGCCCTACCCCACAGCCTGCTCACCCCAAGCCTGGGCAGCGACAACGCCCATCCAGTTGATCACGAGCCTGATGAGGTACGACGCCCACGTTTCCCACGGCGGGTTCTGGATGGATCCACAACTGCCGGCCTCTTTCGGCGACTTACACATCACTAACGCTCCGATGGCGGGTGGCAGGGTCACCATCGACATTTCCGGTTCAGTCCCCAGAGTGCGGGGCCTGCCGGATGGGATGGTGTTCCATCAAGGCCATCGGCCGTGGCTGACCGAACTCGTGGAACAGGCAGGGCTGTGGCTGATAGACAAGGGGCGGCAACGCTACGCGCGCCTAGGAGACTGGAAGTAAGACAGTTTCCCCCGCACGGCCGCGGCTGGCCTCCTCGCGCAGAATCCACACAGTCGGAACCCCGCCCACGGCGGGCATCACCTGACCCTCGGTGATGAACGTAGGGGCCTCTTCATTCCAACGTAGTGACCACCATCCGGTCTTAGGGCAGTGGTGACCCGTGCTGGCCGTCTCAAAATGGTCCGGGGCAGCTGCATAAGGGCGTCGCTTTTTCATGGGATTTCCTTCGTCTACTTGACGGGTTTGGGGTGGGAAGAGAACATGAATCCACCTTAGCAATTGTCAACAATCTACGAAAGAGTTCGACGGGAGGAGTTTTGGCTCGCTACTGCGCCGACCCACTTCATGGCTGGATGTACCGCTACGAGCCAAGCTCCCGACGGCCACTGATGACCGCAAATCGCATCAATCCGCATGCTTGTGGAGCCTTACGCTGCTGGGCTTGCTGCCCCGACATTGCGGGAGGCGGAACGGCTTCGGCTCAAACAGACCATCGAGGAACTTTACCGGGCAACGGACACGAACGATATTCCGGCGAGCATTGATGCCCACCTTCGATTCCACGGGCTCTTCTATCAATTTTCCGGAAACTCGGCCCTGCACAGTCTCCGGAATGGTTGGGAGAACAACCTGCGTCTCTACTTCGCGGCGGATCATCCTACTTACAGCGACTTGCATCAGATCGCCGTTGAACACGACAAGTTGGCTGAGCTTGCTTTGGACGGTGACATCGAGGGCTACCGCAAGGAAATGCGGAGTCAATTCCACAACGCGCTGGGCGCTCAAACCCCGGACCCGGCTTAACGTCAAGCGGGGGAAGCCTGCCGGCAAAGCCGGCAGGCTTCTGGGTTCGAAGAGTGAATCCCTGGGAAGTCAGTGTCGTCAGAAAGAGGTCAATCATGGCCAGCCCCGCCACACGGCAGCAAAAGATGAGTCCGACGGCGGTACGGACCGCCGGCGCTTACAAGCAGCTGATGATGTACGCCGGCGGAGTAGTCATGGCAGCACCTGCACTGGCATGGGGCCTGTTGGTACCAACCGGCATCATGTAGGGCCCAAGCAATAGCCTCAAGGCCCAAGAGCTGCCGGCACCACTGATCGGCCGGCGTAGGGTTTGCGCCTTGCACACCACCGCAACCGGTAGCCCGAGAGACGGGCGCAAAAGCGCAAAGTCTTCACGAAACCTAGGCAGGGCCACCCTACAGGTGGCCCTGCCTGAGGCTTTTATAATCCGGCCCTCCTACAACGGCTGAATCCAGCAGTCGTCTCCATGCATCAGGACTATCCGGCTTAGATCACCGCGCCGACGTGCACCACGGCGTTCAGCTCCTCAAGGGTTGGCGGATTTGCTCCCGCGCGCTGCACAGTGATGGCCGCGGCCGCAGCGGCAGTGCGTCCAAGCTGCTCCAGAACGGCCGGGGCGAATCCGTCGCTTGGACTATTAAGCAATCCCAGAATCAGGGCGGACATGAAGGAGTCTCCCGCACCGATGGTGTCAGCAACCTTGGTTTTCACGGCGGGAACGGTGACGTCAAAGCCCGGGGTGCTGAGGTAGGAACCTTCGGGGCCTTTGGTGATGACTGTTAGGCCGGTACCCAGCCCCAGGATGTGAGCGGCCGTCTCGCCAATACTCATACCCGGGTATAGCCACTGCGCATCCTCGTCGCTGAGTTTAACGACGTCGGTGAAGGTCACCAGGTCCTCGAAGACCGCTTTCGCTTCCGCATGGCTGCCAAGCAGGTCCGGGCGGATGTTGGGATCGTAAGTGATCACGCAGTGCCGGTGGGCTTGTTCCAGCAGGGACTTTACCGCACCGGCGCCCGGCTCAAGGAAAGTGGCAATGGACCCGGTGTGCAATATTTTCGGGAAGAAGGCATGGGTCTGGGGCGCCAGATCCCAGAAGATATCGAAGTCGTAATGTGCGGAGCCATCGGCGGCTACGGTTGCCGTGGCAGATGCCGTGCGGACGAGGGTTTTTGATCCCGGCAGGACCACTACTCCAGCGCCACTGAGATGCTCTTCTATGCGCCTCCCCCACGCGTCCGGGGCGATGGCAGTCAGGAGGCCTGTGGTGACACCAAGACGTGCGAGTCCGTAGGCGACATTGGCCGGCGACCCGCCAGGGTGTTCCTCCCTTCGGCTCCCGGTGGTAACAACGTCGATAAGTGCTTCACCGACCACCATCACATCAAGCTCCGGATGCGGTAGGTCTGAGGCAATGTTGGGGTAATTCATCAGAGGTCTCTTCTTTCCAGGGGCGGGCTACGGCGTGGCCTTGAGCTCACGGATGGTCAGGTTCCGGAACGTGGCCGCTCCTTCATGGGCGTAGAGGCGGATGCCGTCATCGCCTTCAAGCGGGAAGACCCGGTGCGAGTGCACTACACGCCCATCGCCAATGAACACCTCCACGCTGGTGCGGTCCACCAGGATGCGTAGCGTGAGTCTCCCGGTGGAGGGGTCCACCGGGGTTTGGGTTTCGCCGGCAGTGGGGTTGATGGTGGGGCGCCGATTGACGTAGGTAAACGGGCCGCGCAGGAAGGCACCTGCGGCCACATGCCTGCCTCCACTCGGCGCACGGCATACCTCCAGCCCGAGATTGGCCGGCGGTGCCGCCGGGTCCCACACCAGCTCGCAGCTCAGATCGTAGGCGTTCGAGCGGATCGTCAGGTCATGCGTGCCCGCAACTGCCACATCACCCAGTCGATGGGTGCGCTTCACGTGGTCTCCCAGTGCAGACGTGGGGGTGGATGCGAGGTAGTAGGCCCCGTTTCCACGCTTGAGCCGGACATCGCGGACGATCATGTCATCTCCGTTGTAGCCGTCAGTGGCAAGGGTTGGGGTGTTGTGGGGGTAATCCCAGAAGTTTGCCCAACCAATCGCCCGGCGGAGGGTTGGGTCCTCCGCTCCCGACCCATCGTGATGCGGATACGTCACTGCGCCATAAAAATCGAAACCATAGTCCAGCCACTCCGGCTCGGCATGGTCGGGGCTGAATGAACTGCCGTCGAAAGCTCCAGTCCAATACGCATATGTCGCAGGCAGCCCGCGGCCCTTGCCGTTGGCGCTGGTACCCAGGACCCAGTGGGAGGTGCCGTCGTCGGCCGTCATCCTGAAGAGGTCAGGGCACTCCAGCAGACCCAAGTCGCTGCGAAGAAATTCGCCAACACGCTTCCAGGACCGCAGGTCCGGGGAGGTGTAGAAACCAAGCTTTTGCCCTTCTGCGTTGGCCATGAACCACCGGCCACGGTCCTCGTCCCAGATCACCTTGGGATCACGGAAATCATGGACCCCTGGGTTGGGCAGCACCGGCGCCTGGCCGCCGGGCTTGAAAGAGCGCCCCCTGTCCTTGGAGTACCAGAGGTACTGCGCTTGCCGGCCTTCGGGCGCCTGGGTAACAAGGGCTACGACCGCGCCCGCCCCGTATCCCGCCGAGTTTCGCTCATCGACCACCATGCAACCGGACCAGCAGTCACCGTTGCCGTTGCTGAACTTGGGTATCGCGACCCCGCGGTCCCGGAATGCGACATGATCGGTGGTGGTGGCACGGCGCCAGGATGTGCCGCCCCCGCCCTTGATGTAGTCAGCGTTGTACAAGTAGTAGTAGTGGTACTCCCCGTCCAGGTAGATGGGTCTCTGGGGATCGTTCTTCCAGTTGTCAGGCACGCTGAAGTGATAGACCGGCCGCATCCGGGATGATCCTTTCGAAGGGCTGCCTGCCGCCGCGGCGGGGCCACTGGACAGCGCCATGGACCCGCCCAGCGCTGCTGCACCAGCCCCGGTCAGGAGGCCGCGGCGGGAGATTGATGGTGTTTTTTCCATGGGTGTCACTTCCGTTCCGGCAGGAGGCTACGGGTCTCTTCAAAGACTCCGGCCATGGTCCAAGCGTCGAATGAGAGGAGCCGCGCCGAACCCTCCGTGGCGGCCAGCGTCACGCGCTCACCGCCGAGGGTCGGGTAGATACGGGCTGTGAGCGGTTTTCCGTTGGCGAAAATTTCGACGGCGGACCGGTCCACCAGGACACGCAGGCGAACACGACCGTCAGTCATGGGAAGGGCGCCGGACTTGTCCTCCACATCCACGGATGGGTTGAGGCTGCTGCGCGTGCGATCAAGGCGGAGTGTGCCGGTGGGTGTTCCGTCAGCAGCCCGGCTCAGCACGATCACCGTTTCCTCAGCACCGTCCGTGGACACCAGCACTCCGAGCCGAACCTCCGCTCCGGGCGCCAGTTGCACGTCCAACTCCAGGTCCAGCTGGTTGCCGGACACACCCGTCGTCACGGACGTTCCCGCCCCCACCAACACCTGGGCCGGAACGCTGACGTGATCGCTGCGCAGTTTCGCGATTTCGGGGACCGGTGAAAACGCCAAGGTTCCATCCTTGGCCACGGTGGTGACGCGCGGAAGGCTCATGACGCCTGACCAGCCGGCTTCCACCATTGCTGCGTCGCTTCGTCCTTCCTGCATCCAGCCGAACATGACGCGTCGGCCGGACTCATCCTGGAAAGACTGCGGTGCATAGAAGAAGCGGCCTCCATAGTCCAGCCTGTGCAACGCCTCCGGCTCGAAGGCATCCCCGGCGTAGCGGCCGGTCCAGTACAGCGGGTGGCGGGTTTCGCCGTCGTCCCATGCGGAGAAAACCAGCACGTCCGGCGAGCCATCAGCGGGTGCAGACCCCAACGATCCCTGTCCTGCCCGGAACAGATCGACGCACTCCCACATGGTCCCGGTCCAGTCAGTGTCCGCAGGATCACCCAGGGACGCATCGCCGATGAACAGCGGCCCGAGGTAGTCCCAGGACCGCAAGTCCCAAGACTCATACAAGAACGCCGTGCCGCCGAGGTGCCGAATCCCCGAACCCACCAGTTGCCGCCACTTGCCGTCTTCGCGCCATACACAGTGATCGCGGTACGCCGTGATGTCGACGCCGGCCGGCGGGGCGCCAATGACAGGATTTCCTGGATCCTTGGTCCACTTCAGCAGGTCCGGTGATCCTACGGCGACGCAGGGCAGTTCCTTGTCCTCATACCGCCCCGAGTACACCAAGGTGGGCGTACCGCCGTCGTTCACCAACACCCCCGACCAGCAGCCCTCGGCGTCCGGTCCCGCGGAAGGTTCCAAGGCCACGGGCTGATCAGTCCAGGTGACCAGGTCCGTGCTGGTGGCATGGCCCCACTGGATACGGTGGTGGAAAGCACCCTCAGGGTTGTACTGGTAGAACAGGTGGTACGTGCCGTTCCATTGACTGACCCCGTTGGGATCGTTGAGCCAACCGGCCGGCGAGACGAAGTGGAATCGTGGGCGGAGGGGGTCGGCCTCGGCGCGGGACAGCAACTCATCCCGCGGAATGGTGGCGAGCGGGTGGGTAAGTTCAGTCATGCGGAAGCCTCTTCTTGAGCGTTCGACGCCGGGTGGCTGGATTGCAGTGGTTCACTCGCCAAGGCATGGCTGCCGGCAGCGGCCCACGGCCTGTAGAGGTGGCAGCGGACCCAGTGACGGTTTTCGGGGTCGCCAACCTGATGGCGCACAGGTTCTTTGGACGAGCATGCTTGGTTCGGATCGCCGTGGAACGCGCACTGCTTCGAGGCCATGACCGCTTGCCGCAATTCTGCCCTGCGGACCGGATCATACGAGCCTGCACGGGCAGGGTCCGGGACAGCTGAAACCAGCAGTTGCGTGTACGGGTGCGCAGGATTGGCCAAAAGGTCCAGGGACTCGCCTTCCTCCACCAATTCGCCGGCGAACATGACCGCGGTCCGGTCCGCCAGGTACCGTGCGGACGCGAGGTCGTGGGTGATGTAGAGCATGGAGATGCCCTGCTCGTCGCGGAGCTTGCGCATCAGGTTCAGCACCCCGATCCGAACTGAAACATCCAGCATGGAGGTGGGCTCGTCGGCCAGGATGACCTGCGGTTCAACGGCGAGGGCCCGGGCGATCGCAACGCGTTGGCGCTGTCCGCCGGAGAGCTCGTGCGGATACGAGTTCAGCATGTCCGCCTGCAGGCCAACGGTGGTCATGAGTTCTTCAAGCCGCCTTTGGGTCTCGCTCTCAGAACCGCCGCTCCTGCCGTGGATCGCCAACGAGCGCCGCAGGAAGTGATCCATCCTGTGGGCCGGGTTCAGTGAACCGAAGGGATCTTGGAAGACCATTTGCAATTGCGATCGGAAGGCGCGCGAGGCTTGGAACCGGTCGCGCTTGAGGACGTCGACGCCGTCAATCAGGATCTCCCCCGAGCTCGGCTTTTCGAGCCGCGCTACACAGCGGGCCAAGGTGCTCTTGCCGGAACCGGACTCCCCCACGAGCGCCACGATTTCGCCCGTGCCGATAGTGAGATCGATCCCGTGCAGGGCGCGGACAGAATCGCGGGCGAACAACCCTCCAATGGGGAAAGTCTTTCCCAAACCGCGAATCTCCAGGGCAGGGGTGCCGGTGTTGGACACGGCCGATGGGGTCATCAGTGAGTGGCTCATCGTGCAGCCCCTTCCAGGTTTGCGGCATCAGTAACCGAAGCGTCGGCACCAAACGGGGCCACAAAATGGCCGGGTGCCACCTCGGCGAGGTCCGGAATATTCCGGAACTTCACGCCGTCGGGCAGGCCGGTTAGCGGAACACGGGGACCGGTGAGCGGCGGGAAGGCGCCCATCAGCGCCTGGGTGTAAGGGTGGCGAGGGGTGGCGTACACATCCTGGGCCTTCGCGGTCTCCACAATCCGGCCGCCGTACATCACGGCCATGCGGTGCGAGAGTTCCACCATGAGGGACATGTCGTGCGTGATGAAGAGGACGGAGAAACCGAGCTCGCGCTGGAGTTCCTTGATTTGCGCCATGATTTCTTGCTGTACCACCACATCCAGGGCGGTGGTGGGCTCGTCCAGTATCAACAGGGACGGCTTGAGCGCCACGGCCATGGCGATGACCGCACGTTGACGCATGCCGCCGGAGAGCTGGTGCGGATAGGACTTGAGCCGGGCGGGATCGATCCTTACCAGTTCCAGCAGCTCACCGGCACGCCGCATTGATTCCTTGCGGGAGTAGCCGGCATGGGTGGTGAAGATATCCACGATCTGTTCGCCGATGGTCAGCACCGGGTTGAGCGAATTCATGGCCGACTGGAACACCATGGCTACGTCCTGCCAGCGGAAGCGCCGCAGCTCCTCCGGGCTCATGGCCAGGACGTCCTTTCCACCGAAGGAAATGCTGCCGCCGGCAATCTTCGCCGGATCCTTCAGGAGCCGCATGATCGAGTTGGCAATGGTGGACTTCCCGCAGCCGGACTCCCCCGCGAGGCCGAATACCTCACCGGTGCCAATGCTGAAGGAAACGTGGTCGACGGCGGTGGTCGAGCGGGTGTCGCCGATGTACTTGACCGTGAGGTCCTTGACGTCAAGCACAGGTTCGTGGGAGCCGAAGGAAACTTGGGAGATGGTCATTTGGCGGCGCTCCTTTCAGTGTCTTTCGGGGTCTTGATCTTTCGGAGCCGCGGGTTGGTGACCTCATCCACGGCGTAGTTGATGAGGGCAAGGGCGAACGCCACCAGTGCGATGCAGACGCCGGAGGGTACAAAGACCCACCAACTGCCGGTCAGCAAGGCGCCTTCATTGCCGGCCCAGAAGAGGTTGTTGCCCCAGGAGACCGTGCTGACGTCGCCCAGTCCCAGGAACTCCAGGCCTGCTTGTGCGCCGATTCCGTAGATCACGCAGGCAAGGAGGGTACCCATGACGATCGAGGCCATGTTGGGCAGGATCTCGCGGAACATGATCCTCCCGGCCCGTTCGCCGGACACGACGGCCGCGGCCACAAAGTCCTTGGAGCGGATGGACAACGCTTGTGAGCGCAGGACGCGCGCTGAACCGGCCCATCCGGTGACCACCAGGACGAGGATTACGGTGCCCAGGCCGGGCGGAAGGAAGGCGGCCAGGATGACCAGCAGCGGCAGGCCGGGCAGGAGCAGGAAGACGTTGGTGACCAGGGACAGGGCTTCGTCAATGAATTTGCCGAAGTACGCCGAGGCCAAGCCCACCAGGATACCGATGAAAGTGGAGGCTACGCCCACCGTCAGTCCCACAAACAGGGAACTTCGTGAGCCGTGGACAGTCAGCGCGAGCACGTCCTGTCCTTTGGCGGTGGTGCCCAGCCAGTGCTCAGCCGATGGTTCCAGGGACGCCATGGCGGTAATCCTCGAAGGGTCGCCGGGAAACAGGACAGGTGCCAGTAAAGCCAATGCAATGAAGATGACCATCACGGCCATGCCCGTCAGCGCTTTCTTGTTGCTGATGAGGCCGTGAACGAAGCTGCGGTTGGGCTTACGGACAGCCGGTGCTGGAGTTGGCTGCTTCAGAAGTGCGGTAGTCATGATCAGTCCTCTAGTTGCTGCGCACGCGCGGGTCGAGGCGGACATACAGGATGTCCACCAGGAAGTTGGCAAGCAGAACAGCGGCGGTGATGGTCAGGAACAAGCCCTGCATGAGCGGATAGTCGAGGCCTTGCACAGCGTTGAGGAGCTGGTAGCCGACGCCGGGGTAGGCGAACACCACCTCTGTGAGCAGGGCACCGCCCACCACGAATCCCAGTCCCATACCGAAGCTGGTCACCGACGGGAGCATGGCATTGCGTGCTGCGTAGCGGAGCATGATCCGGCCCGGGCGGAGTCCCTTGGCTTCGGCCATGGTGATGTAGTCCTCGGAATTGGTGGCGATCATGGTGTTGCGCATGCCGAGCATCCAGCCGCCGATGGAGACCAGCACAATCGTCAGCGCGGGCAGCACAAGGTGCGCACCGACGTCGCCGATGAACTCCCAGGTGAACGCCGGCTCCAAACCGTCCGTAAACGCGTGCCGGATCGGGAACCAACCGAGCACCACGCCGAACAGGTACAGCGCCCCCATCGCAAGCCAGAAGTAGGGGAACGAACCGATGAAAACCAGCACGGGTGGGAGCGCGGAGTCGATCGCGCCTCCGCGCCGCCATGCGGCAAGGATGCCCAGCAGGTTACCCACGACGGCGGCAATCACCAGTGCGGTTCCGCCCAGTAGGAGTGTCCAGCCGATTTGGGACGAGATGACCTCGGTGACCGGAGTGGGGAAACGGGAGATGGAGACACCCATCTGCCCGGTGAAAATGTTGTGCATGTAGTCGATGTACTGCTCCCACATGGGCCGATCATCAACACCCAGCAGTTTGCGCAGGGCCTCGATCTGTTCGGGTTGCATTCGGTCTTGGGAACGGGCGAACATGCGGGACACGGGGTCGCCCGGCATGAATCGCGGGAGCATGAAATTCAGGGTGATGGATGCCCAGAAGGCGATCAGGTAGAAACCCAGGCGACGCAGGATGAAGCGCACGGTTTCCCTCCATTCGGGAATTGCGGAAATGTGGGGGCACGCCCGGCGGTTGGCCGGTCAGCGGCGGAGCCGCCGGGCGTGCGGTGTGAGGCCTGGAGGGCCTAAGTCCGAGGAAGAGGGACTACTTGCGCGGTTCCAGCGTGGTCAGGACCAGCACCGTTGTAGGTGAACGCACGGAGAGCGTGGCGTACGGGTTGTCCTCGGTGGGCCAGCCAGTAAAGCGGGTGTCGTTGAAGGCACCCCATTCAGGGCCGGAGAACAGCGGCACCAGCGGTGCGACGTCGTTGTACTCTTCCTGCAGCTTGTTGGCGATGTCCTTTTGCTTGGATTCGTCGGCCTCTGCGGCGAAGTCGGACAGCAGGGCATCGGCCTTCGTGTCGCCGAAGCGGTGGTAGTTATCAAACGTCTTGGTGCCTACCGGCTTCACAGTGGCGGTGCCCATGGAGGTGTTGAAGTACTTGTAAGGGCTGGGATCGTTGGCGCTCCAGACGATCCCGGAATCGAAGTCGCCGGTCTCGTAGCCGGCCACCACTGCAGCCCAGTCGGGGGACTCCACCTTGGCAGTGACGCCCACCTCGGCCAGGTTCTGCGCGATGACGTTGGCCACGGACAACCAATCGGAAGAAGTCGCGCCCACGGAGATCTTGAACTCGAAGGGCTTGCCGTCCTTGAACGTGCGCTTCCCGTCGGCTCCCTTGGGATAACCTGCCTTGTCCAGCAGCTCGTTGGCCTTCTGCACGTCGTGGTTGGTCCACGTGCAGTTGTCCTTGACCGCGGCGTTCTTCCAGGTCTCATAGTTCCCGGAGAGTCCAGTGCAGTCCGCCGGCTTCGCGTATCCGCTCATGCCGATCTTGGTGACCTGGTCGCGGTCCACGGCCATGCTCAGTGCTTTGCGCACGTCAACGTCGTTGAACGGCGCTTTGGTGGTGTTGAGTTGCCAGTTGATCATGGCGCCAGTGGCCGGGAACCAGTACTGACGGTGTTCCTTGTCCTTGGAAACGAAGGTCTTTTCAATGTTGGGAATGTACTGCGGAGCCCAGTCCACGTCCCCGTTCGCGGCGGCGAGGTTGGCGCCGTCGTTTCCTGCGAAAGCGAGCATCTTGATGCCGGCGATCTTCTGCTTCCCAGGCTGCCAGTAGTTGGGATTCTTCTTCAGCACGAAGGACTGGGCCTGGAAAGTATCCACTTCTGTATAGGGTCCGGTACCTACCGGCTTGGCGTTCGCGTCCTTTTCCGGGTCCGGCAACGCGGACCAAATGTGCTTGGGCAGGATGCTGAGTTGGCCGACGTCGTAGAGGGCTGGCGACCACGGCTTGTTGAAGGTGAAGGTGACTTTGTTGCCCTCGGCCGTGACGGTGTCCAGATACTCAAAGCCGCCCTTGATCTTCTTCTGGAGCTCGAACGTGTAGGCAACATCGTCAGCCACGAATGGCTGCCCGTCGGACCACTTCACGCCGTCACGAAGGGTGAAGGTGACCGATTTGCCGTCCTCTGCTGCCTTCCACTCGGTGGCGAGCCACGGCACCGTGTCGCCCTTTGCCGGGTTGAAGATCAGGAGGGATTCGTAGATGGACTGCTGAACCATGGGATTAACCGTGGGTGCGAACGGGTTGAAGTTCTGCACGAAGGTGCCCATGTCCTCACGCGGGATAGTGAGGAACGCGCTGGCGTTCGCTCCCGCGTCGGAGGTCCCTGTCTTGGCGACGTTGGCGGTGCAGCCGGTGAGCAGCATCGCGCCCACTGCAAGGCTTGCCGCTGTCATCCGGGCAGCCCGGAAGTATCGGGGTTGTGTCATGATGGTTATCTCTTTCCTATCTTCATCCGCTAGGTGAAGGGGTGGGTAAGGGTTTGCTCTTCGACGTTGATTTCGCGGTCAGACCGAAGAGCGTTCTAGCAGCGGACAGCCGACCAATTGCTGGTCGGCAAGGATCGGCTGTCCTGCTGTAAGAGCGGCGAGTGTCTGGACACCCAGGGCGCCCATTTTTTCGAAAGGCAACGCAACGGTAGTCAATTTCGGCCGGAGGTAGGCCGCAATGAGTTCCTGGTTGTCGAAGCCGATCACGGCGATGTCCCCGGGGATGGTCAGTCCCCGTTCTTTGATGGCGTCATAGGCGCCCATCGCCATACGGTCGTTGAGGCAGAACAGCGCAGTCGGCCTGTCGCTTTCCGGGTAGCGATCCAGGATCCGGCACGCGGCGTCGTAGCCCCCGTCGGCCGTTGCATATCCGGACACCACCAGTTCCGGATCCAGCTCCAGTCCGGCGTCGGCGAGTGCTTCGCGGGCACCTTCCAGTCGCCCCACTGCAGCAGGAATATCTGGGTCAAGGTTGATGACGCCAATCCGGGTGTGGCCGGCTTGGAGCAAATGTTCCACCGCCACGCGACCACCACCGCGCTCGTCAGGGACGATCGAGGGCAACTTTCCGTCTGCGTCGAAGCAGTTGATCAGGACGGTGGGTACTTCATTGGCACTGACCGGAACGTGGACGCCCCGGTGAAAGGTGGCTGCGTACAGGAGTCCTTCCACTCGTTGTTCCAGCAGCTTTTCGGTTGCAGCATCTTCCAGCCCCTGGTTGGGTCCTACGGCATCGGCCTGGTCGGAGGGCGCGATGAGCAGGAACCGGCGGTCAAGCCAGGCTTGGTCCTGGGCTCCTTTGATGATGTCGACGGCGAAGGGTGCAGTGACGATCTCAGTGACAATTCCGTACCAATCACTGCGTCGGGACGCGAGCGCGCGAGCGCCGGCATTGGGGCGGTAACCCAATTCCTGCACGGCGTCGTTGATCCGGGTGCGGGTTTCCTCTGAAATGCTTGCGTTCTCGCGGTTACTCAACACAAACGAGACTGCAGTGCGGGAGACACCGGCGTGCTTGGCGACGTCCTTCATGGTGACGCCCCGCTGCCGTACGGGTACGGTCTCGCCTGGGGTGGTGCTTTTCGCCATCGAATGCTCCGGGATTTCTTCGATCTGAGTCTTCACCAGACTCTCGTAGTCTGGTGTGTTCGGCGGGGAACCCTGGTTCAGTAACGCGCGTTACCTGCCGGACATGTGACTCAGGTTACCCGCGTTACTTCATGTGTGTCAACACCCCGCACCGCGCAGGTCAGCGCAAGGCGTCCGACACGGATTTGGCGCCTCCATGGCTGCTTTGCCCACCGTCTACTGGAAGGTCCACGCCGGTGACGAAAGCGGCCATGGGACTGAGGAGGAAAAGCACGACGGCGGCTACTTCCTCGGGCGTACCCGTGCGGCCGAGTGGGGTCTCGGCTATGGTCGCTTTCCTGAACGCGGGATTGGCACCTGCGGTCATGGGTGTCTCGATGAATCCCGGATGAACGGAGTTCACCCTGATCCCCCGGGCTCCAAGCTCCGTGGCGGCAGCGATGGTGAGACCTCGCAGCGCCCACTTGCTGGCAGTGTAGGCCACCGGGTAGTGGCCGGTGAGGGCTGCCACCGAGCCGACATTGACGATCGAAGCCCCCGGCGCCATCAGCGGGACGCAGGCCTGCATCCCCAAAAGGGCACCGGTCACGTTCACGTCCGAGACCGCAGCGAGGTCGGCAGGGGTTGCCTCAAGCAGGCGGCTGCGGCGGGTGATCCCGGCGTTGTTGACCAAGCCGTCCAGGCCGCCGCATCCATCCCGGACGAAACGGGACAGAGCCGTCCACGCGTCGGGCAGCGTGACGTCAAGTGGTCGATAGGCAATCCGCTCAAGGTGCTTCGTGACCACTGCCTCCAGGGCAGTGGACGGTTCCGGGGTCAGGTCCGTTGCGATGACTGTGGCCCCGGCCGTGACCAGCATCAGGGCTTCGGCCAGGCCCTGGCCGCCATTGGCACCCGTGACCACGACGGTCCGGTCGGTCATATCAATCACTGCAGATTGGTCCTTCGTTGCTTGAAAGTGTCAGCCGGGCAGAACAGCCGACCAGCCGCCGTCGACCATGAGGTTGGTGCCGGTGACGTAGGAAGCGTCATCGGAAGCGAGGAACAGCGCGCACTTTGCTACCTCCTCCGCTTCACCAACCCGGCCGAGAGGAATGTGGGCGGCAATGCTCCGCATGGGATGGTCTTCGGCCAAGAGGTCCGCTTCGGTGGCTGGCGTACGGATCATGCCCGGGCTGACGCAGTTCACGCGGATCCCCCGGGGTGCCCCTTCTGCGGCAAGTTGCTTGGTCATAGCCACCACGGAACCCTTGGTTGCTGTGTGTGCCAGCCGGCCGTTGGTGACCGAGCCGGTCACTCCTGCCGTCGAGCCGACAAGTACGACGGCGGATTGGCCGGCTTTGCTGAGCAGCGGCCAAAAGTGCCGCACGGGAAGGAAGACGACGTCCACCTCGTGCCGGAAATTCCATGTCCAGTCCTCGTAGCTGATGTCCTCCAACGCCGCGAAGCGAGTGGCAGCAGCATTGGCGTACAGCACATCTACGCGGCCATGGTATTGGAGCACGAAATTCGCCCATTCGAGCACGGAAGCCCCGCTGGTCAGGTCAACACCGCGAGCCGCATCCGCCTGACCGCCCATGGCGCGGATGGCTTCCACCGTTGCCTCTGCCCCTTCGAGATCGAGATCGCACCCCACCACGATTGCTCCCTCACGGGCGAACAACAGGGCTGCCGCCCGGCCTTGTCCTGACGCGATACCGGTGATCACCGTTATCTTCCCTGCGAGTCGGAGCGGCGGTGCGGTGGTGTCGGGTGTCATGCCTCCATCCTCCGGTCAGGGGAACTATTGAAGAATGGCCCGTTTCGGATACGAACTATCCATGACGTGGATAGCCCTCGCGTCAGTTACTGGAAACTGCCGTGACCGTGATCGGATGTGCCTTCACCGGAAAGATTTCATGAAGCTGGGAACAAGCGCGCTGCACCACAGAGCGGAGCCAGACGTTTGCAGGGTCCTCCGTCTGCGAGGGATGCCAATACATCGCCTCCACCAGGGCGGCCTCCAACTCCTCGGCGAACTCGAGAACCTCAATGGATGCCCCGCGCTGCGCCCTGGAGGCCAGCATGCGCGGTACCAAGGCCACCAGATCCGTGCCTTCAACCAACAACGGCAGTGACAGGAAGCCCGCCACCACGGCCGCCACCCGGCGTCGGACACCCCGGGACTCGAACAATTTGTCCGCCGGCGTGCTGATGCCCTCACCGAAATACCCGACGGCGTGGGGAACTTCAACAAGGTCCTCCAACGTCAGCGCGGGCAAGGTCAGGAGTGGATTTCCCGCGTCGGCCACAGCCACGAAGCTGTCACGGAACAGCTGCTTGGAATCACCCTTCATGCGGTACCCGGTGGGGCCCACCAGCAGGTCCATGCGTGAGTACTCAGCGAGATCGCCCCGCAGGCCCGAGGTGGGTACGAAGTCCACCACCACGTGCGGTGCCTCCTGTTGCAGGATTCCGCGCAGGGGCCCCACGATGAGCGCGGCCGCATAGTCGGACGCCGCAATGACGAACTCCCTTTCGCTCGTAGCGGCATCGAAGCCTGACCGAATGCGTGTGGCCCGCTGGACGTGAAGCATGGCTTCATCGACCAGCGGGACCAATGATTGTGCGAAGGGAGTGAGATCGTAGGTGCGGCCATTCCGAACCAGCAGTTCGTCGTCGAAATGCCTTCTGAGCCTGGCCATCGCCGCACTGGTAGCCGGCTGGCTGAGCTGGAGCCGTTCCGCTGCCCGGGACACATTCCGCAGTTCCAACAGAACCTGCAGTTGGGGCAACAGGTTCAGGTCCAGGTTCTTCATTCCCATAGGTTATCCAGCCAGCGGGATTTTAGTGGCTGATCGTGACCAACCGTGGCCCGCGGACCAGGGTAACTACCAAGGCAAGGACGCACGCCATGCCCAACGCCCCGATTGCCAGGCTGAGGTTTCCCAATGCGGCAGCCGCAGCTCCGAGGACGATCGGCGTGAGGAATTGGCCGATGAACAGGCTGCCGGTCCAGATGCCGGTCCCGCGTCCCCGCTGGGCATAGTCCAGGCCGTTGACTGCCCAGGTCAGCAGCGTCGGCAACAGCACCCCCGTGCCAGCGCTGGCGATGACGGCGCCCGCGATCGCCAGGGGCACGTTCCCGGCCAACGAGACCAGGCAAAGCCCGACGGCAGCAAGGCCAAAAGCGCCGATCAGCAGTTTCCGAGTGCCCAGCTTGGCAAGGTACCGGAAGGAGATAGCGCCCGCTGCAGTGGCCAACGAGGCGATCGCAGCGGCACCGCCAATGAGCCCGGTATCCGTCACGCCCAAACCTGTGATCACATACGGCAAGTGGACGATCAACGCGTAGAACACGATGCCACCGAACAGCGTCACAGCGGCCGGGGTGCCAATCTGCCGCCACGGCACAGGCTGTTTCGTCGTGGTTGTGGGCTCGATTTCTGCAGGTTCCCACAGCTTGAGGACCATGGGGATCACCAGCACGGCGCTAACCGCATAGAGCCAGAACGGAGTCCGCCAGCTGATGCTGCCCAGGGCGCCGCCAAGGGCAAAAAACGCAGTGGCCGCCAGCGCGCTGACCATGGTCTGGAGACCGAGGTACTTGTTCCGCTGCTGCCCCGAGTAATAGTCGGTGATCAAGGTGGTGCAGCAAGTCATGATGGCCGCCTCGGCAATTCCTACGCCGACTCTCGACACAGCGATGGCACCGAGGGAATCCAGCCACAACGGTGCTGTCCCAAAAAGGGCGTACGCAAGCATCGCAAAGATGAGCAGCTGCTTGCGCCCGACGCGATCAGCGACGTAGCCGGCCAGTGGCGAGAACAGCGCTACGAACAAGGCCGGAAGGGTGAGGACCAGGGGTACGAGGATGGCGACGCCGGGGGTATCGGCAAAGACCTGGTTCAGGGTGGGGAGGACAGGTGCCAGCAGGACTGCGCCGAGTACGGGCATGCAGCTGCCGGCGACCAGCAGTGCGGCCTGTGTCTTTCCGGCCGTTCGGTTGTCAGCTGGTGGGCGGGTCTCGGTCGCAGTTGGATCCGTGGTGCTCATTGGTGTTCCTTCGCCTTTGAAGATGATCCCCCAAAAGTGGCAGAGGTGCCGGGAGGGACTGCACTCACTGTGGCAAGGGGTCTGCAGGCGGAGAATAGCGGTTTCCGTATAGCTGCTATTTGTTCGGTTGATGGGTGGTTTCCCTGGGTGGGGCTGAGGGTGCCACGGAAGGCACCATTAGTATTTGTGCGGCGGATAGTTGCTATCAGATAGTTGCCCTTCTCCGAATACGTGACGTGGCTCATGGTTGTTACAGGACCTGCAGGTCACTGTCCGAGCCATCAGTATTTAGAAGGAATTCATCGTGGAAACTCCCCTCTCCCATCTTGCCCACCTCGAAATCACCACTCCGGACGTCGAAGCCTCGGCACGGTTCTACGAGGAAAAGTTCGGCATGCGCATCATCGACCGCGTGGATGGCAACGTCTACTTGCGGTGCTGGGGCGATTACTACCGTTACAGCCTGGTCATCACCGAAGGCCCCGAAGCATCCTTGGGTCGGATGGCGTGGCGCACAAACTCCCAGTCCGCGCTGGAAGCCGCAGCAGCCCGTGTTGAAGCAACCGGCGTGCAGGGCAGCTGGACTGCCGGTGGCCACGGCTTCGGCAAGGCCTACGAATTCACCGGCCCTTACGGCCACCACATGCGCCTGTTCTATGACGTGGAGAAGTTCGTCGCCGAGCCCGGCTTCGAATCCACCTACCCGGACCGTCCCGAGCGCCGCAGCAGCCACGCCGCCGCACCCCGGTTCCTGGACCACGTCACGGTCGCTTCCTCCGACGTCCGGGGCTTTGCCAAGTGGTACAACGAAGCCCTGGGCTTCCGCGTCATGGCCTTCGTGGACCTGGATGAAGCACCCATCACCGTCTTCTCCGTGCTCACCACCAACGAGAAGTCCCACGACCTCGGCGTCGTCCTGGACACCTCCAACCGCGCCGGCCGCGTCAACCACATCGCCTTCTGGGTGGACGCCACCGAGGACCTGCTCCGCACCGCCGACGTGATGATGGAAAACGGCACCCCCATGGAATACGGCCCGTCCATCCACGGCGTGGGCGAGCAGAACTTCCTCTACTTCCGTGACCCCTCCGGCCTGCGCGTGGAACTGAACTCCGGCGGCTACCGCAATTACGTCCCGGACTGGGACGCCAATACCTGGAAGCCTTCTGAAGGATCCAACAACTTCTACAAGAACGGCGCCATGCCGCACTCCATGACCGAGTCCTTCCCGCCCGCCGAAGGTTTCACTGCCACAGAGGAAGGCGCTTCCGCTGAAATGAAGGAAGCACTCCTGAACCCCTACGCAAAGCAGGGCCGGGGCTAATGACGCAGGCACACTATGCACTGGTCCGCTTCCAGGAACCAGGTTCAGGTAAACCGCGGGCTGGTTTGCTGGTCGGTGACCGCGTCCTGCCCCTGGACAGTGACATCAACTCCCTGATCCAGCACTGGGAAACCACCGCAGGCGAGCTCGACCAACTGGCCGCAACAGTTGGCGCCGAAGCAGGCCTGCCGCTGTCCGGCGTCGAGGTCCTTGCCCCGGTTGAACCGGCGCAGGTCCTGCAGACCGGCGCCAACTACCGCAAGCATGTGATTGACCTTGCGGTGGCACATCGCGACGCCGGCCAGGACGCAGAAGAGGTGCGCGCCAAGACCGCTGCCATGATGGATGAGCGTGCTGGGCAGGGAACGCCGTACTTCTTCATCGGCCTCCCGACGGCGATCGCGTCCGCCACGGACGATCTCACCCTGCCGGGCTACAGCAAATCCCACGACTGGGAACTGGAACTCGCCGCGGTGATCGGCAAGGAAGCCTTCCGTGTCAGCCCCGAAGAGGCCCTTGAATATGTCTTTGGGTACACCATGGTCAACGACATCACTACGCGCGAATATGTGTTCCGCAAGGACATGCCCGCCATTGGTTCGGACTGGTACCGCGCCAAGAATGCACCGGGTTTCCTGCCCACCGGTCCCCTGCTGGTGCCTACCAAGTTCTTTGGTGACCCGCAGGATGTCCAGGTCACGCTGAAGCTCAATGGCAAGGCCATGCAGGACGAATCGACTCAGGACATGATTTTCGGTGTCGCCAAGCTTGTCAGTGAAGCATCGCAGATCATGCCCCTGAAGCCCGGTGACTTGGTCCTGACCGGCAGCCCCGCGGGCAACGGACAGCACTGGGGCAGGCTCCTCCAGGATGGCGACGTCATGGAAGGCACCATCACCGGACTCGGAACCCAACTCATCCACTGCAAGGACGAACAGTGACCACTGAAGCAGCGAACGCTTCCCTGATCCAGCGCTCCGATCCGCTGGCCAGCATTGCTGCGGCTGCTGAAACATACAACAACTGGGGACGCTGGGGCGAAGACGACGTTCTAGGAACGCTCAACTACATTGACAACGCCAAGCGTGTGGAAGCAGCTTCCTTGGTGACCACGGGCGAGGCGTTCTCCTTGTCGCAACCGTTCGACACCAACGGCCCGCAGAAGGGGTGGCGTCGCCGGACCAATCCGGTGCACACCATGACGGACACCGGCGTGGACGCGGAACGAGGCAACCAGGGATTCCCGCACGGTTTCGGCGGGGCTGATGACGTCATCGCCATGCCCTTGCAGTGCTCCACGCAATGGGACGGGCTGGGACACATCTTCGACCGGGGCAAAGCCTGGAACGGCCGTGCCGCTGGGGACGTCGTGACCTCGGAGGGCGACCTCGTCACCGGAATCGAGACCGCCGCGGCCAAGATCGTGACCCGCGGCGTGCTGCTCGACGTCGGCCGTGCACTCGGCCCGGAGCTGGGCCGCGATGTCGGGGAGCTGCCGGATGGATTTGCCATCACCCCGGAGCACTTGGAGCGCACCATCGAACGTCAGGGCCCCAGCTCCACCGTTCGCCGCGGAGACATCGTGGTGATCCGGACCGGGCAATACGCCCGGGTCCGCCGTGAAGGCTGGGGCGACTATGCCGGCGGTTCCGCTCCGGGGCTGTCCTTCACTACGGCGGCGTGGCTGCATGCCTCGGAGATCGCGGGAATCGCCACGGACACCTGGGGCTTCGAGGTCCGGCCCAATGAGTTCGAGGGCGCTTTCCAGCCGCTTCACCAGATCGCCATCCCCAACCTGGGGTTGTTCCTGGGTGAAATGTGGGATCCGGATGCATTGGCCGCAGCATGTGCTGCCGACGGCAAGTACGACTTCATGCTCACCGCCGCCCCACTGCCCATCACCGGGGCTGTCGGTTCACCGGTCAATCCCATCGCCGTCCGGTAACAGGTCCAGTTGTCAGGTTGAGGACCAATGAAGGTCCCGGAGCTACAGACAGCAGCACAATAGGCAGTAACGCCGTCACCACAAAGGAGTCAAAGATGGCAGCAGTACAAAAGGTTGGAATCGTCGGAGCGGGAGCTGCGGGACTGACCGCCGCCATCCTCCTCGCCGACGCGGGCGTCGACGTCGAGATTCTGGAGAAAGCCGCCGAGCCGCAGACGCTGGGTTCGGGCATCACCTTGCAGGGCAATGCCCTGAGGATCCTGCGCGAACTCGGCGTCTGGGAGCAGGTGGAAGCGAAAGGCTACCCGTTCAGTACCCTGGGCCTGCGCGCCCCCGATCCGGCCGGAAGTGTCATGGCCGTGTTGGAAGACATCCGGACCGGTGGTGACGATCTTCCAGCCACGCTTGGAATGTATCGCCCGGACCTGACTGCGATCCTGCGTGAACGCGCCTTGCAGGCGGGCACCCGCATCACCTACGGCAAAACGGTCACCGACATAGAGGACGACGGCGACAGCGTCACCGTCCATACCTCCGGCGGCGGCAGCTCCCGCTACGACCTCCTCATCGGTGCCGATGGGCTTCATTCCGCAGTCCGCAAGGCCATCGGCATCGACGTCGAACCCCAACCAACCGGCATGGGCATCTGGCGGGCCTTCGTGGAACGCCCCGAGGACGTGGTGCGGACCGATCTCACCTACGGCGGCCCCTGCTTCATTGCCGGGTACTGCCCCACCGGCCCCGACTCCATCTACGCCTACCTTGTAGAAAGGGCGCAAGAACGCAAGCACGAGGACGGTCCTCGCATCATGACCGAACTCGCGGCAGCCTACGGCGGCCCGTGGAACGAGATCCGCGCCAATCTGAACCACAGCGCGCGCATCAACTACACCTGGTTCACCACGCACTTGGTGGATGGACCCTGGAACCGCGGGCGCACTGTGATCATCGGGGACGCCGCCCACAGTTGCCCACCGACGGTCGCCCAAGGCGCCGCCATGGCCTTCGAGGACGCTGCGGTGCTCGCCGAACTTCTCATGTCAGCCGACCACGTCACGGAAACCCTCTGGAAGGAGTTCACCGACCGCCGGTTGGAGAGGGCTACGGCCGTCGTCAAGGCCTCAGTCCAGCTTGGCCAATGGATGCTGGATGGCGTGCGCGACGCCAACGTTCCCGGCCTCATGAACTCGCTTTCCACGATGTTGAAGGAACCCGCATGAGCACCCGTCCCTCCGAAGCGCCGGCACCTACGGTCGACGTGCATGCCCACATCCTGATTCCGGCTGTCCAGCAACGTGTGGTGGAGGCCGACGCTGACGGTTTCGCTGCCCTCCAGGCCTTGGAAATGCGGCGGAACGGCCAGGAGTCGCTCGCTGCATCGGGGCGCATGATCAAAGAACGGTGGCCTCAGCTCACGGATTTGGATCGTCGTCTGGCGGACATGGACGCTCAAGGAGTGGATGTCCAGCTCGTCTCGCCCTCGCCGTCGCACTTCTACTACTTTGCCGGCGAAAAGCTGTCCTTGGAGCTCGCCAAGCAGGCAAATGATGCAGTTCGCGGTTTCGTGGACCGCGCACCCGAGCGGCTCAACGGCCTTGGCCTCGTCCCCCTCCAGCACCCGCAGCACATGGTCGAAACCCTGGAACATGCCGTACTCGAAGGTGGACTCCTTGGTGTGGAGATCGGCTCCTTTGCTGCCACTCCGGCAGACCCTGAACGCAGCACCGTGGAGCTCTCCGATCCGCGGCTTGAGCCGTTCTGGAGCCGGGCAGAAGAACTGGGCGCCATTGTCTTCCTCCACCCGTTCGGCTGTTCCCTGGACGAACGACTGGATCGCTTCTACCTGGCTAATACCGTCTCCCAGCCTGCCGAGAACGCCGTCGCACTCTCCCACCTGATTTTCAGCGGAGTCCTGGACAGGCACCCGAACCTCAAGATTGTGGCCGCCCATGGCGGGGGCTATCTTCCAACGACCATCGGACGTTCCGACCACGCGTGGAGGGTCCGGCCGGAGGCGAAGCGGTGCGCCGAACCGCCGTCGACGTATCTTCGAAAGATCTTCTTCGACTCCCTGGTGCATAGCCCCCGCGAACTCCGCGCCCTGGTGGAGGCGGTCGGCCCCGGGCAGGTGCTGCTCGGCTCGGATTACCCATTCGACATGGGCTCGGAGCAACCTGTTGACGATGTCCACGCAGCCGGGCTCCCCACGGCCGACGCCGCCAGAGTTCTTGCCGGCAATGCCGCGGCCCTCGGCATCACCGCCTCCGCAGCTCTCGCCGCCCGCCCCACAGCCTAAGGAAGAACACATGGTCAAGATCGCCCGCTGGACTTACGACGGCGGCACTCACGCTGGGTTCGTGGATGACGGCAGTTGCTTCGAGTTGCCGGAGGGACAAACCGTGAATGACCTGTTGGGTGCCGGGCTTGCCGCCACTCTGGAGATTGCCGCGGAAACGCTTCGCGGCGCACCTTCGGTCGCCCTCGTGGACGTCCAGTTGCTGGCACCGCTGGAACCGGCCACCATCCGGGACTTCGTGGCGTTCGAGGAACACGTGGAGGGAGTTCGGAAAAGCATCGATGGCGTAGCGGGCGTGGTGGCCGAATGGTATGAGGCACCTACGTTCTACTTCACGAATCCGCACACCGTGACGGGCACCGGCGAGGTGATCGGCATTCCGGCGGGATGCAGCGAACTGGACTTCGAGACCGAAGTAGCTGCCGTCGTCGGACATGTCCCGGGAAGCGACGGCAGTAACCTGTCAGCGGCAGATGCCCACCGTCACATCTTTGGTTACACCATTCTCAACGACTGGTCGGCTCGCGACCTGCAACGTCGCGAGATGAAGGTCAGCCTGGGCCCCTGCAAAGGCAAGGACTTCGCCAACACGCTCGGTCCTTGGATTGTGACCGCCGACGAGTTCGACCACCTGCACGACGACGAAGGCTTCCTGCCGATCTCCATGGCCGTGGAAGTCAACGGGGAACAGATTGGCCAGGATCTGCTGTCCAACATGGGGTGGCCATTCGCCGAACTGGTCGCGTACGCATCGCAGGACTCGGTAGTGCGCCCCGGCGACGTTCTCGGATCCGGAACCTGCGGCAGCGGATGCCTCGCCGAACTCTGGGGACGCAACGGGTCCAAGACTCCCCCGCCGCTGAAGACCGGGGACGTTGTGCGGATGACAGTGGAGGGCGTTGGAACCATAGAAAATACCGTGGGCGAGCGTCGCGAGGCGACACCACGGGTACCTGCCAGAACCCGGCCCCGCAACCGGGCTGTCTCTGCCGCCCTTTCCTGCGTTACCGCCGGGAAGGAAGCCTCATGACCCACACCACCGGGCAGACCGAAGCGGCCGGCGTTATTGCCAGCTGCAGGGCGGTCAACCGACTGGCGCCACCACGTCCTCCAGCGCTGACCTATCGAAGAAGCGGATCTCACCCGTTGCCTCGAAGAACACCGGAACAACCGATGTGCTCAGGTCCTTGGATGTTTCGTAGATCTCAGCCGCAGCCCCGTGCTTCCTGGCAATTGTTCCAACGAGCTCGGTACCGCGGACCCGGACAGTTCGATATTTGTAGCTCATGGTGACCCCTTTGTCGGCTAGGGCAAACACTACCCGGGCGGTTCACTTCTTGGGAGGATGGTTTGCATGGCGCCTGCACCAAGCGGCGAACCTCAGCCATTTCGACCGCGCAACAACGAAGAAAGGTCGAGCCTGATTCTGTGGTTCAGCGGGGTCATGGCCTTGCTTCGGGCGAAGACCAGCAGCGTCAGCAGCCCGAGGGACGCCATGATGGTTGCAACGACGAGGGGGCCGAGGACTCCCAGTGCCGATTCGAACGCCGTTGCACCGGCCCAGGTGCCGATGGCTGTGCCGCCGTTGAATGCGGCAACCGCCACTGCGGCCGCCAAAGTCGGTGCACCCTGGGCGAAAGTAGCCGCGAGGCCGGTTGCGACGGGCGGTATGCCCATGCCGGCGATGCCCAGTAGAAACATGAGAACGAAGAGTGCTACGGCATTTGCCGAGAGTGGGATGAGCATGCCGAGCAACAGCACGGTTGCTCCTGTGGCTGTGATGAAGGTGCGGACCGGACGCTTGTCTGCGAATCGTCCGGCCAGGTTGGTGCCAAGCACTGCGCCGAGGCCGAATACAACGAAGAGCAGCGGCACCGCCCAGAGTGGGACGGCTCCACGGTCGGTGGCCACGGGAGACGGGTAACTGAAGGCGGTCATGTAGCCTCCGGTGGCAAAAACGGTGGCGAGGACGAGAACGACCATGCGACCGGTCACGACGGCCCGAATTTCAGCACGTACAGACGGTGCGCTGGTGTGCGTGTCCTCCGGGGTAAAACGTGCGATGACGGGGGCCGGTCCTACACCGCTCATCATGACACCCAACGCGCGGGAGCTGTTGGCCGGCCCGGCCGCCTGGGTGGCTATCACAGAAGCAATGGACCAGAAGGCCCCGGCCGCCAGGGCTGTGATGACACGCGCGAGAAGAACGATGCCAAAATCGCTGGTGAGTGCCGCCAGAACGTGGCCGGCCGCAAAGACCAGCAAGGCCAGGACGAGTGTCGCGCGCCGCGGCAAACGCAGAGTTGCCAATGCCATGACCGGGGAACCAAGGATCATGCCCACTGCGAAGGCGGTGATCAGGAGTGCCACGTGGGCAACACTGACGTTCAGATCACCGGCGATCTCCTGCAGGAGCCCGGCCACCATGTACTCGGTGGTGATCATGAGAAAGGTGCCCACCGCAAGAAGCGGGACGACCCTCGGGAGCCGCCGCTGCTGTTTCGGTTCTGCCGTTGTGGATGTCGTCATTCGTCTGGTGCTCCTTTTGTCGCTGATGAGACGTCAAGGGCGGCAATGTACCGCCCCTTTGACAATCCCGTACTCCTCCACAGCGGAGAAGGGTCCCTTGAGACATGGTCTGACAGGTCCTGTTTCGAAGTGCGGAACCCACTTAGGTTCGAAGGAGACAAACCCACCGAGCTGAAAGCAGGACTTGTCATGGAATACACACGACTCGGCAACACCGGACTGAAGATCAGCCGCCTTGCCCTTGGCTGCATGAGCTACGGTGACCCTTCAACGGAGAATTCCCACCCATGGTCCTTGAACGAAGATGCGGCCGGGCCGTTCTTCCGTCAGGCACTGGAGCTGGGAATCACGTTCTGGGACACTGCCAACGTTTACCAGGCCGGCACCTCCGAGGAGATCGTCGGGCGCGCCATCAAACAGTATTCACGGCGTGAAGACGTGGTCCTCGCCACGAAGGTTCGCGGAAGGATGCACGACGGCCCTGGCGGCGAAGGCCTCTCACGCAAGGCCATCCTGGAGCAGGTCGATGCCTCGTTGACCCGCCTCGGCACGGACTACATCGACCTCTATCAGATCCACAGATTTGACGATGACACCCCTGTGGAAGAAACCATGGAAGCTCTCCACGACGTGATCAAGTCCGGGAAAGTCCGCTACATCGGCGCTTCCTCCATGTATGCCTGGCAGTTCGCGAAGCTCCAGCACGCCGCAGAACGCGGCGGGTGGACAACGTTTGTGTCCATGCAGAACCAGTACAACCTCTTGCGTCGCCAGGACGAGCCCGAGTTGATGTCCATGTGCGCTGACATGGGTGTCGGGCTTGTTCCTTACTCTCCCAACGGGAAAGGTCGGCTCGCCCGCCCTGTGGGTGAACAAAGTACCCGGTCAACCACCGACAAAGTGGTCCAGGCTTTCGACAACGACTACGACGAACCCGTCATCAATGCTGTCCAAGCTGTGGCCGACGCCCGCGGCGGTACCATGGCCCAAATCGCGTTGGCGTGGGTGCTGCGAAATCCCGCTGTCTCGGCGCCCATCGTTGGCGCCACCAAACCACACCACCTCCAGCAAGCCGCTGATGCGCTATCGCTGACACTTAGCGACGAAGAAGCACAGGAACTTGAGGCTCCGTACGTCAACCACGGACCAGCATGGTACTGATACGCATTCCCGGTTTCCGGCAGAACGTCCGGTGAGAAGCAATGAGCACTGGGAGGACCTGACAGGTCCTCCCAGCACCCACAGCACAAGACATACCCTTGGAGACATGGATTCCAAATCCGAGATCAGCAACTTCCTGACATCCCGGCGCGCCAAGCTCTCCCCCGAACAGGCAGGCGTGCCACTGTACAGCGGAGCCCGCCGGGTACCCGGCCTTCGCCGCGAGGAAGTCGCGCACCTGGCCGGCGTCAGTGTGGACTACTACGCCCGTCTCGAACGGGGCAAAATCTCCGGCGCATCCCGTGAGGTTATCGAGGCCATCGCCCGCGCCCTGCAACTGGATGAGGATGAGCGCGACCATCTGCTTGATCTCACCCGAATGACGCAACGGCGCCCGCCCCGCCGGAAACCTTCAAATCGAACTACTGTCAGGCCGGGGATTCAAAGCGTTCTGGATTCCATCGACGCCCCGGCGTTCATACAGAACGCGCGACTTGACCGTTTGGCGGCCAACCGACTCGGCCGGGCACTGTATTCCCTCCCCGATGACGGATCCCGTGACCGTTTCAACTACGCCCACTACCTTTTTCTGGACTCCCGCGCCCCACGCTTCCATCGCGATTTTGACACAGCGAAACATAATGTCGTGGCGCTGCTTCATGCCGCAACAGCCCGGGATCCCTACGACAAAGAGCTCATCGAAATCATCGGGACGCTTTCAACGCAGAGTGAAGAATTCCGCTCATTGTGGGCCTCGCACGATGTCTTCAGGTACCGGTCCGGGCACAAGATGCTCACCCACTCAACGGTCGGAGACCTCGAATTCGGGTATGAATCATTCGAACTTTCCACAGACCCTGGCCTGGTCATGCTGGTCTACACCGTGGCGCCCGGCTCCCCAACGTCAGACGCCATGCGGATACTCGCCAGCTGGAATGCCCCTCTGCGCTCGTTCGAAGCAGACGCCGGTTCGTTGTAATCCTGCTCAATGTAATGTTTCTAGTTTTCCTCAGTGAAGACCTTCTTGGCGACGGCCATGGCACTCATGCCGTTGGGCCAGCCGGTGTAGAACGAGAGGTGGAGGATCGCTTCCTTCAGCTCTTCTTCTGTCACTCCGTTCTGGCGTGCGTAGTCGAGGTGGAACGTGAGTTGGTCGCTCTTCCCTGTTGCGGTTAGCGCAGCCACAGTGAGCAGGCTGCGGTCCCTTTTGGACAGGCCTTCGCGTTCCCATACTTCGTCGAAGAGAACCTTGTCGGTGTAGTGGACCAGTCCGGGCGCGAAGTCCCCAAACGCATTCTGCCCCCCGGTCCAGCCAGTACTTGTGTTCTCAACCATCATCATTCCTTTCGTAGATTCCTACAGCCGCTGACAACGCGAGGTTTGCCGCCAACGCCCCCACGCGCTGAAGCCCGAGGTTCCAATGAGACCTCAAATAGATCCCCTTTAGGAGTCACTGATAAGGGGCGTACCAGCAGGGCATCCCTCCCTTGGATTGGACGTCGTAGCCTTGGGTTGTGGACAACCGGAATGAAGTTCGAGACTTTCTCATGTCCCGCCGTGCGAAGGTCACCCCCGAGCAGGCTGGTCTGGCAGTGGCGGGACACCGCCGCGTGACGGGCCTGAGGCGCAATGAGGTTGCCACTCTGGCCGCAGTCAGTGTGGAGTACTACTCCAAGATCGAGCGTGGGAACCTTGCGGGGGTATCCGATGCGGTCCTTGACGCGCTGGCAGGAGCCCTCCAGCTGGACGACGCTGAACGCGAACACCTGTTCGACCTGTCACGCGTCGCCAACGGCGCTGCCCAGCCCGTGCGCAAGCGCAAACCGCAGAAGTGGGTGGCGAGGGAAAGCCTGATACGCGCCTTGGACGTGATCACTGAAGGGCCCCGCTTTCGTTCGGAACGGCCGGATGGACATTCTCGCCACCAACGCACTGGGTCGAGTGTTCTACGACCACGTCTTCGACGGCCCGGGGCAAGGCAACCTCGCACGGTTCTGCTTCCTCGACGAACGGGCCAAGACTTTCTACCCGGGCTGGGAAGCCGCCTCCGACGTGACCGTATCGATTCTGCGCACCGAGGCGGGCCGCGACCCTCACGACAAACGCCTTCACGACCTGATCGGCGAGCTTTCAACCCAAAGTGACGCGTTCAGGACCCGGTGGGGGGCTCACAATGTCCGGCGGCACGGCTCCGGCACCAAAAACTTCCAGCATCATGAAGTGGGCGGGTTGACCTTGACCTACGAGGGCATGGAGCTGACCGCCGAACCAGGCCTGTCATTGCTCATCTACACCGCCGAACCTGGATCACCGAGCCAGGAACGCCTCCGGCTGCTTGCCAGCTGGGCAGCCACCCTGTCCACCGCTACTTCGCTCGAACACGTAACCAGCGACCGATACAGCAACAAGTACAACAACGGAACCACGGAGGCATGAGCATGCACACACGAACTCTCGGACAGGGCCTTGAGGTCTCGGCTATCGGACTGGGTGCCATGGGCATGTCCCAGAGCTACGGTCCGAATCCAGGGAGCCGTCAAGACATGATTGATGTACTTCGATCAGCCATGGACCATGGCGTCACATTTTTCGATACGGCCGAGGTGTACGGCCCCTACGTGAACGAAGAACTCGTCGGCGAGGCACTGGAACCGATCCGCGACCAAGTGGTGATCGCCACCAAGTTCGGCTGGGACATCCAAGGCGGCAAAAGCGTCGGACTGAACAGCCGCCCCGAACAGATCCGCCGCGTCGCCGAAGAATCCCTCAAGCGCCTGCGAACAGACGTTATCGACCTGTTCTATCAGCACCGCGTCGACCCCCAGGTCCCCATCGAGGAGGTAGCCGGCACCGTCCGGGATCTGATCGCAGAGGGCAAAGTCCGCCACTTCGGACTGTCTGAGGCGTCTGCCGCCACGATCCGGCGCGCCCACACGGTGCAGCCTGTCACCGCCCTGCAAAGTGAGTACTCGCTGTGGACGCGGGACCCCGAGGCCGAAGTACTTCCAACGCTCGCCGAACTCGGTATCGGCCTCGTACCGTTCAGCCCCTTGGGTAAGGGCTTCCTCACCGGTACGGTGACCCCGGCAACCAGCTTCGCCGACAGCGATATCCGCAACCAGGTCCCACGCTTCAATGACGAAAACCTGGCGGCCAACCAAGCCCTCCTCGCGCAGGTCGTCGAACTGGCAAGGGTGAAAGATGTGGAGCCGGCCCAAATCGCACTGGCATGGTTGCTCGCCCAGCAGCCATGGATCGTCCCCATTCCTGGCACCCGACGCACCACCCGCATCAAAGAGAACGCCGAAGCTACCCACGTGGGGCTCAGCGCTGACGAAGTAGCCGGCCTTGATGCCCTTGCCCGGAGCCTGGGAGTCCATGGCGATCGCTACAACGCCACGCACATGGGTTACGTCAACGGCTAAGAATACTTTCCGAGGCTTCCGGTCTGCTCAGCGCCTTTGGAGACGGAATGGTTACCCAGGGGCCAGCACGCGAATGCGTTCCGGGTTGACCACCGCACCGTAGAGATCCGAAGGCTCAGCGTTGAACGTGGCGAAATCGGGCGAATCAACGGAACCCCAATGGTGGAGCAATAGGTCCGCCGACGGGTAGCTGTTGTCCGGAGCCCACCGGGGAGGCAGCCGGAGCCTCAGCCGGTCAGATCACCAACGAGGCGGGCGACGTGCAGGGCAAGGTAGGCGATTTCGTCCTGCGTGAGCACTTCGGAGAGGCCCATCTGCAGGCGGAATTGGATCTTGGCTGCGCATCCCCATGCTTCAGGGTGGGTTTCGGCAATGGCAGTAGAGAGCACGGTGCTGGGCTCTGTGATTTGTTTGCCGGACGCGACCCTAATGAACAGGTAGCGCAGGTGCGTGACGAATCGTGCGGCGTTCATGGATTGCTGGTCGACCTTGATGCCAAAGGAGTGGTCGATGATGTCGAAGATCTGGGTGATGATTTCGGTCATCTGGACTGTTTTGTTTAGTCCAGGAGCGGCGAACTGGGAGTTGACGAAGTGCAGTGCCAGGGCCACCGCTTCATCGGGTTGAAGCTCGATTCCCAATGCACTATTAGCGATCAGCACCGCAGACCGACCAGTGGCCAGTTCCTTGGGGTAGAGCATTGCGACTTCCCAGCCCAGCGGGAACTCCACGCTGATGCCTTCCCGGATTCGCTGGGCGGCGAAGTGGAGATGGTCGGCCAACGGGAGAATAAGGCTTTGGCTGATGCGGAGGCCGAGTTGTTCCTGTGCCAGTTCGGCTACTTTGCCGGCTGCGCGGATGTAGATCAAGGGAATGTCAGAGAGGAATTGGGCGAGTCGGTCACTGCTTGCGTCGCCGCTGGCAATGAATACCTGGTCGACGGCGGCACCGTCCAAGGTGTCCTCAGCTCGTCGTCCGTGACCCAGCCCCTTGCCGATGGCCACGACTTCGTGGCCTTCATCGTCTATAGCGAGAACCGAGTTGTTGTTGAGCACGCGCTTTACCCGCACGTGGTGTCCTTCCGTCAGATCTGATGGGGTGGAGCGGCGGACGCCAAGGTGGGCGTCCGCCGTCGAATAATGGACTTACTGCTGTAGGGAGCCGCCATTGCTGTCTATCAGCGAGCGGTACCAGAAGAAGCTGTCCTTCTTGGTTCGTTTCAGGTCAAGCAGATCGAATTCGTCACGGTTCACGTGAATGAAACCGTACCGCTTCGCGGCCCCTTGGTGGGTCGAAATCAGATCAATGGCTGCCCAAGGGCAGTATCCGAAGACCTCGACGCCGTCGCTGAGCGCCAGCTGGATCTGTTCGATGTGCTGGCGAAGGTAGTCGATCCGGTAGTCATCGTGGACACGACCGTTTTCCAGTTTGTCGAAGGCGCCCAGCCCATTCTCTGTGATGATGAGGGGCAACCGGTAGCGGTCCCAGATAGCGCGCATAGTGGTTCGGAAACCGGCCGGATCGATGTCCCAGCCGAAGGCATTCTTCGGCAAGTGCGGGTTGTCTTCACCTCGGTACAAACCGATTTCACCTCGGACAATTTGCTGGTCCGATCCGCGGATTTTCAGGTCAGTGGCATCGCCACGGGAGGCACCGACAGTCTGGGTTGCGTAGTAGTTGAAGGCGATGAAGTCGGGCCGGCCAGCCTTCAGGACGTCAAGGTCGCCATCCTGGATGGTGGGTTCGTAGCCATTTTCCACAAGGTATGCCCAAGCCAAAGGGTGGTACGAACCTCGGACGGCCAGGTCAAGGTACAGCCAATTGCGGATGGCGTTCCAGTCGTCGGCTGCGAGGACGTCTTCAGGGTCGCAGCTGGCGGCGTAAATGTTGGAGATGTTCGGCGCGGGACCGATTTTGGCTTCGGGCAGTTGGTCATGGCACAGGGCCATAGCGCGCGCCTGTGCGAGGAACATGTGGTGGTTCTGCTGATACAGATCCCTTTTTCGGCCTTCTCCGCCTGCGTGTGTGGTGCCGATCGCGTCGCCGTGCAGGATCATCATGTTCTGCTCGTTGATGGTGAGCCAGTACTTCACTTTATTGCCGTACTCGCGGTACAGGACCCGCGAGTATTCGACGAAGGCATCAACGGTTGCGGGGTTGGCCCATCCGCCTCGTTCGTGGAGTACCTGCGGCAGGTCGAAGTGGTACATCGTGAGGATCGGTTCAATGCCCTTTTCGAGCAGTTCGTCGATGAGGTTGTGATAAAAATCCACCCCCTTTTGGTTCACTGCTCCGTCGCCGTCAGGGATGATGCGCGTCCAGGCAACGGAGAACCGGTAGGCCTTCAGACCCAGCTCGGCGAAGAGGGCTACGTCTTCTGCGTAGCGGTTATAGTGATCCGCGGCGACTTTGAAGTCAGTGGTCCCTGCGGGGAATTCGGTGCGGGCGTCGATCACGGACGGGCCTTTGCCGTCGGCGTCCCAGGCACCTTCCACCTGATAGGCGGACGTGGAGGCGCCCCAGAGGAAATCGGCGGGGAACTCTTTGAGCTGCTTGAATTTCATAACGTACCTTCTTGGTTCAGTTCGGTGGCTGGCGGTCAGCGGGTGACAGTCAGGACGCGGTCACCAGGTCCAACCGGGACCGGGTCCGAGGGGGTGACGTCTCCGACCTTGGTGTGGTTGGTGATGACCAAGATGACCGTGGTGGGGTGCCCGGCCGCGGCGATGGCTTCCAGGTCTGCCATGACCAACGGGTCGCCGGCCTCGACACGAGCGCCGCGGGCGACCGCGCCGGTGAAGCCCGCGCCGTTCATCCTCACCGTGTCGATCCCGACGTGCACGAGCATTTCTACGCCGTCGTCGCTGCGGATTCCGAAAGCGTGCCCGGTGTCCATGGCAACTGTCACCGTGCCGCTGCAGGGGGAAACGATGGCCCCGTTGTGAGGATCGATACCGACTCCCGGGCCCATGGTCTTGGAGGAAAACACAGGGTCGGCAACATCTTCCAGCGGGATGATCGTCCCAGCGCACGGGGCCATGATCTCAATGACGTCGGTCCGTTCCAGAGTGGCGGTTGCTGCCGATCGACGGTTGGCACTTCCGGAACCGGCGTCTCCGGTGGTCGTTACCACCGCAACCGGGGCGGTTTCAGTGGCGGGGACCGTGTCTGCGGCGATGTCCTTTTCGTACTTCAGGGACAGAGCAAAGGCCGCAACGGCAGTGACAACAATGCCGATGGCGAGCGAGATCAGGATGTTGATGAAGTGCTGCATGGTGTCGTCGCCGATGTAGAGCAGGACCGCGGGGATACCGGACGAGCCGGTAGCGAATCGGTGCGTCTGCGTCAGCCCGGCGTAGAGGCCGGCCGAGCCGCCGCCGATCATGGCTGCGATAAGGGGGTATCGCTTGGGTAGGGCAACACCGTACAACGCAGGTTCGGTGATGCCCATGAGGGCGGTGATGCCGCCGGCCGTGGCGATCTGCTTCATTTTCAGGCTCTTGGTGCGGAACGCGACAACAAGGGTGGCCACGCCCATGGCGATATTGGAGCAAATGGCGCCGGGACCGAAAATGCTGTCATGACCCGTCTGGGCCATCTGCACGATACCCAGGGGTGCAACACCATTGTGGAGGCCGAACATGACCATGAGCGGAAGGAACGCACCGATCAGCACCGCCGGTGCCCATGCAGCGTTGGTGCTCAGGAATCCGAAGAACGTACCCAGATAACCACCGAGGATGCTGCCGATCGGGCCCAGCACTGCCATGGCGAGAGTGCCCATGATCAGGAACGTGAGCATGGGGACAAACACCAGCTTCACAGCTGCCGGGATGATCTTGTCCAGCCAGCGCTCAACGTGTGCCTGTACGAGGATGACCAGGATGATGGGGATGACCGTGGCGGCGTAGCTCGTCAAGGGCAGCGGGATGATGTCGAAGAAAGCAACAGGGTTCTTGGCCGTCACCATGGCGAGCCAGTTCGGGTGCATCATGATGGCGGCTACGCCGGCGGCAAGGATGGGGTTGCTCTTGAGCTTGTTGGCCGCGCAAAACGCGATCAGGATCGGCATGAAGTAAAAAACGGCGTCAGCGAAGAAGTTGATCACCATGTACGTCTGCGACGTGGGTGTAACGACCTTCAACAGCACCAGCAAAGCCAGAAGGGCTTTGACCATGCCAGCTCCGGACAGTGCAGGGATCAGCGGTTGGAAAGTGCCGGCAACGAAGTCGATGATGACTGTGCCGATGTTTTTCCTGGTGTCAGGCTTCTTCCCGCCCTTCTCATCCGCCGGAATGTGGCCGACCGCGGACAGTTGGCGTTCGAGTTCGTCGTGGACGTCCTTCACATGCATGCCGACAACCACCTGGAACTGGCCGCCACTGATGAGCGTCTTGGCAACTCCATCGGTAGCAGCCAGGGCTGCCTGGTCGGCTCTACTATCGTCGAGGAGTTCGAAACGAAGACGGGTCTGGCAGTGATAGAACGTCTTGATGTTCTCTGCCCCGCCGACCAGATCAATGATCTGGGCCGCCAAGGGCTCGTACTTCTTGCTCATGCTGTGGTCTTTCTCGGAACCCATGGATGCGGACGGCGTGGTTCGCTCGTTGGGGGTGGCTTGGGGATCTTCCGTGCAAAGGGGGTTTAGGCGACGTCGTGGTCGGCTTCGAGGACCGCAGCGAGTCTTTCGAGGACCGTCTCGGCGTCGGGACCTTCCGCCCGGAGGACGACCCGGTCTCCGTGCTTGGCGCCGAGGCTCATCAACGACAGGATGCTTGAGGCGTCCATCGCGTCATCCACGGAATCTTCATCCCGTGCGATGGTCACTTCGAGATTCTCTTCGCTGGCTGCTTCTGCAAAAAGTGCGGCGGGACGGGCGTGAAGTCCCACTCGGCTTGCGATGGTGGCGATGCGCTCAGGCATTTGTTCATCCTTCTCTGGTGCGTTGATTGTCTGCTGTGGCTCAGCGGGCGGTAGGACGAGGGCACAAAAAAAGACCCAAGCCGTGACACGGGATAAGTGTCAGAGCTTGAGTCTTGCCTCGCTCGAAACGAGTTACATGCTCAAATCTCAGCGAAAAAATCGCTGAAGCAATCAAAGCAGTATGTTGCCCGTCACGTCAAGCCTTACTCAGGTCGTGCTCGGGTCCTGGATCTCGCCACTGGAAAGCACCAGAACATGTAGCAACTGCCGCCGGCGGCGGCCACTTCGCTTTCATTCCGGGCGAATCGAGGCGGTCAGCCGATCAAGCGCTGAGCGCAGCTGGTCGCTGCCAGCCGCGCCCAGACTATCGACTACCCGCTGTTCAATGACCGCGATGACCTGGTCTGCTTGCTCCAGCGCTCCCTGTCCTGCCGTGGTGAGGTGAAGCTCCTGCACTTGGGGGTGCCGGGGGTGCGTGCGGCGCTCGATCAGCCCGCGTCCCTCCAGGCGGGTGACCAGGGAAGCGATGGCCTGGGGTGTCACATTCAGGCGTCGGGCAAGGGTCGCGCCGGCCAGCCCAGGTTCCGCGTGCACAGAGACGAGCAGTGTGTAATGAGCAGCCGCCATCCCCAAGGCCCGCAGTTCTCGATCCTTCAGATTCTGCACTGCCAATTCGGCGCGTCGGAGTGCCCAGATGACCCGATCCCGGGGGTCTGGCTCGGTGGTAGGCAGGGTTGTTGTCATCGTGCTAGCATACATTACTTTACACCTATCAAACGTTTGATAGTCATCAATAATAGGAGAACCCCATGAGTCGACCCATCGCACTTGTCACCGGGGCCAGCAGCGGCATCGGGGCAGCGGTATCGGCATTGCTGGCGCATGCCGGCTATGACTTGGTACTCGTTGCTCGGCGCGAAAACCGCCTTGCTGCCCTGAAACAAGAGTTTGAGGGGATCGGAGCGAACAGCGAGACCCTTTCGCTTGATCTTTCGGAGCGGACCGGTCTTACTGACGCAACGCGGCGTGCCGGCGTCGGAGACATCGACGTCATCGTCTCCAACGCCGGGGTCAGCGCGTACGGCCCGTTCGCGGAGATCGATCCAGCCGACCTCGACCGCGCCTGGAGGCTCAATTCCGACGCGACACCCATGCTCGCCCGGGCTGCCCTGCCTGGCATGCTCGAACGCGGCAAGGGCGGAATCATTGCGATTGCCTCGAACCTCGCCTTCAGCGCGGGGATCCCCACAGCTCCGGCGGACCAAGGAAGGGCTCTGCCGCATCGCGCACTCTACGTTGGCGCAAAAGCCGGGATGGTGGCATTCACCCGGGTTCTCGCCTCGGAACTCGACGGAACCGGCGTGCAGGCCACCGTTGTCTGCCCCGGGCTGGTGTCGTCGGAGTGGAACGGCGGCGCCTCACAGGGCCCCCAAGCCATGACACCGGAAAACGTCGCCCTTGCCGCATGGTCGAGCTTCACGAAGGGCGAAACCCTTTGCCTGCCCGGCCTCGAGCAAGTTGACCTTCTAGACCAGCTCGCAGAGACGGAACGCCGCATCCTCGGCGGGAACATCGGGTCGGACCTCGCCACCCGCTACTTACCGTGAGCCGGCGGTGTCGCGGCCGGTTCGAGACCCAAGGGCAGAACCTGGCGCCGACAACGCCCACATGGAACCGTCGACACATCGCACCGCTGCGAGCACGGCCGCCGCGGCCCGGAAGGGCCACCATGCTCCATGACAGAAACGCCATCTTCCACCCGAATCTTGGCTGCGCCAGGCAGGCATTGCAGCCCCCACTGCACTTGGATGTAGGGTATTGCCCACTAGAGGAGAGCTGACCTGCATGCAACCGACTATCGCTCACACCAGCAGCACAATTCGTTTCGTGGATGCACTCCAGTGGAGGCTCGAAAGGCACGCACTGGCTGGCGCAGCTGTCACCTCGGTAGCTGATGCGGTCGACCGTATGGTCGCTACGCGGGCTTGGCCTTCGGATGCGGCGGACCTGGCAGTCGCTTTACGGGTTCTTGACCCGAAGCGCGATGCCTTGAGCCAGGCGCTGGAGTCCGGGAGCGTGGTGAGAAGCTACGCGTTTCGCGGCGGCTCTTTCATCTTTACCCCTTCCATCGCAGCTGATCTGCTGATGACGCGTACCGCGACCCGGATATGGGAAACGAACCGGTGGCAGGAACAAGGCGGCTTTGCGATCAGCGATTGGCAGCCGTTACGCGAGGCAATGCGCGGAATCCTCGGAGATGGGCCATTGACCCGCTCGCAGATCAGCGAAAGACTCGACAGGATTCCCGGCTTCCGGGATCTAGCGCAGGCGGCGTTGGGTGCGGGCGCTGACAGCCTGTACAAACCGCTGCATTGGTGGGGTGACATTTGCTTCGGCCCGACCCGCGGCACCGAAGCGACATTCCAGTTGGCCGGCCCCTTGCAGGATGAGCCCGCCGACGCCGCCGTCGATGAAGCCGGCAGAAGGTCCATTCGCACCTACCTGCACTCCTACGCGCCAGCCACCGTCGATAATCTCGCTTACTGGCTGGCCCAAGGGCTCGGTGTCCCCGGACGCAGGCTCCTGGCGTGGATCGGGGATCTCGGTTCCGAGATCACAACGATCGATGTTGATGGGGTGCCCTCACTGGCCCTAACAGAAGACGTGGCCTCCATCGCATCCGCTCGCTCGCCCGAAATCCTTCGCCTCCTGCCAGCATTCGACCCTTGGTTCTTCGGACCCGGCACTGCCGACCATCGCCTCATCCCCACCGCCCAAAGGGCCCTGGCGTCAAATGGCTACCCACTGGTCATCTCAAGGGGCAGTGCCGTAGCTACGTGGCGGGTGCGCGCCCAGACTGTCGTCGTCAAACCCTTCGTACCAAGCTCCCAGCTGCCACTCCAGCTACTGGAAGACGAGATCAAGCATCTCGCCCGGATCCTGAACAAAGATCTCGACATCGTAGTCGAACCCCAAACCTGAGACGGGGACTGGACCACGAAATCAGCTGAACTTACGAACGGCCCGACAGAACATGCCTTACCGACGGGTAGATTTGGCAAGTGGAAAATTGCCGTCCGGATACTTTTCCGGCCGATTCCTAATCTTTGTTGCGGAGTCCCTGGGATTCGGCGGTCGCGGCTTCGATAGCGTCGGTGTCCAGTCCACACGCGCGTAGAGCGGTTGCGGCAATCACTTCCAAGTAGGCGGGGTCCGGTTCCCCGCTCCTGCGCAAATGGCTGATCAGTTCCGTCAGATGGATGATGATGGCGCCCAATTGTTCCTCCGAGACCGAAGCTGCTACGGCCTCGGTAGCAGCGGCGGCCCCTAGCCGTCCGTAGACATTGAGCAACTCTTGCCGCTCAAGGCGAAAGCTGTTGTAGCGCTCACCCTGCACCTCCGGCAACAACCAGAGAATGGCGAAATTGTGCGCGGCTTTGATCAGGGTAGTTGTATCCAGGATGAGGGCAGCGTGGAGGGCGCCGGCGGCGCTGGCGGAAGCGGGCACGAGTGCTTCAAGGGTGCGCACAGCTTCCAAGCCGGGCCGAACGGACGCGGTGAGCAGCTCGTCGAGCATTTCTTCTTTGTTCGCGAAGTGGTAGTAGAGGGATGCCTGGCGAATGCCAACCCGCTCGGCGATCGTGCGAGTCGGTGTGGCCGTGAATCCGTTCTCGACGAAGAGCGCCGCAGCGGCGTCGAGGATCTGTTCCCGGGGCGAGTGCTCAGTGTCGGAGTCCGGGATGCTGCGTGGACGACCGGTGCGTACTGGCCTTGTTTCGGTTGACATGAATCCATCCTTTCACGCGGGACCTCGGAGCACCCGGAATAGTGAGCCCGCCGCTGTCCCGGGCACAAAAACTTCAGAAGTTTGGCGACGTGGGTTCTGCACCCCTCCGGGTGTTCGTAGCCACTTTCCGTCATTTCCCGAATCGGCAATCCCGACCACGCTCCTCTCTCCTTCGCCGGCCGCACGGCACACCGCAGGAACCCTGGACATCACCGCAGCCTCCCTTCGTGAAGGTGCCTGCTTCTTCAAAAATACACTACCTATCACTTGACAGGTATTGGTGGAAGTGGGACGCTCAGACAAGCGAAGTGTTACCCCCGCCACAACATTCGACCAACCAATCCCCCTTCCAATCGGGAAGAAATGGCTGGTTGTTGAGGAGGAAGGGTGCGGGTCCTTCGCTGGACTACCCAACTGACAAAGAAGTCGCACTGCTGCATTGGTCAGCGCTTTTCATGGTGTGGGATTCCAGATTCAGGAATGCCCCGCAGAAACCCGTTCGACCGGAAGGAAATCCAATGATCAGGACTCAATTGCACCTGAAAACCCGTCCTGGCCTCGTTCAAGATGTTCTGGACTTTTATGCGGACCGTGGCATCCTCGCAAGGTCCCTCGCGCAGCCGGGGTGCTTGGCAGCGGAGATACGTGTACCGCTTCACTTCCAGGATTGCGTCGTCGTCAGTGCACTTTGGGAATCCGGGACGGCCTACCAGTCCTGGGTGGAAAACCCGGAGCGGGACTCCGCTGCCAAGGAGCTCATTGCTCTGCTCGACAACACGGAGGGCGCCTTGGGCGACGCCGAAGTCTCTGTCATCCACGACTTCAAGGCCGCGCATCCTTGTTCAATTACCAATTGAGCCGTCGGCTGACTCAGTAAATCCACATCAAATTCACACCATAAAGGGATAAGTAATGAAGAAAGACCTACGGGTAGGAGTGGACATCGGTGGAACCTTCACCGACATCGTCGTGCAAAACAAGCGCGACGGCAGCACGCTCCTCCATAAAGTCCTCAGCACGCCGGACAATCCCAGCATCGGAATGCTCCGGGGCCTGGACGAGCTCGGCATTGCAGAGGACATAGACTTCCTTGTTCACGGGACAACTGCCGGCCTGAACGCCCTCCTTTCCCGCACTGGTGAGCGGGTCGCGCTGATCACCACCGCCGGGTTTGAAGATGTTCCGATCCTGGGCCGCGGCGGGAACAAAGAGATCTGGAGCCTGACGCCTGAACGGCCCAAGCCACTCGTCGCCGAGCATGACATCATGTCTGTCGATGAAAGGGTCCGCTTTGACGGATCCGTTGAACGGCCACTCCAGGACGACGACGTCCGACGGGTTGCCGACTGGCTGCTGGCGGAGGGCATTACGAGCGTTGCGGCCTCCTTCCTCCACTCCCACCGGAATCCTGTCAATGAGATCACCCTGCGCGAACGCCTCACCGCCCTCGTGCCTGGGGCCTCCGTCGTTCTCTCCCACGAAGTCGCACCGGAACAAGGAGAGTTCGAGCGGACCTCCACCACGCTCGCCACCGGCTACGTGGCGCGCACCGTTGACCGCTACCTCGCAGCACTTTCGGTGGAACTGGACAAACGGCGGTGCAGTGCTCCGCTGCAGGTCATGAGGTCCAGCGGAGGGATATGCTCGGCGACACTGGTCGCGCGCCAACCGATCCAGACGATCCTCAGCGGACCTGCTGGAGGAGTCGTTGCCGCTGAGACTCTCTCCCGCTCCCTCGGCCGGCCGAACCTGATCGCCATCGATATGGGTGGAACGTCATCGGATGTGAGTTTGGTGATCGACAGCAGGATGACGCTGGCTACGGAAGGTGAAATCGCCGACCAAGTCATGCGGATGCCGGTAGTTGAACTGCACACCATCGGTGCCGGGGGCGGTTCCATTGCCCGCGCGGAAGCCGGAGGTCTTCGAGTGGGTCCCAAGAGTGCCGGCTCTGACCCCGGCCCGGCATGCTACGGACAGGGGGGTACTGAGCCCACAGTCACCGACGCCCAGGTGGTACTGGGGCGGATTGATCCTGGCTGGTTCCTGGGCGGCAGGATGAAGCTGAGCCTTGACGCGGCGCAGATGGCTGTCGGCCGGCTGGGCAAAGCGTTGGACATTGAGCCGGAGACCGCCGCTGAAGGCATCGTGGCCGTGGCGAACGGCATGATGGCCAACGCGATCCGCACGCTCACCATGCGGCGGGGCATCGACGCCCGGGATTTCGCGCTCGTGGCCTTTGGCGGTGCGGGCCCCCTCCATGGAGCCGCCCTCGCGGACGAACTCGGAATCCGGGAGGTGATTGTCCCCTTCGCTACCGGTGTGCTTTCGGCTTGGGGGATGCTGCACGCAGACATCCGGCACGACGTCTCCGCACCACTCTCCGGCCTGGCCGACGCCCCGGAGGCGCTGAGGACTTTCCGAGAGATACGCCAGCAACTTGAAGCCCGCGGATCGATACTCCTGGACACCGAGCGCGTCCCCGACGAGGACAAGACGTTCGAATTCTCGGCGGACATGCGATATGTCGGTCAGGAGCACGCAATCTCCGTCGCCATTGCCGACGAGGAGGATGCGCTTGGCCTCTTCCACGACGCCTACCGGCGCCGTTACGGGCACAGCATGCCCGAATCACCCGTCGAATTTGTCAATGTGAGGCTCGCTGCTGTTGGCCGCGTCAGCTCGGCTCCAGCAGAATCATCAGGCCTCGGCTCCGATGTCCCGGAAGAATCAGCCCGGAAAGTGCGGATTGACGGTGTCACCCATGACGCACGGGTTGTGCACAGGAGCGCGCTCGGTGTCGCAACGGTCGACGGGCCCGCGATCATCCAGGAAGACGGTTCCACCACTCTGGTCCCCCCGTCGTGGCAGGCCACGCGCGGCGAATTTGACACCATGATTCTTAGAAAGGTCGGCCGATGAACACCGACGTAGTGACCACAGAGATCGTCCGAAACCTTTTCCTTTCAGCAGCAGAAGACATGCATGCAACTCTGGTGCGCTCGGCCTTCCAGCCGCTTCTCTACGAAAACGAGGACGCCGCCGTCGCCATCCTTGACCGCAACGCAGACGTCCTGGGCCAGTCCAGCGGCCTGCCCCTGTTCCTGGGAAACCTGGATGAAGCGATCAAAGAGACACTGCGTCGCCGGGGCGGGACCGGTTGGCTCGACGAAGGCGATGTTGTCATCCTGAACGACCCCTACATCCAAGGCACGCATGTCAACGACGTGACCCTTTTCGCGCCCGTACATTCCGGGGGCGAGATCATCGGTTACGTCGCCGTCCGCGGCGATGTGACCGACGTCGGCGGTAAAGATCCCGGCGGAGGAACCGAGACCACCGAGGTGTATCAGGAAGGTCTCCTGCTTGGGCCAGTAAAAATTTGCACGGCACAAGGACCAAACCAGGACATCATCGACATCATCCGCCGCAACAGCCGCAGTGGAGAGTTGATCGTTGGCGATATCAACGCCATGATCTCCTCGTGCCGGATCGGCCAGCGACGAATGCTGGAGATCGTCAGGCGCTTCAGCATCGGCGTCATCGAGGCATCCCGTGACGAAATCTTCCGCCAGAGCGAAGAGTCAGACAGGGACACTGTCAGCAACATACCCGACGGCGTCTACACCGGAAGCGGCTGCATGGACAACGACGGCATCATCCTCGACAAGCCCGTCCGGATCCCGATCAAGATCACTGTCTCCGGCGACACACTCACCGTCGACTTAACGGAGAGCCCTGATTCAACTACGGGGCCCATCAATTGCGGCCGCGCCCAAGCTGTTGCCGCCATCCGTGTTGCCTACAAGCTGCTGTTCGCCCCGGAGCGCTCGTTCGACGGCGGCTGCTTCCGTAACGTTGAAGTGCTGACACGCCCGGGATCGGTTCACCATGCAGAGGAACCGGCGGCTTGCGGTTGGTATTACACCACCTTGGGACTTCTGGTGGATCTTTTTATCAGCGCCTTCGCCGAAGTCCTGCCCGGACGTGTCACTGCGGCCCAGTTTGGTGATTCGATGATTACCTACTTTGCCGGCAAGGACTTGCGCGGTGCGGACTACCTCTGCGTCGAGGCCCACGCCGGCGGTTGGGGTGCCTCCAGCCGGTCAGACGGAGCCGATGGTCTCATCAACGTCCTCAACGGCAGTTTCCGGAACACTCCCATAGAAGCGTTGGAATCCCGATACCCGATCACGGTCACCCAATACGCCATCAGGCACGACTCCGGCGGTGCTGGCATGCACCGCGGAGGCAACGGCATCATCAGAAGCTACCGCTTCGATGAACCAACGCAGCTATTCCTTTGGCTCGACCGGTCCCTCACCCCCGCCTGGGGACTGAACGGCGGCTCCCCCGGCGAACCGCCGCGCGTGGAAATCTCCGGCAGCGTCCGCCGATCGGACTTGCTCAAGGTCAACGGGCTGCAGCTCTCTGCCGGCGATGAGCTGAAGATCCTGACGGGTGGCGGCGGCGGCTTCGGGAGTCCCGAATGAGCACAATGAGGCTTCCTCGCGCCACCACACACACATTCTCCGCACCAGAATCCACCCTTGGTATTTCGCATCGAAAGGCAAAGCCATGACCGACAGGTCATCGAATACTGCGACGGTCCCCGACGGACGGGGCCCGAAAGGGGCTCCGTCCGGAACGCTGAGCGCCCGCCACATCATCTTCTTCGTGATCGCCGCCGCAGCACCCCTCGGGTTCGCGGTGGGATCTATCCCCTTGGCCATAGGCCGCGGCGGCATAGGCACCGCGGCCATGTTCATTATCGCCGGCGGATTCCTCGCGCTGTTCGCAGTGGGATACGTGGCCATGACACGCTTTGTCCCCAATGCGGGAGCACTGTTCTCCTACATCACGGCAGGTCTCGGCCGGCCTCTGGGCATCGGCGTCGCATTCGTGGCAGCGATCTCCTACGCCTTGGTTTCAGCCGGCGCCGTTGGCCCCTTCGCGGTATTTGCCGAGCAAACAGCCCAGTCCCTCTTCGGTGTGGCAGTTCCCTGGCCGGTATGGGCCTTGGCCGGAATCCTGGTGATGGGCCTCCTGGGCCAGTTGAACGTCGAGCTCAACATGCGGGTGCTGGGGTTCTTCATGATCGCGGAGGTGACGGTGCTCGCCATCCTGGGGGTCGCCGTCGTAAGCCAGGGCGTTGCCTCCGGAATCTCGATGGAGGCCTTGAGTCCGGCCGCCATCGCAGAGGGCCAGATCGGGGTGGTCCTTCTCTTCGTCTTCGCAGCTTTCGCGGGCTTTGAGGCCACTGCGCTGTTCCGCGAGGAGGCGAAGCATCCCGTCCGCACTCTTCGGCGTGCAACGTTCGGCTCCATTGCCGTCATCGCGCTGCTGCAGTCCTTCGTTGCCTGGTACATCGTCCAGGCCTTTGGCGCCACCGTGGTGGACGTGGCGAACGCAACTCCCACGGAAATGTTCGCCATTGCTTCCCGGCAATACGTGGGTGACTGGTTCGCGAACGTCGTCACCGTCCTGGTGGTCCTGAGCTGGTTCGCCTCCGTCAGCGCATTCCACAACGCCACCACGCGATACCTTGTGGCGCTGTCACGCGACGGCGTGATCCCGGCCATTTTCACCCGCCGCTCGCGCCGCACCAACGCCCCCTGGGTGGCCAGCCTCACCCACAGCCTCTTCGCCCTGGTCCTGATCGTGCTCTGCATCCTGGCGGGACTGGACCCCTACCTGGACCTGTTTATTCTGGGCAGCGTGCCGGTAGCCGTCAGTATCCCTGCCATGGAACTACTCACGGCAATCGCAGTGGTCACCTTCTTCCTGCGGGACCGTCGCGGCCAATCCCCGTGGGCCGTGTACGTGGCACCGGCAGTGTCAGCCATCGCACTGGCCATAGTTGTCTACTTGGTGCTGGCCAACATGGAGTTCTACACCGCCCAGACCGGCCCTATCAACTGGATCCTCCCCGGCATCAACCTTGTAGTCCTCGGGATAGGCGTTGCCCGCGCCCTGTGGATGCGATCCCGCACTCCCCACCTCTACGACCGCATCGGCCGATTCGGCCTGGAATAAGCGCTCTCACCAACAGAACGGACGACGCCTCGCCTGCCAGGTCCATACGAAAATGCCCCAGCCAAGGCACTCTTCCAGGACACGGCAGGCGGGGCGTTCTTCCAACGCCTTCCCCACGCGATTCAAAACAACGCCCCCGCTCCCCAAAGGTGGACGAATGCCCCCCTCAGAAACCACTGTTCCTCTTCACGCAGGTTCCTCCTCGAACCGCTCAACGACACCCGATTCCGAATACTTCAGGAAGTACATTGGCCAAAGCTGGGCCACCCCCGTGGAAGTCCTGCCCCCGCCGCGGGAACAAGCTGCATTTGCCGCAGCGAGACGCAGCCGAGTCTCCGGGCTGTAGCCCGGCGTTCGTCTGCTCGTGCCGGCCGGCCGCCTCAAACAACGCACGAACGATATGACATATCCGTTCCGGGCCCACTCGGCGTTTGCTTGGCTTACGGGATGGGGCAGCGATTCCGAGCCCGGAGCCGTGCTCGTGTTTGAACCTGCAGGCGACGCCCACGAGGTAACTCTGTACTTCCGCGAACGAGCCGGACGCGGCACGGACGAGTTCTACGCGAACCCGGAAATCGGCGAGTTCTGGATTGGCCCGAGGCCCTCCCTCCGGCAAGTAGCCACCGATCTCGGACTCCAGACCCGCGGAATCGCCGATCTGGACCTGCTCATGCACCTCGGACCAGCAGAAGAATCCACGGTCCTGCACCCGACCGTGACGATACCTGAAGCAGACCCGGAACTGGCAGATATTGTCGGCAGCCGGCAATCCGGTGCCGCCACGCGCAACGCCAATTTCGTCAGGGACCTTTCCGAACTGCGACTCGTCAAAGATCCCTACGAGGTAGAGCAACTGCGGAAGGCGGTCGCCGCCACCGCCGTCGGATTCTCGGACGTCATGGCCGAGCTCCCCCGAATCCGTGGCAATGCCCGCGCCGAGCGCCTCATCGACGGAGTGTTCAACAACCGGGCCAGGGCCGAAGGAAACACCGTGGGTTACAACACGATTGCAGCAGCCGGCCCGCACTCGTGCATCCTGCACTGGACCCAAAACAACGGACCCGCTCTGAACGGTGACTTGGTTCTCCTGGATGCCGGCGTGGAGCTGGACAGCTACTACACAGCCGACATCACCCGAACGTTTCCCGTGAGCGGAACCTACTCTGCGGCGCAACGAAAAGTCTATGAGGCTGTCCTGGAAGCAGCAGACGCCGCCTTCGCCGTCGCACGTCCCGGCGTCCGGTTCCGTGACATTCACGACGCCGCCATGGCTGTTATTGCCCGCGCGACCGTCGAATGGGGCGTGGTGACGGTCAGCGTCGAGCAAGCATTGGAGGAGGGAAACCAGCAGCATCGCCGCTACATGGTCCATGGCACCAGTCATCACCTCGGCCTCGACGTCCACGACTGTGCACAGGCCCGCCGCGAGATGTACCTCGACGGCATCCTTGAGCCAGGCATGGTCTTCACCATCGAACCGGGACTCTACTTCCAGCCTGATGACCTCACCGTGCCGGATGAACTACGCGGCATCGGGGTGCGCATCGAGGACAACATCCTGGTAACCGCAGAAGGCGCCGAAAATCTCTCGGCTGCAATCCCCCGCACCGCCGATGACATTGAAGTGTGGATCCAGCAGTCAAGCACCTGAACGTCATGCCCGGAACCGAAAAAGCCAGATCCACCGACACCGACACAAACACCCCTCCCCATAAGAACGGACACCGTAAGATGCCGCCGAAAACGCCGGAACACTTTCCCCGAATCGCTGTCCTTGGAACTGGCGCCATGGGTGGTGCCATTGTCCGGGGGCTCCTCAAAAGCGGCGCGACGGTCAGCGAAGGGATGAGCGTCAGTGGTCACTGGACCCAGCAGATGCAAGAACTCACGGATCTGCCCGGAGTCGAAGGATTCGATGCGGAGACCGATCCCGAGGCAAACATCCGTGCAGTAAGACATGCGGGCATCGTTGTCCTGGCGCTCAAACCGGACGTCATGGTGAGCGTTCTCCGGGAGATTTCATCTTTCCTACGCGACGGCGCAATCGTTATCAGCGTTGCCGCCGGCGTCACCATTCAAACCATAGAGTCGCTGCTGCCAGAAACGGTTTCCGTCATCCGGGTTATGCCGAACACCCCAGCCCTCGTCGGCATGGGCGTCTCAGGCATCAGCACCGGGACCCGGGGAACGATGAAGGACATATCCCTCGCCGAGGCGCTCTTCGGAAGAATCGGAACCGTTCTCAGAGTTCCAGAGAGCCGGATCGACGAGGTCACCAGCATCTCGGGATCGGGCCCGGCATATGTGTACTACCTCATCGAACAACTCACAACGGTCGCGGAACACCTGGGCTTCACTTCCGAGCAGGCCGCTCTTCTGGTCAACGGAACGTTCAGGGGAGCATGTGAGCTGCTCGTGGACTCCGACAAATCACCCCGGGAACTCCGCCAACTCGTCACCAGCCCCAAGGGCACAACAGCGGCAGCTATCTCCGTCCTTGAAGACGGAGGTCTCCGGGAACTATTTGAACGAGCTGCAGCCGCCGCCGTCCGTCGTGCGAGAGAACTCGCCATATAACCGGCAAGGCCCCTCGACGCACAACGACAGGAGATTGTTCCTATGCAACCTTGGATTATCAGGGATTTTCACCTTGACGATCTCGACCAATTGATCGAGGTATGGCAAGACTCCAGAACCTCCGGCGTCCACCCCGTGTACACACTGGCCGAGATCATCGATGCCTGCACCAACGGGCTGGCCTTCGTAGCCCTGACAGAAGGCACGATCGTTGGCGCAGTTGCCTGCGTCATTCAGGACGACCGTGCCTGGGTCGTGACACTTGCCCAGGCCACAGAATGGCGGGAACGAGGATTGGGAAGTGCGCTGCTCGCCCACGTTGAAGGACGATTGGCCAGCCGTGGAGTCAGAAGGATATCCGCGCTGGTCCCCGCCCCGGAAACCAGAATCAGGGCATTCCGAAACAGCGACTACCGCGTCGAGGAGGACCTGCATTACTTCGAAAGGGCCATACCGGTACACCCCAAGGAAACCCGCCCCCTCAGCCAGCTTGGAGGCCGGCTTCTGCCCCACGGACTCTGGGAAGCCCTCGCTGGCATGCAGAACGAAAAGCACCTGATTGAGCAGCGCCTCATCCTTCCCCTTGCACACACCGAACTCGCGAAATCATTAGGCGTAACACCCCCACGCTCGGTGGTCCTCTTCGGTCCGCCGGGAACCGGGAAAACGACTTTCGCCAAGGCCATAGCTTCCCGACTCGACTGGCCATTCATTGAGGTATTTCCATCACGGCTCGCCTCCCATCCCCACGGTCTAGCTGGGGCCCTGCGCCAGGTCTTCCTGGACATCGGAGAACTCGAACATGGAGTCGTTTTCATTGACGAGGTCGAGGAAATCGCGTCCACCCGCACAGGTGAAGTCACGTCCCCACTCCAAGGAGTCACCAATGAGCTTCTGAAAATCATCCCGGCATTCCGGGAACAAGAGGGACGCCTCCTGATCTGCGCCACCAACTTCATCCGCTCCCTGGACAACGCCTTCCTCCGCCACGGCCGGTTCGACTACGTCATACCCATAGGGCCGCCGGACCTCATGGCTCGCATGGCAATCTGGAACCGCTATATACCCCCTGCGTTTTCGCAGAACGTCGACTTGGAAGTGCTGGCCAAAGCCAGCGACCGGTTCTCCCCGGCCGACATAGAATTCGCTGCCAGAAAGGCTTCACAAAAAGCGCTGGAATTTGCTGTTCAATCACGGCAGCCTGCAACCACCGAAACGGCCCTCACCACTGCGGCCTACCTGCAGGCCATCGAGGGAACGCGTGCAACAGTGACCGAAGCCGTCGTGAAGGAATTCCTGGAAGACATCGACCGGATAGCACGCGTCTAGATGGCAATGCCTATCTTCCCTGCGCAGGCACGTGGCCCCGCCCGAACGCGACTTCAGGTCAATCAGGACCTCGGCACCGCCGCCGGGCACGACAAAAATGCATCGCCGATAGCATCGCCTCCACCTCGGGGCACCTATGACGGCCACGGAAGCGACTTCGTCCAACTCAGAGCCGTCATCGCAGGCGCCCGGCGTTGAGTTCTTGGTGGCAACTCCGCATACCTCCTGGCGATCAAGTCGTCCTCCTGCACCGACACAGGATCGACGAGGGCTGCACGTCTCGCGGGACGCCTGTCCAGACCAGATTCCAACCGGATTTCCACGTCATGTTGTCCTCAGCATGCCGGTCCATGAAGAGGTGCGGGCCAACCCTCCACAGGAATGCAGCCTGCTAGCCTCTCCTCATGCGCACAACGTCGGCACGAGCCAAAGCCACCGCCAGCGGACAGCGCGTACTGATCCTGTCCGCTGGCGTGGGATCAGGGCATAACAGCGCTGCGGCGGCGGTGCAGCAAGCATGTGCCGCCCGCGATGACATCGCCGAGGTGCAGGTGCTTGACGTGCTGCAGGTGAGCAGCGTTCTCTACCGCGCCCTGCTGGGCAAGGGCTACTTCGTCCTCGTGGAGGATTTACCTTGGCTGGTCGAGTGGGGCTATGACATCAGCAACCCGCCGTTCCGGCGTCGTGGCCCGATCGACCCCTGGACGCGGGCGAATGCCGGCCCTGTTGTCAGTGCCATCAAGCGGTTCCGGCCCACCGCGATTGTCTGCACGCATTTCCTCCCCGCTCAGCTGTTGGCCTCACTGCTTCTTCGCGGCGTGGTTGATGCGCGGACAGCTGTGGTGACCACCGACTATGACTTCCAGGGCCTGTCGCTCACAGGCGCGTTCCATAAGATCTTCGTGGCAAGGGAAGAGGGAAAGGTGGAGCTCACGGCGCTCGGCCTTCCCGCCGACCGCGTCTGTGCTTCTGGAATTCCGATCGGCAAACAGCTCATTCCAGCGCCCGTGCGCAATGCCAACAAGCCGCCGATGCTACTGATCTCGGCGGGCGCGACCGGTGGCGACTACGCTGTCTCGGTGGTGCGGCAGACGATGCATATGCGCTCCGCGTTTACAGCCACAGTCGTGTGCGGACACAACGATGCGCTCCGGCAGCGCATCGAGACGCTCGTCGCGTCGGCTGGCGACCGCTACAGCGTGCTCGGATTCACCTCGGAAATGCCGCAGCTGCTGCAGCGCGCGGACCTGTTCGTGGGCAAGCCGGGTGGGCTCTCGGCGTCGGAGTGCATGGCCGCAGGGCTCCCCATGGTGCTTGTGAACCCGATCCCTGGTCAGGAGGTCCGCAACGGCGATTACCTCATGGAGCAGGGGGCGGCCGTCCGATGCAACGCAGCGGCAACCATCGGCTGGAAAATCGATGGGGTGCTGCGCGAACCCGGCCGTTTACAGAAGATGCAGGCGGCGGCGCAGAGAACAAGTCGCCCCGATGCCGCGGCCGACGTACTTAGCGAGCTCCTGGGCGGGCCGTCCCGTCCGCTGGTGGTAACGCGTGCGGCGCAAAGGACGATTCTTGCCGCCAGCGAGCAGCGCTTCGTCGCGACCGATCTCACGGGGCCGTCGTCCTTGGTCCGCTTGATCGACCAAGCCTCGGGCAGCACGGTTGCACTGCTGCAAGAGGAGGAGTTGGCGGATCTGCAGAAGCGCTACACGACTCCGGACGGGGACTTGGTGCTGCGCCCAGGCCGGGCGTCCCTGCTTCTCCATTGGGAGGAACGTCGGCTGGTACGCGCTATGCTGCGGGGCGAGGACGCGCTGCCTGTCCGTGTCGAGGGGCCCTTGGCGACGTTCCGCGATCTTCCCGGATAACCGGCCGAACCACCCCGACTACATCAGGCCGGCTTGCCGTCTGAAATATCTTCCTGGTCAATCAGACCCTCCGTACGTCGCAATCTGACGGCGTTTTCCCAGCTGTCCGGGCTTTGTTGGCTGGCTTGCAGGGCCCACTCCCCCGAGCGGGCAGACCAGCGCCGTGTGGTCGTATCGCGCTGCAGTGTGGGGCCCGCATCCAAATCGACCCGCACAGTGGTCTCCGCGCCAGGCTCCAGGGTCACTTTCCGGAAGCCCAGGAGCTGGGCCACCGGCCTGCGGAGGGACACATCTGCAGCGTAGACCTGAACAACGGTGGAGCCTTTGCGGTTGCCATTGTTCGCTACGTGCACGTTCGCGTTGCCGCCAGAGTCGTCCAACGTGTGGTCAAGGAGTCGGTGCTCGATGGTTGTATAGCCCAGGCCGAATCCAAACGGGTACGCGGGCCTGTGGCCCTGGCCGTCGAGCCTGCGCTGACCCCATTGGTTGTCATAGACAACGGACTTTGCCGTGGAGTCGAAGAATGGCAGATGTGCGGTGTCCGTTGGCAGCACGAAAGGCAGCCGTCCGCCGGGCTCCTCGCTGCCGGTCAGCACGCTCGCGAGCGCGCGGCCGCCCTCCATACCGCCGTACCAGGCAAAGAGGAGCGCTGGCACGCGGTCACGCCATGTTTCAGTGAGGATGGCGCTGCCGCTGACCAGCACGACGACGGTCCTGGGGTTCGCGGTGACGACCAGGTGGATAAGCCGCTCGTCAGAGGGACGGAGGTTAAGCGAGCTGCGGTCCCCGCCCCGGACGAACCGGGAGGCCAGGTGCGCGAGTCCGATGAGCAACCGTCGGAGGGGCCCTGAGCGGAATTCCCGACCGAGCACGCCCACGTCGACGCCTCCGGTGACGACGGATTCGCCCTCGTCGTGTTGGTCCAGGCCTACGACGACGATCGCTGTCTCCGCCGCGGCAGCCAACGAGGCCGCACGGCGTTCGTCCCGACCGTTCGTCGTGGTGATCCTGACCCCCGGCAGCGCCTCACGCAGGCCCTGCAGGGGCGAAACAGTGGAGGGCGGCCTTACACGGGATGAGCCATGATCGCCGAGGTTCGCTTGTGCCGCGAGTCGTCCGATCACGGCGAGATGCCGGGTAGCGGGAGCCAACGGCAGCAGCGGCGCCGCGCCGACGGCTTCGTTCTTCAGCAGGACGATAGACTCCGTCGCTACCTCGTGGGCAAGCGCCCGATGTGCCGGAGAGGCGATGACGGCGCGGGTGGGGACCGCCGGTTCCCGGGTCGCGGCGTGCTGCACGCACGTGCGCAGAATGCGGCGTGCGGACTGGAGCATGGTGGAACGGGCCAAGTCACCGTGGTGCAGTGCGGCCGGCAGCGCGCGGGCGCGCAGCAACCGGAGCGGCATCTCCACGTCCATTCCCGCCTCGAGGCTGACGACCGCATTGTGCGTACCGAACACCCAGTCGCTTGTCACGAACCCGGAGAAGCCCCACTCGTGCCTCAAGACGTCCGTGAGCAGGGCCCGATTGACATCCATGTACTCACCCCGCACACGGTTGTACGAACTCATCACGGAGTCTGCACCGGCGTCAACGACCGCTTTGAAGTGCGGCAGATACACCTCGTGCAAGGAGTGTTCGTCCACCGCCACGTCCACCTCAAAGCGCTCGTTCTCCATCGAGTTGAGCGCAAAGTGCTTTACGCACGCCATCGTATTTACCCGCACACCTTGGGTGAGGGCCGATCCCATACGGGCAGTGAGCACCGGATCCTCCCCGTAGCACTCCTGCGCCCTGCCCCACGCTGGGTGGCGAAGCAGGTTTACACAGACCGAGGCCGAGTAGTTCGCTCCGCGCGCCCTGGTTTCCAGACCGATCGCGACGCCGACGCGTTCTTCCAGCGATGGATCCCAGGTCGCTGCCCGCGCAATGGTCACCGGGAATGCCGTAGAGGCGCCGATCACTACGCCGCGGCCACCGTCGCTGAACCGAATGCCCGGTATTCCGAGCCTCGAAACCGCCCCGGCCACGAACGGCACCCTGTCCAGCAGTATCGGGATGAACGGGAGCACCAATCTGGGCGAGTCGCCATCGAGCAGCCCGAGGATCTCCCTATCCGTCATCATGGTGATCAGCTGGTTCGCCGCTTCATCCGCGGTGAGCTCACCCGTCCGGACTGCCCGGACGGCATCGACGTAGGGGCTGCTCTCTGCCGGCATCGTATCCGTCGAATCCAACTCTCGCGTTCGCGCTGCCCGCACCAATCTCCGTACACTGACGCCCGCATTAGTCTTCATGCCTAAGTCTGCACCCTGTTAATCCGCGTAGTGGGCGTGGCCGTTACGCGCCTGTGCCGGTCGTGTACTCGTCGGCCCGTCCGGCACCCGCCGAAGTGGCGGAATGGGGATGGCTCCGCACGTCACTGGTATCCAGAATCTCTGGTCCGATCCTCTGTGTAAGGGTGCTGTATCCATCGCGCCGCGGTCTTAGAGCAACCTCTTGCGACATATTCATGGAATTTCTTGACCCACAGTGACGGGCCTGTCATCGTATGAGCATGAACAACCTGTTGGACAGCTGGACAGTTGGTCAGGGGCCCGTGGTGAGAGTGGGGGCCGCTGAGGGTGTTCTGGCCGCTTTGCGGTCCGCCATAGAGTCCGGGCAAATCCCTGTCGGGACAAAATTGGAAGCTGAAGCGGCCCTCGCCCAGCGGTTCGGGGTGTCCCGGACCATGGTGCGCGAGGCGCTGAGATCGTTGTCATCATTGGGCCTAACAGCGACGCATACAGGCAAGGGCACGTTCGTAGTTGCCGACCGAGCCGTAAAAGACCTGCGGTTGGGGAAGTATTCGGCACAGCAGCTGCTGGAGGCCCGTCCCCACATCGAGATCCCGGCCGCGGGACTCGCGGCGCAGCGCCGAACTATCGAAGAACTCGATCGCCTGCGGGAGATTCTGGAAGCGATGGAACATGAGGAAGAACTGTCCCAGTGGGTGGTTCTGAACTCGGAGTTCCATGCCAGTATCGCCCGCGCCAGCGGCAACGGAGTGTTCGCGACGATGCAGGAGGACATCGATGACGCGATGGCGAAACAGTCGAACACCTTGAACCAGGTCGTGGATCGCCGTAAGGAATCCGGGGCCGAACATGCAGCAATTTTCGCCGCGATTGAACGCGGATCGGCCGATGATGCAACGCGTGCAATGGAGCTTCATTTGCAGGGCGTGGAAGTCGCCCTTGAGTCGGTCACCGTCACGGATATTCCCAATCTGTAGCCAGGCGCCCGCCCGCTAAGCCAGGGCACCTCTACCGGCTTCATATCCACCCAAGACAACGTTTGTACTGCACGTTCGCGCCGGTACAAAGGGTGATCTTTCACACCCGAAATATGTGTTTGCCTGGCACAGCGCAGTGCCAGGCATCCGATAACCGGAGGAATTCCCGTCATGAAGAACAAGAAGAAACCAACGTTGTGGATCCTGGCGGCACTGCTGCTGGGCATAATCAGTGGACTTATCGGGCACTGGCTGTTACCGGACGGTCCCCGGGAAGCCGCGGTGTCGACCAACGTTCTGGGCAACGCCATCGCCACCGCCGTCATCGGCCGCCACCACGACACCGCATCCACCAGTCAAACGATCCCACCTGCAGTACCAGACTCCGGGCTCTCCCCAAGCCCGGCGGCACAAATCCCAGTGCACTGATCACCATTAGTAACCTCTGACTGCAGCGAAAGCCCGGCTATGACTAGCACCGCCAATACGTATGCACCCCGGACCAGTGTCGAACGCATCAAAGCCCATATCATCAACTACCTCGACCGACACGGCGCCAGCCCGATCACCGACATAACGAATGCCGTACCCGCCTGCCGCGACACCATCAGAACCCGCCTGGCTGAACTTGAACAGGAAGGCAGTGTCCAAGTGGACATCCCAGCGGGCCAACGATGGGGGTCGACTCCCTACTATTCCCTCACCGCTCTTCCGACAAAAGAACACAAACCATTACAACCACCGCGAATAGCCGTGACCGTCTACATCAGTGACGCATCCGACGGTCGGCTGGGCTTGGCGTTCGACGACTACCCAGGCCTCACCAGTACGGCCCGCAGCTTCGTCGACATCCCCAATGCGGCCCGAACAGCAGCAGCCCGCCACACCCACCTCCCTGCAGAAATCTTCACAATCCTCATCCGCTTCTAGCACCAGCGCCATGCGCTGCCAACCACCACGCCACGGAACCGCCAGAACGCAGTTCCGCCTTGCGCTTCCATGCGTCACTGCCCAGGAGCGGGTGGGGGCGACGCCCGGGACGTCAGGCCCGACGCCGAGTGAGGCCCTCCCCGGCTTTCGTGCCTTCCTGAATCGGGCATGCGGTGGCACGATGCCTTCATGACCAACAACGACCCGGGAAAACCCTTCGCTGCTGCACCTCAGCTTTCTGTGGAGCCGATCATCCAGCAGATCCATCTACCTGCGGGAATAGCCGGGGCTGATGAGCTGGACTTTGACGTGCGTTCCTTTCTTGTGGGGGACGCGTCCGGGGTGGTGCTGATCGACGCCGGGCTTGAGGGCAGCGCACCTGCGATAGAACAAGCGCTGGGACGGCTCGGAGCGGAATGGAAGGACATCACGGATCTCGTACTGACCCACTCGCATCCAGACCATGTCGGCGGGTTGGCGGAGGTGGCATTAAAAGCGCCCGAGGCCGCCATCTGGGCCGGAGCGTCGGACATCCCCCAAATCGCTTCAGATGCACCAATCCGCCCGCTCTCGGACGGGGACCATGTCCACGGAATGCGGATACTACAGACGCCGGGACACACAGCAGGTCATATCAGTTTGCTCCACGACGATGCAGGCATCCTGTTCGTCGGAGACACAGTAGGCACAATGAAAGGAGCCATGACACGTGGTCCTTCCCAGTTCACAGCGGATGCCGCCGAAGCTGAACTTTCTTTGCTTAAACTCAGCCAGTTACAACCAACAAGAATGCTTTTCTCGCACGGACCCGAGATCCCCGACCCGGTCGCCCAACTCCGCCGGCTAGTCGATCTATCCGAGCAGGGCTGAATCGGGTGGGCGAACGCGACGCCCCCAGAGATCAAGCAACACTGAGGCGTCATGTAGTCATGGCCACTGACTCGCATGAGTAGATGATGGCCGACGGAAGAACAACAACGACCTACCGGACGCACCAAGGAGGCGACGCGCGGCGCCAGGCATACCCCGCGGCCAGTGTCAGACGAACCTGACCACCCAAAATGTACACACGCTGCCGACAGGGTTTGCGGCCTCAGTGGCCCTTGAAAGCTTCGGCCAGCCACCAAGCGCCGCCATCAGACGCGATCCTGGCATCGATGACCATCGGGGTCTCGCGGGGACCCGACAACCACTCGTTCACTCTGGACAGGTCTTCTGGTCGTCGAACCGTGAGGGCCGCCGCGGCGTATCCGGCCGCGATTGAGGCGATGTCGGTGGTTGGAAACCGAACCACCTCAAGTTTTGAATCGTCCGCGTCAAAGTGGTGGACCTCGGCCCCGTATGCGGAATCGTTGTAGACAATGACCACCAGCGGGATGCGTTCGCGTACCGCTGTCTCCAACTCTGAAATAGCCATGAGGAAGCCACCATCCCCGTTCCCAGGGCCGGTAGTCGGTCTAGCCTGGCAAATGCCGCCCCAAGAGAGGTGGCTGCATCCGGACCGTCCGCTTGCCCCCAGCGCGGCGCTGCTCGCCGAGAAGCTCCGGGAAGTCGGCGGCGAGATGGTTCGTGACCTTGCAGGAAACAACGTCGCAACCCGCGGCGCCACGGACACCCCGCGGCCTTCCTGGCTCCGCTGATGTTTGGCACCGACAAGCTTCCAAGCAGCGCTGATGATCTTTTGACTTACGGCGAATCGCCACTTCGTGGTTTTTCGTCGTCATCCTCCCCGATCGCCCTTTGTTGGCGTAGAAGAGCCCGTAGCTCCTCCAGCAGTTCCAGCTGTTGGCTGTTGATGGCCATGAGCCGGTCGATCTCCGTCTTGGCCTGCACGTCAGTGTCGTAGTCGTGCTGGGCCATGGCTGCCGCTATGGCGTCCTGCCTTTTCGCGGCGATGAGCAGGATGGCGCCCTGGAGGCCTGCCAACATGGACAGGAAGAGATTCAGCAGGATGAACGGGTAAGGGTCCCAGGCATCCTCGGCCAGCAGGTATGAATTCACGGCAGCCCAGACCAGCATCACCAGGACGAAAGATCCAACAAAAATCCAGCTGCCCATGCCATTGCGGAGGTAGTCTGCTGCACGCTCACCCCTGCTCAGGCCAGCCTTGTGCTGACCGTGCCAAGTACTCTCCCGCTCACTCATGAGCACAGACTAAGGACACGGGACCTGGGTGGGAGCCTGCTACTGCTGCGTCCACACCCAGTCCCTGATGTCGGGAAGATCCTCGAAGTGCTCGCGGATGTAGCGGTAGTGGGCGTCCAATTGCGTCCTGCAAAGCTCCAGCAGGTGGTCTGCCCCCGCAAATTGCCCACTGGCGCGCCGTAACGCTTCCATCACCAGGTGGTAACGGCTGACCTTGTTCAGGACCACCATGTCGAAGGGTGTGGTGGTGGTGCCTTGCTCGTTGTAACCGCGAACATGGAACCGCTCAGGATGAGGTCGGCCGTGCAGGAGTTGATGCAGGGCCCTCGCGTATCCATGCCACGCCATCACCACGTCCACGTCAGGAGTGAAGAGTTCTTCGAACTTGTCGCCCGCCAGCCCATGTGGATGGACCTCTGGAGGTGGCAAGACCATGGCATCCATCACGTTGACCACCCGGACGCACATGTCCGGGACGTGCTTCTTGAGGAGCCAGGCTGCCGCCAAGGTCTCCTGCGTGGGCACATCTCCGGCACATGCCAGGACAATGTCCGGGGCGATGCCCGCTGAGGTCCCTGGTATTTCATTTCCAGCCCAATCCCAGGTGGATGCGCCCACGGCTGCATGCTCCCGTGCCTCTTCGAGCGTCAGGTATTGCGGATGTTCCTGCTTGTCGATCACCACCAGGTTCACGTAGTCCTTGCTGTGCAGCATATGTTCCGCGGTGACCAGCAAGGTGTTGGCATCAGGAGGGAAGTAGACACGGATGACGGTGCTGGACAGGGACAGAACCGTGTCGATGAGGCCAGGACCTTGATGGCTGAACCCATTGTGATCATTCCGCCAACACGTAGAGGTCAGCAGGATGTTCAGGCTCGGCACGGGCTGCCGCCACTCCAGCTCCCGTGAATGCTGCAGCCATTTGGCGTGCTGAATGGTCATGGAAGCACTCACCATGGCAAATGCCTCGTAGCTCGCGAAGAGTCCGTGCCGGCCCGTCAGCACGTACCCTTCCAGCCACCCTTGGCAGAGGTGTTCGGACAGGACTTCCATCACGCGTCCGCTGGCGGAAACATGATCGTCCGCGAGCGCGGCCTCCGTGGAGGCGGCTGGTTCGAGGAGGCACCGGTCAGTGGCTTCGAAGACTGCGCCGAGCCTGTTGCTGTTGGTTTCGTCCGGGCAGAAGAGGCGGAATCTGGGGTCATCGGCGGTATCGATGTAGATATCCCGCAGCATCTCCCCCAACGGTTTGGTGCTCTGGTGCATCACGCCCCCGCGGGGAACAGCCTCTATGGCGTAACGATCGAGCCTGGGGATCACCAGGTCGGTACTTTCCATTCCGCGGCTGGCGGGCAGTGCGCCCATGCGGAGATCGCCTGTTGGGGCGAGTTGTGCGAGCTCGGGGATAAGGCGCCCGTCGTCGTCGAAGAGTTCTTCCGGCCGGTAGGAACGCATCCACGTTTCAAGTTGCTTCAGATGGTCCGGGTTTTCCCTGACTCCGGCCAGTGGGACTTGGTGGGAGCGGTGGGTTCCCTCGACAGGCTTTCCGTCTACTGTCGCCGGTCCTGTCCATCCCTTGGGGGTGCGCAGGATGATGGCGGGCCATCGTGCGGGTCCGGTGACTCCCTCCGTGCGGGCGTGGGACTGGATGGCGCGGATGGATGCGTAGGCCGAGTCCACTGCTGAGGCCAGGGCAGGGTGGACGAGCGCGGGGTCATCGCCGGAGACGATGACTGGATCCCAGCCGTGCGCTTCGAGCAATGACGCCACGTCCATGTTCGACCGCCTGCCCAGCACGGTGGGGCCGGAGATCTTATGCCCGTTGAGGTGCAGGATGGGAAGTACCGCCCCGTCCCTGAGGGGGTTGATGAACGAGGGCGCCTTCCAGGAGCCCTCGAGTGGACCGGTTTCTGCCTCTCCGTCACCGACGACGCAGGCAACGATCAGGCCCGGATTGTCCATGGCCGCGCCGGTGGCGTGCATGAGGGAATAGCCCAGTTCGCCGCCCTCATGGATGGAGCCGGGCGTGGCCGGGCCGACGTGGCTGGCGATGCCTCGCGGCGTCGAAAACTGCCGGACCAGTTTCCGGAGCCCTTTCAGGTCTTGGCCAACGGTCGGGTATACCTCCGAGTAGCTGCCTTCCAGATAGGTATTGGCGACGACGGCGGGACCTCCGTGGCCTGGGCCCGTCACCATGAGGACTTCCGCACTGGTGCGACGAATGAGGCGGTTAAGGTGTGCGTAGATCAGCGATAAGCCCGGGCTGGTACCCCAGTGGCCCAAGAGCCTGGGCTTGATGTGCTCTACTTGCAGCGGCTCCCGGAGCAGGGCGTTCTCCTGCAGATAGATCTGTGCCACGGTCAGGTAGTTGGCCGCGGACCAATACCGGTGCAGGAGGTCAAAGTTCCCGGCGTCCGGCACGGTGTCTGTGGCGGTCCTTTTCTCATCCAGGCTCATGTCGCGATCAACCTTCCATAGGGGGCATGGCGAGCAAGGCCGCCGTCGATTCTGCAATGGCGCGTTCTTCGTCACTTGGTACTACGAGCACCGGGAATGCCGAATTTGTGCTGCTGATTTTGCGAGTGCCCTCCTGGACGGACGTATTCAGGTCCTCATCAAGCCCAAGCCCCAGTGGTCCCAACCAGGCGACCACCCTGGCCCTGAACAGCGCAGAGTTCTCACCCACGCCGCCGGTGAACACCAGGGCGTCAGGCCGGCCAACCACCATGGAGTAGGCAGCTATGTACTTGGCGAGACGATAGGCGGCCATGTCCAGGGCGAGGATCGCCCCAGGTTCTCCTTGGCGGGCAGCAGCGCCAACGTCCCGCATGTCAGCAGTTCCAGCCAGCGCCAACAAGCCCGAGCGGTGGTTGAGGATGCCATCAACTTCTTCGGCAGTGGCACCGCCATGCTGCATCAACAAGACGATGGAAGGATCCAGGTCTCCCGACCGCGTCCCCATGACCAGGCCCTCCAAGGGGGTCATTCCCATGGAGGTGTCCACGCTGAGCCCGTTCCTGACGGCGGTGACGGATGCGCCGTTGCCAACGTGGGCCACTATCGCAGTCAAAGGCGCCACGTCGAGAAACTCTGCTGTGTCACGGCAGGCCATCTCCACCGAGATGCCGTGAAATCCATAGCGCCTCACTGGATGGACACGGTAGGCGTCTTCCGGAATGGCATAGCGGGCGGCGAAGTCCGGAATGGTGCGATGGAACGCCGTGTCAAAGACGGCTACCTGCGGAAGATCGGGCCAACGTTGGCCGGCGGCGTCAATACAAGCGACACTGGCGGGGTTGTGGAGAGGCGCCAAAGGACTTAGCCCTTCAATCGCCGCTGTCACGTCAGCCGTGATAAGCACCGGTGTTCCGAACCAGACGCCGCCGTGGACGACGCGGTGTCCAATAGCCTCCGGATGCACGGCTCCGAGGCGCTTCATGGTGTCATTCAGCTCTTCAAAGGCAGTGTGCAGGCGGGTCGCGCTGGAACGCTCGTCCGGTGGCCAGTGAACCTGTCCGGAAGCAAGAAGGGCAGCAGCCGGGTTGGTAGCTGCCGTGTCACGCAGGTGGTACTTCAGCGATGAGGACCCGGGATTCAGCACAAGAACACGCATGTTCTCCTCTCACTTCCGCGGGGAAGGCTACGGTCGAGGCCTCTCCTCTGGACCCTAATGCACTGAGCCGTTCAGTGGGAGGGCCTTCCGGCCCTTGCGACGAAAGGCCGTCCCGCCGATAGTGGAGACCACCACCGTTGGTAATCCGGAGGGAACGTCGGTTCGTGAAGATGCAGATTCTGGTTGCCCTTGACGGCTCACGGGCTGGCTCGCCTGTGGCTGACTGGGCTGGGGCCCGCGCGGATTCCCTTGATCTTGGCCTGGCCCTGGTCCACGTGGTTCCCGGGGAGTGGGCTTACCCCCGCGAGAACGACCATCACCTGGCCCTAAGCCGCGCTGAGGATCTGCTCAACAGCGAAGCGCAACGGCTGGCGGCAGCCTTTCCCAACGTGGGCGTGACGACTCAGCGGTTGTCTGGCGAACCTGCCGCAACGATTGCTTCCTTGTCACCTGCCTACTCGATGGTGGTGCTGGGCACGGACCGCGGACCCGGCACGGAAGGACAGGGATACGGTTCGGTCAGTTTCCAGGTTGCTGTGACCAGCAAGTGCGACGTCGCCGTCGTCCCGGTGCTTGCACCTCACCAGCGTTCGGGCGTAGTGGTTGGCGTTGACGGCTCCGCTGAGTCAGTCGATGCCCTGGATCAAGGGGCCACGGAAGCCCAACGTTTGGATGATGAATTGATGATTGTCCATGCGACAGGGCCCGACGTTGGGCTTGCCGAGGGTGGGAATGTCCTTGACGCGGCTGTCCAGCGGGTCAACCACAAGTTCCCGTCCGTCGTCGTGAAGGAAGTCCTGGATACCACCCGTAGCCCCGGAGAGGCTCTGATAGCTGCTGCAAGGGAAGCACAGCTGCTGGTCATGGGCTGCAAAGGGCGGGGAGGTTTGAGCGTGCTGCTGGGCTCCGTTGCCCAGCATGTGCTCCTGCATGTGCAGTGCCCCACCCTCCTGACCCGACCCTAGCCAGAGGTGCCGGGCGGGACAACGCGAGTTTCGCCGTCGTGAACGTCAGAGGCGGTCGGATCCAGCGGCGGCCACCACTTGGACGGAGGCGCAATGACAAACCGGCGACCACTGATCTCCGTTGGCGTGACCCTGACCAGGACGTCCTTGGCCCCGGGCTGCCATGGAGAAAGGCCGGCTTCCACTGCCTCCTGGATGTCTTCAGGCTGGGTCACGAACTCCGGGCTTCCTTTGAGGATGACACTCCAGGCGACGGTCCCATAACGGTTGAACCCATCGGCTTCCAGCGCAATCACCGCCCCTTCCCGCAGGGCGTCGAGCTTGGTCCCCGGTCCGGTCCTGAACAGAACAGTTCCATAGTTCGGGACGAAGTTCACCGGAAAGATCTCCGGTACCTCGCCGTTGATGAGGGCGATCCTGCCGATGGACACCGATTGAAGGTACTTCCAGCAATCGTGGACGCTGAGTTCCTTGGTGTCCTGATCCGTCGATGTGTTCTCCATTGGCCGAGCCTATCCCCTCCGGCTATCCCCATATAGGGCAGAAGGTCCCGCCCTACCGTGCCCTTCGACCCTAGACGCGGGCAGTTCCCCGGTGGAGTCTGTCATCGAACAGGCATTCCCGCATTGGAGAAAAGATGCCCCCTGGGAACACATCCCCCGCCTCGCTGTCCGCGACCCCGGGCGCCGAGGGCCTGAGCTCGAAGGCCGCCGGCGATTTGTTGCGACGAAGCGGACCAAACGTTCTGCCCACCGCCAAGAACGTCCCCCAATGGCGAAAACTGCTCGGGGAACTGACGCACTTCTTCGCCCTGATGCTGTGGGTTGCAGCGGCACTCGCCTACGTGGCAGGCATGCCACAGCTGGGCATAGCCATCATCATCGTGGTGATCGTCAACGGCGTCTTCGCCCATATTCAGCAGGAACGCGCCCAACACGCAGCCGAACGATTGCAAGGGCTGCTTCCCGCCGACGTCACTGTCCGGCGGGATGGGCGGCTTCAGAGCGTGCACGCGAGTGCTTTGGTACCCGGAGATGTGGTGGTCCTGACCGCAGGAGACAGGTTGCCGGCAGACGTGCAGTTCATCTCCGCATCAGCATGCAGCATCGATGAATCCATGCTCACCGGAGAGAGTGAGGCCGTACCCAAAACCGCGACGGACACAGCGTGGGGCGGAACGTTCCTGGTCAATGGCCAAGCCGAAGGGCTGGTGACCGCCACCGGTGCCAACACCAAGCTGGCAGCCATAGCAGCGCTGACCAGCGGCACCAAAGCTCCGCCAACACCTTTGACCATGGAGCTGCGCAGAATAGTCCGCTTGGTTGCCACCGTGGCGCTCGCCGTCGCCGGGTTGTTCTTTGTGGTTTCGCTCCTCGTCGGAATTGTGTGGCGTGATTCCTTCCTGTTTGCCATTGGGGTTGCGGTTGCGCTCATCCCCGAGGGCTTACTGCCAACGGTTACTTTGTCCCTCGCCATGGGCGCACAGCGCATGGCATCCAGAAACGCACTGGTCCGCAACCTTGAAGCGGTGGAGACGCTCGGTTCCACGACCTTCATTTGCACCGACAAGACCGGCACGCTGACGCAAAACCGGATGAACGCCGTCGAGGTCTTCACGTTAAAAGGGCCGCTCCATATCAGCGGCGACGGCTACGCACCCGAGGCCCGGGTGGAAGGGCCGGGACATCCCGACGCCCTCCGGGTGGCCTGTGCAGCCCGGGCCGCTTCGCAGGGGCGCGCAGTGCTCCACGGCGACGAATGGGTAGCGAGCGGGGATCCCATGGAAGCTGCGATCGATGTTCTGGCGCGACGCCTGTTGGGGAGTCCACCAAGGGAACTTCAGCCAGCGGTAAGGTTCGCCTTCGACGCCGACCGTAGGAGGGAGTCTGTGATGGTGGGCAATACCCTCTACTTGAAGGGAGCTCCTGAATCCGTCCTTCCCCTCTGCGGAGTCGAAGCCGCCCAACTGTTCGAAGCAGTGGAAACCATGGCTGCCAAAGGCCTGCGCGTCATTGCCGTCGCCACGAGGGAACTGCCTGGAGCAGCCGGCAGTTGGCGCGACCGGCCCGCGGACGAGGCTGAGCGGGACCTCGAAGGACTAGGCCTCATTGGCCTCCACGACCCACCCCGGCCGGACGTCGCCAACGTCATCACCACGGCCAGGCGCGCAGGAATCCGTATTGCGATGATCACCGGCGACCACCCCTCCACAGCAGCGGCGATTGCTCGGGAAATTGGCCTGCTGGGGCACCCGGACCTGGTCTTCCAAGGCGCGGACCTCCCCCATGACGAACAGGTTCTTGGGGCCCTCCTGGACCGTGATGGGGTGGTGGTGAGCCGGGTTTCTCCTGAACAGAAACTGAGGGTGGCCAAAGCCTTGCAGAGCCGCGGGCACGTTGTTGCCATGACCGGCGACGGCGTCAATGACGGTCCCGCGTTGCGTCAAGCCGATATCGGCGTGGCCATGGGACTCAGCGGCACCGATGTGGCCCGTGAGGCCGCAGACCTTGTGCTCCTGGATGATCATTTCGCCACCATCGTCGCCGCCATAGAACAGGGCCGGGCCACCTATTCAAATATTCACCGGTTCCTCACGTACCACCTGACTGACAATGTCGCTGAACTCACGCCCTTCGTGATTTGGGCACTGTCCGGTGGTCAATTCCCCTTGGCCCTCGGCGTCCTCCAAATACTGGCCTTGGACATCGGAACCGACCTGCTTCCCGCGCTGGCGCTCGGGGCGGAGCCACCAGGTAAACGCGTGTTGAGCCGGCCTCCCGAAAAGCGGCATCTCCTGGATCGGCAACTCATGCTGAGGGTGTTTGCGGTCATGGGTCCCACCGAGGCGTTGTTCGCCATGGGTGCTTTCTCTGTGGTGCTCTTTGGCAGTGGTTGGGGCCGTGGGGATCCGTTGGACCCGGGAGTGCTGATGGGCGCGTCCGGATCTGCGTTCACGGCGGTGGTCCTTGGCCAGTTGGCAACTGCCTTCGCTTGCCGCAGTGCTACGGCTCCTGCGTGGAAGCAGGGATGGTTCACCAACAAGTTGCTGCTGTGGGCCGTTGGGGTGGAACTGGCGGCGTTGGCACTGTTCCTCTACCTACCTCCTGTTGCGGGCATCCTGGGCCAGGCTCCTCCTCCGCTCCCTGGCTTTGCCGTTGCGCTCCTGGCGATTCCCGGCGTGCTCGGCGCGGACTGGCTCTACAAACGGCTGCGCCACGGAGGGGCCCTCCCCCATTGATGCAGCTCGCCGGATCCGTGCCCTTCGACCCTAGTGGGGCGGCCAGGTGGACGGCAGGCTGGTCCCATGAATACACAATCGCGCTCTGATCGGATCGTTGTCGGCGTCGATGGATCCGAATATTCCTCCAACACCTTGCAGATGGCCGGTCGCATGGCAGCTGCGTTGGGAGGCCCCCTGGAGGTGATCACCTGTATTGGAATGTCCGACTACTTCATGGCTTCCCGCTTCGAGCCCGAACTGACACGCTTCACCACGGAATTGGAAGACACCGCCAAGCGGCTGGTCGATGAGGCCGTGGAACGAGCCTTCGGTGCAGACCGCCCCAAGGATCTAACGGTGACGGTCAAGTTCGGCGAACCAGCCAAGGTCCTCGTCGAAGAAAGCCACGGGGCACAACTACTCGTGGTGGGGAGGCGGGGCTCCGGCGGTTTCCTCAATCAGCCCATTGGATCCGTCAGCCGGGCCTGCTCGGCCCATGCGCAGTGCCCCGTCCTGGTGGTCAGTCAGGATAAAAAGGGCTAGCACTACCTCTGTGCTTGGACAGCGGTGATGGCCACGGTATTGATGATGTCTTCTATCGTTGATCCCCTGGACAGGTCGTTGATGGGTTTCCGGAGCCCCTGAAGGATGGGCCCGACGGCGACAGCACCAGAAGACTGCTCCACGGCCTTATAGGTGTTGTTGCCTGTGTTCAGGTCAGGGAAGATGAACACTGTCGCCCTTCCCGCGACGGCTGAGGACGGCAACTTTGAACTCGCGATGGCCGCATCCACCGCGGCGTCGTACTGGATGGGCCCATCCACCGCAAGGTCCGGCCGGGCAGCCGCCACCATTTCCGTGGCACGCCTGACCTTGTCCACCGCCGACCCGGCGCCGGATACGCCAGTGGAATACGACAACATAGCCACCCTGGGCTCGACGCCGAACTGCCCCGCCGTCGTCGCCGATGCCAGCGCGATGTCTGCCAGTTGCCGGTCCGTGGGATCGGGCACCACGGCGCAATCCCCGTACACCAGCACGCGGTCCGGAAACAGCATGAAGAACACCGAGGACACCAGCCCGTTGCCCTGCTGGCTCTTCATGAACTCCAACGCCGGCCGGATGGTGTTGGCTGTGGTGTGCGCCGCTCCGGAGACCATCCCATCGGCCTCTCCCAGGTGGACCATCATGGTGCCAAAGTAGGCGCCATCGAGCATGACCTCCCTGGCCAGTTCCAGGATCACGCCCTTGTGGGCGCGCAACCGCTGATATTCCAACGCGAATCGATCACGTAATGGCGAGTGGGCGGGGTCGATGATCGTGATGCCGGCTACTTCGATACCTTCGGCATGGGCAAGCTCCCGAACCGCCGACGGGTTCCCAAGAAGCGTCACGCGGCACACATCCCTGCGACGCAGAATCTCCGCCGCACGCAATACCCGGCTATCCGTTCCCTCAGCCAGAACGATGCGCTTCTTCTGCTGGCGGGCGCGTTCAACGAGGTCATTGAGGAAGCGCAATGGCGTCATGGTTGCCGGACGCGGCAGCGCCAGACGTTCCAGCAACTCTGTTTCGTCGATCGAGCGGGCCCACACTCCCAACGCTGCAGCGAGCCGGCGGCTTTCCCCGGAGTGGATCTCGCTGCGGACGCGCGAGACCCGTCGAGCCGTAGTGTAGGTATCCGCAGTTTCAGCGAAGACAGGGAATGGCGCATGTGCCACCAAAGGCAAAACGTAGCTGGCAGGGACAAGGCCATCGGTCAGGATGACTCCGGACGGCGTGGGCAGCTCCGGTGACAAGGCCGAGGCCATGCAGGCCAGGACAATATCAGTGCGATCCCCGGGAACAATCACCAGGTTCCCTGGCTCCAGTACCCGCAGGAAGTTCTCCGCGTTCATAGCGGCCACCTGCACGCTGCCCACGTCCCGGTCCAGCTCTGCACTGCCCGAGAGCCGTTCAAGAGACAACGACATCGCCACATCGGCCACGGTGGGCGCCGATATCTCAGGAACCTCGGGAATCACATAGCTTGGCAGGCTTCCCGTAGCTGCCCTAACAGCTCCCCGGACTGTGTCGATGCCCGCTGGCCGGGCGCGGTTGACCACGACGGACAACACCGTGCATCTGGCTGCCTCGAGCTGCCGTGATGCCTCGGCCACAGCCTGGGTGGTCTCCCGCGGGGTCAGGCCCTGGGCCCCGATGACAGCAAGAACCGGCAAACCGAGATTGGTGGCCAGTTGGGCGTTCAGGTCGAACTCCCTCCCGGCGTCCGCGCCCTTCAGGTCCGAACCGTCCACCACAACCACGTCACATTCCTCCGCGATGCGTCCATACTCCTCGAGTGCCCGGGAAGAAACCTCGTCCTCGCGGCCTGCCGCCAGTGCTTCCCGGGCGTCCGCCAACGTCATTCCGCCCCTGCAGCGGACTGACTCCATTTTGTACCGCCTGCGAAGCATCCTGAGGAGCGGGTCGTTGGCCGGATCTGTTCCGTTCACGATTGGCCGGTAGAAACCCAGACGGCCTGTTCTGCGGTGCAACGCGTCAGCCAAGCCCAGGACCACGAGTGACTTCCCGGCTTCCGGTGCAACGGACAGAACATAAACGCCTTGGACCATGGTGTATCCCTCCGGGCCGGTCATCCGATGCTTCACAGGTTCCACCCCGCAGGCCGTCCACACCAGAGGCAAAGGTCACGATGGCTGTTTCGCCCTCGGGACTTTGGACTCTGTTGGGGGCGGGGAGCCAGCCATAGGCTCGGGAGCATCGAAGCCAACGGTGACGTGGCGATTCGCCAGCAGCCACCCCCACCCAGGAGACAAAGACCCATGGAAACCGACGAACGCCCCGGAACCGTCCTATCCGAAGCCGACTCATGGAAGGTCCTGGAACGCAACCAGCATGGTCGCTTGGCAGTGAGCGTCCTGGGCGAGCCGGACATCTACCCCCTGAATTTCATCGCCCACCAGCAGCGGCTGCTGCTGAGGACGAACCCGGGGACAAAGCTCGCTGAGCTGACCGTCAATGAGAAGGTCGCCTTCGAAGTGGAGGAGATTGTCGACGCCGAAGCCTGGAGTGTTGTCCTTAAGGGGACTGCCAGGGTCATCGAGTCGCAATCGGAGATCGACGAGGCCGACAAACTGCCCCTGAAGCCGTGGATTCCGACGCGCAAATACACCTACGTGGAGATCACTCCCACCCGGGTCCATGGCCGCCACTTTGAACTCGGTGATGAGCCGGAGCGGTATTGACCCCACGGCCCTCCGCAACCTGCACTGACGCGACAGACCGTCCGGGACCCAAGGCCCTGAGGGCATTGAGAATGGTGGCAAGATCCACCAGCTCCTGCAGCAGCGCCCCGGCGACAGCCGGAATCATGCCGAGCGAGGCCATCACCATCAGGCCCAGGCTCAGCAGTATCCCAGTCCAAATGCTGGTCCGCGCGATTCGAAGGGTACGCTGACCGATGCCAACCGCGACCGCGGCCTTGGACAGGTCATCGACCATAATCACCACGTCCGCCGACTCGCTGGCCGCAGTGGCACCTTTGGCACCCATGGCGATGCCGACGTCGGCCGCTGCCAGTACCGGAGCGTCGTTGACGCCGTCGCCAACCATCATCACGGGCCTGAGCGGAAGGGCCGCGACGGCAGTAACTTTGTCAGCAGGCAGGCATTCGGCCATGACGTTGCTGATGCCCGCCTCCGCAGCGATATGTTGGGCTGTCGTTGCGGTGTCTCCGGTCAGGAGCATCGTCTCAGCGACCCCGAGCCTCCGAAGTTCCGTCAGGGTGTCCTTCGCATTTGGGCGTAATGGATCGCTCATGACCAGAGTGCCGGCAAAACCACCATCCACGCCGACGTAAATCCCGAGATGGCCTCCGGGCAGTGCCGTCTTGACGAAGCCGCTCACCAGGGAACCGACGTAGGCAGGTTTTCCGACGACTACGTGGTGGTCTCCGCAGTCGGCCGTGACCCCGTTGGTTGCATGTTCACTCGCGCTCGTTGCCGGTACAAGCGCCAGGCCGCGCGCCCGGGCGGCTGCCATGACTGAAGCCGCCAGGACGTGGGTGGAATACTGCTCAGCGGAGGCGGCCAACTGCAGCAGGGCGTCTTGGGACAATTTCGAGGCCGGGGCTACCCGGATTCCGGCCAGGGAAGGATTGCCTTGGGTGAGGGTCCCGGTCTTGTCGAAGACGGCGGTCTTGACTCTGCTGAGTTGCTCCAGCGTCCCGGCGTTTTTGATGATGATGCCGGCATGTGCGGCCCTGCTGGTCCCCGCAAGGAACGCGACAGGTGCAGCAATCAGCAATGGGCACGGGGTGGCTACCACCAAGACCTCAGCGAACCGTCCCGGATCCTGGCTGAAAAACCAGGCAGCGCCGGCCAGCACCAAGGCGACCAGAGTGAAAGGCACAGCATATTTGTCCGCAAGCCGTACCGTCGGCGCACGGCTTGCAGCGGCTTGCTGAACCAAGGCGACTATTTGGCTGTACTGGGAATCCCCGGCGGTGGCCGTAGCCTTCATACGCACGGCATCGGCCCCGTTGATCGAGCCACTGAGCAGCAGTTCGCCCTTGGTTCGCTCAGCAGGCAGGCTTTCGCCCGTCAACGCTGACTCGTCAAAGATTCCGACGTCGGACAGCAAGCTACCGTCCACCGGAACCAACTCTGACGGCCTGACCAGCAGCACGTCCCCCGGGATCACGGCATCGACCAGGATATCTTCCACGGGCAGGCCGGGACGTTCCCGGTGCGCGTTCCGTGGGGACCGATCCAGGAGTGCACGGAGCTCCTTGGTTGCGCGGCCCTGGGCAAATTGTTCCAGCGCTTCCCCGCCTGTCAGCATCAGCACCACGATCAGGGATGCCAGGTATTCCCCCACCGCAACAGTTGAACAAATGGCCATCACGGCCAGGAGGTCGATGCCCCAGCGTCCGTGCAGGAGCCCTTTAATCATGGTGCCGGCCCGGTAGAGGGCAACACCAAGGGCAAATATGCTCGCCAGCCCTTGGGCTGCGGGTAGGAGTCCGATGGCAGCCAGGACCGCGACGGCGGCGAGCACCACGACTGTCGCTGTCACTAACGGAAAGCGCAAGGCCGAGTGCAGCAGACGTTGTGTCATGTCCGCTGGTCAGTCATGAGGGTTTCGGCTGACAACCACCTTCAGGGCCCCTGTTTCCGCCGCCCGCGAGAACGTGTCATAGGCATCCATGATCTGCTCCAACCCGAAATGATGCGTAGCGAACTTATCCGCAGGGAGCTTGTGTTGGGCCACCAGGCGAAGCAGCATCGGGGTGGTGTCGGTGTTGACCAGTCCCATGCTGATGTTGATGTTCTGGATCCACAGGTCCTGGAGGGGCAGTTGGACGGGTTTTCCGTGGACCCCGATGTTGGCTACGTGCCCGCCGGGGCGGACCAAGCGCAGGGCCATGTCAAAAGTCTCCGGTAATCCGACCGCTTCCATGGCCACGTCCACCCCGGCGCCATCAGTGAGGGCGAGAACGTCCGCAATCCATTCGGGGTTGCCGGGATTGACCGTGTGGGTGGCTCCGAAGTCGCGGGACTTGGTGAGCCGGCCCTCGTCTGGATCTATGGCCACCACCGTTGCCGCACCGTGGAGTCCGGCTGTTGCCATGGCCGCCAGTCCAATGGGTCCTGCCCCCACGATGGCCACGACGTCTCCCGGAGCCACGTGTCCGGCCTGGACTCCGATTTCGAAGGCCGTGGGCAGTATGTCGGAGAGCATGACGGCTTCGTCGTCGGTCACGCCGTGGGGCAGTTTGTGCAGGGAGTTCTCGGCATAGGGAACCCGAACGGATTCAGCCTGGGTTCCGTCGATGAGGTGGCCGAAGATCCAGCCGGTTCCAGCCTGTCCTTCATCACCCAGACAATGGGAAAACAGTCCCTTCCTGCAGTTGCCGCAGTGCCCGCAGGACTTGATACAGGAGATGATCACCCGGTCCCCCCGGCGGAGTGAACTCACTGAACTCCCAACATCGGATACGGTCCCTACCCCTTCGTGCCCGAGGATGCGCCCTGGCTGGACCGCTGGGACATCTCCTTTGAGGATGTGCAGATCAGTACCGCAAATGGTGGTGGTGTCGATGCGAACGATTGCGTCGGTGGGGTGCAGGATGACCGGATCCGGAACGTCTGTCCAGGACTTTTCGCCGGGGCCACCGTAGACGAGTGCCTTCATTGTGTTGCTCCGTCCTTGTTATGCCTGGCTGAAACACCGGGCGCGTGCGCTGGTGCGTGCGCTAGTGGAAGTCGTCCAGACGGGCGTCGTTCAAGGGAGTCCCCCAGAGATCTGGGCGTTTGGTCTTGAACCGCCGCCCAGTGACCGCCTCCGGAGTCAGCCTCAGGTAGCAGTCCTTGATGCCTGGTTGCCAGGGATCCAGGCCCAGGGCGTCGACGTCGGCTCTTTCCTGCCGGTCGAGTATCAGGTGCGTCTGCCCTCGGACAACGACGCTCCATGCCTTTCCGCTGAAGGTCCGGTAGCCGTCACTTTCCAGAGCGCAAGGGGTTGTCAGTGTGCTCCAAAACTTGGTGCCCGCCCCGGTTCGGAACACGATGCTGTCGCCATCAAGCACATAGTTCACGGGAAAGATATCGGGATGTCCGTCTACCAGGACGGCCAAGCGGCCTACGTTCGTTTGCGCCAGCAGGTCCCAGCATTCGTCCGGTTCCAGACGTTCGACGCCGGCACTTGGCTTTGTTTTCATTCCAAACCCGCCCGGGTGGCGTCGTCGAGCGGACTCCACCACGTCAGCGGTGGGGTCACGTTGAAGCGGCGCCCGGTCAACGAGGTGGGAACGATCCGGACAAAATGATCCTTCCGCCCGGCCTGCCACGGGAAGAGCAGCAGACCGACAGTGTCCAGTACTTCCTGGGTCAGCTTGATGCTCTCTGCTTTTCCCTTGACCACCACGCTCCACGCGACTCCCGACTGTGGGTCAACTCCGTCAGCTTCCAGCGCTACCGGTGTGGCGCTGAGGGCTGCGTGGAGCTTACTCCCCTCACCGGTGCGGAAGACCAGCGTGCCGTGGTCTGCTTTGTAATTGATGGGAAAGATGTCTGGATGGTCCTGCGCCCAGACTGCAAGGCGGCCCACCGAGACACCGCGCAGCAGTTCCCAACACTGCTTGTTGTCCAGGATCTCAGCCTCCGGAACCGTGGGTTTGTTCGTCATGGTTAGACCGTAGGTCCGGCTGCGCGGGGACAACAGGGCCCAAAGGCCCACATGCACAATGTCCATGGTTGCCGCGCGGGCGCCAGAGTAGTCTGGCAACAGGGCGCCGTTCGGTCCCCTCACAGGATTTCCAGCATTCTTTGAAAGGAACCGGTGAACGACTCAGAAGCACCCGAGCCCCAGCCCAACGTTGTGCCTCGGATTCGGATTGAGGACCTCCTGAAGGACTTTGTTGGCCGCGCCGGAGAGCTTCTCCAGGCACAGGAAAGAACACGGGGCTTGCTCGAGGCGGTTGTGGCCGTGGCAGAAGACCTAAGCCTCGAAGCGGTGCTGGACCGCGTGGTGACCTCGGCATGTCGGCTGCTTCAGGCGCGCTATGGCGCCTTGGGTGTCATCGGGGAGGACAACGCTCTCAGTCATTTCATTACGGTAGGTATAGACGGCGAGCTCGCCCGACGCATCGGCCCTCTCCCTACTGGACACGGTGTCCTCGGACTGCTCATCACGGAGCCGACGCCGCTGCGCCTCCATGACCTCGGCCACCATCCGAAAGCCTACGGATTCCCGCAGCACCACCCTCCCATGAAGTCGTTCCTCGGAGTCCCGGTGCGGGTACGGGATGTGGTATTCGGGAACCTCTACCTGACCGAAAAAGAAGGCGGCGGAGACTTTACGCCAGAGGATGAGGACCTTGCCGTGGCGTTGGCCGCGGCGGCCGGCGTGGCAATCGAGAACGCCCGGCTGTATGAAGATGCCCGCCGCCGCGCCTCTTGGCTTGAAGCCTGCATGGACGTTACGGGAACAATGCTCGGCGCAGACCAACTGGGGCAGGCCGAGAACTCGGCATTGGACCTGATCGCGGCGAGGGCCCTCCGGGAATCGGGTTCCCATCTGGCGTTGATCCTTGTTCCGTCTCCTCATGAGCCCTATGTAGTGGCGGGCACCGCTGGAGCCCGTGGCGCTGAATTCGCCGGCGCGTCGTTGGCGATGAAAGCCACTGAAGTGCAGGGCGTCGCAAGCACCGGAAAGCCCGCTTGCCTTGATGATTCCCAGGATCTCCTCGGTCTTGCCAGCGAGGGGGTGTCGGCCCGGCTGCTGATCATCGACCTCAGCGCCCAAGGAGCCCATCACGGTCTCTTGGTCCTTGCCCGCGATCCCGGTTCAGGCAATTTTTCAAAGACCGATGTGGAGATGGGGGCAGTCTTCGGTTCGCACGTGGCCCTCGCGCTGGCGCTGGAGCGGATTCACCGGCTCCGGGAACAAGTGATGGTGTTCTCCGACAGGGACAGGATCGCACGGGATCTCCATGACCTGGTCATACAACGGCTGTTTGCAGCTGGGCTGAGCCTCCAAAGCCTCCGGCGTTTCACGACCGGCGAGGCTGCCTTGAGCAGGATCGACTCTGTGACCGAAGAGCTGGACACAAGTATCCGCGATCTGCGCAACACCATCTATTCGCTGCAGGCCAGTACCCGTGAGCGGGAGCCGTTGAGCGGCCGCATCCTCCAGTCAATCCAGGCCGGTGCCAAGTCCCTGCCGTACGCGCCACATCTGACGCTGGCTGGCGCCGTTGACTTGGTGGACGATGAAGCCATCATCAAACACCTTCTGGCTGTCGTATCTGAAGGCCTCAGCAATGCCGTGCGCCACTCAGGGGCTCAATCCATCAGTGTTTCAGTTTCAGTGGCCGAAGGTTGGCTGACCTTGGAAGTGGTGGACGACGGATGCGGATTTGTCGATCCGGCCCCGGGAAACGGCCTGGCCAACATTGCTCTGCGCGCAAAGGAAATGAACGGGACCAGTTCCATCACCAGTGCGCCTGGAAACGGGACAGCAATGACATGGTCTGTCCCGCTGAGCTGATCCTTCAGCGCAGGGAACCGGCATCCTCTTCGGGTGCTTGAGCCATGAACACCGCCGCCTGGGTTCTGCGCTCAAACCCGAGTTTGGCCAGCAAGGATGAGACGTAGTTCTTAACCGTTTTCTCTGCCAAAAGCATTTCCTCGCCGATCTGGCGATTGGTCATGCCCTGACCAACATAGTCAAGGACACGGCGCTCTTGCGGCGTGAGGGAAGCTGTCCTGGGATCCTGCTTCTTCGGTGCAGTGAGGCCTTGGACGATTCTCGTCTTGACGGCTTCGTCGAACAACGACTCACCGTGGGCGGCTTTCCTTAAGGCGCCAAGCAGGTCCGTGCCCCCGATTTCCTTCAGGATGTAACCTGCAGCCCCGGCAAGAACAGCGGCGCGGAGGGCCTGCTCGTCGTCGTAGCTTGTCAAGATCAGGCAATTCAGGCCAGGGTCCACGGAGCGAACGTCCCGGCACACCTCGATTCCGGTGCCGTCGGGCAACCGTGCGTCCAGAACAGCGACGTCGGGACGCAACGCGGGAATCCGGCGCGTCGCTTCTTCCGCTGAACCGGACATGCCAACAACCACGAAACCTTCGCCTTCCAAAAGTTCCTGGAGGCCTCTGCGAACCAACTCATGGTCATCGAGGATGAAAACGCGGATTGGTTCTCCTGGGGAAACGCCGGTGGTTTGGCCGGCTGTTTCTGGGCGATCCATGATTCTCCTGTCCGGCGGCCGATGGCCGCAATATCGAGAGCTTTTTGTTGGCGGCTCTGCCAAATTCTTGCCGACTGCCTGCCCTGCCCACAAGGGCCCAAGGACCCTGCCGGCGCGTGTGACTTTTGGCCCTGTTGGGAATGTGCCTTTGTACCGACGCTGGAAGAACGGGAGACCCGAAACCGCTCGCAGAAGGTGGGCGGCCCCGGCATCGAACAAAATGAAGGAGTATCGATCCCCATGAAGAAATGGACGCGTTGGCAGGACTATACCGTGATCGCTGCCGGCGCATATGCAGCCCTGTCTGTTCTGTGGACCACGCAAACCGGGTCGTCGACGGCGATCATGGTCACGTTGGGCCTCTTGCTGGTCATTGGAGGCGTGGTGAACCTGGCGATGCCCGGCATGCCCGTCGCTGAGTGGGCCCAGGCAATAGTGGCAGTAGCCCTCCTCCTGGCTCCTTGGGTGGGTGGCTTCACCTCCGCAACCGGCGCAGCCTGGAGTGCCTGGATCCCAGGTGCGGTGGCTTTGGTGGTGACCGCTCTGGCGATCAGGCCAAGCACTGAGGAATACAGGCACCACCACGTGGCGTCCACGCCATAATCACCACACCACTGATTGGCGCCGCGCAACCGCGCGGCGCCAATGGCTTCATCGCAGTGAACAGCCCTCAACGGCCCGGCCTTTGTTCACCCCGTGGAGCCGTACCCTGCCCAAAGGATGGAGCATCGACATGGCCACCAAAAGTCCCGCAACTCTGCGCTTTCTTGGCGCCACGGACACCGTAACTGGCTCCCGCTACCTGGTGGACTTCCAAGGAACGCGAATCCTGGTGGACTGCGGACTGTTCCAAGGTTACAAACGGCTCCGCCTACGGAACAGGCAGCCTTTTCCTGTCTCCCCCGCATCCATTGATGCAGTCCTGCTGACGCATGCCCATTTGGACCATACAGGCTACGTTCCCAGGCTCGTGAGGGATGGTTTCAGGGGTCCCGTCCATGCCACACACGGGACCACTGAACTGTGCAAACTCCTGCTGCCTGACAGCGGACACCTGCAGGAGGAGGAAGCCAAGTACGCCGATCGCCGTGGATCGTCCATCCACACCCCTGCGCTGCCCCTCTATACAGCGGCAGACGCAGTGAAGTCGCTCAATAGTTTCCGCCCTGTTGAGTTCGACGAGCCCATGGACCTTGGCGACGGCGTCCAGGCCAGGTTCGTTCCGGCAGGTCACATCCTGGGGGCCGCGCAGCTTCACATCCGGGTGGGCGGAAACACTGTTCATTTCACCGGAGATCTGGGCCGCGACGACGACCCGCTGATGTACCCGCCCCGGGCGCTGGAGTCCGTTGACGTGCTTATCACGGAGTCCACCTATGGCAACCGGACCCATCCGTCCGGAAGTCCCGAAACCGAACTAGGCGAGGTAGTGTCCAGGGTGGCCAAGCGGAATGGCGTCATCCTCATCGCAGCATTCGCCGTCGGCCGCGCGGAAACACTCATGCTGCAGCTGGCGCGCCTGCGCCGAAAAGGCCTCATTCCCGATATTCCCGTCTATCTCAACAGCCCCATGGCAATTGATGCCTCCTACATGTACCAGCAGCACCCGGATGAACATCGGCTGGGCCCGGAAGAATTCAAGGACATGTACCACTTGGCCACCATGACCCGAACGGCGGACGATTCAAAGCTCCTCAATCTCCGAGGTGGTCCCATGATCATCATCTCCGCCAGCGGCATGCTGACCGGTGGACGGATACTGCATCACCTTGAGGCATACGGCAGCGATCCCAGGAACGCAGTCATCTTGAGCGGGTATCAGGCCGCCGGAACCAGGGGCGCTGCGTTGGCCGCCGGGTCACGAGAGCTGAGGGTCTATGGGCAAGACGTCCGGATCCGTGCAGAAGTAGTCCAACTCGAAGGATTCAGCGCCCATGCGGACTCGGACGCCATCATTCGTTGGATGCGGTCAGCACCCACCTCACCACGGATGACATATATCACTCATGGTGAACCGGAGGCATCCGAGGCACTCCGGCTTCGTATCAAGCATGAACTGGGGTGGAATGCCCGGGTTCCGGAGTATCAGGAGACCATCTCCGTAGCCACACCGGAATAAGGACTTCCGGCCCTAACCGGGCGGTATGAACCCGGTACAAACTGACAACAAGGCCCCGGCCGATATCCGGGAACCCATCAACGAAGAACGGGCCAAGCCATGAATGAAGCAATTGTCGTCGGTGTCAACGATTCACCCAGCAGCGAGGCTGCCATGGGGTGGGCCATGCGTCGAGCGGCCGCCCTGAAGCTGCCGGTACAGCTTGTCCATGCCGTGGATGACCGCTGGGCGTACGATTCTGTGGGCTATAACGAGTGGATCCGGGAATCCGGCATCAACTTTCTTGCTGCTGCCAAGGACCGTGCCGCAAAGATGGAACCCACCGTCAATGTCACCACCGACCTCGTCTCGGGTGGGGCCGGCTACGCTTTGGGCAAGAGGTCCAAAAAGGCCGCCATGGTGGTCATTGGTTCCGGCCATGGCTGGGCCGGAGGTTCCCTGACCGATCGTGCTTTACAGGTTGCCGCCGTCGCGCGTTGTCCCGTAGCAGTTATCGGTGAGCACGACATGACAAACCGCAAAGGGATTTTAGTCGGCGTGGACGGTTCTGAAGAGGCCACACAGGCCGTCGCGTTTGCCGCGGCAGAGGCCGACCGCCAGGGACAGGAGCTGACGGTTCTCCATGCCTTCCTCACACCGGAACCTCGGGTAACCCGCGGTGTACCGAACACCAACTACTTCGAGGTCATCACGGAAGAAGAGCGCGTCGTCCTGGCCGAAACTGTCGCCGGTTTGGCAGACAAGTACCCGGATCTGGTGGTACACCAAGTCCTCGACACCCACACGCGGCCCGCCGAAGCACTGCTCGCGGCCGGGGCCACAGCACAACTGCTGGTGGTAGGCAGCCGCGGCCGGGGCAGTTTCAAACGCCTCTTGTTGGGCTCGACAGCGCATGCGGTTCTCACCAAATTGCCGTGTCCCACGATTATCGCGCGGATCAGCCCGGTCAAGCACTCCGACTGAAAGTGACGATGACACCCCAAACTTAGGGCACTGAAAGTGCGGGCTTGCCGGTTCCCCCGGGCAAGCCCGCACTTTCGCGTCACAGCTAGGCGAGATAAACGTGCTTCCCTGTCATGATGGTGGGCTGGATACAGATGAAGAGGCCTCGGTCCCCACCGGCCCATGGTTCTGCCGTCATGTGGCCCCAAAGGCGCGTGAGTAACTCCCGGTCAACAACATGGGTTGAGGACCCGCTGACCAACACCGACCATCCTTCGCTTCGATCAGTCCTGGCATCGTCGATTTGGAAAGATGTCTGCATCCGGGCCGCCGGCCCACCAATCAGCCCTTCCAGCGAAGTGCGGAAGTAAATGGCGTGATCGTGAACCAGATAGTTGACAGGCAAGATCATCACCCTGCCGTGGTGGACGAAACCTATCCGCCCAGTGTCGTGCGAATGCAGCTTCTCCCAGCACTGCACCTCACTAAGGTCTTCGCTGACGTGACGGGCACCATCGATGCGTACAGGTTCTTGGCTGGGCACACTCATTTCATGCTTCCTTTTCGGGGGTGTGCACTACAAGAACGGGGCAATGTGCGTGGGCGACGCAGGCCGAACTGACCGATCCCATCAGTAGGCCGCCGAATCCGCCATGGCCGCGCCTGCCCACGACCACCATCTCAGCCCCGCGGCTTGCTTTGATCAGTCCTTGCCGGGGATGGCCCTGTTCCAGGTGCGAAGTGACGTTGTCCGGCACGTCAATGCCGAACGCCTTTTCGACTGACTCCTTGAGGACTTGCCCGGCTGCCTCCTCAAATCCCGTGATCCCCACGGCGAGATAGCCCTCATAGACCGGCGGAAAATCCCAGTAGGCCATCGCCTCGACTGCTGCCCCCAAGGGGACTGCCAAACGTTGGGCTTCGCGGAGCGCCTCGATGGACGGCTCCGAACCATCCACCCCCACAATAATCTTCCCCGGTGATCCGTCTTTGCTCATTCTTTTTCCTCCTGGCGCTTGTGGCTTTCCTTCCTGTCAGAATGCCGTGGTTGGCCATCATCGAACAGGGCCGAAGGTCACAGTGTCCGGAGACCCAAGTGCCCGATATCTTCGGTCCAGACCTCGATAGGGATGAGCAGGCGTACCCACCCCAGTTCCTGTAGGACCTTTGACTCTTGCTGCCGGATCACATCTGCATCACGCTCATTGCATGGCAAACACGATGAAGGCGTGGTGGGTGGGACGGCCAGGAAGCATTTCGACTCACCCGCTGGAGCAAGGGAGCAAGGTCGTACCGACACCTGACGAGGGCGAATTACTCGTTAAAGTCAACGTGTGTGGTGTCTGCCGCACGGACCTGCATCTGGCTGAAGGTGACCTTCCTCCGCGCCATTCCCGGATTGTTCCAGGTCATGAAGCTGTGGGAATCGTCGTGGAATCAGGCCCCGGCACTGGCAGGTTTGAAACCGGCGACAGGGTGGGCATCGCGTGGCTCGGCGGCACGTGCGGTGCTTGCCACTATTGCCAGCGCGGCGCCGAGAACCTGTGCAGCACACCGGTTTTCACTGGCTGGGACCGTGACGGCGGCTTCGCGGAAATGATGACAGTCAGGGAGGACTTTGCCTACGCCGTTCCTCCCCACTTCAGCGATGAGGAGGCGGCCCCGCTCCTTTGCTCCGGCATTATTGGCTACCGTGCCCTGAAACGGGCTGCCCTTCCCCCCGGCGGCCGCTTGGGCATCTACGGGTTCGGAGGCTCAGCCCACCTGACCGCGCAAATCGCAATCCATTCAGGCGCGTCGGTCTTCGTCATGACACGATCCGAGGAGGCGCAGGTTTTGGCCCGAAGCCTGGGTGCAGAATACGTCGGCGGTGCATTCGACGCTCCCCCGGTGAAGCTGGACTCAGCCATTCTCTTCGCACCGGTGGGTGAACTGGTACCTATCGCGATGAGGGCGTTGGACAGGGGCGGAACTCTGGCGGTGGCCGGCATCCACCTCTCCGACATCCCCTCGATGAACTATGCGGACGAGCTCTTCTACGAGAAGCAAGTCTGCAGCGTCACCGCCAACACGAGGGCTGACGGAACGGAATTGCTTTCCCTCGCAGCGGACATGCCATTGATTCCCACCACCACGGCATATCCCTTTGCCGCTGCCGATCAAGCCTTGGACGACCTCGCGAATGACAGAATCACTGGAGCCGCCGTGTTGAGGATTCCATGACGGGTCACCGTCACCGGGCTTGGACGTCAGGTTTTCTTTCTTTTCGCGAACCGTTTCTCGAGTTTTGCTTCCGCGTCCTCGCGGCGTTTGCCCATCCGAAACAACTGCTGAACCAGCGGATTCTGTGGGATTGAAGGAACCCGTCGGCGTTGCGGCTGACTGCCCTGATTGCCCGACCCTGGCTCGGCCGTCTCAGATGGGCGTTGAGGTCCGGGTTCCGATTTCCCAGAACTGCGTTCGATCTTCATTCGGCAACCCTGCGCATCTGCCCATGCGCAGGAACCCGGCTGCCTGCGGGTTTCGTGTCGGCTGGCGACATCGGCAAACAATGGTCTTGGACCAAGCCCATCCCCGCGCACTCACGGACACGAGAGATGCCCCGCACCGCGGAGTCCTTGTCTACGTACGAGCACGAGACTGCGAGTTCCCGTCCTTCGGAGTCCACCAGCCGGAACCTGACGTTGGCTTGGCCGTCAGTAAAAAGCTCAAAGATCCCAGTCATGGGTCCGCCCTTTCTGCACTTGCTGATCACGGCATCATCGGTCCCCCTATGCCTTCCATCAGGATGCCCGCTGACAGAGTTGGGTCGTAAGGGCCGGAAGTCCCGTTGCTTCTTGCCCGGTCCCGTTGCAGGACCTTGGACGCTGGAAGGCATGCCCCATGACGGCGGACCAATCTCCCCGCTATCCGAACAAGGCTTCCGCTTCCTTGAAGCGTGCCTCCGGAACGGTCTTGAGATCCCCCAAAGCCGACGCGAGGGGCACGTCCGTGATGTCGGTGCCTCTCAGGGAGACCATGGTCCCCCATTTCCTTTCAGAAGCGAGACCAACCGCAGCCATACCCAGGCGGGTGGCGAGGACCCTGTCGAAAGCCGTGGGTGCGCCCCCGCGCTGGATGTGTCCCAGAACGGTGGCCCTGGTTTCGATCCCGGTCATCTCCTGCACCAGCCCTTCCAACATTATTCCGATGCCACCGAGACGCGGCCGGCCGAAGGTATCAAGACCCCTTGGTGAATACGGTGCCTCCTGTCCCGTGGGTGCGAAAGCCTCTGCAACAACCACCAAAGGGGCCCTGCCGCGTTCATGGGCCGAACTGACCCAAACGGCTATTTGCTCCAAGGAAACCCTGTGCTCGGGTATCAGGATCGCGTGGGCGCCCGAGGCCATCCCTGCATGCAAGGCGATCCACCCTGCACTCCTTCCCATGACCTCAGCAATCATGCACCGATGATGGGACTCCCCGGTTGTTCGCAGGCGATCGATTGCCTCGGTAGCCGTTTGGACGGCAGTGTCGAATCCAAACGTGTAATCCGTAGCACCCAAGTCGTTGTCGATGGTCTTTGGTACACCAACAACGTTGACTCCCTGCTCTGACAAGATCCGGGCCGCCGCAAGGGTTCCCTCACCCCCAATGGCTATCAACCCGTCCACACCATGCCTGCGAAGTGATTGGCTCACGGCCCCAGATTCACCGTCCCGCAGGGGATTCGTCCGGGATGTCCCCAGCATCGTGCCCCCGAGACCGGAAATCCCCCGCACCGCAGACCTGGGCAGTGGTATGACATCGTCACCCAGGACACCTTTCCACCCATCGCGGAATCCAACGAACTCGAAGTCGTGGCTGATGGTCCCCCTGAGAACTGCCCCTCGGATGACAGCATTCAAACCCGGGCAGTCACCACCACTTGTGAGAATCCCCAAGCGCCTCATGACCGGCGCGCCTCCTGGCCAGGATCCAGCCTGAAGCTCCTGCTCTCCCCGGGTGCCAACATGACAGACCGCCCTTCCATCCGAAGAGAAACGGGAGCGGCATCGCCATGCGCGGACGATACCCGGATGCGCCCATCCTTGAGCTGGACCTTCAGCAAATGCCCCCTGTATTTCACGTGAAAGGCAACTGCGCGCAGTCCTCTGGGCATGCACGGCGTGAAAGACAAACCATCCCGCCCCAACTTCAGCCCGGCAAAGCTCCTCTGAATGACGTCTATGGAACCTGCCATGGCACCCAGGTGAATACCCGCTTTGGTTGTCCCATGCTGGGTGTCATCGAGATCTGCGTCCAACGCCTCCCGAAAGCTATCCCATGCCCTATCCGGGTCCACGGAAGCCAGGACAGAGGCGTGGGCGACGCGGCTCAGAGTGGAACCGTGAGCCGTCCTGGCCAGGTAGTACTCAATAGTCCGGTCCAGTTGCTCGTTGGACAAGGCGTAACCAAGTTTCGCCATGAACTCGCGGAGCCCCTCATGGCCCAGCAGATACGGCAACATCAACACGTCGGCCTGCTTCGCGAGTTTGTAGCGGTTGACGTCGTCGCCCTCCGCTTCAAGGATGAGATCCAGCCGCTCGATGTTCTCGTACACCTGGCGGTACTTGTCCCAGTCAAGTTCTTCCAGCGCGTCGTACCCATGAAACTGGCTGATGACACCATCGGCGTGGAACGGAACAAACATCCTCCGGGACACCCGCTTCCACAACGACACTTCGTCAGCCGTGATGCTCAAACGCTCCGTGAGATCAGCCAGCTCATGGCCCTTCAGCATCCCGTGAATCTCTGCGGCGCGCTCGCAGGTCCATGCCGCCATGACGTTGGTGTAGGCGTTGTCATCCAGGCCCGGATCAGGCTCCCCTGGACGGCGGGTGTGGTATTCATCCGGGCCTACGACGCCTTTCAGGTGGAAACGGTGATCGTGGTGGTCATACGCCGCCATGGCAGCAAAGAAGCGTGCCACCTCCACAACGAGTTCTGCTCCTTTGTACAGGAACCAAGCCTTGTCACCAGTGGCTTCAAAGTACTCCCAGACGTTGAAGGCAACCGCGAGCCCCACGTGCCGTTGCATCCTGGAATGGTCCGGCACCCAGCGCCCCGACCTGGCGTTGTAGAGCCAATGCGGAGTTTCTTCGCTGCCGTCGCTGCCGCTTTGCCACGGGAACATTGCTCCGGGCAAACCGAGCCTTGACGCCGCCTGCCTTGCTTCCGGGAGCCGCCGCCATCGGTATTCGATCAGTGCCCGGGCCACCTCGGGGGTTCTGGCAGTAAGTACGGGCAGGACGAAGAGCTCGTCCCAAAAGACGTGACCCCGATAGCCCTCGCCGTGCAGTCCCCTGGCCGGAACACCGGCGTCGAGCTCTGCCGTGTGATGCGTCAGGGTCTGCAGGAGGTGGAAAAGATGAAGGTTCAAGACCAATTGGACCTGGGTGGAGGAGTCGAGTTCCACGAGGAACGGCCGAAGGATCCGCCTCCACGCGGCCACATGGGAACTCAGCAGAGCTTCAAAGTTTGTGCCCGCCCTCGCAAGAACGGCCGAAGCGGCCGAACCCGCGGACGATATGGGCTTATCCCGGGATGTTACGACGGCGGCAACCTTGGTTAAGGCGGTTGCCGCACCATCAGTGCAAGCAACGTCAAAAGTGAGGAAGTGGAACGCCTTGACCCTTCCAGGCGACCCTGCATTGCCTGCAGCATCTGCATGGAAGGCAACGGCTACACGTATTTGGCTCTGGCTGGTTTCGGCTTCGACCAGAAGATCGCAGCTTGGGCCACCACGGCTTCCTGCCGTCTTGTCGCTCAAGTGGACGCGGCTTCCCATGGCCGGCTCCGGCAGGTTCGCATTCCTGATGCCAACATCGACCCCGCTCCGCACCGTGACTGTTCCGTTCCAGCCCAGCGGCGTCAAGAGAGTCTCGACAGCCAGCACGTGCGGCTCCGCCATGGAGACCAAGCGCCTTTCAGCGACGTCCAGACGCCGACCGTCCGGGGACTCCAGAAGATCATGACGAATCAACAGAGCCCGACCCATGTCCAAAGTCCGCCGCTCCTCCACCAAACGCAAGCCAGCCTCCGACCACCACGTGCCGTTCTCCAGGCAGAGGTCCAAGGGAAGGCAATCGGGTGCGTTGACCATGTGCTCGTCGATTACAGACTCCTCGCCCATCCTGGCGACCACCCTGTTGTAGACACCGGCCAGATACATGCCGGCATAGCGCGATTCCCGGCCGCCTTCGGAAACAGCCCCGCGAACACCCATATATCCGTTGCCCAACGTCGTGAGGGCTTCCCGGTGCCCCTCGTGTTCCGGCGCTGTCCCTTCGTAGGTGAGCTGCCAAGGATCACTCATGACCAGGCCCAGGTCCAGCTCGCCTACATCGTTGAGGACCACGTGCGCACCAGCTGCTTCGAGTTGTCGGCGGGTCCCCTGCCGGTCGATGCCCACCACAAGCCCGAATCCACCGCGACGCGCGGATGTCACCCCCGCCACTGAGTCTTCTATGACCACGGCGCGAGCCGGCGGGACCCCCAGGCGCCTGGCCGCCTCCAGGAATACATCCGGTTCAGGTTTGCCCGGGAGCCCCAATTTTGAGGCGACGGTACCGTCCAGCACCACCGCGAAAGTCTCTGCCATGCCGGCCGCGGCCAACACGGGAGTGGCGTTGCGGCTCGACGTCACCACCCCCGCCTTAACCCCTGCCGCCTGCAGACTGCCCAGCAGCTCCAGTGTTCCCGGGTATGCCTGAACGCCGTCCTTCTTTAGACGGGCGAGGTAAGCCTTGTTCTTCAGCGCCCCAAGCCCGTAAGCGGTCCAATCGCCGGTTGCATCGCTTGGTGCGCCGAGATCAACGACGACGCCCCGGGACGCCAGCAGGTTCATGAGCCCGACTTCGCGGGGCTTGCCGTCCACCAAGGACAAATAGTCGTTTGAAGTAAACGGCTGCACAGGTTTGACCTTCGGAAACCTGGGATCGCCCATAATCGCCTCGTACGCGTCGCGCCAAGCCAGCTGATGCACCATGGCAGTCCGGGTGACTACGCCATCCAGATCGAAGATGACCGCGTCATAAGGGGGTCTCGCCGCAGCCGCCGTGGGTGATCCCTTCATGGCTCTACACTGGGTCCGGCCGTTTGAGATGCTTTTCTGCAGCAGCTATCAAGGGGACCGTCCGGATGAAGGTATCGGGGTTCAGTGAAATCGAGTCAATGCCTTCACGGACAAGAAACTCCGCAAAATCCGGATGGTTGCTTGGACCTTGACCACAGATCCCTATCCGGATTCCTGCTGCATGCGCCTTCCCGATGACCTCCGAGATCATGGTGGTCACGGCTTCATCGCGTTCATCGAAGAGCCCTGCCAATTGTTCCGAATCACGGTCTACGCCGAGCACCAATTGGGTCAAATCATTGGAACCGATGGAGAACCCATCAAAACGGCGGGCGAATTGTTCCGCCAGCACCACGTTGGAAGGGATCTCACACATCATGTAGACGCGCAGCCCGTGCTCTCCACGCACAAGTCCGTTCTCCGACATCGCATTGAGCACCTTGTCCGCTTCATCCACTGTGCGGCAAAAGGGAACCATGACTATGACGTTTGAGAAGCCGATGACTTCACGTGCGCGTTTCACGGCCAGGCATTCCAACGCGAAAGCTTCACGGTAGTGCTTGTTGTAGTAGCGGGAAGCCCCCCGGAATCCCAGCATGGGGTTTTCTTCAGGGTGTTCGAAGAAGCTGCCGCCGATGAGATGTCCATACTCGTTGCTCTTGAAATCGCTGAGCCGGACAACCACTGGTTTCGGATGGAAAGGAGCAGCAATCTTGGCTATGCCTGTGGCAAGGACACTGACGAAATACTCCTCGGGGCTGGTGTAGCCCCTGGTCAGTTGTTCAATAACAGCTGATTCGGCGTCATCCATCACCAACTCGGGATGGATAAGGGCCATCGGATGAACACGGATCAAGTTGTTGATGATGAATTCCATCCTCGCCAGGCCGACTCCTGCAGCGGGAAGACGCCACCAGGTGAAAGCTGCGGCCGGGCTGGCGATGTTGACCATGATGTCCGTGCGCGTTTCGGAAAGGCTCCCGGTGTCCACCTCTTCTACTTCGAAGTCCAGCATCCCGTCATAGACGTGTCCCTCTTCTCCTTCGGCGCACGAGAGCGTGACAACTTCCCTACCTGCCAGCGCGTCAGTTGCGTCGCCAGTACCCACCACGGCGGGAACGCCTAGCTCACGGCTCACAATCGCCGCGTGACTGGTGGGTCCCCCGTGGTCAGTCACGATCCCAGCTGCCCGCTTCATCACGGGAACCCAGTCCGGGTCCGTCATCCGGGTTACCAAAATGGCCCCATCCACAAACGCCTCAATGTCCTTGGCATCGCGGATGATGCAGACGGGGCCTACGGCTATGGAATTCCCGACCGCTGCGCCGGACGCAAGGAGACGGCCATCCTGTCCCAGGTGATACATGCGGAAGAGCGTCCCGCTTTTTTGGGCCTGAACTGTTTCCGGTCGCGCCTGGACCATGAACAGCTCGCCTGTGACGCCGTCTTTGGCCCATTCCATGTCCATGGGACGTCCGTAGTGGTCTTCCACGGACACGGCCCACCGCGCGAGCTTGATGATGTCGATGTCCGGGAGAACAGTGGCACGTCGTTCTTTGTCGGTGGTTTCCACCATCGCCGTGGAGGCGGTCCCTCCCAAGCGGTACACCATCTTGCGCTCTTTGGATCCCACGGATCTCTCGATCACAGGCACCAGAGCGGGGTTATCAAGTAGCGGTTTGAACACTTGGTACTTGTCCGGGTTGATGGTGCCCTGGACAACGGTCTCGCCCAATCCCCAGGCCGCGCTGATGACGACGCTCTGTGGAAAGCCCGACTCAGTATCGATGGAGAACATCACCCCTGACGCTCCGATGTCGGATCTAACCATGCGCTGGACACCTATGGACAGTGCCACGTCCAAGTGCCCAAACCCTTTGATCTCCCGGTAGCTAATGGCGCGATCAGTGAAAAGCGAGACAAAACAGCGTCGGCAGGCATCCAGGAGTGCGCTCTCACCTGAGATATTCAGGAATGTTTCCTGTTGCCCGGCAAAACTGGCATCCGGCAGGTCCTCTGCCGTTGCGCTGCTGCGGACAGCTACCGCCAATCGCTCCTGCCCGGCCCGTTCGCCCAGGCGCCGATAGTTATGCCTGATGCCCTCAATAAGTCCGGACGGAAACTCGCCCGCCAACATTGCGTCGCGGATGGCATGCCCCGTCTCGCGAAGAGACAACCTGCCTGACCTAAGCTCACTCATGGAATGACTGATGACCGATTCGAGTCCGTTGGCAGCCAAGAACTTCCTGTACGCGCCGGACGTCGTAGCGAAGCCGTCGGGGACCTTCACCCCTGCTGAACGCAACGATGTGGTGAGTTCACCCAGTGACGCATTCTTACCGCCCACTTCGGGAACATCCCCCATTCCGATGTCCTCAAACCATGTGACATATGACTCTTCGATGGCTGGCTCCATGCCTTGATTCTGGGCGGCCCGGGCCAGCCCGGGCAGAGTCTTTGGTCCCGAACCTTGGTGTGACTTTCGGCCCTGTTTCCGCATTGCCGCACCACACATGCTGGGAGGGAAGGCAGGAGGCACACCATGGCACTTTCGGAGTTCGAACGGCTCGAACTGGACAACATTTCGCAGGGTCTTCTGGAGGAGGACCCCAGGCTGGCAGCACTCATGAGCCTGGAAGACCTCGATCGACGCCGCTGGAAGGGCATAAAGCGAGGCTGCCTTGCTGCGCTCGGCGGGCTCGGACTGCTGCTGGTGAGTTTCCCACTAGGCAGTTTGGCACTCGGTGTGGTGGGTTTCCTCGTGATGGGTGGGGGGACGTACTGGGCAACCCTTTTCATGGGTGACCGCCCTATGCGGTGGAGGCCGCGCACCCGGGAAAACGCCCACGAGAAGAACAAGGAACAGTCATGAAAGCACTCGTTGTCTATGATTCCGGCTTTGGCAACACCAAGTCGATCGCTGAGGCCATTGCCGCAGGCCTCAGCCCACTGAACGCGAAAGTCCTGCCGGCCGGTCAGGTGCGATCCGACGACATCTCGGCAGGTGACCTGTTGGTGGTCGGCAGCCCGATCAACGGTTGGCGCCCCACACAGAAAACCATGGAGGCTCTGGCCCGTCTTGGCAGCCGAGGGCTTTCCGGGGTGGTTGCTGCCGGCTTTGATACGAGGGTCAAGCTGTTCATCCATGGTGATGCCGCCAAGAAGATCACAAAGACCCTCAAAGAGGCCGGAGCCAGCATAGTGGCCGAGCCAATGGCCTTCTACGTCAAGGGAACTGAGGGTCCCTTGCTTGACGGACAGACGTCCCGCGCAGCTGCGTGGGGTGAAGAACTCTTGTCCATTGCCACAGCATATGGAATCCAGAGGAGTGCGTGATGGCAGGCTGGCTTGACCCGAGCAAGATCATTGTTGGCGTCGACGGCTCCGACGCATCGGTGGAAGCACTACGCCAGGGACAACGAATTGCGCTGGCCCTCAATGCACCGCTTGAAGCGTGGGGGTGCTGGGAGATGCCGCTGGGATACGAAGGATATCTGGCCATGGGCATAGATGGCTTCGCCCATGATGCCGAGGAACGACTCGATAAGGCACTGGTCGAGGCTTTCGGCACTGAGAAGCCCAGGAACGTCAGTTCCCGCCTTGTTCGGCAGTCTCCCCGTGCAGGGCTTGTTGAGGGCAGCAAACATGCATCACTTCTGGTGGTAGGCCGGCGCGGTCACGGTGGTTTTGGTGGACTTCTCCTCGGTTCGGTCAGTTCGGGCTGCGTTGCTCACGCGCACTGCCCCGTCCTGGTGGTCCACTCCCCGGAGAAGGGTCATTGAGATGACCACTGGGCAGATGTCCGTACCAGCAGCTCCAGTGCGACCGGCGGTCGGCGCGTCTGCCGTGATCGAAGCGGTAGGGCTAACAAAGACCCTACTGCCCTTCGGGACCGCATCTTCCGCGCAGTCGAGGGGTGCGACGTTCCTGCTCCTGATCTACGGGGTCCTGGCACTGTCCAACACCATGCTGTTCTCGGCTTTGTTCCCGGCTGCGGCCGGGGCCGCTGCCGCAGCCCTCGGCGTTGCCTCGCTGATCTCCAACCGGAAAGAACGCTAACCATGAAAAAACCAGGTCATGTTGTCCTCCTCATTGTCGGCATTGTTCTGTCTTTGGTCGGCTTCACGTTGGCCGCGGCAGGTGCGGTAGCGACATGGCTTGCCTCTTCCCAAAACGACGGATCATTCTTCACCTCCCCAACAGAGCGGTACACGGTTTCGTCCCGGGCATTGGTCTCCCCCCAACTCGATGCGGTGGGCGAGGGCACGCCCGAAAGGCTTCCCTTCGACGTCGGAACCCTCAGGCTCCGTGCCTCCGCGACGGAAGCCGGGCGTGAAGTCTTCATTGGCATTGCACCCCAGAACGAGGTGGACGCATACCTTGCAGGGGTGCACCACACTGAGTTGCGTGAAGTGAAGTTCCAACCCTTCCGGCCCGTTTACACGGACATTCCAGGATCATCCACCCCTGCAACGCCCGGTGCGCAACAGTTCTGGGCAGCCTCGGCCTCCGGAACGGGCGAGCAGGAACTCACGTGGAACATCGCCCCCGGTAATTGGACTGTGGTGGTGATGAACGCTGACGCCAGCGGTGGCGTCTCCGCAGATCTGCAGGCCGGTTTCCGTTCTGACCTCATGAGGCCTGCCGCAATGGGCCTGTTGTTCGCCGGCGTCCTGGCCATCCTTATCGGCGTTCCGCTGTTGGTGTTGGGCGCCGTAGGTCTGGGCCGTGGCGGAGGATCACCGGGGCAACCCCCTTCGACATCACCGGCAGCGCGAGGACCCGCACCGGTAAGCGCCCTTAACTCTCCGCTTCATTTCACCGGCCAGCTGGACGCCGCATTGTCGCCGTGGCTGTGGCTGGTGAAATGGTTCCTCGCCATCCCCCATTTCTTCGTGCTGTTTTTCCTCTGGTTCGCGTTCGCCGTCACCAGCATCATTGCTTGGTTCGCCATCCTTATTACTGGCCGCTACCCGCTGTCCCTCTTTCATTTCAATGTCGGCGTCCTCCGATGGAACTGGCGCGTGGCCTTCTATGCCTACGCCGCAGGCGGGACCGATCACTATCCTCCGTTCAGCCTCTCCCGGACGGACTACCCGGCGAACGTGGAGGTGGTTTATCCGGCCCGCCTCTCCCGGGGCCTGGTTCTTGTAAAGTCCTGGTTGCTGCTCATACCGCACCTGTTGATCGTGGGGGCGTTCACAGGAACGGCGACGTGGGCTTGGAGAACCGAGGACGGACCCGCCGGCGTGATCAACGATCGCGGCGGCGGACTGTCCTTGCTGGGTCTGCTGGTCCTCATCGCTTTGGTAATCCTGTTGTTTACCGGCAGCTACCCGCGACCCCTGTTCGCCTTCATCATGGGCATCAACCGATGGGTGTACCGCGTGCTCATCTACGGAGCCCTGCTGCGCGACGAATATCCGCCGTTCCGTCTGGATCAGGGTGCCTTCGATCCCGAGCAACTGCAGCCCCCAAACGCTGACGGAAGGGCCGGCCTGCAGTGAATGACGACGAGCCAGCAGTAACCCCCGACGTCGGCGTGTCGGTGTAGTTGCTTCCGTTGCGGTAGCTGCGGACAACGTTTTCGACACACCATCATTTAGGAGGAACCATGACTCGAGGGATGCTTCTGACCGTGCAGGCATTGGTCGCGTTGACATCGATTGCCGGCGGCTTGGTCATGGCCATCGGATCGTGGCCGGGAGTGGACAAGAGCGTTTTGCCGCCGGAAATCCAGCTACCGGTCGAATACCTGGACGGGTCACCCTTCAGCAGCTACCTGGTCCCGGGGCTTCTGCTGGCCGTCATCGTCGGGGGCTCACACACGGTGGCCTTCGTCCTGCTCTTCCGTCGACGTGGATTGGCATCCATGGCGGCCGCCACGGCGGGATATTCCATCCTCGTGTGGATCTTCGTCCAAATGGCCCTGATCCCGTTCAGCGCCCTGCAGGCGGCCTACTTCGGAGCGGGTTTGGCGGAAGTAGGTTTGCTCCTGCTTTTGCTTGGAGTAGCCTCGCCACACCCGGCCACAGACACTGGGTTGCAGGCTGGGCCTTTGGGCCCTGTTGGGGACCGAAAAGCGGCCGTAGGATCTCCGCATGAGCGACAAAAACATAGTGCCTGAGGCAGAAGTACTTGAAACGGAAGATTGCTGGAGGCTCCTCGGCGAGGCCAACGTTGGACGACTTTCTGTGATCGTCAACGGCCACCCTGATATCTTTCCCGTGAACTTCGCCGTGGATAACAACACTGTGGTTTTCAGGACCGGGCCGGGAACCAAACAGTGGGCCATGGAGGATGACGCCGTGGTAGCAATCGAAGCGGACTCCGTGAGCGCCGAGTTCGGTATCGCCTGGAGCGTTGTGGCGAAAGGCGGCGTTGAAGAAGCAGGATCGGAGGGCCCCCGTCTTGACGAAATCAGGCGTGCCCTCTTCCCGTGGCAGGGAGTGGGCCAGGACCACCTCTTCAGGATCGTTCCGGATTCAGTAACCGGGAGACGATTCGACCTTTCAGCGCCGATGTCGCTTCGGACTCCACTCAACGACGCAACACGGGCCGGCCTGGAATAGTCCGGTGCGCCCTTGAAGAATCAGGTGGCACCTCCTCGCACCGGAACAGTCCTGTCAGCAGACCGGCTCGTCAAGAGATTCGGTGACCTGACCGCCGTCGACGACGTCTCCTTCATCATCCGCCCCGGCGAGACTTACGGCCTCCTGGGCCCGAACGGTGCCGGAAAGACCACCATTATCTCCATGGTCGCCGGCCTGATCCCCGCCGATTCCGGGTCAGTAGACGTGGCCGGCACCCGGATGGACCCTGCGGGAACTGCGGCAAAGCGCCATCTTGGTTTGGTACCGCAGGAGCTCGCCATTTATCCGGATCTGTCGGCCCGCGAAAACCTGAACTTCTTCGGCAGGCTCCAAGGACTGGGGCGGAAAGAACTGGCCTCCAGGGTGGACTCAGTCCTGGATCTCCTTGGGCTGGCCGAACGTGCGGGTGAGCAAACCAAAAAGTACTCCGGTGGAATGAAACGTCGTTTGAACATTGGTATCGGTCTGCTGCACCGCCCCCGATTGCTGATCCTCGACGAACCGACGGTTGGTGTCGACCCGCAGTCCCGCAACTCAATTCTTGAGGCGGTGGGAAACCTGTCATCGGAGGGTACGGCTGTCCTTTACACGACCCACTACATGGAAGAGGCCGAGCGCCTCTGTGATCGGATTGCCATTCTTGATCAGGGCCGGGTCCAGGCCGAAGGAACCAGGGACGAACTCATCACGCTAACCGGTGGACTGGACCAGATCACCCTTGTGGGGACCGGACGGCTCACGGCGGCGGCTGAAGCACTCCGGTCACTCGACGGCGTTCATCGCGTCACCGATTCAGGGGAAATCGGGTTGATGCTCACCGTTACGGACGGGGCCGCCCTGCTTGCAGGGATTGTCACCACTGCCGCCCGCTCAGGAATGACCATGGCTTCGGTCGCCGTGACGCGACCGGACCTCGAATCGGTTTTCCTGCATTTGACCGGCAAAGCGCTCAGGGACTGACCATGCGAGCGCTCTGGACCATGGTCGGCAATGATTTTCGTCAACGCCGGAGGGATAAGTCAGTGCTCATCTTCTCACTCATCGTCCCGTTGGCACTGATGGGCGTGCTGAGCCTGGCTTTTGGCCGACTGGGTACCGGCAGCGTCGACCTGCAACCAGCCACGGTCGTAGTGAGCGTCGAAGACTCCGGCCCGCTCGGAGCTGCGCTGCTGGATTCACTGGGGTCCACAGAAGCCATGAAGGTCACTGTCCGTGAGGTGTCACCAGATGCCGTGAGCTCGGAAACCCGCACGTCGGGCGCCGCCCTGGGACTGGTCATCCCGGCCGGTTTCAGTTCCGCACTGGCTACCGGGCAGCCATCCACCCTCCAACTGATCGAAGGCAGCGGCTCAGTCCTCGAGACGAGTGTCCTGATCTCAATCGTGACTGGAATCGTGGAGCGGTTCACTGCCGCGTCGGTAACGGAGACGGCTGCGGGACTAGGTGGGATCTCCCCTGATATGGCAGCGGGCATTGGGCGTATCGCGGTGTCCGGCGAACCAATCCTCCATGTAAGGGAAGGAGTTGCCGCAACGGGTCAGTTGTCACTTCGGGCCGGCCTGGTGGCCGGTCAAACGGGTTTGTTCCTCTTGTTCACAGTAGGGTTTGGTGTCCTTGGACTGTTGGCGGAAAAGGAGCAGGGAACCCTCGGCCGGATCAGGTCCACAGCTGTGCCGCAGTGGACCGTCGTTGCCGCCAAAGCTGTTGTTGGTTTCTCTCTGGGAGTCGCCGCCAGTGCCGTGCTGCTTGCCAGCGGCACGCTCCTTTTCGGCGTTGACTTCGGGTCCCCCGCCGTTGTGGTCTTGCTGGTCCTCGCCGCAGCGGCCGCAGCCACCAGCTTGACCTTCATCGTGGCCAAGGTGGTTCGGTCAGCCGAGCAGGCCAATGTGGCGCAATCCATAATTGCCATGGTGTTGGGTATCGCGGGAGGCGCCTTCTTTCCCATCCAGGCGTCAGGATTCATGGCGGTCCTCATGGACCTGAACCCGGTGGGAGCCTTCATCCGGGGCTTGGGAATCTCGGCCGGTGGCGGCGGCGTCGCAGAAGTCGCCGTGCCCTTGATGACGATGTGGGGATTCGCGGCCGCATGCGTCCTCACGGCCCGCTTCCTGCCGGACCGGGGCGCCAAGACGTGAAAGTGATCTTCGCCATCGCCGGCGTGGAAGTGCGGCGCTTCCTGCGGGACCGATCCAACATCTTCTTCGTCTTCATCTTCCCGCTCCTGTTGATTCTGTTGTTGGGCACCCAGTTCGGCTCCAGCAACAGCGAAACCCGGGTTGCATTGGGCGGTGGTTCCGGCACGGTTCTGGAATCGTCGATATCAGAACAGTTGGAAGCCGACGGCATGCAGGTGGAATCCGGTACTGCGCAAGTGGTGCGCGAACAACTGGGGCGCGGAAGGGCCGACGTCGGGGTCATCATCAGCCCCGAAGCGGCAGCCGCGTTCAATGACGGACGCGTAGCGGATCTGGAAATTCTGACGGCATCGCAGGCTTCGGCCCAAGCGGCATTGCAGGAGGTCAAGGGCTCCCTGATGGCCATCAGCGTGCGGCACAGCCAGCGCGCCGCCTTGGAACAGGCAGGCCTGCCGGCAGAGGCCGCGGCATCCGCCTTGGCCCAGGCGAAAGAAGCTGTTCAGGCACCCCGGGTAGACATTGTGGACACCGACAACACCTCCCAGGAGTTCCGCGGACTCGGAGTCTTCGATCTTGGGGCGGTACAGCAACTGCTGCTGTTCATCTTTCTCAGTTCCCTCACCGGTGCCGCCACGCTGATCCAGGCCCGCCGGTTCGGCGTCATCCCGCGCACCATGGCAGCACCTGTGACCAGCGGTCAGACGATCATCGGCCAGGCAGCAGGAAGGTTTGGGATCGCCTCGGTTCAAGGTGCATACATCCTGGTTGGTACGGCTCTGCTCTTCGGCGTCGATTGGGGCAACCTCTGGCTCACCGCACTGGTACTTCTGGCCTTCAGCGCGGTAGCGGCCGCAGCGGCCATGATCATCGGCTCGCTCTTGGATCACGACGGCGCCGCAACAGGGATCGGCATAGGCGCAGGTCTCGTACTGGCTGGTCTGGGCGGCTGCATGGTGCCTCCGGAGTTCTTCGCCGAACCACTCCAATCAATATCGTGGCTCACCCCTCACCGGTGGGCATATGACGCCCTGGCCGCCATCCAGCGGCGGGACGCCTCCTTCTCCGACATCCTGCCTGGCCTGGGCGTTCTGGCAGGGATGGCCGCGGTTCTCCTCTTTTGTGGTGCATGGTTCCTCCGGCGCAGCCTCCGAAGGGCGCTATGACCACGGTCCTGCCCGCGGATGCTGTTGCCTTCTTCAACGGATCCCCTCAAGGTCTCGCGATCTGTGAGGCCGTCTTTGCCATCGCCGGTGGACTCGGTGATTTTCAGGTCCACGTCTCCAAGAGCCAGGTCGCCCTACGGCGGCATCGTGGGTTTGCCTACTTGTGGCGACCGCACAAGTACGTCCATTCGGGGGTACCGGCCGTGTTGTCGTTGGCGTTGCCCTATAAGCTCGACTCCCCAAGGTTCAAAGAAATAGCTCATCCTGCTCCTTCCGTGTGGATGCATCACGTGGAACTCCACAACCCCGCCTTGGTCGACGCCGAGGTTGCGAAGTGGATCAAGGAGGCCTTTGAGACGGCATAGTTGCCACGAACCGAACGTTTGCGTCGCACCTGCCAGCTTGTCCCGGTTTTAGAGTCGTTCGGCCCTACTGACAGCAGCCCGATCGGGGAAGTCTTGAAGTATGAGCATCCTCGACCAGCAACCCGCCCTGATTCGAACCTCCGAGCAACCCACTGCAGTGCTCCGCGAGCGGGTCCCCATGGCGAAATTGACGGAATTCTTCGGCCGCGCATTTGGCGCTGCCATGGCGGCCGTCCAAGCCCAGAACGCCAGCCCCACGGGACCCCCGTTCGCCATGTACCACGGGATGCCAACCGACTCCGTCGACGTAGAGGCCGGCTTCCCCGTGACACCGAATTTCTCCGCTGCCGGAGAGGTTATCAGCGGAATGTTGCCGGAGTCGGACGCCCTCGAAGCTGTGCATAAGGGACCTTACGACACCCTCGAGCAGACGTACGCGCTCATCCTCGAGCGAATGAGTGCGGAAGGTTTAACACCCTCAGACACCATGTGGGAGTTCTATATGAGTGACCCCGAAAAGGAACCGGACCCTGCCAAGTGGCAGACGCGAGTTGTCTGGCCCGTCATCTGAGCAGCCCGGACACTCCCGATCATGAGAATCCCAGCGAATAGCCTGCGAAAAGGCGGGCGGGGGCACCACGTGAATCACCGGGCAGCCACCGTTCATGGAGGACGCTCCCAGGACCTTGGAAAACTGCAGTTGGTGGTCAAGGTGGAGTCGGCTTTCCCGGCTGCGTGCATCATTGTCCGCGGACAAATTTCAACCCAGTCTGGTGCATCCCGTCCCGCAGCATGTCATTAACCGGTGCGTGGGGACGATTGATGGGAATTTGGGCGAAGTTCGGTCCACCAAGCCGTTAAATCTGCGTGTCCAGGTATGAGAACAGGCGGACCTGCAGCAGCGGATCATTAGTGACATCGATGCCTGGGACGAGGTGTCCCGGGTGGAAGGCTACCTGCTCGGTCTCGGCAAAGTAGTTGGTCGGGTTGGCGTTCAGCGTCATCAGCCCGATCGGCTGAACCGGAGCCAGTTCCTCAGGGATGAACTTGGTGGGATCCAGAAGGTCGATACCTTCAAACATTTGATCTTCAGTGTCCGGGAACGTCTGGATGCCAAGCTCCCACTGCGGGTACGCACCTGATTCGATCGCATCGGCCAGATCACGACGGTGGAAATCGGGATCCATGCCGTTAATAATCTGGGCCTCTTCCCACACCAATGAATGGACACCCAGCTTCGGCTTCCAGTGGAATTTCACCAGAGTGGTCTTACCGGCCGCATCCACCAACCGGAAGGTGTGGACGCCGAACCCTTCCATGGTCCGGTAGGAGCGGGGAATTCCGCGGTCGGACATATTCCACATCGTGTGCGCTTGCGCTTCGGTATGCAACGAAACGAAATCCCAGAACGTGTCGTGCGCACTCTGAGCCTGCGGGATTTCCCTGTCAGGGTGCGGTTTCCCCGCGTGGATGAGGTCCGGGAACTTGATGCCGTCCTGAATGAAGAAGACAGGAATGTTATTTCCCACCAGGTCGTAGGTACCCTCATCCGTGTAGAACTTCGTGGAGAAGCCACGCGTGTCACGGACCGCATCAGCGGACCCCCTGGATCCCAAGACAGTGGAAAACCTCACGAACACGGGGGTTTCTACATCCGGCCCAAGGAACCCTGCCTTCGTGATTTGTGACGCCGCGCCGTAGGAGCGAAACGTTCCATGAGCCCCGGCTCCCCTGGCGTGAACCACGCGCTCCGGAATTCTCTCGTGATCAAAGTGTGTGATCTTCTCACGCAAGTGATGGTCTTGGAGCAAAATCGGGCCCCGTGGTCCGGCTTTCAAGGAATGGTCTGTATCTCCCAGCCTCAGGCCCTGGGCCGTTGTCAGGTACTGGCCGGACTGGGCACGTGAGTTTTCGGGGGCGCCGCTGGGGCTCCCTGTCGGTGACACGGCCTCGGGACCCTGCTGATCAGGCTTCGGCGACAACGGCTCCCGGGCCACTGTGGGTTCTTCAACGGCTGGTCGCTCAATCGATGGAGCCCCTGGAATCTTGATGTCCTCAACTGGCACTGCGCGTTCTCCTCGCTATTGATCGGCACATCGACTGCTGCACTCCACCAAAAAAGATAAGCCTCCTTAGTACCCTAGAGGCCGATGCTCCTCCTTGCAAACATCAGTGGGGCCGAACAGCGCAGTTTCTGCAATCCGCGGCCAGAGTAAGAACTCGGAGCGACCCGGCAGCTCTTGGGCATCCATGCTGACGTCGCGTCCTGCCGAAGAGTGAAGAATCTCCATTCCCATCCACGACGGTGGCAGCTCCGAATCACTGATGGCGCGACACCCTGTGACGCGCGGACAACATTTGCTACGTAATGGAGAAGACCCCGTGAACAAGCCCACCAAGAACACCGCCCGCATCGCAGTCGGAACAGTCCTTGCAGCCTCCGCCTTCGCCCTCGCTTCTCTCCCTGCACAAGCAGCGACAGCAACCCCCATCCCAACGCCGGAAACCGGTGCCACAGCCCTCTCCGACGCCGGCTTCCTCAACGGTGGCATCCTGAACGGCTTCCTGACCGAAGGAATTCTGAACGGCGGGCTCATCAACGGGCCGCTCATCAATGGGCCCCTTGTTGACGGCAATGTGCTGGGCCCTCTCCAGCTCGGCCAGTTCCAGTAGCAGAACCCACTTCCTCTTCCCACCAGACGAGATTCCCACCCCACGAGCGCCACTTCGTCAAGACGTTGGCCTCGCAACCTTGACGCGGCAGTCCTGATTCCCAGGACTGCCGCTGCTTTCCCACACCTCCCCACTGCAGAGAAGGACTATGAACTCCCCTATCCCCGCTTCCCCTGACCAGCCCGGCATTCCGGAGCACCAGGCACCGGCCCGGATGGGTTTAACCGCTGCACAGCGAGGTATCTGGTACGCGCAACGTTTGGCGAACGGCAGCCCGATGTATCAAATTGGGCAGTTCATCGAAATCAACGGTCCGTTGGACGTGCCCCGTCTGGAGAAGGCGGTGGCTCGGGCAGTGTCGGAAACGCCCGCCTTGAACCTGGCATTCGGCGAGGACGACGACGGCCCCTTCCAGTACGCAGAAACTGCCGAGGCCGCCGTGCAATTCACCGATCTGAGCGGTTGCGGGAACGAAACGACGCGCGAACAAACCGCACGCGAGCTGATGGACTCGGACATGGCGCAAGTACGGACAGTGGAGGACGGCAGGCTGCTTCACACCGAGATCATCAGGATCTCCGGAACCAGACACTTCTTCTACCAACGCGTCCACCACCTGCTCCTCGATGGATATTCCGCCGTGCTGGTACTGCGCCGTGTCGCCGCAGTCTATGAGGCACTGAGCGCCGCCAAGGATATGGACGACGCCCTGATCCTCGATTTTGGCGCGCTTGATGAACTCATTACGGAGGACCATGAATACCAGGACTCCGCAGGGGCAGCAGCCGACGCCGCCTATTGGCGACGCGAACTCGACGACGAACGGACTCCCGCCGGACTCGCCGGCCGCCCCTCGGGAACGGCCGACGCGCTGCTGCGTTCCACCCAGACGCTCTCCCAGTCCGCAGTCGACGCACTCCAAGCAGCGTCCGGCAGCGCGCCGGCGTTGATTCTGACGGCCATGTCACTGTATCTGCACCGGATGACCGGCGAACCGCATGTATCCCTCGCGCTGCCCGTGACAGCGCGACGAGGCAAGCTGGCCAAGTCCACGCCGTCCATGCTGTCCAATATCGTCCCGATCCGGCTGGACATCACTCCGGGAACCACCGTGGAGGACATGGTGGCCGCCACGGGCGGAAAGCTGCGCGGCGCCCTGATCCATCAGCGCACCCGATACGAGTCCATGAGCAGCCAGGGCAGTTACCTGGGACCATCGGTAAATATCCTTCCGGTACTTGATGACATCGCCTTTGGCGAGGCAACCGGCACCATGCACATCCTGTCCACTGGGCCCATCGATGACCTATCCGTCATCGTCCACGGGCTGGGCCACGCAGCCTCGGGTGGTGTGACAGTACAGTTCGCCGCGAATGCCGGGCTCTATAGCCAATCGGGCCTGGACCAGCACCTGATGCGGTTTGTGCGGCTGCTTGGTGAGCTTCTGGCCAGCCCGAACGGTCCGACGGCGGCACTGACAGTCACGTCGACGGCGGAAGAGCAGTCGCTGCTCGCCGAGGGAGATGCCGAGTCAGTGGACCTGCCGGGCCATACGGTTGTTGAGGAGTTCCAGTCGGTCGCCGCAGCTGCTCCCGAGCGGATCGCCGTCGTCGCGTCTGACGGTTCCCTGACATTTGCAGAGGTGGAGCGGCGCTCCAACCAGCTATCCCGGTTCCTCCGCGAGCGCGGAGCAGGGCCGGGCAGAACCGTCGCCGTCCGGCTGGATCGCAGCGTTCTGCTTCCTGTTGCCATCCTGGCCATCTTGAAGGCCGGTGCCGCTTATGTTCCGCTCGACCCCGACTACCCGGCGGGCCGCGTGGAGGGGATGTTGGAGGACGCGGCCCCCGTCATTTTGCTCACAGAAACGGCCTTGACTGGTGACACCGACCAAGGAAAGCCGCTGACCAGCATTCCCGTGACGGTCTTGGATTCCGCGATGACTGCTGTGTCCTTGGACAGACACGACTCGACGCCCTTGGCACCCATCGCCGTCCAGCATGATCTTGCCTACGTGATCTTCACGTCAGGTTCCACAGGCCGTCCAAAGGGCGTTGGCGTGGAGCATCTGGCGCTCCTGAACCTGTTCACTTCCCACCGGGAGAGGATTTTTGACCCCGCCACGGCAAGGCTCGGCCGTTACTTGCGCGTGGCCCACACCGCGGGGTTGTCCTTTGACGCTTCCTGGGATCCCATTCTGTGGCTTCTGGCCGGGCATGAGTTGCATATGGTGGACAACCAGACCCGTCGTGATCCCGAGGCCCTTAGCCTGTTCCTGGCCAACAAGGGAATCGACTCGATCGAAACAACACCCTCCTTTGCCAAGGCCCTGCTGGCGAGCGGGCTCTTCGACCGGGACGCCCACCCCTCCATTGTTGCGCTGGGAGGGGAAGCCGTGGACCCGGCCACATGGCGGGAGTTGGCGGCCCATGATGGCGTTGTGGCCTATAACTTCTACGGCCCTACCGAAACCACCGTGGACTCGCTGACTGCCGTGATGGAACCGGGCACGGATGTCACCCTCGGAGGATCGGTAGCCAACAGCCGGCATTACATCCTTGATTCGGGCCTCAACCCGGTGCCCTCCAATGCCATCGGAGAGCTCTATGTTGCGGGGCCGAACCTCGCCCGCGGTTACCTTGACCAACCTGGGCTGAGTGCCGGGAAGTTCGTGGCTGATCCCTTCGTTGGGGACGGCTCGCGCATGTACCGCACGGGCGATGTGGTGCGTCGATTGGACGATGGCACCTTGCAGTTCCTTGGTCGCATGGACCAGCAGGTCAAGATCCGTGGGTTCCGTATTGAACTTGCCGAGATTGAAGAGGTCCTGCGCGGTATCCCAGGGGTTGCCCAAGCCGCGGTGACCGTGGCGAAGAACAAGGCCGGCTACGACCAACTCCTCGCCTACGTCACTGCTGGCAACCCAGGGCAGGAAACCGAAGGGAGCGGGGCAACGCAGCCCCTTGACTCGTCCGCCATCCGCAAGGCGGCACGCAGGACATTGCCCGACTACATGGTGCCCGCAGCCGTGACCGTCATGGATTCCATCCCGTTAACTGCCAATGGCAAGCTTGACACCCGGGCCTTGCCAACCCCGGGACAGGAAGCACCCACCACCCAACCGCGCACGCCTGCAGAACTCGTGGTAGCTGAAGCCTTCCGCGAGATCCTCGGCCTGGAAGCAGTGGGACTCGAGGACGACTTCTTCGAGCTTGGGGGCCACTCACTACTGGCCACGCGGTTGGCTGCTTTCCTTCGGGATGCCACGGGCAGCGCACCGGCCCTGCGTACCATCTTCGAGCAGCCCACAGTAGAGGGACTAGCTGCAGCCTTGGAAAGCGACGGCTCGTCCACTCCCGAGCTGGCCGTTAGGGAACGGCCAGCGATGATCCCCCTGTCCTTTGCGCAACGCAGGCTTTGGTTCCTTAACCGCCTGGATCACGAGTCCGGTGCCTACAACATCCCGATCGTCCTCACACTCAAGGGTCGCCTGGACGTGGATGCCTTGGAGGCGGCACTTGCCGACGTTATCTCCCGGCATGAGACTTTGCGCACCATCTTTCCTTGGTCCGACGGTGAACCGCACCAGGACATCCTGCCTGCCGGTGAAGCGCCGCTAAAACTCCTGGCAGTCCAGTGCGACGAGGACAACCTGGACCGGGCACTGCAGACAGAAACACGGCGTGGCTTCGACATCACCACCGAACTTCCTGTTCGAGCAGTCCTGTTCCAACGGGCACCGGACCACCACGTCCTGGCGGTTACCCTGCACCATGTTGCTGCGGACGGCTGGTCGCTGTCGCCCCTCGCCCGGGACCTTTCCCAGGCCTACAGCGAACATTTGGACGGAGCCACGGCGCCCACCACTGGGCTGCCCGTCCAGTACGCCGACTACACCTTGTGGCAACGGGAAGCCCTGGGGCACGAAGACGACCCTTCGAGCCCAATTTCGCGGCAGCTGGAATTCTGGTCACGAGAGCTCAAGGGATCCCCGGAGGAGCTTCAGCTGCCCTACGACTTCCCCCGCGGAACCCGCGAAGGTGACTTCCCGACGTCGTCGATTCCCTTGCAACTGGATGCCGCCACATCGTCGGGCTTGAAAGCACTGGCCAAGACGCACAACGCCAGCCTCTTCATGGTGCTGCAGGCCGCCCTGGCCGCTCTTCTGACAAAGTCTGGCGCGGGCGAGGACATCCCGCTCGGCACGCCGGTTGCCGGGCGGACAGACACCCAACTGAATGACTTGGTGGGCTTCTTCGTCAACACCTTGGTGCTGCGGACCAATACGTCAGGGAATCCTACGGCCGCGGAGCTCGTGGAGAGCGTTCGCTACACCAACCTGCACGCCTACGGCAACCAGGACGCCCCATTCGAACGCGTGGTGGAAGCGCTCAATCCAACGCGGTCGCACCACCGCCACCCCTTGTTCCAAGTGATGCTGACTCTGCAAAACACCCCCGACGCCGTGCTGGCCATGACGGGCTTGGACGCCTCGGCGGACTTGGGCAGGGAGCCGGGCGGTGCGAAGTTCGACCTTCTCCTGGACCTGGCCGAACGGGACGGTGACGTCATCGCAGGATCCCTCGCCTACAACCCGGCGCTCTTCGAACGCAGCACAGTGGAACGGCTGGTTGCCGGTTTTGAGCTGGTTGCCGGACAGTTCGCCAAGGACTCCGACGTCAGCCTGGACCGGTTGCAGATACAGAGCCCGGCCGACCACGCAGCTGTCATGGCGCACAGCGACGCCACCCATCACGACGGGCAGTGGGCCACCATCCTGGAGTCTTTCGCGGAGACAGTCGTCCTGCGTCAGTCAAAAACGGCCGTGGTTGCTGGAGGGACTTCCTGGACCTTCGGCCAACTTCAGGAACGAGCAAACACCATGGCCAAGGGGCTCATCGTCCAAGGCGTACGTCCAGGCGACCGCGTGGCGGTAGCCATCAGCCGATCAGCAGACATCGCCGCCGCCGCCGTTGCCGTGTTCGCTGCGGGTGCGGTCTACGTCCCCATCGATCTTTCCTACCCCAAGGAACGGATCCGTATGATCCTGGAGGACAGCAGCCCAGCGGTGGTGATCGTTGACGATGACGCGCGCAGCGGCGTCGGACCTGCCGTTGCCGTTACAATTTCGGGCCTGCTGACGACCGGCGCAAGGGTGGCGGGTACCGCCCCTGAGGATCGCATGCCGAAAGCCGAAGACCTTGCCTACGTGTTGTACACCTCTGGTTCAACAGGACGGCCGAAGGGGGTGGCTGTGACGCATGCCGCCTTGGCCAACCTGTACGCACACCACCACCGCACGCTCTACGGCCCTCGCTTCGAGGTGGCCGGAAATGAGCCTGTCTCCGTTGCACATATCGCCGGACTGGGCTTTGATGCCGCCTGGGATCCGATGCTTTGGATGGTTGCCGGTGCTGAGCTGCACCTGGTGGCCGATGAGGAACGCAACGACGCCGAAAGTCTCACTCGATACTGCCTCAACCATGGGATCAGCGTCCTGGAAACCACGCCGTCATACGCCACACAGCTGCTGCAGTATGGCCTGCTGGATCACCAACGCGATCAACCGCCGATCCTCATCCTCGGCGGCGAGGCCGTGTCCGGCGCTCTCTGGGAACGACTGGCCAAGGACCCTTCCGTCCAGGCATTGAACTTCTACGGCCCCACTGAGTTCACCGTTGATTCGGTCATGGCGGCAATTTCCGGCCCTGCACCGGTAATTGGCCGGCCCGCCGGAAACATCTCGGCGTTCGTTCTTGATGCGTACCTGCAGCCAGTTCCGTCCGGCGTCCCCGGAGAACTGTATCTGGCAGGCGCCGGCATGGCGCAAGGCTATGACCAACGCGCTGCCGAGACGGCCTCACGTTTCGTGGCGAATCCCTTTGGAACAGATGGAACCCGCATGTACCGCACCGGCGACGTCGTGAGGCGGGATGCCAGCGGAGTGCTTGAATTCCTTTCCCGAAGCGATGACCAAGTAAAGGTCCGCGGGTTCCGCATCGAGCTGGGGGAAGTGGAGTCGGCACTGTCCAGCCACCCCCAAGTGCAGCAGGTTGCCGTCGTCCCCGACGGCAACCCGGCCCAGCGGATGATCGCGTATGTGGTGGGCAACGTGGACAGTGCAGATTTGAGGGAGCATGCGGCCGAAAAGCTCCCCGACTACATGGTGCCTTCCATCTTCATGTCCATCCCGGCGCTGCCCTTGACCTCCCATGGCAAGCTTGACCGCACTGCCCTCCCGGCCCCTGCAGCCTCCGGGAACGGCAGCGGCCGTGAACCGTCCACACCAGAGGAACATGTCATGTCCGGAATCTTTGCTGAGGTTCTTGGGCTGGACTCCGTGGCCATGGACGACGACTTTTTTCTCCTGGGGGGCCATTCGCTCCTGGCGATCACCATCATGGGCAGGATCCGGGAAGCGTTCGGCGCCTCCCTTCCGTTGCGAACGCTCTTCGACCAGCCCACTCCGGGTGCACTGGTGGCGGCGGTCGTGTCCGAACGGCCGAACGCCTCCATGCACGACGGCGGCACTGAAGTTCACGATGATGACTCGCCGGAGCGTGGGCGAACCCTTTCGGAATGGGTCGCTTCACGCCGGACGGCCTGCCGGGGGGAACTTGGTCTCTCATTCGCCCAGCAACGCATGTGGTTCCTCAACCAACTGGATCCCGGCTCAGCGGACTACAACATTTCCCTGGCCGCAGAGCTGGAAGGCGAGGTGGATGAAAACACTCTTTCCGCTGCCATCGACGCTTTGGTAGCCCGGCACGAAATCCTCAGGACGAGCTACCCGGCAACAGCAGGCACTCCGCACCAGAAGATCCTCGCGGCAGAGGAAGCCCGTGGCCTGCTGCGCGTCATCCCGGTGCATTCCAAGGAGGAAGAAGCCAGGACACTGGCCCAGGAGGAAGGCCGTGGCTTCGACGTGACCCTCGATCTTCCTCTGCGAGCCGTGCTGCTGTGCCGCCGCTACGGCAATGCTCCGGGCTGGGTACTCCAGTTGGTGGTGCATCACATCGCAAGCGACGGTGCGTCGCTTGCGCCACTGGCCCGTGACCTGTCGGAGGCCTACGCGGCCGCACTCAAGGGAACAGTGGGCAGCCGCGCACCGCTGGCCGTCCAATATGCCGACTTCAGTGCCTGGCAGCAGGAGGAACTGGCCAAAGACGGCGCGTCAGCGCGGAAAACTGATCACTGGAGGGAGGCCCTCTCAGGAATACCTGCGGAGCTCAGCCTCCCTGCCGATCACCGCCGTCCCCGGGAAGCCCGGCAGCCTGGCAGGCACCACAACTTCCAGCTCAGCGCCTCGGCCCTTGAGGCCCTGAACTCCGTCGCGGCCCAGGCGAACGCGAGCCTGTTCATGACGCTCCACGGCGTACTGGCCGGCTTCCTGAACCGCGTAGGTGCGGGCGATGACCTGGTTGTCGGTTCCCCAACGGCCGGAAGGACTGATCCGGCGCTGGAAGAGTTGGTGGGCTTCTTCGTCAACACCCTGCCGCTGCGGATCAGTGCTGCCGGAGATCCCTCCCTGCGGGCCATGGTGGACCGTGCCAGGACCAGCGTCCTGGCCGCTTTCGACCATGACGATGTCCCCTTCGAGCGCCTGGTGGAAGTGCTGAATCCGGAACGTGAATTGGGGCGGCACCCGTTGTTCCAAACCATGCTCACTGTGGACAGCTCCCCCGCATCCATCCCGGAACTCCCAGGCGCCGTGGTCCGGCCACTGCCTGGCAACGGCTCCGGGGAAGCCAAGTTCGATCTCTCCTTCACTTTCCGCCCCGGCACCACGGGCCTTTCGGCAACGCTGGAGTACAACTCAGCAATGTTCCAGGATGAGACCATTGAACGCCTGATAACCACCTTGGTGCGTTTTGTGGAGCGCAGTACAGCCGATCCGGATACCCCCATAGCAAGGCTGGCGTTGATTGAGCCTGAGGAGGCCACCGCGTTGGAGGCGCTCACAGCGGGACGGCGTTCCGCCGTCGGGCCTCAACATGACACAGCCGACGGCATCCTGGCCGCCTTCGCCGCTACCGTCAAGAAGGTTCCGGATGCTATGGCGCTGGTGAGCGAACGCGGCGAGCAAACCTTTGCCGAGCTGGCTGGTTCAGTGGTGGCCCTGGCCACCGGGCTGGAGCAGCAGGGGCTCGCCGAGGGCGATGTTGTCTCCGTGTTCCTGCCACGGTCCGCGGGAACCATCCAGAGCCTGTTGGGAGTGATGGCCGCAGGCGCTGTCTACAACCCGATTGATACCGAGTACCCCGACGACAGGGTGGTTGCGATCCTGGAGGACGCCAGACCGTCGGTGGTTGTCACCTCCCAGCCGGTGGCCGGACGCATAGCGGCATTGCTGTCCAGGGTGGCAGCGCAGAACCCCGGAATTGCCGCTCCACGGCTGATCATGCTGCCTGAACTCTTATCCACTCCCCGTGGAGAGCATCGCGGCCCAGTCCAGGAACGCCTGAACCGTCAACCCGCGGGCCGCGGCCTCGCCTACGTGATGTTCACCTCGGGCTCTACAGGAAGGCCCAAGGGCGTGGAAGTGGGCCATGGAGCGTTGGCAGCTCTCCTGGAATCCCATCGGGAGACGCTATTTGCCGGGCTTGATCCCTACGTCACGGGAGTCCAGCAGAAGGTCGCCCACACCACCGGAGTTGGCTTCGACGCATCGTGGGATCCCATCCTGTGGATGGTTTCCGGTCATCGACTCCACATGGTGGACGATGCCATCCGGCGTGATCCTGCAGCATTGGCTGGCTACCTTGAAGAGCACCGGATCAGTGTGCTGGAAACAACGCCCGGGTATGTCCGGCAGTTACTCAAGGAACCAGCGTTCAACCGTGTGCTGGATGGTGGCGGCACGGCGGAGGTATCCGGATTCAGCCTTGCCCTGGGAGGCGAAGCCTTCGACGCCACCCTCTGGGACGCCCTCTCCGGCAAGGAAAACGTGACCACATGGAACCTCTACGGCCCCACTGAGGCAGCGGTGGATACCCTGGCGGCGCGGGTACAGGACCACGCGGCCCCGGTGCTGGGAGCACCAACCACAGGGACCAGGCTGTACGTCCTCGACACGCTTTTGCGGCCAGCCCTTCCGGGAGTGCCAGGAGAGTTGTACATCGCAGGTCGCCAACTGGCCAACGGTTACCGCGGCCAGCCGGGCCTGACAGCCGAACGCTTCGTTGCGGATCCCTTCAGCTCCGATGGTGAGCGAATGTACCGCACAGGCGACCTCGTAGTGCGCCATGCCGACGGGAACATGGTCTTCTCCGGACGGAACGACCAGCAAGTCAAGATCCGGGGCTTCCGCGTGGAACCCGGTGAAATCGAACAAGCGGCCGCCACCGCTGTCGGCGTCAAGGATGCCGTGGTCAGGGCAGTACCTTCAGGCGACACTATGCGCCTGGCAGCATGGGTGGTTCCGGTGGCCAAAGCCTTGGTTGATAGTCCTGACGATGCGGCGGCGTTCGCCGAAGGCGTCCGCACCCATCTGCGGGGTTTGTTGCCGGACTACATGGTGCCCGCTGCTGTGGTGGCCGTCGCCGGGATTCCGCTGACGCCGCACGGCAAGGTGGACTTTGCTGCCCTGCCGGAAGCGGCGCACGCTCCCCGCATTTCCGGCAAAGTCCCCCGGACGCCGCGTGAAGAGACCGTGGCTGCGATCTTTGCGGACATATTGTCGCTGGACAGGGCGGGAGTGGACGAATCCTTCTTCGAGTTGGGTGGGCATTCTTTCCTGGCCCAACCTTTGATAGCCAGGGTCAATGCCGCGCTGGGTACCTCCCTGCAGGTCCAGTCGCTTTTCCGGTCACCAACGGTGGAAGGGCTCCTTCGGGAAGCTTCCCACGGCGCGGAGGACACCACGGCGGAGAGTCTGCGGCAGGTACTGCCATTGCGCACCACCGGAACCAAGGCTCCCCTGTTCGCGGTCCACCCCGCCTCAGGGATAGCGTGGGGCTACGCCTCAATGCTCGGTTCATTGGATCCCGAACGGCCCCTGATCGGACTTCAGATGCCAGGGATGGAACCGGGCGCCACTCATCGTGTCGGTGCAGAAAGCCTCACGGAACTGGCGGATTCCTACATCGCCCGGATCCGATCGATTCAGCCTTCCGGCCCCTATCATCTTCTGGGTTGGTCCTTCGGCGGTCATTTGGTCCACCGGTTGGCGACGCGGCTCCAGGAACTTGGTGAACAGGTTGCATCCTTGGCCATCATCGACGCGTTCCCCGGAACAGAGGAGAACAACGACGACGTCGGAAACGGCTCCGGGATATGGGCCGCTTATTTGGAGGCGCAGGGCTATGCACTCGACGAGGCCGACACGGTGGGGCTTGACGCAGTCCGCGCCCAGGAGATCCTGCGCCGGAACCACAATCCACTGGGTACCGTTCCGCTGGATGCCGTGGAAGCCATGGCGGAGAACTTTCCGGTGCTGGCACGGCTGATCCGGGAACAGAAGCCTGCGGTATTCGACGGCGAGCTGTTGCTCTTCCGCGCAACTGTGGGCGTTCCTGACGGAACCCCCGGGGCCTCAGCATGGGAACCCTATGTCTCCGGACGCATCACCGACATCGAGGTGCCGGACAGGCACTCACGGATGCTAAGTGATACAGCTCTCCCCGTCATCATGCCGGCTTTGGCAATCCAACTTGGGTTTGGGTCCGAATGACCTACAACGCCTCGGAACCCGGGGCACTGTTAACGCCGGAACAACCCGAAAGGTGAATCCTCGTGACGAACCCGTTTGATGACACTTCAGCAACCTTCTCCGTCCTGGTGAACGAATACCAGCAGCACTCACTGTGGCCGTCATTCGCGGCCACTCCCAAGGGGTGGGTTGCCATGTTCGGCCCGGACAGCCGCGAAGCCTGTTTGGATTATGTGTCGCGGACGTGGACAGATATGGCTCCGCGCAAGGTTGCCCAGCTTGCCGCCAGCCAGTGATCCGCCTAGACAATGTGCGCAAGTCCTACGGCGCCTTCAGAGCCCTCGATGGCCTGACGCTCACCGCGGGCGAAGGGACTGTGCTGGGCCTGTTGGGCCCCAACGGCTCCGGCAAGACCACCACAGTCAAGGTGCTCACCACCCTGCTGGCACCGGATTCCGGAGATGCCTGGGTTGCTGGACATTCCGTCCGTCATGAGCCTGAACAGGTACGACGCAACCTGGGACTGTCCGGACAATACGCCGCTGTGGATGAGAAACTCACGGCCTTTGAGAACCTCCATATGGTGGGGCGCCTCTACGGCATGAACCGCCGGAACGCTACGGCCCGGGCCCACGAATTGCTGGCCGACTTCCGGCTCACGGACGTGGCCGGCAAACGTGCAGGGGCTTTCTCAGGCGGCATGCGGCGTCGCCTTGACCTTGCCGGTGCTGTGGTGGCCAGGCCTAAAGTTGTGGTGCTGGACGAACCCACCACCGGCCTGGACCCGCGGGGGCGGTTGGACACGTGGGACGTGGTGGCCGGCCTGGTGTCCCAAGGCACCACTGTGCTCCTGACCACCCAATACCTGGAAGAGGCGGACAGGCTGGCAGACCACATTGCCGTCATCAACCATGGCAGCGTGATCGCCGAGGGCACCGCCACCCAGCTCAAAGACCGTGCCGGTTCCGAGCGTGTGGACATCACTGTGCGTGATGGGGCAGACCTGCCAGTGGTCTCCGCGGTATTGGCGGAGGCCACCGGTGGCCTCGCCGCGCCGGAGGTGGATCCTGCCGCGCTGAGCGTCTCTGTAGCAGCGCCCGGTGGCCACGGGGTACTGGTGAGAGTCCTGGCCGAACTGGATGCCCGTTCCTTGGCCGTTGCCGAAGCGTCCCTGCGTCGTCCGACCTTGGACGACGTCTTCCTCCAGCTCACCGGTGGCAGCCAGCAGCCCGACAACGACGCCAGCAAGGAAGGAGTACCCGCATGAGCGCGATCACTGCCGCTGTCCGGGACAGTTCCGTCATTGCCCACCGCAACCTGCTCAACGTTCTACGAACCCCTGGGGCGCTGGTCACAGGAATCGTGCAGCCCGTCATGTTTGTCCTGCTTCTGGGTTTCGTCTTCGGCGGTTCCCTGGGCGGGGACCAGTACCGCAGCTTCCTCATCGGCGGCATTCTGGCCCAGACCTTGACGTTCAATGCATCTTTTACCGCTGTGTACTTGGCGAAAGATCTTCAGCTGGGGCTGATTGACCGTTTTCGGTCACTCCCCATGTCCCGAGTGGCGGCAATTTTGGGCCGCACCACCTCGGACCTGTACACGAGCATCGTTTCCATCGCGGTGACTTTGCTCTGCGGGGTCGCGGTCGGCTGGCGGATGAATACCGGGGCAGTGGAATTACTGGCGGCTTTGGGCGTCCTGCTGCTGTTCGCGTTTGCAGTGTCTTGGATCGGAGCGCTGATAGCCCTCACGGCGCGCAGCGTCGAAGTGGCCCAAAGTCTTGGTCTTGTGTGGCTTTTCCCCGTCACCTTCGTGTCCGGCGCTTTCGTTTCGACGGCGTCCCTGCCAGGTCCGTTGAGGGCCCTCGCCGAGTGGAATCCCGTGACGTCTGTGGCCACAGCCGTGCGTGAGCTCTTCGGAAATGCCGCCCCTTCCGGTTTCATTGCTCCCGGCGGATGGCCGGCCGAGAACGCACTGTTGTACGCCGTCGCGTGCAGCCTTGCCATCATCGCCGTGTTCGCTCCACTGGCGATCGCAAAGTACCGCCGCATCAGTAAGTTGTGAGCGCCCAAGCCCTGCCGCCCGGCGTCGGCTACTTGATTCTGCCGTCCGTCGGCCTCGAGGCGGCGTGTTCCGGCGTCGGCGGCCTGGACCGTTTTCTGTCTCCGGAAGAAAAGCTCACACGACGACGGTTCCGCACCACGGCGGACAGCCGCGACTATGCAGCCTCGCATGTTCTGCTCCGCCTGCTTGCGGCGCACCAGTTGAGGCTGGACCCTCTTGCTGCCCCGGCATTGGATATCACCCGTCAGTGCCCGGGATGCGACAGCACGGGGCATGGGCGGACAGTCCTGCCGGGAATGTCACTCAGCCTGTCCCGGAGCCGCGGCCTGGTGATGGCAGCAGTGGGACCGGAGTCAGCCAGCGTCGGTGCCGACGTGGAACGCGTCCCGGCTGAGCTGTTCGACGGCTTTGACGACTACGTACTTAACCCCCCGGCGGCGGCTTTCATCGGCGAGGCCGACGTACAGTCAAGAATGCGTCAATGGGTTGCCAAAGAAGCTGTGCTGAAAGCCGCAGGAATTGGGCTCATGGTTCAGCCAGCCTCAGTGTCGTTGATTTCAGGCAATGATCCGGCCGGGCGTCTTCTTCGGGCCTATTGCCCGGATCAACCGATGGTGCACGGACTCGACGTTTACCCCGTCCCGGCAGGCTCCGGACACCTGGCTGCCGTCGCGGCCAGGGCTTACGGCCCGCCACTACAGCGGGATGCCGCTGAGGTGCTTCCTGCAAGCCCGGACGGCAGGCGCTCCAGGCATTACCTCTAGTTCTCCTCGGTGAACACTTTTTTGGCGACGGCCATTGCACTCATGCCGTGGGCCATCCGGTGTAGAAGGAGAGGTGGAGGATCGCTTCTTTCAGTTCTTCCTCCGTGACGCCGTTCTGACGTGCGTAATCGAAGTGGAACGTGAGTTGATCGGCCTTCCCCGTCGCCGTTAGCGCGGCGAAGGTGCTCCACCCAGGACTTGTCGGTCGAGTTCCTTGATCGTCTCAGGACCTGGGCGTGCTTGCGGTAGGCCGAAACCCAAGCGGCCAGGGCATGCTCGGCATCGTCCCCAGCGGAGTAGTACGTCATGGGCCCGCACCAGGTACGGCGCCAATTCCACGCAAGACCATGTCCGTGGTTCCGTGCCCACCAGTCTCCACCCGAATAAGGCATAGCGGACCCCCTTCGGTCACAATTGGAATCCAAGCCTTGTATACCAAAACCCTTGACAGTGCTTCGGGTCACATCTATCTTTGATTTTGGGATCCCAAAACGGGATCCCAAAGGACTCTACTACCGGCTGCGGCCCCTCCCCACCGAAAGGCTGGGACCGCAACAGTTGCCGCCGGACGGGTCCAGCTGCAGCGGTATCCCGCCCGGCTCACCCCCCAAAAATGACATCACGTAGACATCCCATCCCGCCGACTCCTACTGAAGGAGAAGCTGTGTCTCTCCAAAACACCGACCTGGAAGTCCAGGAAAACGAACCAACACCCGGCGAGAACGGCGTGCAGCGCCGCACGAACGTTCGCTGGAAACTCTTCATCCTGCTTCTGGTCCTCGTCGCGGTCAATTACATCGACCGCGGCTCCATTTCCGTCGCCCTGCCCATCATCCAGAAGGAATTCAACCTGCCACCGGAGCTCGTCGGGCTCCTCTTGTCGGCCTTCTTCTGGACCTACGCCCTCATGCAAATCCCCGTCGGCTGGCTGATCGACAAGTTCGGCCCCCGCAAGATGGTCACCGCCTCCTGCATCGGCTGGGGCGCGGCGACTGCTGCCTCCGGTTTCGCCGGAGGGTTCGTGAGCATGTTCATCGCCCGACTTGGTATTGGCGTCACCGAAGCCGGCGTCATGCCTGCCGGTGGCAAACTGAACGCCATCTGGATGCACAAGAAGGAACGCGGCCGCGGAGCCACCATCCTCGACGCCGGAGCTCCCCTCGGCGCAGGCTTGGGAGGCATCCTCATCACGTGGCTGATTGCCTCCACCGGCAGCTGGCGCATGTCCTTCATCATCGCCGGTGCCGCAACCATCCTCATGGGTCTGGCAGTCTGGTGGTACATCCGCGACAACCCCCGTCAGCACAAGGGCGTCAACGAGGCAGAAGCAGCCTATATTGAGGCTTCACACGCCGAGGACGACGCCGAGGCCGCCAAGGAAGGCGCCCAAGGGAAACGAGCCCTCCTCCCCTACCTGAAATTCCGTTCCTTCTGGGCCATGTGCTTCGGCTGGCTTGGCTTCAACGGCGTCTTCTATGGCCTGCTGACCTGGGGCCCGCTGTACCTGGCCCAAGCCAAGGGCTTCGACCTAAAGACCATAGGCTGGTCCACATTCGTCATCTTCGGTGCGGGCTTCGTCGGCGAAATACTCGGCGGCATCATCGCCGATAAGTGGCGCGCCTCCGGCGCCTCCGCAAACCGCGTCATGCGCACCCTGCTGGGGATCTCCAGCGTCGTAGTGGTGGGCGGCCTCGTAGGCGTCACCGTAGTCGCAGACCCGATCACCGCCGTCGTGCTTCTCTCGGTAGTCCTGTTCTTCCTGCGCTGGGTAGGCCTTTTCTGGTCCATCCCGTCCATCCTGGGTGGGCGCACCAACGCCGGCGTCCTGGGTGGTGCCATGAACTTCAGCGGCAACATTGCCGGATTCGTCACCCCGATTGTGGTAGGCCTGATTGTCGGGGCCACCGGCTCCTACACCTGGGCCCTGCTGTACTTTGTTGGATCCGCGGTCGTCATGGGCATCTCAGTCCTGGCCCTGGATTACAACAAGCGACTCCCGGTCTAACTCGCATCGACCGGGCCGGCCGGACGGTCCTGAACCGCCGGATGGCCGGACGCCCGCCGGGTCGCCGGGCGCACTGCCTCACACATCACGAAATGGAGCTCCACATGCTGACAGCAGAAGACACGAACAACACTGACCGCCCCCTCCGGGAGTCCGTGCGTGACGCGCTCCGTTCCAGGATTTTCGAGGGGCACTACGCGCCCGGCACCCGGCTGGTGGAACGCGATCTCGCTGCCGAATTCAACGTCTCCCGCCTGCCCATCCGCGAAGCCTTGCGAATGCTGCGGCAGGAAGGCCTCATCAGGGACCGCGCGGGCCGCGGCTCCGAAGTCAGTGGCCTGAGCCCCAAGGACGTGGAGGACCTCTTTGACGTCCGCCAGTCCTTGGAAGTCCTCGCCTGCCGATTGGCAGCAAAAAGGGCAACGCCCGAGAACCTCAAGCATCTGGCCGGACTGTTGGACGAAGCTGATCGCTGCCTCTCCAAAGGCTCCATCCTCGAAGCCCACCGCGCCAACAGCGAATTCCACGATGCCATCACCAACATCGCCAACAATGACTTTCTCCGCTCCGCACTGGAACCCCTGCAGGGGCGCATGCACTGGCTGTTCCGCCACGTCAGCGACCTCCCGGAACTCATCCAGGAACACCGCGACCTCTACGCCGCCATCGCCAGTGGCGACCCGGACCGTGCCGCCGCCCAATCGGCGTCGCACATCGGCAAATACCGCGAGCAATTCCCGCAGGACTCCAGCGTCAACGAGCCCAAGCTGCAACGGAAGAAACCATGAAACTCCTGGTCATCAATCCCAACATCAGTGACGACGTCACCGCCCTGATCGAGGCCGAAGCCCTGCGATCGGCGGGACCGGACACCGAACTCATCGTGCGCACCGCCGGACACGGCGTCGAATACATCGAGACCCGATTCGAGGCACTCATTGCCGCAGGCGCGGTAGCCGAGCTGATCGCCGACTACGCGCACGACGCCGGCACTGGCCGCGGCCGTGAAGGCAGCGGTCCCGCCGTGGACGGCGTCGTCGTGGCCGCTTTCGGTGATCCAGGCATGCCTGCGCTCAAGGAACTGGTGGACGTGCCCGTCATCGGCATCACCGAGGCTGCCCTCTGCGCGGCGGCCCTTCAGGGCCACCGGTTCTCGATCATCGCCATTTCGGACCGCATCCAGGCCTGGTACCTGGACTGCGTGGAACGATTCGGTTTCGGCGGGCGGCTCGCTTCCATCCGATCCATCAACCAAAGCCTGAACTCGATCGGCTCCGTGCAGGCCGACTTCAAGGAAACCCTGCTGGAACTCAGCCTTCAGGCCGTCGAAGAGGACGGTGCCGACGTCGTGATCCTGGCCGGTGCGCCGCTCGCGGGCCTGGCCCGCGAGCTTGAGGGACAGATCCCTGTCCCCGTGGTGGATGGCATCTCAGCCGGAATCCGCATGACCGAGGCAGTGGTGGCGTTGAAGTCCGGCGCCCATCGCGGCGGCTCGTTCGCCGCGCCGCCGGTCAAGCGCCGCACAGGTCTCTCCGAAAGCCTCGACGCCGCTTTGGCCACCGCGCAGTCGGCTCACCATTCCCCGTCCCCCAGTCTTTAGACCCACCCACGAACCAGGAGGACACCGATGTCCCACCTTCCCGATCTCGTCATCGCCCACGGCACTGTTGTCAACAGCTTCGGTCGTCGAGCCGCCCACGTAGTAGTCGACGGCGGTATCATCACCGAACTCATCGACGCTGCCGAGCCCGTTCCGGCGGCTGTCCGAACCATCGAGGCCCATGGCCTGTTAGTGATTCCGGGCGGCATTGACGGCCATTGCCACGTCGCCCAGGTGACAGGACGTTTCCGCACCCTGGATGACTACCGCACCACCTCCACGGCGGCTCTCTGGGGCGGAACCACCACCATCATCGATTTCGGCATTCCCCGCGACGCCCAGGAAACACCGCTGGATGCCGTGCTGAATAAGAAGCGCCTCGCCGCAGAGTCGCGCTGCGATGTAGCCCTGCATGGCGCTGTTGTCAGCTGGGACGAGACCGTGCCGTGGCAGCTGGAACAGCTCGCCGCCGAAGGCGTACGGTCCGTGAAGATGTACACCACCAACCGTGGCTCCACTATGGCCGACGGCGATACCGTCCTGAAAGTCATGCGGGAAATGGTGCGCCTTGACGGGCTCACCTACATCCACGCCGAGCACGACGCCATTATTTCCGACTGCACCGAACAACATGCAGCGGATGGCAGGATCGGCATCGAACACCTGCACCGGACCCGTCCGCAGTTGGCTGAGGAAGTCTCCGTTAAGGAGACCCTGGCCATGGCCGAATACACCGGCGCTCCCGTGTACTTCGTGCATCAGTCGACACCCGGCGCCGTGGATCTTGTGGCCAAGGCCCGCGGGCGCGGCCAGGAAGCCTACTCCGAAACGTGCCCCCACTACCTGACCCTGGACGACACCGTCTACGGCTCCGCGTTTCCCGAATGGTATGCCTGCTGCCCTCCCATGCGCAGCGCCGAAACCGTTGCCGCCCTTAAGGACCGCCTCGCAGCAGGGTCCATCCATACCGTGTCTTCGGATCACTCCTGCTACGACCTCTCCCAGAAACGCGAGCGTACCGACGACGTCCGCTACATGCCGCACGGCCTCCCCGGGGTTGAAACGCGCATGCCAGTAACGTTCACGGCGCTGGTCACCGAATCCGGTGGCTCCGTTGAGGATTTCGTCGAGGTGTTCTCCGCCGGGCCAGCCCGGATCAACGCTGTGCCTCAAAAAGGCGCCATTGTGGAAGGCTTCGACGCCGACCTCGTGATCTTCGATCCCGCCACGCAACAGACGGTCGACGGCGGTGCGCTGCACCAAGGAACCGACTTCTCGCCTTTCGATGGGAAGACGCTCAACGGCTGGCCCGCCGTCGTGGTTTCTGCCGGGCGCGTGATCCTGGACGAAGACGGTTTCCACGATCCCGGCCCGGTGGGACGATTCGTTGCCCGCAACGGGTTCAAGGAACACCGCGATGCACTTGGCGTTCCTGTTTCCCTGTCCACTGCTTCCCTGACTGCCTAGGAGAGACTGTGCCTTCCACCAACCGCCCCACCCGCATCGGCATGATCGTGCCGTCCTCCAACACTTGCCTTGAACCGCAGACCTACAGGATTCTCGGTGACCGCCGCGATGTCACCATTCACTCGACCCGCATCCCCGTCACGCGCATCGCCCTGGACGATTCCTCGGACAAGCAGTTCGACTCCTCCGTCATGCGAGCCGCCGCCGAACTATTGGCGACCGCTGACGTGGATGTCATCGCATGGAATGGCACGTCAGGATCCTGGCTTGGCGCTGCCCACGATCAAGCGATGGTCGGAGAAATCACCGAGGCCACCGGCATCCCTGCCACCACCTCCACGCTCGCGTACCTTCACGCGTTTGAAACCTTCAGGACCGAACGAATCGGCCTGTTCACGCCCTACACGGTGGATGTGAATGAAGCGGTGATCTCCTCCTACGCCCGAGAGGGAATCAAGACCATCGGCCACCGGCACCTGGACCTCAGCAACAACGAATCCTTCGCGCGCGTGACTGATACAGAAATGCTGCCAGGCTCCCTGGAGTTGGCTGCTTCACACCCGGATGCGTTGGTCTTCCTGTGCACCAACCTGTACGGCGCCAACATCACCGCGGAGGTGGAAAACCGCACCGGAGTACCCGTTCTCGATTCCGTTGCGGTCACGTTATGGCACGCGTTGAAACTGGCTGGCGCCCCGCTGCTGGACCCGAAGTGGGGCACATTGCTCGCCCGTCCCTAGCGGGCCCGGTCAGCCCTGCATAGGTCGGCACGACGTCGGCACTCACAGTGGGTGCCGACGTCGTGTCCTGTTGCAGTGGTTGCCGGCCAGAGTCAGCCATAACAGCTGGTTAGTGGCGATGCCCGAGCTGCGTGGACGTCGTGGCGACCTCGAAGATCCGCTCGCCGGCACGGTTGATCCACGTTGCTTTCAGGGTTGCGGGCTTCACAGTGGTGTCAGCCTCGATCCGGGCAAAGACGTTCGGCTCAACCGCGCTGTGCACCAGCGCAGGGTGTGGAACGTTGAGGCTCGCGATGGTGCGGTCGTGCAGCGGGCTGACGATCCATTGCCAGAGGTCATATCCGACGCGGGGACCGTAGTTCAAGGCGCGGGATACGTGGATATCGCCGCTGAGAAGGACGACGCCGGGAATCTCTTCGTCCTTGATGAAGTCGAACATCGCCTCGCGTTCGTGCGGGAAGGTACCCCAGTCGTCCGATTCCGCGTTCTGCTTGTCATCCCAGATCATTCCGCTGACTACCAGCTTGAACGTGGCGTCACTGGAACGCAGGGCCTTCTGGAACCACTGCCACTGCGTCGTGCCGAGGCATGTTGGCTGTCCGACGTCGGCCCAGCTTGCCTCGGTCCGGCTGAACCATCGGGGGTCCAGGAGGAACACTTCCACGGGTCCGCGCCGGAAGGACGTGTAGACGCCTTCGCCGGCGTCGCGCCGGGTTTGCTGTTCCCCGGCAGCTGTATGACCGTAGCTGGCGTTGGCACGGTAGTCGACGAATGCCGTACGGGTGTTGACCTTGCCCTTCACATCTCCCAGGCTGGCGTTGAACGCAAAGTCGTGATCGTCCCACGTGCCCCACGTCGGAATGGAACGGACCAGCCGTGCCAGCTCGGGAACCTGGAGGAACTCGCGGTGGCGCTGGCGGGCGAACTGCAAATCAACGGAGTCGATGTAAGGGGTGTCTCCCATGAAAACGAAGCTGTCGCACCCCTCCGCCAGGATGCGGTCCCAGACGGCGTCCGAGCCGGAGGGGGCACAGGAACCGACGCCCATGACCACCTTGGCCTTGGAGTTGTCCGACGGGGCAGTGGTGAAAGCACCTATCAGTGGGGTGAACTCCGGATCGCCGGTGACGGGAACGATCGTGAACGTGTACCGCGTTCCGGGGTGCAACTTATCCACTTCGAAGATCAGGCTGTAATCGTTCGCGCTGGTGAGGGTGGCCTGCACCCGCTCTTCCTTGCCCTTTTGGTTACGGACCGTGCATTCCCACCGTGGAATGGCGTGGTGGTCCCGGCCGGGGCGAAGCCAGATCCGGGTTGTCCGATCCGTAGTGTGGCCCACCATGGGTCCGGCGGCCGGTTCCTTGGGCTTGGGCGTCGGCACCACGGCCGGAGCGGTCCCTGCCTTTACGGAGGAGACGTATTTGGTCAGCGCGGCAAAGAACGCTTCACTATCTCCCACGGCGGTGGCTGGCTGGATGGCTGTACCTGCAGCGTTGAAGCACTTGTCGATGGTCAGGCTGGTCACCAGGAACCGGCCCTTTCCGTGTGCGCCCTCCAGCAGTGCGGGAGGCTTCGGGTTGCCCCCGGGGGCGCAGGAGAGCAGCACCCGCATGGACTCCCAATCAACCAACGTTTCCCAGCTGACGCGGATCGCTGAAGCGCGGTCAGTCAAGACCCGACCGTCGATGCCCGTCCTCAGCGCCGTGACAAGAGGGTGTTCGGGCGCCATGGCGTAGATGGCGTCATGGTCCGGGTCGGCCCGTGTGGCGCTCAGCGGTGCGGGCAGGTAGGACGCTTTCTGCGAATACTGGTCCGACTGCGCCATGTCCAGCACCACGCCGCCGGCTGCCGCAAAATCACGCAGCGACGAGGATTGCGCAGCTACATAGTCAAGATAGGTGGGCGCGTTGTTGGTGAACGTCCCGAAAGCAATGAGATCGACGCCTTGCGATGTGGCGGGCAGGCCGGGATCGAGGGTGATCACGTTTGCCCCGGCCCGGCGCAGCAGCTCCCCCAGGCCGGTTGCCTTGGTCCAGGGATCGTTGAACTCCAGCACTGCCGCGCGGATCGGCGCACCACCAGCGGCATGCGCCGGGATCGACGCCGGCACGGTCGCGGCGATGGTCAACCCGGCTGAGGCGAGTCCTCCCCCAAGGAAGCCGCGTCGTCCAACTGATTTGTGGGTGGTCATGATGTTCTCCTTATTGTTCCAACGTTGGGGGTTACCGATTTCCTGAGTGATCGCCCGGTGGGCGGTTGCATGACGAACGGGAGTTCTGCGAGGGCGCGGGGTTCTTCCACCAGCGCGTCCCACTGGTAGGTGTCCCGGGTTTCGTTGACGAAATCCATGGCTTCTTGAAGGTGCCTGGGCTCGTAGTTGTGGACGCCTGTAATGGTCAGCAGGGACCGGACCATCTTTTCGGGGTCGAAGGACACAGCCGGGCCCGGCGAGACCGAGCCGGCCAAGACCAAGCGACCTGAGATGTCCAAGGCTCCCAGGGCAGACTCCACGGCTTGGGCTGCGCCGGACACGTCAATTGCGATGTCCACGGCAAGGCCCGTGCGGTCCGCGTTGGGTGCGGCTGCGTCCGTCGCTCCGAACTCCTGGGCCAGCGCGAGCCGTTCCGGATTGATGTCCCGGACATGCACGGCTGATGCTCCCCGGTGCTGGGCGACAGCGCAGGCAACGATTCCCAGCATTCCTGCACCACTGACGAGGACGCGTTTGCCTGCAAGCATGCCGGCGGCTTCCACCACAGCCATCACTGTTGCGGTGGCGCACGCGACGGGCGCGGCCGCCGCATCGCTCACCGTCTCCGGGACCGACACTATGGTGATGCCGCGGCGAAGATGGATGTGGGACGAGTAGCCGCCTGACAAACCCCAAACGCCGTCGAGCGGTTCATGGCCGGTCTTGAGGAGCTCGACGCATTTCGCCGTGACGCCTGCCCGGCATCTGGCGCATTGGCCGCAGGCGACGGTAACGCTCCAGATCACCCTGTCGCCTGGCTGAAGTTGCCTGCCCTTGAAGTCCTGTATCCCGCCTGAGCCAATGCTGGTGATTCTGCCAACGGCCTCGTGCCCAAGAATGCCGGGGTGGGGTCCGGAACGTCGTCCGGAAATCGTGTGGATGTCCGAGCCGCAAATGGTTGCGAGATCAATGGTTGCCATCGCCTCGCCATGAGCCAGTTCGGGCAGGTCCACGCTGAGGTTGCGGAAGTCGCTTCCACCGGTCCATACCTGGGCGGATGCGGTCAGCGGAAGAGTCTGCGTATCCATGCAGAGAGCCTTTCGATCGCGAAGACGATGAAGAAAATGATCAGGATGATGCTGCCGGCGACGTCGAAGTTGAGTGTGCGGACGGATTCCATGAGGAGGAAGCCGATGCCGCCGGCGCCAACGATTCCCAGGACCGTTGATGTGCGTATGTTCACGTCCAGCATGTACAGCCATTGGCCTGTGAGTTGCGGCAGTGTCTGCGGGATCACAGCCGCGAACAGCACGTCCCACCACCCCCCTCCGGCAGCACGGACCGCCTCGAGCGGCCCGCCGGGGATTTCTTCCACTGAATCGGCCACGAGCTTGCCGAGGAATCCGATGGTGCCTACTCCCAGTGCCATGGCGCCGGCCATGGGTCCAAGTCCGATGGCCGCTACGAAAATCACGGCCAGAATGAGCTCGGGGATGGCGCGAACGACCAGGATGATGGCTCTGGCTGAGTGGTACGTGTGGACGGATGGAGAGACATTCCGGGCGGCCAGGATCCCCATGGGGATGGCCGCCGCGGCTCCGACCACTGTCGCCACGAGCCCGATGGCCAGGGTCTCTCCCACCGCTTTCAGCAAGGCATTCTGTAGGCCATCCACCGATGGCGGCATCAGCCGCCCAAACACTGAAACAAGGTCCGTGAACTGCTTGATGGGCGCCAAGGGGTCGATGCCCAGATAGATGACGGAAACCACGACGGCGGCAACTGTCACCGCTGCGCACAAGCCGCGAACCGTGCGCCCCTTGGTCCAAGGTGGCCGAACCGAGGGACCGGGAACGGCCAGCGCTGCCGCTCCATCGGCGGCTGCATCCAGAAGGGTTCGGCGCAATGCGACGGCAAGATACTCCATGGCAGCGATGATGAGCAAAATAACCAGGATGATACCCATGGCGCTCTGGTACATCAGCCCGCGGAGGGCGTCCTGCAGGGCGAAGCCGATGCCTCCTGCTCCCACGAAGCCAAGGACCACGGAGGTCCGGAGATTGATGTCCACCCGGTAGATGAAGGTGCCGATCCAGGCCGGCGTGATTTGCGGCAGCACTGCGCTGACCAACTCCGTGAGCCGTCCGGCGCCGGTTGCCCGTACTGCTTCCCTGGGCCCTTCATCGATCTGCTCGATCGCATCTGCGAAGAGCTTGGCCATCATGCCCACCGAGTGCAGGCCGAGTGCCAGGATGCCGGGCAGGACACCGATACCCAGCGCCCGCACAAACAGCACAGCGAACACGAGGTCCGGGATCGCCCTGCACATGGTGATGATCATGCGCGCTGCATGGTGTACTGCCGGATGCGGGGTGGTGTTCGAGGCAGCCAGGAAGGCCAGTGGTATGGAAATGATCGTTGCCAGGACTGTTCCCAGCAGTGCCATCATCAGCGTTTCCACCAGAAGCTCCCCAACACGCGGGGGATCATCCAGCTCCGGAGGAAGCATGCGCTCCAGCAGGTTGCCGACGTCCTCGAATCCGCCACCGAGCGCGCCAAGGTCGAAGTCGATCTGACGTGCACTGAGCACTGTCAGGCCGGCGATTGCCGCCAACGCGATCCAGAGAACAAACTTTTCCCTGCTGAACGGTGGCCGGAGGACGTCATTGGTAAATGCTGCCTGCTGGTTGTCCCGCGAACATTCTGGTTCAACGGCTGGTTTCAAGGCGGTCTTCATGCCCTGGTTCCATCCGGGGCCGCCTCCGGCTGGAGTTGCCGGTATACGTTCAGGACATCGTCGCGGGACAGGGCGGCGGTGTTCGAATCGAGGACCTTTTCGCCGTCCCGAAGTCCCACGATTCTGTGGGCCCAGTGCATTGCCAGGTCCACCTGATGCAGCGTGCAGAGGACGGTGATCTTGTTCTCAAGGCAGATCTGGAACAGCAGATCCATCACGTTGGCAGCGTTTTCGGGGTCCAGCGATGCTACCGGCTCATCGGCGAGGATCAGTTCGGGTTTTTGCATGAGTGCCCGTGCTATGGCCACACGCTGCTGCTGGCCGCCGGACAGGGAGTCGGCCCTCTGAAACGCGTGCTGTCCCAGCCCCACCCTCGAAAGATGTGTCAGGGCCTCACGCCGCTGGGCGCGGGAATAGCTGAGGATTCCATAGCGTGGTCCCGGTATCCGTCCGGACGCTCCGATCAGCACGTTCTCCAAGCACGTCAATCTGCCTACCAGGTTGAAGTGCTGGAAGATAAAACCGATTTTGGAGCGGAGCTTGCGCATCTCGCGGCTGGTCATGCCATGGACCGGCTGTCCAAGGACGGTGGCCTCGCCGGCGGTGATGGGATTCAGGCCATTCAGGCATCGAAGGAGGGTCGATTTGCCTGAGCCGGATAGACCCAGCAGGACCGTGAGTTCGCCGGGGGCCACCTCCAGGTCGATTCCCTGAAGTGCAGTGACTGGTCCGAAGTCCTTGCGGAGTTTCCGGACGCGGATGGCTGGTTCGGGTTGAGCGTCCGAGCCCGCGGTTGCTGCAGCCTGGGTCATGGTCACGGCTCGCACTTTTCAGATTTGGTGGTGAGGCAGACGTTGCGGATGCCGTCGTAGTCGGCGTCGCCGGCCTTCACCACACCCCAGGCGTGTTCGCCGGTCATCAGGCATTCCTTGCCTGTGCAGTATCCCTGGGACTCGAAGTATTCGGCGTTGGCTTTCTCAGTGAAGAGAGCCGTCAGCCTGGCCACAGCGTCATCGCCGAGTTTGTTGCGGACTGCGAAGACGGAACCCGGAATCATCTCGGATTTCCAGACTGATTTGAGCTCGCCGGCCTGCAGTTCCCCCTTGCCGGGAAGGGTGTCTTCCACCATGGACTGCATGGCAAAGCCCACCTCGCACTGCCCGCTCTTGACGGACAGAGCTGAGGCATCGTGGCTGCCTGCGTAGATCGGTTTGAGCGCTTTGCTGATGTCGGATTCCTTGCCACTGGAGGCGACACCCGAACTGATCAGCCCGGCTGATGGGTAGAGGAAGCCGGAGGTAGAACCCGGGTCAACAAAGCAGGTGTCCTTGCCCGAGAAGTCCTCGATCTTGGTCACTGCATCGTTGCTGCCCTGGGTGATGCCCAAGGAGTAATAGCCGGCAGGGGTGTCCTTTGCTTTGGTCAGGGCGCCAAGCGGCTGGATGTCTGCCTTGTTAGCTGTGGCTATCACATAGGAGAACGGGCCGAGGAAGGCGATGTCCACCCGGTCTGCGATCATTCCTTCAACAATTCCCGCGTAGTCGCTGGCCTGCTGGAGCTTGACCTTGGAGCCGGTTTCGGCCTCGATCATCTTGATCAACGGCTCGTAGGTTCCGGTGAGGTCCGTGGAGTTCTCATTCGGGATCGCACCGATAACGATCTCCGAAGGGAACCCGCTTGACTGTTGGGGCTCACTGGCTGAGGCGCATCCCGAGAGGAGCACCACGCTCGCCAAGCCAACTACTGACGCGGACAGGGCTTTGAAATTCATTGGGAATCCTGTTCTGGAGCTTTGTGAGGGGGCGCGGCCTAGGAAAGCAGGGCGCCGGGCAGTTCTGTGACGGAATTGAGGATGTGGGTGTGGGGCGCAGTCTGGAGGTCTTCCCTGGTGTGGGCACCGGTGAGTACGCCGGCCACTACCGATGCACCGGACCGCGTTCCGGCCAGCAGGTCGCTGGTGGTGTCGCCTGCCACGGCGATCTCGCGGACGTCGTCGATCCCCAACCGCAGCATCGCTGTCAGGATCATGTCCGGTGCCGGGCGCCCACGACCCGCATCAGCGGGGGAAAGTGCGTCGTCGACCAAGCCTTCCCACCCGAGGGAGGTGATCAGGCGGTCCCGGGTAACGGGCGAGAATCCTGTGGTCAGGACGACCTTTACCCCGGCCTGCCTCAGGCTTCTGATGGTTTGGGCTGCACCGGAGATCGCGCTGACTCCCAGCGAGGCGATGTTCCTTTCATAGGCGGCCTCGAACATGCCATTGGCTTTCCCGGCGGCTGCGGAGTCGCCGCCAAAGATCTCCATGAAGACATCGATCTTGCTCTGACCCATGGTGTCCAAGGCATATTGCACAGCATCGCGGGCTGCCGGCGAGCCTGATGCAAGGCCCATGTCAGTAACGGCGGAAATGAATGATTCCTTGACGACGCCACCGTCCTGGACTGTTGTTCCGGCCATATCGAGGCACACGAGTTTGATCATTGGTGGTACTCCTGAGTGTTTGGTCCTGCGATGTTTAGTCATACGCAGTGCAGCTGCATCCAGCATGCCCTTAAAAATAAATCTGTATAGACAGATTCTGGACCGTTCTCCGATTGTTCATCAGCCATTAATCCCTTATTTTTCAACGAAGCACGCACCCGGGCAGGCTATGATTGCCTCATGCAGTCCGAACCCATCTACCTAAAGTTGTCCGAACAGATCATGGAGCAATTCTCCGATGTTCCGGTCAATCGCGCCCTGCCATCGGAGCACGATCTTGGCAACATCTTCGGGGTCAACAGGCAAACGATCCGGGCCGCATTGGACGAACTGGAGCGACGCTGGCTCATCCGCAAAGTGAAGGGAAGCGGCACGTTCCGTACCCAGCGGTTTGAGTACCGGATCAGCCGCGATCTGGCTCCGTCCTTTACGCAGACGGTCCGTGCCGCCGGCGCGGACCCCCGAACCATCAACTCCAAGCCGGTGATACGGCAGGCAAGCCCGGAGGAACGGGACATCCTGGGGCTGGAGGCAGGTTCCAAAGTCACGGTTTTGGAACGGGTTCGGTACATCGATGACATGCCCGTCAGTACGGCCATCTCAGTGCTTCCTTCCGCCGCTGTCCCCCGCCTGGCCGCCATCCTTGCCGTCGATGGATCGTTGGATGGCGTCCTGCGCCGGCACTACGGCTACTCCCCGCATCGCCAATGGAGCCAAAGCCGCCTCTCATCGCCGCCCAACGAAATTTCCGAGACCCTCGGGCTCAGGGGAAGGCCGCCGCAGATCCTGCTGCGCGGCCTGATCTCTTGCTCGGAGTCGGGAAAAAGGCTGGAATATGTGGAGAGCTACCTCAGGCCCGACGTCTTCGACGTAGTGACGGAACTGGGCCAATGCTGAACACCTACACCCTTGGACATGTCCGCGCCGTCACGCCCGAGGGCATCCTCGAGGACCAGCTGGTCAGCGTATCCGGCGGCGTCATCGAAGACATCGGCCCGCACCGCAGCGGAACACGGGCCGACGTCGATGGACGCGGACAGCTCTGCCTGCCCGGGCTGGTCGACGTCCACAGCGACGCCCTTGCGAGGGAGTACCGCCCCCGGCCCGGCGCCGTCGTTCCCGTTCCGCTGGCCCTCCACGCCGCCGAGAGCAACCTGCTCGCGGCAGGGGTCACCACCGCCTTCCACGCCATGTCCTTCCAGCTGAAGTCAGCGGTAGGTATTCCCATCAAGTCCCCGCAGGCACCGGAAATACAGGACACTTTACAGGCCTACCCCGAACCAAGAATGGACCATAGGGTCCTGCACCGGCTGGACGTTCGGTGCCCCGGAGGCATTGACCTCTTTCGCGAACAGATTACCGGGCAACCCGGAACCCCGCTGGTGTCCTACGAGGACCACACACCAGGACAAGGCCAGTACAAGGACCGCTCCGTCATGGAACGGTGGCTGCAGGACGCCCAACAGATGACGCCGGCCAGCGCCAGGCATCACGTTGACCTGCTGGTGGCCGAAAGGGATGAGCAGATCCCCCTCCGGGAGCAGACCCTGGGGTGGCTGAGCAGTCTGGCCGCGGACGGGTCCATCAAGCTCATGGGGCACGACCCTACGTCTCCTGACGAAATCGATGACCTCATCGCCCGGCACGCCACCATCGCCGAGTTCCCCACCACAATCCAGGCAGCCAGGCACGCGGCCGCACAGGGCGTCGCCAACGTAGCCGGGGCACCCAACATCCTGCTGGGCGGGTCCCACTCAGGAAATGTTTCCGCCGCAGAGTTGGCACAGCACGGCGTCCTGCACATCCTGGCCTCCGACTACCTGCCGTCGAGCCTACTGCCGGCCGCCTTCGAACTGGCCAGACTGGGCCACGCCACCCTTCCTGCGGCCATCGGCATGATCACCTCTGCGCCGGCCGCAGCAACAGGCCTCCACGATCGCGGACAACTGGCGCCAGGCCGCAGGGCAGACCTCCTGCTCTGCTCAGACTCCTCCGAGTACCCACGCGTCACCCGGACATTCACGGCAGCATAAAGCAACCAACGGTCGCAGCTTGGTAAAGGCATCTTCGTGAAGACCGCGTCCGGTGTTGACGCATTGCACCATAGGGTGACGTTACGAAGGACCACGCCGACGACCTGGCATTCGGATACCGGTCCATTGCCGAAGAACTTCCGGGAAAGGGCATCACAGGTGCCGGGCTTGCCTAACGCGTGTCAGGAGCTCCCATTGATACGAGCTCCTGAATCGATTCGCTGTCCGTTATGGGAGATCCGTAGGTTGGCATGCGGTCCAGATGCGGGAGCAGGGCACGCAAGGCCGGATTGCTGTTGTCCGGGTTCCAGCAAACGCTGAGACTTACCCGCCGGGACTCCACCGGGTCCAGCTCCCGGTAGACGACGCCGTCCACTCTCAAAAGCGTCGCGGACTTGGGAACAAGGGCCATCCCTCTACCGGCGCGGACCAATGCCAGCATGGCCGGTATCTCGGACACACTATGGGATGTCAAGAAGCGATCCAGGTTCAGCATAGTGGCGCACATATCGTGGAAGTACTTCTGGTCGAGGCTGCTGTAGGCAATGTAGTCGCCAACCATTGCGCCCTCGAGAGTCAGCGGCCCGGGGGCATCGGCCAGCCCATGACCGGCGGGCAGCGCCGCAACCATTTCTTCGGAGTGAAGGTGCCTGGATCCGAACATCTCAGGAACCGCGGGTCGCGCCAAGCCCACGTCCAGTTCTCCGTTTGCCAGTGCTTCGAATTGGGCCTCGCTCACCATCTCCACGATGTTGATGTCCACCGATGGGAAGAGATTGTTGACATAGGTCAGAAACTCATTAAGCACTGCATACGCGCCCATCGCAGTGAACGCGAGGCGCAGCGTACCGACCTCGCCCGCTTCTGCTTTATGGGCAAGCTGTGGAAGCGCCTCCGCAATGGAAATGATCCTTCGTGCATCAGCCAAAACCAAGGCCCCGGCGACTGTTAGGGAGATCTCCTTTCCTCCACGTTCCAGGAGCTTGGCATGCACCGCCCGCTCCAGGTTTTGAATGTTTCGGGTCAACGTTGGTTGCGTTAAGTGGAGTCTTTCTGCGGCTCTGCCAAAGTGCAGCTCTTCCGCGACGGCAACGAATCCCTTGAGTTGGGACAGGGTTGGGCTCATGCATTGAGCGTATCACCGGATGCATAAAAACGCTTGGACACGTATGACGACCTCGATTTACCGTGGATTCATCACCTCAGAAGTTGCCCACATCAAACAGTTTGAAGGATCCGATGACGACTCTAGTTATGGCCATGAACCCGCAGCGAGCCGAGGACGTGTGCGATGCCGCGACCAGGCTCCGGCTGGACGAACGATTTGATGTTCGCTGGGGATCGGACACCTTTGACGCCGACGAACTGGCCCGTTTGCTTCCGGGAAGCGATGTTGTGGTTACCAGCTGGGGAACGCCCAAGCTGACGGCGGCTATGCTCTCAGACGCTGCCGCGCCGAAGATCATCGCCCACGCAGCAGGCACCGTAAAGAACGTGCTTGATCCAGATACTTTCGACATGAACCTCGCAGTGTTTTCCGCAGGTGTTCGAATCGCCGAATCGGTTGGCGAGTACTGCCTCGCTGCAACCTTGACCATGCTCCGAAGGCTGCCGGCTTTTGATCAGGCAATGCGGGCGGACGAATGGAAACCCGCGAACGTGCGCGGACGGGAACTAACGGGCAAGACCGTAGGAATCGTGGGCGCCAGCTCCACGGCACGGGCTTTCATCTCGCTTCTGAAGCCTTTTCATTGTGACGTAGTGGTCTATGATCCCTACCTTTCTGACGCGAAGGCACGCCAGCTGGGCGTACGCCGTGGCGAACTCGAGGAGGTTGTCCGCGCGCCCATCGTCTCCCTGCACGTTCCTAATCTTCCCGCCACGGAAGGAATGATCACCAGCGAGCACATCAAGTCCATGCCGGACGGCGCACTGCTGATCAATTCGTCAACCGGTCCCACGATGGACTACGACGCACTTGAGGCCGAGCTTTCCAACGGCAGGGTTTTTGCGGCCTTGGACGTCTACCCGCAGTCACCTCCCGCATTGTCAGCCAACTACACAGCCTCACCCAACGTGCTGCTGACTCCTCACATCGCCGGCGACTCGGTAGAGGGGCACCAGGCCTTGGTGGGCTTCGTGATCCAGGACGTGGTCAGTTGGCTTGAATACGGGCAACGCGGCGAAAGCTGCGTCGATCTCAACGCGCTCTCCCGGTCGGCATGAGCTTGTACCCCTCAGACGCTCTGGAAGAGCGGACCCAATACCGGATGCCCCGCGTCGCGTCATTAGAGGTCTTCGCGGTCAAGGTACCCTTCAAACATTCGTTTGTCCTCGGAAGCGGTGCAGTGGGTGCCCCAGGCCAATGCGGCGATGTCATCTTCGTCAAGCTCACAACGGACTCAGGACACGTTGGTTGGGGGGAACAGAGAGCCCTGCCGAGCTGGAGCTACGAGACGCCGGAGACCATCGTACTTGTCATTGAAAAGTACCTCAGCCCTCTGCTCATGGACCTCTCCCCCTTTGATGTAGGACTCTTCCACCGCCGGGCCGACAAGGTTCTCAGCCCCTCGGTCTCCAATGGATTCCCTTTTGCCCGCGCTGCAGTGGATGTAGCGATGCATGACGCCGCAGGACAAATAGCGGGACTCCCCGTTCATGCGCTCCTTGGCGGCAAAGTCAACAGCGAGCTGGAACTGTGTTCTGCCATCGGCGTCGACACGCCCGCCGCCATGGTTGCACGAGTCGAAGAATCTTCTGAGTATCACGCTTACAAGGTCAAGATTTCCGGTGACGTCCGGGCAGACACCGAAGCGGTTCACGCTGTGTCTGAGGTCGCCGGCGGCAAACCACTATGGCTTGATGCCAACCAGTCGTACAGCCCATCGTCCATGATGCGGTTCCTGGACAGAGTTGTCGACGTACCGGGACTCTTCTGCGTGGAACAGCCCGTGCCCAGCACCGACTGGGCGGGCATGAAGCGAGTCCAAGCCGCGAGCCGGATTCCCGTGGCCATCGACGAGGGCAGCTTTACCTCGCAGGACTTAGCCAGGACTATTGCCCTCGGTGCAGCCGACATGGTGGTCATCAAGATCTGCAAGTCCGGCGGAATCCGTAACGCCATGAAGACGGCCGCCGTCGCCACCGCCAACAGCACGGAAATTCTGGCCAGTGGACTGACCGACTGCGGCATCGGGTTCGCGGCTTCCCTTCATCTCTTCAGCAATCTGGAACTGGCCCTCCCCGCAGAACTCAACGGCCCCGAACTCCTCAATGACCTCTACGTCGAAGGCCTCACCATCACCAATGCCATTGCCACAGTGCCGGATGCGCCTGGCTTGGGCGTGACCGTCGATGAAGAACGCATCCGGTTCGAATCCCACATCTAGTCCCCATCCCCACCACCAATTCATACAAGGGAAAAGGGGCGAGACGCCAAGCCCGATTTCCCAGCCGCCGGTAGGGAATACCAAAATCCGACCGCCCTGTACCCGTCAAACGCTGAATAACTCGACACAGTGGGAGTGAAGGGCTGTAAGTACATCTTTTGCGCAGCCCCTCACTCCTAGCGGCCGGTGTGTGACCGCACTCCTACCGGTCCAGTGCCTTCATTACCCGAAGGACAACCTCAGTTCCTTTGCGAAGATCATCGAAATCGGTCCATTCTTCGGGAACATGGCTCCGGCCAGCACGGCTTGGAACGAAAACCATTCCGACCTCCGTGACCTGGGCGATGAACATCGAGTCGTGCCCCGCCCCGCTGCTGATATCCCGGTGTGTGTACTCCAGGGCCGAGGCCGCTTCGCGAACGGCGTCCACCAGGGTAGGAGCCAGCTGCACCGGGCTGAGATTGAAAAATTCATCCACATCGGCAGCCACACCGGCCTGGGAGGCGACCTCGCCGACCATGACCGAGATGCGGTCGATCAGCACGCGGAGCGACTCCTCATGCGGAGAACGCAGGTCCAGTGTGAAGTCCACCTCCCCCGGGACCTGGTTGCCTCCACCGGGGGCCACTGTGAGGTGGCCAACGGTAGCCACTGTGCCATCGGCGATCTCGTTGACGAACCGATTGACCTCCCGCACCATAAGGGCGGCGGGTACCAGCGCATCCTGGCGCAGGTGCATGGGGGTTGTGCCGGCGTGGTCGCTTCTGCCTTTGACCATAACCCGCAATGCGCGAACGCCAACGATGGAGGTTACGACGCCGATCTCTATTTGCTCCTGTTCAAGGAGCGGTCCTTGCTCAATGTGTAGTTCGATAAAAGCACGCATGTCCGCCGCGGAGCGGGCTGCAGCCTGCAGTTCGCCCGGCTTCAAGCCGAAGGCAGTAGCCGCCTGCCTCACGGACACTCCATCCTCATCAACCAAAGAGTCCAGTTCCCTGTCGGCGACCAACCCTGCAATGGCGCGGCCGCCCAACATGCCACTGCTGAAGCGGGCCCCTTCCTCCTCAACGATGGCAATGAACTCCAGTGGATGCCGATTCACGTAACCGTTCTCTTGCAACACCCGGGCAGCCTCAAGAGCGCACACCACGCCTGCAGTGCCATCAAACATCCCGCCGTTTCGGACAGAATCGAAGTGTGAACCCACCGCGATCGCAGGTAGCTCGGGATCAGTGCCTTCACGTCGGCCGATGATGTTGCCGAGAGCGTCTTCACGAACGCTCAAGGCGGCGGCCTTCATAGCCGCAATGAGCGTTTCCCGAGCGGCGGCGTGCTCTGGAGTGTAGGTCAGCCGGGTAACACCGGGGCCTTCCGCCGAGAACCGGGAGAGCTCCCGGATCTCTTTCTCAATGCGCTCCGCTTGCGCTTCCTGCAGGGTCACTTCGACGCCTCGTAGTCGCGACGGGTGACGAACTGGCCGAATCCCTGCTCGACCAGAACTTCTCCTTTCTCTGCCACCACCGTTCCGCGCACCATCGTCAGAACCGGCGCACCCGTGACGGGCATCCCGTCGAACGGGCTGTACTTATGCAGGGATCGGAACTGCGACGCATCCACTTTGGTGTCAATGTCCAGATCGAGGATCAGCAGATCGGCGTCGGAACCAACCTGTAGCGTGCCCTTCTGCGGATAGATGCCAAAGAGCTTCGCAGGTTTCTCGCACATCACCTCGACGAGGCGTTCCAACGATAGCCTGCCCTTGTTCACTCCATTGGTCAGCATCATAGGGAGAGATGTCTCAAGGCCCAGCGCACCGTTGCCGGCTTTCCACACGTCCTTCCAGCCGGGTTCTTTGTCCTCGACAGGATGTCCGCCGTGGTCAGATCCAAGGGTGTCGATGAGCCCGTTCTCGAGTTGTTCCCATAATCTGACGTTCATCTCGGCTGAGCGGACGGGCGGGGCGACCTTCATATACGGTCCGATTCGTTCGGCGTCGTCCGTGGTGATATTCAGATACTGCGGACCCGACTCGCAGTGGACGTCCTGGCCCTCGGATTGCGCCCTATGTATCAGCTCGACGCCGTCAGGGTTGCTCACGTGAAGCACGATCAGTCGACAGCCGGCTTCTTTCTGCAGTAGCAACGCACGCTGAATGGCCTCGTTCTCCTGGAAGACTGGTTGGGATGCCTCGTAGGCGGCCATGTCCTTGCCGCCAGCGGCTTTGATCTGCTTCTGGAGCGCTTGAATGATCGTTTCATTTTCGGCGTGGACCACGATGACTGAACCACAGGCTGCGATCTCCTGGAAGATTTCGAACAGTTCGCCGTCGCTGACGGCGTCGAACATGCCCGGCACTGAGGCTGCCATCATTGACTTGAAGCCCACAGCGCCGGCGTCGTGCATTTTGCGTATCTCGGGCAGGTTTCCCGGTACTCCGCCTCCATAGAGCGCGAAGTCAACTTTCAACCGCTGCCCCGCCTGCTTCTTCTTTTCGAGGAAGGCGTCCAAAGTGGTGGTGGGTGGGAAGGTGATCGGCATCTCGATGATGGTGGTGATGCCTCCCACGGCCGCAGACTCGGAATCGAGTTCGAAGCGGCCGTACCGGTTCTTGAGATCCATGTCGATGATATGCACATGTTCATCGACCACGCCCGGCATCACGAACTTGCCACCCGCGTCAATGGTTCGGCTGGCCTCGACATCACTCGTGTCCGCGCTGATGGCGGCGACTTTGCCGTCTTTCACCAGAATGTCTGCCTCGGTGATTCCGTCGCTGGATACCAGACGGCAGTTCTTAACTATTACGTCAAACACTAATTCCACTCCTTTTAGCTAGAGGTACTGCTTCTCTGTCGGTTTTTGATACGAGTTCGCTTTGCTGGTCTGGTAGCCCAGAGCGACCAGACTCTCGGCCACGCGGCAAGCTGCCTCGACGGGGTCGATGACAGGAACGCCGAGCTCAACGCTCAGTTGACGGGCGAACCCCACCATGCCGGCGCATCCGAGCACTATCGACTCGGCGCCGTCCTCCTGGACCGCCTCCTTGGCGGCTTGCTTGAGCGTCTCCAGTGCGGCGTGTTCGTCCTCATGGAAAGCCATCACCCCCAGGTTTGGGAGCTTGATGGAGGCGAGGCGATTCGTCGCCCCCGCTTGCCGTACCAGTTCGTGCAGATGTTTCCTGACCCGCGGAAGGATGCTGACAATGGAGAAGGTGGCCGCGACGAACGAAGACATGTGGATTGCAGCTTCGGCAACCCCTACCACTGGCCTGTCAGTCAGCTCCTTGACCGCGTCAAGTCCCGGATCCCCGAAACATGCGATGACGTAGGCGTCAGGCGGGTTTTCCCGCTCAGCGCGCTCGACCTCTTCGATGAGATGGAACGTTGCCAGTGCTTCGTCGTAGCTGCCCTCAATGACGGCGGGTCCTCTGGAGGGGTTGATGGCAGAAATTATGGTGCCGGGCGCTACGACTTGTTGCGCTGCGTCCGCAACCGATTCAGTAAGGGCGCTGGAACTGTTGGGATTGATCACGAGGATCCTCACGGTGTTCCCTCCTGCAGGTGAATGATCGGGACATGCCCATGGGCCACGCCCCGGTAGTTTTTTGAAACGTCAAACACGCTCCACTCCTTCTGGGAAGAGATACTGCTTATCTGGTTATCTGTTGGCTTCATTGGTGAGTGGTAAGTTCCCTGCCCTCCTGTTCCAGCAGGTAGTCTTCATTCGCGCTTTCCGCCTCGGAGAACAGCGGGAACCTCTTCGCCACCCACCTCATGGCGGGATAGTGCAAAGCCACTGCGGCAGCAAGGCCAGTGATGAACATGAGGTCAGGTGTCAGGAAGGCCAGGGCCAAGGCAACCACGTAGACCGCGAGCGCAACCCAGTTGAACCCGTGCCAATAGGTATAGATGCCCTTGGTCCGATACAGGTCCTGGAGGCTGACCCTGCCCCGGCGAACCAGGAAGTAGTCGGTGATCATGATGCCTGCGAGTGGACCCAGCGCACTGGCCAGGATGTTCAGGAAGCTATTAAGCGTGTCGGCGAACTGCCATGGCATCATCAACAAGCCGACGGCGCCTGAGACGATGACGCCTGTCTTGAAGCTGAAAACGCGGGGGAAGGTGCTGCACAGCGTGTAAGCAGGAGACAGGAGATTGGCGGCGGGGTTGGTGGACCAGGTTGCCAGCAGAACGAATACCTGGAAAAGAATGGCCATGGGAACGGACACTTCGCCTACGACCTTGGTGATGGCGAACACCGGGTTCCACTCCCCCACCAACACCATCGACGCGGCTCCGATAAATCCGAAAATGACTGACGCCGGCACCATTCCCCACCATTGGGCCGCCGCATACTTGGCATCGGACTTGGCACGACCTTCCCCGGGCTGAGTCGGGGCGACCTTACATTCCTTCACAATGTCGTGGATGCTCACCACCACGGCAATCCACCCCCCGACGAAGATCATGACCGCCGTGGAAAACGGCAACCCCGGAGTCTCACCACCCATGATCATGACCTCCCGAAGCGTCACTCCGGCGCCATCAAGCATCAGGTAGACCATGAACACACCCATGGCCAGCAACACCGGTGCGGCAAAGATGTTCATCCACCGGATGAAGCTGATGCCGTAGAAGGTGGTCACCACCTGCACAGCGCCGAAGATGAGCACCCACAAGGTCAGGTTTGAGAACCCTGTGAGGATCCGGGTGATTTCATCAAGTGCCAGCGCTCCGAGCCACGTCTGAAAGCCGAACCAAAACAATGAGAGCAATGCCTTCACAACGATGGGGATCAACGATCCCCGGATACCAAACGGCATCCGCGCCGCCACAGTGAAGTTGATACCCCAGCGAATGGCCGCACTCTGCGTGAAAAACACCACGACGACGGCGATGGTACAACCCGCGGCAATGGCCACGATGACCTGCCATACCTGAAAACTGGCCGTCAGTTGCCCCGCGGCAATGAATATGGCCACTTGGATCGCCATGGCAAACCAGATGGCAGCCAGGGAGAACGGCCCCACGGAACGTTGAGCGTAACGCGTAGGTGCGTTGGATTCATTCAGGAGACTGCGGCCCTGCTGGTCTTCTGTTGTCGTCATTGACATTTCTCCTTGCACGAAGAGGAACGAACGAGGCAGAGGGCTACTCTGCGTCCCGCAACTTCACCACGCACGCCGACCTCACCGCGATGTACATGACATACAACTTTTTACGGAAACTTATACGCCATGGACATGTACGCGGGTGTGACGGGGGCCATAGTGTTCCGGGTATGAGTTGGCGCGCCAGCACGGCTTGCCCAACCAGTCGATCAATCTTCACCATGAACTAAGGACAGCCAATGCGCGTATTTGTTGATCAGGTCAAGTGCACAGGGCACGGGGTCTGCGAGGAGCTCGCCCCCGATGCCTTCCTCATCGAGGACGACGGAATTGCTCGCGTCCTCATCGCCGAAGTGCACGGCGCAACGCTCGCCGAAGTGCAGGCCGCCTGCGCACAGTGCCCCACACAGGCAATCACCCTCGCTGAACCCGATCCCTCATCCTCCGCAGAGAACGCGTAGGTCCCGAGATGAAGGAAAGCGCAGCTGCCATCGAAGTCCAAGGCGCGAGCTTCATCCCCGATGAGCAACGATCCGGAAGACCGCGTGACCTCTTTTTCATGTTCCTTTCAGCCAATGTGACCCAGCTGTACGTTGTCATAGGCGCGACGATCATGGTGTTCGGCCTGAGCATGTGGCAGGCCGTGGTGGTCATTCTTGTGGCCAACAGCCTCATGTTCCTCATGGGCTGGTTCGCCAGTATCGGCGCCGCATCCGGAGTGCCAACATCGATTATCACGCGTGCTCTTTTCGGCATGCGGGGAAACAAGGTCTTTGGGGCCGGCGTGGTAGTCGTTCTGTCGACCCTGGTCACCATCGTCAATCTCGTGATCGGTACGCAGGGTGGTTTGGTCGTTGCCGAGCGGCTTGGCATGGCACCAGACGTCGCCACGACGGCTATCGTCTGCGGAATCATCGTGCTGGCATCCACGGGACTGGCAATGTACGGCTACAACATGATGGTAAAGACCAGCGGCGTGCTCACCGTGGTTATCGCTGCTGCTTTCGTTCTGCTCGGATTCTTCGTCTTCCAAAAAGTGGACCTGGCATCCTTCCAACCGGTCCCGACGGAGAATCCTGTCATAGGCTTCGTCGTCGCGCTGACGTTGTGCATCGCGATGCCGCTGTCCTGGGGCAGCGCAGCGGACTTTGCCCGGCACATCCCCAGCACCACCAGACGCAAGCCCATCGTTCTCGCCGTCGGGCTCGGCGGCATGATCCCCCTCGTCGGACTGGAGCTGGTAGGCGTCCTTGCCGCCACGGCCACGGACATGTCCGAACCCGTCACAGGACTGATGAACCTCGTTCCAGAATGGTTCGGCACCGTGCTCGTCGTGGTCATCGTCATTGGTTCGATCATGAACACAGTCATGACCATCTACGGAGGAAGCCTTGCTGTCCAAGCCGCCGGGGTGCCTGTGTCCCGTGTGGTTGCAGTGACCGGGCTCGGTCTAACTGCGGCTATCGGCACGGTCTACGTGCTCTTCTTCGCGGACAGCTTCCTGAACATCCTCCAGCTAGGGCTGACGTGCTTGGGCTCAGTGGCAATGCCCCTGACAGCCATCTATCTCGTCGACAGCGTTCGCCGCAAAGGTCGCTACGACGGCGTCGCCCTGTCCAACCCCTCCCAGGGAGGCCCGTACTGGCATCGAGGCGGATTCCGCCTCTCCGGGATCTGCGCGCTGCTCGGCGGCTCAGTGGTGGCACTGCTGTCACTGAATGGGGCTTCATACCAGGGGCCCATAGCCGCAATGCTCGGCGGCATCGACATGTCCATCGTTCTCGGTGGGACGGTTGCCGCCGTGCTCTTTGTCGCGTTGTCCCGCCAGGAAGAACGAGCCACCTCCAACAAACTCACCGAAAGGACCCCACAATGAAAGAACCACTTGACTTCGCGGACCCGACTCTTTATCAGAACCCTGTACCGGCCTTCAACAAGATGCGCGAGGAGCACCCCGTGTTCTGGTCCGACAGCGCCGGAAGCTGGGTCGTCAGCCGCCACGCAGACGTCGTTATGGTGCTCAACAACCTCGAGGACGCCCAGGCGAGCCTGTTCAAAATCAACGATTACGCAGAGCAATGCCCATTTGGTAAGGGCACAGCAATCTCCCGCGGAATCGAAAATGCCCTGGTCACCACGGATCTGCCCGACCACCCGCGGCTGCGCCGGCACACGGCACCACTGCTCACACGGCGGTCCGTAGAGCGGGACTACGCTGAGACAGTCGAGCAGACTGTCATCGCGCTGCTTGAGTGCATCGAGGAAGATACCCGGTTTGACGTCCTCGACTCAATCTCGGTGCCGCTACCGTTGGCGGTGGTCACCAAGCTGATTGGCTTCGACGCCGAAGATCCACTCCAGCTCAACCATTGGGCCGTTGATCTCACCCGGTCGCTGGAACCGCACCTGGACAGTGACAGCCTCGAGGCCAGCGATAAAGCAGCCACTGCACTCGAGGACTACTTGCAGGGAGTGCTTCGGGACCATGCTTCCACCGCGCCCGCCGGGACCGTACTGCAGCGTTTGTACCAAGGCATGGAAGAAGGAACGCTGCTTTCCGAACAGGAAGCCGTTGTCCGCCTCATCGAACTCGTCGCCGCGGGAACCGAAACAACAACCACGATCATCCCGGCCGCCTTCGAGGCAATGACGCAATTCCCACAGGTGTGGAAGGAACTCCAAGCCGATCCAAGTCTGATCCCTGCAGCCGCCGAGGAGTTCCTGCGCTTCGCAACCCCCTCTCCGTTCACAGGCCGTGTGGCCGTCAAGGACATATCTCTGGGAGAACACGTCATCCGCCCCGGAGACTCCATCCAACTTGCCATCCTGGCCGCGAACCGCGACCCCCGAGTGTTTAGCGACCCGGACGTTCTCGACATCCACCGGACACCCAATCCGCACATCACTTTCGGGGGCGGTATCCATGCTTGCCTCGGCCAGCATCTCGCCCGCCTGGAACTGATCACCGTCCTGAAGCACGCGGTAAGCCGTTGGGAGTCGTTTGAGGTTGCCACCGAACAAGTGGTCCGACGTGATCGGATCGGCGTCTGGGGGTACTCCGCGTTCCCCATGACGGTGCAGATGCGGGCGGCATGATGAGACAGAACGCTGACGCGCCCGTCATCATCATCGGCGCCGGCCTTGCCGGCCTGAGGGCAGCGGAAGGCGCCAGGCGGGCCGGCTATACCGGAGCGCTGGTGATGATCGGGGACGAGGAGCACCCACCCTACGACCGGCCTCCGTTGTCGAAGGACTTCATCACCGCACCTGCACCGCCCGACGTGCTCCTTCGCGACCCCGACGAGCTCAGAAACGAACTCAACATCGAACTGCGTCTCGGGCAGGCTGCAGAGCAGCTGGATGTTCCCGGCAAACGCGTCCGGGTGGGTCAGGCATGGCTGGACTACTCCTCGATCATCCTGGCCACGGGCTACCGCTCCCGCACCTTCAGCACCAATCGAGAGGAGCAGAATCTCTACCCTGTCCGCACAGTGACGGACGGGATGCGGCTTCGGGAACGCCTCGCTTCCGGCGCCAGGCACGTGGCGATACTCGGGGCAGGTTTCATCGGTTCGGAGCTGGCGAGCTCAACACGCTCCAGGGGCATAAGCGTGACGCTCATCAGCACAGTAAGGAAGCCACTCTCCGGGGCACTCGGTGATCAGGTGGCCGATGCCCTCGTCCAACTGCACCGCTCGAACGGCGTAGACGTAAGGCTCGGATGCAGCATCGCCGAGGTCAGCGAATCCTCCATCCTGCTCTCCGACGGGTCGATGGTCCCCGCCGATGTCGTCGCCTACGGAATTGGCGGCGAGCCAGCAACAGAATGGCTGGCAGGATCAGGTATCGAACTCGATGGATTCGGCGTGGTGTGCGACGAATTCCTCCGGGCAGCGCCCGGTGTCTACGCAGCTGGCGATATCGCATCCTGGCCCAGCAAACTCTTTGACCAGCAGCTTAGAAGTCCACACTGGACGGCCGCTTCCGAGCAAGGTGTTAATGCGGGACACAACGCCGTCAGCGATGCGAAAGAGCCATTCGACACCGTCCCGTACTACTGGTCCGACCTATACGGCAAACGCCTACAATTCGTCGGCGTGGCAAGCGGGGACCAGATGATGGTGGTGCACGATGAGCTCCCTGACGGCGGATTCCTGGCGCTCGCACGATCGGGGGACCGGATCTCCGCTGCCTGCGGGATCAACATGCGACGACAGATAGGGGTTGCCCGTCGGCACATCCGGCAGCAGTCCTCTTGGAGCGTAGCCATGGAAGATCTGGGCGTAGATCAAAACCCGGCCGTGCTCTCAAGGGTTTAGCTCAGGTGTTGGGCCTGCCCGTTGGAAGACGGTGCAGGCCCTTCGCTGTCAGGGCAAGCCATAGTTCCACCCGGGTATCCAGCTGGTCCAAGGGCTGGCCAATGAGCTGTTCGATCTTCCGGAGCCGGGAGCGCACGGTGTGCCGATGGACGTGAAGGCGATCTGCGGCGGGGTCGATCTGACAGTTCGCGGTCAGCCAGGCCTCGACGGTCGCCAGGAGCGCTCCACTCGGATCGGCGTTGCTGAGGGGGGCGAGGACTGCGTCGCTGAATGTCTGCGCCATTTCCAAATCAGTGGCGTTGGTGAGCCAGGTTTGGGTGAAGCCGCGCCGGTAGGTCACCGGGTGACCGAGGTTGCGGCTGGTGACCAGTGCGGCCACCGCCTGTGCCTGGGATGCAGCAAGTGTGCCTGGCGTTGTTGAGGCTCCGATTCCGGCGGCTAAGTTGGGTGCGAACCTACGAAGGTCCTGTTCTATGTCGGCGTCGGCCATGACGATGGCCTCCACAGGGCCTCCGTTGGTGTGGCGGATGAGGCCACCGCGAATCGTCAGGGAAAGATCGGCGACCAAATCGGCCGCGGCACCCGCCCCCGGGTCGACGGCGATGCAGCGGAACTCCTCGCCGGTTAGTCCGGAGGCACGAAGCAGGGCCTCCGCGTCGCTTTCGGATTCGGCAACCAGCACTCTCTGAAAGGCCCGGGCACGTTGGTGTCGGTCCGGCTCGCTGGACAGCCATCGACGCTCAAACTCAAGGGCAAGAATTGAGGTGAGTGCGGTGATTGCCACCGGCATTCGTGACCCCGCGTTGCCGACGAGGACCACGAAGCCGCGCAGCCGGGTAGTCCCCAAGGGCTGGATCTCAAGAGGGATGTCCTCGATCGTCGTCTTCATCGCGCTCCTTAACCCCTTGGGAGCCAAGACATTGGCAAGGTCGCGCAGCATCTCGTCCGTTGGCTGGGCACCGACGGTGTCGCTTGTCACGATCCGCAGGCCCAGCGGGTCGGTGACAATGGCACCTATGTTCGTAGCCGATGTCCAGGTCGCAACAATCGCCTCAAGTCCTCCGCCGGAAGCGGCACTGAAAGTCAGGGCCTTGTGAAGGTCAACCAAGCGGTCAAGGGACTGGCGCTCGTCCGCGACGAGCGCCTTATAGACCGCGCTCGTGATGGCAATGAACGGCACGTCCTCGGGAACACCGAAAAGAGGCAGGTCCTCCGCCGCTGCGGCTTCAGCAAGGGTCCTTGGTACCGATTGGTGAGGCAAATCGCTGCCCAGGCCAAGAGCGAGGGCGACAGCACCGCCACCCTTGACATCCCGAACGTACGAACGGCAATCCTCGGCCGTGACGGTAACGGGGAGCAGCAGCCCGATAGTCATCAAAATCTCCCCGCCCGCCAGCCATTCGCTGGGACGCAGCAGCTCAGAGACATGCGCCCCCGTGACCATCGGATCAGTTTCGCGAGTCCAATGTTTCACTTGGAGCCGCAGGTCCGTGTTACCGGTCAATGCACTGAGTGTGAGGGGCATGAAAGCAGAATATCGCCCTGATGTATAGAATCGTCCATCCTTGTACAGTGCCGGCGCTGTTTATGCGTCACAGCACCGTCAGTAAGCATTAGCGCGCCCGACCCGTTCCTCTTAGCCAACGACGTGCCTCGCCAAGGCGCCGCTCTCACTACCACGGCCCGCCCATTCCGGGACTTCCGAGGAGATTGAGCAGTCAACGTTGATGCTTCCGCGAGCCCTGGACGTCACGTCGCCCAAGGCTCATTGCTGAATGAACGCATGGACCGAAGGATGCATGTACTGGATCAAATCAGATTAAGGCGTGTACATTTCGCACCCGACCTTTGCCCTCACTAAGGCTTCCCCAGCCAAGGCTCACAACTCCAGCAACGAGCCAAATCCAGGAACTTTGACGAAGGTTCTCGAAGGTCATGTTGCGCGCAGTCCCCCTACCCATGAAGAGGTGTAGGACAACCACGACCTACCTGAAGAACCAAGAGAGGACCTCGTACCCTCATATCAGAGCCAGCGGAGGGCCCACCAGCCAGGACCCCGACCCCGCTCCCCCGCAACCGAACGGGCGACCCGCGGCGCCAGGCACACCCCGAGGCCAGTGTCAGAGGGACCTTTTAACCCAGAATGTCAACACGTTAAAGCAAAAACCCCCTCTGACGAGGGGGTATGCCGTGCCCGAGGTGGGACTCGAACGGGATTCCGAGCCTTGAAAACACTGGGAAGTGGCGGAAACATGCGGAATCCGGGCCAGTCCGGCGGCTGAACGAGGCAGTCCGAAGTGGAAAGTGTGGACATTGTCCACACTTCCTTTTTGCTCGATCGACCGCCGAAGAACAGCGAGCCGACACTCTTGTGAGCGTTTGGAGGGCCGCAGCAAGCGAGTGCCGCAGCCTTCGCAAATCGTCTACTCGCTCGAACGATGAAACATCCAGCAAGATCGCCGCACCAGAAGAACAGATCCTCAGGAGCGCATTCCGCCGTGCCCAACCCCGGCCGCAGCCTCCAGCGCAGTGCTGTGCGGGATTGCGGATTGTTGACGGACTCAAGGTACCGGAGGCCGACGACGAAGCATGGGAATGCAACCTTTGCCGGGCGTCCGTTCTGGATCCGCGACCGATTCTGACGACCCCGGGAGGGCGATTAATCAGACTTCCCGGACGTGCCACGGCGGGTTACAGGGTCGATATGGCTCGGCATCTATCGGCGATGGTGCGCCGCGTGACCTGCATGTCAAAACTCATGAGGTCGTGGCCGTGTATGACACCCGCATTCACGTGGAGTTCGCAAGGAATTCCTGCGTGGTGCAGCCGCTGCGCGTAGGAAATGGATTCGTCCCTGAAGATGTCGAGGTCGCCAACCTCAATGTAAGCGGGCGGGAGGCCCGAGAAGTCCTCCAGGCGTGCCGGGGCGGCTACGGGCGAGACGTTCCCGCCGCCAATGCTGTCCCCGAGGACGGCGTGCCAACCCGTCCAGTTCGTATCGGGCGTCCAGGTGGCCAAGCCGTCCAAGGCCGGATCCGGGACCGTGGTGCGGTCGTCAAGCATGGGGTAGATCAGGATTTGCTTCGCTACACCGACGCCCTTGTCCCGGGCGAGGATTGCCGTTCCTGCGGCCACGCCGCCTCCAGCGCTGTCGCCCATCACGCCGATCCGAGCGGGGTCCACGCGCAGGTCCGTGGCGTGGTTGATGAGCCATTCAAGGCCGGCAAGTCCATCTTCCTGCGCGGAGGTTCCCGTGTACTCCGGAGCCAAGCCATAGTCGACCAGCAGCATTGGCACATTGGTTTCCTGGACGTAGTGTCGGATGACGCCGTCGTAGTGGTCAATCTTTCCGGCGACCCGGCCTCCACCGTGAAAATAGACGATGGCCGCCCGATCTTCCCGATCATCATCGTCGCGGGAGTACCAACGCAGTTCCATGCCGGCCCCGTCCCTACGTTCGGCCCTGTGCGGATCTCCCGACACCCCTGCGACTACGGGTCGTGGGATGACGGCAAGGCCTGCGTCAATGACGGACCGCAGGCCCATCGCGTCGCCACGTTCGGGCATGATGAATTCAGGACTCTCGGTGGTTGAACTGGCGGCCGCCGTGAAAAGCGCCAAGATTTCCGGATCGAACCTGTCCACTGCTGACATCTTTGTCCTCCTTCAGGTCAAGGCCCGAAAACTGTCGCTCTCAAGCACTGATGGACAACTGTACGATAGTTGATGTCGATGGGCAATCGTAGGATAGGTCCAAGAGACTATGGGGAGAGGGGACGCGATGGGCCTCACCGGCACGCCTCCTGCAGTATTCATGCGCGAAGGCAACGCAGCGGATCCGCGGGCCGTGCGCACGCGCCAGCTTTTGCTTGACGCGTTTGAGCGCCAACTTGAAAGCGGCCAGTCATCACCGACGGTCTCCTCGCTGGTCCAAGAGGCTGCCGTGAGTCGGAGCTCGTTCTATAACCATTTCACCGGCGCCGAAAATGTGGGTGTCGCAGCCTTCAGGGAGTTGCTCGACGCATTCAAGCCGATGCTCCGCGAGGATGAGGATCAGTCCACTCCGGCCGTCGTGTCGCAGGTCGGGTTTGAGGAGTTCTTCACCCACCTTGCCGAGCACAGGGTGTTGTGCCTAGCCGTGTTGACCCCGGGTACCCAGACGCCCGCACTCGCCGAACTCCACTCAACGCTGGTCACCCACCTCACCGCGGCCATTGCGGCGGTTGAAGCTAGGCCTGCAGGCCTCGACGCCAAGCAGGCAGCAGTGTTTCTCGTGGGCGCGATCCTCTCACTGCTTCTCGACTGGCTCGAAAAGCCCACACAGACAGCCACAGAACTGACCTTGTTCGTCGACCGGATGCTGCCGGACTGGCTCAGGGAGGAGCATCAGATCGAAGCCCCGATCCTCGTCACCACCACTCCTCGGACGAAGCCGAACCAATAGCGCATTTTGCCGAATGACCGCGCACCAACCAAGCCAGCATCGAACCAGACTCACCTGATCAAGGAACTGCCATCGACCATCGGGAAAACAAGTGCTCCGTCGTCCTCATGCTCACCGGCCTGCTGGTCGGCTTGAAGAGGAAATCTTCACCCCCGGCATCGCGGTGAACCCTCAAGTGAGTTAGGGGGCTTGAAGACGTTCAGCCAAGGCCTGGATGACGCGTTCTCGTGTGAGTTCGATATGGGTTATGGCAAGTGCTCCTGCTAGATCCGTGGCACCCCTTTGGATCGCTTGTATCAGCCCTTGGTGCTGTGGGCACTGGCTTTCGAGGGAGCTTTTTCCACTTAGCGAAAACAACCAATGCAATCTGCTGAGGAGCGGACTGACGGTTCGCTCCAGCAGCGAATTCCCGCAAAGGACGACGATTTCCGCATGCAATGCCGTGTTGCAGTGAGCTAGACCTAGCGGATCTTGGCGGACGCTCGCTTCTTCTGCTTGAGCAAGGAGGCATTGCAGATGCTCCGCTGGATGCCCGTTGTGCACCGACTGCGCAGCGCAGCTGGCGGCGAAGACCTCCAAAGTGAGTCGCAGGTCGAAGAGCTCGTTGACGTCGCTTAAAGTAATGCGCTTTACAATTGCCCCGCGCCTTAGTGACGACTTAACGAAACCTTCCCCCTGCAACTGCTGGAGTGCCTCGCGGACAGGGATCCTCGATAAAGCCAGAATTTGGGATAGCTCGCGTTCCCGCAAGCGGTCTCCCGGCATAAATTCACCCGAGATGATGAGCCTTTGTATCTCGACTCTGGCCAAGTCAGCAGAAGACTGGTGTGACTGTGGCAGGGAAATAGTCGGTTCAGGCCACTCCTTGAGTTTCATGGTGCCATATCTCATTACATCTCAGCCGTTTGGTTTCAAGTTTGCAAATGAGGGCTGCAGCGCGCACGGGAATGGTGGCGATCGGACCGAATCAGGACATGAAAACGTTCTTCAATCTCCTGCGGTTTTACCGAGGAATTCATGATTCAAGTGAAGAAGGAACTCGTGCCGGTGATGAAGGCCCACCCACGGAGCAGCCGTAATCCTGTCCAGATCGAAAACATCTGTCTCGACCACGGGTGCGTCGGCATAGGGCAGTTCGTTCTTCCGCCGCGCTCTCAGCTCTTTCCTCCTCACACGGGCGAGCCACGGGCGTTCACGCACGGCCGGTCTCCTTGTCCGTTGTCGCACTGCTCTGATCCACTAGGCCCCCGGACGTCATCCCAGGTTGCAGCGGGCCATCAGCTATGGGCAGACCTAAAATGCCCGAAGTATCTCTTCCACGCGCTGTTTGGCGTCGCCGAACAGCATCTGGGAGTTATCTCGGAAGAATAGAGGATTCTGTACGCCCGCGTATCCTGCTGCCATGGAGCGCTTGAAGACAACAACATTCTCGGCTTCCCAGACGCGCAGCACGGGCATTCCTGCGATAGGGCTGCTTGGATCCTCGGCTGCCGCCGGGTTGACTGTGTCATTCGCTCCAATGACCAGCACCACCGACGTTGCGTCCAAATCATCGTTGATTTCGTCCATCTCCAGGACGATGTCGTAGGGCACTTTCGCTTCAGCCAAGAGGACGTTCATGTGGCCGGGCAATCGTCCAGCGACAGGGTGGATGCCAAAGCGGACATCAACTCCGCGTTCCTTCAATTTATGGGCAAGCTCGGCGACCGGATATTGTGCCTGTGCGACGGCCATGCCGTACCCAGGGGTGATGACGACGCTTGAGGCATTCGACAGCAGCTCCGCTGTTTCTTGAGCCGAAATCTCGCGGTGCTCACCGTATTCAGCATCTTTCGCTTTCGGTGCGGACACACCAAACCCGCCAGCGATGACGGAGATGAAGGACCTGTTCATCGCTTTGCACATGATGTAGGAAAGGTACGCACCGGAGGAGCCCACCAGTGCACCAGTGATGATAAGGAGGTCGTTGTTCAACAGGAAGCCTGCGGCTGCAGCCGCCCATCCTGAGTAGCTGTTGAGCATGGACACGACCACTGGCATGTCTCCGCCGCCGATGGATGCTACGAGATGCCAGCCCAGACCCAACGCCAGGACTGTAACTGCGATGAGCAAGCCAAGTTGCGAGTCATTGACGTACCAAACGGTGAGGACCACGAATGCTGCCAGGGAACCTAGGTTGATGGCGTTTTTGCCAGGCAGGGTGAGCGGGGCGGACTTCATTCGCCCTGACAGTTTAAGGAAGGCGACGATCGAACCCGTGAATGTCACGGCTCCGATGAAGACGCCGATGAAGACTTCCGCGTGGTGAATGGCCAGAAGGGACTCGGCAACGTGCGGCGTTTCCAAGTGTCCGTTCCATCCGACCAGAACTGCTGCCAAGCCCACGAAACTGTGCAGCAGCGCAATCAGCTCGGGCATGCCGGTCATCTCAACGACACGCGCGCGCCACAGCCCGATGGCCCCACCAATCAATACGGCGATCAGGACAAAAATCATCCCGCTGAAGTTTTGGTTATTGCCCCATGCACCCTGAAGGGTCAACCAGACGGTTGCAGAAAGGGCGATCACCATGCCAGTAACGCCGTAAACCACACCGCCCTTCGCCTTTTCGTGCTTGCTGAGCCCTGCAAGGCTGAGGATAAACACCAGTGCGGCAACGACGTAAGCCGCTCCAGCGATTGACTCTGCGGTTAGAGCACCGGAGACGGCTTCAGACACGGTTGAACTCCTCGATCGTTGTTGAACTCGCTGGCTTCGCGTAATTACTCATGAGATTTCCCTCCGCGGGAGAACATCGCGAGCATTCGGCGGGTGACGGCGAAACCGCCAAAGATGTTGATGCTTGCGAGCAGGATTGCCGTCGCGGAAACAACCTGTACAGCCGGGTTGGCAGAAGTAACCTGCAGCAAAGCGCCGACGACGATTATGCCGGAGATGGCGTTCGTCACCGACATCAATGGAGTATGCAGAGCGTGATGGACTTTCCCGATGATGTAAAATCCGACGACGACCGAGAGCATCAGCACTGTGAAGTGCTGCGGCAGCGGGTCCGGTGCAATTGCGTTGATCCCAAAGAGTGCTGCGATCCCCGCAACAACCAGTCCGGCCTTTACTGCGGGGCTAAGACCCTTCTTCTTGGCTGCCTGACGCGCCAAATGTTCCTTGACGTCAGCACGAGTCGACTCATCCGAAACAGTGGGAGCAGCGGAAACCTGGACGGGCGGAGGCGGCCACGTCTTTTCGCCGTTCCTGACAACCGTTACCGATCGTTGGATGACGTCGTCGAAGTCGATCGCAAGCTGTCCGTCCTTGCCCTTGGTCAGGAGTTTCAAGAGGTTCAGGATATTGGTTCCATAGAGCTGGGATGCTTGGGCAGGTAATCGCCCGGGCAGGTCCGTGTACCCAAGGATGACAACGCCGTTATCCGTGACCCTACGTTCACCAGCAACAGAACCTGCGACGTTGCCGCCTTGACCAGCAGCCATATCAATTATGACGCTGCCCGGTTTCATGCTGGCTACATCTTCTTCTGTCAACAGCTTCGGCGCGGGCCGCCCCGGGATGAGGGCGGTAGTAATGACGATGTCGACATCCAGTGCCTGCTCCGAGTAAATTTCCGCCGCCCGTTGGTTGTAAACCTCGCTAGTGGCTTTGGCATACCCATCAGATGACTTCATCTCGTCTGCAACCTCAACCTTGAGGTATTCACCACCGATGGATTTCACCTGGTCGGCCACTTCTGGCCGGGGATCGGTCGCCCGCACAATCGCACCCAAACTGCTTGCGGCGCCGATAGCGGCCAGGCCAGCAACACCAGCGCCAGCAACCAGAACCTTGGCAGGGGGCACTTTCCCCGCTGCAGTGACCTGGCCCGTGAAGAACCGGCCAAACTCATGAGCGGCCTCAATGACGGCCCTGTACCCGGCGATGTTGGCCATGGAACTCAGTACGTCCATGGACTGCGCCCGCGAGATTCGGGGCACAGCGTCCAACGCCAAGGCTGTTATGGGTCGCGCTGCCAGCGCATCAACCAACTCGGGTCGCAGAGCAGGGCTGAGCATCCCGATGAGGGTTGCGCCTGCCGAGAGTTTATCCAGCTCCTCCTCGCTGGGCGGATTGATACGCAGCACCACATCGCTGCCCCAGGCTTCATCGGCGCCAACAATCTGCGCTCCAGCTGAGGCGTACGCGTCGTCAGGAAAGGACGAAGATTCGCCAGCGCCTTTCTCTACGACCACCGTGTAGCCCAATACGGCCAACTGGCCCACAGTTTTGGGTGTCGCCGCAACACGTGTCTCCTGACCCATTTCAACGACTATTCCGACACTTGCCACGTCCATCTCTCCCATTCCATTGCGTCGAGCCTGAACGTCTTCGTCCACTAGAGCCCTCAGTAAGCCGCTTGCAACTGAAATCATACGGCTACTGGTAGTACAACAGACATCATATGAGATAACCCACGGAAGGGCTATCTTTTTCTCAAAGGCAGCGCTCCCCTGGCCGGCCGCCCACAACATTCCCCTCGACGTTGCAGGAGAACGCGTCGCCTGCTTTCATCGGCCTCCTAGCGTCAGAAGGTCGGACCGGGCCGCGCAGTTTAGTAGTCCGCCGTTTCAATCAGCGCTTGCAGGTGCGATGAGAGGTTGACGGCTACCTCCGTCCGCGCAACAACGCGGCCGTCCTTGAGGACGACTCGATCGAGTGTTCCGGAGGCCATCGCTTCCTCCAAGGAATTTGCTCGAATAGCCAACAGGTCCGCTGGGTATCCAGCGGCGACCCGAACCTCCGGAAGGCCCATGGCGCGGCGCGCTCCCGTACTTGTACATACGTAGGCATCGCCTGGCATCAAATGGCCAGCGGATACTAGCAAGGAGGCCGTCTCCAGGGCATCTATCCTCCCCATCGGGTTAAACGGGTCCCTCCAGTTGTCGCTTCCAGCGGCAACGGTAACGCCACTTGCCAAGAGGTCCTCGATTGCCGTAAGTCCCCGCGGCTTCCTCGTTGTGCTGCCTCTTCCCTGAAGAAACAAGTTCGTTTGAGGCAACGTCACAATCGACATCCCGGAATCGGCGATGAGCTGGACCGCCTCCCTTGCCGCATCCGCCGATTGCGTGCCCAAGCTGACGCAATGTGAGGCCGTAACCGGGTACGCGAAGCCCGAGGAGAGGATGCTGCGGGCCAGTTGCCTGAGTACGAAAATGTCTGGATCAGTTGTTTCGTCAATATGCAGATCGATGCCACACCTCGCGTCCCCGGCGATGGCCATCAACTCACGTAGCGAAGCCTTGGGATTGCGCTCCAGGGAGGGAACGCCCCCCACAATGTCGGCGCCGAGTTCCAGGCTGGCTTGGAGCGTCGACCGGTTGGGCGCCCCGTCGTCACCGCCGACCTCTCCGGCCAAGGCCACAATTTGAAGGTCAATGATCCCCGTCAGTTTTCGCTTGAGATCAACGATAGCTTCGATGCCGGTGGTGCCGATCTCCTCGCGGCAGTCAACGTGCGTTCTAACTGCCGTATACCCTCGCGTCAAAGCTTCCGTGACTGCCAACAGGCTACGGCGGCCAATATCGTCCCTTGTCATGGATGGGTAGGCCGCCTTTATCGCCTCAATCGCGCCAGCCAAGTCTCCTGTGCGGTTTGGGACGCGTCGCCCCAACAGCGCCTTGTCCAAATGGGCATGGGGCTCCACCGGAGACGGCAGAAGAAGATACCCATCCATGTCCATTTCGTTAGGGGACGCGCCTGCAGCATCCGCTGATCCAGCATGCGGGCGCTCCCGCGCATCCAGCGGCACGACCTTTTCTATGGCGCCGTCCCGCAGGTGGACGTCCACTTTGACTGCTGCCGAGGAAAGGGTGACGGAACGGAGTACAAATGAATCGAAAAAAACACTGGTCATACCACTATGGTAACTGGCATGATGTAATACATGTTGAGATGTGGAGACAGAAATTTAGGGAGGATCCTATGAAAGGCTTAAACGGTCGTCGAGTCCTCATCACCGGGGCAGCAGGGGGCATCGGCGCGGCCGTCGCACAACGTCTTGCTGCGGAGGGTGCCATTGTCGCCGGAGCGGACCTCGTCAAGCCAGAGCTGAACAAGACGCTGGCGTTCGCCGGGGCCATGGATGTCTGCAATGCCTCCGATACGGCAAGGCTGGTGAGCGAAGTCAACGAAACCCTTGGTGGAATTGATGCGGTGGTGGCTGTTGCGGGCATCCAGGCATCGGGGCCTACGCATGAGCTCTCGGAGGACGTGTTCCGCAAGGTCCTGGACGTCAATGTATTGGGTACGTTCCTCACAACCCGTGCCGTGATACCACAAATGTTGGAGCAGGGTTACGGCACCATCCTCACGTTCGGCTCCACCGCTGCAGTTTGCGGAGCCCCGGAACTCGCCGCATATGCGGCCGCTAAAGGCGCGATACTTCAGTACACGCGATCGATCGCCGTGGAGTACGCCTCAAGAGGCATTCGAGCCAACTGCATCTGCCCAGGTGGCACTATGACTCCCCTGCTTCGACAGCTCAATGCTGAAAGATCAGAGCCAGATCATTTCGCCGCCAAGCACCCCATCGGCCGCTACGCAGAACCAGACGAAATTGCTGCAGCAGCAACATTTCTTCTGTCTGACGATGCTTCCTTTGTCCTGGGTTCCGCGATGTTGGTTGACGGCGGTTTCTCAGCATCGTAGCTGGCGGCACAAGACCTCTTAGATAAGGATTTCGCAAATGACTAACTCTCTAACCCAAACGGCAACTCGAGCCGTTGGCATCGATTTGGAAGAAGGGATGGACCTACTTCGTCGGATGATCCTGATTCGCCGCTTTGAGGAGCGGGCCGCGCAACTCAGGGCATCCGGCTTGATTCCGGGCTTTCTTCACCCCTGCAGCGGCCAGGAAGCTGTAGCGGTGGGGGTTTGCGCCGCTCTTGGAGAAAATGACGTGCTCACATCCACGCACAGGGGGCACGGCCATCTAATCGGACGTGGAGCGGATCCTGCACGGATGTACGCCGAACTGTTTGCCCGCTCAACCGGCTATAACGCGGGGAAGGGTGGGTCTCTGCACATGATTGATGCGGAGCTCGGATTCCTGGGAGCAAACGGGATCGTCGGAGGTGGCATTCCTTTGGCTACCGGGGCTGCATTGCAGCTCAAGAGGACCGGTAGCGGCGCGGTGGCGGTTACCTTCTTTGGGGATGGCGCTTCCAACGAGGGGGCCTTCCACGAATCCCTGAATCTTGCTGCTCTCTGGAAACTCCCCGTCCTCTTTGTCTGCGAGAACAATCTATATGGTGAGTTCACCCGACAGAATGAGCACATGCTCCTGGAGAACGTCGCCGATAGGGCATCTGCATACGGATTGCCAGGCGTGGTCGTCGACGGAAATGATGTCCTTGCAGTGCGGCAAGTAGCGGCTGAAGCAGCCGACAGGGCCCGGAACGGGATGGGCCCCACTCTTATTGAAGCCAAGACATACCGCCACAAGGGTCACTTCGAAGGTGATATGGCGCGATACCGCCCTAAAGAAGAAGTGGAATCTTGGATGAAACGGGATCCTCTTGTCCTGTTCCCCAACGTTCTCCGGGATGAACTGGGAGCCACTGAAGAGTCGCTGGAAGCGCTCCGCCAAGAGGTGGAAGAACGTTTGAGCCGCGACATCGAGTGGGCAAAAGAGCAGGAGCACCCTTCACCTGAAGATGCCCTGCAACACGTTTACGTAGATTCCTACAACGGAAGGGCTCTCCGATGAGCAAGTTTACCTTTGCAGATGGCATTCGTCAGGCCATAACCGAAGAGATGGAGCGGGACCCGGCCGTCTTCATTATCGGGGAAGACGTCGGTGCATCCGGAGGCGTCTTCGGCGTCACCAAAGGCCTTTGGGAGCGTTTCGGATCGGATCGCCTTTGGGATTCGCCCATTAGCGAGGAAGCCATCGTTGGCGCGGCGGTGGGAGCTTCGCTCGTAGGAGGCCGGCCAATTGCGGAAATCATGTTCAGCGACTTTTCGATGCTGGCTATGGACATGATTGTCAACCAAGCCGCTAAGACCCACTACATGACCGGTGGCAAGCTCAGCTCGCCAATGGTTGTGAGAATGGTGACCGGCACAAATGGGTCCACAGGGGCACAGCATTCACAGAGCCTGGAGTCGTGGTTCACTCATGTGCCGGGCCTGAAAGTTCTGGCACCGTCGACGCCGGAAGATGCCAAGGGATTGATGAAAAGCGCAATCCGAGACCCGGATCCGGTCATGTTCTTTGAACACAAAGGTCTTTATGTGGGCAGAGGAGGTCCGGCCGGTGAAGTGGTTGAAATCGACCCCATCCCCTTTGGCTCGGGCCGGATCCACAGGGAGGGAACGGACGTCACAATCGTCACCTACCTAAAAACTCGGGAATATGCCATGCAGGCGGCCGAGGCGCTGGCCGAAGAAGGCATCTCCTGCGAAGTGTTCGATCCCAGAACACTCGTACCGTTTGATTATGAGGGACTGCGGTCCTCCCTTGAGAAGACTGGCCGTCTTCTGGTCGCCCACGAAGCGCCCGCCCGGGGTGGGTTCGGTGCTGAGATCGCCGCCTGGGCAGCAGAGCATTGCTACGACGTGCTCAGGTCCCCTGTGCAGCGGGTGGGAGGCCGCAACACCCCCGTTCCTTATGCCCCTGTGCTCGAACAATTTGTTTTGCCAATGACAAACCAGATCGCTGAATCGGTGCGGACATTGCTTGGCAAGCCCACAATTCAGAACCAAAACATCAACATCTAAGGACATAGCATGGCTAATGAATTTCCCCTCCCCAAATGGGGAGTCACTATGGAGTCAGGAACTATTGCTGAATGGAATGTCAGCGTTGGAGATACAGTAACGGAGGGTCAAATTCTAGCAACCATCGATACGGACAAGATCACCGTCGAGTTGGAGGCACCGACCTCAGGTATTGTCGGCGCCCTGCTCGCCCAGGAAGGGGACGATGTGGAAGTCGGTGCTCCCGTCATCACGATCGCATCTGATCAACAGGATTATGAGAGCTACCGCGCTGGCCTTTAGTACTCCCTAGTCTGATCGGAGCCAGAAATGAGTGAAACAGATACCGGCTCCTCTTTCGTTGCTGTTGAAAGAGTTAGCCCAACTCTGCAGGTAAGAGATCAGCTCCTGGCCGCGATTAGACGAAAGGATTATCCCCCGGGAACTTTCCTTCCTTCCGAGCGCAAGCTCGGTGAGGCCTTCGGTGTGAGCCGGGTGAGCATCCGGGAAGCATTGGCAGGTCTGGAAGCGACGGGACTCATCGAGATTCAGCACGGCAAAGGGGCCCGGGTGAGGGAGGGAATATCCAGTGCCTACGCTGGGGCCTTCGCCTTATATCTTGAGATGCACAGGGACGAACTGAGCGAACTCCTTGATGTCCGTGGGGCCTTGGACGGCCTCGCGGCCGAGCGGGCCGCGAGTGGAACAAAGGACGACGCCCGGGCTGCAATCGAACGTGCTCATTCTGAATTTGCAGAAGCAGTAGATTCTGCCGTTGACCCGGCCGAACTCGCCCTGCTCGATGTCGCCTTTCATCGCTCAATAGCTGAGGCCTCAGGAGGTGTGTTGCTGCCAGGGCTGCTCGCAGATCTGAACGGCCTACTCACGCAATCCCGAGACATCCTCTTCTCCCAACCTGGACAACTGCCAAATTCCGTAGCCGGGCACAAGGCCATCATCGATGCCATCCTGTCCGGCGACTCCGCAGCCGCCCACGACGCCGCGGTCCGGCATGTGATGGGCATGCTCAACTGGGTTGAGAGCTTTCGAAGCGTGGGAATGAGCTGATCGCAAGGAGCCGGCGTGACTGTTTGTGCCCGGTTTCCGGTTCGGCATGACGGCGCCGGAGCGCTTGTTCACCCATTCAGGAGGGCCTCGGCGCGGTGCAGTTCCGCGCCGAGGCCCTCTACGTATTCAAAGGTTCGAGCTGTTGTTTGGTGCCACCAATTATCGATGGTTCACTTGTGAGGCCGCCAACACCACATAACCTTGGAACCGGATCGTGACGCGATGTCAACGCCGGTAGAAGGTGAGCCATCTCGCGGATTGAAAAGTGGCCCATGTTGACGTTGCTTGCACTGCCGTATTCTTCGATCCTGTCGAGGGCAACGAGACCGTTTACGTGTGTTGAGCCGGTGGCTGGAGACGGGGCGAAAGGAAAGTTCGAGGCCAGGATAAGAGAGGCGTGCTCGTAGCAGGAGGAGACGAACTGACAGCAGAGGTTCGCGGTGTCATCGACGGACCTGCCGATCGCCTGCGGTTTCACGGAGTAGTCTCTGGACCCCATCCGGCCGTAGTTGTCCCGATGGATCCTGACTCTCGCAGCGAACCCTGTCACGGCGGAACCGGAGGCAGCGGCAACATCGCGGCCTGTCCTGGGCGAGCAGTTCCGTGGCCGGCCCCCGGTTCGCCGGACCAACCGTCTGTCTATCCTGGTCGCGAGGACCCCGCGAAGGCAGCGACTCCGGCGCCATAGCTGTTCCACGGCCGATGGCCGTTTTGCTATCCAAGATCTGCCGCCGCGGCAACCCGCCAAGGGAACCGATCAGGTCCAACATCAGAGCCAGCGGGTCCAATGAACATCCGGGTCGGGAGCATCCGGGCCATAGTGAACCACGAATGCGAGCACACCATCACCAGCAACGACAAAACCCGGGCTTTCCGGTCCCGACGGATATCCGCACCTCCAGGAACCACAGGTCGCATTGGGCATGCTCCCCGGGTTCGCAATTGACCCTGTCCGCTGGATCAGCAAGTGCCTTATCCGGCCGACCGAGCCCAGGTCATGTTCTCCCCGAACCAGGCCAACGACCGGGAACCAGCCCACACCCTCCCCCAGTACCGTCGCCGGCACCCGCGGGTTCTCCGTCACCGACTCCACCTTGGAATGCGGTCCCGGCGGAAAGGAAGAAGCATTCTGAAGATCCGTCAAACAATTAGCTGCGCGTCTTTTGTTCTGCGACCCATGTGAATTCTAGGGGAGAATCGCTGGATGGAAATCTGGGTGAAGATCTTGGCGATTGTGAACGGGTCGTCATGAACAAATCGACGAGCTTCGTCGGCGCTCTCGACTTCAATGACGTAGAGTTGCCCTTCACGGCTTTTTCCGTCGGCGGCCAAAAGCGGCCCACTCATAATGATGTGCGGCGCCCAATGCTCAATGTGGCACTTATGCGACTTCAAGTTTCGCGCCCTTAGCTCCTGCCGATTGGGCCCGTCCAAGCAATATATGGCGTACTGGATCCTAGGCGGAGACGGCTGCATCGATTGCAATTTCTGCTCCGGAAATGTGGCTGCTTGCGTGGGAGGCCAGGAAAAGGACAAGTTGCGCCACATCTTCTGGCTTACCGACCCTTCCCGAGGGGATCGTTTCAGCAATCACGCTCAGAACACCAGGGCCCCCTTCGATCATTGGAGTATCAATCACACCTGGGCAAATGGCGTTAACTCTGATGCCAAAGGCCGCCAGTTCGTAGGCTGCCGCTCGGGACATTCCGCGCACAGCCCACTTGCTGGCAGCGTAGGCGTGCGGCATGCCTGCTCCCTTCAAGCCGGACGTCGAGCACGTGTTGATTATGGATCCGCCTCCGCTCTCCTGCATCAGGGGACCGAGCGTGTGCATTCCCAGATATACACCTGTCTGGTTGACCTCGACGACGCGGCGGTACTCCTCAGGCGAGGTATCAAAAACACCCTTATCGAGCCAGATCCCGGCGTTGTACACGAGAATATCGATCGTTGGAAAGTTCTCACGGATCAGGGTAGCTAGCCGGTTCCACGCTGTCGCGTCTGTAACGTCCATAGCAAAGAACTGGGCCTTTTCCGGCCCGATCTCAGTTGCTATGGACGCCCCCTCTGATGTCTCCAGGTCCACGAGTATGACCTTCGAGCCATTGAGTGCAAGAAGTCTGGCCTCAGCTTCTCCCTGGCCTCCCCTTGATCCGGCTCCGGTGACGACGGCCACGCAGTCTGACAAAAGTCCGGTGGGCATCACTCGGCCTCACCTCGCCGGCACCAAGACAGAGGGAACATCTGGTCGATCATCTCCACGGCCTTGGCCGGATTTCCGTTACTGGGCATCACCTCGAAGGTGACCGTGCCGTGCCATTTTTCTTGATCGAGCAGCTCACGAAGGTAACTAAAGTCGATTTCTCCTACCCCCGGTTCATGCCGGCCGGGGACCCCGGCTATGTCCACGCGTCCCAAATACGGCATGGCGGCCAGCAGGTGCTCTCCGAGCCGGCCCTGCCCGAGTTGCTGGTGGTACGCATCAAAGACAACCATCACGTTCGGGTGGTCTACTTCACGTGCGATGTCAACAACTGACCCTGCGCCGATCCAGAGGTAGCCCGGCAAAAACACCTCATTCAAGTGTTCCAAGATGAGCGTAACGCCGGCGGCCTCAGCCAGCGGAGCGACTTCGCGCAGAGCGTCCACGCAGGCTTGTTGCAAGGAGCTCGCTGGAACAGGCGGTCCAGGAACCACGACTCCACCCGGACGAATGGCATTGGAGAACAGATGAAGTTGGCGTGCGCCGACTCGCACTGCGCATTCCAGCGATTCCCTGACTTCCTGTACAAAGGATTCTCGCTGCGCAGGGTCGCAGGCTGAAAACTCTCTGTTACCGAAGAAACCGTTGATTCCTACACCGGATTCGTGAGCGGCTCTCGCGATGGAGTCGATATCGACGTTCCGCCAGTCCCAGAGATCCACCAGGTCGAAACCGGCACGAGCTGCCGCCCAGACCCGCTCGGGCATGGGCAGTTGGTCCCACATGAAGTGGATTGACACCGATCTGAGGACGCGCCGCCCCGTTCCTACCTCCGTAATCATGCGTCGTTCCCACGCTCTGAGTCGGGAACGCTGACGCAGAGCCCGCGACCAAAGGCTGCTTCAGCCTCCTGGTCGCGGTCGTAGACGATGTCCCCACGGGAGATTGTCATGACAGGCCAGCCTCTCAGATTCCAGCCTTCGTAAAGGCACGTGCCCTTCCCGTCATGCTCAACAACCCGTTCTTCTTCCAAATCCACGACTACCAGATCAGCATCCGAGCCTACGGCCAAGGCACCCTTCTGTGGATACAGTCCGAAACGACGGGCAGGGTTGTAGGAATTGAGCTCCACCAACCGTGAGAGTGACATTCCCCGCTGATGAACCCCGAAATGAAGCATCAGTGAAAGCTCCCACGGAAACGTGACTACGCCGGGCTTCTCCGTCCATAGGTCTCCGCCATTCTTCTTGAAGGGAACATGGTCGGTTCCCAAGGTTCCCACTCCGCCTCCAAGGACTCCCTCCCAGAGACCCTCCAGTTGCACCTGATCCCTCAAGGGGGGAGAAATTTTGGCGGTTGCACTCAGATCGTTGTCATAGGCAGTCCGAGTCAGGTAATGCGGGCAGGTTTCAACAGTGACATCGATCCCCCGGGTACGGGCTTCGCTCGCCATGACCGGCCCTTTAGCAGCAGTTGTATGGACAATATACAAAGGACAGCCCGTGATTTCCGAGAACTTAATCATCCTCGCGATCGCCTCTTCCTCGACGAAGACGGGACGCGACTCGGTGTATGCGGCCAGATCCTGTCGCCCGGTCGCGATCATGTCCTTCTTCAGAAGCTGGACGAGTTCGGTGTTTTCGCAATGTACAGAGACGATTCCGTTGGGAAGTTTGGCGGCTTCCTGCATTGCCCCGAACACCCAAGCGTCTGTCGAAGAAACAATACCGATGGGATTTCCCGGTTCATAGCCCATATGGCACTTGAACGACTGAACACCGGTCAGTCTGGCAATTTCGGGAATCTCTGCCACATGCTCTTCACGCTGAATCCCGAAGTGGAAGCCGAAGTCGATGACGGCGTTGGCTTCGCCCCGTTCCCTCCTGTCTTTGTAGAACGGAACGTACGAACCTTCCATATTCCGAATGAACAGCAGGATGGTTGTAACACCGCCTCGGGCTGCGGCGGCCGTTTCAGTGCGCATGTCGTCGTCATAGCCGTAGTTCACGCCCAAGTGACAATGAGGGTCCACTACCCCTGGCATGACTACTTTGCCGCCAACGTCGATGATTCGGTCGGCATCTGTGAACAATGCGTCATCGCCGATAGCTACGATCCGTCCGCCGGAGATTGCCAGGGCTCCACGCTGTTCGCCAGCATGATCAACGAGACGGGCGTTCTTCAGGACCAGGTCCACCTTCATGAGTTCTTGTCTCCTTCTATGGCCTCAATGCGTTTGGCGATACCACTCCATTGGCTTGCACCCACAGTTATGGGAGCCCTCCGGCCAAGGCCCCGTGCCCACACTGCAGTATGTCCAAGTCCGCGGGCAGCGTTAAGATCCAGCCCCCCTGGCGGGGCTGAAAGATCCATGACTAAGGATTTGGGTGGCAATAGGGCGAGTTTTTCACGGTCCATGACGGAGGAAGGGACCGTGGAAAAGACCATGCACACGGTGGGGGCGACGTTCGAAATTTCATCCAGGTCGTGAGGAACGCACCCTGCCGCCAGGGCGTCTGCACGCTGGACGGGGTTCCGTGCCGCCACATGCACACGGGCACCCAACAGAACGAGAGTCCGCGCGAGCATGCGCCCTATGTTCCCGTGACCGATGACCAGGACGTCTGAGTTGTGGATGGTGATGTCCGTATTGGCGATGACCTGGCCCAAGGCACCTTCAACGATTGCCGGAGCTCTCAACAACATCAGTTCAACGTCATGCTCATATTCACTGAAGCGGACACCGTGGGCCGTTGCGGCCGCTTTCAATTCTTCATTAGGCCATCCCAAGATAATCCATGACCCGGGATTCATCACGGACAGCAAATCTTTGTCAGGTCGAATCGGTTCCGGCGACAAGGGGGCGAACAAGGTGCCGTCCAGAGCTTGGCCCGGGATGGGGAACAGTGCGTAGTCCGCCCCCTCCAAGGCCTCCCGCGCCGAGTCTTCCAACGTAACCCCGTCTACTCCGCCCTCAGGCCAAGGAAAGCCATAGCCGCTGACCCTGGCTCCTGTAAGCGCGGCAAGCCTGGCAATTTCTTGCTCACGCTCGTCACCGCCGATCACTGCGATTTTTCGGTTGTCCAGCTTCACGTAGTTCACTTCCTTCCTTGGCTGTCGCCAAGTTGAGTCAGACCTTGCTCCTATACCCGTACGGACTCAATGAGCCCGTCCCGCGTCATACCCTTCAAACCGAGACGTCCAGCATCCAAACCGGCCGCCAGCAGGTCCCCTCCGACAGCAGTAGCACCAAGCTTCAACAATGCTTCGGCTACAGGAACAGGCGTCTGCGCTATTCGAGCCAGTTCAACGAAAGGCAGTAAACCGAACGCCAGATCTTCTTGGTAATAACGGTGGGAGAAAGAGTCCGGCGCTGCGATGGCAGCATTGGCAGCGCCACCCCTGATTGCCTCGACAGTGTTGCCCGCTTGAGCGGCAGTTTCGTCCACTGTGCCAATGGCTGCCATCTCCGTCGACAGCGGTGGAAGTTCGTGGCCAAAGGCTCTAGCCACTTCCAATCTCTCCATGTCCAGCTGATTCAGGACGCGCCCTACTCCCGCAGTCATTCCTTCAACATAAAAGGTGAAGTCTCCGCCCGTGGCCTCCACCCAGGATGCCCCTAGTACCGCCCCTGGCGGGTGGAGGACCAGATTGACATTGGACAGACTGGAGGCCAGTACGTCGGAGACTTCGGCGCATCCCGGGAACAGTGATTTTGCCTTCAAGACTGCGTCGGCGCCACCTGGCAGAGCCGCAACACGGACTTGGTTTGCCCGCCCGCTGATGTTGACGGCTCCCGTTGTATCTACCCGGGCAACGTAGGTCAAAGTCGAGAACTCTGCTACTGGGGGGACCGAGACGCCGGCACTGGCGAACACTGCACGAAGATGCAGCGCTCCTCCCGTGTGTCCAGGATTCAGGATGATTGGCACCGAACACTTTTCGGTCGCCAATTCCTGAAAGAGACGTGCATGGACAACGCTCGGCAGGCAAACAGCCACTGCCGCGGCACCGTCTATTGCGGCATGGAGGTCCGAGGTCATGGCGCTGATTTTGGCGGCGCCTTCACCGAAAACTCCCCGGTAACGAACGTGTTGATCGACATGAGGGGCGAGTCTGTCAGGGTTGCGATTCCACAGGACTACATCGTGGCCCGCCGCGGTTAACTCGACGGCCGCAGACAGTCCGCCACCTCCAGCACCAAGGACTGCAATGGTCATACCGAGTACCTGGCCAGTTTCTCCCGGTCAACCTCGATTCCGAGGCCTGGACCCTCAGGAGCGAAGACCCGACCGTTTTCGAATTTGAATGGCGTAATGATGACATCGTCCAAGTAGTAGATGCCGGCCGTTGATGGGCCGCCCGCTCCTTCGGGTGTGGATACGGGGCAAACACTGGGTAAGGTAGCGATCTTTGTGGCGCTGGCCAGGTGGAGGTTGGCCGCGTTCCCGATGCCGGTTTCGATGGAACCACCGATATCGCTGTACATGCCCAGCTGCTCTGCAAGATCTGCAACCTGACGGGCCTTGAAAAGTCCTCCTGGTTTGGTCACGTACAGGGAAATGCAGGCAGCGGCGTTCAACGAATTCAATTCGAGGATGTCTTGGACGTTCCACGCTGATTCATCTGCCATAACGGGTGAACTGATCCGCTCAGCGACCTTTGCCAGTCCCGCCGCGCCAATAACCGGCTGCTCGCACAGGAGGATGTCGTACTCTTCCTGCCGCAAGGTGACAGCGACAGCCTCAGAGACCGAGGCATAGCCTTCATTGCCGTCTACCCGGATCTTGATGTCGTCACCGAGGCGCTTACGAAGTTCGCGGACCAGAGTCACATCTCGCTCGGCATCGAGCCCAGTTTTGCATTTGATAGTCAATGCCCCTTCGGAAACCGCAGCCTCTGCCTCCGCATAGCACTTCTCCAACTCCATGATGCCCAAGGAATGCGCTACTTCGATCGAGTTCTTGTGCGCACCCCCCAGCAGGGTGCTGACGGGGACGCCCAAGAACTTGCCTGCGATGTCATAACAAGCAATGTCAATGGCTGCCTTCGCGTAAGGATGGCCCTTGATGACTTTGTCCATTGCCGTGTGGATCAGTGAAATCTCGACTGGGTCCAGGCCCTTGACAGCCGGCAGGAGGTAGTTCTCAATAATGAGGCGCACCGTTTCGGGCGACTCGCCGTAGTACCTCATGTGCGCTCCGCCCCAGGTTGCGCCTGCAGGTGCCTCACCCCAGCCGGTAACATCGGCGTCGGTCTCAATCTCGATAATCGCCGTGTGACCGATGGGAGTGGACATTTTGGAAGCCCAGTTGTGGTCCCGCCGGGCCGGGAGACGGACCAGGTGAACTTTGATGTCAGTGATTTTCATGTCTTCGCCTTTGCTGCTGCAGAAGTTTTGGGTTGTTAGGAGCCAGAGCCGGAAGTCGTCGTAGGTATGTCAAACAGCTCGATTTCATTTCCGTCCGGGTCCTCGATGTAGACGGTGTGGCCATAGGGCCCGGGGCCAGGGCCCCTAACGATCCGGTGTCCTGCGGCCATGGCGCGATTGGCAATGGCATCTATCCCACGGGCCCGGAAGCAAAGGTGCTCCAGAGTCCCACCTGTGCCAGTGGCTTCGGAAGCTCGCTCAACAAGAGCCAGCCCTTGGTGCGTTGCAACGAACTTTCGCCCGTCCCGGAAGTCTTCACGTTTTCGTTCGTTGAATCCAAGAACTTCAAAGTAGAAGCTTTCAGCAGCTTCCAGGTCCTTCGTCTCTAAGAGCAGGTGATGCAGCCCCAAAGCTTGGGGGCGGCTGCCTCGGGCAAGCCAGCCGAGGACTTCCTCCTCGTTTGCCACCACCCCAAGGTACTGACGCCACACGGCTTCGGCAGTGTCAATCCATTCGGGCCTGACAGCGGCGATTCCGTCCTTCACGGCTACGACATCGTAATCCCGCAGATACGCCTCGCGCAGGGTAGTTTCCACGCAGGCGTTGGCCGTCACGCCGGTGACGAACAGCGTCCGGACGCCGAGCATCCGCAACAAGGAATCCAGACGCGTTTCGTAGAAGGCACCAAAGCGATGTTTGGTTACGACATACGTGGGGTCATCGACGAGGTCCGCTACTTCGTCCACGAAATCTGCGTCCCACGTACCCGAGAGCGCGGAGACGCGGGCCCTTTTCTGAGTGTGGGAAGCGAGCACTTTGGCATCCCGTGAGACGTCCTTTTCCAGATGTATTTGTTGGGTCCAAATGACGGGAAGACCTGCCGCTTTGAACTGCTCTGCAAGACGTCGGATGGACTTCATCGCATGTTGGGCAGGGGCAATATTTACCCCGGACAAGCCCAGCGTGCCCTCGGGATGAACAAAGGCATTCTGTGGATCGATAACAAGAAGGGCAGCAGATTCCCGGGGCAGTCCACCCAGCGGTGATTCTTGCATCAGATGTCCGTCCTATCGATGCCGAGGACGCCGGCGCGCGCCCAATTGTCTAGTGAGTACTCGGAAATGGCAACGTGCAGGCCTTCCGCCTTGGCGCCTGCGTGCTCGACCATTGCCTCTGTTACTGCTTTGGTCAGGGCGCGCTTCTGCTCTGCAGTTCGCCCTTCGAACATATGGATTTCAATAAACGGCATCTTTGCCCTTACTCGCGATGTTTGCGGCGCATGCCCGCGCCACTTAGGGATATTTTGACGGCGAAGCCGGGTGCCCGGCTCGTGTTCGCGACGGCGAAATCAAGCACGCTGGCCCCCTTGACTTTCGTGAGGGATGAATCAAATATTGGGAACACGGTGAAACATATCACATGTCATGCCAGTTGTTGAAGGGTTTTTTTCTCCCGCCGGTGACATCGGCGCTCACTGATTCCGCTAGCGGAAGGGACATGCGGCTTCAGCCGCGCACCTCCGACTGGCTCCCTCCTATGAAGGACACCATGCGATCCAAACGCGTATCAGGACTTTTGGCCTCAATGGCCGTACTGGCTCTCAGTGCTACGGGATGTGCGAGCACAACTCAGTCCGGGTCCGGTTCCCAGAACGGTCAACCCGCACAGGCGCCACCCCAACAGACAGCCACGATACTAATGAATTACTTCGCCCAGGCAGAACAGGGCGGCTACTGGGACGCCATGCAAAAGAAAGCCGCAGAGCGCGACGGCGTAATGCTGGACGTGAGACAGGGCGGACCCGGAATACAAACCATCCCCCAAGTGGCGGCTGGCCAAGCGGACTTCGGCATCGGCAATGCCGATGAAATTCTGCTTGCTAGGAAGAACGGCCTTCCAGTGGTCGCAGTTGCCGCGGCGTATGACACGAACCTCTTCGCCATGCTGTCACACAAGGATCTTGACATCAGCTCATTCCACGATCTCAACGGTCATCAGGTTTCCCGACGGCCGGCGCCGTACTTCGACTACCTCAAGGCGACGTTCGCCCTCGACAAAATTGAGGAAATCAATTTCACCGGATCGTTCGCTGATTTTCAGCGGAACCATGGGCTGATTCAGCAGGGCTTCGTTACAGGCGATGTGTTCAAGGCCAAGAAGGAGGGGATCGATATTAATGTGCTCAGCGTCGCAAAGGACGGTGGTTACAACCCCTACGGCCTGGTCCTCTTCACAACCGAGAAGACCGTGCAGGAAAAGCCAGACTTCGTGGCGGCCGTAGTACGGGCGAGCATCCAGGGGTGGGAGAACTTCCTGAAGGACCCCTCCGACGCCAAGGCAGCCGTCATGGCAGCCAATCCGGACGCCGATGAAGCAACTTTTGATTTCTCCGCAACCACGATAGCCCAGGGCGGTTACCTAGGTAGCAAGGTTGGCGCCATGAAGCCCGAGCGTTGGAACGTCCTGCGCGACCAGCTCGTGTCCGTCGGCTTGATCCCAAAGGACTTCGACTCTGGCGCCGCTTACACAACGGAATTTCTCCCCAAGGACTGACGAACAACGAGAAAACAAAGAACGCAGACCTGTCTTGACAACCGTCCAAGTCGGGGCAACCATGAGTAATGGAGATCACAGGTAACACGTCAGTCCAGTTGTAGAACTGACAATCAACGCTTGGCGGTAAACGCCTGGCCTCCCCAGCACTTTGCACGAGTTCCACTTCAAAGGAGTCCTACATGATGACGCACGATCCACACATCGACGTCGCCGGCGCATCGAAAACGTACCCCAACGGGACGATCGCCTTGCAGCCAGTTGAGCTGCAGGTAGCCAAAGGAGAATTTGTCTCCCTTCTCGGTCCTTCCGGCTGCGGGAAGTCGACACTCCTGCGCATTATTGCAGGACTGTCCGCGCCCTCTTCCGGTGAGGTTGCGATACCGAAAGACGACCGCCGCGCCTTTGTTTTCCAGGATGCGACGCTGCTTCCGTGGAGAACGGTCGAGGGAAACGCGAGTCTTATCTGCGAGCTGGAAAGCATCGACAAGACCGAAAGGCGCAAGCGTGTAGCGGCAGCCCTGAAGATGGTCGGGTTGGAAGGGTTTGAACGCTCCTATCCGAGGAATCTGTCAGGCGGAATGAAGATGCGTCTGTCTCTTGCGAGGGCACTGGCACTACAGCCCGAACTATTCCTCATGGACGAACCGTTCTCTGCCTTGGACGAACTCACCCGCGAGATCCTGCAGGACGAACTCCTGCGCATCTGGCTTTCAAAAGGGTTCACCTCTGTTTTCGTCACCCACAATCTCTATGAAGCCATTTACCTTTCCAACCGAGTGGTGGTCATGTCTGCACGTCCTGGCCGCGTTGAACGTATCTTCGATGTCCCGTTTGCGTATCCCCGCACGCCAGAGCTCCGTCGAACTCATGAGTTCACTGCCCTGAGCGTTGAAATATCAGAATGCCTCCGTGAAAGGGCAAACGCATGACCACGCAGCTATCAAAGTCCGCCCCCCTTACAGCCAACGGAACTGCAGGACAAAAATTAAACAAGACACCTAAACCCAAATCAGTCCTGGTCTCCGTCCTGCCACCTGCAATTGTCCTAGTGTTGGTCCTCACCGGATGGTCAGTTCTCGCTGGCACCGTTTATGGAGACCGAAACTATCTGCTTCCCAGACCTGAGCAGGTTCTTCAGGCCATCGTCGAGAATCCAGAGACTCTTCTACAGGGACTTCGGATCACTTTCCTTGAGGCTGCGGCAGGCTTCGCTCTCGCTATCATCGTAGGATTTGCGGCAGCGATCATCATGAGCCAATCGAAGATGCTCGAACGCAGCCTCTATCCCTACGCTGTTCTTCTACAGACGGTCCCGGTGGTAGCAGTCGCACCCATCATCGTCCTCTGGTTCGGCTACAACCAGACGGCAGTCATTGTGATCGCGTTCATGATTTCCGTCTTCCCAATCTTGAACAACACTTTACTGGGACTCCTCTCGACGGACAGGAATCACCGTGACCTCTTCAGGATGCACCATGCCAGTCGGACCACAGAGTTCCTCCAGCTGCGGCTGCCGAGCGCTCTCCCGAATATCTTCGCCGGGCTGCGGGTTTCGGCGGGTTTGGCCGTCGTGGGTGCCATTGTGGGCGAATTCATTATCGGCAGCGGTGGAGAAGAGGGCGGCTTGGGGGTAAAAGTACTTTTCGCACAATCCCGGCTCGCCACTGGACTGCTCTTCGCAGAGGTCCTCGCAGCAACGCTCCTCGGGTTCGCGTTCTTCATCGTCGTCACCCTCCTTGGCAACCGTCTGATCAAACACTGGCATGAATCAGCGCTCAAGGATGACGCCTAGACCCCTCCAGCTTCACTGGAAGCATCTGTTACTCCCGAAGGAAATTATGAAATTCTCAGGTATGGCTCGGATCGCGGCCACCGCGGCCGTCGTCGCATTCTTTACAACATCGTGCGCAAACAGCGCCGGTGACTCCCCCAGCCAAGACAAGCCTCAAACTGTTTCCGTCCTCATGAACTGGTTTGCCCAAGCCGAACAGGGGGGCTACTGGGACACGATGACAAACCAGTATGGAAAAGATGCCGGTGTCACCCTGGATGTAAAACAGGGCGGGCCAGGGATTCAAACTATCCCCCAAGTCGCCGCCGGCCAGGCTGACTTCGGTGTCGCCAATGCTGACGAAGTCCTTCTTGCCCGCAAGAATGGATTGCCAATTGTGGCCGTAGCTGCTGCATATGACACGAATCTCCAGTGCATGATGTCGCATCAATCGCAAGGCATCAATGGTTTCAAAGACATCGACGGGCACCAGGTCTCAAGGGTTCCCAGTCCGTACTTCGACTACATCAAGTCTCACTTTGACTTGCAAAAGATCCAGGATATCAATTACACGGGCTCCCTTGCTGACTTCAAACGCAATGAAAATCTGGTCCAGCAATGCTTCGTCACATCAGATGTATTCAACGCGAAGCAGGAGGGTATCGACGTCAATATCCTCAGCGTAGCTAAGGATGCCGGGTACAACCCCTACGGTCTATTGCTGTTCACAACGGACAAAGTGGTGAAGGAACAGCCGGAAGTTGTCCGCCGGGTTGTGTCCGCATCCATCGAGGGCTGGAAGAATTTCGTCAAGAATCCCGCCGACGCAAAGTCGTCGATCATGAAATCCAATAAAGATACCGATGAGGCCACCTTTGACGGTTCGGCTCGGATCATTCAACAAGGGGATTACCTGGGCAGCCAGATCGGCAAGATGACTGAAGAGCGCTGGAGCACGCTGCGGGACCAACTGGCCTCCATCGGGCAGCTTCCCTCTGACTTTGACGTCACCAAGTCGTTCACAAACGACTTCCTCCCGAACTAGGTGTTCAGGCTAAAGCCCTGTTTGAGCGCGGGAGAACCGTGCCTCCAACGGGCCGGCCTGGACCTCAATCACTAATGAAAGCGTGTGTAATCGTGTCATCATTCACCAAGCGCGGACCCTGGACTCCATTGGATCTTGGTCCGAGCACAAATCCTTTCCTGTTCGCTGGTGCAGATCCTCTGGGCAGTTTCGATCCAGCAACCGGTGAGCTTGTTGCTCGAGTTTCCACGTCCACAGTCGGTCAAGTGGACGAAGCGGTCGAAAGGGCCGAACATGCCTTCAGGAAATCCGTGTGGCGCAACGACGGAGCACTGCGGGCGAGGGTCCTTTTCCGCTGGGCAGAGCGGATGCGCCAGAACCTTGAGGCGCTTGCCGAGTTGCTGACGAGGGAGCAAGGCAAAACAATCAGCCAGGCTAGGGGTGAAGTCCTCAGTAGCATCAGCATGATTGAATTTAACGCGGGGTGTGCCCGATCGCTCTTTGGCCGTTCCAGTGCACTTAAAGACGGTGTTCATGGCGTTGTTCTCAGAGAGCCTATAGGTGTCATCGCAGCCATAACGCCATGGAACTATCCTCTCAATTTGACCATCCGGGCAGTGGCACCCGCGCTGGCCGCAGGAAACGCCGTCTTGGTCAAGCCCGCTAGCTTGACGCCGGCGGTCGTCGTCCAAGCTCTAAGCCTCTTGGCGAAAGACCACGACCTGCCAGATGGCATTCTTGCCGCCGTCGTGGGTCCAGGAGCAACTGTTGGTGATCGGCTGGTAACTCACGAGGGCATCGGGATGGTTGCATTCACCGGCGATTCCGTAACCGGAATCAACGTTATGAAACGTGCTGCCGACGGCCTGAAAAAGGTCTCCCTTGAGCTGGGAGGAAAATCGCCTAACATCGTTTTCGCGGACGCCAACATGGAGAAGGCTCTGGCTGGAGCCGAAAACGCAGTATTCTCATCTGCCGGTCAAATTTGCACCGCTGGCAGCCGATTGCTGCTGGAGGAAAGCATTCACGATGAGTTCGTGGAGCGACTCGTTGGTCGCGTGAAACAGATGCGCGTGGGCGACGGTCTGGATCCGGCCACGGACATGGGGCCTTTGGTTTCCGCAGATCACAAGAAGACAGTGTGGGAGTATGTCGAGATTGGTCATAAGGACGGAACAGTAGTCGCCGGGGGTGTCCCGCTGGATGAGCAGCCGTATGACAAGGGGAACTTCGTAGCTCCAACAATCGTCACCGATCTTCCCTCAACGTCGAGGCTTATCAAGGAAGAAGTCTTCGGCCCCGTCTTGGCAGTCCAGAAGTTCAGCACGGAAGAGGAAGCCATAAATGTCGCCAACAGCACTGAGTTCGGGCTGGCCTGCGGCCTATGGACGAACAACCTTGACCGTGCTTGGCGCGTCGGAAGAGGCGTCGAAGCAGGAACTGTTTGGATCAATACCTACCACCATTTCTATGGCGAAATGGAAGTGGGGGGGTTCAAAAAATCCGGCATTGGCCGTCAACAGGGTGTGGACGGACTGCTGGAGTTCACGGAATCGAAGCATTTGAACTTCGATTCATCTCCGACCCTCTGGTGAGAGCCACGACGGTTACCGCTTGAGTCGGCCAAGCTCCGCTTGGTAACACCCTCGACTGCCCACGGTGGGCAGCACCACAGCTCAGAATGCTTGATCGATCCCATCGATCAAGCATTCTGAGCTGGTGCAACGAATCTCGGGGAGTGAGTTCCCGATGTGGCCCGAAGGAGGATCCTCCGGGCCACATCGGCGGGGCCCGTTGGGGCCAGAAGGCGTAGTTGCCTGATTAAGGCCTAGCCGCCTGGACACCCCAGTTCACCAGTTCAATGGAGCTCCCCCACGGCGTGAGAACGAAAGCGTTGGTCAAGCCTGGAGTGGGACCTTCTGTGAAAGTCTGCGGCTCACCAAGCACGGTAACCCCCGGCATTCGCCGCAGTTGGTTGAGCGTCGCGGCAAGGTCAGGGCAAGTCATCCCCAGATGGCTGGCACCGTGACCGGTGGCGCCAAGCGGCCTTCTCGTCCCCTGCGGGCTCCACCATTGCAGAAGTTCCAGCCGCTGCCCGGCCAGATCCAGCATCACCACCTCGAATTCATCCCGAGGATCGGCACCGATGCGCTGCATGCTCCCGCCATCAGGGTCGCGCATCCGAGCGAGCCGGAAAACAACCTGCGCGTTGAATGCCTCTTGAAAAAACGAAACTGCCTGCTCCAAATTTGGTACGTTCAGGCCATAGTGGTCGATGCGGACCTGGGAAGCTGAGGGGCTGCTCATGCTTCGATCCTGAACAGCTTTTCCGTGTCGATGACGTCAGAGAGAACCCGGGGACCCGTAGCACCTATCGAGACCATGTCCTTGATCTGCATGCCGAAGCCGTAGCCGCTTCTGTACACCAAAGGCTCCATTCCCAGCACCATGCCGTCCTCGATCGGCTGGTTTGAATAAGGGCCGAAGTACGGTGCCTCATGAAGATTAACGCCAATGGAGTGCGCCACGAAGGAGATGGCAGGCAGACCGAGTTCATCAAACTTGGCTCGATATTTTTCGTAGACCCTGTTTGAGCTCGCGCCCGGAATCATTTCCTCCAGAATCAGTTGCTTGCAGTCCACCAGGTTCTGATAGATCCGTTCTGCCTCTGGCGGCGGATCGCCGACGACTGCAGTTCGACAGACACCGGCCTGGTACCCATCAATGACAGAGAAGATCTCGACACGACAGACGTCTCCGGACTTGAGGACGCGGTTACTTGGACCAACGTTCGGCAACTGGCTACGCTCTCCCGTAGCTACAATCATGAGCTTGAACTGCTGTGCGCCTTGCTCATAGACGCTTCGGGTGAGAGCGCTTGCCAAATCCATCTCGGAACTGCCAGCCCTCACGGAATCAAGGGAAGACCTGATGGCCTCATCCGAAATTCTAGATAGGCGCTCGAGCAGCGCCATCTCCGAGGGCGTCTTGATTTGCCGTGCACGCACCAACAGCTCCTCAGCGGGCAAAAACTGGATCGAGGGCAGTAATTGGGATAGTTCGGCATGTTCGGCAACAGAGAGATAAGAGAGTTCGGCAGCAACTCGCCCGCTGTCGAGGCCCCAGTCCTTCAGCAATGTGGCGACAGTCTCCATGGGTCGATCGACGAACTCTCGCCAGACCCGGATTTCGGCTTTCTGCTCCGCCGCCCGTACGGTCGTCTCTTCCATATCGACGCACACGATGGCATTTCTCCCGTCGACATGCAGAAGGGTGGCGGCAACACGCCACCTCATTAGTGGCTGGGACGGTATGACGAACCCGGCCGCGTATGCGTTGTTCTCCGGCGAGAGGCACAGAAGTGCATCCATGCCGCGCTCAGCCATCATGGACCTCAGACGGTCCTCGACTTCGTGCCTCATAAATCCTCCAGGGTCTTGGGATGTAGATCTTCCAAACTGGTATTACAACAGATATCCTATAAGTATCCGCATAGTTGTGGCGAGACTCAATCCCAAAAATCGCAAGGTGAGGAAACCTCTTGAAAATGAACTTGAGCAGAGAAGGCGACATCACGACGCTCATCGAACACTTGCAGTTCGCAATTACCGCCAACAGTCATGATGAAGTCATCCGCGACGCCGCTGTGCTGGTACGTGGCAAAAAGATTGCCGATATTGGCACCACGCGGGAAGTCCGCGCCCGACTTCAGGGCCGCTCCCCCGACCGGACTATCGATGGTTCAAAAACCGGCATCACACCTGGCTTCATCGATGCCCATGTCCATCTATCGGAGACCCTAAGTCGTGCCGTATTTCCCGATGTTCTAGCCACGCGGGCATGGGTCTTCCATTGGGCTAAACCCTTCTATGCCCATGTCGACGAAGCGGATGAACGCGTGAGCGTCCTGCTCGGCGCGGCGGAGATGCTCCGAAGCGGAACGACCTGCTTCCTTGACATGGGGGCACAGAATGATGCTGGCCTGACGGCTCGTGCTGCCGGTGAAATTGGAATCCGCGGCATCGTTGGTCGCCATGCGGCCGACCGACGTCCGAAGGAGGCACCGCATGGCTGGTCGGAAGAGATGATGGATCACCACTTCTTCGAAAACCATCACATTGCGCTCGATACCCTAAAACGAAGCGTCGAAGAGTGGAACGGTTATGCGGATGGCCGCATTCGTTGCTGGGTCAACATCGAAGGCAAGGAACCCTGCAGCCTTGATCTCCATATCGGAGCCCGTGAGCTGGCAGCGGAAATGGGCGTGGGAACGACATACCATATTGCCACCAGCTTGGAGGAAGCCCAGGTCAGTCACAGAATGCACGGCGAATGGCCGATCACGCGAATCGCCAATCACGGCGGCCTAGGCTCAAATTTGGTATTGGCTCATGCAGTCGCTGTCAGCGACGAGGAGGTTAAAAGGTTGGCTGACCACCAAACCTCGGTTGCTTTCTGCCCATCAAGCTCGCTCAAGCTCGCCAAGGGTGCGGCCGACATAGGAAAGTATCCCGAGATGATGCGGGCCGGCGTTACGGTGGGCCTCGGGACCGATGGTGTCTCGGCGGCTGGAAACCTCAATCTTCATCGCCAGATCCACATCGTGGCGGGGTTATTCAAGGATGCGCGGCGGGATGCGAACCTCGTCGGAGCCCAGAAAGCGATCCGGATGGCCACTATTGACGGCGCGAAGGCCTTGGGGTGGGACGACGAAATCGGCTCCCTTGAAGTCGGTAAGCAAGCGGACATGGTCCTCTTTGACCTTGACCACCACGAATGGACGCCTTATGCCGATCCGATTCAGGCCTTGGTTTACTCCGCCAGCCCGGCCAGCATCACTCAGACCTGGGTGGCCGGCAAACCCGTCTTCAGGGACGGCCAGGTTGAAAATCTGAACGAAAAAGAACTTCGCGAAGAAGCCCGGGACCGGGCGGCAGGAATCGTCTCCCGGGCAGGGCTCGGCGACCACGTTCCCGTCACTACAACCCTGTACGACTAAGCATCACCACCCCTGAGTGGTAGTTGCGTTCCTTGAAGGGCTTCGAGACAACGACTCGAAGCCCTTCAAATCCCACCCATCTCGAAGGTAGATTTGCCATGACCACTGTTGTACCTCCTGAAATAAGCAATCCGACTGTCAAAGTCGTGAAAATTCGCGGAGCCCGCAAGATCACGGGGCAGCGCATGCGATCCTCACTTCAAGAGACCGCTCAAGTCACCCTCACCCGCTATGCTGACGCTGCGGATCTGCTCGCTCTGGCTGCAGATATGAAGTCCGCAGCCGAGTCCGGCGCCCCACCGGTATCCATGAACGATTTGCTCCTCTATGCAGTGGCCCGCGCGTTGGGGAGGTACCCGGAAGTTAACGCGACCATAACTGAAGACGAAATTAGGCAGTATCCAAGCGTCGACTTGGGATTCGCCGTCGACAACGGAAAGAGCCTACTGGTCCCAGTTATACGCAGCTGCCACGAGCTGTCTATCTTCGACGTGGCCAGATGTAGCCGGGAACTTATCCGACGATGCCGGGAGGGACAGATAACCTTGCCGGAACTTTCCGGTGGGACGTTTACTGTTTCGAATTTGGGCAGCCTGGGGATTCACTGGTTCACGCCAGTACTCAATACTCCCCAAGTCGCCATCCTGGGAATCGGGGCTACACATCACGTCACTCCGGGCGGACCTGCGCTACTTCCACTATCGCTCACATTTGACCACCAGGCCCTGGATGGCATGGCCGCAGCCCGCGCCCTTGCTGGCATCGCGGAGGCCATACAAAATGTTAGGGGTCTCTCCGGGCTCAAAACTGAGAGCCCGGAACCGACCATCTAACCTGGCCGGGTCATGCACACACTAGCGTGCCGTGACGGACCTGAGTGGCCTAGCACCATCCATGCAGCCAGCAACTTCGACTTCCCCACCGTGCCACAGAGTGATGTGACGCCCCTTGGCCGGCAGTAGGGAATTCAATTTAGATAGTCGCTGCCACAGCAGGCAGCACCGACCGAAACGGAACCACTGGATGTTCAAAAACCCAACCGCACCAACCTACGATCGCCCAAGAACAGCGTCAGAATTTGGCCCGACAGTTAGGGTCGATGATTGGAGGATCCTTCCAGGCGCTGACATCGAGATCCGGCATGCATCCAATCCCCCCAGGCGCGGCCGTGTCGAGATGACGACCGATGACGGAAGTGTGCTTTGGCTAAGGCTAAGCCAGGACCATTCACGGCGCCTATTCGAAAAATCAGAGGGCTACGAAGTTTGGGTTTGTTCCACACAAGGTCGAACCAGAGCCAAGACAAAACGATCCCCCCCCCACCGGCACCTAACCCCTTGGTCCCGAGCGCACTTGCGGAACCACCGAGATCTCCGAAATGACTATCCCCCAGACGTCCGGCGCTGAAGCCGGCGGCCTGGCGAGCCAGCCTGCCAAGCACCCGCTGAAACCCGGCACGTGGAGGGCGAAAGAACCGTGTGCTTGGGCGCCGCCGGGAATACCCGGATAGTTACCCGGTGAGGGACGGGACCGGCTGGAGGTGCAGCGCCTTGCAAACACGGCGGCATCTAATCCATATCGCCGAGCAAGCGGGGCCCGGCTCGGAAGCTTCTTGGAAACGATCAGGTCGGAAGCACGTGGTTACACCGGGTCCACGGATGCGGGTCCGCTGAGCACGCCTGCATACTGATCGGGCCGCAGTAGAGAGCCTGCCCCCAAGGCGGAATCAGCCTGTCCGAAGTCGCGGGTTCTAATGACCATTCGAACTCCGAGTTTCAAGCCCTCTAGCCTTTTCCCTCTTGTCAGCTGGATATCTCACGAATATGATTGTGCTCACATATGATACAACTTACCAGTTTCTCCCGAAGGTATGAGGTGGTTCCGTATGGCCGAAACACCAGCTGAACTGGAAGCACGGCTTGCCCAGAAGTATCGCCAGCCCAAAGCTGTGGAGCAGTTTGGCGTGGAGGTGATACCCGACGAGTTACGCACCGTTCGGTGGTGGGACATCTTCACCATCGTCCTCAACTTTCTTGTAAATCCAGGGACCATCACTATCAGTGGGTTACTTATCTCATCTGGCATGTCCCTGTGGGAGGCGACACTTGCTGGGATCTTGAGCGTTCTCGTGGGATTTTCTGCCTACCTTGTGGCCGCTACCGTGGGCAGCGACTATGCGATTCCCGGACTGGTCAGCATGCGGTCCGTTTTTGGCGTGCGTGGGGCGACCGTAACATCGGCATTGCGGGCCGTTTCCAGCGTCTATTGGTTCGCCTTCCAGACTGTCGCGGCCGCGACGGGTATCGCAGTTGTGCTGGAAGCGCTGCTCCACAGCAAGGTCGACGTGCTTTGGATCAGTGTCGGCTGTGCAATTTTGCAGCTGACCGTCTCAATCTATGGTTACAACGCGCTGATGAAACTCTCCCGCTTCGCATTCATCTTTAAGATCGTGTTCTCGGCCGTCATCGTCTACCTGCTTATGACCTTCCCTCATGATGGCTTCGCACCGCACCAGGCACTCACGTTCGGCGGCGCGAACGTCGACAAGACGTCACTGATCATCTTCTGGATGATCGCTTGGGGCACCTCGTGGTTCTCCAATTTCACGGATGCCGCTGACTTTTGCCGCTACACGCGGAGGCGGTCAGAGATGTGGATCGGAACCATCTCCGCCGCGATCGTGGGCCAGCTCATTTGTTCCTTCATAGGCGGCTATGCCGTCGCCGCAGTCCGCGGCGAAGCCCCAGAGGGCCCCCTGGGCGTAATTGTCGAGTCGACCCGCGGCGTCGGGTGGCTGCTGGCCCTCGTCCTGGCCTACATAGTGCTCGACGCCTGGATCATCAACGTGCAGAATCTCTACACTGCAGGCCTCGCACTGACCAGCATGTTCAAGAATCTGGGCAGGTTCTGGGGGACTCTCATCGTGGGGATTCTGGGCACCGCCCTTTCCACCAGCCAGCATTTGATCAGCGGGTTTGACGGCGCCATGGGACAACTCGGGAACCTGTTTGCGCCGATGGCTGGCGTCTTCATCGCGCACTACGTCATCGCCTCCAGATGGCGAATCGACGTCCCCGCACTATTCCGAGGGGAGGGCAGCCGTTACTGGTACTGGAACGGCGTCAACTGGCTAGCGCTAGCCAGCGTCGCAGTTGGGGTGCCTGTGAACGCCATGGTGCCCCAGGTGTACGCAAACATCATCATTTCGGCGCTGACATCCGGCCTCTTGTACCTCGCTGCCGTTGCCCTCCTGAGGCGTCGGGTGCCCGTGCTGGCCGCAGCGTTGGATTCCCTCGCACCTCGCGAGGAGCTTGTGCCGTCACCGGGACCGGCCAGCTTCCGAGTCCCGGACCACCACTAGATGATTTGAGAAGGAGGAACCTGGCCGGGTTAGGGGCTCTCGGCCCGAGGCCTTTCAGCACGGGCCGGTCCGGCCGGCCAAGATCTGCCCGGCGACCATTGACTTCCGAAGGACGAGCTGGCCCCTCGGGCGCTGTATTGCCTTCTGCTCGTATCGCCTAGGGCCTTCTTACTCCGGCGAACGCTGCCCATTCTCACTGAGAGCGTGGGGAAGCGTGGACAGCCAGTCGCCAATCCTGGTCATGTGCACGTCCACGGCATGTCGGGCAGCAGCGGGATCGCCCTCGGCAATCGCCCGGCTGATATCGCGATGATCCTGAACCGACTTTTGCAATTGGCCCTTCTGGGCGAAAGTGGCTCCGCGAGACTCACTCAGAAGATCGTTGAGTTCGTGAATAAGCCGAGGTAGCAACTCACCCTTCGACGCATCAGCGATGGCGAGGTGGAATGCACGGTCTCGTTCGGCGGCGTCGAGGCCGTCACCAGCGCTGGCAGCATGCTCGAACTCGCGTTCGGCCTCCTCGATTGCCCGAAGGTCATCTCGATCGCCGTGTCGCGCGGCCTCCTCGGCCGCAAGGGATTCAAGGGCGCCACGCACCTTGGTCAGTTCAATTAACTGCTCTCGGTGCAGTTCCAGGTATTTGGCAAATGACCCAGCATATCGCTCGCTGATGCTCTCCTGGACGAACGCGCCGCGTCCATGCTGAACGGTGATTACCTTCATCGCTTCAAGCCCGGCGATTGCTTCGCGCACGCTGACCCTACTGACGCCAAAAGTCTCGCACAGCTCGCGCTCCGAGGGTAGTGCGGATCCAGGTGGGTATTCACCACGCTCGATCGCCCCCAGCAACTGCTCCCGGATCTGCTGGGTCGGGCTGACGCGCTTGACCGATGTCAGAGCCTTGACTGACCGTCCCGTGGACTTCGCTGTCACGTCCGACTGTTCCTTTCGCCATGCCGCAAGCGGATACCGCCTCTGCCGTGCGGCCAGCCTACTACTCCTCTGATATCAGACCAAATGTTCCCACTCGGCGCGCCCCACGGCGTCCTCACCCTGGATGCTGGCTGCAATTGCCGCTGATGGATGGCTTGCCGTCGAGGCGGCTGCGAGCCGGTGGTCGTTGGGGTTGTTTAGGCCGAGCTGCTGGACGTCCGCGGGCCTTTTTGCCAACGCCAAAGTGATGGTCGACGGCTAACTAGAGCCTTTCGCCTAGCCCTACCCCCAGGACCACAGTCAGCAGTCGGCCATCACTCGCCAGCGATTCGGGTACGCGAGGGTAAGCACCTTAGATCTAAACGGGCAACGCCAGCTCGATGCGCAAGTTCACGACAGGCATTCTCAGCCGACAATCGCGTGGGATGACAATGCTCCGCAGGCTCCGCTAGCTCCCTAAAATCTGCGCCGGGACCGATCTACTACTACTTCGTAGAGCCTCGACGACTACACAGACATAGCCAGCCCGAAAACACTCGGTATTAGGGACTGAACTCTTACGTCGGAGTGCAACACCAGCTGGAGTGCGTAGTGACGCCAAGCCAACTCACATGCATGAGTAGATGTAGCCCGAAGAACAGACAAGCCAATGGCTGCAATCGGTCACTATAAAGAAGACTTTGGTGTGGAGAATGTCCCACCCCCTTTGGCCTGACAAAATATCGGCCGGCCCGGCCTCCTCACGCCAGAACGAGGCAAACCCAGGATCTTTGACGCAAGATCTCGAAGTCATGTTGCGCTCAGTCCTCCTACCCATGAAGAGGTGTAGGCCAAACATGACCTACCGGACGAACCAAGAGAGGAGCCTATAGCCCCAGTTCAGAGCACGCGGAGGGCCCACCAGCCACGGTCCTGAACCCGCTCCCCCACAACTTCACAGGTGACCCGCGGCGCCAGGCACACCCCGCGGCCAGTGTCAGAGGGACCTGACCACACGGAATGTACACACGTTAAAGCAAAAACCCCCTCTGACGAGGGGGTATGCCGTGCCCGATGTGGGGCTCGAACGGGATTCCAGGCTTTGGAAACACTGGGAAGTGGCGGAAACATGCGGAATCCGGGGCCAGTCCGATGGGCGTACGACCCAGTCCGGGGCGGAAAGTGTGGACAGTAATGATGGAATTGGGTGTGTTGCGGTGTGGCTCGAAGTGTGGCTGACGCCCGCGTGAGGGTTGTCGTGACAATGATCTGTCCACCACAACACGGCCGCAGTAAACGCGACGGCCAGGTGGACATGACCTCATAGGAGCTTGTTGCGAAGAGTCCCATTACTGTCTTGTCTGCCCACCCGGCCGGCGTGCCCTTTTCCCATCGCTTTCAAAGGTCAGGGCAGTTTCATCATGACAAAGGAATATCTGAAAGTCATCGCCGGGATCGACACCCACGCCGATACCCACCACGTCGGAGTCATCACCGACACCGGCCAACATCTGGCGGACAAGGAATTCCCGGCAGCGGGAGCCGGCTATCAGGGAATCATCGACTTCATCACCGGCTTCGGTTCCGTTCTCGCCGCCGGTGTGGAAGGAACCGGCAGCTACGGCGCCGAACTCTCACGTGTGCTCACCCGAAAGGGCATCCGCGTGGTGGAAGTGATGCGCCCGAACCGGCAGGCACGCCGGCTGCGGGGAAAATCCGATCCGCTCGATGCCTATCAAGCCGCAGAATCGCTGCTCTCCGGCAGGGCAGGCGTCACCCCGAAATCTCCCGGAACGGAGCAGTGGAATCCCTGCGGGTTCTGCGGGCCGAGCGTACAACCGCAATGCGGGCCCCGCGCTGCAGTGATGGCCCAGGTGAAACCGCGGCAGGTCATGTTTTCCCTGGCGAGGGCAAATCTGTCAGTAGGCCGTTCCATGATGGCTATGCGCCGGGCTTAGTCCGTCCGGCCCTCATTTGTTTCTGTTTCAGGGCCATCCGCCCAGCGGGAGTCGCGCCGGCGGAGCTCCTGCCGGGCGGGAGGTGTCCGTTCAGCGTTTGGATCCGCGGCTGGCGTTTAGTGGACTTTCCGGGTCAGTGCTGTCTTCGTCCTGTTTCCCATCGGCCCCTTTCCTTGGCCGGTCGGGTCCGGTTGTTGCCTTTACGTGAATGACGATGCTTTGTTCTGGATGGGTGGTGGGTATTTGCAGGCCGGAGATCTGCAAGACCGAGCCTGGAATCGCGAGGCCTTGGTGGGACCACCAAGCGGTTTCGACAAGTCCCGACGGGAGGTCGGCGGGGACTACCGGTGTTACGTTGTAGCTTCTGGCGGGATCGAGTCCACGCAGTCTCGCCCGGGCACTGGGTCTGGTTGCCGACCATGCCATGCTTGAGATGACAAAGAGTCCTTCGCTTCCGTCGGCTGCTGTGACACCGCTCAGCCAGGTGTCCTCGGCTGGGTCAGGGCCCCGCAGTGCCCGTCCGGAGGCGATGAGGGCACGATGCTGTTTGTAGGTTGCGATCCATCCGGCGAGGCTTTTCCGTTCATTCATGGTGGCTGAACTGAGGTCCCATTCGACGCCGTAGTGTCCCAGCAAGGCTGCGGCCCCCCGGAAGGAAAGGTCATGTGTTCGGCCCGTTGTGTGAGATCGGGGGGACCCAACATGGGCGCCCATGAGTTCGGGGGGAATGAGCTGGCCTGTCCAACGCATCAGGCGTTGCCGTTCGAGTGGGTCGATGCAATCAGAGACCCAGACACGGTCTGTCCGCTCGAGGATGCCAAGGTCGATGCGGCCGCCGCCGCCGGCGCAGGATTCGATTTCCAGGCCTGGAAACATGGATTTCAGTTCGTCGATCATGCGGTAGACGGCCAGGGTCTGATCGTGTCCGATAGGGGTTCCGCCCCGGATTTGGGAGCCTGCCTCCACGGCGTCCCGGTTGTGGTCCCATTTGAGGTAATCAATGGGGTATTCGGTCAGTAGGGCTTCGAGTTGGGATTTGATGTTCTTGTAGCATCGGGGATTCGTCAGGTCCAGCAGGTGTTGGTGTCGCTGCTCAATGGGCGGATCAGCCCTTGCGCTGGCAATCCACTCGGGGTTGGCTCGGGCCAGGTCGGAGTCGAGGTTAACCATCTCCGGCTCAACCCATAGCCCGAATTGCATTCCGTGGCCTTTGACGGCGTCGACAAGCGGATGCAGGCCCTGGGGCCAGGCTTGCTCGGATACGTTCCAGTCTCCCAGTCCGGTGCGTGCGTGCCGGCGGCCACCGAACCATCCGTCATCGAGAACGAATCGCTCGATGCCGATATCTGCGGCGAGATCAACGAGTTCAAGCAGCCGCGGCTCGTCATGGTCGAAATAGACTGCTTCCCAAAGATTGAGTGTGACAGGTCGTGGCGTGGACACATGCTGTGGCCTGGCGCGGAGGTAGTCGTGGAAGCGGTGGGCTACTTGGTCCAGCCCGACACCGTAGGAGCCGTATATCCACGGAGTGAGGTACTCCTCGCCGTCCTGAAGGAGTATCTCCCCGGGCATGAGCAGTTCCCCGCCGCCCAGTAGGCGTTCGCCGGTATTTGCTTGTTCGGCAACGTGGACGTGGTTACCGCTCCAACCCGTATGTACCCCCCATGCCTCACCCTGCTCAAAATCTGTTCCTGGTTCGATGGCGTGAAGGACATGGGCGGCATCGACGCCGGTGTTGCCCCGCCGGTTTTCCCGTAGGTGCTGACCGACGGCGAAGGGCTGACGCTGCACGATACGTTCCATTCCCCAGCGTCCTGCGAAGTCCAGGAGTTCGCTGGCCTGCCTTGGTACGGGAAGGCTGAGGTGCAGCTGTTGGACCTCCAGGGGATCGCCCCTGTTTGTGAGTTTTGCTCTGGTTCGCAGCAGCCCTGAGGAATGAAGTTCGACGTCGAGGTCGAGTTCGAGCGCGCTCTCATGGTCGGTGCTGTGGACTCTCAGCCGACCCGGACCGGTTTCGATCGCACCGGGGGTCGTGCAGGGCACACTGTTGATATCTACTGACGTCACGCTGAAATGATGTGCCCACTGGCGTCCTTGCCGGGACGCCAACAGGCCGGGACGACCGAGCCAGCCATTGCGGGCATCCGGCAGAAGAGAAGGTTCTCGCACGTTGGGCGAACACGAGTACGGGATGTGTGCAGAGCCTGCTATCCGGGCGGCGGCCACGCCGTCCTCGCCGAGGACGCCAAGATCGGCTCCCCAGTGCAGGATCACAGGTATACCCGGTTCGGTGAGGTCGATCAGGAGGGAGCATCCCTTGGCCCTGAAATGGATCGCTTCGGGAAGGGTACCCGTCACCGTCGTGGCGCTCACTTGGCAGCCACCGCCAACGTCTTGACCCCGGATGCCCCCGGATGGCTCGTCGAGCCCGCCGGACCTCGACCGGGGAGCTTGACGCTAGCCTGGTGCGGGGCCCTGCACCGTCCGGGTTTACTACTTCCAGAGATCAGAATGGGGCCGTTGACGTTCTGTCGTTGACGATGAGGGGACATATCGTTCCTGTCGTTCCGGTACCTGCAGTTAAGGTGCCCGTTTACGGGCGATGGGCAGGGAGGCTGGGAGCCGCACCTTGGTTTTGGCGTCGGCAGATGTTCAAGTGTTCGCTGGATGGCGGCTCACATGGCCGTGTTCGATGGTGAAACGCCGTCCTCGTCGTCCACCATCGGGCCGGCTGGGCATGGCATGCCGGATCGGGACGTGTGCCCAAGGGCGAACCACCGTGTACCTTGAGCTCGAGCTGCCGTTGGAACTGCTCGACGCCGGATCCACGTACCGTCCTAGGTGTGCCGGAGGGGCTCAGTTGTCACCCAGTTAGTTCTGGCTCCGCGGGCTCGCTCGACGCTTCTTCAGCAGGGATTCCGTCTGGGCAATGTGCGCAGCCATGGCGGTGGCGGCCGATGTTGGATCACGATCTACTATCGCGCTGGCGATGGCCCGGTGCCCGGCAGTGCTGTTGGCCCGCACGATTTCGCCTTCTTCACCATCGTAGATGTGGAAATGATCGCCGCGGGATCGGAAGACCCTGACCAGCGTTGAGAGCGTGGAATTGCCCTTAGCACGGCAGACTGCCTCGTGGAACCGGGAATCGAGCTCGGCATATTCGGTGGGATCGACCGCGGCCTCCATGCTGGCCACCAGCGCCATGAGCTCGGTCAAATCCTCGGGTGTGGCATTGGCGGCCGTTGTTGCTGCTGCGTGGGATTCAAGCAGTCGGCGGATCTCAAAAAGTTCCAGCAGCCTGTCCAGCGGGAGCAGGTCCACCAATAACGCAAAGTTTTGCAGGACCACGGTCGGGTCCAGGGAGGAGACGTAAGTTCCCGAGCCATGCCGGGATTCCATCACGCCCAGAGCCGACATCGCACGCACCGCCTCCCGCAGAGAACTGCGTGACACGCCTAGTTGGGCGGACAGTTCCGCCTCCGGCGGGCACTTCTGCCCGGCTGCAAGCTCGCCCGAGGCAATCTTGTTCCGCAGGCCCTCCATGGCCGTCTCGACTGCATTCAATTCGCCGCCTCCTTCGCTTCTAATGGGAGACTACACGCTCCCACCGCGACAAGAGCGCCAAATGAGCCTCTTGTCATACTTCATAACAAAGTCATCATATCACTATCCAAGAAAATGCTCTCCAAAGAGCGCTATTCAACGACTTATCGCGAAAGTGATCCTATGACTTGCCTTAGTTGTCTGTTGTCTTTGGATGGGCCGTGATGTACGTTACTGATGTTCCCGTTACTCCCGAGCAAGGAAACGCTCATGTTGCCCTCGCCCCTCACGGCACCGCAGCCGATGATGACAGTCGACGGTCCGCCCTCGATATCCAACTGGACCCTCATGTCGTCGAAGGTTCATCTCACCCGCGGCCCCTACGGTTCGGTTCAGCACGCGGCCCAGCACCGGCTCACGACACGCCTGTATGAAAACCCGCGCGAATGGTTCCTAGGGCAGTTCGCGATGGTCGCCATTCACGAGGACTCACACGCGGTCCCGGCGTACATGTGGGAGGAACGGGACATAGAAACTGTTCTTCCCACCCTCGGCGGGCAGGGTGTCCCGCGAATTTCCGTTCTGCCGTACGGCTCACCCGCGGGCTACGGAATTTTCGCCGAGCAGGCTGTCCCCGAGTTGGTACGGCTAGACCGCACCAACTGAGCACCACCATCGCCGCTCCGCCAAGCCGGCGCGGCGACCACTTTCCACGAACAAGTCAGTCAATGGAGGATCCCCGTGAAATCCAGATTCATCACATCCGCCGCAGTGGGCCTAGCGGCCGTCCTGGCACTTGCCGGCTGTAGCGGCGAGCAACCGGCAAGCAATGGCCAGGTCACCCTGAAGATGGTCGAAAGCCTCACCAACCCAACCCGCACAGAGACCATCAAAAAAATGATCTCCGGCTTCGAAAAAGAAAATCCCAACATCAATGTGGACCTGATCTCGCCGCCCACAGAACAGGCCGACCAGAAGATCCAGCAAATGCTTCAGTCCGGCAAAGGGGTCGACGTCGTCGAGACCCGCGACACCACGGTCGGATCATTCGGCGCCAACAAATGGCTGTACGACATGACCGCAGACCTCAAAGACTGGGACGGTTGGAAGGACCTGACAGACAACGCAGTCCACTATTCCAAGCAGGACGGCAAGACCTACTACATTCCCTACGGCTTCTACGGCCTGTCCCTGTTCCACCGCACCGACTTGGCAAAGGATGCCGGATTCTCCGGTCCACCGGCCAGTTGGCCCGACCTGCTAACCCAGGCCACCGCGCTTAACCAGCCCGACGACGGCAAGTTTGGCTACGCCTTCCGGGGCGGCCCCAACGCCAATTCCACCGCCATCACCATCATCGGGGCGTACGTAGCCGATGAAGTCGACAAGGAAAACGCGTTCAGGCTGAGCAGCGGCAAGACAATCTTCTCCTCGCCCAAGGCACAGGAGGCCATGGACCTCTACCTCGAACTGTTCAAGAAGGGTTCCCCCCCCGTCCTCCGCGGCCTGGGGCTACCCCGAAATGGTGCAGGGTTTCAGCAACGGCTCGACGTCGTTCCTGCTGCAGGATCCCGAAGTCATCGCCACCGTCCGAGAGTCCAAGGCCATCACCACCGGGCAGTGGAACGTAGCACCTATGCCCGTCGGCCCCGGCGGCAAAGCCCTCCAGCCCGTAGGTACCGCAGGCTGGGGCGTCGCCGCCACTTCCAATCTCAAGCCCGAGGCCGTGAAGCTGGTCAAATACCTCACCGAGGGCGACGCTGCCACCACCTTCACCAAGGAGAACAGCCTGGTGCCGATTCTGAAGTCCGCGGCACAGGACAGCTTCTACAGCACCGGACCTTGGGCCGCATACCTCACCATGACCCAAAACCCGCAGACATACATCCCCGTCGTCCAGCCCCGCGGGGTGTCCTGGTGGGCCGAGTGGATCAAGAAGGCCGACAGCGACATTCAGGGCGTCTTGTCAGGGAAGCTGTCCACCGCTGAGCTGCTCGCCAGCTGGGACACCTACTGGACTGAAAAGACGGCAGGCTAGCCAACAATGACTCTCGAAATTGAGCACGCGGCGGCGCGTCCCTCCCCACGTCGGGACGCGCCACCCGGGGCGAGCAACAAGAATCTAAACAAGAGGCCTTTCAATTCCAAGACTGCGCTGACGATGTTGGCCTTCCTGGGGCCTGCAGCGGTCTTCGTCGGCATCTTCACCTACTATCCGATGATCGCCGGAAGCCAAATGGCGTTCCGACATTGGAACCTTAACGACCTCTCCGACACCTCTTGGGTGGGGTTCGGGAATTTCCAAAGCCTGTTCGATGCCCCGGAGTTCTGGGGCATCGTGCGCAACACAGTTGTCTGGGTGGTTGGTTCTCTTGCGCCGCAGGTGGTGATCGGCTTCGCCGTCGCGCTCTTCCTGAAGCGGCGCTTCCGGATGCGCGGCACCTACCAGGCCTTCCTCTTCTTCCCCTGGGCCGTGTCCGGGTTCCTGATCGGCATGCTGTTCCGTTGGATGTTCAACGCCGAGTTCGGCGTGGTCAACGATCTGCTCATGAAGGCCGGGCTGATCGAATCCCCCATCCCGTGGCTGGCGGAACCAGGCTTTGCCATGACGGCCATCGTCATCGCCAACATCTGGTACGGCGTGACCTTCTTCGCCATCATGATCCTCGCCGCCCTGCAGTCCGTCTCTGACGAGATGTACGAGGCAGCGGCGATCGACGGTGCAGGTAAGGTGCGGACCTTCTTCAACATCACTCTTCCCAGCATCGCCACCACGCTGGCCCTAACGATCCTGCTGCGGGTCATCTGGATCTTCAACTTTCCCGACATCATCTTCGCGATGACAGGCGGCGGACCGGCCGACCAGACGCACATCATTACCACCTACATGATCAAAATTACGCAGGAGGGCGACTACGGCAAGGCATCGGCCCTGGGCCTGATCGTCGTCGTCACCCTCATGCTCTTCGCCGCCTTCTACCTCATGACGGTCCGACCCCGAAAGGCGCAGAAATGATCAACCGAGCAAGCATCGCCGGGCGCATCGGCAAGGTCGTCTTCCTTTCACTGTGCCTGCTGGTCACCGTGTTTCCGTTGTACTGGATCATCATCACATCATTGAAGGAACCGGGGGCGATCTACTCGCTACCGCTGGACTACTGGCCGCGCCAGCTATCCCTGGAGAACTACATCGGCCTCTTCACCAAGTCGGACTTCGGCCAGTACATGATCAACAGCCTGATCGTGGCCACCGTTGCGTCCACCGCGGCCACCTTGATCTCGCTGCTGTCCGCCTACGTGTTGGCCCGCTTCGAGTTCTCCGGCCGCGGCGCGGTCATGGGCGCGTTCCTGGTGACCCAGATGATCCCCGGCTTCATAGCGCTGGGCCCGCTGTACCTGATGATGAGCGACTTTGGCCTCGTGGATTCCAAGACGGGGCTGATTCTGATTTACATCGCGATCTGCATCCCTTTCTGCACCATCATGCTGCGCGGGTTCTTCGAGAACGTCCCCGATGCACTGGAGGAGGCGGCCATGATCGATGGCTGTTCCCGCGTAGGTGCACTGTTCAGGGTGCTGGTCCCCGTGATGCTGCCAGGCGTGGCCGCGAGCTTCGTGTTCAACTTTGTGAATTGCTGGAACGAGCTCTTCCTGTCGGTGACCTTGATGAACAGCGACGCCAACAAGACAATCCCGACGGCACTGGCCGGGTTCATCTCCAGCTTCAACATCGATTGGGGTTCCATGTCAGCTGCCGCAGTGCTGACGGTGGTGCCGACCTTGGTCATCTTCGCCTTCGCCAGCAAGTTCATCGTCCAAGGACTCACGGCGGGCTCAGTCAAGGGCTAGCTAATCATCCTTCCTTCCAAAACCTTCCACCCAAATTGACGGCGCGAACCCATCAATAGCGAGAGACAAGGGCAAAGGCCAGGATTCGTCCTGGTCTTTGCCCTTGTCGCTAGCGAACCTATTAGCTCTCTCCACCCCTGAAGCTGACTGGGTGTCGGGCCAGCAGGAAGAAGGCGCTTCCCCGGCCAAGCAGCGAAGCGCATACCTCAGACGCAAGAAAGACCCTTACGGAACGGGCACTGAGCGGTGTGGCGGGCAGCCGACGGAGGATCCAAATCGATCCATGGGAGAGACCACGGAATCAGCCGAGAAACGTCGTCTCTGCAATGTTCTGCTGGCACCGCTGGGAACGGTCATCTGCAGCGGGCCCGTGTCCCAGTTGATTACGCCGTGCGCGTCGATGACACGGCCAAGACCACATTGAAACCCACTCGGGCGACCGTTATTACTGAACTCTCCTCGCGCAATGACTCTGCACACGCAGCGCTTCAGGATCCGCGTCATGTCGCTACGGCCACTCCCATGCATGAATAGGTGTAGGCGGAATAAGGGAGAAGCCAATGGCCGGAATCAGGCTCAACAAAGGAGATTTAAGTGTGGACAATGTCCACACCCCCTTTGGCCTGACAAAGCCTTCCCCAGCTAAGCCTCTTCACCTCAGGAACGAGCCGAAACCAGGATCTTTGACGCAAGTTCCCAAAGTCATGTTGCGCACAAAGCACCTACCCATGAAGAGGTGTAGGACAACCACGACCTACCTGACGAACCAGGAGAGGAACGCATAACCCCAGATCACAGCCAGCGGAGGGCCAACCTGCCAAGACCCTGAACCCGCTTCCCAACAACCAAACAGGCGACCCGCGGCGCCAGGCACACCCCGCGGCCAGTGTCAGAGGGACCTGACTAAACAGAATGTACACACGTTAAAGCAAAAACCCCCTCTGACGAGGGGGTATGCTGTGCCCGAGGTGGGACTCGAACGTGATTCCCGGCCTTGAAAACACGGGGAAGTGGCGGGAACATGCGGAATCCGGGCCAGTCCGATGGGCGTACGACCCAGTCCGGGGCGGAAAGTGTGGACAGTAATGATGGAATTGGGTGTGTTGCGGTGTGGCTCGAAGTGTGGCTGACGCCCGCGTGAGGGTTGTCTTGACAATGATCTGTCCACCACAACACGGCCGCAGTAAACGCGACGGCCAAGTGGGCATGACCTCATAGGAGCTTGTTCCGAAGAGTCCCACTACTGTCTTGTCTGCCCACCCGGCCGGCGTGCCCTTTTCCCATCGCTTTCAAAGGTCAGGGCAGTTTCATCATGACAAAGGAATATCTGAAAGTCATCGCCGGGATCGACACCCACGCCGATACCCACCACGTCGGAGTCATCACCGACACCGGCCAACATCTGGCGGACAAGGAATTCCCGGCAGCGGGAGCCGGCTATCAGGGGATCACCGACTTCATCACCGGCTTCGGTTCCGTTCTCGCCGCCGGTGTGGGAGGAACCGGCAGCTACGGCGCCGAACTCTCACGCGTGCTCACCCGAAAGGGCATCCGCGTGGTGGAAGTGATGCGCCCGAACCGGCAGGCACGCCGGCTGCGGGGAAAATCCGATCCGCTCGATGCCTATCAAGCCGCCGAATCGGTGCTCTCCGGCAGGGCGGGCGTCACCCCGAAATCCCGGGACGGTGCAGTGGAATCCCTGCGGGTGCTGCGGGCCGAGCGTGCAACCGCAATGCGGGCCCGGGTTGCGGTGATGGCCCAGGTGAAAACGATCCTGACAACCGCACCGGAGACCATCCGCGCCAGATACCGGTCCATGACGAGCCCGGCGTTGATGGCCGCGTTAGAAAAGACGCGACCCTCCGGCGCCCCATCCGAGCCCCTGACCAGCACCGCGACCGTGCTGAAGCGGCTCGCCGTCCGCTACCGGCACCTGCACCAGGAGCTCGCACTGATCGACGCCGAACTCGACACCGTCCTTACCCTCCACGCACCAATGCTGCGCCACATTCAGGGCGTCGGCACCGACGTCGCCAGCCAGCTCCTCGTCACCGTAGGAGACAACCCCGAACGCGTCACCACCGAGGCGAAGTTCGCCGCCCTCGTCGGCGTCGCCCCGATCCCCGCCTCCTCAGGCAAAACGACCCGGCACCGACTAAGCCGCGCCGGTGACCGACAGGCCAACAAAGCCATCCACCGCGTAGTGCTCGTCCGAATGCGCTATGACAACCAAACCCGGGCCTACGTGGCCAGGCGACGCCAGGAAGGCAAAGGAACCAAAGAAATCATGCGCTGCCTCAAACGCTACGTCGCCCGCGAAATCTATAACCAGCTCCAACACCCGCGTCCCGCTCCCGACGCCGCCACCCTCCGGAAAGCACGCGCAACCAAAGGATTGACCCTTCAAGAAGCAGCCGATGCCCTGAGCGTCTGGCCCACCACACTGTCCCGTCTGGAACGAGGACTTTCCCACGACAGCGACGTCCACCACCGCTACGAGACCTGGCTCAACAACCAATCCACCGCACACGCGCAGACACCCTATCCACCGGTGAACCGGGCGCTTCCAACCTGACCGTGGACACCGAAGCCCCGGGGTCAAGGGCGGCCCCCGGCCGTCGCGCAGCGATCGCGGCAGCGACCCTTGAGGCCGGAGTGGAGGCCACGGTAACCTACACGGCGCCTAGTCCAGCGACCATTGACAACAATAGGAGCATCACTGTCCACACCCCTCTTGCCAATTCTGACGGGACTAACACGACACGGGATGCCGGGAAGGTCCCCACCGAAAGATTCTGCGGTTCAGAGCCGCCCGCAGCAACCCGTACCCGCACTTCCAAGATCGAGCCGGATACCAACCGCAGGGATGGACCCCGCAGTACCCGTTGCCTGAATCTACGACTCACGCCAATAAGGCCGCCCTTTCGCCAGGGCGTTCCGCACGGTTTGAACGGATACGGACAAGACAAGGCCCTCCAACCCAGCGTTCTCGCAAGTCAAAGGAGCCTTCACCGTGGGCCAAACCGACCCTGATGCGAAGAATTCGCAAAAGAGGTCGCAAGAATTCGCGCCTACAGCAGTCGAAACCAGAGGTTAAACGAGGCTGTTCCTTGACTTACCATGAGCGACGGCGCGGTGTTCATTAAGCCCAAAATCACCTACCTCAGCCCGAACCCTTCCTGAATTCTTTGAGATTCTTCATCATGCCCGCGCGCATCGTCTTCGTACCCCTTGGCAATCTCACGCAGGAGCCGTGCGGTCTTGGGCCACTCATCGACAAGCTCGGCGGCGTAGTTGCGGTATTCCTTCGCAAGTACTCGCTCTTGTTCGCCTCCCTCCGTCAAGCTACGCGATGTAGCACCTCGCTTATTGAAGATACCGACCTTGAAATTCCGGTTGATCACTTCGCTACTCTGGCCCTCGAGGAAATTTCGCACTGGGACGCATGGCCAGATCGAGTCTTGGGCATCAATCTTGGCCCGGGCGAGAACTATACCGATATGGGCCTCTCCAACGTCGAGACGACCTGATTCCTCGAGAAGCCGGCGAACGTCCTCGACCCATTGAAACAGCGCGGTCTCGTCAACGATTCCGTCGTTGGGATTAGATCCCGGGATCATCGTCCAGCGGTCCAGGAGATGCCACGCGTTCGAGGACACATTTTCAGGGACCTTGGGTTCCTCCTCCTCATCGCCCCTGCGATAGAGGAAGCTGATCATCTGGACAAAGAAGTCAGCTGAACCAGCCAACAAAGACTCAAGCGCTCGGATGCTCGCAGACTCGTCTAAAGCAGGGAGCAGGTTCCACTGCAAAAGCCCAAGCCGCCGCACGTCGATCGCGTCGTCTCGTTCGACATAATCGAGTAAGGCACCGATATCGTACTGCGAAAGAACTCCGGTCTCAGGATCCTCGGACGAAAAGGCATCAATCAGATCCAGGATTAGCTCAGGATCCAGCTTGACCTTGCCGCCATGGGAATACATCGCCATCAAATCCAGAGCAGCCGCATATCGCTTATGATTTCCGAGACGGCGAGCAGTCTCGTTCACAAGCTGAAATTGACCGCGTCCATGGGTCTGGAATTCCTCCCAGTAGTGTTGGCTGACCTGCTCACCCAACTGCTCCAAGGCTTCCCACGCGCTCGGGAGATCGTCAACGATTCGCAAGATCCGAGCCGCGAGAAGCGGCGGTTCAGTATGGCGCTTGGCCAATGCCACGATTGCTTCGTCGCCCTCCTTGGCAAGTTGCGCGATCGCGGCGTGCGCAAACTCCGTGACCCCTGCACGTTCGTCGACGATGAGAGGGGCTAGGGTGTCGCCGTCGAGATCTACGTTTGAAGATTGAGTGATTGCATGGCCGACGGACCACGGCCTCCTTACCGTGGCGGCCAAGTCAAGCAACCCATGGAGGCCACTCTGTGCGAACACTTCCTCGGCAGCGGCGGTCTGCCGACGTTGAAGTTCCCGGTCGTACTCTTCATAGTTGTCTCTACGTGAGATGTCACCCAATTCCGGGTGGTAATCAAAGAGCCATGAGACCTGCTCCTCTCGCCTTGCAGGTTTGAAAAGCTCAGCAACCTGGTCGAGGGACCCTAGGGTTGCCTCGTCGAGGGCCCACTGGGAGTCGCTGTACTCGCGATGCCGCCGCATAAACGAGGTCAGCTCCTTCCAGACGGCCTCTGAGTCCGTTTCGTCCAATGTTCCGTCTCGGCCGAACTCCGCGAATAGTCTCAGTAGCCGATCGCGCGGCTCACTGCTCAAGTCATCGATCTTCGAGACGAGGTCGACGAGCCGACTTGGCTCCTGCCGCGCGAGCTGAATACCTAGGTCGACAATTCGGCTGACCGAGTCCACGTAGTCGGGCATCGATACGTTCGACTCGGTGGCCCGTTCCTTCCAATCATGGAACTCCGGGCCACCGGATACTGTTACGAACCCATGCCGGCCAGGGAAGAGGGCAAGTAAGAGCTTCCAAGCCTCGGCCGGATTGCTCTTGACGAACTTGGACAGGACCGTATTCCGCGACTTCAGAGACGCGGAAGTCTGCGGCCGCCACGGAAGGAAGAGCCCTGCGAGTACCCCCGTCGGGTGGTTTGATATCGAGTCATTCGGCGCCTTGGCCGCCAAGAGCATGATGAGCTGCGAGGCCTCACTAAAGTACACCGGAGACCACGCTAGAACTTCAAGGGCCCACTGTAGGTAGACATGTGGGCTAGTTGGAGACAGGAACGTGCGTTCAGAGTCAGGGAACATGCCAACACTGAGCGCGCCGCCAGGCTCCAGCGCCGCTTCAACCGCTTCAAGAAGGAAGTCGGGCGCAGCCTCGGCCAGAAGTGAGAGCACGTCAAGAAGCGACTCCCACACCTTGCCGGTCTTGTCTTCGTTGGCTCGTTGGAGGAGAGCCCTGACCATCAGCTGCGCCCAGCCGCTCAGACTCTGTCCACCTACTACACGGTTGGCGTCGCCCTCCAACGAACCAAATTGAGCGAGCGTTGCGGCCAGGCCCTTCCGAAGATCCGAGGAGTGGTTCCTGACCTTTCCGTGGATAGCAGCCTTCCATCGCTCGTCTCTTGGCAATTCGAGCTTCGGGTCAACGGCGCCGAGAATCTCCTGCACGACGGCTTCGACCGACGTCAGATCATCCGCCGTGACCTTAGCGACGACCTGACCTATGGAGTCTTGGCGGTCAAATATCTTCCACGCTGAACCAACTCGGGTGAATATCGGCGCAGCTCCGTCAAGCAACGCGTTCGTCGCCTTCTGAAAGGCCTCAACACTGCCGGCGACGCGCTCGACGGCCGCGACATCACCGGGCGACCTGAGGTTCCACGACCCCAGCATCCACGATCTGCGTGCGATGGAATCGTCCGCGAAGGCCCTGACTACGACGGTTGCCGCGCTCGACACACCCGTTAGCCGCCGCTTATAGAGTGGGACGCTCTTGTTGATCGCCCGGGCCAGGACGCTCACCCGGTCATCTTCTACGCCAAGGCTCTTGAGGATCTTCTCGGCCTCTCCGATAGGGGTTCCCCGCAGCTCGAAGTCCCCCGTCGTTCCGGACGAGCTATGCAAGATGATGTAATGACCGTTTACGAGGTCGGCCCGTCGCACGAGTGACTCCTCAAACGGGACAAGAAGCAGTAGCCCTTCCGTCTCGCCCAGGTAAGCAAGAGCTCCTGGATCGAAAACGACCAGCGTCCGATCCAGAATGTCTTGCCTGATCACTGGGTCTGCCTTGTGCACAACAGCGGCCACAAAGCTCAACACGTCGTCTGGATCGGGTGCGGCAATCCACAGATGCCGTGCGGGCTCCTCAGTTATCGCCGTAAGCAGCCGGGCCGCTTCCTCGGTTCTACCCGCCGTGAGCAGTTCAGGAGTGAGGAGCCCCCGTGTGCCACTCGTGAAGTTCTCCCACCACTTGATAAGGCTCTGAACTCCATTAGCAGGAACTCCGATCTCCTCCGAAAAGCGGACATGAGTCCGCGGCGACCGTTCCAAAGCGGCATACAGGTCAGAAGCTGTCCTCACCTGTACGCTCTTCCAGTCATTGAGCGCTGTCTTTTCTTGGGCCCATTTACGCCCGTTGGCCCAGCAGTGAGGAGTCACAAAGACGAACGTCGTATCGGATGGGTTGACGCCATAAGGCTCCTTCGTTCGCGTCTCATAGTCGGCGTCAGCTTTACCTTTGGGGTTGCCGCCGACGCCGAACTCCCAGACGCTCTTCCCCTCTGGAACAAAGGGAGTCTGAACGGGCGAATGGACGACTCCGTCATAGCCAGACAGATTAACGTGCTCATCACCGGGCATGACCAATTCCTGAACATCGGGAACCAAGTCCGCGACAAGATTTCGAACAAGATTCGGAAGTCGCGACTGCGCCTGTTGCGTCTCGCCCCACTGTTCAATTTGGATCTGGCTGGCAAGATGCGGCAATCGATGACTCACTGAATACCCCCTGTTGACGTCGCTACGTTTGAATAGACTGGTGGGCATCAGAGTACCGGCGAGTACCGACAATCATGAGATACCCGCGGAGGGCTATTGGGGCCTCGTTAAGGCAAAAGCCCCCTCTGACGAGGGGTTTGCTGTGCCCGAGGTGGGACTCGAAGTGCGTTCCAAGCCTTGCGAACACTGGGCACACCCGAAGACATCCCGACTACGGCCCATTCCGATACCAGTCTGGCCGAGTCTGACGGGCGCCAAGTGTGCTCAGGCCTCTTCTGAAAGGTGAGGCAGGATTACCGTTCCACCAAATGCTTCGAGATCACGGCGGCGGAATCCCGGAGTTCGATGTTGCCTGCAGCAACTCGGACCACCAGGTCGAAGCCCTCGTCAGTCGTGAAGTCATGGCGGTAGCCGTTGATCCACAACAGCAGGACCATGAGCGTCCAGGCGGTGCGCTTGTTGCCGTCAATGAGCGGATGGAAACGGGCCACAGACTCAAGCAACGCGGCCGCCTTCATCGCCAATTCAGGATACGCCTCAGAGCCCATGACTGTTGTCGCGGGCCGGGCCAGGGCCGAGGCGAGCAAGCCAACATCACGGATGTGGAACCCGTACCGGTCGATTACTTGCAGCGCATCCTCAATGTCTAGGTACGCGGTCACGCGTCCTCAAGCCGCGTCAACAGCTCGGCGTCATGGCTCATGACGAACTCCAAGCCCTCGCTGATCTCACTCCGGCGCGCGTGGCGCTGCAGGATCAGTTCGGCACCCTGAAGCAGCAACGCCGACTTGGAGGTATGTTCCTCGGCCGCGAGCTTCTCAAGCCTGCGATCGAGGTCTTCCGGGACGCGAAGATTCATTGCCATATCCACATGGTACCAAAACGGTACAAAGGATTGACTTAGGGGCTGATAATCCACACGACCGTCTCGCGAATGCGCTCCGAGTGCACCAGCCATGTCACGCTGGTGCCAGACTGCAATGGCCAACGCATTCGAAAGGACGCTATGTCAGCGGAGATTGTCACAAAGCTCTTGGAACTCTTGGACGACCTCATCCAGGACGCGAGAAAAGTAGCGCTCTCGACCAACCCCGACACCGAACTCGGGCGATTCGATCGTGGCGTCTTCGAACGCTGTATCAGCGTCATCCATGCAGCCCGCGTCCTCGTGTCAGCCGGCCACTGGGAAACAGCCACTTCTCCTGTCCGTCAGCTTTACGAAATCGTCCTGAACATGGAACATCTCAACAGCTATCACGATAGGGAACTCGCCGCGATCAAGTTCATCAGATTCGGGAGCCTGCAGGAAGCCTTGGCAACTCTCGCAAACCTCGAGTACGAGCATGAACGAGGGGAACGAACACAGCTGAAACAAGTCCTCGAAATCAGGCAGGCCCTCGAAGGAGAAACTTACGACGAATTTCGTGCCAAGCCTCGACGGGACGGTTCGCCTCAATGGAGGCAGACCTGGTGCGGCAGAAACATCGCAGAGCTAGCCAGGGAATCGACGAACCGGCTTCACCACGTGAACTACAAGCTCCTATACTCGGCATGGTCCGAACAGACCCACGGGTCCCCAGGTGCGCTGCTCCCGCGAATCGTGGATAGCATCTATCCCGAGAGGATCGACCCCCTCCACAGCGAAATTGAATCGGAAACGCGAGTGATTCTGATGGCCTTGGTCCTCTTCCGAGAACTATGGACCCTGCTCCCCGGAATCCCTCCCCAAAGCCCTGCTGCTTCGCAGGAACAGGCACTTCGCATGAACGTCCTCGCGGAGGCACGCAAAGCCAACGGCAAACCATTCATCATTGCGTTCGACCTTTGAGGCGCGCTGATTCTGAGTCCCCTTCCCTATCCACAAAAGGGATAGGCGCAGCCGATAACGGCGCGTATGTCGGGAGCCGGTCGGCCAGCCCGCATGACGCTCGAGACGATGTGGGACTGAGCAGCGTCACCTATCGTTCAAAGGGCGGTAGGCGGGTCTCCCCCGTCCCCGCGACAACTTCCGCGGCGATCACATGAACCTTCAGGTTCCGGAGATTTGAGGAGTTCATGAGCATTTCGAAGGCCTCAGACTGACTGCATCCCTTTTTGCCGATGATGATGCCACAGGCCAAGCTGATGTCGGCCCTGCCCTCCATGGCTGAGTTGTTCGGCATCATCGATCCGGGCTGCAGCGCGCAAGACTCCAGCTGCCCTACGGGCACAGCCCGGTCAGGTCATCCGCGGGAAATTAGTCGACGGCGGCGTACCGCAGAGTCGATGGCTGAGTCATGCTGCGACTCAACGACTTGTCCATGAAAAGGCAGAAGCAACACCGCTGTTTGTCATTTCTGATATCCGGTCATTGCTGGACCCGGCCTCCACGGAACCAGCGCGCCCAGGGCGCCGACGTCGACGGCGTCACTCGCCACAGTGGTGACGCCCTTCCCAGCCGCACGAGACCGGCAACGTGACCAATGGCCCACGGAACCAGCAAGAAATAGGCAAAGGAACAGGACAATGAATGCGCTCACCATCAAAGACCCCGCAGACCTGCTCAGCTTCATCGGGCACACCCTAGGGTTCTGGCCCAACGAGAGTCTGGTCTGCATCACCTTGGACAAGGGAAAAGTCGGAGCCACCCTCCGCATCGACCTACCCCGCTACCCCGGAGCCGAACTTCACTACGCCCGCACCGTCAGCAGCTACCTCACCAGCGACACCAGCGCGACAAGCATCGTCTTCGCCCTCTACACCTCACACTACTGCGAACCCGGCCAGCCCAAACCACACGCAGCAACCATCGCCGCACTCACCGGAGTCCTCGCCGAAAACGGCATCACCATCCGTGACGGAATCTTCGTCGACGACAACACCTACTCCCCCTACGACAGCGAACCCGGACAAGACATCACCCTGCCCCTCAGCACCACCGAATACAGCCGCGTCAACGCCGAATTCATCTACCGCGGCAGCACCATCGAACCCACCAACCGCATCACCCTCCCAACGCCGACCCAAGAAGCAGACCACGCCACCGCCGTCGAGACGTGCATGAACACCATCCGATCACAGGCACCCCATCACGCGGCGCTACAAGCGAGCCATCTCTGGACGGGCATGCTCGACAGCAACGACTTCCCCACCGACGATGACTGCACCACGCTCATCGCGAACTTCCAATTCCCCCACATCCGCGACAGGCTCATGGCCGACATTCCCGGCATCAACGAACCACCACAACATACCCTCTTCGCCCAAAACCAGACAGCACCCCAATGGTCACGCGTCGAGTGGGCACAACAACTCCTCATCCACGCCTACACACGAACCAGCCCACAACATGCAGCACCCATCCTCACCACCATCGGCTACATCAACTGGTGGGAAGGCCGAGGATCCAAAGCACACCAATACATGCAACTCGCCCTCGACACCGACCCCGGCTACCGCTTCGCCAGACTCACCGACCACGTGCTAGGCGCAGGAATCATCGCAGGCTGGAACACCAACCAAAACACCGCCTACAAAACCCGGCTCGACATGCCCTGAAGGGAACAGCCGACCGATGATGCCCTGTTGGGGTATCGGGCTAGGGCTGGGCCTCTACACGGTGCCGTGTCCAAGCCCTGGCACCGTCCGGGAGATTGAGTTCATGGATCGGAGCGCGGAAGCGCAATCAGTCCACCCGCTACTGGCGCGAAAAGCCTGGCTAGTGATCGATGCCGATGTGATCCTCTGGCTCAAGTGCCCACGCAACGCGATGGAGAATCGTTGCAACGCGCCCGCGCAGGGCATCCAACCAAGGATGTGACGATCCTTCGTGGACAGGGACGACAGGGGCGTGTGGAAGAGCGCTGTTTGCCGTTTCCAGAGCGCTTTGCGCCGCTTCCTGTCGCGCGAGCAGAAGAGCGAGCGGGTAGTAGCTGTTCATTGGGATTCTCCTAACATTGGCAGCAGCGAGCGACCGTGGCGATTCGCTTGGGGAAAGAGAAGAAGGCGGAAAGGTCCCGATGCGGATCAGTCGACATTCTGCCGGCCCAGCCTCGCATAAACGTTGGGACGCTTGGATCGGAGGAAGAGCGCGTAAAAGATGCCGCCGAAGAACAGGGCGAAGGTAAAGCTCATGAAGATCACAGTGAGCAGGGCTGAACCGCCGATCAGTTCAGGGTAGTTGGTGATAGCCAGGTACGTAATGACGCCGAGGAAAATGACACTGACCAGTGGAGCTATGATGCTCTTCCAAATAGATTCAGGTGCAAAGCTGCGGCGCCGCAGGAAGTAAACGAGCACAGCAAAACTCGTGATGAACATTAGGAGCAGCACTGCAAAAGTACCGCTACCGCTGGCAATTGGATAAAGGACATCAGGCGAAACTCCCAGAACTGTGAAGACGACCGTAGCGGCACCCCAGATGACTCCAACGGCCAAGGCTGAAACAAATGGCGACTTGTGCTTGGGATGCACCCGCCCAAGAACCGTTGGCAACGCGTGATCTCGCGCCAATGCAAAGCTGTACCGCGCCGCGATGTTCTGGATCGACAACATACACGCGAGTACCGACGTAATGAGCAGCACCACAGCAATATCCGCAAAGATCTTCCCAACCAGAGCTGCAACGGCGTCGTTGAAGAGGTTCACAGTATTGGACTCCGCCGCGGCCTGTACGTTGTCAGGGCCCAGGAAAGCAATGAACGCCCACGCCGCAAGGGCATAGAAGAGCCCAATGCCGACAACTGCGATGTAGGTCGCCCTGGGTATGGTCCGGTCAGGGTTCTTGACCTCATCCCGATAAATGACCGTGGCTTCAAATCCGAAGAAGTTCCCGACGGCGAACAGCAGCGCCAGGCCCAGAGTTGCATCCCCCAGGGAGGGAAGGGCAAAGACCGCTCCCTGAACTGCCTCCATCCCGTTGGCTGAGAAGGACACGATGTCAAACACCACCACCACGGCCACTTCCAAGAGCATGACGACAGTGAGCACCTTCGCCGAGAGATCGATGCGGTTATACGCAAGGAGTGTGGTCACAGCGATAATACCTAGCGCGTACCAATACCAAGGGACATCCGGGCCATTCAGGGAATTCATGACGAAACCGTTAAGGGTCACACCGAAGAACGAAGGTGCAAAGAATCCGATGAAGATGTAGCCAAACAGCGCAAGAAAGGCGCCTCCAAGACCAGCAGGCTTTCCCAAGCCGGCCGTAACGAAGGAGTAGAAGCCGCCAGGTCCCTTGACGCTCCGGCTCATCTTCACAAAGCCCACAGAGAACATCAGCAACATCAGAGTTATAAGGACATAGATAGCTGGGGCGGTCTGGCCGCTGAACATCAGGAGAACGGGGAGAGTTCCCGCCACGGTGGCCAGAGGTGACGAGAATGCCAGCACGTTCATCACAAGTTCCCCCACCCCCATGTTGCCGCTGAGTCGGGTTTCCTGGGCATGGCGCGTCGCCTGAGGAGCGTCAATTGTCTTGTGTTGCATGTAGGCCTCGTCACTTGGTTATGAGTTCCGAATCACAGTATCGATGGCCGGCGTCGCGCCCTTGTGCCACCTTGGGACACCTTCCAGTGGATGCCCCAGCGAGACCGAGCAGGCCGCACTATTGCCGCATGTGGAGTTAGACGGCACTTCGGATTTCGGCGTTGATCTCGAGGATGGAAAGGGTCAGTGCCACGGCCCGGTCAGTCAGTAGAGAAAGTTCCTGGTCCCCGCCGCTCCGATCGGCCCATCGACCAACACCATCAAGCAAAGTGAGTATCTGTTGGACGGTAGAGGCCGAGAGCTTGAGCCCCATCTCATCGGCTGCGGCAATGTACATGTCTTGGTGGAGACTGGTCCAAAGGTCGGCCTCTGCGCGGACCTCGTCCTTTAGAAAGCGTGCCACCTTATCCGTAGCGATCAGGAGGTCCCATATATTCGGTTCGGGTCTTTGCAGTTGCTGAGCCAGGTGGCCTTGGACAAGCGCAGCCCAGTACTCTTCGGCAGACGTCGCTTTCTCGGCTCCGGCCAGAAGGTCATAAGCAAAGGCATGTGTAAACCACCGGAGCGACTCCGCCACGATCTCGTCTTTTCCCCCCGGAAAGCTCGAGTAGATGCTGGGTGCTTGCATACCGACCTCCCTGGCTAAGGTGCGCAGGCTGACTGACTCAAAACCGCGGGTCGCAGAGAGTTGCAGGAAGCCTGCCACGATTCGGCGCCGGGTCGGAGTCTGCGTTGACCAATCACGCCCTGACAGGAATTTTCTGACAGCGGCGTTAGCTTGCAGTCGCGGCGACTCGCTCACATCACCCACCCCGTTGATCGACAGTGATGACTCCAGTGTAGCTAACGAACACTCGTTAGCCCAGAGGGAGAACCCAACCGTTTTCTCAGCCATATATGATCGCCCATTCGCAGGAGCGCGGCAGTTCCGACCGATCTCTCGGTCACCCGTCCGATGATAAGTTCGTCTGAATAGGCTGCGCGGCTGGCAATGGTCAGGCCCGCACCAGATAGGGTCAGCGACCCTGGAGGCACAGCCCGTTTGGATCTGCTCGCCTGAAGTGTTTGGAGGCCACTGTCCGACCACGGCAATTCGAGGAGCGCAGACGCCCCGGGCTCCGAGAACATTCTCACAGTGTGTCTACTTCGGCAGATCCGCCTGATCAGGGTGCTTTCCGACGTACCTAAAAGGACGCCTGCCACAGCCAGATCCGGTCCCGCCGGACCTCCAAACGTGATCGGCAAGATGTGCGTTGATGGACGATGCTCGCCATGGTCATAGGTGACCGTTGAATAGGCAGCCGCTAGGAAAGCCTCGAGGTCCTTCGCACCTATGGAACGCTCGTCGTAGTCGAGAAGGACGCCATCTTTCATCTTCTTAAAACCATTGATTGCGACTGATTCAAGAGACTGGACGGCCTCCATGAATGCTTCTACGTATGGACCAGGAACAGCCGGCGCCAGTATCTCCACCAGCAGCTTTCCAGGTTCACAGGCAATGAAAGCCAAATCTTGGAGACTCACGACGCCCTCAGTTCTCCTGCGAAAGGAAAGAAAGCGGGCCGTAGCGCTTGAACACAGTGCCAGGAACAAGCGCTACGGACCGCAGCTTGGAGGGTCTAGATGCCCCGAATCGGCCACGGCCACGCATCACTCGTATCGCGGCCCTCCGACATTTCCTGAAGGAGTCGATGTACAGTTCTGCCAGACCGCTTTAGTGCATGGTCGCTGCGCTCTCCGGAATCCGTCTCACTGGAGTGAGGTGAGGTTCGCAGCCACTCAACGTGGCGTCCTTGTGCGAGCTTCCTGTTCATCATCGGGATCAACCCTTAAGAATTAGTTGTGCCTTTTGGTCAATTCCAGTTTGGGTTCCTGCAGACCTTTCCATCCGTGTCAGTTTGAGACACCGCACACTAGAATTCCCGGACTCAACGCGAACTGATACTGACAACAAAGATGAAGATCCCGGACGCAGCAATCAGAAGCGCCGCTGCACGAGGCGGGACGCTGTGGACACCTCGCATTGTTGCTGTAGCCCGGGGCTGCGGGCCAGGCTTGGCCAAGTGGTCGCCAACCAAACGCAACCCGGCAGCCACTAGAACCAGGAAGACCCCAAAGTACTCCATTCAGTCCGCCCATCGGGCGCTATACGGATCCAGCGCCACGGCCAGATGCTTGCTGGTGTATTCAGGGTCCACCTGCGAGACCTGCATGGCACAACTGAAACCGTCCGTAAGTACGAGTGCACCATCATCAGCCTGACCAATTGATGGAATGATCGAGTGCTCCGCAACTTTCATCGACACGTCAAAGTGCTCTGCCTCGAAACCGAAGTTGCCGGCCACACCACAGCACGAGGACGATTCCACCAGGTTGGAAACTCCCCAGGCTTCCAGGACCCGTTTCTGGGCGCCCGAACCGAACACGGCATGCTCGTGGCAGTGCGTTTGCAATACTGCTGATTCGGGCGGCAGGGCCTTCGGTTTCCATCCTCGCGTAACGGCCTCGTCCACGGCGACGGCGAAGGATCGAACTCTGGCCGCGACCCTCGCAGCAGCGTCGCCTCCTACCAGTTTCGGACCTTCGTCCCGGATGGTGGCAGCGCAACTGGGTTCAAGGACAACAATGTCCCGGTCCGTGCCGTCGTCGAGCTTGCTGATTAACTGAGCCAACCGCCGTCGGGCCCCTTCGCGCTGCCCGGTGGAGATCCACGTCAGACCGCAGCAGGCGTCCGGCGTACAGCCTACAGATTTGCCTGTGTCACGGAGCACGCGGGCAGCAGCCGGAACCACCTCGGGCCTAAAGGCGCGGGTAAAGCTGTCGATGAACACCAGGATGTCGGCATTGTCCGCAAATTTTGCTTCCCGCAGCCGCTTCCGGATCCTGCCGTTCGCCGCAAAAGCCGGGAGTCGTCGTCGGGCACTGATGCCCAGCCACTCCCCCGCAAGCCTGAACGGCCGGAATGATGCTCCCAGGTTGGCCAGTGGCGCCACCCGCGTCAGCAACGGAAGCCACCGCGGCAGCCACCCAATGGAGTAATGCGTGAACGGCCGGATCCGCCCACGATAGTACTCATCGACCAATTCTGATTTTGCCTCGGCAATGTCTACACCTGTGGGGCAATCCGTGGAGCAGGCTTTGCAAGAGAGGCAAAGGTCCAGGGCCTCCCGGACTTCCGGGCTTGACCAGCCATCCTTGCTGCTGCCGTTTGCCCGGGTCAGTTCCTGCAGCACCCGCGCACGGCCACGGGTCGAATCCTTTTCATCCTTCGTGGCCCGATAACTGGGGCACATAAACCCGCCGCTGGTGGAACGGCATCTGCCCACTCCGATACAGGCGTGGGAGTTACCCACAAATGGACTGGAGACCTTCAGCAGTTCGCGATTTCCAGAGGAAAGCACGACGGCGGCACCCGGGTCTGCGGTCAGCCCACCGTGAGTGGGTCCAGGCTTGACGACACCTTCCAAGGCCAGCGAGGCAGCGAAGGGAACTGGATGAACGATGATCCCGGGGTTGAGGATTTGTGCCGGATCCCAGAGGTGTTTGAAGGACCTGAAGATGCCGATCATCTCCCGGGAATACATGACTTCCAGCAATTCGCTGCGTGCCCTGCCGTCACCATGCTCGCCGGACAGCGAGCCACCATGGGTCACCACCAGGTCAGCCGCGTCATGGGTGAAGTCACTGAAGACCTTACGTCCGGAGTCGCTGCGGAGGTCGTAGTCCAACCGCATGTGCACACACCCCGCTCCAAAGTGGCCGTACATGAGGGCGGTGTAGCCGTACCTTTTCACCAGTGGAAGAAGGTCCGCCAAGTAGTCGGCAAGCCGTTCAGGGGCCACAGCAGAATCTTCCCAGCCCGGCCACGTTTGAACTCCGTCGATCCGCAGCGACGAGAGTCCGGCGCCGTCTTCACGTACCCGCCACAGCTTTCCTCGCTCAACAGGGTCAGTGACGATCCTGAAATCAACAACGCGCCCGTTCGCGCCGAGCTTGTCGGCCAGTTCCTGACAGGAAGTGTCGGCCAGCTGCAAAGTGTCGGCCGAAAACTCCACCATGAGGAAGGCACTCCCCCCAGGCAACGACTCAACGCTGGCCGCTCCTCGCCGGTGCCTCATGATGTCCACGATCGAAACATCCAGCCCCTCGATGGCGCTCGGCTTGGCGGACAAAATGGTCATCACGTCACGGGCAGAATCAATGGTGTCGCGATATCCCAGGCAGAGCAGTGCGGTGGTGACGGGCTTCGGCACGAGGCCCACCTTTGCCCGCACGATGACAGCGCACGTACCTTCGCTGCCTGCCAATGCGGCGGCCACATCGAATCCGTGTTCCGGCAGCAGATGGCCCACGTGGTACCCGGAAACCTGCCTGGGAATGGTCTGAAGTTCAACGCGTAGCCTGGCCATGTTCTTTGCGGCCAAAGCCTCCAGGCCCTCGGTAAGCTCCAGCGCACGAGCAACGGAATGGGTGTCTGATTCGTCAACAGCGCGGAGAAAACCACGCCCGGCCCTCAGGTAAGCGCCGTCAGCAGTGACAAGATCCACCTCCCGCACATGATGCGTCATGCGCCCATAGGCCACGGAGTGATTTCCGCAGGCGTCATTGCCGATGGAACCACCGATGGTGGCCCGGGTCAGGGAGGAAGGATCCGGTGCGAATGTCAGCGTCCCCGTCGTGGCCTTTTCAACGTGGGCGCGCAGCTCACCGAGGACAACCCCAGCGTCGGCCCAGACTGTTCTATCTTCGGCGTCGAGAGCCCCTACCGCATTCATGCGGCGGGAGAGATCCATCACCAAACCGTCGCCGATGGCGTTCCCTGCCATCGAGGTACCCCCGCCGCGCGTCGTCATCGGCACTGCCAATGCCGAACATAGGCGCACGACTGTTCGTACGTCATCGACACTTTTGGGGAAAGCCACGGCGGCGGGTCTTACCCGATAATTCGATGCATCGTAGGAGTACTCAGACAGCCTTCGCGAAGAGTCGTCCACCTCGACGCCGTGATGCTCCAACCGGGCGAGCAACTGCCTCAGAGCCGTGTCGCCGTTGTCACCATGGGGCATGGTTGCGTTCTCCATTCGTAGGTTTCGGGAAGAAGTGTAAGCAGCCGCGGTATGCCCTGGATTGTGCCAAAACAGAACGGGCACAGCGGATAAACCCGCTGTGCCCGCTTGACTGATCTCGCTGCTTACTTCAAGAACTCGGAAAGGTTGTCCTTGGTAATGAGCGTGAATGGCAGCGTGTAGCGGTTCTCCACATTGCCGCCCTTGAGGAAGTCAGTGACAACTTCAACTGCCTTGACGCCCTGTCCAGCAGAGTCCTGTCGGACGGTAGCCGACATTGTCCCGGCTTTGATGTCCTGCATGGCTGGTTCAGTACCGTCGACGCCGACTACGGCCTTGAACTCGGCAGTTCGTCCCGCGTCAGCAATAGCGGAGGCTGCACCGATGGCCATTTCGTCATTGTTGGCCACTACGGCGTCGATCTGGCCGGCGCTAAAGCGCTGAAGCGTGTCTTCCATGTTGCGTTTGGCGTCGTCACGGCTTCCCTTCGCCTGGAATTCAGCCACGATCTTGAAGTTCTTGTTGATCTTGCTGTCGAAGCCGTTCTTGCGGCGATCGGTCCAGGAGGCACCGTAGATGCCCGCGGCGAACACAATGTTGCCACCCTCCGGAAGAGCCTTGTTCAGGTACTCAGCCTGCATTTCACCGGCCACGGTGTCATCCACACCGATGTAGCTCTTATATCCAACGTCCGAACCTTCGGCGAACTCGGTGGACAGAATGAACAGCGGTATGTTGGCCGCGATGACACGCTTCGCTGCGTTCTGGCTGGCCTCGCCATCCAAAGGCTGCATGATGACGGCGTCTACCTGACGGGTGAGAAGATCTTCAACCTGGTTGAGCTCACTTCCTACGTCCTTCTTGGAGTCGGTGATGTTGAGCTTGACGCCCTTTTCATCGGCAGTCTTCTTCATGGCGTCCGTCATGTGCGCCAGGTCCGGGTCCTGAAGGTCAAGAACCACAACGCCAATGTTGTAGGACTTGCCTGCAGCCTCCGACGTGCCGGGGGTACTACTCCCCCCGCAGCCGGTGAGTGTGAGGGCTCCAGCGGCCAGCATAGCGGTGGTTACGGCGAGCTTCTGTCGCATTCCCATGATGGTTCCTTTCAATGGTTCTGATTGCTGAGGAGATTGTTGGTTCTGTGGACCCCATTGGGTTCGGGGCATTTCGGTTACTGCAGTGGCTAGTCAGACTTCCACCGGTTCAGCAGCACGGCGAGCACCAGGATGATGCCTTGAACTCCTTGCTGGTAGTACGACGAGACCCCCATCAGGTTCATGCCATTCATGACCACGCCCAGCAGGAGGACACCGATGACCGTTCCGCGGATGGTGCCTACGCCACCGAAGAGACTCGTTCCTCCAATGACGACAGCGGCAATCACCTGAAGTTCGTAGCCGGTGCCAGCTACGGGCGCAGCCCCGTCGAGACGGGCGGTAAGAACCAGTCCGCCCAGCGCGGCTGTCACGCCACCGATGAGGTAAACGGTGAAGAGCACCCGGCTGGTGGAGATGCCCACTTTCTTGGCGGACTCTTCGTTGCCGCCTACGGCATATACATGCGAACCGAATTTGGTGCGGCTGAGGACAAACTCACAGATAACTGCGGCGATCAAGAAAATAATCACCGGGACAGGAACCGGACCGATGAAACCCGACCCGAGCCATTCAGCAGGTCCGCTCAGCCCGGAAACAACCTGCCCGTCCGTCATGACCAGAACTGCCGTGCGGGCAATGGCCATGGTTGCCAGTGTTGCCAGGAACGGCAGGATGGCTCCCCAGACCACCAACGCTGCGCTCAGGAATCCAACCAGCAGGCCTACTGCGAGGCCTGCAACCAGCGGCAACCAGAAGGCACCACCACTTGCCGGGGCCAGCAAGGCGAAAGTCATACCGGCCAAACCCACAATTGAACCGACAGAAAGGTCAATGCCGGCGGTGATCATAATGAACGTCATCCCTAGGGCAATCAGTCCTATGATGGACGACTGCCGGACCACGTTGACGATGTTGTTCAGGGTCAGGAAGTTTGGCGCAGCAGCCGCGAGGAAGATAAGGATTACCACGAAAAGGATGATGATCCCATAGTCACCAATGAAGCGCTTGACCTTGGTGGCAGTCATTCCCTCTTTAAGGTCAGCGGGTCCGAGCTTTGTCTTGATATTTTCCATGGTGAGACTCATGAGTGGCTCGCATTCGTAGTGCCAGGAGCGGCCATCACATCAACGACGTCCATCGATGAGGTGCTTCCGATCTTGCGGCGGTTGTCGGGGATGCCGGCGCCGTCGTCGATGTAGTCATCCAACGTGCCGTGGGAGATGAGGTGTGCCACCTGTGCTTCAGTAACCTCACCAACCCGGAAGCGACCCACTACTTGGCCTTGGCGCATCACCGCGAAACGATCTGCCACGGCAAATGCCTCATCCAGCCGGTGAGTGATGATGATGACGGCGATGCCGAGATCTTTGAGGCGCTGGGTCACTTCAATGAGCTTGTCCACCTTGGCCACCGACAGGTTTGCCGTGGGCTCATCCATGATGATCAAGCGGGCATCGAATGCCAACGCCCTGCCAATGGCGACGGCCTGACGCTGTCCGCCTGACAATCTCTTGACCTTGAGACGTGGATTGATGGGGATGTCCAAGCGTTCGAGTACCCGTTTGGTTTCGAGTTCCATCTTTTTGCGGTCGATGATCCGCAATAGGGGGCCGAGGATGTTCTTCTGCGGCTCCCGGCCCAGGAAAATGTTGGAACGAACATCAAGGTTGTCCGCCAAGGCGAAGTCCTGGTAGACCATCTCCACGCCCTGATCGCGTGAAGCTGATGGGGTTGGGAACTCGGTCGCTTTGCCGTCCAGTTCGATGGAACCTCGGTCTGGTTGATACACGCCCGTCAGTACCTTCATGAGCGTAGATTTGCCGGCGGCATTGTCGCCCAGCAGTGCGAAGGTCTCGCCAGGCTGGACATCGATGCTGACGCCGCGCAAGGCGGACACTGCTCCGAATGTCTTGTGTATGTCCTTGAGGGCGACCAGTGGAGGGGTCGCCGGTGGTGCTTCGGTCATCTCATCCTCGTTCGTTAGGGCCATGTGAATGATCCGGTGAAACACTTGAGGCGCGGTCCATCAAACTACGTTGTTTGACCTGCTGATTCGGGATGGTTCTAAAGCCCCGAGCCGCGTGACCTTCGCCACACTGTTTCACTTACTAGAACTTTGACGGATGAGCGTTCCGTGGATGTGTGCCACTTTGGAACACGAGAATGATACGTTTCAATTACTTAACTAAAAATAGCTTCCAGCGAGAATACTGGAAGCTAAAATCAGCTGCTTACGGCCACGCAACGAGGCTGTAGCCGTCGGCGATGTGAAATAGTCGACGCTCACCCACCGAGAGAACCCAGACCATATCACCGTCGGGAGTCGCATCGTCAACGTATCCGTCATAGGGAGGCCAACCGGGCCTCTGCAAACGGACAGCATCGCCAGGCTCCACCTTCTCCCAGAACCCGGCGGGCGGTGTCCAGCTGGCCTGCATTGAGTTCTCTGACTTATGGGCTGCGTTCATGTCCAGCTACCCATCCTTTCCCTTGGCACCGCATCACCAGTGTTCTGACGATTGAAAATGCCCGACCTGGGCCGCAGTTGTCGTTGCGGGAACATCTGCGGCCCAGGGCAGGCGGCCTTATTACCTGATTAGCTCAGGTCCACTTCAACGGCAGTGCCGGTTCGGGCGGATTTCTCCGCAGCATCCGCAAGAATCAATGCAGCACGGCCGTCCTCGAACCCGGGACTCCTGGAAGGCAGGCCTCGAACAGCACGGAGGAACTCTGCAACTTCCAGTCGATAGGCCTCTGCATAGCGCTCCAGGAAGAAGTCCTGGTATGGTCCAATGGATTCAACGGATCGAGGACCCCAGTGCCGGACGAGGTTATCGTTCTTATTCCCCACCTGCAGAAGCCCCTTTGACCCGAAGGCTTCGATCCGCTGGTCATAACCGTAGGCTGAGTGGCGCGAATTGATGATCGTCACGAGTTCATCGTTGGATCCCCGCAAGGTGACAACGGTGGAATCGAAATCGCCCGCGTGACGGATGGCGTCGCTGAATACGTTTGCACCTTGTGCTGAAACTTCAACGATATTTGGAATGAAGTATCGTGCCATATCAAGGTCATGGATGGTCATGTCCCGGAAGATTCCGCCGGACTGGGGAAGATAGGCTGCCGGGGGCTCCCCCGGGTCCCGGCTGGTGATCAGCAGCTGCTCCAGAACTCCTATTTCCTCAGCGGCCACGCGGCGTTTCAGCTCCACGAAATGGCGGTCAAAGCGCTTGTTGAAGCCAAGGGCAACCGGAACGTCTGACAATGCCGCTATCTCCCGAAAAGCGTTCACGCGGGAAATTTCCAGGTCGATCGGTTTCTCACAGAGGACTGGCACGTCCGCCTCGATCGCCTTTGCGACGAGGTCCAAATGAGTCGCCGTGGGAGAGGCCACGATGACAGCATCGATCTCACCTGAAGCGAAGACTTCATCAGGATCGTCGGTCACCCGACCACCGAATTCAGCTGCGGTTTGTTTAGCACCTTCGATGAAGGGATCACAAACCCAAGACAGCGTAGCCTCGTCCAGGGTAGCCAAGCTCATGGCATGTACTTGACCTATGCGCCCGGTTCCGAACAGGCCGACTCTGATTTGATGCGTCATTGCAGATCTCCAGGTCTATATAGGAAGAGGAACCTTTTTTGTTAGTCGATCTTTTGCCGGCCCAAGCGCGCATAAACATCAGGCCGCTTGGAACGCAGGAGGTATGCGTAGACAATCCCGCCGAAGAACAAGGCAAAAGTGAAACTCATGAAGATGGCAGTCATCACTGCCGACCCACCGATAAGTTCCGGGTAATTTGTGATGGCCAAGTAGGTGATGAGCCCCAGGAAAAAGACGCTGACAATCGGAGCCACGATGGTCTTCCAGACCGAATCCGGGTCCACCCGCCGGCGGCGAACGAAATAAACAAGCACGGCAAAGCTGGTGATGAACATCAGAAGCAGGACTGCGAAAGTGCCACTCCCGCTTGCAATCGGGTACAAGGCCTCTGGGGCTACCCCAATGACGGTGAAGACGACGGTTGCGACGGCCCACAACAGGCCAATGGCCAATGCCGACATGTAGGGCGACTTATGACGGGGATGCACGCGACCTAGAATCGAGGGCAACGCTCCATCGGCGGCCAGCGAGAAACTGTACCTGGCGGCGATGTTCTGGATCGAGAGCATTGACGCCAGGATCGAGGTGATGAGCAGGACAATTGCAATATCCGCAAAGATCTTTCCCACCAGCACCGTGGCACCATCGTTGAACAGGTTCACTGTGTTTGCTGCAGCTTCATCCTGGACTTTGTCAGGACCGATGAAGGAGGTGTAAGCCCACGCCGCCACAGCGTAAAACAATCCGATGCCCACCACTGCAATGTACGTGGCCCTGGGGATGGTGCGATCCGGATTCCTGACTTCATCCCGGTAGATGACGGTCGCCTCGAACCCGAAAAAGTTTCCGACGGCGAACAACAACGCCAGCCCCAATCCGGCATCGGTGATCCATGGCATCGAGAAGCCGATCCCCTGAACCGCCTCTGCGGATCCTGTGGAGAAGGCCGCAACGTCGAAGATGATGACAACTGCAGATTCAAGCAGCATGACAACGGTCAGGACCTTTGCCGAGAGGTCAATGCGGTTATAGGCCAAGAGGGTGGTGATGGCGATGATGCCGAGCCCGTACCAATACCAGGGGATGTCGGGCCCGTTCAGTGTGTTGACCACGAAGCTCTGGAGCGTGAGAGCGAAAAGGGACGGTGCGAAGAACCCTATGAAGATGTAGCCAAAGAGCGCCAGCAGTGCTCCCCCGAGGCCCGCAGGTTTACCCAGGCCGGCTGTGACAAATGAATAGAAACCGCCGGGAGCTTCAACGCTGCGGCTCATCTTGACGAAGCCGACTGAGAAAATCAGCAGCATGAGCGTCACCAGCAGGTAGATGCCCGGTGCCGTATGGCCGCTGAAGAGAAGCATCACAGGCAGTGTGCCTGCAACGGTCGTCAGCGGTGATGAAAAAGCGAGAACGTTCATCACGAGCTCGCCTACGCCCATGTTGCCGCTGAGCTTGTGTTCCTGGGTTTGAGCCGGCGTTTTCGTCGTACCTCTTGGTGTGCTTGACATGTAATCCTCGTCGCGAAATTTTGAGTGCTGAATCACACTACCGACGGGGATCGTGGAAGCACTGTACCAGCTTGGGACACGGGATCCCATGGGATATTCCGGCCTGTTCAGCTCACGAAATATCCCATGGGAAAAGGCTTTATCAGGGCCTTTGGGGCGCCATGGCAGAAGCATCTGGATCAAGTTTTTTCAGGTCCACCACATCATTCAAGGGTTCATTGGCCTTCCAGAGACTGAGGTTCCGGGCAAAACAATCCACCACTTTTCCCCGCCACCCGATCAGGTCCCCGGAGGCATGAGGTGAGACCAGGATGTCCCGCCGGCTCCACAGCGGATTAGCGGCATCCAATGGCTCATGCTCAAAGACGTCCAAGGCTGCGCCGCCTAGGCGGCCGGAGTCAAGTGACTCCAGAAGGTCTTGCTCCACCACTACCGCCCCGCGGCCCACATTTACCAAGCGAGCTCCGGGCTGCATTTTCTTGAATCGCGACGAGTTGAACAGGCCGCGGGTTTCTTCTGTGAGCGGCAATGTCAGCACCACGTCATCAGCGATGCCCAGAAGCCGGTCAAGGTCATCAAAACCGGAGATGTGTCCCAGCTGTGCGTCATTCCTCGCAGATCGACCCACAATGTCGACGTCCATTCCGGCAGCACGGAGGAGAAGGACGGTTTCGCGGCCCACCGGTCCCGGCCCCACAACCAAGACCTTCCGGCCCAGCAGTGGCTCGGTTTCGCGGTGCTGCCATGTCCGGGCCTGCTGAAGCTCGATGGTGCGGCGCAAATCCTTGGTAAACATCAGCAACACCCCCAGGACCCACTCAGCGATGGGGCGCTCACACACGCCGCGGGAGTTGCTGACCACAATGTCGCTGTCGATGATCTCCCTGGTCATGAGGCTGTCCACACCGATGCTGGACGTGTGTATCCAGCGCAAATCGCCGGGTCCTACTTCCCGAAGGAGTTTGGTCCGGAAATCGTTCAGGAACAGGACCTCTGTTCCTGGCTGGGCGGCCCGAAACTCATCTGCAGTGCGCACCACCGCGACATCAGCTTCGGCTTCCAACCGTTCAAGCGGAGGCAGCGGCCGGCCCTCCTGAACAATCACCATCACTTTCGGCCGCGACACAGCTTCCCGGGCCTTCCCCTCATCGGCACTCCCCCGGGCGTTCTCGTGTTCGGATGCGTAGCTACTCACCAGCCGCCCTGCCAACCGCTCATGAGGCCATAGGGCAAACGCTGTGGTTCCTCATCGGGAAGGCCCTTGAGGAAGTCGAAGTCACAGCCTTCGTCGGCCTGGTTGACGTGATCGATGAAGAGCCGTCCGTAGCCACGCCGGTATTTCGGTTCGGGGAGCTTGAGTTCGGCAAGTCGGCTCTTGATCTCATCAGCGGGGATATCCAGGTCCAGGCGCTGGTTCTCTACGTCCAGCACAATGGGATCCCCGTCCCGGACTATCGCCAGCGGTCCACCCACCGCCGCCTCAGGCGATACGTGCAACACTGTGGTTCCAAAGGCGGTGCCGCTCATCCTGGCATCGGAAATACGGACAATGTCACGGATGCCGCGCCGCAACAGCCTTTCGGGAATGGGCAGCATGCCCCATTCAGGCATCCCGGGAGCTCCCACGGGCCCGCTGTTTCGCAAGACCAGAACAGAGTCTTCGGTGATGTCCAGCTCGGGATCGTCAATCCTGCGCCCAAGATCATAAATGTCCTCGAACACCACCGCCGATCCCTTGTGCTGCAACAGATCCTTGGATGCCGCGCTTCGCTTGATGACCGCACCGTTGGGTGCCAAGGAGCCGCGGACGACGGCGATGCCTCCGGAGGCATCAAATGGGGCTTCGAGCGTGCTGACCACTACGCCATCGGGTTCGGGGGCCGAGTTGTAACCATTTTCGAGGGACTCACCTGTGACGGTAATGGCGTCCTTGTTCAGGAGCGGCGCCAATTCCTTGAGTACCGTGGAAATGCCGCCCACCTGGAACAGCTGCTGCACCAAGTACTCGCCCGAGGGGCGGACGTTGACAATGCGAGGCGTACGTTGCGAAATCTCATGGAAGCGATCCAGCGGCAACTCGTAACCGACGCGCCTCGCGAGCGCCAGAAGATGCACTACTGCGTTAGTGGAACCACCCACGGCCATCAGGAGGGTGATGGCGTTATCGAACGCCTCTTTCGTCAATATTTCGCTTGGCTTTGGTCCCTGTGACATGGCCATTTCAACTGCCCGGCGTCCTGTGGCTTCGGCAGCTTGGGCACGACGCGCGTCCACGGCCGGGATTGATGCAGTGCCCGGCAAACACATGCCGAGAGCCTCAACCAGCGACGTCATGGTAGAGGCGGTTCCCATTTCGCTGCAGTGTCCAGCAGAGGGCTTGGCAGCCGACTCAAGCTCGTCGAAGTCAGCCTCGGTGATCTTTCCTGCACGCAGCTCATCGGCATACTTCCACGTGTCCGTGCCGACACCAAGCTGCTTACCACGGAAGTGCGCCGGCTCTTGGGGCCCACCGGTGAGCATGATGGTCGGGACGTCCGCACTCGCAGCACCCATGAGTTGGGCTGGAACGGTCTTGTCGCAGCCGCCCAGGAGCACGATGGCGTCCAACGGGTAGGCGCGGATGGATTCTTCAACGTCCATGGCCATGAGGTTTCGGAACTGCATGGCTGAAGGCTTCATGAGACTCTCGCCCAGGGAAATGGTGGGGAACTCCAGGGGCAGCCCACCGGCCATGAGGACACCGCGCTTGACAGCGTCGGCCAGCAGCTTGAAGTGAATATTGCAGTTGACAAGCTCCGACCACGAGTTCGCGATGCCGATGACCGGTTTGTCCTTGAGTGCGAAGCGGGAGAAGCCCTCAGCTTGAATCGCTGTTCGGTGAACGAATCCCGTGAGGTCGTGGGGTGCAAACCAGCGCGCACTGCGGAGGTCCTTATAGCTCGACTCTTCCATGTCTTTTAGCTCCTTGGGCTTGATCGGTCTTGACAGGTAATTGGTGACGATGCCTACGCGGCCGAGGTGCCGCCGTCGAACGCCATGCTGGTTCCGGTCGCAAAGGTTCCGTCGACCGCCAGGAAATAGATGGCTGCTGCCACTTCGTCGGGATCCGCGAGACGGTTCAGCGGCACAGTGCTCTCTTTCAATCTCCGGGCCTCTGTTGGGTCCGGCGCCGCGGCCAGCCCTTCACGCACCATGGGCGTGTCAATCGGTCCCGGGCAAACGGCGTTGACTCGGACCAGTGGCGCCAGTTCCAGTGCCATGGCGCGGGTGAGTCCCACAACGCCTGCTTTCGCCGCGCAGTAGTGAACAAGGCCTGGCACGCCCATGGCGGCGAGATCGGATGCGACGTTGACGATCGAGCCGCCACCGGACCGTCTCATATGGAGTGCAGCCTCCCGCGCCACGTAGAAGGTGCCGGACAAGTTTGTCTCCAGCACTTCGTGCCAGCGGTCTTCGGTAAGGTCTTCCAACGCAACATGTCCGGCTACACCCGCAGCGTTGACCACTACGTCCAAGCCACCTAGTGTGTGGATCGCGCCCCGCACGGCGTTCTTGACCTCGCTGGCAGCGGCGACGTCGGCAACCACCGTGTGGGCGCCGGCGTCGATATCGTCTGCCACACGCTGCAATTCTTCAGAACGCCGGGCCAGTAACGCGAGCCGGTGACCCCGCTTGGCGAAGAGTCTTGCGGTCGCTTCCCCAACGCCTGAGGTTGCACCAGTGATGAGAACCCGAAGGGGTTCCGTTCGAAGTTGTTGCTCGCGGTCCATCATCGGCGACGGGCTCCTCTTGCTTGGCAGTGGCGGACTAGTACGTCCCACTAAAACAGCGCGCAGCTACCCCCAGCTGTCTCACATTGAGACACAGAGCACACTGACAACGTTCCTAGGCTGATCAACAGATGCCGCCGTCAGTCTGCGGCACAGCACCGCGGGACAGCGGTAGAGACTAAGGAGCGCTCTTGGAACAGCAAAACCGCCTTGGGGTTGGCCTGATTTCGGTCGGATGGATGGGGAGGCTGCATTCTCGCGCGTATCTGGCGACCAAGCAGTTCTTTCCTGAACTGCCCCGCCATCCAGAGCTGGTGATCGCTGCCGACCCGGACGATGCCGGCCGCCATCACGCCGAAGACGCGCTCGGCTACAAGCAAACGGCCACGGATTACCGCAAAGTGCTGGAAAACCCGGACGTGGATGTCGTATCTATCTGCTCACCCAACTTCCTTCACCATGAAATAGCGCTTGCCACCATCGAGGCAGGTAAACACTTCTGGATTGAGAAGCCCATGGGCCGCAGCGCCCAAGAGTCCCGTGAGATCGCCCAAGGGGCCGAGGCCGCTGGCCTCATCACCTCCGTTGGGTTCAACTACCGGCACGCCCCGGCAGTGGCAGAAGCGCGCAGGCTGATCAGGTCCGGAACTCTGGGCAAGATCACCAATGTGCAGATCCGTCTCCTCACCGGATACGCCTCTGATCCAAACCAAGTCTTCACCTGGCGCTATGAGCAGGCACGTGCAGGATCCGGCGTCCTGGGCGACGTACTGAGCCACGGTTTCGACCTCGCCCAGTTCCTGGTGGGTCGCATCACGTCGCTGAACGCCGTCACCGAGACATTCATCAAGGACCGGCCGCTCCCAGCTGGCAACTCCTCGAATTCCTTCGACATGGGTCAGGCTTCCGACGTCACCCGAGAGGTGGAGAACGAGGATTACACTGCCATGCTTGCCCGTTTTGAGGGTGGAGCAATCGGCATGTTCGAATCCACCCGTGTCGCCATCGGCCCACACGCCGAGTACATCATCGAGGTCTACGGCACCGAGGGATCATTGCGCTGGAATTTCGAACGAATGAACCAATTGGAACTCGCCACCGACCGCACTGGCTATCGCACCATCATGACTCCCCCGTCCTTCGGCGAGTTCGGCCGCTTCCAGCCCGGACCCGGCCCCGGCATCGGCTTCAATGACCTCAAGACCATTGAAGCGGCACTCTTCTTGCGTTCGGTGGCCGAAGGGAAACAACTGGGTCCGTCCGCCGCGGATGGCTGGTCAGCCTCCGAACTCGTTGATGCCTCGCTGCGTAGCGCCGGCTCCGGCGACTGGGTCCAGATTCCGGAGGTTTCCGGGAAAACCACCTACCAGGCCTAGGCACAACCTCACTCCACCCGCAATAAAAGGAGGCCGGATCGTCAATGATCCGGCCTCCTCTTGTTGGGTTGTTAATTACTTGGCGAAGCGGAACAACTTCTTGTTGGCGAACTCGAGCATGCCCACCTTGCCCAGTTCCCGTCCATAACCGGACTTCTTGACACCACCGAACGGTACATCGGCTCCGCTGAGGTCGTAGGCGCCAATGAACACCATTCCGACGTCGAGCTGGTTCCCTACCCGCTCGGCACGCTCGTGGTCATCACAAATCACCACGGAACCGAGGCCATACGGCGACGAATTCGCGAGTTTGATGGCTTCCTCATCGCTGCTGACCTTGTAAAGCTGGGCAACCGGTCCGAAGAGCTCTTCACTGTAGACGTCCATGGCAGGAGTGATGTTGGTAATGACTGTCGGGGTGAAGACGTTGCCCTGCGGTTCGTTATTGCCCACCAGGATTTCGGCACCTTGATCGATGGCTCCCTGTACCTGCCCCTTCAGGAACTTAGTGGCTGAATCTGAAGACATCGGGCCAAAGTCGCCGTTATCGTACGATTGGCCGGCAATGGCTGCCTTGAACTTTTCGGAGAACTCATCGAAGTGCTTATCCAGCACGACGATTCGCTTCGAGCCATTGCACGACTGACCGGTGTTGCCCATCCGTCCCATGACAGCTTTTCGCACTGCTTGATCCAGGTCGTCCGTGTCGAGAACAATGAATACGTCGGCACCGCCGAGCTCCAGCACGCACTTTTTCAAGGCACGGCCTGCCTGCTCAGCCACGATTGCGCCTACCTGCTCGGAGCCAGTGAGAGAAACGCCTTGGATGCGGTCATCCGCGATGATGTCTGAGATCTGCTGATGTGTGGCGAAGAGGTTGACGTAGGCGCCGTCCGGGAAGCCGGCGTCGCGGAACAGCTCTTCAAGTGCCAGAGCAGATTCCGGGCATTGGCTCGCGTGGCGGACTATCACGGTGTTGCCCAGGATGATGTTGGGAATCGCGAAGCGTGCCACCTGATAGTACGGGTAGTTCCACGGCATGATGCCCAGAACTACGCCCAGGCCTTGGTACCGGAAGAACGTCCGCAGACCATCGGCTACCTCAAGGTCCTCGTCGGCCAGCCATTCCTCTGCGTGCTCGGCGAAGGCTGCGGCGATGGAACCGGAGAACTCTGCTTCTCCGGCCGCCTGTGCGAGGGGCTTGCCCATCTCCCGGTTGATGATGGCTGCCAGCTTGTCCTTGCGTTCCACGAAGAGTTCGGCCAGGCGCTTGGCCAAAGCAGCCCGCTCAGCCACTGTGGTGGTGCGTGACCAGTCCTGGTAGGTAGCCTGGGCTGCGGTCAGGCCGGCTTCTACCTCTGCATCTGTGGCCGCTGGGTATTGTGCGTGCTTGGTTCCCGTGGCTGGATCAATAACGGTAAATGCGCTCATGTTGGTACTCCTTTGTCAGTATTTAGGCTGAGTATGGTCCGGTAAATGGGTCAGGCGGGACCGTCGCATGACGGCCCCGCCTGTTGCGCTTAGCGCTGGTCAGGTGCAGTGGTGGCTGCGTAGAAGCGCTGGCGGGCGCGGCCCTCCAAGTGCTTTGCAGTACCCTCCTGGCTGCCCGGACGCTGCGAGGTCATAGGCACTCCCACGTCCCAGAAGGCTCCGCTGCCGGACAGGTAGCGCCAAGGCTCCACCCGAGCGACGATCACTGCGGGGCCGTCCCCTTCCTTGGCCTCCTTGAGCGCATTCTGGAACTCCTCAACGGTGGAGGTGGACCAAGCTGCACATCCCATGCTGGCGGCATTGGCGGCAATGTCGAAGTCCAGAACTGCCCCGTCAAGGCGACCGGACTCACTGCTGCGTTCCCGGTACTGCGTACCGAACTCGCGCCCGGGGCCACCCTTGGACACCTGTAGAGGCCAGATGCACTGATGTCCGCGGTTGTCGATCACAATGGTGATGATCTTTTTGCGTTCCTGTACGGCCGTGACCAGCTCCGTTGGCTGCATGAAGTAGGTGCCGTCACCGATCAAGACGTAGACCTCTCCCGGCGCGTCCCCACGTGCGATCCGGTAGCCGAGGCCGGCCGGAATCTCATGGCCCATGCACGAGTTGGCGTACTCGAAGTGGATTTCGGCGCCGTTGGACGTATCCCAGGCCTTGTGGATGCCCTCAACCACACCACCGGAGCCCAGGATCAGGGCGTCCTGGTTGGTTGCGGTGCGGTTCAGAACGTCGATGACCTGGGCCTGGCTCATGTTTTCACCGGGGAATGCCTGAAGATCGTGCTTGCGCACCTCAAGGGTGGCCTTCCGAGCGTCCGCGATCTCGCTGCGGTAATCAGCGGAGGTACCGAAGTCAATGGCTGCCAGTCGTTCCCGCAGCGCCGCAAGCGAAAGTTTCGCATCGCCGATGACCGGGAATGAACCCATCTTGTGCGCGTCGAACGAGCCAACGTTGAGGTTGACGAACTTCACGTTGGGGTTCTGGAACAACGAGTGTGAAGCGGTGATGAAGTCCTGGAGGCGTGAACCAACAGTAATGACAACATCAGCGCCATCGGCGATTTCGTTGGCTCCCACCGTTCCGGTCACACCCAGCGCACCCAGATTCAGCTCACTGATGGGGCCGCTGCCCTTGCCTGAATAGGTTTCCGTAACCGGGATGCCGAACTCGGCGCTGAAGCGTGCCAGTTCCTCCTGGGCCTTCGAGTACCGGACACCACCTCCTGAAATCAGCAGGGGACGCTCGGCGTTCGCGATGATGTCGGCAGCATCGCGGTATTCGTCCTCCACAGCCGGACGACGACGAATGTGCCACACCCGCGGCGTGAAGAAGGACTCCGGGAAGTCGAACTCCGCGCCTTGAATATCTTGTGGAAGACAGACCACGACGGCGCCGGTTTCCACGGGATCGGTAAGGACACGCATGGCCTCCGGAAGGGTGGACAGCAGTTGGGCCGGATGAGTGATGCGGTCGAAATAGCGGCTGACCGGACGGAAGCAGTCGTTGGCGGAGACGTCCCTCTCTACCGGATGCTCGATCTGCTGCAGCACCGGATCACCAAAACGGTTGTTGATGATGTCGGCAGGGAACAGAAGCACGGGGAGGCGGTTGGTGGTTGCCGTCGCGGCCCCGGAAACCATGTTGGTAGACCCCGGCCCTGCGGAAGCCGTGCACGCAAGGGTGGCTGCGCGGTTGGAAGCCTTTGCGAAACCAATGGCTGCATGGACCATGGACTGCTCATTCTTGCCCTGGTAGTGGGGGAAATCCACACCGTACTCGTCGATTCCCTGCGCCAATCCAACGGAATTTCCGTGGCCAAAAATGCCGTACATGCCGGGAACGAGGCGACGACGCTCACCGTCCAATTCGCTGTATTGGACCTGAAGGTATTCAACGATTGCTTGTGCGACAGTGCGGCGGCGGACGGCCTTGTTGTCGACCACGGTGCCGATGTCAGCAGCGGCTGTGCTAGTCATGCGATCTCCTAAATTCGAAGGTGCGTCGGCATTTGCAAACCGATTCGCCCGAACTTCAGGTTTTCACCGTCGGGGGGCCGTGGTGTGTCCCACTTTGATACGCGGCAGGTTTCCTCCGCGGTAAATCAGTAGAAAGCAGAAAACAGCAGCCGACGGCGGTACGCGTGTACCGCCGTCGGCTGCTGTTTCTTGGTGACTTTTTAGTCGAAGCGGTAGGGCTCCTGCGGCCCCACAGAAGGCAGTGGACGTGGCCGCTGGCAGGTGCTTTCGATCTCGATGTGGCGGCCCTGCTCCGAGGAGGCCTCGAAGGCGAGCAGGACTTCGAGTACGTGGTAAGCGAAGTCCCCTCCTGTGCGAGGTTCCAAGCCCTTGCGGATGGCATAGCCGAATTCAGCCAAGCCAATGCCCCGGTAGGCGTCGTCCCGATGTGTGATGGGCGTTTCGCGCCAGTCGCCTCCACCCGGAGGAGTCATGTCCAGGGCCAGGTCACCGGGTTCACCGCGTCGCAGCACGGGAGCGCCGGAAAAGTGGTCCGGGTTCGGTGCAGCCAAGGAGCCCCCTGTTCCGTAGACCTCCAAATGCGGCAGATTGTGATTCCAAATGTCCCAACTCACCATGACGGTGGCGGTCGCACCGGACTCGAAGTCGAGAGTGCCGGTGACGTGTGTCGGAGTCTTGATGTGGATGACTTCGCCGTCTTTGCCCGGACGCGGCCGGGTCTCAGATGAACGCGGTGTTGTGGCAGAAACGCGTTTCACGGGACCGAAGAAGTTCACCAGGTTGGTGATCAAGTACGGCCCAATGTCCAGCATGGGGCCGGCGCCGGGGCTGTAGAAGGGGTCAACGTTGGGGTGCCAGTGCTCGTAGCCGCGGCATGCGAAGGATGCGAAAGCGGCTACAGGCTCTCCGATCCAACCGTCATCGATGAGCTTGCGGCTCGTCTGCATGCCGGAGCCAAGGAAGGTGGTGGGGGCGGACCCCACTTTGACGCCTGCCTCCCGAGCGGCATCCAGAATCTGCTGTGCTTCCTCGAGGGAAGTAGCGAACGGCTTTTCCGAGAGGACGTGCTTGCCGGCAGCGATCGCTTGGAGTGTCACAGGTGCGTGGAGCTTGGGTGGAGTGAGGTTCAGGACCAGCTCAACCTCGTCATCGGCCAGAAGCTCATCCGGTGAGAGCGCCTTGGCAACCGAATACTCCGCTGCCCGGGCTTTTACAGCGTCCGGGTTCACGTCGGCGAGTGCCACGACGTTCACGTCCGGGTGGACACCGATCTTGTCCAGGTATTGGTTGAGAACGTTTCCGACGCCGATAATGCCGACTCGAATGGGTTCCATGTGATTCTCCGTCAGTAGTTGGTGAAACCTTCCGGGGCGAGGACTATACCCCGCCCCGGAATCAGTTGCTATGGCTGGTACTTCTAGCTGGCCAGGCGCGATTCGCGCGTCTTGGCCGTTGCTGCTTCGTCAATGCCGCCGTCGGTAATAATGACTCCGTATTGTGCTGCTGCTGCTTCCAGGGAAATCCGTGATTCGCGGTAGTCGTCCAGGACTGCGAGTACGTCACGTTCCAGCGGGTCACCGTATCCACCGCCTCCCGGGGTGATGGATACGACCTTTTCGCCGGACTGGAGATCGTAGCGACCCACCACGGGGATCTCGCGACGTTCACCGGTAGTGAGATCCTCAACCCAGGTTGACGGCTTGGTACCATCGTGGCCGCCGCGGACCCCCTTCGGCGGGTTGATCTTGCCCTCGATTCCGTACGTCAGCGTGACGCTTTCACCCCGGGGTTCCATGGTCACACGGGTCGCGAGGCCACCTCGTTGCCTTCCTGCTCCCCCGGTATCAGCAACCAGGGTGCGTTCGTGAACCAAGATGGGGTAGCGCTGCTCATCTACCTCGACGCTGTCGTGGTAAAGCAGTGCGCCGCAGACGGGTCGCTGATACGTAGGCCAGCCGTCAACGTAGGGTGTAGCTGGTCCACCGACGCCGCCAACAAGGATCTGGTTGACATAGGCGTTGCCGTTACGTTCGTCTATACCGGAGATGACAGATTTTGCCGGTGCCTGTCCCGCCGCTCCCTCGGCCGTGCCGTAGCCGTCCTCTATTTGGGAGAACGCGGCTTGAACGATGTTGACAACCCGGTCGGCGAGGTTGGTGGTGCCCGATGAGCAGGAGTACGGGTGTTTGGGAACTCCGACGGCGCAGCCGTCCCGGAGCAGAACTTCCACTCGACGGAAGGTGCCCGCGTTGCTCGGAAGGTTCTCCGGGATGCCGGAGAGGATGCCGGCCAAGGCAGCACCCGTAGCCGTGGCCTTTGTGAGGTTCAGGCCATTGGGGAGATTGTCCGGGTTGTCACGCAGGTCAATGACGATCTTGCCCTGTTTGGGCTTCACTTCAACGGTTGCCTGCAGGTGCACGCCGTCCGCGCTGGTTCCGGGGAAGGGATCGTGGACCGAGGAGCCATGGAGGACGTACTCGGGCAGCGTTTCGATCGCAGTCGCGGTGAGGCGTTCCGAGTAGTCGAACCAGGCATCCACGAAGTCCACCAGGTCTTCGACACCAAACTTCTCGGCGAGCTCGTGAATGCGGCGTTCGGCGATGCGCGACGCACCGACCGATGCCAGGTAGTCCCCGTACCACTGGTCAGGCACACGGATGCGGGACCGGCACATACGGATGATGTCGTCGATGTCCTTATGGTCACGCTGAACACGGACACACGGGAAGATCAGTGCACCTTCTTCATACACATCCCGTGCCGTGGCGAAGAAGGTGGTTGGCAGCGAGTTGCCGCAGTCGGCCTGGTGGGCCTTGGTGACGGCCGTGAAGAGGTGACGTCCATGGACGAAGATCGGAACGAGGATCACATGGTCGGCAGCATGCGAGTTGCCCATGTAGGGATCGTTGTGCAGGAATGCGTCACCTTCACGGATGTCGTCGTGCAGCTGCACCATGTCCTCGCCGAGCGGTCCGGCACCGAAGACGTGCACCGGGACGCCCTCTGCTGCTGCCAGCAGCTGGTTATCAGCGGTCAGAACAGCACACGAAAAGTCGCGGGCAGTGTTGATGACAGAGGAACGGGCGGAACGCAGCAGGCCGTTGGTCATCTCGCGGACAATGCCGTCGAATGCATTAGCGAGGACCGAGAGCTTTACGGGATCGAATTCGCGCGTCATGGTTACGCCTCCTTACGGGTGAGGTAGATATTGGATCGTTCGTCGAGCGTGGCGTTCCACTCCGGTGGCACCACGATGGTGGTTGTGGGCTGGTCGATGACAGCAGGGCCAACGATCTTGTCCCGGGGGGCAAGGGTGACTCCGCGGTATCGCTGGGTGCTGAAACTTTCGCCCCCGAACACAATGGAGTCCGTGCGGTGGACTTCAGTCCCACGGCCCACTTCGGCTTGATCTTTGGTCAGCTCAGGCCGCGGGATTTCGACCCTGACGCCCCACGTGATGATCTCCACGCGGCTGTCCGGATCGTGCGTGCCGTTGCGGCGATCGTGCTCTTCGTGGAAGGCACGCTCAACGATGCCCGCTGCATCACTGGCGGTATCGGGCGCAGCGTCCAAGTACACACGCAAGTCCCAGGCCTGGCCCGGGTAGCGGGCGTCAACAAAATAGGTGACGCTGGGAGCAGCGCCCACACCATCGAACCTCTTGGCGAATACCTCTGCCTTGCCCGTTAGCTCCTCAACGGCCCGCGAAGCGGAGCCAGCGTCGAAGCTACGGGTGTCGTTGTGCAAGGGCGAGAGAAATTCCGTAGCAATCGGAGCGCGATGCGCGCCGTAGGCAGCGAGCACGCCCGCAGTCGCGGGAATCAGGACCGTATCAGCTTCCAGGAGCACGCCGATGGCGGCCGCCACCATGGCACCTGCACCGCCGCCCGCCACAATCAGGGCACCTCGAGGGTCAACACCCTGTTCCAAGGAAGCTTGGCGGATTGCTGTTGCCATGTGGTTGGCGGATACATCCAAAATGGCCTGTGCAGCCTGCAAAGTATCCATGTTCAAGGGGCCAGCGATGCGGGTATCGATGGCGCGGATGGCAGCCTCACGGTTCAGCGTGAATCCGCCTTCAAATCCGTCAGCGTCGAGGTAACCCAAAGCTACGCAAGCGTCCGTGACGGTGGGTTCCTCGCCACCGCGACCATACGCGGCCGGTCCGGGAGTACTCCGGGCACTTTGCGGACCCACCCGAAGCAGACCGCCGCCGTCGATCCAGGCGATGCTGCCACCGCCGGCGCCAATGCTGGAAACAGCCACCGAAGACAGACCTGTCAGGTGGCCCACAAAGGGCTCTCCCAGCCAGGCTTCCCTAGTGTGGCGAACGACGCCCTGTTCAACCAGGGACACGTCGAATGTGGTGCCGCCCATATCGCAGACCACCACAGTGTCGCGCTCGGGAGCAGCGGCCGCACCAACCAGTGGTGCCATGGAGGGGCCGGAGTTCAGCAACAGTACCGGGCGGTCCAGAACATCTACGACGTCGAGCACGGCGCCTTCAGAGGTCACTACCAAGAGGTCACCGCCAAACCCGTACTCCTGGAGGTCGGAGCGCAATTTGCCAAGGTGGTCCGCCATCAGCGGTTTCAGCGAGGCATCAATCGACGCGGCCGAGGAACGGCGGTATTCGCGAATTGTTGGGTTGGCCTCGTTGGACAACGTGTACGGCACATCGGGAAGGATCTCTTGGATGAGTTCCGCCACGCGCTTCTCGTGGGCGTCGTTGATGATCGACCACAGGAAAGAAACGGCCACTGCCTCGATTCCCTGTTCTTTGAAGGAGCCGAGCACCTCGCGCACTTTCGCTTCATCCAGCGGCACCAGGACATCACCCTCGGCGGAAATCCGCTCCGTGATTTCGAAGGTCAAGTGACGCGGGATGTACGGCGGAGGGTAGGCAGCTTTGGAGTCAAAAGCATCCCGGCGTCCGCCTTCGCGAAGCAGGAGGGTGTCGGCGAATCCGTCAGTGGTCAAGAGAGCAGTCTTGGCCACCTTGCCGGTGAGAACTGCGTTGGTTGCGTGCGTTGTGCCGTAAACAATCACGTCTGCATTGCGCAGGACGTCATCGCCGCTCCAGCCAACCGACTCGGCAGCCCTGCGGACTGAGGCTTCAAAGCCAGTGAAAACGCGGTCATAGGTGGTTAGGGCCTTGCCGACCGCCATGTCGCCTGTGTTCGAGCCGACCACCACGTCCGTAAACGTGCCACCGGTATCGACGGCGATGCGGTACCTCGCTTCACCTGGTTGTGTCTGTACTTCACTCATGGTCATCTAACTTTCTTAGAGTTGGAGGGGTTAAAGCTGGGGCTTGCCGACGCGGTTACGCAGCAGGCCCACCTTGTCGATCTCGATTTCCACCGTGTCGCCCGGTTCAAGCCAGACTGGAGGATTCCGCTTGGCACCAATGCCTTGTGGTGTGCCTGTGGCGATCACGTCTCCTGGTTCGAGAGTGAGGAAACTCGAAAGGTAGGAGACGATGCGGGCTATGGAGAAGATCTGATGCTCGGTATTCGAGCGCTGCACTTCGATGCCATTGACCCGTGTCGCGATGTCCAGCTTTTGCGGGTCTCCCACTTCATCCAGCGTGACAATGGCGGGACCCCACGGGGTTGAACCGTCCACGGCCTTACCAGCCAGCCACTGGGTCCCGCGGTACTGGAGATCGCGTGCCGTGACATCGTTGAGAGGCGCAAGGGCTGCGACATAATCCAAGGCTTCGTCCTCGGAGACCTCAGCCGCCCGCCGTCCTATGATGACGGCAACTTCTCCTTCGAAATCGAGGTTATTGCTGATCTGGGCGCCGCCGATCTCGTCCTCGGGGCCAATCATGGTGGAGGCGAATTTGGCGAAGACGTCCGGATATTCGGGGAAAGCACGCCCGGTTTCGGCAACGTGGTCTTTGTAATTGAGTCCAATGCACAGAACCTTGGCCGGATCGGTGATGGGTGTGGTCAACCGGACCTCGTTCAATGCGCCGACGCGGGCCACGGGGTCCTCGGAGGCAAGTGCTGTAATGCCGGAGGAAATGGCAGGGATCCGGTCACCGTAGAGTGACAGGAACTCACGGACGGAAGTCGTGGCTCCGTGGATGGCTTCTGTGGAGCCTTGAAGGAGCAGCTCCAGGTCATAGACGGCATCGTCGATGAGGACTCCCCCGCGGACGCCCGATTCGTGGTGGTAGGAAACAATCTTCATGGTTACTTCGCGCCTTCCGTTGCCGGGTTCTGGTTTGCCACGGCCAGCACGGCGTCGGCCAAGCGGTCAGCGATGTCTCCCGCAACCTTTTCGTCCATAGGGGTGGACAAGGACAGCAGGTTTGCTGGTGAACCGAGCAAGCCGCGCTCGTAAGATGCCCACCACAGCTCGTGCTGAGTCTGCTCGTCAACTTTTTCCGCACCCGCCGGAACCGCGCGCAGCAGAGAGCCGCGGCCGCGCACTTCCCAGCCGGCGTCGGCGATCTTCGCGTTCACTGTGTCCCGGGTCGTGTCGCCCAGGTGATTCAGCCTTTTTACTTCCTCTTGAGTGAAGAGGCGCAAGGCGACCGACCCCGCGGCCATACTGACCGGGTTGCCGGAGAAAGTTCCACCATGGGGCAAGCTACCGGGACGGGTCGGATCCACCTCGGCCATCAGCTCAGCCTTGCCGGCAACAGCGCCAACAGGGAAGCCGCCACCGATCAATTTGCCCGTGGTGAGCAAGTCAGGGGAAACACCATATTCACCGCTGAAGCCGTTGAATCCCAGGCGCAGGCTGATGACCTCGTCGATGATCAGGACGATCCCGTACCGGGTCGCGAGGTCCCTGGCGGTGTGCACGAACTCCTCGGAGATCCGGAGGAGGCCGGCTCTGTTGGGCAACAGGTCCAGAATGATGGCTGCGTAGGAGTCCGGTGCTGCTTCAACTTCCTGGCGCAGGACATCGACGTCGTTGAGGGGAACCGCGGTGACATCGTTGATCACGCCACGGGTTACTCCACGCTGGTAGGCAGGGCCACCCGGGACCAATGCCACGTCGGATGTTCCGTGGTAGCCGCCCTTGGTGACGATGACTCGTTCGCGTCCGGTGCTCGCCCGGGCGATGCGGATTGCGGACATCACGGCCTCGGTGCCGGAGTTGGCGAACCGTACCTGGTCGAGCTCAGGCAGGCGGGAAAGCAGGAGGTCTGCCAGTTCCCACTCGTAGAGGTTGGGGATTCCCCAGCTGGCGCCGGCGGTGAGCGCTTTGGTCGCTGCCTCCGTTATTTCAGGGTGCGCGTTCCCGTGAATCAAGGAGGTGAAGTTGTTGTTCGCGTCGATCAGTTCATGACCACGGTCATCCCAGACCCGGTAGCCCTCGCCCCGGATGGCGTACGGGCTCGGCGCTCCCGTGTAATAGGTCGAGCGGCCGTAACCGCCAGGCAACAAGGGGAATCCACGAGGCCCCCTGCGCAGATGTGGATCCTCCAAAGGGTGGCTTTGTGTGATGGTTTTCTGGTGTTCTGTTCCCACTTGGTTCTCTCCAGTCTTTTCAGTTCACGAGGTCGATGAGCGGCTGCCCGGTCAGGGCCAAGCGGACACGTTCAACGGCGCCCTCCTGAAGTGCACCTGTGGAGCGGTTGGAACGCCAGGCAATATGGGGCGTCAGGATGGTGTTGGGTGCTGTGCGGAGCGGGTGCTCAGCCCCAAGCGGCTCTTCGGCAAAGGTGTCGATGCCAGCACCTGCAATGTGGCCCGAGGTGAGTGCCTCGGCAAGGGCTGATTCCTCAATGAGACCGCCGCGGGATACGTTGACCACTACTGCGCCCCTACGCATGCGCGCCAGAACGTCCTTGGAGATCAGGTTTGCGGTATCCGCGGACAGCGGCAGGTGGAGCGAGACGACGTCGGAGTTTTCCAGGATGTCGTCCAAGGAGGTCAGCTCCACAAAGCTCTCAGTCACGAACGGGTCGTAGGCCCGGACCCGTGCCCCGACGGCTTGATACATGCGGGCAACGTGTTGACCAATGCGGCCCATCCCCAGGACCCCGACCTCGAGTTCGGACAGAACCGGGGTGTCGTAGCCGATGGTCCCGGCCCAACCGAGGTTCTGGATCGAGGCGTTGCCTGCCGGCAGACGGCGGGCCAATGCCAACCCCATCGCGAACGCGTGCGAGGCCACTTCCTCCGAAGCGGTGCCCGGGACAATGGACACGGGAATGTCCGCTGCAGTGGCTGCGTCAACATCGATGTTGTCGTAGCCAATGCCATACCTGATGACAGCCTTGCATTTGGACATCACCGGGAAGTCCGCGGCTGTGAGTTTCGCGTAGGGGGTGATCATGACGATGTCGGCTTCGGGAAGGCCTTGACGGAAGGCTTCGACGTCGGCCGCCGGGTTGAGTGTGTAACCGAACTCCTTTGCGAGTGCGTGCTCGCGGTCAAGGTTCGGAAAGTGATGGGGGGCCACAAGAATGGTTCCCTGGGCATCGCGGGTCATAGTCGTCGTCCTGTTCGTTGAGTACCCTTTTCATCTGCCGAGCACCCGTTGGAAGGGTGCTGGTGTCCGGGTGATTTCAAGTACAACGCGATATGTGAAGGTTCATCCGTGCCAATTCGAGACACTGAGGTGGGACAGTGTCCCACCAGTTGCCGTCAGGGTGGGCACAGCCCAAAAGCAGCCGGCCACTAGCGGCGGCCGGCTGCTTCACTACACGGTTTCGGGGTTAGAGGTCGAAGCCTCTACTGCGGAAGTAGTCCATCCGGCGGTAGAGGGTGGAGCGTCCAATCTGCAAGGTCTCTGCCGCGAGGCTCCTGTTACCCGATGCCTCCTGCAGTGCAGTTCGCAGCTCGCTGAGTTCGGCGTCCTCCAGACGGGACAGCCGCCCCTTGGTCAGAACCCGATGAAACCCCTGCGGGAGGTCGTCTACGGTTACTTCTGCTCCACTGGCGCGTTCAACGGCGTTGGACACTACGGCTCGGAGCTGGTCGATGTTTCGCGGCCAGTCAGCATGCGTCAGCGTTGTAAGAAGCCGTCGGGATAACCTCCGGTCTCCCATCTCTTCAGCAATAGCTACCGCAAGCTGCGGAATGTCCTCACGTCTGTTGCGTAGCGGCTCAACCGAAATCTCCAAGACGTTGAACGCCTCCGAGAGTATCAAGGTGGCATCGGTTGGATGTGTGATGGTGAAAGCAAGCTTGGTGGTGGCATTGCCCCTAAGGTTCCGGGCGAGCTCTGCTGCCTCGTTCTGTGAAAGTTCGTCGGCATGTTCGACGATCAATGTTGATGGCAGTTCGGTGGATACCCGATGGATCACATCCCGGAGTTGGTTATTCCGTAGAGAGCCACCCCTGGCATCGACCACTACGTGCTGCCCACGAGTGTCGGCAATTGCGCCCGCAAGCCGGCGTTTACCGCTACCCAACTCACCAATGATGACAACAGAACGCTCCTGCTCCACAGCCTTCCGGGCAAGGCTCAAGGTCCGCTTGAAGCCCATGCTCGTCCCGTCAAGATGCTTCACGATTCTGTCCGCTGCATCCGGCAAGGCAGCCTGCGGCTTTACCTCGTCGCTATGGGGTTGGGTTGGACGTTCCTTCGTGGGTGAGTGTGGGCGGACCACCACGATTGCCCCTACGTTGGCTGCAGATAAGGTCACGGGCGAAACTTCCAGGGTGGAGATCCCAGGCCCCTGGAGCGAGACCTCACAGTTGAGTTCGCGGCCGGAGGACATGACCGCTTTCGCATACCCGGAGATGACGGAGACGTCGCCGTCCTCCAAGGTCGCCGTTGCTGTTGCGTTGAGGAGGGAGTTCTTGCCGTCCAGGGCAATCACTGCCCGGTTGCCACGGCGTCGGGAGATCCTCAGGTATTCGCTGAGCAGAGCGCGTTCCCTGGATGAGGTCCGTACCTCAATGTCACGCTCGATCCGGGAGGCTACCCCTTCCAGCATCAGCAAAGTGGACGATGGCTCCAAGGAAGTGACCCGGTTGCCGGGTAGAGTCAGTCCGATGACGGCCCGAACCCTGTTGTGGAAAGGGTCGCGGACGAGGGAAGCAAAACACCAGTTTCCGCGCATGTCCTCACGGAAGTGCTCCTCCGGTGCGAGCCACACCCCCCGTCCTTCTTCAAGCGCGAGACCTTCACCGTTGCTTCCGCAGCTCTCCTCAAGGAGCGAGTATCCGGCGGGGAAGCCGTCATCCCGCAGGTAGTCCGCTTTGACCAGGACGCCATTGGGCGCTGTCAGGTTGACGTACCCGCCAAGGTCTGCGGCGACCTCGTCCAGTTTCTGCAGGTGTGGGCCCGCTGCCTGGATGGTGTGTTCATCCACGCGACCCTCGTCAAAGAAGCCTCGGTCTGCCACAGCATCAACGCCTGCAGCCCTGCTCCTGTACCAGGAGCGAGCCACGATGGGTCGGATTCCGCTGAGGTCGGCATGGGGCTGCATGAGGAAGAGTTCGCGTAGCCGGTTGATTTGCAGCAGCGGCTCGCGCGGCACCCAAGGGGAAAGTACTTCGGCAGAGGACATGTCAGTTGGTTCTTTCTGCTGGAGCCAGGTATTTAAGAAACGACGGCGGTACCACCGCGGCGGCGGGAGCCAAGCCACGTCCGTCCCCGGCCCTGACCCTTGGGGTGGAAGGCTTGCTGCGCTTGCCAGTTGTCGTTGTGAGCCGCATCGTCTTCCAGCGCGCGGGCGCTGATGTAGGCGGCGACCATGCCAGAAAGCCCACTGCCAAAGGTCATGTTGCTTCCTTTGGCCCCCCGGTTCGAATCTTCGACCAACATGATCCGTTCCTCTCTGTTAAGGCGCTGATAGCGGCGAAACCAGCCGTGCTGGTCTTGCCTCTTTCAGGGTAGCTAACTAATGGTCGTTAGCCAAGAGTTTGCGTAAAGTTGGACCATGTTTAATGTGCCACGGCGATGGACCGCTTCCGAAGGGTCAACCCCCACGACTGTTAGGGTCAAAGCATGAGCAGTTCCTCCTACAAGGCCGCCCGCGACACCTTCGCCCACCGCTTGGAAGAATGGGATTGGGCCGGCCAGGGGGCTTCAAGACGCCACATACTCGAGGCCTTTCTGCAACTAGCCATCGCCAACGGGTTCAGTTCAGTCTCCATGCGGACCATCGCCAACGCCGTCAACATCAAACCGCCGAGCCTCTACTCGCATTTCCCCAACGGCAGGGACGAAATCGTCGCGGAATCACTGCGCTGGCACTTTCACCGTTTCGGCACGGCTCTTCTCGAGGCCGTTGATCACGCTGAATCAGCAGATGACTTCTGGGACGCCATGGTGAGGCTGCATTTCACCAGACAGGTCAGGCTTCCCGAAAGCAATCTGTGGGACCTGCTCGTGGCAACCGACAGGATGGCCTCGATCCTTCCCGCAGACCTGCGGGCCCAAGTGGATGACTGGGTTGCACTCCACGAAAACATGTACGCCGCCGCCGCCCGGGACATGGGCCACCCACATCCCGAAGAAAAGGTCCGGATTGTGGTGACCCTGCTGGAGGGTGCTACGCGATGGGCTCCTGGCAACTATAACGACGCGGAACTCGGCATCATGGCCGACAAAGCGGTGCAAGTGTCCCGCATCATTCTTGGGGCCGAACTGCCCGGCGAACCGTAGCACCCTCCTCTCCCCCCGGGCAGGAGTATGGATTCCCGTGATCTGAAAGGCACGGAACGCAGGTTCCGCGCCTTTCAGATTAGCTTTACCTCGGGGCTACGGCGGCTGCCTGGTGCCTGGTGCCTGGTGCCTGGTGCCTACAACCAGTTTCCGACACCCGGGTCTCCCAGGTTCGACTACTGCTGGCTGATTCTGATGACGCACTGAAGGATCTCTTCAATGACGCCCTCATCCATAGCTGTCGACAGCGCAATCAGTCCAGACGTACCCAGAAGCACCCCTTCCCGGTAAGCCTTCCACCACGTAGTAGTCATGTCGGCTGGAAAGATCCTTATGAGCGATCCGAATCCGTTGCACTGAATCCCCGCCTGCAGGAATGCCTCGCGGAGCGCGTCGCCTTTCGCGTTGAGCTTGGTAATGTCATGCTGCTGGAAGTAGTCCAGGGCAACTAATCCGGCATTCATGGTTACAGGATTGGCGCTGAAGGTGCCACCCCATGCAATGGTGCCGGGCAATGCTGGATTGGTAACGTCCATGACGGCGGGTTTCCCGCCAACCGCTCCGACGGGAAACCCGCCTCCGATGACTTTGCCAAGGGTTGTAAGGTCAGGTTCGACCTCGTAAACACCCTGCAAACCTCCAAAACTTGACCTGAAGGTGATGACCTCATCAATAATGAGCAGGGCATCGTGCAGTTTGGTTTCTTCGCGGACTAATGACACGAATGAATCGTTGGCAGGTTGAAGTCCGGCACGGTTCGGCATCAAGTCAATGAGAACTGCTGCCACATCCCGACCCCGTTCCCGCATAAATGCCTTGAACTGCCATGCGTCTCCGATAGGCATAGTGACTACTGAATCAGCCACGCTCCGTGGTATTCCCGGCATGTTCAAGTCGACAACCGCGTCCGAGGTTCCGTGATAACTTCCGACGAAACGCACAATCACATCTCTGTTCGTATGGGCCCTAGCGATCCGCATTGCGTGCATCACCGCCTCTGTCCCTGAATTGACAAAGCGCCACTGCTCGGCTGCCGGCAGTCTCTTACTGAGCTCTTCCGCGAGCCGGATTTCGGATTCGGTCGGCAATCCGAAGGACGTGCCGTGTTCAACTATCTCGTGGACCTTATCGAGCACAGGCCGAAACTTATGGCCGTGGATCAGAGATGTGTAGTTGTTGTTGCAATCGATGACCTTGTGCCCGTCTACGTCGGTTATGCGTGCGCCGTCACCATATGCTGCGTACGGCGCACTAGGCGGGACGAAGAGCGTCGATCGGGTATTCCCGCCGGGAAGAAACTGCAGCGCCTCCCGGAAAAGGCCGGAATTCGTTGACATCTGCACGCCTGCCATTTAGCTGGGCTCCTTTATGGAGACCGTTGGATGAATCCTGGTGCCTCGTGTTTCCCTCGTGGCAAGGGCGGTGATCGCAACGATGAGACACCCTAGCCCCACGTAGATCTGGATGGACAGAGTTGAGTGGAAGGTGCTGAGCAGCCACAGGGAGATCGTCGGTGCGAGACTGCCACCAACGATGCCGGAGAGCTGGTAGCCAATGGACGCCCCACTGTATCGGTGTTCGGTGTCGAACAGTTCACAGATCCATGCCGCCTGCACACCATACATGGCTGAATGGAAGAACAGGCCGAGAACGACCCCGAGGATGATGAATACGCTGCTCTTTGTATCCAGCATGGGGAAGAACGCGAAAATCCAGGCCAAGCAGCCAACTGCGCCGAACACCGTGACCCGTCGACGACCATATTTATCGCTGAGCGCAGCGAAAAACGGATAGGTGAAGATTTGCATGGCTGCAGCAATCAGACTGGCGATCAGACCGATTTCCCGCGGCAGGCCCAGTGTCTGGGCGACGTACGTGAGTGTGAAGGTCACGCAGGTGTAGTAGACGATGTCCGCACCGGCTCGAATTCCGACGATCTTGAAGACTTCTCTGGACTGCTTGCGGAATACCTCCACGATGGGTGGGCTCTTTGGCTCTTCGGTACGGGTTTCCTCCAGCGCCAGGAAAGCAGGACTTTCAGTGACCTGCCGGCGGATGTAAATACCGATGAAGACGACCACGATGGAGAGGAGGAACGGCACGCGCCAACCCCAGGCAATGAAGTCCTCATTGCTTTGAATCGACGACATCAGGAACAGAACACCGGTGCTCAAAAGGGTGCCGATGGGCACCCCAACCTGGACAAAACTCGTGAGGAAGCCCCGTCGTGCGTCTGGTGCACGTTCCGCGATCATGAGCGCACCGCCAGCCCATTCGCCGCCCAGGGCCAGGCCTTGGAGCATGCGTGTCACGATGAGAAGGATTGGCGCAAGAAGGCCCACTGCGTCGTAGCTGGGCAGGAGGCCGATAGCAACGGTCGAACCTCCCATGAGGGAGATAGTCACGAGCAGGATGTTCTTGCGGCCGATCCTGTCGCCGAAGTGCCCTGCTATGACCCCGCCCAGTGGGCGGGCTAGGAATCCCATGGCAAAAGTGAGAAAGGCCAAAAGGGTTCCTGTAACAGGGTCAAATGACGGAAAGAACACCTTGTTGAAAACCAATGCTGCTGCGGAACCGTAGAGAAAGAAGTCGTACCACTCCAGTGTGGTGCCAACGAGGCTTCCGATAATGGCTTTCTTGAGGGTTTGCTGCTGCTCCTTGGGGGATAACATGAGATCACTCACTGCATGTCCTATCAGAATGGGTGGGTTGGTGGCAGCTGAAGTTGCAGCCTCAGCTGCCACCTGATTGGGGGGTTAGATCTGGACGAGATCTGCCAAGGCGTCGTCCAGTTCAGCGGGCGCCTCTGAGGAAAGATAGCCATTCTCGATGTCTCGGGCTATGGCTTCTTGCGTGCGTTTGGCCGGGTCTCCGTATCCTGCCCCTCCAGGAGTTCGAAGACACACGATGTCTCCTTTCTTGAGTCCGACGTTCTCTCCCTTGCTGACCATGGGGAGAACGACTTTCTTTCCGTCCAGCTGGAACCACGGCGATGAAGGCAGCCCGTTGTTTCCACCGGCACGTCCAACTGGCGGAGTTTTGGACTGGTCCCCCAACAGACTGGCCTGGGCCTGCTCACTCGTAAGTTCGAACTCGAAATGAACGCCGAAACCTCCGCGAGTTTCTCCCAAGCCGGCCGATCCGTCACGCAGCCCGTAGCGGTTGAACCGCACAGGATAGCGCTGCTCCAGGGTCTCTATGGACTGCACCCGGCCTATGCTCATCAACGAGCAACCATTGGATAGTCCATCTCCTTGAAGGTGTCCGCCGTAACCCCCGCCAAGGAAGACGTACATGACATATTGGCTTCCGTCTTCGTCGGTGCCTCCCATCGAGAGGTTGTTAACTGTCGCGGACGAACCTGCGGGCACCATTTCCGGGACGGCGCTGGCCAAAGCGCCCATAACGGCTGTGATGATGCGCTGGCTGGTTTCAGCCGCGCACCCGGCGACAGGGCGTGGCGGCTGAGCGTTGAGGAACACTGTCTCAGGCAGGTTGAAATTCAACGGCGCCATGATGCCGGAGTTAATGGGGATATCCGGGAAGACATGCTTGATGGCAACCAAGGTGCTGGAAATGGTTGCGGCCTTCACGGAGTTCATCGGCCCCGTGCACGGCGCAGAGGAGTGACTGAAATCAATGTCCATCTCGTCGCCGCGGATCGTGAGTCGAGCATCTACCCTCAACGGTTCGTCGGTGATTCCATCGTTGTCCATGATTTCGACGAAAGTGTAGAGGCCATCGGGAATGTCCGAGATATACGACCGCATCTGCGTTTCGCTTCGATCGCGAAGTTGTGCAATGACAGCATTGACGGTGTCTACGCCGTATTCATCAAGTAGCTCAGTCAGTCGATTGTCACCTACACGAAGCGCTGTGGCCTGCGCGTCGATGTCACCCATGACGTCCTCCGGGATGCGCGAATTGTGCTGTACCAACCGCACAATGTCAGTTTGGAGCACGTCTTCCTTGAAGAGCTTCACTGCGGGGATACGCAGTCCTTCCTGGTAGCAGTCGCTTGCAGATGCTCCGAAGCCACCCGGCACCCGGCCCCCAAGATCGGGCCAGTGTCCTGTGTTCGCTAGGAATGCGAACAATTCCCCTTTGTAGTAGAAGGGGCGAACGAGCTTGGTGTCCATGATGTGCGTTCCGCCAGCAAACGGATCGTTGATGAGATATGTATCCCCAGGTGCCAGCTGCTCAATCTGCTCGATGACCGAGGCCACCGTGTACTGCATGGTTCCCACAAAGATCGGAAGACCTCGGAGGCCTTGCACGATCATGCTTCCGTCAGTTGCCGAGTAGATTCCATCGGCGCGATCCCAAGCGTCCGAGATGACAGGAGAGAACGCCATCCGTTCGAAGACCGTATCCATTTCATCCGCAATCTGTTCCAGCCTGCCACGGATGACGGCAAGGGTCAGAGGGTCAATTTCGTGAGTCATGCTGCTACCTCAACTACGAGACTTCCGTTGGTTTGGACAATCGCGACGCTACGGGGAGGCAGGATTGTTGTAGTATCCGTTTGATTAATCACGGCAGGTCCTTCGATGGCCTGGCCAGCGACGAATGATTCGCGCCTTAACACCGGCACTTCATGTTCGCCGTCGTCGAATATCACCGTCCTGGAGCTTTCGACGCCTGGGACCGGCTGCGGCGCTTCGAAGTCGACGTCATTCCGCAGTCCTGTAACTACCGTCCGCAGGGAAACCAGGTTTATCGCGCCACTTCGTTGCCGGCTCCCGAAGGTCTCCGCGTACTTTGCACGGAACGCCTCAGTCAGGGCTTCCGGCGACCACCCGTCTTCCTGGGCGCCAAGCGGGACGTCGATCGTGTACATCTGCTTGGCGTAACTCAACACTGCAATGTGGTGAACTTCGATGTCACTGTTCTCGAAGCCCTCGGAGTGAAGTTTGCCTTCTCCTTCCTGACGGTGCCCGACAAGAACGGTCCGCACGTAGTCGGGGGAACAGTTGTCGACGTCCGAGGTGATGGCCGTCATGAAGTCGTACTTGATATCCCCCATCAGGCAGCCGAACGCGCTGAGCGCTCCTGGGTGGGGAGGAATGATGACTTTGGTGGCCCCGATGGACCGGGCGAGTTCGGCTATGTGCAACGGCCCCGCTCCCCCGAACCCGACGAGCGAAAATCTTCTCGGATCATGCCCCTTGTCAACGCTGACCATACGTATGGCGTTAGCCATCATTTCGTTGGCAATGCGGACAATGGCCAACGCGGCGTCGGGAACGCTGAGTCCGAGCGGAATGGCAATGTCGTTTTCAATGGCCATCCATGCCGCCTCGTAATCGAGCTGGAACCCATCCTGTGTTCCTAGCGTCTGAGTCGCAGCGATTCGGCCCAGAACCATGTTCGCATCGCTGATGGTCGGCCGAGTCCCGCCGCGGCCGTAACACGCGGGGCCCGGGAACGACCCTGCGCTCTCCGGACCGACCTGAAGAATTCCCGCCCTATCGATACTGGCAATCGATCCGCCGCCGGCACCGATCGTTTTGATGTCGATCATCGGCAGCTTCAGGGGCAGTCCATACTCAATCTCGCTCTCACTGGTTACAGACGGAAGAGCCCCGGGAATGAGTGCGACGTCGAAGCTTGTGCCACCCATATCGCAGGAAATCACATCAGGGAGGCCAGCGGCCTTTCCAAAGTGCGCCGCGGCAACGGTGCCGGCCGCAGGACCGGAAAGCAGCGTACGGACGGCGTATTTGCCAGCCTGCTTGGCTGGGATGACGCCTCCGTTGGACTGCATAACCAAGACGTCGTGATTGAACCCTTCTGCCCGCATACGGTCCTGGACAGTCCCTAGGTAGAGGGACATCTGTTTGGTTACGAACGCATTGATTGCGGTGGTACTCGCCCTCTCATACTCACCTAGCTGTGGCGAAATTTCGAAGGAGACGGATACAGCCATTTCCGGCATTTCCTGCCGTAGGAAATCCGCAACTTTCAGCTCGTGGACGCTGTTCGCGTAGCTGTTGATCAGGCATACCGCCACGGACTCGATCCCGTCCTCGCGAAGGACGTTCACCAGCTCCCGGAGCGCGGCCACTGACAGCGGGGTGATAACTTCACCGTCGGATCCAATACGTTCGTCGAGTTCGTAGGACCGTGATCGGGGCACCAGCGGCGTGTATTGGCCGGTGAGGCCGTAGGTTGTCGGCCGGTCCCGGCGTCGCAACTCCAAAACGTCCCTAAAACCTCGTGTGGTGATGAGAGCTGTGCGCGCTCCTTTACGTTCGAGCACAGCATTGGTGGCCACTGTTGTCCCATGGAGCAGGGCGTCCAACTCTGAGAGCGGCACACCAAATTGGTTCAGGCCGTTGAGAAGCCCGTCTGCCTGCATGGAAGGCGTGGAAAAGACCTTAGCAAGGCGCAGCTTGCGCTTGTCTTCTTCGTATAGCAGCACGTCGGTGAACGTGCCGCCGACATCTATTCCGGCGACGAAAGTCATCGGGTTCCTTTCAATTATTGGGAGGCTGGGGTTAGACTCCCTGGCCGCGCTTCCCGTGAATCAGGGACATGGAATGCGCGGTGGACAGTAGCGGTTCAGTCCACGAATCGATATCGAATCGGCTAGACGGACCTGCGATGCTCAACGCCGCAACAAGTTCCCCAGAAGCGTTCCGGACACCTGTCGCGACACCATTGATGCCATCGGCGTATTCGCCAACGTTTGAGGCGTAGTTACGGCTCCTGATCTCTTCGAATTGCCCGATCAAGGCGGCCTTTGTACGCAGTTGCCCGGACGAAACACCTTGAGGGAGCTCCTTGTCGGGGTAGAGCGAGTTGACCTCGTCCATTGGCATGTGTGCCAGGAAGTACTTCCCTGATGCGCAAGCGAAGAGCGGCATTCGGGTTCCAATGCGAATCTCGGCCCTGAGGATCTGTCGACTTTCAAATCTTTGAACCATGACCGCATGGCGACCATGCAGAAGGGCCAGCGAAACCGATTCACCCGAAGTGTCGGCCAGCTCCCGCATCGGGCGGGCAATCGCTCCCCCGAATCGAACGTTCTCGGGAACCGCTGAACCAACTTCGAAGGCAGTAATGCCCAGCCCGTAGTTGCCAGAGGACAGCTTTTGTACGAAACCTTGCTCCACCAAAGTGGAAAGGAGAACGTGTGCGCTGCTTTTTCCGATCTTGCAAGCTTCCGCAACGTCGCTGAGCCGGAAGCCTCCTGGGCGTGTTGATAGCAGGCGAAGGATCCTCAACGCCGTGCTGACAGTGCTTGAAATCCTGGGTGCGGAGTTCATAATATGCGAACACCTTTCGTAAGTTCTGAAAGAGGATAGGGATGAATGTGATCCGCGTCAATAAGTCGCGTTGACTTATAGAAAACCTCCGCTCAACCGGATACGTTTCCTCATTTGAAAACCTCCTCGTAGCGGCGTGGTTGAGGGTGTCGGTGGCGGTCTGGGGTTATGCCCGTTTCATGGAGCTCACGATGGCCCAACGGCAGGCTTTGACCAAGAAGGCTCTTGCGTATCAGGGCGCGTCCCGGGAGGCGAAGTCCAGGATTTTGGATGAGCCGGTCGAGTTGACCGGGTGGCACCGGGACTATGCCAGGGCGGCCTTGCGCGGCGCTTTGGTGTTAAAGATCGTCAGGCCAAGGCCTGGGAGGGCCCCTGTATACGCTCCCGAGCTGTTACCTGGTCTGGTCAAGTGCTGGGCTGTGCTGCGGGCCCCGGCGGGGAAGCTGCTGGCCCCGATGCTGCCGCCCTCGCTGCGCCGTGAGATGGAGTTGGTCATCACGGATGAACAGGCAGCTTTACACGAGGGCGGCAACAGCCTCGTGGAGTTCTGTTTCACCCTGACGGTGGCAGATATCGCCAGCGGCTGGACGGTAAACCATTCGGTGCGGAACAAAGCCGGCAAGTGGGTCCTTGAGGCCTTGGAACACGTCAGCGCGGTGTTCCCGTTCCCGATCCTGGGTTTTGCTTCGGACAACGATTCGGATTTCAACAATGATCACCTGGTCGCCTACTGTCAGGAACATAGGATCACCTTCACCCGGTCCCGGCCGGGCATCAAGAACGACGGCGCTCCCGTGGAGCAGAAAATTGGGCCCGGGCTCGTGAACTGGTCGGCTACCTGCGGTACGACAAACCGGCGGAACTGGCCAAGCTCAACCTTGTTCTTCGGGGCCCGAGACCCTTGAGTCAAGACTCCACTGCTATTGGGGTAGCCGAGATCAAGGGCCCGGGTAGCGAAGGCCCGATGGGCGCTCGGTGCCAGAGGTGGACGCAGTTTGGTACGCGCTGGAACCAGGGGATTCACTGCCGTGTCACGGGGCTTTCCCCAGACAGGCGTGACCTGAGTAGAACCGGAAGGGCGATGACAATGCGCGGCTGCCAAGACCTCGGGATAAGACATGCACAAATTGACCGCGTCCGCCTTGAATGCGCGGCCAGACCCGGGCGCGGGGAGTCATCAATGCATCTTCAGAAAATGACTGCCGCGCCGCCGCGCCCTGGGGACGCGACGACGCGGATGTCAAAAAGAGTTTTTGGGTCGTTTAGAGATGCTGGCCATGCATAAAACGCTACGCCGCTGTACACACTTTTAGGGGTTTTGTACACAGTCAGGGGCCATATAGGCCCCTGACCTGCGACAACACAGTGCCCGAGGTGGGACTCGAACGCGATTCCCGGCCTTGCCATTACTGGGATCCTGCGGAAACATGCCGAATTCGGCCCAGTCCGGCGGCAGTACGAGCCAGTCTGGGGCGGAAAGTGTGGACATTGTCCACACTTCTTTTTTGCTCATACAGGTTGCTTTTCTGAGGCCGCTGGCAGGGGAACCCGAAGGTCCGCCGAGGCAGCAAAGCGGCACCCGTTGAAGGCCGTCGGAGTTGATGGGTTCGGTACAAGGTACGGTCATCAGATTTCCTCCTTTCACACATTCATGGCGGTTCGGTCAGGAGGCGACATGACCCTCGCCCGCATGGGCCCTCGAATGCGCCACTATTCGCGATGGCATTGGATTGCAGTGCCTACCCGCGCAGCCGCGTAAGTCGTACCTGCCGGGCAGCCAAGGCGCGGATAGGTCACTTTCATCTCATCGAGCGCGCCGACACGAAATTCATGTCGGGAGATCTCCCCTTCCGGGCAGGCTCAGCTCCATTCTTCTTGTCATTTCATCTACTTTCATGCTGAATGAACGACGGAATAAGTCATTGTTGAATTCGTCCGGATCGAAGACCTTAGGCAAGTATGCGTGCCACATAGGTCGTGGTTTCTGCCTAGAATCGCAGGTGTGACTGAACCATGGGTAGACGCGCCGGAGACAGACCGCCGCAAAGACAAACTGGATCGCGGCCCCTTTGTCAAAATGGCGAAGGACCTCATCGAGAACCTGGCTGACAGCAATGACAGCACCGTCTTCGGACTCGTAGGTCCGTGGGGCTCAGGCAAGACATCCGTGCTGAACTTCATCACAGGCGCCCTTGATGATTCCGTCAAAGTCGTCCGCTTCAACCCTTGGTCCTTCGACGAAATGCGTCTACAGGCCGAACTCTATGCAGCAATACTTGAAGCTTTTCCACGAGGAACCCGTAAGAGTCTTCGTAAGAAGGCGGTCGACGTCGCGCGGCGCACAACACCTATTTTGAAGGCCATCCCCCATGTTGGGACGGGAGTGTCCGAAACGGTCCGCGAATTCCTGCCGGAAAAATCCTGGGATTCTGCGTTCAAAGACATGGCCGGAACCATCAATGCAGCACGAGTGAAGGTCCTTGTCGTCGTGGACGATGTGGACCGCGTTCAGCCCAAGGACCTGCTGCTGCTGATGAAGACCATCCGGCTTTTGGGTCGCTTCCCCAGGGTCAACTACCTGCTTGCCTACGATCGAAGGTCAACGATCAAAACGCTGTCCCTAGGCCTGGGTGGCGAAGAAAGCGACGCACAGGTCTACTTGGAAAAGATCGTGCAGTACCCTCTGGACCTCCCGGACCCGCAGCAGCATTTTCTTCAGGAGATCATCGATACCGCGTTGAAGCCGATCCTGGCCCGCGCATCGGCTCAAAGCAACGGCGGAACGTCGCCGGCGAACAGGTTCGAATCGTTCTACGACAACCACATGGCCACCACACTGACCACCCCACGTGCTTGCCACCGCTATACCGGGCAAGCGGTGACATTCCTGCAGCTTGCCCAAGGTGATGTCGACCCAGCGGACTTCTTCGCCATAACCTTCCTCCGGATCTTCTATCCGGATCTCTACCGACGCTTACCGTCCTGGAGGGGCGAACTGATACGGAAGGGAATCAGCCGTGGAGTCAAAGCCACTTCCAAAGAGGTGTGGAGCAGCAGGATCAATGATTGTGGATACAAGGGCGACACGATAGTTGAACTGATGGAAGCTTTGGCTTCGCTATTTCCGCATGCTTTCCCCGACCCCTTTTGGGGCACTAACGGCGGAAAGTTCCGAGTCAGCGATTCAGAATACTTCGACAGGTACTTCACCTTTTCCCTGCCTGTGGGAGACATGTCCGACGCTGCTGTCATCAGCGATCTGGCCCGAATCCGGCGAGGGGAAGTTGCCATTGGGCACAAGTGCCCTGAGACGTTTGACCACCCCAACGAACAGATGCAGATCCAGGCGCTGAAGAAGGGCACCCGCCACACGGATCATGAGTTGGACGGGCAGCACCTGATCGACTACCTCAGCACCGGATTATCCAGAGGGAACGTCGACGAAGACTTCCGCTCAACGACCATACGGCTTCGATCAGTCTGGCTGGCCAGCCTGCTGTGGCATTGCGAGCCATGGGATAAACCCGCCGTCGAAGTGTTCGTCGAGAAATTCTCCCGCCCAGTAATCCTGGGGCACGGCTTACAACAGAACAAGAACCGATCCGACAACGAAGTGGCGCAACGTTCGGTCCTGGAGCAATCAACGCCTGCTCCCGAGCATGAATTGTTCAATGACATGACCGAAATATGGAACCAGCAAGCTGCAGCGTGGCTGCTGGCGGAATGGCAAAAGGCTAATTCCAAAGTTCCCATAGACGAAATACTCGCGGTGTGGCAGTACCTCGTTGTTCTGGAAGGCTTGCCCAGGCTGCAGGTCGAAACTTTGTCCGCTTTGGAGGCAGGCCCGCTTTCACTCACCGCTCTGGCTGCAAACTTTGTCATATCCTCATACGCCGCAGGAGACTACCAGGCGCTGCCGTCCAGTCTCACGTTGCTTACCAACCAACTCGAGAATACTGTCCCGCCCGACCCACTGCTGACGTTGCCGCTCGAGGAGCCGGCAGATGTTCCTGCGGCCCAAGGCGACGAAATCCCGTCCGTGGAGCAGCGTGCAAGGTTCGCCTTCGAAGAACTTCTGCGGTGGCGTCAAGAACGAGCAAGCGGACGATCCAGCGATGGCTAATTGCCAGGACGCGGGCTTATTGCGCGCTTCCTCAAAGGGTTTACCCAGCTCCTGCGAGCTCCGTACGCCTGCCGCCAACTTGTGAAATTATCCGTTGCTGGTGTCGCATTCAATTGGTGCGGCACCAGCCTGCGGAGCGTTTCGGATTGAAACTGGATCTGCTTACAACCGGGCAGCTCGCGTTGCCAGACGATCCTTGGCATCCGGGGGCAACTCGACGTTGCTGAAAAACAGTGCCTCTTGCTCGTTGGTGCCAGGCGTCAGGTTCATGTCGTAGAGCAGCACCCTGACCCCGAACCGAAAGACGCTGACGTACTTGTCACGAACGTGGCCGCCGTTCAAAGGCAGCGCAGGATCAGGATCATACGCAGATCCAGGCGAGTAGTAATTGTCAGCTCTGTGGTTGGCCTCCCAGTCTGCTGACAGCGCTCCGTATTTCGTCAGCACCGGCAGAGCTGGTTCCAGCGGCGGTGCAGGCGCCGGCACGGGAGCCACGACCGGCGCACTCGGCGACGACGGGACCCACCGTTCTGCCGAGGGCTGCCACACCGGCAGTCCCCAGAACCCCCGCACAGGACCACAACGCAGCTGACGATCAATGCCACCAGCTTGTTTTGCTCGTAGCCGAAGAGTCTCCAGCGGTGTTTGTCCGTCTGCTGCCCGGCCACGACGATGATGACATCAACCAGCCACCATATGCCGTAGCCTCCCAAGGTGAGCAGCTTCAGGATGCCGGAGCCTATCTTGCCCAAGTAGAATCGGTCGACGCCAAAGGTTCCAAGGAACAGGGCCAGCAGCCACGTTGTCACGAACGACTTCGGCTTCGGATAGCGAGGATCGACGGGCGCGTTCGGCTGATCAGGAGTTAGACCACGTTGGTACGCTCGCTCATGTTCATCCTCTCGAAGCGATGAATGGTGGCCCGGCGTACAGTCCCAGACTCAATGGCTGAACGTCAAGAACAGGTCAGAACCGGCAACTCTGGCATCCTGCATGCCGGTGTCCGCGCACATGAACCAGGCTGCCAGTTGCTCGGCATCGCGCCAGTCGGCAAGTAGGATCTCACGGTCGTGGCGAGAGGAGCGGAATTTGGTCATGGACCTACCCTTACTGGAATATTGTGGAGCGCTGCCGGACGTATTCTCACCTCAAGTCGAACTTGGTCTCGGCGTATTCATGACCAATGCGTTGAGGGCCAAGCTCGGATGGTTGCCCACCAACGATGAGTCGGTTGTCAATGCGGTGGTAGCCTCAACGACAAAGCCCTCATCCAGTTGCCTTCCGTCGTTACGGGGCCATCCCGAAATAGAAATCTGCGCGCCTCTGTATGTAGCCAATAGAGTCCATTCATCAAAGACACTTCCGCTGAAGTCGAGAAGGAGCGGATCTCCATCAACCTCGAACGAGGCCTCAGCAGAATCGTAAAACAACTCATCCCATTCGAAGTCTGACATGTCCGGAACGGCGGTCAGGCTCTGGAGTATTACCAGGGGGCCGTCTTCTTCCAAGACTTCGTCCTCGGTCTCTATGACAGACGTGAAGCGCACCTCCCCCATCGAGAGACTCTTGACCGCCCCGTTTTCCACCTCGAATGTGATCTCCAGGTTCACCGCGGAGTCCTCATAAGTCCGCTGCGCGCCAGGTTCCTCATGCGCTTCGCCATAAATGTCGTAGGTGATTTCGGGACCCAGCACGTCGGTGACCACCACTGCACGACACATGACCACGTCTGAAGGTTTGTCCAACATGGCGTCGTAAAACCCTACAAGAACCTTCGTTCCTATGCCGGCGAAATCAAGATCCGTCTCGACCAAGTTGTTTCTGGATCTGAATGACGTGAGATCCACTTGCCCAAGGTTTTGCCGAAGGAATTCTACGCAGCTCGAGATGAGGTGATCCGGTGCGGGCATCATGCGGAAAATCTCTACGTTCAACGAGTCGATACCTTTGAAGACCCTGACTGCATCGACGTTCCAGGCTTTGTGGGCTTTCCTGGCATCACTATCGCCACTCAAAATCACGTATGAATCAGTCTTGCCTCTGGCCTGGTTAAGGAAAGTGCGAAAAATCGCGCTATCGGAGGCGCCGGTCTTGACAGACTTTCCAGCTGGTGTCCTGACGATACGGCCGTCCCTGGAGATCCGTTCACCGGGTGCACGCAAAAGAATTTGATCCATCAGCGCTTCAGAGGCGACCGATTCAATGGACAAGATCTTGACGTGTTCGCCCAGGCTTTCTAGTCCATTGCGCACAAACGAAAGGGCGTCATCGATGTCCACTTGTTGAGGCTCGACCTGGATCCCGGCAGCGACCAACCTTGTCCGGACATCATTTAGTTCAACGCGGTCCGACCGCAAATGCTCTGCCCATTCCCACATAACGGGTTCAGGGATCCAGAGTTCCAGTCCATGTTGCTTTGCTTGATGTGTAAGACGCTGCAATTGGACGACGTTGAAGGATCCGTTGCCTATGGCGTTGGTGTCGACGCCAATGGCACGAACTTTCGCCACCCAGTCGGGCTGTGCTCGCGGTCCATCTTTGGGTTTCACTTTGGTCACAGTGACCATCTTCGGCGCGCGCATTGGGTCCGGCAAAATGCCGCTTCCGCTCGACGTCATGATCCTGAAGGCGAGCCGAACCGGGACTTAGCGCAACTCGCTCCGGTGAGTTCTGAAGTGCCTGGGCAAGTGACGCCGCAGGAGTGTTAGCCATGGAGTGGCGCAACAAAAACATCTTGGGCCCTGGGCATGTACTTTGACATTCATGACGTTGACACCACACGATGAGCGAGTCGTCCACGAAACCGTCGCATGGGTCAGTGACGCTCTACAAGCGATGCCTGACAGGGAACAACAATTCTTCTTGAAGGAATTTCCCACGGGATCATGTGACATCGCGTCGTTTGTCATTGGGCACGTGCTCACGGACCTCCGCGTAGGTACATGGCGGGTTGTCACCTACGAAACAACCGTCGGTCGCACGACCCGTCACACATGGCTTGAGCTCGCGACGTCTCCCGAGGAGGCCCCCTTCACCATTGATGCGACCATCCACCAGTTTCGCGACCTGACTGCTTCTCCCTTCGTGGGTTACGGGCGCTCTCCCGCGCAACTGCGTTTCAGCCGCCTTCTCACTTCAGAAAGCTTTTCGGCCCTCTCTGAAGGACGATGGGACAAACCCATGTTTACAGACCCCCTGATGTACGTTCGGTCTCTTCGCTAAGACTCTTGTCCCCCCCATACGGGATCTACTTGAAATCACGTTTTCAACAGTTCACCATTGAGTTCATGTTGGATGGTGTGAAAGCAGTCATCTCCCTGAACGAACGCCGATGGCCTGAGATGTGGGGATACGTGCAGAGGGCCCATCGAATTCTCACGGAGACGGCTTCCAAGCCTACCGATCACGGTGACCTGCGGGCGGATGCCATGACGTTCTTCATCATGTCGCTGCATCTGGCTGACTGGATCCACAGGGATGATTCGAACGACATCACCGAAGAACAGATCATTAAGGCGATGAGCGGCTCGCACATTATGTCACTGGCCAACAATCTCGCGAACACCTCCAAACACTTCGGGCGCGACCCAGGCAAGGGAGACGATGTAAGAATTGGATCAGTTACTGTGCTCGAAGGCAGCGCCGGCCGCTCAACCTCAGGGAGCATCGAGTTTGAGCGCAATGGCAAACCGCAAACCAAGGATGTATTGACCTTGGCCGACGAGTGCCTGGACTGGTGGAAGAAATACCTGAAACAGCACAGACTCGAAACCAGCGAACACAAGGAACCGTAGTAGGGACTTATGCGGGCACAGCAACGTGACGTATCACCGGTTCGTCACTTCGCCTGATCCTTCGGATCGTCTACGCGTTCATGGCATTGATTTACCTCGTCACAGGCAGATGAGGCCGCGACAGGTTCGGTTGTTAATACGTGGGCCTGCCTACGGGGTTGACTTGCCCAACTCAGTCGCCGGACGTCGCTTCCAGAACAGCATGGAACTCCGGGCTGACATGAACGGAAAGGCTCCCGTCCTCTTCGGATAGCTGGGTCAGTTGCTCATATCCTGTCCCATTCCACCAGTAGACGTGCGGGCTCACCGGACCGGGGGCATCGCTGTATCCCATGGCCGTGAACCGCACCATGCCGTCGAGCGCCCCCAAGACACCTTCATCTTCGATGACGTGCCACACGAGTTGATGCCTGTTGGGAATACTCATCAGCCAGCCGAGCTCGGGGCGCGGTTGCTTGCCGGTGAGCTCCGTTGCGATGTCTGGCAGCAGCAGCGCTTTGCTGGCTGTGTACACAGAGTCTCCCAACAGCGCATTGAACGCACCGCCACCTTGGGCAGGAACGGTCTCGACCTGCTCGTGCTCCAAGGCGCGGAGATTCGCCAAGCCCTGTGTCCGGAGTGCTTCCCAACCGCCAAAGGTGTCGGCATGCTTGCGGGCATACAAAGTCACCGTGTCAGGAAGATCAAGCGCCAGCATCTCCACGACACCAGGAGCGAACTGGCTGTGAGGATATGCGTCCAGGTTCGGCATACCTGATTCTTCGTAGAGTCGCGCGTACGTGCGGCTGAATGCTTGCTCCGCTGTGAGTTCTTCGAAGGGATCAGCACCATCGAAATTCGCCAGCACACGTTCGAGATGCTGGCGGATGATCTCCCGCCACCCGGATTCCTGCGCGCTGTGGCAGTTAGCGGCGACATTCCAGAAACCGTATCCGCGGCCGTCAGCGTCAAGTGCGTGATCAGCATGGATCTGCACTTCATGGCCCAGCTCGGCGAAGACCTCGCGTACCGTTGTACGGAACCTCTGTGCCTCGGACACAGTGAAGAACGTCAGCTCCTCGTCGACTGGTTCCTGCTCACGCTGTTTTTTCTTGAAGAAGCCCACAAACTGTCACTTTCGTAGTCATTGGCAATAAAGGAAATACTCTGGCGATTCTTCCTGAGTCCAGTGGAATCCGCTCACGACTCGCCCAGTTCAGCTGCTCAGGGATCTGAAACCTGGTCGAGAAGTTGGCGAGCGAATAACCGAAACCACAAGAAGCCCCATCCGGATCATCCGGATGGGGCTTCTTTTTCGTCTGTGCTGGTCGATAGTGTCAGCTGGCCATGCGCCGCGTGGACCTCGACTGTTGTTTCGCTGCGGAGTAGTGTACTTTTCCGCCGGCTGCTCGCTTATCGACTTTGTTGGTGGTCACCACCGGAACCTCAGCAGTCCTGACAATGGCGGGCAGCTTCATGGCAGAAAGCTTCTTGACCGTAGGAGACGTCGGGCGCTTGAGCTGCTCGTCAAGTGTCACCTTCAGTCGGGCGGCAAGAATCTCACGCCGCAGTTTCCTGAAAACCTGGTCCTTATGGGCCTTGTCGGTATTTGATTGTTCAGTCATCTGCCTCCTCCCCTACGTTCCTGGCTCCATTGTCTCCTGCCTCAGGAGTACCGTCCATATTGTAGAAACTACGGACTACGGCCTTTTCTTCCTCGTCGAGGTCACCAAAGCCAGCAGCCTCTTCGAGGAGTTGCTCAATGCTATCGTCCTGCATCTCCGTGTCAGTGACTTCCCACACGGCGTCGAGGAGTTCCTTGTCTTTGGCATCCGCCAGCTCGCTACGGGCCAGCAAATCAAGCATCCCCGCACCGTAAGAGTTCAGTGCATCGTTTTCGGACGCTGTTGCTTCCAGGGCCCACTGCGTCCGTCGCCACCACTCGGCCCGGGCGTCAGCCTCGCGTTTCTGCTTGATGGTCCACCAGCCGATGAAGAACGCAACCACGGCCGCAGCCAGGGTCGCATAGGACCCGAAGGCGCCCCAGACCTGCCAGGCCTGGGGCTCCGCCGGTTTCAGCTGTTCCAGGGCGGCGATAACCCTGTCGACAATCTCTTGTATTTGTTGCTCATCCATCAGACGGAACTACACACCTTCATCCAGGATCTTCGCGATCGCCCTGAAGGCTTCCGGATCCACTGGTCCCAGAGTCCTGGCCGCAAAGTTCAACACGCCGGCCCGCCGCATGCTGCGGACCAGTTCAAGCTCGGCTACAACGCGGTCGGGTATTTTACCGTCTTCCTGCAGCAGATACTCAGCACCGATATCAAACACCGCTGCGATGGCACGCAGTGCATCGTCCGGAACGACCTGTATCTTGCCGTTCTTCAGCAGCGACCAACGCGTACGTGAGATGTTGTAGCCAGTAAGCTGCTCGGCCTTGGCGCTCAGCGTTGGGTAGTCGTACGGCTGGCCAGACTCATCCATGATGATGTCCAGGAGAAGATTGATCTTCCGGGCGAGCACCCGCGCCTGACGCACCCGGCTGTCCTGCACAGGATCCGGCGGCAGGTCGTTCTCAGTCACAGGTGGCTTCACTCCAATGGTCTCTTGGCCGGGCGATGAATGGATTCACCACACCAACGGCGATAGTACCAAGTTCACGTGCACCCTCTTTCATGCTTTCGCATTGGATCACACGCGATAGAAGCGGGCACAGGAACGGAACCGTGGCCGTCCACTGTCTCTGTCGCGGCTTCGTGCGAGGCTATCCAGGAGCCAGGGCTGGCCTTTAATTGCAAGCTCGACCTCGATGCCCAATGAACCAGAAGAACCACAGGAGTCCAGAGAATGCCGCCACGCCTGAGTCCAGCCCAGAAATTGGCAGCCAAACTGCTGTTGGGCGGTGCATGGGCGCCCGTGACCACCACGATCGGCTACCTCGAGCGGCCCTTGGATCATACTGCTGTGACGTGGTGCGAGTGGCTTCAAAGCAGCCCGTACCAGTCGGACGTGGGCATCGGTGTTACGGCACACACTGGCACACTCCCTGAACTGCTGGAGAAACTGCTGCCACTGGGGTACGGCATGCGGTGGCTGCTCGTTGAGACCCGGAACACCGAGTGGACGGCCGTCTTTCATAACACCCGTGATGATCCAAACCTGCGGTTTCCACTCAAGGAGCTTCCGCTTTCCCACGGTGTCACAACCATCGGCGTCACCGACGAGCCCAAGAACATCAAACGCATGCCTGAAGGACCGGCGCGCGGACGATGGGGTGGCCGGGACCTGACGGTGTACGACAAGAACGGTCTGCGGCGGTTCCTGAGTCTGTACAACTCCGAGCCGTGGAAGTTCGCCGAAAACGGTGAACCATATGATTTCGAGAACACTGAGCAGTACTTGTCCCCCAGGGCGATGGACTGTTTTCCGCACGAGACGCTGGTCGAAATCTGCCGCAATCTGGGACTCGATCCGTTTGAGGAGGATTTCTACGTTCCCAATGGCCGGGGAATCGTGCTGGAGATCCTCTTGGACCCGGACAACCCTCCGCCCGGTGACAGGTACACCCTGGCCGAGGCCCGGGCCAGCTACGACGACGTCGATCGAGCCCCTGTTGAGGAACCCGTCGAAGGCAACGCCCTGTATCCACTGGGTTCGCGGAACCCTCATCCAGATGGTGTCTTTCCGATGACGGGCTTCGTGCCCTTCAAAGTCGAAACTCCTTTCGAAGCTGCCGTGAAAGCGTTCGAAGCCAGCGTGCAGAGATACAGCAGCTACCCGGCCACGGCGTCACTCAGCGAAGGCCTGGCGGAGCACGGCGTCCTGGCATTACCGTCGATCCAGTCACCCTTCGAAGGCGGTCCGGAAGACAGAACCCTCGGCGTACTGGTGTCAGCTGAGTTGCTGCTGGGACCGGCAGAGCTTCGTGAATACACTGCCGCTTCCATGGCCCTGCAATGGAAACAGAAGGACGGCACATCACCGGAGATCTTCTATCCGAACCGGAAGCAAATGAACCTCATCCGGACACTGTGTAAGGAACATGGCACCTACCCCTTCGACATCGCTCCCACGCAGGTGTACTTCACGGTTGCGGTCGACAAGATGATCCGATCGGTAACTGACCTCCGGATAACAGGTGAGTTCCTGAACCCTGCAGAGTTGATTGCGGTGACGGACGGAAAAGAACCCGCAGCAGTACAGCCAAACCGCTCTGTGTCATGGGGCCTTCGGTTGCATATCCAGGAACACGAGGACGCCATCTGGGACGCCAAGCGATAGAAGCCCAAGGAATTGCTCTTTATCTTCATTTCGCCACGGGATGTCGTTACTACCCGCACGAACAGCTAATCTAGACGCCTATGGAATGGCCATCAATAATCTCTGTTGCCCTGGATATTGCACAAACTACACCCGTGCCAGTCCCCACGCCGTCACTCAGCACGGACCCCATTGCCACGGCCATCACGGACATTGCCCAGTCCTCGCCCCCACATTCACCGGTTCCCACAACCATCGTGACGGGCACAAGCACGCCGACTGTAGGTGGCTCGGAGAAACCCATCGACTTCACCCTCTTTGGGTGGGCGTCATAACAGGAACGCTTACCCTCGTCGGCAGTCTTGGCGCACAGTTCGTCGTCGCTTGGAAAGAGAATAATCGGCTCAAATCGCAGAACCAACGCGAGGATGAGCTGCAACGGAAAACGGAATTGCTGCAGATCTACACCAAACTGCTCGGCGAGCTCGATAAGTATGTGGTGGCCGTAACCAAACACAAAGGTGGTCAGGTCCATTACCAAAGCCTGGCGGCCTTAGCGGACGAAACCCCGGGAAGAAATGAGTTGTTGGGCCAGCTGGAGGATTACGCCGACGAGATGTCGACGCTCGCCACGGAGATCACAGGACAACTTCGGGTCATTGAGCTGTTGGAAGAAACCGATGTTTACTCAGAGGCTGTCGCATACTTCAGCGCCGTTAAGGATCTTGACGTCAAGAGCCCCAGTACGGTTGCTCAAGCAGGGCAAATTCATCAACGGATGACGGAGGCGATGAAGACCTCGCTGAAGGGCAAACCCGTTGTCCTTCCGAGTGGTGCCGCCAATAATAGAATCGCCACACACTAGACGGCACACGCTCGGCACAGTTCAGACTGCAATGCTTCATGCTTGCACTTTCGGGAGCCCCTAAAGACTGAGGAAACGAAGCGATTCCTTGCCTGCCAGAAACGACAGATCGCTCAGCCCCCTGACCTGGCTGATCTTCAGGCCCGTCAGATCTGAGCACTCGGCAACGTTCACGACGGTGTTGCCCGGGCCTCCCCGAATGTCCAGCCATTCGAGTTTCCGCAGCGAACACAGCAGGCCCTTCGGCACATCTAAGGCCCCCAAGGTGAGGTGCCGTACGCCCGACAACCACGATTCATCTGCAGCGCTCAGCGCCTGGTGGTCAATGACGACCGCATCAGATGTGCGCCATAAGGCCGACGTTTGGGCATTTTGTCGCGGACCAACCATCAGGCCATTATCGCTGCTTCCGGTGTTCACTACCTTTGACGTCTTCCCTATAGGGTGGGCCCCGGGGACTATAGATGCTTCTCTCGGCGCATCAGAACATGGAGGGTAAATGGAAGATGATCGTCTCGAACGACGATTCCTCGCCGCCATGACTGCCCTATCCCGGCTGGTGCTCACACCCCAAGGGGAACGCACCTACGACATTGCTATGGACAGTGCCGGTCAGTTCATCACCGACTTCTTCAATTGCGACCATGGTGGTGCCGCTTATGCCATATGGATGGAGGTCAGCGACTACCTGGATGACCCCAGGGGTCCGATGACGGAGCAAGCCTGCGAGGAGGTCGGGCGCAAAGTCGCCACTGAATGGCTGGCCGTCGACCAGTCATCGCCCGAGTCCATCAGTGATTTCTTTACGCGTTGGCGGAGCCCCACGCCGTGGCCGGTCTGACTGATTGTTGGGCTTATATCCGGTTCGGATCATCCACGTCTGCCCCGTGGCTGTACGGTCACATCAGATTCAGTTCGAGAACCTACCCGGAGATAACTGGGCTCCACTGGCATTGGCTGCCACATACAACGACCTCAGCGAATCAAACCGGTACCAAGAACGCGAAACGGATGCCAGCAGTAGATCGTCGTACAGTTCCGACGTTGTTGCCGCCTCCGCACTATGTTCATGGCCCGCGTACCGTTCACCAAGCCGCAATCCGCTCGGCCCACCTACCCCGTCACCGCCACGCCGCCACCGGGCACGTTCAGGGTCCACAGCAGGCTCAACGGCGTGAATTCCCATCGTCTCAAGGTTGTCGCGAATGGCGTCATGAAGACTCCGGGATTCCGTAAGCCAAGTGAGATCCAGGATCACGGCGGCCAAGTAGCTCTGTCGACGAAGAGTTGCTTGGGTTGACTCCAAGGCACCTCCGAGGAGGCGTTCGACAATCTGCTCTTCAGAATCGCTGACGGATCCCAGTCCCAGACCCTCGGCCTCCGAATCGTGGCGGTCCAGAAGCCACTCTGCAACAGACTTAAGGTACCGCCTGCACAGCGCCCTTTCGCTGCCGTACAACACAAGGACCGGAGCGAGCAGGGAGACTGCGAAGCCATCAGAAGCCGGTCGCGCAGAACCTGGATGGGTCCGCGCCAGTGCAAGTACAGCTTCCCTCGCTTGCTCCGCAACGTCATGCGTTCCTGTGGCTTCAGCGACCAGAGCAAGCAGACCGAAAATCTCAAACAGGCGAACGGCCATCACCTGATATGTCACGATCGCAAAAGGACCCGCGACGACGCGCGAAAGCTCCTTGGGATCTGCCAAATGAGGCCGGGTCTGTTGCAACAGTTCTGTCGCATAGCCGACAAAAAGCCGTCGGGCGGAGGCAGATAACCCTTGTTGCCGCCCGCTGGAATCCGTAACAACGGCGGCACGAAGAAGCTGAAGAGCGACGGCCGCTGCGAGATCCAAACGATGCTTAGTCCGCAAGGTGTTGGACATGACGGCCGCCTCGATACTGGCAACAGCCAACGCGTCAACCGCCGGCTCCAGCCATTTTCTCGTGTACCGCTCCAGATCAGGCTCCCGCACTTCACCGTTGGATGCACTGCTGATGATGTCCAGGAACCCTGTATTTGCTCGACCCGCGAGACCGGACTCGGGATCGTCGCAAAGCCAATCAGTCAATGTGAGAAGATCCCAAAATTCGACTTTGGAGTCGGTCCGCCTTTCAATGGACTCCTTGAATTCCTGGGCATCTACGGCGGCAGCACCTTTGAGTCTTCCGGTGGTAACAAGAACGGCAACCCGCTTCAAAGACGGATCGAAGCTGGGGTGCGCTCGGGTGTTGTAGACAGATTCTTCGAGTTGAGGACGCACCTCACGCCAGCCAGCCAAGCCAATATCACCAGCCTTGGACTGAATCGCAAATTGCATGAGTTCTCCTGTCTCCGGACAGGTGCGCTGTGCGATGACATCCTTACCGAATTCGAAAGAACCATGAATGAAATGAATATCCTTGAAGCCACGGCTGGCCAGCAAGCTCAGGAGCGGGGCGTCAAACTCCCGCTCAGTCAGGCAGCCTAGGAAGCTGCTTACGACGTCTCTTAGCATTCCATTCCCCTCGTTTTCTTTCGACTATCTGGTCCAGGGCAGACCTCTGATCCTCCGTAAGGCCTTGGACAAGCTTCATGTTGTCTGGATGAAGCACCAGGCGCATGCCATGATTGCCATTCTCATCGAAATCAAAGTCTAGTTTTTCCAAGCTTTCGCTAAGAACTTCAAAAAAGGGTCGATCACCAGCTTCGACAACTTGACCATGTTCCTCTGAAACCGCACTGATGTGATCGAGAATATTCTTCGTTGCCTGTGCGCCATGTGCTTCAGACATTTCATAGAGCTTTGTAAGGAAATCCTCAACGTCAAAGTCCAAGGGCTGCTCTACAGAGATCTCCCACTCATATCTGAAGAGCGTGCCCTTGACGTCCGGGGTCTCACGTCCGGCACCCCGCCGCCCGGAATCAACTGAGTGATCCGGAATGTCATCCATCGTGGTTGACTCAATCGACGCAAGCAGGGGGCTGGATGCCTTGGCCAGTTCCCTTGACGCCCGGGTGAACCACACCAACGCACCATGCGCATACTCCTGCGGAACAGCATGGATGAAGCGCTCAGGAGCCTCCTCTATCCCGCTCTCCGATTCTGAACCTTCGTGTACGGTTTCGGACAAAGCGCCACCTTTTCTATTCCTACACGCCACAACTTTACGCACTAGGCGTCATGTGACGAGTGAATGACTCCCTACTCCACGGCGCCGGTCGTAGAAGCCAATCTTCCGTTGTCCCGTCCAAGTCGGTACTGAGATGGAATTGGCAGTGACCTATCAATCGGGCGGCACAACCTAAGAACACGGCTCCGGGAATATACTCGCGGCCAAACGAATTGCGAATCGTATGTGCGAATTTTCACCCCGCTGCAAAGTTGGCAGCCATAGTCGCGGCGGAACGTGTCCGTACACCGGCTTCCGAGGAGGAACACCGGTTCCCGCGGCTGACACTGCATTCTCTGATTCCTTCCCGCGCAATCCCAAGCCGATGAACCGGGCAACCACAGTCGTTCGCCCACATGCCGTTCGACGTGAGCGGCCCCGAAGGACAGAGCCGAGGTTGGATTCAGCACGACGAAGCCTCGCAATTGTCCAGAATCGGCTTCGGGCGAACGTCGCTGACGTTACTTCCTCCGGTGTCCCGGGTGAGGCCAATCAGTTTGCAAGCCGCTGGGTCTTCCGACCAGACTGCGTCTACTCCGTCGCGGCAGAGGAAGTGGTTGCCTCCCAGGAGTTCTACCTGCGCTACCGCTGGAAGAAGAAGCATTGGCTGTGCAGGATTCTTTGGGTAGCCGCCGGCTCGCTCGCCGGTGTACGGTCGCAGGGTCCTGCGGGCCGGACCATTGCGCGGCTGTCCACGAAGGCAGGAGTCCCGGTATTCGCGGCCAAGCTGCTCGATAGGTTCGCTTCCAGGGTCATCGACCCATCACTGCCCGGTTCGCCTCAACAACTCGCGGATTTCCTGCAGGTCGTTGTCGCCTTGGCGTGTCCTGACGCCGAGAACTGCACTCACGGCGAGAAAGCCATCGGGTTTATCCTGGCCCCGGGGACAGATGCCCGCTTGCGTGAAATCGCAGGATTGGAACCGGCAACTGCTACTGATCTTCCAGGCGGGGCCTAACGGACATTTCCGGCACCCCCGGGTAGGTTGCGAGCGTGAACGATCCGGCACGAGAGAACCATCGCGGTCCTGATGGAATGCAGTCGGCTGGTGCGACGATCCCAAGGCGGGCGGCCCTGAAGACAATTGGCGCACTGGCAGCGGTTATTCCAGTGGGCGGCTGCGCTCTTTACCTCCCTACGTTCCAGCCGCCGGAAGAGCTGCAGGCCTCCATGGTCATCGGCACGTGGCGTAGCCGACATGAGGACGACGCCACAGACATCGCCTTCCGGGACAACGGGACCTTTGACTGGACGGACGCTCCGGGCGGAGTGTTCGCAGACTGGCCCTCGTCGAAGAATCTGGACTGGACTGCGAGGCTCTCCTATTCCGGTGAATGGAAAGTCGCAAAGAGTTCGGGAACACCATGGGAGATGACAGTTCATATGAGCCCGAAGTTTCCCGCCGGTGCCTTCGGGTTTGAATTATTCACCGAGGGCCGCGGAAAGGACCGAAGGCTGGTCATCTGGCTCGGCGATCCCGATCAGGTCGATAAGCTGGTCTTCACGCGCCGGCCGTGAAACCAGGAAACCGCGACGTCGTCAAATGCCTCTCCCCTCGAAGGCACAGACGTGAAGCAAAAACACACCAGGATGAAGCAGTTCCTTCAGGAAGTAGTCCTCGTAGGAAACCAGTCCAACGCCTCAAGCTCCGGATGACGCCGCAGTGCCTCGATCAATTCCTTGCTGCCGAAGACCTTGGACCCCAGCAGATCCCAGTCCGTCCACACGAGCCATGATCGGTCCTCAGGCCACCAGAACTCAGGTGTCTCGTAGGGAGGGTCGCGTCGTAGAAGTGCAGGAAGCAAGTCTCCGGTATTGAAGTAGAAGACCCGTCGGTGCATGTAACCGTCGGCACCAATCACCTGACCAGCAATGTCGTCCTCGGCCCGGCCGACAGCACTGAACACTGCCTCCAGACGGTACGACGTAGTGGCAGCCTGCAAGACGGGCAGGAGCTCTTCGAGCTCGATCTGGCCGATGGTCGCATCTTTGGGTTGATACACGAACGAGGCACCAGGCAGGACGAGCGCTGCCTCGTCCCACCCAAGGAACGCCTCCCAGCGGAAACAGGGCGGAACCTCCAGTCCGTCCCAGAACGCTCCGCGCAACGGAACGCCCTTGATCCGGGCAACCTCGCTCCAGCGGAACCTGATGAATTCGACCGGGGGAGCAACAGTGTAGATGTCAGGGATTTCCTCCCACGCCAGAGAGCCAGGATCAACACCGGCTGGGCACACATACTGGTTGTGGAGAATCCAAACGCTGTCTTCGCACCCGGGCGGCAGAACAGCTGTCTCTGCCGAAGCAAGGACATCATCACCCGGCCAGAAAAGATCGTCCGTAAATCCCTTGGTTGACCAACCCGGCGGCATCTTGCTTCGGGCCGATGTGGCCAGCCGCCATCCAGGTGGCAGTGCAGCGTCTTCTGCAGTCATGAGCCGAACCTACCAGCAGGTGAAACGAGAACTGTCGTCCATCCGGCGCAACGCCGTACCGCCAAAATACCGGCTGGCGGTGTCCCCGGAAAGGCACGGGTTATCCATAAGCTGTCGCTATGGGGAAAACACACTCATCATCATTGAGTTACGTGGCCGTACTCATGGTCCTGACGGCCTGCGCCGCGCCTGCAACTCCGCCTCCTACGAATAACGATTCGTCCGCTCCGTCTTCACAGTCTGCTTCTCCGGCCGTGACACTGGCCGATGCCGAACGGGTGACCAAAGCCGAAGCGGCTGCAGCGAATGAACTCCCGGACGCGCCGATCTGGAAGGGAATGACTTTCAAAGGCACAGTCGTCAACGCCTCGGAAGTCTGCGTCGACCGGACCTGGCGGCCGGGAGGTGGCATCGACAACAAAGGCGGTAACGCCGGCTATGTCGTGGTCACTTTCCCCGCAGAAACCGTCGGCAAACCACAGTCCGGACTATGCGCCGGCTACGTTGCGGCCGGACCAAAACAGCCGGTCAAGGTCGATGTCCCGGCTGACCTCGCCAAGGATCCTGGCCTACTCATCAGCACATCCTTTGGTGATGAGTGGCCGTTGACGGTTCCCTATGTCATCGCGCACTGCGAAAGAATCAAAGTCGCCGGCCGTAACCTGCAAGTAGCAACCGTCACAGCACCGGATGGGAGGATCTATGCAGCCAACGGAACAGCCAAAGATCATGGCAGCTACCCGGGTATCGATCCAATCTGGGCCGCCAATCCTGACGTTTCCGGGCTCAAAATCGACCTCTCTCCGGTAATAGACGCGGCTCTCAAGCTTTGCGGATGATGAGTGGAAGGGGCCCTTTCAAGGCGCCCTGCACCGCTTGTTCCGAAGTATCACGGGAAGACGCGATATGGACAGCGCTCCCAAGGCGCGAACACGGAAAAGTACAGCCGATGGGGGCCATCGATCAGATGCCCAGCAGCGAACGGACGGCTATCTGGTTGGACGTCATCTCTACGACTTCCAGTAACCGGCTTCCGGGTTGAGCTCTCTGGCCAATTCCCAGAACACATCGAAATCCATGTCCAGGAAACCCTCGGCATCGTCGAAGAACACCCCCGCTCGTACGTTTCGGCGAAGGTAACAAGCATGTCAGCAATTGATTTGTGCTGCTGCCGTCAGATCCTGCGAGGTCAGGTCTCAGGCTATGGCCCGTTGAGCCTTTGTCTGACGACAGACATCCGAGATCATAGACCTCATCCTGACGGTCCGCGCACTCGAGAGAGCGCAGCCCTGCCGCCCCTCGTCCCTAGAATGCACCTGCTCACCGAGAGATACGTCGGGCCGGCGCAACAACAGGGTTTTCGCTTGGTCATGTCGTCGAATCCGGCGGGCGGAATGAACACGTGACGGCAAGAAAGAGAGCAGACCGTGGTCAGAAAAAAACAGACTTAAGTGTGCACAACGTACACACCCACTTTGGCCCGACAAAGTCACTTTCGGCGCCGTGAAGGGAACGGAAATCTCGTGGTTCAACCCGGCGAAACAGAAATCTCCCGAAGTCATGTCGTACCTAATCCCCCCGCCCATGAAGATGTGTAGGCCACTCCGGACCTATCGGACAGAACAGAAAGAAGGAACCCAGTGACCCCAGCTCAGAGCCAGCGGAGCGCCCACACGCCAGGACGCTGATCCCGCGCCCCCACCCAAACTGAACAGGCCGCACCCGGCGGCCAGGCACAAGCCGGGACTCCCAATCAGAGGGACTTGTCAACATTTGTCCACACTTAAAAGCAAAAACCCCTCTGACGAGGGGTTATGCCGTGCCCGAGGTGGGACTCGAACGCGATTCCAGGCCTTGTTATTGCTGGGAAGTGGCGGAAACATGCGGAATCCGGGCCAGTCCGGCGGCTGTACGGGCCAGTCCAGGGCGGAAAGTGTGGACATTGTCCACAATTCTTTTTTGGCCATGAACGTGCGCATGAGGACGCCGTGCCCGGCCGGGAATCGGAACGCACAACGGGGCGCAACACAAGTGCCGACACGACCCGCAGTGCCGACAATTGTGGGGGCGACACATCTTCATCAGATGTCTTCCTTTCACGCTGTTACAGCGGTTCGAACCGCCGGGGACATTACGGGTCTGGCCACCGTCGAAAGGACTTCCTCGACCAATGCCGGAAGGCCGTTCTTCTGCCGTTTATGTGGCGAAGGTAAGCATCGCGAGGGAACTCTATGCAAGGTGGCGCAGGGTCCAGGCGCAGCGACGACTGGTTACGTCGCTGTACAAATATCTAACCGTCATCCGATCCGTGGACAATGGATTTGCGGCACGCCGTTCACAGAACTCGCCGTTCCATCCGCTACGTTGGGTTTATGTCAACGACAGGTCTTGAACTACGCCTCAGGGAAGGCCGGGAAAGGGCTGCCGTACACAGGTTCACAAAGACATTGGAAGATGTGGTGCTTGCCCTCGGTGAGATCGACCGTTTATACCTGCATCGCGGGTCGCGGCCAACGTGGATCATCGAGTCCCTGCAGCACCAGGCGAACGATGCGATCATCCGACTTGAACCACGGAGCAACTCCCGCACCCGGGATCTGTCGGACATGCGCCGCCCGATCGACGCGTTGGTAGAGGGAGTTAATAGCCTCGGTGAACGCGCCGAGATCCCAAAGCTTTACAGTCCTGAAACTGTGGAACGCATTAAGCGCATAGCAACGGGTGGGGAGGCATACGACCAAGTGTCAGTAGCGGCGTACAACGGCCGGGTCGGTGAGGTAGCTGTGCTCTCGGACGTGGTTCGGGATAATGCCACCGCTGCTGTCAAAGGTAAAGAAACGGCCCCCGGTGCCCTATCTGGCGTCCTCGACACCGTGGGCTCAACCCCGCGTAGAAACTTCCTTCGTGTCAGGCTTTTTGACCGGCAAACTGAACGTGCCGTGTCCGGCCACGCCGCTCCGGCTCTCGCGGAGTCTCTCCGTGAGCATTGGAACCATAGAGTTCTCGTAGGCGGCGTAGTGACACGCAACGCTCAAGGACAGGCGATCCGCATTGAAATTTCTGAAATTGAGCGCTTGCCGGAAGACGATTCAGGCATGCCTTCTGCCCGTGAGATGTTGGGTATCGCTCCGGATTGGTTGGACGGGATGAGAGTGGACGATTACATGCGGGGAGTCCGTGGTGGCTAAGAACAGCAGCAAAGTGCCCGTTCCGCTGATCTATGTGGACGCATGCGTCTACCTAGACCTGATAACACGAAACGACGATGAGGACAAACACACTGGGGAGCCACGTTGGAAGAGTGCCCTGGCAGTTTTCAACGCAGCTGAATCAGGACAGTTACGCCTGGCCGCCTCGCCACTTCTTGAGGCTGAGGTCTCTTGCAACGGGGCAGCGCGGAAAAATTCCGAACGCATCCGCAAAATGCTTCAGGGCTGGTTCCAGGCTGAATCTACGGCGTGGACCGAACTGGACCGCTTCTTAGTCCGAGATGCGCTCCAACTCATTCAGGATTTCGGCCATCTTCGCTTCAACCCAATAAAGAAGCTCCATGCCGCAGACGCCCTTCACCTTGCCGCCGCGGCAAGACTCAATTGCGACTACTTCTTCAGTCACGATGGTGGTTTTCCACTAAACCGGAAGGTCGAAGCCATGGTCGTCCAATCACCACGAGTCGTTTGGCAGGAAGCGCTGTTCGACCACCGCAGCGCTAAGACGACGTAAGGCTCGCCGAGAACACCGGAAAGGTGCCAACTCAGCGTATTACTGACGGCAATAATGAGATTTGCATTCAATGGACCCGTCAACCCTAAACAGTACCTAATGCTCCGTCTGAATTTTTGGGGTGATATCACGGACGGTCACCATGGCTTATCGAAACCGAACGAGCATCGTCACTCGCCGCCATCCCCGTCCAGTGTTAGCTGGATCTCGGCGAATACATCAGGCACTGCGTAGCCAATCGCTTCTCCTGGTCCATCATAAACAGCCCAGAGGGGGTCCGATGCATCTTGGCTCACATGGTTGCGTTGGACCAACTCAGCCTTTGCCCGATCAGCGGGCATTCGGAACCTCGTCAGATGCCGCTTAGCGTCACCCCATCCTAGAATCTTTCCAATCTCGGCCCTTTCGATATATCCACCAGCCCGAGCGGCTCCGATGATCACGTCACGCTGACGCTGGTAACCATTCTTTTTCAATAGCTCCAGCAATTCGGCATAGGCGCTCTCACTCCAAGTTGACAGAGAGACCTTCACATCCTGTGAGATAGTGGACAAAATCTCCCGAGTTCCGGCATCAGTCACAGCGAGTTCTAGGAGTTCGTCAAAGGTGAGAACGTACATGGGGCCACCCGTGACTTGAAGCGACTCAAGCTGAATACGCGGATCAACCCGGCGGAGCGCTTTATCTCCCTGCTGGACTTCCCAAATATCTGGCTTTCTTTCTTCCGTAACGAATATGAACCCGTCGGAGAATCCATGCGCGCGGCAATGCGCCAGCATTTCCATCCAGACGTAATAGTCCCCCGCTGCTTCATCGAGTGATCCCTTGTTTCGGTCAGTCTTTCCAGGGCCTACGGGGTCATCCTGGTTCACTCGCTCAACGTATAGCGCTTTCCATCCCGCCAGAGTCTCGTTCTCTGGCGGGGCGAGGAGGTGACCTGCCTCGAACGCAGTGGCGACCTCATCAAGCAGTGCGTGCGTCCCGCTCCCCCGCCGAATTGCTGTCACATCGACCTGCTCGCCGAGCCAGCCGCGAAGCTGCCTATCGACACCATCAAGCCATTCGTTTACTTCACCAAACTTTTCTTGAATCTCTGCATGAAAGCCCTCGATTTGCTCCGCAGTGACTCCGTTAACCTGCCCCTGAGGCCGGACCTTCTTGACCTCAGCAAGCATTGAGTTCATCGCTGTTTCGAGCATACCCCGGGGCTGAAATAGACCGGGGAGTGGGACATTATTGAGCACAGCGTCCGAATACGCTTGGCGGTGGAGCTCTGCTTGTACTTGATGGGGAAGGTACGTTCTCTCGCTCAAGTTTCGTATGGATTCGATGAGAGTAGCGCGTGGGTTGCTGTGTAGCTTCCATAGGTTACGGAACACCATCGTGTCGAAGTAAATCGGAATCCCTTTTTCGAAGGAGCTTCGAACTTCGTCGTCCGTATAGACGTGCAAGTGGGGGTGAACTATCGGGAATGACACGACCAAGCTCAATCTCCACTCTAAATTCTGCCAAAAGGCTGCCCGGCCAGTTGGTAAGGCCATGTCATCAATCACTGTCCCGATGAGCCTAATCGTGTGTTCTTGCCAGGACAAATTGGGAAAGTAAGACTGACAAAGTCGGGATCGATGAACATCACGAGCATGTGTTCATCTTCTTTGACGCCTACTCGGTCTTAAACTGGTAGCGCAGACCACACCGCCCTCTCAAGGAGCACTGGTATTGCTGGATGGCAGTTAGCGGCACCGGCTGAGCGTCCCATCATCCGCCGTGTCAGACCGGCGTTGTTATCGCGGCCTCGCCATCATAAAAGATGACCAACACTAGATGAAGCCAACCCGTTTCAGTGCGTACATCAGTTTTCGCACCTTGAACGAAGTTCTAACAGGATGACTTACGCGCGATCGATGCACGGCACCACCGGAACCGCCTGAAAGATAGAAATGAACCACGAGGCCGAAGGGGCAGTTTCAGCGCCATGTACCCGAACGGACTACATTTGCCGTGTCTTTGGGTGATGCAGAACGGGCACGTAGGAGCGGTCATATGACTAACCAGATATGGTCTGCGCCTATATCGGCGCATATGTCCGTATCGTCCACTCCCCTGTTTCTGTTTGTTCGGCTGAAGGCCCAGATACTGGGCAAAAGCGTTCGCAGATAACCCAGGGGACTCGTCGTGACAGCGACCGCTTCCAAGTACCCCTTCAGGACTGCGCTTCAGCTTCATGAGTGCCCTTCGCCCCGGGGTACTCGCTCGACCAGTCGTTTCGTCGCTTCGATATCGACCGCGGAGGACTGCGGTCATAGTGCCGGCTTGCTAAGCGCCTATGGATGGCTGAAGCCCCCGCAGAACGGGCCTCGTCAGGAAAAGCCACAAGCGCCGAGGAGTCAGGACAATGAACGCGCTCACCATCAAAGACCCAGCCGACCTGCTCAGCTTCATCGGCCACACGCTCGGCTTCTGGCCACAAGAAAGCCTCGTCTGCATCACCCTCGACAAAGACAAAGTCGGCGCCACCCTCCGGATCGACCTCCCCAAACAGCCAGGCCTAGAGGTCCACTTCGCCCAAACCGTCGCCGCCTACCTCATCACCGACGAACGAGCCAACGGCGTCGTCTTCGCTCTCTACACGACAGAAGCCCCGGAACCAGGAGAAGCACGACCGCAGCGTGCCACCATTGCGGCCCTCACCGGAGTCCTCGCCCAGGAAGGCATCACCATTCGTGATGGCATCTACGTCACCAACACCACCTACTCCCCCTACGACACCCGCTCAGGTGACGACATGGCCATCCCTATCAGCAGCACCGAATATTCCCGGGTCAACGCCGAATTCATTTACCGAGGCAGTAGCATCGCCCCCACCAACCAAGTAAGCCTTCCGACGGCGACCCACAAGCAACAGGACGCTGCCGCCGTCGGACGCTACATGGAAGCCATCACGGACCGGCCGCCGGCGGTGGCCATCGAAGATGCGCATCGGCTCTGGACCGGGATGCTGAGCACCAGGGATTACCCCGCCGATCAGGAGGTCCTGAAGCTCGTCGCCTACTTCCAATTTGCGCATATCCGCGACCAACTCATGGCAGATATCCCTGGCATCGATGAAGCACCCGAACGCATCCTCTTCGCCCAAACCAGCACAGCACCGGACTGGTCCAGGATCGAATGGGCTCAGGACCTGCTTCTGCACACTTACATACGGACCAGCCCCGAACACGCAGCACCCATCCTCACCACCATTGGCTACATCAACTGGTGGGAAGGCAGAGGATCCAAAGCACACCAATACATGCAACTCGCCCTCGACACCGACGCCGGCTACCGCTTCGCACGCCTCACCGACCACATGCTCGGCGCCGGCATCATCGCAGGCTGGAACACCCACAAAAACACCGCCTACCGGAACAACTTGGAAATGCCGTGACCCCGGAACGCACGCGCCAGGCCTGCTGTTCAGTCAGCTCGGCCCGCGAATCTTCGGGTCGATCACGGGCAGCCACTGGTTGACGGAACTGTGTTATCGGCTCCTTAAATTGTGCGGGTGAGTGCTCCCAAAACGGTGCTGGATTGCTCTAACAAGAGCATCAGACCGCCGGCACTTTGAGGCACGTTGCTTCTATACGTCTAAGTTGGCGAGGACTAGTCATACCCACATCCGAGACTTTGTAGCCCATAAGCCGTCAGTCGACTGAGGCTGACATTTCCATCCCTTCAGCCACCTCAACAGCCTCCCAATTGACTCGTTTCGAGAAAATTGCCCCAAGCGTCAGCGGCGTATTTTCCGTAAAGACACGAGCAACACCAAAATGCATGTCAAATTTGCTTCCTTCGAGGGTCCAGTTTTTGCGAATGCGTGACCAGTCCAACATCACTTCCGACTGTGCTGACACGTTCGCCATTTTGAGGCCACCATCAAAAGTTACTTCCTGAAAGCTCGACCGCGACATGAAGATGGCCTCGTTAAATCCCGCCCTGCCCTTGAAATAGCTCTTGTCGAACCTGAGGGTTCCCGTAAACTCGACTTTCTTGAAGCCCGCGCCGCCCATAAACTTGGATTGGTAAAAATTGGCATCGCTCTTGAAAAGAGTGCCTTCAAAGACGGCATCCGATCCAAAGTATGTCGTTGCAAATCCCGCTGGCGCGGAAAAGCTTGACTCCTCAAAATTTGCACTTTTTTGGAACTTGGCGGAACTAAATACCGATCGACCTACAAAGTCGGATCCTCTGGACGAGAAGACACCGCTGAACGTAGCGGAAGTGAATGTAGCTCGCCCTTGGCACGTCAGATGGTCAAAGTTGGCCTGTTTGGCAAAGCGAGCCTTTGTGAAGGAGCAGTTTTCCATGAAAACGGCCCTTTGGAAGTTAGCCTCGTCTTCAAAGAGGGCATCAGCAAAATATGCACTCTCAAGGAAAGTAGCGTTAGAGAAGTCGGCAGTACCCCCTACTACAACTCCTCGAAAGTCGCCTTCCACCAATTGGGCGCCGGCCAGGTTGACTGAGACGCCGGTCCAATAATCTTTTGATCCTGGACGCAGGTGAGAGGTGACGATCCTAGTAACCGACCTTCTAACCTCGACCTCGCGTTGATTTTCCTCGACAGGCCGTCCTTCGGGGCTCTTCACAGGCATCCTCAAGTAAGCGCAGAGAACGTCGACGCAGCTCTGGCGCTGAGCGGGGTCCTCCCATTCAGAAGCCAACTGCGCCATACCATATGCGCCCGCCAATCGTATGGCTTCTTCATCATGTCCGAGTTGCTGGGCGCAGGTGACATAACGGCCGCGCAGCTCATTCAGGCGGTCAGCAGCCCTTTGCTCACGCAACTCCAGCACACGTTGCCTTTCGACTGCAACGGCTTCATTTCGCCTAGCATCTTCTACGGCCTGCCTCAGATCCAGATCCTCACGGCTGAGTACCAAAATCTTTTCCTGGGCAACTTGGCGTCGGAGTGCCACGACGATGCCGACGGTCGCCGCAATGATTCCCAGAAGTACCGCCGTCGAACGCGCAAGGTCATAAGGATCAAGCACATTGGGTTTTACCTCGGGTGGCACTAGGTTAGACCCGAGGAAGTGTGCCAGAGCCCAATAGACTAGGGCTGCGGCAACTGTTGCGCCAACGACAGACAGCGGAATCCAGATCCAGAGCAATCCAGTCTTCATTTCTTTGCTGGTCTTCTGGGAAGTTAGCGGCGGAACAGCCTTAGCCTGAGACATGTGGACACACTACAGGCAATCCATGAAAGCCTTTTAGTCGCAGGGGTTTGCGTCGCCCTAGCGCCGTGGACAATCTTGGCCTTGATGGCTTTAGTAGACGACGAGGTTGAGACGACCTGCTTGTTCACAGCTAGTGCACCGAATGGTAGCGGTTTGGGACTGCCCCCAGTTTTGTTGACTCCTTGACCTAGCGAGCTTGTGCTCGTGGAAGGATGTTGACCATGCCCACGGCTTATGGGGCGGAGTTCCGCCAGGATGTTATTGATGTGGCTCGCAAGGGCGAAGCGCCGCTGGCGCAGATTGCGAAGGATTTCGGGCTGTCGGTCACGACGTTGAAGCGTTGGATTGCCATTGCTGAACGTAAGGATTCCGGGGCCGGCCCGGCACTGAGTGAGTCGGCCGAGGTGCGGGAGTTGAAGAAGCGTAACCGCTTGTTGGAGCAGGAGAACGAGATTCTGCGCCGCGCTGCTGCGTATCTGGCCAGGGACATCAACCCAAATGACTTACCCGCTGGTCACGGATCTTGCCGCCGACGGTGTTCCAGTGGCGGTGACCTGCAGGGTGTTGGGCTTCAGCAAGCAAGGCTATTACCGGTGGAAGACCAACCCGGTGACAGAACGGGACTGGGTGGATGCGCACCTGGTCAACGCTGCCTTTGACATCCACGCAGACGACCGGCCTTCGGGTACCGGTTCATCGCCGACGAACTTCCCGAGAAGGGCATCGCGGCGGGCGAGAACAGGGTCCAGCGCCTGTGCAGTGACCACGGTATCTGGTCGGTGTTCTCGAAGAAGCGTGGCCTGAACCGCAGACCCGGGCCGCCGGTTCATGACGACCTGGTGGAGAGGGACTTCACCGCTGCGGCACCGAACGAGCTGTGGCTGACGGACATCACCGAACACCCCACCGCCGAGGGCAAGCTCTACCTCTGCGCCGTGAAGGACGTTTATTCCGGGAGGATCGTCGGCTACTCGATGGACTCGCGGATGAAGTCCTCGTTGGCCGTGGCCGCACTGGAGAACGCGGTGCGGGCACGCAAACCTGCAGGGACAGTGGTGCTTTCGGATCGTGGGTCCCAGTTCCGGTCGCGCCGGTTCGTCGAATCACTCCGGCGCCACGGGCTCACCGGATCGATGGGCCGGGTCGGTGCGTGCGCGGATAATGCCGCGATGGAATCGTTCTTCTCGCTGCTGCAAAAGAACATCCTGGACCGGCAGCGGTGGCTCACCCGGCAAGACCTCCGACTGGCCATCACGACTTGGATCGAGAGAACCTATCACCGCCGGCGTCGGCAAAGACGGCTGGGAAAACTCACGCCCATCGAATATGAAACAATCAACCGGACCGCGCTCACAGCGGCCTAAGACCCCGAGTCAACAAAAGCCGGGGCAGTCCCGGGCGATGATCTCGGGTTTTGGGGTCGTGGTTGTTCTCGGCTTTGTAGCAGCCTTTGCCAAAGACGGGACCGCTTCAATTGCTGCCAGTGTTGCTGGGGTGGCCGGCGCGGCCCTGTCTGCATACATCGGTTCGACTCTTATGAAAGCACAGACCGAAGCGACTAAGCAGTTGAGCCACTTCTTTCTGCAGCCGGTGGAGTTTGCACGGCTACTCGGTGCCGAACGGCTCCTCGAAACGCTGGACCAGTCTGAGCGGACGGTCGCGGTCCAACGGGTCATCGAGACCATAATGATCACTCCAGGCCAAGCCAGCGCGGCGAAGAACGAGACCAAAGGCGACGCCGCCAGCTAGTCTATAGTTCGGACGCGGAATCCGAGGGCTCGTCGTAGCTTCATAGGTCGCTGCCAACACATCTGGCGCATCTACGCGCTTGTTCTTGCCGGTCCTCTGGTTGCTCAAACGCTGGTTGACGAACTCCCGGCTACTTCTGTTTCCAAGGCCGCGTGATGAAGACGTGCTTGACGCCCCTTGCGCTTGAAGCCAGGATGCGAGCCTCGTTTGTTGGCCGTCTGCGGCACCGCATTAATGACAAACTTTTCGTGCCCCACCCGTTTAATAGGTGCCCGTAGTTGCGAGCGGAGCCGCGCCTCGGCTGTTGCTCTCTAACACTTCGACGTTGGCCTGGCCGGCCCGGCATCGAACACGTCTGCCACGAAGTGCTCCGTCGTTGTCATTATCTCATCTGTATAAGAAGGATTTGAAGGTGAGGGATATGAAGGCATAAATAGCGCAGGCAATAGCCACAGCCAAGTCAGCTTCCCCTACATAACGGGTATATCGACCATTGTGCTAAGAATGATCCATGGAACGACGCTACCAAGTCTTCATCAGTTCGACCTATACCGATCTCATTGAAGAGCGTCGCGAGGTCACTCAAGCGCTTTTAGAGTTGAACCTGTTGCCCGCTGGTATGGAGATGTTCCCTTCGGCTGACTCAGATCAATGGACGTTGATAAAGCGAGTGATCGATCGCAGCGACTTCTACGTGGTCATCCTTGGGGGTCGCTACGGAAGCACCACCGAGGAAGGCGTCAGCTATACGGAAAAGGAGTTTGACTATGCAGCCGAACTAGGAAAACCGATATTCGGGTTCGCTCATGCGGACCCGGGCAGTATTCCAGTGAGCCGAAGCGAGATCGAGCCTAGAGCCCGCGAGCGTCTCAATCAGTTCCGCCTGAAGGTCCAAGCGCGCCACATCAAAACGTTTTCCAACGCTGAAGACCTAGGTTCCAAGGTGTCCCGCGCTCTGGCAATCGCAATGCAGGACACAACTGCTGAAGGTTGGGTTCGCGGCCGCTTCGCTATGACAGCAGAAACCCAAATCGAGCTTGCGGAACTTCGCGCCAAAGTCAGCGAAATGCAGACGGAGCTGCAGGCTACCTCTAAAGAGGTAGCCACGATTCCTCCTGATCTCGAATCCGGAGACGACACCTATGCCATGGAAATCGTCATGCAGTATAAGACGGGACAAGAACTCCACGCTGAAGCGACGATGTTCGAACCCGCACCTCTTCATAATCACGAGACGAGTGTTTCTGTTACTTGGAATGACCTCTTACAGGAACTCGGTCCACGCATGTTTGATGAAGCCGGCGAGCAAATTCTTGCTTCTGCCCTTAACGCATATGCCCAAAGACTTTTGCTCCACGACCACAAAGAACTCCTGCCTGCCGGCTTCTCCTACGCCGAGAACGTCCTGATTACGCAAAAAAGCTTTGATGATATTGTACTCCAGCTATTTGCACTCAATTTGACTACCCACGGCATTAAGCCGCGCGGGGTGGCCGACACAAACAAGTACTGGACGCTCTCAGACCTCGGCCGCGACACGTTAATGAAGCTGCGTGCAATAAAGAAGAAGACGCTCGAAGCTGCCGGATCGCCCGAGGGCGACTGAACCGCTCTTGAATCCGGATACTGCGCGAACCAGCCTCGACGGGCCTCCATCTCTAGCAGGAATGGCGGGAGCCCCTACCATGGTTTACATGCGTCCTCGGGTATCTTCACTTGCCACGAGGGCTGAAATCCTTCAGGCCAGGATGTTGTGTCGTCCCAGCAATGAGCTTCTTCAATCTGCTCGTTTGTCAGGCCAACCGTCTGGGATAAGTCAGTTCCTCTCAAATGCGCCTGATCTAAGTGAGCGCCATCAACACGAGCATGCGTGAGGTTCACACCCTCAAAGTCTGCCCCCTCCATACACGCACCTCTAAGGTCAGTCTGCGACAAATCGGCTCCGCGTAAGTGAGACCGCTGAAAATTGCCAAAGAACCACACGGAATGACTCAAATCCGCTCCCGCGAGATCCGCGCCAATGAGTGACATGTTCTCCCCCTGCACGGAACCCAAATCCACGCCCGTCATGTCGGCGCCGTCGAGGTTCAGGCGGGCCCAGCTAAGAGGGTGCGGCATCGCTCGAGGACTGACGTGCTGCCGCGTGGACATGAGAACCCTGAAAATCACAGCTCTCAGATCTGCCTCAGGCCTGGAGATGCGCCCCGGCATTCCAGGTGCCATGACGCCCGCAGCATTCGTTTTTCCGCGTTTGTGCGTGTTGGACTTCACATATGAACAGAGAACGTCGATGCACACTTGGGCTTGCTTTCTCGTCCGTTCTCGCTGACTCGTTTGATCCCCGAACGCTACCCAGTCTTCGGCCAGAGCGACGAGAGAGTAAACCCCTCCCAGCTTGACCGGCTGCTGCTCGGTATTGCCCAGCTGCTCTACAGCCGTGACAAATCTGTCATTGAGTGCAGACTCCATCTCGCGCTGGTGCGCACGTTCGGCTTCATCCTGAGTATGTTTCAGCTCCTGACGGGTAAGGGTGCGCGTTTTCTCCGTCGAAAGGTAAGTCAGGATGGCGCCCAGCAGAACCAGAGTTCCCGCGATGAGGGTCGCCCAAGGCTGCGTCAACGGGTTCCTACACAAGGCCCCCTCGCTAAAGCCAGAAGTGCGACAACCTGCAAACCCACCGATGTAGACCACCCCTATGACGATTGCCAACGATGAGACGAACAGTAGGGGTCGTTCTACGATCCAACTACCTCTAACGTCACCATCCTCTTTTTCAGACCTGGTGCCCTCGGACGTTTTTTCACGCAGGATCATACTAGAACCGTTTCCTTCATAAGCCTTCTGTCCTCTCTCATGCTAACCGCGGCCACGATCAACGTCCCGCCACGAGCGGCACGCCAGAGCGGGTCAACACAGTCAGTGCCAGGTGCCACGTCCTTGCCCCGTAAGTCGAAACTCTATTTACGGACTAACAACGGGCTTCTGGAACTCAGCAAGCACTAATCCTGACGGTTGGGGGACCCGCCGATAACGGCGCATATGTCGGGACCGGAAGCAGTCCCCCAGCCCATTCGGCGCAGCGATCCCGCGAAACCATGTCACACGCCGAAGAACAGACAGCTCGGGTCATGACGCCGTACCTCAGCCTGCCCATGAACTGTCAGAAGCAACAACGCAGTTTGTCATTCTGATATCACGGTCATCGCTGGATGGGACCTCCGTGCAACCACTGCGCGAGGCGGCCGGATCGATCCGGGAAATTGGCTCGGCGCTCCGGCGCCACTCCCATTCTCCAGAACTTTCCGCCTCTGTCCCGGTCCCCCAAATTGAAGTCCAGCCCCTTACCAGCGCGCAGATCCCCTATCAGAACGGCGCAAAGGCCAAAAACACAACGCACGCACAAAGGAACAGGACAATGAATGCGCTCACCATAAGAGACCCTGCAGACCTACTCAGCTTCATCGGACACACCCTAGGTTTCTGGCCCAACGAGAGCCTCGTCTGCATCACCCTGGACAAAGGCAAGGTCGGGGCCACCCTCCGCATCGATCTCCCCCGCCAAGCCGGCACGGAGCTCCCCTACGCCAGGACTGTCAGCAGTTATCTCACCAGTGACACCACCGCGACGAGCATCGTCTTCGCCCTCTACACCTCACAACACTGCGAACCAGGCCAACCCAAACCACACGCAGCCACAATTGCAGCACTCACCGGCGTCCTTGCCGAGAACGGCATCACCATCCGTGACGGGATCTTCGTCAGCGACGACACTTACTCCCCCTACGACAGCGAACCCGGACAAGACATCAGCCTGCCCATCAGCTCCACCGAGTACAGCCGGGTCAACGCTGAATTTATCTACCGCGGCAGCACCATCGAACCCACCAACCAAATAGTCCTCCCTGCGCCAGCCCAGGAAGCAGCGCAAGCAATCGCAGTTGATGATCACATGGCCATCATCAGGGCGCTGCCCCTTGGTGTAGCCGCAGAACAAGCCAGCCAACTGTGGTCGACCCTGCTGGAGTCAAGTGACTTCCCGACCGACGAAGACTGCACCACACTCATCGCGAACTTCCAATTCCCTCACATCCGCGACCGGCTCATGGCCGACATCCCCGGCATCAACGAACCACCCCAACACATCCTCTTCGCCCAAACCCAGACAGCACCACAATGGTCACGCATCGAATGGGCACAACAACTCCTCATACACGCTTACACGCGAACCAGCCCACAACACGCAGCACCCATACTCACCACCATCGGCTACATCAATTGGTGGGAAGGCCGAGGGTCCAAAGCACACCAATACATGCAACTCGCCCTCGACACCGACCCGGGGTACCGATTCGCACGGCTCACCGATCAAATGCTCGGAGCCGGTATCATCGCTGGCTGGAACACCAACAAAGACACCGCCTATAAAACCCGACTCGACATGCCCTAATCGTGGAGCCCCTCGCCCCTCTTGGGACCTGACTAGTCAATCTTTGCCGTCGACGGTGCGACAGTTATCAGCGAACCGTCTCTTCGGCGCTGCATTTCCCGGAGTTCCTTCGCGACTCCTCGGAGGGCACGCTCGCGGGTTCCTAGATTTCGTGACTGGGCTGAGGATTTCGTCCCCCGATGCACTCCGACACCGCTTGCCGAGGACTCCACATCAGCAAGAGGATCGTGGAATAAATTGACATTCAGATCCTTCGTCAACCGACTGCAACCCTCCGTTCTCCAATATCGAACCCCGGCCCACCCGGAACTGAGTCAATCAGCCGGCGCGTGTAGGGATGTTGAGGGTTCCCGTAAACCGCGTCGACATCCCCCTGCTCAACTACTTCGCCGTGGAACAGGACCAGGATTTCGTCGCTGACGTGGTGCACAACGTCCAGGTCGTGCGAGATGAAGGCCATGGTGAGGTCCAGCTCCTTCCGGAGCCTACCGATGAGGTTCAGGATCTCAGCCTGCACCGATAGATCCAAGGCGGAGGTGATCTCGTCCGCGATGATCAATTTTGGCTGCACAGCCAAAGCCCGGGCAATAGCGATGCGTTGGCGCTGTCCGCCGGAAAACTCGTGTGGATAGCGTTCGGCCACTTCGGGATCCAGGCGGATGGTTGAGAGCCAGTAGGAGATCTTCTCGCTGTGTTCCTTGGGATTGGCCCGCAGGGGATCGATTGCCTCCGCGAGGGTTTGCCCGATGGTCCGCCGCGGGTTGAGCGAGGAATACGGATCTTGGGGAACCATCTGCACAGCCCGCCGCATGCGGCGGCGCTCGGCCCCGGACATTTTCGTCACATCGCGGCCGGAGAACAAGATCAGGCCGTCGCTGGGCTTCACCAGGCCCACGATCGCTTTGGCCATGGTGGACTTTCCCGAGCCCGATTCCCCCACGATGCCCAGCGTCTTGCCTGCATGGATGCTGGCGTTCACGCCTTTGAGGACAGTGGCGGCGGAACGTCCGGAACCGAACGTCACCTTGACGTCGTTCAGTTCCAACACCGGCTGATTCTGAGTTACTACAGCGCTCATTGAGCGGTCTCCTTGCTGCCCGGGCTGTTGGTGACGTGCCCGCCGTCGGCTGGGTCGTCGTCGAAAACTTCGTCCAAGGCGAAGTCCTTTGCTGATACCGTTACGAGCTCGGCCTTGCGTTCGGCAATGGACGGCGTCGCGGCAAGCAGCGCTTTGGTGTACGGGTGCTTCACCTTGCCGGCGGCGAGTTCTTCGCCCGTGAGCCGCTCGAGGATCTTGCCGCCGTTCATCACGATGACCTTGTCGCATAGCGCCTGCACCACTCCAATGTCGTGGGAGATGAACAGCATGGCTGTGCCCATTTCGCGGTTGATGGTGCGGAACTGCCTGAGCACATCGGCCTGGACCGTCACGTCGAGGGCGGTGGTGGGCTCATCGGCGATGATCAGGCGAGGGTCCGTGACCAGGGTCGACGCGATCATGGCTCGTTGCAGCATCCCGCCGGAGAGTTCGTGGGGGTGTTGCTTCATCCGTTTTTCGGGTTGGGTAATCCGAATGTCTGCCAAGGCCTTGACCATCCGGCCGAACGCAGTGCTTCGGGACTGACCGAGGTGCACGCGGCTTACTTCAGTGAGCTGCGATCCAATGCGGAGGGCCGGATTGAAGCTTGTTCCCGGGTCTTGATAAACGAGGCCTATCGAGGTGGCTAGCTCGCGTGGGTTGTTCTTCTTCAAGAGGTTCAGCTCGCCGAGGCGCATGGTCTTGGCACTGACGCCCAGTTCCTCGGGCATCAGCCCGGCGATGGACATGGCGGTGAGGGATTTTCCGGAACCGGACTCCCCCACCAGGCCCACCACCTCACCAGCATGGATGCTGAGAGACACGCCCTTGACCAACGGAACGCCCGACGGCGTGGTGACGGTCAGGTTGTCCACCTCAACCAGCGCTCCGGCATCAGCGCGCATCGAGGCGGGCGCTTCGGAAGCCTTGCGGAGGCTGCCGAACTTCCGCCCGCCGCGGGGGTCGGTGGCGGCGGCAAGGCCGTCACCGATCAGCATGGCGCCCAGACCGGTAATGGTGATCATGATGGAAGGCATCACAGCCTGGAGAGGCTGGGAATAGATGTTGACGAGCCCCTCGTTCAACAGGCGGCCAAAGTCATACTCAGGATTCTGTACGCCCAGCCCAATGAAGGACAGGCTGGAGAGGTCGATCAAGGTTGTGGCGAACACGGTGGCGGTCAACACCAGGAGTGGTTCTGCCATATTCGGCAGCAGGTGCCTGGTGATGATGTGGGGTCCGGAGACGCCAAGCAGCCGCGCTGTGGAGACGTAGTTTCGCTGGGAGATCGAAGCCGCCATGTTCGCGGTGAGCCGTGCGAATGCAGGGATGCTGGCGATGGAGATGGCCAATACTGCAGACCACGTGCCTTGGCCGAGGATAGCGGCGATCAGCAGGGAGAAGATGAGGCTCGGGTAGGCGACGGCCGCTTCGATAACGCGGAGCACGGCGGCGCGGATCCGGCGGGGTGCCAGCCATACGGCGGTGCCGATTGCAATGCCTGCGACGACGGCGATTGCCGTGGTGGCCGCCGTCATGAGCAGCGTCAGACGGGTAGCGACCAAAGAGCGGGCGAGAACATCGCGCCCGAAGTCATCGGTTCCGAGCCAGTGCTCGGGGCTAGGTCCTTGCGAGGCCTGCGGGGTCAGTTTCTCGGCGGCCTCCGACAGGAATATCGGCGCGAGGATGGCAGTGAGGACCATGACGGACATCATCACGATGCCCACAATGAGGCCGGTGGTCCAGCGGAACCTGCGGCGTGGACGGGCTGTCTCAGCCATTGGACTTTCCTCCGAGCGTACGGGGGTCGATGAGGCCGAGAATGACGTCGACCAGCAGATTGAGGACGATTGCCAGGAAACCCAGAACCAGGATGATGCCCTGGATCACTGGGTAGTCCTTATTGACGATGGCTGTGACAATCTCGCGGCCCAAGCCCGGCCAGTTGAAGACGTTTTCCACGATGATTGCGCCGCCGAGCATGCCGGCCAGGATGAGCCCGGCCAATGTAAGTGCCGTCGTCAACAGATTGGGCAAGGCGTGCCGTGCATACAAGCGGAGCGACGGCAACCGCCACCCTCGGGCAGTCCTCAGGTAGTCCTGCTCAAGGACGGTGGACGTCTCGCGGCGGACCACGCGGGCGATGGAGCAGATGGGGGCAATCGACAGGCCAATCACGGGCAGTATGAGTGCGCTCAGTGAAGCAGCGCCGGCTGCTGGCAGGACCTTCAGGATGATTGCGAAGACGACCACCAGCATTGTGGAGACTACGTACTGCGGAACAGCCTGGAAAAATCCGGTCAGCATGCCGAAGGACACGTCGAGCCACTTCTTGCGGCCGCCACGGGTCAGGATGCCCACGAGCATGCCGGTAGGAACAGAGACCAGGAGCACCAGGATGATACCGAGCACGGCGAGTTCTGCGGTGAAGGGCAGCTTGGTGGCAATGATCTGCGAGACCGAGGTGCTGTAGGCAAAGGATTCCCCCAAGTCTCCGGTGAAAAGCCCGCCCACATAGTTGATGAACTGGACGAAAAGAGGTTCGTTGAGACCGAGACTGCTGCGAATGGCTTCGATTTGTTCCGACGTGGCATCCGCGCCCGCCACTGCAACGGCAGGGTCGCCGGGGATGAGCGGAACCATGAAGAAGGTCACGACAACCAGCAAAGCGACGGAGAGGAGGACACCGCCGGCGCGGCGAAGGGCGTAGTCGGCCCAAGGGGAAAGGCTCAGGGCACCGCCCCGGGGGCGCTTAGTGGCCCCCGGGGTCGTGCTCTCAAGGATCTGTACTTCCTTGGAGAGCATGGTTGGTTCAGTCATCGTAAAACCTCTGCTTATTTGGTGATGCGCATGGTGGCGTAGTCGACGATTCCCGACGGCGCCTGGATGGAGAATCCGGAGCGTTGCGCAACGATCTGAGGCTCGCCGACAAACGGAACGATGTCGTTGTCGCTCAGGATGCTCTTTTGCGCTTTGGTGTACGCGTCGCAGCGGGCCCCTTCGTCGGTGGCAGCTTGGGCAGTGGCGATGTCCGCGAGGATGTCGGCGTTTTCGCCGCCGCCAATGTTGCGGCCACCCTTCTCGGTGGGAACTCCAGCGATGCGGGTCAGGGATGCTGCCACTGTTCCTACGAAGTTGGCGTCACCCTGGACGGTCAGGTCCCAGGTTTCGGGCTTGGTCTGGGTCATGGTGGCCCACGCTCCGTTGTCCACGAGCTGGAGTTCCACCGTGGCCCCTGCAGCACGGAGTGCTTCTTGGACGTAGGTGCTGCCTGCACCGTTGGGGCCGATGCTGGTGGTTCCCACCATCTTGAATGTCTTGCCTGCCAGCACGGCCTTGGCGGCTGCGGCGTCTTCGGGAGTCAGGCTTGAATTGTCCGGAAGAACGCACGGAACGGTAGGGGCCACAATCGAGTTGTAGGTGATGCCTTTGCCGGCGTAGGCGGCCGAGTTGAAGGCTTGCTGGTTCATTAGCTGAGCTACGGCCTTACGCAGTGCAGGATCTGTGAAGGGGCTGCCTTCGCGCTGGTTGAAGAGCAGGAAGATGCCGGCAAACGGGACTGTGGTAACGGCATAGTCTTTGTTGCTTTCGAAGCGCTGGACATCTGCGGGAGCGATGTCGGAGACGTCCATTTCACCTGTCAGCAACTGATTGGCCACGGTGGTTTTGTTGACGCCCGGGAAGAACCGAACGGTCTTCGCCGGCGTTCCTTCCAGTGGCTTGGACCATTGCGGCCAGGCCTTGTAGTCCTCACGCAGGGTCATGTCGTAGCTGACTCCGTGGCTGGACTTCGTCAGTGTGTACGGGCCGGAGAAGGCTCCTTTGACGCTGCCTTTGGCAAGGCCGTCCAGATCAGCAAGGCCTGCCGGGCAGATAATACCGGTCTGGGCCAACGTCAAACCGCCAATGAGTTCGGACCACGGTTGTGCGAGCTTGATATCCACGGTTCCTACGGCGTCATCACCGGTAATGGTGGGCTGGCCTGGTCCGAAGACGAGCTTGCCGAAGTTGTTCTTGGTGGCCGGATCGGCGAAGTAGCTCAGTGACTTGGCCACGATGCTGGGCGTAATAGCTGTGCCGTCCGCACAGGTAGCATCCTTGCGGATGGTCAGCGTGGCTTCAGAGGCAGTGGATTTCCATTCAGTGGCCAAGCCACCGATGAACTTCCCGTCGGCGTCCCGGCGGACCACGGTGTCGAACAGGAAACGGGCTACCTCGTAATCGTCCTTCGCGTTGGCTTTCGCTGCATTAAAGGTGGTGGGGTCGGCGTTGAGTGCAGTCCTGATGGTGTCGGTGGACATTGCTCCGCCGGTGCCGCCGGAGGAAGCCTGACCGCCCGTGGTGCAACCGGTCAAAAGGAACGCGGCAGCGGTAACGGTTGCCGCCGCTGCCATGAAAGTGGAACGTCCTTGCATAGGAATGAGCCTCCTGGTCGCCTTCGAGTGCCTGGCCATTGCGGATGCGAGCGCATCTGGCGGAGAAACCGGAAGGATTTGATCTGCGATAAATTTCGCGAATGAGAAGAGTTTCTCTAATTGAATCGAGGAAGTCAAAGGTTTTTTGTGAGTTCGCCCACAGGTGACCCCCGCCACGCCGATGTTTTACACACTGGAAACAGAAGGGCCTTGACGCGGTGATGAAAAAACGCGAAACTTTTCTCATATGTGATTGACGTCTCAAGGCGTCCAACTCATCCGGAACCCGGAACAACCAAAGGTGGAAGACATGGCAACGACCCTCGAGCTCACAGTCCGCAAGGCTCAGTGGACCCGGCCCCCGCGGGAGCTGGTCCGCGCATTTGAGGAGTTCCCGGTGGCCAATATTGGCGACGCCATGGAACGCCTGGGCATGGTGGACGGAAACATCAACCCGGTCTGGGCCGGCGCCAAGTGCGTGGGTTCCGCGTTGACCGTCCTCGGCGCGGCAGGTGACAACGCCGCCGTCATCGAGTCCCTCAACTACATCGAGCCTGGTGACATCCTGGTGATCAACGGCTTCGGGCACGAGCACCGGGCATTGGTAGGCGAACAGCTCTCCCAGCGCTTCGAGGCCGCAGGCGCTACTGGAGCAGTCATCGACGGCTATATCCGTGATCGCGCAACCATCACCGAGATCAAGTTTCCTGTCTTCGCACGTGGCACTACCCCTGCCGGACCGTTTAAAAACGGCCCCGGCGTGATCGGCGAACCGGTGGCAATCGGCGGCATCGTTTGCTCCGCCGGTGACATCGTCGCAGCAGATGATGACGGCGTCGTCGTCATCCCCCAAGCCCGTGCGGCCGAAATCCTGGAGCTGGTCAAGGCAGTTGCAATCCATGAGGCCGAGATGACTGCAGAGATCACCCGCGAATACAGCTAGTCCTCCCCTACTCCCCCTACGGGACCCCGCTTAGACTGAGAGAACCCGCAATGACTAACACATCGACGGAATCAGTGACACTGAACACCGCTCAAATCAAGGTCGTCACCGCTGACGGCAAGGTGGTGCGCAAGGCAACCTTGGCCGGCACCATGGGCTCCTTCGTGGAATGGTATGACTACGGAATCTACGGTCTGCTCACCACGTACCTGGCCATCAACATCATGGGTTCCAAGGACCTCGGTTCGTTGCTGCTGACCAACGTCGGCTTCCTGGTGAGCTTCCTGGCCCGCCCCTTTGGCAGCGTCATCGCCGGTTACCTCGGAGACAAGCTTGGACGCAAGAACCTGCTGGCCGTACTCCTTCTTCTGATCTCCGGCGCCACGGCCTGCATCGGCCTCATTCCGTCGTCTTCCGTGATCGGCTGGGCAGCCCCGGCTCTGCTGATCCTGTTCCGCGTCCTTCAGGGTTTCTCCGCGGGTGGTGAAGTGGCGGGCGCCATGGCCTTCGTTGGCGAGTATGCGCACGACAAGCACCGCAACTTCTCCATGAGCTTCATCGCAGTGGGCTCCTTCTGCGCCCTCCTCTTCGGCAGTGGCTTCTCCGCTATGCTCATCACCACTTTGGGTGACGCCACCATGGAAGCCTGGGCCTGGCGCATTCCGTTCCTGTTCGCGCTCCCCCTGGGCTACGTAGGCGTCTACATCCGTTCCAAGATGGAAGACACCCCGCACTTTGCCGCACTGCGTGAACGCAACGTTGTGGAACATAACCCGTTGCGAGCCGTGTTCACCTCCAAGCGCCACCTCAAGGCCATCGCCCTGACCATCTTCCTGCCCGCAGTGAACGGACCGGGCTACTACCTGCTCTTCGCCTACATGCCCACGTATCTGAAGACCCAGCTGGGCAGCGGCAACAACTTCAGCATGCTGCAGGCCCTCATGGTCACGGCCGTCAGCCTTGTTGCCATCATCATCGCCATCCCCCTCATGGCCCGTTTGTCAGACCGCATCGGCCGCAAGCCCGTCCTAATGCTTTCGGCAGTGCTGATGGCCGTCGTCTCCTACCCGATGTTTGCCATGATCACCACAGGAAACATGACCCTGGCCTGTGTAGCAACCGTTGTCATGGCCGTGGCGTTCTCCGGGCACGCCGCCGTGGTCCACACGGTCCTGACCGAAATGTTCCCCACGACCGTCCGCTACAGCGCCTACAGCATCGGGTTCAGCATCAGCACCATCATCTTCGGCGGCAGCGCCCCCTTGGCGATGACCGAGCTCATCAAGAGCACCGGCAACAGCATGGTTCCGGCGTACGCCGCAATCGGCACGGCTATCATCACGTTGGTCTCGATCTTCTTCCTTAAGGAGACCAAGGGACAGCCTCTCGCCACCCACTAACAACACACGCACGACGGCGGCCTGCCGCCATTGCCGGCCAGCCGCCGTCGTTGGACCATAAAGCACCACAACAAAACCATTGGGAGTCACCTTGGGCATCAACTCAGTCGCTGTCGTCGCAGACCTCGGCGAAAGCTACGGAAACTACACCATCGGCGACGACGACGCCCTGCTGGGCCTGGTCACCGCCTCCAATATCGCCTGCGGCTTCCACGCCGGAGATCCGCGCGTCATGGATACCACCGTCAAAGCCTGCGTCGAACGCGGCATCGAGCTGGGCGCCCACCCCGGCTACCCGGACCTGGTGGGATTCGGACGCCGTCTTATCGAAGCCAGCGAAGAGGAAATTCGAACCGACGTCCTCTACCAAATCGGTGCGCTGGACGCTTTCGCCCGCGTCCATGGTGGCAAGATCAGCCACGTCGCCCCGCACGGCCGCATGGGCAGCATCGCCCAAACCGACGCGAAGCACGCCCGAGCCATCACCGACGCCATCAAGGCATACGATCCGTCGTACATCGTGATCTGCCAGAACGGTCTCCTGGCCGATGAATCCCGCAAGCGCGGACTCGAGGTGGGCTACGTCTTCCTGGCCGACCGCGGCTACGGCGAAGACGGTATGCCCGTTTCCCGCAACACCGAAGGTGCACTCCTCCACGATCCCGAGGAGATCGGACGCCGCGTGGTCCAGGTTGTCACCGAAGGCACGGTTCGCGCCGTCACCGGCAAGGTGGTCCCGCTGGGCCACGACGCCGACGTCGTGCTCCTGCACGGTGACCACCCACAGGTGCTGGAGAACGGCACCGCCCTCCGCGCCGCTCTGGACCAGGCCGGCGTCAAGGCCACCGGGCTGCAGGAAGTGCTGGCAGAGAAAGCGCGGCTGGCGACGGTCTAGCAGCAGGCCAACTATCCATTCCCTACAAGCCAAGGACACATGAGTACGCACCCAGCTCCCGGACAGCTGAGCCCGGCATCGGCCATCCCAGACATCAAAGCAGTTCCCTTCGGCGACTCGGCACTGATGGTCAGTCTGGCTTCCGGGACAGCTGAGGAACGTCAGTCCGGAAGCCGCGGGCTGCGCGAAATCCTGCTGAATGTGCGTCCTCACGGTCTGCTGGACGTCGTGGCCGGCGTTGATTCCATCCTAGTGGAATTCGACTGTCTCACCGTCAGCCACGGCCAGCTGGCACAAACCATCCGGTTGGCCGCGGCAAGCAGGGGTTTCGAAGGCGACGGGCCAGCCCACCACGGGAAGCACTTCACCATTCCCATGGTGATCAACGAATCGTTTGCCCCGGATCTCACGGACGTGGCGGAAGAGCTAGGCATCAGCAAGGAGGCCGTCCTGGGACACATCGAGGCCTCGGAATTGAACATCAACCTTCTTGCCTCAGCCATGGCGCCCATGATGGGCAGGGTGCAGTTTCCCGGACAGGTCAGCCGATGCAGGGAACCCCGCACCAATGTGGACCCCGGATCCGTGATGGTGGCCGGCACCAACGCCATCATCCAGCCGTTCCCCGGACCGACCGGGTGGAAGGTCATCGGGCGCACTCCCCTGACCATCTGTGACATCCGGGAGAACCCGCCCACCTCCTTCAAGCCCGGCGACACCGTCCGGTTTAAGGTGGTCCCGGAAAGTGAATGGGAACGGCTCGAAGGACGGTTCCTACGTGCCGATTCCGACACCGACAAGGGGGAACACTGATGCCGGCGTCCGAACGAAGCGTCACCATCAAAATCCGTGAGGCCGCTTGGCTGGCCACCTTCCAGGATTTGGGCAGGGAGCAGTCCGAGGCCTTGGGTGTCCCCTGCGGCGGGGCGGCGGACCAGCACTCCGCGTCCGTGGCCAACATCCTGGTGGGCAATCCGCGGAATGCCACCGGCATCGAAATCATGGGTGGCCGGTTCTCCTTCACCGCCTCAAAGCCCTTGCTGATCTCGGTCACGGGGGCGCCCGCGGATGTCACTGTCAACGGCAGCAAAGTACAGATGTGGGAACCGGTGTGCATCCCCGCGAAAGGCCAGGTGGTCATCGCCAACGCCCACGGCGGCATGCGCAACTACCTCGCCTTCAGCGGCACCGTGGTCGCCGACCATTTCATGGGCAGCACCGCACCGGAAGCACGGATGGGCTTTCCCCAGCAGATCTCTGCCGGGCAGCACCTGAACCTCATCACGGCCTACGCAGGCTTCGAGCACCCTTACCTGACGCAGCCGTTGTTCCGCCTCCCCGTACCTGTTCCTTCGTTCGATCACCCGGTGTGGACCATCGACATTGTTGAAGGCCCCGAAACTGATGCTGCACACGGAATCAGGGAGTTACTCGCCGCACGGGAGTACACGGTGACGGCGAAATCCAACCACGTAGGGCTGCGTCTTGATGGACCGGTGGTGCATCCGGAAGGGCTCGGTGAGATCGTGTCCCACGGTGTGCCCATCGGCGCTTTCGAAATTCCGCACGGAGACGAACTCATCATCTTGGGCCGTTACCGAACCCTCACCGCCGGCTACCCCATTGTCGCCTTCGCCACCAAGGCCTCGCTTCCCATGTTGGGACAAGCCCGGCCCGGCCAGTGCATGAGATTCCGCTGGGTGAGCCAAGAAGAAGCTGTCGAAAGCCAGCACGAGTCCCAGCGCCGGCTGAGCCTCTTGGAATCGCGCGTGCAGAGCCTTTTCAGCGCCATCGATCTGCCACATCACTCACGGCCGGTCGCGGCGCAGGAAGCGGCCTGAAGCACGTCACGCCCCCGAGGTACTTGACGCTCACGTAAACTAAATGAGAAACTTTTCGCATATGTGATTCGAATCTCACAACCAACCAGACCCGAGGAACGTAAATAATGGGACTTCTTGAAGGCAAGGTCGCCGTAATCACAGGCGCAGGAACGGGCATGGGCCGCTCCACCGCGGAACTGCTCGCAGCCGAAGGAGCGCACGTGGTGCTAGTGGGACGCAGGCTATCCGTCCTGGAAGAGGTCGCAGCGGGAATCAAGGCCGACGGCGGCACCGTCCACCCCCGCGCTGCGGACATCGCATCCAAGGACGACGTAGACACCCTGGTGGCCTGGGTCAGCGAAAACGTTGGTCCGGTGGACATCCTGGTCAACAACGCCGGCAGTGCCAGCAAGGTCCTCAACGTCCGCTGGATCAGCCAGGAAGAATGGAACGAGGTCCTGGACGTCAACCTCAACGCCGTCTACCTCCTCACTCAGGCAGTACTCCCGGACATGCTCGCCCGGAACACCGGCACCATCATTACAGTTTCGTCTTTGGCAGCGGTCAATCCCAACCTGCTGGGGGGTGCGGCCTATGGCGCTGCCAAGGCAGCGGTCCGCAACTTCATGACGTACCTGCACAACACCTTCCGCAATGAAGGGCTGCGCGCCATCACCATTCTTCCGGGCGAGACAGCCACTCCGATTCTCGACAACCGGGCCCGTCCACCCAAGGCTGAAGAGCGCGACGCCATGGTCCAGCCGGAGGACGTGGCCCGTGCCATCCACCTCGTAGCCACGCTGCCACAGCGCACTGTGGTCCAGGAGCTCGTCATTGCACCTACTGTGCAACGCGACACCTCCGGGGACATCGAAATCAGCCGCTGGACAGGCGCGCCCGCAGAAGACCTCCCCCGTCCGTGAAACCCCGGCACCTCTACACCACCGGCAAAGCCGCCACCCTCCCGACGACTCGAAGCAGGACTGTCATGACCCTTGAACCAACCACCGCCATCGCAGCGTTCCAGCCTTCCGAGGCCGTGCTGCGGGTCCAGCGCACGTCATTGCGCGTCCAGCAGCCCCAGTCCAAAGGTGACCTCGTGTCGCTGGCCATGGGCGAACCCGACTTCGACACCCCCGAACAGGTCCGCGCCGCAGCGGCCCGCGCCCTGGAAGAAGGGCACACCCATTACTCGCCATTGCTCGGCGAGCTGGTGCTTCGCGAGGAGCTGGCCGCCCGTATCGGCCAGCTCCTCGGCGAAGTGGCCAGCCCCAGCGACGTCCTGATCACCCAGGGCGGAACCGCAGGCCTCTCCGCCGCGATCCTCGGCATCGTGAACCCGGGAGACAAAGTGGTCATCCCGGACCCCACCTATTCCCTGTACGCGGACCTGGTCAGCATGGCAGGCGGAACCATCGTGCCTGTCCCCCTCGCTGAGGACCTCCACTGGAACCTTGAAGCCCTGGCAACTGCCCTTGAAGGCGCAAAGATGTTCGTCTTCTGCAACCCCTCCAACCCAACCGGCATCGTCCACTCCCGCCAGGAGCTGGAAGCGTTGGCGGACATGGTGGCGGGCACGGACACCCTGGTTCTGTCCGACGAAGCCTACAGCGATCTCGTTTACACGCCTGAACCCTTTACTTCCGCTTTGGAAATACCGGGCCTGGCGGGTAGGACCATCTACTGCCAGACATTCTCCAAGAGCTATGCCATGACAGGCTGGCGAGTCGGCTACCTCTGGGGCCCCTCGGATGTCATCGCATCTGCCGCCCGCGTTCACAACACCTTCAACGGTTCAATGAACACCGCGGTCCAGCTCGCTGCCCTGACGGCCCTCAGGACCTGCGGCCCCGACATCGAGCGCATGCATGCTTCGTACGCAGTGCGCCGCGAACTGATGTTTGAGGGCCTCAGCAAGATTCCGGGACTCACGGTCAGCTCACCTGAAGGCGCGTTCTACCTCTTCCCGAAGTACGACGTCGACATGCCGGCAGCGCACATGGTGGCGCACCTTCGTGAGTTCGGTGTTGCCGTGCGCCCGGGCAGCGAGTTTGGTCGGAACGGCGAACATCACCTTCGTCTGTCCTACGCTGCCAGCGCGGAGGCGATTTCGCTCGGCGTCGAACGCATCGCCGCCGGTCTCGCTGCGCTCAAGTAGGCACGCATGACAGTTCTCGACCCACCGGCCGGGTTGCGCATCGACATGCAGCGAAACCGGATGCTTTTGGTGGACGCGGCCGGCCGGCTCTTCGGAGCCGGCCGTTCGGCTACCATGTCCGAAATCGCTGCTGAAGCCGGCATTTCGACAGCTACCGCCTACCGGCACTTCGCCTCTGTTGACGACGTGCTTGCGGCTTACCGCTTCGAAGCGGGCCGGGAGCTCTTGGAATTCAGCCGGGCTGCAGAGGCCGAGGGCTTGGAGCTGTTGAAAGTTGTCTGCCACAAGTGGGTCCGCTTAGTAGTCCAGCATGGGGCATCCATGGTCCATACGCGCTCAGCGGAAGGCTACCTCGCCCGGGTCAGGTCCGGCGCCTACTACCTTGCCGTCCAGGCCGAAGCCCTCGAACGTCCGTTGGAAGAAGCATCCCGGGCTTTGGGGATCGAACACCCCGGCGATGAAGCACTCTTCCTATGGAACGGCTTCTTTGACCCCCGCGAAATCTACGATCTCATGGGGAGCCTGGCCCTCACCGAGGAGCAAGTGTCGGCACGACTGGTCAGGACTTTCACCGCCGCCCTCACGGGCTGGTCGACTTCCAGGACCTAAGCTATGAGTTGACGAAAGGGCACCCATCAATGCGTAGTGACACACAGCGCAACCGCAGGCAACTGGTCAAGGCAGCGGGACAGCTTTTCGCGTCCCGTCGCGGAACCATCAGCATGACCGATGTCGCCAAGCACGCGGAAATCTCCACTGCCACCGCTTACCGGCACTTCGCTTCAGTCGAGGACATCCTGGCAGAGTACCGGTTCGGCGTCGGCGAGAAGCTGCGTGACTACAGCCTGAAGCAGCAGGAAATGTCCGGCGTCGAGCTTTTGACGGCAGTCAGCCGCAAATGGGTTGACCTGGTCACCCGTCATGGCGGAGCCATGCTCTATACGCGCTCCGGCGAGGGATACCTTGCCCGGCTCCGCACGGGCGCCTACTACCTGACGGTTCAGGCGGATGCTTTGGAGCGACCCCTGCGCGAGGCCGTCGAGGAACTGGGACTGCCGCCCATCGGCGACGAAGCAATGTTCCTGTGGAACATCCTCTTTGATCCACGCGAAATCCTGGACCTCATCACTACGGTCGGGCTTTCCAAAGACCAAGTCACCGCCCGGCTCATCTCTGCCCTCAAGGGCGCGCTGGCGGGCTGGAGCGAGGACCGCGAGCAGGGCTAGTCAACCAGGCTCAGTGAGCAGCTGCAGGCCGCATGATTTCACGGATCCGCTCCGCCGGCAGTGCCGTCAGAGCTGCGACACGGAAGATGTCCAATCGGCCTGACTCCAGGCCCTCCAGTACATCGCACCGGAGTTTCTGCGCACTTTGCTCTTTGACTTCCAACGCAACATCCAACTGGCGGACGATCGCGGACAACCGCGTGAGGTGCCAATCATGCCGTATTCCCGAAAAATGCAGGTCCTGGTAGGCGCTTCCGAGCCGCTTCACATCCGCCGCCCTGATTCCCACCACAGTGGAAATCGCAGACAATGACACTTTGTCCGCCAGTGCAGCCGCAATTGCCTCATTCCGCTGGCTCAGCAGTGTACGAACATGGCTATCTATGCAGGCCCGCATTACCCGGGCCTCGGAGAGGCGCAATTCCACGCGGCCCAAACGGGGCTTTGCAGGCGATGCGCGGCGACGCGGCCGGGCTTCAGCTACGTAGGTCACGGCGCGTGAGGCCCTGAACCAGTTGCCAGTCAACGGCGGAGTTATCGTGCACCGGCATGATGCTGCCTTCCAGTAGCCGCAGGCCCTTTTCCGTCTCCCCGGCGGGCGCCCAGATGCCACTGATCGGGCAATGGCTTCCGGTGCCGGCAACAAATCGGCTCCGGCGTGATCGGGCTTCTGCGGGTTGTCCAACGATGCGCAACATTACTTGCCTCCGGCGTTGTTCTGGCTGTTGTCCCAAGCCTATGGTCCAGCTCACTTAAAAGCAAGAAAAGTTTCTCATTTGAGTAGCGCATCTCATAAATCCGATGGTAGGTGTCTAACCACACCCCACGCTTCCTTCAGGAGATGGCAGCCATCCTTGCTCGACCCGAACGCCGGCACCTCCTTCCGTGACAGGCAAGGAAGGGCGCCGGCGAGCAGCATCCGGCCTCATGAACCCCCACTGGGTGCTCCCGATCCACGCGTTGATCACTGAGGGTCGCGGCGGACCACGGAGCGGGATCGGCCTTCGTCACGACGACGAAAATTGGCCGAGTAGCTGAGCGGGACTCAGGCCGGACAATGTCGCATGCTTCCATTTTTTTCCGTCGACAATTCCCGACAGGCGTGCGCCAGGAACGAGTCAGGCAGTGTGGATTTCCATGTTTTGTTCCGTGGGCACGGCATACTCCCCTGCGGTTTCGCCTTCGGAGGAGGGCCGCATCGACGATGAGGAAACTTCTTTCTCATATTGAGCGGGATTCTCATGTTGAGCGGGGCGTCGAGGGTTATTCGCACAGCCTTGACGGCCTGGTCCCGACCTGAGAAGCTCTTCTCAATTGTGAATGTGATCTCATGCTTGGTTAGACAGCGCCATTTTCCCAAGCAGACGACCGAAAGGATCCGCGACATGGGACGTGAACCCCTGCCTCCGCTTGTTGTCATGGGAGTCTCCGGCTGTGGCAAATCAACCTTGGGCTCATTGCTGAGCGAGCGCCTGGGTCTGCCTTTCCAGGATGGGGATGATCTTCACCCTGCCGCCAACAAGGCGAAAATGGGCGCGGGGATTCCGCTGGATGACCATGACCGGAGACCTTGGCTTGAGGAAATCGGCCGCCGGCTACGCCAGTCGCAAGATGCGGGCGAGCCGCTGATCATCGCCTGTTCGGCACTGAAACGCAGCTACCGGGACCTGCTGCGGCAGCATGCCCCGGACGTCGTTTTCGTCCACCTCAACGGTGACCGCGAAACCCTCCTGAGCCGCATGAACGCCCGCGACCACGAATTCATGCCGAGCAGCCTCCTCGACTCCCAGCTCAGCACCCTGGAACCCTTGGCTTCCAACGAAAAGCATGTGTTAGCTGACTTCAGCCTCGCCCCTCCCCTGCTGGTGGATGACATCTGCGGGCGGCTTCGAGCGTAGCCGAAGCTGCCGGGCGCTTCAGCGATCCTGCAGCACTATCCACCAAGGGGGGGCGATGCTCTCCGGACAGGCCGGACAGGCTGGTGAATCCCGGATTCAGGCCCACCAGTCTCAACATGATCTGCGATCAGTGTCCAACTCTTTCGCATCCGGGTCTTCTACGAACCACCTGCGTCGCTGATTCACGTCAGCGGTGTTCCCGGCGCCGGCCCCGGCTGTCGGGTTGCGTGTTGCGATTCCGCGTGCCGGCGCCGGAAAGCTGATTGGGCCCTAAGGGTAGAGAACAGCGGTAGCGCCGTACTGCAAACCAGGCGAGCGTCAGCCTGCAGTCTTGGCAATGTAGACGTCGCAAGGAGCATTGTGAGCCACGCTGGTAGCTACGCTGCCAAGGACACGGCCGAGCCCCTGCATACCTTTGTTGCCAACAACGATCATTCTGGCTTCGACCCTCCTTGCTTCGTCGAGCAAGACATGAGTCGCGGTTCCGCGGACAGCCGCGTAGGTGACTTTGAGATCGACCGAGCTCAGTTCAGCAACAGCCGCCCGCGCCGCCTCCTCCGCCTTCGCTTCATGACTGGCCACTCGATGGTCACTTCCGGTACCAAACACTATGGCGCCGTCGTCGTCGTAGGCCGTGACTACATGGAGCGCAGCACCAAGCGATAAGGCCAGGTCCCTGGCGGCATGAGTGGCACTCTTAGCTGTGACGCTGCCGTCCACCCCTACAATGATGGCTCCGGTCATGACTGAATCTCCTTCGTAATATATGAAACGGCGTGAAAGGTTGGCTGCTATTCGGAGTCGTACCATTTGGATTCGAGGTGATCGGCAACGACCCTGCGAATGGTGCCTGAGTGGGAGCGCAGGACGACGCTGGTGGTTCGAACGAATCCAGGCATACGCCGGACTCCGTCCACGAGGGCGCCGTCAGTGACACCAGTGGCCACAAAATAGCAATTCTCTCCCCGAACCAGATCGTCCTGGTCAAACACACGATCCAGGTCATGGCCGGCTTCGAGGGCCTTCGCTTGCTCAGAGGCGTCAATGGGCGCCAAACGCGCCTGGATGAGCCCACCCAGCGCCTTCACCGCACAGGCAGTAATAATGCCCTCGGGAGTTCCGCCGACCCCAACACACATATCTATGCGTGAATCAGGTCGAGCGGCATTGATCCCCCCTGCTACATCACCGTCCAGCAGCAGCCTGGTTGAGGCGCCGGTCGCCCGGATATCAGCAATCAACTGAGAGTGCCGTGGGCGATCGAGGACCGCAATCTGCAGGTCGTCAACTGCCATACTCTTGGCTTTGGCGAGGGCAAGGATGTTTTCACCGACCGGTCGCCTAAGGTCGATGACCCCGCGGCCTTCCGGGCCGGTGACGATCTTGTCCATGTAATAGACAGCACTGGGGTCAAACATTGATCCGCGCTCCGAGACGGCAATGACAGAGAGTGCGTTTTGGCGGCCGGCGGCCGTGAGGCTGGTGCCGTCGATAGGATCGACAGCAATGTCCCAGGAAGGCCCGGTGCCGTTTCCGACGCGCTCACCGTTGTACAGCATGGGCGCCGCGTCCTTCTCACCCTCGCCGATCACCACCACGCCATCAAAGGCAACGGAACCGAGGAAATGCCGCATTGCGTCCACGGCCGCACCGTCGGCGGCGTTCTTGTCACCCTTGCCGATGAAGGGGGCGGCCCTGATCGCCGCGGCCTCGGTGGCTCGCACCAGCTCCATCCCCAGATTGCGGTCAGGGGCATCGAGCGAGGTGATGGATTTTCTGTTCACGAGGTTGATGATACCGAAAATTCGAATAGTGGTCGACCACTTGACCACTTACTTGACTGGTCGACCACTTTGGGTTTACGGTCGAAAGCGTGCCCGACCCAAGAGGTTGAGGGACCGGGTTACCGGCTAGGGACCCAGCACGTCAGAGTTGCCGTCAGGGAGTCAGTCCCTCAACATCAAGGAGTAACGATGCTCGCCGTCGTCGGATTCGCTACGCTCGGATCATTTATGATCGCAGTCATGCGCAGATGGGCCACCGCGTTTGTGGCCATCATTTGCGCTCCAGTCCTGTTCGCTGTGATCGCAGGTTTCGGCCCGGATCTGGGAGACATGGTCATGTCGGGCCTTAAGACAGTCGCACCGACCGCCGTTTTGCTCCTCTTCGCAGTTCTCTACTTCGGCGTCATGATGGACGCCAAGCTCTTCGATCCCATTTCGAAGCTCATTCTTCGGCTTTCCAAGGGCGATCCGGTTCGGATCTGCGTCGGCACGGCTGTGCTGTCCATGGCCGTGGCCCTGGATGGCGATGGCACCACGAGCTACATGATCATCTGCTCTGCCTTCCTGCCCATCTACAAGAAGCTCAAGATCAACCCGCTCATCATTGCAACAGTCGCTGCCATGTCACTGGGGCTTATCTCCGGGTCAACTCCTTGGGGAGGAGCCGCCACCCGGGCGATCAGCGTGCTGCAGTTGGATGCAACTGAATACTTCGTCAGCCTGATCCCCTCTCTGGCCCTTACCTGTGCGTTCATTCTCGCGGTCGCCTACGTCCTTGGCCGGTCCCAGAGGAAGTACGTCGATGCAGCCGCCGTCGCTGAACTGGCCGCGGAGATCAAGAACGGCACTCACCACATGGGTGAACGTCCCACCTGGCGAACCTGGGTAAACGCCGGCCTGACCATCCTGCTGCTGGTTCTCCTGATTGCCGGAGTCGCACCTTTGGTGGTCCTGTTCATTGGCGCCTTCGTTATCGCCCTGCTCGTGAACCACCCGAAGCTGCATGACCAAGGCGAATCCATCAAGCGACACGCAGTGAGCGCCGTACCCGTTGTCATGCTCGTCCTTGCCGCCGGCGTCTTCACTGGCATCCTGTCTGATTCCGGCATGATCCAGGCCATGGCTGACGCGCTGCTGAGCATCGTCCCGACGTCGATGGGCGCATTGCTTCCGCTCTTCACGGCCATCATTGCCATCCCGCTCGGATTCTTCATGTCCAACGACGCCTTCTTCTTCGGCATCCTCCCGGTACTGTCCGAGTCCGCGTCGCAGTACGGCATCCACGCCAATGAGATCGCCCGTGCCGGTGTGGTAGGCCAAATTTCCCACATGATCGGACCTGCATCTGCTCCCCTGTGGGTACTCCTCGGGCTCTTGAAGAAGGACCTCGGAGAGTTCCAGAAGTTCTCGATTCTTTGGGTTGTCGGTGCCTGCCTCGCATTCATCGGCTTCCAAATCCTCACCGGCGCCATCAGCGTTATCGGCTGATCGCCCCCACTAGTTCCTGGTCCGTCAACGAGACCTGGTTATAAAGAAAAGGAAATACCGTGACTACATCCAAGCAGTACCGACTGGCAGTTCTGAACGGCGATGGCATCGGCCCGGAAATCGTTCCCGCGTCCGTGAAGATCCTTGACGCCGCGATGGCCGCTGCCGGAGCGCCGGCCATCGACTGGACCGAACTGCCCCTGGGCCGCGAAGCGATCGACACCCATGGCACCGCCGTCCCGGCCGAAACCCTCCAAGCCCTCGCCGACGTCGACGGCTGGCTCCTGGGCCCGCACGACAGCGCTTCCTACCCCGAACCGCACAAGTCCGCACTGAACCCCTCGGGCACCATCCGCAAACACTTCGGACTCTTCGCCAACATCCGCCCCGCCAAGGCCTTCCCCGGCGGAAACGCCATCGTTGAAGGCACCGACCTGGTCATCGTGCGTGAAAACACCGAAGGCTTCTACGCCGACCGGAACACCTTCGCAGGCACCGGAGAGTTCATGCCCACCCCCGACGTAGCGATCATGCACGGCATCATCACCCGCGCCGCCACCGAACGCATCGCACACTCCGCGTTCCAGCTCGCCCAGTCCCGGACCAAGCAACTGACCATCGTGCACAAAGCCAACGTCCTGAAAATGACCACCGGCCTGTTCCGCGACGTCTGCAAGGAAGTCGCACAACAATACCCAGACGTCACCGTCAACGACTTCCACATCGACGCCATGACAGTGCACCTGGTCCGCCGCGCCAACAAGTTCGACGTCATCGTCACCGAAAACATGTTCGGCGACATCCTCTCGGACCTCGCCGGTGAAGTCGCCGGATCCCTGGGCATCGCACCCTCGATCAACTCCTCCGACACCCACGCCATGGCCCAGGCCTCCCACGGCTCCGCCCCGGACATCGCCGGAAAGAACATCGCCAACCCCATCGCGATGATCCTCTCCTCCGCCATGCTCCTACGCTGGCTCGGCGCGAAGTTCGACGACGAGAAAGTCCTCCAAGCCGCCGAACTGGTCGAAAAAGCCATCGAAGCGACCGTCCTGGACGGCACCACCACCAAAGACATGGGCGGCACCGCCGGCACCAGCGACTTCGCCGACGCCGTCGCCACCCGCGTCACCACCGTCGCCCACGTCTAACCACACCACCCACACGCCGGGCGGGAACAAAACCACCCGCCCGGCACTGGGCCCAGAGAGCAGAAGAAGCCACCATGTCCTCCGCAGAGACGCGTCCGCTGGTTGCACTCATCAGCGCCAACCCGGCCGCCCTTGTGCCGGCGAACGCGGCGTTTGCATCAGGGTTCCCCGAAGCGCGGCTGTGGAACATCCTCGATGACCAGTTGCAGGAAGACGCGGACGTTCGAGGTGTGACCGGGTCCTTGGCCGAGAGGATGCACAGGTTGATCAACCATGCGGTGCTTGAGGGTGCGGATGCTGTCCTCCTCACCTGCCCCGTTTACGCAACGGCTGTTCAGTCCTACGCCGACAAATGCCCCGTCCCTCTGCTCGATCCTGATGCGATGGCCCTGGATGGGCTGTTCGCACATGTTCCGGGATCAGTCCTGGTTCTCGCCAGCGACCATCAGCCACTGACAGTCGCGATAAACCGCTTTATCAACGAGTCCGCGGGGCGGGGTGTTCCAGTGGAGACCCGCGGTGCCGTTGTTCCGGGGGCGAAGCCTGCAGCCCTGCACGGCACCACAGCGGAACTCGTCACCGCCCTGGCCGCAGTAGTCACGAAACAACCGTCGCCTCCTGACGCGGTTCTGCTCGCCCAATATTCCCTGGCATCCGCGGCCAAGGAACTTCAATCCATCACAGGCATACCGGTTTTCTCCGGGCCCATCAGCTCAGCCGCGGCACTTCGCCGCACCATTCTTGGAGGTACACGATGATCGGTGTCATTGCCGATGACTTCACAGGCGGCACAGATGTTGCTGTCTCATTCCGCCGCGCCGGACTCCGCGTCCTGATCCAATTCGGCGTACCGGAAGTCGTCTCAGGCAACGACGGAGCCGACGTCGTGGTCATTGCGCTCAAAACCCGCACACTTCCTGCGGATCAGGCTGTGGCACAGTCGTTGCGTGCGGGCCGGAAGCTGCTGGACGCCGGCGCGAAGCAGCTCTTCTTCAAGTTCTGCTCAACGTTCGATTCCACCCCGGCCGGGAACATCGGCCCGGTCAATGATGCCTTGGCGGACCTGACCGGCAGCAGTGTTACCGTCGTGGTGCCCAGCTCTCCCTCGCACGGACGCACACAGTACAACGGTCATCTATTCGTCCACCATCAGCTCCTGTCGGACTCACCCATGCGTCATCACCCCTTGACGCCCATGACCGATTCGCGCGTGCCGGAACTGCTTCGCTCCCAAACAGCACGCACCGTATCCTTGGTAACCCTGCAGCAAGTTCATGCTGGAACCGAGGCACTGACCGCTGCAATCGCCGATCTGCAACACTCGGGAATCCCGTATGCAGTGGTAGATGCAGTTGAGCCCAGCGACCTTGCCACCATTGGCAGGGTGGTCATCGATCACCCCTTCGTATCCGGAGCGGCCGGTCTCGCCGGCGGGCTGGCAACGGCAATCGCCGAACGCAACGCGTCCACCCGCAAGCAGGCACCCTTCAATGGCGGGTCTGGCCAGGACGGCCCGGCGGTCGCGCTGGCAGGATCCTGTTCCGCCCGCACTCTCCAGCAAATCGAAGCAATGCAGGCCGGTGGACACCCCTCATACCAGCTCGATGCTGTAGCAGTACCGGACTCTTCCCTGCTGTCCGAAGCCGCCCTGGCCTGGTACGACGAGCAACCGCCGGGCACTGCCCCGCTGATCTACTCTTCGTTGCCGCCGGAGAAACTCCGTGAATCCCAGCGCAGGCTCGGGGTCGCTGCTTCGGCTGAAATTCTGGAGAAAGCCATGGGCCTCATCGCCTGTGGACTGGTCAGGCGGGGGGTGCAACGGGTGGTTGTCGCAGGTGGCGAAACCTCAGGCTCCGTGGTGACAGCACTCCACGTCAGCGGCGGACTGATCGGTTCCGAGGCTGCTCCTGGCGTCCCCTGGATTCATACCTCACACAACGGTCCACTGGCCCTACTCCTGAAATCCGGAAACTTCGGCGACGTCGACTTCCTCGTCCAGGCTGTGAGCCCCCGAACGACCGTGGCCGTATAGCCTGTTTCCCATCAACTGACCATGAAGGGAAAAGGAAACATCGATGTATAGTCTGTGGGTCACGCTGGAGGTACAGCCCGAGGGTCGGAAAGAGTTTCTGGAGGCCATCACGCGCAACGCCGAGTCGTCTGTCCGGGATGAATATGGGTGCCTTCGCTTCGACGTCATCGAATTGGGCGACCGAACAAACACCTTCGCTTTCTACGAGGTATACACCGATCGTGCCGCCTTTGAGGAAGAGCACCTCAAAACCCAGCATTTTCTGGCCTACAAGGACACCTCCACACGCGTCGTCGTCCCTGGAAGTCAGCGCGAAACCGGCGGCCCCATGATCGCGTCCTTCTAACGAAGCGACCCGACGTCCAGAAGGACGCCACCACCGGCATCTAAAGTGGTTGACTGGCCGACCACTTTATCCGATGATGGATGTGGCCCACCTCACGTGCTTGGAGATGGGCGCAGCATTCCTCAAAGGAGAGACCCAATGACAGATCGTCTTCGGCCAGATTCAGCCTTGCTCGCCGCCGGTTCGTTCAACCGCCGCACACTAGTGCAAGGGGCCCTGGCGGGCCTGGCCCTGGCTGCCGGCGGCGGGGCCGCAGCACAGGCCACGTCCGAGAGACCAGCGCCCTTTTCTGCCGGAACGGAAAGGGCTTCCTATCGGGTCCCCGGCCAGGCCACGGATTGCCACATGCACATCTTCGATCCCGACAGATTCCCGTATCCCTTGCCGACCGCGACTCCGCCGCCCAAGGCAACAGTTGCCGATTACCGTCTCCTGCAACGCCGCACAGGCACCAAACGCACGGTGGTCGTCACACCGTCGAACTACAGCACAGACAACCGCTGCACGCTCGACGCCATCGCACAGTTAGGGCTCCGGGATGCCCGTGGAGTTGCGGTGATCGACAACACCTTCACGGACGGGCAACTACGGGAAATGAACGACGGCGGAATCCGCGGAATCCGCTTCAACCTCACCCGCCCGGGTGGCGCCGGGGCGGAACTGATCCGGCCGCTGGCCGAACGTGTTGCGGACCTTGGCTGGCATGTGCAGATCCATATGACGGCAGAGGGAATCCAGGAAAACCTTGCTCGGATCAGCGACCTGCCCACCGACCTGGTCATCGACCACATGGGCAGGATACCGGGAGCCACAGGGACCGCACATCCTGCGTACGCTGCCATTCTTCGACTCATCGATGAGGGAACCACCTGGGTTAAGCTCTCAGGCGTCTACCACGAATCACCGGTCGGACCCCCGTCCTACAGCGACCGCGCCGCAGTTGGTTCGGCTTTTGCCCAGGCGGCGCCTGAGCGCATGTTGTGGGGCAGCGACTGGCCCCACCCTACGGCTTCCCGGGGTGAGGTACCCATGCCCGACGATGCCGCCATGTTGGATCTGTTTGCGTCGTGGGTTCCGCGACAACAGGACCGTAAGAGAATCCTCGTGGACAACCCGCAAAAGCTGTACGGGTTCTGACTGGGACACCCCCGGGCACGGAACTGCTGCCGTGCCCGGGCTACCGGCCCATCAGCAACGCGGCGGCAAGCACGGCAGGTATGGTAGCAACTGAGGTGAGCAGGATTGAGTCGCGGGCGATAGCGGCGCCTCTGTCGTAGCGGCTGGAAAACAAGAACACGTTTTGGGCTGTCGGCAGGGCGCTCATAATCACGGCGGCGAACGCTTGCGCATCATCCACGCCGAAGACGTAGCGGGCGAGGAGAAACGTCAGCGCCGGCATGATGGCGGCCTTGAGTCCACTGGCGACCAGTACGTCGGTCCGAGCCCCGCCGGACCGCAACGGCCTGCTCCCAGGCAAGCTCATACCAAAAGCCATCAGCACCAGCGGTACGGCCGCCCCGCCCAGGACCTTGAGCGGATCCCAGAGCAATGGGGGCAGCTCCAGCCCGGTCCAGGCCACAACGGCCCCGAGAAATGAGGCGATGATCATCGGATTCCGCACCGGTTGGGCGAGCAACGATCTGAGCGTAGGCCTCTGTCCTGTCGTGAGGTCAAGGAGCAGGAGAAACAGTGGCGAGAGCACCAGCAGCTGCACGAGCAAGACCGGGGCAACCGGAGTGGCGTTGCCAATCGCGTAGACCGCGACGGGAATCCCGATGTGATTGGCGTTGACGTAGGAGCTTGCCATGGCGCCCACGACGATTTCTGCGCCCTTGCGGGGAAACCACAGCGCACTCAGGCCCCAGTAAAGCAGGCACGTCAGCACAGCCGCAGCAAGGGCCAAGGGCACCAGGGCAGAGAAGATGTCACCGAGTTCCGAGCCTGCCAAAATGGTAAAGAGGAGGGCTGGATTGGTGATGAAGAAGGCAATCCTGGACAAGACGGGCCCAGCTGACGGGCCGGCGATGCCGGCCCGTCCAGCCAAGTAGCCAACCAGAATAATTGTGCCAACGAGCGCGAATCCTGCGAAGATCCCGCCCATTCAGCCCCCGTCCGTGCAGGACGCCTTTGCAGGGGCCACGGTCAGATTCGTGCGGCAGCGGCAGCCTGCTCGGGCGTGAGCGGTCGCGTAGTGCGTCCGTGCAGGAGCAGGTAGACCTTGGCCGTCTCCTCAAGCTCTTCAAGTGCATCCATGGCACTGTCCACATCTTTGCCTGCCACGACGGGGCCGTGGTTGCTCAGCAGCATGGCAAGGTGTTCTGCAGCTGTAGCCTCGGCCAGGCCCTCCAGCGCCGGATCCCCCGGTGCGTGATAGGGCAGCAATGGAAGGGTGCCTACCCGCATGGCGAAGTAGGCCGTCAGCGGTGGGATGGCGCTGCCGGTCGTGGTGTGCTCCAGGCAGGACACGGCGGCCGAGTATGTCGAGTGGGTATGTACCACTGCAGTGTCCTGCGGACGGGCCCGGAGGACAGCGGCGTGCAGGAAGGCCTCTTTGGAGGGTTTGTTGCCACTGACATGGGTTCCAGCGGCGTCAATGACTGAGAGTTCGTCCGGCCGGACAGTTCCCAGGCTGCTGCCTGTCGGGGTAACCAGAATGGCGTCACCCCAGCGGACGCTGATGTTGCCTGTTCGGCCGTGAGTCAGGCCCCGGTTGAAGATGGATCGGGCTGCGTCCACGACGCTTTCGCGGAGGCGGCTTTCGGTGCTCATGCATTCTCTTTCTTGGGGGTCGTTGCAGGGGTTGGGTGCCCCAGCAGTTGAGACCTTAGGGTGGCGGCTGCAAGTTTCGGGCCCGCCAGGACTGGTTTGCCGAGGGCAGCGGCCAAGGCCTCGGCCGCCGGGGAAAGCGAGTACTGGGCCAGTAAGACGGCATCAGAATCTTCCTGATCTCTGCAGGCTGCCTCGAGCGCGCGGCTCAGGCGTTCCGTGTCTGCGTCCGCTGCGGCTGCCGCTGCCCCCTCGGCAACGATGCCGGTGACGGCGATGTCCTGACCGGCTGAGGCTGCTGCTGCCGAGAACCGCTCCAGCGCATCTTCCAGCGGCCCCCGGGCGGAGGCCAGCAGCACGATGCGCTGGTAGCCGCCGGACAAAGCGGCCTTGAATGCTGACGCGTCGGGGGCATGGATCGGAATGGACAGCTCAGCTGCGAGCCGTTCGGCGATGGGCCCGTACATGGAGCACGTCAGAAGGATTCCGTCCGCACCCTCAGTTTCGGCGTGGCGAATCAATCGGGTCATGCGTTCGGCCAGGCCCTCGGTGACGCCCCCTTGGGCTGTAGCGTCGTCTAGAAGGCGGTCATCGAGAAGGTTCCATAATCTGGCTTCAGGGAAAACCTCATGAAAAGCCCCGGTAGCTGGCGGGATCGCCACCGGGGTCGCACTGATCAGCGAGATCAGCGGGTTGGATTGATGATGGGTCACTGTGCGTCTCCTAGTCGGCGGATTTCCAGCCATGTGCCATGGCAAGGATGAGGGTGAATGTTCCAAACGCAGCAGCGACCCAGTACGTGAGCGGCCCTAAGGTCTTGGACACCCCGATGATGAAGTCACTGCTTCCGATCAGCAACCCCGCGAGCTGGAGCAGCACAAGCACCGTCCCCAGGAGCAGCATTGCTACCAGGAGTGCAACGAAGACCATGGTCAGGACACGGATCAGTGCTTTGCGGCGTGGCCCAAAGCCGGGGCCGGCGTCGATGTGTTTTTGTGAAGACATTTATCAGCCTTTCTGGTCCGGCTAGTGGGGAATGGGTAGCAGGTTGAACGCCACCACCACGGGGATGATCAGGAACGGCACCACGTAGAACACCACCAGCGGCACGAACGTTTTGGCAGGATTCACTTCCGCGATGCTCGCTGAGATGAAGATGGACGGACCTCCGGGCGGGGACGCACCTTCTGTAGAGATGGCCACCATGATGGCGCAAACAGCCAGCGCCGGGTGAACTCCTGCTGCCACAAGGACTGCGAACGCACCGCCGCCGAGGGTCGCGGCCGTGGCCGTGGCACTCAGCGGACCACCCACCAGGGCTATGATCACCACAATGATCAGCACTGTGACGATGGCCGGTGCGTTCAGTCCGGTGAGGGCATCACGCAGCTGCTTGTCCAACCCAAGGGCAAGAAGGACCGCACTACCGGCGAAGGAGAACACCAGGGTTGCGCCGATGTCCTTGAACCGTGGGGCTGTACTGGCGATGAAGGTGTACCACGCACGAGGTGTGGACGGCAGTTGCTTACGACCGATGATGAGGCTGAGGATGCCCAGGAGGACGGGGATCCACAGCAGGATGTCGATCGCTTTGACGGCATCGGGTCCCTTGTCGCCCAGCAGGCGGGCGATGAGCTCAGCGCCGACGCCAACGGTAAGAAGAATCGGCACGGCTATGCCTAGGTAGACGATCAATGATCGCCACCCCTGTTTCAGGGACCGTCGCAGCGGCATGAGTTCCTCGCCAGAGACCTTGGCTATTTTGTAGCGCCGCACAAAGTAGAAGATGCACAGCAGTCTCCACAGCACGCAGTATCCGGCGACGACGAACATCGCTACCAGGGTGGCGTTCTTGTCGATGTTCGGTCCCACGGTGGCAAGTCCCACAAGGATGAGATAGGAGGCGCTGGGCGGGATGACCGTGCCGTTGCCGGAGTTTCCTGCGACGACGGAGGAGGCGATGTGTTTGGGCCAGTTTGAGCGTTCCATCCATGGAATCGTGACCGATCCGATGGTGGCTGCATTCGCGGACGCTGAGTGGGTGAGCGCCCCGAATCCTGCAGAGGCGAGGGTGGAGACGTAGCCTGCGCCGCCGCGGAGTCGGCCAAGCATGGAGTTCAGGATATGGACCTGATGGTGGATGATGCCGGTCTGCGTCAGCACGAATCCGATAAAGGTGAAGGACATCGCCGCGAAGACCACAGGTTGCTTGAAGGCTTCCCCGAGGCCTGTGCCCAGAAGCGCGAAGAAGTCGGCTCCGCCAAACAGGCACAGCACGAGGAAGCCGACAATCATGGCCTCGCCGATGCCCCGTTTAACGACGGTGGCCCACACGAGGATGGTGATGAGATAGACGATCAGCGCCCAGACGGCGATTCCCACGTCATCTCCTTTCTAGAGGGTGGACGAACGGTCTGCGTCGACGCAGTGCTCTGGTGACGGCTTGCCGTTTTCTGCGGAGACCGGGAGGCGGTGCCTCAAGATCGCGACGGGACTGCCGGTGGCAGCTCGGAACACCGGCGGACCGGGAGTTCCCGTGGTTGGATCCAAAGGGTGGGCTGCGATGGAGTGTCCCCGTTCGTGGGCGACGAGCAGTGCCCCCGCTTCGGCGTCCAGGCAGAAGAAACGGGGCCTGATGCCGTGGGTCTCGGTCCAGCGTCCTGGGCCAAGACGGCCCGTGTCGGGATCGACATCGTACGTGCCGATAGTGTCCGGGAACTCACCACCGGGTGAGTGGTCTCCGGGTCCGCTGCGGTTGGAGACATAAACATGCTTCCCGTCGGCGCTGACCGCGATTTCTGCCCCGCGGCTGTCCCCGGTCACAGTGTCGGGCAGTGCGGACGTCGACTGGATAGGGCGGAGTGTGCCCGTGGCGGCGTCCCAACTGTAGGTGGTCACCGTTGAAAGGAATTCCTCGATCGAGTAAACGAAGTTGTTGGATGGTGAAAACGCCACGTGGCGTGGTCCAGACATTTCCCGCAACCGTATGGTCCGGTCCTGGTGCCACGTCAGGGATCCGGTGCTGTCGATCGAGATCGTGAAAATTGAATCCAGGCCTTTGTCCGGGACCAGCGCGTACGAACCGGTGGCGTCGAAGACCACCTGGTGGGGTTTAGAACTGTTTTGGTCACGGCGGTGCGGCCCGGTTTCACCCTCGAAGGACAGCAGACCTGCGACGGGGCCGAGGCTGTCATCCGGGAGTATCCGGATGCTGGCTACAGTGCCGCTGTTGTGGTTGGCCACCACGAGGAACTGCTGGTCCGGGCTGAGTGCCAAATGGACCGGGTTCACTCCCCCGGCATCAACCGTGTCGCGGTAATCGATGCGTCCGGTCGCCGGGTCCAGCTCCAGGGCGCTGATCTGGTTCCCGTCGCCATGGGCAACGTAAAGCTGTGTGCTTCTTGGGCTGAGGATCATGAAACTGGGGTTGTCCATGCCCACCGTTTGCCGTGGGAGCCAGCGTCCGTCGTCGAGGATTTCGAAGACTTCCAGCCCGCTGCCGCGTCCTTCGCGCAGCACGCTGGTTCGTGAACCAACATAGGCAAGTTCAGTGACCGGCAAGGCTGGCCTCCCCGGCGTTGGCGTCCGCGTGGACGGCTTGGGCCAGCATCCCGGGGTCCCCGAAGTTGCCGGATTTCAAAAGCAAAGCGATGGGAATCTGCCCTGTGGTGTAGATCCATGGCACCCCGGGGGCCATTTCCGTACCGATGGTCCCGCCCTGGACGCCCAATGCCTGGACAACCGCACCGGAGGTTTCGCCTCCGGCAGTGACGATTCGGCGCACGCCCCTTTCAACGAGCCCACGGGCAATCAAACCGGTGGCCTTTTCGAGGATGGCGGAGGATCTTTCGGTGCCCAAAATCTCCTGGGTTCGGCGCAGCTCTCCGGGTTCTAGAGTTGAGTAGATCAGCGGCCGGGCGTCATGAGGCAGTGTCCCGAACCAGGCAAGGGCCGATTCTGCCAGCTGTACAGGGTCCGGGTTTGCGACAGCGTCGAGGAAGAACGAGGGTTCCTGCTCGCGCATGTAAGAGACCTGTTCCCGGGTCCGGGCCGAACAGCTTCCCGCCAAAGCGACTGCCCGCCCGGTTCCGACCGGGTCCTGTTCGTGGTCTTGGCTGCTTCCCCGGTTCCCGGCCAGAGATCGACCAAGCCCCCCGGCCAGTCCGGCGGCGCCTGTAACCAGCACATCGTCGCGACAGGCATCACCGATGGCTTGCAGGTCTTTAGCGGTAATGGCATCCGTGACGGCATAGCGGACACCGCGGCCGGCCATCTCATCGAGGTACTCCCGGATTGCCCGGGCGCCTGCACGTACGGTTTTTTGGCTGACGAGTTCTACGGGACGCTCCGTCTGGGCACTGAGGAGCCGGACGACGTTGGAATCAGTCATCGGCGTCAAGGGATGGTGGCTCATCGGAGACTCGGCCAGTGGCTGTTCGGCGACGAACAGATTACCCATGTACTGGGTGCGGCGGTGTTCAGGTGAGGCCGGAGCAACGACCGTCAGACGTGAACCCTGGAGATCGGCCAGTGCGTCGGCTACTTGGCCGATGTTGCCTTCGGGTTTGGAATCGAAGGTGGAGCAGTATTTGAAATAGAGCTGCGAGGCGCCATGGTTCTTAAGCCATTCTGCGGCGCGCAGGGATTCGGCGACGGCGTCGTCTACCGGCAGGGTCCTTGTTTTCAATGCAATGACCACAGCGTCATGGTACGGCAGGATCGTCTCCGAATCGGGCGAGCCGAACAGAATGACTGTTGCCAGTCCGGCACGTCGGAAAGCGACGGCAACGTCAGTACCACCGGTCACATCATCGGCGATGACACCTATCACTGTTGTTCCTACCATTTCGTGGGGTTTCCGGACACGGACGCATGGCCTCCTGCCGGAAGTTGGGCAATGTGCGTGCACGCCGGGCGGGTGGTTTTGTTCCCGCCCGGCGTGTGGGTGGTGTGGTTAGACGTGGGCGACGGTGGTGACGCGGGTGGCGACGGCGTCGGCGAAGTCGCTGGTGCCGGCGGTGCCGCCCATGTCTTTGGTGGTGGTGCCGTCCAGGACGGTCGCTTCGATGGCTTTTTCGACCAGTTCGGCGGCTTGGAGGACTTTCTCGTCGTCGAACTTCGCGCCGAGCCAGCGTAGGAGCATGGCGGAGGAGAGGATCATCGCGATGGGGTTGGCGATGTTCTTTCCGGCGATGTCCGGGGCGGAGCCGTGGGAGGCCTGGGCCATGGCGTGGGTGTCGGAGGAGTTGATCGAGGGTGCGATGCCCAGGGATCCGGCGACTTCACCGGCGAGGTCCGAGAGGATGTCGCCGAACATGTTTTCGGTGACGATGACGTCGAACTTGTTGGCGCGGCGGACCAGGTGCACTGTCATGGCGTCGATGTGGAAGTCGTTGACGGTGACGTCTGGGTATTGTTGTGCGACTTCCTTGCAGACGTCGCGGAACAGGCCGGTGGTCATTTTCAGGACGTTGGCTTTGTGCACGATGGTCAGTTGCTTGGTCCGGGACTGGGCGAGCTGGAACGCGGAGTGTGCGATGCGTTCGGTGGCGGCGCGGGTGATGATGCCGTGCATGATCGCTACGTCGGGGGTGGGCATGAACTCTCCGGTGCCTGCGAAGGTGTTCCGGTCGGCGTAGAAGCCTTCGGTGTTTTCACGCACGATGACCAGGTCGGTGCCTTCAACGATGGCGTTTCCGCCGGGGAAGGCCTTGGCGGGGCGGATGTTGGCGAAGAGTCCGAAGTGTTTGCGGATGGTGCCCGAGGGGTTCAGTGCGGACTTGTGCGGTTCGGGGTAGGAAGCGCTGTCGTGCGGGCCCAGGAGCCAGCCGTCGACGTCGGCGAGGGCTTGGAGGGTTTCGGCCGGGACGGCGGTGCCATGGGTGTCGATCGCTTCGCGGCCCAGGGGCAGTTCGGTCCAGTCGATGGCCGGCGCTCCGGCAGCGGCCATCGCGGCGTCAAGGATCTTCACGGACGCGGGAACGATTTCCGGGCCGATGCCATCGCCGTTCAGAACTGCCAGTCGGTACTGCTTGGATGTAGTCACGGTATTTCCTTTTCTTTATAACCAGGTCTCGTTGACGGACCAGGAACTAGTGAATGACTGCCATGAGCTCGGCGGCGTCGGCTGAGACCACGTTGGCGCGGGGGTACAGACGCAAGGCCTCGATGGGAACGATGAGCATCAAATCTCCCTGATAAGTGTTGCTCTTGCTGTCTACGGCCAAGGTGCGTGCACCGTAGCGAAGCTCGTACTCATAGCGGGAACCGACGTATGACGTCGTGAGGATCTCCACGGGTAGGCCCACATGACCGGACGGGACCGACTCTTCCACCGGTGCGAGGGAGGCCTTCTCCGGACGGAACGCCACGGTGACCGAGTCGCCGTCGTGCATTTCGCCGGTCAGAACGGCAGTGACCGTTTCGCCGGTGTCTTCGAGGCGGACCACTGCCCGGTCCCCGATGGTTGAGGTGATGGTGCCATCGAGGAAGTTGGAGCGGCCAATGAAGGCAGCGACTTCGGCAGTGGCGGGGCGTTCGTAGATTTCCTCGGGCGGGGCCACCTGAAGCATGTTGCCATTGGACATGACCGCGATGCGGTCACTCATGGCCAAGGCTTCCTCTTGGTCGTGGGTGACGTAAACGGTGGTGATGCCGAGCTCCGATTGGAGGCGTTTGAGCCAGACCCGGGCTTGCTCGCGCAGCTTGGCGTCCAGGTTGGACAAGGGTTCGTCCAAGAGCAGGACCTTCGGCGAGTAGACAAGCGCCCGAGCCAGGGCCACACGCTGCTGCTGACCACCAGAGAGCTGGTGCGGATACCGGTGAGCCAAATGCGCCAAGCCCACTTTATCCAACGCGTCGTGAATCAGGGTCTTTTGCTCGGCCTTGGGCACCTTGCGGATGTTCAGCGGCATCGCCAGGTTCCCGGCCAGCGTCATGTGCGGCCAGAGGGCGTAGGACTGGAACACCATGCCCAGGTTGCGCTCTTCCGGTGGGACGAACTTGTTGGATGAGTCATCCACCAGGACGGTGGTACCAACGGCGATGGATCCCGATGTGGGTTGTTCCAAGCCTGCCAGGCAGGACAAAGTAGTGGACTTGCCACAGCCTGAGGGGCCAAGGAGGGTGAAGAACTCCCCGTCCTTGATGGTGAAGCTCACTTCGTGGAGGACAGTGATGCCTCCGAAGTCTTTGCGGAGATTCTTGACTACGACGTCAGGCATCTTTCTTACCTTTCATGAGCAGGCCGGCGATGCCGACGAAGGCTGCGGTGATAGCGATTTGAATGGTGGCCAGGGCGGCCACTGATCCGGTGTTGCCCTGGACCCAGAGCTCGAGCATCGTGGTGCCAATGATGTTCGTGTCGGCAGATCCAAGGAAGATCGCCGGGGAGTATTCCTTCATCATGACCACGAAGGTCAGCACCATGGCGGCGACGAAGGCGGGGGTGAGGAGCTTGGCCAGGACGCGGATGAACATGCGCATCCAGTCCGCTCCGTTGACGCGGGCTGCGTTGTCCAGTTCTTCACCGATTTGCATGACGGCCGGAGAGATGGAACCGAAGGCACTGGGTAGGGCGCGGAGGCCGAAGCCGATGATGATCGCCCAGATGGTGCCTTGGACGAAGGACCCCATGTTGAACGGCAGGAACGAGAACGCCCAGAAAAGGCCAATGCCGATGATCAGGCCGGGCATGGCTTGCGGGGCCAGGGCCAAATACTCGATGACCTTGCGGTACCGGAACGTGGACCGCTTGGCGACCACCACCGCCACTACGGCCAGGACGCTGACCAGAACGGCGCCGACGCCGGCTACGATCAGGCTGTTGCGAATGGAGGCCAGGTAAACGGGGAATTCGAAGATGCGCTGGTAGTTGCCCATGGTGAGGGACTGCAAGGGGTTCTGCAGGGGCGTGAAGACCTTGGTGAAGGAGCGCATCACCAAGCCCAGGATCGGAATCAGGGCGCCGATGACGACGTAGACGGAGATGAAGGCGACCGAGAGCCACTTGATCCAGCCCAGGTCCAGCAGACGGGGCCGGGTTGCCTTGCCACGCACGGAGACGAACCGCTTGGCGTCCTTGAGGAGCTTGGCCTGCACGGCGACAAGGAGGATGGTCACGAGCAGGATGATGACCGACGCGGCGCCCAGGATTCCGTAGTCCGGGTCGATGGACTGGAGCCCGTTCTTGTAGAGGAACGTCGCGAAGACGGTGATGCCGACCGGCTGTCCGTAAAGCAACGGGATGGACAGGGTTTCGATGGACATGCTGAACACCAGGACCGAGCTGTAGACCATGGGCGGGCGAAGCATCGGAATGATGACTGACCAGAGGATCCTGAAGGGTCCGGCGCCTACGGTTTGTGCCGCGCCTTCGAGCGAAGCGTCGGAGTTACGCAGGGCATTGGCGCAGAAAACGTAGGCTATCGGAGCCAGGGCCACCGCTTCAGTGATCGCCATTCCCGGGATCGTGTAGAGATCCCATGGGAGGAAACCCAGGACCCGCTTGACTTGGACACTGGCGAAGCCGGCCGGACCATACATAGTGATCCAGCCGAACCCGAGGATCAGTGACGAGATGAAGAACGGCCACTGCATCGCGGTTCCGAAGAATTTCCGGCCGGGGATGTTGGTTCGAACGACGACGATGGCCATCGGCACTGCGATCAGCAGCGTCATGACGGTTGTCAGGACTGCGAACATTAGTGTGTTCAGTGCAACCTGGCCGAAGCCGCCTTCAGTGAAGAGCCTGGTGAAGTTCTCTGTGGTGAACAGACCGCCCTCCTCGTACAGAGGACGGTCCATCACCGACTGGTACAGCGTGGGGACCACAGGTGCAAGGACAAGGAGCGCGAGAATGACAATCGTCGCCCAGTAGAGCAACTGGCTGCGGTCCGCACCGAGAATCCTGCGATACTTCGGTGCCGGGAATTCAGTTCGCGCCGGCGTCTGCGTCGGCACCTCGGCGACTTCGGGGAGTGTTTTCATGGTCTTGGTTCCAGATCCTTGCACAGCGGGTTACTTGAGGAGGCTCTGCCAGCGGTCGGTGAATGCCTTCACCTTGTCCGCGGGGACCGACTCGTACGGGGCCATTATCACGTTCTCTTCGCCGACCTTGGACACGACGTCCTGGTAGGTGAGGGCGAACTGGACTGACTTCACGCCATCGCGGTAGGAGGACAAACCGCCTTCAAGAACAGCCTGCTGTCCTTCCTGGGAGATGACGAAGTCCTGGAAGAGCTTGGCGGTTGCCGGGTGGGGCGCGTCAGCGGAAATGCCGAGCCCACGAGGGATAACCACCGTGCCGTCCTTCGGAAGGGCGATGTCGAACAAGCCGTTGCTGTTCTTCACCACCGGGAACGCCGGTGCTGCGGTGACCAGAACCCCGGCCTTGTACTCGCCTGCGAGGACCTTTTCAGACAAGGTACCCGAGGACGTTTCCGGTCGGGAGGCAGAAAGGATGGTCTCGATGGACTCCCATGACTTCGGCTTGGCCTCGGTCAGGTTGTAAAACATGGTGAACCCGAACGCTCCGGTGGTATCCCGGACGCCAATCATGTTCGTGAAGTCCGCAGGCTTTGCCTTGATCTGCGCGGCCAGGCCCTCCAGGCTCTCGGGCTTCTCCGTAAGGAGCGAGGTGTTGAAGGCGATGGTCTGCGGGTCCGCGGACATCGCCACCACCCCCGGAAGGAGGGACGCGAATTCGGGGACTTTGGCCAGTTCAGGTGAGGTGTACTTGGCCAACATGCCATCACGTGCGGCGAAGTCTGCCCAGGCCCCGGCGGCGTTGGAGACGAAAACATCGGCACTGGAGGCGTTGGTTGCCTTCTCGCTCAATGCCTTCTGGAAGACTTCGTCGCTGTCCAGGTTGTTCGCCGCGATCTTGGTGACGAAGGGATACTTCTTCTTGAAGTCCCGCAGAATCGGATCCCAGTTCTCCTGATCCGTATTGGAGTAAATGGTCAGCTCGCCGCCTTCCTTCTCGGCTGCTGCCACCAGGTCCTTGTAATCGGCCGGGTAGTAATCCGGGTACTGGCCCACGGCGATGGAGTTCTCCGGAGCCGGCGTCTGTGCCGTTTCGGATCCTCCACCGCAGGCAGTCAGGCCCATCACGGCGGCGATCGCTGCTGCTGCGCCGACGGTCATGACCGTACGGCGACGGGGCCCGGTAGGCAGGGCCTTGTTGAATTCAGTCATTGCTTCTCTCCCTTGAGGCTGCACGGCTGGTAGTGAATGGTTCCCCGTGACTGGTGATGCTCAGCCAGTGAGGCTGCTCACATAATCATGAGGCTAAGTGGTCGGCCAGTCAACCACTTTATTGCGGGAAGTTCTCATTGAATTTGTCTCGCACACCAAGCATGCGGCAAAAGTGGTCGGCCAGTCAACCACTTTGCTCGATGCGTCTGCTGTAATGCTGAAACGTAGGTTTGGGCACAAAAAAGCGGGGAAGCATACGCGCTTCCCCGCTATCGGCCAGTGTCGCTGTGTTGGCTACTCAGCAGACTTCAGAGTGGCCATGAGGCGACCGCTGGCGGCATCCATATGCTGGGCCATCGAGCCCGAAGCCCCCTCGGCGTCTCCAGCAAGGATGGCCTCGTACACCGGCGTGTGCTCCGCGTGCGAACCGTCGAAGGACGTTTCAGCGTCCATCACGCGATGGATCCACACGCGCAAAAGCGCTGCAATATTCTTCAGCATGTTCGCCAGGACCGTGTTACCGGAGGCGTCGGCGACGGCGAGGTGGAAGTCAACGTCAGCGGAGACGAAGTCCTCAGTCGACTTAGCAACGCCCATGGCGTCAAGCGCCTTCTTGATGCGCTTGAGGTCCGCATCCGTCCGTCGAGTCGCTGCCAGACCCGCAGTAACGCGCTCAATGTGCTGGCGGGCCTCCACGAGGTCCGACGTTCGCCTCTCGCCGAGCATCAGCCCCCACTCGATCACCCTGGGGAGGAGCTCCGAATTGGCGTTCCGAAGGAACGTTCCCCCTCCATGCCGGAATTCCACCAGCCCCAGAAGGCCCAGGGACTTGATCCCTTCGCGGACAACCGAACGCCCCACACCGAAGGACTCGCTGAGTTGACGCTCAGACGGCAACTTTTCCCCAGGCGCCACTTGCCCGGAAAAGATGTAATCCAGTAATGCCTTGGCCACTTCGGACGAAGCCGGCTCGGCATGCACCACACTGACGGGCTTTAGCCCGGTAACTGAGGGCGCCGCCCGCTTACGGCGGGTGGCGCGAGGGGCCGGCTCGGCAACGGCTGGGTCAGCGCTCAACGAGAACTCCATCTGGATCGCAGTACACCATGGCGCCCGGCTTGATGATGACGCCAGCAAGCGTCAGCTCGACGTCAGTCTCACCTGCACCGGTTTTGGTACTTTTTCTTGGGTTGCTGCCTAATGCTTTCACACCGAGAGGAAGGCTGGAAATCGCTTGACGATCGCGGATTGCTCCATTGATGATCACTCCGGACCAGCCATTCGAAACGGCGATCTCGGCGATCATATCGCCCATGAGCGCCCGTGAGAGCGAGCCACCCCCGTCGACCACCAAGACGGCGCCTTCGCCGGGTCCTGATACCACGGATTTGAGCAGCGCATTGTCTTCAAAGCAACGGACCGTCCTGGCCGGCCCGCTGAAGTGGGTTCTGGCGCCGAGCGATTGGAACTGAATGGCGATGGACTGAATGTCCTCACCAAGCTCATCGTAAAGGTCGGCTGTGTTGACGGATGGTGCAGTCATGGATAATCCCTTCAAGTCTTACGGCCATGGTACTCCGCGATCGCTAACTGGTCGACCACATAATGATTGAACCCGGGAGTCACAGAGGCAGCGGCCGATTCTCCACGACGTTCTTCATGACCAGAGTGGAGCTCAACCGCTGAACGCCCGGAAGTGCAGATAGTCGCTCGTCGTAGAGCCTTTGGAATTCCCGCACGTCCTTGGCGACCACCTGGAGCAGATAGTCCGGGTCCCCAAAGAGACGCTGCGCCCTCAGTACGTGACGGATCTCGGCGACAGCTTCCTCGAAGGCCGCCACCGTAGTCTTGTCCCCGTCACGCATGGTTACGAACACCAATGCTTCAAACGTCAGGCCAAGGGCCTCCGCATCCAGCTGCGCTCGGTATCCGCTAATGGCTTGTGACTCCTCCAAAGCACGCAATCTTCGGTGGCACGGGGAGAGGCTCAAACCCACGCGCTCAGCCAAATCCGTCAGGGACAGCCGACCATCCAACTGCAGCTCAGCAAGAATCTTCCTATCAACCTTGTCCATAGAGAAAATTATCGCTGTATTGGTCTTCGAATCCAAAGAACTTGGAAGCACATTCCAGTCTTACTTCCGTAAACTTCTTTGTGAAGTCCCGGACACTCGGGATTTTTACACCAAAGGAGTACGGATGCCGCTTGGGACCATGGCCGCGTTTTGGGCGGTCTCTTTCCTGTTCGTGGTGACACCCGGAGCAGACTGGGCCTACGCGATCTCAGCAGGCCTCCGTCACCGGACCGTCATTCCCGCCGTTGCGGGACTGCTCACCGGACACCTCGCCGCCACCCTCATTGTGGCAGCGGGGGTTGGGGCGCTGCTTGCAGGATCTCCCCTGGTACTGAGCGCTCTCACTGTTGCGGGGTCCGCTTACCTGGTGTGGCTGGGACTGGGAATGCTCAGGAACCCATCCGTCCCGCAAGCCGGCGAAAGCATCGATGGCAGTTGGGCCCGCCAGGCCCTCAAGGGCGCCGGGATCAGCGGCCTGAACCCCAAAGTCTTCCTCCTGTTCCTGGCACTCCTCCCCCAGTTCACCAGCACCAGCAACACCTGGCCGATGTGGGCCCAAATTATTGTCCTTGGACTGATCCACGTAGCAAGCTGCGCGGTCATCTACATCTGTGTGGGAACCGGGGCACGCGCCGTGCTAGGCACCCGACCCAGCGCGGCCCGTTGGGTCACCCGTATATCGGGGGCCGCGATGATCCTGATCGGGATGTTCCTGCTGATCGAACAAGTCCTGCACTGGAACTCATAAAGACCTTCCGGCAATCACCCACAAGTACGAGAAAACGGAGACAATTGCAACGACGGCAGGATGAGGCGTGCGTCGGAGAGTTTCCGCGCTCGAAGCAAGGCGGGCCGGACTACCGGCCTTTGTAGACTGGTGGTCGTTTCTCGACGAAGGCGGTGAATCCTTCTTCGGCGTCCTCTGTCCGTAGGGCGGCGATAAAGTGCCGGAATTCGTTTTCGAGTGCCTCTATCTCCGGACGGCCTGTTCCTTCAAGAGTGGAGGCTCGGGCTGCCCGAACGGCGAGTGGTCCACGCTCGGCAATTGTCTTGGCCAAGGCAACAGCCTCCCCTAAGAGCTTGTCAGAGTCGATCAGTCTGTTGACCAAGCCCACCCGGTACGCCTCGGCCGCGTCAATCGGGTCCCCCGTGAGGATCATCTCCATCGCCAGGCCCAAGGGAACTGCCCGTGGCAGCCGAACAGTTCCACCTCCACCGGGGATGATTGCCCACTTCGTCTCCGCCAAGCCGATCGTGGCGTTGGGCGAGGCCAGCCGGATGTCACAGGCAAGCGCCATTTCGCACCCTCCGGCCAGTGCATGCCCATTGATCGCCGCGATCATAGGTTTGGTACGTTGGATGGTGGTGAATCCACCGAAGTTCCATTCTGGTGATTCGCCGGCACGGACACGCGCATGATAGGCCGGCAGAAGCTGCTTTAGATCGGCGCCCGCGGAGAATGCAACTTCCCCGGCCCCGACCAGCACCGCGACGTACTGGTCATCATCGGCTTCGAAGGCGGCAACTGCCTCACCCAGGGCTTTATTGTGTTGCGGGTCGAGTGCGTTTCTTGCCTCGGGCCTGTTGATGGTGATGACGGTGACGTGGCCTTCTGTCGTTACATCGATCGACATGAGCATTTCCTTCTTCTCAGGTATCTGGAGTCGTTTCTAGCACAATGACGGTGGTAAGTGGCCTTAGCTACTGGCCGTGCCGGCACCGACGCGCCCTTGGTCCGTTCTGACATAGAACGCTTCAAGTCGCTCCTTGACGGTGGGGTTTGATGCGACGAGCGCATACCCGACGAGGGCATCGACCTGCAAAGCGTCATCCAGTTGCCGGCCGATGACATCGTGTGCGGTGGTTTTGACGGTTTCAACCGCAACCCGGTCGTTCCGGAGTATGGCTGCCACGACGTCGTCCGTTGTCGCGGCAAGATCTTCAGGGGCTACCACTCTGGAGATGAGCTGCCAGCGCTGCGCCTGTTCGGCGTCGAAGGCGTTGCCCGTAAGGAGGATGTCTAGTGCGGTGCCAAGCCCGCACATGTTGACCAGACGTACAATCCCACCGTCCATGGGGTTCAGGCCACGCCGAACCTCAAAGCAGCCGAATTGGGCATTGGTGGTGGCGATGCGGATGTCGCACGCAAGAGCAATCTCAAAGCCGCCTGCAAGCGCCCACCCGTTGACGGCTGCGACAATGGGTTTCTTGATGCGGTGCAACCCGCGGGTGATCCCACCGAAGCCGTCGTTGAGCTTGCGAAGTGGCAGACCTGCGTCGGCTTCAGCCCACATGGGTAGATGGGTCTTCAGGTCCGCACCCGCGCAGAAGGCATCGCCTGCGCCTGTAATGACGGCAACCCTCAGGTTGTCGTCGTCACGGAAGTCTTCCCAGATCTCGATTAAGCGCTCGTGCATTTCCAGATCGAGGGCGTTTTTCGCTTCAGGCCGGTTCAGGATGATGAAAGCTACCTGATCTCGCTTCTCGTAGAGAACTTTGGTCGTGGGATTATTGGCCATGTCGGCTGTCGCCCTCTCTGGTTTCGGGGCCTAGGCAGTGACTATCGAGTCGTCGAGGCCCAGCTCCCGGATGCTCTGCTCACGCATTTCCGTCTTACGGATTTTCCCGTTGGCAGTCATGGGGAACTCGGCAGCGATATGGACATAGCGAGGCACCTTAAAATGGGCGAGCTTTCCTTTGCAGAACTCGCGGAGGCGCTCCTCAGTTATCGGAGGGCGCCCGTCCTTTACCCTGATCCAGGCACAAAGCTCTTCGCCGAGCCGCGGATCCGGAACACCGACGACCTGGACGTCGGCAATGTCGGGGTGGGTGTAGAGAAACTCTTCGATCTCACGCGGGAAAAGATTTTCACCGCCCCGGATCACCATGTCCTTCAGTCGACCTACGATGTTGATGTATCCCTCGGAGTCCATCGTGGCCAGATCACCGCTGTGCATCCAGCCATCGGCGTCAATAGCTTCAGCTGTTTTGTCGGGCTGGTTCCAGTAGCCGCGCATGACCGAGTATCCGCGGGTGCAGAATTCTCCGGAGACCCCGCGGGGCATTGTGGCGCCCGTGACCGGATCCACGATCTTCACCTCAAGGTGCGGCAACACTGTTCCGACGGTGGTGGTGCGACGTTCGAAAGATGCGTCAAGACGGGTGTGTGTCGAAATGGGTGATGTCTCCGTCATGCCGTAGGCGATGGTGATGTCGCGAAGGTTCATTTCCGAGACGACACGCTTCATGTATTCAATGGGGCAGGGCGAGCCAGCCATGACCCCGGTGCGAAGACTCGTCAGGGTAGATGAGTCGAAAGTGGGGTGTTCGAGCATGCCTATGAACATGGTCGGCACACCATAGAGCGCGGTACAGCTCTCTGCCTCTATTGCCCTCAGGGACGCTGCCGCGTCGTATGAGGGCGAAGGGAGAACGATGCAGGCCCCGTGAGTCAGTGCGCCCAGGTTTGCCATGACCATCCCGAAGCAGTGGTAGAACGGAACTTGAACGCAGACCCGGTCGTCGGCGGTAAATCGCTGAACCTCAGTCACCCAGAAGCCGTTGTTCAGGATGTTGTGGTGGGTAAGTGTCGCTCCCTTAGGGAACCCGGTGGTGCCGGATGTGTACTGGATGTTGATGGGATCAGTGGGGTTCAGCTGCGCCATCCTTCCGCGGACCGAGTCCGCGTCGATTGGCGTGGCGGCCAGGTCGAGCCACTCCGTTGAACCCATCATCACAACCTTGCGCAGGTCCGGTACGTCCTCGCGCACCTCGGCCACCATGGCGGCGTAGTCGGAGCTTTTGAAGCGGGAGGCTGCGACCAGCATGGAGATCCCTGCCTGCCGCAGCGCGTAGGTGAGCTCGGACTTCCGGTAACCGGGATTGAGCGTCACTAGAATGGCGCCAACTTTTGCAGTGGCGTACTGGATCAAGACCCATTCAGGGACGTTTGGTGCCCAGATACCGACTCGGTCGCCTTTCTCGACACCGAGGCGGAGAAGCCCGGTTGCCAGGCTGTCTACCGCGTCGTTGAGTTGCCGATAGGTCCAGCGCCGGCCGGACGGCATGTCCACCATGGCGTCGTGGTCAGGGTAGCGAACGGCGGCCGCGTCGACCTGCTCACCGATGGTCAGGCCGATCAATGGGATATCCGATCGCTCGTTGGCGTAGCTGAGGTCTGACATCGTTGTCTCTCCTTTGTCCTAGTGCTCGCAGTTCCCCTCCCCTGTGGTACTCGGCGAGTTGCCTTGGAGCTGCGGTTGACTTGATCGTACGTGTCGGCAGTCACACCCCACTACGCGCAAAAGTTGGTATTCCGCCGGATATCTTTTGGTCTGTCATAGCGAGGATCCGCCACTGCTGACGGGTGGAATTCGGAGTCGCAGGATGTGCCTGGTGACCTTTCATTCGGGGTATAGATTCTATATAATGTTTGTAGGATAGAAAGTAGATGCGGGGTGAACAGCGATGTCAGCGCAGAGTGCCATTCCTTCCAGCGAGTACAAAGGCGACACCAATGCCGCCCATAATGAATTTGGCGAAAAGAGGTTTGAGTCCCTCCTTGGCGCGCGGCTTCAGGAATTTCAGAAAGCGGCTGGATTGCCGGTCGCGCTCGGAGGAATCGCGGACCGGAATCCTGGGGGGCGTCGTCTCCGAATCACCAAGCTCGTCGGCACACTGACCCACTCCCTGCTCGGTTTCGAGATTGCCGGAGGTCAAGGGGTGGGTGGGATCGTGATAACGCGAGCCAATCCCATCCGGGTAGATGACTACGTCTCGGCAAAGACCATCACCCACGACTTCGATGACATCATCGTCCGGCGGGAGAGGATCCGATCATTGTTTGCAGTACCGGTGGTTGTCGACGGTGTGGTTCGTGGCGCGATCTATGGTGCCACGCGCGACGGGCACTCCATTGGCGATACCGTGATGCGGCGGGCAAGCCTGACGGCCTCATCGCTGGCCGCCGATCTTGAAAAGCTCTCCGCAGTGCGCCCGCCGGCCGGTCCGAGCGATCAGACTCTCACGAGAAGCAGACAGGCGCTGCGAGATCTGGCCGAACTGGCGAAAACGACCACCGACCCCAAAGTGCAGAGCCAACTGGCCCGAATTATCGCGGACCTCGGGGGCACCGCCTGGACCGGTCCCGCCGAGGATGGCAGCCCTTCCAATGTCACGCTCGCCCCGCGTGAGCTGGATGTTCTGCGCCTGATTGAGCTCGGAGCGAGCAACATCCAGATTGCCGACGAACTTGGTCTCAGCATCCAGACCGTCAAGGCATACAACAGTTCGGCCATGCGAAGGCTTGGGGTCCGCAACCGCACATCGGCCATCCATTCCGCCCGCGCGCTCGGATTCCTCTAAGAGCAACTAATTTCCGTCTCCCACGCACGGCTCGTTCACAACGGCTTCGACACGCACGAACCGAAGTTCTCCGCCCTACTGGACTGAGAACTCGCCCAGTTCAGACCAGCCGTCGACCTTAGCGTTGACGATGTCCGGGGCGCGGCGGAGATAGGCAGGCAACTCGGCCAAGGCTTGCTTGAAATGTTCTGATTGAACATACACACAGCTTCTTGCATCGGCGGAATGCTTTCACGAGCGGGCACGGGAGCCCTACGCTGTGCATCCGCACACAGCGGGGGCAGACCAAAATTCGTAGGGTGGTGCCTTTAGAGGCTCACGGGCGGATTCCTCGAAGCTTGGCCTACGGTGGTCAAATACGGGGAGAGCTTGTAAGACGGGTCTTCCTACTAACGACGAAAGTAGTCGGAGAAGTTGAGTTGATCCCGAGCGAGGTTCCCGCCGCAATCTTGAGTGACTGCTCGCATTCAATGGCCTCGATCTCCAGCGCCTGGGCAAGAACAGCCCATGCCTCTGAGGAATGAACAGATGGCACCGAAGATACCGGGTATCGTGCCAGACCTTCCCATGGCGAGTGGGACCGACCCGGAGTCCTAAGGCGGAGATAGTTCAGTCGCGGAGCTTGACCATCCAGCCTCGAGTGTCCTCAATGTGGCCATACTGAATTCCTGTGAGACGTTCCTTCAAGGCTTGGGTGACCTCCCCTCCGGTGTGGCGGGCCGGTGGGATGTCGAAGTTACGTGCCTTCAAGGTGCCAATGGGCGTGATTACCGCCGCCGTGCCGCAAGCAAAGACTTCGGAAAAGGAGCCGTCGGCCACACGTTCGCGCCATTCGGTGACACTGACTCGGCGCTCTTCAACGGTCATGCCCAGGTCCTCCGCGGCGATCTGCAGCAATGAGGCCCGGGTAATGCCGTGGAGGATGGTGCCTGACAGATCAGGGGTCACGAGGTGGCCGTCGGAGGTGACAAACAAGACGTTCATGGAGGTGAATTCCTCAACATACGTGCGGGTTTCTGCATCCAGGAACAATGTCTGCTGGCAGCCGTTGGTTTTTGCCTCGGCATGAGCACCCAGGCCGGCAGCATAGTTTCCCCCGCATTTAGCCTCTCCAGTTCCTCCAATGGTCGCCCTCACGTGCTCTTCACTCAGCCATACATTGACGGGGTTACCAAGGCCGCCCACGTATATGCCGGAGGGGCCGGCTATCAACCCGAAGGTCACCGTCTTGGAGGGTCGTACGCCAAGAAATTGTTCCGTTCCGATGATGAAGGGTCGGAGGTAGAGGCTCTTTTCGCCGTCCGGTTGTGGCACCCATTCGTGGTCGACGGCCACCAATGAGCGCAGCGACTCGACGAACAACGCGTCATCGGGCGCGATCAGGTAAAACCGCTCGGCAGTAGCCCTGAGTCGGGCGGCGTTACGTTCAGGCCGGAAGGTCCACACACTGCCATCGGCATGGCGGTATGCCTTGATCCCTTCAAATCCTTGTTGTCCGTACTGGAGGGCCGATGCGCCAGGAAGGATCGGCAATGGCCCGAATGGCTGCACACGGGCAGCATGCCAGCCCTGTTCCTCGGACCAGTCAATGGTGATCATGTGATCCGTGAACTGCGTTCCGAAGCCTGGCTGCTCCAGCGCGCGTTCGCGGTCTGCATCCGATATGGGTGCCGATGTCGTCTCAACCTCAAAGGAGGGAACAGTATTTCTAGATGTCATACCAATATCTTGTCGAACATTGCGTCGAATGCGATTGATCAATTGTGCGTTACGGCCTTGCTGCGGCAACTGGATTGCGTAGAATCTGATCCATGCCGAACATTTCACCATCCAGAGTTGGAAGCACGTCATGAAAGAGTTGGACCGCATCGACCGGAGAATCCTTCGGGTATTGCAGGTACAGGGGCGTATCCCCAACAACGAGCTTGCCGACGCCGTTGGCCTTTCGCCCTCCGCGTGCCTGCGCCGCGTTCGTATGCTGGAGGAAACCGGTGTTATAGATCGTTACGTCGCTCTGCTCAACGCCGCGAAGATCGGCATGGGTTTTACCGTGTACGCACGGGTCCAGCTCAACCGGCAGGATGGGGATACGATCGACCACTTCACCGAGCAGGTTCTTCTGCTGCCCGAGATCGTGGAGTGCAACCTGATGGTTGGTGAGACTGACTTTCTCCTGCGCATTGTCGCTTCCGATCTTGATGCCTATCGCCAGTTCCAAGTTGAGCACCTCACAAGAATCAAAGGCGTTCAGAGCATCAAGTCAGAGATCCCCATGCAACGAATAAAGCTCACATCGGAGATCCCTCTGTGAGCTGTTACCCCTCCGCCGGGCAAAGGCGGCGCGATCGCCTTAATTCCGCACGGGATTTCAGAGCCAATCTGTAGTGGGTGGCCTCGCGCCTCCGATTGTTCCGCAACGGGCTGTTCCCGTCTCTCCCACCCCATTCGGAAATGCCGAAATGGCTGCGGCGGTCACCGGGAGCGCGGGCAGCTGACGGTGGTTGTCAGCTGCCCGCACATAAGGTTCAGCTGATGTTGTCGTTGTAGGCGACGTCTTTGGTTTCACGGCTGACCAATAGAGCGATCAGGGAGATGACGCACATTCCGCTAAGGTACAACCCGACCAGGACAGGGCTTCCTTGGGCGACGCTCCACAAAGCAACAGCTATCAGGGGCGCGAGTGCTCCGCCCAGGATTGAGGAGATGTTGAAGCTCAGGGCGGAACCGGTGTAGCGGACGTTGGCGGGGAATAGCTCGGGTTGGAACGCACCCATTGGTCCGTAGCTGAGCCCGAGGAGGGCAAACCCGACCAGCAACAGTGTCATGACGCCCGGCGTTCCTCCGGAGAGCAGCGGGACGAACAGGAGCCCCAGTGCCATTATCAACACCATTGACACGATCAGGACGCGGCGGCGGCCGAACCGTTCAGCGAAGGGTCCTGCGATCAGGGTGAATGCGGCGAACGCGACGGCGCCTACAACGATCATGAGCATGAAGGTTGGGCGGTCGTATCCCAGACCCGGTACGGCGGCTGTGGTGGGCGTGGTGCCGTAGCTGAGGGTGAAGGTGCTGAGGATGAACACCAGGCTGAAGAGGGAGACCATCGAGAACGTACCGATGATGATTGCCTTCCAGCTTGTTTTGAAGACTCGTGCGAGGGGAAGCTTGGCGACCTCGCCTTCCTCTACGACCTTCTTGAAGGCCGTTGACTCCACCAAGGACAGTCGTACCCACAATCCCACTATTACCATGAGGGCGCTTGCGAGGAACGGGATGCGCCACCCCCATGCGAGGAAAGCCTCAGCGCTCAACATTGCTGTAAGCAGCAAAAACAAGCCGTTGGCAATAATGAACCCGAAAGCGGTGCCGAGCTGGGGGAACGAACCATAAATGGCACGCTTGCCCTCCGGCGCGTTTTCGGTCGCCAGTAGTACCGCGCCGCTCCATTCACCCCCGAGCCCCAGTCCCTGTGCGAAGCGCATGAGCACGAGCAGTGCGGGTGCCAAGAACTCCCATCCGGGCGTGGTTGCACTGGGGATCAACCCGATCGCGAAGGTTCCGAGGCCCATCGTCAGCAATGAAGCAACGAGCGTTCCTTTTCGTCCGATCCGGTCACCGAAATGGCCGAAGAGGACGCCTCCGATGGGGCGGGCAAAAAACGCGACACCGAAGGAGGCCAGCGAAGCGAGCAGGGCGGTGGACGGTGACGACGTGATGAAAAACAAGGAAGGGAAAACCACGACAGCGGCGGTGGCATAGATGTAGAAGTCGTAGTACTCGATCGTTGTGCCGATCAGGCTTGCGAAGAGAACCTTTCCGCGGCTGTTCGTCGGTGCGGTGCTGGCCGTGATGGAGCGTTCGACTTCGCCCGGGGCTCCCTTGAGGGATGGTTCTTGTATGGACATGGGATTCGCTTTCGAGCAGCTGGCGGCCGACGATTTGTGGGCGGCCAGGCAAGGTTGGGGTGTGTGAAGCAGAGTAAAAACAGTTGCCTCGTTAAGGGATCAGAATGGCGCGTCCACGCACTTTGCCTGCGTCGAGGTCGCTGAGGGCCTTTTGAAATTCGTCCAGCGCGTATTTCTGCGTATGCAGGGTAACTGCTCCGCGTGCGGCGAGGGCCATGAGGTCCTGCAGGTCGTTGTAGGAGCCCACAAGGTTTCCGATGATGTTGATTTCGCTGGAAACGATGTCGATGGTGGGTACGTCCATGTTTTCTCCGTATCCGACGACGTAGTAGTTGCCGGCGTTGCGCAGCATGGCGATGCCCTCGGCGGTCGCGCCACCTTCGCCGACGAAGTCGATGAGGACTTCGGCGCCATCACCGGATGTGAGCTCCCGGACCTGATCTACCTGGGTTCCGTCAGCTAGGACTCCGTGGTCAGCTCCGATGGACTTGGCAAGTTCCAAGGCTGCGGGGTTACGGTCCACGACAACGACGCGGGCCGGGGTGAGAGCCTTCAGTACCTGGATGCCGATATGTCCCAGTCCGCCTGCGCCTATGACCACACAGACATCCCGCGGGGTAAGCTGCTTGGCTGCCCTTGCGGCGGCGTGATAGGCCGTCAGCCCGGCGTCGGCCAGGGCGGCCACGTCCGAGGGCTCGAGTGCGGCATCGAGCTTGACCACCGCGCGGGCTGAGGTGCGGAGGTATTCCGCGTACCCGCCGTGAGAATCGATACCCGGGAAGTTGCTGGTTTGGCAGTGCACATCGTTGCCCGACCGGCAGGCCCTACACAGTCCGCACGTGACGAGCGGGTGGAGTATGACTTTGTCTCCTATTTTTACGTTGCTGACGGCGGGGCCAATATCGTGGACCCATCCGGCGTTTTCATGGCCAATGGTGTAAGGAAGGTGGACTTGGGATTTCTCAGCCCACTGGCCATCAAGGATGTGCAGGTCGGTCCGGCAAACCCCTGCTCCGCCGACTTTGACGATGACGTCCCAGGGGCCGGTAACTTCGGGGATTGGTACTTCGGACATTTTGAGGCCTTCGTGGTAGCCGACCACCTGGACGGCTCGCATGGTGTTCACGGGTGGTGCTCCTTGACGGTGAAGGGAAGAAATCGATGGCGGTCGCTGGTTTCAGCGCCTTCGGGGCGTTCCACCTGGTCAGCGCCCGAGCCTGCGTAGCGGGTGCGCAAGAGACCGCGGCAAAAATGGGCGTTCCCATCGATGGAGATGCGCGTGGACCGCGCGCGGCGCAGGGCCATGGGGATGTCTTGGACGGCGAAGGGGTATCCCGCATGGTTGACCATGACCAGGGCATCCTCACTGATGGAAAGGTCCAGGGTTTCCCTTCTGCGCAACAGTGACTCGACGTTCCTCCCGGGCAGCAGGTCCCGGACGTGAACAGTTGCGAGATCGTTTTCCGAAAAGGACGGGTCCGAACGCAGCAGTTCCGTGAGGCAGCGCTCCATGGCGGCGGTGTGGGCCTTTCGCTGGAATGTCAATCGGAGCTCGTCGAGGCTGTCGTCCGCCTCGTGGCCGAAGGTTCCGCGGTAGCCGGCGTCGGCCGCCAGCCCAGCGTTGATGAGGTCAGAGTCGTGGTGGTCGTCCAGTTCAACAACCACGGACCCCACGCCCGTCACTGCTGTGATGGCATCCTTGGAATCGGAGGCCATCAAGTAGGCGAAATTAGGCGAACAGAACGACGTTGGCAGCCGCAGATGAACGTGAACGTCCGTCCCGGCATCGCCGGCGGCCACGGACACGGAACGAACAAAGCCCAGATCGGTGATCGGCTCGTCCAATTCAGGATCAAAGACACCTCCCAGCACCCGGAGGATGTCGTGCTTCCCGATCAGGGCAGGATCCTGCCGCTGGTCTTCCGCCCACGTGGCATTCATCGAATGCCTGCCAGGTCGGCGCGTTCCGGTTCCCGAGGACCGGTCGTGGTCTCGTTGGCATCAGGGAGCTGGAGTTCCTTCGGTACCGGGATGTCGTACATCTTTGCCGCATTGAGTCCGAGGATCTTCTTTTTCTGCGCGGTGGTCAGTGGCCCGTATTCGGTCATGTCTGCAGGGATTTGGAAGTCCACGAAACGTTCAATAAGCCACTTCGGCGTCCACAGGGCGTAGTCGCTGGCGAACTGGATCCGATCCTCTCCGATCCAGTAGATGAGTTCGCCGATGATCTGGGCGAAGTAGCGCGGGCGGGTGTGGATGAACGGCATCGCTACAGCAAGTCCGCCGTAGACGTTGGGTTCCTGCGTGGCGATCCAGCAGAAGTCCTCAAGGCGGGGCAGCCCCACATGCTCGACAATGAAGTTCAGGTCAGTAAAGTCCGAAGCCACGTGGTCAACGTCTGCGACGTCGAAGGCGTCCCTGTCGAGAGGCCGGATGGTTGGGCCCTTATGGACATGGATGTTCTTGATGCCGAGCTCTCGGCACTCCTCAAAGTACCGGTAGGACCATTTGTCCGAGAGCTTGTAGCCCCGGGATTCTCCGTGCCATTCGGCGGTGTAGAGTTTGACACCCTTGAAGCCCATCTTCTCGTGGTCGGCACGGAGCCGGTCCAGCCCGGCCTCGCCGTAACGGGGGTCGAAGTTGTGGTTGTACGTCAGCCTCTCAGGATTCGCTGCTGCCAGTCCGTAGGCCTCCTCAGTTTGCCCGAAACCCGTCTTGTAAAACTCACCAAGGTGGGCCGGCTGGAAAATGGCGTGGTCGACGTAGCCGTCCTCGAAGACATCCTTCATCAGACGCTGACCCCCCTGGTAGAGGTATTCGTCGTAGGACCACTGTTCTTTTTCCGGGGAAAGGTTGCGGTGGTAATCGTAGAAGCAGTCGATGAACTGCTTGCCGTGGATGTTGCGCTGGTTCTCCGGGCGGGCGTCCCACAGTGCGATGTGGGAGTCAACGATGAAGTAGTTCTCGCCGTCTCTGGTGTACATGATCTTCTCCTTTTCACGACTGCCATAGTCGCGACATCCTCGACAGTACGGCCGTTCTGACGGCCTAAACATGTGGTCCCTGTCTCATTATTGAGACAGCCGCCTCCCGAAGGTGGTGTCTCCTCGGGTGTCGGTCCGAGGGCAGCAATACGGTAATTGGTAGCCGGACGTGGGGCTCCCATTCGTCTCCGGCCAGGCGTGTGTGTGGGTGCACCGGAAAGTGGGCGACTCCGTCGATGTGCCGATAAGCTCCCGTCAATCACGTGGAGGACTTGGGCACGCTGATACCCAGGCGTGCCATACGACGGTAGATCGTGGCGCGGCTGACGCCCAGCTCTACCGCAACGATGGCGGCCGTCATACCTGGTTTTGACAGAAGCCGGTCGATTTCCTCGCGTTCTATCGTTTCCATGTGAGTAAGGCGTCGGGATGGTCGCTGCGAAAGTGAGGCCGGAAGATGCTGTACGTCGATGACTTCGGTCCGTAGCGCTGCCGCGTGCACCACGCGGTTCAGCTCATCGATGTTCCCTGGCCATTCGTGCCCTGTAAGGACCCGCTCCGCTGCGGGAGTGAAGTCGATGGCCCGCAGCCGGGTTTGTCTGGCCGCGTGTCGGGCCAGTGGAACGATGTCCTCGGGACGTTCCCGCAACGCTGGTACGGCGACCACTGTCCCAACGGCAGCTGCCAAAGGTTGTGGAATGGTAGACAACTCTTCAGCGGTTAGGGCCAATGACGGCAGGCTGGTGTGAGCAGACGCCCGACGCAATCTGAGGGCAGCTTCGGTCCGGAAATACAGATCGCGAGCCGCCCACGCCGGCAAGGTATCACAGTTCTCCACGATGACCGCCGTCCCTGCTTTGGCCAGTTCGGGGGTCCATAGAGAAAGCCATGCGTCAACATCCGCTGGCGCGGGTGCTGCGGCGCAAAGAATACGGATACGCGGATGGACTTGCCTCAGTGCCTGACCCAATAATGTTGACCGTCCTGACCCTTGTTCGCCGAGCGCCGCGACGACCCGTCCTGCCGACAATGCCGCTGCTGTTTTTTCGAGCGCTCGAGTCCAGGAAGTCGAGGTGGCTCGCCACGTTCCGGCGCCCGGTTCGAGTTTTCCGTGAACACGGAAAACCACGCCCCTCGGCCCGGGCTTGGCCACCAGTCCCTGTGAGCGGGCGAGCATGAGGGATGAGGTATGGCTAGCAGCTGATTGTGCCAGAGCCAACAACAGCTCAGGTGATGAGCGGGTGTAAGTGGTGATATTGACGCAGCCCTCCAGCCGGCCGCTCAGTGGTTCGAAGACAGGGACCGCCGCGCAAGTGAACATGCGCAGGCTCGCAGAGTAGTGCTCCTCAGCTCTCACCAGACTTGGTACCCGATCTGCCAGCGCGAGGCCCAGACCATTTGTCCCGGCTTCCCTTTCCGAAAAGGCAAAGCCCGGGGCCAGATGAACCTTGTCCAGCGCCTGAAGGAGAGATGAATCGCCGCTGAACCGGTTCAGGACCATGCCATCGGCGTCGGTAAGCATCAGGCCCAGCGGTTCGTTGGCCAGCGTCTGGTGCATGGCGGTGAGTACTTCCTGACCGCATTGGAAGAAGAGTGAATCCGGACTGATCTGGCCAGCCCATACCGGGTCCACCCCCTCGGCCGAAACCCCGTAGTCCTGACTGCGCTGCCATGATGCCAACAGGCGCTTGGTCACTGTGATCACTTGATGTTCAGGCGCCTCGTGAGCGGCTGGGGGAAAGAGGGGATTGCGCTGATTCGGCATCTTTGCCGTCCTCCTTGTATTAGCCTTTCAAGATTTCCCCGCCGAAGATCGACAGCTATTCACAGGACTTAGTCGGGTGCCCCAAAAAGGCGGCTTAAGTCCACGGCCTGGTCGTGGCCGGCGACCAGGCCGTGGGGAAAGGACGATGGCTTCCCTGTCGACCCCCAAGAATGACGTCGAGCATGACTTCAAAACCTAGGCCTAGGGCGCCCGGATCGATAAAGGCACGGTATCCCCCGATAGTGCCTGACGTTACTTGACAGGGTCATTCCGTAGGGGCCGATTGGCCACAACAGGGGCGGTTCCGGTGAATCCTTCACGGACGGGGGCGAGCTCCCGGATCCGTTTGCGGCACAGGAACCAGCCCACCACCATAAGGGCACATGCGACTGCCGTGACCAGCATCGTCAGCGGAGAATCGATGAACACCATGACCAGCACCCCAATAATGAACAACAACGCGAGGTAGTTGGTATAGGGGGCGCCAGGCATCCGGAACGCCGGCCGCTTGACCCAGCCCTTGGCGGCCAATCGTTGCAGCTGGACCTGGCAGAGGAGGATGGTCGCCCAGGTGGTGATGATCCCGACGGCGGCAATGTTCAGCACGATTTCGAAGGCCTCGGCCGGAACATAGTAGTTCAAGGGAACGCCAAGAAGGGAAACTCCGGCGGTGATGGCGATGCCACCGTAGGGCACACCTGCCTTATTCATATGCTGGGCGAACTTCGGGGCAGACCCGGCGACGGACATCGAACGCAGGATGCGGCCGGTGGAGTATAGTCCGGCGTTCAAGGACGAGAGCGCAGCGGTGAGGACCACGAGATTCATGATGACGTCCACACCTTGGATGCCGATGGACCCGAAGAACGTCACAAAGGGGCTGACGCCCTTTTCGTAGGAAGTGTAGGGCAGGAGCAGGGCCAGCAGGAGTACAGAGCCAACGTAGAAGACTGCGATACGGAACACCACAGAGTTGATGGCCTTGGGCATGATCTTCTCTGGGTTTTTGGTCTCGCCGGCGGCCGTGCCGACGAGTTCAATGGCGCCGTAGGCGAAGAGCACACCCTGCATAAGGAGGATCGTAGGAAGAACGCCGTTGGGGAAGAGTCCGCCATTGTCCGTGATGAGGGTTAAACCGACTTCCTGGCCGGCGACAGGGGTACCGAAGATGACGAAGTAGATGCCGACTAGGAGGAAGGCTACTAGTGCGCCGACCTTGATGAGGGCGAACCAGAATTCCATTTCACCGAACACTTTAACGGAAACCACGTTCAGGCTGAGCACCACGACCAGTGCGATCAGAGCCCATGCCCACTGTGGAACTGCGCCCATCCAAGGGACGTATTTACCGAAGAAGTTCATGTAAAGGGCGCACGCGGTGATGTCCACGATGGTGATGGTTGCCCACGCGATCCAGTAGAACCAGCCCGACACGAAGGCAGCCTTCTCGCCGAAGAATTCGCGTGCGTAGGAGACGAAGGATCCCGACGAAGGGCGATGCATCACCAGCTCGCCCAGGGCTCGCAGGATGAGGAAAGCGATGAAACCGCAGATCGCGTAGGAGAAAACCAGTGATGGTCCAGCGGCGTTAAGCCGGCCACCCGCTCCCAAAAACAGGCCGGTGCCGATGGCGCCGCCGATGGCGATCATTTGGATTTGACGGGGTTTGAGGTCTTTGTGGTACCCTGCATCCTCGGTGTGAAGGGCTTTCTCGCTGGCGTGCGCCTGGGCCGGGACCGTGTGGTCTGTGATGGGTGCGTCGGTCATGGGAATCCTTAGATGGAATCGTCCTGTTGGGAAGGTAACGCGAAGGGTGGGAAGGCGCGCCAAGGGCCAGCCTGGGCGATGTGGGCGGCAGGTTCTGTCGACAGAACGGGGGCTATGGCATGTCCATGACCGCGGTTTGTGGACGTGCCGGCTAAATGAGGCAGCCGGCCTAGGGACGCTGGCTGCCCAGAGGCCTCGACGGTTTCGGGGGACTGCTGGGGCGGTTGCAGTGCGCCCCAGCAGTCCGCTCTTATTCTTCGATCTCTCCGCCGAAGGCACGAAGGTGCTGCCGGAAAGTGAAGTCAGGGTCAGCGCTGCGGGCTTCCAGGTAATCACCTAGGCGGGCTTGTGTCCGGAACGTTGTGCCGTGGTGCATGCGGGCTGCCTGGGTTCGTTCAGTGTCCCGGATCGTGGTTGCCACCGCCGCCACCTCCGCGGCGTGCTCGAGGGGGATAAACAGGACCCCGTCGTCGTCTGCGAGGACGAAATCCGCGCTTGAAACGCAGTGCTCGCCGCTTCTGGCCGCTGTTAGCGCGTCTTCACCGCGGGCGTCAAGTCGCTGTGGCCCCACAGGCGATGCCCCGAGACTGAAGACGGGAAGCCGGATGCTGGTGAGCTCCCCGGTGTCCCGGTGCAGACCCCAGATCAGGATGCCGGACAAGCCTGCATTCTTTGTCTCCAGTGTCACCAGGTCTCCGACGCATGCTTCGTCCAGACGTCCACCGTTATCGACGACCAAAACGTCTCCGGGAGATGCGATGTCGATGGCTTCAAGGAAAACATCAACACTGCCAACGTGTCGGGCAGGGGCAACGCGTCCGACAAGATGTGTTCCGTTCCAAAGCGGCACCGTCCCCGGAGGGGCTGTGCGAACCGGAACGCCGACGCGCATGCACGCGTCAGCTACGTGGGGCGTTGTCAGATCAAGGTAGATCCGGTGCAGCTGTTCTGATTCCACGGTTACTTCTCCCCCACTGTCTGTAGTTGGTCCCCGTTGCGGTAGTCACGGAGCAGGTAGTTGTGGCGGTTGCTGATACCGAGGGAGTAGCGCCAGCCGCGGCCTACGCGGACTGGCCGCAGGACGCTGAGGAGTTCGGATGGGGAGTCTTCGACGTTGATTTCGGCGCTGCCTTCCCAGATAGGTCCAGCGGTGATGTTTTCTGCCTGCAGCCGAACGAGTTCGAAGACTGCCGGCTCGTCTTCCTGTCCTTCGAACATTGACGGGAAGTGGCGAAGGGCCACAATCGGACGTGACCCGAAAGTCACTGCCGATTCATCAGCAGGACCGCTGAGCTTGACGTGTCCTTCCGCCAGCCGGCGGTCCTTGACTGCGGCTGTTCCGGCAAAGACCGCTCCTGCTTCCAGAGCAGGTGACGCAATGTGGTTCACGCCCATGGTCCGAGTAACCCAGATCGAACCGATCTTCTTGGGATAGCCCAGGGCCCAACCTCGTGCCATGGAGACGTCTTGATCGACGACGATGTACGGGCAGTACTGCATAAGCTTGCCTTCATACTGCACGCTGACCAGGACGATACATTCCCGGTACTGGGCCCGTATCGGATCGAGCAGTTCCCCGCCTTCGTCGGTGCAGGCCTGCCAATCCACAAAGGAGACGGTGACAAGGCCGGCTTCATCAGGATGAAGGGTCAGCCCGGGTGGGAGGAGTTCTTTGACGGCCGACGGATCGGCCCAGTATTCGATGGTCACGAAGTCGGCAGCGTAGTGCCATGGCGGATAGGGTGCCAGGCCGGCCTTCCCGTCGCGGGAGAAGGGGCCAACGAAGCCTTGGGCTCCAGCAAATCGTGTCATGTGTGTCCTTCTAGAGAATTGGAACGGCGCTCTGCCACCGTGCGGACCAAGCCCACACCAGATCAGGGGATGTCCGCCGTTATAAATCGACCGGGGCTTGCCTTCACGAGCAGAGCCCGGTCGTTGTTGTCTGAATTTATCGTGTTACCTGTCGCACACGGCTGCGTTTTCACCCATCTTGAGGGACGTTATTGGCACAGGATTCTCCATTCCACCTCTTTCTTGAAATGTGATGCCATGATGCTATCCCTGCGTGGTTTCGAGACGCTTTCGGCTCAGCTTGTACCCGGGTATCCGCGACTCAGAAGGCGTGTTGCGGCCCGGGAAAGCTACCCCCCGCCACGTCTCCAGCGAAGTCCACGGCGGCTTGTGTCAGCACAGAGTGCAGGTCCGCGTATTGTTTGACGAAGCGGGGCAGATTTCCGGTTCGCAGGCCCGCGAGATCTTGCCAGACCAGGACTTGGGCGTCACAGCCGCTGCCGGCCCCGATGCCCACCGTGGGAATGGTCAGTTGGCTGGTCACTTCGGCGGCCACGTCTCCGGGAACCATCTCGATCAAAACAGCGAAAGCCCCGGCTGCTTCCAGGATTTTGGCTGTGGAAATGAGTTTTTGGGCGCCGCCAACACGCCCCTGGACCCGGTAGCCGCCTAGACTGTGTTCAGATTGCGGAGTGAAGCCGATGTGAACCATCACTGGTATTCCGGCGCGGGACAGTAGCTCGACCTGGGGAGCGATCCCCTCGCCGCCTTCGATCTTCACGGCATGGGCATTTGCCTCCTTCATGAACCGTACCGCTGTGTGGAAGCACTGTTCTGCTGAGCCCTGATAGGACCCAAAGGGCAGGTCCGCGATAACGAGGGAATGCTGCGCCGAGCGGGTCACGGCCCGCACGAGCGGAATCAGTTCATCGACGGTAACGGGCAGGGTTGTTTCGTTGCCGAAGACATTGTTGGACGCCGAATCTCCAACCAGTAGCACGGGGATCCCGGCCGCGTCGAAGATCGCCGCCGTGTACATGTCGTAGGAAGTGAGCATCGCCCATTTCTCGCCGCGGTCCTTCATGTCCTGCAGATGGTGAATCCGGACACGCTTTCGACGTTCAGTGATCGCCGGGACACCGCCGTAGGGTGCGGGTTGTTGGTCGCTCAAGGGTACTCCTCTATAGATTGGTGAATGCCACTGCGGCAGTGACACTGAGTGTTAGTGGCTTTTTCTGCGGGAGGATCGCCCCTATTGGATCACCGCGCAGCAGGCCTCGAGGATCAACCCGAGCACGGGTATCTGGGCGGCTATAGGCCATGATGCCGTCGGGTTGGCGACGCATACCGATTCACGAACAGGAACGCCAACGTCCGGAACGCGGCGACGGTAGCTACTGCCACGAATCCTCCTGTGCATGGAACTTTGATGGCACTCGTGTCCCATGCGAAAGCCTATTGATTAAGCATTGAAAGCCGCTTTCAATTTCTTCCACCAGAACCGCCAATTGCGGGAGAATATTTCGCGAAAATGGCAATAGTCGCTGTATTCTTGCTGAGCTTCACGCTGATGACCGCATCTGACTCGCCATTTTGGCCGATCGCCCAGGTTTAGACCCACCCCTCGCCCCAGGCGAGAGAGTGCGTTGGAGCAGGCGGGCGCCATCAGTGGAGCGAATATCTGGTCTTCCCGGCGTTCAGTAACTTAGTCCCACACTGGTCATGAAAACTGTCGTGGACTAACGACGTTCCTCTTGGTCGGCGAACCGAGGCACTTGCCAGCTCATTGCCAGCAAGCAGATATTGTATAGAATCTATAGTAGGCCCATAAGGTGGCTGTATAACAAGACAGGTGAACCATGATGCGCAATCGCGACACCATTTACATCAACGGCCAGTGGGTGCCTACAAGCGGATCTGAGGCCATCCCGGTCGAAAACCCCGCCACGCAGGAAATCCTGGGAACAGTCCCCGCGGGTACTGCCGATGACGTCAACAGAGCCGTTGCCGCGGCCCGAGCCGCCTTCCCGGCCTGGTCACAAACGTCGGCGGGGGAACGGGCCGGTTATCTTCGACTGCTTGAACAAGCGCTGGCAAAGCGGGAGGAGGAAATCGCCCTCACCGTGTCCCAGGAAATGGGGAGCCCCATCCGGCTCTCGTCCAAGGTCCAGGCGCCGCTTCCCCGAACCGTCATCAGCGCCTACGCGGACCTTGTCGAGAAGTATGAATTTGAAGAGACAGTGGCCAACACTTTGGTCACTCGGGAAGCGGCAGGTGTCGTCGGTGCGATCACCCCGTGGAATTATCCACTGCACCAGATCACCAACAAGCTCGCCCCTGCTCTCGCGGCTGGATGCACCTTTGTGCTTAAACCCAGCGAAGTCTCACCCTTTGTCGCCTATCTGCTGTTCGATGCCTTGGACGAAATCGGCCTGCCACCGGGCGTGGTCAACCTCGTCCCCGGCCACGGCCAGCCCGTAGGTGAAACCTTGGCAGGGCACCCGGATATCGACGTCATATCATTCACCGGATCGGAGCGCGCCGGTACACGCGTCGCGGAACTGGCTGCACGGAACGTCACCAAAGTGGCTCTGGAACTGGGTGGAAAATCGGCCAACGTCATTCTTGATGATGCTGATCTGAAGACGGCAGTAAAAGTTGGTGTGGCAAATGCCTTCATGAACGCCGGACAAACCTGTGTTGCGCTGACCCGGATGCTCGTGCCGGTAGATCACTACGAAGAAGCGGTTGAACTGGCAGCAGATTTTGCCAAAGGCTACACCATGGGCGACCCGCTTTCTCCGGACACCAAGCTTGGACCGGTCGTCAGCCAAGCCCAACGCGCCAGGATCTATTCCCTGATCAACACCGCCGTCGCCGAAGGTGCACGACTGGTGACCGGCAGCACCCAGATCCCGGCAGAACCCGCCACGGGCTACTTCGTTGAACCAACCATCCTGGCAGATGTCCACCCCGACTCGACGATCGCTCAAGAGGAAGTCTTCGGCCCGGTTCTGTCGATCCTTAGCTACACCGATGATGACCATGCTGCCGAGATTGCGAACAACTCACGGTTCGGTCTCTCCGGTGGCGTATGGTCAGCGGACACCGACAGGGCGCTGGCTTTTGCACGCCGGCTCCGCACAGGAAACGTCGACATCAACGGCGCCAGGTACAACCCGATTGCGCCATTTGGCGGCTACAAGAAGTCTGGCCTCGGCCGCGAAATGGGCAAGGAGGGCCTTGAAGAGTTTCTCGAGGTGAAATCAATCCAGATCTAGCAGGAATCAGAACAACTTAGAGCCGCTGGACCCACCCCGAGTGGGCCGTCCGTCGACCCCCGACATGTCGGCCCACTCACGGCTTGGGCCGGTATGCACAACAGACCCGAGCTCAACGCGGGGAGGCAGACCCGATATTTTATTCTGTGGACTATAGAATAAGGACAAAAGTAAAACGAGGAGAGGTGCACAGTGGACCAGCAGCAGAGCCGCGGCAGGACACCACGCCGCGCCGACCTCGGTTCAGACCAGCAGTTGAGCAGCAAAGTCGCCGCCTATGTCCGCGAGGGCATCATGGTTGGCCAGTTCCGCGCCGGCGAGTATGTTCGCACAGAACGGCTCGCTGACGAGCTTGGCGTCAGCCCCACCCCGGTCCGCGAAGCACTCATGCTTCTCGGCAGCGAGGGATCGGTCAAATGGGAGCCACGCAAGGGTTATCGCGTTGTTCCCTTGACGCTCCAGGACGTCCGTGACCTATTCCAGGTGCAGGCCCACATCGCAGGTGAACTCGCCTTCCGCGCCGCCTCCAAACTCTCCGATGAAGCGATGAACGAGCTGGAGGAGCTGCAGCGTCTCCTGGAAAAGGCTGAAGAACAGCAGGACTACGACCTTCTGGACGCGCTCAACCACAAGGTCCACTCAAGAATTAATAAGGCATCGAACTCAGGCCGTCTGGTCACTCTCCTCAACACCACGGTTGGCTATGTACCTTTGCGGTACCTATCGGCCATTCAAGGCTGGGCAGAAGCATCGGTCCATGACCACCAGCCCATACTCGTCGCGCTTCGGAACCGGGACGCCGACACTGCGCGGAAGGCCATGCATGAGCACATCGACCATGTAGGGCAACTCCTCGTGGAGCACCTTGTAAACAATCAGGTGCTGGCAGACGACGCAGCGGTGCACGAACCAGCCTAACCCCATCCGAGCTACCGGCATTCCGGTGGACTACACGAATGCTCCAGATCTCTTTGGCTTTGAAGCCTGGGCCAGCTATCGGGAGCGCACGCGCGGCTCGCGCTACCAATTAGCCAGGGACCGCTTCTTCTGAAATGAGCATGCCCCATCCTGGCGGACCTCCCCCGGCTGAATCCGCAGAGGGGACGCCTTGAGGAAATTTTAACGAACCTCTAGCATCCGACTATAGATTCTATATACTATGTTGTGTAGATCACAGGAGGATGCCGCAAGGCTCTAACCAAACGAGCGCTGAAGATTGAGGCGTTGTTCCTGCGGATCTTTCAGCCCCCAATGTAAGGCCACGTCTCAAAGAGGAGATTGTCATGGAGACAAAGAAACCAACGCCTCGGGAGTTGCGCCGGGTCGCAGTTGCAAGTTGCGCCGGCACGACAATCGAATACTACGATTTCTTCATTTACGGGACAGCTGCGGCCCTAGTGTTCCCGCAGGTCTTCTTCCCCGCCCTCGGCCCGGCAACGGCAACGGTTGCATCATTTGCCACCTTTGCCGTTGCCTTCCTCGCCCGCCCGATCGGTGCGATCTTCTTCGGCCACTTCGGCGACAAGCTTGGTCGCAAGAAAACGCTCGTTTCGACACTTCTGCTCATGGGTATCGCTACTGTCCTCATGGGTGTCGTCCCTGATTCGGCAACCATCGGCGTCGTAGCACCCATCGCCCTCATTGTTCTACGCGTAGCTCAAGGCCTTGCCCTCGGCGGTGAGTGGGCCGGCGCTACGTTGCTGGCCGCGGAGTATGCACCCAAGGAAAAACGGGGTCTTTACGGCGTCTTCCCCCAACTAGGTCCGGCTCTGGGCCTGCTTCTATCCAGCGGATCGTACCTTCTCACCCTCGCTTTCATGGGTAACTCCAACGAAGCCTTCCTCAGCTACGGATGGCGGATGCCGTTCCTTGCCTCCATTGTGTTGGTCCTCGTCGGACTCTACGTCCGGCTCAAGGTCGACGAAACACCGGCGTTCAAGGCCGCCCAGGCGGAGGCTAAAAACATCCCTTCCCGTCCGCCTCTGTTCGAAGTTTTGCGCTACCAGCCACGCGAAGTCCTCCTGGCCGGCGGTGCCTTGACCATGCTCTTCGCCTTCTTCTACATCGGCACTGCATACCTGACCAGCTACGGCACCAGCCCAGAAGGTGCGGCCCTGTCCCGGCCCGTGGTCCTGGGCATCACCATGGGAGTCTCCGTCGTGTTCGGTATCGCAACGGTGATCTCCGGAGCCCTTTCCGACCGATTCGGACGCCGGAAAGTCATCGTTTTCTCATGCCTCGTCGGTATGGCCTGGGGCTTGGCATTGTTCCCGGTCCTAGGTACAGGTAACGCATTGATGTTCGCCATCGGACAGACTTTCACCATGGTCCTTTTTGCCGTTGGATACGGTCCGGCCGGGTCCTTCCTCCCGGAGTTGTTCTCACCACGCCACCGTTACACGGGTGCCGGCCTGGGTTACAACCTGGCTGGCGTCCTCGGCGGCGGCTTGGCGCCCGTTCTGGCTCCAGGCCTGGCAGCCTCCTTCGGAGGTATCGGCATCGGCCTCATGCTCTCCATCTGTGCATTACTTTCGCTGATTTGCACGCTGGCGCTGCGCGAAACACGCGGTGTCACTCTGGCTCACGAACAGGCAACAAATATCCCCCAAGACGCCGTTAGCTAATCACCAGCCGGGCGGCGCAGAAAACCGCTCCGCCCGGCAGGACCACCCGCAAACGGCCCCCTCGCCGTTTGGCCAGGGCCAATACGAACCCTTCAACTCAAGAAAATCCAGGAGACAACCTTGACCGTAAAGGAAGAACACGACGGCGCGATAACCGTCCTGACAATCAACAGGCCCGAAGCCCGCAACGCAGTGAACTATGAGACCGCCTTGGCGCTGGCGGCGGCCATCGAGCGATTCAAGGACAACGACCAGTCTCACGTCCTTGTCATCACAGGCGAGGGAGACACCTCCTTTTGCGCCGGAGCAGACCTCAAAGACATCCCACAACTGCTCGGAGATGAAACATTCTGCAACGACGTAGGACCGATGGGATTCGCCAAACTGGACCCAGGTAAGGTAACCATCGCTGCGATCAACGGCTACTGCTTCGCAGGCGGACTCGAACTTGCTGCCTGGTGTGACTTCCGCATCGCCGATGAGCACGCCGAATTCGGAGCACTTAACCGCCGGTGGGGTGTACCGTTTTTCGACGGCGGAACCATGCGCCTGCCCAGCATCGTCGGTCTCAGCAACGCGCTGTGGCTCATGGAATCCGGCATCCGCATCGATGTCCACCGGGCAAGCCAGATCGGTTTCGTCCAGGAAATCGTTCCCCCCGGCCAAGCACTCAAGCGAGCCATCACCCTCGCGAAACACGTCGCCGCCTACCCGCAGGAGAGCCTCCGCGGCGACCGGCAGCTCGTTCTGGAATCCGGCGGATACGGGCTGGCCGAGGGCCTTCACCGTGAAGACAAAGGTCGCAGGAAATCACTTGCCAACGCAGAAATGATGGAGCGGCTTTCCGACTTCGCCAGCGGACAACGACCGGAGCCACCGCGGCCGGAAGAAGTAATGACAGAGGACCAGTGAATTCACAGGGGGTCGGCACAGCTGGTGCCGGCCCCCTGTTGCCGTTTGGTGCCAAGTATCCTACCGCGCCGTACTGTGCCAAAGGACCCCGCCAGCGGCCGTCAGCCGCCAGCCGTCGAATCAGCATGTGTCGATGTTCGGTGTCAGGGCTTTTGTCGCGGCTGCAGGAGGCTCGATGACGGCACTCAGGGCCGGCAGCATCAGTGCCGCCGGCCCTCAGTGTCCTTCGTCATCGCAGGCCCAACGCAACCCAGGGCTCCACTTCACAGTTCATTCACGGCGAAACCATCATGGACTGGGGTGAAATAGCTCTGGACCGTTTCTCGTGTTACCTCGCCAAGGGACGCCGGAACCCACACCGCGTTGCGGTCCTTGTCAATGACTTGGCTTCGCAGTCCTTCAATCAAGTCCGGAGCGGCTAAGCACCGGAGGGATACCTGGAATTCCTGCTCCAGCACCTTTTCCAGTCCAGTCATGGACCTCGCCCGACGGATCGATTCGAGAGCGACCTTGACGCAGCTGGGAGACTTGAGCAGGATCTGCTTGGCGGCCTCCTCTGCACGGAGATCTTCAGCCGAAAGCAGCCGTGGGACGATCTCCTCGGCAGGAACCCCGGAATAGCACGCATCGATCCATCCCCGATCACCAGACAGCGCACTACCAGGCCCGGGCACGGATACCTCCTGGAGGCACGATTCAACCGCAGCCGCGGTGTCCTCGCCGGCTTGGATCAATGTCAGTTCGTCAACCAGCCAGCCAACTTTGCCGCTGTCAACAAAAGCGTCGGCCATGCCCAATTCCAACACATCCCCAGCGTCCAGACGTACCCCAGTGAGGGCCGCATGAATGCCCAATTCCCCAGGAGCGTTCGCCAGCAGCCATGTACTCCCGACGTCGGGGACCAAGCCGAGGCCGGTTTCCGGAAATGCCATCCGAGTCCGTTCCGTCACCACCCTGTGGCTGGCGTGGGCCGACAGCCCTATACCCCCACCCATCACCAACCCGTCCATCACTGCCACGAAAGGTTTCGGATAGCGGGCGATCAGGGCATCCAGGCGGAACTCGTCACGCCAAAAGTCCCGCGTACTTGCTCCCCCGACAACGGCATCTCGATAAATAGCGAGGATGTCAGCACCGGCGCACAGCCCCCGCTCCCCCGCACCTGTAAGCACGACAACCTGGATGCCATCGTCGATAGCCCATTTGCGCAGCACGTCCTCGATCTCCAGCACCATCCTATGAGTGAGGGCGTTGATCGCTGCGGGGCGATTGAGTATGACCTTGCCGATCAACCCTGTCCGTTGGAAGAGGACCTCGTTCATGCTCACCGTTGCCTTTCACTAGTACACGGAAGGCGGCGCACACGCGCCGCCTTCCGGTTCTCTTTTTTGGGGGACGTATTAGGAGTTAATAGGACCTGGGAAGGCCCAGAACCTTGGTGCCGATGAATGCCTTGATCATGTTGTTGTTCACCGGGGCCACCTGGTACATGCGGGTCTCGCGGAATTTCCGTTCGACGTCATACTCGTCCACGAAGCCGTATCCACCATGTGTGTTCAGCGCCGCGTTCGCCGCCTCCCAACTGGCATCCGAGGCGAGGTGCTTAGCCATATTGGCTTCGGCCCCACATGGAAGTCCGGCGTCGAAGAGCCGGGCCGCCTCGAAGCGCATCAGGTCAGCTGCGCGGAGTTTCATGTAAGCGTCGACGATGGGGAACTGCACACCTTGGTTGGCTCCAATCTTCCGCCCAAAAACTTCCCGCGAATTGGCGTAATCCGTCGCGCGCTGGGTAAACCAATAGCCGTCACCGACCGCTTCGGCAGCGAGCAGGATACGTTCGGCATTCCAGCCGTCAATGACATACTCAAATCCATTATCGACTTCGCCGATGACCGCCGACGCTGGTGCCCGCATGCCGTGGTAATGGATCTGGTTGGTTGCGTAATTGAACATGGTGCGGACCTTGACCACTTCCAGGGACTCCGGCTGTTCAGCCCGGACTTCTCGCAGGTCCACGAGGAAAAGGGTGAGGCCTTTGGTCCTTTGCTGGTTCTTGGGAGAGGTACGGGCAAGGACCAAAGCCAGGTCTGACTCATCGATTCTGCTTGTCCAGCTCTTGTGTCCAGTGATGACGTAGTCGTCACCATCACGTATGGCGATCGTTTCGATGCTGGTGGTATCCGAGCCGGCCTTGTCCTCTGTAATCGAGAACGCCTGCAGCCGCAGTCGCCCGGCAGCGATCTCGGGGAGGTACGCGTCCTTTTGCTCTTCACTGCCGTGACGTAGCAGCGCGCCCATGGTGTACATCTGCGCATGGCAGGCGGCAGAATGGCCTCCGGACCTGTTGATTTCCTCCATGATCACGCTCGCTGCCGTCAACCCATAGCCAAGCCCGCCGTAGGTCGCTGGAATCAAGGCCGCCAGCAGTCCTGAATTTGTCAGAGTGTCAACGAACTCCTGAGGGTACCGGCGATTTTGGTCCGTCTCACGCCAATACTCGTCCTCGAAACCCTCACATAGCGAACGGACTGTGCGGCGCAACGCTTCCAGGTCCGGCTGCACAAGAGACGAAACATCAATTGACTGGGTGCTCATTTGGGGACCTCCTCGTCGCCAGGCGGGTAAATGCCCACCAAACTATGGCTTAATCACTACTCTACATTCTATATTGTATGTACATCAAGCATTTGCCATCAAACACTCCGGAGGACGAACATGGCACAGGAAAGACAGGGCACCGAACGTGTCGTGGAAGGGTGGACGGGCCGACTCTTTGAGGACTTCGCCGTCGGCGACATCTACTACCACCCGTTTGGAAAGACTGTCACCCAGTCGGACAACCAGACGTTCACACTCATGACTCAGAACGTGTCCAAGACCCATATTGATGCGAACTTCGCCGAGAAGACCAAATTCAGACGCCCTCTGGTCAACTCAACGTTCACGCTTGCCTTGGTGACCGGACAATCCACCATCGATTTGTCCATGAACGTTTTCGCGAATATGGGTTGGGACGAGGTCCGCATGCCGCACCCGGTCTACGAGGGGGACACCATCTATTCGCGGTCAAAAGTCCTCGCTATACGATCCTCCAATTCGCGCCCCGGGTTGGGACTGGTGACGGTGGCCACAGAGGGTTTCAACCAGGACGGCATCATCGTCATCAGTTACCGGCGGACGTTCATGGTATACAGAGTGGGCTACCTCCCAGGTGTCGAGGGTTCCCGACCAGATGAATCATCCCTGCCAGCGGTGGAAGGACAGGCATGACCACCGGCATGGTTTCGTCAGATGCAAATTCAGTCATCGGAACCGCACTCACGGCGCTCTTCGTACCTGGGGACAGGCCGGAGCGTTTCGCAAAAGCCCTGGCCGCTGGGGCGGACGTCGTCATTCTTGATCTGGAGGATGCCGTCCAGCCTGCGAACAAGGAACAAGCCCGTGAGCAGGCACTGAAGGCGCTCGGTTCGGGCGCGTCCAGCCCCATGCACGCGTTGGTGAGAATCAACCCTCCAGGGAGTCCCTGGTTTGACGCCGATCTCAAAGCACTTCAACGTCTTACCCGCTCGCCGGGACACGGCCTTCTGGGTGTCATGATTCCTAAATCGGAAACTGCCGAGCACATCAAGGCAACCGTCGACGTCATTCCGACCGGCCTGCCCATTGTTCCCCTCGTGGAAAGTGCCCTTGGCATCATCAATGCCTTCAACATAGCCAAGCTTCCTGGAGTTTCCCGTCTGGCCTTCGGCGCCGTGGACTACACCCTCGACATTGAAGCAGGGCCCGGATCGAGAGTTCTTGACTATCCCCGCTCAGTACTTGTCGTCGCTTCCCGGGCAGCTGGCATCGCTCCGCCTTTGGATACTCCTTCCACGTCCATCCATGACCTGAACCGTGTAGCCGACGACGCAGGGACTGGGAAGATGCTGGGATTCGGTGGAAAGATGTGCATCCACCCCGCGCAACTACCAATCGTCCGATCCGTATACATGCCAACCAAAGAAGAAACGGAATGGGCTAAAACTGTGCTGGCCGGCTCACGAAACTCAGGCGCAGCTTCGCTTGGCGGCGAGATGATTGATCTTCCGGTTCTGGAGCGCGCCAAACGCCTTCTCGTGCGCTCAAAATCATCGACAGAACTTATGGAGTAGCTTCGTGCACGTTCGTGTCAGCCCCGTATCCCTGGCCCCGGACGAGCGCGACGATTGCACCAGCTTCAAGGTGCTGTTGTCCGAGGCGGCGAGGAATAACCTCCCCGCTCTGCTCAAGACGACGTCCGCAGGCCAACTCGACGACAGAGACGTTTTGGTGTCTGTTGATTGGATCCGCAGCGAGTTTGCAGGCGGGATCGGCCTGGGTGGAACTACCGCTTTGCCAACATGCTGGTCTATGCGGCCGGCAAGGGTTGGCTGAGCGACGACGGCAGCCATGTTCGTGCCCACATTGAGGCTTACTGACAGGGTCACCGTGGACGAGGCAACCTGGCAACGCCTCCCTATCCGACACGAAGGACGGGCTCCCGGCGACGGTACGTCTGAGAATGGATTACCAGAGGATTTGCACCCGACTTTTCTCCTGACAGTCCAGTCCATTGGACGTTTAGCCACGTTCGTATTGCAGCGCAACCAGCCGTGGAGCGGTTGATCGAAGCCTGCCAAAAAGGCGTCCGCATTCGCGGGCGCCTTTTGTTGTCTACAACGGACTTTTCGGGCCGCGGATCCGGACGCGTCAAGCCTCCCCAGTTGCACAGAAACCCCGTTTGGTATTCCAGATACTTATATTGGCCGATTTTTTAGCCCTATATGTTGTTAGCAGCATCACATAATGCCATTTTGTTTACCAGATCGCCGTCTTGCCGTATTCAGCGGTATGGCTACTGACGAAAGGAATGGCATGACCCATTACGAGGCCCCACCCCTCAGCCAACAGCTCCCTCCAAACGGAACGCCCATACGGGCAGTTTCTTGGTTTGCCGCTCCTGTCGATAAGCCGCCTTGCTGACACACTGGCGTCTGCAATGCCACTAAGTAGATGCCCTGACCGCAATGACGATCTCCCCTAAGACCGTGCCGCCAGTCCTGTCACACCTCTGGCATCCAAGGCCAGCGGACCGGGAAATCATGCGGAGTGTGCGTGCAGTCCACATGAACTGGTGTGAACAAGCAGCGCCACGGACGCGGAACAATCAGCGAGCCATCTGACAGCAGCCAAACCTTAGACCGGCTTACGACAGAGCTGCGATCGCAGTCCTCCGAACTCGAAAGACTCCATGCCATCTACGCCGAACTGGAAACCAGAAACGGTCTCCTCCACAACGAAGTTCTGCGGCTTAAACGCGCCCAGCGAACGAACGTCCAGGACCTCGCCCGTGTGGCGGCCGTTTTGCTCCAGATTTCGCGAGCTAAAGGCGTCGCCCTCGACTCGGTGACACTCGACATTCTCCGTCGGCGAGGCTGGCTGCCCGCCAGGAACCGGACCGGAGTACGGCCATGACGATGTCCATCGCCAGGCTCTCCGTACGGTCAGGCCTCAAGTATCTTTTCAAGTCAACGATGCTGGACGACGTCTCCCCCGCTCCCCCAGACACCATCAGCTATTACCTGCAAACTGGAACACCACAGGGTCGTTGGCTGGGCAACGGACTCCGCGGCATCGCTCGCACAACGGGAGACAAGGTCACTGAATCTGATGCTCGTGCCATCTTCCAAGACGCAGCCGATCCCGATAGCAAGGAACCGCTTGGAAGGCCCCACGGACAGCCACCAATCAGCCATGAGGCCAACATTCAACGGGCGACAAAGCACTCTGTCGCCGGCTTCGACCTTACCTTCAGCGTTCCGAAATCCGTCTCCACACTGTGGGCACTCAGCCCACGACAACTCCAAGAACTAATTCTGCAGACCCATCATGACGCCGTCGAAGCAACACTGGCCTGGATGGAAGATCAGGTCATCAACACCAGATCCGGGCGGAACGGTGTTGCTCACGTCGGCACTAGAGGAGTCATCGCCGCAGCATTCGACCATTGGGAATCTCGCGCCGGCGACCCTCAACTCCACACTCATCTTGTCATTGCGAACCGGGTCCAGCGCGTCACGGACGGTGCCTGGGTTACCTTGGACTCTCGTTCCCTGTACAAAGCCGTCGTCGCCGCCAGCGAACATTACAACGGACTCCTCTTCGACGCCCTGCAAACTAGCCTGGGCACAGCAACCGACATCCGAGCCCCAGCACAGAACTCTCATAACCCGAGCCAGCAACTCACTGGCATCGCCGAAGCCCTTGTCCGAGAATTCTCCAACCGTTCAAGGCTCATCGATATCGAGACGGACCGCTTGGTCGAACAGTGGAGCAAAGACCACGGAACTCGCCCGACAGCGACAACCATCGTGAGACTACGCCAGCAAGCTACGCTCTCGACTCGAGCTCCCAAGAACGTTGAGCCGTCACCATTGCGAACGCTGTCCGCACGGTGGCGCGCCAGAGCAAAGGCCCAAGGCTTCGACCCGGAATCCATCGTAGCTTCCACCATTCGGCGCTCCCGCTCACGTACGTTCGGCGCTGGCGACTTCGCCGCGGACTGGATTGCCGCCGTCGGGCTTGTCACTCGACAACGCGTGGCGGCCAGGCGGTCAACGTGGAATCGCTGGAACTTGATCGCCGAGGGTGAGCGTGTGTGCGCTGAGATCCGCTGCGCCTCCCCTGCCGACCGCAACGCGTTGATCGATGCCGTGGCCACCGCGGCAGAGCGTCAATCCGTGCCACTCAACCAGTATCGGTACGGCGTTCCCGCGGATGCGGCTGATGATCTCCGATTTGCCGGGCGCAGCGTCTTCGATTTCCACGGGTGGCGCCTCTACACGGATGAGTCGACGCTCGCCTTTGAGGACGAAATCCTGGCGGCAAAGAACGACGACGGCGGCCCAGCCGTTCCGGTCGACCTCGCCTTCGGGGCGCTCACCTCTTACAGAAACACCGGAGGGTCGCCCCTGCACGATGACCAACTGACGGCAGCGTCGGATGTCCTGCTGAGCTCCAGCCGGCTCGACGCCATTGTCGGACCAGCCGGGACCGGGAAGACGACGACCCTTGGCGCGGTCAAAGCAGCATGGGAGGCAACGTATGGGGTGGGCAGCGTCATCGGCCTGGCGCCTGCTGCTGCGAGCGCGGAGGTTCTCGGCTCGGAGTTGCGCATGGTTACTGAGAACGTCGCGAAGTGGTTGCATGAATCTGTTGGGTCTGGTGCGGCCGGAAGGGCAGGGCGTTTCTTCCAGGCGGACGATCGACTGCGTAGAGCATCAGTTCCCCTCGGCCCTATCGTTAGTCGGCTTCAACAAGAAGTCGCTCGTCTGGCCGCCGAGCAGAACCAATGGCTGTTCCGGCCCAACCAGCTCGTGATTGTCGATGAAGCCTCCATGGTCTCAACTCTTCAGCTCGCATCGCTGGTCTGTCAGGCCAAGGAAGCGGGAGCCAAGATCCTCTTGGTTGGGGATCCCGGCCAGCTCGATTCCATCGATGCCGGCGGTGTGCTTGGTTGGCTTGATCGGCAGGGCAAGGGAGCCCGGTTGAGTACGATCTGGCGTTTCAAGGATCCGTGGGAGCGGTCAGCTTCCCTAGGGCTGCGTGAGGGACGTGCGTCTGTGCTCGCAGAGTATGAGGATCACGGTCGCATTAGTCATGGTCACTACTCGGACATGGTCGACCGCGCCTACTCCGCTTGGCACGCCGATATTCTGGCTGGCCGTGTCTCGGTTTTGATAGCTCCTGATAACGAGACCGTCCAAATGCTCAATGAACGGGCCCAAGCCGACCGGGTAGGTCTGGGCAACGTGGACGCGGAACGTACTGTGATCCTTCGGGACGGGCTTCGAGCCGGTCGTGGAGACATCGTTATTGCCCGTCGGAATGACAGGTCCATTCGCGACGATCGAGGTGAGTTCCTTCGCAATGGGACGCTCCTCGAGGTCACGGGAGTCGATAGATTCCACGGTGTTCTGTGGGCGATACGGAAAGACACCGGAGCTTCCCTACTCTTGCCGAGCAGTTATGTGGAGGTGTCCCTGGAGCTGGGCTACGCCACCACAGCCCATCGCAGTCAAGGTCTCACTGTAGTCACTGGCCACACCGTCGTGACCCCCGGCCGCCTCACCCGGGAACTGCTGTACGTCAGCATGACCCGGGGGCGGCACTCGAACACGGCCTATGTGAGCGAGAACGACCCCGACGAGGACGAGATCCTGGACCCGAGTGCCCGTTCGAGCTGGCGGGTGATCCTCGGCGAGGTCCTTGCTGCCGAAGGCGCGGAGCGAACGGCTCACGAGGTACGGGACTTCGAACGGCAGCATGCCGACAGTCTTGAGCGTCTGAATCGCGAGTACGATTACCTGGCTCAAACCGCGGCGGGTTTGGAGCTCGTAAGGGCTATCGACAGTCTTCAGCCCAGCCGTTCTGAGGAGATGCGCGAATCTCCAGCTTGGGGCGCCGCGGTCGCTGCCTGGCGCCGAGCCAGCTACACCAATCGTGCAGGAGCCCTTCGGACCTTGAACGAGACACTGGGCTCAGAAGCCAATGCGCAGGACCTAACCGCAGTAGCCCATGCCCGACTTCGCAGGCTCTGCTCGGCCATGCCCCAAACGCCCATCGATCCGCTGACTGAGCAGCTTACGACAGACCGGCCAGACCTCGCAGCGTTGCTGGACCAAGTACGACGGCGGATTGGGAACCGTACGGAACGCGTAGCCAAAGCGGCGCTACTAGAAGAGCCTGAATGGGCCACACACTTGCGCACAAACATCGGGGAGGGTGCAGATCCCTTCGAGTCGGCCGCGTTGCTTCGTGATGTGGCCGTGTACCGGGATCGGTGGGGCGTCAATAGCGCGGCACTCGCCCTTGGTCCGACTCCGGCGGACTGGGAATGGGAACAGCGAGCGCAGTGGGACCACCTACGGCAGGAAATCACCCAAGCCGCCACACCAGAACCAGGGCTAACAGATGTCGGCAACTTGTATGGGTTCGTCTCCCCAATAAGCCTGACAAGCGCGGGGTGGCAGCTTTAAACTGGAAGTCGGAGCAAGTATGCAGATCAACCCAGTTCCCAAGCCACCAGTAGCAACACCCGCTCTGATCGTTGCGAGCGCAGTGACGATGGCGCTTGCCCTTATTCTGGCCGCCCTGGCACTTACGGTTACCGGTACCTATTGGCTGCTGCTGACGGTCGCTGCCATAAGTGTCGTACTCATTGTCGTCTGGAGTCGGCGCCTTCACGGTCTACGGCGGTGGCAATCTGAAACCGACGCTCAATGGAAGCGTCTTGATGGTTTGAAAGAGGCCAGCGGGACTACAACTGAAATCACGGTCCTAACCGTCGACGCCCCCCAGCCGACAGGCGCTTGGGTCACCATCAGGTGGAATCGCTTCAACTACATACAACCAGCATGGATCGAAGCACTTCCCGAGCCCATTTGGCCTGGATCTGTTCTGCTGATTCGACCAGATCCAGCACAGGTGCAACCGGGAGCTCCGTGGCCCGAGACTTACCGGATCAGCGGCGACCATATCCTGGCGTGGGCACCGCTGGCCTAGTTGTCGCGATCGCCAACCGCCGCCGTTCAATTACGTCGCATAGCTGGCCGAAGTTCAGAAGCCGATACCAAGAACCTACAGTGGTCGCCCCCGCCAAGTCTCCTGGTCCACGCGTCTGACCTGCCCAGCCGGGAACCATTCAACGTGATAGACCCGGCCGTCGTCCACCCACTCGACCAGCCCAAAGGTCCTCGTGTATTTGATCGCCCGCCCATAGATCTCCCCCACCCGTACCAGCGGCTGACTCCCAAGTTCCAGTTCAATGATCTGGCCGTCGTCAGGTCTGGGGTGGCTGTTATCGGCGTCTATCTGGGCCATCATTCGGGCGAAAGCGGTGGAGTCTTGCTTTGGTCTCATAACAACAAGATTAGAACATATATTCGAATAGGCGTCCCGCTCCCACGGAAGAGCCCACGCCTCAACGATCGAGACGTGGGCCTTGAACTGCGAAGACAGGTCAGACAGTCATGTCATTCACCGGCGCTCCGCCTAAAGGGGACGTCACCACCGGCCCCTTTGTGGTGACGTTGTACGCGGGCCAGCCTGTCGCCGTCGTCGCTTGTGGCCCAGTAGCCTCCACGGCGGCATCGGGCTCGGCAACTGCTCGCGCGGAGCGTTGATACGTCGCCGTCCCGAAACGAAGGTCCGGCCCAATAGTGTCAGCGATGATCCGCCGGGCTTCGCGCCGTTCGCCATCCTTGTCGTAGGAACGGAACTCGAGCTCTCCAGACACCGTCACGGGGTCCCCCTTCTTCAGAGAAGTTGAAGCGTTCTCCGCGAGCATCCGAAAGGCAGACACGTTGTGGAAAACCGGCTCGCCGTCTCGCCAGGTGCCATCCGGGTTTGGAATCCGCTGGTTTACGGCAACGCGGAGTTTCGCGTGCGGAGTGCCGGATTCCCCGATTGTCAGTTCGGGATCTGCGACCAGGTTCCCGGCGATAGTGATGGGGATCTTTGTATTCATGATGGGTTACCTTCCTTAGTCGACGGGTCTCTCCCGACGGACATCTGCGCGTTCAGGGCCCAGCAATCTCAGGACCGTTCAGTGATGCTTTGGGTCCAGGGACGCCGGCATAGCTCGGACTCGCAACAACGGACCGTTCAGCACTGGCGGCAGCGAACTTTCCGCCGAACCCAGGAGGATCCGAGACCGCCAAGATCCCCTTGGTTGCCGCTGTCACCCGCCCCAGCACCGACTTGGCGATGTCGACACGCGACGTCGGCACCCAGCCTTCTGAGGAGTCGTGCTTCAAGTCCTTCTCAGCTCTGATCACAGCGTCGGCCCAACCAGCAAGATAGGAAGCTGACTGCGCTCCACGATCGATGCCGTGCGCCCGCAGGACGGTATAGGCAACCGATTCGGCCTCTACCTCCGCTAGGCCACGATGGTTTGCACTGCTTCCATACAGTCGTCCCAAGCGGTCGTCCGGTCCGTGCAGAAGGACGTGTCCGAGTTCGTGGGCAAGAACCGCTACCCGCTCCTCGTCGTTCATCCACGCACCAACTTGAATTCGACGAGCATCAAAGTCGGTGTAACCACTGGTGTAGCCGTGTTGAAATCCCGACACCTCAACCCGGAAGCTGTGTTCCCTCGCAACCTCACGCAGGGAACTCCACAGATCACCCACGTCCGCCCCACCTTGAGCATCCGCGCGAGGCACCAGCAGCGGCGTGCCCTCCGTCTGAGTAACGTCAAAGACAGCCTGCCCGCGCCAACCTGTGATCACGTTCTTTTTGCCTCTGCTGACGGCATCAATAGGAGCAGGCTGATTCACTGGCAAGAGCTTGCGCTGCCCGTCAGGCAAAATCAGTTCCTGCATCGAGGCCGTTCGCGGCGCGATAACCCAGAGCGCGTGCTCCCCACGCAGAACCGTTCGCCCATGCCGGGCCCACTCTTTGTAGCCGGCCACCAGAGTCGGCTCTTGGGCACCGCGCTGTGCCATCTGCATCATCAGCAGGGCGACGTTACCTCCGGAGTACCGCCACAGGGTGGCCGAGGCGTCGAGCAGAACCTGCCAGCGCATGGGCGAGTCAATGGCTTCCTCGAGCGCTGTGTGGAGTCCCCTGGTCAGGTCGGCTATGCGCTCCTCAGGTGACAGGCGAACGTTCGACGTCGGGACGGCGGCTTCCGATTCGCCGCTTGCTTCAGCATTCAGTTCAGATGCAGAGGCCACGACAGCCATCCTTCGTGCTTCTAGACGGCCCCAAGCAGGGATCACCTATTCATGTCGAGCGACCGGACCAACGGCATGACGAAATTAGCTGCGGGTCTGGTGGGTGCCTAGCTTCCAGTCTTCGAAGTCCGGCTCGGCTGGCACGACCCTAACGACCGGCTCCTTGTGGCTCTGCAGCCCGACGCACCCGGCGGTCCGTGTGTGGGTTCGGAGACGCTCGACGCCGTGTGGCAGCCGTTCGTGGAACGCCAGCGGCCCGAATCCCGAGTCGTCGGACGTGAAGGACGCCGCTTCCGCCCGCTGAAGCGCATATAGCTCGGCGACGATCTCCGAATGCCGCCACCAACAGTCCGGCACCACCGACGTCGTCAGCTGATAGGTCGCAACGAACCACCGCACCCAGTCAAAGAGGCTCTGCCACACCATCTCCGCCTGTGCCGATGACATGTCCCGCCAACGATGGGTCACGCCCACATTTCGCGGCGACGGCTGGAACGAGGAACGGAACAGTTCCGCAGTAAGCTCATCATCCAAGTCAGATACCCGCCCCACCTCGAAGTCAGAATCGTCGGCCTGGGTGCTCATGAATCAGCCTCGTTGTTCACTTCTTGTCGGCTCTTATGGCCGGCGGCCAACTCTCGCTCGGTCTCGAGCTTCGAGCGCCCCAGCTCAGCGGCGTCCTTGCGCCTATGCCAGTCTCTTAAGTCCAAGAGGATGGGACGAGTTCGTCGGCCGAGCATGAGCGCCGTACCAACAGGAAGCCGCCGGATCTCATCCAAGCGAATAACCGGACTCTCACGTATCTGCTCGCCGTCTTGCCGCCCCTGAGACGACCAGGAGCGAGTGTTGAGGATGAGGCTCCGCTCCCCCAGCAGACCCGCCAGCGAGCGCAGGTCACGTTCATCCGAACCTCCGCCGAAAATCACCTTGATAATCGCGGAATCCCAGATAGTGGCTGCCTCTTCAATCGACCATCCGGTTCGTGCCTGCGAAAGGGATTGCAGGACTACCAGCGTCGAGATGCCTATACCGCCACCATCAGAGAGCACCACAGGCAGGCCTGGCCACGGAGACAGATTCGCAATTTCGTCGAGGATCAAAGAAAGCGGCGGCTCGAGTCGGCCTCCAGGCGAGATAAAGGCCAGCTCACGCGCTGCGTTATCGATGTCATCAATCAGAGCCGAGAGATAGGGGCCAGCCGCCGCAGCTCCAGAGCGGGTGCCAATGAGGTAGAGAGTCCCCCGCTGCCTGATGAAGTCCTTTGGATCAAACTCTTGAGCTTCGTCCTGTGGGTTCAGTGCCGCCAACACCTTAGGAGATGAAAGCGGGGCCACGGCGGCTGAGACCCCAATCCAGGAGTTGGAGGTGTTCCGCGGGTCGTCTTCCAAAATCCCCATCAGATCTGCCTGCCAACCCAACGCCGCACCCGGACGCCCCAGGATATCCAACGCCTCTCTGGCCAACACCGGGCTGGACGACCATCTGCGAAATGCAGTTATTCCCTCCCCTGACAGCGCTGCCGCATGGAGCAGGCACTGGAGCACGATCAGCGAGCGCTTTTGCCATGCAGCATTCTCGCCCTTCATCTCTGTATCTGCGGTGATCACAAGAGCCCGTCGGGTTGCGATATCCGGGTCACCGCAACCACGTACCGGCGACCAGCGCAGCGTGGTTGGCAGACCTGACATGCCCTGAGGGTCAAAGACGGTCACTGGCCGCCCATCCGACATCCGGGCTCGCATCGTGACCACCAGGTTGTCGGCGCGAGTGGATGTGGTGACAACAGCACCGGGCGCATCGAGAATCGCGTTTATGACCACATATAGCCCTTTGCCTGACCGAGGCGCCCCCTGAATGACCATCGACTCTTCGGTGGAAACATGAATCGTCACTCCACGGGAGCGCCCAAGTGTCCAAGAAACATCGTGAATGCTCGGTTTGCTGAGGCCTGGCCGAGTGTATTGCCCACGCTTGCGAACAGCTCTGGCGCCAAAATCCCGAAGTATCTCCGCTCGGCCCGCTACGCCATCCCTGCTCAGGATGTCCTGCCGCAGCCAAGCGCCGGACTGTTTCCAAGTTCTCCACGCCAAAGCCGCCGCGGCTGCGAGCGCCGCAAGAAACGTGAGAACGACACCCACAATCCACCAGACGGCCGCCATGTCCAAGGTGCAATTGCGGGAAGCACCAACAATCCAGTCCTGACGGCCTGCGAAAAGGCCGACGCCTGCAGCGGGGTTGAAGAACGACGGCGGCCTACCGCCACAGCGCCCCGCGCCAGCAAGCTGAGCGGCTGCCTGGACCAACACGCAAAAAGCCATGTAGCCGGTTAACGCCCAGAGCCCGACGGAGACCAGAGGGCTGCTGCTCCCCGATCTCGTCCTCACAGGTGCATCCGGTCATCGGTGCCAAAGACTTCCAGTTCGTCTGTGGTCACGCGATTAGCGACGATGAACGAGCGGTTTCCGACCTTCCAGAGCCCGACGCCCTTGGGCAGGTTCTCAACATGCTCGCACTCAGCTTCGGTCAGACCCAGGGCTTCTTTGGTAAGCCGCATGGCATCATGCTTCTGGCGATAGATGATGCGGGTATCCGCTTCCGTCAGCAGGCCTAGCGCCTTCTGACGGTGACCACTAGTGCTGTCTCCGATCTCATTGAGGTCAGCCACCTTATGCATGATGAGGAGGTTCGCAATCCCGTACGTTCGCGCAAGGCGCCATTGCTCGCTCATCTTGGCCAACATGTAGGGATCGGCGAGCATCCGCCAACCCTCGTCGTACACCACAAGCCGCTTGCCGCCGTCGGGGTTTGTCACTGCAGCTTCCAGCCAGGTGGCGCTGCAGGCCGCGGCGAGGGACAACGCCTGCTCGGAAGCGCCGATGAGCGCAGACGTGTCCATAACCATCATTGGTGCGTCAGCATCGAAGGCGACCGTGGATGGCGCATCGAACATGCCTTCCAAGTCACCGGAGACTGTGCGCCGCAGCGAGTGGCTGACCGCTGCTCCGCCGTCCTTGCCAACCAGGGCGAGCGTTTCCGCGGAAGGACTCAAAAGGTGGTCCAGCACCATAGGCAGGGTCGGCGTCGAATTTTCGGCGGTGGTCTCCATGAGAGCCATGTCCAGAGCGGTGTGCTCAACCGGATGCAACGGAGTGCCCTGACGCATAAGCGACACCAGAGCCACTATCAATTGCCGGCGCCGCTGCCGGACGACAGCCTTCCACTGCGTGTCGGACAATGAACTCGGCCGTGGACCTGCATCCAGAGGATTCACGCGAGCCGTTCGCCCAGGACCGACGGAAATGACCTTGCCGCCCACAGCCCTTGCCACGGCAACCCATTCGCCTTTGGGATCCGATGCAACAGCCGCTTTCCGTCCCAACGTTATGGAACGGGCAACCAACGACTTCCCACACATGGACTTACCGGTGCCCACTGTGCCAATCACGACGATAGAAGGACCGCTGATGATTCCCTTGTCGTACAGGATCCACGGATCGTAGGAAAAGGCTCCCGAACCAAAGACGTCAGTTCCTATGTACGTTCCCTCGTGGCCAAGTCCTGACTCCGTGATGAAGGGGTATGCCGCCGCGAACGTCATGGTGGAGGCCCGGTGAGGTGCCGGCCGCAGCCTGTGCGGTCCCCATAGGGACTGGGGTTCCCTGCTCCCCCAGTCGCCGGCAAGGCGCTCGCGGTGCCCGCGCCGTTCCAAGGCTTCGTCGATCCGCTGTCCCAGTCTGCGCTTTTGCGGCAATGATTCAGCGGTTGTCGCCCTTCTGAGGCTCTTGCGTTCGGCGCGAGTGCCCGACGGCGTATAGGTCACCTCTTGGCTCTTGAGGCTCATCGCAGTCCCCTTCCCAGAGGGAGTCCGCCCGCAATGAACGCCGCCCACTGCTGCCCGGCGAGCAATCGAAGTTCAACGAACGCGCCGGCCGCTGCGGACTCAAGTTCGTGGCGGTGCCGGGCCAGGTCCTCCAAGGACGCTGCGGTTATTGTCACGAAGGCGGTCGGACGGACATCGCCGTGGCCAGCAACGATCTCTTCTTCCCGTTGCGATACTTCTTCCTCCTCGGCTCGCTGCTCCCGCGTGGTGGGTCGGTCGAACCGGGCATTGATCCTGCGACGGGTTTCATGAGCCTCCTGTGCCGATCGGATGTCCCGCAACGCCTCCAGAGTTGGAACCGCGCGAATCACCTGCGTGACCGTGTGCCGGAAGTCTCCGACATAAACTAGCGGGTGCAGGAATCCGGGATACACCTTTTGCCGCGGCCATTCGGCAACCCAGAAGGTCTGATGGAATCCGGAGTCCGTTCGGAGATACGTCCAGTGCTCCTCTACGGCCATGGGGCTCGAACTAAGCCGCCGCTGTCCGGTTGGCTGGGCGGACTGCGGATCGCTGTCATTCTTCACCGACCCCCGGGAGACCGTCTCAGGATCAAAGGAACCCCTGAACACTTCGAGCAGTCGGGACTCTGAAAGCCACTCGTCCACCCGCACTCCATGAGTTGCCAGGGATGTCGTGATAGCTTGCACCTCCAACCGCAGAACACGCTCGAGTCCGGCTATCCCTCCGCCAGACTCCTTGATGCGCCGCCTCGACTTGGCCCTATCCACCACGACGGACAACAAGACGTCGTGGCTCATGGCGGATCCGGCTGCAGCTATCAGGTCCTGATAGGCCAACTCGCCCCACGAATCGCCACCAAGTCGGCCGCCATTTTTCACGATCGTGTGGTCGTAGAAATCCTGAAGGGCTGACGACGGATACGGAACCGTGTAGTCCTGCACGGAGATTCTTGCTATGTCCGATCGCTGGGCCAGTCCGGCCTGCACACGTGACCAAGCCTGGGCCGCCCACGCTTTGTCATCGTCGTCGAGGAGAGCGAACGATCTGGTAGTGCAGCGCAAGACAACAGTTGCCTCCTTGCCCTGCGGGTCGACGATGAAGCACTCTCCACGGCTCGTCATCTGGAGTTTGAGGCTGCCGAGTCCTCCTGGCAGCGCAAGCTTTCCCGCTTTCAGCGCCTTCTCGGGGCGGGCGAGGTAGCGGGTCTGCCCCAAAATCAGTCGAACGAAGAACAGCGTGATGAGGCTGACCCAGATGGGATAAGGGATTCGAGCGTGTTGCAGCACTCCCATCAGCATGAGCAGCAGCCAGATGGGACTAATCGTCGTCAGTCCGCCCGGACCTCCCGTTGCAGAGGCGATGATCGCCGTCAGAATGCCGAGGGCCAGCAACACGAGCTGGTACCACTTCAACCCCATAAAAATGCCACGGCGCTCGTATCGGGGAAATTTGACGGCCTCAAGGGCGCGGGAATCGTCAGTCATGGGGTTTCTCCGGAGGGAAGTGCCCCTCAGGAGCCTTGGGCCTGATGGGCGGCAATTGTGATTTGGGCAGCGCGCTGCCGGGACTTCGCACTTCGGGCTGCCGAGGAGTCCTTGGGCGGTTTGACTTTGACGGTCCGGCGGCCGGGTTCCGGGCTATCGGCGAGGGCGTCGCAGACGAAGCTTGCTTGCTCTGCTCGGTGACGACTTCTCCACTCACCACGTCGTCCTGCCTTGCGGCGCCTCCGCGGGCAGAGTTTGCTCCATACGATGCCGAAGCGTTTTCACCTGGTGTGAGTATCGGCGTCGTGCTCGCCAGGCTACGCGGCAGGGGTAGTGAAGGTGGCAACACGCGCGTGGGGATGTCTCTGCGACTTGAGGGAATTGGTCGAGCAAGTGATAACCTGCCCAACATTGAGGCAATCGTCATGCCTCCGAGTTGTCGGCTGAACTGCCTGGACGCAACGCTGCTGCTTCGAGCAAGAATGTGGCCGCCGCCAGCCGTTTGAGCCGCTGCTGCGAGTTCGCCACCCGCAAAGCTCACCAACCTCAATGCCATTAGTGGTGCTCCGCAGGCGAGAACCATACCGACAGTGCCGGCTGCCAACCCTGAAAACGACGTCGAATCTGCAAACAGCTTGATCGCCGCTGCAAGAACTGTCGCCGCCAGCGGTTTCGCCAGCAAGAGCGCGACGACGACTTCGCACCACCGCCCGGCCCAGGCCTTTGACTTCTCCCAGGGCATCATCATGAGGGCGACCGGTGCGACAGCCGCGAGGACGGCGAGGGCGAACGTCCTGAAGATCATGGAGCACATGAGGATGAACGCCAGAATCCACACGACGATGACGGCCATCACGGTCACTATCGCACCGCCCACGGCTCCACCTTGATTGCCCGGCGCCAAGGAGATGACGTTCCATTCGCGCTCGGAGCCTTCGGGAGCGCGTTCGAAGCCGAAGAGCCGCATGAACACGACGTAAGGATCGGTTCCGATCGACTCCAAGAGAGCGGTCGAAGCAGAGTCCGTTACTCGCGTGAGCTGTTGGACAAGGTAGACCGCCGCGGCAACCAAAGGCACCGCAGCTGCTCCCCCGACCAGCGCCCTAATCAGTCGGCGTGGTTGCTGGCTGATCAGTCCGGAGAGGAGTTGAAGGATCATCACAACCACCAAGGGAGTCATCATCACAATGACCCACCAATTGGTCAGTCCGCCGATGGCCGCCCACTGCGAATCGTCGACCTCGGAAACGCTGAAGGCCCCGGTGATGAACCCCCACATCCACGAGGCGATGTTCTGAAGGACGTTGGCGAAGATTGAAGTGATGGAGCCTTGGACGCCGTCGTTGGCTTGGGAAACCAGTCCGCAACCCGGCGGCCACCAACCGTTGAGGTCACACTCGATAGGCATGATCGCCAGCGGCTAGAAGCCCAACGGAAAGGCCGTCTGAGACCAGAGTATGTAACCATTGATGCCGCCGAGAATGGCTGCCACAGGGCCGGTCCACAGGAGTATCACTCCGCCGCCTGAGGCAAGCCGCGAGGATTGGCTCAGTTTGCCGGCCAACAGCATCGCAGCGCCGATAATTGCCACGATGGCGATGACGATGAAGGCGCCGACGAGGATGCCGCCGCCGATCTGCTTGAGTGATTCAAGGAAAGGAAAGTTCGCGTTTGGCGTGATCCCAGGATCCACCGCTGCCAGTACCATCTGATGCTCCATCCAGTCGTCTTCCAATGGAATGAGCTGATTGAGCTCACAACTTCATGGATGTAGAGCGCGGCGACGACATGATTTTTGCCCGGCCGACGTCCAACCGCGCAGTAGGTCAGACCGCAGTTTTGACAGCAGTCTGGGGCAGTAATTTGGTCATCGAACAGAGGCAGCATCCCCGCCTTTAAAAAGGGCAGATGTTGCCAAAGAAATGCCCCTCGTGGACCCACACTCAACTTGGGGCACCGGAAGGACCTTTCTAGATAGACAGATATTGCATTGGCCTCTGGGTGAGATTGTCTGCGTCGGCACCAGCGATGATGCGATCCGCCATGGATCGAGCGTCGTCCCCATTTCCTAACGCTGGTTGCCGTCGACTGTGATCATCTCGCCGTTATCGGCAGCTACGCGCCAAGCCCATTGCCGTCCGAACGTGTGTGCAAGAGGCGCTTAGTCATAGGCGTGCTCCCAATCCATCATTCTCTGGTCCTCGCGCGCCGCTCATACGCGAAATAACGGGTGTCGACTCCCATTCATAACCGCGAGCATTTAGGGAGGTCCGTTACGGTACGCCGATACTTCACTTTCGGAGCGACAGTTGGACCGACGAACGGATAGAGTTCGGACAACTGATGCATGGTTCCTCTGAGGTGAGCCACGGTCAACTACAACAGAGTAAAGAACTACGGGGAAATGAGTGCACAGTGCCGGTCAGCGACAATCCAATCAGCGGTAAGTCAGAGGATCTCCTCGGTCGATACAAACTCGCGGAGGAACTGAAAGAATTTCTTCGTGTGCTACCGGCTGAGCATGGACATGTTCTGGCACTCAACGGGCCATGGGGTTCTGGTAAGACCTCCTTCTTGTCACTACTGAAGGAGTCTATGGGCACAGAACGAATTGTCATCGATTTCAACCCCTGGATGTTCCAAGGCACTAACCACTTAGTTGAAATCTTCTTCCGTGAGCTATCTGCCCAGCTCAGTTTGAAGAACGACGGCCGATTCAACAAAATCGTTAGTTCGCTCGACAATTACAGCAGTCTCCTTGTGCCGTTCTCATGGATTCCCTTCGCTGGGCCCGCCTTCAAGCACTTCAAGGATCTCACCGGGGCCACCAAGCAGCTGTTAGATAAATCAAAAGGCAGCGTGCTGACAGAAAAAACGAAGCTGAGCAATGCCCTTAGTGAACTCGACGTGCCCGTTCTGGTCTTCATCGATGACATAGACAGGCTCACGAGCACCGAAGTGCAAGATCTTTTCAAACTGGTCCGGTTGACTGCAAACTTCCCAAGAGTCGTCTATGTACTTGCATACGATCGCTTCCGCGTCGAAGAGGCACTCTCGCAAACTGGCATGCCAGGCCGCGACTACCTGGAGAAGATTGTGCAGACCAGCTTTGATCTTCCGGCGATACCCGTCAGCGTGCTTCAGCAACAAGTCGCCGACGCCCTTCAGCAGGTGCTCGATGACGTTGGAGGAGTAAGCCTTTTTGATACGGAAAAGTGGGCTGATGTTTTTTCGGAAGTAATATTACCTTTTGTAAGAAATATGCGAGACGTTAGGCGCTACGCCTCTTCATCTCACTTGGCAGTCGCTGCCTTAAAAGAAAGAGTCGAGCTTGTCGACATTCTTGCCTTAGAGGCAATTCGGGTTTTCCGACCTGACCTCATGGCAAAACTTGCTCTAATCCGATCTGCTCTTACTTCAATCAGGTCCTATCAAGGCCAAGACTTAGCTACCCAAGACAGGACCGAGATTGAATCTTTCGTGGCTCAAGCTAAGCCTGATACGGATGCAGCAGAATCACTGATTCGTAGATTGTTTCCAGCTGCTGCCAGCCATTTGGGAAGCCCTAGCTATGGATCAAGCTGGTCAGGTGCCTTGTTAAGAAAACGGGTAGTTGCTCACTCCGACATCCTCAATCTCTATTTAGAAAGGTCGGGCTCTACGAACCTAACGTCATTCGAGCGGGCGGAAGTGGCTTTCAGTATGTTCAAGGACGGGAACGCACTTGATGCCTATCTACGCGACGTCCCCCCTGCTGAGCAAGAGAGCGTCATTTCGTCACTGACCGCCTTTGAAGATGACTTTCCTGCTGCCGCCGTCGTCCCCGCTTCGGCGGCCCTGCTCAACTTGTACCCTGACCTACCAGTCCGCCCCCGTCAGTTCTTTGATCTTGGGGCGGCAATGGTCGTCACGAGGGCATGTCTCCGCTTAATGAAAGTTCTAGAGTCCGAGGACGAACGAGAATCCGCCGCAAGAGAAATCCTGAAGCAACTCAAGACTCTTAGTGCCAAGTGGCAGTTCCTTAGCATGATTGGCCACTGGGAAAACGTCGGCCATGAGCTTGTCGGCGAGGAAGTTGCAGCGGAACTCGGGGCGGCACTGGCGAAAGAAGTATCACAATGCCCGACTGAAGATCTCATCGGCGAAGTGGAATTGCTGCAACTCCTGTTCTTGCCGAAGCGCCTTGACCGCGAGTTGCCGCCTCTCAGCAATCGGCAAGGCGATGCTTTTGCTCTAGCCCTGCTAAGGAGTGCCAGGTCGGAGAGCCTTGGTCAGTCAATGGGATCCAGGGCTGTGCGCCGGACCCCAACCCTAGCGTGGAACGTCCTCATTGAACTCTACGGATCGGAGGTTGCCCTCGCTGAGGCAATCAACGGCATTGACACCAGTTCGCTCACTTCAGACGACAAGGAGCTACTGGAGCTCGCGATGCGCTATGTCGCTGGGTACCGGCCTAATGACTGGGAAGGTTAAGTTGCTCAGACGGAAACGCCCCGACGAGCGCCGCGTTGCCGGATACAACGAGAGCTCGCCCGTGCGGGTCATCAAGTCCGGTCCCATCCAGTATTGCGGACAACGGACACCACATTTAGGAGACGTGCCCTAGCCCTTTTGTCCCTTCATGCGCAGGGCAACTAGTTCATCCCTGCGCTTGAGTTCAGATGCGGCCAGTTGTTTCCGCTTGGAGCGAGAGATGCCTTTTGCGCGAAACTGGCCCTCGGTCAGTCGCTGGCGTAGGTCGACCCAAACCTTTTCGAACTCCCCAGAGCCCAACACTTCCACCAAGATTCGCGGCATGTCGTCGGAGCTGCGATCGCCTGGCTTACCTGCTTGCAGAAAGAAACACTCTGCTTTGAGGATGAAGTCAATGAGGATTTGCTGTTTAGCTAGGTCAAATTCCACGACCACCTGTGTGGCCACTGGGTCGATGAACTCAAGGCTCAAAAAGATTCGGAGGACGCTCCCCGTTCCTCGCGCCCAAGCATGACCAACGTTGCCGTACCGGCCAAGGTCTTGCTGAAGACTAAACAAGTCTTGGATGTCAGGGCGCTCCCTGGCGTCAACGATGAGAACCGGGATGCCCCGGCCTTGCATGACATCAGACGACCAAATGACTCCGTCATCAAGAATGTTCAGTGGAGAACCTGATACCTCTACCTGGTCCCCTTTGTGCTTCACCGCTGCACCTCGACCTGAATAGTTTCAAGCGGCGTCTTCCGACCCGCGGCATCGGTGAGGTCAATCCGGAATCTGCGGATGAGCCTGCCTCTGAGGAAGTTCGTCGAAACTTCGTAGTTTAGCGTTCCGGCCTTGTGAGCGGCGGCAGGGAGCTCTAGTGGTAATTGCAGTGCCGCTTTAGACTTCACCTCTCGAGGAAGTGGTTTGGGGTCGAAAGAGCGTTCCGCCCCATCGTCCAAAATCAGAGTAAGCGGGGCCTTTTTGACAGTGTTCGATCTTGTAGCTGGATTAGTGACTTCAATATCGAACACGTAGTTGGTCGTATAAGTACGGCCGATGGCGATGGCATTTGTGAAATCTGGTTCCAAGTTCAAATTGGCGGCCGCCGCCGTCGATTGGTTAAGGAGAAGCGATTCCGAGGCAACGCCAAGATTCTTTTTGGCCGTGTTAGCACTTCTAATAGCTGAGACGGCCGAGATCCAGCCTGCGACAGCCGCCAGCGTAACGATCCCCAAACTGACGAGTGCCAATTGTGACTGTGGGAACTGCACCCAGTCATTCCACGCTGGAAAAGTAACCGGCTCAGGAAGCTGCACCCAGCCATTTGGCGAAGGTGAAGGTGCCGGCCCTGGAGACATAACCACAAACATATACATGATTGGAAAGCCTATACTTTACAGATCCGAGTTGAGGACGCCTGCAGCCCTCCCCGGTCGGGATCGAGCGAAGGAATTCTCTGTGCGGTGGCGAGAACCCGGGCCCCCGCAGGTAACGCCGGGCACCCTTCCTTCGGAGCAAGAAGCCTTTGACATGGACTACGAGCAAGCCACTCGATTCGCGCTGCAACGACGTTCCTCGCAACCGTCTCAGCTCGGACCGGCCGACGGGCCGGTCACCTCAAGGACTGACCAGCCCGTAGGACCGTCAAGGTTGGCCTCGCCGCCCTTGGGCCCATATCCGCCCTAGCCCCGGGAAACGGAACCAGCCGGGAGGCCGCCTGCCAATACATCCGTCTCGCCCGACCTAAAGAAACAAACGCGAATTTCAACGCTCCATCCAACCCGCAGGACGTTCTCTTACTCAGTGACAGCCCAAATCGCATGAATGGAATACATGGGCTGGCTGCTGGCACGAGATGCCCAAAGTTCACTCGGCCCCATCAGGACGCGGAGAACCAAGGAAGAAGATCCCACTTGTATCCCCTGAACTACGTCGCCTCAGAGGCGCGACGACCATAGGAGGCTCCAGATGCGGCCTAAGCAGTATCTGGGTATCAGCTTGCTGAGGATCCACCAACTAACCGCGTCAGGTTCAGAGTTCATCCGTAGGGGGAGGGATGAAGACCAGTTAGATTTGCGGGTACCCTGTTGAAGTCGGCCATTGCCTGGGCACATCAAGCACGAGACACCCACTCACAGGGCGTCCGGACAAGTCAACTAAGGATCTCATGTCTAATACCGCGAGAATCCATGGATCACCCGACATCGTTCACTTTTTCATTCCGCTCCCAGACCCCATTAGAGTTCCAAACCTTACTGAGCTAGCCGTGAGATACGCCTGGGATCCAATCTCAGATGATGGACCGTGTTTTCGCCTGCCCGCAGAAGGTAACGTCGATTATGCCTCTCGCCGCATCATGATTTTTCACCAAAGCGAGGTTTTGATGGACGTTGCCCCTTTCGCCGCTGCAATGCAGCTAATGAACTCATCCATTGGGGCATCAGGCGTGTCCCCTGCAGATACGTCCGCGAGCGACAGCCCTGCATTGCCCGTCGCCCAGACCACCGTCGAGGTAATCAGCGTTCTTGAGCCAGATGCTAAGGACCCTTTGGAGCACGCGTTTGAAACCGCATTGGACGTCGTCAATGACTTTCAGACCTATTTTCACTTGATCAGCAAAACTCCACTGAGAAGGCTAACCCGAAAGCTTCTCCCCCCACTCCTCCCCATAATTCTTAGGCCCTTCGCATCTCAAAACTGGCAACCCGACTTTCTCCACGTCAATGACGGCGGACCGGCACTGCGGGCAGCTTCAACGCCCACACTGTCTCAGGATCAATTACAAAACCTGCTGCGACACAATAGAGCCGCAAGAGCCGAAGTATTCACGGCTTTCATGCTTATGCGGCAGGAAGCCATGCTGTCCTATGCAGTGGGCAGTACAGCCGCCGCAAGCCTCTTCGTAGCAATCGCCGCCGAAACGCTATTGACTGAGTTGTTCCTTCTCCTGTCCTGGGAAGAATCAGCCAATTTGAGCAAAACGGCCGATGTTCTTGGCGAACGGGACAACATCTCCAAGCGACTGCTCAATGAACTGGCAGGCAAGCTAAAGGGTGACTGGGACCGAGGCGGAGAAGGACCACTCGGCAATTGGCAACGTCACATTGCGGATCTCCGTAACGCGGTAGCGCACGCAGGAAAATTGCCGACTGAGGCGGAGATCACGTCAGCCATGACGGCACTCACGGCGCTTGAGACTCATGTGGGCGATCAACTTGCCAAGTCCATCAGACGGTTCCCGCTGAGTGCCGAAATTTTCCTAGGCAACAAGGGGCTGGAGGAACGAGGCCGGTTTCATGCCTGGCAAAGGCAAGTCGCGACACTCGAAATCCCGGTCCACGCGAGTGAGATATTCTCCAGGTGGAAGGCAGAGGTTGAGCGCATTCGGTCAGGACCCCTAGCGGGCAACTTCGACAAGAGCTACACCGCCGTCGTGCGTTTCGGAAACGGAGCAGAGCGGTGGTACTTGGTCGACGATGAACGGAATCTCTCATGCGCAGTTCATGCACCCAACCTTACGGAGTTTTCCCGGTCTCATTTAGACAAGACTTTCACCGAAAGCGATTTCGATGTGACTACTCTAGAGGTCCGCTCCCTCAGGCTCCCACCTCCACAAAACCCCCAGTGGGTTCCTAGTTATCTGGTGCTTCCATCGGCGAGCATTGACCGTTGGGAGCACTGCCTTTGGGTTCCGCCCAAGTGCTGAGCTATACGGTCCGATGCTGCAGTTCTTTTCCTGGGTCAAAGCAGTAACCAGTCAGTCGGCAATGTCGATGGCATAAAGGCAGAGGCCTGAAGGCTTTACGACGAGTAACGCATTCGCCTTGCCTGTGAGAACGAGACCGACCCTGCCAATGCCGGAACCGCAGATATTCCATCACATAGGACTGCCCCTATACCGTTGGCTCGCGTTTGGTTCCGGGATTTCGTGCCAGGGCTGGAGCCGTTCTTACTGCTTTCTGTCCCTCCTGTTGCTCCCCGACTGTTTTTGCGGACCCTCGCCCTGCGGCTGGTTGTAACGGCGGCGTTGGGGGTGTAGAGCAGTTTCATGAGGCCGAAGTGAGAGCAACTACATTCTGTTTAACGACCACTTCAACGCCGACAGCCTCTAGCCACGCTGCACCTCAGACCAGACCCGCCCCACCGCTATCCCCCGTGGTGTCGAAGGGCTGGCCGTTCAGCGGCGTTCTTTCGGGCGCTTGTTGGGTCTCCGAGTGCTTTGACCCCTGACGACCTCGCGTCCCGCGTGACGATTCGAGGACAGCGTCAGCGCCACCACACTTACCGCAAGGTCCGAAGGGACCCCAACACCCTACACCTCTGTGAGCGCAGTGGGATCCAAGACAAGTGGCATTATGGGATCCAACAAACGTGAACTGAGCCAACAAAAGTTTGCATTATACACAGGGTTGCCTGTCGCATATATACTTTTGCACTTTTCTTTATCAAAAAGTTGCTGTACGCTCACCATCAGCTCCTGTCGAGGGAGACGGATTCGGGTGGTTCCAGAGCCACCCCGCAGCGATTGGTTACACATGGGAAAGCACCCGCAGAAGGGACTAGGCCGACAACCAGACACAACGGAAGGTCTTCCGACCGTTGTCCAGCCAGCTTACGAAGCTGCAGCCGAACGGCGCATGCTCAGGGCCGGCGCCAAACTGCTCTCAACCCTCCTGGACTATAAGGAAGAGTCTCTCCGCTATTTGAAAGACCCCTCATCCTGCCTTGAGATGGACGAGGTCATGGCCAACCTCGTTGGGCGGTCTCGGCAACTGGAGGAGGAACTCATCCTGTGGCATCAAGCCATAGGGATGATCGAGGAAAACACTCAGATATCACCCAAGAGCGCACGAGGCGTCGCTTGGAAGCCCTACCTCAGTCCACGGTGGCTGCAGTACTTCGCTGACCTTGCGAAGTCAGATGACCCAGGGTACCTCCCCCAGCTAGCGGACCTGCTTGCTTCAGAAGCTGCCCGTGAACTAGACGCAGAGTGCGGCCGTCCTACAAAAGCCGGAACCCCATGTCTGGCTATACCGGTGTATTGGCCGGGCCGTGGTCGAAAAACCGCATGTGCTAGGCACCTCACACCAGAAGAAAAGCTCAGACTGGAGGAAATCTGGTCTGACATTGAGGGTTCCCATTCCTGTCCCGGGTGTCTAGTGGCCGGTGGCCAGCCCTGCAGCGAGACGGCCGAATTGAAAGTCCGCGCCAACGGCCAGTGGCCGAGGATACGCTCATTCGCAGGACGAAAAATGCATGATTCCCGTTTGGAACTCGGTATACCGGCCTCCTGAGCACTCGTAGCATGCATTTCGAAGAGCAAACTCACCTGTACCAGTGGCCCTCTCCCTCGTCCGACCGGTTCGATGAAGGATGAATGTCCATGAGCGGTGATATCCGGTTCATTTACACAGGCAGCGATCCACTTGCACCCGAGTGGCAGCACGCTGCAGTTGACGCAAAACATGAGGTGCGGGAAGCCATCCTCCGCTCCGGGAACCCTAATCCGCCGGTTGCTCGCAGTCTTCCGAATTGGCGCCCCTATGCACTCCATCTCTAGCGCTGAATGACAACACCACGAACCCCGACAGTCTCGCTCGCCCACGTCTATAAGAGGTTGAAATAGGCACTACCTGGATTCCAATCGATGGGGTGCAGTAACGTCCCGGCGGACGGGTTGAGCGCGCTATACATCATTCCGTCGCCAGCGTAGATCCCTACATGCCCCCAGTTGTAGGGGCCCTGAGGATTTTGCACCACAAGGTCTCCGATTTGCGGCGTATCGGTCATTCGTCCTACTCGCCACTGCTCCACACGCGGCAATTCGATCCCCACTTGGCGGTAAATCCATTGAACAAATCCTGAGCAGTCCCAAGCCTTGAAGGCTGTTCCACCCCAGACATAGCTCCCACCTACACCAGCTTGGGTGAAGCGCAGGATGTCTCGTCGGATTTGGGGCAAGCCTTCTACCGAAACCGGCCCTGGCCGGCCGTTCTCCCCTGCGCTGCACGTCGGGACGGTGGTGACACCCTGGAGCAGGTCAACGATGGCTGTCGCCTGTGGTTCCCATCGAGCATAAAGCTCTGGAAACGCTGAAACCTGGACAGCCTGAGCTGCCTGCCCTTTGCTCATAGCCGACCAGCCTGGCACATCCAGCAAGCCTCGAGGACTACCTTGATTCGGTCCAGAGGGCCCACCATAAAATGCACGTGCGTTGTAAGAGAGATCCATCAGCTCTGCCACCGTTCCCCATCCAGCCGCTGGCCGCTGCTGGGCCGAACCGACTGAGTCGTGGTCACTTCCCACCCCGTCATGAGGAAACTGAAATGACGCAGGGACATTCGCGTTGGCGAGCATCCGGAGGGTCGACTCCTGCAGAGACATCATGATGGCGATCACCATCGCCTCCCGTGGAACGCCAAGTTGCTTCCCGACGGCAATGTACCCCTGCGCCACAGCGATCTGTCCGGCGGAGAGTCCAACGGCTTTACCATCCGGTCGAGATCCACTGTTCTCGAGGACGCTTTGTGTGGCAGCGCCACTGCTCGACACACAGCCGACAGGTGATTCCGGCTTGTCGCCCTTCAAGGCCAAAGCGACGGCACTGACGACAACGCCCATAGAAAGCACGATGACGAGAACGACGGCGGTTGCAACCCGCACGAGCGTTCGTCGCCTGACTAGGGCCATTGCCAAAGCCGGATGCGGCATCAGTAGACGATCCGGCTAGTCGAGGCATAGAAACCGACCATTTGGCATCGATCAGGCGGGGCGGTCGCTGCCGGCGGACAATTGGCCATGACACTGACCGGCGCTGTGTATGAATTGCTGCTACTGACTGTCTGGTCAACGACCTTGAGTCGAACCGTACAAACGTGAAGCCCCGCCCAGGGAGCCGGACGTTCGCGAACCTTCACAAGTTCGTTGTCACATGCCATGGATTCGAACGTTGCTACTCGGTAGGCGCCTTGGCCAGCAAGCGAAGCGAAGGATCCCGCATTTATGCCCGTTGCCTCAAACTCCTGGACAAGAACAGCCAAGGGATTAGATCCATCGGGGAGAACGGACCACCAGTCCCGAATACGGGCGTAAACGTCCGAATACGACGAACTCCGGCTATCCCAGGTATAGATTGCAACGGCGGCCGCAGAAGCAAGCGCCCTGTAGTCGGCCGTCCTAGGCGGAACGGGCACTGGTGCTTTAGTGATCCATGCTGACTTTGTTGGTTTCGGCGTAGGTGTCAACGGAATGCTCGGCAGAGCCCGCGGCGTCAAAGATTCAGCAGTTGGGACGCCCGTCCCTTTCGTAGGCGGGGACTCCCGCGGTGCGACCAGGACGAGAATGAGGGCGCCCAGGATGGCCGCCAGTGCTAGGCCAAACACCCACCGACGAGTTGTTCGTCTGTGCCAAAGGGATTCCACCACGTTTGCCTCCTAAGCCTGTTCATGGCTCAGCTCGCCAATGAGCAACATGACTCAAACAGCCGAAGACATGGAACTGCGAATGACGCGCCATGCCGCTTGATAGAGGCGACGCGCAGTGCCGATTTGAACCGCCACATACCGATCACTGACTTTGAACTCCTCGGCAACCGCGGCTATGGCAACCTGCCGTTCGACGCCGTGATGTTCGGGCAGAACGATTGCTTCGGCCACTCCCCGCAGCAGCGGACTCGGCAGACAACCAACGGCGTGCCGACACAGACCATGCATGTCATGCACAGCCTCAGGGTCTACATCCAACGCTTGGCTAATTGTCTTTGCAGTCTGCCGAACCGCGGTGACGGCATTCCAGCGGCGACGGTCTTGCGGCGATGGAGGGGCGTATCGTCGCGGCTCGGTAAGGCTGCTCACAGCGAGGCGCCATACCGGAGCTGACACAGCGGCCCGAGTCAACCCAAGAACCATATGCGCCCATTCTTGATCGATGATCTCCTCGGCATCGCGGTAATCACGGGTCACGACCAGCACTGTTAGCTGCTGGAGAACTTCCGAGCCCTCACCGTTGCCGGGATCGAAAAGCAGCGGCAGCGTCTTGTGGCCGAGTTCCTTGCGGACGTGCGCTGCGCAGACATTCCCGGTGACGCCTTGCACCCAGGCCTCGAACGGAACTCCAGGGATCTGTCGGTAGTTTCCGCGTGCCACCCCGTCCCAGACAGCCATCCTGATGTCTTGCATGACATCGTCCACATCGCACGAGCGGCCGATTCGAGCCAGGTGCGAGATGACGTACCGGCGCACGCCTTCGACCGCTCCCATCATTTGGTCGACGGGTACAGTCTGCGTCGGTGCCACCGGACTCAGCAGCGAAATATCCACAGGGGATGGGGTTGAGTTCTCTATTTCAGCATTGCCCGTCAGGTGTTCCAGGCTCATGGCTCTCACCGCTTCGACTAACGGATTCGAATATCTCCAGGGTCACCAGATGTGGCGACTCGACGTGGCAGTAACGACACCGACCACAACACAAGCTTCTCAAAACTATTGTCAAAGGTAATTAAAGTATCGTCAAGACCCAAGTTCTTACTTTTTGCATGTTGTTCAGCAAGAATGGAGCCATGCCACGGATCACGCACCCTCACGACGACGCCTGGTCGCCTGACGTTGAAGACGCCGTGGCGACGTTCGGGAACCGCTCACGGAATGAAATTCTGAGGTTCCTGACGGCAAGTGGTCCTGCGTCCAGAGGGGACATCGTCGCTGCCGTCAGCGCCGGCGAGCCCAGCGTGGCCAAACACCTCATCGCACTAGAACAGGTCGGCGCCATTGAGGTCGATGTGGAGGCTGGGCGGCGTCACGGCCGCTCGCCCCGCTACTCGGCCAATCCTGCCCGCATCAAGGAGTTGCTGGACGCCCATCTCCGGTATGTCTTGGAGGAGTAGCCGCGGCACGCTCCCCGTTCGGGTGCAAGTCGATGTCTTTGTTCAGATACTCGGAGATTGCGCGAAGTGTCTCCGGCGAGACGTCCCCAAGCGTCCTAGCAGCGAATGACTTCACCCGGGCTGCCCTTAGAGACTTCACAAACTCCAACTGCGAGTCGATGCGTTCGGGAACGTCGCCTTCGACGCCGTTCAGCAAATAGGAGGGATCGACGTCGAACATCTCGCAGATAGCGGCAAGCAGCTGCGGATCGCTGACCAGGCGGCCTGTTCCATCCTTCATGTAGAACCATCTTGCTCGAGAGATCTTGATTCCTCGAGACCGGAGTCCGGCCTCAATCTCCCTGAAAGTGACGGGCGAACCCCTCTCGGCTACAACGACGTCGAGCAGCAGGTTTAGCCGGCGGGCAAGGGTCGCCTGTGGTGACAACTCGCCGTTGCGGCTAGCGTCTTTTGCCGGCATGCTCCACTGCCTCGTTCCAATAGAAATACTGCTGCGTTGCCATCAGTATTCCGCGAGCGCAGTGACTAAACAATCAACCCCACCTTGAATCTAGTCCGCTGCCTACATGAGGCGTATGCTGATGCTGTAGACCCGTCTACAGCAGCAGCCTCCACAATCGTGAGCCGTGGTTTGAATGTCGACATCCATCTTGATGAACCGAACACGGAGCCAGATCCTTCGCTTTCTCATCAGAAGCGGGCCATCATCCCCCGGCATTTTGGCGTCGGGACTTCAAGCTTCTCGAGCAACGGTCCGGCGTCATCTCCTTGTCCTTGAGTCGGCTGGTTACGTTCGGGCTTTGGCCGACGAGCGTTACTCTGCTCACGCCTCACTCGTCGAGTGCCAGCTCGTCGGCCTAGCGAACCAGTACTCAGTGCAAATATCTCCTACGACTGCGCCGCCGCTTGTTCAGGACTAGCGCCGGCCCGCGGGAGACCGTAGAACCACTCCTCGACCGATCGCTCCCACTTTTCAGGGTCGAAATTCCACTCCAGAGAGTGGCCCTCAGCTTCAAACTCCACCAATCTGACTAGGTTCGACCTCAGACTGGCAGCTTTCTTGGATGCTGCGAAGGGCGTTGTGTCGTCCTTCTCTCCATGGAGTACGAGGACCGGTTTGTTCAATTCAGTTGCTCGCGCCAGCCAATCCAGGGAATCGAGACATATCGGTTCAGCAAGGCCGGTCACCCACCGGAGGGCCTTGGATCGAAGAATGGTGAAGCCCAGGTGCACAAGTGGCCGAGGAAGTCCGGCCGCCTTGGCGTTCGCTGCCAGGGTCGTTCGCCAGTCGAAGACTGGCGCGTCGAGAACCATCCCGGCTACTCGCGAAGAATTCGGCGACAGGGCCGCTACTTGAAGGGCGATGGAAGCGCCCAGTGACCACCCAAAAAGGACGATACGTTCAGCACCATTGGAAATGGCGTAGTTGATGCCGGCATCGACGTCGCGCCACTCGCCTTGACCGAGGCTATAGCGGCCATCGTACGACGGCGGGGCGTCGCCGTCGTTGCGGAACGAGACAACCAGCGAAGTCAGTCCCAAACGCCTCGCGATGGGTATGCCTCGCAGAGTGCCTGCCCTCCTGCCACCCATTCCGTGGACGTGGATGGCCCAGACACCGGATGCTTCGACACTGGCGGGCGGATCGAACCTCCACGCAGGGGCGACACCATTCGGGACCGGAATCTCAACGCCTTCATACGGCACACCAAGTTGCTCCGGTTTCGAGTAAACGTACCCACTCCAGATACCTGCCGTAGCTTGTTTGAGGTCCCCTGAGTCAACTCGCTCAACCACCCGGATTACTGTGCCTCGTTCGGGATGGGACTCAACGACCGGGCCGAGGCATGCGTGGCCTGCCCCCTGCTCAAACCAAAAGCTGTATCGTCCCGGCGCTCTCGTTTGTTCCGTGTAGGGAAGTTCGATTTCCAGGGATCCGTCTCCATTGGTGTGCACGGTCCGAACCGCCAAATCCTCACGACGTCTGTATTTCGGCACTACAACTTGACGAGCGAAGTACGCTGCACCGGCCACGCCTGCCAGCAAAGCCCCGGATGCAGCAAGAACTCCTACCTCTAGAGCCCTACGACTGTTTGCTGTCGGCATCGTCCACCCTCGGGGCCCTTTTGCGTTCGTCTATCACGTGGCGGAGCCTCACAAGAGTTTCCGGAGAGATCCCCTGCAACTGACGAGCAGCGAAGTTCCGCACACGTGACTCACGCAGGGTACGAAGAAGTTCCAGCTGAGCGTCGACGAGCTTCGGTATCTCCCCTGAATCATCCAGGAGGTAATCACGGTCCACGCCGAAGAACTCTGCAAGGTTACGGAGCAGCGAGGGATCATTTGCCAGAGAGCTATCCCCGCTTCGCATGTAGGCCCAGCGGGAGCGGGAAAGTGGAGTTCCCCGCTCGCTCATATGCCGATTGATTTCGGGGTAGGTCAATGCCTCCGATCCTTCCGCCTCAAATAGATCCAAGAGAAGGTTGAGCTTTCGCGCCAATCTGGTCTGGGGGGTATCGGACAAACTGGCATCGTCCTTCATATCGCTCGCTCCCCCTTCCGTCTACGAACTGGAACTTGGCGCCCTAAAGGTCCTGCCAGATAGCTCTCAACAGCGTTCAAAACATTGAGGTCATGGATGTCCAAAGAGCTGCCCAAACTGGGCTCGACTAGCAGTGCATCCTGTACTTCAACAAGCATTCTATGGAGCTTTTGGGCTTCGTCCTGTTGGCTGGTCACTGCGGTGTCTCGCACGAGCCGAACGTCTTGCCGTTTCTTTGTGGTCTTTTCCCAGATTTTCGAGAGGCCACTGACCAATTCCTCCTCAGTCACGGATTCCCTATGGCGTAGGACTCGACGCGCGACGGGCGGGATGGCCAGACCTACACAGAGGAACGCCATGGCAGCAATGACCGCCGCATCATAAATAGGTGAGACCGCACGCATAGCGTCCAGGCGCCCTTGCAAATGCAGGATGTCCATGACGAGCACCAGCAATACAAGGAGGACGGCAAAGCTACAGCCAACCCCGATGCTCGTAAATGCCGCGCGGAAGTAGGGCCTCGACATGTCGCCACGAAACCGGAAACAGGTAACTCCGGTAACGCTAACCACGTAACCGATGTATATGAACTGGATGGATGAGTAGACGGCAGCAGACCACTGGTCACCGTATTCCACCATGAAGCGAGTGGAACTACCGTGGGTGACGATGGCACTGAAGCTGGCTGCAAGGCCCACGATCACCACGGTCAAAAGAATCAAGCCAAGAGTGTCTCGTTTCTCGACCGTCTCGTCTGGCGTCGCCGCCCGAACGATTGCCCGCGAGAGAAAGTAGATCCCAATGACCATAGAGACATTGGCCAACAGGTCAACGAAGTTAAGACCACCCAGTACGGAATCGACGCCCGGATAGACCTGATCGATGTTCAGCGTCAGGGCGACTGCTATCGTGATGGCTGCTGTCAGCACGCTATGATCGCGCCGTCGCCGCATTCCAGGCAGGAGGCAAACGACGAGTAGCCAAATCAGGACAGCGGCCACAATCTGAATCATTCGAAAACCCTCTCGAATGATCTTGGTTCCCTCGCACTGTTCCTGATTGCTGCGGCAAGTAGATCGGCAAGCGATTCCGCGGCAGCTTCAAGGTCGTCAGTGAAGCTGCTCCGGGCTAGTACGCGTGAGACGAGTCCTACCGGGAGGTTCGGGAAGAGGACTTCGATGTAGTCTGCTGGCACGACTAGTTCATCGTGCCTCAAGACCATGTGCCCGAGTTCGTGCAGGACGAACTGTTGCCTGTGCAGACCTGACGGACTGACGGCGTGCAAGATGATTTCGACCTCGACCGTGGAAAGCCAGAGTCCACAGATAGAGCCACCGTTCAGAGCTCCGGCCGCCTCGATTTGTATGGGACGATGCCGAACACCCTCGACCACCTTCACTAGACGTTCCAGACTCAGGTGAGTCGGCAGCACTAACGAACCGAAGGCATTCGCGGCGCGTTCCGCCGGCGATTGTCCTGAGGGATATGTGTTGTTGTTCATGAGCATCCCCAGTGATGCGTTCAGCCTCGGTTCGTTTCAAGCCCGCGCAACTGCCGACTAAGCTCGGCGCAAGCCCTCAGTTCCATTGAACTCCCAGACTCTGGACATGTCCAGAGTCGGGGGCTTGATGAAATCGAACTGAGTATGGCCATACGGTCGTCACTGCGAGTCTTGGCGAAGTCCTACGCGGTGGTCATCCTGTTCTGACAATTTAGGCAAGATGTAAGGCATCACTTTCGCCAACTCTATTTCAGCGTTCAATTCGAACTGGTCACGCTGACCCACAGCATTCACTTGAGGTCTGGATTGAACGCGACGACAAACTGACGCCGGACGGACCGATATGATCGGCCCTTCGCTGCTTCTCGTGAGAGACGATTCGAGCAGAAAATGTTCGGCCGGGCGAACTGGCTCACGAGGCTACTGACGCAATGGTTAAGACGGCACGAGTCAAGACCAGCTCATAGCGAGCGACGAGCGACTAGGAGGCGGCAGCGGCACCAAAGAGGTCGAGTTGGCCTTCGTCGCCTGGAGTTGGCGGCTGTGCTATCTCGAAGCTGAACTCCCCGTTCAGCTTGAGCAGATCCGAATCCCATGTGTAGAGAACGTCAACCTTAGCTCTTATCGCGCTAGCCAAGATGACTGCGTCACCACCCTTAAGCTGATTCGTTATGGCCAGATCTGCAGCTTGGTTGGCTATATGCCCATCGAGCTCCACCAGGATAAATCCAGCATTGTTGATCCAATCGCGAGCGCGGGTGACGCGCTCGTGCCGAACGTCTCGAGGCAATTGATCGCCTCTAATCCTTCCGTTTCCGGCAAGTTCGGGGATCACAAATGCGGAAAGTGTCAGCTGGTACTTTCCTTGGACGGCTGATTGAAGGACTTGCTTGCTCCGAGGTAACCATGATGGATCGTCATTCGCACCACCCGTCATAACATTGATCAAGACACAAGTGTCTATGGCTCGCCGTGGTTCAGTCCTCGTCACGCTGTTCCCTTACCCATTCCACTGAACCGCGACCATCCGTCCAATCCGTTCCTAACGCTCCAACGATCTCGTCAACAGACACCGTCCGGCGTCCGGCTTGAACAACCTCGAAGTCTTCCAATGCGAGCGACACCTTTCGACCTGTATGGTCCCGCCGCAGGGCTCCCCAAGCGAGCACCTGCTTGCCGATTGCCTCGACCACACGCGATTCCATCGCCTTTGTAAAAGTCACTTGAACGGACCTGCCCGTGTTTTGATCCACCAAGCCAAAGTTATTCTTTCCGCTACGGCTAATGAAGCGGTCAATCTTCCCCGCAACTGACCCGAGCGACTTGTTTGGCGCCTTAAGCGCACGCGCGGCATTTGCAACGATTTCGCGGTCCAACCGGATCGGGCGACCTTCGCCAAGAGTCACCTCTACACCCTCAACACCGGCGAACTTCGACAACCTTCCAGTTTGGACAAGGGCTTCGAGCATGGAGTCGCCCCATGCGGCTGGCGTGGAACAATCGGTCTCCAAATGACGGAGGCCTTCCGTTATTTCTTGGAATGCAGTTTCCCATTCCTCCTCCGTCTTACGCGGGGGACGGATTTGGATTTGAGCGCTGCCGACTCTCAAGTCTGAGATAAACCAGTGAACGTCCGTGGAACCGTGGAGCAGGTCAAGAAGGCCACCAAGGGCGCGGTGGAGAGCGCGTACGTCGATGGCATTGGGTGCGCCGAGTATCCTAAGTCTCACCTCATCGCGCTCCATCTTGCCCCCTTTCCGATAAGCCACATGCTACTAGTGTTGCTTCCTCACAACCTCAACGAACTCAACTCGGCTCTTTTGGACTGACTCTTTCGGGCCACCCCTCCAGGCCCATGCGTCCACGGCGTCTACCAGAGCTACTGCCCTTGCGTGCACTCGTGGCTGACAGTTGAGATAAACCTCAGTCAGCATTACTCGCGCCGGGGAGTCGGACGGATCTCGACCCATATCCCCGGGAAAGACTCCGTGCTCATCCTCGAACGCCCCCAAAGCAGCTAACTCCGAATCAATGCTATCGAGCAGTTTTACACTCACAGCGCGCTCCCGAGCGATTCGCTCCTTACTGAGTTCACGCTTAAACTTTTGGCGCTCATTCCACCAATTACCGGAAGTTGTGGCCAAAATGCCAACAACAACCCCACCAATGCCCCAGAGTTGATCCATGCCTCCCATTCTGCAGCAAGGTCGGGACACGCTCTTCGCTACGATCGCTCGATCCTACACGGTGGATGATTGGTCGTCGTCGGTGGCCTTACGACATCTAGCGCTGAATAGATTGATCTCGTCGTCGCGCCTAGCGACTTTCTCACTCGTGGATGCCTTATCGACTCCTCGCTCTACTGCTGAGCCACGTGGCCCCCGAATAGACGCGCTAGCTCACACATGACCTTCAGGCATAGCCGCTGCTAGGTTCTCTTTCCGAGCCGATTGCCCCAGAACTCCTAGGAAAAACTCCTCACCAGTCATGTCCTCGCCGTAGGAACCGCGCATGAATTGGCAATCTTGGGCGAACGTGAACGGACAGTTATGAATCTGGAATTCTTCGAACCTGCAGAAGCCGCAGCACTCATGCGCTGCAGCGAAGGATGGCTTCGTGACGGCGCTGCTGCGGGGCGCTTCCCACACGCCTGCTGGGGCAAGGGGAAGATCGTCTTTACGTCCGAGCACATCGCGGAGATCGCCAGGATTAGCGAGATATTGCCCGACTCCCACCCGGCACCTGATGTCCGCGGGCGAAGCAACACCAACACTCGGCTCATTGGGACTAGAGCCCGCAACCGCATGGCGTCGTAGGCACCACGAGAAGCCAAGCCGCTCAACGCATGAACGCCGACACCGACCGCTCCGTGGCATCTGCCCCGGCCTGCAGTGCTTCCGGCATGAGGTGCCCATAAACGCCTTCTGTTGTCCTGGTCGACGCATGACCCAACCGACGCGAGATCGTGAAGATTGGGACACCATCCTGAATCAACCACGAGGCATGGGTGTGCCGTAGATCGTGAATTCGGGGATTCTTTCTCAGGCCGCGATCCTGGGCTGCCTTAACCGCCGGCATCCAGTAATGGTGCCAGTAAAGCTTGTGAATAATCCGCTCACCTTTGGGTGTCGTGAAAAGTAGGTCGCCACCAAGGCGTCCAGCGACCAACGGAATGAGCAGGTCAACCAGCGCAGGGTTCAATCCGATGGTCCGCTTACCAGCGCCGGTCTTCGTCGGCCCGATATAGAACTGATTCTGCCCGTCCCGCTTCCACGCCTTATTGATGCGGGCCGTGGCCGGCTTGCCCAGCAAATCAATGTCCGCGACAGTCAGCGCCGTCGCTTCGCCAAACCGCGTCCCTGTCATCACCAGGAAGTTGGTGAAGTCGCGGTACCGCTCCCCCATCCCGTCCATAATCAGTCCGAACTCCGCATGGGTGAGGAACATCATTTCATCCTCAGCCTTCTCGACGCTCGGAAGCTGCACGCCGCGGCAAGGATTGCGTGTGATGTAACCAAGCATCTCTGCGGTGTTCATCGACGCCGAGATCAGGCCGTGCACGTTCTTGATCGTCTTCGGTGAGCGGCCCTTGGTCATCATCGACTTCACCCAGTAGGCGATCATCCGATAATCCAGCTTGTCGACAGGGACGTGCCCGATGACCTTCTTCACATGAAGATCAAGCATCGTCTGATACGTCTTGACGGTCCCACTCGACGGCCGGATCAAGAGGTCGATATGCTCCTGAATTACCTCACCAACCGTGGGTATCTTCGCCCTGTTGTCCAGAAGTGCCTGCTGGGCGATCTCAAAGGATTGACCGTTTGCGTCGAGCAGTCGTTTGAGCGTTTCAGCCTCATGCGCGGAGTCGACAGTGATGCCCTGCTGCTTCCGGATCTTGGGGTCGCGCCAGACCACCATGAAGGACGAAGAGCCGTCCTTTTTGACGCGTTTCCGGATACTAGCCACATAAAAATGCTAGTTCCGTGTCAACAGATTTGGGGTCTTTGTCAACAGTCAGGGGCCATATAGGCCCCTGACCTGCGACAACACGGTGCCCGAGGTGGGACTCGAACCCACACACCTTTCGATACTGCATTTTGAGTGCAGCGCGTCTGCCAATTCCGCCACTCGGGCGCGGATTACCGGGAAGTTAAATCTCGCTGACTGCTCTCATTTCTGTGAGCAACGCGATCCTTTCCCAGCACGCGAAACTACTCTACATGCAGATAGGCTGATTCAAAGAACCGGGCGCGCTGATGCAACAAAAACCAGCCATCAAAGAGTCCACACTAAGATGGACATGAACCCGCCGAACCTTTTCAAGGAGATCCCGTGACCGAACAGACGGAGTCCACGTCCACAGCCCAGCCGGCCCGACGCGTTGTCGTAGCCGAGGATGAGACCCTCATCCGCCTGGACATTATCGAGATTCTGAAGGGCGAGGGGTACGACGTCGTCGGCGAGGCAGACAACGGCGAGAAAGCTGTGCAGCTGGCCGAGGAACTCAAGCCTGACCTTGTCCTCATGGATGTGAAGATGCCCGTTATGGACGGCATCTCGGCGGCTGAGAAGATCGTCAAGGCGCGCATTGCACCTGTTGTGCTGCTGACCGCTTTCAGCCAGAAGGAATTGGTGGAACGCGCACGCGACGCCGGTGCCATGGCTTACGTCGTCAAGCCGTTCTCCCCCGCGGACCTCATCCCGGCCATCGAGATCGCCCTTTCCCGCCATGAAGAAATCAAGGCGCTTGAGAACGAGGTGTCCGACCTCCAGGAGCAGTTCGCCACGCGCAAGCTTGTAGAGCGCGCCAAGAGCCTCCTGACCACCAAGATGGGCCTGACCGAGCCGGAAGCGTTCCGTTGGATCCAGAAGACCTCCATGGACCGTCGCCTCAGCATGCGTGAGGTTGCCGAAACCATCATCAACCAGGTCAACTAGCACCGGACCAAAAAAGCAACGCACGACGGCGGCCGCGCACCTCACACGAGGTGCGTGGCCGCCGTCGTACGTGCCAGAAAGCAAAAGAAATGCGGACCCCACCACATGGCGGGGCCCGCATTCTCTTAAGACCGGAGGACTAAGCCTTGGCCTTGGACTTCTTTTCAGGCCACGGGCCAACGGGTTCCTTGCGCGATGCGTCAACAGTGGACGTATCGGCGAGGTCGCCTACCTTGTGGACCTTCAGCGAGTTCGTGGAACCGGCCTGTCCTGGAGGGGAACCGGCGGCGATGACCACGAGGTCGCCTTCGTCCACGAGCTTCATGTCCAGGAGGCTGCGGTCAACCTGTGCGGTCATCTCGTCGGTGTGGCCCACGGTGGGGACCAGTACCGGCTGGATGCCCCAGGTGAGGGCGAGCTGGTTCCAGACGTGCTCCACCGGGGTGAAAGCGAAGACAGGCTTGACCGGGCGCAGGCGCGAGAGGCGTCGTGCGGAGTCACCGGACTGGGTGAAAGTACAGATGTACTTTGCGTCCAGCTGGTCGGCGATTTCGACGGCGGCACGCGTGATGGCGCCACCACGGGTCTTGGGCTTGGTTCCCAGCGGGGGGACGCGCTCAAGGCCGTGTACTTCGGTGGACTCGATGATCCGGGCCATGACCTTGACGGTCTCGATGGGGTACTGGCCCACGGAGGTTTCACCGGAGAGCATGACTGCGTCGGCGCCGTCGAGAACTGCGTTGGCGCAGTCGGAAGCCTCGGCGCGCGTCGGGCGCGGGTTATCGATCATGGATTCCAGGACCTGGGTTGCCACGATAACGGGCTTGGCCCAGCGGCGTGCCAGTTCAATGGCACGCTTCTGGACGATCGGCACCTCTTCGAGCGGCAGTTCGACGCCGAGGTCGCCACGGGCAACCATGATGGCGTCGAAGGCGTCGATGATCTCGTGGAGCTGCTCCACTGCCTGCGGCTTTTCGATCTTGGCAATCACCGGCACGCGGCGGCCTTCTTCATCCATGATCTCGTGGACGCGCGTGATGTCTGAGGCATCGCGCACGAACGAGAGTGCAATGAGGTCGGCGCCGCGCTTGAGGGCCCAACGGAGGTCGTCCTCGTCCTTTTCGCTCAGGGCGGGGACGTTGACGGCAACACCGGGCAGGTTGATGCCCTTGTTGTTGGACACCTTGCCGCCAACCGTCACGGTGGTGACAACTTTAACGTCGTCAACCTCGATGGCGCGCAGCGCCACCTTTCCGTCGTCGATCAACAGGGCGTCGCCTACGTTGACGTCCTCGGTGAGGCTCTTGAGCGTCGTGGAGCAGATGTCCTTGGTGCCGGGAACGTCTTCGGTGGTGATGGTGAAGGTATCGCCTACGGCCAGCTCGTGCGGTCCGTCAACAAAACGGCCAAGACGGATCTTGGGTCCCTGGAGGTCGGCCATGATCGCAACAGGCTTGCCCAACTGCGCCGCAGCCTTGCGGACGTTTTCGTACGTGATGTCATGCACGGAGTAGTCGCCGTGGCTCATGTTCATGCGAGCAACGTCGACGCCGGCCTCCAGCACCGCGAGGGTGTTGTCGAAGCTGGAGATAGCCGGGCCGAAAGTTGCCACAATTTTCGCGCGTCTCATATACCTACCCTAAGTAGTTCATGCTGATTGAGTAAAAGATTGTTCCTGCCGGCGCTATAAGACCGCTATCGCCCGGTCGGTGGGGGCGACCGGTGCCGGGAGAATGGTGCTTCCCATCAGGAACTTGTCCACTGCGGCCGCGCACGCACGGCCTTCCGCAATGGCCCACACAATCAGTGACTGGCCACGTCCGGCATCGCCGGCAACAAACACGCCCTCGGTGTTTGTCATGTAGTAGCCGTCGCGGGCAACGTTGCCCCGACCGTCGAACTCTGCACTGACCTGCTCCGTGATTCCTGCCGGTTCAGCACCGGTAAAGCCAAGGCTCAGGAAGACAAGGTCAGCTGGGATGATCCGTTCTGTACCGGCCTTGGGAAGGCGTCGGCCATCCACGAACTCGGTTTCAGCAACTTTGACGCCGGTGAGTTTGCCGTTTTCTCCAACGAACTCAACGGTTGAAGCAAGGTACGTCCGTTCGCCGCCTTCTTCGTGGGCGCTGGCGACCTCGAACAGGGTGGGGAACGTCGGCCACGGCTGGTGGGCGGCACGCTCGGCGGGCGGCTGCTTGCCGATCGCCAGCGTGGTCACCGACGCAGCCTGGTGGCGGTGGGCGGTACCGATGCAGTCCGCACCAGTGTCGCCGCCGCCGAGGATGACAACGTGCTTGCCACGGGCATCGATGTGGTTCTCGGGGTTCTCCCCCGCCACTACGCGGTTCGAAGGAACCAGGTAGTCCATGGCGAAGTGGACACCCTCAAGGTCACGGCCCGGGATGGGCAGGTCGCGCGGCACGGTAGCACCGGTGGCAACAACCACGGCGTCGTAACGGCGGCGCAGCTGTTCCCAGGTCACGTCCGTACCAACTGCGACGCCGGTGCGGAAGCGGGTACCCTCGGCCTTCATCTGCTCGAGGCGGCGGTCAACCTGTTCCTTCTCCATTTTGAAGTCGGGGATGCCGTAGCGGAGCAGGCCGCCGATCTTGTCGTCGCGTTCGTAGACAGCAACGGTGTGGCCCACACGGGTCAGCTGCTGTGCCACGGCAAGGCCGGCGGGACCGGATCCTACGACCGCCACGGTCTTGCCCGTGAGGCGCGTCGGCGGCAGGGGCTGGACCCAGTCGTTATCGAAGGCCTGGTCGATGATGGAGACCTCAACCTGCTTGATGGTCACGGCGGGCTGGTTGATACCCAGCACGCAGGACGCTTCACAGGGGGCAGGGCACAAGCGTCCAGTGAACTCCGGGAAGTTGTTCGTAGCGTGGAGCCGCTCGATGGCTTCTTCACCCTTATCCCGCCACACGAGGTCGTTCCACTCGGGAATCAGGTTGCCCAGCGGGCAGCCCTGGTGGCAGAACGGAACGCCGCAGTCCATGCAGCGGCCGGCCTGGCTCTTCAGGACGCCCTTTTCCTGTGCTTCGTACACTTCTTTCCAGTCCATGATGCGGACGGGAACAGGACGGCGTGGCTGCGTCTCGCGCTGCCGGACTTTCAGAAATCCGCGTGGATCAGCCACCGGTTACCTCCAGGATTCGAGACCATACTTCTTCGCCATCGGGGTCAAGGCCCTCTTCGATGGCGTCGAGACGGGTTTGCAGGACTGCGGCGTAGTCGCGCGGCAGTACTTTGGTGATGCGGGCGGCGGTGTCGTCGAAGTTCTCGAGCAGACGGCCGGCCAGGACGGATTCGGTTTCCTCAACGTGCTTGGTGAGCAGGCCGTGAACGATGTCGCGGTCCTCGGCGTCGAGCTCCAGGAGTTGGAGTTCACCGGTATCGAGGGCCATCTTGTTGACCCGCTCGGGCTGGAGGTCCAGCACATAGGCGGTTCCACCGGACATGCCGGCACCGAAGTTGCGGCCTGTGCGCCCGATGATGAGCGTCTGGCCACCGGTCATGTACTCGCAACCGTGATCGCCAATACCTTCGACGACGGCGGTCGCACCGGAGTTACGGACCAGGAACCGCTCGCCAACCTGGCCACGCAGGAACATTTCGCCGCTGGTGGCACCGTAGCCGATGACGTTGCCGGCAATGACATTGCGCTCAGCCTGGAACACATTGGTGCGGTCCGGACGGACGATGATGCGGCCACCGGAGAGGCCCTTGCCGACGTAGTCGTTTGAGTCGCCGAACATGCGCAGCGTGATGCCGGCGGGCAGGAACGCCCCGAGGGACTGGCCCGCGGTGCCGTGGAGCGTGACGTCGATGGTGTCCGTCGCCAGAACATCGATACCGAAGGTCTTGGTCACCACGTGGCCGAGCATCGTCCCCACGGAACGGTCGGTGTTGATGACGTCCAGGGTGATCTTGACCGGCATCCGGTCGCTGAGTGCTTCCTGCGCCATGGTGATCAGTCGCTGGTCAAAGTGCTTGTCCAGCTCGTGGTTCTGGCCGGTCATGTTACGCAGCGGCACGTCGTCGTCGAACTCCAGCCCGTGCAGGATGGGGTCCAGGTCCAGCCCTTCGGCCTTCCAGTGATCGATCGCTTCACGGGTGTCCAGAACCTCAGCGTGGCCGATGGCCTCTTCCAAGGTGCGGAAGCCAAGCTCGGCGAGGATCTCACGGACCTCTTCAGCGAGGAACTCGAAGAAGTTGACCACGAACTCGGGCTTGCCGTTGAACCGCGAACGAAGCTCAGGGTTCTGGGTGGCAACGCCGACGGGGCAGGTGTCCAGATGGCAGACGCGCATCATGATGCAGCCGGACACCACCAACGGAGCGGTTGCGAAACCGTATTCCTCGCCACCCAGCAGGGCAGCGATGACGACGTCGCGGCCGGTCTTGAGCTGGCCATCAACCTGAACCACCACGCGGTCACGGAGACCGTTGAGCATCAGGGTCTGCTGGGTCTCGGCGAGGCCGAGTTCCCACGGCACACCCGCGTGCTTGAGCGAGTTCAGCGGCGAGGCGCCGGTACCGCCGTCGTGACCTGAAACGAGTACGACGTCGGCCTTCGCCTTGGTGACGCCGGAGGCCACCGTGCCGATCCCGACTTCCGAAACCAGCTTCACGTGGACACGGGCCGAAGGGTTGGCGCGCTTGGCATCGTAGATGAGCTGCGCGAGGTCCTCGATCGAATAGATGTCGTGGTGAGGGGGCGGGGAAATGAGCCCGACGCCGGGAGTCGAGTGGCGCGTCCGGGCTACCCACGGGTAGACCTTCTGGGCCATCAACTGGCCGCCTTCACCGGGCTTGGCGCCTTGTGCCATCTTGATCTGGATGTCATCGGCGTTGGTCAGGTACAGGCTGGTCACACCAAAGCGGCCGGATGCGATCTGCTTGATGGCAGAGCGACGCTCCGGGTCCAGCAGGCGGTCAACGTCCTCGCCACCTTCACCCGTGTTGGACTTGGCGCCCAAACGGTTCATGGCGATAGCCAGGGTTTCGTGGGCTTCCTTGGAGATGGAGCCGTAACTCATGGCGCCGGTGGAGAACCGCTTGACGATGCTGGAGACGGGCTCCACTTCCTCAAGCGGAACTGCCGGACGTACTCCGTCTTTGAACTTCAAGAGCCCGCGGAGGGTCATCAGGTTCTCGGACTGGTCGTCAATGCCCTTGGTGTAGGACTTGAAGATGTCATAGCGGCGTTCGCGGGTGGCGTGCTGCAGGCGGAACACCGTCTCCGGGTTGAAGAGGTGGGGTTCGCCGTCGCGGCGCCACTGGTACTCGCCGCCGCCGAGAAGCGGCTGGTGCGGGTGCTCGATGCCGCCCTCCGGATACGCCATCTGGTGGCGCGCCGAGACTTCGGCAGCAATGACGTCCAGGCCAACGCCACCCAGCTGGGAGTGCGTGCCGGAGAAGAATTCGTCCACGAGTTCCTGGGACAGGCCCAGTGCCTCGAAGGTCTGGGCGCCGGTGTAGGAAGCCACGGTGGAGATGCCCATTTTGGACATGATCTTCAGGACACCCTTGCCGAGGCCCTTGATGAGGTTGTAGACGCCGTCTTCGGCAGTAACGCCCGTGACATCGCCGTTGGAGATCAGCTGTTCCACCGATTCCATGGCCAGGTATGGGTTCACGGCGGAAGCGCCGTAGCCAATGAGTACCGCCACGTGGTGCGTCTCGCGGACGTCGCCGGCCTCAACCACCAGCGCGGTCTTGGTGCGGTTTGCGCTGCGGAGCAGGTGGTGGTGGACTGCGCTGACAAGGAGAAGCGAAGGAATCGGCGCCCACTGGGCGTTCGAGTCACGGTCGGACAGCACAACATACTGCACGCCACGGTTGATCGCGCCCGAAACCTGCTCGCAGATCTCCGTCAAACGCGCACGGAGTGCTGCTTCACCACCCTCGGGGCGGTACAGGCCACGGACCTTCATGGCGATGCGGTCGCCGTCGGGGGTTTCAATGTTCGCGATCTTCGCCAGCTGATCGTTGTTGATCACGGGGAACGGCAGCGAGATCTGCGGCTGGCGGACCTGCTTGCCGTCCAAGAGGTTGCCATTGGGACCAATGGCGCACTTCAGGGAGGTGACCAGCTCTTCGCGGATGGCATCCAACGGCGGGTTGGTGACCTGCGCGAAGGACTGCACAAAGTAGTCGAACAACAAGCGCGGACGCTTGGAGAGAACCGCAACCGGCGTATCGGAACCCATGGCGCCCAGGGGCTCGGCACCTGTGCGGGACATCGGTCCGAGCAGGATCTTCAGTTCTTCGGTGGTGTAGCCGAACGTGCGCTGGCGGATGTTGACCGACGCAGCGGTGTGGACAACGTGCTCGCGCTCAGGCAGCTCGTTGATATCGATCAGGTTGTCCTTGAGCCATTCGGCCCACGGGTTCGCAGCAGCTACCTCGGCCTTGACCTCGGCGTCGTCGATGATGCGGCCGGCCTCGGTGTCCACCAGGAACATCTTGCCCGGGGCGACGCGGCCCTTCTTGACCACGTTGGAAGGCTCAACTTCGATCACGCCAACTTCGGATGCGAAGATGATCAGTCCGTCTTCAGTGATCCAGTAGCGTCCCGGGCGCAGGCCATTGCGGTCCAGCGTTGCGCCCACGAGGTTGCCGTCAGTGAACGAGACTGCAGCGGGACCGTCCCAGGGCTCCATGAGCAGCGAGTGGTATTCGTAGAACGCACGGCGGGCAGGATCCATGGTGGCGTGGTTCTCCCACGCTTCGGGGATCATCATCATGATCGAGTGCGTGATCGGACGCCCGGAGAGCCAGAGCAGTTCCGCTACCTCGTCGAAGGACGCGGAGTCAGAGGCGCCGGGGGTGCAGATCGGGTACAGCTCTTCGGGAACAGAGCCCAGCAGAGGGCTGGCCAGCTGCGACTGGCGGGCACGCATCCAGTTGCGGTTTCCCTTGACCGTGTTGATCTCACCGTTGTGGGCGATGGTGCGGAAAGGCTGCGCCAAAGGCCACGACGGGAACGTGTTGGTGGAAAAGCGCGAGTGGACGATCGCGAGCTTGGTCTTGAAGCGCTTGTCCGAGAGGTCCGGGTAGAAGGGCTCCAACTGAGCGGTGGTCAGCATGCCCTTGTACACGATGGTGCGGGAGGACAGCGACGGGAAGTAGACGCCGAATTTGTTCTGGGCACGCTTGCGGATTCGCCAGGCACGGGAGTCCAGCTCGTTGTGTTCGAGCTGCTCGCCGGTGGCGGAGGCAAAGAACGGCTGGGAGAAGTAGGGCATACACGCCCGGGCCATGGCACCCACGAGGTCAGCGACCACGGGAACCTCACGCCAGCCAAGGACAGTCAGTCCCTCGTCAGCTGCAAGGGCTTCAATGCCGGCCTTGGCGTTTTCTGCTTCGCGGGACTCGGCAGGAAGGAAGGCGGTGCCCACCACGTACTGGCCGGGAGCAGGCAGTTCGAATTCTGTGACGGCCCTGAAGAACTCGTCCGGAACCTGCATCAGCAGGCCCGCACCGTCGCCAGTACCTTCATCGGCGCCCACGGCGCCGCGGTGTTCGAGATTGCGGAGGGCGGTCAGTGCCGCTTCCACGATGTCGTATCCCGGTTCCCCGCGGAGCGTGGCAATAATAGCCAGGCCGCAGGCGTCCTTCTCCTTATCAGGGTTGTAAAGACCCTGGGCCTCCGGGAGCGCAGCAAAGCGCTTGAACGGAGACATGGCACCCTGAGGTTCGATATTTTCGGACCAACCGGGGTTATGAAGATGGGTCATGGGAGACGTCCTTCCTCGAGATCGTGCGTATGGAAGGGACAACGTTGGCCCCACCTTGCCTGCCCTGTGACGGGCACAACAAAGCGCTAGTAATTGGAATTGTAGGCCAGCCGATCCAGCGCAACGAACAGTTACGCAGACCTCTGGCCCCGGCTTGACCAGTGAACATCGGTATGCTGCGGTCCGGTTTCCGGGGTGCCACGACGCTGTGGACTGGGCCCTACGAGCGGTGACTCTGTTGCCCCTTTACCGGATGCGGCTACTTGGTGTCGCCTTCATCCGGTGTGGATCCGGGGGCCTTCCTTGCGGCAGTTGCAGCAGGTGTGGAATCCGTGGTGGACGCAGTGTCCTTTTCCGGTTTCCCTGCTGTTTCCTGCGGCTCGTCAACGTGGCCCGAATCGCTTTGGTTATCAGGGAGATTACCACGCGAACCAGTATCTGAGACAGATGCGTCCACATCATGACTGGTGACGCTCGTCACCGGAACAGGCTCATTTTCCTTCTTCTCTTCCGGCTCCCGCCCCGCCAAATAAGGGGTATCGGGGACAGGCCGGCCTCGCCGACCCAGGATAAAGAAGATGGCCAGGGCCGCAATGAAGACAAAGATGCTTGTCCACACATTGAGCCGGGTGGTAATGCCAAGCAGGTTGATCTGTTCGGCATCGTCGATGCGCAGGGCCTCAATCCATACGCGGCCCAGGGTGTAGTACACGGCGTACAGCCAGAAGAGCCGTCCCCAGCGGAAGTGGAACTTCTTGTCCAGCAACAGCAGAATGGCCACGCCTGCGAGGTTCCACAACATCTCGTAAAGGAACGTCGGGTGGAAGAGCGTATCCGCAGCCATGTCCGCCGGGAAATTCGCGTTGGCGGGATCAATTTCAAGTCCCCACGGCAGGGTGGTCGGCGCCCCGAAGAGTTCCTGGTTGAACCAGTTCCCCAGGCGTCCGATTGCCTGGGCCAGCAGGAGCCCCGGCGCTGCTGCATCCAGGAAGGCCGTCAGCTTGACGCCGGCACGCCGGCAACCAATCCAGGCACCTACCGCACCGAGGACAACGGCACCCCAAATGCCCAGACCGCCGCGTTGGATCTGTGGAATCAGCGAGAGGTCGCCAGTGCCATCAAAGCCAGGACCAAAGTACGCGTCAGGCGAGGAGAACACGTGGTAGAGGCGACCACCGATGATGCCGAAGGGAATAGCCCAGATGGCGATATCCCACAGGCTTCCTTCGGGAGCGCCGCGGCGCTTCCACCTGGCCGATGTCAGCCACAGGCCAACGATGATGCCCGCCAGGATGCAGAGGGCGTAGGCGTGGATACGCAACGTCCCCCACGGGAGCGGAATGTCGAAACCGGACCACGAAGGGCTCGGGATACTAATGGGGACCATTGCCGCTGCGTGGAGGACGGTCTGCATTCGCTTCGCTGTTTCCTTTTCCTAGGCTTCTGCAGCGGCGCGGCCCAGGCCGGCGCTGAGGTTCTTGGTGAGTTGCCCGACGGCGTCCACGCCGCCATCGCGGAGGGCCGCCACCAGGGCGGTTCCGACGATCACGCCGTCAGCGTAGGCGGCAATTTCGCGCACATGATCCGGGTTGGAGACACCCAGGCCCACGCACACGCGCTCGGCACCGGCAGCATGTGCACGGGCGACCACGTCTTCGGCGCTGCTGCTGACTGAGGTACGGGTCCCTGTGACACCCATAATCGAGACGGCGTACACAAACCCTCGGCTGGCTTTCACCGTCATGTCGAGGCGTTCGGGCGTGGACGACGGCGCCACGAGGAACACCCGGTCCAATCCGTACTTGTCCGAGGCTTCGAACCACTCGGATGCCTCGTCGGGGATGAGGTCCGGAGTAATGAGGCCTGCTCCCCCGGCTTCAGCGAGGCGACGGGAAAACTCGTCGACGCCCATACGCATTACCGGGTTCCAGTACGTCATGACCAAGACAGCCGCGTCCGTGGCTGCGGTGATGCCGGCAACGACATCGAAAACATCGGCGACACGGAATCCATTGGCGATCGCTTCGGTAGTAGCGGCCTGGATGACCGGGCCGTCCATCACGGGATCGGAGTACGGGATTCCGATTTCGATGAGGTCCGCTCCGTTGCGGGCCAAGGCGATTCCCGCGTCGATGCTCTCCTTGACCGTGGGGTAGCCCGCGGGAAGGTAGCCCACCAAGGCGGAACGGCCTTCTGCCTTGGCACGGTCAATGGCGGCAGCGGATTTGCTGGCGAATTCTTCAGTCATCAGTTCTGGTCCTCGTTGACATCCACGGCGGCTTCGGCAGTGCGCTCTGGCCCCTTGGGCTTTCGCGTGGACAGCGTTGTGCCCTTGACGTGCCCTTCCTCGTCCAACATGTTGAACCAGGCCGCGGCAGTCTCCACGTCCTTGTCTCCACGACCGGAAAGGTTGACGATCACGGTGACGTCGGAAGGGTTTTCCTTGCCTTCGGTGAGCCGCTTGCCGATCTTGATGGCACCTGCCAAGGCGTGCGAGGACTCGATGGCGGGGATGATGCCTTCTGTCCGGCACAACAGGCTGAAGGCGTCCATCGCTTCGGTATCGGTGACGGCCTCGTACGTGACGCGCCCGATGTCGGCCAGATACGAGTGCTCCGGACCAACGCTGGGGTAGTCCAGGCCAGCCGAAATGGAGTGGGACTCGACGGTCTGGCCGTCTTCGTCCTGCATGAGGTAGGACCGGGCACCATGCAGCACGCCCGGACGGCCCAGGGAGATCGCTGCAGCGTGGCGGCCGGTTTCGACACCGTCTCCGCCGGCCTCGAAACCATAGATCTTCACGGAGGCATCATCGAGGAAGGCGTGGAACAAACCGATGGCGTTCGAGCCACCACCGATGCATGCAGCAATGGCGTCGGGGAGTTTGCCGGTCTGCTCCAGGATCTGGCTGCGGGCTTCTTCGCCGATGACTTCGTGGAAGTAGCGCACCATCGCGGGGAACGGGTGTGCTCCTGCTGCGGTTCCCAGGAGGTAGTGGGTGTGCTCCACGTTCGACACCCAGTCGCGAAGGGCATCATTGATGGCGTCCTTGAGTGTCTGGGATCCGTTGGTCACGGGTACCACAGTGGCACCGAGCAGCTGCATGCGGGCCACGTTCAACGCCTGGCGCCGGCAATCCTCTGCGCCCATGTACACCACGCACTCGAGTCCCAACAGGGCTGCGGCCGTGGCACTGGCAACGCCGTGCTGTCCGGCTCCGGTTTCAGCGATCACGCGGGTCTTGCCCATTCGCTTGGCGAGGAGGGCCTGGCCAAGGACGTTGTTGATCTTGTGGGACCCGGTGTGGTTCAAGTCTTCGCGCTTGAGGAAGATGCGTGCTCCGCCGGCGTGCTCGGAGAAGCGCTTGGCTTCGGTGAGCAAAGAAGGCCGGCCGGAGTAGTTCTTGTTGAGGTCCTTCAGCTGCGCGATGAACTCGGGGTCGGCTTTGGCCTTCTCAAACGTGTCCTGGACTTCGTCGAGGGCGGCGATCAGAGACTCGGGCATCCAACGACCGCCGTAGTTGCCGAAGTAGGGCCCGGAGGCGTTGCGCAGCGAAGGGCCACCTTGCAGGAATGCGTCGGCCGCATTCTCTTCTGAGCCGGCTGTTGGCGCGTCGACCATCAGTCTCACCGTCCTGTTCCAGTTAGTTCATTGGGTAGTTCCACGTGCCACAAGGCAGCCGCAGGCTCAAGCCCGGGCTGCCTTGCGGCTGTTCGCCGTGATTCAGTGACTTCCTCAGTTCCTGACGGCGATGACGGCAGCTCCAGCTGCCTTGAATTCGGTGATGCGTTCGCGCGGCGTGGAGTCGCTGACCAGCGCCTCCCCCACCAGGATGGCGTTGGCGCCACCCGCGGCGTAGTGCGATACGTCGTCGGCGCCCCGGACGCCCGATTCGGCAACGATGACGGCCTCGGCCGGAATCAATCCTGCCAGGGACGCGAAAACCGAGCGGTCGACGTCGAGCGTCTTGAGGTTGCGGACATTGATGCCAATGATCTTGGCCTGCGCCGCGACGGCGCGCTCAATCTCTTCTTCCGTGTGGGTTTCCACCAGCACGTTCATGCCGAGTTCGTGGCTGAGGGCGCTGAACTCCGCAAGTTCCGCGTCGGACAGTGCCGCGACGATGAGCAGGATGAGGTCGGCGCCATGGGCCCGGGCTTCCCAGATCTGGTACTCGTCAACCGTGAAGTCCTTGCGCAGCAAGGGCGTCTCGACGGCGGCGCGTACAGCATCGAGGTCCGCCAACGAACCGCCGAAGCGGCGCTGTTCGGTCAGGACACTGATAACGGAAGCTCCACCGTCGGCGTACTGTACCGCGAGGGACGCAGGATCAGCGATCGGCGCCAGGTCGCCTTTGGAAGGGCTGCGACGCTTGATTTCTGCGATGACTTTGAGGTCGTTGCGGACGGATGAGGGACCGCCCAAAGCTGCCCACGCATCGCGGGACGGGGCGGCACTTGCGGCCCTGTCCTTCAGCTCCGCGAGGGATACGAGGCGGCTGCGCGCCTCCATCTCCTCCTTGACGCCAACAATGATGTCATCAAGAACGGTCACGATTAGTGGCCGTTGTTCTGCAGCTTGCTGCCACCAACTCCGTAGCCCGCCTTGCGCATGACGCCGCCCACAATGAGGCCAATGACCATGACAACCAGCCCCCCCACGAAGATCGGGGTGCTGGCGATAACGAAAGCGATGGAGGAAATCAGCGCACCGACCAGCATCACAAGTACGCAGGTCCAGGCAGCCGGGCTGTTTCCGTGGCCGATGGCGTCAGCGTGGCTGGCCATGGTGGATTCAGCTTGGTTTGCGGACACTGTGGTTTTGCTCATGTGAAATCTCCTCAGGATGAATACTGCTTACATTCTGCCATTTATTGACGGCGTCCGGGACATCGTCCGACGTCAGGACAGGCGTGTGGGCTTTTGTTGCGCCACTCCTGCCCGAAAGCCAGTTTTGGCTGCCTACGTGGGATCTTCACCGCGCGACAGGCTGTCCCAGCTGTCAATCTCGTCCACCGGCCCGTTGTTGCTCTTCCGCCCCCCGGTGCCGGCGTCGTATTTGGTCCGAGTGGTCCAATGGCGCCCGGCCAGCGGCAGGACAATGGCGCAGACGGCCAGGAGGGATCCGGCAACGATGGCCACGATCGGGAACGCAGTGGCTGCCGCGTCGGCCTGTCCGCCCGAGACACCCGTGGCGGCCGCAATGGCCCCTTGTGCGGCACCCAGCGGATCAAGAAGTACGGTCACAGCGGCCAGAATGATTCCGGCCGCCGACAAGACGATGAGGACTGCGATGATCCAGCGGGCAATCTTTCCGGCGATGGAAGCGGCGAGCCCGCCCGCCAAGGCAACAACGGCCAGCGCCGTGACCGCAGTGGCGGCCTTGCTCCCTTGGACGTGGAGGTCACTGTTGGACGCTCCCGTGGGGTCGAGTCGCACCTCGATCCAGGTCTGCGTCGTGGCCCCAAACACTGCCAAGGCCAGAATTGTGGTGGCAAGGACCAGCGTTGATTTGCGAGCCCAGCGCGGCGGCTGCCTGACCGGAGCCGCTGAAGATGCCGTGCTCATGGTGTGGAAATCCCGTCATCGAGGGCGTCGGTGTTCCCCACCGTTTCGGCGGAAATGTTCTGCAGCGATCCCGCGGTGTGGACGGCGCGCAGCGGCGCAGCTGCCTTGTTCACCGTCTCCAGCGCTTCAGACGGCTTGTGTGAATCGGCAACAATTCCACCACCGGCCTGCACATAGGCACGGCCTTCCCGGAGCAGTGCAGACCGGATGGCAATCGCCATATCCATATCGCCCGCAAAATCCAGGTAGCCAACCACGCCACCGTAGATACCGCGCCGGTGGGGTTCGAGCTCGTCAAGCAGGCGGAGTGCACGCGGCTTTGGAGCCCCGGACAGGGTGCCTGCCGGGAAGGTTGCCTTCAGGACGTCGTAGGCCTTGGCGTTGGGGGCAAGCTCACCCACCACTGTGGAGACGAGGTGCATGATGTGGCTGAACCGCTCCACTTCCATGAACTGCGTGACGTCCACGGTACCGGCGACGCAGACCTTGGAAAGGTCGTTGCGCGAGAGGTCCACCAGCATCAGGTGCTCGGCCCGCTCCTTCTGATCGGCCAGCAACTCCGTGGCGAGGGCTTTATCGGCCTCCACTGTCTTTCCACGGGGACGTGAGCCGGCGATGGGGTGGGTGATGACTTCCTCACCGGTCACCGTGACCAAAGCCTCCGGCGATGAGCCCACAATCGAGTACTCGCGGCCGTCCGCATCCTCCAGGCTGAAGAGGTACATATAAGGGCTGGGGTTCGTATTGCGCAGGACACGGTAAACATCCAGCGGGTCCGCGGCGCACTCCATCTCGAAGCGGCGGGAGATCACCACCTGGAACACCTCGCCGTCAACAATGGCCTCCTTGCCGCGGTCAATCGCCTCAAGGTATTTGGCTTCATCCCATCGTTCCTGCACGCTGGAGGCGAAGTCCAGGGCGGCAGTTTCCAGGACAGAGACCGGCTGGGCAACGGGAGTGCTGATCTGCTCCAGCAGGGCCTTCACGCGGGCCACGGCGTCATGCCAGGCGTCATCGACACGCTCGGAGCTGTCATCGAAGTTGATGGCGTTGGCGATCAGGAGGACGGTACCGTCCATGTTGTCATGCACAGCCATGTCAGTGACCAGGTTCAGCGCCATTTCCGGCAGCTGCAAGTCGTCCTCAGGCGGGGATGTCAGCCGCTCCCAGTGACGGACGGCTTCCCATCCGAGAAAGCCGACCAAACCGGAGGTGAAGGGCGGCAGTCCCTCAAACCGGTCTGTCTGCAAGGCAGCAATGGTGTCCCGCACCGCGTCAACGGGATTACCTGAGACGGGAACCCCCACGGGCGGCTCACCGATCCAATGGGCCTGGCCGTCTTTCGTGGTCAGGGTGGCCCTGGATTTTGACCCAATGAAGGAGTAGCGCGACCACGCGCCGCCAACTGCCGCGGATTCCAGGAGGAACGTTCCGGGTTGGCCCTTGGCCAGCTTCCGATACAGGCCGATGGGGGTCTCGGCGTCAGCCAGGACCTTGAGTCGAACAGGAATAACACGGCTGTGGACGGCGAGTTCGCGGAACTCTTCCAGGCCCGGGCTGATGATTCCAAGGTCCTGCATGGCTATTTCTCCGCCTTTTGTCTGAGGTGGTGCGTCAGTGGAAAGTTAGTGGGTGCCTTAGTCGCGGTGGCCCGTTACGACGGTGAAGTCGCGACCATCAAAGCAGGTCCGGGTACCGGTGTGGCAGGCTGCGCCGATCTGGTCCACGCGGATCAGGAGGGCGTCGCCGTCGCAGTCAAGGGCGACAGACTTCACGAACTGTACGTGTCCGGAGGTGTCGCCCTTGCGCCAGTACTCTTGGCGGGAGCGCGAGTAGAACGTCACGCGACCCGTGGTCATGGTGCGGTGGAGAGCCTCGTCATCCATCCAGCCAAGCATGAGGACCTCGTTGGTGTCGTGCTGCTGCACAATGGCGGCTACGAGCCCGGACGAATCACGTTTGAGGGCGCTGGCGATCTCCTGCGGCAACGGGCTCGCGGGGTCGCTGGAAAGCTCCGTGGCGGGAGAGGGGCTGGGGGCGGACTGCTCTGACATCAGATCAAGTCTAGTGCCTTTGCAGGGAGCTGGATTCTGCGGCGGTTCCACTGCGCAAGTGCGCTCCGATCGTGCTAGTTTCACAAGTGATGCATTTCGTCGATCCTTCCCGAGAAGTCCTGGCCGAAACCCTGCTGGCGGCCGGACCTGACTCCCCCACGCTCTGCGAAGGGTGGCAAACCCGGGATCTTGCTGCGCATTTGTATCTGCGCGAACGGAAGATCGCAGTGGGCCTTGGGCTCCTGATCCCGAGCCTGGGCAAGGCCTCCGAAAAAGCCACCTCCAAGCTTGCCGCCAAGCTCAAGAGCCCTGACGCCTACGCGGACCTCATCAAGACGTTCCGCGCCGGCCCTCCGGCCCTCTCCCCCTTGAAGATCAAAGCCCTGGATGAGACGTCCAACCTCATTGAGTACTTTGTTCACACCGAGGACATTCGCCGTGCCGGCGACCGTTGGGCGCCCCGGGCACTCGATGAAGCATATTCGGACGCCCTCTGGGACGACCTCATCAAACGGGCTGCCTTCTTGTACCGCGGCGTGGATCTCGGCATCGTACTGGTACGCCCCACCGGGCCGCGGCATGTCGCCAAGCGGGCTCCCGTTTCCGTTGCGATCGTTGGCGAACCGGGCGAGCTGCTGATGCATGCGCACGGTCGCACCAGCCAGGCCTTGGTCACCTTCGAAGGCCAGCCGGACGCCGTCGCGCTTCTGCAGTCCGCAGACATCGGCCTTTAAGCCACCAATGGAGGGTCACCTGCACGGTGACCCTCCATTGCTTTTTAAGCCATGAAAGCTAGCGGACCTCGAAGCCGGCCTCGCGGATAGCGGTCTTGACCTGGGCGATCATGTCGTCCGGCCCAAAATGGAACACCGAAGCGGCCAGTACGGCATCAGCTCCCGCTTCTACGGCGGGCGGGAAGTGTGCCGGTTCCCCGGCGCCGCCCGAGGCAATGATCGGAATGTTCACCGCAGCGCGGACCAGGCGGATCAATTCGAGATCGAAGCCGTCCTTGGTGCCGTCGGCGTCGATCGAGTTGAGCAGGATTTCCCCCACACCCCGGTCTGCCGCTTCTTTGGCCCAGGCAATGGCGTCGATCCCGGTTCCGGTACGGCCGCCGTGGGTGGTCACTTCAAAACCGGACGACGTCGGGATGTCGCCTGCGCGGGTACGGCGCGCATCGACCGAGAGCACCAGGACCTGTGAGCCGAAGTGGCGCGTGATCTCGTCGATGACCTCGGGCCTGGCCACGGCTGCAGTGTTGATGGACGCCTTGTCCGCACCGAAGCGCAGGAGCTTGTCCACCTCTGCCACACCACGAACACCACCACCCACGGTCAGGGGAATGAACACTTCCTCAGCCGTGCGGCGGACGACGTCGAACGTGGTTTCGCGATTCCCGGAGGAGGCAGTGACGTCCAGGAACGTCAGTTCATCGGCCCCGCCGTTGTCGTAACGGTGCGCAAGTTCCACGGGATCACCAGCGTCGCGGAGGCCTTCAAAGTTGACGCCTTTGACGACGCGGCCAGCGTCGACATCCAGGCAGGGGATGACGCGTACGGCTACAGCCATGTGCTGCTCCTAGATTCTGTTGTGGCGCGGGTCAGATACGGCAGGCGTGAATGCTGCTGACCAGGATGGCGCGTGCTCCGAGGTCGTAGAGCTCGTCCATGATGCGGTTGGTTTCCTTCTTCGGAACCATGGACCGCACCGCAACCCACTCGGAGTCACGCAGGGGCGAAACCGTGGGCGACTCAAGGCCCGGGGTCAGCGCAGCGGCGTCCTCCACCAGGTCCTTGCGGATGTCGTAGTCCATGAGGACGTACTGGCGGGCCACGAGGACGCCCTGGAGGCGCCGGATGAGGATGTCGATTTCCTTGGCAGTTCCATTTGCGGCCCCACCAGAGCCGGAACGGCGGATGAGCACGGCCTCGGACTTCAGGATGGGGTCGCCAAAGATTTCCATGCCGGCGGCCTTGAGGGTGTTTCCGGTTTCAACGACGTCGGCAATGGCGTCCGCGACGCCGAGACGCACCGACGATTCCACGGCGCCATCCAGACGGACCACCTTGGCGTTAACGCCCCGCTCGGCGAGGTAGTCGCGCAGCAGGCCGTCGTAGCTGGTGGCCAGGCGCTTGCCTTCAAGTTGTTCGACGCCGGCGAAGTCACCGACCGGACCAGCGAAACGGAAGGTTGACGGGGCGAAGCCCAGGGGAAGAATTTCCTCGGCTTCGACCTTCGCGTCGAGCAGGAGATCCCTGCCCGTGATGCCTACATCCAGGGTTCCCTGGCCTACGTAGACAGCAATGTCGCGGGGACGGAGGAAGAAGAATTCAATGTCATTGTCGGGATCAACCATGACCAGCTCGCGGGTGTCGCGGCGCTGGCGGTAACCCGCCTCGGACAGCATTGCCGAGGCGGCTTCGGACAGGGATCCCTTATTGGGGACTGCTACACGGAGCATTGGGAGACTTTCTTTTTGGAATGGAGGTTTTCAGGCACCTTGGCCACGCAGGGGGCTCCGCAGCAAGCAAGCGGAGTGGCGTGGCTAGAGATGCTTGTAAACGTCTTCCAGGCTGAGGCCCTTGGCGAGCATGAGGACCTGCAAGTGGTACAGCAACTGGGAGATTTCCTCAGCAGCGGCTTCGTCCGATTCGTACTCCGCGGCCATCCAGACTTCGGCGGCCTCTTCGACCACCTTCTTGCCGATACCGTGGATTCCAGAGTCCAGTTCGGCAACCGTGCGCGAACCTGCCGGGCGGGTCGCTGCTTTCTCACTCAGTTCTGCGAACAGCGTCTCGAAATTCTTCACGCCCTCCAGACTACTTGCTCCGGGGCGGCCACCGCTTGTTGGGGCGTTGCATGACGAAGGGGATGTGAGTGAAGACACACTCACATCCCCTTCGTCGTCTGCGGGCAAAGGGCGTTAGCTGAACTGCTTCAGCGTCACTGCCGTGGCCAGGGCGGCAGTAACCGCTTCGTGGCCCTTGTCTTCCTGTGAGCCGGGAAGGCCGGCCCGGTCCAGGCCCTGCTGTTCGGTATCGCAGGTGAGGACGCCGAAGCCCACCGGCACGCCGGTGTTGACGCTGACGTCGGTGAGTCCCGACGTCGCAGCCTGGCAAACGTAGTCGAAGTGCGGCGTCCCGCCGCGGATGACCACGCCGAGTGCCACGACGGCGTCGAAGTGCGGTGCGAGCCTGGCTGCGGCAACGGGAAGCTCAAAGCTGCCCGGAACACGCAGGAGCGTAGGCTCGGCGATGCCGGCTTCCTTGGCGGCACGAAGCGCACCGTCCACCAGGCCGTCCATGATCTGCGTGTGCCAGCTTGCCGCCACAATGGCGAGCTTGAGCTGCGAGGTTTCCTCAGGGTTGAGGGTAGTGAGGTCGATGCTAGGCGCGCCGTGTCCGCTCATATTTGCTGTGGGTCCGTTCAGTCTTGAGTGTTGTCAAAGGTGTGGGTTGAAGGCGTCTTGCCATTGCTGACGGGCTCGACATCGAGCGTCAGCCGGTGGTCCATCCGGTCCTTCTTGGTCTGCAGGTAGCGCAGGTTCTGTTCGCGTGATGGCACCTCGGTGGGCACCATTTCCACTACTGTTACTCCGGCCTTGTCCAGGCGGTGCTGCTTGTCGGGGTTGTTGCTCAGCAAGCGGACCTCGTGCAGCCCCATTTCAGCCAGGATCTGTCCGGCCGCAGTGTAGGAGCGCGCATCGACAGGCAGGCCCAACTGTTCGTTGGCCTCAACGGTGTCGAAGCCGGCTTCCTGCAAGGCATAGGCCTTGATCTTGTTGGCCAGCCCGATCCCGCGGCCCTCCTGTCCACGCAGGTAGAGCAACGTTCCACCTTCCGCATGGATGAGTTCCAACGCAAAGGCGAGCTGCTCTCCGCAATCGCAGCGGTACGAACCGAACACATCGCCGGTGAGGCACTCGGAGTGCAGCCTGACCAGCGGGGCACGGCCGTCCTTGGGCGGATTAGGCGAACTCACGGCGAGGTGTTCAACGCCCGTAACATGGTCCGTCCACGCCTGTGCCACAAAGTCGCCGAAAGCCGTGGGCAACTGCACGATCGGCCCACCACTGACGGGGTGGGGCGCGGGGCCCGTGTGGTCACTGCTGCGTGTGGTCGATGCGGTCATCGCTTCTCCTCGTCTCCCCGTGAAACATGTGCCGCCTGGGACTCTACCGCCTCCACATACGACACCAGGTCCTCAATGGAGATGAGGGGGCATCCGTGGTCGGCGGCGAAGTCGCGCAAACTGTCCAAGCGCATCATTTCACCATCGTCATGTACCAACTCTGCGATCACACCCACCGGAGCGAGCCCGGCAAGTCGGCACAAGTCCACGGCAGCCTCCGTGTGACCTGGTCGTTCACGCACTCCCCCGTTAACCGCGCGCAACGGGAAAATATGCCCGGGACGGGTAATCGATGCCGGAGAACTGCTCGGATCTGCCAGGATCCGGGCCGTCAGGGCCCGGTCCGTGGCCGAGATGCCCGTGCTGACCCCAATCGCCGCGTCACAGGAAACGGTGTACGCAGTTCCCTTGGCGTCTTCGTTGATCTCCACCATGGGAGGAAGAACCAGTGCATCCGCGCGTTCGCCATCCAGGGGTACGCAGATGACGCCGGATGAGTACCGGATGGTCCATCCCATGAGGGCCGGTGTGGCGTGCTCGGCGGCGAAGATGATGTCGCCTTCGTTCTCGCGGTCCTCGTTGTCCACCACGATCACCGCCTGGCCCGCGGCGATTGCCGCGATGGCTGCCTCGACGGGATCCAGCCCGGTTCGGGCCGAGCCCGTAGGTGATGTCTTGGCGGGGGCGCTCATCGTGTGCTCCCTTGCTGCGGCGCGAAGGACAAAAGGCGTTCGGTGTACTTGGCCAGAACATCAACTTCGAGGTTGACGCGGCCACCTACGGGCTTGGCTCCCAGGCCGGTTTCTTCCAACGTGGTGGGGATCAGTCCCACCTCAAACCACGGAGCCGTTTCGGCCGCCGCACTGACGGCTGTGACCGTCAACGAGACACCGTCGACGGCGATCGAACCCTTCTCGGCGATGTATCGTGCCAGCGGGGCCGGCACACCGAAGCGCAGGCGGTCCCAGTTGCCCAAGGGCTCGCGCTCCAGCAGCTCACCCACGCCGTCGACGTGCCCTTGCACCACATGGCCGTCCAGGCGCCCGCCCGCAGGAACACAGCGTTCGAGGTTCACGGTGTCCCCTGGGGCCAGTCCGCCAATGGTTGTTCGGACCAAGGTCTCCCCCATCACATCGACGCTGAAGTCCTGACCCTCGATCTGCGTAGCTGTCAGGCACACGCCGTTGACGGCAATGGATCCACCCAAAGCCAGGCCATCGGTCGTCGTGGGCGCTTTCAACCTCAGTGTGGCGCTGACGTCGCCGTCATGCTCAATGCCCAGCACGGTGCCCTGCTCAGCGACTATTCCCGTAAACATCAGTGTCCTCCTGTGACATATTCCGCAGCTTCACTGCGTGAAACCACATTCTTCTGCGGAATCGAATTCTTGATCGTGGTGGCGGCGCCCCGTGGGGACCGCAGGTGCAGCCTAAGGTCGTTGCCCAGCGTCCGGACCGCTCCGCCCCCGGCTTCGTCCCAGGACCAATGCTGCGCGTCGGCCAGCGTAGTGATCCCAAGGTCGTTCAGTGCCGGGGTACCGGAGCCCAGCAGCGTCGGAGCCAGGTAGACAATCAGTTCATCCACCAGGTCGGCGGCAAGAAAGGTACTCAATATGGACGAGCCCCCTTCCACCATGACGTGCCGGATTCCTTGATCGAACAGCGTCCCCAAAGCCTCTGCCGGATCCCGGGTTGGCAAGTGCACGAAACGCCCGTCGGTTCCCCGGACAGCGGCATCTTCGGGAACGTCACGCAAGCCCATCACAGCGCGGATTGGCTGCCGGCTGGAAAGTTCACCGTCCGCCGTCCTGGCCGTGAGCCGCGGGTTGTCGATCAGGACCGTCCCGGTTCCCACCAGAATGGCGTCGATGAGTTCCCTCAGCCCGTGGTTGTCGGCGAGCGACTCCGGGCTGGAAATCCACTGGCTGGTGCCGTCCGCGGCAGCGATACGGCTGTCCAGTGTCTGGGCGATATGCAAGGTGACAAACGGACGCTTGGCGGCAACGGCGTCGAACCATTCGCGGTTGAGGTCCAGGGCCCTCCCGAGGGCCAGGCCGGACCGCACCTCAACACCGGCCGCACGGAGCGTCCGCGCACCGCCCGCGGCGGGGTCGTGCGGATCGTCGACGGCGTAAATCACCTTCGCGATTCCAGCGGCAATGATCGCTTGGGCGCAGGGTCCGGTACGACCCTCGTGGTTACAGGGCTCGAGCGTGACAACCATGGTGGTCCCGGTGATGTCCGTTCCCTGCCGGCGGGCTACGGAAATCGCGTCGGCCTCGGCGTGGGCCGTGCCTGCACCCCGGTGGAACCCCGTTGCCAGTTGTTCGCCGTCGGGGCTGAGGATCACTGCACCAACCAACGGATTGGCCCCGCGCGGTCCTGCAAGGGCTGCGGTCAGCGCGGCATCCATGGCCGTACTTTCCGCCGGAGTGTAAGGAGTCGAGTCGGTGGTCATTGGGCAGCTCCCGTGGAAACTGCAACGGCCGGGCTGCCGCCATCACGGCTTTCCCGCTCGCGCTTTTCGGCCCGCCACCAAACGAAGAAGCCAGTGAGGGTGAAGAAACCGTAGAAGAGATACATCACCGCGCTGGCGTAGTAGCCTGCGCTGAACAGCAGAGGTACACCCACGATATCCACGGCCACCCAGATCAGCCAAAACTCTGTCCAGCCGCGGGCCATCCCGTACGTTGCCAGCAGGGATCCCATGAAGGTCCAGGCGTCGGCCCAGACCGGCGGGTAGGAGCCCAGGGCGTCAAACAAGGGCGTCAGTGCCGCTGTGCCCGCCACCATGGCACCAATCAGAGCGATGCGGACCTTGTTGCTGGCCCAGCCGGGCACAATGGCGCGCCCTTGGCTGCTCGATTGCCGGCCTTGCCGCCACCGATACCAGCCGTAAACGGCGACGGCGATGAACATCACCTGCCGTGCTGCTTGCCCCCACAGGGTAGCCGGCGCTGCTGCACCAAAGACGTTGCCCAGGAAGACCGTAAGCAGGAGGATGTTGCCGACTATGCCGATCGGCCAAGCCCAGACTTTGCGGCGCATACCGCCGAGGGCGCTGAGGAGCCCAAAGATGTTTCCAAGCACTTCGCGTAAGACAAGAGCAGATCCTCCAACGGGGATCTGTGCTTCGAAGAGCCATCGCAGAAAGTCCATGCCGTTCCTTCCCAGTAAGCCGCGATGACTCCGGGGGTGTACGACAGCGCAATGCCGGACGTCGCTAAAGGAACGCCCACGGCATGACTGTACGTGCTTCTCCCATCCAGACTTTAACTGTCGGTACCGGAATTTCACCAGTTCAACCGTCTGCCATCGAAGATCCAATCAATTGGAATCCGATGGCTCGCGGGTCGCGGACTATAACCGCCGGTTCGGACTTACACCGACCCCGGAGCACGTATGTGTGTTGTTATTCTGCCACAACTACCAAGATGGCCGGGCTATTCCCGGCCATCTTCGTAACATGTGGTGACGATCGTCAGGCGAACGTCGCCGTCACAGCCTGACCCGCCGCACGGAGTCGATCGATGGCCGCTGCGGGGTCCTGGTGCCCGTAGACCGCCGAGCCTGCCACGAACACATTGGCACCGGCTTCGGCTGCCCTGATGATCGTCTCCTCAGTGATGCCCCCGTCCACTTGGATGGCCACGCCAATGCCGGAACCTTCGATTGCCGCCCGCGCACGTCGGATCTTGGGCAGGGTGATGTCCAGGAAGGACTGTCCACCGAATCCGGGCTCCACCGTCATGATCAACAGCATGTCCAACTCGCTGAGCATGTCCAGGTAGGGCTCAACCGGTGTAGCCGGACGAAGGGCCATTCCCGCTTTGGATCCCCGCGCACGCAGTTCGCGTGCCAGCTTGACGGGGGCCATGGCGGCTTCCGCGTGGAATGTCACTGACGCCACGCCTGCATCCGCGTAGGCAGGTGCCCAGCGGTCGGCGTCGGAAATCATCAAATGCGCGTCCAATGGAACCGGACTGACTGCTTGAATCCTCTGAACCACCGGCAGGCCGAGCGTCAGGTTGGGCACAAAGTGGTTGTCCATGACATCAACGTGGACGGCATCGGCATTGCTGATCCGTTGAAGTTCCGCCTCAAGGTTGACGAAATCCGCAGACAGGATGCTCGGGTTGATACAGCACTGAGACAAGGCAGCCCCTTCGGGTCGGTGGGAATGGCAAGCCGGGTTCCGGCACTTACGGCTTTTTACGGATGATGGCCATGAACATGGCATCGGTCTGGTGGACGTGCGGCCACAACTGGGCTGTTTGTTCGTGACCGGCGCCCAAGTTCCCGGTGAGGCTGACATCGTCAAGCGCCTGACCGGCGTCGAGCAGTTCCAGGTCCTCACGTTTGGACATGACGTCGCTGACAACCGCGGTGGTCTCGGCCGGGTGCGGCGAGCATGTCACGTAAGCAACCACGCCGCCGGGCTTCACGGCATCAATTGCAGACTTCAGGAGATCACGCTGCAACGGGCCGAGGTCACCAATGTCCTTGGGTGAGCGCCGCCACCGCGATTCGGGTCGCCTACGCAACGCTCCCAGCCCACTGCAGGGAACATCAACCAGCACGCGGTCGAAAGCTTCTGCCTGTTCCGAACCCACGTCGCGTCCATCACCAGTCCGTACCGACCAGGTGTCCTCCGGAACAGCTGAAAGGGCCTGCTGTACGAGCTTCGCCCTGTGTGGCGCGGGCTCATTGGCCAACAAGGTAGCGCCGTCCCGGTGCGCCAGGGCAGCCAGAAGGGCGGCCTTGCCTCCCGGACCGGCGCACAAGTCCAGCCAGCGTTCGCTTCCGGAAGGGGCATCAAGGTCCACGCCGGCCAAAGCACGGGCAACCAGCTGGGATCCGACATCCTGGACACGGGTGGTTCCGCGACGGACCGTCTCCAGGCGACCGAGGTCTCCACCGGCGGACAATGCCGAATCTTCCACCAGTTCCCCTGCCGTGGCCCCATTCTCGAAAGCCTCGTCCAGGCTTCCCAAGCCCGGCAGCGCCACAAGATTGACCACCGGCGCGGCGTTGTCCGCCTCCAGCAGGTCATCAATCTCCGACTTCGGACGGCCATGGTTGACCAGTGACTGGCGCAGTGCGCGCACGATCCATTCGGGGTGGGCATGCCGGAGCGAGGCGATCCGGGTCTCATCGGTTTCATTGGCCAGCAGGATGTCCAGCCACTCGCCCATGCTGTGGGCAGTGACCTTGCGAAGGACTGCATTGATCAAGGCCGACGGACCTGCGCCGATGACGGCTCGTGCCAGGCCAACGGTCTGGTCCAACGCCGCATGCGCAGGAACTCGCATTGAAAGCAACTGATGGGCGCCAATCCGGAGGGCATCCAGGATTGCCGGATCCAACTGATCAAGGGGGCGGTCCACACAGCGGGCAAGAATGGCGTCGTAGGTGCCTTGACCGCGCAAGGCGCCATAGCTCAGCTCTGTGGCGAAGCCGGCGTCCCGGCGATCCAAGCGGTGTTCGCGGATGCGGGCTGGAAGCACGAGGTTGGCGTAGGCATCCTCGGAAGCAACGGCACGGAGGACTTCGAAGGCCACAAGGCGGGCCGGATCAGCGCGGCGCGTCCGTTGGGAGGGCGCGTTGTTGGTGAAGCCCCGCTGGGGTCCCCTGTTCCGCTCCCTGCCCTGGGCGTTGCGTTTGCTCTCGCCGCGTGGTCCGCGATTTCCTTGCCCGCCGCCATCCCGGCTCCCGCTGTTGTTGGGGCCTCGGCGGCCGGACTCGCTCATTCGAATACCACTCTCTCGGGTGCTGCCAAGCCGCGGGCCCAATCAGCCGACGACATCATTTTCTTGCCTGCCGGCTGGATCCGGCCCAACGCTAGTGCATGGGAACCGGTTCCCACCAGGACGGATTTGCCATCCGCACGGATGGACCCAGGCGCCAGGTCCTTGACTTCGGGCCTCAACTCGACAGATTCCAGCTTGACTCTCTGGCCGTCCAAGGTGGTCCATGCCCCGGGCTCGGGAGTAACCCCGCGTGCCCGGCGGTTCAAGGCCAGTGCGGGCTGTTGCCAGTCCAGACGCCCGTCGTCGAGCGTCAGCTTGGGAGCCAAGGACACGTCCCCGATTTGAGGCTGAGGTGACGCTTGACCGGCGTCGATCGCGGAGAGGGTCTGGCTGAGCAGTACTGCACCGCTGATGGAGAGCCGCTCCAGCAGCTCACCGGCAGTATCCTCGGGACCAACTGTCTCAGTAAGAGTTCCGAACACAGGCCCGGTGTCAAGGCCTTCTTCGAGCTGGAATGTCACAGCGCCGGTGACATCGTCTCCAGCGATGATGGATCGCTGGACCGGCGCTGCGCCGCGCCACGCAGGGAGGAGGGAGAAGTGCAGATTGACCCAGCCGTGCTTCGGGACACCCAAGGCAGCTTTGGGAACGATGCCTCCATAGGCAACAATGGCGGCGACGTCGGGAGTGAACTCCGCGATTCTGGCCGTGGTACCGGCATCGACCTTTGCAGCACGAATGACCTCGATACCCAGTTCCATCGCCCGTGCAGCCACAGGCGATGGAGTCAGGATGCGTTTCCGCCCAACTGGTGCGTCCGGGCGCGTCAGGACAGCAACGACGTCGAAACCGGCTTCGACCAAAGCATCCAACGAAGGGACAGCGACGGCGGGAGTTCCGGCGAAGAGGACCCTCACTCCGGCGCTCCGAAGCTGCCGCCACCGAAGCTTGATCCCACGGTGTTGGCACGCTTGGACGTGGTCTGCTCGGTAATGGCGTGGTAATTGGCGTTCCGGATGGCACGGAGAGCTGCCTTGCGGTCCTCCCCTTCCAACCTGTCCGTGTACAAAATGCCGTCAAGGTGGTCCGTCTCGTGCTGGAAACACCGGGCCAGCATGCCCTCGGCTTCCACCGAGACCGGGTTGCCGTTGATATCAACACCGGTGGCCCTGGTTGTCCGGAAACGGCGGACCGGGAAGCCCAGGCCGGGGATCGAGAGGCAACCCTCTACTTCGTCCGGCTGGAAGTCATCGCTGTTCTCCAGGACCGGGTTGATGATGTGGCCTTCCACTCCCCCAATGCGGTAGGTAAAAACGCGCTGGCTGACACCGATCTGAGGAGCGGCGAGTCCTGCACCCTCCACGTCTTCCATGGTTTCGGTCATGTCAGCTACCAGCTTGGCGAGCTCCGGACCGAAATCGGTGACGGGGTCCGCTACGGTGCGCAACACCGGATCCCCGATGATTCGGATACTCAAAATTGCCATGTGCTGTCAGTCCTCACTATCGTCAAACCCGGCTCCGGGTGTTGCGGAGCCTAAGCCAGTTTAGTTGAGGTCATTCGCCGCTGCCGCTGCTTGCCGCCCCGGCCCCAACCGATGCAAACACAGGTGGAGCAATGGGCAACAGTGCTTGTCCCGCTGCAGAGACGTCTGCCGACATTTCCCAGACGCGCCGAAGGGCGCAGAACTTCCACCAGTGGTGCTTGAGGATTTCCGGGTTGGCCCGCATCGGCCTGACTTCGGTCTCTCCGATGGCTACAGCGAGCAGCATGGGATTGTCGCCGTATTTCCATGGCTCCCATTCCCCGGCAACGGGATCAACCAGGCTCTCCTCAGCCTTCATCCCAGCGGCAAGCTGCATGACCACTTTGTCATCCAGCGCCTTGACCGTTCCGTCCCGGGTAGTGCCTTTGGTCTTGTAGTCGATCAGGCAGATACGTCCGTTGATCCGGGCCACAAGGTCAAGTGTCCCGGCGTAGCCCACAGTCTTGTTCCACACGGTGATCTCGGGGGCCAACGGCTCCACCCGGTACAGCTCCCACCATTCATCAAAACGGGCGGCAAACGCCTCCTCACCATGGGCTGCGAGGTCGTCCCGGCATTCCTGCATGCGGTGCGGGCGCCCCAGAGCACGCAAGGCAACCTGCTCGCAGTAGGTGTGCACGCGGTCGCCGCGTGCTGCCGCTGCATCCCGGTACACCTCCGCCGCTTTGGCGGCTTTGTTGATGGCCTGGCGGGTCTTGGCTGGACTCCCCAGGATCGCGGGAAGCTCCGGATCCGCAGCGAGACTGCTCGCACCCATGTAACTGAACCAGCCATCCAATGAGTGCGCCTGTTGTCCGATTACCGTGGTGATCGAGGGCACCGAAAATTGCTCCGTGGTGGAGCGGGCATACATCCGGCCGTAGTCAGTAGCGTGGGCAAGCAGTGGAGCAGTCATATAAAGACTGTGTCATACAGGGCCGACAGAATTCTCCGGCGGGAAGACCATTGCGAGCTGCTCCGGGGGCAGCCGGGCGAGCTTTCCAGCGAGGATAGGGGCCGTCAAGGCAAGATCCTCGAACAGCAGGGCGGGTTCCGCGGCAGCCGGGGACAATTCTGGTTCTTTTTGTTCGCGCATGTTGATGGGTATCGCGTCCGCCCGGTTCGTGACGCAGAAACGCACAATCCCCAGACAAACAAGGCGCAAGCAAAAAGAAACCCCGTTCGGACCGAAACAATCAGTCCAAACGGGGCTTCCCGGTGGTGGGCGATACTGGGTTCGAACCAGTGACCTCTTCGGTGTGAACGAAGCGCGCTACCACTGCGCCAATCGCCCGGGTGCATAGAAAACACTAACGGACCATCGCTGGAATGCAAAACCCATCGGAGCGCTGCATTTGCGGTCGAACTACAACCATGGAATTACAGCCATGAAACTCCGCGGGTTTCCCGGAAAATCAAGGATCCAGGGGCCATCGCGCACCAATGCAAGCTACCGATTTGGAGATTGCAGGAACCTCCTATAGAGTTTTTACTCGTCGGAAAGCGACGGAAAGCCTGCAGGGCTGCCCGCCGAAACGACACTGCGGACGTAGCTCAGCTGGTAGAGCACCACCTTGCCAAGGTGGATGTCGCGAGTTCGAATCTCGTCGTCCGCTCGCAAGGCACTGTCAAAGCAGGAATTCCCCGGAATTCGGCTTACACGGTGGGTTGGCCGAGAGGCGAGGCAGCGGCCTGCAAAGCCGTATACACGGGTTCGAATCCCGTACCCACCTCGGTGAAAACCATGTCTTCCAGCAGTTGGCTGGATGCATGGGCGATTGGCGCAGCGGTAGCGCGCTTCCCTGACACGGAAGAGGTCACTGGTTCGATCCCAGTATCGCCCACCAGAACAAGGCAACTTGTTTGTTGTTGACGTCCAGGCATCAGCCCGGAAGACAACATGTGCGGACGTAGCTCAGCTGGTAGAGCACCACCTTGCCAAGGTGGATGTCGCGAGTTCGAATCTCGTCGTCCGCTCTCCTTTTTGAAGGACATTGAAGGACCCGGTAACGGGCGATTGGCGCAGCGGTAGCGCGCTTCCCTGACACGGAAGAGGTCACTGGTTCGATCCCAGTATCGCCCACCAGAACAAGGCAACTTGTTTGTTGTTGACGGCCAGGCATCAGCCCGGAAGACAACATGTGCGGACGTAGCTCAGCTGGTAGAGCACCACCTTGCCAAGGTGGATGTCGCGAGTTCGAATCTCGTCGTCCGCTCCAGAAAAGAAAAGCAGCTCCCCGGAGCTGCTTTTTTTGTGCCCAATTTTGGCTTATCGCCGACTCATTACGTGAAGTAACTGATACCCCTCAGAAGAATTCGCTTTATCTAATGTGATTCGGCTCGCATAATGTACTGCGAGCTCATCACCGTTCCACGCCAACTGGCAGGAGTACCCCCATGAATCAACAGACGACTTCCAAGTCCGTCCTGAGACGCAAGCCGATCGACGACATTGAGGAAGAAAACAAGCACAGCGGACTATTCAAGAGTCTTGGCCTCTGGCAACTGACGGCCATCGGCGTCGGGGGAATTATCGGCGTCGGGATTTTCTCCCTTGCCGGACTTGTAGCCCATGGCAGCGAGGGAACTCCGGGCGTTGGCCCTGCCGTGCTGTTTTCCTTCCTGATCGCCGGCCTGGCGTCCGGCGCAGCCGCGCTTTCCTACGCCGAATTCGCTGGGATGATCCCCCGTGCCGGCTCGGCTTACACCTACGGCTATGTGGCCCTTGGCGAGATCATTGGCTGGTTCATCGGTTGGGACCTCCTGCTGGAATACATCGCCATCGTGGCAGTGGTGGCCATCGGCATCTCCGGCTACTTTGACGCGTTCCTCTCCGGCATCGGAATCCACATGCCAACCTGGATGACGTCCACTGCCGACGAGGGCAAGGGCGGCATCATCAACCTCCCCGCGATCCTCGTCTGCCTCTTGGTAACGTGGATCCTGAGCCGTGGAACCAAGGCGTTCGGCCGGTTCGAACTTGTCGCGGTAGCCATCAAGGTCATCCTGATCCTCTTCATCATCGGCCTTGGCATTTTCTACGTGAACGCTGAGAACTACAACCCGTTCATGCCCAGTGGCTTCGGTCCGGTCATTGCCGGCGCCGCGACCGTCTTCTTCGCAGTCTTCGGTTATGACGCCATGAGTACAGCGGCGGAAGAGGCCAAGGACGGCAAGAAGCACATGCCCAAGGCCATCATCCTGTCCTTGATCATTGCCATGCTGTTGTACGTCGCTGCCACGCTGGTCCTCACGGGGATGCAGAACTACAAGGACATCAATCCCACCGCCGGCTTCGCATCGGCGTTCCAAGGGGTCGGACTCCCGGTCATTGCCACCATCATCTCGGTCTTCGCTGTCCTGTCCATCCTGACCGTCATGCTCACGTTCCTGTTGGGCGTCACCCGCGTGTGGTTCTCCATGAGCCGCGACGGCCTGCTGCCAGGCTGGTTCGCCAAAACGGACCGGCACGGCACGCCACAGCGCGTCACATGGATCGCCGGCGTCGCCTCGGCGTTCCTTGCCGGCGTCTTCCCCATCAAGGAAGTGGCCGACCTGACCAACATCGGTATCCTGGCCGCTTTCGTGGTGGTTTGTGTTTCCGTGATTGTCTTCCGCTACACCAAGCCCAACGCTCCGCGTACCTTCCGCCTGCCGCTCATGCCGGTGGTTCCCGCCTTCGGCGTCCTTGCTTCGGCATTCCTCATGTTCCAACTGCACTGGGAAACCTGGTTGCGTTTCGGAGTGTGGCTGGTCATCGGGCTGGTGATCTACTTCGCCTACGGCCGAAGGCACTCGCTGATGAACCCGGATAGTCCCCGCCATAAGGTGTCCAGTACGCCGTCGGCATAGTTTGACCACAGCACCGCCCCGAACCCTTGGCACCCATACCATCTGGTGTTAGGGTCGGACGCGGAGGAGCGAACTGGCTCCGCGATGGAAGGGAGGTGCCCGTGGGTTTAATTGACGACCTGAAGGGTAAGGCTCAGGGTCTCATTCAAGGCAACGAAGAAGCCATCAAGAATGGCATCGAAAAGGCCGGGGATTTTGTGGACGAGAAGACGGGCGGCAAGTACGCCGGTCACGTCGACAAGGTCCAGAATGCCGCTTCCGACTTCGTGGCCAAGAATGACGGAGAGCCTCAGCAGGCTCCCGTCGCGGATGAGCCGAAGCAGCCATAGCTGCCTGAGCCGCCGTACCAGATACGTCAAGGGGGCACCGGTCCCGCCGAGAGGCGCCACCGGTGCCCTTGGCGTTTAACGGCCAACTTCTACGGTCGCCTTTGGCCGGTCAGGTACTTTGGTCTCTATGCCTTCAGTCTCCCCGTCAACCACGCAACCCCGGACCAACCGGGAGCCACTGGGCCCACCGATCACTGCCGGCATCGTCACGGCGCTTGTCGGTTTCACCTCGTCATTCGCTGTTGTCCTTGCGGGTTTGCAGTCTGTCGGGGCCAATCAGTCCCAGGCATCCAGCGGCTTGCTGGTTCTGACCCTTACTTTTGGCCTGGGCATTCTCTGGCTGTCCTGGCGATCCCGGATGCCGGTGACGCTCGCATGGTCCACGCCTGGCGCGGCGCTGCTCGCCTCTGCTGGAATGGTCGACGGCGGTTGGCCGGCCGCCGTTGGTGCCTTTTTGATCGTCGGGGTACTGATCGTCCTCACAGGTTTGCTTCCCGTCCTGGGCCGGCTCATGGCTAAAATCCCCACGGCATTGGCGCAAGCCATGCTCGCCGGGGTCTTACTCCCCCTGTGCCTGGCGCCTTTCAAGTCGTTGGGCTCGGCGCCGCTCTTCATTGCTCCAGTGGTCCTGTGCTGGGTTGTCCTGATGAAATTCGCACCGCGGTGGTCGGTCCCGGCGTCGTTGCTGGTTGCCCTTGCCGTCATCGGAATCCACATCGCTTCCAATGGTGTCCAGTTACCTGTGGACAGTCTCCTGCCCAGGCTGGAATGGACCACCCCTGCTTTTTCCCTGGAGGCTGCTGTGGGGCTGGCGTTGCCTTTGTTCATCGTCACGATGGCGTCGCAGAACATTCCCGGTGTCGCGGTGCTGAAGTCATTTGGGTACGCCACGCCATGGCGTTCATCCATGCTGGTCACTGGAGCTGGAACCATGGTCGGTGCACCCTTCGGAGGCCATGCCATCAACCTGGCTGCTCTCAGCGCGGCACTGGCCGCGGGTGAGGAGGCGGGCAAAGACCATGGCAGGCGCTGGATCGCCGCGTTCGTCTCCGGCTTCGCCTATCTGGTCCTCGCAGCCGCATCCGCAGCACTGGTTACCTTGGTGGCTGCTGCCCCGCCAGGACTTCTTGAGGCCGTGGCCGGTCTCGCACTCCTGGGGACCTTGGCCGCGTCAATATCCTCCGCCCTGGCCGTCACCGAGGAACGCATTCCGGCGTGCATCACTTTCCTACTGGCAGCATCGGGCCTCAGCTTCGCCGGTGTGGGCGCTGCTTTCTGGGCTTTGGCTGGAGGTATCCTGGTCCGCTGGATGCTGAAGAGCAGGGAGCCTCTTCAGAAGGCCTGAATCAGGCAGGCTCGTGGTTTTGGGCCTCACGGGCAAGTGCGGTCAGCCTGGAAACAGCGCGGAAGTACTTCTTCGTGTAGCCGCCGGTCATCATTTCTTCGGTAAAGAGCTTATCGAAGGGGACGCCGCTGGCAAGGATGGGCACATCTTTGTCGTACAGCCGGTCGGCCAGCACCACAAAGCGCAGGGCGACCGCCTGTTCGGTAACGGTTTCGACGTCACTCCACACCACTGCCTCCACACCCGAGATGAGCTGCCGGTAACGGCTGGGGTGGACGGCGGCCAGGTGGTTGACGAGGGTGCGGAAGTCGTCCACGGCCACAGTCTTGCCGTCGAATTCGGCTTTCATGCGGTGCTTGAGTTCTTCTGTCTTGAGCGGCGCAGGAGCAGCCGGCAAGCCGCGATGGCGGAAGTCCTCGCCGTCGATCCTGACGACGTCGAATTGGTCGGCGAGGACCTGGATCTCACGCTGGAAGTCGACGGCGGCAAAGCGCCCTTCGCCCAGCGAACCGGGCAGTGTGTTGGACGTGGCAGCGAGCTTGACGCCGGCGTCGGCCAGTTCACGCATGAGGCGGGACATCAGCACGGTGTCCCCGGGATCGTCGAGTTCGAATTCGTCGATGCAGACCAGCTTGTAGCTGCTGAGGGCTTCAACAGTCTTTCGGAAGGAGAGTGCCCCCACGAGGTTGGTGTATTCCACGAAGGTGCCGAAGGCCTTCGGACCCGGAGACCTGTGCCACAGAGACGCCAAGAGGTGGGTCTTACCGACACCGAAGCCACCGTCCAGGTAGATTCCCGCCCTGGTGGCCGGCGCCTTTTTGGCGAACAGTTTCTTGAAGAGCCCGCTGCCTTCGTCGGAGCCCACACCATCTGCAAAGGCCGAGAGGAGCTTTACAGCGTTTGCTTGACTCGGTTGCGACGGGTCGGGCCGGTAGCTGTCGAACGACACCTCTCCGAATCGCGGAGAGGGGTAGAAACCCTTGAGGAGTTCCTCCACGGAGACTGCCGGCGTGCGGGCAGCCAGTTGTTCGATCTGTACCACGGTGGTCCGTTCCTTCGGTATTAGGTCCCCAGCAAGAATACCGGCTTCGGAGCGCTCGGAACGGACACGTGACCAAGCCCATGTTTCACCGTATGACCACAGGGAAGCATTCCTGGCGACCCGTGGTTAGTGTTGGGAGCACGCCGGGCTGGCGCTTGCACCATCCTCCCCGGCCTGGCTCCGTCCGTTGTCAGTGAAAGGCCATCACCATGTCCTACCCCGTTGAACAGAACGAAAAGTTCGCGTCGTACGCGAACCCTGAACGCCTTGTCTCCACCGAATGGCTCGCGGCAGCACTTGCAGACGGCGCTATTGCCGACGGCAAGCTGGTTGTCGTGGAGTCCGATGAAGACGTCCTCCTGTACGAGACCGGCCACATCCCGGGCGCCGTCAAGATCGACTGGCACACCGACCTGAATGACGAAGTCACCCGTGACTACGTGGATGGTGCCGCATTCGCCGCCCTCGCCGCGTCCAAGGGCATCTCCCGTGACAGCACCGTGGTCATCTACGGCGACAAGTCCAACTGGTGGGCCGCCTACGCCCTCTGGGTTTTCACCCTTTTCGGCCACCAGGATGTCCGTCTCCTGGACGGCGGCCGGGACAAGTGGATCGCTGAAGGCCGCGAGCTGACCACCGAAGCTTCTCAGCCCGCCGTCGGCGAATACCCGGAGGTAGAGCGCAATGACGCTCCCATCCGCGCGTTCAAGGAAGACGTCCTGGCGCACCTGGGCAACCCCCTGATCGATGTCCGCTCCCCCGAGGAATACACGGGCCAGCGCACCCACATGCCGGCCTACCCCGAGGAAGGCGCCCTCCGTGGCGGCCACATCCCCACGGCCGCATCGATTCCGTGGGCCCGTGCCGCTGCGGAAGACGGCACCTACCGCAGCCGTGAAGAACTCGAAGCCCTGTACCTCGGCGAGGCCGGGCTCAAGGCGGGCGACGACGTGGTGGCGTACTGCCGCATCGGCGAACGTTCAAGCCACACGTGGTTCGCCCTGAAATACCTCCTCGGCTTCGATACCGTACGCAACTACGACGGCTCCTGGACGGAGTGGGGCAACGCGGTTCGGGTTCCCATCGTCAAGGGCGCCGACCGGGGTGCTGTCCCTGCCGCTTTCGCAAGCAACTAGCAAAGCAGCGGGGGCCCGTAGTGTTGCGGCACACAAAGTGCATTCGCCGCTGTAGTGCGTAAGCTGGAAGAGATGAGTACATACACTTTGCCCGCCGCATTGGCGGAGATCGTCGATGACTTCCAGGCACTGACGGAGCCTGACCGCCTGCAGCTTCTGCTTGAGTTCTCCCGGGGCCTGCCGGAGCTTCCTGAGCGTTTGAAGGACCACCCCGAGCTGCTGGAGCAGGTCGTGGAATGCCAGTCGCCTTTGTTCCTCACCATCGAATCCGAGAAGAATCCAGACGGTGCCCGTAAGTACCGGCTCTTCTTCAAGGCTCCGCAGGAGGCGCCGACCACCCGTGGCTTCGCAGGTGTCCTGCACGAGGGCCTGGACGGACTGACAGCCGAAGAAATCCTGGCTGTTCCGGACGACATGCCCGAACTGCTGGGCCTGACCCGGGCCATCACTCCCCTGCGCATGCGGGGAATGACCGCCATGCTCGGCCGTATCAAGCGCAAGGTTGCAGCCGCGGGCCGGCTGGAACACTGAACCGGCTGGAACACTGAAAGGCACGCCCACACGGTATGGCCAAGAAGATGGCTTCACAGGGAACGCCGGCCACTGCAGCGCTTGCTGCGGCCGGCGTTCCCTTTGTGCTGCACCCCTATGCCCATGATCCGGCGGCTGCCAGTTACGGCCTGGAAGCCGCCGAAGTCCTGGGCATCGAGACCGCGCGGGTATTCAAGACGCTGATGGTGGAAGTTGAAGGCCGGCTGGCGGTGGCCATTGTCCCAGTGTCCGGCAACCTCGACCTCAAGTCCGTGGCTGCCGCCCTGGGGGCAAAGAAAGCGGCCATGGCAGATCCCAAAGCCGCTGAACGTCGCTCCGGATATGTGCTTGGCGGCATATCGCCGCTGGGACAGCGCCAGTCCTCTCCAACGGTTCTGGACGAATCAGCGCTGACCTTTGCCACCATCCTGGTATCCGGCGGACGCCGGGGGCTGGACATCGAACTTGCTCCGAGGGACCTTATCAAGCTGACCAAGGCCGCCGTTGCACCCATCGGTACCTCTCCGACGGCGAAGGTCTGAAGCCAGGCACGACCCTATCCGACAGGTCCTGACACAGCTGCTGGGCCCGCACTGCCGCCCTGTCCCGGATTGCTCCTCGGAGCCAACTGGCGTTGCAGCCAGGCGTGAACCACGCGCTGCCACCGTTCCGGATCGACGTTCCATTCCTTGGTGTGCCGCGCGCCGTTGAACGGCTCAAAGGTGACCATTTCCGGGTTCTTTTCAGCGAGGCTTGCAGATGGCCCGAAGGGAACGTAATCGTCATCTACGCTGTGGATCAACAGCGTAGGAGTGCGCAGCTCAATGGCGCGGGCTTCCCAGTCCATCGCCTTCAAGTCAACAGGAGCCGCGAGGCCGGTAAGCCTGCGCCCCAGCGGGTGTCCCAGCATCAGCTGTCCATAGCGCCCCACAGTGTAGGGAATCCTGTTCATTTCGGCGTGGTGCGCCATGACGTTGACCCAGTTGATAACAGGGGCGTCCAGCACCAGGGCGCGGATCAGGTGCCTGTATTTGGAGAGATCGGCCGTCTGCAGGCTGATGGCCCCGCCCATGGACCACCCAAAAAGGACGATCTCCCGTGCCCCATGCTCCAGCGCGTATTCGATCGCAGCCTCAACATCGCGCCATTCAGTGGATCCCAGTCCATAGCGACCGTCGAGTGCCGACGGAGCCAATCCGTCGTTGCGGTAGGAGATCAGCAGGCTGTCCAAGCCCAGGTCGTGCGCGGTACGTACTGCCCGGAGCCCTTCGAGCCGGGTGGCGCCTCGGCCGTGCACCATGATTGCCCACACGGGGGCGGGCGCCGAAGCGTCGGCGCGGATCAGCCACGCCGGTGCCTTCCCGCCGTCGACCTCTATGTCCACGTCTTCAGCCGCAAGGCCGATCGCGGCCGGGTCCGGGTAGGTAGCACCGCTCCACCACCCGCGGCGGGCCTCCTGCAGGTTGCCGCTGTAGACTTCCTCGACCTCTCGAAGGACCGTCTGTTCCGCAGGAGAATACGACACGATCCGGCCAATCCTGGCGTGGCCCTGGCCGCCAGAGAAAAAGAGGCTGAACACGCCGTCGATGGTCGTATCAGGGGTGGCGGCGAGGATGACCTGCAGCCCTTGGTCACTTCGGATGACTGCCAGGACTTCCTGGTCCTCGTGGCGGGCGGCCGGGGTGATGACCCGGCGGGCAAAGTAGACTGCGAGCGCCGAGGACCCGGCTCCCACCAGTCCGGCGAGGGTGCCACCCGCGATGAAGCCGGCAATGGCCCATTTGGTGCGGAGGGACAGTGTGTTCTCTGCAGCGTCGCTCGCTGACCGGTTAGTCGATGCCATGGTTCCATTGTTGCCGTTCCTGACGCCGCCCGGTGCACTTACGGACCGCGCGGCGCAGCGGCCCGCGGATTCGGGACCAAAAGCCTGCGGACACCGGTTCCCCGGGACTACGCTGTAGCCATGAGTGATCCCATAGTCATCCTGACTGAAGAACCCCTTGGCCCCGACGACCGCGTTAACATCGCCAAACTTGTGGATGGTGGAGACGCACCCCTTGTTGTCCTGGTGCCTTCCAATACCGAGCGACACCTCTTGGTGGACTTCCTGGAGAATCTTTCCTTGCTTGATATTGCCAAGGCTTTCCGCGAACTCACTGCGCAGTCGCCGGACCCCGAGGCCGAGCGTGCAGAAGCTTCCGAGACGTTGGCGGCTTCGCTGTCGGCCTTGGCCGGCTTGGGTGGCGGCGTCACAGGAGAGGTTTTCGACGGCGGTGCCGTGGCCGGCTTGGTTGCGAAGGTTCGGGCGCTCGATGCTGCCCAGGCTGTCGTGGTGACGCGTCCCCATGCCATCGCCGATACTTTCCACACCGACTGGGCCAACAAGGCGCAGGATCAACTGGGCCTTCCTGTCCTGCACCTGTACGCGGGTTCGGGATTTATCGGCGACTCGTGAGCGTTGCAGAAGGCATGAACACTCCTGAGAACACCAGCAAGACACCTTCTGCTCCTGTGGAGAAGAGCGATGCCCAGTGGCGCGAGGAGTTGACCCCGGAAGAATACCGGGTCCTGCGGCAGGCGGGCACCGAGAGGCCATACACCGGCGAATACTGGGACACCCACACTGAAGGTGTGTATCAGTGCCGTGCGTGTGGCAGCCAGTTGTTCACGAGCAGGGAGAAATTTGATTCCCATTGTGGCTGGCCTTCCTTCTGGGCGCCGTTGGCTGAAGGCACCGTCCGGTACCTTCATGACCGCACTATGGGGATGGATCGTGTTGAAGTCCGCTGCGCCAACTGTGATTCCCATCTAGGGCATGTGTTCGAGGGCGAGGGCTACGGCACCCCTACGGACCAGCGATTCTGCATCAACTCCGTTTCACTCCGACTGGTCAACCCCGAAGAGAGTTAGCACTTCCGGACGGATCGCCCAGATGCGGTCCGTCCGGGAGCATCTCCAGCGGTAAAACAGGTGCGGCGCTGGATCTCGAACCACGTAGAAACCCCACTTGAACAAGAGTTTCTTATGCTCAAGCCATTCTTGGATTAGCGATGCTTTTTGCTTGCTACGCTCGGCCCAGAAGAACTCACCAACTTGGAAAGGGCCGAGCTCCATGACAATCACCGCCACCTCCAGCCTCCCGCGTGTCACCGCCGACAACGCCGAGTGGGCTTCGCTTAAGGCTGCGGCCACGGCCCTGCAGGCATACCAGGAGCAGGACGGCTCCATCGCCGATTCCGGCGCCCACGGCGAGGCAGCCAGCCTCGTTGCGACAATCACAGATGCCATCACCGCATTGGCCCCGCTCTTCCCCCACGACGCCCGGTATCTGGAACTGCTGGTGGAAGACTTTGGCCACTGGGCACAGGGGGGTTTCGGAGTCCCGGACTTCCTGGATTCACTGCAGGCATTCCAGCCCCAGGAACAGCGCATCGACGGCCTCCAACACTTGGTGGTCTTCCCGATGTACACACAGAATGGCAGCAACAACAGGCTGGTTGAAGCCGTGCTGATCGAAGTCATCTGGCCGGAGTTCATCGGCGGCCTGGAGGCCGGCGAGTACTCCAACAAGCTCTTCGTCCCCATCCGTTTTGTCGATTTCACCCCCGGATACAACACCAACTCTGCGGTGTTGTTCCCGGAGACCGTCGCCGTCCGTGAGACCCCCACTTTCACGTGGGGAGCCATCTTCGCCGACCGCGAGGCCGCCCGTTTCAGGCGAGTCCTGAAGGCGGCCGCAGCAACGACGTCCCTTCAACTTCCCATGGACGCAGCCCAGCTGATCGAGGACCAGGAACTTACCCAGCGCACGTTCGTCATGTGGGACCTCATCCACGACCGCACGCACATGCGGGGCGACCTTCCCTTCGATCCCTTCATGATCAAGCAGCGGATGCCCTTCTTCCTGTACTCACTGGAGGAACTGCGCTGTGACCTGACGGCGTTCCGTGAATCCGTCCGCATTGAAAAGGACGAAGAAGCGGATCCCGATGCCCGAAAGCACGCCAAGCTCGTCCAGTATGCAGTGATCTTCGACCGGATTTTCCGTTTCGCCATCACAGGCAACCGGGTCCGCAACTACGACGGCCTCGGCGGCCAACTCCTGTTTGCGTGGATGCACCAGCACCATGTGCTTCACTGGACGGACAGCAAGCTCTCCATCGACTGGGACGAAGCCGCGTCGGTTGTGGTGGAACTCGGCGCCAAAATCGAAGAGCTCTACTGGCGCTCCATCGACCGCCCCAAGGCCGCCCACTGGTTGGCTGCCTACGAGCTTATTTCAAGTACGGTAACTCCCCACCCTGCATCGGTTTGGGCCAAGGGGCCAGATGCCCTGCCCCTGGACGGCCCGCCCCGTGGACTGACCGACCAAGTCCTCGACGACGAATTCCCGCTGTCCATGTTCTACGAAGCACTGGAGAAGAAGATGCGCCCCATCATCGAGTCCACCACCGGCATTACCGGCGCGACAGTAGCCTGATGAGCACACTGACCATCCTTGTGACCGGCGGTAGCAGCGCGTCCGGCATCGCTGCGGCGCGCGCATTGGGGGCAGCCGGTCACAAGGTGTTCACCGTGGGTTCGGACGAGCTTCGCATCACGGCGGCGGCTGTGGAAGCCGGCAACGGAGTGACGCCACTGGTGTGCGATCTCGCTGACCTTGGGTCCGTGCGTGAACTGGCGGACGATCTTGGCGGCCGAGGGGTTCAAGGCATCGACGGCATCGTCCATCTGGTAGGTGGGTGGCGCGGCGCCAAGGGCATCGAGGACCAGTCTGATGAAGACTGGGACTCCATGGAACGGAGCGCGGTCACTACCCTGCGGAACGTCTCCCGGGTTTTCTACAGCCAGCTTGAAGCATCTCCCTACGGCCGGCTGGCCATGGTGTCCTCAACCACTGCATCCGCTCCTACGGCCGCGGCCGCAAGCTATGCGGCGGCAAAGGCTGCTGCTGAAGCGTGGACGCTGGCGGTGGCCGACGGTTTCCGGCGGACGCAGTCGGCCGGCACGATCGCTCCCAGCGTGCAGCACAGCGCCGCAGTAATTTTTGTGGTCAAAGCCCTCGTGGATTCAGCACTGCGGGAAGCCCACCCCGAAAGGCGATTCCCCGGTTACACAGATGTCGAAGAACTCGCGGCTGCCGCCGTCGGGCTGTTCGAAGAACCGGCAGAACATTTGAACGGCCAGCGCATCCTGCTGGCCAAATAGACTTGAAAGCGTGAATGAACAAGTGACGAGCACAGCAGAGGCAATCCACAGCGCCGTACCAGGCCAACTCCATGACCCTTCGGTTCGTGGCTTTGCCTCGGACAACTACTCCGGCGTGCACCCGGAAATTCTTTCAGCACTGGCCTCAGCCAACGGTGGCCACCAGGTTTCCTACGGCGAGGACGTTTACACGGCACGCCTCCAGGACGTCATGGAGCAGCAGTTCGGCCCTGGCATCGAGTGCTTCCCGGTCTTCAACGGAACGGGCGCCAACGTCCTGTCCCTGCAGTCACTCCTGCCGCGTTGGGGAGCTGTCATCTGCGCATCCACCGCGCATATCAACATGGATGAGAACGGCGCTCCTGAGCGCATCGGCGGGATCAAGCTCCTCCAGGTACCTACCGAGGACGGCAAGCTGACACCTGGGCTGATCGACCGGGAAGCCTGGGGATGGGGCGATGAACACCGCGCCCAGCCCCTCGCAGTCTCCATTACCCAGACCACCGAACTTGGCACGTGCTACACGCCAGAAGAAGTACGCGCCATTGCCGACCACGCCCACGCCAAGGGCATGAAGCTGCACATGGATGGTGCCCGCCTGGCTAATGCCGCCGCCTACCTAGGCGTTCCCCTGCGTGCCTTTACCCGCGACGCCGGCGTGGACATCCTGTCCTTTGGCGGGACCAAGAATGGGCTGCTCTTCGGCGAAGTCGTGGTCGCACTGAACCCGGCAGCCGCCGATGGGCTGAAGTTCCTACGCAAGATGAACATGCAGCTCGCTTCAAAGATGCGCTTCATTTCGGCCCAATTCATCGCATTACTGGAGGACGGCCTGTGGTTGCGATCGGCCGCCCACGCCAACGCCATGGCAGCCCGCCTTCGCGCCGCCGTTGAGGCGATCGACGGCGTGGAGCCCACCCAGGCAACGCAGTCCAACGGCGTCTTTGCCATCCTTCCGACGGGCGTTGCCGACCGCCTGCGCCAGAGCTTCGCTTTCTACGACTGGGACGCTGCCCGCGGCGAGGTCCGTTGGATGTGCTCCTTCGATACCACCGAGGACGACATCGACGCCTTTGTCGCAGGGATTAAGCAGGAGCTCGGATCCGCATAACCCCATGCAAACCGGGGCGGCGAGCCTGCACGGATTCGCCGCCCCGGCCGCATAATCTGCGAGGGTGAACGCCCTCGCACAGGTTCCCTCGGACTTTCTCGTCGCCCTGGGAACGCTACGAAAAGCTCAATGCCGCAGTGAACTGCGCCTTGATGAAATTCCTGCACCTGCGAGGCTCGCCCCGTACGCAGTGGCCTTGGGCGCGGAAGTTTTCAGTCCCACCGCAGCCACCCGCCAGGTTCCAGTGCATGGACCGGCCGCCAAGGCCTTCGCAGCGAGCCAGGCCACCACACCGGCAAGCGAAGAAGACGACGAACTCGCCACCGGCCGCTTCATCCTCCTCTATGATCCCGACGGATCGGCAGTGTGGGAGGGTGAGTTCCGGATTGTCACCTATATCCGCGCCCAGATGGACGCCGAAATGGGCAACGACAGCATGCTGGGCTCTGTTGCCTGGACGTGGCTGGTGGACGCCCTCGAGAACCACGCAGCCCCCTACCGCGCTGCTGGTGGCACGGCAACGAGAATCCTCTCGGAGAGCTTCGGCACCCTGGCCGAACGCCCGGACACCATAGACATTGAACTTCGCGCTTCCTGGACTCCTGCCAGTGCGGACGTCCAGGCCCACCTGGAGGCCTGGTCCGACATGGTCTGTACATTTGCCGGGCTGCCGCCGCTTCCGCCGGGCGTCACGGGACTTCCCAACAGGAGGCTGAATTGACCGTCCGCCACATGCCGTCAACCGCATCCAAACTGCCGCCAGCAACCTGCCTCGGCGTGAATCGGTAAGCTTAAGCCACCATGACCCCTGAAAATCTGGATAAAACCACAGCCGGCGATCCGGTTGCTGATCCCACCACCCACATCAAGGTTGACGGCTTCGACAGCCACGTCCCTGAAGTCATCGACCTCGACACTCCCCGCGAAGGCGTGCCACTTGTCATCGATAGTCCCGCCGGACTTGAGCGGTGTGCTGCTGCCATAGCGGCAGGAACAGGACCGGCCGGAGTGGACGCAGAGCGCGCTTCGGGTTTCCGCTACGGCCAGCGCGCCTTCCTGGTGCAGATCCGCCGTGAGGGTGCCGGTACCTGGCTGATCGATCCCGAACCGTTCGACAACCTGGACATCGTCAACGACGCCCTGCGCGGCGTCGAATGGATCCTGCACGCGGCCACGCAGGACCTGCCTTGCCTGTCCGAGCTTGGCATGTGGCCGGACAAACTGTTTGACACGGAACTTGCCGCACGCCTCGCCGGACTCCCCCGGGTCGGCCTGGCGGCCGTCATCGAGCAACTCCTCGGATTCGGACTCGCCAAAGAACACTCCGCGGCAGACTGGTCCACCCGCCCACTGCCCGAACCGTGGCTCCGTTACGCGGCCCTCGACGTCGAGGTCCTGGCGGAACTACGCGAAGAACTCATCGAACTGCTCGAGGCGGACGGCAAACTGGAGTATGCCGAGCAGGAATTTGCCGGGATCCTCGCCGCAGGAATTTCCCCGCCCCGCGTCGATCCGTGGCGGAAGACATCAGGGCTGCACCAAATCCGCGATCGGCGCCAATTGGCCGCTGTCCGTGAACTGTGGAATGAACGCGATCAGTTGGCACGCAAACGGGATGTGGCACCGGGCAGGCTCATTCCCGACTCCGCCCTCGTTGCCGCCGCCAAAGCCATGCCCACCACCGTCCCCCAACTCCTGGCGACGAAGGGATTCCACGGCCGCTCAGCCCAACGTGAGGCCCCGCGCTGGCTGCGTTGCATCACCAACGCCCGCACGTTGACCGACTTGCCACCCCTGCATTTGCCCACCAACGCCCCGCCGCCGCCACGGGTCTGGGTGGACCGGGACCCCGAGGCCGCGGCACGATTGGCGACTGCACGGCCTGCCCTGCAGGCAAAGGCCGACGAACTCAATCTGCCCGTGGAGAACCTGCTGACCCCGGACTACCTGCGACGCGTTACGTGGCGGCCACCGGCTGACATTTCACTGGAATCCGTGGCCGCTGAATTGCGGACCCTCGGTGCGCGCGAGTGGCAGGTCTCCTTCGCTGCTCCCATCCTCACCGAAGCATGCTTGAACCCGAAGCCACTTCCGACCAAAGAGGCCAAGGCGAAGGACAGCCACCAGGCAAAGGAACCACAGCAACCCAAGGAAGCCGGCTGAGCAAGTGTCGACTCCTGGCCCGTCACCCGAACCACGGTTCGCGGTGGCGGGCCTTTTGCGTCCCCGTAACCGGGCCAACAGGGACAGCATGCGCCTTGCAAGCTAAGTTACCCACGAGTAACATTGCATCAATGCCAGCCGGAGTACCCGCGATGCGGGATCCGGCACCATGTCTCAACGAGGAGTTAAACATGAGTCCATCACGCAGTGCTCAGAGGAACGTTCGCGACGTCGTCTTCGTGGACGGTGTACGCACCCCCTTCGGCAAGGCCGGGGAAAAAGGCATCTATGCGGGCACCAGGGCCGATGACCTCGTTGTGAAGTGCATCCGCGAACTCATGCGGCGGAACCCGTCACTGCCTGCGGACCGCGTCGACGAAGTGGCTATCGCCGCTACCACCCAGACCGGCGACCAAGGCCTCACCATCGGCCGGACGGCCGCATTGCTTGCCGGACTCCCCCGTACGGTTCCCGGATTCGCGATCGACCGCATGTGCGCAGGCGCCATGACGGCAGTGACAACGACGGCGAGCGGCATCGGCTTCGGCGCCTACGATGTGGTCATTGCAGGCGGCGTTGAACACATGGGAAACCATCCCATGGGAGCTGGGGCAGACCCGAACCCGCGTTTCATGTCAGAGCGCCTCGTTGACCCGGCAGCCTTGAACATGGGCAACACGGCCGAGAACCTGCACGACCGTTTCCCTGCGATCACCAAGGACCGCACGGACGCCTACGCTGCCGCTTCCCAGGCAAAACTGGCCGCCGCCTACAGCAACCAGCAAATCCAACATGACCTGGTGCCCGTAGCCACCATGAAGCCCGGCCAGGGCTGGGCCCTCCACACCACGGACGAGCCCCCTCGCCCTGGAACCACCGTGGCCGACCTCGCCGAACTGCGCACGCCTTTCCGGGCCCACGGCCGGGTCACCGCAGGCAACGCAGCAGGTCTCAACGATGGAGCCACCGCCGCCGTCCTGGCTTCGGCTGAAGCCGCCCAAGAACTGGGCCTGTCGGTCAAAATGCGCCTCGTCTCCTATGCCTTCGCCGGTGTCGAGCCGGAGGTCATGGGCATCGGACCCGTTCCGGCAACCGAGAAGGCCCTCAAGTCCGCCGGCCTGGGAATAGAGGACATCGGGCTCTTCGAGATCAACGAGGCCTTTGCGGTCCAGGTCCTCAGCTTCCTGGACCACTTCGGCATCGCCGACGACGACTCCCGGGTCAACCGCTACGGCGGGGCGATCGCCGTCGGGCATCCGCTCGCTTCCTCCGGCGTTCGCCTCATGAATCAACTCGCGCGACAATTCGAGGAAGATCCTTCAGTGCGGTACGGCATCACGACCATGTGCATTGGACTGGGCATGGGTGCCACTGTGATTTGGGAGAACCCACAACACGCCGACTACGCATCCTCCACCGCTGATACCACCACCGCCACCACCGAAGGAGCCGCAGCATGAGCGCCGCCGAATTCCACAAGCTCGCCGCCCTCTTCCCCGACGAAGTCGTTACCCATTCCTACGTCCAGGACATCCAGCTTCCCGGGGCAGGCACTTTCGCTCTGATCACGCTGGACAACGGGCTGGACCACTCCAAACCCACGACCCTGGGCCCCAACACCCTGGTTGAACTGGGCGGCGTCCTGGAGAACCTCAAGGGACGCGCGTCACGTGGTGAAATCGTGGGCGTCGGCGTCACCGGCAAGCCGTACTTCCTGGTGGCAGGCGCCGACCTTTCAGCCGTGAAAACGCTCAAGGAACGTGAGCACGGCCTCTGGATGGCACAGCTTGGCCATGCCGTTTACAGCACACTGGCAGATCTGGGAGTTCCAAGCTTCGCCTTCATCAACGGCCTTGCCCTGGGCGGCGGCCTTGAGATCGCCCTGCAGTCCACCTACCGGACCGTTTCCACCGGCGCCGGTGCGCTGGCCCTGCCGGAGGCTTTCATCGGCCTCGTTCCGGGATGGGGCGGCGTCTACATCCTTCCTCGCCTGATCGGTCCCGAAAATGCGGTCAAGGTCATGATCGAGAACCCGCTGAGCAACAACCGAACCCTTACCGGACCGCAGGCCTTTGAGCTCGGCGTTGCCGACGCCATCTTTGAACCCGCTGACTTCGTTGAGCAGTCGCTGGCATGGGCGGCCCGCGTCATCACCGGCGACGTAACGCCAGAACGCAAGAACGCAGTGGATGCCTCGGACGACGCTGTTGCCACGCGATGGGCGGCCGCCGTGTCAGCAGGTCGCGGAGTGGTTGAGGCGAAGACGTCGAACGCCTCCCCCGCCCCGGCCAAGGTCCTGGATGTCATGGAAGCCAACCGCACCATGACACAAGCGGAATCAGCCGAACTTGAATGCGAGACCCTCGCCGGCCTGATGCAGACTGACGAATTCCGTTCGACTGTGTACGCGTTCCTGGACCTCGTCCAGAAACGCTCCAAGCGTCCCGCAGGCGCCCCTGACCGCAAGCTGGCCCGCCCGGTGACCAAAATCGGCGTCGTGGGTGCAGGACTCATGGCAAGCCAGCTCGCATTGCTTTTTGCAAGGCAACTCAAGGTCCCCGTCGTCATGACGGACATCGACCAGGCCCGGGTGGACAAGGGCGTGGCCTACGTCCATGCCGAGGTGGACAAGATGCTGGGGAAGAGGCGGATCAAGCCCGACGCCGCCAACAGGACAAAGGCGCTCATCACAGGTTCCGTCTCCAAGGAAGCATTTGCCGATGCCGACTTCGTCATCGAGGCCGTCTTCGAAGAGCTCCACATCAAGAAGCAGGTTTTTGCCGAAGTTGAGGCGATCGTCTCCCCCGAGTGCATCCTGGCCACCAACACGTCCTCACTGTCCGTCACGGCCATGGCCGAAGACTTGAAACACCCTGAACGCCTGGTGGGCTTCCACTTCTTCAACCCGGTGGCCGTCATGCCCCTCCTGGAGATCGTCAGGGCGCCCAAGACCGACGACGCCGTCCTGGCTACCGCTTTCGAACTCGCCAAGGGCCTCAAGAAGACGGCCGTGCTGGTGAAGGATGCCGCCGCCTTTGTGGTGAACCGTATCCTGCTCCGCCTCATGGGCGAGGTCATCGCAGCCTTCGACGAAGGAACACCGGCGGACGTCGCTGACAGTGCGCTACGCCCCATGGGCCTGCCCATGTCGCCTTTCACGCTCAGCGCCATGGTTGGCTTGCCGGTTGCGCAGCATGTCCAGGAATCGCTCCACGCAGCGTTCGGGGACCGGTTCCCCGTATCGCAGAACCTGCAAAAACTCATCGACAACGGCGTGAAGTCCCTATGGGTCCCGGGCCCCGATGGAGCACCTGTGATCCCGGCTGAAACCATGGCCATCCTGTCCTTCGGCGACACCCCATCCACGGGCGGGGAAGTCCTTCGCCGCACACAGGATGCCTTGGCAGAGGAAATCGGGCTCATGCTTGAAGAGGGCGTCGTAGCCGGACCTGAGGACATCGACCTTTGCGTCATCATGGGCGCCGGCTGGCCGATGTTCCTCGGTGGCATCACACCGTACCTTGATCGCGTGGGCGCATCGGAGCGCGTCAACGGCAAGAGGTTCCTGGCACCCGGAATCGCATCCGCACCGGCCTAAGCCACCGGACACATGACGGAAGAGGGCCGTGACTGGAGCACCTGCTCCGGCCACGGCCCTCTTCCCCTTCGTCTAGAAAAGCGCCACCTTGGGCGCGCGGGGGAAGATCTCGTCCATTTCGTCCCGGTCTTCCTGCGTCGGGACCCAGCACACTGCCTGAGCGTTCTCGCGGATCTGCTCCGGACGGGTGGCACCGGCGATGACGCTGCTGACGCCGGGCTGCGCGGCCAACCAGGAGAAGGCCAGTTGCAGCTCGGTGATGTCCCGTTCTTTGGCGAACTGGCCGAAGCGGCCCAGCTGTTCCCAATCGGCGTCGTGCACCAAGTTGGTGCGCGTGTGGCTCAGCCGGGTCCCTTCCGGTGCCTTGCCGGCAGAATACTTGCCCGTGAGCAGTCCGTTGGCGAGCGGGAAATACGGGAGCACTCCCAAGGAGAAGGCCCCCGCCGCGGGCAGGACTTCGAGCTCGGCACGGCGGTCCAGCAGGTTGTAGTGGTTCTGCGTCGAGATGAAGCGGACACCCCCTGCCTGGCGGCCGACATACTCAGCCTCGGCGATCTGCCAGCCGGCAAAGTTGGAGTGCCCGACATAGCGGACCTTGCCACTGGTCACCAGGTCATCCAAGGCCGCCAAGGTCTCTTCGATGGGCGTCAGAGGATCCGGGGTATGGAACTGGTAGAGGTCGATCCACTCAGTATCCAAGCGGCGGAGCGACGCCTCTACGGCTTTCACGACGTAGCGGCGTGAACCCCGGGCACCGAAATCGTTGCCGTTGACGCCGCCCATGTCCATGCCGAATTTGGTACCGATGACCACGTCATCACGGCGACCTTTCAGGGCTTTGCCCAACATGGACTCGCTCAGGCCCGGCTCGCGTCCATAGACATCCGCAACGTCGAAGAACGTTACTCCGGCATCAAGTGCGGCGTGGATAACGGCGTCCGTGCCGTCCTGGGACTCGGTGGGTGTATTGGCGCGCCCCAGATTGTTGCAGCCCAGCCCAACAGCTGAGACGGTCAATCCGGAATGGCCAAGGCGTCGGTATTCAGTCATGAATTCAGCCTAGCCGCCGCTGTAGGAGATTCCCGATTCCTCCATGGCGTCCTCAAGTTGTGCAATGGCCACAGGTCCCATGCCGTGGAGCTTGGCGATTTTCGCCTCGCCAAACTCCGCCAGCTGCTCCAGCGTCTCAATTCCCTCGTGCGCCAAGGCCCGTCTCGCAGGGGCAGCGAGGCCCTTGGGCAGCGGTGTATGTCCGGGCCAGTTGCTCTTGGACGACATGGGTGGTCCCTCCTGGTGCGTTGGGTGCTACTTAGAGAGTAAAGCCCACGCCTTGCTTGGGCGAGTGCTTCACCCGGAAGGCACCGGGCTCGCTGTGGGGTGCCGCGGCAATGGTGAGTTTGGTGAAGTCCAGATCCTCACCACGAACACAGATCTTGATCGCGTTCACTGCCTTATTCACATCAGGGCAGAGGCAGAAAATGTTCAGGTGGCCGTTGCCGATTTCCGATCGGTCCACTATGCCGAGCCCACGCCAGGCAAGTTCACCGGTAAGTGCTGCCTTCGCTTTCCGTTCAAGGTGCCGGTCGCGTTCGGTGCCGTCCTTGGTCTTCAACGCAATCTGGGCAACCACCCAAAACTGATCGGACTCGGGAATTTCAGCGTATCCGTCTTCTTCGCATTGCGCGGCAAAAGCCGCCATTAGGCCTTCCACCGAGGAGTCGTCGTCGACGTCTGTCTCATCCGTCTTGCTCTGGTGGCCCACAACGCCGTGATTGATCACGAACTGCTGGTCCTCGTCGTCGTACCAGGCTTCCCGGAAGTGAAGGACTCCCTCGTCGTCCCGCTTGTACGTGCGAATAATGCCGCTCATGCTCGTCCTTTCCTGAACCACTCGGCACTGGTGCTGTTGGCTCCGGTGACGTCGAATGGTGCTTTCATGGCCACTACTGCCTCAAAAAGGGCTGCGCATTCTGCGCGCATAGCGTCCACTGTGTCGTCCGGATAGCCCATGGCTGCCCGGTGCTGCTCAAATTCGTCCTCGTCGTCCACGAACACGCCGTGCTTGGTGGAGCGGATCACGTCCAGGTCCATGTCGATCATATGGAACTCCGTGACGCCCGGCTTGATGGGGTTCCAACCGTGGGCGGTGGCAACGTCAACGTAGATCCGGAAGTCGCCTGGGTACGTATCGTCGTAGAACGTGGCCACGAACTCTCCGGTACGTGGGACCAACAGTACTGCGTCCGACGCCGCGTAGAAGGCTGCCCCGGGACGTGAACAGAACTCCCCCGCACCCTGAAAAATCCACCAGCCGTGGATGTCTTCGCCGAGGTAGCGGCCGGGCACCACCCAGTGGGCCTTGCCATTCCATTTCCTGTTCCTCGACACAACGAGGTCACCGGGCTGCAGCGAGCCCGGACTACGGTGGTCCATCACAACGTGGGCAGGCTTCCGGTGGTGGGGTGCTCCTGGCCCGGGAGGGGCCTTGCAAAGGGGACTTTTGTCCCCAGAACCTGCGCTACGACGTCGTGGGCTATTTTTTGGGCGGTCAGTCCCACGCGCTCCAGCACCTGGCTTCGGGAACCATGTACCAGGAACTCGACCGGCAAACCGACTTCGTTGAGGGCTGTATCCACGCCCGCAGCACGCATTTCCTGCCGGATGCGCGATCCGACGCCGCCTGCACGCACGCCGTCTTCAATGCAGATGACCAGGCGATGGCGGGCAGCAAGGGCGATAATCGACTTCCGCACAGGAAGGACCCAGCGCGGATCCACCACCGTGGAGCTGATGCCTTGCGCGCCGAGGCGGCTGGCAACATCGAGGGCGAGTTCGGACATGGCGCCGACGCTGACAATGAGGACATCGTTTTCAGTGGAACCCTCAGGTCGCCGCGCGAGGATGTCCACGCCGTCGTGAAGCCTGTCGATGGCTTCAACTTCCGAACCGACACTGCCCTTGGAGAACCGCACCACTGTGGGGGCGTCATCGACGGCGACGGCCTCCCTCAGTTCCTCACGGAGCCTTGTGGCATCGCGGGGAGCCGCCAAATGGAGTCCCGGCACGATCTGAACCATGGCCATGTCCCACATGCCGTGGTGGCTGGGGCCATCCGGGCCGGTCACGCCTGCCCTGTCCAGGACGATCGTGACCCCGGCCTTGTGCAGCGCCACATCCATGAGGAGCTGGTCGAAGGCGCGGTTCAGGAAAGTTGCGTAAACCGCCACCACGGGGTGGAGGCCGCCGAAGGCCATACCGGCAGCGGATGTGAGGGCGTGCTGCTCGGCAATCCCGACGTCGATAACGCGCTCAGGGTGGCGCTCGGCAAACTTGTGAAGACCGACCGGGATGAGCATGGCGCCGGTGATGCCAACGATATCCTGGCGCTCGTCGGCGATGTCCGCGATCTCCTCGGCAAACACCGAGGTCCACGATCTGGCACCCGGCATTTCCGTGGACTCACCGGTTTCGGGGTCGATAATTCCCACGGCATGGAATTGGTCTGCCTCGTTCGCCAGGGCCGGGGCGTAACCGTGGCCCTTCTCGGTCATGGCGTGGACGATCACAGGTCCGCCGTAGGCCTTGGCGGTATTCAAGGCGTTTTCCATGGCCTGGAGGCTGTGCCCGTCCACCGGACCGATGTACTTCATTCCAAGGTCCTCGAACATACCTTGAGGTGCCCACCAGTCCTTGATGCCCTTCTTCATGGCGTGCAGGCTCTTGTAGGTGAACTGCCCGGCGGGGCCGCCGTTCTGCAGTTTCTTCTTCCACCAGTCCAGCATGCGCTCATAGGCCGGAGTAGTGCGCAGGGAGTCGATGGTGGGGCGCAACGAAGCGAGGTAATCGGCAAATCCGCCGACGGTGGGTGCGTATGATCGTCCGTTGTCATTGACAACGATGACCACGCGACGACGCTTGTCGGCCGCGATGTTGTTGATCGCCTCCCACGTCATACCGCCGGTCAGGGCTCCATCGCCAACAACGGCGACGACGAAACGGTCGCCTTCGCCAGTCAACTGGCGGGCGCGTGAAATACCGTCTGCCCAGGACAAAGATGATGACGCGTGCGAGCTCTCCACTATGTCGTGCTCGGATTCGGCACGGTCCGGATAGCCGGAAAGTCCGCCTTGCTGGCGAAGGGTGCTGAAGTCCTGGCGGCCAGTGAGCAGCTTGTGCACATAGGACTGGTGCCCGGTATCGAAGACGATACTGTCCCGCGGCGACTCGAAGATCCGGTGGACAGCCAGTGTGAGTTCGACGACGCCCAGGTTCGGGCCAAGGTGTCCACCCGTCGCGGCTACGTTGGTGATCAGGAATTCCCTGATTTCGCCGGCCAGTTGTTCCAGCTCCGTGCCGGACAGTTTGGCCAGGTCCTGTGGATCCTTGACGGTTTCCAAAAGTCCCAACGGCCCTCCTTAGGGTGAATGACGTGCTTGTTAACTTTAGCGCGTGCCCGGCGCCCGCGTTTCCGCACACACGTGATCCGGGGTGTGGCGTTCAGTGGACGCCAACAGCCCCGGCTGGTCAGATGACCGGCCGGGGCTGTCTGGCACAGGAATCAGCTGGAAACCAGCTGGTCCACTATGCGGAGATCTGGCGCAGTACGTACTGCAGGATGCCACCGTTGCGGTAGTAGTCCGCTTCGCCCGGGGTATCGATGCGCAGAACGGCGTCGAAGGACTTGACGGTGCCGTCCTCAGCCGTAGCCGTGACCTTGAGCGTCTTCGGCGTAGTGCCGTTGTTCAGCTCGGTCACTCCCTCAACTGCGAACGTTTCCGTACCGGTCAGGCCCAGTGTTGCTGCCGACTCGCCGGCGGGGTACTGCAGCGGAAGGACGCCCATGCCGATCAGGTTGGAGCGGTGGATGCGCTCGTAGCTTTCGGCGACGACGGCCTTGACACCCAGAAGTGCAGTTCCCTTTGCTGCCCAGTCACGGGATGAACCGGAACCGTATTCCTTGCCTGCCAGGACCACCAGCGGCGTTCCCGCGGCCTGGTAGTTCTGCGCGGCGTCGTAAACGTAGGCCTGCGGTGCACCTTCCTGGCTGAAGTCGCGGGTGAAGCCACCTTCGACGCCGTCCAGGAGCTGGTTCTTGATGCGGATGTTGGCAAAGGTACCGCGGATCATGACTTCGTGGTTTCCACGGCGTGAACCGTAGGAGTTGAAGTCTTTGCGCTCCACGCCGTTGGCCAACAGGTACTGGCCGGCCGGGGTGTCCGACTTGAACGAGCCTGCCGGGGAGATGTGGTCCGTGGTGACGGAGTCGCCAAGCTTCAGGAGCACGCGGGCACCTGAAATGTCCTTGACGGGATCCGGCTGCGCCTTCATGCCCTCGAAGTATGGGGGCTTCCGCACGTAGGTGGAGTCCTCAGCCCAGGCGAAGGTGTCACCGGCGGGCGTGTCGAGTGCCTTCCAGCGGTCGTCGCCGTCGAAGACGCCCTCGTAGCCCTTGGCGAACATGGCCTCGTCGATGGAGGAGTCGATGACTTCCTGCACCTCGATGGGGTTCGGCCAGATGTCCTTCAGGAAGACCTCGTTGCCTTCGGAGTCGGTGCCCAGGGCATCGGTGTCGAAGTCGAAGTCCATGGAACCGGCCAGGGCGTAGGCGATGACCAGCGGCGGCGACGCCAGGTAGTTCATCTTCACGTCCGGGTTGATACGGCCTTCGAAGTTGCGGTTGCCCGAGAGGACTGCCGTCACGGAGAGGTCGTTGGCCTGGATTGCCTCGGAGATTTCCGGTTCAAGCGGGCCGGAGTTGCCGATGCAGGTGGCGCAACCGTAACCCACGATGTAGAAACCGAGCTTCTCCAGGTACGGGGTCAGGCCGGACTTCTCGTAGTAGTCGGTGACGACCTTGGAGCCGGGGGCTACGGACGTCTTGACCCACGGTTTGGACGTCAGGCCCTTGTCCACGGCGTTACGTGCCAGGAGGGCAGCAGCGAGCATGACGGACGGGTTGGATGTGTTGGTGCAGGACGTGATCGAGGCGATCGACACTGCGCCGTGGTCCAACTCAAATTCGCGGCCATCGGCGGTCTTGACGTGCACCGGCGAGGACGGGCGTCCGTGCGCACCGTTGGCGGCCGACGCAACGCGTGCGGTCTCCGTGGTGTGCGAGTCGGCGTGCGTGAAGGACGGCGAATCGGATGCGGGGAAGGACTCGTCCAGGGACTCGTCCACGCTGCCGTCTTCGATGGAGACGTAGTTGTGGATGTCCTTGCGGAACTGCTCCTTGGCATCGGTGAGCTCGATGCGGTCCTGGGGACGCTTCGGGCCGGAGATGGACGGAACAACAGTGGACAGGTCCAACTCGAGGAACTCGGAGAAGCGCAGTTCGCGGGAAGGATCGTGCCAGAGGCCCTGTTCCTTGCTGTACGCCTCGACCAGCGCGACGTTCTCCTGTGAGCGGCCGGTGAGGCGCAGGTAGTCCAGGGTGACGTCGTCGATCGGGAACATGGCTGCCGTGGAACCGAATTCCGGGCTCATGTTGCCGATGGTGGCGCGGTTGGCCAGCGGCACAGCCGCAACGCCCTCACCGTAGAACTCGACGAACTTGCCAACGACACCGTGCTTGCGCAGCATTTCGGTGATGGTGAGCACGACGTCGGTAGCGGTGGCGCCGGCAGGGATGCTGCCGTTGAGCTTGAAGCCAACAACGCGGGGAATCAGCATGGAGACGGGCTGGCCAAGCATTGCTGCCTCGGCTTCGATGCCGCCGACGCCCCAGCCCAGGATGCCCAGGCCGTTGACCATGGTGGTGTGCGAGTCGGTACCAACGCAGGTGTCGGGGTAGGCGCGGACTACACCGTCTACCTCGCGGGTCATGACAGTGCGTGCCAGGTACTCGATGTTGACCTGGTGGACGATGCCGGTTCCCGGGGGGACAACCTTGAAGTCGTCAAATGCGGTCTGGCCCCAACGAAGGAACTGGTAGCGCTCACCATTGCGCTGGTATTCGATCTCCATGTTGCGCTCCAGTGCGCCGGAGTTACCGAAGGCGTCAATCTGGACGGAGTGGTCGATGACCATTTCTGCAGGTGCCAAGGGATTGACGCGCTTGGGATCGCCGCCGAGCTCCTTGACTGCTTCACGCATGGTGGCAAGGTCAACAACGCAGGGAACGCCGGTGAAGTCCTGCATGATGACGCGGGCGGGGGTGAACTGGATTTCCGTGTCGGGCTCCGCATTGGGATCCCAACCGGCCAGGGCGCGGACATGGTCCGCCGTAATATTGGCGCCATCCTCAGTCCGCAGGAGGTTTTCAAGCAATACCTTAAGGCTGAACGGAAGGCTGTCTGCGCCCTCTACGGAGTTCAACCGGAAAATTTCATAATCGGTGCCGGCTACATTCAGTACGCCTTTGGAACCGAAGCTGTCCACAGTGCTCATGGCAGGACTCCTCTCGCAACAGTTTCATCTTTGTCGCGTGGTTGGCCGCTAGCCAGTTAGGCGCACCTTACTTAGCCGGGCGGCATCTCTCTTGGTCACCCCGGCCCGCGGCGTTGATTCCTGCGGAGCGGGACTACTACGCCCATCGTAGTGGCATCCATCCAAAGAGTGGCATGCAGCCGCCAAAGCCGGTGCCGCCCGCCGCACTCCGCGGGCGGGCGACACCCGGGCTACGAGGAGGGAACGATCAGCGCCACGGTTTCAAGGTGGTGGGTGTTCGGATAGAGATCGAACGCGCGCAGGGCCTCGAGCCTCCAACCACCCTGGTGGAAGTAACCCAGATCACGCGCAAAGGATGCGGGATCACAGGACACATAGGCGATTGCCCGGGGGCCGGTTGCCATCAATTGCTTGACCACGGCTTTGCCGGCTCCGGCCCGCGGTGGATCAAGCACCAGGGAGTCGAAGTTCCGGGCGCGCTGGTGGAGGACACGCTCCACGCGTCCTTGAACGATTTCCACCTGTGGTTCACCGTGCAGGTTTTTGCGGGCGTCCCTGCTGGTGCCAGGGGCACCCTCCACCGAAAGCACCGAGCCGGTGACACCGACGGCGTCCGCCAGCGGTGCCGTAAACAGCCCGGCACCGGCATAGAGGTCCGCTACTGCTGCGCCGGGCTGCAAGTACCCACCGCTGGAAAGATAGTCCGTCACAGCGCCCACCAGCGTATCCGGCGCATCCTTGTGGATCTGCCAGAACCCTTCCCCCGTGACACGGTATTCGTGGCCGGCTGCGGTCTCCTGCACCCAGGTCCTCCCGCGCAACTGCAGGACTTCCCCCTTGCTGGGGTCGAAGCTTGCCACCGACACGTCATGCGGCAGCTGCGACAAAATGCTGTGAATCCTCTTGGGGCTTGTGCCCTCCTCCGGCGCCAGCAGAATCAGGGGCCGCGAACCATTGGCAGGGACAGCAACCTCAATGCGGGCGATGCCTGACAGGTCAAGATCCCACAGCTTCAGTCCGTTGAGTCCCGGGAGTGCCAAGGGCATCTCCTTGATGGGAAGCACAACGTCCGAGCGGTGCGCGTGCATGCCCAACCGGCCCTTGGGAGTGACAGCAAAGCTGGCCCGCGTACGCCAGCCGAGGCCGCCGTCGTGATTGTCCCCCACGGCTTCCACCTCGGTGGCGAGGTCCAAACCGGCGAGCCGCTTGAGCTGTTCGGCCAAAACTTCCGCCTTCAGCGCCCGTTGCCGCTGCAGCGAAATGTGCCCAAGCTCGGCACCGCCAACCGGCGGCGCGCCCCGGTTCCACGCGGCCAGTGAGTCCGCGGGCTTCCAGAAATGCGGGACCCGGTCCGGTGAAGGCTCAAGGACCTCGACGACGTCGGCGCGCCAGAAGCTTGATGAGTCGCCGGAGTCGGTCAAGCGGATGCGGACCTTCTCCCCCGGGATGGCGTGCCGGACGAAGATGACGCGCCCTTCGTGGCGTGCGACGAAGTGCCCGCCGTGTGCAATGGGACCAATGTCGACGACAAGTTCAGTACCTGGCCCACTGTGGTTTTCGTTGGCGGGCGTTCCGGCGTGGGGGGAAGTGCGATGGGAGGTCATTTAGGTATCCTGCAGTGCCTTTGCTTCTTCGGACGACTTCAGCTGCCACGGAACGCTGGCAACCATGACTCCAGGTTCAAAGTGGAGCCTCGTCTTGATTCTGAGTGCTGTTTGGTTGTGGACCAGTTGTTCCCACCACTTGCCCACGACATATTCGGGGATGTAGACCACGATCAAGTCCCGCGGTGAGTCGCGGCGCATGTTCTTGACGTAATCCATGATGGGGGTCACGGTCTCGCGGTAAGGGCTGGCCAGGACGGTCAGGGGAACCGGAATCTCCAGTTTCTCCCAGTCCCGGACGGTGTGCTCCGTCTCCTCGGTATTGATGTCGACTGTTATCGCGTCAAGGCGCGAGGGCCGTGACGCCCTGGCGTAAGCCAACGCCCTGAGGACCGGCTTGCGGACGTGTGAAACAAGCAAGACCGCGTGGACACGCGTGGGCAACGCACGCGGCGACGAGTCCTCGTCCACCGCCAATTCCCTGGCCACGTTGTCATAGTGGGCACGGATGCTCCACATGATGAGGAACAGAATAAACATGGCGAGCAAAGCGATCCAGGCGCCCTGCTCGAATTTGGTGATCAGGACGATCACCAGGACCAGTGCAGTCATGCCAAAGCCGACCATGTTGATGGTGCGCGACTTGAAAATCCTCCGGCGCACGGCCTTGTCCCTGGCCAGTTTCAATTCGCGGCCCCAGTGCCGGACCATGCCGAGCTGACTGGCCGTGAACGAAATAAAGACGCCCACGATGTAGAGCTGGATCAGCTTGGTCACATCTGCGTTGAACGCGAGGATCAGGACCAGCGCACCTGCGGCCAAGGCCAGGACGCCGTTGCTGAACGCGAGCCTGTCGCCACGGGTTCTGAGTTGACGCGGGAGGTAGCCGTCCTGGGCAAGTATCGAGCCAAGTACCGGGAATCCGTTGAAGGCGGTGTTGGAGGCGAAAACCAGGATGACGCCCGTGGCAGCAACCACGACATAGAAAAGTATGGAGCCCGAACCGAAGATGGTGTCCGCGATCTGGCTGATGGCTGGAGTCTGGATGTACCCCTCTGGAAGAGGCTTGCCGTCCACCAGGAATTCCCGGGCCGGATCCAGGACGATATGCACTTTGGTGGCGTTCGCCAAGTAGAGGATTCCCGCCAGCATGGAAGCAGCAATAACCCCAAGCAACAACAACGTGGTGGCCGCGTTCTTACTCTTCGGCTTCTGAAAATTGGGGACGCCATTACTGATGGCCTCAACACCGGTCAGGGCAGCAGCGCCCGAAGAAAAGGCACGCAGAAGCAGGAAAGCCCCTGCCAGCCCCACCAGACCTTCATCGAAGCCAGGCTCGGGGACGATGGTGAAGTCGGCGGAGGGCGCCTCGCCCAAGGTGCCGGTGAGGGCCTGGAAGATGCCGACGCCGGTCATGCCGAGGATCGAGGCCATGAAGATATACGTGGGAATGGCGAAGACTGTCCCGGCTTCCTTGACGCCACGCAGATTGACCAGCGCCAGGATGATGACGCCGACCGTGGCGATCAGTGCCTGCTGGCCATGCAGAGCCGGGATGGCAGTGGTGAGGTACGTGGCGGCTGAGGACATGGACACGGCAACCGTCAGCACGTAGTCCACCAGCAGCGCCGAAGCCACAGTGAGCCCGGCGTACTTGCCCAGGTTGACGTTGGCGATCTCGTAGTCGCCGCCGCCGGACGGATACGCGTGGACGTTCTGGCGGTAGGACGCCACCACTGTGAGCAAAACCACCATGACGGCGAGGCCAACAAGCGGTGAGAATGCCACAGCACTGACTCCGGCAAGGGCCAGTGTCAGCAGGATTTCGTCAGGAGCATAAGCTACCGAGGACAAGGCATCCGAGGCGAAGATGGGCAATGCGATGCGTTTGGGCAACAAGGTGTGGGACAGGCGGTCATTCCTGACTGGCCGGCCCACCAACACCCGCTTCGCGGCATTCAGAATTGTCAGCACTCCGCAAAGCTACTCTGAATCCCCAGCGATGTCATGACGGTTGTCGCAGGCAACCCACGCCGCAACGGTAAAGTCATACCGAGCGGGACTGACAACACACATAAAGGAGACATGGTGGCTCACTTCGTGATCATGGGCTGCGGCCGTGTTGGCGCAACCCTGGCGCACACCTTGGAGGATGCGGGCCACTCGGTCGCCATCATCGACCAGGACGAGCGGGCCTTCCGCCGGCTGCGCAACACCTTTACCGGGCGCAAGGTCACCGGCGTCGGCTTCGACCGGGACACCCTCAAGCAGGCGGGCGTGGAAGAGGCCTACGCCTTCGCTGCCGTCTCCAGTGGCGACAACTCAAACATTTTGGCCACGCGCGTGGCCCGCGAGACATTTCATGTTGCCCATGTTGTGGCACGAATCTACGATCCCGGACGCGCCGAGATCTATCAGCGCCTTGGTATCCCCACAGTCGCAGCCGTCCGTTGGAGCGCCGACCAGGTCCTCCGCCGCATACTTCCCGAGCAGCATTTGGCCGGCGACTACCGCGAGCCATCAGGCCGCCTTGTGTTGGCCGAAGTGGACCTGCACGAAGACTGGATCGGGCACAGCCTCAGTTCCATCGAGGCAGCCTCCGGAATCCGCATCGCCTTCCTCACCCGGTTCGGTGAAGGCCTGCTGCCCCAATCCGGGACGGCATACCAGGAGGGCGACACGGTCCACGCGATGCTGAGCCTGGACCGAACGTCCGAGATCAGCCGGATCCTCGCCAAAGCACCCGCCAAGGAGTCTTAGTGAAAGTTGTCATCGTTGGCGCAGGAAGCGTCGGCTCGTCCATTGCGCGTGAGCTGCTCGCCCACAAGCACCAGATTCTCCTCATCGACCTGAAGCCCGAGGTCATTGGCCGCAGCGGGCTGCGGGGCGCACGCTGGTTGGTGGGCGACGCTTGCGAACTCAGCACCCTGCAGGACGCAAAACTCGAGGACGCCGACGTCGTGGTTTCCGCCACTGGCGACGACAAAGTCAATCTGGTGGTCTCCCTGCTTGCCAAGACGGAATTCGGCGTGGGACGCACTGTAGGGCGCGTGAACAACCCCAAAAACGACTGGATGTTCAACGATTCCTGGGGCGTTGACGTGGCCGTTAACACCCCGCAGCTCATGACGGCGCTCGTAGAAGAGGCCGTTGAAATCGGCGACATCGTCCGCCTGCTGACACTCCAGACAGGCGTGGCATCGATCGTGGAATTCACCGTTCCGCATGATTCCCACGTCATCGGCAGCACGGTGGGTGGGATCGACTGGCCCGAGGACGCCACGTTGGTTGCGATTCTGCGCGACCAGGCGCCGATCACGCCTACCCGGGATGACGTGCTTGACGGTGGTGACGAGCTCTTCTTCGTCACCACCATCGCAGCTGAGGACGGCTTGCGGGCACTTTTGTCACCGGCTTCCGACGACGGCGGGGAACCTCGTGAGGGCGCCCCCGAAGCTGCCGATCAGTCCGCTGAGGACGACGGCTTCGACGGTTGAGGTGCCGGCTTGGTTACCAGCCAGGCAACCCATAGTCCCAGGATGTACAGCGGGGCGCCCATCAGGAGCCTGGTGGTCGCCAACGCTGTCAGGCCAGCCTCACCCATGAAGTACAACGGCACCTGCACCACTAGGCGCAACGCCAGCACCGCCACGACGATCCACGTGCCCAGTTTGTAGGCCCGTAGCCTTTCCTGATCTTTGCGCCACTCGAGTCCTTCGTTGCGCACGAAGCCGAAGAGCAGACCGGCTATGGGCCACTTCAGCACGATGGACAGCACCATGGCGGCTATGTAGGCAATGTTCGTGAAGAATCCGAGGACATAGAAGTCTTCGGCCTTGCCCGTGGTGTTGGCCAGCCAGGCAGAAATTCCAACCCCCACCACGCCGGCAAGTGCTTGGGTCAGGGGGCGCCGCTGGATCAGCCGGACCACCGTGAAGACCGCGGCAGCAGCCAACGCTGCAACCAAGGCAGGGGTCAGGTCCCGGGTGACGGTGAAAGCTACCAGGAAAACCAAGCCCGGAAGGATGCTCTCGGCAATGCCTTGCCATCCGCCAGCTGACTTCAGCATGTCCACGTGGCCCGCGCTGTTCCTGTGGAGGCCGGCCTTTTCAGCGTACCCGGCGGCGATATCGGACACACTGGGACCTTCCACGGCGGGTTTTGCGGCGTCACGCCCGGGTGCTGTTTGGTCTTCGGGAACAGCATCCCCGGTGTTCTGCGGTTCTGATCCGTTGGCCACGGTCATAGGTGCTCCTGACGGGAAAGTATTTCGTAGCGTGGATTGAACATGGCCGGCAGTCCGTCGACTTGTGTCACCATGCCGTTCAGGCGAAGCTGCACACCGGCTTCGATGCCTGGAACCCGCAACCTGCCCAGCCAGATAACGCGAAGGCGGTCATATGGCCTCCTGGCTCCCCCGGGTGGCGGTTGGGTTCCGGGCCGCAAGGCATCGACAACCACAGCCGAGAAGAACGGCTGTTCACTGGGCGGCTGGTGCGTCACCGATTCGATGAATCCGGTGCATACCGCCCGGCCCCGTGCTGGAAGATCACGCACTCCGTCGGCTTGGGGCCACCGGTCGGCTGCCCCGTTGTGACCTGGCGTGTCAGCCAATCTGGGTGATCTCCGGCCCTCGCTCCGGCTGCTCCATCACGGGGGCACCTTGCGGGGCGCCGGCTTGCCCGGGCACTGCAGCGTCCTTGGGCAGGCGGAGCTGGAGAAGTTCCCGGGGCGGCATCGGGTTGTCGCCACGGACAACGACCACACGGCGGAAAAGCTCTTCCAGACCCGTAGCGGCCTCACGTTCCAAGGCAGCCGGTCCTCCAAGGACACCACGGAGGAACCAGCGCGGCCCGTCCACGCCCATAAAGCGGGCTGCCCGGAAGCCGCGGCTGCCATCGGCGGCTTCGGCTGGCAGCTTCGCGACGAGCTCAGTACCGAAGGTCCCGGAGATTTCTTCCGTTTCCCCGCCCTGGCTCGTCACGGACTGAGTGATCTGTTCCCGGATCTCGTCCCACAGGCCTTCGGAACGGGGGGCCGCAAACGCCTGGAGCTGCAGGCTGGAACCGTTGAGGTCCATGGTCACTGCCACCACGCGTTGGGTGGCTTCTTCCACTTCAAGCCTCAGCTGGAGACCTTCGGCCGGTGCGATCAGGAGCGCACCGAGGTCGACGTAGCCGTCATGGTCCTCGATCTCGTCTATGTCCAAGGGGCCTTTGGCGAGCCGGAAATCACCAGGCGTGCCTGCCTGGCCTGATTCCGGGCCTTGTGCCTCGACCCCCGGTTCCCCGACGGTGCCGGCCGATTCCGACCGATCGTCCTTGGACTTCTTGCCGCGCCCAAAAAGCATTGGGTTTTCTCCTTAGTAGTGGTCTATCCCCAAGTAAACCGCAACCACGATAAACCGCGATAACCCACGCCATTGAGGCAAGCGGTAGCCTGCGACACGCGGCGGGTTCAGCAGTTTGCTTAGGCTTTCGGGGCGCTAAAGCCGCCAGTGGACCCGAAGCCGCCGGATCCCCGAACAGATTCAGACAGTTGGTCAACGGTCACGAAACGCGCGTATTCGACGCGCTGAATCACCATTTGTGCAATTCTATCGCCGCGTTTGAGGTCAATGGCATGGTTTTGGTCGGTGTTCAGCAGCGTGACTGCGATTTCGCCACGGTAGCCTGCGTCCACAGTGCCTGGAGCGTTCACCACGGTGAGTCCATGCTTGGTGGCCAGGCCTGAACGGGGGTGGATGAGCGCCACAAATCCGTCCGGCAGTGCGATGGAGACGCCGGTGGGAACGAGTTTGCGTTCACCGGGGGCGAGGTGCACATCCTCACGGGCCCGGAGGTCCGCGCCTGCGTCGCCTGGGTGCGCGTAGGACGGGGCTTCCAAACCGCCGTCGAGCATTTTCAGCTGCACGTCCAAAGTAGGTGCGCCGTAGGCTGCGCGGGCATCACCTGCCTCCACGGCTGAAGGGGCGGCGTCTGAACTGAATACTGCGGTCTCATTGCTCACAGTGGTCCATTCTACGGGGAGCGGCCACCAGCAGGACCGCCCATGTCAGCGGCAGGCGTGACCCTGGGCGCCGCGGCAGTCCACGGCCCGATAAGCTGGAGGCATGCCTACGCCTGACCAGTCCTCCCCTGTGCCTGCCCGGAACACCCCCTCAGCCTCCGAGGTCCTGTACACCGAAAAGCTGTGGCCGTCAGTGTGGATCTGGGTTGTGGTGGTTGGCCTGTCGGGCGCGGGCGTCCTGATGTTTGGCCCCATCAGCGCAGCCACGGGCATCATTGCCGCCCTGGTCCTGCTGGCCATCATGACCATCATGTTGGTGCTCTCCACGCCCACCATCACCGTCACTGCCGACACGGTCCGGGTTGGCAGGGCAAGCATCGACCGCAAGTTCGTAGGCTCTGTCCAGGCCTTCAAGAAGGCGGAAGCTACAGCCGAGCGGGGCCCGCGCCTCAATGGACTGGCCTACATGTGCTTCCGTGGCTGGATTGACCCTGTGGTCAAGATTGAAATCACGGATCCAGCTGACCGTACTCCGTACTGGCTCGCGTCGTCCCGCCGGCCCGATGAGCTTGTCACCGCCCTGAGCGCCCCGCGGGACTAACACCGGCCGGGACAGTACACCTAGCTCTCGCACTCCTTGCAATACAGGTGGCCGCCCCGCTCTGTAGCGATCTGGGACCTGTGCTTGACGAGGAAACAGTTGAAGCAGGTGAATTCGTCCGCCTGCGGTGGCATGACCTGGATAAGGAGCTCTTCTCCGGAGAGATCCGCTCCCGGCAGTTCGAAGCCGTCAGCCAGTTCGGTCTCATCGACGTCCACCGCGGAGGATTGCTTCCCCGACTGGCGCGTCTTAAGTTCCTCAAGGGAATCCTCACTGACGTCTTCCTCGGTCTTTCGCGGAGCATCGTAATCGGTGGCCATGGTCCTTCCTCATCCTCCATACACGCTGTGGGTGGGATACCTTTTTCGGGTGGATCCCGGCGGTACGTCCGCCGCCGGTGTAAGGGTGCAACGCCGGACGCCCCGGATTTGTGCCCGATATCGGCCAGATTGTCCTCCCACGGTTTGGAAAAGTCCATAGTCCCTGCCTTGGCCCGAAAGTACTCCGGATCATGCCGCTTTCACCGGAATATCACGGCACGCCCTCGTTCCTAGTAGGAAAACACCCCGACGGGTGGCAGAGTTTCGAATGTCAGTTATGCCATGTGGTGGAGGGTGTTATGCAGGATCTACGACTGGTAGGCGTCCACGACGACGGCGGGCATCTGCTATTGAGCGGCCCCGGCGGTGCGATGTTCCAGCTTCCGATCGACGAGGCTTTGAGGGCCGCGGCGAGCCGGACCCCTGCCCAAGTGGCGGCCCGTGCGTCAAACACACCCATCGCCATGTCTCCCAGGGATATCCAGTCCAGGATCCGCAGCGGAGCTACGGCTGCGGAAGTCGCGGAACTGTCAGGCCTCCCCCTTGCCAACGTCCAGCGTTACGAAGGCCCGGTCCTCGCGGAGCGTGAGTACGTGGCCCGCCAAGCACGGAACATCGAGGTTGCCTCCCCTGCCCCCGGCCACGACATCTATCGCTCGGCGTTTGGCGACAACCCGGCCACCCTGGGCGAAATGGTGGACCACAGGCTCGCTGCCCACGGTATCGATTCCTCCACGGTCGAATGGGACTCGTGGCGCCGCCCAGACGGTTCCTGGACCGTCGTCGCACGTTTCGAAACCGTTCCTGGCACCCACGGGAGCATCGGCGAGGAACCTCCCGCCATGTGGACCTTCAGCCCGCAGCGCAAGTCATTGCAGAACGCCAACCGCTGGGCCCAGCAGCTCAGTGAACTCGAACCGTTGGATGGACCTGTCCCAGCCCGCAGGCTTGCGGCCGTCTCGGACCGGCCTTTCGACTTTGAATCGGACGCCGAAACGGCCGCCCGCGCCTCGGCGAAAGAATCGGACAGCCTCCTGGAAATGCTCCGTTCGCGTCGCGGCCAGCGCCTGGGCGTGGACGAGGATGCGGACGACGCCCTCGCTGTCCTGCTGAGCAATGTTCCCGCCGCCCACCCGCGGCCGGGTGAGGAACTGGATGAAATCCACGAGGAACCCGCCGCCGCAGACCCCGAACCAGCCACGCCTGTTGCAGAAGAAGCACCTCGCAAGGACGGGCGGCCGTCCATGTTGTCCCGGCTGAGCCTGGCGCCCCGGCACTTCGAGTCACACGACACTGACGACGACGATTCGCTGAAGCTCCACGACGGCGTCAGCACCGAGACCCGCGAAATCACGGTAGTAGCCAGCCCGCTTCGTCCGGTTACGTCCCTGTCGGGCCGCAAGCCCGCTGGGCTTGACGAACTCCTGGGTGGCGGCAGCGCGCCCCGCGCCGAGGGTGAACCCGTGCGCGGAGAATCCCTACGCGGGGAATCCTTGCCGGAAGACCACAAGGACGGCACACCGGCGGATGAGTCCAAGGACTCCGACGTTTCCAAGGACATTGACGCACCTGCGGAACGTCAGCCTTCAAGGCCAAAGAGGTCCAGCATCCCCAGCTGGGACGAGATCGTTTTCGGAGCCCGCGGAGACTAGCTGGAGGCTTGGCTGCGGTGAAGCTCCCCCGCACCCGGCCATAGACAGGCATCAATGTCGAACGGCAGCGGCTGGTCTGCTCCGGCCATCAGGTTGGCGCCATGCGCCGTGACGCGACGCATGTAGTGGCGCCGGCACAATGTCTCATAGCCCACGACGGTTTCATCTCCCACGGCACCCGTATCCGGGATCCCGGAGGCTTCGTCGTCGTCGGCAGTGGGAGCTACGTCGCCCACCATTACCTGCTCGCCTTCCACCACCATGATGCCGTTCAACGTACGGGCGTTCTGCGTTGCCCGGCGGCCACACCAGCACAATGCTTCCACCTGCAGCACCTGGACTTTGTCGGCCAGCTCAATCAGCCGCTGCGAGCCAGGGAACAGCCTGGTGCGGAAGTCGGACGTGATGCCGAATGCGAAGACGTCCACTTCCATCTCATCCACCACGCGGGCCAGCTGCTCCACTTGGGCGGGCGAATAGAACTGCGCTTCATCGCAAATGAGGTAGTCCACACGGAGTCCGCTGGTGCGACGGACCACCACTTCGTCCCAAAAGTCAGTGCAGCGCTCAACCTCAACGGCGTCTGTTTGCAGGCCAAGCCTGCTGGAGATCGTAGAGTCCCCGGCACGGTCGTTGCAGCTGAAGCGGACCCCTCCACGGCCCCTTGCGCGGTGGTTGTGGTCCATCTGCAGGGCCAGGGTGGACTTACCGCAGTCCATGGTGCCTGAGAAGAAAACCAGCTCAGCCACGTTTGCCCTTCTTTCCTGCGGCGGGGAAGCACAGCAAGGGAACTTCGCGCTCGGCTTTGGTCAACGAGCCGTGTTGGCCCACTACCTCCAGCGATGTGGGCCGGGCACGGCGGGTGTCATAGAGCGCCAAGGTGTCGCGGGCGGCGATCATGACGTCGCCGATGCGGGGTGACACTTCCGGGCGGACCGCACCGAACAACCCGGCGTCCACGGCCTGGTCCCGGGTGAAGGCCCAGATCCGTTCGCCAAAACGACTGCGCCAGGCAGCGATGAGGGCGGCCCGGTGTGCCTCCGTGGCGTCAGGCTCAAGGTAAAGATGCACCATGCGTGGCTCGCCGGCAGTGTGCCGGACTCCGGCCACCAGCGATTCGTCAGCGGAGTAGTCGATCCGCTGGGATTCGGGAACATCCAGCATGCCGTGGTCACCGGTGAGCAGGATGGTGGTGCCTGTCGGCAGCGTTGCGGAGAGCCTTTTCACAGTGGAGTCGAGTTCTTCGAGCTGGTGTTCCCACCGATCCGACTGGCAGCCGTAGCGGTGGCCGGCTTTGTCCAGCTCATTGACGTAGAAATACATCAAGGAGCGGCCGCCACCGGACATTGCTTCCGCGGCCGCGGCCGTACGTGCATGCAGCGTGGTGCCGCCAACAAAGCGGCTCCCCCGGAGCGCGGCTTGCGTCATGGGTGAGTTGCCGAACTGCGGCAGGCTGACTGTCACGACGTCCAGTTCTGCCGCGAGGCGTTCAAAGATGGTCGCATGGGGCTGCCATTTCACCGGGTCCACCTGTGAGTCCCAGTTTCCCAGGAGGTTGACTACCTTGTCCTGCGCCGGATCAAGGACGTCATAGCCCACCATGCCATGTTGCCCGGCCGGCAAACCGGTGCCCAGGCTCGCGAGGGACGCGGCCGTTGTGCTGGGGAATGCCGAGTCGATCCACTGCGGGGTGTTTCGTTGCCCGTCGGCGAGAACTGAGCGGAGGAATGGCGTGTGGGAGACCCTCGACTTGAGAAGGTTCCGACCCAAACCATCGGCCAGGACAACACAGACGCGCTTCGATGACGGCAACTGGAGGTGGTTGGTGAAGCCGGGCACTCCAAGCGCTGCTGCGGAACTTGTGAAAACTTCCGCGATGGATTTGCTCCCGAACAGCGGTGCCGAGGGAACATCGGTCGCCGACGCACTCCCGGAAGAGGCGTCTCCGTGCCCCTGTGCGGTTTCCCTCAACGCTGGTGTCCGCGGCTCAGGCGGTTGCTGAAGACGCCCGAACGCGGCCGTGGAGCGGGGATGCTGGGGTGCTGGACAGGAGTTGGATTACCCGTATTGACGGCGCGTAGGGCGCGGGCAAAGAGCTTGGCATCCTGGACCGCCTGCAGTCCATCTGCTTCAGCGCTGATGCGCAGCACAATGTCTTCCTGCGCGATGGTTCCGCTGTAACCGTGGTCGGCCTCGCATTGGGGGTCTCCGCAACTCGCCGGCCCCATGTCCAGGCGCTGCCCGCCGGACCACGCGATGGAGACCGTGAGCTCCCGGACAGGATCGGAGGGCTTGTAGTCCTGGGGTTGGGAGTACATGTAGCTCAGGACCACCGAGCGGATCTGTGCCACCGGTACGGACTCCGTGGAAATCTGCGCGACGATCTGCTCGCCGGCTTCATCCAGCTGCTGGTCGTCAACATGGGTGATCACCAACATGTCTTCGGTGAGCACCAACACGGTGATATGCCTGCGGACCTCGGCGCGGTCGAAGTGTGTCTCCAGATGGACCAGGTGGGAAAGGCACTCCCGGCCGTCCAGGGCGTCGTCGACGACGTCGGCCACCAACCGCGGGTAAAACCCTGCCTGCTGCAGCGCCTGGTCCAGGCTCTGCCCCTGCGAGCTGTGGTTGTGCGCTGGGTGGTGCCCGGTGTTGGACGGGCGTGATTGAGGCGTCGGAGACTGGGTGCTCATTCCCCCATTTTCACAGATCGCTTGATGACTTCCTAACCGCCTGCTCCGCCCTGTGGCTAACTTCGCATGGCACGGCGAGCGCTGTCGGTACGCTGCGCGGCATTGCCGATCCAGACCTCGGCGCCGAGGATTGTGGCGCCTGAGGGACCGGCCAGGACGGGATTGAATTCCACGAGTGCAATTCCCGGGTGGTCATCCTTCAACTTGGCGAGCCTGGAGGCGATGTCCTCCAAGGCGGCCACATCCACGGCAGGCAGCCCCTGGTAACCGAACAGCTTCCGGGAGGCCCTCGGCGAACGGATGACGTCATGCAGGTCCGCAGCCGAGAGCGGCGGGACCCGGTGGGCCCAGTCGTCCAGCAGGTTTACTGCATCGCCTGCCAATCCAAAGGAAAGCACAGGTCCCAACAACGGATCCTCCATGGCGCGGAAGGTGCAGGCCTGTCCCACCGGAGCCATGGCCTGAACCTCCAGCGACGGTGATCCGTAGGGTTCCAGCGCGCGCCGCATCTGCGCAACGTTCTGGCGCAGCGACTCAGCGTCCTGGATGTCCAGCCGCACACCGCCCAGGTCCAGTCGGTGCCGGAGCGCAGGATCGGTGGTCTTCAGGACCACGGGCCAGCCCACTGAGTCCGCCGCTTGCACCGCTTCATCCGGGGTGCCGAATCCAAGCGTTGGCACCACCTTGATTCCGTAACCCGCAAGCAGTGCCGCGGCAGCACCGGCGTCGAGCTTCCTGATCTTTTCGCCGGTGACACCGGCCAGCATTGCCGTCAGCGCTTCCCGGGTGCCATCCACGTCGCAGCCGTCCGGTTCGACGAACAAGCCCTGGTCCCTGTCACGCCACTGGGCATAGCCAACAATCGCGGCCAACGCTGCCACTGCGGCGCCGGCGTTCGAGTAGCACGGAAGCACGGGGCTGCCCGCAGCACCTAGCATCCCTTCCACATGCATGGAGGGGTCAAGAATTCCGGTGAAGGCCGCAACAACCGGCTTTCCAGCCTCCGCTGCACATTCAGCCAGGACACCGGCCAACGCTTCCACCGTGAGCCCGCGGGCAGGGAGAAGGGCGGCAATCACCGCGTGGACGGAGTCGTCGGCGAGGCTTTCCATGAGGCTGTTCCGAAGTGCCGGGAGCGCAAGCGACATGCCGGCGTCGAGGTCAACCTCCGTCACCAAGCGGCTGACGTCCAGTCCAAGGGGTCCTGCGCTGTCTGCCACCACTTTTCCGAGGGCTACCGAGTTGGAATAGACGGCGACGCCGGGGCCCTGCGGCAGCGCCTGGGATGAAACGATCTGGGCGATGTCCATGAGCTGTTCAATGGTCTCAACCCGGATGACGCCGGCCTGGCGCATCATGGCATCCACTGCGGCAGCAGGCGCCTGGGTGGTGCGCACTTCATGTCCGGGGGGCAGGCTCAGGCCCGTCACGTCCGACTTGGCAACGATCACCGGCTTGCTCCGGGACAACCGACGCGCCAGGCGGGAAAACTTACGGGGGTTACCGATGGACTCCAGGTACAGGCCCACGGCGGAGGTATCGGCGTCGTCCTCCCAGTACTGCATGGCGTCGTTGCCGGAAACGTCGGCGCGGTTTCCGGCCGAGAGGAACGAGGACAATCCGAGTCGTCGGCGGCTGGCTGCCGCATACACGGCAATGCCCACAGCGGCCGATTGGCTGAACAGGCCCAGGCTCCCCCTCGGCGGCATGGTGGGCGCCATGGATGCATTGAGGGATACGGACGGGTGGGTGTTGAGTATTCCGAGGGACTCCGGGCCGATCACCCTCATGCCGTTCGCCCTCGCGCGGCGCACCAACTCGTGCTGGCGCGCGAGGCCCCGCTCGCCGTCGTCGGCAAAACCGGCAGTGGCCACCACTATGCCCTTGACGCCTGCGGCAGCGCAGTCGTCCACCACCTTGGGTACTTCCTCGTAGGGCACCGCGATGATGGCCAGCTGGACCGGACCTGGAATTTCCGACAATTTTCCGAAGGAGACCATGCCGGCAAGTTCGAACGCCTCAGGGTTGACGGCGTAGACCGGACCCGTGAAGCCACCTTCGATGATGTGCTCGAGCAATTGATACCCGACGGTTCCCCACTTGCGGCTGGCCCCAATAACGGCCACCGACGCCGGCGACAACAAGTCGCGCACGCTGCGCGCCTCCGCGCGGTGCTCACGGGACTCCATCACGGCCCTGGATTTCTCCGTGGGGTCGATGTTGAACTCGACGCTCACCACGCCGTCGTCGAATTGCCGGGTGAGGTCATAACCGGCGTCGGCAAAGACCATCAGCATCTTCCGGTTATCGGGAAGGACCTCGGCGGTGAACCGCCGGATGCCGTTCTCGCGGGCAGCAACGGCAAGGTGCTCAAGCAGGATGGAGCCGATCCCGCGGCCCTGGTGGGCGTCCGAAATGTTGAAGGCGACTTCAGCCTCGTCGGGATCATCCAACCGGTCGTAGCGGCCAATACCCATGATTTCGCCGCCGATGGTGATCACGAAAGCCACGCGGTTGATGTGGTCAACTTCGGTGAAGCGCCGCACTTCCTTGCCCGAGAGCCGGGGTTTGAAAGAAAAGAACCGCATGTAGATCGAAGCCTGCGATTGGCCCGCGTGGAACGCCTGCAAGGCGTCGCCGTCCTCGGGCCGGATGGGGCGAAGGTGGGCTGTCCCGCCATCGCGCAGCACGACATCGGCCTCCCAATATTCCGGATAAATGCCGACGCCGGGCTGATCCACCATAGGCTTAGCCTAGCTAAAACATCCGCAGTACGACTTTCAAGGATTCACCGACCCCATGGCCCGCAGCCAATCTTCCGCACGCAAAGCCGAGCCCCTCGGCGATTTCACCGAGAACATCGTCGATATTGACGTCACTTCCGAGATGGAAGGCTCCTTCCTGGAGTACGCCTACTCAGTGATCTATTCGCGTGCCCTCCCGGACGCACGCGACGGACTGAAGCCTGTCCAACGGCGCATCCTGTACATGATGGCCGACATGGGGCTGCGCCCTGACCGTGGACACGTCAAGAGTGCCCGCGTCGTGGGCGAGGTCATGGGTAAGCTCCACCCGCACGGAGACGCCGCGATCTATGACGCCATGGTGCGCATGGCACAGGACTTCTCCCTGCGCCTGCCGCTGATCGACGGACACGGCAACTTCGGCTCGCTCGACGACGGCCCGGCAGCACCGCGTTATACCGAGGCGCGCCTGGCGGCCGCTGCGCTGACAATGACGGACCATCTCGACGAAGACGTAGTGGACTTCGTCCCCAACTACGACAACCAGCTGACCCAGCCTGACGTTCTCCCGGCCGCATTCCCCAACTTGCTGGTGAACGGCACCACCGGCATCGCGGTGGGCATGGCCACCAACATGGCGCCGCACAACCTCGTTGAGGTCATCGCCGCCGCCCGCCATTTGATTGCCAACCCTGAAGCCACCCTTGAAGACATCATGAGGTTCGTCCCGGGGCCCGACCTCCCCACTGGCGGCCGCATAGTGGGCCTGGACGGAATCCGCGACGCCTATGCCACCGGCCGCGGTTCCTTCAAGACCCGCGCCAAGGTGGAGGTGGAACAGCTTTCCGCCCGACGCACGGGCCTGGTTGTCACCGAGCTCCCCTACATGGTAGGCCCGGAAAAGGTCATCGAGAAGATCAAGGACGCCGTCAACGCCAAGAAGCTGACCGGCATCAGCGATGTGGTTGACCTGACGGACCGCAACCACGGCCTTCGCTTGGTCATTGAGCTCAAGAACGGCTTCAACCCCAACGCCGTCCTCCAGCAGCTGTACCGGTACTCGCCCATGGAAGACTCCTTCGGGATCAACAACGTGACGTTGGTGGACGGCCAGCCGCAGACGCTGGGCCTCCTGCAGTTGCTGCAGGTGTACGTCGAACACCGCCTGAACGTTGTGCGCCGGCGTACCTCCTTCCGCCTGGGCAAGAAAAAGGACCGCCTCCACCTGGTGGAGGGCCTGCTGATCGCGATCGTGGACATCGACGAGGTCATCCAGATCATCCGGTCCTCCGATGAAGCCTCGGCAGCGCGTGAGCGGCTGATGTCCATTTACGACCTCACCGAGATCCAGGCCAACTACATCCTGGAACTGCGGCTGCGGCAGCTGACCAAATACTCCCGCCTTGAACTGGAGAAGGAGCAGGACGAGCTTCGCCGTGAAATCGAAGCGCTCGAAGCCATCCTTGCTTCGGATGAGCTGCTTCGCGATCTTGTATCCGGTGAGCTGGCCGTTATCGCCGAGAAGTACGGCACGCCCCGCCGCACGGTGCTCCTTGAATCCGAAGCGGTCTCCCCCACGGTGGCTGCGGCCCTCGCGGCAGCCACCCCTGGTCCCAAAGGCAAGGCCGCCGCGCTGCCCCTTGAAATTCCGGACGACCCCTGCTGGGCACTGCTCAGCGTTTCCGGCCAGATCGCCAGGACGTCCAACCAGGAACCCTTGGCCGAAGCAGGGCCGCGGGCCAAGCATGATGTCTTCCGGTCGGTCGTTAAAACCACTGCCCGCGGCGAGATCGGTGCCGTCACTTCCCAGGGCCGCATGCTGCGCCTGCAGGTGATGGACATGCCCACCCTCCCGCCGGTCTCCGGCCTGCCGAACCTCGCCGGGGGCGTGCCGGCGAAGGACTTCATCACGCTGGTCAAGGGTGAAACCCTGGTGGCGTTCGTTCCCCTGGATGCAATCCTGGCCATTGGCACGGTCCAGGGCGTCGTGAAACGTGTGCAGCCGGACTACCCGCTGAACCGCGAGGACTGGGAAATCATCGCCCTGAAGGACAAGGATTCAGTCCTCGCCGTTGAACCGGCACAAGAGGACGACGTCGATCTCGTCTTCGTGACAAGGCAGGCGCAATTGCTCCGGTTCAGCGCCTCCAACGTCCGGCCGCAGGGCCGCACGGCGGGTGGCATGGCCGGCATCAAGCTGGCCGCCGGCGATGATGTGATCCACTTCGGTACCGTGCGCGCCAACGATCCTGCCGCCGTCGTGGTGACCATTGCCGGCACCAATGGCGCCCTGCCCGGCACGGCACCAGGAACCGCAAAGGTCACAGCCTTCGACGAGTACCCAGCCAAGGGGCGGGCCACCGGTGGAGTGAGGGTGCACCGCTTCCTGAAGGGCGAGGACACATTGCTGATGGCATGGGCCGGGCACGGACCCGCCAAAGCATCATCCGCGGCCGGGGTTGCCAGGGCGCTTCCGCACGAGCACGGCCGTCGGGATGGCTCGGGCGTGCCGTTGTCACAGCCGGTAGAGGCGATTGGCCCGAGCATGGCGTGGACAGAGACCGCCGGGTAATCAGCAGTGCACGGCAAAGGCCGGGGTTGGACACTCCGGCCTTTACTGTTGCCGTGGCCTGCGGGCCACCGCATGGGCTAGCCGTTGTGGTTGAGGCTCAGAATGTTTCCCTCGCTGTCCAGGAACCATGCTGCAGCGCTGCCGTCAGGCATCGTGGCGACCCCGTCCTCGGTCTTCAATCCAGGGAAGTCGTAGTCTTCAAACGTGACTCCCTTGCCGCGGAGCTCCTCCACTGCGGCCTTGACATCGCTGACCATCCAACCCATCTGGGTGTTCTTCGCCGACCCGGCGTTGGGGGTCTGGTACACGAAGAATCCCGTTCCATCGCCGCACCTGTATTGGAGGTTGTCGTCGGCGTCCGGATTTTCGGGTTCGAGTCCGAGTTTCTCGCTGTAGTACGCGCGGGCCCGGGCGATGTCCTGTGCCGGTAGGACGGCACCAACCTGCTGATCCTTGAGCATGTTCTTCTCTTTTCCGGCTCTCCCCCCGGAACGAACTTTACTCTTGGGCGGGCAGGTAAGTAATTGGAAAACGACACCATATTTCATCGTCTGCAAAGGGGTCCGGGGCGGATCGGCTTAGACTGGCCGCATGCCGATCATCCCTGATGAAAAAGACTGGACCTGGGTACTGTCCGAACCCTGCCCCGAGTGCGGGTTCGACCCTGCCACGGTGACTCCTTCCACGGTGCCGGGCACGGTCTTGAACATGCTTCCACGGTGGAGGGCTGTCCTCCGCCGCGAGGATGCAGCTGTGCGGCCCAATGACCACACGTGGTCCAACCTGGAGTACGCCTGCCACGTCCGTGATGTCTTCAGCTTGTTTGACCAACGTTTGAACCTGATGCTGACCGAGGACGACGCCCGGTTTGCCAATTGGGACCAGGACCAGGCCGCCATCGACGGAGAATACGGTTCGGCAGATCCCCGGACCGTGGCCGACCAGCTGGAGGCCGAGGGCCAGGAAATCGCCGAGTCGTTCGCCCGCGTGGTGGAGGATGATTGGCAGCGCTCCGGAACGCGGAGCAACGGGTCTTCGTTCACTGTGCTGACGTTCTCGCAGTACTTCCTTCACGATGTTGTCCACCATCTTCATGACGTGGATGGCTAGGAATCCCGGCTAGAGCATCTTCTCCCACGTCATGCTGCGGTTCACCGGCATATAGCCCATGCCGAGGTAGAGTTCCAGTGCCCCGGTGGGGTTGGCGGAGTCCACATCCAGTGACGCTACGTCCATTCCGGCGTCGATGTACCTTCGCATGGCGTCGGCCAGCAGTGCTTGGGCTATGCGACGGCCGCGGAAGGCGCGCCGCACACCCAGGAGTTCGGTGTAGCCCTCCTTGAATCCGCGATCGGATGCCGAATGGGGGTCGAAGCTGGTCAGCTGGTACCCGGCCACCTCCCCCGTAGCGGAGTCGAGAACCACCGCGCTGAGATCGTGCCGCGCTGTGGGCTCCTCGATGGTGAAGCGCCACGATTCTTCGTCCCTGGGCTCGCTCCCCCAGTGGTCCCGGAAAGCATCGTTGTGCGCTTGGCGTACCGGCTCGAAGAGCGTGGGATCCAGGGTCCTCAGTTCCAGCCCTGCACCCAGCGGGACTTCCGGCAGACCTGCCGACAAGGGTCGGTGCATCTCATTGAACCAGCGCACCGTACCGTAGCCGTGACCCAACAAGAGCGTGGCCTGGTGATCGTGCTGCTCTTCAGTTTGGATGCGGAGCCGGGGTGGGGCGGTGGTGTGCCCGGCTGCCTGGTCGGCCTGGAACCGCCTGCGGACCTGCTCTTCCTGCCACACCAGGACAGCGGAGCCGATTCCGCGTTGTTGCCATTCGGGATCGACACACGCCATGCCCGTGGCTTTGTCGCCCCTGGGGTTTTTGGAGATCCGCCCGTAAGCACGTGCAGTTTCCCCGGAGTCCAGGCCCAGCAGCGTGCTCGTCCGGGGCGGATTCTTACTGGATTCCAGGATGTGGATCAGGTCGCCGCGCTTTTCGTACCACGCAGGATGTTCGACGGCGGCAGTCCGGGCAATCAGTCCGGCCCAGTTGTCGAGGTCTTCCATGGTGGCTGGCCGCCACTGCAGTCCGGTGGCGTCGGCGTCAGGCAAGGCTTGGCTTGGGGCTTCGAAAGACATGCCAACAGGCTACTGAGGGGTAGGCCTTCCCACCAGCTCCGGCGCGCCCACGGCTGGGTAAGCAGCGGGCCGTGCTGCAGGCAGCTCAAGTCGCGCGTCTGCCGGATCGATGTCTTCGGGGTTATGCGTCACCAGGACTACAGTGACGTCCTTGAGCCCTTTGCGGAGGATGGCCATCATTTCCCGTGCCGAACCGGCATCCAGGTGCGCGGTGGGCTCATCGAGCAACAAGACGGAGGCTCCGGTCAAGAGCGTCCTGGCCATCGCCAGCCGCTGCCGTTCGCCGCCGCTGAGGAAGGAGCCGCCAGGGCCGATGCGGGCGTCCAGCCCACCTGGCAATGCGGCCACCACCCCGTCGAGTCCGACGTCGGCCAGGGCCTTGCGCATGTCATCCTCACTGGGTTTCGCTCCGGCCGGGCGGCTCAGCAAGAGGTTTCCCCGGATAGTGGAGTCGAAAAGGTACGCCTCCTGGGGGCACCATGCCGCCGCGCCTGTCAACTTGGCACTTCCTTGCGCAAGGGGCAGGAAGCCCAGCAGTACGGACAGTAGCGTGGTCTTTCCCGCGCCCGAGGGTCCGGTCACTGCAAGCCAGCGGCCCGGCCCGGCTTCGGCCGTGAGGCCGGCGAAGGCGTTCGGACCCCCGGGCCAGGCGGCCGCCGCGTCGTTCAACTCAAGTCCCACTTTGCCATCGCGATCCGGGAGCGGCTGCGGGCCGCCGTCGGGCGTTTCGGCACGGTCAACTGCGGCAGGAGCATCCAGCGCACCTGATTCTGCCACCCTCCCGAGGACAGCTGCGAGCGCCGGGGCTTGTCGTACGGCCGAGACAATACCGCCGAAGGCGTCCACCAAGGCGAGCTGCATCAGGACGACCACTGCCACGAGTTCGGTGGCAACCGAACCGTTGGCAACCGAGGGAGCGCTGAGGGCACCTGCCCACAGGGCTCCCAATGAGCAAGCCAGGACGATCACCGATTGGCCGAGGCCTTCAGCCCATGCCGAGCGTTGGGCGGAGAGTGTGGCTGCCCGATCCTTGGTGCGCAGGTCCTTGAGGAGCGGCCCGGCCACACTGTTGGCCGTCAGTTCGGCCCGGGCATCCAATGCTGCAGCAACGCCACGAAGTACCGCGGAGCGCATTTGCTGTTCGGCCCTGGCCGCGTTCCTGTCAGCCAGGACGGCAAGGAGCGGGGCAAGGGCAAGGCCCACCACTGACGCCACCACCACGGCGGGAAGCGCTGCGGGCAGAATGATGGCGGTGGCTGCGATCGCTGCTCCGCCGACGCCCACTGCGGTCACTGGGGGAAGCACTACCCGCGGTAGGAGGTCCCGGAGGGTGTCGACGTCATCGACGACCGAGCCCAGCACGTTGCCGCCGTGGAGGAGGCGCCTCAGGGACAGTGCCCTGCGGCTCAGCGTTGCCCACAGTGCTCCGCGGAGATGGGTCATGGCGGCGAACACGGCGTCATGGGTGAGGAGCCGCTCGCAATAGCGCAGCACGGCCCTGCCGATGCCAAAGAACCTGACGCCCACGATTGCGCCGAGCAGGTAAAGGATGGGAGGTTGTTCGCTTGCCCTGATGATCAGCCAGCCGGACAAACCGGACAACGCCACGGCGAACAGGGCGGCCAGGACTGCAACTGTGCCAGCTGCTGCGAACTTCCACTGCACGGGCTTCAGTATCACCAGCAGGCCCTTCAGGCTGCTGGTCTTTGCGGCGGGGTTCATGACGGGGTGGACCACAGCAGCTGCATCACGGGCTGCGGCTGAGTCCGTGGTGTTCCTGGCGCGCACCAGTGGAACCTCAGGCCCGGCCTCATGGCGCTTGCTTCCAATGGGCACCAGGTGCTCGGCGAGCGCACGGGTGTCGGCATCATGGGCCACAAGGATCACGGTGACGGTGCCCCGCAGCGTTTCGATGGCGTTGCGGACCGCCCCCGCTGAGTAGTGGTCCAGGTGTGCCGTGGGTTCGTCCAGCAGCAGGACCGTGGCCCCGGCTTCCACCCTTGCCAGGCCCCGGGCAAGGGCAACCCGGCGCAGTTCGCCGGGACTCAATTCGGCGGGATTCCTGGCTGCCAGGTGTTCAGCTTTTGCCTTCTGAAGGACACGTGTGACTGCCTCGGTGACGTCGCCTTGGTACCCGTCGAGGTACAGCTCCATCTCTTCCTGGACCGTTTCTGCTGCGATGACGGGGTGTTGCGGCACCCATGCCACAGCCCCGGATCCTGTCACGGTTCCCGTGACGGCAGCGTCGGGCCCTGGTCCGATGAGTCCGGCGAGGACGCCCAAGACGGTGCTCTTCCCGGTGCCGCTGTCGCCGTCGAGGGCTGTAATGCTGCCCCGTGGGGCAGTAAAGCTGAGGGGCCCGACGGCGGCCCCGGACCTTCCTCGGTAGGTCACCGACAGTCCGCTCACCACTACGTCGGTCGAGGCTGTGCTCGAGGGGCCACCTGCCTGCAGTGGCTGGTGGGCCGGTACCTCCAACACGGCGTTGGTGGTTTCCAAGGCTGCCCGGCCGTCGTCGCTGGCGTGGTGGGCTGTGCCCAGCTCCCGCAGTGGCAGGTAGCAGTCGGGGGCGAGGATGAGTGCCAGCAGGCCGGCTTCGAGGGCCATGTCGCCTGCCACCAGCCTGACACCGATGAACACGGCAACCACGGCTACGGAAATCGTCGCAATAAGTTCGAGGGCAAGCGCGGAGAGGAAGGCAGTCCGGAGGGTGCCCATGGTCTTGCTTCGGTACTGCTCCGAGATATCTTCCAATGCTGCGCGCTGTTCACTGGCGCGCCCCAGGCCCACCAGCACCGGCAGGCCCTTGGCCAGCTCAAGGATGTGGCCGGAGAGCCTGCGGAGGGTGGTCTGGGCGTCGCGGACGCTGTCCTCGGTGTGCCGGCCGATCAGGACCATGAACAGTGGCACCAAAGGAACGGTCAGGACGATCACCACGGCGCTGACCCAGTCGGCAAACAGGATCCTGGCCCCGATCAGCAGCGGCACCGTGGCGCAGTTCACCAGGGCGGGAAGGTATTGGGTGTAGTAGTCGTCCAGTGCGTCCAGGCCCCGCGTCGCGAGGATTGCCAGGCCGCCGTCGTTCATTCCCGCTACCGGCGACGGGCCTCCGTCGGCCAGCGAGCGCCTCAACAGCTGCGCCCGCAGCTCCTCCTTGACGCCCAGGGCTGCATGCCGGGAGGCGATGCCCTGGCCCCACACCGTGAGTGACCTCAGGACAGCTCCCACAGCCCCCCAGATGAGTCCGCTGTCCCAGTCTCCGGTTCCGGCAGCGAATCCTGCCAGCATCCCCGCCACGGCTTGGGCCATAAGGACCAGGGACAAGGCCTTGAGGGCAGAGAGCAGGCCTAGGGCGTAGAGCGCTGATCGCGTGGCGGGGCCGGAGGGGAACACGGGCTTCATGGGGCGGCTAGTCTCCCGTTGTGTTGCTGGCGGACGGGCTGTCCTTGGCGATCAGGACCTTGGCAGCAATCGCGGGAAGGAACCCGTGGGCCTCTGGAATATGGGCCGCGCTGACACGTCGGCGGAACACCCAGTACGTCCATGACTGGTACGCAATCACCAAGGGCAGGCCAATGGCTGCAACGATGCTCATAAGGCCCAGTGTGTAATCCGACGACGAGGCGTTGGAGATGGTCAGGTTGAAGGCTGGATCAAGGGTGGAAGGAATGACGACCGGGAACGCTGCCCCGAAGATCGACGCCGTAGCGCAGACAATGAAGGCACCGAACGCACCGAACGCCCGCCCTTCGGACCCGGCCCGGGCCAACGTCCATGCCAGGACGACGGCCCCTGCTGCGGCCGCCACCAGGGCCCAGGTCCACGGCTTGCCACTGAGGAACTGTACTGAAACCATCCATCCGAACATGGGCAGGACGGCAACGGGCGCCAGTCGCACGAACCATCGGCGGGCACGGTGCCGCACCTCGCCGTCGGTCTTGAGGGCAAGGAAGGCCAAGGCGTGAACCAGCGCGAACGCCACCACACCGAAGCCGCCCAGGAGCGCGTAACCGCTGAACCAGGCCATCGGGCCGCCGATGCGGTCACCGTTGGCATTCAGGGGAAGGCCCGTGGTGGTCAGGGCCAGGGCGGCGCCGATGCCGAAGGCTGCACCGAAGGACCCGACGGCGATGGCCCAGTCCCAGCGGTTACGCCACCGTTCCGAGTCCACCTTGCCGCGGTATTCAAACGCGACAGCGCGGAAGATCAGTGCTGCCAGGACGCAGAGGAGCGGCAGGTACAGCGCCGAGAACAGTGAGGCGTACCAGAGGGGGAAGGCCGCGAAGGTGGCTCCTGCTGCGGTGAGCAGCCACACCTCGTTGCCGTCCCACACAGGACCGATGGTGTTCAGCAATACCCGGCGGTCGGTGTTGTTACGGGCGAACAGTTTCATCAGCATGCCGACGCCGAGGTCAAAGCCCTCCAGGAAGAGATACCCCGTCCACAGCACCGCGATGGCCACGAACCAGATGGTTGGCAACAGTTCCATTGTCAGTTTCCTCTGCTTCTAGTAGGCGAATGCCAGGACGTCGTCGCCGGTCTTATCCGGCCCCGCATCGTTCTTGTCACTGTGGTCGGTGTCCTTGCCTTCGTCGGCGTGAGCCAACTCCGGCATGGCCGATGCCACGCCACCACGGATGTATTTGACCAGCAGCTTCACCTCGACCACCAGCAGCACGGCGTAGATGGCGGTGAGGACCACCAGCGACGTCATGATTTCACCGGCACTGACTCCCGGGGAAACGGCGGCCGCAGTGAACATGAACACCTGGTCGATGCCGTTCATGTCCGGATTGGGGGCCACGACGAATGGCTGCCGGCCCATTTCGGTGAAGATCCAGCCCGCTGCGTTGGCTCCGAACGGTGCAAGGATGCCGAACACAGCGAGTCGCATGAGCCATTTCGACCGGGGTACCACGCCTTTGCGGGTCACCCACAGTGCCAGGAGGGCCGCAAAGGCAGCGATTCCGCCGAAACCGATCATCATGCGGAAACCCCAATAGGTAACTTCCATGACTGGCACATACTGGATTTCCTGTCCGGCGCGGTCGCCGTACAGCGGGTTGTCCGGGAGGTGGGTTCCGTACTTTTCCTTGTACTCTCCCAGCAGGCTGTTGACGCCCTTTACTTCGGTCGTGAAGTCGCCCTTGGCGAGGAAGGAAAGGATGCCGGGTACTTCGATGACGGCCACAATGTCATCGCAGTTGGTGGCGCCAAGGTTGCCGACGCTCAGGACCGAGAATCCGGTGCCGTCGTGGCAGGCAGCTTCGGCTGCGGCCATCTTCATGGGCTGCTGTTCGAACATCAGCTTGCCCTGCAGGTCACCGGTGATGGCGGTGCCTGCGAAGGAGATCATGGCAACGACTGCACCGATCCTGAGGCTCTTCATCCACACCGTGTAATCGGACTTGTCCCGACCGGGGATCGCGGCTTCGCCGGGAACCAGCCTGCCGTCCTTGCCCACGACGTCGATGCCGTCGTGCCGGCGGCGCCACAGGTGGTACCAGGCGATGCCCAGGAGGAACGCACCGGCAACGGCGAGTGCGCCAAAGAGCGTGTGAGGTACGGCTACCAGGGCTGTGTTGTTGGTGAACACCGCCCATGCGTCGGTCATCACGGGCCGGCCGTCCACCATCTCCACGCCAACGGGGTGCTGCATCCATGAGTTGGCCACGATGATGAAGTAGGCGGAGAAGACCGAGCCGATGACGGCGATCCACAGGCAGGCCAGGTGAACACCGCGTTTGAGTTGCTTCCAGCCGAAGATCCACAGTCCAAGGAATGTCGATTCAACGAAGAATGCGAGCAGTGCTTCGAGGGCCAGTGGCGCGCCGAACACGTCGCCGACGAACCGGCTGTACTCACTCCAGGCCATACCGAACTGGAACTCCTGCACGATGCCCGTAGCCACACCCATGATGAAGTTGATGAGGAACAACTTTCCCCAGAACTTGGTCATCCGCAGATATTCGGGCTTGCCCGTGCGGTACCAGATGGTTTGCATGATGGCCACCACCAGACCGAGGCCGATGGTGAGGGGAACCATCATGAAGTGGTAGACGGTAGTGATACCGAATTGCCAGCGTGCGATTTCCAAGGCGTCCATGGCTGTCCTTTGTGCGGTGGACCGAAGTACGATGACTTACTTCTACGTCACGTAGAAAACTTCTCTTCTACACAGTGTAGAACAAATGGCGGGCGACGAATCCCATTCTTCAAGTGGCGTCACCCACGCGCAAGGGTTCACATCCGGGCGCGGCGCGCCGATAGTTCTACCTCACGTAGAATGAAGGTCTGAAAAGCGGTAGATTTATTGTGGAATGTTGGATCATCGCTCCCGGCAGCAGCCACCCTGCACCGGGAAGCGGAAGGTAGGGACGTATAAATGGCAAGTCTTGGGGAACTGGAACGGGCAGTGATGGATCTGCTCTGGGCAGGCCAGGAGGCTGCAACCGCCAATACACTGCGTGATCTTCTGGCGCAGGATTCCGAAGCCGGCGACGGCACCGCGGGTCATCAAGGCAAGGATCTGGCCGTGACCACGGTCCTGACTGTACTTTCACGCCTGGAGAAGAAGGGCCTGGTGGAGCGCGAACGTGGAACGCGTCCGCACCGCTACCAGGCAGTTTCCAGCCGCGCAGACCACACCGCCGAGCTGATGCACGAAGTCCTGGGCTCCGCCCCGGACCGCGAGGCCGTACTGGCCCGTTTCATTGGTTCCGTCACCGAAAGTGAAGCCGCTACCCTGCGCAAACTGCTCGGCTACAATTAGCCACTATGTTCTGGACCTCATACCTGCTTGCGGTCCTGGCATTGATTCTGGCGTGGCCGGTACCTGTTTTGCTTTCGCGCGCGCAGTGGCCGGCACGATCCCCCTTCACGGCCATGGTCCTGTGGCAGGCGATAGCCCTTGCCGGTGGCTTGTCCATGATTGGCGCCATGCTCGTCTATGGCCTCGAACCCATCGGCGAGAACCTCATTGCAGGACTCAAGAGCCTGGCCGGGATGGTTTTCAACAACGAACCCACTACGGCGCTGGGATTCTGGCACCTGTTCGCATTGTCCGCGGCGGCCCTGCTCACCGCGCATCTGGTCTTCACCCTGCTGCTGACCTACTACAAAATCGAGCGCCAACGGCGGCGGCACCGTGAGCTTCTTGCCCTGCTTGCCTCACCCTCCGACGACGGCCCAGGGACTGTGGTGATCAACCACGACTCCCCCGTGGCCTACTGCCTGCCCGGAGGCGCCCGATCCGTAACGGTATTGTCCGACGGCCTCATGGCCGCCCTCGAACCCGCAGAACTCAGGGCTGTGCTCATTCATGAGAACGCCCATCTTTCCCAGCGCCATGACCTCCTGCTCTGGGCTTTCGCCGCATGGCGGCAGGCCCTGCCCTGGTTCCCCACCACGAGGCTGGCCCAGACGGCCGTGAACTCGCTGATCGAGATGCTGGCCGATGACGTCGCGCTCCGCACCGAAAGCAAGGGCACACTGATCAAGGCCATCGCGATCGTCGCCAGCGGAAACTCGCAGCCGGCCATCGGAGCCCCGGCGCTCAACGCCGGGGGTGCCGTCGTCGAAGGCAATACAGTCAGCGCCACCGGCGGTGCCGACTCGCCACGAACGACGGCGTCACGCGTCAGCCGACTACTCTCGCCGCAGCCTCCACTCACCAAGGGCCTCCGCGTGCTGGTCCTGGCGGCTTCGGCGCTCCTGCTCGCAGTACCAACGGCATTGTTGATCGTGCCGGGATTGTTGGGCTAGCTAAGTGACCGCGCAGCGAGCCACACGGGAAGCTGCTTCCCCGGCCTGCTTGCCATTGCAGTCGGAACACCGACGGCCGGCATCCTGCCGGGAGCCGGGTGGATCTACTGTGCCGCCGTCCTCATCGGTTTGGGCATCGGCGTGGCAACACCCCTTGCGTTTGCCCGCCTGGCGGGTTCAACACCTCCGGAACGGCTTGGGAGGACCATGGGCTCCGCCGAACTGGGACGTGAACTCGGCGACGCCGGCGGCCCGCTTCTGGGGGAGTTGCCGTTGCCGCGGGACTGCCCTGGGGACCCGGCGCTTTGGCGTTGGTGGTCGGAGCGGCGGCGTCTGCCGCCCCTTCCTCCCGGACCGCCCCAACCCGTCAGGCTGTTCCCGCGCCGCCCCGGCATTAGGCGTCGATACGCTCCCGGTCCAAGGTGGCAGCACCGGCGATGATGAACTCCTTGCGGGGCGCCACGTCCGAACCCATCAGAAGGTCGAAGACTTCCTCCGCCCGCTGCGCGCTTTCAATCCCCACCTTCCGCAGGGTCCGATGCCGCGGATCCATGGTTGTCTCAGCCAATTGCTGGGCATCCATTTCGCCCAGGCCCTTATAGCGCTGGATGGGCTCCTTGTAACGCTTGCCTTCCTTGGCGAGGTTGGCAAGAAGGACGTGGAGCTCGGCCTCGGAGTAGGTGTAAATCATCTCGTTGGCCTTCTGGCCCGGGTTGATCACTTCCACCCGATGCAGGGGCGGCACAGCTGCAAAGACGCGGCCGGCCTCAACCATCGGCCGCATGTAGCGGAAGAACAGGGTCAGCAGCAAAGTACGGATGTGCGCGCCGTCGACGTCGGCGTCTGTCATGAGGATGACCTTGCCATACCTTGCCGCGTCAATATCGAAGCTGCGTCCCGAACCGGCACCAACCACCTGAATGAGCGCGGCACACTCTGCGTTGGAGAGCATGTCTCCCACGGAGGCCTTCTGGACGTTGAGGATCTTGCCACGGATGGGAAGCAGCGCCTGGAAGTCGGAGGAGCGCGCAAGCTTGGCGGTACCCAGCGCGGAGTCACCCTCAACGATGAACAGCTCGGAGCGGGCAACATCGTCGGTTCGGCAGTCGGCTAGCTTAGTGGGCATCGAGGAGGTTTCCAACGCGTTTTTGCGTCGCTGGGTTTCCTTGTGCACACGGGCCGAGATGCGCGATTTCATCTCGCTGACCATCTTCTCCAGAAGGAGCGCGGACTGGGCTTTGTCGTTGCGGTTGGCCGAATTCAGGCGTGCAGTGATCTCCTTTTCAACCACCTTGGCCACAATGGCACGAACCGCCGACGTGCCCAGGATCTCCTTGGTCTGCCCCTCGAACTGGGGTTCCGCAAGACGGACTGTCAGAACGGTCGTCAGACCTGCAAGGATGTCGTCCTTCTCGATTTTGTCGTTGCCGGCCTTCAGCTTGCGGGCATTCGTCTCCACGGCCTTACGGAACGTCTTGAGCAGGGCGGCCTCAAAGCCGGACTGGTGGGTGCCGCCCTTGGGTGTGGCGATGATGTTGACGAAGCTTCGCATGGTGGTTTCGTAGCCAATACCCCAACGCAGGGCGATGTCCACCTCGCAGTCGCGTTCGACTTCGGCGATCTTGCTGTGCCCGTTTTCGTCCAGGACCGGAACGGTTTCCTTGAACTTTCCAGAACCGTGAAGACGCCAAACGTCCGTCACTCCCGCGTCGGCGGCCAGGAATTCTACGAACTCGCTGATGCCGCCGTCGTGGTGGAACACTTCTTCATGCGCGCCGTGCTCCCCCGGAGTTCCAGCAAGCTTGCGTTCGTCACGGACCGTGATTTTCAGTCCGGGCACCAGGAAGGAGGTCTGGCGGGCACGTGCCGCCAGGTCGTCGTACGAGAATTTCGCGTCAGGCGTGAAGATTTGCCGGTCAGCCCAATAGCGAACGCGGGTTCCCGTCACACCACGCTTGGCCTTGCCCACAACGTCAAGCACCGAGTTTTCAACGAACGGCTCAAACTTTGCCTCAGGTCCCGGTTTGGACCCTGAATCCACGAACCGGCCGGGCTCACCCCGGCGGAATGACATTTGGTAGGTCTTGCTTCCGCGATCCACCTGGACATCCAGACGGCTCGAGAGCGCGTTCACCACTGAGGCGCCGACGCCGTGCAGGCCGCCCGACGCCGTATAGGAGCCGCCGCCGAACTTGCCGCCGGCGTGAAGCTTGGTGAAGACAACTTCGACGCCGGAGAGGCCCGTTTTGGGTTCAACGTCCACGGGAATGCCACGGCCGTCGTCATGGATTTCCACGGAATTGTCTGCATGCAGGATCACCTTGATGTCGTGACCGAAGCCCGCCAAGGCTTCATCAACGGCATTATCGATAATTTCCCATAGGCAGTGCATGAGGCCGCGGGAGTCGGTGGAGCCGATGTACATGCCCGGGCGCTTGCGGACGGCTTCCAGGCCTTCAAGGACAGACAGGTGCCGGGCGTTGTATTCAGAACTCGGTGCCACTCGCGGTGTGCTCCTTCGGGGTATATCTCAGGGGTGTTTCCCAGCCGTGATCTTGCTGGTAATTCAAGGCAAACACTGCCCATACTAGGCTAGCCGCGAAGGCCGCCCGGCACTGGTTGCCACTCCCGCAGGAGCGCAACCTGCATGGTTACGTTACGCACATGTGATACGCGGACAGCGAAAGTGACCCATCCTTGCCATGGATCTGCATCGAATGCTGGTTATATGGATGTACAGAACTACTAAGGAGGCCGACATGACAACAGCAGTTGCAGACCGCACGCTGAACGCAGCTGACCGCTGTGATCGTTGCGGAGCCCAAGCGTACGTCCGCGTTGTACTCGAGTCCTCCGGCGGTGAGCTGCTCTTCTGCGGCCACCACGCACGTGCAGTTGAAGCCACGCTTCGGCCCATGACTTCCGACTGGCACGATGAGACCGAGCGCCTCAACGAGAAGGCTACCGTCCCCGCCGACTAGGCAGGGCAATCCGGGCACTGTCCGGAAAACCACTTTGAGCAGGTGATGAGGCTCCTCCCAACCGGGAGGAGCCTCATTGCATTGAACAGGCCTACCCGGCGCGCGAACCTGGCACAACAAAACGGCCCAGCCGGAAGTCCGACTGGGCCGCATGTACGTGCTGGAATTCTAGTCCAGGTAGTCCCTGAGGACCTGCGAGCGGGACGGGTGCCGCAGCTTGGACATGGTCTTGGATTCGATCTGGCGGATGCGCTCACGCGTCACTCCGTAGACCTTGCCGATTTCGTCTAAAGTCTTCGGCTGTCCATCGGTCAGGCCGAAGCGCATCGCAACAACTCCAGCTTCGCGCTCGGACAGCGTGTCCAGAACGGAGTGCAGCTGCTCCTGGAGCAGCGTGAAGCTGACTGCGTCAGCGGGAACAACAGCTTCCGAGTCCTCGATAAGATCGCCGAACTCCGAGTCACCATCCTCGCCAAGCGGGGTGTGGAGGGAAATCGGCTCACGGCCGTACTTCTGGACCTCAACAACCTTCTCAGGCGTCATGTCCAGCTCCAACGCCAGCTCTTCCGGCGTTGGTTCGCGGCCGAGGTCCTGAAGCATCTGCCGCTGGACACGCGCCAGCTTGTTGATGACTTCCACCATGTGGACCGGAATACGGATGGTACGGGCCTGGTCAGCCATGGCACGGGTAATGGCCTGGCGGATCCACCACGTTGCATACGTGGAGAACTTGAATCCCTTGGTGTAGTCGAATTTCTCCACCGCACGGATAAGGCCCAGATTGCCTTCCTGGATCAGGTCCAGGAAGAGCATGCCACGGCCCGTGTAGCGCTTGGCCAGAGATACCACAAGGCGAAGGTTGGCTTCGAGCAGGTGGTTCTTGGCACGCTTACCGTCGTGGATGACGAATTCAAGTTCACGCTTGAGCTTGGGATCCATGGATCCGTCATCAGCGTTGATCTTTTCCTCTGCAAAGAGGCCGGCTTCAATACGGAGCGCGAGGTCGACTTCCTGCTCGGCATTCAGCAGGGCAACCTTACCGATCTGCTTCAAGTAGTCCTTGACGGGATCGGCCGTGGCGCCCGCAGACATGACCTGCTGGACCGGGGCGTCGTCGTCGTCGGCATCGGAGTAGACGAATCCCGATCCGGAAGGAGCCGGCTTGTCCTTTGCGGCAGCGGCACCTTCCTCGGCGTCGTCTTCACCGACTTCGACTTCCTCCGCTGCTGCGGGATCAAAGTCTTCGTCCTCGGCATTGGCATCCTCGGCGTCGGAGCCAGAGGAAGTGTTCGCGGCTTCAGCAGCGGCCTTCGCGCCGGGCTTGGGTCCACGCTTCTTGGGTGCCGGCTTGTCAGAGTCGCCCTCTGAGGCCTTGTTGGCAGCACGTGTCGCTGCGCGCTTTGCCGTTGTGGCCGCCTTCTTTTCCTCAGCGGACAATTCGGCCTGGGCGGCGGGTTCCTTCTCGACGGAAGACGGGGTCACAGAAAACCTTTCTAGCGGCGGTCTGTGGAATCACCATACGGGCAACACCACTATGACCCTGTCAAGTCCGCGATCAATTTCAAATGCGATCGCCGTCTGCAGAGCCACTATGTAGAACTCCCGACGACACTGTATTGTTCCCGTTTCCGGGCCAATGCAGGCATTCGAACGCGGACCCAACCGGGTCTCGGCATCCATTGTCTCACGGTTTTGCGAAACCCACGCCTGATTACTGCGGAACGGCTATGCGTTGGCGTCCTTGTAGCCCCGCCATGCAGAGCCGGGCTGTCGGGCCCAGGGACAGACCGCGCCCCGGCCCAGGACTTCCATGAGGAGTCCGGCCAGGCGGTAGCCCGGTTGGGCAGCCTCCGCCTGGATAAGGGAGGCATGGGCCATGGAACCGCTTCCCTTACACCAGGAAATCCAGCCCTGAAGGGTGAAGGCCGCTGCCGCCACCTCCCCTGATTCCCCTTCCACGCACAGCCCGGCGAGGACCTGCTGCAGTTGATCAAGATGGTTCCAGGACGGCTTGTCCGGCTGCATCCCCAATAAGATGTCTCCATAGGTGAACACATTTCCCGGCGCGTTGGAATCCTCAGGCCCTGGAACTGGAGGGGCGACTCCATGGGTCGCCACGCCCAGTTCGCGGGGATCGAACACCGTCGCATCAGTGTCATCAGCAGTGAACAGTCCGAAGGCATGCGCACCGGATCTTGCCGATTCAATACCGGCGGCCGCCATGACCACCACTGCGTCCCGCCAGGCAGGGACCTTCAGGGTTGTCCTGAGGAACCCCATGAGCTCAGCATCCGGTCCAGGATGCAACGGCCCGTTTGGGCCGGCCACGTCCAGAACATGCTTCCACACGGTAAGGACGGCCTCCAGGCAGCCTTCACTGCGCCACATGCCGAGAATTCGCTCTCCGTATCGGGACTCCGCCTCAAGCACCAGGGGATCAAGCGCTCCGGTCCTGGTGAGCTTGGGTATTCCGGGCTTGCCCTTTGGCGACGGCCCAAGAGCGCTTCCCCGGTACACCAACTCAGCACTCAACCGGCTGTCCTTAATGCGGGCCACCGGAAGTCCTGGCAGCGGACAGCACCCTTCATCCGAACAGTAAGCGCTGCGCCAGTACTCGGACCCGACAAGCCACGCATCCCGCATGGGCATGCCAACCCGCTCCAAGTCCTCCTGCAATGCTTTGAGCATGGGCATCATGCGGTGGACCACATCGCCGTCCTCCCAGCCGGCATCGGTGTAGACCGCAAGCACTACGCCGTCGGCCTCCTCATCCGCCTCCAGGTACCTGCGGATCTGTACGGCAAAGCAGGCCAGGGCCTGAGCCGTTGTTCGGAACGGGAGATCAACGCGAAGCGTCGCGCCCAGAACATTTCCCTGCATGGTGATGGCGACCAAGCTGTCTTCCGGCCAATAGCCCAGCGTGTGCGGGATGTAGCCAAGGATGTCTTCGGGTTGGTGGATGCTGAGTGTTTCGTTGGTGGTCATGCTTCCAGCCTGCTTAGGTGCGGCCGGGCCAAACAGGGACCATCCTGCCTATGTGGAAAAAGCACCGGGAGAAAGTCCCTGGACGTGGTGTCGTGCAGGCTAACGGCCGCCGCGCCGGTCCTCGATGGCATCTGCACGCGCAGAGCGGCGCCGCTCTATCCGCTCGCGGCGTTGCTTGGCGAGGGTCGCCGCCAAGGGAGGAACATGGATTCCCTGCGCAGCCATCTGCCGCCGGACCTGGCGCCGTGTCACGAGGATAAGGACGGTACCGAGGCCGAGGAGGATGAACTGCACGCTGAGGGCTATGCGGAAAGGCGCAAGTCCATACAAATCGCCACCGGAGAAACCGCTGGCGTTCAAGAGATCCAGAACCAAGCCGATGAGATAGATCGCAACAAGGGCCGCAATGAAGCCACCCACGTTGACGATGCCGGTTGCTGTCCCGATTCTGTGCGACGGATTGAACGTCCGGGCGAAATCGAAACCGATCATGGACCCGGGCCCGCCTACAGCCAGCACCACCACCAGGATCACCAGCATCCACAGCGGGGCGCGGTCCGGGAGGAGGAGCACAGCCGCCCACGCCAATGCCGTGGCCAAAGTGATGAGGAGGACCATCGCAGACCGTCGCATCGGATGCTTTGATACAAAGCGGCCAAAGCCAGGACCGGCAATGATGGCGGTGGCCACGAACAGTGCCATCAGGGCTGAAACTGTCCCGGCATCCAGGCCCTGCGCTGACAGGAGGAACGGGTAGCCCCAGGTCATCGCGAAGAGGTTCCCGCTGAACTGCACTGTGAAATGGCTCCATAAGCCCAGCCGGGTTCCCGGTTGTTTCCAAGCACGTGACAGCGAGACACCCGTAGCCCTCAGGCCCTGGCCGGCTTCCTTTGGCGGGTGCCCTGGAGGCGCATCCCGCAGCAGTGCCAGGACCAACACCACGGCCACCACGGACATGGACGCCAGCGTCAGGAATGCCGGAGTCCAGCCGGCGGTGTGGAGAAGCAGGGCAAACGGAACCACGCTGAAGAGTTGTCCCAGTTGGCCGCACATTCCGGTGAGCTGCGTCACCAAGGGCACTTTGGCCGGGGCGAACCATAAAGGAACCAGCCGGATCACAGAGATGAAGGTCATCGCGTCCCCGGCCCCAACAAGCACACGGCCCAACACGCCCCCGGGAACACTGTCCGCGAAAGCAAGCTGTAGCTGGCCAAGCCCCATCAACACGGCGCCCCCGGCTATCATCGCGCGGGAGCCGAACCTGTCCACCAAAACGCCCACCGGAATTTGCAGGCCCGCGTAAACCAAGAGCTGCAACACCGTGAAAAAGGAGATGGCGGCCGCACTCGCATGGAAGCGTTCAGTGGCTTCCAATCCGGCCACGCCAAATGAAGTCCGTTGCGCCACGGCCACCAGGTATGCGAGCACGCCGATCGTCCAGATCAGCCAGGCGCGGGGAGCATTCACCCCCCAATTATGCCCCGCGCCGGATCAAAGATGATTTATTGAGGCGAGTCTTTACGCGCCAGATAGGCCTCAACGGCGGCGCCAAGGTCTTCTGCATTGGGCAGTTCATCGTTCTCATCTGCCAGCAGGGAGCGGCGGACAACGCCTTCGGATTTCTCGTCGTAGCGCGTCTCCAGATTGGTGACCACCGCCTGCACTTCTTCCGACGCCTCGATTTGCTCGGCTATCTGGCGGCCCACTTCCCTACCCGCTTCGCGGAGTCGGTCCGTGGGCAGCATCAGCGATGTGGCGGCCCCCAGGTACTCCAGGCCGGCTACGGCTGCCGGAGGGTACTCAGCTTCTGACAGGTAGTGGGGCACGTGGATGACGTAGCCAGCAACATTCCGTTCGGCTTCCGTGAGCCGGAGTTCGAGGATGTGGCCAATAGCCGCGGGAACATCCACCGTGGGCTTCCAGCTGGAAATGCCCTCGATGAGATCGGGCCGGTTGCCATGCACCGTGACTCCGACGGGCCGCGTGTGCGGCACGGGCATCGGGATGGAATGGATCCACGTCACCAGGTTCACGTCGAGATGTTCCACGATTCCGACGACGGCACGCGAGAAACGTTCCCACTGAAGGTCCGGTTCGAACCCGGCCAACAGCAGAAACGGTTGGCCCAGCCCATCGTTCAACTTGTACAGGCCGAGCTTGGGAGCCTGGTAGTCCTGCAGATGGTCTTCGACAAAGCTGATGTGGGGCCTGCGAGAACGGTAGTCAATGAGTTGGTCGGCATCGAACATGGCCACCACCTCGGCATCAAGTTCTTCCAACAGTTCCGCGTTGATCTGCCGGACAACATGGCCCGCATCGGCAAAGCCCGTGAAGCCCATCACCATGTCCAGCCCGCGCAACTCCGGGCTGTGGAAGGTCTCGATATTACGCGCGTATAGCGATTCGGGGTCCAGGAGGGAGCCGGATATCCGTTCAAACACGGCGTGTTCCTTTCGCAATGACAAAGTAAGGGAAGATCCCGGGCAGCCGGGCAAAGAGCACCATGAGGGCACAAAGTCCTGGCTGCGGGATTCTACTAATTCGTACAACGCTGCACCTCCAACGGGCATTCCTGCCCCGGATGTGCCGCAGCTCTCATTTAATTGCTGTCCGCGGCGCTCGAGAGACTACGATCGAAACGGGCCGGCATCCTCGTGCGAAGCTGGCCCAGAAGACCAAGGCCGCCGTCGCAAGAGGACGTCGGGCACGTACCGGGGCTGGCCGCCGAACATGCGGCCCCGCCATGCAAAAGCAGAGAGAAGTGAGGAAACATCCTCGTGGTCAAGACTACTGACATCATCCTGGGCATTATCGCCAAGGACCTGAAAAAGTCCCCCAGCGACGCACTTGTGATTGGAGTTGCGCAAGGCGCGGATGGGCCTGTGCTGCTCACGAACCCCTTGAGCGCTAAAGCGGCCGAGTCAGTCGCTGGCTCCCTGAAGCTTTTGGGGATCACCGGCGCCCCAGATCAGGCACACCGGCTTCCAGGCCTGCCCGAGACGGGCTCGGGCATTCTGGTCCTGGCGGGCGTGGGTAAATTGTCCGACGCCGGAAGCCTCACCGAAGAGGCCCTGCGCCGCGCCGCTGGATCAGCGGTCCGGCAACTGGCCGGCGTCTCCTCAGTGACTCTTGCGTTCCCGACGACGACAGTCGCCGACGTCGCGGCCGTTGCTGAAGGTGCCGCCATGGGCGCCTACTCCTACACGGAGCACCGTTCCAGCAAGGATGGGCTGAAGGCCCCTGTGGCCAAAGCCCTGATTTTCTCGGATGTCGACCCCAAAGCAGCCCAACCCGCGCTTGACCGGGCAACAGTCTTGGCCCGTGCCGTGAACTCCACCCGTACCCTGGTCAACCAGCCGCCAAGCCACCTCTACCCGGAGTCCTTCGCCGAGTCCGCCAAGGAACTCGCCAAGGGCCTGCCGGTCAAAGTGACCGTATGGGATGAGAAACGGCTGGAAAAGGAAGGCTTTGGCGGAATCCTCGGCGTAGGCAAGGGTTCCACCCGCCAGCCCCGCTTGGTCAAGGTCGAATACACCCCGGTAAAGGCCACGAAGAAGATCGCACTCGTGGGCAAAGGCATCACGTTCGACACCGGCGGTATTTCCATCAAGCCGGCCCTCGGCATGGGTGACATGAAGAGCGACATGGCCGGTGCCGCCGTCGTACTTAACGCTGTCCTGGCCATCGCTTCGCTGGGTTTGCCCGTCAAGGCAACCGCATGGCTCTGCATCGCGGAGAACATGCCATCAGGTGCCGCGCAGCGGCCCGCTGACGTCCTGACCGTCTACGGGGGCAAGACAGTGGAGGTCCTGAACACGGACGCCGAAGGCCGCCTGGTGATGGCTGACGGTATTGTCGCTGCAGGCCTCGAGAAGCCCGATGTGATCATTGACGTCGCCACGCTGACCGGCGCGCAGTTGATTGCGCTGGGACTGCGCACGGCTGGCGTCATGGGTTCCGACTCAGTCACATCAGCCCTGAAATCCGCGGCAGACAGGGCCGGCGAGCTGGTCTGGCCGATGCCGCTGCCAGAGGAACTGCGCCCAAGCCTGGACTCCCAGGTGGCCGATCTCGCCAACATCGGTGAGCGCAACGGCGGCATGATGACCGCCGCCGTTTTCCTGCGCGAATTCGTCGGCAAGAACGGCGACGGCCAGCAGATCCCTTGGGCCCATGTCGATATTGCGGGTCCGTCCTTCAACAACGGGAGCCCCTACGGCTACACCCCCAAGCAGGGAACCGGATGCACCGTCCGTACCTTGGTTGCCTACGCCGAGGATCTCCTGGCAGTTTCTGCCTAAGCGGCACTCCCACGCCCTTCCGGGGTAGTGCGGACACCCGCGGGACACCCCTGCAGGAGCCCGCACAACCCCGGAATTATGCGGCGTGTAGCGCTATGTCACAAGTGAACGTGAGTCTCGACACAAGCGCTCCACAAACGCCCGCAGAGGGTGGAGCATGGGTAGGTGGTTCGCTAAGGTGAACTCGATAGTCACAAATGCAAGAGAACTTAGGTGCTGGCATAATCACGGCAGAACAAGTTCCAAAGACCAGATGACACCAGTCCCGTGTCATCATTCACGCGAGGGAGCGTTTTAGTGGCCGATCAGGCAACTGCGCAAGAATTCGACATCCTGGTACTCGGTGGCGGCAGCGGCGGCTACGCCACCGCCCTGCGGGCCGTACAGCTTGGGTTCACCGTTGGCCTTGTGGAAAAGGCAAAGCTCGGCGGAACCTGCCTGCACAACGGTTGTATCCCCACCAAGGCACTCCTGCACTCGGCCGAACTGGCCGACCACGCACGCGATTCCGCCAAGTACGGCGTCAACGTCACGCTCGACAGCATCGACATGCCGGCAGTGAACGCTTACAAGGACGGCATCATTGCCGGTAAGTTCAAGGGCCTTCAGGGACTTATCAAGTCCAAGGGCATCACCGTCATCGAGGGTGAAGGCAAGCTTCAGGGCAACAACACGGTAGTCGTCAACGGCACCCCCTACACGGGCAAGAACATTGTCCTTGCTACGGGTTCCTACTCGCGCTCCCTGCCCGGCCTGGAAATCGGCGGCAAGGTCATCACCTCTGACCAGGCCCTGACCATGGACTACATCCCCAAGAGCGCGATCGTCCTTGGCGGCGGCGTCATCGGCGTCGAATTTGCTTCCGTCTGGAAGTCGTTCGGCGTGGACGTCACCATCATCGAAGGCCTCCCCTCCTTGGTTCCCAACGAGGACGCATCGATCGTCAAGAACCTTGAGCGTGCGTTCAAGAAGCGCGGCATCAAGTTCACCACCGGCATCTTCTTCCAGGGTGTCGAGCAGAACGACGACGGCGTCAAGGTCACCTTGGTTGACGGCCAGACGTTCGAAGCCGACCTCCTCCTCGTCGCAGTTGGCCGCGGCCCCGTGACTGCCAACCTGGGCTACGAAGAAGCCGGCATCACCATCGACCGTGGCTTCGTCATCACCAACGAGCGTCTCCACACCGGCGTAGGCAACATCTACGCAGTGGGCGACATCGTCCCGGGCGTCCAGCTCGCGCACCGCGGCTACCAGCAGGGTATCTTCGTCGCCGAGGAAATCGCCGGCCTCAACCCGGCCATCGTCGAAGACATCAACATCCCCAAGGTCACGTACTGCGAGCCCGAAATCGCCACGGTCGGCTATACCGAAAAGGCCGCCAAGGAAAAGTTTGGCGACGACCAGGTACAGACCCAGGAATACAACCTTGCCGGTAACGGCAAGAGCTCCATTCTCGGCACCGGTGGCATCGTCAAGCTCGTTCGCCAGAAGGATGGCCCCGTAGTTGGCATCCACATGATTGGCTCCCGCATCGGCGAGCAGATCGGCGAAGCCCAGCTGATCGTGAACTGGGAAGCATACCCGGAGGACGTGGCCCAGCTGGTCCACGCCCACCCCACCCAGAACGAAGCTTTGGGCGAAGCCCACCTCGCCCTCGCGGGCAAGCCGCTCCACGGCTAAGTCTTTACCCAAGACAAACGGGTCGGGTGCATGCAGCGGAATCTGCCGGATGCACCCGGCCCGGACCAGCAGAATTCATCCGCACAAAGATCAATAAGGAGAACGGGGACGACATGTCTGAATCCGTTAACTTGCCCGCCCTCGGTGAGAGTGTCACCGAAGGAACCGTCACCCGCTGGCTCAAGCAGGTTGGTGACCGGGTAGAGATCGACGAGCCGCTGCTCGAGGTTTCAACCGACAAAGTAGACACCGAAATCCCTTCTCCGATCTCAGGCGTCATCGAAGAAATCCTCGTCGCTGAAGACGAGACGGCTGAAGTTGGCGCCCCCTTGGTCCGCATTGGCGACGGCTCCGGCTCTGGCGCTCCTGCTGCAGAAGCTGCGCCGGCTGAGGAAGCACCCGCTGCTCCGGCCGAGCAGGCTGCACCGGCGGAAGAGGCTCCTGCCGCTGAAGAGAACCAGGCACCCGAAGCTCCCGCAGCTTCGGGCGGCGAAGGCCACGAAGTAACCCTCCCCGCGCTGGGCGAGAGCGTTACCGAAGGAACCGTCACCCGATGGCTCAAGGCCGTTGGCGACACCGTAGAGGTCGACGAACCGCTCCTCGAGGTCTCCACGGACAAAGTCGACACCGAGATTCCCTCGCCCGTTGCCGGGACCCTGCAGGAAATCCGCGTCAACGAGGACGAGACTGCCGAGGTTGGTTCCGTCCTGGCCGTGATCGGATCCGGCGCAGCTGCTCCGGCTCCCGCCCAGGCCGCCGCGGCTCCTGCCCAGGCTCCGGCCGCACCGGCAGCAGCACCCGCACCGGCAGCAGCACCCGCTCCGGCGGCCACTCCGGCTCCCGCGGCCGCACCCGCTGCTGCACCCGCACCGGCAGCCACTCCGGCCCCTGCCGCTGCTCCGGCTGCTCCCGCGACTGAAGGTTCTTCGGAATCCGGTTACGTCACTCCCCTGGTCCGCAAGCTTGCCAACCAGCATGGCGTGGACATCGCGTCAGTCTCCGGCACCGGTGTCGGTGGCCGCATCCGCAAGCAGGATGTCCTGGCCGCTGCCGAAGCCAAGCAGGCCGCCGCAGCCCCCGCTGCATCGGCTCCTGCGGCAGCTCCCGCTGCCAAGGCTGCTGCCCCGGTCGTCGCATCGTCGCTGCGCGGGACCACGGAGAAGGCCCCGCGTATCCGCCAGGTCATCGCCCGCCGCATGCGCGAGTCCCTTGAGGTCTCCACCCAGCTGACGCAGGTGCACGAGGTCGACATGACCAAGATCGCCAAGCTGCGCCTCAAGGCCAAGAACTCGTTCCAGGCCCAGAACGGTGTCAAGCTGACCTTCCTGCCGTTCATCGCCAAGGCTGTGGCCGAGGCCCTGAAGCAGCACCCCAAGCTGAACGCTGCTTACGACGAGTCCAAGCAGGAAATCACCTACCACAACGCCGAACACCTGGCGATCGCCGTCGACACCGACAAGGGCCTCCTGGTTCCCGTCATCTCCGACGCCGGTAACCTGAACCTTGCGGGCCTCGCCGGCAAGATCGCCGACGTCGCAGGCCGTACCCGCGACGGCAAGATCGGTCCGGACGAGCTGTCCGGCGGTACGTTCAGCATCACCAACATCGGTTCTGTTGGCGCACTGTTCGACACCCCGATCATCAACCAGCCGCAGGTGGGTATCCTCGGGACCGGCGCGATCGTCAAGCGCGCTGTCGTAGTTGCCGACGAAAATGGCGATGACTCGATCGCCATCCGCTCCATGATGTACCTGTCCCTGACGTATGACCACCGCCTGGTGGACGGCGCGGACGCCGGCCGGTTCCTGCAGACCCTCAAGGCCCGCCTTGAGGAAGGTGCTTTCGAAGCTGACCTTGGTCTCTAGGACTCGGCTTCAGTAGGCGGCGCCTACAGGACAAAAGGGGCAGGCTACCGGGAAAACCGGTGGCCTGCCCCTTTGCTGTACCCACTCGCGCGTGGCTTTGCTACGTGACGTAGAACCAACTGGATAAGCTGGGGGCATGAGTATTCTCTTCAACATTCTGGTGTTCTTGCACATCGTCGGCGCAGCCATGATTGTGGGCTACTGGATCGCCACCCTCAGGGAGCCAACCGTCCACCCGCGTCAGCGCGACGGCGCTTTCCTTCAGCTCCTGACGGGCATCGCAATGATGGGGCTGTTCCCGTTGTTGCCGGACGCCGACCCCAACTACTTCAAGCTTGGCGTTAAGTTCGCCATCGGCGTGGCCGTTGCAGTCCTTGCCGTCATCGGCTCACGCAAGGTAAAGAACGGCGAACCAGTTTCGACTGGTTTGGCCCACGGTGTCGGCGGCCTGGCGTTGGTGAACATCGCAATCGCCACCCTCTGGAACTAGTCCGGGTATCTTCCCCTCGACATTGCCCTGAACCACGGCAGCCGTCCCGCAGTGCATCCATGCACAGCGGGACGGCTGCTGTTTATGGAATTGCTACTCCTGAGCGATGCAGAACTCGTTGCCCTCGGGGTCCTGCATGACGTCCCAGTGGAAATCCGCGATGTCATGTCCCCCGACGAAAGTAGCTCCCAACGACTCAGCCTTTCGCCTCAGAGCCGTGGCATCGTCGTCGTGGAGGTCCAAGTGAAGCCGGCGTCGCCCCTCGGTGGGCGCGGCGACCTGTTGAAACGCCAGTTGGGGGTAGCCGGGTTCCGAGGGCCGCAGCCAGATGAAACCTTCATGTTCTGCGGCAACGGGCATGTTCAGCAGTTTCGACCAGAAGGCGGCCAAGTGGGCGGCATCGACCGCGTTGATCATGATCGACGCGATTCTGGGCCCCCGGCCGTGCGTGCCAATTACCTGTTCTTCGGTATCCATTCGGCCAGTCTAGGGGTCACAATCCACTGACAGCGGAATGGCTGTGCGGTCCGGCAGCATAGTCCATAGGATTGATCCCGGTGGCACCCGCCGAAGGCTGGTTGCCGACTCACAACGACCCCAAGGAGTGGACATGGCAGCAACACGCACCGCACACACGGTTTGGAACGGCAACCTGATTGAAGGCGCCGGCAACACAACGCTGGACAGCTCAGGCCTGGGCACGTTCGATGTCACGTGGAAGGCCCGTACCGAGCAGTCCGGCGGCAAGACCAGCCCCGAGGAACTGATTGCAGCTGCCCACTCCGCATGCTTCTCCATGGCTTTCAGCCACGCCCTTGCTGGTGAAGGTTTCACTGCTGAAGAAGTGCACACCAAGGCTGATGTGACGTTCGTTCCCGGCACCGGCATCACCGGCAGCCACCTGACGATGACTGCCAAGGTTCCGGGTCTTTCAGAAGAGGATTTCCGTCGTATCTCCGAGGACGCCAAGACCGGCTGCCCCGTTTCCGGCGCACTGGCCAGCATCGAGATCACGTTGGATGCCACGCTGGCGGCGTAGCACCACCAAGGCCTGATCAACAGAAGAGCCCCGGCACTTTCCCTCACGGGAAGATGCCGGGGCTCTTCTGTGCCCGACCCGCCTGCTAACCCTTTTGCGGACGCGAGGGCAGTGGTGCCGGCCGCACCTTCCGGTAGCCCTCACGCAGGGGCGGACGATCAGTTGGCAGTTCCTGGATCATTTCCTTGAGCGCGCCGATCCCGTACTCCAGCTGCGGATCTGTTCCTGCAGCGTAGGCGTGGGGTGGGAAGAGCACTTCGATGTCCGGCTCCACCCCGCGGTTTTCAACGTCCCAACCGATCCCGCCACTGAACCAGGTGGCGTAGCGGGGCTGCGTCACACCTGTACCGTCGGCCAGGGCGAAGCGGTTGTCGATGCCCACCACGCCGCCCCAGGTCCGCGTACCGATGACCGGGCCGATGCCCCTGAGCTTGGAAACCTGCGTGATGATGTCACCGTCCGATCCGGCAAATTCGTCGGCCAGGATGATCACAGGGCCCCGCGGCGCATGGTGCGGGTACGTACGCGGCTTCTCTCCGCGCGGCATGCTCCATCCGGTGACCTTCCGTCCGATCAGTTCGGCTACCAGTTGGGACGTATGCCCGCCACGGTTGCGCCGCACGTCCACGATCAGGCCATCCAGCGCAGTTTCGGTGTCGAGATCGCGGTGGAGCTGCGCCCAGCCGTTGGCCATCATGTCCGGGACGTGGAGGTAGCCAAACTTGCCGTCCGAGGCCTCACGTACCGTGCGACGGTTGGCCCTGACCCAATCCTGGTACCGCAACCTCTCCTCGTCACGGACAGGTACCACGGCCACTCGACGCTGTTCACCGGCGGCTTCGCCATGTCCTTCACCGTTCAGAAGCGTCAGCTCGACAGTCCTGCCTGCAGCGCCCGCCAGTTGCATGGCCGGTGTCAAGGCCGCGGAAAGTTCGACGCCGTCAATCGCCAGAAGGACGTCGCCCACCTTCGCGTCCGCTCCGGGACGCGTCAAGGGTGAAGTAGCCAAGGGGTCGGACGACTCCCCCGCCAGAATCCGTGTAATCTCCCAGCCTTGCTTACCGAGTTGCAACTCAGCGCCAAGCCGGCCCTGGCCGTTACGTCCGGGCTCGGTCACTGCGGCCGGCTTAACGTAGGCGTGGGAGGTCCCCAGCTCGCCATGGATCTCCCACAGCAGGTCCACCAGGTCGTCATGGGAACCGAGGCGATCCACCACAGGGCGGTACCGCTTGTACACGGAGTCCCAATCCTGGCCAGCCATGTCGGCAGTCCAGAAGAAGTCCCGCTGGAGGCGCCACGCCTCATCAAACGACTGTCCCCACGCAGCCACGGGGTCAAGGGTGACGCGGACCCTGTTAAGTTCCACCTTCACAAGGTCTCCGGAGTCTTCATCCACCTTGGCGTCAGCAGGCACGGACGTGATCTGTTGGTCGAGGATGTAGACAACCCGTGTCAGGTCGCCCGACAAACGGTATCTGTCCACAGCAGAAACCAGGGTGGTTTGCTTACGCTTTGCCAGGTCATAGCGCACCAACGATGGTGAGCTCTTCTTATCCTGCAGCGTGCCTTTGCCTTCACCGGTGACGCCCGCGAGCTCAGTATCGAGCCACAAGAGTGCGCCGACTCCGACAGCCAACTCCGTGTAATTTCCTTGGGGCACAGGGACTGCGATGACTCGGTGCGCAAGGCCGTCCGGATCGACCCGCACGGCAGGTGCGCCGCCGTCGTCGGACTTGGTCGAGGTGGGCGGGACATCCTCGAGCATGTCAACGGACGGGCCGAACGGTGAAGGGGTGTCCGCGGCCAAGGCAACCAGGTACGGCTTGATCGGGCTCGGGAAGGACAAGTCGAAGGAGTGGCCGTCATATACGGGGTCGAAGCTTCGGTTGGACAGGAAAGCAAGGAACTTACCATCAGGGGTGAACCGCGGCGATTCATCGCAGAAACGCCCATCCGTGACATCAATGATGCCGGCCTCAGCCTCGCCTGGGCGGGCGATCCGGAGTTTGCTCCGCGAGCCAAAGGAAGTGACGGGCTCGGACCATGCGAGCCACTGCGAGTCACCGGACCACGCCAGTTGATCGATGCTGCCCTCACCAACGCTGACCAGCAGGGTCAGGGTGCCCGCCGCAGTATCGGCCACGAAGACGTCACCGAACGCGGTGCCAATGGCCAGCCAGCGGCCGTCCGGGCTGGCTTCCAGGGCACTCGTACGCGTAGGCGACGGGAAATCAATGCGGACGTCACCCGTGTCTTCCGCTGGTACAAGGCCTGTGGGTGTCGCCGATCCGCTCACAGTGTCCGCCGACGGTTCGACCGCCTCGCCGGATTTTTCGCGGGCTGGGTCCCCTTCCGGAGCTGCGCCCCCGTCCGCTGGCTTTATGGGGGTGGTCGTCGGCACCGACGTGCTCCCCTGCCCGAGCACATTCGAGGCGGAGACAGGCTTGGGCAAGGGATCTGAGTCGCCGGCCGGAGCGGGCTCTGGATCAACCTTTGCAGGCACCTCAACAGTTGCGGAAAGACGCGAAGCGATGCGCTTGATGTACACGGCTTCAACGGAGCCGTGGTCAGCGACGTAAGCGATCCGGCCGTCAGTGAGCGGACGTGGCAAGCGGGCGCGGACTCCGGGCGTCGCTTCCACCACCCGTGAAGGACCGTCCTTGTGGCGAAGCCAATGGAGGGTTCCGTGCGCTTCGACGGCACTGGCAGTGCCAGCGGCGTTGGGAACCACATCGCCAAGGTGCGCAGAGGCCTTGAGCGGTGCCGGACGGCGGGCCGGGGACGCTGAACCCAGGGTGATGTTCAGTTTGGCAGCCTCGGCGTCACCGTCAAGCGATGGGATCATCCACAGTTCTCCGGCGGATTCGAAAATCACCCGGCTGCCGTCAGTGCTGGCGTGCCGGACGTAGAAGTCCTCATGGTCGGTGTGCCGGCGCAGCCCCGACCCATCGGGCAGCACGGAGTAGAGGTTTCCGTACCCCTCATGGTCTGACAGGAAAGCGATGCGCCCATTGACCCACAGCGGGTCGGTAACGTTGCCATCCACCTCGGGTACCAATCGGTCGAACTCACCGTTACCGTCGGCGTCGATCCACAGCTTGCCGGCGGTGCCGCCACGGTATCGCTTCCACCATGCCGGCTCGCGGGAAAGGACGCTGGCCAGGACCACGGGCTTCTCATCACCGATTTCGGGACCGAAAGCAACTGCCTCAACGGGACCGAAAGGAAGTTCGACGGCGGCACCGCCGTCAAGCGGGAGGCTGTAGGCATGCGTGTGCCGGCTTTCGGCCTGCTGGAAAGCGCTGGTGACCACCACGTTTCCGGCAGGGGTGAAGCCTTTGACTTTTGTGGTGCTGTGTCCAAAGTAGGTCAACTGCCTGTATCCACCGCCGTCGACCTCTGCCGTCACGACCTCCGGTGACGTCCCAACAATCACCGTCCATACAAGCCGCTTCCCGTCGGGAGTGAAACGGGGGTTCCTGGCTGGCAGTTGCTGCGATGAAACACGCCAGGCACGGCCGCCGGAGAGGGGCGCGATCCAGATGTCATCTTCTGCCACGAAAGTGACCAGATCGCCGTGCACATGCGGGAAACGGAGGTAGCTGGAGGAGGTCATTGTTCGATCATAGTCAAGAGGTGCCCACCCTCAGCCGCACCGACAGGCGTTTCCGCCACACACGCTGCCCATGGTGAGATGGGTCATGAGAATCGTGATGTCCGGAGCGTCGGGAATGATTGGAACTGCACTGTCAGGGCACCTGCGGGGTCAGGGCCATGACGTCATCCGCCTGGTACGGCGACCTGCCAGGGACACTGGTGAATGGACGTGGGACCCGGCGGCGGGAGAACTCGATGAGGCCGTCCTGGACAACACCGATGCCGTCGTCAACCTCTCCGGTGCCGGCATCGGGGACCGTCCGTGGACCAAACGGCGGATACGGGTTCTCCGGGATTCCCGTCTCCAGGCCACCGGGACCCTGACGGCCGCCATGCGACGTCTTGCCAGTCCGCCGGCTACCTTCGTCAGCCAATCCGCGTCCGGTTACTACGGCGCCTCGCGCGAAGGCGTTCTGCGCGAGGATTCGGGCCCCGGCGCAGGCGTGCTGGGCAGTTTGTGTGTTGAGTGGGAGCGCACGGCAAGGACAGCGCCATCGGGCGTGCGGGTAGTGACTCCGAGGACCGGCGTGGTGCTCAGCACCTCCGGAGGCGCACTTGGGCCGCTGCTCCCCTTGCTAAAGCTCGGACTTGGTGGACCGTTTGGGAACGGGCGCCAGTACTGGCCTTGGATAACACTGACCGACGAAGCACGGGCGCTGGCATATCTCCTCACATCCGACATCGATGGACCCGTGAATGTTTGCGCGCCGGAGAGCGCGGATGTCAACGCGATCGTCGCAAGCCTCGCGAAGGCTTTCCACCGGCCTGCCGTCTGCCGTGTCCCCCGGCCTGCCTTGCGTTTGGTTCTCGGACGACTGGCAGATGAACTCGTTCTGGCCAACCAGCGAATGGAGCCCTCCCGCCTGGCGGAGGCTGGTTTCCACTGGCAGCACCCATCGCTCTCTGATGCCATGACCTGGCTGACTCAAGACACCCCGCGCTGACCAGCTCCTCAACTCATCACCCGGCCACACTTGGGCCCAGGATCCCGGATATCCGCCACCGGCCGTTTGTGCGAACCACGTGCAAACGGAGGTCTTGCGGCGAACCGGCGAGCCAGGTGTGTGCCACTGCCCCCGACGAATCGCGTTCCTCAAAGGTCGACGTGGCAACAGTAGCCCCCACCATTACGTCATTGGAGTCCGGGGATCCTTCAACTTTCACTCCGGACAACGTCGTCGAAAACCCGGCGAAAACAGTTCCTGCCTCTTTGAGGTGATCCGCCACCTGGTTGTCGGCAACTTCAGCGGGTGATCCCGGCACGTTGACCAAGGCCAACAGGTCAAGGCGTCCCTGTCCCAAGGCGACATCACGAACGGATGACAATGCCTTTACTGCCGCTGCCGGATCCTCAGCCCGAAGGCCTTCGGCAAGGGCTTCGGGCAGGTCCGCGGCGTGCGCGGCAGCGGTTGAGGATGCTGGGCCGGGTGCTGGCACAAGGCTGGGTGCGCTGCTTCCGATGGCTCCTGCCGGCTGAGTAGAAGACGCCTGGTTCTGCTGCCACGGCAGAGGGCCCTGCTGGGAAACGGTCCACCCACCGGCGCCAATAAGCATGCCGGCTGCCAGGACCAACGCAAGGTTCTTGATCCGGGCGCCCGTGCTTCGACGTCGGCGGCCTTCCGCTCGGATTGTGGCCTCTGGTCCGACCGACGGAAATTGATGGAACCGGCGTATCCACCGTGGTGCGCGGCGGGGTGAACGCCCCAACGCCTCGCGTCGGGTGAGCAGCTCTGGAATGACGGAGGGATGCACGGCTCCGGACAAGTCCAGCGGCTCGGGAGCAGCGCTTCTGAAAATCGCCGTGCCGAGTTCCCGGGCAGTCGGACGTACATGGGGATCGGCGTCAAGCGCAGCCTCCAAAGCAGCCATGAGGGACTTGGGAACATCGGGAACCAGCAGGGACAAAGGTGGGCGGTGCCGGGTGTCCGCCGGGGCGGATCCGGTCAAGCAATACCATCCAACGGCGGCCAGCGAATAGACATCACGCTGTGGCTGCAGTTCGCGCCGGGCATGACCGCCTGCGGGGACGGCTGATGGATCCCTGAAGCCCGGAGTCCCTGCATCCATGACCTGCTGGGCGCCCCCCACCATGGCGGCCACACCGAAGTCTGCAAGCAGTGGCATCCCCTCTGCCGTGAACAACACATTCCCCGGCGACACGTCTCCGTGCACCGCACCGTTGACATGCAGGTAGTCCAGGGCCTGGGCGAGAGGGGTCAGCATGGTCACCGCTTCGCCCACGCGAAGAATGCCCCGCCCGGCCATCAGGTTGGCCAGTGAGCCACCGGCGGCGTAGTCCATGACAATCCCGGCAGTGTCCCCGGCGCCTCCAGTCACAGGCAGGACTTCATGAATTCGAACGAGGTGCTGATGCTTGAAGCTCGCGAGGAGCCTGACCTCCCGCGCAACACCTTCTGTGATGACGCCGCCGCTGCTGCTTTCTCCGCTTGCTCCTCCGCCGCACTTGATCGCAAGACGCACCCCGTCACTGTTCCTTGTCACGAGCCAAACTGTGGAGCTGCTGCCTTGGCCCAATTGGCGGGATATCTGGTAACCCGGAACAAGGGGCACGACACCGGCGGGAATATCCAGTTTTTCCATAGACAAGGTCTACCGGACCAGGGGATTTTCCGCAGAAGTTATCCACAGGGCGCCCGCTTCCGGCAGCTTGCCAACGACAGCGCAGGATGCGACTGAGAGGTTCACCACAAAATCATGGCCACTGTCCTGCTGGGTCTAAGCTTGAACCCATGACTCTTGAGTTTTCAGAACTGGGTCTTGCCCCGGAATTCGTTGATTACATGCAGGGCTGGGACCTGCAGCGCGAGATCCACAACAAAGTTGTTGCGGGCGAGCAGAACAGCACCGTCTTGCTCCTGGAGCACGCTGCCGTCTATACGGCCGGCAAACTCACGGAAGATCACGAGCGTCCCTTTGACGGGACACCCGTTGTTCCCGTGGACCGTGGCGGCAAACTAACGTGGCATGGCCCCGGCCAGCTGATTGCCTACCCCATTCTCAAACTCAAGAACCGCGCCGGTATCCGCGACTATGTGGAACGGCTTGAGGCCACCATGATCGCGGTCATGAGTGACTACGGCATTAACGCAGTCACTGTGAAGGGCCGGGCAGGGGTTTGGATTCTTGCCGATGAAAAGGGTCCGGACCGCAAAATTGCCGCCATCGGCATACGCGTCCTGGACGGTGTCACCATGCACGGTGTCGCCATCAACTGCAGCAATGACCTGGCGCCTTACGCACAGATCATCGCCTGTGGAATCACTGACGCCAGCGTCACCACCATGTCGCTGGAAGCAGGCCGGACCATCAATCCTGCCGACATCGTTGACCGCTTCGTGGAAGAGTTCCGCAAGCATGAAGAAGCACTCGTTTCCACCCCTGAAGGAGCACTCCAGTGACCTTGGCACCTGAAGGCCGTAAGTTGCTGCGCGTTGAGGCGCGTAACGCGGCGGTCCCGGTTGAACGCAAGCCCGAGTGGATCAAGGCCAAGGTCCAGATGGGTCCTGAATTTGTCCAGCTCAAGAACCTGGTGAAGAAGGAAGGCCTGCACACGGTCTGTGAAGAGGCCGGTTGCCCGAACATTTTCGAGTGCTGGGAAGACAAGGAAGCGACGTTCCTGATCGGCGGTTCCGAGTGCACCCGGCGGTGTGATTTCTGCCAGATCGATACCGGTAAACCGTCCCCGGTGGACATGTTCGAGCCCACCAAGGTGGCCCGGAGCGTCCAGGCGATGCAGTTGCGGTACGCCACGGTGACCGGAGTGGCCCGTGATGACCTGGCCGATGAGGGTGTCTGGTTGTACGCCGAAACGGTGAGGAAGATCCACGAACTGAACCCGGGCACGGGGGTGGAGTTGCTGATCCCTGATTTCTCCGGCAAGCCTGAGCACATCGCGGCGATCTGTGATTCCAAGCCTGAGGTGTTCGCGCATAACGTCGAGACGGTGCCGAGGATTTTCAAGCGGATCCGTCCGGCATTCCGGTACGAGCGGTCCCTGGATGTCATCACGCAGGGCCGTGATTTGGGCATGGTGACCAAGTCCAACCTGATCCTGGGCATGGGCGAGACCCGGGAGGAAATCTCCGAGGCGCTGCGGGACCTGCACGAGGCCGGGTGTGATTTGATCACGATCACCCAGTACCTGCGCCCGTCCGAGCGGCACTTGCCGGTGGACCGGTGGGTCAAGCCGCAGGAGTTCGTGGACCTCCAGGAAGAAGCCCAGGAGATCGGTTTCCTTGGTGTGATGTCGGGTCCGTTGGTGCGGTCCTCGTACCGGGCCGGGCGCCTCTGGGCCACCGCGATGCGGAAGAAGGGCTGGGAAATCCCGGCCGCCCTGGCCCACATCGAGTCCTCCGGCACCACCCGCCAGGAAGCCTCCACCATCCTCGCCGCCCACAGTTAGGCACCGCTCCACCATCCCGTCCTCAGCCGCGCCGTGAACACTCAGATGGCGCGGCTGAGTTGACTCACCCGATATAGAAGCGGTTTTTGCCGTCCATCTGATCCAGCTGGAAGCACCAAGCTGCCCTTCCTATGCCGGAAGTGGCTGCATCCAGTTCGCGCTCAAGACTCTGGATGTCCGCGGGCTGTTCGTCGGCAGAGAAGATAAACTCGTCTCCCGCATGGTCATGGCTCAGCTCGGTTTGGGCGGCGGTGTAACCATGCACAGAAGGTCTCGTCCAGAAAATCCCGTTGCCAACAATCCGGGCAGGCACCCCGGCCGCTGTCGAGTTGGACGGGATTTTCTTGGTAATCAGGGCCCTGGCCGCAAGAATGCTGCCCGAACCAACTTTGGCACCTTTGAGGAGCAGGGTGTCCTCCCCCAACCACACGTGATCCCCTACCCAGATGGATTCGCTGGGGTTGACTCGTTGGTGGTGTTCCACGGAATAGATCAGGTGAGGATCAGCCGTCCTGAACGCAACACGCGACGAGAACATTGCGTCCCTGCCAACGATGACGTGCTTGCGCTCGGTGGGAAGTACGCGGGCTTCTGCCGTGAAGGTTGCCCCGGGTCCCAGATAGAACACGGACTCTTCAAATACGGTGGCAATCACTTTGAGGAAGCCATGGGACTTTCGCAGATGAATGACTGAGTCGTTTCCCAGGAAGCGGAGTCTCGTATTTCGTAGGCGGGCACCGTCCTCGACGAACAGGACATTTCCAGTTCCGGCAAATTCAACTGTTGATGCGGTGAATTCGGAGCCGGGGGTGTCCTTGAGATGGACTACGTTATCCCTGACCTTGGAAACGTCCGCGTAGGAGTGGATTACCTGGTTTTTTCGAGCCATGCCATTGCCGCCCGAATCACTGCTGCCCGGCACCGGCCAGCACCGCCTCGGACTCACGGTTCAGAAGGCAAACGTCATCCCAATCAACCGCGGACAGGACCTCCGACGCCTGGACGTACCCGTCTCCGTGGACCACGATGAGCAAGCGCTGAACTCCGGCGGCAATGACGAATCTCAAAGCTACGAGGTCTGCCATGGACCACCCATCCAGCGGTTGGATGACTGCTTTGTAGGCGATCCGCCTGCTGATATCTCCGGAGAGGGCTTCAGCAACCTCTGCTTCGGCATCGGGAACGAAATGAATTTCCATCGTGTCGCCGTCAGACGCGAGGCGATGGCACCGATAGCGGTAGCGGGCAAATGCATCGCCGTCGAGGATGACGTACTCACTGGCTGATTCGGCGTGAAGAGTCAGCGGTTGGGAACTCATCTTGAGCTTTGGGATTCTCGTTCCAGGCTTCACTGGGCCAGGCAACGATCCTGTCCATGTGGTTCCAGTGGCTTCCATGGCGACCACCGAGCTGAGTTGATCGATCGAGTCGTAAGCCGGGAAGAGGCTTTGCTCCATGGATGTGTACTTTACGAAGTTGTAGGAATGTTCCGTCATCAGCTGCAGGAAACGCGTCCTGCCGTTCCATCCCTCAATGAACCAGTTTGCCCCAGTTACTTCAGAGGCTGCGGGGTCAACACGTACTTGAACCTGGACGGTTTGTCCATGGCGGAAGGTACGCAACTCTTCGCAGCCGAACTGTTGGTCAACGGGGCCCTTCAGGAACCTCCGGATGATGCCCAACATGGCAGGCAACGCGGCGCGGGCAACGTCGGAGTGTTGGCCGTCGATGCGGTACTTGGCAAGGTTCGGAACATCGGATATCAGCTCGATCAGCGAGTGATTGCTCAACTCATCCGAATTCGTGTAGAAGTAGTCTATTTTGCGGCCCTCTGCGAAGTATCGCCGGAGGCGGTCTTCCGGTTGATCGGTGTCACGCAACGCAGGGTTTCGGAAGAGGTTGTCCTTGAAGAAGGGCTTGCTGAAGTAGTACGGAAGGTTCATCTGCGGGACTGCAAGCAGCAGGCTGGCATTGGGAAAGTACTTGGCATACTGGATGGCGATAGTGCCGCCTTTGGAAGCGCCGAAGAACAGCATTGCCGCTTGATCAATGTGAAACCGGCTACGCAGCCCGTCAATCGCATGTCGAACACGGTGGTCGAGCGGCCTGCCGGCGTTATCGACCATCATGTAGGAGCCTGCCACCAGGTAGCGGTCTTGAAAGCACACCATGAGGGTGTCTTTCAGATCGGCATCCGTGAGGTCCTTGAGGTAACTCACGGCGTAGGAAATCCGGGTAGTTGAGGGACCGAAACCCGGAAACGTGATCAGCATCTTCTTCGGATTAGTTGTGTTGCCCCGAAGGGAGTAGAAAACATCACCATGCTGTTCCACACCGTACTGGTCATCGTATTTGAGTTGCTGCGGCGTAGTGAAGGCTCCACGCCCAATCTTCAACTCATAGGGAGCGTCAATATCAAGGGTGAAGTGCGAGATATCGTCCGAGGTGACCATGATGTTCCGGTACTCGAGCGGAAAGCCGCGGGCTGGTGGCTCAACCTTGTTTCCATAAACCACTTTCCCGTCCTGAAAGAGTCGGAATGGTTTGCCCTTCCAGGACTCCCAGCCGCCGATCGTCAGCTTGGCGAAGTAGATGCCTGGGGGAAGGCTTTCAGAGGCAATGCGGCGGATTCTGCCCTCCAGGCCTTTGGCCTTGATGATCCGCCGCACCGGTGAATCAGCGCGGGATGCCAAGAGTGCCCGGGCGAACTCCAAGCCTGCCGGCGAGTATGCAGCCGCCCTGCCGACCTTGGTGATGCTCCGTTTGAAGCCACGAATCAACGTCATCAGAGACTCAACATCCTTTCCACTATTTTCTCGTTGATGCGTGCCGGATCCACGCCTTCGAAGAAACGTTCGCGACGCTGGATGAACTTGGGATCCGTGTCCGCGAAGCCTTCCTGGATGATGTGCTCCACAACCTCGGCGTGCTCACTGAACACCGGTCCCAGCCCGTCGTCGACGTAGTCCAAGCGACTTTCATACGGCTGATCCCGGAAGAAATCCGCAGCGTCCCAGTGGTAATACACAATGGGAGTGCCAATGAAGGCGGCATCAAGGGCGGCGGAGCTGTAGTCAGTCAGCACCATTTCGGCCGAACGGATAGCCTCGCGGTAGCTCAAATCCGACTGCACGACGCGTTCAGAGAACCTGAACTGCCCGGCGCGTTTTTCCACATTGGGGTGCAGTTTTACGTGCATCACGCGGTCCGTGTCCTCAAGGAACTCCAGCAGCGCGGGGTCAGACAGCAGCTTGTCGATGGCGCGGAAGTACGTCGACTGGGCGAAGTGCTCCGATGACGACTGATGCAGGTTGAAACGCCACGTAGGCATAAAGAGGAGATGCTGCTGCCCGTGGGCGTTGCGCGCCAAGGACTGGTATCGGGGCAGTCCGGAGTTGAGGGTCTCGACCGGGGCGAGCCTGCTCATGTAGTCCGCTTCAATCCGGCCTGTGGCAACGAAAACGTCAAAGTACTTGGAGAGCACCCAATCGGACATGTCATTGAGCTGGATACCGTGCTGGAGATAAACAAAGCGGGAGTTCGCGAACGACTTGCCTCTGTACCTGATGCTGTAAATCTGCGATGAGACCACGAGATCGGACACCAGGAATTTCTCGTAGAACTCCTTCGTGAAGATGGGGATCAGCTTGAAGCCCTTACTCTCCAGACGCTCCCAGTCAGGAGACTTAGGGTTGAGCGCGAAGTATGCCTGGTTGAACTCCGGATGATTCTTTGTGAAGTACTCGTAGAGGTGCTCGGCGTTGTCGTCTGCCTGCAGCGGCCGGTCGAAGAACAAAATCGTGGAGGACGGACCGATAGGCCGGTTGTAGAAGTTGTAGCTCCCGGGCCTGGCGTGGCCGGACCTGAGGTTTCGCGCCAGGTAACACCTCTCGATGGTCAGAATCTCTTCGTTGAAGAGCAACTCATACAGCGGCAACGCGTTTTCATCGCTGTCCGCCTTATCGCGGAAGACCAAATACGCGTCCTTATCGCTCAGTTGCTTATAGAACTGCTTGTTGGCAGCCGGATCGTCCAGCCATCGGATCCAGGCCGCCTCGAAGGGCTGCAGCGGTTCAACCAACGCCAGCAGGTCGATCAGATCGAAGCCGCGAATCAGCTCACGTAGATGGCTCAAGCTGATCGATGTTGCCTTTTGTCCCCGCATTCCCCGCAGGAACAGCGCAACATAGCGCAAGAGGTGCAGCCTGACTTCCTTGGCTGAAGTCGGGATTACCGGAGCCAAGCGGCTTGCTTCCCCCGTTATGTGAAGCCCTATGGCTGCCTTCGTGTCCGAGGCCATCGAGAAGCCCGTGTTCAGCGGCTTAACCTTCGCAATGGACCAGTACATCCGGTAGCTGATGTAGATGGCGGATCGATCCACATCGCCCAGCGCCTCCAGCGCGTCGGCCAGCCGCCTGGTATTGAAAGCAACGCCAAAGACGTCAGTGTCGCGGGAGTAGAGGTATGCCTCGTCAATCTTGGTGCCGGCCACGTTCTTGGCAATGGCTCCGGTGTAGACAACCGGCTCGGCGAGATAGACAGTGCGTGTCCGCAAATACTCGAAAATGGTACTCACATAGTTCGCGGACAGGAGATGGGAGGTACGCATGAAGATGACGTACTTGCTCTCGATCTCCTCGCAGAGCTGTGAGATGCCGGCCGTCGTCAATGGCTTCTCCACGTGGAGGATGGCGAATTGCGACTCCAGGCGCAGGCGCGCGGCCAGCAGTCGTCGGTACATGGCTGACTCGCGGTCAAGCTGTCCCGTTTCCTCAAGGACGATGGTTAGCAGTGGCGGCAGATCGGGCATTTGGTTCCTATGGGGTCGAACGTGTAGAGGGCGCACTGATGTCGAGGACCCCAGGGGGTTCCTCGTTGATCAGTACGCATCGCAAGAGCACTCCGTGGCATTAACGTCGAGGCACTCCGCAGCTGGGACTCACTATGGACAAGTGCCGCTTCGCGTTGAATCATGACGGAGAAATCAAAAAGGAATCCCCATGTGTGGGAGGCCGGCCACCAGCTGGTGCCGTCGCGCCGTACCCCGCACCCGGTGTCGCCTTCGGCAACGCGTCCAGCGTCTGGGCGTACATCACGTAGAATTAACGCACTATGGCGAACTCCCCTGATTCCAACAAATCGACCCCCTCGGCCGACGCACCCAAGCGTGGGCTGTTCCAGCGCAAGCCCAAGGAAGCCAAGGCAAAGAAGCCTAGCCAGCTGAAGCAGATCGCTGAAGTCTTCAAGATGACGCGGCGGAACGATCCCCAGGTCGTGTGGATCATGGTGCTCGCCTTCCTTGCCGTCGTGGCTATGGCCTTCCTCATCGGCTTCCTCCTGGAAAACTGGGTCACCGGCCTGATCATCGGCATTCCCCTTGGCCTGTTGGCTGCGGTGTTCATTCTTTCCCGCCGTGCGGAAAAGGCAGCTTTCGCGCAAATCGAGAACCAGCCAGGCGCATCCGGTGCAGCGTTGGGAACGCTTCGTCGCGGATGGGTCACACAGGACCAGCCCGTGGCAGTCAATCCACGTACCCAGGACGCGGTGTTCATGGCCATTGGCCGGGCCGGTGTAGTCCTGGTGAGCGAAGGACCCTCGCACCGCGTCAAGCCCCTCGTGGATGCCGAGCGCAAGCGCTTGGCCCGGATTCTCCCGAACGTCACGATCCACGTCCTCGAATCCGGACGCGGAGAGGGACAGGTGCCGCTGAACAAACTGGCCAAGACCATGGGCAAGCTCAAGAAGGAGCTCACCAAGATCGAAGTCAACGCTGTCAGCAAGCGCATTAACTCCCTGGGTAACCGTCTCCCGATCCCCAAGGGCATTGACCCCTACAAGGCACGCCCGGACCGCAAGGCCGCGCGCGGACGCTGACGACCATAACGAAAAACCGCCCCTCCTCTCATACAGAGGAGGGGCGGTTTCTGTTTGCCGCGCTTCGTTATGGGGAACGGATGCTACATCCGGATGAGAATCGTGTTCATGGCTTTGTCGTGCAGGCCTCGTTGATCGGGATCGAACACGACAGCCGGAATGACCAAGCACAGGAGCAGTGTCCGCACTACGGCAGCCACCGGACCTGCGGGACCGCCGCCCAAGCGGACCACATGGATACCGGCGATCCTGTGGCCGATGCTGTAGCCCAGCGTGCCAATCAAGAGAATCTGTTCCGCAGCGAAGATGGCGAGCGTAGCCCACTGGTTTCCGCCGAAGGCAAAGTTGCTGATCAACAGTGCGATCGTCCAATCCACCACGATGCCCAGGATGCGGCGACCAGCACGCGCAATGGAGCCCGGGCCGGACTCGGGCAGACCAAGTCGTTCGCCGGGATACTTGGAGATTCCGGACGTGTCCGGACCGCTCAACCAGGAGCCAATGTCTTTTCGATCTACCACACCTCAAGCCTAACGGCTGGCCTGCCTGCTGTCCGACTCACCGCAAACAGGCGCCGGCATCCAAGGTCCTTGGGAAGCGTGCGGTGTTCGCCCATCGGACCGGCTTGGACCAGACACGGGAAAGCCGACTACCGTTTACACGACAGATGATTCTGTAACCTGCCGGAAACAATACCGACACCCCCGGGAAATCCCATCTCCCTAAGGTGGTAGGAGTTGCCAGCCACCATGGCAAGGGGATCTTTTTGTGTCTCCGGAGCTTTGGTATGGGCTGCACCACGCGGCCTTCCGGGCCTGTTACTTGATATGCATAAGGAGCATAGATGTTCAAGACTGCGGACGAAGTCCTCAAGTTCATCAAAGACGAAGACGTCAAATTCGTCGATATCCGCTTCACCGACCTTCCTGGTGTCCAGCAGCACTTCAACGTGCCGGCCAAGAGCGTGGACCTCGATTTCTTCGTCCACGGCCAGCTCTTTGACGGATCTTCCATCCGCGGCTTCCAGGGCATCGCTGAGTCCGACATGCAGCTCATCCCGGATGTGACCTCGGCCTTCATCGACACCTTCCGCATCGAGAAGACGCTCGCGCTGAACTTCTCCATCGTGAACCCCCGCACAGGCGACCCCTACCACCGCGACCCGCGTGGTGTAGCCGAAAAGGCTGAAGCGTACCTGGCATCCACAGGCATCGCCGACACCGCCTTCTTCGCTCCCGAAGCCGAGTTCTTCGTCTTCGACAACATCCAGTACGAGTCCTCCCCGCAGGGCAGCTTCTACAAGATCGACTCTGAAGAAGCACACTGGAACACCGGCCGCAAGGAAGAGGGCGGAAACCTCGGTTACAAGACCCCCGTCAAGGGCGGTTACTTCCCGGTCTCCCCCACCGACAAGCAGGCCGACCTTCGCGACGCCATGTGCATCGAACTGGACAAGGCCGGCCTTGAGGTCGAGCGCTCCCACCACGAAGTTGGATCCGCTGGCCAGGCCGAGATCAACTACAAGTTCACCACGCTGACCGCGGCTGCTGATGACCTGCAGAAGTTCAAGTACATCATCAAGAACACTGCGGATGCTTGGGGCAAGTCCGTCACGTTCATGCCGAAGCCTGTCTTCGGTGACAACGGCTCGGGCATGCACTGCCACCAGTCGCTCTGGAGCAACGGCGACCCGCTGTTCTATGACGAGAAGGGCTACGCGGGCCTCTCCGACATGGCTCGCTGGTACATCGGCGGCCTGCTGAAGCACTCCTCCGCCGTCCTTGCTTTCACCAACCCGACGGTCAACTCCTACCGCCGCCTGGTCAAGGGCTTCGAAGCTCCCGTGAACATGGTCTACTCGCAGGGCAACCGCTCCGCCGGTATCCGCATCCCGATCACGGGCACCAACCCGAAGGCCAAGCGCATTGAATTCCGCGCTCCGGACCCCTCCTCCAACCCGTACCTGGCGTTCGCAGCCCAGCTGATGGCCGGCATCGACGGCATCCGCAACCGCATCGAACCCCCGGCCCCCATCGACAAGGACCTCTACGAGCTCCCTGCCGAAGAAGCCAAGGACATCCCCAAGGCTCCGGGCTCCCTGGAAGAAGCACTCGAGGCTCTCCGCGAGGACAACGAATTCCTGCAGGCCGGCGGCGTCTTCACCCAGGACCTCATCGACACTTGGATCGACTACAAGTACGAGAATGAGATCCGCCCGCTGTCACTGCGCCCGAACCCGTACGAGTTCGAGCTCTACTACGGCGTCTAGGCACCAACGCCTGCGATAACAAAAGGCCATCCCCCGGGTCCACATGGACCGGGGGGATGGCCTTTTTGTGCAGAGCCTTTTTATTTGTGCAGATCCTTTTTGCGCAGCACAATGGACCAGCCCCTGCACCGTTGGGGCTCACTGCCCCGCCGGAAGGGCGAGCCTCGAGCGGTCAGTGCTTGGTTCTTGGAGCTTGACCGGTTTCTTCCGGCGCTGCGCAGTCAGCACAGAACACCCGGTCTGTTTCCTCACCGCAGCACTGGCAGCGATGGAGCAGGGCCGCTGGTTCAATCACATACGTTGTCATACCGACCATGCTGCCCTCGCAGCACTGGAGGGGGCACGAGTAGCGTGTACTCGTTTTTTCGGCTGCCGGACGCGGCGACTACTTGGATTCGAGGAAGCGCAGCCCCTCGGCAAAGGCCGAACCGTGGCCTTCGACTCCCCCAGGTCCTAGAGCAGGTTCGTGGTCGGAGAAGGTGGCAAAGCACCGGCGGCAAGCAAAAGTGCCGGCGCGGCCATGCCGCGAGGACCAATGGGGACCTGCCTGCTCACAACGGAAACAGCACACGTTGGAGAAAGCGGCACCCTCCGAATCCACCATGATTGTCACGGGAGAATCGTAATCGACACTGCCCGCCCCGGAACAGACCCCTCTACTGCTTTCCATACTTCTGTGCACGGCCTTCTTGCTGACGCCGAGGCAAACGGCTGTGGCCTCCCAGGACAGGCCTGACTGGCGCGCCGCCCGCACCAAGGAAGCCTCCCGCCGCCATTGACAAGGTCATCGTTAGGCGAATGCCTTGTGCATGATTCGCTGCGGACCGGAACTCCCACCCTGATACCGGCCCGCATCCAGGAATCCGGCGTTGCGATAGGCGGCCTGGCCCGCCGGATTATGTTCGTTGACGGAGAGCACGACGCCGGCCTGGCCGCCACCCAGCCGGCCAGTCAGCTTGCGCGCTTCCTCCACTGCCGCACGCGCCGCCCTGGAACCGAGGCCCCGCCCCTGGTTTCCGGTGTCGATGAGAAGCCCCCTCAGGAGCCACGCGGACTCGTCGTCGGGCCACCCCGCCAGTCGCGCAGCGCCGGTCTGGAGGGTCAGCACGCCTACGGCCTCCCCGCCGGACTCGATGACATACGGCAACCGGGATTCTTCCTCCAGGCCGATCAGCATCATGCGGAGCGGGTCGCCGACGAACTCACGCTGCCCCTCCCCGACGGACAGCATGGCCACCTCCCCAAGGTGAATGGCCCGCGAGTCGTCGTCCAGGAGTTTGAGCGGGATGAGCCACACATCACCCACATCAGTTTGATCAATGATGATTGAAATCTCTTCACCCGAGTCATATTCAAGCATTAGAGGGCGTCTTCCTACTAGGGTTGTCACAATAGTTCCCTACGTCGAAGGAACCCCTGACGATGAGCCAGCCGAACGTCATCCTGATCTGTGTCGATGAATGGAGGGGTGACTGCCTTTCCTCGGACGGCCATCCCCATCTGGAGACGCCCCACCTGGACGAATTGGCCCGGAACGGTGTCCGGTTTTCCAAGGGCTATTCTGCTACGCCGTCCTGTGTTCCTGCCCGTGCTGCCCTGTTCACCGGCCAATCGCAGGAACGGCACGGGCGGGTCGGTTACAACGACGGCGTGCCGTTTCACGCAGTCCACCCGGTGACAGTACAGGACCAATTCAGAAAAGGCGGCTACCACACCCAGGCCATCGGAAAGATGCATGTGTGGCCGGAGCGCTCCCGTCTCGGCTTCGACGATGTCATCCTGCACGATGGCTACCTGCACCACGCCCGTCGGGAACACCAGCAGCATTTTGCCATGTTCGACGACTACGTCCCGTGGCTTCGGAGGCAACCGGGCATGGGTCCGGACGCGGAATACTTCGACCACGGCGTCAACTGCAATTCGATTGTCGCCCGCCCGTGGGACAAAGCAGAAAACCTTCATCCGACACACTGGATAGGCACCCAGGCCATCGAATGGATGCACCGGCGCGACCCCGTGAAGCCATTCTTCCTCTACCTTTCCTTCCACCGCCCCCACCCGCCGTACGATCCGCCGTCGTGGGCTTTTGAACAGTACCTCAACATTCCCGCCTATGAAGCTGTGGAAGGCAACTGGGAACATCATTGGGACGACCACCGGCAGGACGGTGATTACCAGGCCAGCTACGGGAGGATGCCGGATCATGTGGTCCACCGGGCCAGGGCCGGATACTACGGCCTGATGGCACAGATCGACCTGCAGATCAACCGGATCAAAGAGTCGTTGGCCGACTTCGGGCTTGCCGACAACACTGTCATCGCCTTTACCAGCGACCACGGCGAAATGATGGGCGACCACCACATGTTCCGCAAGGCCGTGCCTTACGAGGGATCTGCCCGCGTACCATTCATCATCGCCAATGCACCCGCAGCCAAGGACTCGGCCCGTGGAAGCGTCGTGGACCACGTAGTGGAACTCCGGGACATCATGCCCACGCTGCTGGACCTCGCCGGGCTGCCCATCCCGGACTCCGTGGATGGAAAGACCCTTGCACCGCTGGTGCGGGGCCAGAGCACCGAAGCCGTCCGGGAGGTCCTGCACGGCGAACATGTGTACTGGGGACAGAACCTGCATTGGTTGACCGACGGCCACCACAAATACATCTGGGGGTCCGGCAAGGGGACCGAAGAACTCTTCAACCTCGACGCCGATCCGAAGGAGTGCAATAACCTTGCCGACGACGCAAGGTACAAGGGCGAACTCCAGAAGTGGCGGCAACGCATGGTGGAAGTGCTAACGGGCCGCGAGGAAGGCTACGTCGTTGACGGCTCGCTGGTACCAGGGGTGCCCGTGGTCGCCATGTTGCAGCATGCCCGGGAAAAGGCCGCCATCGCCATGTCCGACGCCTAGTTTCCGTAGAAGATCTTCTCGAAGACTCCCCTGGCGCGTCGACTTAGCCGCAAGTAGTCCTCTTCGAACTGGCCCGCATGTCCCGGAGCGTAACCGCACCACCGTGCCGCGGCCTCAAGGTCCTTACGTGACGACGGGAGAAGGTCGGATGCCCGCCCCGTCACGATCACGTTCGCGGAACGGATACGGCTGGCGAGCCGCCACGCCTCCCGCAGGAGCGCGGCGTCGTCTTCGTCGATGAAGTTCAGCTCCACCGCGGCGGCCAACGCCTCAAGAGTTGAACTGGTCCGAAGCTCCGGATGCTTCCCTGCGTGTTGCAGTTGAATCAACTGGACCAGCCATTCAACATCGCTCAGTCCACCGCGCCCAAGCTTGACATGCCGGGCAGGGTCGGCCCCGCGCGGCAATCGTTCGGACTCCACCCGGGCCTTGATGCGACGGACCTCCCGTACATCCTGCTCTGCCAACTCTTTCGGGTATCGGATGGGATCAATGAGCTTCACGAAATCGGCGGCCAACTCATCCGAACCGGCCATGGGGCGGGCCCGCAGAAGTGCCTGGGCCTCCCAGATCAGGGACCACCTGCGGTAGTACTCCGCGTATGACTCCAAGGACCGGACCATGGCGCCGTTCTTGCCCTCGGGTCGTAGGTCAGCGTCGACCATAAGGACCCGTTCGGCCATGATCGCGGGCTTGAGGGGCTGGGTCAGGAAGCTGGAGACTTTCGAAACGATCGCCGTCGCCTGTTCCTGGGCCTCGGCGTCGGTGAATCCGGGCCGCGAGCGGTGCACGTAGATGACGTCCGCGTCCGAGCCGTACCCTATCTCGCGTCCGCCCTGCCGGCCCATGGCAACCACCAGGACGTCCGTCTTCAGCGGACCATCGGAGGCAATGACGGCTTCCGCCACATGTAATGCTCCCAGGACTGCTGCCCGGTCGGTCTCGGCCAGGGCAAGTCCCACGGCATCCTGGTCGAGTAAACCTGAACTGTCCGCAATCGCGGTCCGCAGGATCTCGCGTCGCCGGATCAGCCGGATAAGCCTCATGGCACTTTCAGGATCCGGATGGCGGGACAGCTTGGACTGGATTTCCTGCCACTGGGCCTCAAAGCGGATGGGTACCAGCTCTTTATCGCTGCCCAACCACGCCACGGACTCCGGAGACACCTCCAGCAGGTCCGAAATGAGCCGCGAATTGGACAGCACCTGGCACAGGCGTTCCGCGGCGGCCTGGGAATCCCGAAGCAACCCCAGGTACCAGTGCGTGGTGCCAAGAGCCTCGCTGACCCTGCGGAAGGCGAGCAATCCGGCGTCGGGATCGACGCCTTCGGCGAGCCAGCCCAGCAGAATGGGGAGCAGTTGGCGCTGCAGCGCCGCACGGCGGCTGACGCCCGCTGTCAGCGCCTCGATATGCCGCATCGCGCCTTGCGGATCCTGGTAACCAAGCGCAGCGAGGCGCCCCTGCGCTGCCTCCGGGCTGAGTTTGGCATCCTCGCTGCTGAGCTTGGCCGCTGTATTGAGCAGCGGCCTGTAGAAGATCCGCTCGTGCAGTTCCCGTACGGCTTTCTTGGTCTTCTGCCAGGTCCCCATGAGCTGGTCCGGGTGGGGCCGTTCCAGCGAAAAGGGCCCCAGCACGGCTTTGGCGAGGAATCGCTGCGCGTCTTCGGTCGAGGGCATGAGGTGCGTACGCCGAAGCTGGAACAGCTGGATCCGATGTTCCAGCAGGCGCAGATAGCGGTAGGCGTTGTCGAAGGCGGCAGCGTCCGCTCGGCCGATGTACCCTCCCGCGGAAAGTGCTGCAATGGCTGAGGTAGTGTCCCTGCACCGAAGGGACTCGTCGGATTTGCCATGGACAAGCTGAAGCAACTGCACTGTGAATTCGACGTCGCGGAGGCCGCCGCGGCCCAACTTGATCTGGCGCTGCTCCTCGGCGGCAGGAATGTAATCGGTCACCCTGCGGCGCATCGCCTGCACGGACTCAACGAAGCCCTCACGTCCTGCCGAAGCCCAAACGAGCGGCTCCACTGCCTTCTCGTAACGCTGCCCCAGCTCCCGGTCGCCAGCTATGGTCCGGGCCTTCAGCAGCGCCTGGAATTCCCAGCTTTCGGCCCAGCGTGCGTAATAGCTCAAGTGCGAAGGAAGCGTGCGGACCAACGGCCCCGACTTACCTTCAGGACGCAGATTTGCGTCCACCTCCCATAGACCGGGTTCCGGTGCAGAGGAAGAAATGGCCCGCGAAATCCCTGATGCCAGCGCCGTGCCGATGGTTGATGCGCGTGCGTCCTCCAGCTCCCCCGCTTCAATGACGTAGATGACATCGACGTCGGAAATGTAGTTCAGTTCGCGGGCACCGCACTTGCCCATGCCGATGACGGCGAGCCCGACGTCGGCGATTTCCTCCGCCGGAAACTGACCTGCCGCTTCGGCCCGGGATACCGCAAGGGCAGCCTCGATGGCTGCTCCAGCGAGATCGGCCAGCTCGGCTCCGACGGCCGGCATGAAATCCTGGGGCGAGGCAGCGCAAAGGTCCTTGATGGCAAGCTCAGTCAGTCCCCGGCGGTAGGCAGTCCGCAAGGCCGCGTAAGCCGGCATTCCGGTGATTCCGGCAACCGGTCGCTGGGCGCCCGGCTCGGCTTTGACGGAGCGGAGAAGCATGGCCCGGAGTTCTTCGTTGGAGGCCTGAAGAGGCTCCGGACTGACGCGGACATCGAAGACATCCAGATGTTCCGGCCGACGCATGAGGAACTCCCCCAGCGCCTCGGAGGCCCCCAGCAGGCGGTACATGGGCTCGCAGGAGTCCTGATCGGCCGCTGCCAGCGTCTTCAGCCCTGGATTCTTCTCAATGAGCCGAACCAAGGATTGGAGCGCGGTATCCGGACTGGCCGACATGGACAGACCGGCAAACAGTGCGTCCTCGTCTATGCCCTCAAGTTCGGGGGCAGCAAGGAAGCGTTCGCCTTTTTCGAGGTCACTGAATCCGGCTGAGATGAGCCGACGTGCAAGGCTCACTGGCCCGGCCTAGAGAATGCCGAGGTTGCGTTGCAACTCATACGGAGTGACCTGGAGGCGGTAGTCCTGCCATTCCGCCCGCTTGTTGCGCAGGAAGTGCTCGAACACCTGCTCACCAAGGATTTCAGCTACGAGCTCCGATTCCTCCATGGCACGGATGGCGTCGTGAAGGCTGGCCGGCAAGGGTGCGTGTCCCATGGCCTTGCGCTCCGCGGTAGTCAGCGACCAGATGTCGTCCTCGGCGGCAGCGGGAAGTTCGTAGCCCTCTTCGATGCCCTTCAACCCGGCGCCCAACAGGACGGCGTACGCGAGGTACGGGTTGGTGGCGGAATCGATGCCGCGGTACTCGATGCGTGCCGACTGGCCCTTGCCGGGCTTGTAGAGCGGGACGCGGACAAGTGCAGAACGGTTGTTGTGGCCCCAGCTCAGGTAGCTAGGTGCTTCGCCGCCACCCCACAGCCGCTTGTAGGAGTTCACGAACTGGTTGGTGACTGCCGTGAATTCCGGTGCGTGCTTCAGGATTCCCGCGATGAACTGGCGTGCCGTCTTGGACAGCTGGAATTCGGCTCCGGCTTCGAAGAACGCGTTGGTGTCGCCCTCGAACAGGGAGAAATGGGTATGCATGCCGGAACCGGGGTGGTCCGTGAACGGCTTCGGCATGAAGGTGGCGTACGTGCCCTGCTGAAGGGCGACCTCCTTGATGACCGTGCGGAACGTCATGATGTTGTCCGCGGTTTGCAGGGCATCCGCGTAACGGAGGTCGATCTCGTTCTGGCCAGGGCCGGCTTCGTGGTGGCTGAACTCCACGGAGATGCCTACGGATTCAAGCATGGTGACGGCCGTGCGGCGGAAGTCCTGGGCCACGCCGCCCGGAACGTGATCGAAGTAGCCGCCTTCATCCACGGGAACAGGCGAGCCGTCCGGGCCGAGGTCCTTGGACTTGAGCAGGTAGAACTCGATTTCCGGGTGGGTGTAGCAGGTGAAGCCCATGTCCGCAGCCTTGGCCAGCGTCCTCTTAAGAACGTTGCGGGGGTCTGCCGCGGAGGGCTCACCATCGGGAGTCAGGACGTCGCAGAACATCCTCGACGTCTGTTCCGTCTCGCCGCGCCACGGCAGGATCTGGAAGGTGGACGGGTCCGGCTGGGCGAGCATGTCGGACTCGAATACGCGGGCAAGGCCCTCGATGGCCGAACCATCGAACCCCAGGCCCTCTTCAAAGGCGCCTTCAACCTCGGCGGGAGCAAGTGCCACCGATTTGAGCGAACCAACGACGTCGGTGAACCACAAGCGTACGAAGCGCACGTCACGCTCTTCGATCGTCCGCAGAACGAACTCTTGCTGGCGGTCCATAGGGCCTCTTTTCCGATTCAGTGTCCATGCCGCTGGTTCCAATGGTATGAAGCCACGACAACTCAGCCTTCACTCTACTAAGAGTTCGGTGCTAATGCCGCAGCAGTACTTGCGCGTAACACAGCGTTTACATTCCGTGACGCCGGGCACACTGGTGGCAGGCGTCGTCGGCACCGCTTAGGCTCTACCCATGGCCCCGAGCAACCTTCCTGAGTCCACCACGCCCGCCGAAGTTCCCGCACCCTACGGAACAGGTCCTGCTGCCACGGCCGCGACGCCCCCGGCGGACGGCAGGAAGCCGATCAGCCGGGTCAGGATTCATCACCTCCAGCAGGCCAAGGATAACGGCGGGCGCTTCGCCATGCTGACTGCCTATGAGCAGTACACCGCCGAAATCTTTGACCAAGCCGGAATCGAAGTCCTCCTGGTTGGCGACTCCGCGTCCAACAACGTCTTCGGCAACGAGACGAGCCTTCCCGTCACTGTGGACGAGCTCCTGCCCCTGACGCGGGCCGTGAGCCGGGCAGCCAAGCGGGCCCTGGTCGTAGCCGACCTTCCGTTCGGCAGCTATGAGGTTTCGCCCGGACAGGCGGTGGCCACCGGTGTCCGGTTCCTCAAGGAAGGGCTGGCGCACGCTGTCAAGATTGAGGGCACCGCTTACTACGCGGACACTGTCAAAGCCATGGTCCAGGCCGGCATCCCGGTCATGGCCCACATCGGCTTCACCCCGCAAAGCGAACACTCCCTCGGCGGCTACCGGGTCCAGGGTCGCGGAGACGATGCGCAACGCCTCGTCGACGACGCAGTTGCCTTGCAGGATGCCGGCGCCTTCAGCGTGCTCATGGAGATGGTTCCAGCGGAAACTGCTGCCGCCGTCGATGCCGCCTTGCGGGTCCCCACGGTAGGGATTGGTGCCGGCAACAGCACTACGGGACAGGTCCTTGTATGGCAGGACATGGCAGGATTGCGGGGCGGCAAGATGGCCAAGTTCGTCAAGCAGTATGCCGACCTTCGCACCACCTTGAGCGATGCTGCCGCCGCCTACGGTGAGGACGTCAGGTCCGGGCAGTTCCCCGGACCCGAGCATTCCTTCTAGTCGTCGTCCTGGGCATCCCAGGCGTCGTTGCGCGCTTTGACCTTTTCCAACGCGTGCTCGGCTTCTTCCCTGGTTTTGTAAGGGCCAATCAGCTGGGTCCAATCGGACATGGCGTCTTCTTCGATCTCGTGCGTCTTGACGTTGTACCAGTACTCCGTCACGTCTCCTCCTCGATCATTCGTGCCGTGGACGCGTAACGTTGGCGGGGTCACAGGAACCGGGCCACACTTTGTTACTTACGTCTCTTGTGTGCCTTATATGATCAATCTATGCCTTCTCTAGCTTCGACTGCACCCATCGGCGCCCTCACCCCGGGAACCATCAGCCCCGAAAGGCCCGTCCCGGCCTCCATTGCCCGGCCCGAGTACGTCGGCAAGAAGGCACCCGCCAAGTTCACCGGCTCCGAAGTGAAATCAGCCGAGACCATCGAGAAGATCCGGGTCGCAGGCAAAATCGCCGCACAAGCGATCGTCGAGGTCGGCAAGCACATCCAGCCCGGCGTCACCACCGACCAGCTGGACAAGGTCGGCCACGAGTTCCTGCTGGACCACAACGCTTATCCGTCCACTCTGGGCTACCGGGGCTTCCCCAAGTCCCTGTGCTCGTCACTGAACGAGGTCATTTGCCACGGCATCCCCGACTCCACGGTGGTCCAGTACGGCGACATCCTTAACATCGACATCACCGCTTTCATCGGCGGCGTACATGGGGATACCAACTACACTTTCCTGGTTGGCGACGTGGATGAAGAATCCCGTCTGCTGGTTGAGCGTACGCAGGAGTCGCTCAACCGGGCCATCAAGGCCGTGGCCCCGGGCCGCGAAATCAACGTAATCGGCCGTGCCATCCAGTCCTACGCCAAACGCTTCGGCTATGGCGTGGTGCGGGACTTCACGGGCCACGGCGTGGGTGAGGCCTTCCATACGGGCCTCATCATTCCGCATTACGACGCAGCCCCGGCGTACAACACCGTGATCGAGGCAGGCATGGTCTTCACCATCGAACCCATGCTGACCCTCGGCACCATCGAATGGGACATGTGGGCCGACGACTGGACGGTCGTCACCAGGGACCACAAACGCACGGCCCAATTCGAACACACCCTGCTGGTCACAGAGACCGGCGCGGAAATCCTGACCCTTCCCTAAGCTCTCCGGAAGGTCTTTGCAGCCCGGGCGGCTGCGCCATGCCCATCCCCTCCTGCCATGATCGGAATTGCATTGTCCAAGAAGGATGAGAAGACCCACAAGAACGCACCGTTGATCGGAATCGACATCGGTGGCACCGGCATCAAGGGCGGCATCGTCGACCTGAAGAAGGGCAAGCTGATCGGGGATCGCTTCCGCGTTCCCACACCCCAGCCCGCAACTCCGGAGGCAGTGGCCGAGGTTGTCGCCCAGATCGTCGAAGAACTATCCAGCAGGCCGGATGCCCCGGCTGCAGATTCTCCGGTGGGTGTGACCTTCCCTGGAATCATCCAGCACGGCGTGGTCAACTCAGCAGCCAACGTGGACAAGACCTGGCTGGGCACTGACATCGACTCGACGTTCACCAAGCGCCTTGGTCGTCCTGTGGAGGTCATCAACGACGCCGACGCCGCCGGCCTGGCGGAAGCCCGCTATGGCGCCGGCGAAGGCGTGGACGGAACGGTCCTGGTGATCACGTTGGGTACCGGCATTGGTTCGGCCTTCATCTTCAACGGCCAGTTGGTCCCCAACGCCGAGCTCGGCCACCTTGAGGTGGACGGACACGACGCCGAAACCAAGGCCTCCGCCGTGGCCCGCGAACGCGACGGCCTGAGCTGGGACGAGTACGGCGTCCTGCTCAACCGATACCTCCAGCACGTCGAGTTCCTGTTCTCACCCGAACTCTTCATTGTGGGCGGCGGCATCTCCAAGCGGTCCGACGAGTACTTCCCGCACCTTGAGCTGCGGACCAAGATCGTCACCGCAAAATTGAAGAACGACGCCGGCATAGTTGGCGCCGCGCTTGAGGTCGCCCTGCACCACAAACTCGCAAAGTAGGCACGGATGGCTCACGGCGGGGCCCCGGACATCGGAGTAGCAATCGTCACCGGGGCCAGCCGCGGGATCGGCGCTGCCGTGGCCTACGCTGCGGCACGCGCTGGGTACGCAGTGGTGGTCAACTACTCCGAGGACAGTGCGGGCGCCAAAACCGTTGTCGAGGAAATCATCGATAGGGGCGGCATGGCTCTGGCTGTCCAGGCGGACGTCAGCCGACCCGCCGACGTCGTGCGTTTGTTCGACGAAGCTTTCGCTCTTGGACCGCTGACAGCTGTGGTCAACAACGCCGCCATCACCGGTAACCTGATCGGCACGCTGGTCGAGGTGCCTGCAGAGACAGTGCAGCGGGTTGTTGACGTCAACGTGGCCGGAATGATTTTCATGTGCCAGGAAGCAGTGCGCAGGCTCTCAGCGGACAACGGCGGGAGCGGCGGATCCATCGTCAACATTTCCTCCACAGCCACAAAGGCAGGCTCCCCCGGGACGTGGGTCCACTACGCCGCAACCAAAGGGGCCGTGGATGTGTTGACTGTGGGCCTAGCGGCCGAAGTGGCCAAGCAGGGCATACGGGTCAACGCAGTGGCCCCCGGCAGCACCAACACCGGCCTGCATGCAGCGGCCGGAATGCCGGACCGGGTCGAACGACTGAATCCCACCATTCCCATGGGGCGTGGGGCTGAGCCCGAGGAAGTGGCAGCGGCCGTCATGTGGCTGATGTCCACCGATGCCGGGTACGTCACCGGCGCGGTGCTTCCCGTGTCCGGAGGACGCTGACCGGGTCAAGGCCCTGTACGGTGCCGGTGGCGGTTGCGGCTTCCCCTCCGCACCGCCACCGGAGCTAGAGTTGGCTCTTCTGAGAGCCCGTGGCTTCTTTGGCGGCTGTTTTCGCGTGCTCTTCATGCTCGTGGCGAAGCAACGAGATAGCCGATTCGAAGTCTTCCAGGGATTCGAAAGCCTGGTAAACGCTGGCGAAGCGGAGGTACGCCACCTCGTCCAGTTTTCGCAGTGGGCCAAGAATAGCCAGGCCTACCTCGTGTGCATCAATTTCCGCCGCGCCGGACGAACGGATGTTTTCTTCGACTTCCTGGGCCAGCATTGCGAGGTCGTCCTCGGTGACCGGGCGCCCCTGGCACGCTTTGCGGACGCCACTGATGACCTTGATCCGGCTGAAGGGTTCACCGACACCGGACCGTTTGATGACGGACAAGCTGGTGGTCTCAATCGTGGTGAAACGACGGCCACATTCGGGGCACTGGCGACGGCGGCGGATGGAAGAACCGTCATCGGCCATGCGGCTGTCAACGACGCGGGAGTCGGGATTCCGGCAGAACGGACAATACACGCTGGGCCTCCCCTGACTGTTCCGGCACAATCCGTGCCCGGCAGGTTGCCGGAGACGCAAAGGGTGCCGGAAGTTTTCACTTCCGGCACCAGTTTACGTTCGTCTACACCGTAATGACAAGCGTGTAATTACTACATGTAGTGGTGGGCACCCGTATATGTAGTGGTTGACCCCCTTATGCGAAGCGGATCCGTACCGCATCTCCGTGCCCTGGAAGGTCCTCGGCACCGGACAAGCTCACGATGTGGCCACTGACCTGCTCCAGCGCAGCACGGTCGTAGTTGATGACCTGCACGGCACGGAGAAACGTGGTGACATTCAGGCCGGAAGAGAAAGCCGCCGTCCCGCTGGTGGGCAGGACGTGGTTGGAGCCGGCACAGTAGTCACCCAGGCTGACAGGACTGTAGTCACCTACAAAGATCGCGCCGGCGTTGCGGATCCGTGATGCAACAACAGCCGCATCCGCCGTCATGATTTCGAGGTGTTCTGCAGCGTAGGCATTACAGACTGCGATTCCCTGCTCAAGATCATCCACCAGAACCACGCCCGACTGCGGCCCGGACAACGCCTCCAGGACGCGGGCGCTGTGCTTGGTTCCGGCCGCTTGCAATGCCAGTTCAAGCACGACGGCGTCAGCCAGGTCGGCCGAGTCCGTCACCAGGACCGATGCTGCTTTGGGATCGTGCTCTGCCTGGCTGATGAGGTCGGCCGCCACAAGCGGCGCTTGAGCGGTGGCATCGGCAAGGATGGCGATCTCGGTCGTGCCGGCCTCCGAGTCAATGCCCACCACGCCCTTGACGAGCCGTTTGGCCGTGGCGACGAAGATGTTTCCAGGTCCTGTGACCACATCCACGGGCTCGATCGGCAACTCCCCTCCCGAACCCGGAATGCCATAGGCAAAGGAGACGATGGCCTGCGCGCCACCGATGGCGTACACCTCATCGATGCCCAGCAGTTCTGCGGCGGCCAGGATGGTGGGGTGCGGCAGCCCGCCAAAGTCCTTCTGCGGAGGAGAAGCCAGCGCAATGGACTCGACGCCGGCCGCGACTGCGGGTACGACGTTCATGATGACCGAGGACGCCAACGGGGCGAGTCCACCCGGAACATAGAGACCGACGCGGCCCACCGGAATCCAGTTCTGGCTGACAACGGCGCCGTCGGCCAAGGCGACGTCAACGTTGACCGGGCGCTGCTGATCGGCAAATTGCCTGGCTCGGCTGATCGACTCTTCCAACGCGGCACGAACCATCGGATCCAACCCGGCCAAAGCCTGGGTGAGTGCCTCGGCCGGAACGCGCGGGTGCGACTGATCCACGCCGTCGAACTTCTTTGCCAACTCCGCCAGTGCAGCAAAGCCCTGGCTCCGAACGGCCGAAATGATGTCCTGGACCTTCTGCTCGGCGTCGGCCATCGTCTGATGGCGCGCCCTGGGCACGGCAGCACGCAGCTCCGCCAAGGAAAGATGGCGGCCCCGGAAATCGATGGTGCGGAAGTCGAGGGAAGCGGCGGCGCGGGCGGAGGTATCCGAAGAAGTGGTCACCCGACTATTTTACGGGCTTCTTCGAAAGAACCCCGAACAGCGCCAGGACGAACGTGATGAACGATATGGCAGCGGGCCACAGAACCAGGACAGCGTAGGAGCGGAGCGTGAAACCAAACCCCGGGCCAAGAGCCGGGTCCGGCGCCGGGCCAAAAAGTTGCGCTGCCAGCAGGCCAACCAGCCAGGCAATGACCCCGCCCACCGCGCCACCAACAAGTGCGAACGCCAGCCGCCGCCCCACGCTGGGTCCCTGTAGTTTTCCGTCAAGCATGACGCCGGTGAAGCATCCTGCCACCACCATCAGCCCAGCGAGGACCAGGTCCCGTGGGAGCCAGGATCCGGGATTGGCCGCATCGGCGAGCTCGGGATTGCCGGAGACCAGGTTCAGCCCGCCAGGCGCGAGCAGCCACCAGAGCGCGCCGAGAAGGACACCGGAAGCCGCCGGAAGGACAAGCCAGCGAGCCTCCCGGAAACGGCGGGGGCGGGGAGCCGGAGCCGGTTCGGCAACAGCTGGGACGTGCACGGTTGGCTCGGTCATACAACTCACATTAACAAAGGTTCACGCACGCTCAACAAAATGAGGACCCCACAGTCCTTGAGGAATACCCTGAGGTGAGACGCAGACCCCCAGTCCAGGAGATAGACCCACGTGGCAAGCGAACCAGCCGGCTTTGAACAGACTTTCCGGGAAATGTTCCGCCGGCATGCCGCCGGAGTAGCCATCATTACGGCAAACCTCAATGGACAGCCCTTCGGCTTCACCGCGACCTCCGTGGCCTCGCTGTCCGCCGAACCGCCCCGCTTTACGTTCAACATGGCCAGAAGTTCCAGCTCATGGCCTGCCGTGGCCAACGCCGAGTACATCGGAGTCCACATGCTGGGGCTCGAGAACCAAGCACTCGCCAATCGGTTCGCACGGACACGCGACCGGTTTGAGGGCGACCACTGGGAGCCGGGCCCCCACGAGGTGCCGATCCTCAAGGATGTCAGCGGCTGGCTCGTGGGAAAGATCCAGATGCGCCTGTCGTTCGAAAACAACGCCGTGGTGGTGGTCGAGGTCATCGACGGCCAAGTCGGCGAGGACGGCACTCCCCTGCTCTACCACAGCGGTGGTTACAGCAAGCCGGCGCCGCTCGACTACGAAATCTAACCGAGCGGCATCGATCCGGCTAGTTATCCAGGCAGGCCGGACCCAACAGGACCTTCAGATCACCAAACAGTGAGGGACTGGGGTTCACCCGCATATGCACGGGCAGGCCCATGACCTCCACTTTGGTATCACCCATCAGCTTCAGCCGGACCTCCGAGTTCCCGCGGTGCGTCCGGAGGACATCACGCAGGTCCGTCACCACCGCCTCCGTTGCCTTGAACGTGGGAATCGTGATGACCACCGGTCCGTTCACGCTCTCGCTAAGGTCCGGAACCGAGAGCTCCATGCAGTTCAGTGTCACTGCCCCGTCATCCCTGCGCTGCAGCCTGCCCTTGACCACCACGATCAGGTCCTCCGCCAGGACCGAGGCGATGGGGCCATAGACCTGGCCGAAGAACATGACCTCCATGGAGGCGCCAAGGTCTTCGATCTCCGCGCGGGCATAGGCGTTTCCGCTGGCCTTCGCGATCCTGCGGCTCAACGAGGTGATCATGCCCGCAATGGTGACAATTGCGCCGTCGTGCGGTCCATCCTCAGCGATGATCGAGGTAATGGATTGCTCAGCATGTTGGCTGAGAACGCCTTCCAGCCCTTGCAGCGGATGGTCCGAAACGTAGAGGCCCAGCATGTCCCGTTCAAAGGACAGCTTGTCCTTTTTCTCCCATTCGGGAAGGTCAGGGATTTCTGTGGTCAGCGAGGCTTCCGGCTCCTGGTCCTCAAAGCCGGCAAAGAGATCGAACTGGCCGATCGCCTCGTTGCGCTTCAGGGTGATCACCGAATCGATGGCTTCTTCGTGGATCATCGCCAATGCACGCCGGTGGTGGCCCAGGGAGTCGAACGCCCCGGCCTTGATCAGCGATTCGATGGTGCGCTTGTTGCACACCACCGCGGGTACCTTCAGGAGGAAGTCCTTGAACGACGTGTAGCTTCCCTCAGTGCTGCGGGTGGAAACCATGGCATCCACGACGTTGACGCCGACATTGCGGATGGCGCCCATGCCGAAACGGATGTCCGTTCCCACAGGGGTGAAGTTCAAGGACGATTCGTTGACATCCGGCGGGAGCACCGTGATGCCCATGCGTCGGCACTCATTGAGGTAGATGGCGGATTTGTCCTTGTCATCACCCACTGACGTGAGCAAGGCAGCCATGTACTCCGGCGCATAGTGCGCCTTCAAATATGCGGTCCAGTAGGAAATGACGCCGTACGCGGCCGAGTGGGCCTTGTTGAAGGCGTAGTCGGAGAACGGGAGCAGGATGTCCCACAGTGTTTTGACGGCAGCCATGGAGTAGCCGTTGTCCTGCATGCCCTGGGAGAACCCGGCGAACTGTTTATCCAGCTCCGATTTCTTCTTCTTGCCCATGGCCCGGCGAAGGATGTCTGCTTGTCCGAGCGAGTAGCCGGCCAGCTTCTGTGCCACGGCCATGACCTGCTCTTGGTACACGATCAGGCCGAAGGTGCCGCCAAGGATTTCCTTGAGGGGTTCTTCCAGCTCCGGGTGGATGGGAATGACCTCTTGGATCCCGTTTTTACGCAAGGCGTAGTCGGTGTGGGCGTTGGCGCCCATGGGGCCGGGACGGTAAAGAGCCAGGACTGCGGAAATGTCTTCGAAGTTGTCGGGCTTCATGAGCTTGAGCAGGGACCGCATGGGTCCGCCGTCCAGCTGGAACACGCCCAAGGTGTCGCCACGGGCCAGGAGCTCGTAGGACGCGGCGTCGTCGAGTTCCAGGTTTTCCAGGTCCAGGTCGACGCCACGGTTCATCTGGATGTTCTCCAGGGCGTCCGAAATGATCGTCAGGTTTCGGAGACCCAGGAAGTCCATCTTGATGAGGCCGAGGCCTTCGGACGTCGGGTAGTCGAACTGGGTGATGACCTGGCCGTCCTGGAAACGGCGCATGATGGGAATGACATCGATGATGGGGTCCGAGGACATGATGACACCGGCTGCGTGCACACCCCACTGCCGCTTCAGTCCTTCGATACCCAGAGCTGTCTCGAAGACCTTGGCAGCCTCGGGGTCGGTGGCAATGAGCTGGCGGAAGTCCCCCGCTTCGCTGTAGCGCTTGGATTCCGGGTTCTGGATGTCCGCCAGCGGGATGTCCTTGGCCATGACGGCCGGAGGAAGGGCTTTGGTCAGAGTCTCGCCCATGCTGAACGGATAGCCCAGCACACGCGATGAGTCCTTGAGCGCCTGTTTGGTCTTAATGGTGCCGTACGTGACAATCATCGCCACGCGCTCGTCACCGTACTTCTTCGTGACGTAGTCGATGACCTCGGAGCGGCGGCGATCATCGAAGTCGACGTCGAAGTCGGGCATGGAGACGCGGTCCGGGTTGAGGAAGCGTTCGAAGATCAGGCCGTGCTGCAGGGGGTCGAGGTCGGTAATACGCATGGCGTAGGCCACCATGGAGCCTGCGCCGGAACCACGGCCGGGGCCAACACGGATTCCGTTGTTCTTGGCCCAGTTGATGAAGTCCGCGACCACCAGGAAGTAGCCGGGGAAGCCCATGGACGTGATGACGCCCAATTCATAGTCCGCCTGCTTGCGGACCTTGTCCGGGATCCCTTGGGGGTAGCGGTACTTGAGGCCGGTGTCTACTTCCTTGACGAGCCAGGAGGTCTCGTCTTCTCCGGGCGGGCAGGGGAAGCGTGGCATGTAGTTGGCGCCGGTATTGAACGAGACTTCGCAGCGCTCGGCAATGAGCAGCGTGTTGTCGCAGGCGTCCGGGTGATCGCGGAACAGTTCCCGCATTTCCTGCGGCGACTTGAGGTAGTAACCGCTGCCCGAGAAAGCGAAACGGGAACCACCATTGTCGTACGTCGGCTCCAGGAGGGTGGAGCCCGACTGGATTGCCAGCAATGCCTCGTGGGCCTTGGCATCGTGTTCATGCGTGTAGTGGAGGTCGTTGGTGGCCACCAACGGGAGGTTGAGCTCCTTGGCAAGTCGCAGGAGGTCGCCAGTGACACGCCGTTCAATGTCGAGGCCGTGATCCATCAGCTCACAGAAGTAATTCTCTGCGCCGAAAATATCGCGGAACTCAGCAGCAGCCTCCACGGCTTCGCGGTACTGCCCGAGCCTCAGTTTTGTCTGGACCTCTCCGGACGGACACCCCGTGGTGGCAATCAAGCCTTCGGAGTATGTGTTCAGCAGCTCACGGTCCAGCCGCGGCCACTTTCCAAAAACAGAATCGAGGGAGGCGATGGAAGACGCGCGGAACAGGTTGCGCATTCCTACATTGTTGTAGCTCAGCAGCGTCATGTGGGTATAGGAGCCACCGCCGGAGACGTCATCTTTACGCTGGCTTTCGTCGCCCCAGCGTACGCGTTCCTTGTCGCCCCGGGCAGTTCCCGGGGTGACATAGGCTTCGACACCGATGATCGGCTTGATGCCCTTGTCCGTGGCCTTGCGCCAGAAGTCGAACGCACCGAACAGGTAGCCGTGGTCCGTGGTGGCCAGCGCCGGCATGCCCAGCCGTTCGGTTTCGTCGAACAGCTCGCCCAAGCGGGCCGCTCCATCCAGCATGGAGTACTCGGTGTGGGTGTGCAGGTGGACGAACGAATCATTGCTGGAAGTCACCACGACAGTCTACCGTCCCGGGTCCGACAGAACCCGGTCCGGACGGCGCGGCTCTCTAGGCGGTGCCGGTGGCGAGCAGATCCAGGGCGTACTGGAGGTCCGCCGGGTAGTCGCTGCTCACTTCCACCCATTCGCCGGTGCTGGGATGGGTGAAGCCCAGCTGGCGGGCATGCAGCCACTGCCGGGTGAGCCCCAGGTTGGCCGCGAGCCGCGGGTCGGCGCCATAGGTGAGGTCTCCGGCGCAGGGGTGCCGGAGCGCTGAAAAGTGAACTCGGATCTGGTGGGTACGGCCGGTCTCCAGATGGACTTCCACCAGCGTTGCCTTGCCGAACGCTTCCAGGACCTCGTAGTGCGTCACGGACGGACGGCCGTCCTCGATCACCGCGAAACGCCAATCGTGCCCGGGATGGCGGCCAATCGGGGCATCGATGGTGCCCTCCAAAGGATCAGGCAGTCCCTGCACCACTGCGTGGTACACCTTCTCCACGGTGCGTTCCTTGAAAGCGCGCTTCAGCACCGTGTACGCGTGTTCGGTCTTGGCCACCACCATGACACCGGACGTGCCGACATCGAGGCGGTGGACGATCCCTGCCCGTTCAGGAGCACCTGACGTCGAGATCCGGTAGCCGGCGCCGGCGAGACCGCCCACTACGGTGGGTCCTACCCACCCTGGAGACGGATGGGCAGCGACTCCCACCGGTTTGTCGATGACAACGAAATCCTCGTCATCCAGCAGGATCTTCAGGCCTTCCACAATTTCCTCCACGACTTCCAAGGGGTCCCGCCGCTCGGGAACGGTAACGTCCAGCACTGCGCCTGCGGCAAGCTTTGCCGACTTGCCAAGCGGCACACCGGCAATCGTGACGTTTCCTTCTGCGATCAACAGCGCCGCTGCTGACCGGGAAATGTCCATCAGTTGTGCAAGCCCGGCGTCCGCCCGCTTGCCTGCCAGTTCCTCAGGTACCACTACGGGATCACTCACCGGCTGTCTCCCCCATGGAGCCGCCCGCAGGCTTGGCCTCATCGGACGCCTTTGGACCAGCAGGCTGCCGCTGGCCGTCCATGCCGATGCCGCGCAGCGTCAGCAGGCAGATGATGACGACGCCGGATACCACCGCGGAGTCTGCGATGTTGAAGATGGCGAAGTTGGGCAACTGGATAAAATCCACCACGTGCCCCATGGCGAACGACGGCTCCCTGAACAAGCGGTCGGTCAGGTTGCCCAAAGCTCCCCCGAGCAAGAGCCCAAGGGACAGGGCCCACCACGCAGACCCGAGCCGGCGCAACTGGAACAGGATTGCCACGGAAACGGCCGCCATGACAATCGTGAAGATCCATGTCACATTCTCGCCAATGGAAAAGGCCGCCCCGGAGTTCCGGATGTAGTACCAGTGCAGCAGCGGAGGAAGAACGGGGATCCGCTCACCCTCGGTCATGGTGCTGGTGACCCAAAGTTTGGTGAGCTGGTCAAAGGCGTAGGCAAACACGGCGAAGCCGGCAAAGAGCCAGAGCATGGCCGGACGCCACTTACGGCGGGCGGTGGGCGCCGGCTGCGAGGCGTCATCGGTGAAGTCGTCGGTCATAGTGCTTTCATTCGGGAAGCGTGGTGGGGCGCTGTCAGGGTTTTAACAGCAAAAGCCGGTGGCCGAGGAGTCCTCAGCCACCGGCTTTCAGAATACTTGCTAAACGTCTGCGGTTGCTTCGCCGACCTCAGGGGCAGCGACGGAACCACGGGCATCCAGGTCGCGCAGCTGGCCTTCGATGTAGGCCTTCAGGCGTGAACGGTAATCGCGTTCGAAGCCACGGAGCTGCTCAACCTTGCGCTCAAGAACGGAACGCTGCTGCTCGAGTGCACCAAGGATCTTGCGGGACTTCTCCTGGGCATCGTTGACGAGGCTGGAAGCCTCGATCTGAGCCTCGGCGATGATCTTTTCCTTCTGCTGCGCACCGTCAGAGACGTGCTTGTCGTGCATCTGCTGCGCCATGGCCAGCAGGCCTGCAGCGGACTCAGCGGAAGGGGTAACGCTGTTGCTGGCGGCCGGAGCCTTGGCAGCGGCGGCAGCTGCTGCGGCCTGCTCGGCTTCCTTCTTCTTGGCAGCGTCGGCGGCCTTGGCTTCGGCTTCCGCCTTGGCTTCGGCTTCCTTGTCGACCTTGACGGGGGCAGGAACCTTCTCGACGACCGGAGCCGCAGCAGTTGCAGCAGGCACAGCCGAACCGGCTTCTCCGAGCTTCTTGCGAAGTTCGTCGTTCTCCTGGTTCAAGCGGCGAAGTTCCACCACGATCTCATCGAGGAAGTCGTCTACCTCGTCCTGGTCGTAGCCTTCGCGGAACTTGGTCGGCTGAAAGCGCTTGTTGACAACGTCTTCTGGCGTCAAAGCCATCTGGTCACCTCGTTGGTCTAGTTAGTCAGTAGGCCTTCCGGCCGTTCAAAACTACGGTACCTAAATATCATCTGGTTCCTCCAATTCAACACCATCGTGTTGATTTGGAGAATTTGCGGCCTTTGAACCATCGGTGGTCCGGGTTCCGCTCAGCAGCTAGGCCAAGCTGCTGGTTACTGCCATGGCAATACTGACCGCAATTATCAGGATCAGAAAGCCTAAATCCAAGGAGATTCCGCCCAGTTGGAGCGGCGGTATCAGCCTGCGGAGCCTGCCAAGCGGAGGGTCCGTGACGGAGTAGACCACATGCGCTGTTACCAATGCCACACCCCGGGGCCGCCACTGGCGGGCAAACATCTGAACCCATTCAAAGATGAGCCTGATGATCAGGGCAATGAAGAACAGCAACAACACAATATAGATAAGGCCGAAAACAATGCCCACGAGTTAGCTCAGATCTCCCACTTGTTCCGGAATGCCGATCGGTCCCTACTATTGCAACACAGATGCCAGGCGGGTTGACCCGCCTGGCATCCGCAAAGATCGGTGTCAGCTCTGGTTGAAGAAGCTGGCCTGCGTTTCGCTGGCCTTTTTGTCGTCGCCAATGACCTCTACGTACGACGGCGACAACAGGAAGACCTTGTTGGTCACCCTCTCGATGCTGCCATGGAGGCCGAAGACCAGGCCGGCGGAGAAATCCACGAGGCGCTTGGCGTCGGCTTCGCCCATGTCGGTGACGTTCATGATGACCGGAATGCCATCCCGGAAACTCTCACCGATGACCTTGGCATCGTTGTAGGAACGGGGATGAACGGTGGTGATCTGCCTCAGGCCCGAGGCATCTTCGCGGCTGGAGGCCGCACGCTTGATGGGTGTCACGGGTGCGCGGTATTCCTCTTCGGCGTCTACAGTGGGCATTTCGCGGACAACTTCCCGGACGGGAGCGGGCGCCCGGCGCTCTTCCCGTTCCTGTGCCTGGGGGCGTTCTTCGTCGTGGTGCGAGGCGACGGCCTGCTCAGATTCGTAGTGTTCATCGCCGTCGGCGAGCCCAAGATAGATCATTGTCTTGCGCAGAGCGCCAGCCATGGTGCACTCCTATCGTTTCTGCAGTAGGCGGGCCGCCATGACTTGACATATTGGAACCCCGGCCCGTCATTCCAATACTTTGACGCTACCCCACGGCCGGACGGGATCCGAGAATATCGGAGCCAATTCTCAGGTGTGTCGCCCCGAACTTCACGGCGGCTTCCAGGTCCTGGCTCATGCCGGCGGAAATTGCCACCGCGGCCGGATGAATGGCACGGAGAGCCTCGGAAATACCGGCAAGCTTCTCGAACGCCGCTTCCGGATCGGCCCCCAAGGGCGCCACGGCCATCAGGCCTGAGAGCTTCAGCCCGGCAGCGGATTCGATCTGTGCGGCAAGAAACTCGACGTCGGCCGGGCGTGCGCCGCCGCGGTGCGCGCCGGCGTCGTCCTCCAAGCTGACTTGAATGAAGCAGTCGAGGTCGGCACGGCCGGTGGCACCTTGTTCCCGCATGATGGCCTTCGCCAAGGCGTCAACGACTTGAGGCCGGTCTATCGACTGGACGGAGGCAGCATACTTTGCGACGGATTTTGCTTTGTTGCTTTGGAGCTGCCCAATGAAATGCCAACGGATATCAACGTCGGTAAGCCCGGCGCTCTTGGTGGCTGCTTCCTGGTCACGGTTCTCGCCGATGTCGGTAACACCAAGTGCGGCGAGGCGGCGCACATCCTCTGCCGGATGGAATTTGGTCACCACGATCAGCCGTGGCGGGTCACTGCGTCCGGCTGCAGCAACCGCTGTCTCGATCCGGCGCCCAACCGTACCCAGCCGTTGGGCGAGAACGGCCGTGCGGGCATCGCCTGACAGGCTTTCCTGCTGTTTGTCGTCGTGTCCAAGGCTAGTCATGCGTCCACACCAAACCTGCAAATCGACCGGTCCGGGAGTTCCGGCGGTATGAGAAAAGGGAATCGTTCTCCAGCGTGCACTCCCCCGAGTACTCCACGGGAACATCCAACGCTGCCAGTTGTGCCCGCACACCGGCCGGAAGGTCCAGGGCCGGAGTTCCCCAGGATGTGGTGGACCGGGTGGCCGGGACACGCGCAGCTACCTCGGCCTGCAGTTGTTCCGGCACCTCATAGCAGGACCCGCAGATAGATGGACCGAGCCAAGCGCTGATCCCTACGGCTCCCCGGCTCCGCATTTCCTCCACGGTGGCCGCAACAACAGCTGATGCGACGCCAGGGCGTCCGGCATGGGCTACGGCGAGGACGTGCCCGTTTCCTGCGCCGCTCCCCACGAACACCACCGGCACACAGTCCGCGACCATGACCGCCAATGGCTGCGCTGCACCGCGGGGGGCTGCGGCTGACACCATTGCGTCAGCAGTGGGCCCGGGCCCGTTGACTTCGATGAACTCCACGGTGTTGCCATGGACCTGTTCCATATATTGGAATTGATCGGCCCCCAGCCCCGCGGCCCGGTTCAACTCATCGCGGCGGGCCATTACCTCAGCGGGGTTGTCCCCCACATGGAGAGCCAGGTTCCCGGCGTCCGTATCCGTGAAGGCTACGGAAACGCCGGGACGAACTTCATTGCGCCACCAAAACACCTGGTACTGACTCTCCGAACGTGGCTTACTTCAGGAAGTCGGGGACGTCGAGGTCGTCGGAGCGGCTGCCCGAGAGATCAGGCTCGACGACGGCGGGGAGGTCGACGTCGAAGCCTGAGTCTGCAGGCAGTGCCGAGGGACGCTGCTGGCCCCAGTTGCTCAAGCCCGCGGCACCGATGCCTGCCGTGGCGTGCTGCGGGGCAGCAGCGCTGGACGGTGCACTGCTGGGCGCGGCGGGACGCTCCGAGGGCACCGGGTTCTGGGCGGGACGGGACTGGTCCATCGAAGGCGAGGTTGCCTTGACATCGTCAAAGCCTGCGGCAATGACTGTCACGCGGGCTTCATCACCCAAGGCGTCATCAATGACGGCGCCGAAGATGATGTTCGCCTCGGGGTGGGCTACTTCCTGCACCAGGCGTGCAGCCTCATTGATTTCGAACAGACCCAGATCCGACCCACCCTGGATTGAGAGCAGGACGCCGTGGGCGCCGTCGATGGAGGCCTCCAGGAGCGGGGAAGCAATGGCCAGTTCGGCTGCCTTGACCGCACGGTCCTCACCACGGGCCGACCCGATGCCCATCAGGGCCGAGCCAGCACCCTGCATGACGGACTTGACGTCGGCAAAGTCAAGGTTGATCAGGCCGGGAGTGGTGATCAGGTCGGTGATGCCCTGGACGCCCGAAAGGAGGACCTGGTCCGCAGAACGGAAAGCGTCCAGGACGGAGACGTTGCGATCACTGATGGACAAGAGGCGATCGTTGGGGATGACGATCAGGGTATCGACTTCATCGCGAAGGGCGTCGATGCCGGCTTCGGCTGAGCCTGCACGGCGACGGCCCTCGAAAGTGAACGGCCGGGTCACAACACCGATGGTCAGCGCACCCAGGGAGCGGGCGATGCGCGCGACCACAGGGGCCCCACCAGTACCGGTGCCACCGCCTTCACCAGCGGTAACGAAGACCATGTCGGCACCCCGGAGAACTTCTTCGATCTCGTCGGCGTGGTCTTCCGCGGCCTGCTTTCCGACCTCGGGGTTTGCGCCGGCGCCAAGGCCGCGCGTGAGTTCACGTCCAACGTCGAGCTTGACGTCGGCGTCGCTCATGAGCAGCGCCTGCGCGTCAGTGTTGATGGCGATGAACTCGACGCCCCGAAGGCCGACCTCGATCATACGGTTGACTGCGTTCACGCCACCGCCGCCGATGCCGACGACCTTGATGACGGCCAAGTAATTCTGCGGTGCTGCCACGTTTCGTGCCCCTTGCTTGTGTCCTATAGCGAAACTGATCGAGTCCAACTTGAATCCTTGGACCTTAACCCTCTAGTTGAAGGTTATAGTTATGTCAAGTAACTCTACTGCGACGGTATTTCCTATGGTTCGCACATGCAATCTCCGCTTGCGCGTGTCGTGTGATTGTCCTGAAATAAGGCCACCGCCGGCCGTAGGTTACGTTCTCAAAGCTGCTTATTTTGTGAATGGATGCCGCGGGACGCTGACGTCGTACACGCTGACGGGAACCTTCGGGTCAGCCGGCATCTTGAGCAGCGCTTCAAGTGCCTTCGCCTTCAGTTCCCTGTCCTCGGCATTGCCCCACACTACCGTCTTTCCGTCCACCAATTTCAGTTCGACGGCATCCGCGGAGGCCGCCGAAGCTGTCGACATCCGGGCGCGGACATCGGCCGGCAACGTATCCAGGACGGCGGCAATCGCCTTGAACAACTCTGTGTTCGTCGCCCCGGCTCCCGCGTCAATCAAGGGCAGTGCCACCGCCGACTGGTCCTTCGTAGCCCCGAGTTGCACCCCGTCCACATCCACCATCACGAACGAGTCACCCTGCTTGAGCAGCGCCACCGGAACGCGTTCGTTGACATGCACAAGCAACTCCGACGGCGGCCTCGCCTCCATGGTTGCGGAGCGGACCTGGACCAGCGGCTTCAAGAGCTCGTTGATCTCCTGTTCGGTGACCTGCGGCAGCGGCTTGCCCTCCAGGCCGGACAGAGCCTGCTGAACGGCGTCGGGCGTCAGCAGTGTGGTGCCGTCCACTGTCACTGTCCTGACTGCCAATACCGGCGAGAAGACCGCACCGGCGATCAGGGCCGCCACAACAGCGGCCACGATGGAAAGCGTCCACCCAATAATCCTGCGTTGCCGCCGGCCCTTGGGCTCAGGAAAGACAATGACGTTATCCGACGCCGGGGCCTTTGTTGACGTGGTCGCCGTGGCTGGCTGGGAACGGGTCCCCCGCTTACTGTCCGGCTCGATGGGACGTTGCGCGCTGATGACTTCGCCGGATCCCTCAGCCCGGCCTTTGTCCGGCACCGCCTTGGATCCTCCCGAACGGGCCGCATCCGGCGGGCGCGACTCCGCTCCAGGCCTGTACGTCGGCTTGCGGGTGCTAGCCACCCAACGCCTCCACGATCACTGGCCCGTAAGCAGTAACGTCGCCGGCACCGACGGTGAGGACTACATCTCCGTCGCTGGCGACCGCCATCAGGGCGTCCACTGCCTCCCCTGCCCCCACCAGCCTGCCAGTGGCAAGCTGATCGGCGATCAAAGCGCTGGTGACACCGGGGATGGGGTCCTCGCGAGCAGGATAGATATCCAGGATCAGGGCCGTATCCGCCGCGTCCAGCGCAGCAGCAAATTCCCCGGCGAACTCGCGTGTGCGCGAAAACAAGTGCGGCTGGAACAGGACATGGACCTTGTTGCCCCCGGCTACCGAGCGGGCGGCAGACAGGGCGGCGCGAACCTCCGTGGGGTGGTGGGCATAGTCGTCGTAGACCCGCACACCCCTCCCCTGGCCCTTGAGCTCAAAGCGCCGTGACGCGCCAGTGAACTGGCCCAGCGCCGCCGCCGCATCTTCGGGATTCACACCAAGTTCGACGGCGACCGCGAACGCGGCTGCCGCGTTCAGGGCATTGTGGCGCCCCGGGACCTGCAGTTCCACCCTGTGGACGTCAGGACCAACGGCTACCGAAACGTCTCCGGGACCGCCGTCGAAAAGGCGGATGTCGGCGTCGTCCGATGTCCCGTACGTCAGGACGCGCGTGGTTCCCAGGGACGCCGTCCGCTCCGCCAGGGCGAGGGCACCGGCGTCGTCGGCGCAGGCCAGGAGAACGCCGTCCGCCGGCAGGAGCGCCGCAAAGTTGTCGAAGGAGGCAAAGACCGCTTCCGGCGTCCCGTAGTGGTCAAGGTGGTCGGCTTCGACGTTGGTCACCACGGCAATCAGCGGACGGTAATTGAGGAAGGACCCGTCCGATTCATCGGCCTCGGCCACGAAGATGTCCGACTCCCCATGGGCAGCATTCACACCCAACGCCGGGACGTTGGCGCCAATGGCAAAAGAGGGGTCAACGCCGGCTTCCTTGAGCAGGACGGCAATCATGGAGGTGGTGGTGGACTTCCCATGGGTACCCGCCACTGTAACTACACGGTGGCCCGCCATGGTGGCAGCCAAAGCTTCGGACCGGTGCAGCACGGGCAGCCCGGCGGCACGTGCCGCAGTGAGCTCGGGATTGTCGGCCCGGATGGCAGAGCCGGCCACGATCGTCTGGGCGTCGGCAAGGTTGTTTTGGTCGTATCCCACCGCGATGCGGGCCCCAGCCAAGGAGAGGTCGTGCATGACCGGCAGGTCCTTGGCGTCGGTTCCGCTGACGGGGACACCCCGCGCCACCATGATCCGGGCGACTGCGGACATTCCCACGCCGCCAATGCCAATGAAGTGGACCCGGCCCAGGGATTCGAGGGGGGCGATGCTGATGGTCATGCGGATACCGCTTCCAGGACAAGATCAGCCATGCGCTGATCGGCGTTTCTGATACCAAGGGCTTCGGTTTTTCTGGCCATTTGGAGGAGCCTGTCGTGGTCAGTCAGGAGCGGAATGAGCTCCCGCTCCAGCCATTCAGGGCTGAGGTCCTTGTCATCAACCAGGAGTGCGCCACCTGCATCCACCAACGGCGCAGCATTCAGTGCCTGCTCTCCGTTGCCGATGGGCAAGGGCACAAACACGGCCGGGACTCCCACGGCTGCCACTTCGCTGACAGTTCCGGCGCCGGCACGGGCAAGGAGGACGTCCGCGGCTGCATAGACGTTCTCCATCCCATCCACATACTCAACCTGGCGATACCCTTCGGCGGTGAGCAGGCCGCCGTCGTCGTTGAGAACGGCCTTCCCATTGCCCGTGATGTGCAGGGTCTGTATCCCCGCGGCCGCCAGCGCAGGCAAGGCTGCACTGATGGAACGGTTGATGCTGAGTGCGCCCGAGGAACCACCGGTGACGATCAACACGGGGCGTTCTGGAACCAGGCCCAAGGAAGCCTTGGCAGCAGGAGCCGCCGTTGTCCGGTGAAGTCCCGAGATGGCTCGCCGCATGGGCATGCCAACATGGCGTGCACCCCGCAGCCGGGTACCGGCGAATGCCACCGCAACATGATTGCTGAAACGGGCACCGACGCGGTTGGCCAGGCCGGCCTTCATGTTGGCCTCGTGGATCACAATGGGGATACCGAGTTTCCGTGCGGCGAGGTACATCGGCGTACAGACGTAACCGCCCACGCCTACCAGGACATCAGCGTGCGCATCCTCAAGGATGCGGCGGGCCTGACGGACTGCTCCCATCAAACGGCCGGGAAGTTTGACCAGGTCAACGGAAGGACGCCGCGGGAAAGGGACACGGTCTATGGTGGCGAGCTGGTAGCCGGCAGCCGGTATGAGCCGCGTTTCCATGCCCGACGGCGTGCCAACAGCCAGGATTGCAGCTTCCGGACGCTTGTCCTTGATGGCATCGGCGATGGCGAGCAGCGGGCTCACGTGCCCGGCAGTACCGCCGCCGGCAAGGACAACGGACAAGGGCTTGGACGCGTTGCGGGAGTCAGAAGTCATGAAGTGCTATGTACGCTTTCGTGCGGTTTTCGGAGAACGGCGCGGCAGGAACCGGGGGCGTTGCTGGGGCGGCAATTGGCCTCGGGCCAAGGACAACACTACGCCCACGCCACAGAGGGACATCACGAGGGCTGAGCCTCCGTAGGAGATGAACGGGAGCGGCACACCGACCACCGGAAGGAGCTGGGTGACCACAGCCATGTTCATGCTTGCCTGTCCCAGGAGCCACACCATGATGCCACCGGCCAGTGTTCGCTGGAACGGGTCCGTTTGCCTGACCACTACCCGGAAAATGGCGATGCCCAGGATTGCGAAGAGCACCAACACCACCAGGGTTCCCACGAGTCCAAGCTCTTCTCCGATGATGGCGAAGATGAAGTCATTGTGGGCTTCGGGAAGCCAGTTGTACTTCTGCCGGCTTTGGCCAAGGCCCAGCCCGGTCCAACTTCCCTGCGCCAGGCCGTACATGCCGTTGGTGGACTGGAAGTCGAAGTCGAAGTTATCGGTGCAGGAGGCCGACGCTGTGCCCAACCAGGACGTGATGCGGCAGATGCGGTTCGCACTGCTGATGGTTCCCAGCACGGCACCCACTGCCCCAACGGCCCCTGCTATGGCCAGCATCTTGCCCGGAACCCCGGCGAAGTAGAGGCCTGCCGCCGTGATGGCCGCAATGACGATCACTGTCCCGAGGTCGTTCCCGAGCATCACCAGCGCAATCACCAGGCCGGCTCCGGGCACCACGGGAATGATGACATGCCACCAACGGTGCAGGAGCTTTTGCTTGCGGGCCAGTACTGCAGCAATCCATACGCACAGGACCAGCTTGGCCATCTCCGAGGGCTGGAGCGTTATTCCGCCGACGTCGATCCAGTTCTTGTTGCCGTTGACGGTGTTGCCCATGACCTGGACCAGGACCAGGAGTACCACGACGCCACCCAGAGCCCACCAGGACAACCTCTTCATCCAGTTCACGTTGGTTCGCGAGATCACGTACATGGCTGCTGCTCCGAGCACCCCGAACATCGCCTGCTTCAGGGCGTCCGCGTAGGGCGACTTCCCTTCGGAGATCGCCTCGACACTCGAGGCCGACAACACCATCATGATGCCAATGGCAGTCAACGCCAGGGCACAGCCCAGGATGAGGTAGTACGTGGAGCTGTTGGGGGCTTTGCTCTTGCCTTCAAGGCTTTCCCAGAAGCCTCGCAGGTGTCGGCGGAGCCCGGAAGGCTTTTTGGGCGCCCGCACCGAAGCCTTGGGCTTCCCGTCCCGCGGGTCTTTGCCGCGGGTGCGGGTGGGCGTGCTGACCATTGTTACTCCTCGGTGGTCGTTGCCTGCCCTTCCACAAGCTCGCGAACTGCCTGGATGAAAGCATCGCCGCGGTGAGCGTAGGAAGAGAACTGATCCATGGATGCAGCCGCGGGTGCCATCAGGACGGTGTCCCCTGGCGTGGCCAGTTCGGCCGCCGACACCACGGCCTGGCCCATGATGGCCTCGCCGTAGATGGGCGAGGCGGCGTTGCCGGCTACGGTCTGCACCATCCCAGTGTCGCCCTTGGCTTGCGCTATCACGGGGACATCCGGTGCGTGTCGCTGGAGGGAGCCTTCCAGCGCTTCGGTATCGGTCCCAATAAGGACAACGGCCTTCAGGCGGCGGGCGTGTTCTTTGACGAGGTCGTCATAGTTGACACCCTTGGAGAGCCCACCCGCAATCCACACGACGTGTTGGAAGGCAGAGAGCGCCGCGGATGCAGCGTGTGGATTGGTGGCTTTGGAGTCGTTGATCCACAGGATGTCGTTCCGTTTGGCGACCACCTGGATGCGATGGGCGCCCGGCAGGTAGTTGGCCAAACCCTGCTTTACCGCCGTTGGCTCTATGCCGTATGCACGTACCAAGGCCGCGGCCGCCAACGCGTTGGCCACCATGTGGCGCGGCGCCACAGGCCCGAGGTCGGCCATAGCGGCGAGCTCCGCGGCGGAGTCTTTGCGCTCGGCAATGAACGCGCGGTCAACCAGCAGTCCGTCCACCACACCCAGCATGCTGATAGCTGGAGTATTCGTGGTGAACCCAATGGCGCGGCAACCCTCAACGACGTCCGCGTTCTCCACCATGCGTTCGGTTTCGATCTGTTCGGCGTTGTAGATGGCCGCCTTTTGGGTGTTCTCATACACCTTGGCCTTGTCCGCCAGGTACGAGGCATAGGACCCGTGCCAGTCCACGTGGTCTTCAGCAACGTTGAGGCACACACTTGCCACTGGTGACAGGGAATGGCTCCAATGCAGCTGGAAGCTGGAGAGTTCAACAGCGAACGCGTCGTAGTCCACCGGATCCCGGAGTGCGTCAAGGATCGGCGTTCCAACGTTGCCGACCGCGATTGCCTTGAGTCCGGCTGCCTGCAGCATGGATTCGGTCATGCCCACCGTGGTGGTCTTGCCGTTCGTGCCCGTAATGGTGAGCCAGTCAGCTGTCTTGCGTCCTGCGCGGACGCGGAGGCGCCAAGCAAGCTCAACGTCGCCCCACACGGGGATGTGCTTCCGCTTGGCGGCGGCCAACAGGGCCTGGTCCGGCCGCCATCCCGGCGACGTGACAACCAGCTCGGGCAAAGCGTCGTCGATCAGGGGAAGGGCATTGACCGCGTCCTCCCCCAACAGCACCTCAACGGCGCCCACGATTTTCAGGGTGTCAGCTTGCGCCTTGGCCTTTGGCGTGGTGGCTGCGTCCACCACCACCACTTTGGCACCGAGTTCGATGAGGGTGTCAGCTGCCGAGAAGCCGGACATGCCGATTCCCGTCACCACCACGCGCAGGCCGCTCCAGTCAGCGTCCCAGCTGGTGAGTTCGCTGAGCCTGTCGGCGGCCGACGGCGTTGTCTCCGGGCTTCCGTTCACAGCAGTACCACCCATTCAGCGTAGAAAATTCCGAGGCCGGCGGCCACGAACAGGCCGGCGAGGATCCAGAAGCGGACAACCACTGTCACTTCCGCCCAGCCCTTCAGTTCAAAGTGATGTTGAAGTGGCGCCATCTTGAAGACCCGTTTGCCGCCACTGAGTTTGAAGAAGCCCACCTGGATGATGACCGAAAGGGTGATCAGGACGAACAGGCCGCCGATGAAAGCCAGCAGGAGTTCCGTGCGTGACAAAATCGCGAAGGCTGCCACGGCACCGCCGATCGCCAGGGATCCCGTGTCCCCCATGAAGATCTTGGCCGGCGAGGTATTCCACCAGAGGAAGCCCACCAAGGCTGCACTGAGGATCGCTGCCAACAGGGCAAGATCCATGGGGTCACGAACCTGGTAACAACCGCTTCCTGCTTCCCTGGGTGATCCGCAGGCCTGGTTGTTCTGCCAGATTCCCATGATGGTGTAGGCGCCAAAGACCATGATGGACGCGCCCGCAGCAAGGCCATCCAGGCCATCGGTCAGGTTCACGCCGTTGGTGGCAGCAGTGATGATCAGGTTGGACCATACGACGAAGAGGATCGCGCCGAGCACTGTCCCGCCAAAAGCCAGGTCCAGCCAAGGGATGTCCCGCACCAACGAGATCTGGGTGGATGCCGGCCGAAGTCCGTCCTCGTTGGGAAACTGCAGTACCAGCACCGCGAAGATGATTCCGACGGCAGCCTGGAGGATCAGCTTTGCCCGGGCGTTCAGGCCCAGGCTGCGCTTGTTGGAAATCTTGATGTAGTCGTCCAGGAAGCCCACAAAACCCATGCCCACCATGAGGAACAGCAGCAGGAGTCCTGACGCGGACGGTCCAGGGGACCGCGGGTTCATCATCCACATGATCAGGTGCGTCACGAAGTAGCTGATGAGCACGGCCGCAACTACAACGGTCCCGCCCATGGTCGGCGTTCCACGCTTGGTGTGGTGCGATGTAGGACCGTCGTCGCGGATGAATTGCCCGTAGCTCTTGGCCACGAGGAACTTGATGAACAGGGGCGTCCCGATGAGGGCCACCAGAAGGGCGACGCCGGCGCCGATCAAAAGTGCAATCACAGCAGCTCGTTCCCTTCGCTTGCGGCAGCTTCAGCCGCGTTGTCTCCGGTGGGCTCGGCCCGTGGAGGTAATGCTATCCGATCACCCAAATGCCGCAGCCCTACCCCGTTGGAGGACTTGAACAACACCAGGTCACCGGGTTCGAGCTCGTTCTGCAGGAGCTCGTAGGCTTCTTCGACAGTCTCGGTGAACGAACATTCATCGCCCCAGGATCCTTCCTGGATGGCCGAGACGTAGAGGGCCCTGGCTTCGCGTCCCACCACCACAAGCCTGGAGATGTTCAACCGGACTACCTGCGTGCCCACTGCGGTGTGCTCGCGGATGGAGTCCTCCCCGAGCTCGAGCATGGCTCCAAGCACAGCCCAGGTCCGTCGGCCTTGTCCAAGATCTGCCAGTGTGCGCAACGCTGCCCGCATTGATTCCGGGTTGGCGTTGTAGGCGTCGTTGATGATGGTGACGCCGTCTTCGCGTTCAGTCCGCTCCATGCGCCAGCGGCTTGCCGCCGACTGTGAGCTGAGGGAGGACGCAATGTCGGCGGCCGGGATGCCGGCGGCGAACGCAGCTGCCGCCGCGGCCAACAGGTTGGTTACATGGTGCCCACCGATCAGGCGGCTTCGCACCTCAACGGCAGGGCCGCCGTCGGGCAACACGAGATCAAAGTCCGGGAAACCCTGGGCATTGACCACCACGTTGCGCGCTTCGACCTCTTCGGTGGTGGCGGGCGCTGCCGTGAACCCCAGGATCCTGGCCTTGGTCCGGGAGCGCATGGCAGCTACGCGGCCATCATCGAGGTTGATCACAGCCGTGCCGTGCTCGCCAAGGGCTTCAACGAGTTCGCCCTTCGTAGTGGCGATATTCTCAACCCCGCCGAATTCTCCGGCATGTGCCGTACCAACCACCAGGACAACGCCAATGTCCGGCTTCACCATGTCTGCGAGGTATTTGATGTGGCCAAGGCCTGTGGCACCCATCTCGATGACCAAGTAGCGGGTATCGGCGTCGGCGGCGAAAACCGTCAAGGGCACGCCCACTTCACCGTTGTAGGAACCCTGCGGCGCCACCGTCTTACCGGCCACGGAAAGCACACCGGCCAAGAGATCCTTGGTGGTCGTCTTACCGGCCGATCCGGTGATGCCAATGACCGTAAAGTCTTCGCCGCGCTGTGCGCGTTCAGCACGGATGCGACGGACGCATTCCGCTGCGAGGGCACCCATTGCCAGGACGGCATCATCGACTACGACGGCGGGAAAGGGGCTTCCGCCAGCGTCGGTCACTTCACGTTCGGCGAGGACCAGTACGGCGCCGCGTTCGAAGGCAGCCTCGACGAAGTCGTGGCCATCGGCGTGCTCGCCGGGCTTGGCAACGTAGAGCGAACCGGGCGTCGCTTCCCGTGAATCAGTGACGACGGAGGTGGGCGCGATGTCCGTAGCTCCGGTCAATCGGCCATGGGTGATGTCGGCGATCTCCGCCGCAGTAAGTGCAATCATCTCGGTTTAGGACTCTATCCGCTGGTCCGATGAAACGCTGAATCCCTTGGATGTCAAGGCGGCGCGCAACTCGACCCTGTCGTCCAGTGCCAGGTTCACGCCTTTGACCTCTTGCCACACTTCGTGGCCACGTCCGGCGATAAGGATGGTGTCGTTGGCAGTGGCCATCTCAACGGCCAGCCGGATCGCGGCGTCCCTCGGGTGGGACTCGATGATGTCGCTGCCCAGCTTTTCGGCATCCCGGGCTGCCCTGGCACCCTGCAGGACTTCGGCGCGGATTGATGCCGCGTCTTCGTCGTGGGGATCGTCATCACTGACGATCACCACATCGGCAAGGCGCGCAGCGATGGCACCCATGGTGGGCCGCTTGCCCTGGTCGCGCTGGCCGGTTGCACCAAAGACCACAATGACGCGGGACCCCTCCTGTGGCGAGCGTACGGCTTCGAGCGCACGCGCCAAAGCATCAGGATTGTGGGCAAAATCAACAACTGCGGCTGGCTCAGTTGAGACCAACTGCATGCGCCCGGGAACGGCCACCGTGAAAGGATCGTGGGTGTCCAAGGCCGACTGGAGTGTCTGTTCGTCAACGCCCGACGCCAGGACCATGAGGGTGGCCAAGGCAGCGTTGGCCACGTTGAAGGCTCCAGGCAGGCCCGTGTGGACGCGCAGCACGCGTCCGTCGGCGTGCCTGAGTTCGAATGCGGAGCCGAGCCCTCGGGCAGTGATTTCCGCGACGTGCCAGTCGGACCCGGCGGTGGCCTCGTTGGCCGAGAGGGTAGTGACGGGGATATCGGCCAGCTCCGCGAGCTTGCGCCCCCAGTCATCGTCCACTGTGACAACAGCGTGGCGGGCCCGCCTGGCGGTGAAGAGTTCCGCCTTGGTGCGGAAATACTCTTCCATGCTGCCGTGCAGGTCCAGATGGTCCTGGGTGAGGTTGGTGAAACCCGCGACGTCGAACATCACACCGTCCACACGGTGGTAGGAGATCGCGTGGGACGAGACTTCCATGGACGCGGCTTCCAGGCCCCGTTCGCGCATCAGAGCCAGCAGGGCATGGACATCCGTGGACTCCGGGGTGGTCAGGAGGCTCGGGATAGGCTCACCGCCAGCCACGATCTCTATGGTCCCAATGAGTCCCGGAGTCTTGCCCAGAGCACGCAGCAGCGAGTTGATGAAGTAGGTCGTGGTGGTCTTTCCGTTGGTACCGGTGACACCGTACAGGGACGGGAACCCGCCTTCCGCCGGCTGGCTGCGGTAGATCAGCGCAGCCAAAGGTCCGACGGCGGTACGCGCCTCTTGCACGATAAGCACCGGAACCGGCTGCTCGCCGGCCAGCGCCAGTTGGCGTGCCCCGGCGTCGTCCGTGACCACGGCCACGGCACCGGCGGCGACGGCTTGGGGAACAAAGTCGGCACCATGGCGCGAAGCGCCTGGCAAGGCCATATAGAGGTCGCCGGATTCCACGGCCCTGGAGTTGAGGGTTATGCCTGTCACTCCCCTGTTGTGGTTGCCCTCCGGTGCGGCTATTCCAAGTGCCTCCGCAATCGTGGCCAACGGCACCGCGGCCACGGATTCGGGGCGGAAGACGGACCTGCCGGTATCCGGCGTCGTGGCGCTGTTAGCTGCCTCATTGTGCTCTGACACGTGGTTCTCCGTTGGTGCTCGTGGAACGACCGGCCTGGGGCCAGCGGCGCCCGGGCCGTTAGTGGTTGATCGAGTTTTGGCCGAAACAGACGCCCAAGAAGCTTACTTGACGAACTGGGGCAGGCGCGCGGGTGTTCCCGTGGACGGCGCCACGTTGTAGGTCCGCAGCACTTGTGCCATGACCGAACGGAACACGGGCCCGTTGGTGAGTCCGTAGATGTTTCCCTTGGGTCGTTGAAGCACTACCTCGACAATGAAGCGGGGGTCGTCCATGGGTGCCATACCCACCATGGAGGCCGTGTAGCCGTCGAATCCTGGAAGCCCGTCCTCACGGGGCGCCTGCGACGTTCCTGTCTTCGCGCCGACACGGTAGCCGTCGATTGCCGCGTCCTTGATCTGCCCCTCGGTCACAGCGCTCTCCAGGATGTCCCGGACCTGCTGGGCAGTATCCTTGGACACCACTTGGCGGGAATCCTTGGCGGCAACCTTCTGTTCCTCGCCCTCAGGAGTGATGTAGCTGTCGATGAGCCGGGGCTGAAGCATGACACCGTTATTGGCGATGCTTTGGAAGGCACGCACTGTCTGCAAGGTCGACTGGGAAACGCCCTGCCCAAAGAGAACCGTGTACTGCTGGCGGTCGTCCCACTGCTCGGGTTTGGCCAGGATGCCGGTGGCTTCTGCGGGCAGGCCGATATCGGTCTGTTCACCGATACCGAATTTCTTCAGCCAGTCGTACCGTTGCTCCTTGGTCAGCCGGCTACCGGCCATCACGGTACCGGTGTTCATGGACCACCCCAGGATCCCAGCGAGCGTGCGTTCCTCAGTGCCGTGTTCGAAGGCATCAGTAAAGGTCTGGCCGTCGATGGTGTAGGAAGGGGGAATCGTGTAGTGATCCAACGGGAAGGACTTGCCTTCTTCAATGACTGCCGCAGCGGTGATCATCTTCTGCACTGAACCGGGCTCATACGCGGCCGTTACGGATCGAACGCCACGGTCTTTGGCATCGACCTTTCCGGGATCGTTGGGATCCGGGGCATTGGTGTCAGCCAAAGCGACCAGGTTGCCGGTCTTGGCGTCCATCACGATGATGGACCCCCACTCGGCATTCATCTTGTCCACCTGGCTTTGGATGGCCTGCTGCGCGAAGTACTGGATGTCCGTGTTGATGGTCAGCTTGACGTCGCTGCCGTCCACGGCGGGAGTCAGCTCGTCAGTGGCCACTGGAATGCGCAGGCCGTCAGCGCCGATCTCAAAGACCCGCTTGCCTTCAACACCACGGAGGACCTCATCCTGGGTTTGTTCGATGCCCGCTTGGCCTGTGGTTCCGTCCTGGAGGAAGCCCACCACGCCGCCGGCAACGCTGCCATTGGGGTAGACGCGCTTGCTGACACCTTCGGCGCGTAGGCCAGGGATGTACAGCTTGGAGATTCGATCCTCGAGTTCCGGCTTGATGTCCTTGGCCACAACGAAATACTGCTTCTCACCGGTCAGCGCCTCACGTACTTTGGCTTCGTCAGTACCCAAAAGCGCAGCCAAGTCGGAAATCCCTTGGTCACGGGTGATCTCGTCGAGCTTTTCCGTTTTGTCGTTGAAGCGATGGAAAGTCGCGGTTCCCGTGTTGACGGTTTGGTCCACCACGAGGTTGTAGCGGATGACGCTGCTGGCCAGGACGGTGCCGTTGGCATCGACAATCTGCCCGCGTTCTGCAGGCAGAACCTGGGGCGTCAGGCGTTTAGCCAAGGCCGCCTCGGCCATCCCGCCCATATCCAGGCCTTGGACCATGAAGAGCTTGCCGCCCACCACCAGCAGCAGCGTCAGCATGATGCCAAGACCAACCCGCAACCGCTTTCTTGCCGCCGGCGTCTTCGGTTTTTTCGATGTGCCGGGGTTCTGAGCCACGTTGATTCCTTGCTGCTGGCCTTGCGTCAGTGGACTGGTGGACTACTGTCCGGGTGCCTTTTGCTGGGGGGCCGGGACCGATCCCCCATTGAGTTCGACCGGCGGTGCAGTTGCCGGAGTCGTCGGTGCTGCTGACGGAGTCGCCGGTGTTGCTGCCGGCGCCGCCGGAGTAACCGGCTTCAAGTTTTCCAGCGGATCCTTGGTAGTCACCGACGGAACCACATCCAGCATGCCCGCCACGGCAGGCGGGGCAAGCTGCGCTCCGGGATTGTCTCCCTTAACTGCAGGCGTCGCCTTTCCGGTGACGGTCATTGTCTTCAGATCGATCTGTCCCTTAACAGTGGACGGGACCATTCCCAATTCTGCAGCCTTCGCTGCCAGATTCTGGGGAGCCTCGAAATTCTGCTTCCTCTGTGTCAGGTCCTGGTTTTCCTTGTTCAAGGTGGCCGCTTCGGCCTTGAGCTGCACCAACTGATACTGGGCAGTGGAAACCGAGATGTTCAAGACGAGGACCGTCAGCAGCGCCGCCGCCATAGCCACGAAGCAGAGCACCACAAAGGGTGTCCGTCGTTTGCCCGGCGCGCTGCGCACGAGTGAAAGCGGAGTGCGGGCCTTGCGGCCGGTATCGGGCTTGCCTGCGGGAGCCGGCAGCGCACGGGCCGTATTGCCCACCACGAAGGGCAGTGTCTTCGCTGCGGCGTTGCTCATGCGTCTCTCCTTGGTTTGATGCGCTCCACGGCCCTCAAACGGGCGGACGCCGCACGGGGGTTTTCGGCGATTTCTGCAGCCGTAGGCACTTCAGTGCCTTTGGTGATGGTCTTCAGTTCGGGTTTATGTTCTTCGAGTTCCACGGGGAAACCGAGCGGGGCCGAGGATTTGGAGCCGGCCTGGAAGACTGACTTCACGATCTTGTCCTCCAGCGAGTGATAGGACATCACCACGATCCGGCCTCCCATGGCTGTCGCGGCAACGGCTGCCGGGACTGCGCGTTCCAGGACATCGAGTTCCTCATTGACCTCAATCCGCAAAGCCTGGAAGGTGCGCTTGGCGGGATGCCCACCGCTCTTCGCGGCTGCGGCAGGAACTACACTGCGGATCTGCTCCACAAGTTCGCCGGTAGTAGCGAACGGTTTGTCGGCGCGGGCGTTGACGATCCTATTGGCGATACGTCCAGCGAACTTTTCTTCGCCCCACTTACGGATAATGCGAACCAGTTCGTCTTCACTGTAGTTGTTGACCACATCGGCGGCGGTCTGGCCGCGGCTGGTGTCCATCCGCATATCCAGCGGGGCGTCGTAGGAGTAGGCGAACCCACGTTCACGCTCGTCCAGCTGCAGGGATGACACGCCAAGATCCATCAGGATGCCGTGCACCTCAGGGATTCCAAGGTCCGCCAGCACGTCGTCAATTTCGTCGTATACGGCATGTACCAGATCCGTCCGGTTCGAAAAGGGCTCAAGGCGGGCACCGGCCAGGGCAAGGGCTTCCTCGTCGCGGTCGATGCCGACGAGGTGCAGGTCCGGAAAGCGTTGCAACATCGCCTCGGAGTGCCCTCCCATGCCAAGGGTTGCGTCGATGGCCACAGGTGTCTGGCCGCGCTTCCTGGCAGCCTCAAACCCGGGAGCCAGCAGATTGATGCAGCGGTCTTTGAGGACGGGTACGTGGCGCTCCGATGTGGGCTTTGCCGCGTCCTGCTCTTCCACGCTGCCTCCTCTTTCTTCAATCGCTTGCCTGCTGTTTCTTGAATCGGATCCCCATCCGCGCCTATCGTCCCGCCGGCCTGGCTCAGGGGAAGTTGAGCCAGGAAGACTGTTCGATGGGCGGCTGGAGATCCCATTCAAGAAGCGGTTGTGCTGCTTTCTCCGACCGGTTAGATGAACCCGGGCAGATTGTCGTCATCGGTTTCCGAGAAGGCTGATTCCTTCTCGTTGAGGTACTCGTTCCAAGCTTCGGCATCCCAGATCTCAGCCCTGGTACCGGCACCAATAACTGCCAGTTCCCGACCGAGTCCTGCATACGCCCGGAGCGCCGGCGGAATCGTCACACGCCCCTGCTTGTCAGGTACCTCGTCAGAGGCTCCGGACAGGAAAACCCGAATGTAGTCACGAGCCTGCTTGGAGGACAGTGGGGCCTCCCGCATGGATTCGTGAATGCGTTCGAATTCTTTCTGGCTGAAGACGTAGATGCAGCGTTCCTGGCCTCTTGTGAGGACCAGCCCTTCGGCAAGTTCCTCACGGAACTTGGCGGGGAGAATGATCCGGCCCTTTTCATCGAGACGCGGCGAGTGAGTGCCCAGAAACACTGGCCCCACCGCCCCTCAGTCAAGGTGCCCGCTCATTCCCAACACTGCCACTACCCTCTTATGCGCTCCACTTTACTCCACAATGCCCCACAGTCAACGCAACACAGGGTGTTTCTCCACCACTTTGAGATTTGCGAGCCCCGAATTGGCGCGGTTTTAAGGGGCCACGGCTGGAAGTGGAGGGCAAAAGCCATCCGGCAGCGTGCGGGCAGGCATGCAGCAGCAAGTCCGGCTGCCGATGGCCGGTCCGGGCCAGGAATCGTATCCGGGTGGTGCGAAGTGGAGCAAAGGGAGGAGGGTGGAGGAACGGGCGGAAAGTGGAGGGCTCCCACGAATGCCTCGTATCCCGCTTAAACGCGTTAAACGCGAAAAGACCCGCAATGCGGGTCTTCCGTTATCCCTACCCGGGAGTCAAGGGGCGTGTTTGAAGCAATGCCGCCGGCCGACGGCGAAAGGTGTCAGTCAGGAGTCGTCGCGGCGCCGTTCGTCCCAGCGCTCTTCCAGACTGCTCATGAACGAGCTCTTGGGCTTACCCTTTCCCGGCTTGCCCTTGCTGGCTTTGCCAAAGGCCGCACCACGCAACGTGGCGAAGTAGACGCCAGCACCCATGACGACGAAGCCGAGGACACCCACTGGTATCGCCTGCATCGAAACCCCTACGAGCAGGAGGAGTATGCCGGCAATGGCGCCCAGGACGCCGATAATCACATGCCGGGTAGACCAACTGCGGATGGGATCCGAACCCATGGTGTTGGCGAACTTCGGATCGTCCTCATGAAGTTGCTTTTCGAGTTGCTCAAGCAGCTTCTGTTCATGCTCCGAGAGGGGCATCACGACCTCCTTTAGTCAGCCAGCGTCTGGACATAACGCGTCCTGTGCGTCTGTTACCAAAACGATCGGACCAAGAAAATCGTTCCCAAAATTCCCTCTTGGTTCAGCGGGCATCTTAGGGCCGACTGTTCAGGAAACAGTTTGTCCAGACGATCTAAGTCTCTGTAATAAATAGGATAGTTTGTCGGACGCCGTTCTGAAAGACGCCCGGGGCCTTGCGGGACCAACCTCACATGCCTTAAGTGCCTGCTGGAGGCTTACCCGGTTCCAAAAGCCGGGCAGGAAGCAACGTTTTGGACCCGAAGCGTTCGGAGACCCGGTCCAATGCCTGCTCCGCGGCCCGCCAATTATCGTCCCGTCGATCCAGGCTCAGCTGCAGGGAGGTCTGGCCGACGGGCTCCAGTTGCTCTGCCCGCACTCCCACAAGGCGGACGCTCATGGACCGGGGGCCCAACGACTCCAGCAGCTGCACTGCCACTTGGTAGATCATCTGCGCACTGTCCACCGGAGCATGGACGGTCCGGCTTCGCGTAACAGTGGAGAAGTCCGAGTACCTCAATTTCAACGCCACCGTCCTGGCCAACATGCCGGAGCTGCGCAGGCGGCCGGCCGTTCGGTGCGATAAGCGCAGCAACTCCCTGTGCAACAGGGCTTCATCCCCGGTGTCGACTGAGAATGTTTCCTCCGCCCCGATGCTTTTCTCAAGCCTGGTGGGTGTGACGGGCCGCGGATCGACCCCCATGGACAGCCGGTGGACATGCTCTCCGCTGGCGCCGAGGACCTTCTTCAAGGAAGCCAAGGGCGTAGCCGCCACGTCCGCCACGGTTCGAATGCCAAGGCGCGCTAGAACTTCCGCGGTCTTCCCGCCTACTCCCCACAGTGCGTTGACAGGCAGGCTGTGCAGATAGGGGACGGTGTCTTCGGCATCGATCTGCAGGATGCCATCGGGTTTGCACCGGGTAGATGCGATCTTCGCCACGAACTTGGTGCCTGCGATTCCTACTGATGCCGTGATGCCCAGTTCGGACTGGACCCTCCGGCGGATGAGGTGGCCGATGTCCAGCGGTGAGCCGAGCCGTCGAATCGCACCACCCACATCCAAAAAGGCTTCGTCCACGCTGAGCGGCTCCACCAGGTCCGTAATGGAGGCGAAGACCTCCATCAGCTGGGCGGAGACCTGGTAATACAGTGTGTGCCGGGGTTCGATGACCACCGCGGCAGGGCACCGCCTCATGGCAATGGACATGGGCATGGCGGACTTCACGCCGGTGGCCCGGGCCTCGTAGGAAGCTGAAAGCACCACCGACCGTTCCGCCGGGAAGCCGACTATCACCGGTTTTCCCCGAAGGTCCGGACGACTGCGGAGTTCGACGGAAACGAAGAAGGCATCCATGTCTACGTGAAGTATGCTGGTTCGCCTCAGTTCCCGCAGGGCCTCAGCAGCACTGCGGGCGGGCTCGTGGCCGGCCCTTTGGGCGCCGCCGAATGCTTCCTGCCTCACATCGGCAATACTATGCCCGGCCACTGACTAAACTGGAGGCACAGTCAGGCTCAGCCCCCGGAAGGATACCCTGTGAAGCTCTTTGGAACTCCTCGATCGCGAGGGTTTGCCCTGCTCGCAGTAAGTGTCGCTGTGGCGGCCTCGGCCTGCACGCCGTCCCCTGGCAGTTCGGCTGCGCCCTCCCCCACGGATGCTTCCACGGCCTCGGCAACGTCAACCCCGGCCGCCTCCAACTCCACGTCCGCGCCCGAGACAACGGCGTCAACCGAGTCGGCCACGCCAGCACCAGGGGCCACGGCCACGGTGAATGCACTGGTTCCGGGCTTCCCTGAGCAGCTGATTCCGGTCATGCCCAAGACATCGGTACGTTCCAGCAGCTTCGACAAGAGCGCATCCCTGGCAACTGTGGCGCTGGTGGGAACCATCAAAGCTCCGCCGGAGGGTGTTGTGGACTACTACAAGGCTTCATTGGAGGCGCAGGGCTTCAAACTGGTCCCCGGGCCGGAAGCTGTAGGCAACGTCACTTCCCTGGACTTCATTCGTGGCGACGGCGAGACCGTGAACGTGTCCATACGGCAGAAGGAAGGCGTGTCCACCTTCACCATCGGCGCCAACGTGGCGTCCGGGTCCATCAAGTGACGGCTTTGGCCCAGGTGACCACCGAGCAGACGCACTTCATCGACGGCGTTGCCGGCAAATTGAAGGGCTTCCTGTCGGAGCAAGAGGACCTCATGGCAACGGTGTCTCCGGACGTCTCGCCGCTGATCGGATCAATTTCGAGCCTGGTCACCGGCGGCAAACGCCTCCGGGCGCTGATGTGCTACTGGGGCTGGAGAGGCGCCGGCGGCCGTGCAGAGGACCCCGATATAGTCACGGCCGGGTGTGCGCTCGAACTTTTCCAGGCAGCAGCGCTGATCCATGACGACATCATCGACCGCTCCGATACCCGCCGGGGTGGCCCCAGCGTGCACAAGCGTTTCGGCCAACTCCACGAGATGAACGGTTGGGCTCTGGACAGCGGCAGGTTCGGGGACGCTGCCGCCATCCTGACCGGTGACCTTTGTTTGTCCTTCAGCGAGGAGTCCTTCACCGAGATAGGGCCCCGGGCTGCATCGGGAAGCCCTGCCCGGCGCATCTTCAACGTGATGAGGGCAGAGGTCATGGCAGGTCAGTACCTCGACATCCTTGAAGAGGTGGCCGGCCCCGTACGTGACCGTGCTGGTTCGGTGGACCGCGCAAAATCGATCATCCGGTACAAATCGGCGAAATACTCCACTGAGCACCCGCTGGCCTTGGGTGGAGCTCTCGCGGGAGCACCGGACAGGCTTTTGGAGAGCTACTCGCAATTCTCGTTGCCCCTTGGCGAGGCGTTCCAAATGCGGGACGACGTGCTTGGCGTTTTCGGCGACCCCGAAACCACCGGCAAGCCCGCTGGTGATGACCTGCGTGAAGGCAAACGCACGGTTCTTGTTGGCTTTGCCATCAACCAGGCAACTGCAACCGAGGCAGATTACCTCGACCGAATGCTGGGCAATCCCGACCTCGGCGAATCCGATGTCGCCGAAATCCGCCGCATCATCGTGCAATGCGGCGCCTTGGACGCCACGGAATCCCTGATCGCGGCGCTGAGCAACCAGGCCTTTGAGGCCTTGGAACGCTTGCCGCTCGAAGAGGTCCCGCTGAAGGCACTGAGCCAGCTTGCCGAGGCTGCCGTTAGCCGCGCAGCCTGACGAAAGCCGCAACGCCGCCCTGGACCGGGGCGGGCAGGACATAAGCAGACGACGGCGGTGGGAACCGCCGTCGTCATCGTGTTAATTCAGTTCTTGATACATCCCTGAGGCAGGAAGGCGCTGCTACCAGGCCAAAGACTGGGCGCGGCGCCTGATCTCTGTCTTCCGCCCCTCGCGCAGGGCATCAATGGGCCGTCCCCGCAGTGATTCGTCGGGCGTGAAAAGCCAGATGATCAACTCTTCGTCGTTGTAACCAGCGTCGCTGAGAACCGCAATGGTTCCCTTCAAGCTGTCCACAACATGCCCATCCTGGATAAACAGGGCGGGGATTGAGCGGATATTCCGTTCTCCCCGCCTGATGGCTACCAGCGCACGCTCATCCAACAGTCCGTGGACTTTGGTGATGGAAACTTCCAGCAGCTCGGCGACATCCGGCAGCGGGAGCCATTCGGAAACAAGGCTTTCTACATTACTCACGAATCAAGGTTGCCACGCCGCCCTGCCCGGCGCCTAGCCGGAGTCCGACGGCGGACCTTGGAGTCCGTCGTTAAGTCGGCGTTTTCATTGCCAACAATTTGATTTCCAAGAATCCCGAACGGCAGGAATTGTTGTGCCGATTCATTAAGTGTGAGAGATTCACACTGATCACACTTGCACCATTGATAACATCAGTAACATTGGTAACACTGACAACAGCGCCATCAAACAACCCCGCTGTTGAGATGAGGACATTTTCATGACGACGCCCCGCTCGCCGAAACGAACCATGAGCATGCCGGTCATCGCGGCAACCACGGCTGCGCTTCCCGCCGTGGTTTTGTCCTCGCTTGCCCTGGCCCAACCGTCCATGGCTTCACAGGCACCGCAACCCCGTAAAGTGCCCGCCACGCTGGCTGCCGCCATGAAAGCCCAGGCCGTCACGACGGGCACCGTCATTCCTGCACAGGCCGTTGCTGCCACCCTGCCCTCCGCGTTGCGCCCCATGGCACCCTCGGTACCGGACACGTACACGATTGTCCGCGGCGATACCATCAGCGCCATCGCCCGCCGCTTCAACCTTGATACCAATGCGGTGCTCCAGCTGAACAAGCTCTCTGCCACCACCCTGATCTACCCGGGGCAGAGCATAAAACTTACGGGCACTGCAACGGCCACACCTGCGCAGCCGTCCGCCCCGGCAGCCCCAAGCGCCCCCAGCAACGCAACGGTTTACACGGTTGTATCCGGCGACACCCTTGGCGCCATTGCAGCCAAGCACGGCGTACCACTGTCCAGCATCTTCAGTTGGAACAACCTCAACGGGAGCTCCATCATCTATCCGGGGCAGAAGATCAAGGTCAGCGGCGGATCCGCGCCCTCGACGCCAGCTACTCCGGCTCCAGCACCCGCTCCTGCACCCGCTCCGCTGGCAAACACAGGCTCGTACACCATTAAGGCCGGTGACACCCTCAGTTCCATTGCTTCGCGGCACGGCGTTTCCCTCAGTGCCCTGATGACGGCCAACAATGTCACGGCAACAACGGTCATCTACCCGGGCCAGAAGCTGACCATTCCCGGTGCCGGCCTGCAGCCTGCCGGGGACACCAAGCCGCTGGTCCCCAGCACGTTCCTGGGTTTCACCTACCCGCCTGCGGTTGTCAGCTCCGCCAACGAAAACAAGGCGTTGCTCAACGCTTCCCCGGTTCCCAGTCGCGCCGAAATGAAGAGCATCGTGGCCGATACGGCCCGGCGCATGGGCGTCAGCCCTTCCCTGGCCATGGCATTCGCCGAGCAGGAATCCGGCTTCGACCAGCGGGCTGTGTCACCCGCAAACGCGATCGGCACCATGCAAGTCATCCCGTCGTCCGGCCAATGGGCTTCGGACCTGGTGGGCCGCAAGCTCAACCTACTGGACCCCTACGACAACGCCACCGCGGGCGTGGCAATCATCCGCGCCCTGATTGCCACGAGCAAGGACCTGGACACCGCGATTGCCGGTTACTACCAAGGCCAGTACTCGGTGAGCAAGTACGGCATGTACGACGACACCAAGCGCTATGTCGAATCGATCAAGGCCCGCCAGCGCACCTTCGGTTAGGTCTCTACAGCACCTCGGAAGGGGCTCGGATCCCTTATGGATTCGGGCCCTTACCCTGCCTCGTTTAGGATCGTATGGTGCAAGAACCAACGCAGGACCACCTCATCGGGACCATTGTGGACGGGCGCTACCTGGTCCGCTCCCGCCTCGCGAGGGGTGGAATGTCCACTGTTTATCTGGCCACGGACCAGCGCCTGGAGCGCGACGTGGCCCTCAAAGTCCTGCACCCGCACCTGGCAAACGATCCCACGTTCCTGGAAAGGCTGAGCCGCGAAGCCAAAGCCGCCGCAAGCCTGTCCCACCCGCATATTGTCGGAGTTCTGGACCAAGGCGAAGACGGCCACATCGCGTATCTGGTCATGGAGTACGTCAAGGGGCATACGCTTCGTGACATCCTCACCGAGCAAGGTGCCCTGCCGCCGCGCCTGGCGTTGGCACTCATAGATCCTGTGATCGAAGGCCTGGCCGCGGCCCACGGCTCCGGGTTGATCCACCGCGACATCAAGCCGGAAAACGTCCTCATTGCTGATGACGGACGGATCAAAGTGGGCGATTTCGGCTTGGCCAGGGCTGTCTCGGCCAACACCAGTACCGGGGCCCTGATTGGAACTGTGGCATACCTGGCGCCGGAGCTGGTCCTGGGACAACCCGCAGATGCCCGCAGCGATATCTACTCGGCCGGCATCATGCTTTACGAAATGTTGACGGGCAAGCAGCCCTACGCAGGCGACTCCCCCATTCAAGTGGCATACCAACACGTCAATGCAACGGTCGGGCGACCCTCGGACGAAGCCCCCGGACTGGCCGAAGACCTGGATGAATTGGTCCAGTGGTGCACGGCAGCAGATGCCGAGAACCGGCCCGTGGATGGAACTGCCTTGCTGGCCGAACTCCGCCACATCCGCACCACCCTCACCGACGAGCAGTTGGACCATCGTCAAAGCCCAGCACCGTTCTCCCCCGCGGCCATGTCCCCAACCACTCCCATGGCCGGCACGGCGGGGAATCCAACGGAGGCGCTGGCAACAACGGCGTCGCCCACCGAGTTCATCTCCCACCAGAGCAACCCCACCACCGTCATGGCGGCCGGTTCGGCGGCCCTTCAGCAGTCGAAGGCAGTTACGACCGGTCCGGATGCCGATCAGGACCTTCGCCAACCCGGCAAACGGGAAATGAAGCGCCTCGAACGGCAACAGACCAAAGACCGTGCACGTGCTGCAGCGACGCCCGTTCGCCCGCTCAGGGAGGGCAATCCGCGCCGCCGTGGCGTGATCTGGACCATCGTGATCGTTATCCTGGCAATGCTCGCGGCTTCCGCGGGTTGGTTCTTCGGCATGGGGCCCGGATCGCCAGGAACCGTACCCGACGTCAAGAACAAGACAGTTGCGGAGGCTCAGCAGCTCCTCCGCACTGCCGGATTCCAGTCGGAGCCGCGGGACGTTTTCGACGACGACATCCTGGCCGGGCTGGCCGTCGGAACCGAACCGGAGTCCGGCGCCGAAGTACGGAAGTTCCAGCCCATCACTGTCTTGGTCTCCAAGGGGGCCCAGCTTTTCGCACTGCCGGGACTGACCGGTGGCACCTTGGACGAGGCCAAAACGGCCCTTAACGCCGCCGAAATGGCGCTGGGCAACGTCACGGAGGCTTTCGACGAAAAGGTACCTGCCGGCGTCGTGATTTCCCAGGATCCTGCCAAGGGCACCGAGGTGCGGCACGGCACACCTGTGGCACTGGCGGTTTCCAAGGGTCCACAGCCAATCCCCGTTCCCGACGTCCGGGGTTTGTCCCAGGACGCAGCCGCCAAAGCCCTCCAGGACGTTGGACTGAAAGCCGTGATCGCTCCGGAGACTGTCAACGACAAGACAGTCCCGAAGGGCGCCATTGTCGCCCAGGCCCCGGCGAACGGCACGCTCGTCAAGGGCGATTCCGTGACCCTGACCGTTTCCAAGGGACCCAAGATGGTCAAGGTGCCCAGCTTCATCGGAAAGCAAGCCAAGGAGGCCCGGCAGCAACTGGAAGCGCTGGGGTTCGAGGTCAAGGTGAATGAGATCCTGGGCGGTTTCTTTGGTACCGTTCGGGACCAGAATCCGGTGGACAAGGACGTGCCTGAGGGATCTGTAGTGACGCTGACGGTCGTTTAGTCCTACACAGGAAGACGAAAGGCGCGGCCCGGGAATCCGGACCGCGCCTTTGTTGTGTCTCTAGCGCTTGGAGAGGGCTCCGGCCACCAGGAACGCCATCTCAAGGGACTGCATGTGGTTCAGGCGGGGATCGCACACTGACTCATAACGGTCCAGGAAGGCGTCCTGGTCGATCGGGTCGGCACCGCCCAAGCACTCAGCGACGTCGTCACCGGTCATCTCGACGTGGAGGCCACCTGGAACGGTACCCAGCGAGTGGTGGACCTCGAAGAAGCCACGGACCTCATCAATGACGTCGTCGAAGTTCCGGGTCTTGTAGCCGTTCGGCGACGTGACGGTGTTACCGTGCATGGGATCAGTCACCCACAGAACCTGCGCGCCCGAGGCAGTGACGCGCTCGACGACGGCCGGCAGCTTCTCGCGGATGTTCTTGGCACCCATACGGGTGATGAACGTCAGTCGGCCCGGTTCCCGGTTGGGATCCAGCTTGTCGATCAGGCGCAGGGCGTCGTCGCCGCTGGTTGTGGGCCCGAGCTTTACACCGATCGGATTGCGTACGCGCGACAGGAAGTCCACGTGAGCGTGGTCCAGTTCACGGGTCCGCTCGCCGATCCACAGGAAATGCGAGGAAGTGTCGTAAGGCAGTCCGGTGCGTGAATCGATGCGTGTGAGGGCGCGTTCGTAGTCGAGCAGCAGTGCCTCGTGGCTGGCGAAGAACTCCACCCGCTTGAGTGCCTCGAAGTCGGCGCCGCATGACTCCATGAAGCTGATGGCACGGTCAATGTCGCGTGCCAGCGATTCGTAGCGCGCGTGCGCCGGGTTCTCAGTAAAGCCCTTGTTCCACTGGTGAACGAGGCGAAGATCGGCAAAGCCGCCCTGGGTGAAGGCGCGGATAAGGTTCAGCGTGGAAGCGGACGTGTGGTAAGCCTGCAGCATCCGGCCGGCGTCATGCGCGCGGGACTCGGGAGTGAAGTCGTAACCATTGACGATGTCGCCGCGGTAGGCGGGAAGCGTCACGCCGTCGCGGGTCTCATCATTGGACGATCGCGGCTTGGCAAACTGCCCTGCCATGCGGCCCATCTTGATGACCGGCATAGCCGCGCCGTAGGTGAGCACCACCGCCATCTGGAGGATTGTCTTCACGCGGGCACTGATCTTGTCCGCGGTGGCGGCCTCAAAAGTCTCGGCGCAGTCGCCACCCTGCAGGAGGAAGGCTTTACCTTGGGCCGCAGCAGCAAGTCGCTCGCGAAGAACGTCGACTTCCCCGGCGAAAACCAGGGGCGGCACCACCGAAAGCTCCTTGACGGAAGCCTTGAACACGTCGGCGTCAGACCACGTGGGCTGCTGGGAAATCGGCAGGTCCCGCCAGGCATCGAGCCCGGGATAGTTCGCTGCCCCACTCTGGGCGGTGCTGGCGAGGGGATCTGTTGCGGAGGATGCGGTGTTCGCGGTTAGCTCAGTCACCCTTCAAGAGTAGTAGCCTCCGGCAGGGTTTCGGGACCGGTGGCGTAACCGATGCTGCCGTTGACGTCACAGTTTCCGTGGGGATTCGTCGCCGCCGCTCCTGGGCTCATCCCTGTCGTCGGCAATGTCTTCGGTGGCGTCCTCGGCGACTTCAACTTTGTGGACAGGTTCCGGGCCCTTGCCGGCTAGTTGGGCCTTGACCACCGCGGCATATTCATCGACGTATTCCTGGCCGGAGAGGCGCATCAGTTCATACATGATTTCATCCGTCACGGCCCGCTGGATCAGTCGGTCATCCTCCATGCCGTAGTAGCGGCTGAAGTCCAGTGGTTGTCCGAAAATGATGCCGACCCGACGGATGCTCGGCAGCCGTTTGCCGATGGGCTGGACCTTCTCAGTCCCGATCATGGCCACCGGCACTACGGGCACACGTGTTTGCAGGGCAAGCCTGGCGACTCCCACTTTGCCGCGGTAGAGCCTGGCATCGGGACTGCGGGTACCTTCCGGATAGATGCCCAGCAGGCCCCCCGCGGTCAGGACGTCCTTGCCTGCCTGCAGTGACATCTCCGACGCTGCCCCTCCGGAGCGGTCCATGGGGAGTTGGTTGCTCAGCCTGAAGAACAGTGCTGTCAGCCGCCCCTTGAGTCCCTTTCCAGTGAAGTATTCGGACTTGGCCAGGAAGATCACCGGCCGGTGCACCATGAGGGGCAGGAAGATGGAGTCCGAAAAGGACAAATGGTTGGACGCGAGGATCGCAGCGCCACTTTCAGGAACGTTGTCCAAGCCCTTGACCCAGGGCCGGAACAGGAGTTTAAGGATGGGACCCAGAAAGATCCTCTTCATGACCCAATAGAACACGTTTGTCCTCTCACGGCCGACGGCTGACGTGCTTCCGGCAACCCGGCCGGCATTCAACAGCAACCCTACTCCAGTGAGAAATGTCCGGAAGAGTGACACGATGGGACACATGACGGAACGCCCTTCACCTGCTGCGCCGCTCGCATTCCACCACGCCGGGCATGGACCCAATGCCTCCACGGGCGTGGCAATCTGCCATGGGTTCACAGGCAGCCCGCTGAGCATGATCCCTTGGGCCGAGTACTTGGCTTCCCAGGGATTCGCTGTTTCCGTGCCTCTCCTTCCCGGCCACGGCACCAGTTGGCAGGATCTCGCAACTACCCGGTGGCAGGACTGGTACCGGACCTTTGAACAGAGCTACCTGGACCTCGCAGCTCGGACTGAGAGCTGCTTTGTCGCGGGACTGTCCATGGGAGGTGCACTGGCCCTGCGGGTAGCCTCACTGCACGATGTTCCCGGGCTGGTTCTGGTCAACCCTGGCCTCAGCTTCTACGACCGCCGGGTGAAGTATGTTGGCGCCCTCAAGTACGTCATGCGCACCACCACACCCATAGTGGAGGACACACCAGCCCCGGCGACCGCCGAGACCGGCGATTATTCCAAGACACCCCTGAAATCGGTGCATGAACTCAAGAAGCTTTTCCGGGCGTCGACCCGCGGGTTGCCCCGGGTGGACGCTCCGGCGTTGGTGTTCAAGTCGTCAGTGGACGGTGTCATACCGCCAAGCTCCGTGGCCACCATCAGCAGGCACATCGCATCGTCCCGCTTGAAAATTGTCACGCTTCCCCACAGCGGCCACGTTGCCACGCTTGATGTTGACGCGCCCACCATTTTCGAACAATCAGCAGAGTTTTTCCGTCAGCACGCCAGCGACAGAGTAGCCTCGGAGTCATCATGAACATGCTTCCGGATTTCTCACCGTTCCTCAGCAGCTGGAACGGGTCAGGGCCGCGCGTTGGCGTCGTCATGTCCCACGGGTTTACAGGAAGCCCGCACAGCGTCAGGCCCTGGGCCGAGCACTTGGCAGCGGCCGGATATGCCGTCAGGCTGCCATTGCTGCCCGGCCACGGTACCACCTGGCAGGACATGGCCACCCGTTCGTGGCGGGAATGGCACAGAGCAGTGGATGAGGCCTACCTTGAGTTGGCCGCCGAGTGCGACTACGTCTTCACCACGGGCCTGTCCATGGGAGGCACGCTGGCGTTGCGGATCGCAGCAACGCGTCCTGTGGCTGGCACTATCGTCGTCAACCCTGGGCTGGTCCTTGATGATCCGCGTGCCGTCATCGTCGCAGCGCTCAAGTATGTGGTCAAAACAACTCCGGCGATTGCCAACGACATCCTCAAGCCGGACCAGGATGAGGGCGCCTACGCGCGCACGCCTGTAGCGGCAGCACACGAACTGAAAAAGATGTATAAGGACACTGCCTCGATCCTTCCCCGCATCAGCTCCCCCGTCCGGGTGTACAAGTCAACCGTGGACAACGTCATCTCGAATGCGAGCCTGGAGTTCCTGCGGTCCCGGGTGAGCGCACCCGTGGACATCAGCTACCTGCGCAACAGCTACCACGTGGCCACGCTCGACAACGATGCCCCGGAGATCTTCGCGGGTACCGTGGAATTCATCCAAAAGACCGTTGCAGCCCTGGCCGGACACGGGCCTTCCTCCGAAAAGGACACAGCCCATGAACAGGCCTGATCCGAATTCTGCCGATCAAAGCGCCAATAAGGACGACGACGCTGTATGGCTGGACCTGGTGGCCCGGCTGGAAGCGACGCAGTCCTCCACGGTGGAGGAACCGGCGTCGTCCGATCATGGGGAGCCATCGCCCGGCGAGGCCGGGCCGGCACTGCGTGAATCCAGCAAAACCTTCAGGGATTTCGATCCCCTGGGATTGTCCACGCCGCCCTCCGAAACCGCGCCTGAACCGGCAGCAGTTCCCGCCACTGCTGAAGCGGCGGGTCGGCCGCAAGGCCCACGTGACTTTGAGGTCGAGGACGACGACGCATTCGTTCCCGAGGAACCCCCGAGCCTTGCCGGCACCGAGCCACTGACCATGCTGGCCTGGGTCGGTGCAGTGGGAGGACCCGTTGCGTTGCTCTTCACGGCGATGTTCTGGCGCTCAGCGCCGCTCGCTGCGATCCTGGGAATTGTGGCCGCCTTCGTGGCGTCCGTGGTCTTCCTCATCATGCGGCTTCCGCAGGAAAAGAATGAGGACGACGACGGCGCCCGTATCTAAGTGCCGACGCCCCCTCTGCGGCGAACGGTTTAGCTGTGGGCGCGTCCGCTGACACGTGAAAGGTCCGCAGCGCCGATCATGCCGGCACGTGGACCGAGCGCCGCGAGCTCAATCCCCGCCATGGGCCGGAACCCCCTGCCAGTGAGGTTCTTCGCAAACGATTCCCGGGCCGGGCCGGCCAGCAATTCCCCGGCATCACAGAGTCCCCCGCCGATCACGAACACCCCCGGGTCAAGGGCAGCGGCCAGGTTGGCCAATCCCAGTCCCAGCCATTCGCCTTGATCTGCCAGGAGTTCCCGCGACGTGGCATCGCCTTCAAGGGCCAAGGCCGTCACAGCGGCTCCGGTGAGGTTGTCTGCGGTCCCGCCCGCCTTCTTCAGAAGGGCACGGCCCTCCGGGGAGTTGGTCCGCACGAGCTGCCGGGCTTCACGGCCCAGCGCATTACCGGAGGCGTACTGCTCCCAGCACCCTCGGTTGCCGCACTCGCAACGGTGGCCGCCAGGAAAGATGATCTGGTGCCCGAATTCGCCCGCCACCCCGTAGCGTCCGCGTTCCACCCGGCCATCCATCACCATGGCACCGCCAATGCCCGTGCCCAAGGTGACGCACACCAGGCGGCTCTCGCCCTGGCCGGCACCGAAGCGCCATTCTGCCCAGGCTGCGGCATCAGCGTCGTTCGTCAGGAGGACCGGACGCCTCAGCAGCTTCTGCAGGCTCGCCCGGAGCGGTTCGTTGCGCCAGGCGAGATGCGGGCTGAACAGCACCGTGCCGCCGTCGAGGTCCATCCACCCTGCGGCGCCGATCCCTACGGAGGCCACACGGTGTTCGGCGCTGAGCTCATCCACGAGTTCCACGATGGTCTGTTCCACAGCCCGGGGATCAGCACCGGGAGTGGACCTGCGGGCCTCAGCGAGGACCCTGCCCCCGGCATCCACCACGCCGGCAGCCACCTTGGTGCCGCCGATATCGATGCCGATCGCCAGGCCCCGACGGCCCAGATGGCTGCGGCGGGCAGCCCACGGCACGTCCTTCGATGCCGTGGCGGTTGGCTTGGTTCTGGCGCGGAAAGTGGACCGTAGTGCGGGCATCCCATCATCTTATTGCGCGCATGCTGCCCAACGGGCAAGAGCCCCCCCGAATGGTCCCAAGTTGCTTGAAATGAGGGGGCATCCGTAAAGTTACTCGCCAGTAGGTGAAATAGAACACACCTCCGCGAGCGGGCATACTAGAGTGAAAGCAGCCCTCTCGTGGCCCGTGGATATCAAAGGAGCTACCGTGCGTGAAATCAGTGTTCCTCCCCTCGTGAACATCGCCCCGGAAACCAACATCACGGACCTCGTGATCCGGGAGGCGAAAAAGGCCTCCAACCCTGCACTGTTTGCCAAACTGGACGACGGCGGACAATGGCAGGACATCCGCGCCACGGACTTCCTCGAGGACGTGAGGGCTCTGGCAAAAGGCCTTATTGCCAGTGGCGTCGGCGTAGGCGACCGCGTGGGCATTATGTCCCGCACCCGGTACGAATGGTCTTTGGTGGACTTCGCCATCTGGTTTGCCGGCGCCGTCTCGGTGCCAATCTACGAAACGTCCTCCCCTTCGCAAGTGGCATGGAACCTGGGTGACTCAGGCGCCGTGGCCGCCTTCGGCGAAGCATCGCACCATGAGGACGTCATTCGCCAGGCCGTGGCCGCGGAGGACATCACCTCGGTGGCCAACGTCTGGCAACTTGAAGGCGCCGGACTTGATGCCTTGCGCGCCGCCGGCGCCGGAGTCCCCGACGACGAACTGGAGTCCCGTCGTTCCTCGGCCGGCCTTGCCGACCTCGCCACCATCATTTACACCTCGGGTACCACGGGCAGGCCGAAGGGGTGTGAACTGACCCATGGCAACTTCGTGGAACTTTCCGAGAATGCCCGGGTGGCACTTCCCGAAGTCGTCAATGAGTCGGCCAAAACGATCATGTTCCTCCCCCTGGCCCACGTCTTTGCGCGCTTCATCTCGGTCCTGGCTGTGGCCGGCGGCGTGCAGGTTGCCCATACGCCGGACATCAAGCATCTGCTACCCGACCTCCAGAGTTTCCAACCAACCTTCATCCTCGCCGTACCCCGCGTTTTCGAGAAGGTGTACAACTCCGCGCTGACCAAGGCCGAGGACGGCGGCAAGGGTGCCATCTTCCACCGCGCAGTGGACACGGCGATCGCCTATTCCAAGGCCCGTGAGTCCGGTTCACTGGGCCTGGGCCTGAAGATCAAGCACGCTGTCTTTGACAAACTGGTCTACGGCAAGCTCCGCGCTGCCATGGGCGGCCACGTGGCGCACGCCGTCTCAGGCGGCGGCCCCTTGGGTGAGCGCCTCGGCCACTTCTTCCAGGGCATCGGCCTCCAAATCCTGGAGGGTTACGGGTTGACCGAAACCACAGCGCCCATTTCCGTCAACACCCCCTCCATGATCCGGATTGGCACAGTAGGCGCTCCCCTGCCGGGCAACTCCGTGAAGATTGCCGACGACGGCGAGATCCTTGCCAAGGGCGTCTGCGTCATGCGCGGCTACTACAAGCGCGAAGACCTCACGGAAGAGACCTTCGCTGACGGCTGGTTCCGTACCGGCGACATTGGCGAGCTGGACAGCAACGGCTTCCTGAAGATCACCGGCCGCAAGAAGGAAATCATCGTCACCGCCGGCGGAAAGAACGTGGTTCCAGCGTTGTTGGAGGACCAGATCCGGGCCGACGCCTTGGTTTCCCAGGTACTGGTGGTGGGAGACAACCGCCCCTTCATCGGCGCGCTGGTTACCTTGGACGAAGAAGCCCTCCCTGGTTGGCTGGAGCGCCACGGACTGACGTCAGGCACCACGCTGGCCGAAGCGGCTGACCACGCTGTGGTGAAGGCTGCGGTACAGGAGCTCATCAGCAAGGCCAACCAGTCTGTGTCCCAGGCTGAAGCCATCAAGTCCTTCCGGATTGTCCCCGCGGACTTCACTGAAGCGTCCGGCCATCTCACCCCTTCCCTGAAGGTCAAGCGTGCACAGGTCATGAAGGACTTCGACGCCGTGATCGAGGAAATGTACTCGGCGCCCCGCGCTTCCTAGCGAATCGCCACCACAACAAAAAAGTACCCCGTCCGGACCATGCCGGACGGGGTACTTTTTTAGCGGATAGCTAGCCGATCACCAACAGCAAGTCGCCGCCCTGGACCTGCTCCACCGACGAGATCGCAAGGCGCGACACCGTGCCGGCTACCGGCGTCGTGATGGAGGCTTCCATCTTCATTGCCTCGATGGTCGCAACGGTGTCTCCGGCATTGACCACATCGCCTGCCTTGACCGTGACGGTCACGGCACCCGCGAACGGGGCAGCCACCTGGCCGGGCTGGGCAGGATCGGCCTTCTCGGCTGCCTTGACGTTGCTGACCACCGAACGGTCACGGACAACCACGGGACGGGACTGGCCGTTGAGCGTACACATCACCGTGCGCATGCCCTTCTCATCGGCTTCGGATACGGCCTCGAGCTGGGCAATGAGTCGGACGCCCTTCTCCAGTTCGATCACATGCTCTGAGCCTTGCTGGAATCCGTAAAGGTAGTCACGGGTGTCCAGCACGGAAATGTTGCCGTAGGTGTCCACACTCTTCAAGTAGTCCTTGGTGGGACCTGCGAAGAGCAACCGGTTCAGCGTGTGCTGGCGGGTCTTGGAGTCACCCTTGAGCGCAGCACTGTCTTCGGCACTGATGTCCACATCGCGCACCTTGATGCTGCGGCCTTGGAGGGCCTTGGTGCGGAACGGCTCGGGCCAGCCTCCGGGAGGATCTCCCAGCTCGCCGGAAAGGAAACCAATGACGGAGTCGGGGATGTCGTAATTCTGGGGGTTCTCGTTGAAGTCCGCAGGATCGGCATTCAGGCCAACAAGGTGCAGTGCAAGATCACCCACCACCTTGGAGGACGGCGTCACCTTGACCAGCCGGCCCAGGATGCGGTCCGCAGCGGTGTACATGTCCTCGATTGCTTCGAACTGCTCACCCAAGCCAAGCGCGATGGCCTGCTGGCGAAGGTTCGACAACTGGCCGCCAGGGATTTCGTGCTGGTAGACACGTCCTGTCGGGCCCGGCAGGCCTGACTCGAAGGGCGCGTAGACACGGCGAACGGCTTCCCAATAAGGTTCCATGGCGCCGACATTCTTAAGGCTGAGGCCTGTGTCACGGGGGGTGTTGGCCAAAGCCGCCACCAGCGCCGAGGCGGCAGGCTGGCTCGTAGTACCCGCCAAGGAGGCAGCAGCGACGTCCACAGCGTCCACTCCAGCATCCACGGCCGCCAGGAGGGTGGCGAGCTGGCCACCGGCGGTGTCATGGGTGTGGAGGTGCACGGGCAGGTCGAAGCGCTCACGCAAGGCAGCCACAAGCTTCGCGGCCGCGGCAGGACGGAGCAGGCCTGCCATGTCCTTGATGGCCAGGATGTGCGCACCGGCGTCGACGATCTTCTGTGCGAGGTCAAGGTAGTAGTCGAGGGTGTACAGGTCCTCGTTGGGGTCAAGGAGGTTGCCCGTGTAGCAGAGGGCAACTTCTGCAACGGCGGTCCCGGTCGCACGCACTGCCCGGATCGCCGGAGCCATCTGGTTCACGTCGTTAAGGGCGTCGAAGATGCGGAAGATGTCGATGCCCGTGGCCGCAGCCTCGTTGACGAAAGCTTCAGTGACTTCTTCGGGGTATGGCGTGTAGCCAACGGTATTGCGTCCACGGAGGAGCATCTGGAGGCAAGTGTTGGGAAGTGCCTGCCTCAGCGCCGCCAAGCGGTCCCAGGGATCCTCACCAAGGAAGCGCAGGGCGACATCGTAGGTCGCACCGCCCCAGGCTTCGACGGACAGAAGTTCCGGCATGAGTGCGGTGACGGCCGGACCGGCCGCTACGAGGTCGCGGGTGCGGACGCGGGTTGCCAGCAACGACTGGTGGGCGTCACGGAACGTGGTGTCCGTGACTGCCAGGGCCTGCTGCTCCCTCAATGCCTTGGCGAAGCCCTCAGGCCCGAGTTCCTTCAGCTTCTGGCGCGAGCCCGACGTGGGAACCGGCCCTTCGATCACGGGCAGTTTCCTGGCCGGGTCCGAGTGGACAGTCAGCTCGCCGTTCGGCTTGTTCACGGTGACCTCAGCCAGCCATGTCAGCAGCTTGGTGCCGCGGTCGGCCGAGATGTGGGACTTCAGCAGCTCGGGGCGCTTGTCAATGAAGTCCGTGGCCACGTTGCCCGCATTGAAGTCCGGATCCGCGAGGACGGCCTGCAGGAAGGGGATGTTGGTGGACACGCCGCGGATGCGGAACTCAGCAAGGCCGCGGCGGGCACGGGCCACCGCTGCCGGGTAGTCACGGCCACGGCACGTCAGCTTCACCAGCATGGAGTCGAAGTGCGGGCTGATCTCGGCACCCGAGTAGACCGTGCCGCCGTCGAGCCTTACACCGGCGCCGCCGGCAGAGCGGTAACCGGTGATCTTTCCGACGTCCGGACGGAAACCGTTGGCGGGATCTTCGGTGGTGATGCGGCACTGAAGAGCGGCGCCCTTGATGGAGACTGTCTCCTGGCTGAGGCCGAGATCCGCGAGGGTCTCCCCCGAGGCGATACGCATCTGCGCCTGCACGAGGTCCACATCCGTGATTTCCTCTGTCACGGTGTGCTCGACCTGGATGCGGGGGTTCATTTCAATGAAGACGTGCTGGCCGGCGCGCTCACCCTCAGTGTCCACCAGGAACTCAACAGTTCCTGCGTTCACGTAGTTCAAGGCCTTCGCGAAGGCCACGGCATCGCGGTAAAGAGCCTGGCGGATGTTCTCATCCAGGTTCGGCGCCGGTGCGATCTCCACAACTTTCTGGTGGCGGCGCTGCAGTGAACAGTCACGCTCGAAGAGGTGCATGACATTACCTTCAGCATCCGCCAGGATCTGCACTTCAATGTGGCGGGGACGCAGCACGGCCTGCTCGAGGAACATGGTGGGGTCGCCAAAAGCCGCATCAGCCTCGCGCATGGCGGACTGCAGTGCCTCGGGCAGGGCTTCGCGCGTCTCGACGCGCCGCATGCCACGGCCACCACCGCCGGCGACGGCCTTGGCGAAGATGGGGAACCCGATCTCGTCCGCGGCCGCAATGAGCTCGTCAAGGTCCTTGGACGGCTTGCTCGATTTCAGGACCGGAACACCGGCCTTGCGGGCGGCTTCGAGTGCGGCAACCTTGTTCCCTGCGAGCTCCAGTACCTCCGCAGGCGGACCCACGAACGTGATTCCCGCCGCCTGTGCTGCGCGGGCGAGGTCCGGATTCTCGGAAAGGAAGCCATAGCCGGGGTAGATGGCGTCTGCGCCGGCTTCTTTGGCGACGCGGACAACCTCCTCTACGTCCAAGTAGGCGCGGACGGGGTGGCCCACCTCGCCGATAAGGTAGGCTTCGTCGGCCTTCTGCCGGTGGATCGAGTTACGGTCCTCGTGCGGAAAGACGGCTACGGTCTTGGCGCCAAGTTCATAACCAGCGCGAAACGCCCTGATCGCGATTTCGCCGCGATTGGCCACCAGAATTTTCGAAAACATACTTCTCCTGCATCATTGCGGGTGGATCGGTCGGTGGTCACAGTGTGTAGTGCCGCCAGCATCAAACACAAATCTTTGTGGCAACCATCACAAAGGAATCGTCATGTGGGCTGTATATGCGTGCGCGCGATCCGACAGCATGCTATTGCCGCCCTTCTCCCCCACGGCCGGGCGCGTAGAAAGCGGGATTCGGCCGCGATGCACCATATGATGTTGAAGGGGCTTCGGCAAGCCCCGGCTCCGGCGCTTCCGGAGCCGAATCAGCGCGATACGGCAACCGGCGTTAGGTTTTGGGTTTTCAAGTGCAAGTAGTCAGCATCAGCAGCCTCAAAGGTGGAGTGGGAAAGACGTCCGTGACCACTGGTCTGGCGTCCGCGGCCCTCGCAGCCGGCATTCCTACCTTGGTGGTGGATCTCGATCCCCACGCCGACGCCACCACGGCGCTTGGCGTTCAGCCCGGCGGACAGCTCGACATCGGGCGAATGCTCAAAAGCCCCCGCAAGGCCCGGCTCCAGGACAATGTTGCCGGCAGCAGCTGGGTCTCCAATGGTTCCAGCGACGGGACTTTGGATGTCGCAGTGGGCTCGGCCTTCACTGGAATCTACGACCGCCCGGACCTGGGCCGCCGCGACCTTCGCAGGCTCTCAGCCGTGCTGGCAGGCACCACTAACTATGAACTGGTCCTCGTGGACTGCCCGCCCTCCCTCAACGGTTTGACGCGGATGGCGTGGAGTGCCAGCGACCGCGTCGTCCTCGTGGCCGAGCCCGGGCTGTTCTCCGTCGCCGGTACTGAACGCACCATGCGGGCCATCCAGCTCTTCCGGCAGGAATTCGCTCCCAACCTGGCTCCGGCCGGCATCGTTGCCAACCGTGTACGGACAGGGTCGGCCGAGCACACGTTCCGCCTTGCCGAGATGGAGTCCATGTTCGGCGACTTACTGCTGACTCCCCATATTCCGGAACAAGCCAACTGGCAGCAGATCCAGGGTGCCGCCCATTCGGTCCACCATTGGCCCGGGGATTCGGCCAAGAACTCCGCCAAGCTCTTTGATGCGCTCCTGCAAAGCCTCCTGGCGGGGCAGCCGTCTTTGCGGGACCGCCGCCAACGCTAGGCAAGCCCGGGGGTCGACAAGCCCTGGAATCCCGGCCGCACGCAAGAAAGCCTCCTCCCTCAGGGAAGAGGCTTTCTTTGTAAAAGCTCACGGTCTATTGGATTGGCATTTAGCCGATGCGGCGGGCCACACGCCGCTTGCTCAGTTCGTCGTCGGGAAAGGACTGCTCCGCGGCGTGCTCGCTCGGAAGGGCGGCGAGGCTTCCCTCAACTTCCCGCCATACGCGTCCAACCGCAATGCCGAAGACACCCTGGCCGCCTTGAACAAGGTCAATGACTTCGTCGGCAGAGGTACATTCATAGACACTGGCGCCGTCGCTCATCAGCGTTATCTGCGCAAGGTCCTCAACACCCCGCTCGCGGAGGTGTTCCACCGCGGTGCGGATCTGTTGCAGGGAGACACCCGTATCCAGGAGGCGCTTGACAACCTTGAGAACCAGGATGTCGCGGAAGCCGTAGAGGCGCTGCGAGCCGGATCCGGCTGCGCCACGAACGGCGGGCTCAACAAGTCCAGTACGTGCCCAGTAGTCGAGTTGGCGGTACGTAATACCTGCGGCCTTGCATGCTGTGGGACCGCGGTAGCCCGCGTCCTCGTCCAGCACGGGAAGGTCCTCTGTGAAGAGCAAACCTTGGGCGCCGGATGCGGGCGCAGCAATGCCGGCAGAGGACTTCTTCAGCTCGCCTGCTTCGCCTTTCGGACTCACGTGACCTCCTTGTTCTCAGTTCCCTTGGGGACGGTGCATACGCTGGCACAACACTGAAATGCAGCAGTGTAATTCCCGCAAGTCCGCACCTTCCAGTGTGACTTGCGCAGGCAGTGTATGCAACGGGAACTTGATACCTTCGACGTTAGGCCCGTCGAGGGCCGAGGTCAAAGACCTTGGCCCCAATTTCCAGTCGTGTCGAAACTTTCACCCTCAACTTTAGGCTTAGGCTGGCTCAGCCCTCAAAGTCCTCGGGTTCCACGTCGTCCAGGAACTCACGGAAGCGCCGCATTTCGCGTTCTTCGTCCACTGTCGGATCAGGTTCGGAGTCCTCTCCTTCATCGTGTTCCGTGATGCGGACGCCGGCTTCTTCCATCACGGCATCGGCGCACCAGATGCGGCACTTGGCCCGAAGCGCCAGAGCCAACGCATCTGAAGCGCGCGAACTGACGACCGTGCCGTCGTCGAACTGCAATTGTCCATAGAAGATATTGTCCTCAACGGCGACGATGTTGACGCTGATGATGGAGTGCCCCAGGGATTCCACGACGTCCACCAAGAGATCGTGGGTCATGGGCCGGGGCGGCACCACACCCTGTTGGGCCAGGGCGATGGCACTGGCCTCCGGCGTCCCGATCCAAATAGGAACGTGCCGCTCGCCGTTGAGTTCACGGAGGAGCACCAAAGGCTGGTTTGACGGCAATTCAATCCTGACGCCAACGATTTCGACTTCGATCATCAGCTATCCATCCGGGAGATGCGATCGTGGACGAGCGCCCTGTGGAGGGTGAGGCAGAGGTCGCTGATTTCCCGGGCAGCCTCTGCGGCGCGAGCCTGTGAGGCTGCGTCGCGCCGGGATGTCAGGGGGGCAACCGCCCTTTCGACCAAGCCGAACTCCCGATCCGCCGCAGCCTGGAAGGGACGAAGGTGCCGGGGCTCAAGGCCGTGGCTTTCCAACTGCACGCATGCCCGGGCCACCTGAAGTGCATGTTCGTCGAACCGTCCGCCACTATGGCTGATCAGCCCAAAGCTCAAGAGGGACTCCAGCAACGGAACACTGGCACCTGACTCGACGCGCAACTGCTCCTCGGTCAGCGCGCGGGCCCTTCCCTGCAACTCCGCAGCCATCCCATCCGACACGGCTTTGGGCGCCACAGTAACGCCAGGCGGAAGGTTCTCCGGCCGTTCTCCGCGGTCAATGGCGTCAAGGTAATCCTTGATGACCTTCAGCGGCAGATACTGGTCGCGCTGCAGTGCGAGCACAAAACGAAGGCGCTCAACGTCACTATCGGCATATTGCCTATAGCCGGCAGGGGTCCTCTTCGGGTTGATGAGCCCCTTTTCCTCCAGGAAACGAATCTTGGACGCAGTCATCCCCGGAAAGTCGTCGCTCAGCTGCGCCAGGACTTCCCCGATGTTCAGGACCTGCGGTCCGCGGCGGTCCGACTGGGCAATAGCCACAGGCAGATACCCCGTCAGACTTGGCCTGCTGCGCGGACAGGGCTCAGGTAGTAGGTCAACCGGAACTTGCCGATCTGAACCTCGTTGCCGCTTTTCAGCTGCACCCGGTCAACGCGGTCGTGGTTGACATACGTTCCGTTGAGGCTCCCCATGTCCACGAGCTCGAAGCCCGATGCCGAGCGGAGGAACTGGACGTGCTTACGCGACACCGTGACGTCGTCGAGGAAGATATCCGCATCCGGGTGCCGCCCCGCCGTGGTGGTGTCCGCGTCCAACAAGAACCGGGCTCCGGCATTGGGACCGCTATGCGCGATGAGCAAAGCCGAGTTCGGCGGAAGTGCTTCCACTGATGCACGCTCTTCCGGGGCCAACTTGGGTGCAACGCTTGGCTCGTCCCACGTTGGCGTGATGCTGATCGAGGTGGTCTCCGACGTCGGCTGTTCCTCCGCGCCGTTCCCGACATTGGCTTGATTCTGTTCGCCGCCAACCATGGAATTTCCTCCTCATCCGCCGGCAGTTCCAAAACCTGCCAGGCACTTCCGCATCCCGGTACCGCCGGGCAAATCGGTTGCTGGCCCGCCGTCGCGCTTTTCCGCTAGGGAAAATCAGCCTGGCGGGCCAGATAACTTTAGCCTACCTGTTGTTCGTACTCCGATGCACTGAGCAGGGAATCCACTGCATCTGCTTCTGCGAGCTTTACCTCGATGAGCCAGCCTTCGCCGTAAGGGTCCGAGTTAATCAGGGCAGGATCTGTGTCAAGGGCATCATTGCGATTGATGACTTCGCCGCTCACCGGCGCGTAGATATCACTGACGCTCTTAGTGGATTCGACTTCGCCAACTACCTCGTTGCCGGTGACCTTGGTCCCCGGTTCAGGCATCTGGGCGTACACGACGTCGCCCAACGCGTCCTGCGCAAAGTCGGTAATGCCAATCCGCACAACGCCGTCGGCATCAGGAGCGGTAACCCATTCGTGTTCCGCGGTGTAGGAAAGTTCTTCTGGAATATTGCTCACGGGTGGCCTTTCATCGGGACAATGACGAACCTCGACGGCGGCCTGTGCTGGTGGCCACCGCTGAAAGTATAGGCACATTTCCCCTGCACCTGATGGGGTCTCTGCCATGATTGACCCATGACTGAACAAGCACAAGTACCGGCTCAGAAAAAGCGTAATTGGGGCGTAAAAATAATCCTGATCCTGGTGGCATTGCTTGTCGCTGTGGCCGCCTATTTTATCCTCGGAGCCATCCTGCCCCGCTGGTGGTCCGACGTCATCGCCGGGCAGATCAGGCGTGATCTTGGCGCCAGCGTCCTGGTGGGCATGTTCTACGGCTTCGTCTTTACCTTCATTCCGCTCCTTGTCGCATGGCAGGCCACCCGCAAGTCGATTACCTGGCCCTGGAAAATCGCTATTGTGCTGGTGGCCGTCGCCATTGCCACCCCCAACCTGCTCACCGCCGGCATCGTCTTCGGCAGCACGGAGTCGGCCCACGCCGGTCAGCGTACCCTGAGCGTGGATGCGGGTTTCTTCACAACGTGGACGGCAGTTTCGGCCATTGCCGCACTGCTCATCTTCATTGCCGTCACCATCCTGTGGGCCCTTTGGCGGCGGCGGGGCAAACAAATGAAGGTGCTGAAGCAGGCAGAAAATGAACGTTTGAGGGCCGCCAAAACCGCAGACCAGGAATCGCGCGACGCCTCACCCAATACACACGGTGCAGCGCCCAACACGTAGGACGCGGAAAGCCCGCCACGGAACGATCCGCGGCGGGCTTCCTTTCTTAACCGATGTCCAGCGTCAGGCGACAGGCGCCTCACGCGGTTCGCGTTCGACGTCGGGTGCCACTGCTCCCCCGCGCTTGGCTGCTGCAGCGGCAAAGACCATGACCAGCAACGCAGCGACCGTAATGCCCGCGCCTGCCCAGATGGGAGACGTGTAGCCGAGGCCGGCGGTGATGGTCACGCCGCCAAGCCAGGCTCCCAGCGCGTTGCCCAGGTTGAAAGCACCGATGTTGGCCCCTGACGCCAACGTTGGGGCAGCGGAAGCGAAGTGCATGACCCGCATCTGCAGACCTGGGACCGTAGCGAAGCCGAACCCGCCCATCAGTGCCAGCGAGATCAGCGTGGCAATGCTGTTGGACGCCGTGAGGGCGAAGAAGACCAACACCACGACGAGCCCGGCGAGGATGACGACGAGTGACTTGTCGAGTGCTTTGTCGGCCGCCTTGCCGCCCAGGAAGTTACCCACGAACAGGCCGCCGCCAAAGAGCACCAGCAGCCACGGCACGGCGCTGGACTGGAACCCGGAGACCTCCGTCAGCGTGAACGCGATGTAGGTAAAGGCGCCAAACATACCGCCGAAGCCGAGGATGGTCACGATGATGGAGAGCCACACCTGGCCGGACTTGAACGCCCCCAGTTCGCTGCGGAGACCGTTGGTAGGTTCTGTGCTGGCCTTGGGGACCATCAGTGCGATGCCAAGAAGTGCAACGACGCCGATGACCGTAATGGCCCAGAACGTTGAGCGCCATCCGAAGTTCTGGCCCAGCAGGGTTCCGAACGGAACACCGAGGACATTGGCGGCAGTAAGGCCCGTAAACATGATGGCAATTGCAGCAGCCTTCTTGTGTGCCGGCACAAGGCTGGCAGCCACCACCGAACCAATACCGAAGAATGCTCCGTGGCACAGGGCTGCGACAATCCGGCCGATCAGCATAGCTGTGTAGCTGTCCGCGATCGCGGACAGGAAGTTGCCGGCGATGAAGAGAACCAGCAAGCCAATGAGTACGGGCTTGCGAGGCAGCCTGGTGACTGCAGCCGTCACCAGGAGGGCGCCAACTGTGACACTGAGGGCGTAACCGGAGATGAACCAGCCGGCCGAAGCCTCGCTGACCTGGAAATCGGCGGCAACCTCGGGCAAAAGGCCCATGATCACGAACTCGGTCAGGCCAATACCGAATCCGCCGAGGGCAAGGGCAATCAACCCTGCGGGCATGTGGAGCTCCTTAGATGCTTGGTTCCCTCGGGAAGTGGAAGTGCGCCGCCGGGAACCGTAGAATAATAGTTGCAGACGCTTTATATATAGTTGCACACGCTAGGTACTTGCGCAAGCAACTACTTTGGGATGCGTCGCGATCGACACGAAAACCAGGCAGGAGCACAGCAGACATGGGCATCAAGGATGACGCCGTAGAAGTACGGGCGCAGGGCTGGCGGACCCTTGCCGCCCTGCACGGAAGCATCGAGGCGGAACTGGAGAAGTCCCTCCAGGCTTCGAGCGAGCTGTCCGTGGTGGAGTACACGGTCCTGGATGCACTGAGCCGCCAGGACGGCTGGCATATGCGGATGCAGCAGCTCGCCCGGGCCACGGCCCTCTCCAGCAGCGCCACCACCCGGCTGGTTAACCGGCTTGAGGACCGGGGGCTGCTCACCCGCATCCTGTGCGCCGATGATCGCCGCGGCATCTACACAGAGCTGACGCTGTCCGGCCAGAAGCTCCATGAGGCGGCAAAACCGGTGCATGATGAAACGTTGGCTTCCGCCTTGGAGGCAGCCGAGTCAGTTCCCGAGCTTGAGCCACTGGTGAGGGCCCTCGGGGCGCTGGAAAGGGTGTAGCCGGCTTCCGGCCTTGCTCGTTCTCCCCGGCGTTGAACGCGAGGACCGACAAGCGGGGCCGGGAGATCGTGCCAGCTTAACGGCCAAAGGCCGGAATCCCGCGTTTCCGCGTGATTCCGGCCTTTTTGGTCGGGCTGACAGGATTTGAACCTGCGACCCCTTGACCCCCAGTCAAGTGCGCTACCAAGCTGCGCTACAGCCCGCTGGTTCCACCGTTCTCCGCCTAAGTTTTCCTCCGAAGAGTCCCACCTAAGCAGTCCGGCCGAACCACCTCCAAAAGCTTACACGAAGTTGGAGGTCGGAGACGCCATCACAGCCAATGTTGGCTGTGATGCCCGTCTCACTTAGCGCTTCTTGCCACGCTTCTCGCGTACGCGCATGTTGACCTCGATGGGCGTACCCTCGAAGCCGAACGTTTCGCGCAGGCGACGCGTGATGAAACGTCGGTATCCGGGATCCAGGAACCCAGTGGTGAAGAGAACGAACTTCGGCGGGCGGCTGGAGGCCTGGGTGCCGAAGAGGATGCGGGGCTGCTTGCCGCCGCGGACCGGGTGCGGGTGCGCTGCAACCAGTTCGCCCAGGAACGCGTTCAAGCGTCCCGTGGGGATACGGCGGTCCCAGCTCTCCAGGGCGATGTCCAGCGCCGGGACCAGGCGGTCCTTGTGCCAGCCGGTCTTGGCTGAGATGTTAACGCGCGGAGCCCATTCAACGTGGGCAAGGTCCTGTTCGATTTCGCGTTCGAGGTACCGGCGGCGTTCGTCGTCCAGCAGGTCCCACTTGTTGAAGGCGAGAACCAGTGCACGGCCGGATTCGATAGCCAGCTGGAGGATACGGACGTCCTGCTCGCTGAGGACTTCGTCAACGGCAAGAAGCACGACGGCGACCTCCGCCTTTTCGAGCGCAGCCTGCGTACGCAGGGACGCGTAGAAGTCGGCGCCCTGGGCCATGTGCTGGCGCCGGCGGATACCCGCGGTATCCACGAAGCGCCATGTGCGGTCACCGACTTCGATGAACTCATCAACCGGGTCACGCGTGGTGCCGGCCAGCGGATCAACCACAACTCGTTCAGAGCCTGCGAGCTTGTTCAGCAAGGAAGACTTGCCCACATTCGGGCGGCCGATCAGGGCGATCCTGCGGGGGCCACCTGAGCGTTCCACGCCTTCCACCAAGGAGTACTCGGGCAGGGTGTCCATGACGTGGTCAAGGAGGTCGGCCACGCCACGGCCGTGCAGCGCCGACACCGGGTACGGCTCACCGAAGCCGAGGCCCCACAATGTTGCCGAGTCGGCTTCCTGCGCGAAGTCATCCACCTTGTTGGCCACCATGATGACCGGCTTCTTGCTCTTGCGGAGCATCTTCATGACGCCCTCGTCCGTGGCGGTCGCGCCGACGGCGGAGTCCACGACGAAGAGAACGGCGTCGGCAAGCTCAACGGCCATCTCAGCCTGCTCGGCTACGCGGGCATGGATGCCCTTGGCATCGTGCTCCCATCCACCGGTATCGACCAAGGTGAAGTTGCGGCCATTCCAGCGGGCCGAGTACATGACGCGGTCGCGAGTAACGCCCGGGGTGTCTTCAACAACGGCTTCGCGGCGGCCCAGGATGCGGTTGACCAGCGTGGACTTGCCCACGTTCGGGCGTCCAATGATGGCCAGGACGGGATCCAGCTTGAGGGGACCTTCGTCGCCCTCATCGCCGTACTCACCGCTGAGCAGCGCGGCGTCTTCTTCGTCGAGTTCGTAGTCGTCCAGGCCGGCCCGGAGGGTAGCCGCGCGGAGCTCGGCCTCGTCATCGTCCAGGGCAGCCAGGTTTTCAGCCACCTGGTCGGTGCCGGTGGGCGTGTATTCGTCGTCGCCGGCTCCGTGGAGGCCGGATTTTTGAGTCGTATCGCTCATTGCACTTTCCTTAGTGGTGGTCTGCCGGCGTCCCGGCTACTGCTGTGTGGCGGTGCTGCGGAGTTGGTTCTCCGGGCGCAGGATCCTGGGGAAGGCCCTGGCCTGTTGCCCGGATGGCGTCCTGGACGTGTCCGGCCAGGGCTTCACGGATTTCCGCAGCTGCCCTGTCCATTGAAACACGCCCCGGTTCACCCTTCCGGCGCTTCACCGTGATGGGTTCGCCGAAGCTGACATGGAGCTTCCGGCGTGGTTTGGGGATATGGTCGCGGTGCTCGTCGCCCTGGCGGGTTCCGAGGATGGCGACCGGAATGACAGTTGCTCCTGAGTTGATGGCGAGCCACGCAACCCCGTTGCTGATGCTTTCGGCTGCACCGCTCCCCCGGGTCCCTTCCGGAAGAATCCCGACGCAGCGGCCGTCGTCGAGCAGTTGCTTTCCGATATGCAGGGCCGTGCGGTCACCCGCGCGGTCAACCGGAATTTGTCCGGATCCCCGCAGGACTGACCCCAGGATTCCCTTAAACATCTCTTTCTTGACGAGGATGTGCATGGGACGCGGGGACGCGCCGAACATCACCGGCCCGTCCAGGAAACTGATGTGGTTCGCGGCGAAAATAACCGGTCCGGCAGCGGGAACGTTGCCCTTGCCCGCCACGATGGTCCGGTAGATGACGTGGTCAAGGAACCAACCAACGGGTCGGCTCCACGCCCTGGTCCACGCGGAGGGAAGCTGGTTCCTAGTCGCCATAGATCACCTTGCTGACGATCGCCAGAGCGGTCTCTACAGTTTCCTCAAAGTTCAGATCCGAGGAATCCAGCGTCACAACACCATCTGCTGCTTGGGTGAAGTTCACCACTGTGGAGTCCTTGGCGTCGCGCTGGATGACCTGGGCGGCGAGTTGTTCCCTGCTCTGAGTACCACCCAGTTGGATGCCGCGACGCCGGAGCCGGGCTTCCTCACTGGCGGTCAGGAGCATGCGGACCTCGGCATTGGGAGCCACGACTGTGGTGATGTCGCGTCCCTCCACCACCATGCGGTGATGGTGCTGATCGATCAGCTCGCGCTGGCGACGGATGAGCTCGGTGCGGGCACCCAGGGTTGTGGCAACGGCGCTCACCGACGACGAGATCAGGGGATCCCGAATCTCATCCGTGATGTCCGTGCCGTCAACGGCCACGTACTCCGTGACGGTGGTGGTGCTGATTTCCAAAGGCATGGTCTTGGAAGCCTGCTCCACTGCCGCGCCGTCTTGGAGGTCAACGCCGGTCTTTAGGCAGTACCACGTCAAGGCACGATACATCGCACCGGTATCGAGGTACGCCAGCTTCAAGCGCCGGGCAACTTCCTTGCTGACACTGGATTTGCCCGATCCCGAAGGGCCGTCGATGGCAATCACCAACGGCTTGCCCGGGCGGGCGACCGTTTCCGGGCCGAAGAATTCACGCGTCATTACTGGAGTACCCGCCATCCACGGTCAGTCAAAGCTTCAACAAGGAGGTCGTGCTTGCTGGGAAGCACGGAGAGCTCCACCATGCCCACGTTTTGTCCCGACGAATGGTCGAGTCGAAGATCCTCAAGGTTCACGCCGATCTCGCCGATCTCCGTAAGGAGGTGCGCAATCTGGCCTGGCTTGTCGTCCACCAGGATAGTGAGCCACGAGTACGCCTGCGGAGGTCCACCGTGCTTGCCCGGAATCCGTGCCTGTCCTGCGTTGCCCTCGCTGATCAGCTGAGCCAGATCGAGCCGGGCACCCGGCGCCGTCGGTTCTTCCAGTGTTCCGATCAAGCGGTTCAGGTCCTCGCGGACACCGTGCAGGATGGACACAACCTTTTCGGCATTGCCGCCCAGGATCTGAACCCAGAGGGTGGGATCGCTGGCTGCGATGCGGGTGGTGTCACGGAGCCCGTTGCCTGCCAGCGACAGGGCGTGCAGGGGCGTACCTTGCAGCCGGCTGGCCAGCAGGGAAGACATGACCTGCGGCAGATGCGACACCAAGGCCACTGCTTCATCGTGCTCATCGGCCGTGAACTGGGAGACGATACCGCCCAGGTCACCAGCGAGCGAACGCGCCGTTTGCAGGGCATTGGCTCCGGTTTCATCCGACGGGCAGACAACCCACGGCATGGAGGTGAAAAGCTCTCCCCGCGCAGCCACGGGACCGGACTTTTCCCGGCCCGCCATTGGGTGCGTACCCACATAACGGGAAAGGTCCACGCCGCGTTCGCGCAGCTGCGCTTGGATAGTGGCCTTCACGCTGGCGATATCGACCACGACGGCGGACGGGTAGTCCGTCAGTGCCTGTTGGACAACGTCGGCAGTAACATCCGGCGGTGCAGCAACAACGACGAGCTGGGGTTCTTCTTCCAGTTCTGCCACCGGCCGTCCCGCCCCGATGTCCACCGCCACAGCCTGGTTGGTGGGCGAGGGGTCGGAAAGGAAGACCGGAACTCCACGTCCGCGCAGGCCGAGGCCAATGCTGGCCCCCAACAAGCCAGTACCAAGAACGACGACCGGACCATCAAGATGGCCCCGGCCGTGCGTACCGAATGCCGACATGCCCTAGAGCCCTACGGATGCCAGGAGGTGACCGACTTCCTGCCTGCCGAGGTTGCGGATGCTCCCCTGGCGCTGATCGCCCAAGCCGATGGGACCGACCTTGACGCGGACAAGCCGCTCAACGGGGAAGCCGACGGCGTCGAACATGCGGCGCACAATACGGTTCTTTCCCGAGTGGAGAACAACCTCAATCAGGACGTGGCCAGGTGTGGAGTCAACCAGGCGGAAGGAGTCCACTGCAGCCACGCCGTCTTCAAGCTCGACGCCGTTCTTCAGCTTCGCACCGACGCCCTGCGGGAACGGTCCGCGCACCTGGACGAGGTACGTCTTGGGTACCTCATAGGAAGGGTGCGTCAAGCGGTTGGCGAGTTCGCCGTCGTTGGTCAACAGCAGCAGGCCCTCAGTGGCGACGTCGAGGCGGCCTACGTGGAACAGGCGTTCGCCCTTGTTCTTGTTGTTCTTGAGGAAGTCGCTGATGCAGGGGCGGCCCTCGGGGTCCTCCATGGTGGAAACGACGCCCTTGGGCTTGTTGAAGACCATGTACACGAGGGTTTCGTCGAGCTGGATCCGGATGCCATCAACGTGGATCACGGCGGACGTGGGGTCCACGCGCATTCCGAGCTCCGTGGTGACAACGCCATCAACCTCGACACGGCCTTCAAGGATCATTTCCTCGCACACGCGGCGGGAAGCCACGCCGGCCTGGGCCATGACCTTCTGCAGGCGTACGCCGTCAACGTCGTGGAGGTCCGACTGCGGGACTTCCTGGCGCGGACCACGGTTGCGGCCCGGCTTGCGGATGGGACCGAGGTTCTGGCCGAAGCGTTCGCTGCCGAAGGCCTTGGAGCCAAACTGCTTGGCAGGCTTCGCCTTCGGCTTTATTGCGCCCGGAGTTCCCGGTGCCTTGCCGAAGCCGGGCTTGTTGGAGCCTGGCTTGCGGAAGGGCTTGGCGGGCCTGGCGGCCTCGCGCCGATCGAAGTCGGCAGCCGATGTGGGGTTATCGGGATCGAAGGGGGCCGCTTCCCGTGGCTTGGAAGCCTTAAACGGGCGGCCCTCGCCCTGGGTGAAGTTGCGCTTTCCCGCGCCGGCGCTTCCGCCGCGGCCGGAGAAGCCGCCGGCGTTGGAGCGGCCTGCGCCGCCCTTGGCCTCATTGCGTCCAGAACTGTTGCGTCCCGAACCGTTACGTGGTGAACTCTGGCGTCCCGCCTGTGTCATGACCCGTCCTTGTGTAGTAATGGCCGGCATTCAGTGCTGAAATCAACACTAGCCAGCCGGGCAGACATCGTCTGCCCCTTGTTGCTGTGGCACCGTTCGTATGGTGCCGCTTTGTCCGTATTAAGTTCTCGTGCTGTGCCGATGCAGCCGTGGCTACATCCGGCTGGCGTCGTAGTGCTCGTCGATCCCTTCCAAACCTGGAAGGTGCGGCGAAAGCTGGGGCAATTCCGCCACCGAGCCGATGCCCATCCGTTCCAGGAAGTAGGAGGTTGTCCGGTAAAGGACAGCTCCGGATTCGGGATCGTTTCCGGAATCCTCGATCAAACCCCGTTGGGTCAGAGTCCGGACTACAGAATCGACGTTGACGCCGCGAATGGCAGACACCCGGGCCCTGGAGACCGGTTGCCGATAGGCGATGACCGCCAAGGTTTCAAGCGCTGCCTGAGTGAGCCTGGTGGTCTGCCCTTCGAGAACGAACCTGCCCACGATGTCGGCAAAATCCGACCGTGAGTAGATCCGCCACCCGCCGGCGACGTTCCGCAATTCAAAACCCCGGGGTGCAGTGCTGGCATCGACAAAGCCGACAGCATCCACGTCCGGGGCTTTAACAGTATAGCCGCTATACTCCCGCTGCAGGTCATGCAGCAAATCCTCGACGACGGCGACCGTTACGTTGAGTCCCACGGCCAACTCCTCGGAGGCGGCCGGTTCGTCAATGACCATGAGGACCGCCTCCAAGGCCGACCGCGCACCGCCGGGCAGCATTTCCAGTTCAGACAGACCGTCAAGGGCCGTTTCCTGCTCACTCACTGGTGTTCTCTCCGCTTCCCGCATCGGGCCCTGCTTCGTATTCCTCATTCAAGCTGGAACTGTCCCAGCCGGCGTCATCGCCCGTCCAGCGAACCGTCAGCTCGGCCAGGGGGCCGGGCTGTTCGAAGGCAACCACACGGTCGCGGAACATCTCCAGCAAAGCCAGGAAACGTGCCACCACCACCAAGGTTGTTGCGGCATCGGCTATCAGCGTTTGAAAGGACAGTGGCGCACCCAACTTCAGGCGGTAACCCATAATCTCGGCCTGCTCCTTGACGCTGACCGGAGGGGCATGGAGGTGGTCCAATCCCACCTCGGCCGGGGCTGCGTCCTTGGGTTTCAGTGCTTTGGCGGCGAGTTCCGCGAACTGCCCGGGCGTGTGCCGCCACACGAGCTCGGGCAACAGGGCGGCGAAATGACCTTCCAGTGCCACTTGCCGTGGGTATCGGCGGGCTTCCTGTTCCAGGGTTTCGCCCATGATTCCGGCAATCTGCTTGAAGGCCTTGTACTGCAGGAGCCGGGCGAAGAGAAGGTCCCTTGCCTCCAGGAGCGCGATATCCTCAGCGTCCTCCACCTCGCCCGCAGGCAGAAGCCGGGCTGCCTTCAGGTCAAGCAGCGTCGCCGCGATCACCAGGAACTCGCTGGCTTCATCCAGGGCCCAGTCCTCCCCCAGTTCCTGGAGACGGCGGATGTATTTGATGAATTCATCGGTAACGGTGGCCAAGGCCACCTCGGTGATATCCAGCTTGTGCTTGGAAATAAGGCCAAGCAAGAGATCGAACGGGCCGGTGAAGTTGGCCAGCCGTACCTCGAAGCCCGCCTTACGGCCTTCGGAGGTACCGGCGTCGGGCGCTTCTGCGGTGACGGCGGAACCCGCGTCCGCGGTCGGGGCGAGTGAGGGTCCCACCGTCCGCTACGGCGCGCCGCCGCGCGAGATCAGTTCCTTGGCAAGGCGGCGGTAGGCGTCGGCACCGATGTGGTTGCCCGCGTAACTGGTGATCGGTTCGGCCGCCACGGTGGCATCCGCAAACTTGATGGAACGCTTGATGACAGTCTCGAAGACCTTGTCGCCGAAGGCCTCCACGAGGCGTGAGATCACTTCGCGGCTGTGCAGGGTGCGGGCGTCGTACATGGTGGCCAGGACACCGTCCACCTGAAGTCGCGGGTTAAGCCGGTCCTGTACTTTTTCAATGGTCTCCACCAGGAGCGCAACGGCCCGCAAGGCGAAGAACTCGCAAATCAGCGGGATGATCACTCCATGGGCCGCCGTCAGCGCATTGACGGTCAGGAGTCCCAAGGACGGCTGGCAGTCAATCAGGACGACGTCGTAATCGTCCTCGACGCTCTTGAGCGCGCGATCCAGGACTTGCTCGCGGGCCACCTCGTTAACGAGCTGGACTTCCGCGGCAGAGAGGTCGATGTTGGCAGGAAGAAGGTCAACGCCCTCGACGCCGGTCTGCTGGATGGCATCACGGATGTCTACTTTGCGGTCCATCAGGACGTTGTAGACGGTGAGGTCCAGTTCGTGCGGATTGGCACCAAGACCCGCGGACAGTGCGCCCTGGGGATCGAAGTCCACCAACAGCACGCGCCGGCCGTATTCGGCGAGCGCAGCAGCGAGGTTGATGGTGGACGTGGTCTTGCCCACGCCACCTTTTTGGTTGACCATGGCGATGACTCTCGCCGGGCCGTGGGAGGCAAGTGGAGCCGGTTCCGGAAATTCGCGGTGAGGGCGGCCCGTGGGCCCCATGATGGCGTCTTCCAGATCGAGCTCGGTGCCTTCCAGCGTTGCTGAACCCCGTTCGATGCTCACGTATCTAACCACTCTTTCGACGACGATCTTCCCTGCCGCTGGCCCCCAGCTACAGCGCTACTACCCACCTAGGCTACAGCGCCCGACACGGTTATTTGGGGAACTTGACTTTGTCCCACCGTTGAGCCTTGACCCTCTAGTTGAGGTCGAAGGTTCGGCAATTGGTCCGGCGGTGGGGCGTTAAATGCCGAAGGCCGGCACCCCGTGGGATGCCGGCCTTCGACTCATCCGTCCTGCAGGAACTCGTCCTTGCTAGACGGTTGCCTTCTCGCGGTTGTCGGCTTCAGGGGCAGCCTCTTCTTCGACACCGTGGGCGATCATGGTCTGCTCATCGAAGGGCTCGCTCCCGGAGAGGACGCGTTCCACCTGTCCGTTGTCGATTTCCTTGACCCAGGTACCGATCAGGACGGTTGCCACGGCATTGCCTGTGAAGTTGGTCAGCGCGCGGGCCTCGGACATGAAGCGGTCGATTCCCACGATCATGCCCACGCCGCCCAGGAGTTCCGGCTTGTGTGCCTGGAGGCCGGCCGCCAGGGTCGCAAGTCCGGCACCGGTAACGCCTGCCGCGCCCTTGGAGGCGATGATCATGAAGACCAGCAGGGAGATCTGCGCACCGAGGTCCAGCGGCGTGCCCATGGCGTTGGCGACGAACAGGGAAGCCATGGTCAGGTAGATCGCAGTGCCGTCAAGGTTGAAGGAGTAGCCCGTGGGAACCGTGACGCCGACCACCGGCTTGGAGACACCCAGGTGCTCCATCTTGGCGATGAGGCGGGGCAGTGCGGCCTCGGAGGAAGAGGTGGAGAAGATCAGGAGGTACTCGCGGGCCAGGTACTTCATGAGCCGGAAGATGTTCACGCCGGCAACTGCACGAAGCAGGGTGCCCAGGATGACCACGATGAACAGGGCGCAGGTGACGTAGAAGGCCAGCATCAGGGTGAACATGCTGAGGATCGCCTGGGCGCCGGTGGCGCCGACGACGGCGGCGATGGCGCCAAAAGCGCCAACCGGAGCCAGCCACATGATCATGATGAGGATGCGGAAGACAAGCCGTTGTCCGTGTCCGATGGCGCCGAGGATGGGGGCGCCTTGCTTGCCCATCTTCTGCAGGGCGAAACCGACCAGGATGGCAGCAAGCAGGGTAGGCAGCACGGGGATGTCACCGGGGATGATTCCCAGGAGGAAGTCGACGGTGCTGTTCGTGTCGGCCTTCTTGGTGGGATCGTACGGGGTCAGCTTGAGCCCCTCACCCGGGTGGATCAGGTTGCCGACCACAAGGCCGATAGCCAGGGCGAAGGTTGACATGGCCACGAAGTAGCCGAGGGCCAGGCCGCCGACCTTGCCAACGGTGGCCGCCTTGGCGATGGAGCCGATGCCCAGGACGATGGTGCAGAAAATGACCGGAGCGATCATCATTTTGATGAGCTTGATGAAGCCATCGCCGAGCGGCTTGAGTGACTTGCCGACCTCCGGGAACACCAGGCCGACCACTGCACCCAGCACTACGGCCAGGATGACAGCGATGTACAAGTAATGCGACTTGTCGAGCCCCTTGCGTCCAGCTTTGGCAGCTACTGCCGACTCTCCTCGTTGAGAGGTCATGGGATTCTCCTTTGGATACTGTGTAAAGGCGCTGCGGTCCTGCACTGATGTCCACTCCGCTGCCCTTGTGTGATATCCATCATTGAGCCGTTGGTGACACACATCACCGTTGCGGTCATATTGGTCATGGAGGTCCATGTGTTTCACAGCTGGAGCATCGCCCGCCGCTTGTTCGTGGCGAACCTGCTGTTCGTCCTTGTGCTGACTGCGGTCTTCGGGGCGTTCTCCGTGGTGGAGGCCAGGGACAGGGCCTATGACAATGCCGGTGGACGGATGCTTGCCCTCGCAGCCTCGATCGCGAACAACCCCCTTGTCCTGGAGGCGGCCGGAACGGCAGATCCCTCTGCGGTCCTGCAGCCTTACGCCCGGGACGTCATGGACGACGCCGAGGCCGACTTCATCACGATCATGGCTCCGGACCGGACACGCTGGACCCATCCCCGGACAGAGGAGCTGGGCAAGCCGTACATCGGCACCATTGAACCCGCGCTGCGCGGCGAAACATTCACCGAAGTCACCGCGGGCACCTTGGGCCCATCGGTCCGCACCATTGCGCCCGTCAAGGATAGCGATGGAAACATCAAGGCCCTGGTAGCTGCCGGCGTCACGGTCCGCACGGTGGACACCGATGTCGCCGAGCGGTTGGGGGTGATTGGTGGGATTGCGCTGGTGGTGTTGACCTTTGGGTCTTTCGCTTCCTGGATGCTGGGACGCTACCTCCGCTCCGTCACGCGCGGATGGGGACCCGAACAGCTGGCGCAGCTCTTCGCCTACTACGAGTCCGTCCTCCATTCGGTCCGCGAGGGCGTGATCCTGATCGACACACAGGGGAAAGCCGTGATGTACAACGACCAGGCAGCGGAGCTGTTGGGACTCCAACCCTCCGACGCCGACCGGTCACCTGACGCTGCCCCGAAACTGTCCGAGCTCCCCTTCGATGGCAGCCTGCGGGCGCTGTTCGAATCCGGCCGGCCAGCACACGACGAAATCCATCTGACGGGTTCACGGATCCTAGTGGTCAACCAGGCTCCTGCGGTGGGGCCGGTGCCTGAGCGCAGCAGGCAAAAACCTGCCGTCTACGGCACAGTGGCGACTATCCGGGACCGCACGGAAATCGAGTCCCTGGGCACGGAACTCCAAACGATGAAGACTCTCTCTGATGCCTTGCGGGCCCAAACCCATGAGCACGCCAACCGGCTGCACATGATCGTGTCCCTGCTGGAACTGGGCCGCACTCCGCAGGCCCTGGACTTTGCCACCAAGGATCTTCAACTCAGCCAGCAGCTGACCGATGACATGGTGGCCTCTGTGGACGAGCCCGTCATGAGCGCCCTGGTAATGGGCAAGGCAGCCGAAGCCCATGAACGTGGGGTGGACCTGGTTGTCAGGACGTCCGGGGATTCCGGTGTCCGGGGCCTGGAGGTCCAGGACCTGGTGACCATCCTGGGAAACCTACTGGACAACGCTATTGATGCTGCAGCCGCCGGCGGGTTGCCCAGGAAGGTGGAGCTGGAAGTCGAAGCGTGGCCCGCCGTCGTCGAATTCACGGTGCGGGACTCGGGCAGCGGAATCAACCCGGACTCCATTGATGACATCCTGCAGTACGGATTCAGCACCAAGTCCTCCACTGAAAATCCGCGGGGTTCACATGGCCGCGGCGTCGGCCTCGCCCTTGTTCGTCAAGCAGTGGATCGGCTCAAAGGTACGATGACCATCAGCAATCCCGGCGGGGCACAGTTCCACGTTGTGCTGCCCGCTCCGGTTCCCGAGGAAGAGAAGGCATGACAGACATCCGCGTCCTTGTGGTGGAGGACGAGCCGATAGCCTCGGACGCCCACTCCGTCTACATAGGCCGCTTGGACGGTTTCACCTTGGTGGGGACGGCGCCCGACGGCCAGTCAGCCCTCCGCATCCTTGGCGAATTCGCCGCATCCGCCACGCCGGTGGACCTGGTCCTCCTGGACATGAATTTGCCGGACCTGCACGGCCTGGATGTCGCCCGGCGCATGAGGTCTGCAGGAGTGTTTGCCGACATCATTGCCATCACTGCCGTCCGGGAACTGAACATCGTGCGCAGCGCCGTCTCCATCGGCGTCGTGCAGTACCTCATCAAGCCCTTCACTTACGCTACGTTCGCGGACAAACTCGGCAGCTACCGGACCTTCCGCGAACAGTTGGCTGGTTCGATGTCCGGGATCTCCAAAGCCGGAGCATCGCAGAGGGATGTCGACCAAGCGTTTGCCAGTCTTCGGGCACCAACAGAGCTTCCACTACCCAAGGGCCTATCCGGGTCCACGTTGGAAGCAGTGAAAGACCTGGTGCGGGCCGGACATCAGCCGGTGTCAGCAAGTGAGGTGATGGACGCGCTTGGCATGTCCCGCGTCACCGCCCGCCGCTACCTGGAGTACTTGGCAGACGCCGGCACCGTCACCAGGGCGCCGCGGTACGGCACCCCTGGCCGGCCGGAAAACGAGTACGGATGGAACCGCGCATAAACTCGTATGTATACAGAGATGCGATTTATGGTCGCCTTAATGACTATCTGAGGGCCCTGTGTATACACTGATGGCATGCGCGCCAGTGATAGGGCTTACAACGCCCTCCGTGAAGACATCATTGAATGGCGCCTTCGGCCAGGCACGGTCCTCGCGGAAGTCGAGCAGTCCGAACGTCTTGGCGTGTCCCGCACCCCGGTCCGGGAAGCGCTGAGCCGGCTCACCGCAGAAGGACTCACGACGGCGGCAGGAGGCCGCGGCGTCGTCGTTACCGATATCTCGCTGGACAGCATTGACGAACTGTTCGAACTGCGCGAAACCCTTGAGGTGAGGGCCGCGGCCCTGGCCGCCCAACGTGGCGAGCCGGGGGTGTTCGCCGAGCTGCATGCCCAACTGCTGCTGGCGCCTGAATTGCTCAGCGACGAGGACCCCGCGCGGCACGAGTACTACGCGTTGGTTAGCCGCTTGGACGACGCCATCGACTCTGCAATTTCAAACAGCTATTTGGCCCAGGCCATGCGCAGCCTCCGAGTCCACTTGGTCAGGGTCCGCCGGCTGGCAGCCGACGACGCAGCCAGGCTCCACGCGGCCGCCGCCGAGCACGCCGCCATCGCCGAGGCCATCGCCGCCGGCAACCCGCGGCTGGCAGAGGCCGCAACCACACTTCACCTCCACCGCAGTCTCACCCACGTCAAGGCCGCTCATCCGGCCCGCTAGAACGACTCACTAGAAGGAGCACCATGGTCAAGATCAACCACGTCCGCGTCTACAAGAGCGAAGAGAACCTCCCCCGCGAGGAGCAGTTGGCGCACAAGATCGCCGTGGTCGCCGCCGACCCCGTCGAGGTCACCCCGGAGGTCACCGACATGGTGATCAACCGGATCATCGACAACGCTTCGGTGGCCATCGCCTCGCTGAACCGGGCACCCATCGTCGCCGCCCGCGCGCAGGCCCTCACGCACGCGCCCAGTACCAACGGCAAGGGCGCCCACGTTTTCGGCATCAGCGAGCAGGTCTCCCCGGAGTGGGCTGCCTGGGCCAACGGTGTTGCCGTGCGCGAACTCGATTACCACGACACGTTCCTGGCCGCGGATTACTCCCACCCGGGCGATAACATCCCGCCGATCCTCGCCGTCGCCCAGCACGTCGGTTCCAACGGCGCGGACCTGGTCCGTGCCATCGCTACCGGCTACGAGATCCAGGTGAACCTTGTCAAGGCCATCTGCCTGCACAAGCACAAGATCGACCATGTGGCCCATCTCGGCCCGTCCGCCGCAGCCGGTATCGGCACGTTGTTGGGCCTCGATGTTGAGACGATCTTCCAGTCCGTGGGCCAGGCCCTGCACACCACCACGGCCACCCGGCAATCCCGCAAGGGCGAAATCTCCACCTGGAAAGCCCACGCCCCGGCCTTCGCAGGCAAAATGGCCGTCGAAGCCGTAGACCGCTCCATGCGCGGCCAGACCTCACCGGTGCCGATCTACGAAGGCGAAGACGGCGTGATCGCCTGGATGCTGGACGGCCCGGACGCCTCCTACGAGGTTCCCCTGCCGCTGCCCGGTGAAGCCAAGCGCGCCATCCTGGACACGTACACCAAGGAACACTCTGCCGAATACCAGGCCCAGGCGTGGATCGACCTCGCCCGCAAACTCCACCGCGAGCACCCCGAAACCACCGACCCGGCCAAGGTGGAATCCGTGCTGATCAAGACCAGCCACCACACGCACTACGTGATCGGTTCCGGCGCGAACGACCCCCAGAAGTACTCCCCCACCGCATCCCGTGAAACCCTGGACCACTCCATCCCGTACATCTTCACCGTCGCCCTGCAGGACGGCGCCTGGCACCACGTGGACTCCTACGCCCCCGAACGCGCCGCACGCCCGGACACCGTGGAACTCTGGCACAAAGTCACCACCGTGGAAGACCCGGAATGGACCCGCCGCTACCACTCGTTGGACATCGCAGAGAAAGCCTTCGGCGGCACTGTTGTCATCACACTCACGGATGGGTCGGTTGTCACGGACGAGATCGCCGTCGCCGACGCCCACCCGCTCGGTGCCCGGCCGTTCGCCCGCGAGCAGTACGTGAACAAGTTCCGCACCCTCGCCGCCGGGTTGGTGGAGGAAGCCGAAATCGAAAGGTTCCTGGCCGCCGTCGAACGTGTCACCGAACTGGGCGAAGGCGAACTGGACCAACTGAACATCACAGCAGCACCCGGCGTGATCGACCTCAGCAACGCACCCAAGGGACTGTTCTAAATGCTGTACTCCAAAGTCACGCCCGAACAGAAACGGCTCAAGCTGCGGGAACTGCTGGCCTCCGGGACCGTGCAGCAGTTCCCGGGTGCGTTCAACCCGCTCTCAGCACGGCTGATCGAGGAAAAGGGCTTCGCCGGCGTGTACATCTCCGGCGCCGTCCTGGCCAACGACCTCGGGCTGCCGGACATCGGCCTGACCACCCTGACCGAGGTAGCCACCCGGGCCGGACAGATCGCCCGCATGACGGACCTGCCCTCCTTGGTGGACGCCGACACAGGCTTCGGCGAACCCATGAACGTAGCCCGCACCATCCAGGAACTCGAAAACGCGGGCCTGGCCGGCTGCCACATCGAGGACCAGTTCAACCCCAAGCGCTGCGGGCACCTGGACGGCAAGAACGTCGTCGACATCGACACCGCCACCAAACGCATCCGCGCCGCAGCAGACGCACGCCGCGACCCGAACTTCCTCATCATGGCCCGCACAGACATCCGCGCCGTCGAAGGAATCCAGGCCGCACAGGACCGCGCCAAAGCACTGGTGGATGCCGGCGCCGACGCCATCTTCCCCGAAGCCATGCGTGATTTGAGCGAGTTCCAGGCCATCCGCGACGCAGTTGACGTGCCCATCCTGGCCAACATGACCGAGTTCGGCAAAAGCGACCTCTTCACCGTGGAGCAGCTTCAGGGCGTCGGCGTGAACATGGTCATCTACCCGGTCACCCTGCTCCGCATTGCCATGGGCGCTGCAGAGCGTACTCTGGAATCGATTAAGGCTGCGGGGACCCAGGAAGCGCAGGTGGAAAACATGCTCACGCGTGCGCGCCTCTACGAACTCGTCGACTACGAGGCATACAACCAATTCGATACCGGCGTTTTCAACTTCCAGGTTCCTGGCACTCGCTAGGACCCGGGATTCATACAGGGGAAAGCAGGCAGTCCGGGGCTTCCGGGCCGCTTGCATTATGAACGAAGGAGAGCAGCATGGCAGCTGTTGACATCAAAAAAGGCCTTGCCGGCGTCGTGGTGGATTACACCGCCGTCTCGAAGGTCAACCCGGACACCAACTCGCTGCTGTATCGCGGGTACCCGGTCCAGGAATTGGCCGCCAAATGCAGCTTCGAAGAGGTTGCCTACCTGCTGTGGAACGGCGAACTGCCTGACGAAGCCCAGCTGGCAGAATTCACTGCCCGGGAGCGTGCAGGCCGCGCCCTGGACCCCGTGGTCAAGTCGGTGGTGGATACGTTGCCCACTACGGCGCACCCCATGGACGTCTGCCGCACTGCCGCATCGGTGCTCGGTGCCCGGCACGAACTGGCCGAGGATTCCTCCCCCGAGGCAAACATGAAGAAGGCCATCGACCTCTGGGCGGCCATGCCTGCTGTCGTGGCCTATGACCAGCGCCGCCGCCGCGGCCAGGACGCGATCGAACCGCGTCAGGACCTGGACTACTCGGCGAACTTCCTGTGGATGACGTTCGGCGAAGAGCAGGTTCCCGAAGTGGTTGAGGCGTTCAACGTCTCAATGATCCTGTACGCCGAGCACTCCTTCAACGCCTCCACCTTCACCGCCCGCGTGGTCACGTCCACATTGTCAGACCTGCACTCAGCGGTCACCGCAGCAATCGGCGCCCTCAAGGGTCCGCTGCATGGCGGTGCCAACGAGGCCGTGATGCACACGTTCGATGAGATCGGTATCCGCAGCGAAGAATCCCTCGAGGAAGCGGCCACACGGGCCCGTGCTTGGATGGAGGACGCCCTGGCGCAGAAGAAGAAGGTCATGGGCTTCGGACACCGCGTCTACAAGCACGGTGATTCCCGCGTTCCCACTATGAAGGCCGCACTGGACAAGATGATCGCCCACTACGGCCGGCCTGAGCTCCTGGGGCTCTACAACGGCTTGGAGCAGGCCATGGACGAGGCAAAGGCCATCAAGCCCAACCTCGACTACCCGGCCGGCCCCACGTACCACCTCATGGGCTTCGACACCCAGACTTTCACGCCCCTGTTCGTCGCCAGCCGCATCACGGGATGGACCGCACACATCATGGAGCAGGTAGCCGCCAACTCGCTGATACGTCCTTTGAGCGAATACAACGGCCCGGAAGAGCGGCACGTGCCGTAACGCTTCTGGTACTTCAGGAGACTTACGACGGCGGGCCGGTCACCGACATGGTGACCGGCCCGCCGTCGCTGTTCCTAAGGCTCCCGGTCCACCCTTAAGGCTCCTGGTCCACCCACTCAACGGTGCTCACGTCGGCCACACTCTCGTTGTCCTCGGCCAACGCAACACGCACGGCGATCCGCTGACCCGAGATCATGGCCGGCAGCCAATGCTCGGCATCGGCCCACATGCGTTCCACCGGAAGCCGGGCAACGGGGAACCACTCAGGGGCGATCTCGTCGCTTTCGGACGGATCTCCCTCCCATGATCGAGTGAGGAACACCGTTGTGGCCATGTTCCAATCCGGCCTGGCCGGAAACACAAAGTCGACACTGCCCGCCGGAATCAGATCCGGGGCACGGACCACTACATTGATCTCCTCCATGACCTCCCGGCACGCCGCCTGCGAGGCGGTCTCCCCCAACTCCACGTGTCCGCCGACACCCACAATTTTGCCCCGGCCAAAACCAGTCTTCTTGGTCCCCAGCAGAACATGTTCGCCGTCCGCGCCGTCGCGGAGGAGGAAGCACAAGGTCACATGGGCTGCAGTCATGCTGCCTACCTTAACCTGATCTCCCCTGCCGCGGCCGCCATTGCTACAGTGAGCCCATGACTGAAGGTGGGGGTGACGTGCGCGCCACAGTGGCCGCCGTCGACGACGCCGCTGAGCTGCAGTCCACCGTGGGTGGTGCCGGCGACGAAGCTGCTTCTGAAACTGTTCGCAAAGCGAGGCCGGAGCGGGACACGTGGCTGCCCCGATGGCTGGTGGCGCACCCGCTCTACGCAGGCTGGGCCTGGACGGTCGTATGGTCCGGACTCATCGTGTTGGACGAAGTGGTGGACCTCGCCGGATGGAGCTGGTACCTGTTGGTCCTTCTGGCTGCCTTGCCTACCTTGGTCTCGACGCTGGTGGTCCTGCATGCCACGCCCCGGAGCCACCTCAGGGCTGTGGACGCAACGGTACTGGGTCATTTCTTCGTGCGGTTCCTGGCGCTCGTTGCTGCCTTCATGGTGTGGGCCGCCTCCGTGGTGATGAGCGCCTCCATCTCCACAACGGTCCAGTCCTTGATAGGCGACTCCGAAAAGGAAGTCACGGCCCTCGGCTTCAATATCATGCTGGCCGCGGTTCCACTGGTGCTTTCGATCCTCTGGATGGCGTTCATCGTGCGCTGTGCGTGGTTCCTGCGGCGGTTGCGGGGCTGGCGGCAAGTACCGGTGAAGACGAGGGTTCCCAAGAAGTTCCTCAAAGGACGCCCCGAGCTCAAGCGGGTGGTGGTGGGGCTCGCCCACCCGGGACTCTTGCTGGTGGCAGGCCTGGTGACCTCGTTGTTGGCACTGTTCGTCGACGCCCTGGAAGTGACGCTGGACGTACTCGGGTAACTGGGCGGCTGGCCGAGCGCCCTGGTTAGCCGAGCGCCCTGGTTAGCCGAGCGCTCTGGGGTGCGCCGCTGCATAAACCTCGCGCAGCGTATCCGCGGTGACCAACGTATAAACCTGCGTGGTGGTCACCGAGGCGTGACCCAGTAACTCCTGCACCACCCTGACATCCGCACCACCCTCAAGCAGGTGTGTCGCGAAAGAGTGCCTCAGGGTGTGCGGCGAGACGTCCTTGGTGATGTTGGCCTTTTCGGCCGCCACCTTGAGGATGGTCCAGGCGCTCTGCCTGCTGATCCGGCCACCCCGGGCGTTGAGGAACAGCGCCGGCGTGCCTTTGCCCTTGGACGCCAGCAGCGGCCTGCCACGGACAACATAGGCCCCGACGGCGCGGGCTCCGTAAGAGCCAAGGGGCACCAGCCTCTCCTTGGAACCCTTACCGAACAACCGCACGATGGCGGGATCGCCACCGGCGTCTTCGAGGGAAACGTCGTCCACGTCCAAACCGACGGCCTCGCTGATGCGGGCTCCGGTGGAGTACAGGAATTCAAGGAGTGCGCGGTCCCTGAGCCCGGTAGGCGTATCCGCGCCCGCCGCCTCCAGGATGCGCGTGACCTCGCCAACGCTGATGGCTTTTGGAAGCCGCTTGCCGGGCATGGGCGGGTGGACATCGCTGGCGGGGTCCGCCGTCGTGGTTCCTTCCAGCGCCCAGAACTTGTGAAGTCCGCGGACGGCCACAACTGTTCGCGCCGCAGAGCGCACACCCAGCACAGCGGCACCGTCGCTGCCGTCTGACAGTGCCTGAACGAAAGCGGTCACGTGATGCCGGGTAATATTGCCGGGCCGTTCCACTCCCTGTGTCGCCAGGAAATTCGAGTACCTGGCCAGGTCACGGCGGTACGCAGCCAGGGTATTCGCGGCCAGGCCGCGCTCTACACCTACATGCTGAAGGTAGTCCGTTACTGCGCGATCAATGCCGGTAGGAGTTCGCGTGGCGGCTTCGGCCATGCTCAGCGCTGGCTCGGATGGGCCGGCCACGGCGCGTTGGCAGGACGAAGGCTGGTGAATCCATCAGCTTTCGCGGCAGCAGCAGCCAAGATACCGACTACCGCCGAGGGATTGTGGAGGCGGCCCTCGAGCACAGCCCGTACCGCGTCTTCGAGGGGAACCCAATGCAACTCGATCTCCGCCTCTTCGTCGGTGCGGGTGTGGCGATCCGCTTCCGGGACATCGCTGAGTCCGCGTGCCAAATAGATGCGGATGGCCTCACTGGACGAGCCCGGCGAGTTAAAGAAGTCCGCCAGGACGTTCCACGTGGCCGCGTTGAGGTCAGCTTCTTCTGCCAGCTCCCGTGCCGCGCCCACCACGAAGTCCTCGCCTTCGATATCAAGGAGGCCGGCCGGAATCTCCCAGAGGTCCATACCCACGGGATGCCGATACTGCTTCAACAGCAGGATCTCGCCGTCCACGTTCATGGGAAGCACCGCTACGGCGCCCGGATGGTCGATGTAGTCGCGAACCAGGGTGTCAGTGTCTTCGCTGAGCTGGAACGAGTCGCTGACGACGTCCCAAATGCGGCCTTCGTAAACCTTGTTGGTAGACAAAAGACGGCGCGGGCTCGGCATATCCGAAACCTGCCTTGAAGTGCGGGGGGTTTCAGAAATACCGGGCATCGCGCCGTCCTTCGTTAGTTCTTGCGTTTACTTGGCAGCTACCGCGCGGGCATCGGACTTGGTGTCCACGGCTACGCCTTCACGACGCTCCAGGGCAGCCTTGACCAGGCCTGCGAACAGCGGGTGCGGACGCGTCGGGCGGGAGCTGAGCTCCGGGTGCGCCTGTGTTGCCACGTAGAACGGGTGGACTTCGCGGGGAAGCTCAACGTACTCCACCAGCTTGCCATCGGGAGAGGTACCGGAGAACACCAGGCCCTTGGCAGCGATCTGCTCGCGGTACTTGTTGTTGACCTCGTAGCGGTGGCGGTGGCGTTCGCTGACCGTGGTGGTGCCGTAGGTCTCGGCAATGACCGAGCCCTCGTCCAGCTTGGCTTCATACAGGCCCAGGCGCATGGTGCCGCCGAGGTCGCCCTTGCCGTCCACGATGTCCAGCTGCTCTTCCATGGTGGCAATGACCGGGTACTTGGAATCGGGCTCGAACTCGCTGGAGGAAGCACCTTCGAGGCCAACGACGTTGCGGGCGTACTCGATCACCATGCACTGCAGGCCAAGGCACAGGCCCAGGACCGGGAGCTTGGTTTCACGGGCGAACTTCAACGCGCCGAGCTTTCCCTCAAGGCCACGGATGCCGAAGCCACCGGGCACGCAAATTGCGTCTACACCGGCGAGGGCCTTGGTCGCACCTGCGAGGGTTTCGCACTCGTCCGAGGGGACCCAGCGGATCTTGACCTTGGCTTCGTTGGCGAAACCGCCGGCGCGCAGTGCCTCTGTGACCGAGAGGTAAGCGTCCGGAAGGTCGATGTACTTGCCCACCAGTGCAACCTCAACCTCATGCTTGGGGTTGTGGACGGCTTCAAGCAGCTTGTCCCACTTGCTCCAGTCAACGTCCTTGAACGGCAGGTCCAACGCACGGACGATGTAGGAATCCAGGCCCTGTGAGTGAAGGGTCTTGGGGATGTCGTAAATGCTGGGTGCGTCGGCGGCGTTAACCACGGCATCGATGTCGACGTCGCACATGCGGCCGATCTTCTCACGCATGGCGTCCGGCACTTCGCGGTCGGAGCGGATCACGATCGCTTCAGGCTGGATACCAATGGAGCGGAGCGCTGCCACGGAGTGCTGCGTCGGCTTGGTCTTCAGTTCCTGGGAAGGACCGATGTACGGGACCAGCGAGACGTGCAGGAAGAAGACGTTGTTGCGGCCAACATCCTGGCGGACCTGGCGGGCCGACTCCAGGAACGGCTGCGACTCGATGTCGCCCACCGTGCCGCCGATTTCGGTGATGATGACGTCCGGAGCGTTCTTGCCCTCGGCAGGCAGGCGCATGCGGCGCTTGATTTCATCGGTGATGTGCGGAATGACCTGGACGGTGTCTCCGAGGTATTCGCCGCGACGTTCCTTGGCGATAACGGTGGAGTAGATCTGGCCCGTCGTGACGTTGGCCGAACCTTCAAGGTTTTCATCGAGGAAGCGCTCGTAATGTCCGATGTCGAGGTCGGTTTCGGCGCCGTCATCCGTCACGAATACTTCGCCGTGCTGGAAGGGGTTCATCGTGCCCGGATCCACGTTCAGGTAGGGATCGAGCTTCTGCATAGTTACAGACAAACCGCGTGCCCGCAGCAGGTGGCCGAGGCTTGAAGCCGTCAGACCCTTACCGAGCGAGGACGCCACACCACCGGTGACGAAGATGTGTTTGGTCGTCTTGGACGAGCCCGGGAACCGGGAATTTACACGGGAATTTGATCGCTGCACCACGGAATTCGAGCTTATCATCAATTACGCCTTCCAAGCGTCTGTTCGGATTCCCCAAATGGTCAATAGTTGCTCACCACCGCATTCCAAGCAAGAGCCGGGCGGGATTAAGTATCCGGATGTGATAGTGCTCGCACTCCCCTCGGCGCCTCGTTCCAAAGCTAAGCGCGCTGCGGCAGGAGCTTCGCGTCGTCCAACAATTCCTGGGCGTGCGCCTGCGCGGACTCAGAGTCCTCTTGCCCGGCCAGCATGCGGGCCAGTTCCTTGACGCGCTCGTCATCGCTCAGCAGCTGGACGTCACTGGAGGTGAAACCTGTGGTCGTCTTCCCGTCGGCGCCCCGCACGGACGTTTTTGTCACGCGGATGTGCTGATCGGCGAAGGCAGCTACCTGGGGCAGGTGCGTTACCACCAGGACCTGGACGTGGCGGGCCAGCATGGCGAGCCGGCGTCCGATTTCGACGGCGGCACGCCCACCCACGCCTGCGTCCACCTCATCGAAGACGAACGTCGGAACAGGATCGACTGCGGCGAGCACTACCTCGATGGCCAACATGACCCTGGACAGTTCACCCCCGGAGGCTCCCTTGCCCAACGGACGTGCCGGGGCGCCTGAGTGCGGCTGGAGGAGGAAAGCGATCTCGTCGGAGCCCCACGGGCCCAGCGCGCCGCTGCCATCGACCTCGATGACCAACGTGGCGTCCGCCATCGCCAAGGCCTTCAGCTCCGCGCTCACCCGGGCTGAGAGGTCCTTGGCCGCTTTGAGGCGGGCCTTGCTGATGGCCGATGCCTGCTTGCGGAGAGTTGCCTCCGCAGAGGCCACTTCAGCATCCAGGGACTCGATCCGACTGGAGTCATCCTGCAACTCGTCCAGGCGCGTCCTCGCAGTAGCCGCCCATTCGAGCACTTCGTCGATACTCGGGGCATATTTGCGGATCAGCTTGGCCAGGGCGGCCCGGCGTTCCTCGATTTCGGAGAGCCGCTCAGGGCCTTCGGTGTCCAAGGCGGCTTGGTAGCTTGAGAGCTCGGCCGCGATGTCGTTGAGCAGGAATCCCACCTCGGCAAGCCGGGCAGCAGCGGATCGCAGTTCTTCGTCGTGGTCGGCTACGTGTTCCAGAGTCCGTTTCGCCGCATCCACCATGGACGTTGCATCCCCTGCATCCCCGAATTCCTCGGCGATGAGGGACTCATGGGCGGCCGCTGCCGCCAACCGGAGTTCTTCCACGTTGGCCAGCTTCACTGCCTCGGCCTTCAGCGTGTCGTCCTCACCAGGCTGAGGATCCACTTCGTCAATTTCCTTCAGGGCCGCGTCCAAAGACTCAGCTTCCCGCAGGCGTTCGCGGGCTTCGCTGCGGAGCGTTTCAAGTTCTGCCTGGATGGCTTTCCAGTGGTTATAGAGTTCTTGGTACTCCCCCAGCACCTTCGCCAGTGGTGCCCCGGCAAACCTGTCCAGGGCATGCCGCTGCGCAGTGGCGCTCTTGAGACGGATCTGGTCCGACTGGCCATGGACCACCACCAGGCTCTCCCCCAGTTCGGCCAACACGCCCACAGGTGCCGCGCGCCCGCCAACGTATGCCCGGCTGCGACCATCGGCACCCACGGTGCGGGCCAGCAGGAGCTCAGCCACGCCGTCGAACTCTTCCGCTTCGCCGCCGGCCTCCTTGGCACGCTCCACAGCGCTGTGCGCGGGGTCCAGCTTCAGCACAGCTTCGGCGGATGCGGACTTGGCGCCGCTACGGACGGCGCCGGCATCCGATCGGGCACCCAGAAGAAGCCCGACGGCGGTCACCACCATGGTCTTGCCCGCGCCGGTTTCGCCGGTCACGACGCTCAGGCCAGGCCCCAGCGGCAGGGCGGCGTCGGTTATGACGCCAAGGTCACGGATTCGGAGTTCTTCAAGCATGGTTCACTTCGCATTCGTGGAGTCGGGAAGGTCACCGTCCCGGGGACCATCTACATCCCGCGGACTGGGCAACGGAGCCGGTGAAAGGGTACGGATGACGGGGATGGGACCGGTGTGGACTTCGCCGCTCCGGGGAGCCGGGCCACGCCAGCCGTGGATGGGCAGCTCGAACTTGCGGACAAGCCGGGCTGAGAACGGCGTCTTGTGTGTGCGCGCGAGCCGCACCGGAGTCGCGGAGCGCGTGACTTCAACGCGGGCACCCGGAGGGAGATCCACGGAACGCCGCCCATCGCACCAGAGGACGCCCAAGGCGTCGGTCCTGCTCATGATTTCCACGGCCAGCTTCGACCTCGGCGACACCACCAAGGGCTTGGCGAACAGCGCATGGGCACTGATGGGAACGATGACCAAGGCTTCCACCTCAGGCCATACCACTGGCCCGCCGGACGAAAAGGCATAGGCAGTGGAACCCGTGGGGGTTGCCAGGACAACGCCATCACATCCGAAGGACGTCAACGGACGTTCATCCACTTCCGTGACGACTTCCAACATGCGTTCGCGGTTGGCCTTCTCAATGGCTGCCTCGTTCAGCGCCCACGTGTGCCAAATCTTCTGGCCCTTGACCCAGACCTGGACGTCGATGGTCATGCGCTCTTCCACCGTGTACTGACGGCTGGCAATCCACTCGACGGTCTGGGCGAGGTCGGCGCGTTCACTCTCGGCCAGGAAGCCAACGTGACCCAGGTTCACACCCAGCAGCGGGACGTCCACTTCTCGGACCAACTCTGCGGCCCGCAGGATGGTTCCGTCGCCGCCCAGGACCATGACCAACTCCACGTCCTCCAGGTTGACGTGGTCGTTGAGAATCTCAATAGGCGTATCCAACGCACCGAAAAACCGCTCAATATCGGCGAGCTCGGACTTTTGCAGCACGGGCACCAAGCCTGACGAATGCAGTTGCGTACAGGCATCCCACGCTGCACGGAGCGATTCCTCCCGCCCTGTGTGGGCAAGGACAAGTACACGCCTGCTCATCGGGTTCTGCTTTCTAGTGGTTCGGCCAGAGTTTCTTGATCAACGCAGCAACGTCCCCGTCACGCTCTTCGATCTTAGGCAACACAGCGGACATCCTGCGCTTCATCCACAGGAAGTACTCAACATTTCCGTCCTGGCCCGGAAGCGGACTGGCCGCGAGGTCCATCAGATCCAGCCCCGCGTCCACCGCAGCCCGCGCAACCTGGGCAACGGCCCGCCGTCGTTCATTCTCGGATGAGACCACCCCGGTTCGGCTCAGCCGCTCCTTGCCCACTTCGAACTGCGGCTTGACCATCAGGACAAGGTCGCCGCCGGGTTCAGTGCAGTAAGCCAGCGGCGCCACCACGAGGGTCAAAGAAATGAAGGACAGATCAGCAACCGTCAGCTGCGCCGGACCACCTATCTGCTCGGGAGTCATGTACCTGACGTTAAGGCCCTCGTGGACGTCCACACGGACGTCATCACGGAGGTGCGGCACCAACTGGCCGTGCCCGACGTCCACCGCCACCACACTTGCCGCTCCCTGCCGGAGCAGGACATCGGTAAAGCCACCTGTGGAGGCACCGGCGTCGAGGCACCGCTTTCCGGAAACCACGACGGCGGGAAACGCCTTCAGCGCGCCGTCCAGCTTGTGCCCGGCGCGGCTGACGTAGATGTCCTCCAGATGGGCTTCCACGTCCAATTCAGTGTCAGCATTTACTTGGATGGAGGCCTTCGCGAGGACAGTTCCTGCCGAACTGACCTTTCCGTCGCTGATGAGCTTTGCGGCATGGGTACGGGACCTCGCCAGCCCACGGGTGACGAGTTCCTGATCGAGACGTGCCATGCCTTAGCTGTCGCCTTCCGGGCGGGGGATGCTTTTGGGGGACGCCGGAAGTCCGGGCTCGGCGTCCAGGGCCTCCAGCAGGAAGTCATGAATTCCTGAGTAAAGGTCACCGTGGTCTGCCACAGGAGTCGCTGGCACAAGGCCCAAGAGCCCCAAGGCCTTGTCCACCAGCGGGTCTCCCGTGGGAGTCGCGGCGTCCGGCCATTGAACCTCGGGGCGTTCCGGTTCGGGGCTGTCAAGCATGTGGCCTTCCGGGCCCTCTTGGCCGCTGCGGCTTTCCGGTTCCGGTTCCGGAAGGTTGTTGGGCTCGGTCATCGCACCAGTCTAGTGAGTTTGCCAGTCTACTGAGTTTGCCAGTCCAGCTGCGGCGCCTGAGCTACGGCCGTGGTGGGAACTGCCGCCCACCAGGCTGCGCAGGCCGCGCGCCAAGCGTCAAGGTCGTCCTCGTCACCGGTTACCGTGACTGTGCCATCCCCGGCAACCGCTGAGGCCGCACCGCAACGGAACGTTCCGCCGTCGCTGACGACCTCGGGGTATGGCGCGTAAAGGCCCCCAAGGTCCGCGAGGAGATAGTCGGGACGTTCGTCGGTCCGCGCCGCCAGAATGGTGCGGGTGGTGTCCACGCCGGTGAGGACGGCCGCCGTCGCAAATCCAGCGCGGTTACCGCCCAGGATGTCGGTGTCGAGGCGGTCTCCGACCACCAGGGGCCGGGTGGAGTTGAGCCGCTTTGCGGCGGCATGGAACAGCGGAGCCTCCGGCTTACCTGCCACCAAGGGGGTCTTTCCCGTGGCCGCTGCCACCGCGGCCACCAGCGTGCCATTCCCCGGCGCCATACCGCGGGCCTGCGGAATGGACATGTCCGTGTTGGTGGCAAACCACATGGCTCCCCCGGCCACCACATACGATGCCTCCGCGAGATCCTTCCAACCAATTTCCGGATTGAAGCCCTGGACTACGGCCACAGGGGACTCGGCAGCACTGTGAACCGGCTTAAGGCCAACCAATTCGATCTCATGGGCCAAGGCCGCGCTGCCCGTGATGAGCACATGCGCCCCCGCAGGCAGCATGGAAGCCAGAAGCTCCCCTGCTGCCTGGGAGGAACTGACCACCTGATGGTCCTCCGCCGGCGCACCCAACTCACGCAGGTGCGCCGCGACCTGGGCCGGTGTCCGGGAGGCATTGTTAGTCACATAACCCAGGCCAACGCCCACGGTTTCGAGACGCCGCAATGACTCCACGGCCCCCGGGATGGCATGCGGTCCTGCATAAACCACACCATCCAGGTCTGAAAGGACAGCATCAAAGGATGAGATCAGTGAATCAGCCATGCTGGGAGTCGTTGCCCTCGTTCTCGGTGTCTTCTTCCTTGGCTGCTTCCTCAGCTTCTTCCTCAGCTGAGTCGATGTCCGACTCCGCGTCATCCGACTCGAAGTAGTCCGACTCGGCGTCGTCAAGATCAACCTCATCGTGCTCAACGTCGGCCGCCGCGGCTTCCGCGATGACCGTTTCCGTTTCAAGCTTTACGACGTCGGCCTCCGGGGCCCGCTTTTCGAAGCGCGGCTTACGCGCAGCTGCTTCTTCCTGCTCGTCCCAGCCAAGGTCGAGGATCTCCGGCTCAGCGAAGTCGCCAACGCCCAAGGCATTCTCTGCCACGAGCGCCTGGCGGGCCCACTTGTCCGCTTCCTCGGTACGACCCACCGCGCTGAGGGCTTCAGCGTAGGCGCGGAACAAACGCGGGCTGTAGGAGAAGGCCCGGTTGATGTCCAGCTGGGGGATCTCCAATTCGGTGACAGCAGCATCAAACTGCTTGAGATCTGTGCGGGCGCCGGAAGCGACCATGGCGAGCTCCACCTTGCCCGGAGCATCAAGGTCCTGGGCTTCAGGAGAACGAACCATATCCAGTGCACGGTCCGGACGTCCGAGGCCACGCTCGCAGTCAGCCATCACAGGCAAGTGCACGTTGGAGCCACTGATGCGGCGGTACGTACGGAACTCACGCAGCGCCTCGCCATAGTGGCCCGCGGCGTAGGCCGTCAGGCCCACAGCTTCACGAACAACCGAAAGGCGCCCGCCGCGACGGCTTGCGGCCAATGCGTGCTGGAAGGCCAGCTCGGGCTCAATGTCGATCAAGCGGCCGGCCATCACCAGGTGCTTGGCCACCCAGCCTGCGCTCTGCTCCTCGAGGGTCTTGATCTGGTGACCCGTGGCACGATCTAGTTCCTTGCCCGTAACGTCCTCGTCAATCTCGGGAGAGCGTTCGCGGTCGGGACGGTTGGAGCTGCGGATGTCCTTGGCGTTCGGAACGCGGGCCGGACGGTCTTCCCAGGAGTTGCCGCGGTCGTTGCGGTCGCGGTCGCCGCCGAAGGAGCGACGTTCGCCGTCACGGGCCGGACGGTCATTGCGGTCACCGAAGAGCTTACGATCACCACGGTCATTGTTGAACGGGCGGCGATCATCGCCATCACGACGGGGACCATCGAATTCCCGCGGACCACGTTCGGGACGGTCGCCAAACGGCTTGCGATCACCGCGGTCATTGTTGAACGGGCGGCGTTCGCCATCGCGGGCAGGACGGTCATTGCGGTCGCCGAAGGGCTTACGGTCGCGGTCGCCGCCGAAGGAGCGGCGTTCGCCGTCCCGGGCAGGACGGTCATTGCGGTCGCCGAAGGGCTTACGATCACGGTCGCCGCCGAAGGAGCGACGTTCGCCATCACGGGCCGGACGGTCATTGCGGTCACCGAAGGGCTTACGATCACCACGGTCATTGTTGAACGGACGGCGTTCGCCATCGCGGGCCGGACGGTCATTGCGGTCGCCGAAGGGCTTACGGTCACGGTCGCCGAAGGGCTTACGATCGCGGTCGCCGCCGAAGGAGCGACGTTCGCCGTCACGGGCAGGACGATCGCTGCGGTCACCGAAGGGCTTACGATCACCACGGTCATTGTTGAACGGGCGACGCTCGCCATCACGGGCAGGACGATCGCTGCGGTCACCGAAGGGCTTACGATCACGGTCTCCGCCGAAGGAGCCGCGTTCGCCATCACGGGCCGGACGGTCACCGAACGGCTTACGATCCCCACGGTCATTGTTGAACGAGCGACGCTCGCCATCACGGGCCGGACGGTCACCGAACGGCTTACGATCCCCACGGTCATTGTTGAACGAGCGACGCTCGCCATCACGGGCCGGACGATCATTGCCGTCCCGGTTCTCCCTGGAACGGAACCCACGGGGATCGCCGCCTGAGTTGTTGTTGGGGCGGTACGAACCGCGGTCATCCCGGTTCCCGCCGAAGTTTCCGCGATTACCGCCGCGATTGCCGCCGTTGTGCTCAGCCATGGTGGATTCCTCCTGTTGCGAGCCGACCACTGGCGCGTGCGTAGTCGCTCATAACCCTTATTTCGTTGTCACGCCGCCGGCAGCGCTCAGCTACCGACTCGTATGTCTTATGCAATTCTATTCGACGCGACCACGGCCGCCGAACGTAAGGGGGCTCTTAGAGGTGCCCCGTGGCAAGTCTCACAGGCCCCTTGCACTCGCGGTTGCTCCTGGTTGGTCACCTCTTACCGGGTATCTACTCTGCTGGTTAAAGGCACGAAGCCATGTAGTGGACGCTGTGTTGGTGGTTAAATGTGAAGAGCCCCGACCGTCGTGGTCGGGGCTCTTCTTAATGGTTGTCCGGCGGTGTCCTACTCTCCCACACCCTCCCGGGTGCAGTACCATCGGCGCTGTGGGTCTTAGCTTCCGGGTTCGGAATGGGACCGGGCGTTTCCCCCACGCTATGACCGCCGTAACTTTGTTACCCGTCCGCGCCCCGGTGGTGGGGTGGGTGGGAAGCGTGGTTACAACTGTGGTGTTGTTATTTTGTTGTGTTTTTGTTCCTGGAACAAGCGGGTTGTTGTTCGGGAACCACATAGTGGACGCGTGCAGTGTGTTGTGTGGTGTAAGTTGTTGGCCTATTAGTACCGGTCAGCTTCACGAGTCTTTAGTCCTCGCTTCCACATCCGGCCTATCAACCCAGTGGTCTGGCTGGGGGCCTCTCACACATAAATGTGTATGGAAATCTCATCTTGAAGCGAGCTTCCCGCTTAGATGCTTTCAGCGGTTATCCCATCCGAACGTAGCTAATCAGCGATGCACTTGGCAGTACAACTGACACACCAGAGGTTCGTCCGTCCCGGTCCTCTCGTACTAAGGACAGCCCTTCTCAAATTTCCTGCGCGCGCAGCGGATAGGGACCGAACTGTCTCACGACGTTCTAAACCCAGCTCGCGTACCGCTTTAATGGGCGAACAGCCCAACCCTTGGGACCTACTCCAGCCCCAGGATGCGACGAGCCGACATCGAGGTGCCAAACCATGCCGTCGATATGGACTCTTGGGCAAGATCAGCCTGTTATCCCCGAGGTACCTTTTATCCGTTGAGCGACGGCCATTCCACAATGTACCGCCGGATCACTAGTCCCGACTTTCGTCCCTGCTTGAGATGTCTCTCTCACAGTCAAGCTCCCTTGTGCACTTACACTCGACACCTGATTGCCAACCAGGCTGAGGGAACCTTTGGGCGCCTCCGTTACTTTTTAGGAGGCAACCGCCCCAGTTAAACTACCCATCAGGCACTGTCCCTGACCCGGATCACGGGCCGAAGTTAGATGTCCAAAGTGACCAGAGTGGTATTTCAACGATGACTCCACCCGAACTGGCGTCCAGGTTTCAACGTCTCCCACCTATCCTACACAAGCCACTCCGAACACCAATACCAAACTATAGTAAAGGTCTCGGGGTCTTTCCGTCCTGCTGCGCGTAACGAGCATCTTTACTCGTACTGCAATTTCGCCGAGTTTATGGTTGAGACAGCGGGGAAGTCGTTACTCCATTCGTGCAGGTCGGAACTTACCCGACAAGGAATTTCGCTACCTTAGGATGGTTATAGTTACCACCGCCGTTTACTGGGGCTTAAATTCTCAGCTTCGCCACAAGTGGCTAACCGGTCCTCTTAACCTTCCAGCACCGGGCAGGAGTCAGTCCGTATACATCGTCTTGCGACTTCGCACGGACCTGTGTTTTTAGTAAACAGTCGCTTCCCCCTGGTCTCTGCGGCCCACACCCGCTCACGGAGAGCAAGTCTCCATCACGGGGCAGGCCCCCCTTCTCCCGAAGTTACGGGGGCATTTTGCCGAGTTCCTTAACCATAATTCTCTCGATCGCCTTGGTATTCTCTACCTGATCACCTGTGTCGGTTTGGGGTACGGGCGGCTAAAACCTCGCGTCGATGCTTTTCTTGGCAGCATAGGATCACCGGATCCCCCCAAACGGGAGTCCCATCAGATCTCAGGATTGTGCTCGAAACACACAGGAACGGATTTGCCTATCCCTGACCCTACATCCTTAGACCGGGGCAACCATCGCCCGGCCCGGCTACCTTCCTGCGTCACACCTGTTAATACGCTTACCTCCCGGGATCAGGTCCCGCGCTCGGCCAAAACCCACAACACCACAAGGGTGAGCGGGCAGGCTCCGGGCGGTTAGTATCCCCCGCTTGGCATGGGCGGTTTTTCGCCGGTACGGGAATATCAACCCGTTGTCCATCGACTACGCCTGTCGGCCTCGCCTTAGGTCCCGACTTACCCAGGGCAGATTAGCTTGACCCTGGAACCCTTGATCATTCGGCGGACGGGTTTCTCACCCGTCTTTCGCTACTCATGCCTGCATTCTCACTCGTGTAGGCTCCACCGCTGGTTTCCACCGCGACTTCACTGCCCACACGACGCTCCCCTACCACTCCACACCCCTGAACCACGAAGGCTAGGGCAATGTGTGAAATCCACAACTTCGGCGGTGTACTTGAGCCCCGCTACATTGTCGGCGCGGAATCACTTGACCAGTGAGCTATTACGCACTCTTTCAAGGATGGCTGCTTCTAAGCCAACCTCCTGGTTGTCTTCGCAACTCCACATCCTTTCCCACTTAGCACACGCTTAGGGGCCTTAGTTGGTGGTCTGGGCTGTTTCCCTCTCGACTATGAAGCTTATCCCCCACAGTCTCACTGCTGCGCTCTCACTTACCGGCATTCGGAGTTTGGCTGACGTCAGTAACCTTGTAGGGCCCATCGGCCATCCAGTAGCTCTACCTCCGGCAAGAAACACGCAACGCTGCACCTAAATGCATTTCGGGGAGAACCAGCTATCACGGAGTTTGATTGGCCTTTCACCCCTACCCACAGCTCATCCCCTCCATTTTCAACTGAAGTGGGTTCGGTCCTCCACGACGTCTTACCGTCGCTTCAACCTGGCCATGGGTAGATCACTCCGCTTCGGGTCTAGATCACGCCACTACACTCGCCCTATTCAGACTCGCTTTCGCTACGGCTACCCCACACGGGTTAACCTCGCGACGTAACACTAACTCGCAGGCTCATTCTTCAAAAGGCACGCCGTCACCAGAATCAGACTGGCTCCGACGGATTGTAAGCACACGGTTTCAGGTACTGTTTCACTCCCCTCCCGGGGTACTTTTCACCTTTCCCTCACGGTACTGGTCCGCTATCGGTCATTAGGAAGTATTTAGGCTTATCAGGTGGTCCTGACAGATTCGCACGGGATTTCTCGGGCCCCGTGCTACTTGGGATCCTCTCCAGGCGGCACACAACATTACGGTTACGGGGCTCACACCCTCTCTGGCCGGCCTTTCAAGACCGTTCACCTATGCTCATGCTCTCACCCCATTGGTCCGGCAGAACCAAAACGGAAAGTCCCACAACCCCGCCCATGCAACGCCCGCCGGCTATCACACATGGAACGGTTTAGCCTCATCCGCGTTCGCTCGCCACTACTAACGGAATCACTCTTGTTTTCTCTTCCTGCGGGTACTGAGATGTTTCACTTCCCCGCGTTCCCCCCACGCACCCTATGTGTTCAGATGCGGGTCACACAATCACCATGACAGCGTTGTGCGGGGTTTCCCCATTCGGACATCCTGGGATCAACGCTCGGTTATCAACTCCCCCAGGCTTATCGCAGATTCCTACGTCCTTCTTCGGCTCCTAATGCCAAGGCATCCACCGTGTGCCCTTAAAAACTTGACCACACAAAGATCAAAAACTTACTCGAGAGAACCACGACCACAAGGGCCAGGTTCATTCATAAGAAATTGCTGTAAGAACACACACACCAACCCCCAAAAGGATCAGCCACGTGCGTGCTCTAGATGCTCGCGTCCACTATGTAGTTCTCAAACAACAACCCCATCAACCAGACCACCACCCACCACAACCCACACAGGGCTGAAAACAGTGACCAGCAGTACCGGAAGCAGGAACAAAAGAAACACCAGAAGTGCCCCCCTGCATTGCTGCAAAAAGGTCCTGTTGCCTCAGGACCCAACAGTGCGCCAAACACAACCCCCACAAACCGCACGCCCCGGCCACGTTCCAAACAACACCACACCCCAAAGAGGCACAGGTCGCCGTACTGGCACCAGGACACAACCGGTAAAGGCCATGCCAAACAAGTTTGATTCGTTGATATTCCACCCATGAGCACCCACCGCAGAACAGACGCCTGCGCAATGGGCAACACTGACAACCACCACCACACCCATGCAGGCGCAGCAACCAGTTGCTAGCAGCTCCTTAGAAAGGAGGTGATCCAGCCGCACCTTCCGGTACGGCTACCTTGTTACGACTTAGTCCCAATCGCCGGTCCCACCTTCGACGGCTCCCCCCACAAGGGTTAGGCCACCGGCTTCGGGTGTTACCAACTTTCGTGACTTGACGGGCGGTGTGTACAAGGCCCGGGAACGTATTCACCGCAGCGTTGCTGATCTGCGATTACTAGCGACTCCGACTTCATGGGGTCGAGTTGCAGACCCCAATCCGAACTGAGACCGGCTTTTTGGGATTAGCTCCACCTCACAGTATCGCAACCCTTTGTACCGGCCATTGTAGCATGCGTGAAGCCCAAGACATAAGGGGCATGATGATTTGACGTCGTCCCCACCTTCCTCCGAGTTGACCCCGGCAGTCTCCTATGAGTCCCCGCCATAACGCGCTGGCAACATAGAACGAGGGTTGCGCTCGTTGCGGGACTTAACCCAACATCTCACGACACGAGCTGACGACAACCATGCACCACCTGTAAACCGACCGCAAGCGGGGCACCTGTTTCCAGGTATTACCGGTTCATGTCAAGCCTTGGTAAGGTTCTTCGCGTTGCATCGAATTAATCCGCATGCTCCGCCGCTTGTGCGGGCCCCCGTCAATTCCTTTGAGTTTTAGCCTTGCGGCCGTACTCCCCAGGCGGGGCACTTAATGCGTTAGCTACGGCGCGGAAAACGTGGAATGTCCCCCACACCTAGTGCCCAACGTTTACGGCATGGACTACCAGGGTATCTAATCCTGTTCGCTCCCCATGCTTTCGCTCCTCAGCGTCAGTTAATGCCCAGAGACCTGCCTTCGCCATCGGTGTTCCTCCTGATATCTGCGCATTTCACCGCTACACCAGGAATTCCAGTCTCCCCTACATCACTCTAGTCTGCCCGTACCCACTGCAGAACCGGAGTTGAGCCCCGGTCTTTCACAGCAGACGCGACAAACCGCCTACGAGCTCTTTACGCCCAATAATTCCGGATAACGCTTGCGCCCTACGTATTACCGCGGCTGCTGGCACGTAGTTAGCCGGCGCTTCTTCTGCAGGTACCGTCACTTTCGCTTCTTCCCTACTGAAAGAGGTTTACAACCCGAAGGCCGTCATCCCTCACGCGGCGTCGCTGCATCAGGCTTGCGCCCATTGTGCAATATTCCCCACTGCTGCCTCCCGTAGGAGTCTGGGCCGTGTCTCAGTCCCAGTGTGGCCGGTCACCCTCTCAGGCCGGCTACCCGTCGTCGCCTTGGTAGGCCATTACCCCACCAACAAGCTGATAGGCCGCGAGTCCATCCAAAACCACAAAAGCTTTCCACCCCCCACCATGCGATGAGGAGTCATATCCGGTATTAGACCCAGTTTCCCAGGCTTATCCCAGAGTCAAGGGCAGGTTACTCACGTGTTACTCACCCGTTCGCCACTAATCCCCCAGCAAGCTGGGATCATCGTTCGACTTGCATGTGTTAAGCACGCCGCCAGCGTTCATCCTGAGCCAGGATCAAACTCTCCGTTGAAGTAAAACAAATCAAACAGACACAACCACACCCACCGGAAATAACGGCGAACACGGCTGCACAAAATTCGAAACCAGCTGAAAACCAGCCCACCACACACGGGGGTGCATGACAGAACTGGCATAAATTTCAACCAATCAATAAAACAATCGGTATCAACAAACTTGGCACACTATTGAGTTCTCAAACAACAGACACAACCGGCACCACCCACACCCCACAGGGTCCAGGATCGCTCCGGAGCAACTTTTCAAACTTACCCGAACCAGCCGCACAAAGCAAACCAGAACCCGGGCCTCCCACACCAACCAGCAGCGCACCAAAGCACCACCGAAACCGGCAATTTGAAGGGAGATTGTCACCATCAATCCGCAACAGCGGCGGCGACTCGAATAACTTTACACGCGCCCCACCCCCACACCAAATCCACCCCAACACCACCCAAAAACCCCGCAAACACAAGGAAAACAACCCCAAAAACACGCCAACCAGCCCAAAACAGCAGCCACAGGTTTCAGTGAAGCCCATCACACAAGCACAGCCCCCGGTGAGCGGGCGTCGACCAAAAACGGCGATTAGGTGAGCGGGCGTCGGCTTACGCCCACCGCGCGGCGCACAACATGGTCAGACGCAGAAAGGGCCGGCAACCATAACGGTTGCCGGCCCTGACTACTTCAGGATTCCTAGGCCGAAACCTCAATGGTGGCCAGATTTTTCTTGCCACGTCGAAGGAGCAGGTAGCGGCCATGCAGCAGTTGATCCTGGGCAATGACGGCGTCGGGATCGGAGACCTTGGTGTTGTTCACGTACGCGCCGCCCTCCCCCACAGTCCGACGGGCAGCGGACTTGCTGTCGGACAGACCCGAGGCAACCAGGAGGTCGATGATCCCCAGTCCGTCGGTGCCGATCTTTGCCGAAGGAAGTTCCGCCGTAGCGGCTTCGAGTGTGCGTTCGTCCAGAACCGTAAGATCGCCGTTTCCGAAGAGCGCGGCTGAAGCGGCAATGACCTTCTCGGTAGCGTCGACGCCGTGGACCAGGGAAGTCACTTCGAAAGCGAGCTTCTTCTGGCCTTCACGGGCAAATGGACGTTCCGACACGGCTTGTCCAAGCGCCTCAATTTCAGCGCGCGAGAGGAACGTGAAGACCTTGAGTCGGTCCACCACGTCCGCGTCAGCAGTGTTCAGCCAGAATTGGTAGAACGTGTACGGGCTGCACATGTCCGGGTCCAGCCAGATGGCGTTGCCCTCGCTCTTACCGAACTTGGTGCCGTCGGAGTTGGTGATGAGCGGCGTACCCATGGCGTGCACGCTCTTGCCCTCCACCTTGCGGATGAGTTCAGTGCCGCTGGTGAGGTTGCCCCACTGGTCCGAGCCGCCCGTCTGCAAGGCGCAGCCGTAGTCGCGGAAGAGCTGGAGGTAGTCCATTCCCTGCAGGATCTGGTAGCTGAACTCGGTGTAGCTGATGCCTTCGTCCGAGCTCAGGCGCGAGGCGACGGCATCCTTGCGGAGCATCGTGCCCACGCGGAAGTGCTTACCGATTTCACGCAGGAAGTCGATTGCGCTCAGCGGCGCCGTCCAGTCCAGGTTGTTGACCATGCGGGCGGAATTTTCGCCGTCGAAACTAAGGAAGCGACGCACCTGGCCCTGAAGGTAGCCGACCCACTCCGCAACGGTGTCCTTAGTGTTCAAGGTGCGTTCCGCCGTCGGACGCGGGTCGCCGATGAGGCCGGTGGATCCACCCACCAGGCCCAAAGGTTTGTGACCGGCCAACTGCAGGCGGCGCATCACCAGCAACTGCACAAGGTTGCCCAGATGCAGCGAGGGCGCGGTGGGATCGAAGCCACAGTAATACGTGATCGGGTCCCCGGCGAGCAGCTTTTCCAGTTCCGTTTCATCAGTGGAAACGTGGACAAGGCCGCGCCATTTGAGCTCCTGCCAGACGTTGGCAAAGGCGGGATCGTTGTGCTGGGACTCGAGGTTGTTTACGTGTGACACGAGATCTAAGTTAGCAGGATTGCAGGGCCCGTTTTTCCTAGCGCTCGATGCCGGCAGGTACGGGCGCGGCAGCAATGAGGCGCAGCCGCTGCGTTGCCCGGGTCATGGCAACGTAGAGATCGCCCACCTTGCCATGGTCGTGGTTCAACATTGCCGCCGGTTCCAGGACCACAACGCCATCGAATTCCAAGCCCTTGGCTTCCTTGGGGCTGATCACCACGATGTCTTGCTCGTAGCTGCCGGCCCCGGCGCCGATCCGGCGGCCGTAGACCTCCCGCAGTGCCGCTGTGGCCTGGGGCAGCAACGGTCCGTCGGCGATGACAGCCAGCAGGCCGCCGTCGATCGCTTCGACTTCCTCCGGCAGGATTTCAACCAGGCGCTTCACAATGCCATCTGCCTCCACGTGGTCCACGATGGGTGACCATTTACCTTCGCGTACGGCCTTGGGCGCCGAGACAACGAGGCCGGCACGGTTGGCCATGCGGACCGCGGCCTCTGCGATCTGGGACGGCGTGCGGTAGTTGACGGTGAGTTCTTCGAGCGTCCAGCGGTCACCGAACGACGGCGCCAAGGCGCTTTGCCACGAATTAGCACCAGCGGCGGCACTGGTTTGGGCAATGTCACCCACGATGGTGAAGGACTTCAGCGGGCAGCGCCGCACCAGGAGCCGCCACTGCATGGGTGATAGTTCCTGGGCCTCGTCAACCACGATGTGGCCAAAGGCCCATGAACGGTCGCTGGTGGCACGCTCGGCCGCCGTCAGGCGTCCTTCACGTTCCTGATTCTGGTCGGCGAGCTCCTCAGCCGACACAAGAACGTCGACGCCCATTGCTTCCATGTTCGCCAAAGTCTGCTTTGCATTGGCGACGTCGCGGGCGCGATCCGCTTCCTGCTGGGCCAGTCCCCTGCCCGCAGCCGGATCCAGCTCACCCAGCAGTTCGGCAGCCTCATCCAACAGCGGGACGTCGGCTTCCGTCCACGGAGCGTCTACAGGGCGCTGCAGCAGCGCACGTTGTCCGGGCGTGAGGTGCGGCGTGCAAGCTTCAAGGATGGCCGGCTTGCTGAAGAGCTCGGAGATGAGCTTTTCCGGGGTCATCGGCATCCAGCAAAGATTAAGCATGATGCGCACGTCCCGTGCAGACCTGACATCTTCGGCCAAGTAGGCGCGATCGGCGTTGTTGCCGATGTTCGATTCCTCCACAAGGTCCGTCAGCTGTTCCGTGAGTTCTCGCAACAGGATCTTGACGAACGTCAGGCGGGCTTCGTTGTGCGGCTTGCCGGTAGCGCGGGCCTTCTCACGGGCACGGCGAACCTGACGGACGGTCAGTGTCAGCTTGCGGGAATCAACTTCGAGGATGCGGTCCTCGGCCGGTGTCCGCTGGCGGTTCGCGACGGCGTTGGCCACCACCTTGGCCATATCCAGCTTGCCCTTGAGAGCGGCGACGTCGGCGTCTTCCTCCGGTACGGCGTGGATTCCGGGCATGAGGCGCCCCAGGCTTGCCATGACCACGCCTGTTTCACCGAGCGAGGGCAGCACACGTTCGATGTAGTGCATGAAGGACGACGACGGTCCAACGAGGAGAACGCCGGCACTCTTGAGGCGATCGCGGTGGGTATACAGCAGGTAGGCCGCACGGTGCAGGGCCACAGCGGTCTTGCCGGTTCCGGGACCGCCCTGGACCACGAGCGCACCCGAGATGGAGGAACGGATGATCCGGTCCTGCTCGGATTGGATGGTTCCGACGATGTCGGACATACGACCGGTGCGCTTGGAGTTCAGCGCAGCCAGCAACGCGCCTTCGCCCTGAAGGGAGTCGTTGTCGGCGAGCATCCCGGCGTCCAGGACGTCGTCCTCAATGGCTTTGACGTCGCGTCCCTGCAGGATCAGGTGACGACGGCGGCGCACGCCTTGTCGGTCGAACGCGGTGGCCTGGTAGAAGTGGCCGGCCTCGGGCGCACGCCAGTCAACCATCAGCCGCTGGAGGTCGGCCGTGGACAGGCCTATGCGGCCGATGTACTGGGCTTCCCCGGAATCAAGGTCCAGACGGCCAAAGACCAAGCGATCGTCGACGGCGTCGAGTTGGGCCAGGCGGTCTTCGTACAGTGCCGCGAATGCGTCACGTTCTGAGACGTTCTGCATGGTTCCCACCGCGCCGGCCCTGCGCACCTGCGCCAGCTGGGCGCGCTTTTCTGCGCGCAGCTCATCGAGCCGGGCGTACAGCCCAGCTACATATTCCTGCTCGTGGACCAAATCAGCATCGTGCATCGAACCGTAACCCCTATCGCAAAAGACAGACCTACCATTCTACAGCGATTTTGGTAAACGTGCGGGGTACAAGTCATCAAGCGGACTGCGTCACATAAAGTTCGTTGCCGGCTGCGTTGCTTTCGCGGCAAATCACCCTGAGGCGGTGCGGTTTCGCGGCCGGGCCGCCTTGTACCGGGACACCGTTGGGTCGTCTTCAATCCAAAATCTCCACGGATATTCAGTGGTGCCGCCCGGCCCGGCCACCCCAACCCGTGGTCCGCTGGCCACGGCCGCCGCCGGCGTCTTGGGTAACCACAGGCTGAACGGTTCCGCGAGGGCGTCGCGGCCGGTGTCCGCCGTCGTGAGTCCCAGTGCGGAGGCGAGCCTGGCAGGGCCGCTGGCGAGGTCTTTGTGCGTTTTGGAGGCCGGCCTGCGAACGGCGGCAAGCTGCTCCCCCTCCACAATTTCTCCAGCCCTCAGCAGCAGCGCAGACGGGAAGCCCTCCGGTCCGCACACGATGTTGGCACAATAGTGCATCCCATACGTGAAGTAGACGTAAAGGTAACCGGGCGGGCCGAACATAGGCGCGTTCCGGGCGGTGGGACCCCCGAATGTATGGGATCCGGGGTCGGGATGCTCCGAACCACGCGGACCCATGTAGGCCTCGACCTCGGTGAGTCTGACCGAGACCGGACCGGCATCGGAGTGGTATGTCAGGACGGAGCCCAGGATCAGCGGAGCGATGACGCGCGCGTCGCTTGTGAGGAAACTGCGTACTTCATCGGGGTGGCTGATTCCGTCTTCCATGAACGAACCCATGCCCAGACCCTAGCAAGACCCACTCCACGGCCATGTCCGATTCCCGCTAGCAGGGGTCACTGGCGGGCTGGCAGGATGAAGCCATGGACTTCTGGCAGCGCTACAGGGCAATCGACGCCCGCGACACCCGGTTCGATGGCCAGTTCTTTACGGCCGTGAGCTCCACCGGAATCTACTGCAGGCCCTCATGCCCTGCCCGGACGCCCAAAGCTGAGAACGTCACTTTTTACGAAACCTCCGCCGCTGCCCATGAAGCCGGGTATCGGGCCTGCAAGAGGTGCCTCCCCGAAGCTGTCCCCGGAACGCCCGCCTGGAACATCCGCTCGGACATCGCCGGCCGGGCAATGCGGCTGATCAACGACGGCGTCATCACCCGTGAAGGCGTTGACGGACTGGCCCACAGATTGGGCTACTCCGCACGGCAGCTCAACCGCATCCTCAGCACCGAGTTGGGTGCCGGTCCCCTCTCCTTGGCCCGTGCAAGCAGGGCACAGACGGCCAGGACCCTTTTGGTCTCCACCACCATGCTCTTGGCGGATGTAGCCTTCGCATCAGGGTTCAACAGCGTGCGGCAATTCAATGACACCATCGGCGAGGTGTTCGCGATGACCCCGACGGCGTTGCGCGCCACCGGGGTGAAATCCGGAGTTCGCCGGGGTTCTGCGGCTCCCTGCGAGTCGGCTCCCGCGGCCCTGACGCTGACCCTGCCCTACAGGGAACCGTTCGATCCGGGAATCTTCGACTTCCTGGCAGTTCGCGCGGTCCCGGGAGTCGAACTGGCAGGAACAGGGGCCGACGGCAGCCGGACCTACGCCCGGACCATCCGGCTCGCGGGGGGCAGTGCTTCGTTCTCGGTGAAGTACAGCCCCTCGGCAGTGGGTAAACCATTGCAGCTCACGGCCACGGCTGTGGACCTGCACGATCTCCCCGCGCTGCTGAGTCGGGTGCGCCGACTGTTCGACCTCGACGCCGATCCGCAGGCCATTGACGACGCATTGGCCTCAGACCCCCGGCTGGCTATCAGTGTGGAGGCCATCCCCGGAATTCGTGTCCCGGGAGCCATGGATCCCCAGGAACTGCTAATGAGGGCCATGATCGGCCAGCAGATCACCGTGGCGGCGGCGCGAACAGCACTCACGCAATTGTCCGCCGCAGGTTCCCCGGCCGGGGCCGGCGCCCCAGGCTTGGAGACTTTGTTTCCGACGGCGGTTGAGATCGCCGAGCACGGCCGGGCACTACTCAGGGGACCACAACGCAGGATCGATTCCATAGTGGCTGCGGCCGAAGCGATGGCCACAGGAGCACTGGACTTCGGTTACGGCGACGACCCTGCCGGCCTTGAACGCAAGCTGCTCCCGTTGCCCGGCATTGGGCCCTGGACAGTGGGCTACGTGGCAATGCGGGTCCTCGGCTCTCCGGATGTTTTCCTGGCCAATGATGCCGCGGTGCGAAACGGATTGAAGGTCCTGCCCGCCGGGGCCGGTCTCAGCGCGGATTTCCGGGAAGTCAGCCCGTGGCGCTCGTACGCGACCATGCACTTATGGCGGGCAGCGGCACGGCCCAAAATCTCGTAGGGGCCGCCCCTGTCACCAACCGCCCCCTTCCGGCCGTCCCTCTCTCCAAGGGGCCGTGAGAGAGGGCCGCCCCAAAAAGGGAAATCCGTGAGAGGGGGCCGCCCCAAAGAGGGAAATCCGTGAGACAGCGTCTGGGTGCTTAGCGGTTGGCGGGCAGGGCAGCCGGCCACGGGAGAAGATCCGGAAGCTCGACTCCGTCGGCAGCGGCCGTAGCCCTGAGGCTTCCCAGGCTGGGCTCGCGGCCTGCAAGCCACGCGGCGATGTCCGTGAGCATGCCCGTGATGGCAACCGAAGTGCCGCCGCTGCCGATGCTCCGCGGGGGCAGGCCGGTGGGCTGCAGGACGAACTTGCGCGACTCGGGAACGCGTGCCGCGAGGAACCCGATGAGGTGTTCGCAGAACGGTCGGCTCCAGGTCTCCGGACCGAACCCCAGGCCCAGGTCCGAGGCGTGGATCGTGAGTTCGCGCCACAAGGCGAGGCCGCCGTCGAACACTGTTCCGTCCCTGTAGGCGATGCGCGCTTGCCAATCGTCAGGTCCCAAAGCGTCAAATGCGGAAACAGCAGACCCCAACGCAGAGGTGAGGGACTCTGTGTGCTGCGCGAGGCTGTGTCCAGCGGCAAGTTCAATTGCTTTGGTACGCCCGTCCATGCCGCCGTCGTACAGTTCCACTGTCTCGCCGCGGCGCGCGTACTCAAGTTGACGGCCCATCGCGTTGGAGATTCCGGCAAGGTGGGCAAGGACGTGGCCCCGGGTCCAGCCAGGAAGCTCCGACGGTTCAGCGACGGACGAGTCGTCCAGTTTGGCGAGCAGGCGGGTGACGGTGCCGGCGGCTTTGTGAAGCTCTGCGGGCAGCGCGTCGGGGGTGATCTGAGTCATAGCGCCATGTTAACGCACAGCGGGACGGCACCTGGCAATGCTCTGCCCAAAAGGCATCGCTGCGAAATGCCGCCCCGCCTGGCGTTCTAGCTGACGTAGGAGCGCGCTTCGTCCAGTTCCGCTTCCAAGGCCGCCAGTTGGCGTTCGACGGCGGCCGGCGCCGTTCCGCCCTGCGAATTACGGCTGTTGAGCGAACCTTCCGTGCTCAGTACGCTGCGGACCTCGGGAGTCAGGTGCTCCGAGATTGCTGCGTATTCCTCGTCCGTCAGGTCCCACAACTCCACGCCTCGGCCTTCGGCCTGCTTGACCGCAGCACCGGAGAGCTCGTGGGCCTCGCGGAAGGGGACGCCCTGGCGGACAAGCCATTCCGCGATGTCCGTGGCCAGTGCGAAGCCCTGCGGGGCCAGTGATTCCATGCGCTCGGTGTTGAATTTGAGCGTGGCAATCATGCCGGACACGGCCGGAAGCAGCAACTCCAAGGTGTCGGCAGCATCGAAGACCGGTTCCTTGTCCTCCTGCAGGTCGCGGTTATACGCGAGCGGCAGGCCCTTGAGCGTCGCCAGGAGGCCTGTCAGGTTGCCGATGAGGCGCCCTGCCTTGCCACGGGCGAGCTCCGCAACGTCCGGGTTCTTCTTCTGAGGCATGATCGAGGACCCCGTGGAGTACGAATCATGCAGCGTGACGAAGGAGAATTCCTTGGTTGCCCAGAAGATGACTTCCTCGGAGATCCGGGACAGGTCCACGCCAATCATGGAACACACCCAGGCGAACTCGGCGAAGACATCGCGGGAGGCGGTGCCATCGATCGAGTTGTGGACGGCCGAGAAGAAGCCCAGGTCCGCGGCAACGGCCTCGGGGTCCAGGCCCAGGGATGACCCCGCCAACGCACCCGAACCATACGGCGAAACGCCGGCACGCTTGTCCCAGTCCTGGAGACGCTGCACGTCGCGAAGCAAAGCCCAGGCATGCGCCAAAAGATGGTGGCTCAGCAACACCGGCTGGGCATGCTGCAGGTGCGTGCGGCCGGGCATGGCTACGCCATGGTGGGCCTTGGCCTGCTCAACGAGGGCGTCGATGGTGGCAAGGACACCGCCTGCAATGATCCGGGCATGGTCACGCAGGAACATGCGGCCAAGGGTGGCCACCTGGTCGTTGCGGGAACGGCCCGCACGGAGCTTGCCGCCCAACTGGGTTCCGGCGCGCTCAATGAGGCCGCGTTCCAGCGAACCATGCACGTCCTCGTCGCTCTCGGCCGGAAGGTACGCGCCGCTGGCGACGTCCTCGTCCAGCTGGGTGAGGGCGGCGAGCATACCTTCAAGTTCGGCGTTGTCCAGCAGTCCGGCCTTGGCCAGCACGCGGGCGTGCGCCTTGGAACCGGCGATGTCATAGCGGGCAAGCCGCCAGTCAAAGTGGGTGGACTTGCTCAGTGCGGCCAGCGCATCCGCGGGACCGCCGGCAAACCGGCCGCCCCACAGTGCGCCTTCGTTTGTTGCGGACGTCATTACTCGCCTGCGACGCGCAGGTCGCGGCCGGAGGCAACCTTGGAGGACATGCCCCACAGCTCGATGAAGCCGCGTGCCATGGACTGGTCGAAGGTATCGCCGGTGTCGTAGGTGGCGAGGTCGAAGTCGTACAGCGAGGTCTCGGAGCGACGACCGTTGACGATCGCCTGGCCACCGTGGAGGACCATGCGGATGTCACCGGAAACGTACTGCTGGGTGTCCTCAATGAAGGCGTCCAAGGAGCGCTTGAGCGGGGAGAACCACTGGCCGTCGTAGACCAGCTCGGACCAGCGCTGGCCAACGGTGGCCTTGAAGCGGGCCTGCTCGCGTTCGATGGTGATGTCCTCGAGGTGCTTGTGCGCGGTAATCAGCGCCATGGCACCCGGAGCTTCGTAGATTTCACGGGACTTGATGCCGACGAGGCGGTCCTCGACGACGTCGATGCGGCCAACGCCCTGGGCGCCTGCACGGCGGTTCAGTTCCTGGATGGCCTGCAGCGGGGTGACTTTGACGCCGTCGATCGCTACCGGCACGCCGGCCTGGAAGGAAATGGTGACCTCGTCCGGTGCCGGCGGGAATTCCGGTGTAGCGGTGTAGTCGTAGATGTCCTTGGTGGGTGCGTTCCAGATGTCCTCAAGGTAGCCGGTTTCGACGGCGCGTCCCCAGACGTTCTGGTCGATCGAGTACGGGTTCTTCTTGGTGGTCTCGATCGGCAGTCCCTTTTCCTCGGCGAAGGCAATGGCCTTGTCACGGGTCAGGGCGAGGTCGCGGACGGGTGCGATGCACTTCAGGTCCGGGCCGAGGGTCTGGATGCCAACTTCGAAGCGGACCTGGTCGTTGCCCTTGCCGGTGCAGCCGTGAGCGACTGTGGTGGCGCCGAATTCGCGGGCAGCCTTGACGAGGTGCTTGACGATGACGGGCCGGGAGATGGCCGAAACCAGCGGGTAGTGGCCCTGGTAGAGGGCGTTGGCCTTCAGTGTGGGCATCGCGTACTCGTTGGCGAACTCGTCGCGGGCGTCGGCCACATAAGCCTCGACGGCGCCGCAGCCAAGGGCGCGCTGGCGGATGGTCTCCAGGGACTCGCCGCCCTGTCCGACGTCGACGGCCACAGCGATGACCTCGGCACCGGTGGCTTCACCGATCCAGCCGATGGCTACGGACGTATCAAGGCCACCGGAGTAGGCCAGAACAATGCGCTCAGTCACGAGAGTGCTCCTTTGTTGTTGCTTGGTTCATTCGAATCAATGCTGGTGTGAATCAATGCTGGAAAATCTATTGGTTGGCCGGCCCGGCTTCTTCGGCCATGCGCAGAAAACGGGCCGCCAGTTCCGCCCCGCCATCGGGATCCCGGGCGACCAACAGCAAAGTGTCGTCGCCTGCGATCGTACCTAATACAGAGGGCATCACCGAGTGGTCCACGGCCAGTGCCAGGAAGTTGGCGGCTCCAGGCGGGGTGCGGAGGACAACGATGTTGCCCGACGCCTCCGCGGTGACCAGAAGTTCGCCGCAAAGCCTGGTCAACCGTGCGTCCAAGATTTCCTGCGTGACCCCGCTCTTGGCGTTGCGGTCCCCGCCCTCCCCCGGAACGGCATAAACCAACGCGCCTTCCTTGCCACGGACCCGGACTGCGCCGAGTTCCACAAGGTCGCGGGACAGGGTGGCTTGGGTGACCTGAACGCCGTCGTCCGCCAGCAGGGCTGCAAGCTCTGCCTGGGAGCGCACGGACTCACCCGTCAGGATCGCGGTGATGCGCGCCTGCCGGGCAGTCTTGGTGGCAGGGCTGGCGCCCGGCACGGACGGATTGGCGGACACTAGAACGTGCTCTCCCCAGTGCCCTCAACGGGGGAAAGCCCGTCAACAAACGCAAGTCCCGATCGGTGCATCAGCCATGCCATGAGTGCCTTCTGGGCGTGGAGCCGGTTCTCTGCCTCGTCCCACACGATTGACTGCGGGCCATCAATGACGCCGGCCGAAATCTCGTAGCCGCGGTACGCGGGAAGGCAGTGAAGCACGACGGCGTCCGGCGCAGCCTGCGCCATGGCGGCCTCGTCCACGGAGTACTCGCGGAAGAGTTGCATCCTGGCTTCCTTTTCGGATTCCTGGCCCATGGAGACCCACGTGTCGGTGGCCACGACGTCCGCACCTTTGAGGGCCTCGGCGGCATCGCTGGTGATCAGCACCGAGCCGCCGGTCTCTGCAGCGCGTTCCTGTGCAGCGGCAACAATCTCCGCGGAAGGCAGGTAGCCCTCCGGCCCGGAGATGCGAACGTGCATACCCGCAGTGACACCGGCCAACAGGTAGGAGTTGGCCATGTTGTTCGCCGCATCGCCCAAGTAAGCCATGCTCAAACCAGCCAAGTCACCCTTATGTTCCTTGACGGCCAGGAGGTCGGCCAACAGCTGGCACGGGTGGTAATCGTCGCACAAGGCATTGATCACGGGGACCTTGGAATTTTCCGCCATGGCCACCAGCCCGGAGTGCGCACCGGTCCGCCACACAATGGTGGACACCATGCGCTCCAGGACCTTGGCCGTGTCCTCCACGGATTCCTTGTGGCCGATCTGCGCTTCACCCGGGTTGATGATCAGTGCGTTGCCGCCCATGTCCGCGATGCCGGTGGCAAAGGAAACACGCGTGCGTGTGGAGGTCTTGTCAAAGATCACTGCTACGGTCTTGCGGCCGTTGCCCTCTGCGGCGAAGGGTTGCACGCTGTATGGCGCTGCCTTCATCCGGACCGCGAGTTCCAGGACCTCAGCCTGCTCGGCTGGGCTCAGGTCCGTGTCCTTGAGGAAGTGGCGGGTGGTTGACGTGCTCACTGTGCGTCCTTAGCGGTTTGGGCGGTAGCCGTGGCGATCAAGGCGGGCAGGGCTGACAGGAATCGGTCGGCCTGTTCGGTGGTCAGGATCAGCGGAGGGGCGAGGCGGATGGTCCGCGGGCCCGGACTGTTGATGATGAAGCCTGCATCCAAAGCTGCGGTCACCATGGCCGGCGCGACGTCGGCGTTCACATCGAAGCCAATCAGCAGGCCCTCGCCGCGGACTTCAGTGACAGCATCGACGGCAGACAGTCCCTCGCGCAGATGCGCTCCGAGGTTCAGCACGTTCTGCAGGACACCTTGGCTTTCGATGGCGTGCAGCGTGGCCAGCGCGGCGGCCGTAGCTACCGGGTTTCCGCCGAAGGTGGTGCCGTGCTGCCCTGCGGTGAGCAGGGCCGACGTCGTACTTCCGAAGGTGACCAGCGCACCCACGGGGAAGCCGCCGCCAAGGCCCTTGGCGAGCGTGACGGCATCGGGCACAATTCCTGCGTCTTCGCTGGCCAGCCACTTTCCGGTGCGGCCGATGCCGGTCTGGACTTCGTCGAGGATCAACAGCGCACCGGCCTTGGTGGTTGCCTCGCGGGCGGCCTGCAGGTACTCGGTACTCAGGGGCCGGACGCCTGCTTCGCCCTGGATCGGCTCCAGGAAAACGGCTGCTGTGGAATCGTCGACGGCGGCACGCAGGGCATCGATGTCACCGAACGGAATGTGGACCACACCACCGGGCAACGGCTCGAATGGCGCACGGTATGCTTCCTTCGCCGTGAGTGCCAAGGCGCCCATGGTGCGGCCATGGAAGGCGCCCTCGAGGGCGATGATCTTGGTCCGCTTCCCGTCCGGGTTGTTCCTGCGGGCCAGCTTGAAGGCTGCCTCGTTCGCCTCGGTGCCGGAGTTGGCAAAGAAGACCTTGGAACCGGCCGGTGCATTGCTGATGGCCAGAAGTTTCTCGGCCAGTGCGATCTGCGTGGGGCTGGTGAAGAAGTTCGATACATGCCCGAGCGTAGCCAACTGGCTGGAAATCACCGAGGTGACGAAAGGGTGGGCGTGGCCCAGGGCGTTCACTGCGATGCCGCCGAGAAGGTCCAAGTACTCCTTGCCATCGGCATCCCACACGAGGCACCCAGCACCACGGACCAGGACACGCTGCGGGGTACCAAAAACACCCATCAGCGAGGACGAGTAACGGGCAAGCCAGTCGGCGCCATTACTCACTCCAGTAATGACGGAAGCTTTGGCATCCGATCCGGCGATGGACCCCCGGGTGTGCTCGGGCACCGCGATGGGCCCACTGCCGCCGGGGTCCCCGTCCGAGCTTGCGAGGACGGGGAGCGGCTGGGGACGGGCGGGGGGTCCATCGCCGGTCGGGTTGCGGCCAACAGTTTCGCTCATGCGTTCACTTCCTCGTCGGGTACTACTTGCGTGCCAATGCCCGCGGTCGTAAAGGTTTCCAGCAGCATCGAGTGCGGGAGGCGTCCGTCGACGATATGTGCGCGTTCTACGCCTTCATCGATGGCTTTGAGGCACGCAGCCATTTTGGGGATCATGCCCGATTCGAGCTTGGGCAGCATGTCGCGGAGTTCCGAGGCTGTCAGCGATGAGATCAGCGACGATTTGTCCGGCCAGTTGGCGTAGAGGCCCTCGACGTCGGTCAGGATGACCAGCTTGGTGGCACCCAATGCCGAAGCTACTGCTGCGGCCGCCGTGTCTGCGTTGACGTTCAGGACCTGCCCAGTGGTTTGGCCGGTGCCATTTCCGCCGTCCACGATCTCCGGGGCGACGGTCGAAATCACGGGGATACGACCTGCGTCGAGAATGTCCTTGATACCGGCAGGGTCGACGCCAACTACCTCGCCCACCAGGCCGAGGTCCACTTCTTCGCCGTCAACAACAGTGCCCGTCCGAACGGCGCGCAGCAGCCCGCCATCCTCACCGGACATGCCCACGGCGTAGGGACCATGTGAGTTGATCAGCCCCACCAGTTCACGGCCCACCTGGCCCGTGAGGACCATGCGGACTACGTCCATGGCCTCGGGAGTGGTGACACGGAGACCACCCTTGAACTCGGACTCGATGCCGAGCCGGCCGAGCATGGAGTTGATCTGGGGGCCACCGCCGTGGACCACCACGGGATGGATGCCCACGTGGTGGAGGAACACGATGTCTTCGGCGAAGGCGCGACGAAGGTCATCGTTAACCATGGCGTTGCCGCCGTACTTGATCACCATGGTGGTGCCGGCAAAACGCTGGATCCAAGGCAACGCCTCGATCAGCGTGCCGGCTTTGTCCTGGGCGTCGCTCATGGACGTGGTTTCGCGGGTATGCGCAGTCATTGTCATAAGCTCAGCTCGAGTAGGCGCTGTTCTCATGCACGTAGTCGTGCGTGAGGTCGTTGGTCCAGATGGTCGCCTCGGCGTCGCCGGCCTGAAGGTCGATTTCAACCAGCACTTCGCGAGGCTCCAGGTCCACCAGGTTGCGGTCATCACCGATAGCGCCGTTGCGGCAGATCTGCACACCGTTCATGGCGACGTTGAGTTGGTCCGCCTCGAACACTGCATCAGTGGTTCCCACAGCTGAGAGCACGCGGCCCCAGTTGGGATCCTTACCGAAGATGGCAGCTTTGAAGAGGTTGGACCGGGCAACACTGCGGCTGACGATTTCGGCGTCGCGTTCGCTGGCTGCGTTGAAGGTACGGATCGCAATGTCGTGGCTGGCGCCCTCGGCGTCTCCGATCAACTTGCGAGCCAGTTCAGCACAGACCTGCGTCACGGCTGCGCCCAACTGCTCGGTGGACGGCAAGGCCTCAGAGGCTCCCGATGACAGCAGCACAACGGTGTCATTGGTGGACATGCAACCGTCAGAGTCTGCGCGGTCAAAGGTGACCCGGGTGGCGTCGCGAAGGACGACGTCGAGCTCATCTGCCGGCACCTGGGCATCCGTCGTCAGGACCACCAGCATGGTTGCCAGACCCGGCGCCAACATGCCGGCACCCTTGGCGATGCCTCCCACGGTGAACTGTTTTCCTTCGGCGTCCAAACCTGTGAAGACTGCTTCTTTGGACACACTGTCCGTGGTCATGATCGCCGTGGCGGCAGCGGAGCCGCCATCTTCCGACAATTCGCGGAAAGCCGCATCCACGCCCGGAAGGATCTTGTCCATCGGCAGCTGCTCGCCGATCAGACCGGTGGAACAAACCACGACGTCGGAAGCTGAGACACCCAGCACTTCGGCCACTTTCTCAGCCGTGGCGTGCGTGTTCTGGAACCCTTGCGGCCCGGTGCAGGCGTTGGCGCCACCGGAGTTCAGGACTACTGCGTCTACACGGCCATCACTGACCACTTGGCGGGACCAATGAACCGGCGCAGCGGCTACCCGGTTGGAGGTGAAGACTGCGGCGGCGGCCTTGGACGGACCGTCGTTGACCACGAGGGCAAAATCCGGGTTGCCGGAGGCCTTGATGCCGGCCTTGATGCCAGCGGCGCGGAATCCCTTGGGTGCGGTAATGGTCACGGTGCAACTCCCTGCAGGTTCAGGCCGGCGGTTTCGTCCAGGCCGAGGGCAATGTTCATGGACTGCACGGCTCCGCCTGCGGTCCCCTTGGTGAGGTTGTCGATAGCGCAGGTCACGATCACGCGGCCCGTGTGCTGGTCGAAGGCCAACTGCATCACGGCGTGGTTGGAAGCCTGCACCGATTTGGTGGTGGGCCACTGGCCTTCTGGAAGAAGGTGCACGAACGGTTCGTCGTCGTAAGCATCTGCCCAGGCTTGGCGAAGCTCGGCTTCAGTGACGCCGTGGCCAACTTTCGCTGTGGCCGTAGTGAGGATGCCCCGGCTCATGGGAACCAGGGTAGGCGTGAAGGACACCGTCACCGGCTCGCCAGCAGCGTTGGACAGCCCTTGTTCGATTTCAGGAGTGTGGCGGTGTCCGCCACCTACGCCGTAGGGACTCATGGAACCCATGACTTCAGCCCCAATAAGGTTGACCTTGGCTGCTTTGCCGGCACCGGAGGTACCTGAGGCGGAGACAATCACGACGTCGTCCGTCAGGAGGAGGTTGTTGGCGAACCCGGGCGTCAAGGCCAGCAGGGCCGACGTCGGGTAGCAGCCGGGGACGGCGATGCGGGTGGCACCCTTGAGGGCCTCGCGCTGGCCTGGCAATTCCGGCAGGCCGTAAGGCCACGTTCCCGCATGTGCCGAACCGTAGAACTTTTCCCACGCCGCGGCATCCTGGAGGCGGTGGTCCGCGCCGGCGTCGATGACTACCGTGCCTTCCGGCAGCTGGGCCGCGATCTCAGCGGAAGCTCCGTGCGGCAGGGCCAGGAACACGACATCGTGGCCGGACAGGTTTTCCACGGTGGTGTCTTCAAGAATCCTGCTGGCCAAACCATGGAGATGCGGCTGCAACTCCCCTAGTCTTGAACCGGCATTGCTGTGCGCAGTGATCGCACCGATGGTGACGTTCGGATGGCCCGCAAGCAAGCGCAGCACTTCTCCTCCGGCATAGCCGCTGGCACCGGAGACGGCAACAGAAATAGTCATAGCTCCACTGTACAGCAAGAATATTCATGCTGTCCGATATTTATGCATGCAGTTGTGATGCGTCTCATTATTTAGACCATTGCGCGTATGCTTAGTGGAGGGTGATCCAGACCGTGCAGTCCGAACGTCGGCTGCAGCGTTGCCCGTTAGCGATACGGGGCACATTCATGTCACCCACGTCCACCGCTGAGCGCCCCAAAGCTCGCGCTATTCAACCCAATCCCGTCGTCCAAAGCTATTCAGAGCTCCTCAAGAGCGTTAAAGCCGCAGGACTCCTCGAACGCCGGAGCGGCTTCTACATCTGGGTCTTCGTGGCCCTGGCACTCCTCATGGCCGGCACTTGGCTCGGCTTCGCCTTGATCGGCGAATCCTGGTACCAACTCCTGATCGCCGCAGCTGTGGGCATTCTCTGCACACAACTGAGCTTCCTGGCGCACGAGGCCGGGCACAAGCAGATCTTCGCCTCACGCCGTGCCAACGACTGGTCAGCCCGCCTCCTGGCCACCGGCGTCGCCGGGATCAGCTACTCCTGGTGGGAGCAGAAGCATGGTGCCCACCACAACCACCCCAATGTCATTTCCAAAGACCCGGATATCCGGAACAACGCCCTGGTGTTCTACGAGGATGCGGCCGCTGAGCGCAAGGGACGCCTGGCGTTCCTCACCAAGAAGCAGGGCTGGTTCTTCTTCCCGCTCCTGACGCTGCTGGGCCTGAGCCTGCAGTTCGATTCGCTTCGCTTTGTCTTCGGCAAGCAGAAGGTACGCCACCGCTGGGTGGAGACGCCCATCCTCGTGGCAAGGCTCGCGGCTCTTCCAGTGCTCGCCTTCACCTTCCTCCCCATCGGAATGGCATTCGCGTTCCTTGGCGTGCAAATCATGGTCTATGGCTTCTATATGGGAGCCTCTTTCGCGCCCAATCACAAGGGCATGCCGGTCCTCCCCAAGGACAGCCGTGTTGACTTCCTCAACCGCCAGATCCTGACCTCGCGCAATATCTCCGGTGGCATCTTCATGGACTTCCTCCTCGGTGGGCTCAACCGTCAGGTGGAGCACCACTTGTTCCCGGACATGGCCCGCCCCCATTTGTACAAGGCCACGAAAATCGTGCGTGAATTCTGCGCCAAGCACTCAATTCCCTATACGGAAACGACGCTGATGCAGTCCTACGGGATCGTGGTCAGCTACCTCAACGAAGTGGGCCTCGCCGCCGGACGCGGCTTCGACTGCCCGGTGGCGTCGACGCACGGACGCTTCTAGGCGTTCGACACGGGAGGCCCCAACCTCCCTAGGATGGAATCTGAAACCGGGCACCGGAAACCACCGCCCCGGAGTGAGGAGCCACCATGACGCACGCCATCGTTGCACGGCAGCCCGGAGGACCTGACGTCCTTGAGTATGCATCCGTGGAACCACCAACACCTGGCCCCGGCCAGCTGCTGATCAAGGTCGCAGCTGCCGGGGTCAACTTCATTGAGACTTATCAACGCAGCGGGGCCTACAAGGTGGAATACCCCTTCACCCCGGGCACCGAAGCAGCCGGCACCGTCGAGGCCGTTGGCGACGGGGTGGAGGACATTTCCGTTGGCGATCGGATTGCCACCGCCGAGGGGTCCCGGACCTACGCCGAGTACGCCATCGTGGACGCAAGCAAGGCACTCCCGGTTCCCGCCGGCGTCGACGATCACACAGCCGCAGCCTTGCCGCTGCAGGGAATTACAGCCCACTATCTGATGAACTCCTCCTTCCGCGTGGAGCCCGGCCACACCGTTCTGCTTCACGCAGGCGCAGGTGGCGTTGGTCTGCTGTTGACGCAACTGCTGAAGGCCCGCGGAGCCCGTGTGATCACCACCGTGTCCTCGGACGAAAAAGCCCATCTGTCCACCCTGGCCGGCGCCGACGAGGTACTCCGCTACGACGGATTTGCTGACAAGGTCCGCGAACTTACCGACGGCGACGGCGTCAACGTGGTGTACGACGGCGTCGGCAAGGACACCTTTGACGATTCCCTGAAGAGCCTGCGCATCCGCGGCGCCATGGTGCTCTTCGGCGCAGCCTCCGGACCGGTGCCACCCTTCGATCCCCAGCGCCTGAACGCCGCGGGTTCCCTCAATCTCACCAGGCCCACGATGGCCCATTTCGTGCAAAACACCCACGAGCGCCGCTGGCGCTCAGCGGAGATTTTCGACGCCGCCGCCAACGGCACTCTCGCTGTCAGGGTCGGAGCGACGTACCCCCTGGCAGAGGCAGCCCAGGCCCACCGGGACTTGGAAGGCCGCCTCACCACGGGCAAAGTCCTGCTGGTGCCGTAGCAGCCATGCCCGGCTCCCCAACATCCGGCGACCTTCAGGCGAACAGCAACGCAACAAAATGTGAAGTACAGGAAACGTCCGACACCTTTTGTTCACCTTTCTGCGAAAAGCTGGGCCCGTGAGCACAGAACATCCCGTGGGGGCCGGGCAGACGCCTGCCTTGACCACCTACCGCCCCCAGTTGCCGGGCGGCGCCGCAGCACCCGCCGAGCGGACCCTCGTAGACATCCTGGAAGAGACCAGCGCGTCATTCCCCGAGGCTTCGGCGTTGGATGATGGCCACAAGTCCTTGAGCTACACCGAACTGCTCAAGGCTGTCCGTAAGTTTGCGGCGACGTTGAACGCCGCAGGCCTGGGCCGCGGTGACAAAATCGGCGTCCGCATCCCGTCCGGGACCAACGAGCTCTACATTGCCATCCTGGGCATCCTCATGGCCGGGGCGGCCTATGTTCCGGTGGATGCCGACGATCCCGACGAGCGGGCGCGCCTGGTGTTCGGCGAAGCCAACGTTGGCGCTGTCATCGGTGCGGGCCTGGACGTCAAACCATTCGGTGCAGCACGGGAGCCTGTTTCCACCCCCACCAAGCCCGGGCTGGATGATGACTCCTGGATCATCTTCACTTCCGGATCTACCGGGACTCCCAAGGGCGTTGCCGTCAAACACCGCTCCTCTGCGGCATTTGTTGATGCAGAAGCCCGGATCTTCCTCCAGGCTGAACCCATCGGCCCCCAGGACCGTGTTTTGGCAGGCCTCTCGGTGGCCTTCGATGCTTCCTGCGAAGAAATGTGGCTGGCCTGGCGCCACGGTGCCTGCCTGGTCCCGGCACCACGAGCGTTGGTTAGAACCGGTATGGACCTCGGGCCCTGGTTGATCAACCACGGCATCACTGTGGTGTCCACCGTGCCCACCCTTGCTGCCCTCTGGCCGGCCGAGGCATTGGAAAACGTCCGCCTGCTGATCTTCGGCGGCGAAGCATGCCCGCCCGAATTGGCCGAGCGGCTCGCCGTGGACGGTCGCGAAGTGTGGAACACGTACGGACCCACAGAGGCCACTGTCGTGGCCTGCGCCGCTCCGCTGGGCGGACCCGGCCCCGTGCGGATCGGGCTGCCGCTGGACGGCTGGGACCTCGCCGTCGTCGATTCGCAAGGGGTTCCGGTCGCCGAAGGCGGGATCGGCGAACTGATCATCGGCGGTGTGGGGCTGGCCCGCTACCTCGATCCGGCCAAGGATGCCGAGAAGTACGCGTCCATGACAACCCTCGGATGGGACCGCGCCTACCGTTCGGGTGACCTGGTGCGCTTCGAAGCCGAAGGCCTGATTTTCATGGGCCGCGCCGACGAACAGGTCAAACTCGGTGGACGCCGGATCGAACTGGGCGAGGTGGATGCGGCACTGCAGTCTTTGCCTGGTGTCGCCGGCGCGGCAGCGGCCGTGCAGACCACAGCCGCCGGCAACCAGATCCTTGTTGGATACCTGGCCCCCGTTGACGGCCATGACTTGTCCATGGACGAGGCCCGCCGTCTGCTGGGCGAAAGCCTCCCGGCAGCCTTGATTCCGTTGCTGACCGTCGTGGATTCGCTCCCCACCAAGACCAGCGGAAAAGTGGACCGCCATGCCTTGCCCTGGCCATTGGCCGGTGCCGGCGCAACCGAGGCCGGGAACGCCCCGCTGAACCTGCCCGATGACGCCCGTTGGGTGGTGGAGCAATGGGAGTCCGTGCTGGGGAGCCCTGTGAGCTCCCTCGACGCCGATTTCTTCGCTTACGGCGGCGGATCCTTGGCGGCGGCCCAACTCGTTTCTGCCCTTCGTGTCCGTTACCCCACCATCACCGTGGCGGACATCTATGCCACGCCGCGCGTCGGCGCCTTGATCGATACCGCCCGGCAATCACTCCCCGACGGCGGCGCGCCGGGTCCGGCTGCTGAGCGGACCGTCCGTCCTACCGCCTTGAAGTCGCAGATCTTCCAAGTCCTGATGGGCGTGCCCTTGCACATCCTGGTGGGCATGCGCTGGCTCACCTACCTCATGGCCGCCAACAGGCTGCTGGCAGACTTCGCCGGCTTTGCCGCCGCACCCGTCGTCTCGTGGTGGTGGATCGCGGCGTCATGGCTGATTTTCGTCAGTCCCCTCGGCCGGATGGCGATCTCAGTGGTTGCAGCCAAGGTGCTGCTGGGCAGGATCCAACCCGGCACCTACCCGCGTTCAGGGAAGACCCATCTGCGACTGTGGCTGGCCGAACAAATACAAGACCTGTCGGGCGCCATCGGCCTGGCCAGCGCGCCTTTCGTCCCTTACTACGCACGGGCCCTCGGGGCCAAGATCGGCAAGGACGTCCACCTGCACTCGCTTCCCCCGGTCACCGGTCTCCTGTCCTTGGGCAGCGGAGCGAACATCGAGCCCGAAGTGGACCTTTCGGGCTGGTGGGTTGACGGTGACTCCGTCCACATCGGCCAGATCCATGTGGGAGCCGGTGCAGTCGTCGGTGCTCGAAGCACGTTGATGCCGGGGGCCACCATCGGCGCGGGTGCCCACGTCGATGCAGGATCGGCAGTACTGGGCAAAGTGAAAGCAGGACACCTTGTGGCCGGCTCCCCTGCTGAGCGCCGCGGAAAAGCCAAGCACGAATGGCCGGAAACAATCACCAGGCGGCCAGTGGTTGACCGGCTCTGGTTCTCCGCCTTTGCCAGCGCTTCGGCTTTGCTGGCCCTGATCCCCTACATCTCCGCATTCGCGGGTGCCCTGGTGGTCCTGGCGTTCATCCAGGGACACGAATCCCTGGAAACTGCGCTTCCGCAGATTGCGCTGGCCGTCCCGCTTGCCGCCTTGGTGTGGTTCTTCGGCAACCTGGTACTCATCCTGGTCGTGGCCCGCCTCCTCGGTTTGGGCCTCAAGGAGGGCTACTACCGGGTTCGCAGCCGAATCGGGTGGCAGGTTTGGGCCACCGAACGCCTCCTGGACATGGCACGGGACCTGCTCTTCCCCGTCTATGCCAGTCTGTTCACACCCATGTGGCTGCGCCTCCTCGGAGCCAAGGTTGGCAAGAACGTAGAGGCCTCCACGGTGCTGCTCGTTCCCAAGATGACCACCATCGGCGACGGGGCTTTCCTGGCCGACGACACCATGGTGGCCTCCTACGAGCTCGGTGGCGGTTGGATGAAGATCGGCCCGGCCAAGATCGGAAAACGCTCTTTCCTGGGCAACTCGGGCATGACAGCGGCGGGACGCAACGTTCCCAAGAACTCCCTCGTCGCCGTGCTGTCCGCCACCCCCGCCAAGGCAAAATCCGGAACCTCGTGGCTTGGTAGCCCGCCGGTCAGGTTGCGCCGCACCGCCGTCGACGCGGACCAAACCCGAACCTTCCGGCCGCCCCTCAAACTCAAGGTTGCACGGGCTTTGTGGGAACTGTGCCGCTTGGTGCCGGTCATCCTCACCGTCACCATCGCCGTCTGGGTGATGTTGGTCCTGGACTGGATTGCGCGAGGGTGGGGCTACTGGATTGCGGCGGTGCTTGGTGGCGTGGTGATGCTGGCAGCAGGAGCAGTAGCAGCGCTCAGCGCCATTGTTGCCAAATGGGTCCTGGTGGGAACCATCCGTTCAGGCGAACACCCCCTATGGAGCTCGTTCATTTGGCGCAATGAGGTAGTGGACACCTTTATCGAGATGGTCAGCGCCCCGTGGTTCGCCCGCTCTGCCGCCGGTACTCCCGCTCTCGTGTGGTGGTTGCGCGGTCTCGGCGCCAAGATCGGCCGCGGAACGTGGTGCGAAAGCTATTGGCTGCCCGAAGCCGACCTCGTGACCCTCGGCGAGAACTCCACCGTCAACCGCGGCTGCGTAGTGCAAACGCACCTGTTCCACGACCGTGTGATGAGCCTGGACACCGTGACGCTGGGTAACGGAGCCACCATGGGTCCGCACGGCGTCATCCTCCCCGCAGCCAGCATCGGCGACGGCGGAACTGTTGGGCCGGCGTCGTTGGTCATGCGCGGTGAGACAGTCCCGGCCGGAACGTACTGGATGGGTAACCCGGTGAGCCCGTGGGTGGGCCCGTCTGCACAAGCGCCGCGCCTCAAGTAGATTGGACGGATCATGACCGTACCAATCCCCACCCCCATGACCGAAGCCGACCCCTACACGTTGGACCACGGCAGCACCAGCTACCGCGTGGACCGGTACGAGTTGGACCTCGACGTCAGGCTGGGCAGCAACAGGCTGGTCGGCAGGGCGGTCCTGCGATGCACAGCCTTGGAACCTCTGGCGCAGATTGTCCTTGACTTGGTGGGCCTGCGGGCCAGCAAAGTTCAACTGGACGGCAAGAAGCTCCAGAAGTTCAGCCACAGGGCAGAACACCTGGTTCTCACTCCGGCGTCCCCGTTGAAGCCTGGCCAGCAGTTCTCGCTTGAGATCCGCTACGACGGCAACCCCCAGCCCCGCCGCGGCCTCTGGGGCGATGTCGGTTGGGAAGAATTGAACGACGGCGTATTGGTCGCCGGCCAGCCCAACGGCGCGGCCTCATGGTTCCCCTGCAATGACCATCCCCGCTACAAGTCCAGCTTCCTCATCTCCGTCACCACAGACGACAACTACCGTCCTGTGTGCAATGGCACGTTGGTGTCCCACTCCCGCAAGTCGAGCCGTGAGACGTGGGTTTACGAACAGGCTGAACCCATGGCCACCTACCTCGCTACGGTGCAGATCGGCCGCTACGCCAAGGTTCCCCTGCACGTGGACGACACCCATCACCGGGTGCCGCAGTTCGTCGCGGTCACCCCCGAAATGGCGGTGGATGCTCTTCAAGGCCTGCGACGCCAGCCGGATATGATGCGGACCTTCGAGGACTGCTTCGGCCCCTACCCGTTCACCGACTACACATCGGTTGTCACGGAGGACGAGTTGGAAATCCCCCTGGAAGCCCAGACCGTCTCCATCTTTGGCCGAAACCATATGCGCGACTCCTGGGATTCCCAGCGCCTGATCGCCCACGAACTGTCCCACCAGTGGTTTGGGAACTCGCTGACCGTGAGCAGCTGGAAAGATATCTGGCTCCACGAAGGTTTCGCCTGCTACGCGGAGTGGCTGTGGTCCGAAGAATCCCGGACCATGACTGTTGCTGCGCGGGCAACGGCTGCATGGAAGAGGCTCGACGCCGGGCCGCAGGATCTGCTGGTGGGCGATCCCGGCCCGGAGCTGATGTTCGATGACCGTGTCTACAAGCGCGGTGCGCTGGCCGTTCATGCGGTGCGAATGGCAGCTGGGGACGAGGCCTTCTTTGGTTTCCTTCAGCACTGGACGGCCACCAACCGGCACAGCTCGGTGTCCACGGACGCGTTCATTGAGGCCGCGGATTCGTTCATTCCAGGCTTTGATGCTGCGTCGATTCTCCGGTCATGGCTCTACGAGGCTGCGCTTCCGCCGCTGCCTTCAGCGCGCTAGCCAACGGCCAGAGCGGCGACTAATCCTTCAGGCAGCTCCGCATCGGTGACATCCCGCAGGCCGGGCAGGTCCAACACGTCCAGCTCAGCCGGGTTACGCCGCAGGCCCTCGCCGGTCATCTTCAGCCATGCTTCCTTACGCGCCCAGAGCCGGGCGCGCTGCATGGCTCGATCCTGCTCCGGGATGGAGACCAGGAATTCCTTCTCGGCTGCGGTCAAGGCGACGTCGTCGAAGCCGTCGAAGCCAACCCGGCTGACCACATCAAGGTCCACACCCAGCCGCAGACCCTCTGCTGGACGTACGACGCCGGCCAACAGCAGCCAGCCCGACGCCCGGGACGCGCTGAGCGCCAGTGGCGCGGGACCGCCGTCGAGCAGGAAACCGGGGCGGCCGTGATCCTGGCCGGGGCCGCACTGCGGGCAGTGATAGTCGGGGACGAGCCGGGCAGGATCCACGTAGAGCAGCGAGGCGGCGAAGTGCTGCAAGGCCACGCGGCCAGCGACGAATTCTTCACGGTCCTTGGCACTGGTGAAACGGAGTGCGCGTTCCTGGGCAGGTTCCCCGAGCTTTTTGAGGTCGATGCCCGCACCAGGCACATCATCGAGCCTGCGCAGATCAATCACTGGGCTTTGCATCATGCCCCCTCTCACGGCTATGTTCCCAGCGACATGTTGCAACAGCTATGGGAGGATTTTCCCCGTCAGCCAGGCTTCAAACGACTCTGCCATCTCCCCGTGTCTATGCCCAAATCGGGCTCCCTCACGAAACGTTGCAGGGCATTCTGCGACGAGGAATTCGAAATGCCGAACACGTGCGATGCCCAGCCTTCGGAACCAGCGACCCGACGACCTGCTGAACAATCAGCAGCCTTCCGTGCTAGTCATCTCCCCTGAGCGATCGCTCATGCAGGCGCCGTCATAAATTCCCGGACATGCTCGATCGTTAGCCCTAAAGCCGGCCCTGGTCATACTCATCGCGATTTTGCTTAAGTGACATCGAACCTAGAATCGTGACGCGAGAATAGGAATGTTTCTGCACTATCTATTTTGAGTCTTAAAACACCCCTTGATTTATATGCCTTTTTGAAGTTTCCGTTTGAATCTGGACTTTATTCCTGACAAGGAGGTTCGCCTCCTGTACTCTGCAGCTAAACGAAACTAAATGGGCTGGTTGGCTCTACATTCTCAGCCTAAAAGATGAAGCGACTATCTTCCGGAGCTTGTAGCTTCGGATTGCATAAGGGATGACCCTTGTGCGCAACATGGAACAATGGTGTTCTAAATGTACAGGGGGACCCGATGATGAAAAACCGCCCTACCGCTGCCAATAAAGATTCCCAATACGATCTTGGCCAAATGCACCAAATCCCGCAGAATCTCAATCAAAAGTCACGCTTAGCCCTGGATGAACTTTTCCACTTAGGCAAATTGGAATTCACCCGAAGATTTGTAAGAGCTGGAAATTCCTTGCTGGCAATTTTGGTCGTAATGATCATGATCATGCTGCCGGCCACCAGCGCCCACGCAGCAACACCAACATTCGGCCACCGCTATCAAAACGGTGTTGGCAACGTCACGGCGTGGCTCAACTACTCCTCCGGAGTCGGCAATTGGGAACACCTCATCAAAGGTGCAGCAAATAACTGGATGTATCCCGGGTGGAGTAATCCCATCTACATCAGCTTCGTCGGTAGCAATATTGGCTCCACCATGGACTTTCATCAACACAATGATGCCTACTTTGGTGGAGGTATGAACGTCTTAGCCTGGACCTCCTTTTTCTCCGCCACCGGCGGCACAATCTACCCCGAGTCGTCCAATTGGACGTATGCAGAGGTACACATAAACAACTCCGTGTATAGCTTGGCCAGCACCAGCAACGAATCAGCTCTCGGGACTACCATCCACGAAATGGGTCACGCTTTCGGACTTGCCCACTACAACAACATTCCTTTCAGCATCATGTGCCAGACAGCCTATGGACGTGTCGCCCAACGAGTGACAGGGGTAGATAACGATGCCATCAACATCCTGTACTGATTCCACTCCAGGACCAATGCTTCGCCCCTGGCGGGCCAGCAGCTCACGCCTCTCCAGCTACAGAATGCAAGGGGGAACACCTACACCATGAACAAACTAAAAGCACCCATCATGATCCTGGCAGTGCTGCTGCTAGGTAACCTGCCGGCATGCGCAGCGGGCATGCCCAACTCCACAAACACGGAGTCCGGTCAGCTCGGTCAGCAGTCGGTTCCACAAAGCTCCAACGACGCCTATGCCAATATTCCAGCCGACCAGATTCGACTTGCCGGGACCGATGTTGATTTTATTTGGGAACCAACGGACCCCCTCTACGGGTTCAACAAGTATCCTATCGTCGCGCGAATTCACGTCGAGTCAATCAGCGGTGGACGTACATTCAGCCCCATCACCAATCAGTATGTGTTTCCTCAGACCGTGGGGAAAATGACTGTCCGAGAGGCCTACAAGGGCGACATTGTCCCGGGCGCGCAGGTGAACTATTCGCGGGTTGGCGGAACTGTAACTTACGACGAATACTGGAACAGTCTCAACAAGGCCCAGCAGGAAAAGATCCTGAAACTAAACGGCGGCACGAAGCCTACCGATGCAAAGTTCATCAGGGCAAAGATCACCGACGACGTCGACGTCGAGGCCGGTAAAGAGTATGTCGCCCTACTCATGCCACAAACGGGCCAGGATGGCCAATTGTCAGAATATTCAGTGCAGGGTTACCAGTACGGGCTCAGGGAGGTTAGAGGCAACGGCGCCCAAACCACCGTACTGAACAACGAAACCCATGAATGGGAGCGCCTCGACAGTTTCGTGAAACTTCCGTAGGTGAGGAGGCTGTCGAAGGCCGTTCTTCCATAAAGAGATACCCTCAGACACACAAAGGCTGGGGGTATCTCCATTGCCGTAGCCCCAACGAGCAGTCAATCCTGTCCGTGGCTACGCTGACGAATGCAGTGCCAGCGCCGCCGGCCTTGTATGCTTCACTCCGTCGTTCTCTGTTGCGGGCCAACCTTTATGGATTCCCTGTCTGGGCTTTATGCAGGGCCCTCAGGAACGGCTCCCCCAGTAACTTCCAATCCTCCTCGGACGCTTTCTCGTCGGCGATGTACTCCAGGCATTCATCCACCTCTGTAACTTTCGCCCCAGCAAGCTGCAGCCTTGGCAAACTTTGACAAGTGTTCCCCGCAGCCCTGAAGACGCTGTGGGGAACACTTGTTGGTGGGTTAACTCAACTGGGCTACTTCACCGACGTCAGGTAGTTCGCCAGCGTGGGTGTGATGCGGGTACCCGAGTTGGAGCTGCCGCCGTTGGTGTGGATGGCCATGATGGTGTTGGAGCTGTTGTAGACGGGGGCACCACTCTGGCCACCATAGGTATCCATCTTGTAGTAGACCTTCTCGGTGGTGGTGCTCTCAATGGGGCCGGTCATGGACCACATGGTGCCGAACGCTTTGTCCCCCGGGTAGCCGCGCACCGTTGTGCTGGTGCCATTCAGGCTGGCGGTGGTACCGGTGTAGTTAAGCCAGCCCGTGGTGTTGCCGATGGTGCAGTCGAGTTTGATGACGCCCCAGTCGGCGTTGGTGTTCGCCGAGTCGATCCAGCGCTGGTCCGTCAGGAGTTGTGTGGCGCCGCACGTACCGTAGGGATCGGTTGATCCATTGCGCCCCGGCGCCACTTTGACGCCCCAGGAGTAGTCAGCTGTCGATCCCGTGCCACCCTCATGCACGCAGTGCCCGGCAGTCAGCACGGTGTCATCGGAAATCAGGGCACCGGAGCAGATGTAGCCGCCGTTGAACTCAATCTGCACGATGGAGCGGTTGGGTGCAGCGGTGGTGTTAGTGATGCGGACGCGACCATCCGCACCGATGACTGAGTCCGTGGAGGCGCCGCCGTTCTTGGACGGTGCGGCAATCGTGTATCTGTCTGCCAATGCTGACGCGGCGGAACCGGACGTCTGCGACGGGTCCACTGTGTGCGATACAGGTTGGACCTCGGCGGAGGCTACTTGCGGCGTCGGCTCTGACGCTGTTGCGGCTCCACCAAGCGAGGACGTCAAAGCCATAACTGCAGCCCCGACAAGCAAAGCAACGTTCTGCTTCTTCATGGGTACCTTTCAAGGGACGGCTCTCAATGAACCGTGCGAGGGATGTGATACACATGCTTCACATGTGCATGACAAAACTGTCATACTGATGTGAATAGTCTGTCAAGATGCTGGGAGCTCAATCTCAATAAAAAGAAAATCCCCGGAACCATCAGGTCCCGGGGATTTACTCGAACAGGGCGCTTAGCGCTGGACTGCTCCGAAGCGCTCGGCCGCAACAGCAACAGCTGCGGCACGGGCTTCAGAAGCCTCATCCGCCGTCAGCGTGCGGTCGTCAGCACGGAAGCGGAGGCCGAACGCCAATGACTTCTTGCCTTCGTCGATGCCGGGACCCGCGTAGACATCGAACAACGCGACGTCTTCGAGGAGTTCGCCGGCACCTTCACGCAGTGCCGAGAGGACCTGGTCTGCCGGCACGTCCTGCGGGACAACCAAGGCAACGTCCTGCGTCGCTACGGGGAATCCGGAGATGTGCTTGGCCACGATCACGTCAGCGGCAGCTTCGAACAGTGCCTCCACGTTGACCTCAAGTGCCACGGAGCGTGCCGGCATGTCGTGCGCAGCCAGGAGCTTGGGGTGAAGCTCTCCGGCGTAGCCGACGACATCGCCGTTGCGCAGCGCGAGTTGCGCTGCACGACCAGGGTGGAACGCTTGGTGGCTGCCCTGGCTGACAACCAGCTCAACACCCAGGACGTCGGCCATCAGACGGGCAACATCCAAAGCGTCTGCCCAGTCCCAGGCCCGCGGCGTGTGCGTCGCTGCGGCCGGTGAATCATGTCCGGTCAGAACAGCGGCGATGTGCAGCGGCTGGTGCGGGACGCCGTCGTACAGTGCGTCAAGAACCTCATCCGAGGGCTTCACGCCAAGCGGCGGAATGGAATCCGTGCCCAGCGTCTCGCCCGGAAGGAAGACCGAGCCGGCCTCATATAGTGCCAGGTCACGGAAACCGCGCGAGTGGTTGCGGCGGGCGACCTCGATCAGGCCCGGCAGGATGGACGTGCGGAGGAATCCTTGTTCCTCGCTGATGGGGTTGGCCAGCTTCAACGCCGGCCGGGCCGCACCTTCAGCGGCCACACCGAAGGTGTCGTTGGCTGCCTTGGAGACGAACGGGTAGGACAGCACCTCGGTGAGCCCCGCATCCGCCAGAGCTTGGACGACGCGGCGCTTCTGCTGCTGGTTTCGGCTCAAGCCACGGCCCGGAGGGGCCACCGGAAGGGTCGAGGGGATGTTGTCGTAACCGACGAGGCGCGCGATTTCCTCGGACAGGTCTTCCTTGGTTTCGAGGTCATTGCGCCAGCTGGGAGCCGTGACCCTGTAACCGGCGGCGGTTTTTTCAACCACAGCGCCAAGGTCCCCAAGGGACGTGGTGATCTGCTCTTCGGTGAAATCGATGCCGATACGGGCTGCGGCGAACTCTGCCGGCAGATCAATGGTGACGGCGTCAGGAGCGGTTCCGACATCGGTCCCGGCCTCATCTGCAGTGCCACCGGCGAGCTCCACCAAGAGATCCACGACGCGCTGGGCAGCAATGTTGGCTACGTGCCAGTCCACCCCGCGCTCGAAGCGCTTGGAAGCCTCGGATGGCAGCTTGTGACGACGCCGCGAGCGGGCAATCGACACTTCATCGAAGTGCGCGGCTTCCACCAGGATGTTCGTGGTGGCGTCGGACACCTCAGTGTGCGCACCGCCCATCACCCCGGCGATGCCGATAGCGCCGGAGTCATCGGTGATCAGCAGGTCCTCGACGTCGAGCGTGCGCTCTTTGTCATCAAGGGTGGTGATCTTCTCCCCCGCCACTGCACGGCGCACCACGATGTCGCCCGCGAGCTTGTCGAGGTCGTAGCAGTGGTTCGGCTGGCCGAGCTCAAGCATCACGTAGTTGGAGATGTCCACGGGCAGCGAGATGGAGCGAACGCCGGCCAGGCGAAGGCGGGCTGACATCCACGGCGGCGTGGGACGTGAAGCATCCACGCCCCGGACCGTGCGGGCCACGAAACGGTCGCAGCCGGGCTTGCCGTAGATGGGGGCGTCGTCGTTGAGCTTGACGCCGTAGCCGCCGTGAAGGGAGTCCGGCGCGTTGACCTTCGACGCCGGATCCACGAACGAGGTTCCGGTGGCGTGGGCGTACTCGCGGGCTACACCGCGGATGGAGAACGCGTACCCGCGGTCCGGCGTGACGTTGATTTCGGCTGCCTGGTCATAGAGACCCAGGAGCTCCATCGCGTCAGTGCCGATCTCCGGGTCCAGGCCGATGCGGGACAGGACAAGGATGCCATCGTGGTCATCGCCGATGCCCAGTTCACGGACCGAAGCGATCATGCCCGCGGAAAGGTGACCGTAGGTCTTGCGCGCCGAGATCTGGAAGTTACCGGGCAGGACAGCTCCCGGCAGGGTGACAACCACTTTGTCGCCCTCAACAAAATTGTGGGCACCGCAGATGATGCCCTGCACGCCTGAAGGATCAATGCCCTCGCCTGTGAGCATCTGCTCCTGGCCTTCAGGGACCACGCGGACCTGGCACCAGTTGATGGTCTTGCCGTTGGTCTGCGGTTCCTTGACCAGGCTCAGAACCTGGCCCACCACAACAGGACCCGTCAATTCGTCCGTGGGACGGTGGACATCTTCTTCTTCAAAGCCAACCTTGACCAGGTCAGCCATGACGTCTTCGGCCGTTGCATCGGCCGGTACCTGCGCGAATTCACGCAGCCAGGAAAGTGGGATACGCACTGTTAGATCTCCATCCCGAAGTGCTCGCTGAAACGTACATCGCCTTCGATCATGTCGCGCATATCGCCGACCTCGTTGCGGAACATGAGCGTGCGCTCAATACCCATACCGAAGGCAAAACCTGAATAGATGTCCGGATCGATACCGGCTGCCCGGAGGACGTTGGGGTTGACCATGCCGCAGCCGCCCCACTCGATCCAGCGCGGACCACCCTTGGCACCGGGGTGCCAGATGTCCAGTTCGGCGGAAGGCTCCGTGAACGGGAAGTAGTTGGGGCGAAGGCGGATGGAGGCTTCGTCGCCGAACATCTGCCGGGCGAAGTGCTCCAGCGTGCCGCGGAGATCCGCCATGCTCAGGTCCTTGTCGATCGCCAGTCCCTCGAACTGGTGGAAGACAGGCGTGTGCGTGGCATCGAGTTCATCGGTGCGGAACACCTTGCCCGGGCACAGCACATAGATGGGAACTTCACGTTCCAGCATGGAGCGGACCTGCACGGGCGAGGTGTGGGTACGCATGAGCAGGTGCGCCTCGGGGGGCTCCACGAAGAACGTGTCCTGCATTTCGCGGGCCGGGTGGTCCGGCTTGAAGTTCAAAGCATCGAAGTTGAACCACTCGGACTCAACTTCGGGCCCTTCGGCAATTTCCCAGCCCATGCCAACAAAGATGTCCGAAACCCGGTCCTGCAAAGTCGACAGCGGGTGGCGGGCGCCTGCACGGCGACGACGCGGCGCGGCCGTCACATCCACGGTTTCTTCCACCAGGATACGGGCGTCATTCTCGGCCTCGAGGACCTCGGTGCGGGCTGCGAGCGCCTGGTTGACGCGGCCACGGGAGGATCCCATGAGCTTGCCGGCCGCAGCCTTGTGCTCCTTGGCGAGCCCACCGATTTCACGGTTGGCCAGGCTCAGCGGCGACTTCTCGCCGGTGTGGGCGAGGCGGACAGCCTTGAGTTCTTCGAGGGAGGATGCAGCCGAAATTGCGGCAATGGCGTCCTCGACGGCGGCGTTGATGGCGGCTTCATCCAGCGGATTCGGGATGGCAGCGCCTGGCAAAGTGTCAGTCATCTACTGTTCTTAGCTACGAGTAGGGAGCGGCCGGCAAGGCAGGCCTGCAAAACGAAAGGGCAGTGCTCGCCGCGGACGGCAGGCACTACCCTTCAGTCTAGTTGAACGTCACGGACGGGATTTAACCCACCGGAACACGTCCCGCTATGTGAAACTTTCGACGGCGGCAATCCCCTAGGCGCCCGACGGCGGTGCGGTGGGCGGCGGCGGCGACTGGCCGTCGTCGTGGTTCTGAACCGGCTGCTGGGGCGGCTGCGGCCCTTGCGCTGGCGGCGCGCCCGGCGTGTAACCCTGCCCGGCCCAATCTTGCCGGGGTGCCTGGGAGGGCGGCTGGGGGTAGGAATCCTGTTGAACTGGATGCTGGTAAGTTTCCTGCCCCGGTTGGGGTGCATTGCCCTGCTGTCCATACGGTGCTGCGCCGGCGAGCGCCGGTTTCGCGGACTTCCTGCGCAACAGCACGAACAGCAGCACTAATGCTGCTGCGATGACCAGCAAAGCCACCAGCGTCCAGATGATCCACATCGGCACGCCCGCGTTGGCTTCAGCTTTGGCCTGGACCACCGTCTCGTTAATGGAGAGCATGTCGAACGTTGCCGTGTTGCCATCGACGGTGGCGCCCTTTGCCTCCACTACCTTGCCCGGGAACGTGAACTTGACGGAGGCTTCGTCAAACATGGACTTGGCCATGCTGGAAGCCTGGGGGTCGCTGCTGTCGGCGCCGGTCACTCCGCCCATGGAGAGGACATAGAAGTCCCCTTCCTTCTTCAGCTCGAAGGGGTTCTCCGAACTGGAAGACTCAGCGAGCTTGGACGGGTCAAGGTTGGCCGCGGTGATCCGCTTGCCTTTGTATTTTTCGTCTTCGTAGTCCACCACCGTGGCACCGTCGGGGATATCCATCTGCTGGCTGCCACTGCCATTGGACTCCATGAACTCGTCGAAGGACTTCTCGCCCAGCACGGATTTCTGGATGGCGTAGACAACCTCGTAGTCCACGCTCTTTTCATTGTTGACCTTCACGGACATGTTGAGCTTGACGCAACCGGTCAGTGCAACCATCACCGCAAGCAGGACACCGACGACGCCCAAGGCGCGTTTCGCGTTCATTGATCCTCTTCCCCCATATTCATTCCCCTGCACCGGCGGGTGCCCGATCAGCGTATCCTCGCCGCCCGCGCCGTGCCATAGGCGAGGGGTCTAGCATTGCTTCATGACTCCCGCGCAACGCCTACGGCAGGTCGCAAACGTCCTGAACCTGTCCACGCTGCTGGGGCTCGGTGTCGCCACCGCCGCCCGGACTACGGTGTCCCGAGGGCCCCGCGGACTTCTGATCGCCGCCGGGTACGACTGGAAACTCCCCCACGCAGGAGCTTTCACGCTGGGGAACGTCGTCATCTACCGCGCACCCCACGGGGTAGCTGGCAGCAACGCTGTACTGCTGGGGCACGAGGAACGCCACAGCACCCAATACGCGTACTGCCTGGGCTTGCCGTTCCTTGCCCTCTATGGAGTCGCCGCTGGCTGGTCAATGCTCCGCAGCGGCAATCCGGCGTCGGGCAACTTCTTTGAGCGCCAGGCAGGGCTCGCGGCAGGCGGATACATTGACATTGACCACCATCGGCGGGACCGACCTGCCGGCAACGGAATCGAGGCCTCATGAAACGAACCATCACTGTTACCGGGACCGCGAGCGCCAAGGCTGTTCCGGACCTGGTCACGTTGATGCTCGGCGTGGAGACGCGCCGGGACACAGCAGCGAAAGCCTACGACGACGCCGGAAAGGCGGCCGGCGCTGTCGCTGCCAGTCTGCGATTGGCAGGCGTCACCGACGTCGACCTGAGGACCAGCGGCCTGAACCTGCGCGCCGATCTGGTCTGGGTGGAAGGGCAGGGCCAAAAGGTGACGGCCTATGTGGCCTCGACCACCCTGCACGTGGGAATTCGTTCGCATGCGGATGCTCCAGCGGCTATAGCGGCCGCAGTTGCGGCCGGTGGAGACGACATCAGGATCAACAGCATCGAGCAAGGCTTCGCCGATGCAACGCAGGTCACGGCCCAGGCGCAGGAAGGGGCGTGGCAGGACGCCCTTGCGCGTGCCGAACAGTACGCATCACTGGCCTCTGCGCGGTTGGGGCAGGTGAAGTCCATTTCCCAGGAGCCTGTGCATGGCACCCCCATCCCCCTGGGCGGGATGGTCAGGGCGTCCTTCTCCGCTGAAGCCCTGCCCGTTGAGGCAGGAGAGTCCTCCGTATCGGCCAGCGTCACGGTGGAATGGGAACTTCTCTAGTGGATGGCGCCGGCACTCAATTTAGCGTCAGCCTGGGTCCGTAGGGCTGTCCGGACGACGACGGCGAGACCCTCCGCCATGGATTCCAACGGCATGGATGGCGTGTCACCTTCCGTTGACACCTGCTCTGGCAGGCACGGAACATGCACGAACCCGCCGCGAACCGATGGCCGTGACGCGAGGAAATGCATCAAGGCGTAGAAGATGTGGTTGCACACGTACGTTCCGGCAGACTGCGAGACCTCGGCCTTGATTCCCGCGATCCGGAGGTCCCGCAGTGCAGCCTTAATGGGCAGTGTCGCGAAGTACGCTACCGGGCCGCCGGGGACCACTTCCTCATCAACAGGTTTCCGGCCTTTGTTGTCGGGGATCCGCGCGTCATCGATGTTGATGGCCACACGTTCCAGGGATATCCGTGAACGGCCGCCGGCCAAGCCTGCACAGATCACAAGGTCCGGGTTGAAGGTGCCTATGGCCTGGCTAAGGGTAACTGCCGACTCACCAAAGACGCACGGCAACTCCAGGGCTTCGACGTCGAGGCCTTCGGCCCTGAGGATGTCCCGTGCACGGCGCACGGCGAGCCAGGAAGGATTGATGTCCTCATTCCCGAACGGTTCAAAGCCAGTCAGCAGGATCATGGGCCCAACCTTAGCAACGCCCGACTGCACACTTCGGCAATCTCCCCATGGGGTCCTTGACAATCATTCGAACATACATTCGAATGGAGTTCATGAGATGGGACGCACAAGCACTTTCACCAACGCGTGGACCGGCGTCCGGAACCAGCAGCAATCCGGCTCCCGGCCCTGCCCCGGCCGTGGACGCCCTGTTGCCGCTGTCCGGGCTTGTGCGTTCCATCTCGACACCCGAATTCTCCGGAGTCACCTTCCATGAGGTCACCGCAAAGTCAGTGCTCAACAAGGTGCCTTCGGGCTCCACCATGCCTTTCGAATGGACCGTAAATCCGTACCGCGGATGCAGCCATGCCTGCGTCTACTGCTTCGCCCGCAAGAGCCACACGTACTTGGAGTTCGACGCCGGGCGGGACTTCGACTCGCAAGTGGTGGTCAAGATCAACGCAGCCGAAGTGCTCCGCAAGGAACTTGCCAAACCGTCCTGGGAACGGCATCAGGTGGCGCTGGGAACCAACACAGACCCGTACCAACGGGCCGAGGGCCGCTACGCGCTCATGCCCGGAATCATCCAGGCACTGGCCGATTCCGGCACCCCGTTCTCCATCCTGACCAAGGGGACCCTTCTGGCCCGGGACATTCCCCTGCTCAAGCACGCTGCGACCATGGTCCCTGTGGACCTCGGAATCTCGCTGGCCATGACCAATGAGGAGCTTGCCGAACTGGTCGAACCCGGCACCCCTTCTCCGAGGGCCCGGCTCAAACTCATCTCCCGGCTCCGGGATGCCGGCCTCGGCTGCGGCGTCATGGCGATGCCCATCCTGCCGTGGCTGACAGACTCGGATGAGGCCCTTGATTCGTTGTTCAGCGAACTTGCGAAAGCCGGCGCTACGGGCGTCACGGCCGGCGCACTGTACCTCAAGCCAGGGACGCGGGAGTGGTACATGCAGTGGCTGGCAACCCAGCACCCCGAACTCGTGGGCAAGTACCGCCGCCTCTACGGCCAAGGCTCCTACGTCTCCAAGGAATACAGCACCTGGCTGACCAGCCGTATCAGTCACTTCAAAGCGAAGTACGGCTACACCAGGACCTCAGGATTCAGCCACCGCAATGCCCGCCCTGCCCAGGCATCCGCAGCCACCCCTGCGGTCGGCAGTGCTCCCCTGCCTGGACAGCAGCCGCTCTTCTGAGGGCCGCGGCCGCGCAGAGTCGACCCGGACAAGACGAACCCGGACAAGACAGGGCAGCACTTGCCTGCTCCACTCTTAGGCGGGCGCGACTACCCGTTCCAACAAAGCCCGGACAATCGGGAAGTCCGCCGGAATCCAGGGAAGCCTGAGAGCTTCATCACTGTCCAATACTGAGACCCACCGCAGTTCGTCGTGATCTTCCAACGGAGCGGGCTCGCCAGCGGTGGTTTCGGCGAACCAAACACGCATGGCTGCACGGTCGTTAAGGACCCACCCGCCCGGGTGGCCAGACTCCAACTCAGGCCCCAGCCGAACTTCTATACCCAGTTCTTCTGCGAGTTCGCGGTGCAGGGCCGCCTCCGCAGTCTCCCCGGCTTCCACCTTGCCGCCAGGGAATTCCCACATACCGGCAAATTGGGGCGGTGCTGAGCGGCGCGCAGCCAAAAGGCGAGTGGGGGCTTCAAGGGAGTCGACGACAGCAGCGCCAACGACATTTATCAATGCAGTCACCGGACCAGTCTATTGGCGCCCGGAATGATGGGCATCGTCACACTGCGACGCCAATGACGAGCCGCGGGACTAAACTTGTTATCGGATTTTTCTCCGCATTCCCCAAGCTCACAAGGCACCCTCAAGAAGCAGGCTTATGACTACCACCGTGTCCCCACCCGCAACCGCCACAACAGGAAAGCGCCACCTTGGCCTGGCCATCCTGGCATTGGCCATGGGTGGGTTTGCCATTGGTACCACCGAGTTCGCCATGATGGGGCTGCTGAAGGAAATCGAGGACGGGCTCGGCATCAGCACTCCCGAGGCCGGAAACCTCATCTCGGCCTACGCCCTCGGCGTGGTCATCGGCGCGCCGATCTTCGCCGCTTTCGGGGCGAAGCTCCCCAAGAAGCACCTTGCGTTGGGTCTCATGCTGTTCCTCTCGCTGGCCAACCTGACATCCTTCATCGCCCCCGACTACGGCTTCATGCTGCTCTCCCGCTTCGCATCGGGCCTTCCGCACGGAGCCTTCTTCGGGGTAGCAGCCGTGATCGCGGCCGGCCTTGTGGCCCCAACCAAGCGGGGTTGGGCGATCTCCATGGTGATGGCAGGACTGACCGTCTCCAACGTCATTGGCGTGCCCTTGGCCACCTGGGTTGGGCAGACATTCGGGTGGCGGCTGCTCTTCATCATTGTCGGCGCCATCGGGCTGCTGACCGTTGCCATGGTGTGGAAGTTCGTTCCCTTCCAAGCGGCCCACCCCGATGCCAGCATCCGGCGGGAACTCGGAGCGCTTAAGCGTCTTCAGGTATGGCTTGCCTTGCTGATCGGCATCATCGGATTCGGCGGGTTCTTTGCCGTCTACACCTACATCGCCCACACCATGACGTCCGTGGCGGGTATTCCCGAAAGCCTCATCCCTGCAGTGGTGGCCCTCTACGGACTCGGCATGGTGGTGGGCAACATCATCGGCGGGCGCATCGCCGACAGATCCGTCATGGGCACCATCTACTGGGTCATGCCGGGAATCGCCGTCGCCCTGGTGGTCTACGCCATAGCTGCGCATTGGGCCTGGGCGGCTTTCATCATGGCCTTCGTTGTTGGAGGAGTCGGTTCGATGCTGACCCCTGCGTTGCAAACCCGCCTATTGGACGCTGCCCCGGGTGCCGCCTCTCTCGCGTCTTCACTGAACCACTCAGCCCTGAACATCGCCAACGCCCTCGGCGCCTTCCTGGGTGGCACTGTCATCGCCTGGGGCTGGGGTTACGTGGCTCCTGCCCTCGTGGGCGCGGTGCTGGCCATCCTGGGCCTTGGAGTGGCCCTGTTGAGCGGCCTGCTGGAACGCAAACGACCACTTGCCACCTGATGAAGGCATCAGCAGCGACTCGAACCAATCGTTAACGCAGATGGGCTCCGCGAAAGCGGAGCCCATCTGCGTTAACTCTGAAAAGCGGTCAGCCTAAACCTGCGGGGCCTGGACCCGTTCGATGTCCGGTTCGAGGTAAATGACCCGCGCTATCGGAACAGCTGCCCGGATCCTCTGCTCGGCGTCGTCGATTCCCTTGGCGATCTCCTCGCCCGTTTCGGACGCCTCCATTGAGATCTTCGCAGCCACCAGCAGCTCCTCCGGCCCAAGGTGCAGGGTCTTGAGGTGGATGATCCGGGTGCCGTCGGCCTCCAAGGCGGTGGTGATGCTCTGGACATCCTCCTTGGTGGCGGACTCCCCCAGCAGCAACGACTTGGTTTCCAGGGCAAGAACCACAGCGATGGCAACCAGCAGGAGGCCGATCATGGCTGTACCGAGGGCATCCCACACGCCGTCGCCGGTGATAAGAGTCATGCTGACGCCGAAGAGGGCGAACACCAGGCCGAGGAGCGCACCAAAGTCTTCCAGGAGGATCACCGGAAGTTCGGGCTGCTTGGCGTTACGGATGAACTTTACCCATGACTGCTGGCCACGGACATGGTTCGACTCGATGATCGCCGTGCGGAACGAGAAGGACTCGGCAATAATGGCGCCGACCAGGACCGCCAGTGGGACCCACCAGAAGGCACCTTCAATGCCGTGCGGGTGCTGGAACTTTTCCCAGGCCTCGTACAGCGCGAACAGGCCACCGACGCTGAACAGCACGATCGAGACGATGAACGCGTAGATATACCGCTCGCGGCCATAGCCGAACGGGTGCTCCGGGCTGGCGGCGCGCTTGGCGCGTTTGCCGCCTACCAGCAGCAGGATCTGGTTGCCGGAGTCGGCCACCGAGTGGATGGCTTCAGCAAGCATGGACGATGACGCCGTCAGGAAGAATGCAATGAACTTCAATACAGCGATGGTCAAATTCGCGGCGAGGGCCGCCACAATCGCTTTGGTACCGCCACCTGCAGCCACGAAAGCTTCACCTCTTCGGGTTTGGGAAAGTATGGAATGGGCCAAGAAGAGTCGTCATCGTCTGATCTTGCAAGCAATACCGTACCCGGCGGCGCGCTGTTTACGCATTCCCCACTCTGGCGCCCTGCTGGGAACGTGCACTGGCGTAGAGGCACACAGTGGCCGCCGTGCCCAGATTCAGGCTCTCAGCCGCTCCGTAGACCGGAACAGCGACACGATGATCAGCAAGTGACAGTTCGGCGTCGGACAACCCCTGGGCCTCATTGCCGAACAGCCACACTGTGGGCGCCTCCAGCGCGTACTCAGAGGCCACGGAATCATTCCCGAGCCTACGGGCAGCATTCTCGTCCTGGAGCCTGTCCAGGTTGACCGTCCCATAACCGTCCGCGGCCAGAACGCCGATACCGCGCTGCCTGCAGCGCTCCACCAAGTCCTCAACGTCGGCACCAAGTACTACCGGGAGGTGGAAGAGGGACCCAGCGGTCGAACGAACCGCCTTCGGGTTGTAGATGTCTACGCTCGAGCCGGTCAAGACCACGGCATCGGCTCCGGCAGCGTCAGCTGCGCGCAGGACGGTGCCGGCGTTGCCGGGGTCCCGCACCTGGCACATGACCGCGATCAAGCGCGGAGCGGCGTCGAGCACTGACTCCAGGCTCACGTCCACAAAACTGCACACGGCCACAATCCCCTGCGGATTGACCGTGTCCGCCATGGCGGCCAGCACTTCGTCGCTGGCCAGACGGAGCGGCGTTCCCTGCGCGAGGTCGGCAAGTTCGGGAAGACGGTCAAGGCAAGCTTCGCTGGCAAAGACTTCATGCACGACGGCGGGACCACCCGCCGCGGTGCGCTCACGGTGCAGGCTCAACGCCTCGCGCACCGCCTGCGGACCCTCCGCCAGGAAGCGTCCGCGCTTTAAACGCGCCGGGCGCCCGGCAAGCTTGGCGACGTCCCTCACCCGATCAGCTCGGGGGTTGGTCATCGGAAAGTCTTGCGGGCGCCCGGTTTCGTTCATATAAAGAACTTTAGTGGCAGTTGCGACTAGTTCTTGATCTGCTGGCGGGCTTCGCCGCCGGCCGGCTCGAAACCGGCAGCCTTTGCAGCCTCAACGGTGGAGAACCAGTATTCAGCAGCGGTGGTGTTGTACCAGGTGGAACCCGGAACGTGGTACTTCTTGGACTCGGCGTTGCCCTTGATGGCGTAGCCTTCCGGAGCCTCGTCGCCATCGGCAGCAACTGCGCCGTCGATTGCCGGCTTCTCGGAAACGACAGCCTTGACAGCCGTTGCCGTAGCGGCTGCCGGAGCAACCTTTGCAGCCTTCGGAGCAGCCTCAGCCTTGGCGGCCGGAGCGGACGTGTCAGCCGGGAGTGCAGCCTTGGCAACGTTCACCAGAGCGGCGAAAGCGTTGGCGTCAGAGACAGCCAGCTCTGCCAGCATGCGGCGGTCAACCTCAACCTCAGCGGCCTTCAGGCCCTGGATCAGACGGTTGTAGGTGAGGCCGTTGGCGCGGGATGCAGCGTTGATGCGCTGGATCCAGAGGCGACGGAAGTCGCCCTTCTTCTTGCGGCGGTCGCCGTAGCTGTACACAAACGAGTGCAGCAGCTGCTCTTTGGCCTTGCGGTACAGGCGCGAACGCTGACCGCGGTAACCCTTGGCGCGTTCGAGGACAACCCGGCGCTTCTTGTGGGCGTTTACCGCCCGCTTCACACGTGCCACGTGCGTACTCCTTCAGAAATCTTTATCCCAAGCTGCTACTGCCGGAAACCCGGCCGGCCTGAGAAGGCTTTTGGTGTAGTCGGTCACTGCCGGATGGCAGCAACCAAAGAACTTGGAACTTAGACGCCGAGCATCTTCTTGATGACCTTGGCATCGCCCTTGAAGACGAGCTTGTCGCCGGCGAGGCGACGGGTCAGCCTGGAGGACTTGTGCTCCAGGTAGTGACGGCGGTTGGCCTGCTGACGCTTCAGCTTGCCGGTACCGGTCAGCTTGAAGCGCTTCTTAGCACCGCTGTGGGTCTTCATCTTCGGCATGGGAACCGATCTCCTTACGTATCCACGGACGAGTCCGCGATTCTTTCGCGCAGCCGGCCTACGAGGGCCGGCGTGCTGGTTGCTTGCCGGTGGAGGCGGGGCCTCCGCGGCGTTGAACTAGTTGGTCTTGCGTGATGCAGGCTTCGGCGCGGCCTTGGGGGCCGCGGGCCGGGCTGCCGGCTTGGGAGCTGCCGGCTTGGCTACGGGCCTCGGAGCCGCAGGAACTGCGGGCTTCGGAGTTGCCGGAACCACAGGCTTCGGAGTCTCGGCCGGGGCAGCCTTGGCAACCGGAGCCTCAGCAGCCTTGACCGGTGCAGCCTTGGGAGCAGCCGGGACCTCAGCGGCCTTGGCCGGTGCAGCCTTGGGAGCCGGGGCTTCCTTGACTACGGGCGCTTCTTCGACAACAGGAGCTTCTTCGACGACAGGCGCCGGAGCTTCTTCTGCAACAGCAGCCTCTTCGACCGCCGCTTCCTCTTCAGCTGCCGGGGTTTCTTCAACAACCGGAGCTTCATCAGCCACGGCTGCTTCAACCTCGGGGGCCTCCACAGTTTCCTGCTTGGTCTCTTCTTCGCCAGCCAGCAGGCCGGCCGGAAGAAGGTCACCCAGGGTCTGCGTCAAGGGAGCCTGGTCACCAGTGGTGTCCACCCGTCCCGATGCCTTGGCTTCATTCTGGGCCTTGGCTTCGGCACGCTGGGCCGCACGGCGGGCTTCAGCCTTCGCTTCAGCCTTGTTCTTCAAAGGACCGATCACCATGACCATGTTGCGGCCATCGATGCGCGGGCTGGACTCGACGATGCCAACCTCGGCAACGTCTTCAGCAAACTTCTGGAGCAGGCGGATGCCCATTTCGGGACGCTGCTGCTCACGGCCGCGGAACTGGATCATGGCTTTGACCTTGTCACCGGCACCGAGGAAGCGAAGTGCGTGGCCGCGCTTGGTTTCGTAGTCGTGCTTGTCGATCTTGAGGCGGAAGCGAATTTCCTTCAGAACCGTGTTGGTCTGGTTCTTGCGGGCTTCGCGGGCCTTGACTGCGGCTTCGTACTTGTACTTGCCGAAGTCCATCAACTTGCAAACAGGAGGCTTAGCCTGCGGGGCAACTTCAACGAGATCGAGATCGGATTCGGCAGCAAGACGCAGTGCGTCCTCGATGCGGACAATTCCTACCTGTTCGCCGGCAGGGCCGACCAACCGCACCTCGGGGACGCGGATACGCTCATTGATTCTTGGCTCGCTAATGTTAAAGCTCCTGTGGTTGTGGTAATTTCACCGGCAAATAGAGAAGGCCCCCAATTGCTGGTGCAATCGAAGGCCTCAACGGTCGGCTGACTCCCCTTGCGGGAAGTACGCACTCTGCGTGGCTGTGCCACCCAAGTGTCCGACCAGGTACCCGGCAACCTCTTGTCCCGAAAGGGATCACGTCCCTGAAGGGAAACGGCTGACGCGGGTGGGAGAGAACTCCGCTTGCAAACTGAAAGACAATTCTACAGAAACAACCCGCCAAGCGCACATTGCACGCGGCGGGAGCATTACTGCTGATGTTCACTGTGATTGATCACTGTGAATAACGACTTCCAGTCGGTCTGTGACAAGCTTACCAGTATGAGCACTGAAGACAGCAATTCCCGCAACGCCTACAGCGAAGACGCCGATCCTGCCGCCGACACGGGGGTTTCCCAGCAGATCCGCGACATCGCTGAAGTTCCCGCCGTGGAAGTCATCACCACCGGCGCCGTTCACCTGATGAGTGCTGCTGCCGTCAAGGTCGGCCTGGCGGATGATCCCAACGCCGAGGACCTCAAAGACCTCGACGAAGCCCGCAAGTTGATCACGGCCCTCGCCGGCCTGGTCTCCGCTGCCGCCCCGGAAATCGGCTCCCAGCACGCCGGTCCATTGCGCGACGGCCTCCGCTCACTGCAGCTCGCCTTCCGCGAAGCCTCGCTCATTCCGGATGCACCAGGCAAGGGCCCGGGCGAAAAGTTCACCGGTCCGGTGAACTAGCGCCAACTGCCGAAAGAATCAAACGACGGCGGGTCGACCACACATGGTCGACCCGCCGTCGTGTTTTCCACCAGTTTGCCGAGTCAGACGCGGGCGGCCCGTCGACGCATGGACGTAAGTACCAGGCCCGCGATACAGAGGACGACGCCAGCTGAGCCGATGGCCGCGAAGCCAGCGGAAGGACCCACGGCGTCGATGAAAACACCTGCCAAGGGGGCGCCCAGCGCGACGCCGGCCGTCAGGGCCGAGCCATACCAGCCCATGGCTTCGCCTCGGCGTTCCTCGTCCACGAGGTCGGCAACCTTCTCCGACGATGCGGACAAGACGGGTGCGCACAACAGGCCCGGCAGAAGCGACAGGAAAGCCAAGGTCCACGTATCTTGTGCGAAGCCCATGGGAATAGTCAGTGCGGCCATGCCCAACAGCAACAGCATGGGCGAAATCGAACGCTTCATAGATCCGTAGATGAGTCCGCCCACCACGGACGCGGCACACCAGAAGAAGAACACGATGCCAATTTCATTCTCGTGCCCACCACGCTCCAGCAGCCCAACGATGCTCACGTCCGACCCACTGAGCACCATGCCCGATCCCGCGGCCACCGCGAACAATGCGGCCACGGATACTGTGAACCAGGTGAAGTTCCTCGCGACGCGGTCACGGAGCGCTGAACCGCGTGAGGTATTCGAGGCCATCTCCGAGGCCGCCTCCTGGACATGGGCCGGCGCGGAAGCCACCATCGCAGCTTCAGCCGCAACCAGGTCTGCCGCAGCCCGCTCAGCGGACTCCTGCGGCGTGCAGGCCACGTCACTTCGCGTGGGCGGGTTGAACCACATCAGGAACAGCCCCGCCACGGAGACCGAAATGCCCACCGCTGTCAGGCCGATCGCAGAGAAACCGCTGGTGGCAACGATCGCACCAACAGCCGGGCCAATCATGAACACAAGTTCCGTTGCGATGGAATCGAGGGCGAACGCCGAACGCCGCTGCTCCCCCTCCACCATGACACCCAACGACTGACGCACAACACTGAAGATCGGCAAAGTGAAGAGCCCGCCGACGAAGACCAGCGGCAGCAGCCACTCATAGGAGACGTGCGGAACGATGGACCAGATCACGGTTTCAGAGACGACCGACGGGATCAGGGCCTTCCTCAGCCCCACCGTGTCCACTCGTCGACCACGCCATGGCGCGCCCAAGGCCATGCCGATCGTCATCACAGCTGCCGCCGCACCAGCGGCGGCGTAGCCCTGGCCCAGGGTTAGAACGATGTGCAACGTCAGGAGCACGCCCGCCGCGGAATGCGGGATGCGGGCGATCATGCCCACCACCAACAGGCGCCTGACAGGGCGGATGGACAGCATCTCTTTGTAGAGAGCGAAGTTCACTGGCAAAATCCTCTTGTTCCCCCGGGGCAGACCGGGGAACCGGAACTGCCGTTAGTGCTGCCCAGGCTCCTGCGCCGCACGCTGCAATTTAACTTCAATGGAGTCAACGCCTTCAGCGAAGGAATCCATCCGTGCCCACACCTCGTTGAGTTGGGCAACCAACGATTGCACAGCCACGGCATCCAGTCCGTCTTCGAGGAAGAGCACCACCCGCAGCTCCGGGCCCGACCCACCACCGGAGACCGTGCGGCCGTCAGCCGTCAAGGACGCAACGCCGGCGCCCGGTTGGGTCTCCAGCCGACGGACAGTCCGGAAGGCTGACACCGTGGAAGCGAGAGCAGCCTCCAGTTGATCATCAAGGTATGACGGCGTCCAGTCCCGCTGTTGGGCGAGTGCCCACATTGCCGGGCGACGAACCACGAAGGTGAAGTTCGAGCCGGGATCCAGAACCAACAACTGCGCGCCTTCGGAGACAGCTGAAAGGGCCGCACGGGCCGCGTAAACGGCCACGGGACGGGCATCGCTGTGCCACGCTTCGAGGGCTACGGCCGAGGTGAAGACAGGCATGGCCTTACGGCCGTCGGGCGCCGTGAGTGTGACCAAAGCCATATCGGCCTGCTTGTCGGCATGCAGTCCGTCAACGCCGTCGGCTTCCTCGGCGAGCTGGGCGACAACCGGAACGAAAACCCGCGCCGTGGCGAGTGAGGCTACTACTTCGGCCTCGCCTCCGGTCCCGTTGACCAGCCCGGCAATGGCGGCGAGGTAACCGGCGTCCGCCGTCCCGTCGTCGTCCTCGAAGTTGTGGATCTTTGCGTCGTCTCCCGTCAGGCTCCGGCCTGCCCACGGTTGCCCGGCAGAGTCAGTCGCTCCCCCGGCACCGGCCAACGCTGCGGCGATGTGGCCCGGCAGGTGCCGGCTGCCGGCGCCATGGTGGCCGTGGCTTCCGTGCGGGTGTCCGGCATCCTGGGACATCAGCGGCGACCGGCAACGTCCAGGGCTTCGGGCAGGGTGAAGGCGCCGGCATAAAGAGCCTTGCCCACGATCGCACCCTCCACGCCCATTGGGACAAGTTCACGCAGGACCCGGAGGTCCTCAAGGCTTGAAATTCCCCCCGAGGCCACAACAGGCTTTCCGGTCTTCTCCACCATCTGGCGCAGCAGTTCCACGTTCGGTCCCTGCAAGGTGCCGTCCTTAGTGACGTCAGTGACGACGTAGCGGGCGCAGCCGGCATCCTCAAGGCGGGCCAGGACCTCCCAGAGGTCCCCGCCTTCCTTCGTCCAGCCACGACCGGCGAGCGTAGTACCGCGGACATCAAGACCAACGGCGATCTTGTCACCGAAGCGGTCGATGGCCCTGCGGGTCCATTCGGGGTTCTCCAACGCTGCCGTGCCGAGATTCACGCGTGCAACGCCAAGGTCCAGGGCACGCTCCAGTGATTCGTCATCGCGCAAACCGCCGGACAGTTCCACCTTCACGTTCAACTGTGAGACAACCTCACTGATGAGGTCGGCATTGTTGCCACGACCGAAAGCGGCGTCAAGGTCCACCATATGAACCCATTCGGCGCCTGCGTTCTGCCAGTTCAGCGCTGCTTCCAGCGGTGTTCCATAGCTGGTTTCCGAGCCGGCTTCTCCTTGCAGGAGGCGGACTGCCTGGCCATCAACAATATCGACGGCGGGCAGGAGTTCCAGAACGGACTGGGAGGAGGTGGTCATGTGGGTCCTTGGAGTTCGAGGGTGGCGCGGTTATTCGAGTGACCGGTTCAGGTACCGGGCAGCGTCAAGAGATAGGCGGCCAGCAGGGACATGCCCGCCAGCACGTAGAAGGAGATGGAAACCCAGCGGGGCTTCTTCTGCTGATGGAAGGAAATGCCGCCACCCACCAGCACACCGGCGAGGCCCATGAGGACAACAGACCACATCTAGGCGGCACCGCTTCCAGATGCTGCCACACCTGGCGTGCCGGGCTTTTTCAGCCCGTCCACCCAGTTCCGCAGCAGCCGCGCCCCGGCGTCCCCTGATTTCTCGGGGTGGAACTGCGTTGCGCACAGCGGGCCGTTTTCGACTGCAGCAATGAAGCGTGCACCGTGCTCGGACCATGTCACCTGGGGCGGGGCCATGCGGGGCTGCACAACATCGAAGTTCCATTCCTGGACACCGTAGGAGTGCACAAAATAGAAGCGCTCCTGCTCCACCCCGGCGAAAAGCTTGGAACCTTCGGGAACGTCCACGGTGTTCCAACCCATGTGCGGGACAACCGGAGCAGGCAGCAACTCCACTTTGCCTGGCCACTCTGCCATGCCTTCAGATTCAGTGCCGTGCTCAACCCCGGCCTCGAAAAGGACCTGCAAGCCGACACAGATGGCCAGCACAGGGCGCCCGCCGGCCACCCGGCGACCGATCATGCGGATCGCATCCACGGCCTTAAGTTCCTTCATGACGGTCTCGAACGCGCCCACCCCGGGAACGACGAGTCCGTCGGCGTTGAGGACGTCTTCCGGCTTGGAACTCAACACTACGTGGGCACCGGCACGCTCAAGCGCCCGGACAGCGGACCGAACATTGCCCGAACCGTAATCGAGCACGGTGACAGTTGGCTTGCCTTCCGGCGACTCGGGCCTCACCGAAGCGATGGTGTCGGCCACCGCGCCGTCCTTGAGGACCTGGCCGCTCACAGTGCCCCCTTCGTGGAGGGGATGCCCTCGACCCGGGGGTCGGATTCCACCGCTGCACGGAGTGCCCGCGCAAAAGCCTTGAACTGTGCTTCCACAATGTGGTGCGGATCGCGGCCCGCCAGTACGTTCATGTGCAGGCAGATTCCGGCGTGCAAGGTGATGGCTTCAAAAACGTGGCGCGTCAAAGACCCAGTGAAGTGGCCACCAATGAGGTGGTATTCCTGGCCCGCGGGCTCGCCGCCGTGCACCAGGTAGGGCCGACCGGAAACATCCACGACGGCGTGGGCCAGGGCTTCATCCAAGGGAACCGTAGCTTCGCCAAAGCGGCGAATGCCGGCCTTGTTGCCCAAAGCAGTGCGCAGGACTTCGCCGAACGTAATGGCCACGTCTTCCACCGTGTGGTGGGCATCGATGTGGGTATCGCCAGTGGCCTTGACGGTCATGTCAATCAACGAGTGCTTGCACAGCGCGGTCAACATGTGGTCATAGAAAGGCACAGAGGTGCTGATGTCCGAGACACCGGACCCGTCCAGGTTGATCTCCACCAGGACGGAGGATTCACTGGTGGTGCGCTCCATGCGCGCGGTGCGGGCAGCGGACGGCGTGGCGCCGGTTTCGCTCATTGGGACGTCCTTATACACGAAGAGTGGGTTGGGTCTATGGACAAGTTTAGGCGCGCTGTGGCGGCTGGCCGTCCAGCAGTGCTTCCAGCGCCTCAAGGAAGGCCGTGGTTTCCGGCTCGGTCCCTGCGGTGACCCGCAAGTGTCCGGGAATGCCGACGTCGCGAACCAGCACACCCGCGTCAAGCAGGCCTTGCCAGATGGCGTGCGGGTTCACCAGCCCGCCAAAGAACACATAGTTGGAGTCCGAGGCTGAAGGCTTGAGACCCATGCGCAGGAGTTCAGTCACGATGCGGTCGCGTTGGACCTTGATGTCCTCGACGTCGGCCATGAGGGCCTCACGGTGGTTGAGGGCCGCCAGGGCAGTTGCCTGAGTAACAGCCGACAGGTGATACGGGAGGCGGACCAACCTGATGGCGTCTGTAACCTCGGGTGCTGCGGCCATATAGCCCAGCCGGGCGCCCGCGAGGGCGAAGGCCTTGCTCATGGTGCGGGAAACGATCAGACGCTCGCGCCCGGGCAGCAAGGTCAGGGCACTTGGCGTGTTGTCGTGGGCGAACTCGTGATAGGCCTCGTCGACGATCACGATGGCCTGGCTGGCCTCCCCGGCCTCGTAAACGGCCTCAACAACATCCAGGCCCAGGCCTGTTCCGGTGGGGTTGTTGGGCGAGCACAGGAACACAATGTTGGCTCCTGTTTCACGAACCTGCGCTGCCGCCGACGCCGCATCCAAGCCGTAGTCCTCTGCCCGGACTCCGCGTACGTATTCGGTATCCGTGCCACTGGCCAGCAGGGGGTACATCGAATACGTGGGCGGGAATCCGAGTGCCTTCCGACCGGGTCCGCCGAATGCTTGGAGGATCTGCTGCAGGACCTCATTTGAACCATTGGCTGCCCAAATGTTGTCCGGGGTGAGATCGTGGCCAAGGTATTCGGCCAAGGACTCGCGCAGTTCGGTGAACTCCCGGTCCGGGTAGCGGTTCAGCCCCGTGGCCGCGGCGGCAACGGCTTCCGTGATGGCCGCCTGGACGTCCGCGGGAACGCCATGAGTGTTCTCGTTGACATTGAGCAGGATAGGAACGTCAAGCTGCGGTGCGCCATAAGGGCTCAGTCCACGCAGGTTGGTCCGGAGGGGTAGTCGGTCTAGTCGCTCAAGCTGGTCACTCACCAAGACAGTTTAAGGGGCTACCGGGACTGCCGAGTAACTGTGACGCCGCGCCACCGGATCCAGCCACGGTGGAACGCGCTAGCTTGCCGGGACGAACAAACGCTGCCCGGGCTGGATCCGGCCACCATGGAGGTCGTTGAGCTGAATGATCTCGGAGATGACATCCCTGGGATCGCGCTCCGGAGCAGCTGCGCCGGCGATACCCCACAGCGACTGCCCGGGCTGGACCGTCACGGTCACCGCGACCGGCGGCTGGAGCTGCGCCTGCGAGTCCGAGGCCTTGGCAGGGGACGTAATGAAACCGGCCAGGCTCAGCAGCGCAGCCACCAGCAGCATTGCGGGGATGCCAAAGAAGACCATCCGACCCCGGCGGGTAAGACGCAGGCGCGTCGGCGCCTGGGTAGTGCGGAAATCAGCGAACGTAGTGATTGCGGACATGAGCTGAGCCCTTCTGAGCTATTGCCTTGCGCCGGATTCCGGTACATGGCTGCCAATTCTTTGTGTTCCCCTCCCCCGATCCCGGATGTTCGAACACTCTGTTCGAACATCCGTCATCCGGTTCGGGTTTATAGAACACATATTCGAACCTTGCTATGACATTTTTAGCACTTATCAACGAACGGTGTCGAGACTCGCTAGAACAAATGTTTGATAAACGCCTGTGCCTGCCCTACGTTTGAGTGAAGAAACAGCACTGTTTCAGTGGAACAGGAGGGTCTGACATTTTTTGCAGACCCGACACCCCTGGATCGTTCCGGGGCGAATGGAAAGGCACTGGCGAACATGGCAGCGAAAGCCACAGGCGGCGGGGCACCCCTGCGGAGCCAACAGCCTCAAAAGAGTCCCAAGAGCCTGACTGTCCGGCAGAAAAAAATTCTGGAGACCATCCAACGCTCGGTGAATGACAATGGGTATCCGCCAAGCATGCGTGAGATCGGTGACACCGTCGGCCTGGCAAGTTTGTCGAGTGTCACGCATCAGCTTTCCCAGCTCGAGAAGCTCGGCTATCTGCGCAGGGACCCCAAGCGTCCCCGTGCCATGGAAGTCCTGATGCCGTTGACGTTGGATGGCGGACCAATTCCCGGCGTCGAAGCCCCTGCGACGCTGCGCAGCGCGGGTGGCCTTGCCGTCACGGAGCTGGCCAGCGCCAGCGATACTGCCATGGTTCCCCTGGTGGGCCGGATCGCTGCAGGCGGCCCCATCCTGGCTGACCAGGCAGTGGAAGACGTCTTGCCCCTTCCCAGGCAACTTGTGGGCCACGGCGAACTGTTCATGCTGAAGGTGGCAGGCGACTCAATGATTGATGCCGCCATCTGCGACGGTGACTGGGTTGTTGTGCGCCGCCAGAACGACGCCATCAACGGCGACATCGTGGCCGCACTGCTGGATGACGAGGCTACCGTCAAGACGTTCCGTCAGCGCGATGGCCACACGTGGTTGCTGCCCCAGAACACCCAATACGAGCCAATCCTTGGCGACCAAGCCACCATCATGGGCAAGGTTGTCTCTGTTCTGCGTTCCCTGTAGGTGCCCACTAGGTAGGTACCCCAAGCCTCCTGGGCGGCTTTTGCCGCACCCAGGAGGCTTTGTTGGCCCCACGAGGCATTGTTGGACCTAGGAGGCCTTGGCGGAGCCCAGGCGTTCCAGCACGCCGCGCACAACCGCCCTGTCCGTCGTCGCCCAGAACGGCGGAAGCGCAGCCCTCAGAAAACCGCCGTAGCGTTCCGTCGACAGCCGTGAGTCAAGCACGGCCACGACTCCCTTGTCTCCCGTTGAACGGATAAGGCGCCCAGCGCCTTGTGCCAAGCGGATGGCGGCATGCGTTGCTGACACGGCCATGAAGCCATTCCCGCCCGACTGGGCGACTGCCCGGGAGCGGGCAGTCATCAGGGGATCGTCGGGGCGCGGGAAGGGAATGCGGTCAATCACCACCAGACGGCACGAACCACCCGGCACGTCGACGCCCTGCCAGAGTGACATGGTGCCAAACAGGCAAGTGTCCGGCTCATCTGCGAATTGCTTCACAAGGGCAGCCATGGTGGATTCGCCCTGGCAGAGAATGTCCATGTCAAGGCGCAGCCGCATGGCGTCGGCGGCTTCTTCGGCAGCTCGCCGCGAAGAGAAGAGACAAAGCGCTCCCCCGCCGGATGCCCGGATGAGGTCTTCGAGCTCATCGAGAGCCTCGGGCGAGGTCCCACGCCCCGGCTTGGGCAAGTGCTTCGCAACATACAGCACCCCCTGTTTGGGGTAATCAAAGGGCGATCCAACATCAATCCCGGTCCAGCTCGGGGCGCCGTCGCCGATGAGGCCCAGACCTCCAGCCGCCGGTTCGAAGGCAGAGCCAATCGCCAGCGTGGCGGAGGTGAGCACCACGGTGTGGCCCGCGAAGAGGCCTTCGCGCAGCCGTCCCGCGACGCTGAGTGGCGCGATGTTGATCAGTGCCGGTGCCGTTTCATCAGGCTGCGAGTAACCCTGTTGGGGGTCGAAGGTGCTGTTGCGGGAAAACCAGACCACTTCCCGGTTCTCCTTGGCGGCCAGCATCCGCTCGCACAATTCAAGAATGAGCATGAGCCGTGAGCGAGCGAGCTGCCTGCCGCCGTCGACCGCGTTGGAAGAGTCGGTCTTGGAATCTGAGAGCGCCGCGCGGGTCGCATCGCGTAACTGGTCAAGGCAGTCAAGCTGTTCGTCGTTGAGCCCACTGGCCAGCAACCCGTTGGGCACCCCTGCGATGGCCATGTCCAGGCGCTCCGCCGCAGCGTTGAGGGCATCCACCGTGATGGCGGTGTGCTTGCGTGCGCTTGACGCCGCGGCATGAACCATGGCCACAGACAACTGGCCCGAGACCGCGCCGGTCACGCGATCCTGCAGCTCGTGTGCCTCGTCCACCACCACGACGTCATACTCAGGCAACACAGCCAGCCCTTCAAAGGCGCTGACGGCAAGCATGGCGTGGTTGGTGACGACGACGTCGGCCTCACCCGCGCGGGACCGCGCCAACTCACTGAAGCACTCTTCAGCCACCGGACACTTCTGCGCGCCGAGGCACTCCATGGAGGTCACAGAGACTTGCCGCCAGGCACGGTCCGTGACGCCGGGCATCAGTTCGTCACGGTCGCCGGTGGTCGTCTTTTCGGCCCACTCGCGGAGGCGGACCACTTCCTTGCCGAGCTGTGACTGCGGTCCGCCCATGGATGCCGCGAAGTGCGGCACGCTGGTGTCCTCGCCTAAGGAAAACAGCTGCCCCTCGGACGGCTCTTCGCTGGGGAACCCACCTTCCAGCTTCTGGCGGCAGACGTAGTTGGCCCTGCCCTTCACGAGCGCCACGTTGACGGGTCGTTCAAGGGCAGGGTTGATGGTCTCCAACAGCCGGGGAAGATCCCGGCCAACAATCTGGGTTTGCAGTGCCAAGGTGGCGGTGGACACGAGCGTCGGTTTGTTGCTGTCCATGGAATGCGCGATCAACGGAATCAGGTACGCCAAAGACTTACCTGTTCCCGTTCCTGCCTGGACCAGCAGGTGCTCCCCGGTTTCAATCGCCCGGGTGACATGTTTGGCCATTTCGTGCTGGCCGGCACGGCTTTGACCGCCCATGCCGGCGACAGCACGATCCAACAGCTCGAGGGTGGCTTTCTCTCCCACCGATTCGACGGCGTCCGCCGCCACCTTCTCAACCATTGCTGACGAAAGACTCCAGTTCGGCTGCCAGGCCCTCGCGGACCATGACCACCACGCGGGTGCCGTCTTCCTCATGCTCCAGGTTCAGGATCTCCGAATCAGAACTGTGCAGCTTGCTGATCATGTCTCCCCGGTCGTAGGGAATAAGCAGCTCAAGCCGTACGCCCGGCCGCGGAATGGACTGGCTGATGTCTTCCAACAGCTCAGCGATGCCCTGGCCTGTACGAGTGGAAACCACCGCATGGCGGGGCTCCTTCTGCTTGAGGCGCTCCACGACGAAAGGATCCGCCACATCGACTTTGTTCAGGACGATGATCTCAGGAACCTTGCGGGCGTCCACTTCAGTGAAAACAGCCCGTACGGCAGCGATTTGACCTTCTGGGTCCGGGTGCGAGGCATCCACGACATGCAGGATCAGATCCGCGTCAGCAACTTCCTCCAGCGTCGACCGGAAGGCCTCAATCAGCTGCGTTGGCAGAGACCGGACGAACCCAACAGTGTCGGCCAGCGTGTAGCCAATGCCATCCGGAGTCTGGGCTTTGCGAACGGTGGGATCCAAGGTAGCGAACAGGGCGTTTTCCACCAGGACACCGGCGTCGGTCAAGCGGTTCAGGAGCGACGACTTGCCGGCGTTGGTATAACCGGCGATAGCGACAGAAGGAACAGCATTGCGACGACGGTTGGCACGCTTGGTCTCGCGGGCCGGCTTCATCGCGGCGATTTCCCGACGCAGTTTGGCCATCCGCGTGCGAATGCGACGCCGGTCCAGTTCGATCTTTGTTTCACCAGGACCACGCGAGCCCATGCCTGCGCCGGCTCCACCCACTTGGCCACCGGCCTGGCGGGACATGGAGTCGCCCCAGCCACGGAGGCGCGGGAGCAGATATTCGAGCTGTGCAAGCTCAACCTGGGCCTTGCCTTCCCGGCTCTTGGCATGCTGGGCGAAGATGTCCAGGATCAGGGTGGTCCTGTCCACGACCTTGACCTTGACAATGTCTTCAAGGCCGCGGCGCTGGGACGGTGCCAGCTCAGTGTCCACCACTACGGTGTCCGCACCGGTGGCGGCAACGATGTCCTTGAGCTCCTGGGCCTTGCCCGATCCCAGGAAGGTGCCCGGGTCCGGCTTCGTGCGGCGCTGGACCAAACCGTCAAGGACCTCGGAGCCGGCAGTTTCTGCCAGCGCAGCAAGTTCGCGAAGCGAATTCTCGGCATCGGCCAGGGTGCCTTCGGTCCACAGTCCGGCGAGGACAACGCGCTCAAGGCGCAGCTGCCGGTATTCGACCTCGGTGACGTCTTCGAGTTCAGTGGACAGACCTGCGGTGCGGCGCAGTGCGCGGCGTTCAGCCAGGTCTTCCTGGTCGCCGTCGTAAATGCTGTGTTCCTGGTCAAGCGTCGAAATCGCCTGCGCCTTGCCGAACACACCATTGGCTTCGTTGTCATCGGATGACGGCGCAGGTACATCCTTGGAAAGTATCCGGTCGATGACGGCCTGGATTTGTTCAGGACTCATGTCCTGGGCGTCGGAATCGGATCCGGAGTGCTTCTGGGTGGTCATGGTCTCCTTAGACTGTTCGGCAATTCCAGAATAGTGCTGTTTGTTGCTCAATGGGGCGCTATTCGCGCTGGGCTGACGGGCTTGGGGCAAAAGGGCCTCCTGTGCTGAACGGCCACCCGTGGCATGGGCAGCGGTTGCTGTGTTCCGGCGTGGTTGGATCCGCGCAGAGGTTCCTGGCGACCTGGAGACTGCACACTGCCCGCCTCGACCGTGCAACCGCAATGGTTGGCGGATCAGGAAGCTGACTGGATAGTGGGATCTTCAAGGAGTCCGTGACGGGAAAAAGCCAACGGATTGTGCCGGTAGGACCTGCCTGGCGGAAAGACCCGTGCTTGGCTGATGGCCAAGGCGGGCCTGCATCGCGGGCGGTGCCGTGCTCCGCCTGATGAACCAGGCGGGTTTCGGCTATTTACTCGAAGATCAAGAACATGCGTTCCACATTATCACCCGGTGTCAAACCACCCCTTGGCCGGGGCAGTTTCCCATGGCGCCGTTAGCCAACTAATCTGGCAAATTATGGAGTCTGCACACTATTTCACCGCCCAACCAGCCGGACCTTTCACCAGAAAGCCCCTCACGGTGGAACTCGCTGGAGCCACGCGCCAGTTGCAGACCTCCTCCGGCATCTTCAGCCCCGACGGCGTCGACAAAGGTACCGCGATACTCTTCTCGGAAGTTCCGCCGCCTTCGCCGCAGGGAAACCTCTTGGACATCGGCTGTGGCTGGGGTCCCATCGCCTTGACGTTGGGCTTGATGGCACCCCATGCCAAGGTGCACGCGGTGGACGTCAACGAACGGTGCGTCACGCTGACCAACGAGAACGCCGCGGCCCTGGGCTTGACCAACGTGACGGCGAGCCTCCCCGACGAGGTGGACGCCGGCGTCGAATTCGACACGATCTGGTCCAACCCGCCCATCCGAATCGGCAAAGATGAACTTCACTCGCTCTTGCTGAAGTGGATTCCCCGCCTTGCCCCAGGAGGCAATGCATGGCTGGTGGTTCAAAAGAACCTTGGCTCCGATTCCCTCCAGCGGTGGCTCGCCGGTGAACTGGACAGCACTTACACGGTTTCGCGCGAGAGTACGTCCAAGTCTTTCAGGATTATTCGGGTCAGGAAAGCGTCCCAGTAGCCACGATGACGGCAGGGCCGCTGAGCTCTACGTGCTCGCGACCGCCCGCGCCGGGGAAGAACTTAACGTCAACGACGCCGCCGGGAACCTTGACGTGCCAATCGTTCGGCGCCGTATTGCCGGCCCAGTGACGGATGGCGACCGCGGCGGCACAGGCACCGGTACCGCATGACTGGGTCTCCCCCACGCCACGCTCATGGACTCGCATGGTGATGGTGCCCACGCCCTCTTCAACCAGCGGCTCTGCAGGAACAACAAACTCGACGTTCGTTCCGTTGGCCGGCTTGGGATCAACCACCGGCGCTTTGAACAGTTGCGTGGCCGAAAGCTCGCTGATCTCCGCAAGGGCAACCACGGTATGTGGATTGCCCATGCTGACTGAGAGGCCTGGCCTTGCCACTTCCAGCCCTTCAGCGCTGACCAGGGCATCCATGGCCTTGCTGGTGGCTTCCTGCGGGAAGATGAACTCCCACGGGCCCATATCCACGGCATAGCCGTTGGCGGTGCGAACCACTTTCTTGATGCCGCCGCGTGTTCCGATGGTCAAAGTTTCGCCCGGACCCAGGTCCACCAATTTCTCGGCAATGAGGAAGTGGACAAAGACACGAACGCCGTTACCGCACATCTCCGAGAGGGAACCGTCGCCGTTTCGGTAATCCATGAACCATTCGGCGTCCGGATCCTTCTCAAGCAGGTCCCGGCCCTCAGGGAGAAAACGTGACGGGACGGCGCGGATAAGGCCGTCTCCACCAATCCCCACATGCCGATCGCACAGCTGTGCAACCTGCTCGGGAGTGATCTCGTGCGCGTCTCCGGGGTCGGCAATCAGGACGAAGTCGTTGCCCGTTCCGTGGCCCTTGGAAAACCCAAGACCGGTAAGGCTGGAAGCGGTTACGGGAGCACCGGCAGTATCGGACTGCGGGGCGGGAACTGCGACGGTTTCATCCATGGGACTAGGCTACCTTCCACGCATGTTCGGCCAGAAATTGCCCAGGCTACTGCGTGGCAGCTGCCACAGCCTTGGCCACCAAGCCGGGATCCTGCCAGTCGATCCAGGTGATGCGGGGATCTGCCCGGAACCACGTCAACTGGCGTCTGGCGAACTGCCTGGTGGCCACGATGGTTTCCTCCGCCGCAGCCGTGACGTCACTTTCGCCATCCAGAACCCTCAGGAACTGCGCGTAACCCAAAGCACGGGAGGCGGTCTTGCCCATCCGCAGTCCGGCAGCATCGAGGCGTTCAACCTCATCCAGGAGGCCGGCCTCCACCATCCGATGAACCCGCGTGGCCAGCCGCTCCCGGAGTACGTCCCTGTCCACGGCCAGGCCGATCTGCAGGGCAGGCTGGAAATACTCCCGCTGCGGCATGAACGAACTGAAGGGACGCCCAGTGAACTGGTGCACTTCCAATGCACGGATCACTCGACGGGCGTCTCCAAGGCGGGCCGCGGACACGGGATCGACGTCTTCCAGGCGGGCGCGCAGCGGTGCGAGCCCGCGCACTTCACACTCCTCTTCAAGCGCCCTTCGAATCATCGGATCAGTGCCGGGAAACTCCAGGACGTCCAAGGCTGCCCGGACATACAGTCCAGAGCCCCCCACCACGATGGCGCGTTTCCCCCGCGAGTGGATGTCCTCGATGGCAGCGCGGCATTCCTCTTGGAAGCCGGCCACGCTGGCTTCCTGTGTGACGTCCATGGTGTCCAGCAAATGGTGAGGTACGCCCTTGCGCTCCGCCACGGTGATCTTGGCCGTGCCAATATCCATGCCCCGGTAGAACTGCAAGGCATCGGCGTTGATGACTTCACCGTCCAGGGCCAACGCGAGGTTGACGCCCAGATCTGATTTGCCGGAACCGGTGGGTCCTATGACAGCAATGACAGGCTGGGGTGTTTCCTGAGGGAAATCCGACATGTGATCCGGAGGTCCGCAGCTAGGCTCGGCGAACCGGCAGCGCCGGCATGCCCAAGGACACCCCGGCCTTGCCGGAGGGCGATCCCGGGGTTGGGACCCCACAGGAATCAGCCTGGGAACGATCCCACGCATCACCAGCGCGGGAACGCCGCAAAAGATATTCCTCTGTACTGGCAGGATCCGCGACAAGGTGGAAGGCGGCTGCCTCTGTGACGGTGACTGTGACGAAGTCGCCCGGACGGGGAGCCTCAGCCCCGGCCGGCACGGAGAAGTGGACCAGTCGCTGGTCCTTGGACCGACCGGACAGCCGATGGGTTTCCCCGGCTTTTCGCCCCGATTGGGCGGTCACAAGGATTTCAACCGTACGCCCCAGCTGCTTGGCGTTCTCCTCTGCGGCGATACGGTCCTGGAGCGCAGTCAACCGTTCAAAGCGCTCTTGTACGACGGCTTTGGGGAGCTGCTCAGGCAGGTCCGCGGCCGGCGTTCCGGGACGTTTGGAGTACTGGAACGTGAAGGCCGAGGCGAAACGGGACTTCTCCACGACATCAAGGGTCGCTTGGAAATCCTCCTCTGTTTCACCGGGGAACCCGACAATGATGTCCGTGGTGATGGCTGCGTTCGGAATCCGCTCACGGACCTTGTCCAGGATCCCGAGGAACCGGCTGGACCGGTAAGAACGCCGCATGTCCTTGAGGACCTTGTCCGAACCGGACTGCAACGGCATATGCAGCTGCGGCATCACGTTGGACGTCTCAGCCATGGCATCGATAACGTCGTCGGTGAATGCGGCCGGGTGCGGGCTGGTGAAGCGGACGCGCTCCAGACCTTCGATCGCACCGCAGGCGCGCAGGAGTTTCGAGAACGCCTCACGGTCGCCGAATTCCACGCCATAGGAGTTCACGTTCTGACCCAGCAGGGTCACTTCCACAGCCCCGTCGTCCACCAGGGCCTGTATTTCGGCGAGGATCTCCCCTGGACGGCGGTCCTTTTCCTTGCCGCGGAGAGAGGGCACTATGCAGAACGTGCAGGTGTTGTTGCAACCCACGGAGATGGAAACCCACCCCGAGTAAACGGAGTCGCGCTTCGTGGGAAGGGTTGAGGGGAAGACATCCAGTGACTCGAGGATCTCAAGTTGTGCCTCGTTGTTGTGGCGGGCACGCTTCAGCAAGGCCGGCAGCGCGCCGACGTTGTGGGTTCCGAACACGGCGTCAACCCACGGCGCCTTCTTGACTATGGTTTCCCTGTCCTTTTGGGCCAGGCAACCACCGACAGCGATCTGCATGCCCGGGTTTTCCGCTTTGACCTGCCTCAGTTGGCCGAGGTTTCCGTAGAGTTTATTGTCCGCGTTTTCCCGAACAGCGCAGGTGTTGAAAACCACCACGTCAGCGGGCTCACCCTCGGCGGGCACGTAGCCCGCGTCCTCCAGGAGTCCCGCCATGCGCTCTGAATCATGGACGTTCATTTGGCAGCCGAAAGTGCGGACCTGATAGGTCCTGGGCTTATCCGAAGGAGTGGTGGCAGCTGCTGGGGAGGGAATGGTCAAACTCACTACTCAAGGGTACCGGCTTCTGCCAGCACCTCACCGACGATTCTGAAGGCCACGGACGGGGCGTAGCCCTTGCGTGCCAACATGGATGCCAGCCGGCGCGTGTATTTGTCCCGCTCCGCACGATCCGCCAGGTCGACGCCTGGCCGCAGCTTGCGCTCAACAAGCTCGCGTGCGGCCAGTTCCTCGTCTTGATCGCTGAGCTGCGACAGGGCCTCTTCGGCCGCATCCAGTTCAATACCCTTATCAGCCAACTCGCGACGAAGTGCGCCCTTGGCAAGTTTCTTGCTTTGCGAACGACTCCGGACCCACATCCTGGCGAACTCTGCATCATCGATCAGCTGGACCTCTTCGAACCGGTCCAAGACCGCTTCGGCAACATCCTGGGGAACATTTCGTTCTGCGAGTTTGCGGGCCAGCTGCAGCCGGCTCCGCGGCGCCATCGTCAATTGCCTCAGGACGATGGCACGCGCCACGGATTCGGGGTCAGGCTCGGGATCGGCGGATACGGACGAATCCGGATCCGGCCCTCTCCTAACCGTCAACGGCCTTCAGCTTCGGGGAGTCTTCCTCCGGCTTGACCCCAACGCCAAGCTTTTCCTTGATCAGGCGCTCCAGCTCCTGGGCAAGCTCAGGGTTGTCCCGCAGGAACCGCCGCGAGTTCTCCATGCCCTGGCCCAGCTGATCGCCGTCGTACGTGAACCACGAGCCGGACTTCTTGATGATGCCATGCTCGACACCCATGTCAATGATGCCGCCCTCACGGGAGATGCCCTGGCCGTAGATGATATCGAACTCGGCGATTTTGAACGGCGGAGCCATTTTGTTTTTGACGATCTTTGCCTTGGTGCGGTTACCGACGGAATCCGCACCTTCCTTCAATGTCTGGATGCGGCGAACGTCGATGCGCACGGAGGCGTAGAACTTCAGCGCCTTACCACCCGTGGTGGTTTCCGGGGATCCGAAGAAGACACCGATCTTTTCACGCAGCTGGTTGATAAAGATTGCGGTGGTCTTGGTCTGGCTCAGGCGGCCCGTGATCTTACGCAAGGCCTGGCTCATGAGACGGGCTTGGAGACCAACGTGGGAGTCGCCCATTTCGCCTTCGATTTCGGCGCGGGGAACCAATGCTGCCACGGAGTCAATGACCACGATGTCTAGCGAGCCTGAGCCCACCAGCATGTCCATGATTTCCAGCGCCTGCTCACCGGTATCCGGCTGGGAGACCAGGAGTGCGTCGGTGTCCACGCCAAGCTTGGCAGCGTAGTCCGGGTCAAGGGCGTGTTCGGCGTCAATGAAGGCCGCGATGCCACCGGCTCGCTGCGCGTTGGCTACAGCGTGCAGCGCAACAGTGGTCTTACCCGATGATTCAGGGCCATAGATTTCCACGACGCGGCCGCGAGGCAGGCCACCAATGCCAAGGGCGACATCCAGTGCAATGGAGCCTGTAGGGATGACCTCGATAGGAGCGCGGGTGTCATCACCCAGGCGCATAATGGAGCCTTTGCCGAACTGCTTGTCGATCTGGGCAAGCGCTGCTTCGAGCGCCTTCTCACGATCCGGGGTTGCCGCCATGGTTCACACCTCTGATGCTTTCTCGCTGTGGAGTGGCCCGAAGGGCCGCTTTCCTGTCTTGTCAGACGCTATTACGCTGCACTGACATTTTTCCAAGCCGACTCCGGCTATGTGGACAACCAGGCATTCCGGATGCCCGGATAAGCGGCCTTCAGGATCAATTTTCCTCTCACAGGAGCATATCCCCATCCGAACAGATATTCGAACAACGGCCCGGCGTGTCCCCACCGCCGCGGGGGTTCCGATCTCAGCTCGAGGCCGGCTTGATGTCGCGACCCAACCTGCGCTCCGGAGGTACGTCCTGGACTTCGCATACGGCCAACCACACCTCGCGGGGGTGGAAACCGGAGGCCAGCGCCTCCACGGCAGTCCGTCCACCAACGCCGGCGAGTACCAGGGAGCCAGCCAGGACACGGGAATAGCCTGCCCCGAATTCATCGTCCATCAAACGCCAAAAGTCACTTGCCCTCACGGATAGAGTCTCTCACGGAGCCGGACTCTAGAATGGTTGCCATGAGCAATCCTCTCCCGAGCACGCCCGATCAGGCCGTGCCAGGCGACGCCGTGGACGACGCCCTCCAGCAGGTGGAACACCAGCTGAGCCTGCTCTGGCGCCGCGCCCGATCGATTTCCCATCAGTTGTCGCGCCAGGTCCACCCTGACATGGAACCGGCCGCCTACGGGCTGCTTACCGTCATCCGACGGGAAGGCCCCATCCGGCTTACGGACCTCGCCACGTGCATTGGCGTAGGCAAGCCGTCCGTGAGCCGCCAGATCGCCTTCCTGGAAAGCATCGGCCTCGTGTACAAGGAAGCGGACCCGCAGGACGGCAGGGCTCAGTCCATCCGCCTGACGGACAAGGGCGAGGATAAGATGCACCAGGTCCAGGATGCCCGCAGGCAGGTCTTCCGCGAACGGCTGGGCGAATGGCCCTTGGAGGATGTTCAGACGCTTGCCGACTACATGGGCAGGCTCAACGCCATCTACGGCGACGGCGTGCTCAATGTCAAGGAACCGGAAACAGACGCCCACGACAAACCAGCAGGCGATTGACGGGAACCTGCGCCAACCGGCGCCTCAGTTAATCCAAACGACGAAGGTCCCCAGCCATTGGCTGGGGACCTTCGTCGTAATTCTGGTGGAGCGGCTACCGGGCCCCGGAGAGCATTCCCTGCGGGAAGTCGTCCGTAAGGTCCAGGTCACGACCGTAGCGCTGGGAGAATTCCTGCGGAACGGTGTCCGGTACGGCCACGCCTTCGGCAACGGCCACGCGGTCGCTGACTTCGCGGAGCATGTGGGACAACGGAACATCCAGGGCTGTGCAGATAGAAGACAGGAGCTCGGAAGAAGCCTCCTTCTGGCCGCGTTCAACTTCACTCAAGTATCCAAGTGAGACGCGGGCGCTGTGCGAAACCTCGCGGAGGGTACGGCCCTGACGCTGGCGGACATCGCGCAGTACATCACCGATCTCGTGGCGTAGTACAACCATTTTGCGCTCCTTCTGTTCGCTCTGTGCCTGATCAGCCAAGCCCACATCCTTCCAGCGGACAACGCCGTTTACGGATACGGGCTGCTTTACCATCTGTATCGCCTTGCTCCCTCGTTCATCCGGTTCGCTGGCTGGCGGACCGGGTTGGTTTCTACATCCTAGGCGCCCCGGCTCTTCCGAAGCGACACAATGACACAACTATTGGCAATCAGTTTTTGTTCCCGGCTACTTTACGAACGGTAACCAACGTCGGTCAGCGCGGCAAGAAGGCGCGCCAAGGCAGCGTCCCGGGCCTGCTCCCGGATGGACTGCCGGTCACCTGAGAACCCATATTCGAAAGCTTCGGTTCCAGAGTCGGTGGCTATCCCAACAAAGACCGTTCCCACCGCTTTGCCATCGTGGGACTCTGGACCTGCGACGCCGGTAGTGGATATCCCCACGTTGGCAGCGCAGGCTCGACGGGCGCCGTCGGCCATGGCCTTCGCAACGGCACCGTCAACGGAACCGACGACCGCAAGCAACTCCTCCGGGACACCCAGGACGCCTGCTTTGACGGAGTTTTGATACGCGACTACGCCGCCCTGAAGCATTCCTGAAGCGCCCGGCGTGCTGGCCAGTGCAGCGGCCACCATTCCAGCGGTCAGCGACTCAGCAGTGGCCACCGTCACGTTCTTCGCGATCGCGGCGCCGACGACCGCCGTCGCGGTTTCGCCCCCACCGTCACGGGACGTCACGCGCGACGTCCCGCCGCGCGGAGCTTGAGTGCCTGGATGACATATTCGACGCCGGTCCACAGAGTGATGCCAAGGGCCAGCATCATGACCCAGAAGGCGACGTCACCCAGCCAGGGGGCGATCGCCTTCAGCGGAAGGATGTACAGGAAAATTGCAACGGTCTGGACCACGGTCTTCAGTTTCCCGCCACGGGAGGCCGGCATAACGCCGTACCGGATGACAACGAACCGAAGTGCGGTAATCCCCCACTCCCGCACCAGGATGAGGATGGTCACCCACCAGGGCAGCTCCCCGAGGATGGACAACAGCACCAGGGCGGAACCAATGAGCAGCTTGTCCGCTATGGGATCGGCGATTTTGCCGAAGTTCGTGATGAGGCCACGCGCCCGGGCGATGTCGCCGTCGAGCTTGTCCGTGTAGATGGCTACCGCAAAGGCCACCACGGCGGCCCAGCGCCAGAGCCCGTACTCGCCGTTGTCCGCCAGCAGGAACCAGACGAAAAAGGGGACCAGGGCGATGCGGAGCATCGTGAGGATGTTGGGCAGGTTCCAGACATCGGAGCTGCTGGAAGTCGCGTTATCACCCTCGGCTGTAGTCACTCCTCTAGGCTACCGTCTTTGGGGCGTCCGCCTTTTGAGTTACCGCCCCGTGAGCGACCAGGCGTCTTCGCCGCCTTCATCGTCGTCATCGGGGCCGTCAGCGCCGTCGTAGTACTCAACGGCCTGCGTCCGGTTGTCCAGGTCCGCCTGGACCAAATCCTCAGCGTAACCGCCGACGGCGATGTTCGAGTTCGCGTTGTCGCTCAAGGCCGCTGTGTGGGCGTCAGGCGCAGCTGGTGACTCCTGGCCCTTCATCGCTGCCAGAACGGCCGCGAGGTCGTCGGGTTTGACCAGAACGTCGCGGGCCTTGGATCCTTCGGAGGGGCCCACGACGCCACGGGATTCGAGGAGGTCCATGAGGCGTCCGGCCTTCGCGAAGCCCACACGGAGCTTGCGCTGGAGCATCGACGTTGATCCGAACTGCGTGGTGACCACAAGCTCGGTCGCCTGCAGCAGGACCTCAAGGTCGTCTCCGATGTCGTCGTCGATCTGCTTCTTCGGGGCTTCGGCAGCGACGTCGTCCCGGTACACAGCTTGAAGCTGTCCCTTGACGTGTTCCACAACTTTATGGATCTCTGATTCCGTGACCCAGGCACCCTGGACACGCATTGCCTTCGAGGCGCCCATCGGCAGGAACAACGCGTCACCCTGGCCGATGAGCTTCTCTGCGCCCGGCTGGTCCAGCACGACGCGGGAGTCTGTCACGGACGAGGTCGCAAAGGCCATACGGGACGGCACATTCGCCTTGATCAGGCCCGTGACAACATCCACGGACGGGCGCTGGGTTGCCAGGACGAGGTGGATACCGGCGGCACGGGCAAGCTGGGTAATGCGGACGATCGAGTCTTCGACGTCGCGCGGCGCCACCATCATAAGGTCGGCGAGCTCGTCCACGATCACCAGCAGGTACGGGTAGGGCTTGATGATCCGCTTGGAGTCCACTGGCGGCACCACCTTGCCCGCACGGACTGCCTTGTTGAAATCGTCGATGTGCTTGTAACCGTAGTTGGCGAGGTCGTCGTAGCGGGCATCCATCTCACGAACCACCCATTGCAAGGCCTCCGCGGCCTTCTTGGGGTTGGTGATGATGGGCGTGATCAGGTGCGGGACACCCTCGTAGGCCGTGAGTTCCACGCGCTTGGGGTCCACCATGACCATGCGCACCTCGTCCGGGGTGGCGCGCATCAGGATGGAGGTAATCATGGAGTTCACGAAGCTCGACTTACCAGCGCCGGTGGCACCGGCCACGAGCAAGTGGGGCATCTTGGCAAGGTTGGCCACCACGTAGCCGCCCTCGACATCCTTGCCGACTCCCATGACCATGGGGTGGTCCGTCCGGCGGGCATTCTGGCTGCGCAGAACATCGCCCAACGAGACCGTTTCGCGGTCCGTGTTGGGAATCTCGATACCGATGGCGGACTTGCCGGGAATGGGGCTCAGGATACGGACATCACTCGAGGCGACAGCGTAGGAAATGTTCTTGGACAGAGCAGTAACACGCTCCACTTTGGTGCCCGGAGACAGCTCGATCTCATAACGGGTCACCGTAGGACCACGGCTGAAGCCAGTCACTGCGGCATCCACGTTGAACTGGGTGAGAGTGTCCGTCAGGGCGGCGACGACGGCGTCATTCGCCTCCGTGCGCTCCTTCGGAATGGAGCCGGGCGTCAGATAATCAGAGGCCGGAAGGGTGTACGTGACATCCCCGGCGAGTGACAGCTGCTCCGTGCGCTGCGGAATCGGAGCCTGCGGGAGCGGCGCGCCGGCCGGCTTCGCGGGGACCTGGGCGATAGTGGGCGCAGGTGCCATCATTTCCGGAGTGATGACAGGGATAGCCTCGGTGGGGTTGTCGATGCCGGGGGCAGCTCCAAGGCCCTGGGCAGCTCCAAGGCCTTGGGCGGCCTTGATTTTCCCGACGGCGATCTCCGCCTGGGTAGGGCGCCGTACGCCCGGCGGAACCCGCGGCGCGGACGCGCCGGTATCTTCGTCGTCGTCGACTATTGCATGCTCGAAAGCCTCGTCGCCGACGTAGCCTTCCAGGCCGGCGTCGGGTTCCTCGTCCTTGCCGAAGAGGCGCATGCGCTTCTTCTTCTTGGGCTTGGCGGTCCCGTCATTCTCGTAAAGGTAGCTCCGGTCATGGGCGTCCTTGCCGGACTCGTCCAAAAGATCAACGCCCATGAGGTGCTCATACGCGCCCCGGATCCGGGCGGGAATGGCGCCGAACGGGGTGGCAGTGACGATGAGGAAGGAGACAAATGCCAACAGGCTGTAGAGGACCACCGGAACAGCGACGTGGATTGCAGCCAAGGGCGCTGCTGCGAGGAAGCCCAGCATTCCCCCTGCCCGGCGCAAGCCGTCGAAGCCGTCCGCCACTGTGGGCAGGCCACCAATGACGTGGGCCAAGCCGGAACCGGCCAGGGTCATGATCATGAAGCCGATGCCTACCCGGTTGTTTCCCCGGCCATCCTGGGGCTTCCGGAACAAGCGGAAGGCGCAGACAAAAAGCATGAACGGCAGAATCAGGGACATCCAGCCAAACGTTCCGTTGACCACACTGAAGACGATGTCCGGGAGCCAGCCCGTGAGGCCCCACCAGGCGAAGGTGGCGATCGTGATCCCAAGTACCAGGTTGAACAGGGCTGCGCCGTCGCGGCGATCCGCTGGGTCGAGGTCGCTCACGTCGTAACCGATGCGCCGCACCCCGGCACCGACCACGTGGCCTATGCCCTGCCAGAAACCCGAAAGCATGCGCAATGGCAGCGGAGCCTGGGGTTCGACGGCGGCTGCTTGCTTGGCGCGGGCAGTGCTTCCCCGGCCGTTCCTGGCTGCGGCTGCGCTGCTTTTGGATGCAGCTCCGCCCCGGCCTGTGCCGCCGGATTTACTGCTGGAGCTGCCTCGTGGCGTGGAGGTAGTACGGGTCGCCATACGTGCCACGGTACCGCAAGGGGGCCTGAAATCCGCGGATTTCAGGCCCCCTTGGGAATGCATGTTGCTTGCAGGCTACGCCTCCAGGACCACCGGGATGATCATGGGGCGGCGGCGGAGCTTGCGGTTGACCCACGTGCCGATGATCCGACGCACCACCTGCTGCAACTGATGGTTGGTGTGGTCTGCGTGATTCAGCACGGCTTCTTCCAGCGCGGCGTTGATCTTGGGAATGATCTCATCGAAGACAGAGTCGTCCTCCGCCACGCCACGGGCGTGGATTTCCGGTCCGGACACGATCTTGCCGGTGGTGCGGTTGATGACCGTGATGATGGAAATGAAGCCCTCATCGCCCAGGATGCGGCGGTCCTTGAGGTCGGCGTCGGTGATTTCGCCCACGCTTGAACCGTCGACGTACACGAATCCAACCTCCACCTGCCCAACAATGTTGGCCTTGTGGTCCTTGAGGTCGATTACTGTGCCGTTGTCGCTGAGGATGATGCCATCGGACGGCACACCGGATTCCAGCGCGATGTTGCCGTTGGCGATCAGGTGGCGGGTTTCGCCATGCACAGGCATCGCGTTCAGGGGCTCGAGGATGTTGTAGCAGTACAGCAGCTCGCCAGCCGCTGCGTGTCCGGACACGTGAACCTTCGCAGTGCCCTTGTGAATCACGTCTGCGCCCAGTTTGAGGAGGCCGTTGATGATGCGGAATACGGCGTTCTCGTTGCCGGGGATCAAGCTGGAGGCCAGGATGACGGTGTCACCCTGTCCAACTACCACCCGGTGGTCGCCGTTGGCCATCCGCGAAAGGGCAGCCATGGGCTCACCCTGGGAACCAGTGGACATGAGGACCACACGGTCGTCCGGCATGTTGTCGATGTTCTTGATGTCCACCAGGATGCCGTCCGGCACGTCGAGGTACCCCAGCTTGGCCGCGATGGCCATGTTGCGCACCATGGACCGGCCCACGAAGGCAACCTTGCGGCCATGCTTGGCTGCGGCGTCAAGGACTTGCTGGACCCGGTGAACGTGGGAGGAGAAGGAAGCCACGATGATGCGCTTCTTGGCCTGCCCAAACAGCCGGTCCAAGGTGGGACCAATTTCCTTCTCTGCCGTGGTGAAACCTGGAACATCAGCGTTGGTGGAATCGGCCATGAAAAGGTCCACGCCCTCTTCACCCAGTCGCGCGAAGTGGCGGAGGTCCGTGATGCGGCCATCCAGCGGCAACTGGTCCATCTTGAAGTCGCCAGTGTGGAGTACCGTGCCGCCCTCCGTCCGGATGAAGACTGCCAACGCATCCGGGATGGAGTGGTTGACGGCTATGAATTCGCACTCGAACGGGCCAAACTGCTCCACCTGGCCCTCAGTAACGGTCAGGGTGTAAGGCTTGATCCGGTGTTCCTGGAGCTTTGCTTCCACCAAGGCCAGGGTGAGCTGTGATCCGATCAGGGGAATATCGGCTTTGAGACGCAACAGGTAAGGAACGGCACCGATGTGGTCCTCGTGACCGTGTGTCAGCACGACGCCTACTACATCCTGGAGGCGGTCCTCGATGTACGAGAAATCGGGCAGGATCAGGTCGACTCCGGGCTGGGTCTCTTCGGGGAAGAGTACGCCACAGTCAACGACCAGCAATTTGCCGTCGATTTCAAAGACCGCCATGTTGCGGCCGATCTCTCCCAGGCCACCGAGCGGAACAATCCGCAGTGTGCCTTTCGGCAGTTTCGGCGGCGTAACCAGTCCGGGAAGGGCGGTTTGGGTCATATTGTGCTACTTTCCGGCGGTACCGGCCTAGACGTTGAAGTCCATTCCGGCTTCCGCCAAATCCCCGCGGATGATTTCGATCTCGGCCGCGTCCGGCTCCACGAGGGGCAAACGGACAACCGAGTTGGGCAGGACTCCCTGCCACTTGAGAATCTGTTTGGCGGCTACTGCGCCCTGGACCCGCGTCATGGTTCCACGAACCACCGGTTCCAGTTCAAAGTTGATGGTCCTCGCCGTAGCGAGGTCGCTGGCGTTCACGGCGTCGATCAGGTCACGGAAGCGACGCGTGGCCACGTGGGTAGTGACGCCCACCAGGCCGACGGCGCCCAGCGCCATCCACTGAAGGGTCAATCCGTCATCGCCGGAGTAGAAGAGCAGGTCCGTCTCAGCCATGACACGTGTCGCGGCGGCGAAATCTGCCTTGGCATCCTTAACTGCCACGATGTTCTGGTGCTTGGCCAGGCCGATCATGGTTTCGGGAGCAATCGCAATGGAGGAACGGCCCGGGATGTCGTACACCATGACGGGCAGGTCCGTTGAGGAGGCAATCGTCTCGAAGTGCGCGCGGACGCCGGCCTGGCTTGGCTTGTTGTAGTAAGGGGTGACGATCAGGAGGCCGTCGACACCTACCTCTGCTGCGCGCTGGGACAGGTGGACGGAGTGGGCAGTGTCATTGGTGCCCGTTCCGGCAATAATGGCAGCCTTGCCGCCGACGGCTTCTTTGACCGCCCGGAACATGCCAAGGTTCTCATCGTCCGTGAGCGTTGAGGTCTCGCCAGTGGTCCCCGTGACCACGAGTCCGTCGCAACCGTCCTGCACGAGCTTCTCTGCCAGTGCGGCTGCTTGCTCATAGTCAACCTTGCCGTCCTCGGTGAATGGGGTGACCATGGCGGTCAGGAGGGTACCAAGGGCGGGACTGTGGGCGCGCGAGTCAGACATAAGAAAAACGTTACCCTGTCACGGGCTTGTTACAAGAATGGGTTCCGCGTGATGGTCCTCATGCTTCGCCGCCGGACCTGTAGGCGTGGAGGCGGGACCGGTCCAATGCCACCACGGCGACCTCCGTTCCAGTGCCTGCCGCCTGGGCCAGGGCCGCACCGTCCGGACCCCACGCCCCGCTGAGCCCACAAGAGGCACCCAACGGGGTTTGCCCGCCCAGGTTGGCCAACAAACCGAATATCCTGTGGTCCATGGAACGGGCGCCCATATGGAGGCCGAGACGAAGTTCATCACCGCTCGAGTACAGGGCAGACACTGCATACACGTCCGCCTTCGCCTCAGCGGCGGCCCCGGCGTGGGTCGGATAAGCCGCATCGGCGCAAACAGCGAGCGCCACCCGCCATCCGTCAATATCGACAATTCCCGGGCCGCTTCCCCGCACAAACAGCTCACGCTCTGCCCCATGCAAGTGCGTCTTGAAGACGGCTTTGACGGTACCGTCCGGGCCAATGATGAGCGAAGCCAGCCGGGGAGTCTGGTCGGCCTCCCGCCAGGCTGCTCCGATAATGGCAGTGGTTTGCGTGCGGGCACAGACGTCCCGGAGGGGCTGGAGCCTCGTATCACCGTCGCTCAGCCACGGTGATGGCCGACCAGAGGGACCTGTCCCCTCCAACACGCCCAGCTCATAACCCGTCAGTGAGAGTTCGGGAAAGAGAACCAACCGCGCGCCGCGGGCATGGGCTTGCTCCACTAGCGCCACGTGGGCGGCAACGTTTGCCTCCACCGCTTCTCCCCCGACACCCGGCAGCAACGCCTCATATTGAACGACGGCGGCCAGTAATGTTGCCGCTGCCGAGGGCTCTTCGCCTGGACGGGGCTTGGTCTCAACTGGCATGGCTTCAGATGGCGAACTATCCAGGTGCTGGGCCGACAGGTGCATGGGGGCTTGCGGGGGCATCAGGGTCACCCGGCCAGCTTATTCCGCTGCAGCCCGATTTCCATCAGGCAAGGGGATCCCGGGCGTCCGCGCAGGCTGCTCTGAGCAATACGTTGCGACGGCCCGATCCTTGAGTTGCTCTGCCCAGGCCACCAAACGCTGCGAAGCGCGGACATATTCGAACAGCTCCAGCGGCGTCAGTGAATCCACGTCAGCCTCCGATAGCCTGCGGGCCAACTCAGGCCCCGGCGGTTGCTCGGCCAGGACTGTTCCTTCACGGCGCCACTGGGTGTCTTCGGGAGGTTCTCCCGCCACGAGTTGCCTGAACAGGAAGTCGACCACGCCGGGGCTCATCGCTTTCATGGGGCCGGCAAGGCCTTCGGGTGGCTTGGGAACATCGTTCATCCTGCCATGTTATTCGAACATATATTCGAAGACAAGGCCTTGGACGCCGGGCGCGGTCAGTTGTTCGCGTTGGCGACGGCCGCCAACTGTGGACCCAACCTGCTGGCCATGAGTCGGTATCCATCGTTGTTCGGGTGCAATGTGTCGGGCATCAGTGCGGCAGCCTCCTCCGGAGTGAACACTTCCTCGCCATTCACCAGATGGATGCGGATGTCGCCGCGTTCACGGATTGCCCGGACCACGCCTGTAAGTGCCCTCCTGTAGTCGGCGAGCGTCCACCCGGCCGCATTGGGCATGTCCTCCCGTGGAAGGGACAAAACAGGAGAGATAACAGCGATGGGAACGCCGGGGTGTGCCCGTCGGATGTTGCTGAGGAAACCCAGGACCTGGCTGGCGAAAGTCCGTCCCGAAAATGCGGCTACGTTGTAGGTGTTGATGCCCAGGCACAAGGAAATGAAGTCAGCGGGAAGTTGGCCGATGGTGCTCTCAGCTGCTGGGTCCAGTTGGCATTCGCCGCCAAATCCGAGTGACTGCAACTGCCAGCCGTACTGTCTTGCAACCAGCGCTGGCCATGCTTCGGAGGGCCCGTCGGCCTGCCTGCATTGGGTGATGGAACTGCCATAGGCGATCCACCGTTTGCCGGTTTCCGCGGTAACCTTCACGTCCTCGCCTTTCAGCGAAACCTCCAGCACCCTCAGGAAACCGTACTGTGGCAACCACAGTTGAACAGTTGATTGCGGAGGCAGGGCACCCAGATCGAGATCGTGGCTGACGCGGCCCGCGCTGGGCACGCGGTGGCGAAGGACGCCGTTCACCAGGACGTCGAACGGGGACCCATCTTCCGGACCTTCGGCTTCAATCACCAGATGCCCGGACGTCGCCGTCCATGTCGCATGTATTCCGGCGCACATCCTGGCCCGCTCTTCCAAGCCATCCGTGGCCGGGGGCATGAACAGGGCACCGTCAAGGCGCCGGAACTGGTGCCAGCCGTCGGCGTCGTGGACGATCGTGAAGGCTCCAGCCCATTGGGCGTTGACGGATTCCATGCCATAGGACTCTACCGCTGCCCCGGCTCACAGTTGGCTATGAGACCATCGCAGCATGACTTCGCAAGAGACGGCGCCTCCGCGGAAAGCAGGCGGTGGCGGCACGATCTCCTCCCGGCTCACGGGGATAGACGCCGCCCGGGGTGCAGCGTTGCTTGGCATGATGTCCACGCACCTGGTACCAACGTTCGGGCCCTCCCCGCTGTGGGAGCCGACGATCGTGGGATTGGTGTTTTCGGGGCGGTCTGCAGCACTGTTTGCCGTCCTTGCCGGCATCGGCCTGGCACTGAGTACCGGTAAGCAGGAGCCACGGAAAGGCAGCGAACTGTGGGCCGCCAGGGGTGGCGTCGCCATGCGCGCCCTGGTGATTGCCGTCGTCGGCCTCACCTTGGGAGGCCTGGACGTCAACATCGCCGTCATCCTGGTGCACTACGCCATACTTTTCCTGTGTATTCTTCCGTTCCTTGGCCTGCGGCTAAGGGCACTGTGTTTCTGGGCGCTGGGGTGGATCCTCGTCTCCCCTGTGCTGGCGTACCTGGTCCGACCCCTTATGTTGGACGCCACCCCTCCGCTGCAGCTGGGCCACAACCCGAACAGCGAGGACCTGGGGACGCCCGGGCGCCTTCTCGCCGACCTGTTCTTCACGGGCTACTACCCGGTGTTCCAGTGGATCTCGTATCTCCTGATCGGACTGGTGATCGGCCGTTTGGCGCTGACAACCGCGAAGGTCCAGTTGCGGTTGTTGACCACCGGAATCGTCGTGGCCACCGCCGCGAAGCTCGTCGGATTCCTTGCCATGGAGGCTTGGGGCGGCCGGGCCGCGCTGGAGGCGCTCCCCGGAACCAGGGGCTACCCGCTGGAGAGCATGCTTCAGGTCAACCTGACCGGGCTGGAGCAGACAGGCTCCTGGTGGTGGTTGGCCACCGCGTCCCCGCATGCAGGGACCACCCTGGACCTGCTGCACAGCGGTGGCGCGGCGGCCGCTGTGGTGGGTTTCTTCCTGCTGCTCGGCACCGTGGCCGAACGCATCAAGTTCAACGTCCTCTTGGTGCTCAGCGGGCCGGGTGCCATGACGCTGAGCCTCTATTCAGCCCACGTGTGGGTAGTGTCCGGATTCACCAACCAGCCGCTGCCTGCAGGGTGGACCGACGAAGGCATGTATTGGACCCAAGCGCTCTGCGCCGTCGCCATTGGCGTGTGCTTTGCCTTGCTCCGGCGCCGCGGGCCTCTGGAATGGGCGGCCCACACGGCGTCGAGGCTGGGCAGCTACCGGCCCGCTGCGGTGGGCTGAGAGCGGAAGAGCTTCACGGCGTCGCGCATTGACGCCCGGGCGCGCTTACGGTCCCCTGAGGCATCGTAGGCGCAGCTCAGCCTGAACCAGGAGCGCCAATCGTCCGGCGCGGCTTCGGCTTCGGCCCGGTACTTCTCAAACTCGGCATCCGCGGCAGCACGGACAATCCGCCCACCCGGCGTACGCGGCAAAGTGTCCTCGGGCAAGCCGCCTTCAGCTTCCAGCACCTTGGCCATCTGCTCCGTGCGGGCGCCAAAGAGGAGCTCACGGATGAGGGCCCACGCACCAACTACGGGCAGGACCAGATAGGCCGCCCCAATGCCCTTGGCCACCAGGTTGGGGTCGCCGAGCAGGAGGAACGAACGCTGCACGGAGACCACCAGGTACAGCACCAACAGCAAGGTGATGGCGCCGACCCAGATTTTGGTGCGGTTCTTCTTCAACGACGTCCAAAAATTTCCCATGGACCTAGAGCCCCAGGTCCAGGTAGCCGTCAAGGCCCACCGTGAGGCCGGGGTGCGCAGCGACCTTGCGCAGTCCAAGCAGGACGCCTGGCATGAAAGAGGCACGGTCAAAGGAATCGTGGCGCAACGTCAACTGCTCGCCGGGCCCGCCAAAGAGGACTTCCTGGTGGGCGACCAAACCGCGAAGCCGGACGCTGTGGACCCGGACACCATCCACGTCACAGCCCCTGGCGCCATCCATCGACGTTTCGGTGGCATCCGGGCTGGCCGGAACCCCGGCTTCCTGCCGCGCCGTGGCGATCAGCTGTGCGGTGCGTACTGCTGTGCCGGAGGGTGCATCCACCTTGTTGGGGTGGTGCAGCTCGATGATTTCAACGGATTCGAAGTACTGGCTGGCCTTGGCTGCGAAAGCAGATGCCAGTACGGACCCAAGGGCGAAGTTCGGGGCGATGAGTACCCCAGTGTCCGGCTTCTGCTCCAACAGGGAACGGAGGGATTCCAGCTTGTCGGCGTTCCAACCAGTGGTTCCCACGACAGCGTGGATCCCGTGCTCGACGGCGAACCGGACGTTGGTCTCGGTGGTGTCCGGGACGGTGAGGTCAACAACATACTGTGCGCCGGCGGTCAGCAGTGTTTCCAAGGAATCGCCGCGGCCCAGGGCGGCTACGAGCTTCATGTCATCGGCTGCTTCCACAGCCTTCACGGCTTCGATTCCCATGCGCCCGTGGGCGCCCAGCACTGCAACAGCAAGTTGTTCGGTCATGCCATTAACCCTACCGCCGGGCCGGAGCCCGGCAGGAACCGTTACTCCTGCCTACTCGCCTGCGCCAACCCACTCGACAGTGCCGTCGGTGAAGAACTGTTCCTTCCAGATGGGAACCTGCGCTTTGACCCGGTCCACCAGCTCGGAGCACACAGCGAACGCCTGCCCGCGGTGGGCTGCTGCTACCGCGCAAACCAGCGCGGGGTCGCCGATCTCCAACATGCCGATCCGGTGGGCGGCCCAAATGCGGACGGGCTGGTCGGCTTCGCCTGAATGCTCTGCGACCAATTGCGCAACGACGTCCGACATGACCTGATGCGCTGTGGGGTGGGCGCTGTAGCTGAGCCGGTCGACGGCCTTGCCGGCGTCGTGGTTCCGCACCACGCCGCTGAAGCTGACCACTGCGCCGGCCGTGTCCGATTCAACCGCAGCGATGGCTTGGTCGACGGAAATGGGCTCGGCGCTGAGGACAGCGCTGACTACTTCGAAGTCTGTTTCAGTGCCCATGGCTACCTTCCAGTTGTTCGCACAGGTGCCCGATGACCGGGTCCAGGACAGCCAATCCATCCATGACGCCCTTGGGAGACCCCGGCAGGTTGATGATGAACGTCTTCCCCGCAGCTCCGGCGTGGCCACGGCTCAGCATGGCCATGGGAGTTTTCGCGGTGCCCGCGCGCCGGATCCCTTCCATGATTCCGGGTATTTCCCGGTCCAGGAGCGGAAGCGTCATCTCCGGGGTCCGGTCATCCGGGCTGAGGCCAGTACCGCCGCTCGTGATGACAACGGCAGGGTTTTGCGTCAGGAGGGCCCTGAGGGCAGCTCCCACAGGCTCGCCGTCCGGCACCACCATGGTGGGAAAAGTCTCGAAGCCGTGCTCACGGAGCCAATCGAGGATGATGGGGCCTGTCTCATCGGCGTAGATTCCGGCCGCCGCCCTGGTGGAGGCGATGACGACGCCGGCCTTCCGCGGCCCGTGTGCGTTCGGCTCGCAAGCGCTCATGCGCCGGACTCCCCGTGGGTTGCTTCCCCGGTCAGCGCCCAGTCGCCACTTTTGCCGCCGCTCTTGGCGAGCACGCGGATGTCGGTCAGCACGGCATGCTTGTCCACGGCCTTGATCATGTCGTAAACGCTCAGGGCCGCGACCGATGCTGCAGTCAACGCTTCCATTTCGACGCCGGTCACGCCCCTGGTCTTGACGGTGGCCAGGATTTCCACCGAGTCGGCGCCCAGGTCGAAATCCACTGTGACCTTGGAGATCGGCAAAGGATGGCACAACGGGATCAGCTCGGGAGTCTTCTTTGCCGCCATGATCCCTGCCACGCGTGCCACGGCGAGCGCATCACCCTTAGGCAGCTCACCGGCGCCCAACAGGACCAGCACTTCGGAGGTGGTGCGGACGGTTGCCGTGGCGGTGGCTTCACGCGTGGTGACGGCCTTCGCGGAGACGTCCACCATCTGCGCGGTGCCGTCTTGCCTGAGGTGCGTCAGGCCGCCGGCGTGTTCTGTGGTCGCGGGAGTTTCATTCACAGCATCCATACTTCCACTTCGGCTCCTGCGGCGAGTTCCGTGACGCCGATGGGGATCTGGACCAGGGCATTGGCGCGGGCCAAGGCGTGGACCAGGTGGGACCCAGCGCCCCCTTCCATGCGGAGGACACCGTCCCCTCCCACGGTGCCGCGACGCACCTGGTGCTTGCCGTCCGGCGAGGTCAGCGGTTCGGCCAGGACTGCCTTGCGAACCAGTCGCGGCGCAGGGTGTCCCACGACCTGTGACAGCGCGGGTCGGAGGAACATTTCGAAGGAGACAAGGCAGCTGACGGGATTTCCGGGAAAACCAAGGAATGGAACGTCGTTAAACGTCCCCAGACCCTGCGGCCCGCCTGGCTGCATGGCCACAGGCAGGAAGTCCACGGCGTGTCCGGACATGGCCTGGCGGACTACTTCGTAGGCACCTTTGCTCACTCCCCCGGTGGTCACGATGAGGTCAACGGGGCTGTCCGTCTTCCGGGTGTAGCGATGAAGGACAGTCAACAGGCTTGCAGGATCGTCGTCGGAAATTCCGGCACGAACCACGTCCAGGCCCGCCTGCCGCATGGAGGCTTCCAGCAGGGTTCCGTTGGAATCATAGATTTTGCCGGCGGTGAGTTCCTCCCCCGGCTCCACCACTTCATCTCCAGTGGTGACCAGGAGGACGCGCAACGACTCACGAACCTCAACGGTCGCCAGGCCCAGAGCGGCCAACAAGCCAAGTTGCGCCGGCCCCAGCAGGCTGCCGGCGGCCAGGGCCAACGCCCCCTTCTCGATGTCACTGCCAGCGTTTCGGACATAGGTACCGGGAGCGACGGCAGGGACGTCTACAACGGCATCCTTGGCTGTTGCCTCAGGAAATGAGTTCGGCGTCGCCTTTTCGATAGGCACGACGGCGTCAGCTCCGTCAGGGATCATGGCTCCGGTCATGATGGGGGCGGCAAAGCCGGCCTTCAGAGGTGCCGGCGCGGCACCTGCCGGAACGGGCGCAGCCACCCAAAGCTCCGCACCGTCGTCGGGAATGTCCGCGGACCGGACGGCAAAGCCGTCCATCTGGGAATTAGCGAACGGCGGCAGCGAAAGTGGCGCGTAGACATCGACGGCGAGCGCCTTTCCGAGCGCTTCCAGCAACGGCAGGCGACGGTGACCGTTGTTGTTGGTCGCGCCGGTCAGCAGTTCCGCCACTGCTTGACGGTGGTCTGCAACTGATCTGGGCACGGTCATCCTCCTGTGTGGATACGCTGGCTTCCGGGAAATCTCCGGACGTACCCAGACTAGGGCCTCAGCCCACCTTCACGCTGATGGTGTGATAGCCCGTGGCACCGTCGGGAGCCACCGCGGCCTTGTCTTCGGTCTGCGGCTGGCCCGTGGAGTCGGTAGCCCGCACTTGGATCTCGTAATCGCCTGGCGTGAGGTCGATGCCAAGCTGCCACTGGTACCAAGTATCCGTGGAAATAGCGCTGGCGAGGGTGGCCTGCTGCCATGGTCCGCGGTTGACGCGGAGCTCTACGCGGTTGATGCCCCGGTGCTGAGCCCACGCCACACCGCCGAATTGCACTTGGCCGGCCTGGACTGTCCTGCCGCTGCGGGGTACATCGATGCGGGACTGCGTCTTGATCGGGCCGTGATCGCTCCAGCCGCGGGGCGTCCAATAGGCGGTGTCGTCTGCGAAACGTGTGACTTTGAGTTCCGTGAGCCATTTGGTGGCCGAGACAAAGCCATAAAGTCCCGGCACAATCATGCGCACGGGGAAGCCGTGTTCGAGCGGGAGGGGCTCACCGTTCATTCCCACGGCCAACAGTGCGTCGCGCTCGTCGGTGAGGGCCTCCAAGGGCGTGCTTGCCGTCCAACCGTCGTTGCTGGTGGAGAGCACCATGTCGGCGCCGGCTTTGGGACCGGCCATGGCCAGAAGTTCGCGGACGGGCCACCCCAGCCAGAGGGCATTGCCGATAAGGTCGCCACCGACGTTATTGGACACGCAGGCAATGGTGATGTGACGCTCGGTCATGGGTTTGGCAAGCAGCGTGGCGAAATCCAGTTCGATCTCCCGCTCCACCATTCCAGTGACCTTCAGCTTCCAGGCAGGCGGATCGATGGCAGGCACCGTCAGGGCCGTGTCGATCCTGTAGAAATCGGCATTCGGGGTCACCAAAGGGCTGATGCCATCCACAGGGAGGGTTGCGCCTGCGGGGATGGCCTGTGGTGCTGTGGCGGGCTCGGGGAGTGTCATGGAGCCCCGGAAACCTGAAGCCACCGCCGTCGCCCTGGTCAGGACGGCGGTAACTGTCCCCGCCACGACCGCGGCGATGGATGTTCCGGCGAGCGCGTTCATGAAGCTCCGTCTGGCCAAGGGCGCAGGATCGTGGCCCTGACCGGCCGGCGTTGTGGTGGACGGAGCCCACGTCGTCAGTCGGCGTATGAGCGTTCGCAACAGCAGCATCGTGACAACCGCCGCGACGATCGGGGCCAGCGCCGCCTGCGGGCTTGCCTGTGCACGCGTCACGACGGCGGTCAGGCCAGCCGCTCCGGCCAACCCGGCCAGTACCAGGCCCCAGCCAGCGCGGCGACGCTCCAGGACTCCCGCGAGCGCTGCCAGCAACCCTGCGACGATCCCGATGGAAGCAATCAACACGACCTTGTCCGCCGTACCGAACAGCTGCACAGCCAGGTCCTTCACAGCCGGAGGCACTGCATCGATCACGGCTCCGCCCAGGGCCGTGACCGGGGAAACCAGGGGGCTCAGGAAGCCGGCGGTCAGTTCACCTGCGGCGATCCCCGCACCTCCCGAAGCCATGCCGGCCGCAGCTGCCCACAAGCGGGGGTGGAGGTGGCCTCGTGGTGTCGGCGGCGCGGCAGGTTCGGCTGCGACCACGCGCGGGTCCGGATTGTCAACGCTGTTGGGCGTGCTCATGATGCGCCTCCTGGGCGTTCGTCATGTGAGGTCCCGGATGTGGCCGGGACGGAAGATGGCGGGTGGGTCTCCGCCGAAAGGGGCACAGCCGGGTGGGACACGGCCGGACGTGATCCTGCCGGAAGTGACAGGGTAAAGCGGCAGCCGCCGTCGACGTTGTCCACGGTGACTGATCCGCCGTGTGCCTTGACGATCCCCGCGACCATGCTCAGTCCGATGCCGGCGCCGTTGTAGCTGCCCTGCAGTCCTTCGGCGGTACCGCGGGCGGGGTCTTTCTGCCAGCCTGTTTCAAACAAATGCGGGAGGTCCTCATCCGGAATGCCACCGCACTGGTCCTGCACGGCAATCACTGCGTTGCCGCCCCGTACGTTGCCGTCCCGTCCTACGCTGACGTGGACATCGGTGTCGGGCCGGCTGTAGATGACGGCGTTCAACAGGATGTTCCGCACGGCCCTGGCCAGGCTGGGTCCGTCAGCGACGGCCATGCATTCACGGTCTCCGCCGCCGTCGAGCCTGATGCCGCGTTTGGCGGCCAGCGGCGCCAGGTCAGACAAAGCATCACTGACGAGGTCATAGAGGTCCAGGGGTTCGGCGCGCATGCGGAGGCTGCCGGCCTGGATCTTGGATAGTTCCAGGAGGTCATTGACCATGGCGGTCATCTGCTCGGTCTGCCCGATAATTTTCCGGTAGTAGCCCGGGACATCCGATGCCATGCCGTCCTCAAGTGCTTCTGTCATGGCGCGCATGCTGGCCAGGGGCGTTCGGAGGTCATGCGAAATCCACGAGACAAGCTCCCGCCGGGCAGTTTCGATAGCGGCTTCCCGCTCCCGGGACTCTGCAAGGCTGCGGCTGCTGGCCTCAAGTTCCTGTGCCAGTTCGGCAAGTTCGGACGACATGGCCGGAGCCGTCCCCCGCCCCTCTCCGGCGGTGCTGGCCAAGGTTTCACCGCGACCGAGTCGCCGGGCAGCGTCCACCAGTTGGGCCGCGTCGCGGGAAACACCGGCACCGAGCATGAGTGACAACGCAACGGCTACAGCGGAGGCCATCGCCAGGATGTACCACATGACCTCAAGGTCCCTCGCTGAGATAAACATTGCGTTGAAGGCACTGACCATGCCCGCCACGAGCACCGCAACAGTTGCCACCACCACCAGGCAGATCCGGGCGAGCACCGAGGCGCGGCGAAGCAATCGCAGGAGCATCAAGGTGGTGGCGCCGATGAGCACCGCCCAGAACAGAACCCAGGCGAGGATGGTCCACAGTTCACTGCCCTCCACGGGCACGCTCCTTCGAATCCGGCTGCTCTTCGTGGGCGCCGGCGGAGGAATCGAACCGGTAACCGACGCCCCAGACCGTCTTGAGCAGCTCCGGCTTGGTGGGATTGGATTCGATCTTCTCCCGGAGGCGACGCACGTGGACTGTAACGGTGGACAGATCCCCGAAGTCCCAGCCCCATACGGCCTTGATGAGTTCTTCCCGGCTGAAGACCTGGTTGGGCCGGCGCATCAGGAACGCCAGGAGATCGAATTCGCGAACCGTCAGCGCCAGGGGAACTCCGCCATGTGTGACCGTGCGGGAGGCGGGATCGAGTGCGAGTCCTGCGGCTTCCACCGGTGGTTCGGGCGTGAACTCCCTGATGCTCCGCCGCAGCACCGACTTCACCCGGAGAACGAGTTCCCTGGGCGAGAAGGGCTTGGTGACATAGTCGTCGGCTCCCATCTCCAAACCGAGGATCCGGTCGTCTTCGGTGCCCAACGCCGTCACCATGATCACCGGTACGCTCATGGTTTGGCGGAGCCGGCGACACACCTCAACGCCGTCCAGTCCGGGCAGCATGCGGTCCAGGATCACCAGGTCGGGTTGACGCGATGCAGCGACCTTGAGTGCGGTGAAGCCGTCCCCTGCCATATCAACCTGGAACCCTGCCTGAAGCAGGTAGTCGCGCACGACGGCAGCGATGGTCTCCTCGTCTTCGACCAGGAGGATCCGGCGGTTTCCTGGTTCCGCTGGTGGTGTCGTTGATGTGCTCACGCTTTCAGCATAGGTTTGCCAACGGTGACCGGCACGCGATCCGGGCGTCCGGGACGCAAGTGTATGGAATCCGTAAGAACTGTGTGACTGTTACCGGTGTCACTTATCCTGCCAGGGTGGCGTAGCCTGAATTTATGAGTGTTCAGCTGGGCATGCCGGTGCCCCCTTCGGGCGTTGCCGCAGGAAACAAGGAAACTGGCGTCGCGGTCCCGCCGCCGCGTCCCACAGGCACGCCTGCAGGTTTGTGGGACCGCTATGGCAGGCGGGCTACGGATATGCGCCTGTCCCTGACGGACAAATGCAATCTGCGCTGTACCTATTGCATGCCGGCCGAGGGACTGGAATGGCTCTCGAAAACCGCCGTGATGACCAAGGACGAAATCATTCGTATCGTCCGGATCGGCGTCAACGCCCTGGGTGTGCGGGAACTCCGTCTCACAGGCGGCGAGCCCTTGGTCCGTGCTGACCTGGTGGACATTATTTCCGGTCTTCGGAGCGACCACCCGGAACTCCCCATCTCCATGACCACCAATGGTGTGGGTCTGGATAAGAAGGCAGCGGCGCTGAAGGCAGCGGGCCTCACCCGGATCAACGTCTCGCTCGACTCCCTGCACGAGGAGACCTTCACCAAACTCACCCGCCGTCCCTTCCTGGATCGTGTCCTGGCCGGCGTCGATGCCGCTTGGGCAGCCGGCCTGGGTCCGGTCAAACTAAATGCCGTGCTGATGCGCGGGATCAACGACGCCGAATCACCGGACCTGCTGGCATGGGCCTTGGGTCGCGGCTACGAGCTTCGCTTCATCGAACAGATGCCTTTGGACGCCGATCATGGGTGGACCCGGCGCAACATGATCACGGCAGCGGAGATCCGCGATCTGCTGTCCCGCGACTTCGTGTTGGGCCAGGACCCCCGCGAACGGGACGGCGCCCCGGCAGAACGCTTCGAAGTACGACGCCGGGACTCCGCTTCCGGTGAAGCCGAGGGCCCGGTCCTCGGTACAGTTGGCATCATCGCCTCGGTCACCGAGCCGTTCTGTTCGGACTGCCGCCGGACTCGCATCACTGCCGAGGGCAAGATCATGAGCTGCCTCTTCTCCCGCGAAGAGTTCGACCTCCTGGGCCTGCTTCGTGAAGGTGCCACGGACGATGAGCTTGCGGAGCGGTGGCAGGATGCCATGTGGGTCAAGCCCAAGGCCCACGGCATGGACCACACTGGTCTCGGCGCAGCGGACTTCGTCCAGCCGGACCGCAGCATGAGCGCAATCGGAGGCTGAACCCTTGCTTGTCCGTTACTTCGCTGCCGCGCGCGCGGCCGCCGGGGTGGAAGAAGAACATCATGTCCTCCCGGAAGGATCCAGCCTGGAGGCGCTGCTGGAAGCTGCCCTCGCCGTCGAGCGTCCGCTGCCTCCGGAAGGAACACCACCGCTGGACCGCATCGTGGCGCGCAGCAGCTTCCTCCGCAATGAGGTGGCCGTGCGGGACCGTTCGGCTCCGCTCGGTGCGCAGGACATCATCGATGTCCTGCCGCCTTTCGCCGGCGGCTGAGGCTCAGGCCTTCCTGAACACGCTCTTCAACAAGGGGCTGAAGTCTGCTGTCCCTTCGAGCCGGAGGTCGGCTGTGTGCACCAGGACGCCATCTTCGACGCGGAAGGTGTGCCTGGCAACACCGTCGGCTGTTCGCCGATCCAGGGTCAACGTACCTGCGTTCCACGTTCCCCGAACGGGGCTGGCAGGCGGCCGGCCCATGCTGTCCACGTAGTACCACAGGGTGTCTCCGTGGTCCCGGTCCACCGTGAACATGCCGTGCCCCTCAAAATGCGCGCCGTCAGCTTCGCGGTGCCTGTAGCTCTGGACCACGGCGTACCCTCCGGCGGCCCTGGTGAATACCACCTCGGCGTCGGCTGTCCGGGCAATCCCCCACGGCGAGGCCGCTATCTCCGTGATACCCCGCCAGTGACCGATGAAGCCGTGCAGCATCTCCGCAGCTTGGCCGCTTGAGGGCAGATCCATCACGTCTCCAAAGTAGTCAGGGCAGCATCATCACCGTGTGATCATGCTGCCCTGCTGACAGTGCGGGAGTCCAGAGACTTAGAGCCCGAACGTCTCGGTTTCCTCGAACGGACCGACGACGGTGATGGTGCGGGGCGCCGCTGCGAGCTCTCGGGCCAGGTCCTGCACTTCCTGCACCGTGACGGCCTGGATCCGGGCAAGGGTCTCGTCGATGTCCTGGAATTCTCCGGACACGAGCTCGGCCCGGCCCAGCCGTGACATCCGTGAACCCGTGTCCTCGAGCGCCAGGACAATTCCACCGCTGAGCTGTCCCACTGCCTTGCGGAGTTCTTCCTCGGTAATGCCATCCTTGGCCAGCTTCTCCAGCTCAACGCCCAGGAGCTCCAGCACCTGGCGGACCTTGGAAGGGGTGCAACCGGCGTACATGCCGAAGTATCCGGCATCAGCGTAGGCGGCCGTGAAGGAGTACGTGGAGTACACCAGGCCACGCTTCTCGCGGATCTCCTGGAACAGCCTGGAGGACATGCCTCCGCCCAGGACAGCGTTGAGCACGCTCATGACGAAACGGCGGTCATCCGTCGCAACGATCGTGGGGCAACCCATAATGATGTTGGCCTGCTCCACGGGCCGCTTGACCACATGCAGGCCCGATGTCCCCGTGATGACAGCCCGTTCAGTCCCACGGCGTTTAACGGGGGCCGCATCAGCATCCAGCTGCCAGCCCGCAGCCGTCAGGGCATCGAGCACAAGGTCACAGACGACGTCGTGATCCAGGCCGCCGGCGGCGGTGATGACCAGTTCCTCAGGGCGGTAGTAGCGCTGGTAGTGCGCCCAGACCGAGTCCCGTGCCACAGCTTTGATGGCGTCAGGCGTTCCACCGATGGGGCGGGCCAGCGGATGCCTGCCGAGCACAGCTTCCACAAATTTCTCGTGCGCAACGTCGGTGGGATCATCGCTGTCCATCGCGATTTCCTCAAGGATGACGTCGCGTTCCTGCTCCAGTTCAGCAGGATCGAGGACCGCGCCCGTGATCATGTCGGCAATAACGTCGATGGCCATGGGCAAGTCCGTGTCCAGGACCCTGGCGAAGTAGCAGGTGCTTTCCTTCGCAGTGGCAGCATTCGATTCTCCGCCAACCTCGTCGAAAGCCGATGCGATCTCCAAGGCGGTGCGCCTCTTGGTGCCTTTGAACAACAAGTGCTCAAGGAAGTGCGTGGAACCGTGCTGGCCGTCCGCCTCGTCGCGCGAACCCACTGCCACCCAAAAACCGATGGTGGCCGAACGCTGACCGGGCATTGCCTCGGTCAGGACGCGCACGCCGCCGGGCAGGACTGAGCGCCGGACGACGGAACCGCCCTCGGCACCATGGATCAATTCGCCGCCCGGAAGGGTCTGCTCCAACGGCAAGGGTACGACAGTCATCAAGGCCTTTCAGGTTTTCGGGTTAAGGCCGGAAGGGCCGGTGGAGCTTTTTCAAGCCCACCGGCCCCGCCGGGTGTACTGCTTACAGACTACTCTGCGGACTCTTCAGCGGCCTCGGCCGGTGCGTCCTCTGAAGCTGCGCCCTCTTCCTCGGCAACAACCGGGGACAGGGAGAGCTTTCCGCGGTCGTCGATCTTGGTGATCTCTACCTGGACCTTCTGGCCCACGGAGACAACATCATCAACGTTGTCCACGCGCTTGCCGTTGGCCAGCTTGCGGAGCTCGGAGATGTGCAGCAGGCCGTCCTTACCCGGGGTCAAGGAGACGAAGGCGCCGAAGGTGGTGGTCTTGACGACCGTACCCAGGTAGCGCTCACCGATTTCCGGTACCTGAGGGTTGGCGATGGCGTTGATGGCGGAACGTGCTGCATCGGCAGACGGACCGTTGGTAGCGCCAATGTAGACCGTGCCGTCATCTTCGATGGAGATGTCCGCGCCCGTGTCTTCCTGGATCTGGTTGATCATCTTGCCCTTGGGGCCAATGACCTCGCCGATCTTGTCCACGGGGATCTTGACGGCGATGACGCGCGGAGCGAACTCGGAGAGCTCGTCCGGGGTGTCGATCGCTGCGTTGATGACCTCGAGGATGTGGAGGCGGGCTTCGCGGGCCTGCTTCAGTGCTGCTGCCAGCACGGAAGCGGGGATGCCGTCGAGCTTGGTGTCCAGCTGGATGGCCGTGACGAACTCGGACGTACCGGCAACCTTGAAGTCCATGTCGCCGAAAGCGTCTTCGGCGCCGAGGATGTCGGTCAGCGCTGCGTAGCGGGTCTGACCGTCAACCTGGTCGGAAACCAGGCCCATGGCGATACCGGCAACTGCTGCCTTCAACGGCACACCGGCGTTGAGCATGGACAGCGTCGAAGCACAGACCGAGCCCATGGACGTCGAGCCGTTGGAGCTGAGGGCCTCGGATACCTGGCGGATGGCGTACGGGAACTCTTCACGCGTCGGCAGAACCGGAACCAGGGCGCGCTCTGCAAGGGCACCGTGGCCGATTTCGCGGCGCTTCGGGGAACCGACGCGGCCGGTCTCACCGGTGGAGTACGGCGGGAAGTTGTAGTTGTGCATGTAGCGCTTGCGCGTTACCGGCGACAACGAGTCGATCTGCTGCTCCATCTTGAGCATGTTCAGCGTGGTGACACCCATGATCTGGGTCTCGCCGCGCTCGAAGATGGCCGAACCGTGGACGCGGGGCAGAACCTCTACCTCGGCGGTGAGCTGGCGGATGTCCGTCAGGCCACGGCCGTCGATGCGGATCTGGTCCTTGAGGATGCGCTGGCGCACAACCTGCTTGGTGACCGAGCGGAAAGCTGCGGACAGTTCCTTCTCGCGGCCTTCGAAGGTACCGGCAAGCGCGCCCAGGACTTCGTCCTTGAGCTCGTCAGAGGCGTTGTCGCGGTCCTGCTTGTCAGCGATCTGGAAGACAGCAGCCAGCTTGTCGGCAGCAGCGGCTTCAACAGCGGCGTAAACATCGTCCTGGTAGTCCAGGAACACGGGGAACTCGACGGTGGGCTTGGCAGCGCGTGCAGCCAGGTCCGCCTGTGCTTCACAGAGTGCCTTGATGAAGGGCTTTGCAGCCTCGAGGCCCTCGGAGACAACCTCTTCGGTGGGAGCCGTGGCGCCCTGTTCCTTGATGAGGTTCCAGGAGTTGTCCGTGGCTTCGGCTTCAACCATCATGATGGCGACGTCGTCACCCGTGATGCGGCCGGCTACAACCATGTTGAAGACGGCGTTCTCAAGCTGGGAGTGCTTGGGGAAAGCAACCCACTGCGAACCATGCTCATCGGCGATGAGGGCGACGCGGACGCCACCGATCGGGCCGGAGAACGGGAGGCCGGAAAGCTGCGTGGACATCGAGGACGCGTTGATGGCGACGACGTCGTAGAGCTCATCGGGGTTGATCGCCAGGACGGTGACCACGATCTGGACCTCGTTGCGCAGGCCCTTGACGAACGCGGGGCGCAGCGGACGGTCCATGAGGCGGCACGCCAGGATGGCTTCGGTGGACGGGCGGCCTTCGCGGCGGAAGAACGAGCCCGGGATGCGGCCGGCAGCGTACATGCGCTCTTCAACGTCAACCGTCAGCGGGAAGAAGTCGAAACCTTCGCGCGGCTGCTTGCCTGCGGTGGTTGCGGAAAGCAAGGCAGTGTCTTCGTCGATGTAGACCATCGAAGCGCCGGCTGCCTGCTTGGCAAGGCGGCCGGTTTCGAAGCGAATGACGCGCTTGCCGAAACGACCGTTGTCGATAATGGCTTCGGAGAACTGGATTTCGGGACCCTCCATAGAGAGTCACCTCCGTTTCTGTTAGCGGAAGTCCGCCGCATCAACCCAGGCCTCTTCTTTTTTCCTGGCCTGTACGACACCCGGTCATCGATCGAGATCCACGGGCGTCATCACCACAGATGAGCTTCCCGGGAATCACTACCGAGGACCGCGAATGCGCGATGCGGTTGATTCCTGTTTTTAGTTGTTGGTGAAGAAGGCGGCCCGTTCCGGACAGGAGCGGGCCGCCCCTAAAGGCAGACTAGCGGCGCAGGCCGAGACGCTCGATGAGCGCACGGTAGCGGGCGATGTCGGTGTTCTTCAGGTAGGTAAGCATGCGCTTGCGACGACCAACCATGGCCAGCAGACCGCGCTGGGTGTGGAAGTCGTGCTTGTGCTCCTTCATGTGCTCAGTCAGATCCTTGATCCGCTGGGTCAGGACTGCAACCTGGACCTCGGGCGAACCGGTGTCGCCTTCAGAGGTTGCGTATTCCTTGATGATGGACTGCTTTACAGCGGCGTCAAGTGCCACGTGAACTCCTAGAGTTGTGCCGTGCCTCCCGGTGCAGCGCCTCGCTGACGGGTTGCCTTTGATGCGTTGCCGCACACAAAAACAGGTCCAGCCGCCACGGACTGCAGCCGGATCCAGTGATCAGTTTACCGGCAGGTCAGCAGTGTTGTCGAAAATGGCCCTAGCGCGTGGCCAGCAGCTCGTGGGCCTGGGCTACGTCCAGGCACATTTGCTCGACCAACGCCTCAGGTCCGCGGTAGGCCACCATGCCGCGCAGCCGCTGTGTGAATTCGACAGCCACGGTCTGGCCGTAGAGATCGAAATCCTCCACGTTCTCCTCCGGGCGGTCAATGACATGTGCCTCGACCTGGCGGCTCACGCCATCGAAGGTGGGGTTGGAACCAACGGAGATGGCTGCTGGCCAGCGCGTGCCGGATTGGTCGATCAACCATCCTGCGTAGATGCCGTCCGCGGGAACATAGCCAGTGGAATCCGGGGCAAGGTTTGCTGTGGGGAAACCAAGATCGCGGCCGCGGGCTGCGCCGTGCACCACTTCACCACGCATGCGGTGCGGGCGGCCCAGCACAGCTGCGGCTGTCACGACGTCGCCTTCGGCCAAGGCTTCCCGCACCCAGGTGGAGGAGCAGCGGCGGTCTGTGTCGCCGTCGTCGTGGACCGGGAAACCCCCCGCGCCGAATTCGTTGACTACCTGCACACCAAAGCCGAGCGCTTCGCCCAACTCCTGCATGGTGAGGACGTCGCCCACGTTGCCGGCACCAAAGCGGAGGTCATGGCCTACAACGACGTGTGCCGCGTGGAGCCCGTCAAGGAGGACGTCGCGGACGAACTGTAGTGGCGTCATCGCGGCCAGGTCCAGGGTGTACTTCATGACCAGCACGGCATCAACGCCGGTGTCACCAAGGGCATCAAGTTTGTCCTGCAGCCCCATGATCAGTTCCGGAGCCGCATCCGGCCTGTGGACCTGGGCAGGGTGGGGGTCGAACGTCACCGCAACCGACGGAATGTTGTGCCGTTTGGCGGTATCGGTCAGTTGCGACAGGACATGCTGGTGGCCGCGATGGACGCCGTCAAAATTCCCGAGGGTAACGACAGTAGGTCCGAAGTCCTTGGGGACTTCGGTGGGATCGTTCCAGATGTGGACCATCAACCTCGCCTTTTACTGCAGATATTCGTTCCGCCCGGCAACCTCCCGGCGCCGGAACATTCTAAGGTTACCCGGAAGGGCAGCCGGCTCAGGACGGCCGGCGCTTGTTGAGCCACAGAAGGCCAAGGACCGGAAGGATCAGCGGCACGAAGCCATAGCCCCGGCCGAACAGCGACCATACAGTGTCGTGCGGGAACGCGACGGGGTCGAAGAGGCTGATGGCCCCGACCACCAGGACGCCAATGAGCTCGGTGAGGACGGCGGCGACCGAAACCTTGAACCACGTGCGGCCCGGCTTGGCCAGCGAAACGGTGGCAACGATATACACGACGGCGGCGAACGCCGACAGGATGTGCGCCAGCGGAGCTTCGGCGAACTTGGTAGCGATCTGGTAGCCAGCGCGTGCCGTCGCCGACAGCGCGAACACGGCATACACCGCGATCAGGAGACGGCCGGGACCAGTATTCCTGGTGTCCTTCAGCTGCGGCTTCCGGTTCGCGGAGTTTGTCTCGGTTCCAGTCACGTTGTGTTCTTCCTTCAAGGTCAGTACCAGATCTGGTTCATGCGGGCGCCCATCACGATCACCGTGACGCCCACTGCCGCCAGGACGAAGTTGCTCCAGCGGGTTCGTTCGAGGATGGCCCAATAGACAGCTCCCAACGGGATCATCAGCGCCGTGACCAAGTAGCCCCAAAACTCCCATGTTTCCCCGGCGATTTGTTCGCCCATGGCAACGCGGACGATCGAACCCACCAAATACACCAGCAGGACCAGTTCAACGGCAAGCACGGAAAAGATGGTGGGGTCGTTGGGCGCTTTCTTCATGAGGCCGGCCACGACGCACATGATGGTGGACACCAATCCGATGATCAGGAGGGCGTAAAAATATCCGTCCATGCCTAGTTCGCCTGCCCGGTTCCCTCGCCGGTACTGGAACCCGGCCCAGTTCCCGGCGCAAAGACCAGCACCGGCTTGGCGAAGCTCCCAGTGTCAGCCAGCAGTGCTACCAGTTCCCCGGACGGCGCGAACGCTGCAGCGGGATTCTCGGCCGTGGCAGCGTCGGGGGTCCCTGCTCCCGGGCCGGCGGCGATGCGGCGGCCGAAGGAGATCTCCGTGGTTTCTTCCTCGCTCAGTTCCCGGTTGGGCATGAGGGCGCGGGCGGCGAGTGACATTTCCAGGACCTCGAGATCCTCCGCCAACTCCTCAAGGGTGCGGGCCTGCTCCAAGGAGTAGGGACCCACGTGGGTCCTTCGAAGTGCCGTGAGGTGTCCGCCGACAGCCAAGTCCTTGCCGAGGTCCCGGGCCAGGGCCCTGATGTACGTTCCCGAAGAGCATTCCACGGTGACGTCGACGTCAACTACCCTGCCGCCGTCGACCCTGGTGATGGAGTGGACCACGAAGCGGTGAATGGTGACCGGGCGGGCGGCGAGCTTGACCTCTTCGCCCGAGCGGACACGGGCGTAGGAGCGTTCACCGTTGACTTTGATGGCGCTGACGCTGCTGGGCACCTGTTGGATGGGGCCTGTGAGCGCGGCAACACCGGCCGCGATGGCGTCGTCTGTGACATCCGCAGCGCTGCGGGCCTCCGTAACGTCGCCTTCGGCGTCGTCGGTGATAGTGGTTTCACCGAGCCTGATGGTGGCGGTGTACGTCTTGGACGTGCCCACGATGTAGGTCAGCAGGCGGGTCGCCTTATTAATGCCGAGCACCAGGACACCTGTGGCCATGGGATCCAGGGTCCCCGCGTGCCCCACTTTCCGGGTACCAGCCAGCCGCCGCATCCGGCCAACCACATCATGGCTGGTCCATCCCTGCGGTTTGTCAACGATTACCAGTCCAGAAAGCACGCTTACCAGTATATGGGTGGCTAGGATGGCTCCCATGCCTGAGCTTGCCCCGCACGTGCGCGACGTCCCAGTGAACCAGATCCGTGAGATCACCGAGGCCGCCTGGGCGACGCCCGGCGCGATCGTCCTCAGCATCGGGGAACCGGGGTTTGCCCTCCCCCGCCATGTCCTGGACGCCGGCATTGCCTGCCTTGACCGTGATGAGACCAACTACACACCGAACGCCGGGATTCCGGCGCTCCGTGAAGCCTTCGCAGCCCGTTTCCGCGAACAGCAACGTGTTCAGATCGGGGCGGAGCGCGTCTATGTGGTGGACGGAGCCCAGCAAGGCCTGCACTTCGCCATGAGCCTCCTGCTCTCCCCCGGAGATGAGATCCTCATTCCCAACCCCGGCTACCCCACCTTTGCCATGACGAGCCGCCTCCTCCACGCGGTACCTGTGCGGTATCCGCTGTACCCTCAAAACGACTTCCAGCCGCATATCGAGGACATCGAGGCACTCATCACGCCCCGGACCAAGGTCTTGATGCTGAACTCGCCCTCCAACCCCTTGGGGGCAGTCATCAGCGAAGATGCCACCCGCCAACTGGTGGACCTGGCTGTGCGGCATGATCTTTGGATCATTTCGGACGAGTGCTACGAAGCCTTCACCTTCGACGTCCCGCATATCAGTCCGGCCCGCTTCGACAGCGATGTTCCCGGCGAAGCCCGCGTGTTCACGTCCATGACCTTGTCCAAAACGTATGGGCTCACGGGCCTGCGTATCGGGGCATTGGTTTGCCCGCCGGGCCTGGAACAAAAGATGAACAATGTCATGGAGGCGATCGTTTCCTGCGTCGCCTCACCGTCGCAGTACGCTGCGCTGGCTGCGCTGACCGGACCCCAGGACTACGTTTCCAACGCGCGCGAACACTACCGCAGCAACCGGGACGCGGCTTCGGCCGTGCTGTCGGAGAAGGGTATCCGCTATCTGGGTGCACAAGGAGCGTTCTATTTGTGGGCCGATGTGTCGCACGTCAGCGATGGGGATGTCCGCACCTGGGTGCGCAAATTCCTGGCGGATTCCGGGGTGTCGTTCGCGCCGGGAACTGCGTTCGGGTCCATCGGCGAGGGTTGGATCAGGATCGCCCTTTGCGGTGGGCAGCAAGACCTGCTCGACGGCGTCAGGCGCCTGCCAGCGACCGTTTAGCACCGCGGCGGTACTGGTCATTCGGACTAGTAGGCGGTCCGGCGGGAGTGGTTCAGCCAGGCTTCGAACGGGTCACCGGATGCGGCCACCTCCGCCTGCTCTACCGGAAGCAGCTCAGGCCTGGTACCGGCGAAGTATTCGTAGAACACGGCGTCATCAAAGCCCGCCCGGGCAGCACCATGCCTGTCCGCTGCGAAGTAGACGTGACCGATCCTGGCCCACAGGGTAGCCGACAAACACAGTGGGCAGGGCTCGCAACTGGCATAGAGCACGGCACCGCTGAGGTCGAACTTCTGCATTGCGGCCGCTGCCCGACGAATCGCCACCACTTCGGCATGGGCGGTGGGGTCGTGGTCACGTGTCACCCGGTTCACTCCCTCATGGACAGTTCCGTCCGGGGTGACCACGACGGCGCCGAAAGGACCGCCGCCGTCGGAAACGTTCTGCACCGCCAGGCGGATAGCCCGGTTCAGGTATTCATCACGCTGCTGAGCACTGTGCGCCGACATGCTCTGATCCTAACGAGTTTGAGTACAGCTCATGCCCCTAAAACGCAGTCTTAGGGGCATGAGCTGTACAAAAAACACAGAGGTTCTAGCGGTTGGCGTCTTCGTCGAGTTCGTTGTCGCCGGAGAGGTCTGTGTCCTCTTCGTCGAAGTCGTCCTCGTCGATGTCTTCAGGGGCGTCGCCCTTGTAGGGGTCTGCTTCGCCTGCATGCTTGGCGCTGGCAGCCAAAGCGGCCACCTCGGCGTCGCGACGCTTGGCTTCACGCAGCAACTCCTCAAGGTTCGAGGCGTTGACCGGAATCTGGTCGGCAACGAACTCGAGGGTCGGGGTGAGCCGGACCGTGATGTTGCGGCCAACTTCCTGCCGCAGCACACCCTTGGCCTTTTCCAAGGCACGGGCGGCATCAGCGTGGGCTACCTCGTCACCGAAGACGGTGTAGTAGATGGTGGCGTGCTGAAGGTCGTTGGTGACGCGGGCGTCGGTCACCGTGATGGACTCGACACGAGGATCCTTCACGCGACGTCCGAGGGCTTCTGCGACGACGACCTTAATCCGCTGTGCCAGCTTGGCAGCGCGTGCGGGATCAGCCATGACTTCCTCCTGGAAAGTAGAAACGGGGACGGAACGGGTCCGCCGGGGCAACCCGACGGACCCGTTCCAAACGGAACCTAGACGCGCGGCTTTTCGCGCATCTCGAAGGTCTCGATGATGTCGCCTTCGTTGATGTCGTTGAAGGAGCCAAGACCAATACCACACTCGAAGTCGGTACGGACTTCGGTTGCGTCATCCTTGAAGCGCTTGAGCGTCTCAACGGTGAGGTTGTCACCGATGACCTTGCCGTCGCGGCTGACACGTGCCTTCGTGTTACGGCGGATGATGCCCGTGCGGACGATCGAGCCTGCGATGTTGCCGAACTTGGAGGAACGGAAGACTTCACGGACCTCGGCAGTACCGAGCTGGACCTCTTCGTATTCCGGCTTGAGCATGCCCTTGAGAGCCATCTCAATGTCATCGATTGCTGCGTAGATGACCGAGTAGAAGCGCATATCCACGCCTTCGCGGTCAGCCAGTTCAGCAACGCGCTCTGCCGGCTTGACGTTGAAGCCGATGATGATGGCGTTGTCCACCGTTGCGAGGTTGACGTCGTTCTGCGTGATGGCACCCACACCGCGGTGGATGACACGGAGCTGAACGTCGTCGTCTCCGACGTCGATCTTGAGCAAGGCGTCTTCGAGGGCTTCCACGGCACCGGACACGTCACCCTTGAGGATGAGGTTGAGGGTGTCGATCTTGCCTTCTGCAACGGCCTGGTCGAAGTCTTCCAGGCTGATGCGCTTGCGGCGCTTGGCCAGTGCGGCGTTGCGGTCGGCAGCTTCACGCTTCTCGGCGATCTGGCGGGCCGTACGCTCGTCAGGAGTCACCAGGAAGGTGTCACCTGCACGCGGCACGTTGGACAGGCCGAGGACCTGGACCGGGCGGGACGGCAGTGCGACATCAAGTGCCTCGCCGTTCTCGTCGAACATGGCGCGGACGCGGCCGTGAGCCGTACCGGCCACGATCGTGTCGCCCACGGCCAAGGTACCGGACTGCACCAGGACGGTGGCAACAGCACCGCGGCCCTTGTCGAGGTTCGCTTCGATGGCAATGCCTCGAGCGTCCTTGTCCGGGTTGGCACGCAGATCCAAGGCGGCATCGGCCGTCAGCAGGACAGCGTCGATCAGTTCGTCGATATTGAGGTTCTGGCGTGCAGAGACCTCAACGAACATGGTGTCGCCACCGTATTCTTCGGGAACCAGGCCGTACTCGGTCAGCTGGCCCTTGACCTTGTCAGGGTTGGCGCCTTCCTTGTCGATCTTGTTCACCGCGACGACGATCGGCACATTTGCTGCCTGCGCGTGGTTGAGTGCTTCCACCGTCTGCGGCATAACGCCGTCGTCGGCTGCGACAACCAGGATCGCGATATCGGTGACCTTGGCACCACGTGCACGCATGGCCGTGAAGGCCTCGTGACCGGGGGTGTCAATGAAGGTGATGTCGCGGGCCGTGCCCTCGTGGACGTGGCTGATCTGGTAAGCACCGATGTGCTGGGTGATTCCACCGTGCTCGCCGGCCACAACGTTCGAGTTGCGGATGGCGTCCAACAGGCGGGTCTTACCGTGGTCAACGTGACCCATGACGGTGACAACCGGCGCACGGGCTTCGAGGACGTCGTCGCCTTCGGCGTCGAGTTCGTCCTGGATGTTGATGTCGAACTGGTCCAGCAGCTCGCGCTCTTCGTCCTCAGGGGAAACAACCTGGAGCTTGTAGCCAAGTTCGGCACCAAGCAGGCCAAAGGTGTCTTCGTCGAGGGACTGCGTAGCCGTGGCCATCTCACCGAGGTGGAACAGCACGGTCACGAGCGACGCGGGGTTCGCATCGATCTTCTCGGCAAAGTCCGTGATGGACGAGCCACGACGCAGACGGATGATGGTCTCGCCATCACCGCGGGGTACTGATACGCCGCCCAGCGACGGAGCACTCATCTGCTCCAGTTCCTGGCGCTTTGCACGCTTCGACTTGCGCTGCTTGCCGCGACCGGCACCGCCCTTGCCGAAGGCACCCTGGGTGCCACCGCGACCGCGGCCACCCTTGCCGAAGCCACCGCCGGCGGGAGCGCCGCCACCGGTACCTGTACCAGGTGCGCCACCCGGACGACCGGGTCCGCCACCGGGACGGCCTGCGCCACCCGGACGGCCTGCGCCACCGGGAGCCGGACGCTCAGTGCGGTTGGGCATCATGCCCGGAGTAGGACGGTTTCCGCCACCGGGACCACCGGCGGGACGCGGAGCACCCGGACGGGGTGCACCGGGACGCGGAGCACCCGGACGGGGACCACCGGTGCCCGCTGCGGGACGGGGACCGCCTGTGCCGGCCGCGGGACGGGGACCGCCGGGGCGTTCGCCGTCGTTGCGGCGCTCACCACGGGGCATACCCTGCGACGGAGCAAACGGGTTGTTGCCCGGACGCGGCGGACGATCGCCATCGCCACCACGGCCGCGGGGCATGCCCTGGGACGTAGCAAACGGGTTGTTGCCCGGACGGGGACCGCCCGGACGCGGAGCCTGGCCACCCTGACGTGCCGGAGCCGGAGTCTCTGCCTTGGGAGCAGGACGGGCGCCGGGCTTGGCAGAGACCGGGGTGGACGCGGCGGGAGCCGCGGGTGCTGCCGGAGCCGGTGCCGCGGGAGCAGGAGCTGCCGGAGCAGCCGCTGCAGGCGCCGGGGCCGGAGCCTTGGGTGCTGCAGGTCCGGGAGCCGGAGCGGCCGGACGTGATGCTGCGGGACGGGTTGCCGCCGGAGCAGCTGCGGGAGCGGCGGCCTTTGCGGCACCGGCACCCGGATAGGCGTCGCGAAGCTTCTTCACGACGGGGGCCTCAATGGTGGAAGAGGCGGAGCGAACGAATTCGCCCAATTCCTGCAGTTTTGTTACTGCATCTTTGGAAGTAATACCGAGCTCTTTAGCGAGCTCATGTACGCGGACCTTGGCCACATTTCTCCTGTCTCGGTCCGCACCGAGCCAGGCACGAACCGTCTACTTCTTACTGCGGGCCCTTGTCGCAATCGCGACAGAAAGGCCCATTGCAGAGCGCAACAAAGTTGTCATCGTTACGCACTCATCGCTGGGAACTCATCGGGTTTCCATCAGTTTTCTGACCCGCTTTCAGGTTTGGACGGTTTTCCCGTGGCGGCCTGGGCCTCCACAAGTGGCGTGCCCGGCATCAGATATCTTTCAACGGCGCCCGTTTCGGCAGCGCCTGCAAGGGCCCTTCCGAAAGCGCGCCGCTTGATCGCCAATGCCAAGCACTTTTCGCTGGGGTGCAGCCACGCACCCCTGCCGGCCATCCGGCGTCGTTCATCCACCAGGACAGCGGACGAACCGCCGCCTTGGGCGACCAGCCGGACAAGCTCGGACCGGGAGCCTTGCTTCCGGCATCCGATACACGTGCGAACAGGCCCCTGGCCGTGTTCCAGCAGTTCAGCCACGACGTGTCCAACCTGCCTTACGCTTCTGGCGCCCGACGGGCCCCGGTCCTGCAAACGCAGCTGAGGCACGCCAAAGCGCGCGGATACCGGACGTAAGCCCGGTTCCATCTAGTCTAGCCCCCCGGCCCCGCACTCCCGAAACCAGGTACGCCGCAAGCGCGGCGCGGAACCGGCGGCATGGGCCGCCGGTTGGAGTGTTAGTCGACCTTCGCCGGAGCGGCGTCAGAGATGATATCGATCCGCCAACCGGTCAGCTTTGCTGCGAGCCGGGCGTTCTGACCCTCTTTGCCGATCGCCAGCGAAAGCTGGTAATCGGGCACCACTACGCGGGCTGAACGGGTTGCCTCGTCGGTAATAGTGACGGAATTCACTCGCGACGGCGACAGGGAGTTGGCGATGAAGGTTGCCGGGTCATCGCTGAAGTCGACGATGTCGATCTTTTCATCGTTCAGTTCCGTCATGACGGCACGGACGCGCGAACCCATTTCACCGATGCAGGCACCCTTGGCGTTAACGCCCGGAGTGTTCGCCTTGACGGCAATCTTGGTGCGGTGGCCGGCTTCGCGGGCAAGTGCCACAATCTCCACGGAGTGGTCCGCGATCTCCGGAACTTCCATTTCAAACAACTTGCGGACCAGTCCGGGGTGCGAACGGGACAGCGTGATGGACGGACCCTTGGCACCACGGTGGACATCCACCACGAAAGCGCGCAGGCGGCTTCCGTGGAGGTACTTCTCGCCGGGAACCTGCTCGGGCGGCGGCAGCAGTGCCTCAACAGACCCAAGGTTGACTTGGATCATGTGCGGGTTGTTGCCCTGCTGGATCATGCCGGCCACAAGTTCGCCTTCACGGCCCTTGAACTCGCCCAGCACATTGTCATCCTCAACGTCGCGAAGACGCTGCAGGATGATCTGGCGTGCCGTGCTGGCAGCGATGCGGCCGAAACCGGCCGGGGTGTCCTCGAACTCGCCGATCGGCTCGCCGTCGTCGTCGATCTCAGTGGCCCAGATGGTCACGTGACCGCTCTTGCGGTCCAGCTCCGCGCGAGCCTTCTCGAAGGCGCCGGGCGTCTTGTGGTACGCCACCAGCAATGCTTGCTCGATGGTGGGAATCAGGAGATCCAGCGGGATTTCACGCTCACGCTCCAGGAGTCTCAGTGCGCTCATGTCAATATCCATTAGGCCTCCTCGGAAGGTCCGTTGTGCTCGTTTTCCAGCGCAGCCTCGTGGAGGTGGCTGAATTCAATCTCGACTTTTCCTTGGCGGATCCTGTCGAAAGGAATAGTAATGGGGTCGCCTTGCTTGGGCTTCATGCCCTTCTTGACCTCGTGCTCGGGAATCAGCGTCACTGCGTCATCCTCCACCGAAGCGATGCGTCCCAGGAGGTTGTCACCCTGAATAACGTTGACCCGGACCATGCGCCCACGGGCGCGATGCCAGTGGCGCGGCTCGGTCAGGGGGCGGCTGACACCGGGGGAAGAAACCTCCAGGTCATACGGACGGCCGTCATCATGGGGATCGTTGTCCAGAATATCGGACAGTCCGCGCGAAACGTCCGCGATGGCGTCAAGGCTGACGCCCCCGGTTTCCTCCTGCGGAAGATCGACTACGACGTGGACAGTGCGGTGTGAACCGGCAACGTGGATGGAAACATCCTCGAGGTAGAGCCTGCTGGCAAGGACGGCCGGTTCAAGCAGCGCCTTAAGCCTGCTCTCTTCCGGGTTGTGGATGGTGGCCGTTGAGTTCGATTCAGAACGGTCTGTTGAAGTCGTGGCTTCCGAGTCACTCACGTTGCCCGCCGCCTCCCGATAGATGTTGTTGTGACTACTAGCCTAACGATTTTCCCGGGAACATGGTGCACGGAGTTTGCCGCCCACGTGACACCATGGTCTGTTGTGAACGGGCAGACAAGCGAAAAACGACAAACACCACCGTGGGGCCGGCTATTGCTGGTTGCCCTCGTGGCGCTGCTCGTGGCCGGTACAGGAATAGTGCTTATTCCGCGTGATTCCGGGACTCCCCCGCCGATCACCTTTACCGAAAATGCACGCGTTGGGGCGTTGGAGGACACTCTGCGATTGCGGGAATCGGCCACCGTACTGGCAGAGGCGGCCGGTCCGGATACCGGAAAGCCGGTCCTTGGGGACGCTGTGACTTTGCTGACAACCCATGCGCGGGCCCTGCTGGATCCTGCCGGCTCAACATCCCCCGCCACCACCAAGGCACCATCGCCGGACGCCACCCCTGCCACCTTTGTTGCAGCTTTGTCCGTCAGCGGGCGGAAGCGCTTGACTGACGCCCGCGAGGCCGACGGCGGCATCGCACGTCTGCTGGCTGCTGTCGGCTCCGCCCAACTTCTGCAGGCGGAAAAGCTGGCGGCAGCCTGGCAACTGCCTGTCCCGAAGGAGCCGGCGACGTCGGCGACCACGGTGCCCGCCGCAACACCGTCAGCCGCACCTTGTCCTTCAGTGAGTCCGACCCCCGCAGCGACCTCCGCAACCACGGACGCAGCTCTGGCAGCCATGGTCCGCTCCCAGCAGGAGGCCATCTACGCCTATCAGGTGGCACTCAAACGGCTGGACAGTTCGGCGGCGGCTGCGGCGGCGAGGGACCTGCAAACGCACGAGCTGGCGCTGCAGCAGTCGGAGGCGCTGTCCCGCGCCAATTGCGGCGACGTGCCTGCCAGCGAAGCCGGTTACCGACTCCCGTCACAGTTCGCCAAAGACCCCGCCGCTTCCTTGGCCGCGCTCGAGTCGACTTCCTTACTGGTATTTGGGGACCTTATTGCCTTGTCCTCGGCCGATGCCCGGACGTGGGCCGTGGACGGGCTCCTGGCCGCCTCGCGCAGGAGCATGGCCTGGGGCGCAGACTTGCCAGCGCTACCAGGACTAAAGGTCGACGCCGGCGGGTTGCCTTCCCTGCCGACGCCCGGCGCATCGTCCCCTTCCGCTGGCGGATAGGCCAGCCTAGCCATGCTGGCCCCGACAGCACGCCAGTGCTTGGCTTGATGCATGGCTTCCAAGGACACTGCCTCCATGCATGAGAACGAACCACACCGGGATGATCTGGCCCACCGGTTGAACTGGTTGCGGGCCGGAGTCCTGGGCGCCAATGACGGCATTGTGTCCGTCGCTGCCATCGTGGTCGGTGTGGCAGGTGCCACCACCAGCACGGGCAGCATCCTGGCCGCAGGCACCGCCGGCCTGGTGGGTGGCGCGATCTCCATGGCTTTGGGTGAGTATGTGTCCGTCAGCAGCCAGAGCGACACCCAAAAAGCCCTGATCGAAAAGGAAAGGCGCGAGCTGGCGGAGCAACCCGAGGATGAGCTTAACGAGCTGGCCGCGATCTACGAATCCAGAGGCCTCAGCGCCAAAACGGCCCGGACCGTTGCACAGGAGTTGACCGAGCACGATGCCCTGGCCGCCCATCTTTCAGCAGAGCTGAATATCCATGAAGACGACATTGTCAGCCCGTGGAACGCAGCTTTGGCTTCCGCTGTGGCCTTCATCTTGGGAGCGATACTGCCGATGCTGGCCATCCTGTTGCCTCCCACGGAACTGCGGGTGCCCCTGACGTTCGTTGCAGTCCTGCTCGCACTGGCGGTAACTGGCGCAGTAGGTGCATGGATCGGCGGCGCTTCCCGCATCCGTGCGGCCTCCCGGGTGGTGCTTGGCGGGGCCTTGGCACTGGCGGCGACGTTCTGGATCGGAACGCTCTTGGGGGCCAGCGGCGTTTTCTGAGAGCCGCGCGTTACAGCAGAGTTAGGCTGATCGCGTGACCCTTCACGCGATGATTCCCATTCCGGGCGACCTGCACGCCCGGTACAACCGCGACTCCGCCGGACGCGACTGGCTGGCCAGCCTTCCGGGACTTATCTCCGATGCGATTGATCGTTGGCAGCTCACAGTTGACCTGGCTCCCGGCGCCGAACCGTGGAACGGCCACGGAGCCCTGGTGGTTCCGGTCCTTCAGGACGGCACACAGGCTGCCTTGAAGATCGCTTTCCCACACGACGAAGCCCTGGTGGAGCGCCATGCCCTGGCACTCTGGGACGGCCACGGAGCTGCCCGGCTCCTGGCAGCGCATGCTCCCAGCTGCTCCATGCTCCTGGAACGGCTTGATGCCACCCATTGGCTCCAGGACGTCGCGCTGGACGATGCCCGGGACGCTTGGGGTGCCATTTTGCGCCAGCTCTCCATCACGCCCGATGACCGGCTCGAATGGCGGGCTTTGGACCATGTTGCCGCAACTGCCGAACGGTGGAGTGACGAACTTCCTGCGGAATGGGAACGCCTGGACCGGCCTTTCCCCAGATGGCTGCTTGAAGCGGCCCTGGAAGTGTGCCAGACGCGTGGCGCCGTGGGACGCCGCTCCGGGATGGATGTCCTGGTGCACACGGACCTCCACTTCATGAACATCCTGGCTGTCATGAGCGACCAGCGGTCGCGCCGGGGCGATTACCTGGCCATCGACCCGCAACCGCAGGTTGGCGAGGCCGAGTTCGCCGTCGCGCCGATTCTTTGGAACCGCATCCATGACCTGTCCCGGACGGACCCGGAAGCTGCACTACGGGAACGCTGCCACGACTTCAGCCTCGCTGCCGGACTTGATCCGGAGGCTGCCCGGCAGTGGAGCATTGCCCGCGAGGTGGACAACGCCCTGGGGTACGCCGGGAAACCCCGTCACGGCGGAGACCTCGCACGCTCGTTGTGGGTTGCCAGCACCCTTGCCGGCCGGACACTCGATGATCTTCCAAGGGCACATGAGCTGCCCGATCCCGGCGCGACGGCGCACTAGGCCATGGCACTCACAGTCGCCCTGATTGGATCCGGGGCCATCGGTTCGAGGATCGTGGAACTGCTCGACGCCGGGACCGCCCCGGGCGTCAGGCTCGCCGGAGTGGTGCCGCACGGCGACGCCGGCACAGGCTTCAGCTTCGACGATGCCCTGGAAGCCGCTGATGTGGTGGTGGAGTGCGCCGGCGTTGCCGCTGTCGCCGAGTTCGGCCCCCGCATCGTCTCAACCGGCAAGGACCTGCTGGTCACCTCGATCGGTGCTTTGTGTGACCGCTCCCTGCGGACAACACTGCTCGACGGCGGTCCTGGCCGGACGTTCCTGACCACCGGCGCGTTGGGAGGACTGGATGCGATCACCGCCGCCCGGGCGGGCGGAACCATTCACCGCATCACCCTGGAGTCGCGGAAGCTGCCGGCGGCCCTGGTGCAGCCGTGGATGGACGGTGAAACCAAGGAAGGGCTCCTCGCAACCACCCGGCCGGTGGAGCTTCTGCGGGGTGGGCCGGCAGAACTGATCAAAGCCTTCCCCAAATCCACCAACGTGGTCTCGGCGCTTGCCCTGGCAGCGGGCAACTGGGACGTAGTAGAGGCGGTGCTCATTGCGGACCCGGCCGCCCACCAGACAGCCCACCACGTGCTGGCTGAGACAAGCCTGGGCACTTTCGATGTCCGGGTGACCAACGAGGCATCCCCCAACAACCCGGCGTCGAGCGCTTTGGTGCCGCACGCCGTCGTCCGCGGTTTGAAGACGCTGGCCAACGCCAGCGGCAGTTTCATCTGACGAACCCGGGAGGGCTACGCCGCGAAGTTCTCATTCCAGACATCCACGCCGAGCTTGATGATCAACGCGGCCACCACGATCAGGAATACAACGCGCACAAAGCCACTCCCCTTGGCCACGGCGGTGCGGGCACCCAAGTAGCCCCCGGCCATGTTGGCCAGCCCCAGGATGAGTCCCAGGCCCCAGAGCAGTGAGCCGTGCGGGAGGAAGAAGATCAAGGCTCCAGCGTTCGTGGCCATGTTGACGATCTTCGCCTTGGCACTGGCTTCAAGGAAGGCATACCCCATGGCCGAAACGAGGGCGATCACCAGGAACGAGCCCGTGCCGGGTCCGATCAAGCCGTCGTAAAAGCCGATCACAGCGCCGATGAGGCAGGCCACGACGTAGTGCTTGTGGCCATCGTGGCGAAGGGCTGTCAGCTCGCCCGCGCGGGGGCGCAAGGCCGTGAAGATGGCGACGGCGATCAGCGCCACCACGATGATCGGCTTGAACACACTGGCCGGCAGGGAGGCCGCAAGGATTGCCCCGCCGAAGCTCCCGGCCAAGGCGATCACGGCCATGGGAACCGCGGTCCTGAGGTCAGGCCCCACGCGCCGGTAATACGTGACGGCACTGGTGGTTGTCCCGAATATGGACCCCATTTTGTTGGTCGCCAGCGCTTGGACAGGCGTGATGCCCGGCACCAGCAGCAGGGCGGGGAGCTGAATCAGTCCCCCGCCCCCCACCACGGCATCAACCCAGCCGGCGGCGAATCCAGCCACCACAATCAGGATGATTGTGGTGAGCTGGATTGATTCGAAGCCGGAAATCACCGGTTTCGTACGGCGTTGACCACGTAATCCACGGCCTTGTCCACCGAAACGTTCTCGGCTTCGCCGCTGCGGCGGTCCTTGATTTCCACGACGCCATCCACCAATCCCCGGCCGACGGCCAGGATGGTGGGCACGCCCACGAGCTCGGCATCGCCGAACTTCACGCCGGGTGAAACCTTGGGACGGTCATCGAAAATGACGTCCAGGCCAGCGGCTTCCAACTCTGCGGAAAGTTTCTCAGCGGCCTCGAAGATCTCATCGCCACGGCCAACAGCCACCACGTGGACATCAGCGGGAGCGACCGAGCGCGGCCATACGATGCCACGGTCATCGTGGTTGGCTTCGGCAAGGGCAGCCACGGCACGCGTCACGCCTACGCCGTAGGAACCCATGGTGACAACTACCTGCTTGCCGTTCTGGTCCAGGACCTTCAAGTCCAATGCGGCAGCGTACTTGCGGCCCAATTGGAAGATGTGGCCCATTTCGATGCCACGGGCTGTTTCCAGCGGACCGGAGCCGTCCGGGGCGGGATCGCCGGCACGCACTTCGGTGCTCTCGATGACCCCGTCCCACGCGAAGTCGCGGCCTGCAACCAGCCCGAAGACGTGCTTGCCCTCGGCGTTGGCGCCGGTGACCCAGCTGGTGCCGGAGACGACGCGGGGGTCCACCAGGAAGAGCAGCTTGGAGGAACCTTCAAGGCCAAGGACAGGCTCGTCAAGTGACAGGCCGGGGCCGATGTAGCCCTTGACCAGCCACGGCAGTTTTTTGAGGTCTTCTTCGTTGGCAGCCTCGAGGCCAATTTCGCCGGCAATCGGCAGGTGGGAACCGATGTTGGCTTCCACGCGCTTAAGGTCCACGGCGCGGTCGCCCGGAACGCCGATGACAACGATCTGGCGCTCACCGGTGGGCAGCGTGACGGCGAGGACCACGTTCTTGAGCGTGTCAGCGGCAGCCCAGGGGCCGCCGTCGGACTCACTGCGCGGAGCCAGCTGGTTGGCTGCGTCCACGAGGGTATCGATGGTGGGCGTATTCGGCGTGTCCAGGACCTGGGCTGCCGGCGCGTTGGTGAAGTCGATCTCGTCGGGAACAACGGTGGTCACGGCCTCGACGTTGGCGTAGTAGCCGCCGGCCGAGCGGACGAAGGTGTCCTCGCCGATCTCGGTGGGGAACAGGAATTCCTCACTCTTTGAGCCACCCATGGCACCGGCCGTTGCCGCCACCGGAATGACCTCCAGGCCCAGCCGCGCAAAGATCTTCAGGTACGCGGCACGGTGCGCGGCGTAGCTGGCATCCAAGCCGGCGTCGTCAACGTCGAAGGAATAGGAGTCCTTCATGATGAACTCGCGGCCGCGGAGGAGGCCTGCCCGGGGGCGTGCTTCATCGCGGTACTTGTTCTGGATCTGGTAAAGGCTCAGGGGCAGGTCCTTGTACGAGGAGTACAGATCCTTCACCAGGAGCGTGAACATTTCCTCGTGCGTCGGAGCAAGGAGGTAGTCCGCACCCTTGCGGTCCTGGAGGCGGAACAGGCCCTCGCCGTACTCGGTCCAGCGGTTGGTGGCCTCGTAGGGTTCGCGCGGGAGCAGCGCCGGGAAGTGGACTTCCTGGGCGCCTATGGCAGTCATTTCCTGGCGGATGATCTCCTCCACCTTGCGCAGGACACTCAGGCCCAACGGGAGCCAGGTGTAAATGCCCGGGGCTGCGCGGCGGATGTACCCGGCGCGCACCAGGAGCTTGTGGCTGGCGACCTCGGCATCGACGGGATCTTCACGCAAGGTGCGCAGGAACAACTGGGAAAGGCGAAGGACCACGGGTACGTATCCGTTTCTATGGCAGATGTGGCAAAAACAACTGCCTACTAATCTACCGGTTCAGTGCCTTGCCGCTTGAATGGCCGCTTGGCCGTGCGCCGGACACAGAAGAGCCACGCCGTCGCGTGTGGAAGCCCCTGGCCGCAATGGGCTGGTCATCCTGCGATGGCGTGGCTCAGCGGCCGGCCGGCCGCAGACTCTGTCCGGGGACTAGATCGCCGTTCCCTCCAGCGGAACGGGATCGCCTGCGACTGGGAAGCATTGGTCACTGCCGAGCTTTCGGATGGCCGAAGCGCTTGTGGCGCCCATCAAGGTCTTGAACATGATTTCCCCCTGTTGCCACCCGCACCCCAACGACACGGCTTGGGTAGAACCTATGTGATCGCAGACACATTTTCAAGGATTGGGGCTACCCGGCGTTGCCGCCACCCTTGACCCCTGCGGGGTGTGGATCTACTTTTATTTCATCATTTGGTGAATTAATGGAGCCCTGGGAGGCCCGTATGTCACCCGTTCCAGCGGCCATCGAAGCGGACAAACTTCATGTCTCCCGTTCGCGGACAAAAATCCTCCGCGGACTTGATTTCACCGTTGATTCCGGCCGGATCACCGGATTGCTCGGCCCTTCGGGCAGCGGCAAGACAACGCTCATGCGCGCAATTGTCGGCGTCCAGCGGATCACCCGGGGAACCTTGTCCGTTCTCGGCCTGCCTGCGGGCAGCCCGACACTCAGGCACGACGTCGGATACGTCACCCAGGGCGCCAGCGTCTATCCGGACCTCAGCGTCGAAGCCAATGTCAGGTACTTTGGCGCCATGCACGGCGCGACGACGGCCGACACCGCCGAGGCGATTGCCGCCGTCGGGCTCTCATCACTCGCCCGGAAAAAAGCCGCAGATTTGTCCGGCGGGCAGTTCAGCCGGGTGTCGTTGGCATGCGCACTGGTGTCCCGCCCAAGGCTATTGGTCCTGGACGAGCCCACTGTGGGGCTCGATCCCGTACTTCGCGCAGAACTGTGGGAACGTTTCGCCGCAATGGCTGCTGCCGGCACCACGCTGCTGGTGTCCAGCCATGTGATGGAGGAAGCCTCCCATTGTTCCTCCCTCCTCCTGCTGCGTGACGGTTTGCTCCTGGCGCAACTCAGCCCATCGGAGTTGGCTGAGCGCGGCCGCAGCGATGACCTTGAGCGGGCCTTCCTGACCATCATCAAGGCCGCCGACCACGGCAGTGAAAGCCAGGTGGCATCGTGAACCTGCGTATGACCCTCGCCACGGCCGCCCGCGTTCTTGGCCAACTGAGGCACGATCACCGCAGCGTAGGGCTGATCCTGGTGGTTCCGGCCCTGCTGCTGGCGGCCGTGTACTTCCTCTTCGACAACGAGGCCCTGCCTCCGGGGATCCCCCGCACCTTTGACCGCGTGGGCCTGATGATGCTGGCCATCTTCCCGTTCGTGGTGATGTTCCTGGTCACCTCCATCACCATGCTCCGCGAGCGGACATCCGGGACCTTGGAGCGGCTCCTGACCACGCCCATCCACAAGGCAGATCTCCTCTTCGGCTACGCCCTGGCCTTTTCGATCATGGCCGCTCTGCAGTCCCTGGTGGCGACGGCCGTCGCCTATTGGGTCTTCGACCTGGACATCAAGGGAAGTCCGGGATTCGTGGTGATGGTCGCTGTCATCAATGGCGTCCTGGGCGTCGCCCTTGGGCTGCTGTGCTCGGCTTTTGCGCGCACTGAATTCCAGGCCGTGCAGTTCATGCCGGTCGTGGTGGTGCCACAGATCCTGCTGTGCGGGCTGTTCGTTGCCCGCGACGGGATGAATGACGTCCTGGAGACGATCTCAAGCGTCCTGCCGCTGACGTTCTCCGTGGATGCGTTGAAGGAAATCGCCGGGAATGCCGAAGCGACGGCCTCGATGTGGCAGGACGTCCTGGTGATGGGCGTGATCGTCGTAGGAGTGCTGGTCCTGGCATCGCTGACGCTGCGGCGGCAAACCCGATGAGCCTTCCCCAGATTCGGCGTGGTCGCCGCAGCGCGGGCGACCATTCCCGTCAGGCCATCCTTGCGGCGGCACGGAAATTGTTCGCGGAACACGGGTTCGAAGGGACAAGTTTGCGGCAGGTTGCCCGTGAGGCCGCCGTCGATCCCGCCATGGTTCACCACTTCTTCAAGGGCAAGGACGAGCTTTTTGCCTTATGCGTTGAATTGCCCGCCGACCCTGCCCAGGTGTTGGTCGGCGTCGAAAGCACGGACCCGTCCCTGAGGGCGGAAGCGATTGTCCGGGCGGTCCTGCACCTCTGGGAGAGCCCTGCCCAGCACAGCCTGGTGGCTTTTGTTCGAGGGACCATCGGGTCCAAAGCCAAGACGGCCCTGCTGAGGGAAATGGTGAACCGGACCATCCTGTCGCGGGTGATGGCCGGAGTCCCGGGCCCTGCAGGAGAGGTGCGGCTTCGAGGCAATCTTGTTGCGACACAGGTGATGGGGTTGATGCTGGCCCGGTACGTGGTCCGCCTTGAGCCCTTGGCATCCGCCACCCAAGAGGACGTTGTCCGTTGGGTGGCCCCGAACATCCAGCGCTACCTGACAGGGGACCTGGACTCCCCCATGTAGGCCACAGTCGGGGCTAGAACAGGACTGTCGCGAACGTGCCTGCCTGCTCAAAGCCAACCCTGTCATAGGTGGCACGGGCTTTGGCGTTGTAGTCGTTGACGTACAGGCTCGTCACGGGAGCAAAGGTCTTGGAAAGATTCACGACGGCGGCCATGTAGCCGGCGCTCTGGCCGCGCCCCCGGAGTTCCGGATTCATCCACACGCCCTGGACCTGGGTCACGTCGGCTGTGACAGCACCAAGTTCGGCTTTGAAGACCACAGTGCCTCCGGCGTCGATGTGGACCAGCGAATGGCCTTGCCGAATGAGGCCGGCGACCCGCCTGCTGTAGAACTCCTGGCCGCCAAGGAAGGGTGAGTAGCCCACTTCTTCCTCGAACATCGCCGCGCATGCTGGAAGGATGCGGTCGAAGTCCGTCATGGTGCCAAAAGTCAGGGCCGGGTTTGCGCCGATGGCCGGGCCGCCCGAAAGAGTGAGCAAGGGCTGGTGGGAACGGACCTCGTGGGCTGTGTGGCCCAGTTGCTCGAACCGGGAGTAGAGCGCCAGCACCGTATCGGCTGGACCAAAAATGGAAGCGTAGCGGCGTCCTGTTTGGTGGGCTGCCGTGGCTATATAGCCTGCCAATTCCGGATCGAGTTGCACGGGAACCAGATTGGCTCCGGCCCAGCAGGCGCCAAGGAGCCTGTCGTCGTCGAACACGCCGAAAACACTGGCGCCCCCGCTGGTGGGCGCCGCCGTGCCGGTACTGTCCAAGTGCGCCAGTATGAAGACGTTGGCCACGACGTCTTCGCTTGCCAGGGCGCGAAGAGCCAGGGTGTCGGCGTTGCCGAGCACCCTGACTCCCAAGCCGTTCTCGTTACGAGACGCTAACCACGGGGCTACCCTTGACAGCATCTTCGCCATCGGCCTCCCCCATCTCTTCGGCGATGCGCATGGCCTCTTCGATCAGTGTCTCAACAATTTCGCTTTCAGGAACAGTCTTGATGACTTCGCCCTTCACGAAAATCTGGCCCTTGCCGTTTCCGGAGGCCACACCGAGGTCCGCTTCGCGGGCTTCACCGGGCCCGTTAACCACGCAGCCCATGACGGCGACGCGCAGCGGAATCTCCATGCCTTCCAGACCGGCAGTTACTTGCTCTGCCAGCGTGTACACGTCCACCTGGGCCCGGCCACAGGATGGGCAGGACACGATTTCGAGCTTGCGGGGGCGCAGGTTCAGGGACTGCAGGATCTGGTTGCCCACCTTGATTTCCTCCACTGGCGGCGCCGAGAGGGAAACACGGATGGTGTCGCCGATGCCCCTGGACAGCAGCGCACCGAACGCAGTGGCGGACTTGATGGTGCCCTGGAACGCCGGTCCGGCTTCAGTCACACCGAGGTGCAGGGGCCAGTCGCCTTTCTCAGCCAACATCTCGTAAGCGGCCACCATGATGACCGGGTCATTGTGCTTAACGGAGATTTTGAAGTCGTGGAAGCCGTGCTCTTCGAACAGCGAGGCTTCCCAGACGGCGGATTCAACCAGCGCTTCCGGGGTGGCCTTGCCGTACTTCTTCATGATGCCCGGCTCAAGGGATCCGGCGTTGACGCCGATCCGGATGGACGTGCCGTGGTCCCGGGCCGCTGCTGCGATTTCCTTGACCTGGTCATCGAACTTGCGGATGTTGCCCGGGTTCACCCGAACTGCCGCGCATCCGGCCTCAATGGCGGCGAAGACGTACTTCGGCTGGAAGTGGATATCTGCAATCACGGGGATCTGGGACTTGCGGGCAATGATGGGCAAAGCCTCGGCATCATCCGCGGAAGGGCAGGCAACACGCACGATGTCGCAGCCGGACGCGGTCAGTTCAGCGATCTGCTGAAGCGTGGCGTTGATGTCCGTGGTGGGCGTGGTGGTCATGGACTGAACGCTGATGGGCGAATCAGAACCAACACCAACGGAGCCAACCTTGATCTGCCGCGTCTTTCGGCGCGGGGCAAGGACGGGGGGTGGGGCTGCTGGCATTCCCAGGCTGACCGAGGTCACGTGGACTCCTTGGATTGGGGTGGATCGTTGTGGTGAAGAACGCGGGTTAGGACGCGTGGGCAGCCAGGACACCGATGATGGGGGCCCATTCCGTGGTGCGGATGCCGGCGATAACTCCGGCTTCAGCAAACGGATCCTGCTTGAGGAGGTCATTGAGCCCGGCTTCGTCTGCGGACTTGAAGATGAGCAGCGCGCCGGCACCGTCACCGTAGGGGCCGCTGGCAAGCAACTTGCCTTCCTCGGCCAGTTCGCCGAGCCAGGCACGGTGTGCTGGGCGGGCTTCGTCGCGAAGGGCACCGGAATCGGCGACATATACGTACTCAACAGCGAAAACAGTCATGGAGCTAGCCTATCCCGCCAGCTGCGCAGAAAAAGTTCACAGCTGACCCGAAAATATGCACAGGTCAGCCGAAGATGTTCACGGGCTTCACGATGTCCGCGTAGATCAACAGGGCGCCCATTGCCATGAGCAGGGCAGCTACCACGTAGGTGACCGGCAACAGTTTCGCGATGTCGAACGATCCGGGGTCCGGCTTGCCCCGCAATATGGCCACCTGGCGGCGCGCTCCTTCGTACAGTGCGCCGGCCACGTGACCGCCGTCGAGCGGAAGCAGCGGAATGAGGTTGAAGATGGCCAACGCGAAGTTCAGTCCTGCAAGCAGTCCGATGAGGGTTCCGATACGTGCCTGCAACGGCACCTGTTCCATGGCCGCGACCTCACCGGCAACCCGGCCCACACCCACCACGCTGATGGGACCGTTCGGGTCCCGGGGCTCCTCGCTGAAGGCAGCTTTCGCCACTCCGACCACCCGGGCGGGCAGGTTGAAGATCACACCGGAAATCTGCTTGATGTTCTCCCCCGCCATGGGCAGGACGGCCGACGCCGGTTGTGGAACCAATGCGCTTTGGGCGCCAATTCCGAGGAACCCGACTTCTTGGTACTTCAGTACCCCGTTGGCATCCTGTTCCTGGCGGCCATCGGAACCGACAACGGGACGCGATGAGAGCACAGGCGTCACGGTCGCGGAAACCTCAGCGCCGTTGCGCATGACTTTGATGGGGACATCCTTGCCTGCAGAGGCACGGATCCACCCGGTCAGTTCGTCCCAATTGGTGACGGGCTTTCCGTCGAATGAGGTGATGGTGTCATTGGGTTGCAGTCCGGCCGCCGCGGCTGGAGTCGGCTTGCATTCCGTGGAGTCCGGGTCCACCGTCTCGCCGGCAGCTACCTGGCATTTGGACACGTCCGCGATGGTGGTGGTTGCCTGGGCTGTACCGAAGCCCATGAGCAGGACAGCCAGCAGGATGAGCCCGATGACCATGTTCATGGCGGGGCCGCCGAGCATGACGATGATCTTTTTCCACACGGGGAGCTTGTAGAAGACGCGGTTTTCATCCCCTGGCCCCACTTCCTCGTGAGCCATCGAACGCGCTTCGGTGGCCAGCGTCTGGAACATGCCTGTACTGGAGGGCCGGACTGCGCCGTCTTCCTTGTTGGGCGGGTACATGCCGATCATGGACACGTAGCCGCCCAGCGGCAGGGCTTTGAAGCCGTACTCCGTCTCGCCCTTCTTCCTGGACCACAGGGTTGGCCCGAAGCCGATCATGTACTTGGTGACGCGCACTTTGAAGAGCTTCGCAGGCACCAGGTGGCCTACCTCGTGCAGCGCGATGGAAACCGCAACGCCGATTGCGACGAAGACGACTCCAAGAATGAAGAGAAGGACGGGACTCATGCCGGTGGGACTGCTTCCATAAGGGTTTGTGCGCTAGAGGGCGCTGCTGGCTAAACGATCGAGGGTACGGGCACGTGCCCACTTCTCAGCATCCAGCACGGACTCCACCGTTAGCTCGGAGGAGCCTGAATGTTCACTGAGGACGGACTCCACGGTATCCACGATGTCCGTGAAGCGGATGCGGCCGGCGTGGAAGGCCTGCACGGCTTCCTCGTTGGCGGCATTGAACACTGCAGGGAAAGTGCTGCCCTGTTTGGCAGCGTCCTTGGCGAGGTCCACGGCCGGGAAAGCCACAGTGTCCAGGGGCTCGAAGGTCCAGCTGGTGGCCTTGCTCCAGTCGCACGGCTTGGCGGCGCGCGGGACCCGTTCCGGCCAGGCGAGACCCAAGGCGATCGGCAGCCGCATGTCTGGAGGCGAGGCCTGGGCAATGATGGATCCGTCCACGAACTGGACCATGGAATGCACCACCGACTGGGGGTGGACGACGACGTCGATCCTGTCCAAAGGAACATCAAACAACAAGTGGGCCTCGATGACTTCCAGGCCCTTGTTGACCAGGCTGGCGGAGTTGGTGGTGACCATCAGTCCCATGTCCCAGGTGGGGTGCGCCAGTGCCTCCCGCGGCGTGACGTGGTGCAATTGCTCGCGGGTGCGTCCGCGGAACGGCCCCCCTGAGGCAGTCAGGATCAGTTTTTCGACTTCCTGCCCAGTGCCGGAACGCAGGCACTGGGCAATGGCGGAATGCTCGGAATCGACGGGAACTATCTGGCCGGGGCGGGCGGCCGCTTTCACCAGCGCCCCACCGACGATCAGGGATTCCTTGTTGGCCAGCGCCAGCGTGGCTCCGGTGCCGAGCGCGGCCAGGGTGGGCGCCAGGCCAATGGAACCGGTGATGCCGTTGAGGACCACGTCGCACTCGATGGCGGCGACCTGTGTAGATGCGTCCGGTCCGACAAAGATCTCCGGCGCGAAGTCCCGCACGCCTGCGGCTGAGGCTGCCGAGTCGATCAGTTGCCGCAGGGTGGCTGGATCCCCCTGCGCAATTCCGACAGCCTGCGCACGGGTGTGGACCGCCTGCTGGGCGATGAGTTCCAGGTTCCCTCCGCCGGCGCTGAGCGCCACCACCTCGAAACGGTGCGGGGCAGCATCGACGACGTCAATCGCTTGTGTGCCGATGGAACCGGTGGACCCGAGGATGACGATCTTGCGCGGCTGCATGGTTCAAGTATCCCAGTCAGTACAGAGAGCCGCGAACGGATGGGCTTCCCACGTGGAAAAACCAGGAGTGCTTGACCACCAATGTCCCGCGCGTACCGTGGAACCGTGGAGTGGCTGTCCTGGTTTGATGCGCGGGACTATGAATTCGCCCGGCAAGTGTTGCAGCGCGGAACGGCTGCGCTGTACCTGATCGCGTTCCTCTCCACCCTCAACCAGTTCCCCGCTCTGCTCGGGGAGCACGGCCTCTTGCCCGTACCGGACTTCCTGGACATGGCCCGCCGGCTGGCCAGGCCCACGCTTTTCCGGTGGCGATACTCGGATGCACTGCTCAAGGCCGTGTGTTGGGCGGGTATCGCAGTCGCAGCCGTCCTGGTGGTCGGCCTCCCACAAACAGGCCCACCATGGCTGCCCATGCTGGCGTTCCTTGCCCTGTGGTTCCTCTACATGTCGGTGGTCAACGTCGGCCAGGCGTTCTACGGCTTTGGTTGGGAGATCCTGCTCCTCGAAGCCGGATTCACGGTGGCATTCCTTGGTTCGGACCAGACTCCCCCACCCACCACCATCTTGGTCCTGGTTGCGTGGCTGGTGTTCAGGCTTGAGTTTGGTGCGGGCATGATCAAGATTCGCGGCGGCCGTGAGTGGCGGGACATGACGGCGATGTTCTACCACCATGAGACTCAGCCCATGCCCGGGCCGCTCAGCAGGCAGGCGCATCTCTTGCCTCCGCCTTTGCACAAAGTGGAGGTGGCGGGCAACCACTTCGCGCAACTGGTGGTGCCCTTTTTCCTGTTCGCACCGCAGCCGTTGGCCAGCATTGCCGCCGGCATCATCATCGTGACCCAACTGTGGCTGGTGGCGTCCGGAAACTTCGCCTGGCTGAACTGGGTGGCGATCGTCTTGGCTTTCGCGGCTGTGAGCGATCCGGTGGCGCATGCCGTTGTTCCCTTGATCCCCCTTGAGTGGCACCAGGGTGCCGATACCCCGGCGTGGTGGCTCGCCGTCGTCGGGGCCGTCACGATCCTGTTGCTGGCGCTGAGCTACCGCCCACTCCTGAACCTGTTCTCGAGCCGGCAGCTCATGAATGCCAGTTTCAACCGTTGGCGCCTGGTCAATGCCTATGGAGCATTCGGCACGGTGACCAAGCAGCGAATCGAAATCGTAGTGGAGGGCACTACTTCTGAGGAGCCGGATGCTCCTGATGACCGGTGGCTTGAGTACGGCTTCAAGGGCAAACCTGGTGATGTCCGGCGACTCCCACGGCAATGGGCGCCGTACCACCTCCGGCTCGATTGGCTGATGTGGTTCCTGCCCCTGCGAACTGTCCACGAGGACTGGTTCCACGCCTTCCTGGACAAGCTTCTGGAGGCCGACAAGCCGACCCTTGCGCTGCTCCGCCAGGACCCGTTCGACGGCGAACGCCCGCAGTGGGTGCGCGCGCGCAGCTACCTTTACCGTTTTGCCAGCCGCGGGGAGTTCCGTGACACCGGCGAACGCTGGGTGCGGGTACTGCTGTATGACGCCATTCCGCCGATGCAGCTCAACCTTCGACGGCGAAAGCTTCCCTAGCGCTCGACGCCCGCGGTGGTGCGGTGGACTCCCGGACGACCAGATGGGTGGCCAGTTCCACCCTGCGTGAGTCGATCTCCTCGCCGTTTTTTTGACGGAGGATGAAGCTCAGCGCGGAGCGGCCCATCTCCTGCAACGGCTGTGACACTGACGTCAGCGGCGGTACGGATTCTTCAGCCTGGTGTGTGCCATCGAAGCCAACCAGGCTCATCTCCTCGGGTATGCGCACATTCTGACGGCGCGCTTCAGCCAGGACGCCAAGGGCGATGCTGTCGCTGCCGGCGAAGATGGCGGTGGGCGGATCGTCGAGCGCCAACAGGGCCTTCATGGCGCGTACCCCGTTTTCCGGTTTGAAGGGACCGGCGGAAACATACTCGTCGTCCACAGCTACGCCCCCTGCCATCAGCGCGGCCATGTAGCCATGCAAGCGGGCTTGGCTGCACTCCGCGGTCGAGGGGCCGCCAACATAGGCGATTCTTCGATGCCCCAACTCCAACAGGTGGGATGCCGCGGCCTTGCCACCGGCCCAATTGCTGGCGCCAACGCTGAAGACGTCGGCGGGCGGCGGATTCAGTGGATCAACCACCACGATGGGGATCTGGCGACGCTTGAACGCCTCCAACTGGGCAGATCCGAACGCAGAGGTCACCACGATCATGCCTGCACGGCCTTCGTCGATCATGCGTTGCGCCCGCTCCTCGGGTCCCAGCGGCGAAGCTGCCTGACGCCCGGTGATGGAAAGGATGACCTCCATCTCGGACACTGCAGCGTGCTCCATTACCCCGTTGAGGACTTCCACCCCATAGGCCGAATTCAAGGAATCGAAGACAACCTCCACCGCACGGTGCTCCGGGATGCTCTTGCGTTGGAGTGGCGACTTGTAGCCGGTGCGCTGCAGTGCCGCCAAGACCCTGGCCCGGGTGGCTTCTGCCACGTCCTCGCGGCCATTGACCACTTTGGAAACGGTGGGCGCCGAGACACCCACCTCGGCGGCAACTGCGGCCAAGGTGAGCTTGGACGGGCGGAGATGACGTTCCACAACGCTCCTGTTTTCGAAATATTTCGGACTAGATCAGTGTGATTGATGTGGAGCAGGTTCGTCAATGGAAGGTCGAATTCCCTGAAATTAGACCTTCTTGGACCTTGACGGTGATGCGGCTCACGGCTAAGTTTGGTGGGCACTTCCGAAAGGACAATCGAAATATTTCGAAAAATCTGCATGTTTGGATGATCGCAGTCGATCTCCTCATCGCGAAGTGTGGCTTTTTACACGAACAACCGGGCCATCAGCGTCGAGCCCGAAGGACGAATGGAAACTGCACATGAAAAACCTTAAGTTGCGTACCGCCGGAATGGCCGTTTCTGCAGCCGCACTCTCGATCGCGCTCGCAGCCTGTGGGTCCTCCGGCCCGGCCGGAACGGGAGCCTCGGCGGATTCTGCAACCATGTGGGGACTGACAGGTGGCGACCAGCCCGTGTTCCAAGCATCCGTGGACTCCTGGAACAAAGCGCACCCGGACTCAGCCATCAAGCTCGACTTCTTCGCCAATGATGCCTACAAGACCAAGGTCCGCACCGCCGTCGGCGCCGGCCAAGGGCCCACCCTCGTCTACGGCTGGGGCGGCGGCGTCCTCAAGTCCTACGTCGACGCCGGCCAAGTGGACGACTTGACGGGCTTCCTCAAGGAGAACCCCGATGTCCAGAGCCGCTACCTCCCATCCATCCTTGAGAGCGGCGTCATCGACGGAAAAACCTACGCACTGCCGAACAACAAAGTGCAGCCCGTTGTGCTCTATTACAACAAGGAGGTCTTCGACAAGATCGGCGCCGAAGCCCCCAAGACCTGGGATGAGCTCATGGCCCTCGTGCCCAAGTTCAAGGAGGCCGGCGTGGCACCGTTCTCCTTGGGCGGGCAGTCGAAGTGGCCTGACCTGATGTGGCTCGAATACTTGGTGGATCGTATTGGTGGCCCTGAGGTCTTCGCCAATATTGCTGCCAACAAGCCGGACGCCTGGTCCGATCCCGCCGTGATCGAGGCCCTGACCAAGATCCAGGAACTGGTGGATGCCGGCGGCTTCATCAATGGCTTCTCCTCCATCGCCGCTGACAGCAACGCCGACCAGGCCCTGCTCTACACCGGCAAGGCCGCCATGATCCTGCAGGGCAGCTGGATTTACCAGGGAATGAAGAAGGACGCAGCCGACTTCGTCTCGAGCGGCAAGCTTGGTTACACACCGTTCCCCACCGTCGAAGGTGGCAAGGGTGATCCGGCGAACGTTGTAGGCAACCCGTCGAACTTCTGGTCTGTGTCTTCCAAGGCCACCGAGGAGCAGAAGAAGACAGCACTGGAGTACGTCAAGGCCGGAATGTTCAATGATGAGAACGTCCAAGGCCTGATCGATTCAGGCGCCGTACCTGTGGTCACCGGCATCGAAGACAAGCTGGCAGCATCCCCCGACAAGGACTTCCTGACCTACGTCTATGGCATGGCCAAGGATGCTCCGGACTTCACGCTTTCGTGGGACCAGGCGCTGACCCCGGCACAGGGCGATGCGATGTTGGCCAACCTTGACCAGATCTTCCTGAAGAAGATCACCCCGGAGCAGTTCGCTTCCACCATGAACGCGACGATCGGGAAGTAGTCCTGTGTCAACCACAACAACCACCCGGGAGCAGTTGTCCCGGCGGGATCAGCCGTCCCGACGAACCCTGGAAAAGGGTCCGTCGGGCTGGCTGGCGGCCCCGGCCCTCGCGTTCTTCATGCTCTTCGCCATCCTCCCATTGCTGGGAGTCCTTTTCCTCAGCTTCACCCGCTGGGACGGACTTGGTGAGATCAAACTGGACGGACTCTCCAGCTGGAACACGGTCCTGGCCGATCCCGTCACAGGCAACGCGCTGTTGGTGACAGCCAAGATCATGTTCTTCTCCTTCATCGTCCAGGCACCCATCAGCCTGTTGCTCGGTGTCTTCACCGCTGCCAGCCAGAAGTACCGGGCAGCCTTGGCCGTGCTCTACTTCGTACCGCTGCTGTTGTCCTCGGCCGCCGTGGCCATCGCGTTCAAGGCCCTGCTGGATCCGAACTTCGGACTCGGCCCTGGCCTGGGGCTGCCGTTCCTTGCGCAGGACTGGCTGGGTAACTCCGACCTCGTACTGTTCGTGGTGGTCTTCGTGATCGCATGGCAGTTCGTGCCGTTCCACACGCTGATCTATCAAGGTGGCGTGCGGCAGATTCCCACCTCGCTGTATGAGGCGGCGCAAATCGACGGCGCCGGACGTATCCAGCAGTTCTTCAACATCACGTTGCCGCAGCTCAAATACACCATGATCACTTCCTCCACCCTCATGGTGGTGGGATCCCTGGCGTACTTCGACCTGATCTTCGTGCTCACAGCCGGCGGCCCGGGCTACTCCACCAGGTTGCTTCCGCTGCACATGTACCTCACAGGCTTCAAAGCCAACGACATGGGAGCGGCGAGCGCCTTGGGAGTGATCCTGGTGGTCATCGGATTGGCCTTGGCCCTCTTCCTTCAACGACTCGGCGGCAAGAACCGCAACGCCAGCCAATTGGAAGGTGCGTAATGGCTTCCACTACCCAACTCCCCACAGCACCGGCTCCGCTTCCGGCGCCGGTGGCCACCCGCCGTCGGCCCCTCAAGACCGGCCGCTCGCGGCCCAACTTCCTGGGCGGCCTGGGCGGCTGGCTCTGGTTGGCGATCATCATCGTGCCCGTCTACTACGTGGTGATCACCAGCCTGAAGAACCAGGCAGGGTTCTTCACATCCAACCCGATGTTGCCACCGGCAGAGCCGACACTGGACAACTACAAGCTTGTCCTGGAGAACGACTTCGCCAGGTACTTCGCCAACAGCCTCATCGTGACGGTGGGCAGTGTGGTTCCGGCGCTTTTCGTCGCGTTCATGGCGGCCTACGCGATCGTTCGAGGGAAGGGCAGGTTCCTCAGCTGGACCAACAATGTGTTCCTGCTGGGCCTGGCCATCCCCCTGCACGCCACGATCATCCCCATCTATTGGATGATCACCAAGGCCCACATGTATGACACCTTGCTGGCCTTGATCCTGCCGTCCATCGCCTTCGCGATCCCGGTCTCCGTACTCATCCTCTCCAACTTCATGCGGGATGTTCCCAACGAGTTGTTCGAGTCGATGCGGCTGGACGGTTGCTCGGACTGGGCCATGATGTGGCGCCTCGCGCTGCCCATGACCAAGCCCGCTGTCATCACGGTTGGCATCTACAACGCACTCCATGTGTGGAACGGATTCCTGTTCCCGCTGATCCTCACGCAAAGCCCGGAAACCCGGGTACTACCGCTGTCACTGTGGACCTTCCAGGGTGAGTTCAGCGTCAACATTCCGGCGGTGCTTGCCTCGGTCGTATTGGCCACGCTCCCCCTGCTGGTGGTTTATGTGGTGGCCCGCCGGCAGTTGCTCAGCGGTTTGACGGCCGGATTCAGCAAGTAACTGGTTTCCAGCAGAAAGGAACTCCTCATGACGGAACCGAAACCCCTGCGGGTTGGCATGGTGGGCTACGCGTTCATGGGCGCAGCACACTCACACGCCTGGCGGACGGCACCGCGCTTCTTCGACTTGCCCCTCAGCCCTGAACTCACGGCCGTGGCCGGCAGGAATGCGGAGGGCGTACGGTCGGCAGCCGGCAAGTACGGCTGGGCCTCCGTAGAGACCGATTGGCGCCGCTTGATCGAGCGCGACGACATCGACCTCATCGATATCTGCACTCCGGGCAATACCCACGCGGAGATCGCCATTGCCGCCCTCGAGGCCGGCAAGCATGTCCTGTGCGAGAAACCCTTGGCCAACTCCGTGGAAGAAGCGGAGAAGATGACCGTTGTGGCACAGGCTGCGGCCGAGCGCGGTGTGCTGTCAATGTGCGGCTTCAGCTATCGACGCACCCCTGCACTGGCCCTGGCAAAGCGGATGGTGGACGACGGCCGTTTGGGCGACATCAGGCACGTCCGCGCCCAGTACTTGCAGGACTGGCTCAGCGACGCCGACGCTCCCCTGACCTGGAGGTTGGACAAGTCCAAGTCCGGGTCCGGTTCACTGGGAGATATCGGTGCACACAGCATCGATGCCGCCCAATGGATCACGGGCCTCAACATCACTGGTGTCTCGGCCCTGCTGGAGACCTTCGTGAAGGAACGCCCTGTGGGCGGCGACTTCGTGGGGCTTGGCGGCCACGGCGGTTCGGACGGGCCGCGAGGTCCGGTGACCGTGGACGACGCCGCTCTGTTCACCGCCCGCTTTGAAGCAAGGCACGACGTCGGCGCTGGCGCCGGCGCAGGGGCCGGGGCTCCTTCCGGCCCCATCGGCATCTTCGAAGCCACCCGTTTTGCGCTCGGACGCAAGAACGCCATGCGCCTGGAACTCAATGGCACCAAGGGATCCATCGCCTTCGATTTCGAGGACATGAACTCCCTCCAGTACTACGATGCGGCCTTGGAACCCGACGCAGGCTTCCGGAAGATCATGGTCACCGAACCGTCCCACCCCTACACCGCCAACTGGTGGCCCACCGGGCACGGCCTTGGCTATGAACACGGCTTCACGCACCAGGTGGTGGACCTCGTCAATGCCATCGGCGCAGGCGAGCAGCCCTCGCCGTCGTTCGCGGATGCTTTGCAGGTGCAAAAGGTCCTGGCCGCCGTCGAGGCGAGCGCGGACGACTCAAGCCGCTGGCAGAACGTCGACAAGGAAGCATCATGACCCGACCCATCACCCTCTTCACCGGACAGTGGGCCGATTTGCCGTTTGAAGAAGTGGCACGGCTCGCCGGAGAGTGGGGGTTCGACGGCTTGGAGATCGCCTGTTGGGGCGACCATCTGGATCCGCAGCGCATTGTGGAAGACGACACCTATTTGCAAGCCAAGCTGGACATCCTGGAAAAGCATCACCTCAGCGTCCACGCCATCGCCAACCACCTCACCGGGCAGGCCGTGTGCGATGACCCCATCGATGAGCGGCACAGGGACATCCTTGCCCCGGAAGTGTGGGGCGATGGCGAACCGGAAGGCGTGAGGCAGCGGGCCGCCGAAGCAATGAAGGTCACCGCCCGGGCAGCTGCCAGGCTTGGGGTCAAGACCGTCACGGGCTTCACGGGATCCTCCATCTGGAAATGCGTTGCGATGTTCCCGCCGGCCTCGGACGCCATGATCGAGCGCGGATACCAGGACTTTGCCGACCGCTGGAATCCCATCATGGACGTGTTCGACGACGTGGGGGTCCGTTTTGCACTTGAGGTCCACCCTTCAGAGATTGCTTACGACTACTGGACTGCCAAGCGCACGCTGGAGGTGATCGGCCATCGGGAAGGCTTCGGCCTGAACTTCGATCCCTCCCATTTCATCTGGCAGGACCTGGATCCGGTGATGTTCCTCCAGGACTTCGCGGACAAGATCTTCCATGTCCACGTGAAGGAATCCGTCCGGCAGCTCAATGGGCGCAACGGCCGGCTCGGCTCCCATTTGCCGTGGGCTGATCCGCGGCGTGGTTGGGACTTCGTCACAGCCGGCCACGGAGATGTGAACTGGGAGCCGATCTTTCGCACGCTGAACGCCATTGGCTATGAAGGACCCACCAGCATCGAGTGGGAGGACGCCGGCATGGACCGGCTGGTCGGCGCACCCCAGGCATTGGACATGGTCCGCGAGCTGGCCGCCATCCGTCCCCCGGCAACTGCTTTTGATGCCGCTTTTTCAACGCGCTGATCGCAGCAAACCCTGACTCCAACGAATACGCCCCGAAACGAAGGAAACCATGACAAGCAACAACAAGACAGCACTGGTGGTCCGCGGCGGCTGGGACGGACACCAGCCGGTGGAAGCAACCGAGCTGTTTATTCCCTACCTGAAGGACAACAGCTACGACGTCCGGGTGGAGGAATCCCCCAAGATTTACGCCGACCCCGACTACATGGCCGGCGTGGACCTGATCGTTCAGTGCATGACCATGACCACCATTGAGAAGGACGAATTCGAGGGGCTCCGCGCCGCCGTCGAAAATGGCACGGGCCTGGCGGGCTGGCACGGTGGCATCGCAGATTCCTACCGCAACAACTCCGACTACCTGCACCTGATCGGTGGACAGTTTGCCTGCCACCCAGGTAAGCACGCAGACGAGCGGATCGGCGAACAATCGGACAACTATGTCCCGTACACCGTGAACATCCTGCCTGCTGGCGCCGGTCATCCCATCACGCAGGGAATCGGCGATTTCGATCTCGTCACGGAGCAGTACTGGGTCCTCAGTGATGACTACATCGACGTCCTGGCCACCACCACCCAGAAGGTCCGCGAATGGGACCCTTGGAACCGCGAAGTGACGTCCCCGGCCATCTGGACCCGCCAGTGGGGCAAGGGCAGGATCTTTGTCAGCACACCGGGCCACCGCGTGGAAGTCCTCCAGGACAGCAACGTCCGCACCATCATCGAAAGGGGCATGCTGTGGGCATCCCGATAAATGTAGGAGTCATTGGCTGCGGCGCCATCATCGCCCAGTACCTGGCCAACTTCCGCCGGTTGGATTCCATCAACCTGGTGGCAGTCGCGGACCTGGATCCCGCCCGCGCCCAAGCCGTTGCCGACTCGTACGACGGTGTCCGGGCACTGACCGTGGACCAGCTCCTGGCCGCGGACGATGTGGACCTCGTCCTGAACCTGACCATCCCCGCGGCACACGCGGACATTGCGCTGAAGGCAATCGCCGCAGGTAAGTCTGTCTACGGTGAAAAGCCGCTGGCTGCCACCACCGGGGAGGCCCGCGAAGTACTCGACGCTGCGGCCGCAGCAGGTGTGGTGGTTGGCTGCGCACCTGACACGGTGCTGGGTACAGGTATCCAGACCGCGCGGAAAGCAATCGACGACGGACTGATCGGCGCACCGGTCTCCGCAACGGCCACCATGGCGACTCCCGGTCACGAGCGCTGGCACCCGAACCCCGACTTCTACTACCAGCCGGGCGGCGGACCCCTCTTGGATATGGGCCCGTACTACGTCTCGGCCCTGGTCACGCTGCTGGGGCCCGTGGTCTCGGTGGTGGGCGCGGCGAGCCACACCCGCAACGAACGCACCATCGGGTCCGGCCCGCGGGAAGGCCAAAAAGTACCGGTGGATATCGACTCGCACGTCACCGGTGTCCTGGTCCACGAGTCCGGCGCATTGTCCACGATGTTCATGAGCTTCGACGCCGTGAAAACGAAGAGCCCCAACATCGAGATCCACGGTCAGTCGGGGTCGCTGATCGTGCCGGACCCCAACCACTTCGAGGGCGACGTGCAGCTCTTCGCCCTCGGCGCCCAGGAGTGGGAGACACTCCCTGTCTCCGCTGGCTATGTGGACTCCGGCCGGGGCTTCGGCATTGCAGACCTCGCCGCGACTCCGGCCGGACAGGAGCCACGGGCCGGCGGCCGGCTGGCATTCCACGCACTGGAAGTCATGGAGTCGGTGCTGGAATCCGCCAAGACCGGACAATCAGTAGCCATCAAGAGCACGGCCGCACGGCCCGCCACTGTTGAGCTGACGCAATTGGCGGATTTCTCGACGGCGGTACGCGCCTAGCGCTCCATACCTGCGCCGGGACGGCAGTTAATGCCCATGTTTTCCCCGACAAACATGGGCATTAACTGCTGTCTCGCGCAAGGCCGGCCCGGCGAAGGGTCGCCTCGGCATGTTTGAGGATGGGGCCGTCGATCATTTTGCCCTTGAACTGGAAAACTCCCGTGCCCGCGGCGGCCGCTGCGTCCAGAAGCTCGGTGGCCCCGGCAACGGCTTCCGGAGTAGGGGCGTAGGCCTCACGGACCACGGCAACCTGGTTCGGGTGGATGCAGGCCTTCGCGCCGAAGCCACTTGCCACCGCATCCCGGGACTCCACGCCCAGGCCTTCAAGGTCCGGGATGTTCACATACACGGAGTCGATGGCTTCCTTGCCCGCTGCCTTCGCGGCGAGCAGGACAGCGGAACGTGAGTGAAGTGCGACAGCCCGGTACCCGCCGTCGTCGTTCCGGCTGGAGAGCCCGCCCAGGGAAGCCAGCAGGTCCTCGGCACCCCACATGAGTCCTACGACGTTGGGTTCAGCGGCGATTGCAGCAGCGTTGACGATGCCGGCCGCCGTTTCGCAGAGCGCAATGACCTGGTATCTCTCCAAAGCCTTGAGCTGCCCAGCGCTTTCCGCCTTGGCCAGCATCACCGTGCGGTAGGGCGTCTTCGCCAAGGCCTCCAGATCGAGCTCGAACTCGTCCGTCCCCACGGGATTCACGCGGACTATGGTGCGGCTGGGCTCCAGTGCTCCGGCACCGGGCTGCTCAAGGATCGCTTCGCGGGCCCTCGGCTTGTCCGCAGGAGCCACAGCATCCTCCAGGTCCAGGATCACGGCATCGGACCGGTCAGAGGCCTTTCCGAAACGCTCGGGCCGGTCCGCAGGACAGAACAAGAGAGCCGGGCCCATGGTGAAGGGAGAGTGCATGAAGTTCCTTGCTGGTGGGGTGCTGACAGGTACGGAGAACTAAGACGTCGCGGCGTGCGCTTCCTTGGTCCACATCAGGCAGGTCCGGGTGGCCAACGCCACCACTGATCCATCCTGGTTGCGACCGGTGTGCTGCATGGTCACCACGCCCTGTCCGGGGCGGGACGACGACAACCGTTTGCCGGTGATCACCGTTTCCGTGTACAGGGTATCCCCGTGATACAGCGGGTGCGGAAAGGTGACATCAGTCAGGCCCAGCTGCGCAATGATAGTCCCCTGCGTCAACTGGGCCACGGACTGCCCCACCATGGTGGACAGCGTGAACATGGAGTTCATGAGCCGCTGCCCGAACGGTTGTCCGGAACTCCATGCGGCGTCAAGGTGCAGCGCCTGCGTGTTCATGGTCATGGTGGTGAAGAGGACGTTGTCCGTCTCGGTGACCGTGCGTCCGGGCCTGTGCGCGTAAATCACGCCCTCTTCAAGTTCGTCGAAGTACAGCCCACGCTGCTCAACCACCCGGGTCATACGGTGAGCTCCTGGTCTTCCTCGAACAAGTCCGCACCGGTGGCCGCCACCACGTCCTCAAGGGTCACATTGGGGGCCAGCTCGCGGAGGACCAGACGGGAATCTCCTTGGTCCTTCACGACATCAATGACTGCGAGGTCGGTGATGATCCGGTCCACGCATCCCTTGCCTGTCAGGGGCAACGTGCAGTCCTGGACGATTTTCGGCCTGCCACTGCGGTCCACATGTTCCATCATGACGATGACCTTCTTGGCACCGAACACCAGGTCCATGGCACCACCCATGCCTTTGACCATCTTTCCGGGAATCATCCAGTTGGCGAGGTCTCCGTTGGCTGCAACCTCCATGGCACCCAGGACAGCGACATCAACATGCCCACCCCGGATCATGCCGAAGGACGACGCCGAATCGAAGAATGCCGCCCCCGCGTTGGTGGTCACCGTTTCCTTCCCCGCGTTGATGAGGTCCGGATCCACTTTGTCCTCGGCCGGGTAGGGACCCACTCCCAGGATGCCGTTCTCGGAATGGAGAATGACTTCCACGCCATCCGGAATGTAGTTGGGAATCAGGGTTGGCATCCCGATTCCGAGATTCACATACTGTCCGTTGGCAAGCTCTTTTGCCACGCGCGCGGCCAGTTCGTTGCGGGTCCAGCCTTTGGCTTCGTGATGTTCGACGTCGGCGCGACGGTACTCGTGCCGTACGGCTTCGGGGCGGGGCGGCAAGTCCTGGAGGCTGTTCGATTCCATGGCTAGGCTCCTGCCTGTTGGCTGCTTGCCGATCCGGATAACGCCACCGTGCGCTTCTCGATCCGCTTCTCGTTGGACGGCGCCACCACCACCCTTTGTACGAAGATACCCGGCGTGTGGATGTGTTCCGGATCCAGTTCACCGGGTTCCACCAGCTCTTCCACCTCGGCGATGGTGGTCTTGGCCGCCATGGCGCAGAGCGGGTTGAAATTCATTGCTGTCGCATGGAAAACAAGGTTCCCATGGCGGTCACCCTTCCAGGCGTGGACCAATCCGAAGTCCGGTGTCAGGGACTCTTCGAGGACGTAGTCGGCATCGTTGAAGGTGCGCACTTCCTTCGGCGCAGACGCCAGCGCAACGTTCCCGTCGGCGTCGTACTTTTGCGGCAAACCGCCCTCGGACACCTGGGTTCCCACACCCGCTTTGGTGTAGAAGGCCGGGATTCCAGCGCCGCCGGCGCGCAGCTTCTCGGCCAGCGTGCCCTGCGGGGTCAGGACAACCTCCAGCTCCCCGGCAAGGTATTGCCGCGCGAATTCTTTGTTCTCGCCCACGTAGGAGCTGATGGTCCGGCGGATGCGTCCATCCTTAAGGAGGATCCCCAAGCCCCAATCGTCCACGCCACAGTTGTTGCTGACGGTCTCCAGAGCGCTGGTTCCTTGCTGATGGAGGGCATCGATCAGGGAGACGGGGATGCCGCATAGACCGAACCCTCCCACCGCGAGTGAAGCTCCGTCCGGGATGTCCTTCACCGCTTCCGCGGCGCTGGCAACAACCTTGTCAATCATCCTTGATCCTTCCCGTGCGGTTACAGACCCAGCTCGCGGGCGATGAGCATCAACTGGACCTCGGTGGTGCCTTCCCCGATTTCAAGGATCTTGGAGTCGCGGTAATGCCGTGCCACCGTGAATTCGTTGATGAAGCCATAGCCGCCGAACACCTGGGTGGCGTCCCGCGCGTTGTCCATGGCTGCCTCGCCTGCGACCATCTTAGCGATGGCCGCTTCGGTCTTGAACGGCTTACCGGCGAGCATCCTGGAGGCGGCGTCGTAGTACGCCAAACGGGCTGTGTGGGCCCTGGCCTGCATGCGGGCGATCTTGAACTGGATGGCCTGGTACTTGCCGATGTTCTGCCCAAAGGCGCTGCGCTCCTTGGCATACCTCACGGACAAGTCCACGCATCCCTGCGCCGCTCCGGTGGCCAGGGCGGCGATCGCGATGCGTCCCTCGTCAAGGATGGAGAGGAAGTTCGCGTACCCGCGGCCGCGTTCCCCCAGCAGGTTGGCTTCAGGAACCCGAACGTTGTCCAGGGTGAGCGGGTGGGTGTCGGAGGCGTTCCAGCCCACCTTGTTGTACGGCTTTTCCGCGGTGAACCCGGGGGTGTCCGTGGGCACCAGGACGGTGGAGATTTCCTTCTTGGTGCTGCCGTCGGCGTTTTCCTTCTGCCCCGTGACCGCAGTGACGGTGACCAGGGTGGTGATGTCCGTGCCGGAGTTGGTGATGAACTCCTTGTTCCCGTTGATGACCCATTCGCCGTTCTCCAGATGGGCATTGGTCTTGGTGCCGCCGGCATCGGATCCGGCTTCGCGTTCGGTCAAACCGAAGCCGGCCAAGGAACGCCCGGAGGCCAACTCCGGCAGCCACTGTTCCTTCTGCGCATCCGTGCCGAAGCGGTACACCGGCATCGCGCCCAGCGATACGCCGGCTTCGAGGGTGATAGCCACGGACTGGTCCACCCGCCCCAGCTGTTCCAGCGCCAGGGCCAGCGCGAAGTAGTCTCCGCCCATGCCGCCGAACTCCTCGGGGAACGGCAACCCAAACAGCCCCATCTCCCCCATCTGCTTGACTACCTCGTACGGGAAGCTGTGCTCTTCGTCATGCTTGGCCGAGACGGGCGCAACCACCTCGTCGGCGAACTCGCGGACGGAGTCGCTGAGGTCCTGGTACTCCTCTGTTAGCCCGTAAGTGCTGTTCATTTCAAAGGTGCTCATGGCTGGACTTCCTTGTCTGTGTTCTTTCCGGCCGCGCTTTCAGGGGCGACGGGTACGTGAATGGTGGCGAGTACCTGGTCTGCTTTGACCAGGTCCCCGGGTTTGCTGCTCAGATGGACAGTTCCGGATACCGAGGCCACCAGTTGGTGCTCCATCTTCATCGCCTCCACGGCCAAAAGCACTTGGCCTTCCTCTACGGAATCTCCGTTGGCCACGGACACGGACACCACGGTTCCGGGCATCGGCGAGCGCACTTCCGGGTCCGCGGCCCCTTCGTCCCGCTGGATGCCGGCGAGCACCCGCCGCAGGCGTTCAGCCCGGTTCAGGACCTCAAGCCGGCAGGACCAGCCATCGTTGCCTACGTGGACGGCGTCGACGGCCACGCCCACCGCGAAGGTGACGGGACCGTCGTCGAACTCCACAACAACGGTGTCCGCACTGCGGTTCAGTACCTTGACGCGGGCAGCGGCGCCGGCACCAGAGCCGTGGTCGACGGTGGCTGTCACGGTTCCGCCCTCCTCGGTGATGGACACTGTGGCGAGTCCACCACCCGGGACCCCCAGCGTGGTAGTCCACGCCCCGCGGCCACCTACGCGCCAGCCGTCGGGAGTCTTCCACGCGTCCCCCGCAACCGCAGAGCCCGTGCGTTCAAGCCACAGCGTAAGAGCGGCGGCGATCAGTTCGCGGAAGCCGGCATGCCTGAACTCCATGGTCGGCAGTTTGCGCTCAATCAGCCCGGTGTCGAGGCGCCCTGCCCGGACGTCGGCATCGTTGATCAGCAGGCGCAGGTACTCAACGTTGGTGTCCACGCCCAGCAGGGTGTACCGGCCAAGGGCAGCGTCCAAGGTGTCCAGCGCCGCGGCCCTGTCCACCCCCCACGAAATGACCTTGGCGAGCATGGGATCGTAGTCGCCCGTGATCTCCAGCCCGTCCCGCATGGCGGAGTCGATCCGCACGTTGGCGTGGGCTTTTTGCTGACCCGACACGGCGGGGTCCGCGGCACCATGCTCGGCAAGCCCAACAATCCGGCCCATGGACGGCATGAAATTCCGTTCGGGCACCTCGGCGTAAACGCGCGCCTCTACGGCGTGGCCTTTAAGTACGACGTCGGCCTGCGCTACGGTGAGGACCTCGCCGGCGGCGATCCGCACCTGCCATTCAACGAGGTCAATGCCGGTGACCATTTCCGTGACTGGATGCTCCACCTGCAGCCGGGTGTTCATTTCCATGAAGAAGAACTCGTCAGGGTGTTCATCGGACACCAGGAATTCGACGGTCCCCGCGCCGCTGTAGTTGACCGAACGTGCTGCGTTGCAGGCTGCCTCACCGATCCGCGACCGCTGTGCAGCCCCGTCCTTCATCGATTCGAACAAGGCCGAGGGGGCCTCTTCGATAACTTTCTGGTGACGCCGTTGCAAGGAACACTCGCGCTCGCCCAAGTGGATGACGTTGCCGTGGTTGTCCGCCAGGACCTGGACCTCGATGTGGCGGGGCGCCCGGATGAGCCGCTCCAGGAAGAGGGTGTCATCCCCAAAGGCGGATGATGCCACACGCCTTGCCGTGAGCAGGGTGGCAGCCATGTCCTCGATACGTTCCACCACATGCATGCCCTTGCCTCCACCACCTGCCGACGGTTTGATCAGCAAGGGGAAACCGATGCCCGATGCAGCGTCCAGCAGCTCCTGGTCCGTGAGTCCGGGCTTGGCGATCCCAGGCACACAGGGAACGTTGTAGGCCGACACATGGTTCTTGGAGCGGATCTTGTCCCCCATTACTTCGAGGGCGCCGACTCCCGGCCCGATGAAGGTGATCCCTGCGGCGTCCAGCGCCTTGGCGAACTCCAGATTCTCGGACAGGAAGCCATACCCCGGGTGAACCGCCTCCGCCCCGCTTCGACGGCATGCGTCGATGATGGCGTCGATCTTCAAGTAGCTCTCGGAGGGTGCCGTGCCACCAATGGCGACGGCGGTGTCAGCGAGGGCCACGTGCTTGGCATCCTTGTCCGCGTCCGAGTACACGGCGACGGAGCGGATGCCCAGCTCCTTCAAGGTCCTGATGACCCGGCAGGCGATCTCACCGCGGTTGGCAACGAGCACGGAACCGAGGGGGTGGGCTGTGGATGCCGGGCTGGGTGGGGCTGTGGCTGTTGTTGGCAGGCTCATGGTCACATCCTGAAGAGACCGAAGGAGGTCTCGGGCAGTTGTTGGCGGGAGACGACGTCCAGGGCCATCCCCAGGACTCGCCGAGTGTCGGCGGGATCGATAATGCCGTCGTCCCACAGCCGGGCTGTGGAGTAATAGGGACTTCCCTGATCCTCGTATTGCTGCTTGATAGGAGCTTTGAAGGCTTCCTCGTCTGCGGCGGACCATTCCTGTCCGGCTGCCTCGTATTGGTCCCTTTTGACCGTGGCGAGGACGCTGGAGGCCTGGTTTCCGCCCATGACGGAGATGCGGGCTGCGGGCCACATCCACAGGAACCGCGGTGAGTAGGCCCGGCCACACATGGAATAGTTGCCGGCGCCGAAGGACCCACCGATGACCACCGTCAGTTTGGGCACCCTGGCCGTGGCTACCGCGGTGACCATCTTGGCGCCGTTCTTGGCGATGCCACCTTGCTCGTAGTCCTTGCCCACCATGAAACCGGAGAGATTCTGCAGGAAGATCAAGGGAATTCCGCGCTGGTCGCAGAGCTCGATGAAGTGCGCGCCCTTGAGGGAGGACTCGCTGAAGAGAACACCGTTGTTGGCCACGATGCCCACTGGATGCCCGTGGAGGTGCGCGAATCCAGTGACCAAGGTGGTGCCGTAGTTCTTCTTGAACTCATGGAATTCGGAACCATCCACCAGCCTGGCAATGACTTCGCGGACGTCATACTGGGCGTTGACGTCCGTGGGAACCACACCGTAGATCTCTGAAGGGTCGACGACGGGCGGCAGGACGACGTCGAGCACGTCCCAGGCCGGCTGCGCCGGCTTCGGCAACGTCGCCACGATGTCCCGTACGATCTCGAGGGCGTGCTGATCGTTCTCGGCCAGGTGGTCCGTGACCCCGGAAATCCGGGAGTGGACGTCGCCGCCGCCCAGCTCCTCGGCAGTGACAATCTCGCCGATTGCAGCTTTCACCAAGGGCGGACCACCCAGGAAGATGGTGCCCTGATTCCGCACGATGACTGTCTCGTCGCTCATGGCCGGCACATAGGCACCGCCGGCAGTGCACGAGCCCATCACGGAAGCGATCTGCGGGATCTTGGCTGCGGACATCCTGGCTTGGTTGTAGAAGATCCGCCCGAAGTGTTCTTTATCCGGGAAAACCTCGTCCTGTTTGGGCAGGAAGGCTCCGCCGGAATCCACCAAGTAAATGCAGGGAAGCTTGTTCTCCAAGGCGATTTCCTGAGCCCGGAGATGCTTCTTGACGGTCATCGGATAGTAGGTGCCGCCCTTGACCGTTGCGTCATTGGAGATCACCAGGACGTGCCGGCCATGGACCAGGCCAATGCCTGCAATGACCCCGGCCCCTGGGGAATCGTCGTTGTACATGCCGTTGGCAGCCAAGGGCGCAATCTCAAGGAACGGACTGCCGTCATCCAGCAAGTAGTCGATGCGTTCCCTCGGCAAAAGCTTTCCGCGGGCGATGTGCCGTTCCCGTGACTTGGCCGGGCCGCCGAGGGCCGCCGTCGCCAAGCGATCCTTCAGTTCTGCCACCAAAGCCAGTTGCGCATCCTGGTTGGCTTCATAGGTGCCGCTGGCGGCTCCCGCAAGGCTGGCGATTGTCTCCATCGACCCCTGTTCCATTCCCGGCCACAGGCCATTTCGGTTAGTGCCGCGTAACTGAAATTTAGGTTAGTCTTTATTAACTGTGATGTCCAGCACAGCAGGGCCTTATCGGTCAGGCGTGCCGGGACTGGCGCCAAGGAGGAGAACGTGACCGGAGGCCGGGAAACAAGCACTGAGGGAACCCGTGGCGCCGCCACCCAACGTGGCCAGGCTAAGGAGCTCCGACGGCTGGCTCTGTTGTCCGCGGCCGCGGGACTTTTTGCACAGAATGGCTTCAACAGAGTCTCCCTTGAGGATTTAGGTGCCGCGGCGGGCGTCAGCGGCCCCGCTGTCTACCGGCATTTCCCCGGCAAGCAAGCAGTCCTTGGAGAGCTTCTGCTCAGCGTCAGCCGCGACCTTATGGAGGGCGGATTGCGGGTGGTTTCCGCATCGGGCGATCCCCGCTCTGCGCTCAAGGGGCTCATCCAATTCCAGGTTGATTTCGCGCTCAGCAATCCGGACGTCATCCGCGTCCAGGACCGGGACTTCGGAAGTCTCAGCGACGCCGACCAGGCAGAAGTGCGATCCCTTCAGCGCAAGTACGTCGAAACGTGGGTTGACGTCCTGGCCCGCATCCACACGGACGCAGATGTCCCCGGGCTCAGGGTCCGGGCGCACGCGGCCTTTGGGTTGATCAATTCCACACCCCATTCGGTGCGCCACCACGGCAGGAAGATCGCGGTGAAGTCTGCCAGGCCCATCCTGGAACAGATGGCCTTGGCGGCTCTGACTTCAGCCTGAACGGTCTATCTTCCGGGAGGTTTGAGCCGCCTTCCATCTACGGCCTCATATTGTCGGACCCCCCTGACATCATGTTTTTATGGAAGATCAAGGGCAGTTATCAGCACTCAGGGCGGAATCGTCCCCTGCGGTGGCTGCCCTGACCGCTGCCCGGTCACGACGCTTCTTGAGCAGGCCGGAATTGCATAAGGCCGGGTTCAAGGATTCGACGGCGACCGTCACCTGGGTCGGTGGGTTCCACGCCGCCGGGCTGCTCAACGGCAGAACCAAGTTCGCCCGGGCTTCATCGCTAACGGGCCCCGCCCCGGCCGACGTTTCGGCCCAAAATACAGGATCGATCCCTAAACCTCAGCGGAATCCCCGGACCAGCCTTGGCTTCACGTCGGCTCAGCCAGTCCAACGTTTCGACACTCAGCGTCCTGACCCCACTGCCGCTGACAGGCTGAACCTGACAGAGCTTCTTAACCACAGCGCTGCACTTCTGGACTCCGCACGCTTGTCCGCCTCGGATGAGGCTTCCCTGTTGGGGTTTGTTGAGGCTGCTGATTTTGCCGGCAAGGTCGAGGAGATTTCCCGATCGGTGGAGTACTTACAGATCGTCGCAGCCCAGGCAGTGGAACGGACCCGGATTGAGGCACAAAACTCCCGGCCGGGGTCCTCGGCAGCAGCGCCGGAATGGCGGACCGGCTGGACGGAAGCACCCGAAGAGCCAACGAGTGGAACCGGCACCGGCACAACAGTTCCGGATTCAACGGTTCCGGAGGCACCAGTTTCCGCTGGTGAAGCACGTTCCACCAACGCACTGTCCGTGGATGGGTCCGGGTCCAAGGCCAGTGTTTTGGATGACGGGTACCGGAACGCGGCAGAGTTCCTGCGGGCCCGGTTGCGGATCGGCATCGGCGAAGCCCGGCGACGGCTCGCCCTCGCCCCCGAGGTCCTCCCCCAAAAGAGCATGACCGGGCAGGAAATCCCGGCCCGCCGCGGAATGCTCGCCGAGGCCCTCGGATCGGCTTTGGTGCCGTCCCGGTCCGCGACCATCATCAGCACCGCCCTGGACAAAGTCCGGAACCTCACCGACGAAGACACCACCACCCGGATGGAACACGCCCTGACCACCACCGCCACCGAAACCGACCCGGACTTCGTCACCACAATGACCAAACGCTGGGCCGACAGGATCGACCACGACGGCCCCGAACCTTCCGAAGAAATCCTCCACCAACTCCAAGGCGCGTTCCTCCGCCGCCGACGCCGCCACGGACTCCACCACCTCGAAATCTTCGCCACCGACGAACAAATCGAAACCCTCACCACCACCATGAACGCCGCCACCAACCCGCGACTCACCAACAGCACCAGCACCAGCAGCAACAGCACCGGCACCGGGCCTGGCACCACGGACAACACCGATACCGGGCACAGCCCAGACAACGGCACAGGCACAGGCACAGTCACAGGCCCGGACCTGGACCGCCGCTCCCGGGCACAGAAACTCCTCGACGGCCTCACCGGCGCCTGCGCCCTCGCCATGACCACCGGGAAAGTACCCTCCAACGGCGGACTCCGCCCCCAACTCACCGTCACCATCGACCACCGCGACCTCCTCGAACAACTCACCGGCACCGGCCACCACCAGCCCGGCACCAGGACACAAACCGGGACAGGCACCGGCACCGCCACGTTCATAGGGACAGGCACAGCCACCGGCATAGGAACAGGCACCGATCGCTTGAACACAGGCACCGCCACATTCACCGGCCCAATGCACCCCACCACCATCCGCAAAATAGCCTGCGACGCCGACATCATCCCCGTCCTGCTCGGCAGCGACTCCCGCGTCCTGGACATCGGCCGAACCACCCGGATCTTCCCACCCCACATCCGCAAAGCCATCACCGCCCGCGACCAAGGCTGCGCCTTCCCCGACTGCACCATGCCCGCACCCTGGTGCGAAGCCCACCACACCACCTACTGGACCCACGGCGGCACCACATCAACAGAAAACGGCACCCTGCTCTGCAGCCACCACCACCTCATCCACAAAGAACAACGGCGGATCGACATGACAACCGGGGTCCCCTGGTTCATCCCCCCACCCCACATCGACCCCCACCAAACACCCCGACGCAACCACCACCACCACACACCCCACAAAACATGAACCCGCCCGACAGAGGTGAGCAATGAGGACTGACTCAACAAACGGTGTGTTGGTCCAGGCCTGATGCTGGGTGCGTCCGGTTGTGCTGCGTAGGTCCAAGTTGTGCCAGGGCAAAAGAAGCTGCCCGGCAAACTGCCGAGCGGGAGGCAACCCGTTGGGTCGTATGCGTGTATGCCCTTGGGGCGTTCGAGTCTTCCTAGGACTCTCAGGGCCAGCCTGTGAGGCTGTTTTCTGCCGCGGAGCCGCCTAGGCTGAAACTCAAACCTTGCTGACCCTGCTCGGCAGCTGAATCGACAGGGCGACAAGGTCTACGCCCAGCCACAATCAAGGAGCACACCATGAGGATTGCCGTCACCGGCGGAAGCGGAAAACTGGGCAGGAGCGTGGTCCGGCGACTCACGCAGGATGGCCACAAAGTGCTCAACATTGACCGTGCCGGCACCCGTGGCAAGGGCTACGTCAACGTGGATCTCCGCAACTACGGGCAGGTCCTGGACGTCATCATGGGCCTGGATGACCAACATGACGGCCTGGAGGCAATAGTTCACCTAGCTGCCATCCCGGCCCCGGGGCTGGCCCCCGACGCCGCGATTTTCGAGAACAACATGGTCTCCACCTACAACGTCTTCCAAGCGGCACGGCGGGCGGGCATCAAAAAGGTGGTCTATGCCTCCAGCGAGACCGTACTGGGCCTCCCCTTCGACGTCGTCCCTCCCTACATTCCCGTGGACGAGGAGTACGCGGCCCGACCGGAAAGCACCTACTCCCTGGTCAAGCACCTCGAAGAGCAGATGGCGATCCAGCTCACCCGATGGGACCCGGAGCTGAGCATCACGGCGCTGCGCTTCTCCAACGTCATGGACCCGGAAGACTACGACGCCTTCCCGTCCTTCGACTCCGATGCAACTCTGCGCAAGTGGAACCTGTGGGGCTATATCGATGCCCGGGACGGTGCCCTCGCCGTAGTCCGCGCCCTTGAGCACGGGGAACCGGGCTTCGAGACCTTTATCATCGCGGCGGCCGATACTGTGATGGGCCGAAGCAGCGCCGAACTGGCCGCGGAAGTCTTCCCCGGCGTCGAGGTCCTCAAGGAACTGGGGCAGCACGAAACGATGCTGTCCATCGACAAGGCGCGAAGGATGTTGGGCTTCGAGCCGGAGCACAGCTGGCGCAACGTCCACTCCAACCGCACCACGCCAACTGAAGATTGACCGCTGTCCCCTGACGCGCGACGACCCACCCCCTAACCGCAGTTTCCTGCAAGCACTCGTAAAGGGATGGGCCGGCGCAGCTTGGAAGCGTCAGATCATTGTCATGACCATGGCGGGATCGGACAGGATAGCTCCGAGGTCAGCGAGGAACCGTGAACCCTGCTCGCCATCCACCAGGCGGTGGTCGAAGGACAGGCTCAGCGACATGACCTGCCGGACGGCGAGTTCGTCGTTGACCACCCAGGGAGCTTTACGCACAGCGCCCAGGGCGACGATGGCGGCTTCACCTGGATTGAGGATGGGTGTCCCGGCGTCGATCCCGAACACGCCAATGTTGGTGATCGAGAGGGTGCCACCGGAAAGATCCGACGGCGACGTCTTGCCTGCACGTGCCGTGTTGGTCAGTTCAGTCAGTGCCGTGGCGAGTTCACGCAGCGTCAGTTGGTCTGCGTCCTTGATGTTCGGGACGGTCAGGCCGCGGGGTGTTGCAGCCGCAATGCCAAGGTTGACGTAGTTGAACTGGACAATCTCCTGGTTCGCCTCGTCCCAGCGTGAGTTAAGCGTGGGATGACTGCGCAGCGCCACCAAGATGGCCTTGGCCGCGATGGTCAGCGGCGTCAGCTTGAACCCATCGAACGCCTTGTTGCCCTTGAGCCTGCCCAGCAACTCCATGGTTGCTGTGACGTCGATGGTCAGGAACTCTGTAACGTGCGGCGCGGTGAACGCGCTCTGGACCATGGCGGCGGCAGTGAACTTCCGCACACCCTTGATGGCTGTGCGCGTTTCCTGCCCGCCCCTCACTGGTTGAGCTTCGGATGCGGTTTCCGGAGGACCTGTGAAGGCTTGGACGTCCTCGCGGGTGATGAGCCCGCCGGGTCCCGTGCCCGGAACCTGTTCCAAGTCGACACCAAGGTCGCGTGCCAGCTTGCGCACGGGCGGGGTGGATCGGGGCCTTTCGGCGCCTGCCGTTTCTGATTCCGGCGCAGCGACGGGCGCCGCCTGTGGTTGCCCAGAGACAGAGGTTCCTGGGCGGGCCTCCTGAACCTGGCCACGGGCGCGCCGGGTCGGCCGACCGGAATGTTCGACGACGGCACCGTACCCCACCAGGTTCGGCTCACGTTTTGCAGGGGCCCCCACCGCGTCAGCGCCGCCTGCGGCCGCAGAACCATTCGCGGAAGTCTCGACGGCGGCCCTGTTGCCAGCGGCTGGGGCGCTGCCTCCATTGGAGGATCCGGCGTCGTCCACCTCAAAGGAGACAATCCGCTTACCGACCTCCACCACCGTCCCGGGCTGCTCGTGAAGCGCCGCCACGGTTCCGGCGAACGGAGACGGCAGTTCCACGACTGCCTTGGCGGTTTCCACCTCGGCGATGACTTGGTTCAGGGTGACAGTGTCCCCCACTGCCACCTTCCAACTGAGGATTTCCGATTCCGTCAGGCCCTCGCCAAGGTCCGGCAGCCTGAATTCCTTGATCATGGTGGCGGTCATCCTTCCAGTCCACTCAGCGAGTTTGGGCGGCCCAAGGCGCGGTCGACGCCGTCGAGGATCCTGTCCAGATCCGGCAAATGGTGCATTTCAAGCTTCGAATAGGGGTACGGAACATCGAAACCGGTAATGCGGACGGGGGCAGACTCCAGATAGTGGAAGCAGCGCTCGGTGATGCTGGCAGCAATCTCTGCGCCGAGGCCACCGGACTGGCCGGCCTCGTGGGTGATGACCAGTCGGCCCGTCTTGCGGACAGAAGCCTCCACCACGGGATAGTCCACGGGAGCCAGGGAACGGAGGTCGATGACCTCCACGGAAATGCCTTCATCTGCCGCTGCCATGGCGGCGTCCTTCGCGGTTTTCACCAAAGGACCGTATGACACCAAGGTCACGTCCGTGCCGGTGTTCACCACAGCAGCCCTGTCCAGGGGAAGGGCTGTGGAAAGGTCAAGGCTTTCGTCCACGTCGCCCTTGTCGTGGTAGCGGCGCTTGGGTTCGAAGTAGAGGACGGGGTCATCGGAGGCAATGGCCTGCTGGATCATCGTGTAGGCGTCCTGCGGATTCGACACCGCTACTACCCGCAGCCCAGAGGTGTGGGTGAAGTACGCCTCAGGCGATTCGGAGTGATGTTCAGGAGATCCGATGCCGCCGCCAAAGGGAACCCGGATGGTGATGGGCATCTTGACCCGGCCCTGGGTGCGGTAATGCATCTTGGCTACTTGGCTGACGATCTGGTCGAATGCGGGGTAGATGAAACCGTCGAACTGGATCTCGCACACGGGACGGTATCCGCGGTACGCCAAACCCACCGCGGTGCCGATAATGCCGGATTCGGCCAGCGGCGAATCGATCACCCGGTGCTTTCCAAAGTCCTTTTGGAGACCGTCCGTGACACGGAAGACACCACCGAGCGCACCGATGTCCTCTCCCATGAGGACCACTTTGGGATCGTTTTCGAGGGACTTGCGGAGGCCGGCGTTGATGGCCCGGGCAAACGTGAGCTTGGACATCAGAGTGCACCTTCCTCGACAGGCTGGTTGAAGCTGTTCAGATAGCGCGAGTAGTGGTCCTTCTGCCGTTCAATCCAGGAATTTGGTGTGCTGTACACGTGGTTGAAAACATCCAATGGCTGCGGGTCCGGCATATCGATGCAACTGGAACGGAGCTCGGCGGCCACGGCATCGGCCTTTGCCTTAACACGGGCGGCCACGTCTTCAGTCAGCAGTCCCTTGGCTTCCAGGAGCTTGTGCAGCCTCAGGATCGGGTCCTTGGCTGCCCAGTCTTCCAGCTCGTTGGGGTCTCGGTACCTGGTGGGGTCATCGGCAGTAGTGTGCGGACCCATGCGGTAGGTAACAGCCTCGATGAAGGTAGGACCGCCGCCCTTGCGTGCCCGATCCAGGGCAACCCGGGTTGCAGCCATGACGGCCAGGACGTCGTTGCCGTCAACCCGCATACTCGGAATACCGAACCCGGTAGGCCTGTCAGCCAATTGAACATGCGATTGGATGCGGACAGGCTCGGAAATGGCCCAGTGGTTGTTCTGGCAGAAGAACACCACGGGGGCCTGGTAGCTGGCCGCGAACACCATGGCTTCGTTCACGTCCCCTTCACTGGTGGCACCGTCGCCGAAGTAGGCAAGAACAGCAGTGCTCGCACCGTCCAGCTGGACGCCCATGGCGTAGCCGGTGGCGTGCAGGCTCTGGGATCCGATGATGATCTGTGGCGTGGCCACGTTGATTCGCTGGGGGTCCCAACCATAGGAGGCATTGCCTCGCCACACTCTGGCGATCTCGGAGAGGTGGGCGCCCCTGACGTATGCCACGCCGCTTTCACGGTAGCTCGGGAAGACGAAGTCGTCGTCGCGCAGCGAGCGGCTTGAGCCGATCTGGGCCGCTTCCTGGCCAAGGAGCGGCGGCCACAATGCCAACTCTCCCTGGCGCTGCAGTGCCGTTGCCTCGGCGTCGATACGGCGGATGACGGTCATGTCCTCATACAGGGAACACAATTGCTCGTCGCCGATGTCCCTAACCCAGACGTCGAATTCTGGATGGCTGATGCGGTCGCCTTCCGGAGACACCAGCTGGAGCAGATCGCCGCCAGTCCGCAGGGGATTTTGTGCACTTTGTCCTGGGCCCGGAGTGCCTTGATGCACTCCCTTGCCCGCCTGATCCGTCAACACAGGTGATCGCAACCTTCCGGCTCGGTTTCGTCGGCGCTGGCTGGACTTGTGATCCTGCCGCAGACCGGCCCTCCGGCACCTTCGCCGGAGTTAATTGTGACCCTACTCACAAGAGGCATCGGGTACAACTACCCCGGCAGAAGTTGAGCATTGTGCCCTGTTTTGAGGGTTGGAGGCGTGCTAATCTTGCGCATTATGCAACCCTTGGATGGCACTGACACCCGGCTCCTTTCGGCCATGGCGAAGGACCCCCGCGGGACAGTGGTTGCCCTCGCCCAAAAGTTGGGTTTGTCCCGCAACACGGTCCAGGCCCGCATGGCCCAACTTGAGAAGAAGCACGCGTTTCTTTCCTTCGAGCGGAGGATCAACCCGGCCGCACTCGGCTACCCGCTGACGGCATTCATCACAGTCCATGTACAGCAGCAAAAACTCGCCTCCCTCGCCCAGGACCTCGCGGACATACCGGAAATCCTGGAAGGTTTTGGCCTGACGGGTTCAGCGGACCTGCTGCTGCGGGTCGTTGCCTTGGACGCGGAAGACCTCTACCGAATCAACGGAAAAATCCTTGGCTGCGACGGCGTGGAACGGACGGATACCGCACTGGCGATGCGGGAAATGATCCCGTACCGGGTGCAACCATTGCTCGGCAGGGGCTCCGGAGCCTGAAATCGCTTCTCACCTGCGGTTATTCCGGGCGTAGTACTTGCCCGGGGAACCTGCATGCGATTTGATGCAAGAGGACGCAACGGGGGCCGGCCAGAGGTCCCCGGCAAGGTGGTGGCGCTGCCGGAGGCTGCCGAAAGGGGCACGATCGTGAGCAACCCGCAAGAACCCAACCAGCCCGGGAACAACCAGCCCGGACAGAACCCTCCCCCGATTCCACCCGGGTACCCGCCGCAGACCGGCGCCTCACCGCAGTGGCAACAGCCGCCGTCGACCACTGCTCCACAGGCGGGCAACCCGCAGTACGCGGCTCCCGGCCAATACCAGCAGAACCCATACCCACAGACCCAGAACCCGTACCCGCAGGGTCAGTACCAACCCGGCCAGTACGCACCTGGCCAATACGGCCAGCAGCCCCCAAGGAAGAGCCGAAAAGTCCTCTGGATCGTGCTGAGCATTGTTGCGGGCGTGATCGTGCTTGCGGTGGTAGGTGTCCTTTTGCTGGTCAACCTCGTGGGCAACGCCACGTCCAAGGCCAGGTCCCTCGCCGACGAATTCACCAATCTTGTGGTCTCCGGGCAATCGGAGCAGGCCTACGACAATTACCTCAGCCAGCCATTAAAGGACGAGCTGGACAAGCAGTCGTTCGTGGACGGCATTGCCAGCCTGGAACTGGATAGCTCGTGCAAGCCCAACTACAACTCGGTGAGCGTGAACAACAACAACGGCAACAACAAGGCCGATCTCTCCGGTACCTTGCAATGCGACGCCAAAACCATTGACCTCCAATACGTCTTCGAAGGCACCAGCGACCTCAAGATGAGCAGCATCCGCCTCCGCCCATAGTTACCGGAAAATATTTCCGGACTTTCACCCATCCACCTGCGCATATGGTCCGAATCACTGCTTGAGAGCCCCACTCGGGGCTCAGCAGGACGGCCGGGAAATCCGGCCACCATCGGAAGGTTCGGACCAATGCGTACTTCGCCCAATCGCTTGATCGCCACCATCTTCGGAGCCGTTTACCTCTTGGTAGGCGTCCTCGGATTCTTCGTCACCTCGGGAGTCGGCTTCTTCGCCACCGAGGGCGCCAACCTGATCATCTTCGCCGTGAACCCGCTTCACAACATCATCCACTTGGCCATTGGCGCTGCGCTGCTTTACTCCGGCATGAACAGCGTCACGCTGTCCAAGTCCGTCAACACGGCCGTCGGTGGCGTTTACCTGCTGGTAGGCATCCTTGGACTGTTCCTTGTGGGCTCCTCGCTGAACATCATCGCCCTCAACGGTGCGGACAACGTCCTGCACCTTGCCAGTGCCGTCGTCCTGCTGGGCGTCGCACTCTCCCAGGACAAGGCCGCTGTAGCTTCCGCCCGCGCCTGAGCAACACCTGAGCCGCGACTGAACACCAACAACGAGCCAGAGGACGGCAACAGCCATGGAACGCAGAAACCACCCCACGCTGAGCGCAGCGACCCTGCTGTTCGTATACTTCGCAGCGATGGCCGCCGGGATGGTCGAGCTTTCCCTTGCTGCCGGGTACCTCACCGGATCCGTGACCTCTGGCCCGGCGATTGCCGGTGCCGCAACCCTCGCAGGAGGCCTGGCCTTTTTGGCCTGGTCACTGTGGGGGCTGCACCGCAACACCTTGGTATTCTCCCGATACGCGCTTCCGGTCCTCGCGGTGGCGGCAGCTGCGCACCTTGCTGCCACCGTCACCGGCGTCACCACCCAACGCTCACTCGATGTGAGCCACTTTGCCGCCCTCGGCCTGACACTCATGGCACTTGCCGGAGCGGGATGGCTGAGGCGGCAGCACAAGACCAACGACGGCGGCGCCCACGGCCAGCCAAGGACCGGGCGGCTTCTGGCAGCCGCGTTCGGAGCCGCCGTCGTTGTTGCTTCAGTTGCAACACCAGGCCTGGCCGCGTCGATGGCGGGACAGCACGCTGTCCCGCACGGTGAGCACGGCCAGGCCCCACACGAGGAAAGCGGCCAGGGCTCCAATCCCGCCCTGGACCCGGGTCACCACCACTAGGCGGTGACCGGACAGGCGCACCATCGACACTGCCCACTGTTGATGGTGCGCCTTGTTCGTGGATCATGGAGCCATGGATCCCATCGAGGCGCTCGACGAAATCTCCTTTTGGCTCGAACGAAGCCAGGCCCCGTCCTTCAAGGTCCAAGCCTTCCGGAAAGCGGCCGACGCCGTCCGGCAGCTTCCGCCCGAACAACTGCCGACGCTGATCCGGACGGGACGGATTACCAGTATCAAGGGCATCGGCAACCGCAGCGCAGAAGTCATCACCCAGGCATTGGAAGACAGGGTCCCGGACTACTTGGCCGACCTGCGCGAACGCGGCGCAGAGGCGCTGACATCCGGCGGCGACACCCTGCGGGCCGCCCTGCGTGGAGACCTTCACAGCCACAGCAACTGGTCCGACGGCGGATCGCCGATCGAATCCATGGTTGCCGCCGCACGGACACTCGGCCGCGAATATCTTGCCCTGACCGACCACTCCCCCAATCTCACCATCGCCAATGGACTTAGCGTCGAACGCCTTGAGCAGCAGCTTGGCGTAGTGGAGGGGATCAACTCATCGCAGGATGGCTTCCGGCTGCTCAAAGGCATCGAGGTGGACATCCTTGAGGACGGGACACTGGACCAGACACCCCGCATGCTGGGCCGGCTGGACGTTGTGGTGGCGAGCGTCCACTCCAAGCTTCGGGCTGAGAAGAAGACCATGACCAAGCGAATGCTGGGCGGTATCAGCGATCCGCACACCAACGTCCTGGGGCATTGCACCGGCCGCCTCGTCCAGGGATCACGGGGCACCAGGCCCGAGTCCGAATTCGATGCCGCCAAAGTCTTCACGGAGTGCGCAGAGTGGGGTGTCGCCGTCGAGATAAACTCGCGCCCCGAACGGCAGGACCCGCCGGACAACCTGATCAAGCTTGCCCTGGACGCAGGCTGCCTGTTCAGCATCGACAGCGACGCCCATGCTCCCGGCCAACTCGATTTCCTGCAATACGGGGCGGAGCGCGCCGAGGCCCTGGGCGTCCCGAAGGAACGGATCGTCACCACGTGGCCGCTGGAACAGCTGACGGAGTGGCTGAGCCTGAAGAAGTAGGTGCTCAGCGCACGCTGAAAGGGACTCCCCCCGCGACTGGCAGGAGGAGCCCCTTTTCTTGGTGCGGTGGCGCCTGTTAGTGGTCCACGGCCTTCTCTGCACCGACGCCGGTCAGCGAGCGGACTTCCATCTCCGCCTGCTTGGCCGGATCTTCGCGCCGCTTGTCCAGGACCGTCCCGAGCCACCCCAGGAAGAATGCCAAGGGAATGGACACGATGCCCGGGTTGCTCAACGGGAACAGTGCGAAGTTTGCTCCGGGGATCATGGAGGTCTTTGCGCCCGAGACCACCGGAGAGAAGGTGATCAGCAAGATGGCCGCAGCCAAACCGCCGTACATGCTCCACACCGCACCCTGTGTAGTGAACTTCTTCCAGAACAGGGAATAGACAATGGTTGGCAGGTTCGCGGATGCTGCCACCGCGAAGGCCAGTGCCACCAGGAACGCAACGTTCTGGCCGTTGGCAAAGATGCCGCCCAGGATCGCGAGGACACCGATCACCACTACCGTGCGACGTGCCACCTTCACTTCGGTGGTTGCGTCGGCCTTGCCCTTGGAGATGACGTTCGCGTAGATATCGTGGGCGAAGGAAGCTGCCGCGGTGATAGTCAGGCCAGCTACGACCGCCAGGATGGTAGCGAAGGCGACGGCCGAAATAAAGCCCAGAAGCAGTGGTCCGCCGAGGTGGAAGGCCAGCAGCGGAGCAGCGGAGTTCACGCCGCCGGGTGCGGACTTGATGGTTTCAGCACCCACCAGGGCTGCTGCGCCATAGCCGAGCACCAGGGTGAAGAGGTAGAACAGGCCGATCAGCCAGATCGCCCAGACAACGGACTTCCGGGCTTCCTTTGCTGTTGGAACTGTGTAGAAGCGCATCAGCACGTGGGGCAGGGCCGCTGTTCCGAGGACCAACGCCAAGCCAAGCGACATGAAGTCGAGCTTGGACGTTTCCGTCTTGCCGTACTGCAGGCCAGGGTTGAGGATGTTCGGGTTGTTGGCGGCTTCCGCAGCGGAGCCCAACAGGTTGGACAGGTTGAAGCCGTAGATAGCGAGCACCATGGCCGTCATGACGGCGGCCCCGGCGATCAGCAGGATAGCTTTGATGATCTGCACCCAGGTGGTGCCCTTCATTCCTCCGATGAGGACGTACATGATCATCAAGGCACCGACGACGATAATCACCAGCGCCTGTCCACCCCAATCGCTGATGCCCAAGAGGAGCGAAATCAGGCTGCCTGCTCCCGCCATCTGTGCGAGGAGGTAGAAGAAGCAGACCGCCAGCGTCGACAGAGCTGCCGCGATACGGACCGGTCGCTGGCGCAACCGGAAGGAGAGGACATCAGCCATGGTGAACTTGCCGGTGTTGCGCAGCAGCTCCGCCACGAGCAGCAGGGCCACGAGCCAGGCGACGAGGAATCCGATGGAGTACAGGAAGCCGTCGTAGCCGTTGATGGCGATGGCGCCGGTGATGCCCAGGAACGAGGCTGCGGACAGGTAGTCGCCTGCGATGGCGGTGCCGTTCTGCGAACCCGTGAAGGAACGGCCGGCGGCGTAGTAGTCCGCTGCGGTTTTGTTGTTCCGGCTGGCCCGGAAAACGATCACCATGGTGACCGCAACGAACAGGGCAAAGATGCCCATGTTGAGCAGGGTGGTGTCCTTCAGCGCTTCGACATTGACTGCGGGGACCATGGTGTTCATTTGGCTGCCCCGCTGATCACATTGCCGTCCTTATCGAAATCGTGGCCCTCAATCTCGTTGCGGATCTCAGCCGCGATCGGGTCCAGCTTTCTGTTGGAGTAGCTCACGTACCACGCCGTGATGCCGAACGTGGTGACGAACTGGAGCAGGCCAAGGATCAGGCCGACGTTGATGTTGCCCCAGACCTTGATGGACATGAAGCCGACCGCATAGTCGGCCAAGAGGACATACGCGAAATACCAGAGCAGGAATACGACGGCCATCGGGAAGACAAAGCTGCGGTGCCGCTTGCGCAGTGTCTTGAACCGTTCCGTCTGCTGGACTTCCTGGAAGTCCACGGACGCCGTTGCGTCCTGGGGTTGGGCCTCATTACCCATGGTTCCTCCTGAGTGTGATGTGTCCACATCAGCTGCACATGCGTTGCCAACGTGACTGCAATCACTATCGAACGCGGCCCTGCGCCTGTTCCAGAGGATCGCCCAATGCCGTCGCTCAACGGTTGCGGCGCTGCGCCAAACGGTGGGATGTGAGGGAACATGCGGGACAACAGGCCGCGATGCGGAAAAGTGTCCGGCTACGCTGGCCCTATGCCAGATTCCCCGCTCTTCACAGCCGCCGCGGTCGCCGTGATCGTGCTGGCCATCGCCGTCGTCGTGGGCGTTGGCCTGAAAGTGATCCGTTCCTTCCGGGATCTGGGCACGGATGCAGAGCGTGCCACCTACAACACGCTGCACGCGGCCTCGCGGGCCGGGCAGCACCTCCGGGGCGGCCTCCAGCCTGCCGGGGCAGCCAAAGCCAGCAAGCAACTGCGGGTGCTGCTGGGCTGTGATGCCCTGGCGATCACGGACACAGATTCGGTGCTCGCCTGGGATGGTGCTGCCGAGGAGCTCAGGCCTTCCCTCATGCGCCTCGCTGAGGAGGTGCTCGCCACCGGGCGAACAGCCGTGGTGCCCCATGCCGGGCAAGGACCCCACGCAAAAGCCGAGCACGGAAACCACGGGTTCAGTGCCGTGATTGCTCCTATCCGGGCCGGCTCCAGGGTAGTTGGCTCAGTGGCCGCCCTCGCGCCAGCGGCAGGGGCGGGACTGGTAAGAGCCACCTCCGAGGTTGCCGATTGGATTGCCGCCCAACTGGAACTGACCGAGCTGGAGGCTTCGAGGACCTTGCTGATGGAAGCGGAGGTACGGGCCTTGCGTGCGCAGATCAGCCCGCATTTCATCTACAACTCCCTGAATGCCATAGCATCGTTCATCAACACCGATCCTGCACGGGCCCGTGAGCTTGTGGTGGAGTTCGCCGACTTCACCCGGTACTCGTTCCGGCGGCATGGCGACTTCACCACAGTGGCCGAGGAACTGCGCTGCATCGACCGTTATCTGCTGCTGGAACGCGCGCGGTTCGGCGAGCGCGTCCAAGTCAGCCTACGGATCGCGCCCGAGGTCCTCAGCACGGTCATTCCATTCCTCAGTCTCCAACCGCTGGTGGAGAATGCGGTCCGGCATGGCTTGGAGGCCAAGGAGGGCCCCGGACACATCACCATTTGCGCCAATGATTCCGGAGCATTTGCTGAAGTCACCATCGAGGACGACGGCGTCGGCATGGATCCCGAGCACCTGCGGTCGGTGCTCGCCGGCCACGCAGACGGCGACCATGTGGGTCTTCGGAATGTGGACGCCCGCTTGCGGCAGGTGTATGGGGACGAGCACGGGCTGGTCGTTGAAACTGCCCCCGGCGAAGGAACCCTGATCACCATGCGGGTGCCGAAGTCCCAGCCCGACCACGACGCCTAAGGCGCCGGTTAGTCTATAAACATGATCAACGTGCTCGTCGCTGATGACGAACTGCCCGCTGTGGAGGAGCTCGCCTTCCTGCTGGGACTGGATGAGCGAATTGGCGCCATCCACCGGGCGTCTTCCGGCGCCGAGGCACTGCGGACCTTGGAAACAGAGTCCGTGGACGCCGTCTTCCTCGACATCCATATGCCTGCCCTGTCCGGTCTGGACATCGCGCGGGCGATTTCCCGCAGCAGCAACCCGCCCGCCGTCGTGTTTGTCACCGCTGATGAAGACTGCGCCCTGGAAGCCTTCGACCTCGCCGCCATCGACTACCTGCTGAAACCGCTGCGCGCGGAACGGCTCTCACGTTCCGTGGACCGGATCAGCGACCTCATCAAAGAGGGCACGCCGGCACCGGAAATGATCACTGTGGATCTTGGCAGCACCACCCGGATGATCCGGCGGGACGATGTCACCTATGTGCAGGCCCAAGGCGACTACGCGAGGTTGCACACCGCTGAGGCCAGCTTCCTCATCCGGGTTCCCCTCAGCGACCTTGAACAGAAATGGGCTGAAGCGGGGTTCATCCGGATCCACCGCTCATACCTGATAGCCCTGAACCACGTACAGCACCTTAAGTTATCCGCAAGCGGCCCCAGTGTGGCCGTGGCAGGTGCTGAACTCCCCATCAGCCGGCGACACCTGCCCTCCGTCCGGGACAAGCTGCAGTCCACACGCATCCGGCCCCAAGGATGACGCGCGTCCGCGTCACGGCGCCGCGCCAGGCGGCCACCGCGGCTCCGGGAAGGTCGCCATATCCGCGCGAGGTCACCGAAGATTCCGACGCCGGCCGGATCTTCATCCGGTCCCTGATCCGATCGCAACTGCGTTTGGCTCTGGTGGTGGCCTCCGGCTTCCTGATCATCCTCGCCGTGTTGGCGCTGTTCCTCGTCTACGGACCGGGCGTGGCAGAAACCCGGATCTTCGGGATTCCGCTTGACTGGCTGGTGCTGGGGGCCGGAATTTACCCCGTTATTGGCTTGAGTGCCTGGCTTTACAACCGCGCGGCGGCACGGAATGAGGCCCGCTACAGGGACCTCGTGGAGGATAAGTGAATCCGGCTGTCGGCCTGTTCGCGTTCCTGGCCGTTTCGCTGGCAACGGCGGTCATCGGGTTCTACGGACTGCGCATCTCCCGAACTACGGGCGATTTCTACGTCGCCTCGCGCACAGTCCCGCCGTGGTGGAATGCCTCGGCGATCGGCGGCGAGTATTTGTCCGCTGCCAGCTTCCTGGGTGTCGCCGGACTGATCCTGCTTTCCGGAACGGATGCTCTGTGGTTTCCCGTGGGCTACACGGCCGGATACCTGATGCTCTTGCTGTTTGTGGCCGCTCCCCTCCGGCGATCAGGGGCCTACACCATCCCCGACTTCACCGAAGCACGGTTGGATTCCAAGCTGGTCCGCCGCGTAACGAGCCTGGTGGTGGTGGCCGTGGGCTGGTTGTACATCGTCCCCCAACTCCACGGTGCGGCGCTCACCATCAGGATCACCACCGGCTTGCCGTCGTGGGTAGGTTCGACGGCGGTCGTGGTGGTTGTGTGCCTCACGGTTGTGGCAGGTGGCATGCGCTCAATAACGTTCGTCCAAGCGTTCCAGTACTGGCTGAAGCTCACGGCATTGGCACTTCCAGTGGTCTTCGTGTTGCTGGTGCTTGCCGGTAACGGCTCAGAACCCCAGGCTCCCCTGCCCGTTAATCCCACAGGGCAGGCTCCCGCAGGGGCTTACCAGCACATATCGCTGTTGGTGGCGTTGTTATTCGGCACCTTGGGCCTGCCGCATGTCCTGGTGAGGTTCTATACCAACCCTGACGGTCAATCTGCCAGGCGGACGACGTTGATCGTGCTGGGGCTGCTCTCCGTCTTCTATCTGTTTCCCACCTTGTCCGGAGCCTTGGGAAGGATGTTCGCGCCCGAACTTGCCCAGTCCGGACAGGCCGATGCCTTGGTGCTGCTACTCCCAGGCAAGCTGATCGGCGGTGTCGCAGGCGATCTGCTCTCCTCCCTCGTAGTAGCCGGAGCCTTCGCAGCCTTCCTGTCCACAACGTCCGGGCTGGTGGTGTCACTGTCCGGTGTCATCAGCCAGGACCTCTTCGGCGGAAGCGTCAAGGGTTTCCGGCTCGCGGCGGTGCTCGCCGCCGTCGTGCCTTTGGGTTTTGCCTTCATGACCGACACCTTGGCCCTGGCCGGCAGCGTCGGCCTGGTGTTCGCGTTCACGGCCTCTACGATTTGCCCTGTCCTGCTCCTGGGAATCTGGTGGCGTGGGCTGACCGATAGCGGCGCCATTGCAGGAATGCTGACCGGAGCGCTCCTCTGCGGCGGCGCCATGGTGGCCGGTACGCTCATGGGGTCGGGCAACGCGCCGGCGTGGCTGGCGCAGCCTGCTGCATGGAGCGTTCCGTCAGCATTCGCCGTGACAGTGGTGGTGTCGAGCCTGACGAAGAGCCGTGTGCCGGCGTCGGTGAATCGCGTCATGTCGCGACTCCATGTGCCGGAGCGGCCTGTGGCCACCGAGCGGTAGCCCACGAAAGCAGGGGCCTGTTGTCCGCACAGCGGCCAGGGTGGACAATGTCGCCATGTCCGAGGAACCGGATGCTGCCGGCCCAGAACCACCGGCAACCCCGCCGGAGTTGTCACCGAGCGTCCGCGCGCAATTATTGGCCACCGAGCACTGGAGCCTGCTCGCCTCACGCAGCACCACGCAGGGCGAAGTACTCACACGCATCAGCATGTTCCTGACGTTCACATCGGCGAGCCTGCTGAGCGTGGCGTTGGTGGGTAACGCCACCCAGTTTTCGGATGCGTTCAGGGCCTTCGCGCTGGCCGTCCTCAGCATCGACCTGGTGGTTGGCCTGCTCACCCATGTCCGGGTCATGAGCGTGGGCATGGAGGATTTGATGTACGTCCTGGCCATGAACCGCCTGCGGGCGGCCTACGTCGACATGGACCCAGGCATGGAGCCATTCCTCATGGCCGGCGTTCACGATGACGAGGAAGGTGCCAAAAGGACGTATTACTTCCTGGGCATTCGGAAAGACTTCAGCCAGGTGGCTGGCAGCAGCATGGTTTTCATGGGGTTCGTGAACTCGGCCCTCATCGCCCTGCTGCTCGGATCAGCACTCCTGACCGCCGGGCTTCCCCCAGTGGTGGCTGTCCCTGTGGCCGTTCTGGCCGCTTTGGCATTCTTCGGGTCGTCGCTGGTGCGGGGCCACCGTCGCTACCTGGACGTCTGGAAGAACAACAAACCGATCTCCCCCAGCTCCCGCTGAGCGTACGGTACGCCTAGTCGATAGCCGCCATGAGCTCTACGACACGGGCGAGGAAGGCGTCCACCTGGGCTTCTTCATAGCCTTCGTCGCCTTTTGCCGCACGGAATACAGCGCGCCGAACAGTGTCCACGCTTAGCACTTGGTCGTGTTCCAGGTACCCGACCAGCTCAGCACACAGGGCGTCAACGTCCTGGATGTTGTAGCTGCGGGCCCGCTTCCTGGACGGGCGGCGGAACCGCTCGCCGTCCGGCCGGTGAAGCCGGCCACGCAGGATTCCGGAGAGTTTACCGATCTGGCGCAACCAGGCTTCTTCGCCTTGCTGGCTGATGAGGTCGTCCCGCTCACGGCGGGCGAAGGCATCCTCGAGCCGGTCCAGGGCAGCGTCCACGCTATGGGCGTCGTACCCACCCTTCACGGGGTCGAAGGCGACGTCCCGGACGTCCACGCTGGCCACTTGGTCAGCCGTGCCAACAGGGTTTTCGAACGACGTCCTGGCACGCTGGAGGAACTCGTCCACTTGCTTGGCGTTATAGCCGTACTTGCTGCGCTCCACGCGGTCGAATGATGCGGGAATCTGGCGTCGAATATCCACGGACACTAATTTTCCTTCATTGGTTTGTTAGACGCCGCTTAGCAGCGCGAACAGAACATAGGCTACAGGGGCTGCGAACACGATGGAGTCCAGCCGGTCCATCACGCCACCATGACCAGGCAGGATGCTGCTCATGTCCTTGACGCCAAGTTCGCGTTTGACCATGGACTCGGCGAGGTCTCCGGCAGTTGCAGCTGCAACCATGCCAACGGCCAGCACCAGCCCCACCCACCAGGGCTTGTCCAACAGGAAGATGCAGGCGAGGACACCTATGACCATTGCCCCGCCCACGGATCCCGCGAATCCCTCCCAGGACTTCTTGGGACTGATCTTGGGGGCCATGGGGTGTTTCCCGAAGGAGGCCCCGACAATGTAGCCAAAAGTGTCGTTCGAGACAACCAGCAGCAACATCGAAGCGATCTGCCACGCGCCGTCAGGAATCCCGTCCGGCCAGAAGCCGACAGGTGTGGCACCACCCGTGGCGTGGAGCTGCAGGGCCGCGAAACTGATGAGGAACGGAATCCAGGCCAGAGTGAAAACCCCGGCAAACACGCTTCGGGGCGCCCCCGCCGCACTGTCGATGGAACGCCACAGGAGAACGGCAACGGAACTTGCCGTCAAGGTGAACAGCAAACCTTCAAGTCCGCCAAAGTAGGCAGATACCGGCATCACCAGGCTGCCGATCATCACAGGAATGATCGGCATCCTGGTGCCCTGGGCTTCAAGAGCCCGGAAAACTTCCCAGACACCCAGCACCCCGAAGGCGGTAGTGAGCAGGACGAATCCCAACGGGAGGAAGAGCAGGCCACCCAGAACAGCCAAAAGCATGGAAAGTCCGACGCCGATGGCGGCCGGAAGATTCCGGCCGGCCTTCGGTGTGGGGTTCGCCCGCACACGCCTGGCGCGTTTGGGGGTGTCGCGTGTCGGGACCCGCTCAGCGGGCGCCGGCTCAGCCTGGTTCATCAGACCTCGAGCAGCTCGGCTTCCTTGCGCTTGAGCAGTTCGTCGATGCTGTCGACGTGCTGCTTGGTGAGGGCGTCAAGTTCCTTCTCAGCGCGTGCGCCTTCATCCTCGCCGGCTTCGCCGTCCTTGACGAGCTTGTCCAGGGTGTCCTTGGCTTTGCGCCGGATGCTGCGGATGGAGACCTTGGCGTCTTCACCCTTGCCCTTGACGATCTTCACGTATTCCTTGCGACGCTCCTTGGTGAGCTCGGGGATGGTCACGCGAATGACGTTTCCGTCGTTGGAGGGGTTGGCGCCAACCTCAGAGTCACTCAGAGCCTTCTCGATATCGCGCAGTGCGGTCTTGTCGTAAGGGGTGATCAGGATGGTCCGGGCGTCAGGCACACCGAAGGAGGCCAGCTGCTGGAGCGGCGTCGGAGTGCCGTAGTACTCGACGATCACCTTGTTGTAGAGACCGGGGTTTGCCCGGCCAGTGCGGATCGTGGCGAAATCGTCCTTTGCTACCTCAACCGCCTTGTCCATCTTCTCGCCGGCTTCGAGTAAGGTCTCTTCGATCACGGGTTTCTCCTCAGAAAATAGTTGCTGCCCAACTGCAGGCACCAATACACAGTAAAGATCCGCCACAAGGGGCGGACGGTCCTAGAAATATCCTAGCCCTTGCTAGGGAGTAACCAGGGTTCCCAGCGTTTCGCCGAGGATGGCACGGGTAACGTTGCCCTCGCCTTCCATGCCGAAGACCACCATGGAGAGTTTGTTGTCCTTGCACATGGTCATGGCCGTCTGGTCCATGACCCGGATGTCGCGGCGCAGGGCGTCGTCGTAGCTGAGGACATCGAGCTTTTCAGCGGCCGGATCCTTCTTGGGGTCCGCGGTGTAGACGCCGTCCACACCGCTCTTGGCCATCAGGACCACATCGGCATGTACTTCGAGTGCCCGCTGTGCCGCCACGGTATCGGTGGAGAAATACGGCAGGCCGGCACCGGCACCGAAGATGACCACGCGGCCCTTTTCCATGTGGCGGATGGCACGGCGGGGAATGTAGGCCTCTGCGACCTGGCCCATGGTGATGGCGCTCTGGACGCGGGTTTCAACGCCTGCCTGCTCCAGGAAGTCCTGCAGTGCGAGGCAGTTCATGACTGTGCCCAGCATGCCCATGTAGTCGGCGCGGGAACGGTCCATGCCGCTCTGGGAGAGCTCGGCTCCGCGGAAGAAGTTGCCGCCACCGACGACGATGGCTACCTCGACATCGGAGACAGCTGCGGCGATCTGCTTGGCGATGGCCCGGACAGTCTCAGGATCGACGCCGAGCTTTCCTCCGCCGATGACCTCGCCGGAAAGTTTCAGAAGTACACGACGGCGGGTCTTCTCGGGCTGGATTGCAGTGTTGACGGTTTCCATGGTGCCTCCCGTTGGTGGACTCTGGCTAGATTATCGTGCTGTGCGTCCGCGCAGGTACTACCCGGACGGATGCATGAAAAAGGGGCGGCCACCGAAGTGACCACCCCTTTTCATGAATTACTAGTTTCCGACGCGGAAACGGGTTACTGCGGTTGCCTTGACGCCGGCTTCTTCGAGGACCTGTGCAACGGTCTTCTTGGAATCCTTGGCGAATGCCTGGTCAACCAGAACTTCACCCTTGTAGAAGCCCGTCACGCGGCCTTCAACGATCTTCGAAAGAGCAGCTTCCGGCTTGCCTTCAGCCTTGGCGGTCTCTTCGGCGATGCGGCGCTCGGACTCGACCAGTTCGGCCGGGACGTCTTCGCGGGTCAGGTAGTTCGGAGCCATGGCTGCAACGTGGACAGCGATGTCGTGTGCGGCGGTGGCAGCGGCTTCGCCTTCACCGTCAACAGCGAACAGGACGCCGACCTGGGCCGGGAGGTCCTTGGACGTCTTGTGCAGGTAAGCGTCAACCGTGGTGCCCTCAACGCGGGAGATACGGCGGACAACAACCTTTTCGCCGAGGACAGCGCCCTCTTCGACGACGACCTCGGACAACGGCTTGCCGTCGACCTCGGTGGCCAGCAGGGTCTCGAGGTCGGCTGCGCCGGACTCGACTGCGACGTTGAGGACCTTGTCGGCCAGCTGGATGAACTTGTCAGCCTTGGCAACGAAGTCAGTTTCGCAGTTGACCTCGATCATTACGCCAACGCCGCCGTTGACCTTGGCAGCAACCAGGCCCTCAGCAGTCGAGCGGCCTTCGCGCTTGGTAGCACCCTTGAGGCCCTTGATGCGGATGATCTCGATGGCCTTCTCAGCGTCACCGTTGGCTTCGTCAAGAGCCTTCTTGACGTCCATCATGCCGGCGCCGGTGCGCTCGCGCAGGGCCTTGATGTCAGCAGCAGTGTAGTTCGCCATGTGAACCCCTCTGTCTAGAAATTTGTGTGATTACGGACTGACAGGACGGCAGCCCACCGTGTGAGCCGCCATCCTGTCAGTTGCCCCCGACGCCGTTTCGGCATCAGGGAAGGTCCAGATTTACTTGGCTTCAGCTTCGCCGGCTGCAGCTTCAGCTGCTTCGGGAGCCTCAGCTGCGGGAGCCTCAGCTGCGGGAGCTTCTGCTGCCGGAGCCTCGGTTGCCGCTGCTTCTTCGGCCTTGCTGCCTTCGAGGAGCTCGCGCTCCCACTCGGCCAGCGGCTCTTCCGGAGCTTCGGTGGTGCCGGTTGCGCGCTGGTTACGGGCGATGAGGCCCTCAGCTACGGCGTCGGCAACAACGCGGGTGAGCAGGTTGACGGAGCGGATGGCGTCGTCGTTACCCGGGATCGGGAAGTCAACTTCGTCCGGATCGCAGTTGGTGTCGAGGATGGCAACAACCGGGATGTTCAGCTTCTTGGCTTCGTCAACAGCAAGGTGTTCCTTCTTGGTGTCAACAACCCACAGAACCGAGGGAGCCTTGGTCAGGTTGCGGATACCACCGAGGTTGGACTCAAGCTTGGTGAGTTCGCGCTTGAGGAGCAGGAGCTCCTTCTTGGTGTATGCCGAGCCCGCGACGTCGTCGAAGTTGATCTCTTCGAGTTCCTTCATGCGCTGGATACGCTTGGCGACGGTCTGGAAGTTGGTGAGCATACCGCCCAACCAACGCTGGTTGACGTACGGCTGGCCAACACGGGTAGCCTGCTCGGCAATTGCTTCCTGAGCCTGCTTCTTGGTGCCGACGAACAGGACGGTGCCGCCGTGGGCGACAGTAGCCTTGACGAACTCGTAGGCGCGGTCGATGTAGGACAGCGACTGCTGGAGGTCAATGATGTAGATGCCGTTGCGCTCCGTGAAGATGAAGCGCTTCATCTTCGGGTTCCAACGACGGGTCTGGTGTCCAAAGTGGACGCCGCTGTCAAGCAGCTGGCGCATAGTTACGACGGGCATGCCGACGCTCCTTCCGGCAGGTCATTCATGAGAGAGCCCATGGGGCTGCTCTTACCCTGCCAATAGTTGACGGTTGTTTAGCCTTTGCCCGGACGGGCGCGGCTCCTGGCATCCATTGCGCTTCTCATCCGGCATGGAGCCATGGGCTCAGCCGGACCGCAAGAGGCACAATCCTCCGCAGCATCAAGCCAAGAGGCTTTTACTGGTGGAGGGCTGGATACGCGTAGTCAGCCTGGGACCCCCACATATCTGAATGAGACATGTTCCTGAACAAGCTTGAGGGCACAGCAAACTGCTCCACCAAGTGTACTACAGCGACCCCACCGGTTTGACCGCGCACGACAAGCGGTTGTCCACATAAGGAAGTCCGGGGATCGCTCCGACCCGGCCTTCCGGGAAGGCTGCTTCCATGGCCCTTTTGAAGATCCCGATTGCCACTATTGTTGTTGCCGCCGCTCTTGCGGGCACGGCAGGCGCCCCGTCGCGGGCGGACCCGCGGTGGAGCTGGCCGCTCTCCCCCAAGCCCTCCGTCCTGCGGACGTTCGGCCCGCCGGACAAGCCGTGGCTCAGTGGACACCGCGGCGTGGACATAGGACCAGCGTCCGACGGCGGCCCCGTCACCGCGCCGTCGGACGGGGTGGTGACCTTTTCCGGCATCGTGGTTGATCGAGCAGTGATCACGATCGATCAGGGCAACGGTTTGAGGAGCAGTTTTGAGCCGGTGGCCAGCGGGCTGAAGCAAGGAGATGCTGTCGTCAAAGGCCAGGTCATCGGGACCCTGGAGCCCGGCCCCGGTCATTGCGGCAGTACAACCTGCCTGCATTGGGGTGTGCGGCGGGGCGACGACTACGTCAATCCCCTGGGCTTCGTGGAGGACATGCGGCCCTCCATCTTGCTTCCCCTTGACTGAGTTCACGCCACCACATCATTTGGCCCTTAGACGATGGCCGAAACTCCCGTAATGGCGCGGCCGGTGACCAGGGTATTGATTTCGTGCGTGCCCTCGTAGGAGTAGATCGCCTCTGCGTCGGAGAAGATTTTCGCCATGCCGTAATCGGTGACAATGCCGTTTCCGCCCAGGATGCTGCGGCCCAGGGCGACGCTTTCACGCATGCGGGCAGTGGTGAACGCCTTGGCCAGTGCAGATTGCTCATCCTTGGCAACGCCGGCATCTTCAAGCTGGGCCAAGCGGACCATCATGCCCATGGATGCCACGGTGTTGCCGAGGATTTGCACCAACTGGTTCTGCACCAGCTGGAAGGCTGCCAACGGCCGACCGAACTGCTGGCGCTCCACGGCATAGCTGCGGGCGACGTCGAAGGCCGCCATCTGAAGTCCCACGGCCTGCCAGGCGACAGCCAAACGGGTCACCTTGAGGACCTTGTTTGTATCGCGGAAGCTGTTCCCATTTTCCAACTTGAAGAAGTCAGGAACCACTACGTTGTCCAGGATGATGTCCGCGTTCTGGACCGTGCGCAGGGAGATCTTGTTCTCGATCTTGGTGGCCGAGTAACCCGGCAGCGTAGTATCCACCAGGAACGCCTTGACCTGGTTGTCGGCCACATCCTTGGCATAGATGACTACCCAGTCGGAGAAGGTAGCGTTGCCGATCCAACGCTTGGCGCCGTTGAGGATCCAATGTCCACCGTCACGCTTTGCCGTGGTGCGGGTGCCACCTGCAACATCGGAGCCGCCAAGGGGCTCTGTCAGCCCGAAGGCGCCGATCTTTTTCAGGGCGTAGATGTCCGGCAGCCACGCGTCCTTCTGCTCTTGTGAAGCCAGCGCCTCGATGGACCCCGTGAAGAGCCCGTCGTGGACACCCATGAACGTCGCAATGGACGCATCCGCCCTGGTGACCTCCGCGTGGAGCATGCCCGCGAACAGATTGGAGTAGCCCTGGCGGCGCACTGGGCTAACGAGGTCCAGTTCGCCCAGCTTGGGAATGAGATCCATGGGAAATTCACCGCGGTTCCAGCAGTCCACTGCAATGGGCTTGACCTCGCGGGCCAGGAATTCGCGGACTTCAGCCAGGCGATCCTGCTCCTTGCCTGTCAGCATCTGCTCAAAGGCATAGAAATCACCATCGGCATAGGGAAGGGTAGTGGCGTCGAATGCAGCGTTGGACATGCTCGCTCCTTCAAGGGTGGTCACCTGCGACCAAGACTAAGTTACTGATGAGTAACATACCGCACCATGGTGGGAACACAAAAGAGCCGTGGCCGACGAACATGAATCGTCGGCCACGGCTCCCGTGAAATGTGTAGGGCTACTCGGACTTGAACCGAGGACCTTAGGATTATGAGTCCCGCGCTCTAACCAGCTGAGCTATAGCCCCTTGACGCCCGGGAAAGCCACCGCAAAGCAGCTGTTCCGGGCAAAGCACTCCAGCAATTCTAATAGGTGCCGGGGAGTGCTTTGGTCACACTACTTTGTCCTCGTAGGAAGCTCCACGGTAGAGGTCCTCGAAGGTCTGGAGTGTGCCGTTGATGCTGTGCGGCTCCACCATCTCGCGGCTCAGCTTGCCCATGGCTTCCAACTCATCCTGGGGAAGCTCCACCAGTTGGGTGATCTTGGCAGCGAGCTCGTTGCTGTCGTTCGGCGTAAACAGGTAGCCGTTCTCACCGTCACGGACCAGATGCGGCAATGCCATGGCGTTGGCCAGCAGCACGGGGGTGGAAGCGGACATGGCTTCCAAGGTCACCAGTGATTGGAGCTCAGCTGTTCCGGGCATGCAGAAAATATCGGCCTTGATGTAAGCCTCACGCAGGTCTTCATCGCTGGCCAAGCCAAGGAACTTCACGCGATCCCCCAGCCCAAGCTTCGCTACCTGCGCTTCGAGGGCCGGACGGACTTCGCCGCCGCCAACGATTTCCAGGTGCACGTTCAATGCACGCGGAGTCTTGGCCACGGCATCAATGAGGACGTCCACGTGCTTCTCTTCGGCCAGGCGTCCGGCAAAAAGGACCGTGGGGTTGCTGTGCGGCTCGATGGTCTCCCCTGGCTGGAGCTCGTAAGCGGAAGAGTCGATGCCGTTGGACAGGGGCAGGACTTTGCGAAGGAAGGCATGCTGGTGCATTGCCTTGGCGGCGAGCGGCGTGGGCGTGGTGACCACGTCTGCCTGGCCCATGACCTTGCCCATGTCCTTCCAGGAGATACGGCCCACGATGTCCTTGAACCACTGCGGGAACGGCAGGAACGGATTCAGGTTCTCCGGCATGAAGTGGTTGGTGGCTACAATCCTGATGCCACGCTTCACGGCCTCGTAGAGAACGTGCTCGCCAATCATGTAGTGGCTCTGGATGTGGACAACGTCCGGCTGGACCTTGTCGAACAGCAGGCTGATTTCCTTCTTGATTTCCCACGGGAAACAGATGCGGAAGTACTCGTGCGTGAAGACGCCGTGCGAGCGAAGACGGTGGACAGTCGCTTCGTCCCGGAACTCCGTATAGCTCTTGCCCGAGTCCGGCCGGCAGGCCAACACATGCACATTGTGCCCACGTGCCGTCATCCCCTTGGCCAGGCGGTAGCCGAACTGGGCGGCACCATTGACGTGCGGCGGATAGGTGTCTGCCGCAATCAAAATCGTGAGGGGCTTGTTGGTGTCGGGAATGGTCACGTGGAGAACTCCTGATGGTCACGGTGCGGACAGCAATGCTGGTGGCATTGCTGCGTTGTCGCCGGGTTGCCGGTCCGCGTGTAGCGGCGGCGCAAGGTATAGCGCTGCCCTAGGCCTTCTTGCTGGCAGCCGCCTTCGCGTCCTTCTTGCGTTTGGTGACTTCCGGATGGTGCCGGCTCAGGGCAATAACCCCCACGATAGCAAGCGTAGCCGCCGCAGCCATGGCGATAGCCATCACGGCGTGGACATCGGGACGAAGCTCACCAAGGATCACAATCCCAATGGCGATGCCCACCATGGGGTCAATAACGGTCAGGCCGGCGATGACGAGGTCCGGCGGGCCTCCCGAGTACGCACTCTGCACGAACCAGGAACCGAGCCCCCCGGCGGCCGCAATGGCAATGAGCGTGTACCACTGGACGTTGAGCAGGAACAGGCCATTGGGATCTAGCAGGTGCTTGCCGATAATGCGGGTCAGGACGGCCACGAAGCCGAAGAGGACCCCGGCTCCCAGGATGTACACAAAAGCACTCATCCGGTGCTTGAACATGACGGCCAAAGTCCCGAAAATTCCCACGGCCACGGCCAGGAGCAGAACGATTGTCAGCTCGTCTTCGGCGTTGACGTGGTGGTTCTCCTGGGTGACGAACACTGCCAGCAACACGAACAATGCCGACCCCGTGACACAGGCGCTGATGGCCACGACGGTGGCGCGGTTGATGCTCAGGCCCTGGTCCTTGGCGTTGACCACCGTGGTGATCACCAGCGCGATCGCGCCGATCGGTTGGACGACGGTGAGGGGCGCAGACACCAAAGCGATGGCGTTCATGACCATTCCGAGGGCAAGGAACAGCAGTCCGAGCATCCAGCGCGGATTACGGAGGAGCCGCAGGAATCCGTTGGAGCTGAGCGCAAGGCCGCCGGTATCGGCTTTGACCGCGCTGCCCTGCCGTTGGGCGCCAATCGCCAGGAAGAAGGCGCCAAGTACCGCAAGGAAAACCGCCAGCCACACCATCAGCCGTGTCCGCCGTCGTCGGTCTTCAATTCTTTACCCTTACGCAAGATGGCCCAGAAATAGTTGTAGGCCGCGATCCAGTGGCCCAGAAGCCCGATGCCCAGGAATGTCCAAGCGATCACGAAGTACACCTCAGTGAAAGGTATGGGCAGCTTGGACAGGACGAGCAAGGGGGTGCCGACCAGCAGCAGTGCCGTGCGGACTTTTCCAATAATGCTGACCGGAAGGTCCGGGTGGCTACGGAAGTAGAACAGCGAGGCGATGGCCAGGATGGCGTCGGGCACCAACAGCGCGGCCAGGTACCACCACTGCACGACGCCGGCAATCGCCAACGTGAAGGCAACGGCCAGGAGCGCAGCCCGGTCCGCCATGGGATCCAGGATGCGGCCCAGCTTGGAGGTTTGGTCGAAGCGCCTGGCTATGTAGCCATCCACCCAGTCGGTGCTGCCCATGATGACGAGCACCAGGACCGCAAAACCGTACTCCTGTTCCGACAAAACGAGCCAGACGAACAGCGGCACACCCATGAAGCGCAGGACCGTGAGGATGTTGGGGACTGTGAAGATGAGGTCGTGGTCAACCTGAGGGCGGTCAGGGTGCGAACCAGCACCGATCAATCTCACTCGTGTCCCCCTTCCTCGTTGTCAGTCTCTGTTGCCTCGGATAGTGGCCTACTTCTTCAGCAGCTTCCTCAGGGCAACCACGAAGACCACGGCAGCGGTCGCGAATGCCGCGAGATCCTTCCAGCGGGCAGCGAGCCGTTCGGAAAGGTTATCCGGCACTGAATCTCCGATGTCGGCCAGCTTCGCGGCCGCGAATTCCTTGCCTTCCTGGAACTTGCCGTTGGCGCTGTCCAGCAAAGCCTGTCCCTGCTTCTTAACGTCCAACTGCTCGCCAAGTTCGTCACGGACCCCGGTCAGGTGCTCGCGGCGCTTCTTCAGGCGCGAGCGAAGCTCGGCTTCCGTGGGCGCCTTGACGGCGTCCGCTTCCTTCGCAGCCTCCTTGGCGGCCTTCTCGGCCTTGGCCTTCTCCGCTGCGGCTTCCTTCTCAGCTTTGGCAGCCTTGGCAGCTGGCGAGTTGGGATCCAGGATCGACTCATCGAAGGACGAGCCTTCCTTGGCAATTCCGAGATCGTGCTTGATGCCCCGGATGGTGTCCTCGGGAACCAAGGGCATGGCCTTCTTGAACTTGGCAACGCCTATCAAGGACGCGATGGCGACAATCAGGAGGAAGAACGCTGCGACGATCAGGGCCGCGAGCCAACCGGGCATGATGGTTGCCAGGCCCAGTATGGCGGCAACGACCAGGGCGATCACCAGAAGCGTGAGGAAAACCAGGGCAACGCCGAAGAAGGCGCCCGCTATGCCTACCTGGGTGGCCTTGCGCTTGAGTTCCACCTTGGCCAAGGCAATTTCGTCGTTGATTTGCCGTGGGGCCAACCGTGCAACGAGCTTGAGGGTCTTCGGCAAAGTACGAATGGCTGGTCCTTGACTGGTCCGGCCGGTGTGACGTCCACTCATGGGTTCCGCCTAACTGCTTTCCTCTGGGCATCGTGTAAGGCGAACGCGGCCTGAAATCTACAGCCGCGGACACCTGTCCTCAAAGCTATCATTCAGGTTCCTGCTGAACTTTCGGGACCACACTGCGGCGCGCCCGTCATACGCCCAATAAATATGATCCGGGCCATAGGATAGATGATCGTGACCTCTCCCATTGCTCCGGGCGATTCCCTGAGCCGACGCGAAAAACTTGTCTACATTCTCCTGCTGGGTGCCCTGACTGCACTGGGTCCATTCACGATCGACCTATACCTCCCGGCGTTCCCGGCGCTCGAGGAAAGTTTCGACGTCTCGGCTGCGGCCATCCAGCTCACCCTGACAGGTACCACCGTTGGTTTCGGGCTCGGCCAACTGGTGGTGGGACCGTTCAGCGACAAAGTGGGGCGCCGTCTGCCACTCATCCTTGCCACGGCCGTCCATATCGGTTCGTCCCTTGGTGCTGCGCTGGCAACGGACATCGGGATGCTGTCCCTGTTCCGTGTCCTCATGGGAATCGGCGCGGCAGGCGGTGGCGTGGTGGCCATGGCCATGGTCCGGGACCTCTTCCACGGCTATTCCATGGTCCGGATGTTCTCGCGCATGTCACTCGTCAACGGCCTGGCTCCCATCCTGGCCCCGGTCATCGGCTCGCAGTTGCTGCTGGCTTTCCCGTGGCCCGGCATTTTCTACTTCCTGGCCGGCTACGGCCTGCTGGTGATCCTTGCCTCCATCTTCTTCATCCGCGAGACACTCCCGGCCGACCAGCGGGGCAAATCCACCACCACGGTGGGGCAGCGTTACAAGTCGGTCCTGACGGACCGGATCTTTGTGGGCATGGTGCTGGTGGGAAGCCTGAACTTCGGTGGGTTGTTTGCTTATCTCTCGGCCTCGACCTTCCTGTTCCAGGACATCTACGGCTTTTCGCCGCAGGAGTACGGAATCCTTTTCGGCATCAACTCCCTGGGCATTGTTGCCGGTGTCCAGATCAGCTCACGCCTGATCAGACGGGTGGCCCCTCAGTGGATCGTGGCCGGAGCAACGGTCTTCATGCTGCTCATGGCCATCCTGATCATCGTTCTGGACCTGTTCCACGTGGGATTGTGGGGCATTCTGATTCCTTTGTGGTTCTACATCTGTGCAACCGGCTTCATGTTCCCGTGCGTTCAGGTCCTGTCTTTGGCCAACCATGGCGCCCAAGCAGGCACGGCGGCCTCCCTCCTGGGCGCATCGCAGTTCATGATGGCCGGAATTGTGCCTCCGGTGGTCGGTTGGCTGGGCGTCAGCTCCGCAGTCCCCATGGGAGCCGTCATGGCCGCGTGCATCACCGGCGCGATCGCCGCCCTGTGGCTGGTGGTCCGGCCCCGCACTGTTCCCTCCATCCATTAGGAACACACCCGTAGGCTGGGATCATGACCAACAAACCGCACCGTAACGGCAGAGGACTCTTCCTTGGCGCCGTGCTTGGCGCCACTGCCGGCGCGCTCCTCGGCCGGGCGGCAGGAAGCGCGCTGTTCGGCGCGATCCTGGGGGCCGTCATCGGTGCCGCCGTGCTGTACCGGGTGAACCCCGGCCCCTGGAAGCGGGACTAACCGCACCCCGCAAAGCGGCCTGCCGCCGTCGAACTTTTCAACCCCCTCCCCTAACAGCGTCCCGCAAGGCAGAATGGTGGCCAGCCGGGGTAGCCGGTGCCGGACCGGTGAAGGGGACATCACATGAGCGCGGCTGTGGGATTGTGGGGCGGTGTCCGCGGCTTGGCAACAGTGCGGCGGCTGCCCCTGACGCTGGGCCTGGTGGCATCGCTGTGGATCCTGGGGGCTGCGACTGGGAGCCTGCTGAGTGGACCCAGTGAGGCGTTGCTGGACCAGGTGGGCTTGGGATTGGCGGTGGACCCAGGACCGTGGTGGTCCATATTCACGTCAGCTTTCTTTGCTTCCTCCCTGCTCGACTATCTGGCCTGCGCGGCCGCGATCCTGGTGGGCGTGGGCATCGCCGAGCGCGTCATGGGCCCGTGGCTCGCCCTCGCCGCCTTCGTCGGCGGATCAGCCCTCAGCGCCCTGGTCCTTGTGGCCTTGGTGGCCTTCGGGACCGACGCCAGCGACCAGTGGCTGAGTTTCCTCGGCGGCGAATACGCGGTGGGTTCCTATGGCGGCGCTGCCGCCGCGCTGGGATGTGCGACGGCGGCACTGGACGCACTATGGCGTCGGCGGCTAAGGACGTGGCTGTTGGCCGCCACGTTGATGTTCGCCCTGTTCGTAGGAGTGGCCCAAACACTCCAGGCGCTTGCCGGCGCAGTGATCGGCACCGTGGCCGGCTGGGCTGTCCAGTCGCTGCTGCTCCGGCGCCGGGCAGGCTCGCTGCATTCCTCGACTCTCCGTGAGACGCGTTTCCTGGTGGGCACCGTGGTGGGCGTCTTCGCCGTCGGACCTTTGCTAACGCAACTTACCGGGACGTGGGAAATCGGGCCACTGTCCGTCGTCTCGGAGGTCATGCTCCAAGCCAGTCCCGACGCCGACGAAGTCAAGGAAGCCTGCAACAACGACAACAACTGCGTGGCTCTGCAAAGCATCGTGGGCGTGCAAAGCTTCGGCGCAGCAATCCTGACACTGATTCCGGTCCTCTTGCTGCTGGTTTGCGCCGAGGGGCTTCGCCGAGGCCGCCGCCTGGCGTACCGCCTGACCCTGGTGATCCAGGCGTACCTGGCCGCCGTGACTGTCCTGTCCATCCTCCAGTACGTGAGCGATCCAGACGTCACCCTGGGCGATGACGACTTCGGCTACCTCCTTCTCTATGCGGTCCCGGCTGTTCTCGCCCCGGTGATCATCGTGGCGCTGCTGCTGGCCAACCGCCACAAGTTCCGGGTGGAGTCCAGCGATGCCGGATACCGGGTACTGGGCCGGAGCTCACTCATCCTGGCAGTCGTCGCCATAGTCCTTTACGTGGCGTTCTGGTTCGTCGAAGGCAATCCGGGCCGCTCAACGCTGTGGGACCTTGCCGGACAACTGACCCACATCCTGGTTCCCTTCCCGGTTCCCTTTGTCGTCGCTCTCCCGCAAGGCCTGTTGAGCACGGTGCTGTACGGACTTGGCGGGGACATCATCTGGCTCTGCATCCTGGTACTGGTCCTGAACAACTTCCGGCGTTTCAGGCAGCTCGCCACGGATCCGGCAGCAGACCTGGGGCACACCCGGGAGTTGCTCCACGATGGCGGCGGCACGCTGTCCTGGATGGCTTTGTGGGACAACAACCAGTATTGGTTCACGCCGGACCGGAAGGCCGGCGTTGCCTATCAGGTACACAACGGCGTGGCACTCACAGTTGCCGGGCCTTTCGGCGCGGAGGAACACCATGCGGACGCAGCCACGGGCTTCCTGAAACACTGCGCCGGCCTGGGACTCACCCCGTGCTTCTATTCAGCCACTGCCGAGCTGGACGGCCCGCTCCTTTCCAGGGGATTCCGAAAACTGGAAGTGGCGGAAGAGACCCTCCTGAATGTCCAGGCCATGACCTTCAAGGGCAAGGAGTGGCAGAACGTCCGCACGGCGCTGAACCGGGCAGACAAGCTGTCCATCAAGGACCACTGGTATCCCTACCATGCGATGCCTCCGGGAACCAGGGCGCAGCTGGCAGAGATCTCCGAAGAATGGGTAGCGGACAAGGCCCTCCCCGAAATGGGCTTCACGTTGGGCGGCCTGAGTGAATTGAAGGATCCCGAAGTCCTCTGCTGCGTGGCAGTGGATGATGAAGGGCTGGTCCACGGAGTCACCAGCTGGTTGCCGGTGTTCCGCGACGGCGTCATCTCCGGATGGACCCTGGACTTCATGCGGCGCCGGACCACCGGATTCAAGGGCGTCATGGAATTCCTCATCGCCTCCGCCGTGACCCATTTCAGGGAAGAAGTCCCCCGGATCTCCTTGTCCGGCTCGCCGCTCGCCAATGCCGGAGCTGACGTTGCTGAGGGTGACCGAAGTTCCTTGGACCGGGTCCTGGCACTGCTCGGAAATGCACTCGAACCCATGTACGGCTTTAAGTCCTTGGCAGCCTTCAAGTCACGGTTCCAGCCAGAGCACAGGACCCTGTATATGTACTATCAGGACCCCTTGGCGTTGCCATCCATCGGTATCGCCGTGGGCTCCGCTTATCTCCCGGGCCTCTCCCCCGCGCAAAGCGCAGGCCTGCTGCGCCAGATGGTGGCAAGGGAGCCCGCCGCATGAGGCCCGGACAGATTTCCTAGCCATGGACGACATCCTGAAACTTGACATCAGCGGTCCTGTCGTCATGGCCATTGCCGGGGCTATCGGCGCCGTGTTCTTCCTTGTACTGTTCCTCAGGCCGACTGCACGCTGGGCACTCACCGCGATCGTCGCCGTTGTGTCGGCTGCGTTGCTGGGGTGGCTGACTGTGTGGCTCATTGAGGACGTCATGGATGTCTTCCACGTGGGCCTGACACCACGTGTGTGGTTCTGGGCCGTCGCCTGCTTCGCTGCGTTGGGCCTGGCCGCGGTCAGCTTCCGCCATAGCCGGCCGTGGCGGAAAGTGGTGGCGGCATTCGCCATTCCAGTGTTCCTCCTGGTAGCCGCCCTGGGCATCAACGCCGAGTTCGGGCTGAACAAGACGTTGGGCTCGGCATTGGGGATCTCCACTGAGGGGGCTATCCAGCTGAACAAGCCAAACCCGGATGCTTCCATCCCCGCAGGTCCGCTGTGGCAAAGTTGGAAACCCCCGGCCACCATGCCGGCCAAGGGCAAGGTGGGCACCCAGGTGATACCGGCAACGGCCTCGGGCTTTGACGCCCGGCCCGCCGGCATCTACCTGCCTCCTGCGGCCCTGACGGACAACCCGCCACGGTTGCCCCTGTACGTCCTCATGATGGGCCAGCCCGGCCTCCCCGACCCCCAGTACGTATCGGCTGCGTTGGATGAATTCGCGGCGAAGAACAACGGCCTTGCCCCGATTGCCATCGTCGCGGACCAGATCGGCCCTGATGAGAACGACAACCTCTGCTTGGACACTGCCAAGTACGGCAACGTGGAGAAGTACATCAATGAGGACGTGGTGAACTGGGCCAAAGCCAACCTGAACATCCTCCCGGACCGGGAGCATTGGACCATCGCCGGTTACTCCAACGGCGGCCAGTGCGCCATCTCCTTCGCCGTCAAATACCCGAAAATGTGGGGCAACGTGGTGGACATCTCCGGTGAAGAGTTCCCGGGCGCCGAGGATCCGGCAGGCAATCTTGCAGCCATCTTCGGCGGCAACCAGGCGGATTACGACGCCCAGAAGCCCATCAACATCATGAAGGGCAAGCAATTCCCTGACACCACGGCCGTCTTCACTGTTGGCTCCGACGACGTGACGTACGTGGCCGCCGCCAAAGCCGTCTCCGCTGCTGCACAGGCAGCAGGCATGACCGTCACCTACTACGAGGTCCCCAACGGCGGACACGTGGGTATCGCCCTGAACGCGGGACTGACCAAAGGCTTCGAGGTGCTCTATCCGCGTCTGGGGCTCTCGCGCTAGAACCCTTTTGCGCGCCACCTACCGGCGATAAAGTTGAGCTGTGCCACATTGGCAAGAGCTGCAGCCGCTTCCGGCACCCTGGCAGCGACGGGATGAACGCATCCTGCCGCTGTGGTGGGATCGTCTGTGCTCAGTGACCAGCCCGCAGTCAGCCGCCCTCTACGCCGCAGGACTCTTCACCGACGACCGGCGCCGCCCCATTGCCCAGTGGTACAACCCCGAAGCCGACGCAGCCCTGCTGGTTGCACCCGAGACCTCGCCTGAGTGGCCTGTCCAGCGTTTCGGAATTTTCTACGCACCACCCGGTGGCGGCTTCACCCGCGTCTACTCAGCTCCGCACGAGTGGCATCCCCGCGAACCCAGGACCCCACCTACAGAACAGGATTCGTTCCTGGCAGCCGTGGCCGAGGCAGCCCGCTTCCTGCAGGTGGAGATGGATTTCGTCTGAAAAAGACGAACCCCGCACCGGCGGGAAGCCGGTACGGGGTCCTTGTGCTCCTCCGACTGGACTTGAACCAGTAACCCTTCGATTAACAGTCGAATGCTCTGCCAATTGAGCTACGGAGGAATGAAGCGGTTATGACTTTAGCAAAGGTTTCACCGGAATGCGAAATCGGCCCGGCATACCCCCTGGGGGTATAAAAAATACCCCCATTCCGGATCACCGGAACGGGGGTATTGCGCGCTCCTCCGACTGGACTTGAACCAGTAACCCTTCGATTAACAGTCGAATGCTCTGCCAATTGAGCTACGGAGGAATGAAGCGGTTACTAGCTTAACAGGGGCCCGCCGGAAAACGAAATCGAGGTTCTCAGCCGTCGGAACGCAGCGCGCGACGTTCCATTTCCAACTGCATGAGCTCCCGGTTCAGGCGCTGGAATTCCTCCGGGTTGGCTCCTGCGTCCAAGCGCTGCAACTGGCCCATCTTGTCAGCTTTGATGCGTGTGATCTGCAGTTCGAAGAGGCGGGCCAGGATGTCCCGGCAGTACCGCTGCATGGCTTCGGGAGTGCTGGCGGGCAACGGTGTGACAGCAAGCTCGGACACCAACGGCCGCAGCGGCTCGGGAACTTCCTGGCGGACCTGTTCCACCCACGCCACCGGATCAGCCGCATGGGCGAGGCCAGCGGCGCGCACTGCCGTGTGGACGGCAGCATAGGCAGGGGTGGCAAAGTACGAGGCCTCGAAACGTTCCCACGCTCCCCCGCCAAGCACCGCGGGCTCCTGGAGGACAACTTCCAGGGCCTGGCGTTCCATACCCGCTATCGGGTCCCTGGGGTCGGGCCGTTGGAAGACAGGACCGCTCGACGGCGGTGCTGCCGCCGCCGCGGATTGTTCAGCTGCGCCGGAGGGACCCGACGTGCTGCCGCCGGACGCTGCGCGCTTGGCGGCCGCCCCAACATAGCTGCTGACTTCCTCGATGGGCATGCCCAACCAGCCAGCCAGGTTGCGCGTATAGCCGGGCCGCGTGGCAGAGTCCCTGATCTGTGCCACCACGGGGGCGGCTTCCCGCAATGCGGCCACACGGCCTTCCACGGTGTCCAGGTTGTGCCGGCGCAAAGTGGCCCTGATGGCGAACTCAAAAAGCGGCTTCCGGGTACCGATGAGGTCGCGCACCGCGGCGTCGCCCTTGAGTTGGCGAAGATCGCAGGGATCGGCACCAGTGGGCTCCACGGCGACGTAGGTCTGGGCCGTGAAGCGCTGGTCTTCCTCAAAAGCCCTCAGGGCGGCCTTCTGGCCGGCGGCGTCGCCGTCGAACGTGAAGATGACCTCCCCGCCGCTGCCGTCGTCCGAAAGCAGCCGCCGGGCGACCTTGATGTGTTCGGTGCCGAACGCAGTACCGCAGGTGGCTACCGCCGTCGTGACTCCTGCGAGGTGGCAGGCCATAACGTCGGTGTACCCCTCCACCACCACCAGTTGGCGCTCCTTGGCGATGTTCCGCTTGGCGATGTCGATGCCGTAGAGGACCTGGGATTTCTTGTAGAGCGTGGTCTCAGGGGTATTCAGGTACTTGGGGCCCTGGTCGTCCTCGTAAAGCTTGCGGGCGCCGAAGCCGATGGTGTCGCCGGCGATGTCGCGGATGGGCCAGATGAGTCTTCCCCGGAAGCGGTCGTAGATGCCCCTGTTCCCCTCAGAAAACATCCCTGTGAGTTTCAACTCAGCGTCAGTGAACCCACGGCCACGAAGGTGCTTCAGGAGAGCGTCCCAACCCTGCGGGGCATAGCCCACACCGAAATGCTCAGCGGCCGCGCGGTCAAAGCCGCGGCCATCTAGGAAGTTGCGTCCTTCGGCCGCCCCGGGAGTCAGCAGCTGGGCGCGGAAGAACTCATCGGCGATCTTGTGCGCGTCCAGCAAGCGCTGGCGTTTGCCCACTTCCTCGCGGCTGGGACCGGTTCCGCCGTCCTCGTAGCGCAGCTCGTAGCCGATCCTTGCAGCCAGCTTCTCGACGGCCTCATGGAACGAGCTGTGGTCCATTTTCTGGACGAAGGAGATGGCGTCGCCGTCCTCGCCGCAGCCGAAGCAGTGGTACCTGCCCACTTGTGGGCGGACGGTGAAGGAGGGCGATCGCTCGTCGTGGAAGGGGCACAGTCCCTTGAAGCTGCCCAGTCCCGCGCCTTTGAGCGTGACGTATCCGTCAACGACTTCCTTGATATCCGTGCGCTGGCGTACTTCGTCGATATCTTCACGTTTGATCAGGCCAGCCACGTGACCATCCTAGTCGCTCCGGCCAAACGCACCGGCCCTCACCAAAGTGACGGGAGGCTGCCCACAAGGCGTTCATACATGGCCAGCGCGGACACGTCCGTCAGCGATGCGACCTGGTCGATCACCACGCGCAGCCGGGCACCGTCGTCGACGGCGTCGCGCCAGTCCGCAGCGAACATCGGCTCCAGGTGACGGTCGCCGGTGGCGTTCAAGACACCCACGAGGGCGTGCAGCACCTCGCGCTGGCGTTCGTAGACCGGCTGGCGGTGGTCGGTGGAGATGACGAAGGTGGTGGCAAGGCCCTTGAGGACCGCGATCTCGGTGACGGTGTCCTCGGGAACCATGAGTTCGGCGTCGTAGCGGGTCAGGTTGGCGGGCCCGAAATGGTCCCGGGTGGTTTCCATTGCACTCTGGCAGAACCGGCCGATCAACTGGCTGGTCATGTCCTTCAGGGCGGCCATGGACTTCCGGCTGCCATCGGCCTCGCGGACCCAAACCCTGGTGGCTTCCAACCGGGCCAGCGCCGCATCGATTTCGGCGGGGTCGTTGTGCGGCAAGTACCACTGTTTGGTGTAACCCACCACGCGCGCCCGGTGATCCGGGTTTTCCATCCATTTGAGCTGGAAATGGCCGGCGACAATAGCGTCTTCGACGTCGTGGACCGAGTACGAAATGTCGTCGGCGAGGTCCATCACCTGGGCCTCGATGCACGAGCGGTTTCCGGGGGCGCCTTCACGCAGCCACTCAAACACGGGAAGGTCGTCTTCGTAGGCGCCGAACTTGCTGGTGCGGTGGCCGTGGATGACGGGGGCGTCGACGGCGGACCACGGGTATTTGGATGCGGCGTCCAGGCTGGCGCGGGTCAGGTTGAGTCCCGCGGGCCTGCCGTCCTCGCCCAGGACCTTGGGTTCGAGCCGGGTCAGCAGGCGCAGTGTTTGGGCATTGCCTTCGAAACCACCGATGGTGTGAGCCACCTCGTTCAAAGCGGATTCGCCGTTGTGGCCGAAGGGCGGGTGTCCCAGGTCATGGCTCAGGCAGGCTGTATCCACGACGTCAGGATCACAGCCCAGGGAGCGGCCAAGCTCACGGCCAACCTGTGCGACTTCGAGGCTGTGGGTCAGCCGGGTGCGGACAAAGTCGTCCGTGTCCGGGGCGACCACCTGGGTCTTGGCGCCCAGCCTGCGCAGTGCCGAGGAATGCAGGACCCGGGCACGGTCCCGTTCAAAGTCCGAACGGTACGTGGTCTTGCGGGACTCTTCGACCCACCGTGCTGAATCCGCCTCGGCGTATCCGGGAATGGCCAACACATAATCGTGACTGGTTCCGTTGTGGCCAAGCACTGCTTCGGTTCCCATGGGTATCTGCCTCCTTCAAGCGCCGGGGTGTGGAGCTTCTTGAGTCAGTCTTACACGTGTGAGGCTAGCCGCCCGAAACGTCCAGCTCCGCAGCGGAGATTTCCGCGCTCTGTTCAGCGTTCAGCTGACGGCTGACCAGCCAGTCCTTGGGCAACGCGGGCTTTTTTGGCGAACCTGCGCGGCCGCGGGGACCCTCGGAATCAACTCCGGGGTAGGGCGAATCCATGTCCAGCTCGTCAAGGTATTCGCGCAGGACCTCCAGGGTGGGCACGGTGGCCAGCTTGGCACGCAGTTCCCCGCCCACCACGTAGCCCTTGAAGTACCAGGCCATGTGCTTGCGGATCTCGCGGAGCGCTTTGTATTCGTCGTTCCCGAAGGTCTCCACCATCAGTTCGGCGTGCCGGTAAACGCCCTCGGCTACTTCACGCAGGCCCGGGCGGTGTCGCTGGTCGCTGCCTTCGAAGGCGGCCTGCAGGTCACCGAACAGCCACGGGCGCCCCTGGCAACCACGGCCGACGACGACGCCGTCCACGCCGGTTTCCCGGACCATGCGGACAGCGTCCTCAGCGGACCAGATATCGCCGTTGCCCAGCACCGGGATGTCGGGCAATGCCTCGCGGAGGCGGGCAATGGCGGACCAGTCGGCCTGGCCGGAATAGAACTGCGCGGCGGTTCGGCCGTGCAGTGCGACGGCGGCCACTCCGGCGTCGCGGGCGATGCGGCCGGCGTCGAGGTACGTCAGGTGGTCCTCATCGATGCCCTTGCGCATCTTAATGGTCAGCGGGATGCCGCCCTTGGACACTTCCTTGACTGCTGTGTTCACGATGGACGTAAAGAGGTCGATCTTCCACGGCAGGGCAGAGCCGCCGCCGCGTCGGGTGACTTTGGGCACTGGGCACCCAAAGTTAAGGTCGATGTGATCTGCCCGGTCTTCTTCCACGAGCATGCGCACTGCGGCACCAACCGTCACGGGATCCACGCCGTAGAGCTGCACCGATCGGACTTTCTCGTCCTCATCGTGGGAGATGATGCGCAGCGATTCCGGCGTCCGCTCCACGAGGGCACGCGAGGTCACCATCTCGGCCACGTACATGCCGCCGCCGTATTCACGGCAGAGCCTGCGGAAGGCAGAGTTGGTGATGCCCGCCATGGGGGCGAGGATTACCGGGGTGTCCACGGTGATCCCACCGAGCTTCAATGGCGGGAGCTCGAGCTTTGGTGCAGGGGGCGTCGCTACTACAGTCACCCATCCATTGTTGCAAATGCGGGCAAATCGGCGGGAAACCCTAGAGAAGCCAGCCATTGTCCGCGGCCAACCGGACCGCCTCCGCCCTGGTCCTTCCGCCTGTCTTGGCCATGGCCGCGGAGAGGTAGTTCCGTACTGTCCCCTCGGAGAGCATCGCGGCCTTGGCAATGTCTGCCACGGTGCCGCCGTCGGACGCTGCCCGAAGCACGTCCGCCTCACGTTCGGTCAGCGGGCTGTCGCCGGAAGTCAACGACTCCGCGGCGAGGACGGGATCCACTACGCGCAGTCCGCGGTGCACGCGCCTGACCGCCTCAGCCAGCTGGCGCGCAGGCGTGTCCTTGACCACGAAGCCCGACGCTCCGGCCTGCATGGCCCTCTTGAGGTAGCCCGGCCGGCCGAACGTGGTGACCATGAGGACCCGGCACGAAGGCGCCGCCCGGCGGACGGCCGCTGCGGCACTGATGCCATCCAACCCGGGCATCTCGACGTCGAGCATGGCCACATCCGCAGCGTATTCGACGACGGCGTCCGCCACTCCTGTTCCGTCACCCAGCTCAGCCACCACCTCGATGTCCGGCTCAAGCCCCAGCAAAGCGGCCAAAGCCCCGCGGACCAACGCTTGGTCGTCGGCAATCACCAAACGGATAGTCATACCTCAACAACCAATCTGAACCCTCCCAGGTCACTCAAGCCCACATTAACGCTGCCACCGGCAGCCGCTGCCCTTTCGCGGATCCCGGCCAGGCCGCTACCGAAGGATCCCGCGGCACCTGGCCCGACGCCGTCGTCCTCCACCATGACGCTCGACGCCGTCAACAGGACCCGGCAGCGGCCGGCGCCTGAGTGCCGAACCACGTTCGTGATGCCTTCCCTGAGCACCCAGCCGAACAGTTCCCGGTGCCTGGCCGGCACCTGCTCCACCGAGCCGGGCAATTCAGCATTGATCCCCGCCGACTCGAGAGCTGACCGGGCCGCTGCGAGCTCGGCAAGGACGTTCACTCCCCGGTAACCGGCAACAGTGGCCCTGACATCTGCGAGCGCGCCGCGGGCCAGGTCCTGCACATCGCTGATTTCCGCGGCGGCCCTGTCCGTGGCCGGATCCGCGGGTGATCCTTCCATCAACCGCCCGGCCAGCTCCGCTTTGACAGCGATCACCGTCAAGGAGTGCCCCAGAATGTCGTGCATGTCCCGGGCGACGCGGCTGCGCTCGGCAGCCACTGCGGCGTCGGCCAGTTCGGTTTGCGCCTCGCGGAGCTGGACCGTCTGCCGGATCAGCCGTGCAAAGGAGGACATCATGAGGCCGAGCGACAGGATGAGGGCGGGCTGGAAGAACGCCTGCTCGGGGGTACCGGTTACCAGTTCCGTCGCCAAGGACACAGCGGCCATGGCAAGGATGAGGACAAAGTCCACACGTGGCGGCAGCACGGTCATGGCGATGGCGCATGCGAGGAACGGCCAGGTCCACAATGCCTCCTTGCCGACCAGGAGAATGACAAGGCCGTTCAAAGCCAACAGGATCCCCGTACAGGCGAGTCCCGTCCTGGTTCCGCGGCTCCGGCTGAACATCGGCAGGACGGCGTAGGCGGCGAAGAAAGCCACCAGCGATGCGGAAGCAGCCACCTTCCATAGCGGGGGTTCGTCCACCGACCACACCAGGTTCCACGTGGGCCAGGCCCAGAGGATGATGGAGAATCCGGCTCCTACGAACCATTTGCGGGGCCCGGGCCCACGGAACGTGTCGCCAAGGCCAGGGCTGCTCATGGATCCCACAATAGTCACCGCGGGACGGGCTCAGACACGTTTTGTGTCACGGCGGAAGGCCATGGCCGCCCCGCCAACGAAGATGGCCAGCCATACCAGCACGTTAACGATCCAGAGGGCATCAAAATCGCCGGTGATGGGGCTGCGCGCCAATTGTCCGATCCCGTAGGCCGGTGTGAACTTCGCAATCTCGCCGAAGGTGTCTCCCATGATCTCGATCGGCATGAACAATCCTCCCAACATGGCCAGGATGGCGAGCGCCGGGCCAAGGATCTGCATGACGTTCTGGCTTGGCATGAGGTACCCGACGAACAGGCCCAGGGCGGCGAAGACTAGTGAACCCAACCAGGCAACCAGGCCTGCGGTCAGCCAGATCTGCGGGTCCATGGTCACCCCGGCGATGGCACCAATGACGAATTGGGCAATGACGGCTACCAGGGACAAGGTCAGCGCCGCCGCTGCCTTGACGGCAATGTAGGCCCCCGGCAGGAGCGGGGTGAGCCGCAGTTGCCTGCTCCAGCCCTGCGCCCGTTCAACAGCCACCTGGCTGCCCGCACCTGTGGCTGCCGTCATGGCCGCGTAGACGGTGAGGCTGATCAGGATGTACTGCCCGTAGCTATGGCCGTTGGGAAGCAGTTGGTCCTTGTTGGACAGCCCAAAGATGAAGAAGAAGATGGCCGGCATCAGGACGGTAAAGATGACGGTCCTGCGGTTTCGGAGCATCCGCTTGATTTCTATCCACAGGAAGGTGCGGTTGATGCCGCCTGCGGATGGCTTCCGGTCCTGGATGGCTGGTGCCTGGCTCATGCCCGGTCTCCTTCCAATGCGTGGTGGATAGCGCCCGTCCCTGGTTCGTCCGCGGTGAGCGCCACGAAGGCCTCCTCCAGGTTGTGGGCGACCACTTCAAGGTCGTGGGCACCGGTGTTGTTGAGCAGGTAGCGGACCACTGTGTCCGAGTCGGAGGTTCGGACGGTGACGCGCCCGGCGTCGTACTCCACTGTGGCGGCCGGCGGCAGCCCGGCCAGCAGCTCCCGGTCCCCCGGCGGCAGCGCTGCCCGGACCGTCCGTCCGGACGCGAGGTTCTTCACCTGTGCTGCCGTGCCGTCGGCAACAACAGCCCCTTGGCGGACCAGGACGATGCGATCGGCGTAGGCATCAGCCTCCTCAAGATAGTGGGTGGCGAAGATGACGGTTCGCCCCCGCGACGCGTCGGCCCTGATGGCAGTCCAAAAATCACGGCGCCCCGCTACGTCCATACCGGTGGTCGGTTCATCGAGGATGAGCAGCCCGGGGTCGGAGACCAACGCCATGGCAAAGCGCAGGCGCTGCTGTTGCCCGCCGGAACACTTCTCCACCCTCCGGTCCGCGATGTCCAGGATGCCTGCGCGGGTCAGGACTTCGTCAACCGGGCGCGAGGAGTCGAACATCGCTGCAGTGAGCTGCACCGTCTCCCGGACGCTGATATCCCGCAGCAAGCCACCGGTCTGCATCACTGCAGCCACCTGGCCCCTGGCAATCGCAGCCCGTGGCGTGTGCCCGAAGACCGAGACACTGCCCCGGTCCGGGGTGCTCAGCCCAAGGATCATGTCGATGGTGGTGGTCTTGCCGGCGCCATTGGGCCCAAGGAAGGCCACCACCTCCCCCTGCTGCACCGTCAGGTCCAGCCCGCGAACTGCGTGGACCTTTCCAAAGCTCTTGTGAAGTCCGGCGGCCTGAACGGCCGGTACACCTGCTGCTTTCATGGCTCTCCCTGGTTGCTGTTGTTCTGCAACCAAGTCAACCCGCGTCCTGCCCGTCGCACCCCTGGACGGTGTCACACCTTCTGGGTGACAAATGTCATCAGTGGGCTATTCCGGGCTGCGCCGCTCCGCTTCCCGCTGGGCGCGGCGGCTGCCCGGCCGTGCAGGTTTGGCGGGAGCGTCGAGGCGGGTTCCGGCGTCGTGCGCGTCGGACCGCGCGACGGCGGCCGCTGCCGCCAGCGCGCCGGTGTCCTCGACGTCGTCGGGACCAACCGACGGCCCATCCGCAGGAGCTGGGCGCTTCATGCCGGTCGCCTTGACGACGAGGACGGCGATCAGCGTCGTGACCGGGATCGCAAGAACCAGCCCGATGGAACCCACGAGCGTTCGGATGACTTCTTCGGAGAGTTCGGCGCTGGTGAGCGCTTCAGCCAAGGGACGGTCGTAGAGCATCACGATGATGAGTATCGGAAGGGCTGCGCCCGCGTAGGCAAAAGCGATGGTGTACACCGTGGAGGCGATGTGGTCCCGGCCGATCCGCATGGCCGAGGTGAACAGTTTGCGGGCGCTGGTGTTGGGCGCCAGTTCATAGAGTTCCCACACTGCCGAGGACTGGGTAATGGTGACGTCATTAAGCACGCCCAGGCCGGAAATGATCAGGCCGCAGAGAATGATCCCGGAGATGGAGATCTGGCTCGACATGTTCACCAGCGTTGAGGCATCGTGGTTTCCGACGCCGGCCAGGTTGGCGGCATCCGTAGCCCAGGCCGCCAACAGCGCTGTGATGCTGAGCCCAAATATGGTCCCCAAGAGGGCCGTGGACGTTCGCGCCGAGAATCCGTGCGCAAAATACAGGACCCCGATCATGATCACCGTGGACCCCACCAACGCCAGCAGCAGCGGGGGTTTGCCCTCCACCAATCCGGGCAGGATGAAGCTGACCAGGACGAAGTACGCACCCACCAGCCCAAGGAGCGCCCGGAAGCCGCGCCAACGGGCAACCGCGATAACCACCGCCGCGTACAGGACGGCCAGCAGCGCGATGGGAATGCTGCGGACAAAATCGACAAAGACATAGGCAGGAGCGCCGCTGCCCGCGTTGGCACCCTGGACCGCGGAGAGGTTCAAGTACCGGATGGAGTCCCCCACGTCCACGCCGTGGGACATGGCAACGTCAGGGTTGATGACCACCTTGACTACATCCCCGCCCTTGTCCGGCTCCGTAAAGGCGAACGTGCACTGCGAGCCGCCGGACTGGTTGTTTTGGCCGGTGTCCGTTTGGCCGGTGCCTGTTTGGCCCGTATCCGTCTGGCCGGTTTGCGTGCAGCTTTCCACCACCACGCTCTGGATCCGGCCGGTATCGAACGTGACGCCCGGGGCAGCTTGGTACGGGCTTGAGAAAGTGATCCCTTCCCGGCTGCCCGAGGGCCACATGACCATCATGGCCACCAGGGTCAGGACGCCCAGCGGAACAAGTATGGCCGCCAATATCCAGTTGGCCCTCTTCCGCGAGGCAAGAGCCTGCGGCGTTGGCTCGGAACTTTCAGAATGACCGTGGGAGTGACCGTGGCCCATCAGCAGCAAAACCTCATGCCTCAACCCTACGCGGGCCCCGGACACCCCACGACCCAGGACGTTCACCTTCCTTGTCGCCACAAAGACCGGCTTTGGACGCGCGGATTCGGATGTCACCCGCCCGCTGTGTTGGCTCCAGCGAAGATGGGTGTCCCACGGCGAAGCTTAAACGCAGGATCCCACGCTGCCCCATGGTGACGGACGGCGTGGGATCCTGACATGCGGAAACAGTGGTCAGTCGCTCACGATCAACGTATCCGCACCGCGCACGTGGGCCTTGCCTGATTCCAGCAACGGAGTGAGGACATTCCGCAGGGCCGTCATCGATTCGTCAACTTCCAACAACACCGGGTGCTGGTAGGCAATGAGCGCCAGCAGATCCCTCACCGCAGCCGACGCATCGTCAGTGGACAGTTGAGGATCATGGCCGAGGAAGACGTCCGACGGTTCGTCGGTGTTGCCCTGGGCGTAGCTGATGGCAAACGCCTGGATCTTTCCCTTGCGGCTCGCGGGAACGCCTTCGCCGAAGGCACTGGCCTTGGGCGCGCGCAGGACTATTGCGCCATGGGCACCTGTCAGGTCATGCAGGAACAAGCGCTGAACCGTTGCAACGCCCAGCTCCCCCGGGCTATCCCAGTGGTGGACGTGCGAGTAGTACTTACCCACCACATCACTGAGCTCAACGGAACCAGTCGCCAGGTCCTCCACACGCTCCGACGCAGCTTCCTCGGAACCGTCGCCGAACCTCGGCAATGACAGAGGCTCAGGCTCCACAACCACCAGCTGCGAACGCTGGATCGGTGCCAGTCCCGCAGCCGCAGCAAATGCCGCACCAGCAGTTCCCGGTTCCACCTTGCTGCGCAGCTTGGAAACGCCCGACGGCGAGTTCCCGGCTTCGCGGCGAAGCATGGTCAGCAGCGTGGCGCCGACGCCTTCCCGGCGATGGTCCTTGGCAACCTCGATGTAAACCCAGAGGCGTTCGGGGTGCAGCGATGCCTCATGGACCACGCCTGCCGCAACGGGAATCCGTACGCCGTCCACGACGTCCTCGGCCACGATGCACCGGCGCCATGGCTGGTTGCCCGACGGCGCCAGGGCGGCACGGAACTGCTCGGCGGGAAGGGTCTCCGGGCTACCCCAGATCTCCAGGAGGGCGAGGTCGTCGCCTTCCTTCCATTCGCGGTACTCCAAAGCCACGATCAGGCGCCGATCAAGCGTGCTGCCAGGTAGCCTTCAACCTTGTCCAAGGACACGCGTTCCTGGCTCATGGTGTCGCGCTCACGGATGGTGACTGCCTGGTCTTCGAGCGTGTCGAAGTCCACGGTGATGCAGAACGGGGTACCGATCTCGTCCTGGCGACGGTAGCGGCGGCCGATGGCTCCGGCGTCGTCGAAGTCGATGTTCCAGTTCTTGCGCAACTGGGCGCCCAACGCCTTGGCCTTGGGGGACAAGTCCTCGTTGCGGCTCAGGGGCAGGACGGCTGCCTTGACCGGGGCAAGGCGCGGATCCAGCTTCAGCACCGTACGGACGTCGACGCCGCCCTTGGCGTTGGGTGCCTCATCCTCGGTGTACGCGTCGATCAGGAAGGCCATGAAGGAGCGGGTCAGGCCAGCGGCGGGCTCGATCACGAACGGGGTGTAGCGCTCGTTGGTTGCCTGGTTGAAGTAGCTCAGGTCGGTGCCCGAGGCCTTGGCGTGGGTGGAGAGGTCGAAGTCCGTCCGGTTGGCGATGCCTTCGAGCTCGCCCCACTCGGAGCCTTGGAAACCGAAACGGTATTCGATGTCCGTAGTGCCCTTGGAGTAGTGGCTGAGCTTCTCCAGCGGGTGCTCGAAGAAACGGAGGTTGTCTTCACGGATGCCCAGGCCCGTGTACCAGGACATGCGCTCTTTCATCCAGTACTGGTGCCACTCTTCATCGGTGCCGGGCTCGACGAAGAATTCCATCTCCATCTGCTCGAACTCGCGGGTACGGAAGATGAAGTTGCCCGGGGTGATCTCGTTACGGAAGGACTTGCCGATCTGGCCGATGCCGAACGGCGGCTTCTTCCGGGAGGTGGTGAGCACGTTGTTGAAGTTCACGAAGATGCCCTGGGCGGTTTCCGGGCGGAGGTAGTGCATGCCTTCGTCGCTGGCCACCGGGCCGAGGAACGTCTTCAGAAGGCCGGAGAATTCCTGCGGCTCGGTCCATTCGCCACGGGTGCCGCAGTTGGCACAGGCGATGTCCTTGAGGCCGTTCTCAGCGGGACGGCCCTTCTTTTCCTCGTACTCTTCCTCGAGGTGGTCTGCACGGTAGCGCTTGTGGCAGGACAGGCACTCCACCAAAGGATCGGAGAAGACCTCCACGTGGCCGGACGCTTCCCATACCTGGCGGGGAAGGATGACGGAGGAATCCAGGCCTACAACGTCCTCGCGGCCCCGGACCATGCTCTGCCACCACTGCCGCTTGATGTTTTCCTTCAGCTCCGCGCCGAGGGGACCGTAGTCCCATGCGGAACGGGAGCCACCATAGATTTCACCGGCCTGGAAGACAAAGCCCCTCCGCTTGGAGAGGGAAATGACCTGGTCAAGGACGGATTTTGCTGCCATGGGTACTCCATTTGTTCTACAGGGCCGCTGGGTGCGGTCCGCGGTGGTTAGCCCCGGTTTCCGGACGAGGTTGTCCGGCGGGGTGCTGGGGGAAATTTACTGCAAAGTACTTGACCCTACTGGAAAAAGCACTTGGGGGCACTGCGTCTCCTAGCCTACCGGCCTTTGGCATGGCCTCTTCGTGCGAAAGCGCCTTTGGGCCACGGCAAGGTGGCCACGATGATGGCGGCGAGCGTCAGTACCGTACCCAGCACCGTGGGCAAGGCGACCACGGCGCCGGGACTGGGGATCACGACGTCGAGCAGCAACGATCCCACCAGCTGACCGGCAATCATGCCCAAGCCGGTGATCAGCACGCCGAGGCTGCGGACCAGGAGGGCCGCCAGCCCGATGAAGAGGCAGCCCATGGGCCCGCCGAGGTAGTACCACCACTCCGAGGGAAGCGGATTGCCCGGGCCGGCGACGGCAAGCTTAATGAGCCATGCGATCCAGAGGATGGCTGACCCGGCAATGAAGTTGACCAGCGTGGCTGCAATCGGCGTCCCGTAGTGAACGGTGGCCGTTCCATTCATGGCTTGTTGGAAGCTCATGAAGAATCCGGCAGCAAGTGGCAGCAGGACGGGCAACACGAGGGAGGCGATATCGGCGTCGCCGCCGAACCGGGGCGAAACTGCCCAGGCGACGGCGGCAACGGTCAGGACGCTGCCCAGGACCCGCACTCCCGTGATGGCACGTTTCCCTCCCGGTCCGATGCCCATCCGGTCCACCAGCAATCCGCTCAATGTCTGCCCCGTCACCGCGGCAACAGTGAAGAGCGCTACCCCCAGCAGGGCGACGGTGAACGACTGGGCAAACACGAACAATGCACCGATGGCACCGGCCATGACGTAGAAGCGTGGAAAGCTGCGGTTCCGGACGGCGGGGATAATGCGCTGGAGGCCGGCCCTGCCTTTGGGTGTTGCAAAGGAAATTGCACTGATGAGCAGGAGTCCTGTGGTGAAGCTCACCACGGCGGCGGCAATGCCGTCCTCGAGCCTGGCGCCAAGTGCCCCGTTGATCCTTCCTTGGAGCGGGATGACCAAGCCTGTTGCGACTGCAATGGGGAGGCCAAGGGCGAGCGGAAGGACAGGACGGGGAGAAGGCTGCGGCACCGTCCCCACACTACTTCAGGCATCATTACTGTATGAGCAATCCGGAAATCGAAGAGATCCCCATCCGCGACGACATGATCCGCCTTGGCCAACTGCTGAAGCTTGCCAACCTCGTGGAAGACGGTGTCGAAGCCACGGAGCTCATCAAGAACGGCTTGGTCAAAGTCAACGACGAGATCGATGACCGCCGTGGCCGCCAACTCCACGTGGGCGATACCGTGACCGTCAACGGCCAGACTGTGCGGATCACCGCCGCCTGACGCACCGGGATTTTGTACAGATAACGCCCTCAAGAACGGCTCTTGGGGGCGTTATCTGTACAAAAACTCAATCGGTGAGGACTTTGTGGGTCAGGAATTCACCCACGTGCCCGATCTCCTGCTGGTTGATGCCGTGCCACATCCCGGTGTAGAGCACCTTGGTGAGGTCTACGTGCTTTCGCACCCAGCCCATGGTGTATTCGATCTTGTCCTGGGTAATGACCGGATCCTGCTGGTCCCGGCCCCAGAACATGGGCATCGAGCCATCCAGTTCGTGGTCCCGGAAGGCGGCGTCAGCGCCGGCGTCGATCACAAAACCTGAAAGTCCGACGACGGCAGCAAAGTCCGCGGGACGGTAGCGGACCATGGTGGTAGCCATCGCCATGCCCATGGAGAAGCCAAGCAAGGTCACCGATGAGTGGTTGGCTTTGACCGTGTCCAGCCACCCCAGCGCGTATTCCGCGGCAAGCTTCACGGCGTCCAGCGAGTAGTCGATGGACGCTGTGAGGGGGAACCACGTGAAGCCCGGCCCCATGGGCATCGGCGCCCGGAGTGCCGCCACCACGAAGCCGTCAGGCAACAGCCCGGCCAGGCTGAAGAGGTCCTCCTCGTTGGAACCGTAGCCGTGCAGCAGGACCAGGAGTGGCTTGCCGGCACGCTCGGCTTCGTCGTGGGACCACAGGACAACGGGCGCGGGGAATGCGGGGGCTTCAGTCATGGTTCCATTCTTACAGTTACCCGGAAGTAACAACCTACGGTGGCGTAGGTTGTCAGTGACGAGGCAGGATATGAGCGTGAGTGAGAACAATCCTTTGTTGAAGCCGGGCGAACCTGTTCAAAAACACCCTTGGAGCCGTTACGTGGCCCTGGGTGATTCGTTCACTGAAGGGATCGGCGATCCCGAACCCGCGAACCCCGGCGGCTACCGCGGCTGGGCCGATCGCGTCGCTGAGGAGCTTGGCCGGGGGCACGGGGATTTCGCGTATGCCAACCTCGCCATCAGGGGCCGGCTCCTGCAGCAGATTCTGGACGAACAGGTTGGTCCCTGCCTGGAGTTGCAGCCGGACCTGGTGTCCATCTCGGCCGGCGGCAACGATCTCATCCGGCCTGGCGGCGACCCCGATCTGCTGGCTGAAAAACTCGACGTCGCGGTGGGCGAGCTGAGCTCCGGCGGCGCCGCTGTGGTGTTGTTCAACGGCCCGGACACGGCCGCCTCCGTCCTGGGACGCATTCGCGGCAAGGTGGCTATCTACAACGAGAACCTCCGTACCGTAGCGGCACGCCACGACGCCGTGGTGGCCGACATGTGGTCGCTACGGCAGTTGGCTGATCCGCAAATGTGGGATGTCGACCGCCTGCATTTCTCCCCGTTGGGCCACCACACCATCGCAACCATGGTCCTGGAGGCACTGAACGTAGAACATACACTCGAGCCCCTGATGCCCAAACCATTACCCCCACGTACATGGCGCGAGGCCCGCTCTTCCGACCTCGTCTGGGCGCGCGAGTACTTCGTCCCATGGGTCATCCGAAGGCTGCGACACCAATCTTCAGGCGACGGCATCAGTCCAAAGCGTCCGACGCCGGGACCCGTCTTCGGTTCCAGCGGCACCCTCTTGCCGCGCCGTTAGGGTGACGGCAATGCTTGTCGAGGACCGCAGTGACGGCTGACGAGACCCGCATGGCGGAGAATGTTCGGCGACTGCGCCTGCGAAGGCAACAGTTACGGGCTCCGCTTGCCCGGAATGCCGGAGAGGTGGTCCGCAACCTCCTGGCCGTCCAGTCGCAGGAGTTCCCCTACGCGCGATGGTCGCTGGCACAAAGGACGGCCGGCAGCACCTCCACCGAGGTGGAGCAGGCTGTAGCAGACGGAACGATCCTGCGGACGCATATCCTCCGGCCCACCTGGCATTTTGTGCACCGGGACGATCTCGGCTGGTTGATGGGGCTCTCGGCGGATCGGCTTCATCAGGGAAACAAGGGCATGTACCGCCAGACGGGTGTGGATGAGGAATCAGCGGCATTGAGTGGCCGTATCCTCGGTGAGGCCGTGGCGGACGGCGCCCATAAGACCCGCGAAGAGTTGGCTGAAGTACTGGGGCAAGCCGGCTTCCCCAGCAAGGGACTGGGGTTTATCTACCATCTGATGCACGCGGAAATCAGCTGCACCCTGGTGAGCGGCGCCCCCGTCCGCTCCGCCGGTGGCGCCCTGAAACAGACGTATGCACTGTTCCAGGAACGAGTGCCGGGTTTCGTTGGTACGTCCTCACTGACCGGGGACGCCCGCGAGCGCGCCTTGGGGCAACTGGCACTGAGGTACTTCAGCAGCCGCGGGCCGGCCACCATCAAAGACTGTTCCGTGTGGTCCGGTCTGACCATGAAAGATGTGAAGCTGGGCCTGCACGTGGCTGACGACCTGTCTCCCGGCAGCCTCGCGTCGGTGTCCTTTGACGGTCTCGGTTTTTACCTGGCCGCAGAGGAGGCGGAGGCCCTCTCGAGCGGTAGCGATTCTTCGCCTGCCGGGGAGTCCGGGCTCCCCCGCGTCGACCTCATTCAGTGTTACGACGAATACGTCATGGGCTACTCGCAGTCCCGGCATTACCTGGGCGGGACTGCTCCATATTTCCCCGAGGACAACGGACCCCTGCACGTGGTCCTGCTGGACGGCAGACTGGCCGGTTGGTGGCGTCATGGCTTCTCCGGCGGGGCTTGTGAGTTGGACGTGCGCATGAACCGGCCGGCAACGCCGGAGCAGCAGGCCGCACTTGAGGCCGAGGCGGAGCGCTACGGCCGGTTCCTGGGAATGGACACCAAGCTGGTGTGACGTCGCCGAGTCGATTTCAGCAGCAGGGCTAAGCTGGGAGAAGACCTAGGAGGCCTGCACTGTGAACAATCTGATCTTCTGGATCATCGTCTGCTCGTGGCTGATCCCACTCGGGATCCGTATGTACAACCGCTCCCGGGCGCGTCGGATCCAGCATGGCGACTTCCGCGGCCCCGGGTACCCGCAGCAGAACCTGCCGGGTCCGGGCTATCCCCCACAGAACTTCCCGCAACAGAATTACCCCGGCTACCCATCCGAGCCGGTCGTCGTCCGCCCCGCGGATGCGCCACCGCAGGCCGGGCCGCCGTCGAGCCCTTCATCCCCTGCGCCGTTCCCGGCATCCAGCGGCTCCGAGCCACAGGGCTACCGGGCACGGAAGCTGTCAGAACTGGACGCGAAGTTCAGCAACGGCGAGATCGCCATGGAGGACTACATGAAGCAGCGCGCCGACATCATGAACGGTTGAGCCGTTTGATACGTCCGGAGGCTTAGGCGAAGAACGCCTGGCGAAGTTGGCTTGAAAGCTGCCCGATTTCGGTGAGGAACCCGTCGTGGCCAATGGGTGCCTCAATGACCTGTACCGGCACGTCGCCCGGGAGCGCAGCAGCCAATTCACGCGATTGCGCCGGGAAGTAGAGCCTGTCGCTGTCCACTGCCGCTACGAAAAACTCAGCTCTGGTCCGCGACAACGCCGCTTCCAGCGAGCCGCGGCCACGCGTGACGTCATGGGACATCAGGGCCTCGGTGATGGCGATATAGCTGTTGGCATCAAAACGGCGCACCAGCTTTGTCCCTTGGTGGTCCAAATAGCTTTCCACCTGGTAGCGGCCACGCTCCCCCAACACCGCGGCAGCAAGCGGTGTCTCCTGGTGCTGGGCTTGCCGGCCAAAGCGGAAATCCAGCTCCAGTGCCGAGCGGTAGGTGATGTGGGCGATGCGCCGGGCCAGCGCCAGACCGTGCTCGGGCGCAGAGCCGCCGTAGTAGTCGCCGTTGTTGAAGTTCGGGTCCTGCCTGATCGCCAAAGTCTGGGCTTGCGCGAAGGCAATCTGCTCGGCCGTGCTGTAGGCGCCCACCGAGATGACGGCGCAGCGTTTGACGCGGTCCGGGAATGTCACGGCCCACTCGAGTGCCCGGGCGCCGCCCATCGAACCGCCCAACACAGCATGCCAGGCATCGATACCCAGGGCATCAGCCAGTCGCGCTTCGGCCTCCGTGCTGTCGCGCAGGGTGATCAACGGGAAACGTGAGCCCCAGGGCTTGCCGTCCGGCGCTTCCGACGATGGTCCGGTACTCCCATAGCAGCCACCCACGATGTTGATGGAGATGACGAAGAACTTGTCGGTGTCGATGGTGGCACCAGGCCCCACCAGCTGCTCCCACCAGCCTTCTTCGTCAGTGGCTCCACGGGCGACATGCGTGCTGCCCGTGAGCGCATGCTCGATGAGCACGGCGTTGGACGCGTCCGCGTTCAGCCGGCCCCAGGTTTCATACGCCAGGACAACGTCCGGAAGGAGTCCGCCGGCTTCAAGTTCCAGCGGTCCGATCCCGGCATACTTGACGGTTCCGTCTTCTTCTCCGGATTTTGGAAGGGCTGTAGCAGTAATGGTCATTCCTTTGACACCTATCCTCGCGCTTGCCCGTCGCCTTGCGTGCGAACAGGCCAGGTCTTCACCCGGGGCACCCCACCGCGGAGGAGGGTTGCCGGCCAGCAAGCCGGGGCTGTGTGCTGGCACTCATGACCTAATACGAAGAGTCTAGGAAATGCAGGGCGGTTCTGGCGAAGAATGTGACAACAGTGTGACGGTTTGGGCCAGCTTCATTCACGAAGAAGCACCCGGAAGTGCCGCCCGGCGAATAATCGTCGGCGCGGGCGGCGTTCCCGGCGGAGGTGATGAGCCCGGGCGTCAGGCGCCCTTGGCAGCCCTGAATCCGGCTTCGAGGTCGGCGATGATGTCATCCACGTGCTCAATGCCTACGGACAAACGGACCAGGCCGGGATTGACGCCGGCAGCGACCTGCTGTTCCACCGTCAGCTGGCTGTGCGTGGTGGACGCCGGGTGGATGACCAGGGAACGGACGTCGCCAATGTTGGCGACATGGGAGTGCAGTTCCAATCCGTCCACGAAGCGCTTGCCGGCGTCCACGCCGCCCTTGATGTTGAACGCAACAATTGCGCCGGTGCCCTTGGGGCCATACTTTCGGCCGCGGTCGTACCACGGGCTGGACGGCAGGCCCGCATAGGCCACCGATTCGACGTCGTCGTGGCTTTCAAGCCACTGGGCAACCTTGGTGGCGTTCGCTACGTGGCGTTCCACGCGCAGGCTCAACGTCTCCAGGCCCTGGGCAATGAGGAAGGCATTGAACGGGGACACAGCCGAGCCAAGGTCGCGAAGCAACTGGACGCGGGCCTTCAGGATGTAGGAAAGGTTGGCACCCAGCGCGCCGTCCTTGCCCAAGTCCCGGGCGTAGACGAGCCCGTTGTAGCTCGGGTCCGGCGTGTTGAAGCCAGGGAAACGCTCCGGGTCCTTGCCGAAGTCGAAGTTGCCGGAGTCCACGATCACTCCGGCGATTGCGGAGCCATGGCCACCCAGGTACTTTGTTGCGGAATGGACCACGATGTCCGCGCCCCACTCGATGGGTCGGATGAGGTACGGCGTGGACAGGGTGTTGTCGACGATCAGGGGCACACCGGCCTCATGTGCCGTACGGGCGATGCCTTCGATATCCAGCACATCCTGGCGGGGGTTGGAAACCACTTCGCCGAAGAACAGCTTGGTGTTCGGCTGGACAGCGTCACGCCATTGGTCCAGGTTGTCAGGATCCTCGACGAACGTGACCGAGATGCCAAACTTCTTCAGCGTGTGCGCCAGCAGGTTGTAGGTACCGCCATACAGGCTGGGGCTCGCTACGATGTGGTCCCCGGCCTCGGCGATATTCAGGATGGCGAATGTCTCGGCAGCCTGGCCGGAGCTGAGCAAGAGTGCACCCAGTCCGCCTTCAAGGCTCGCAACCCGCTGCTCCACGGCATCCTGCGTCGGGTTGCCGATCCGGGTATAGATGGGTGCGAGTTCGGCCAGGGCAAAGCGGTTGGCAGCACTTTCGGCGCTGGGGAACACGAAGGACGTGGTCTGGTAGATCGGCAGCGACCGCGCGCCTGTGGCGGAGTCGGGCTCCTGGCCTGCGTGGATCTGGCGGGTTTCGAAAGACCATCCTTGGGACATGGAGTTCTCCTCTTCATAACGCATGGGTTTGGCGGGAATGTGGTGCGGTGTGAGCTGGGGCCAGTCTAGGAACTGTCCGGAGGCTAGGACAGCTTTGTGACGCCGGTGGAATCTTTCGGTCTTTTCGCGTCCCTCCATGACGCCCACCGTCACGGTTTATACACATCCCACCTTAGTTAGGCTTGACTTAGCTGAGACCCCGATCACAAAGTGCCAAGATGAAGCCATGCGCATGGATCACGTCTCTTACGCCTGTGAACGAGATGGCCTTTTGGCCACTACCGAACGAATTTCCGCGGCATTGGGAGTGGACGCTGTCCGGGGCGGAGTGCACCCGCGCTTCGGTACCCGGAACATGATCATTCCCCTTGCGGATAACAAGTACCTTGAAGTGGTGGAGGTCCTGGACCACCCTGCTTCAGACAAAGCACCATTTGGCCAAGCAGTTCGTGCACGCTCAGCTGCCGGAGGAGGGTGGATGGGCTGGTGCGTCGCTGTTGAGGACCTCGCCCCGTTCGAAGACCGGCTTGGCCGCTCCGCTGTTCCGGGCAACCGCAAGTTCCCGGACGGCCGCGAACTGGTGTGGCAGCAAATCGGAATCCTCGGTTTGATCGCCGATCCCCAGGTCCCGTACCTGCTCAAGTGGGAGGGCGACCCGGCACTGCACCCGTCCAGGATTTACGAGAGCGACGTCAAGATGTCCAGCCTCACCATTGCAGGCTCGGCCGAACGCGTCACCGAGTGGTTGGGCGAGCCGGTGGAAAAGCCGCTTGAGGACGTTGCGGTCCAGTGGATGGCCCCGCACGGGACCCCCGGCATCCTGGCCGTCACCTTCGAAACCGCCTCCGGGGCCGTCACCATCTGACAGCCCCCTCCATCCGGGCCAGTCCCGGGACCGGTCAACCATGTCCGGTAAAACTTCGGCCGCCATCAGCGGGTGCCAAGGACGTCACCCACCGATGGCGGCCGGATAATTTTAAGGCCCTATCCCAAGCCAACCGCCTTACCGAACAGGCTGAAGCCAACAAACGCCACGATATCGAGCAAGGCGTGGGCAATCACCAACGGCATCACCCGCTTGGTTTTGGTGTAGATCCACGCGAACACCAGCCCCATGACCACATTGCCGATGAACGGCCCGAAGCCCTGGTACAGGTGGTAGCTGCCCCGCAGGACGGCACTGACAACGATGGCTACCGGCATGCTCCAGCCGAACTTGCCGAAGCGGTCCATGAGGTAGCCCACCACGATCACTTCTTCGACGATTGCGTGCCGGATGGCCGAGAGGACCAGCACCGGCACGGTCCACCAGTAGGCGTCCAGCCCGCTGGGCACGATGGCCGTGGTGATTCCGAGGGCCCGCCCGGCCGCGTAAAGACCCAGCGATGGAATACCGATAGCCGCCGCCAGTCCCAAACCCTGAATCAGGTCTTTCCCGGGGCGGGCAAAATTGAAGCCAAGCCGGGCGAAGGCCGAACCGCTCTCACCATCCCGGTTCGCCTGGATATGCATGGACAGGAAATAGAACACCAGGGCCACCGGCACCAGGGCGAAGATGATGTCCAGCAGTTGGTACGTAAGGTCGAAGTACTCCCGGGTGCTTTGGGACCTGTTCAGGGTTGAGGTGGCGTCGGCCAACGGTGCCCGCGTCATCTTGTCCAGCAATTGCACCACGGAGTAGACGGCCGACTGGCCCAGGGATAGGCCCAGCACAATAAGTACTTCGGCGCGCAGCCGGCGGCGGGAAGCAAGGAACATGTACCTATCTTGCCCGCAGTTCCTGCCACTTTGCCGGGAACCACGCACCTATGCTTGGTGGGATGGGCGCCCCAGCGAGAATCTTCATGATCCGGCACGGACAGTCGGCCGCGAATGCCGACACGACCATCTACAACCGTGTGCCGGATTATCGGATCCCCCTGACTGAGATGGGGGTGGAGCAGGCCCGGATTGCCGGCGAAGCACTTCGCCGGAAACTCGATGGCGAGCAGGTCTGCGTCTACGTATCGCCGTATTTGCGGGCCTACCAAACCCTGGAAGCGATGAAACTCGGACCTCTGATCGAGCGCGTGATCGAGGAACCCCGGCTGCGGGAACAGGACTGGGCCAACTTCCAAATTGCCGGGGAAATCGAAGATCAAAAGGAGCTGCGCAACCTGTACGGCCATTTCTTCTACCGGTTCCGCGAGGGTGAGTCCGGCTCTGACGTGTACGACCGCGTGTCATCGTTCATGGAGACGCTCTACCGCCACTGGCAAAAGCCCAGCTATGCCCCGAACGCACTCCTGGTGACGCACGGACTGACCATGCGCCTGTTTTGCATGCGCTGGTTCCACTGGACAGTTGAGTACTTCGAGTCGCTCAACAACCCGGACAACGCCGAGTTGCGCACACTGATCAAGAACGACGACGGGCAGTACAGTTTGGATTTGCCGTTCAGCCAGTGGGTGCCCAGGGATGTTGACGACTCAGTGCTTCACGCACCGAGGATGCGGTTCTAGCAGGTACCCTAGCTGGCGGCCGCGACGATGACTTCGGTGCCCTTGGCTTCGAAGGCGGCTTTGTCCTCGGCGCTGATGCCGGAATCGGTGATGAGGTGCCTGAAGTCGTAGCCGGCCATGGCGGCGAAGGAACGGCGGCCTACCTTGGAAGAGTCCGCCACAACGTAGGATTCAGTGGCCCGGCGTGCCATCACCGTGTTGACCATGGCTTCGCCTTCGTCGGTGATGGTGGGGCCGAGGTCCGGGTCCACGCCGTTGACGCCAATGAACGCGATGTCCAAAGCAACTTTCTGCATGATGACATCGGTGTAGGGGCCCACGAGTTCGTAGGAGCGCGGGTTCAGGATGCCGCCGGTGACCATGATCTTGATGTTGGGACGCACTGCCAGCTGCGAGGCAATGTTGATGGCATTGGTCACCACGGTCAGGGTGGGCGTGTGGGACGGAGCGTTGAGGTCCTCACGGGTGGAAAGGAGCTGTGCCAGCGCTGTGTTGGTGGTTCCACCGCTGAGCCCAATCACAGCACCGGGCCGGATCAAGGCAGACGCTGCCAGGGCGATTTCCTGTTTGGCCACAGCGTGATCGTCACGGTTGTACCGGCCCGGAAGGTCGTAGGCCACTGATCCAGTGGTGGCGCCACCCCGGGTCCGGCTGAGCAACCGCTGCTTGGCGAGGCTATCCAGGTCTCGTCGTGCCGTGGCTGGTGACACGCCAAGACGCGTCACGATGTCCTCGACTTCCACATGGCCGGACTCGGCCAGGAGATCGAGGATGGCGGTCAGCCGATCGGTGCGGGTCATGACGAGCCTTTCGCGGGTTCCTGCTATTTCGCTTTGGCGAACAGCGTCAGCATACGTGCGGACTCCAGCACCAGGGCTTCCCGGCCGGCCTTGATATACTTCCGGGAATCTACCACTGCAGGGTTGGCATCGAGGTACTCACGGACGGCGCGGGTGAAGAACCCGTTCAAATGTGTGGATACGTTGATTTTAGTCATACCCGCGCCGATAGCGGCTACGAGCACCTCGTCTGTGACGCCTGAGGAGCCGTGAAGGACCAGCGGTTTTCCGACGGCGGACTTCAGCCGTGTGATCAAGTGCAGGTCCAGAGCGGCGCTTCGCTCGGTCATGGCGTGGGATGAACCCACAGCCACAGCCAGCGCGTCCACTCCTGTTGCCTCAACGAATGCCTTGGCCTCGGCGGGGTCCGTCCGGACGCCCGGGGCGTGGGCGCCGTCCTTGCCTCCCACCTTTCCCAGTTCGGCCTCCACATAGACACCACGCTCGTGGGCGTACTTGGCTACGCGCTGGGTGACTTCGACGTTCCATTCGTAGGGAAGATGCGCGCCGTCGTACATGACCGAACCGAACCCGAGATCCACTGCGGCGAGCGCCAGGTCTTCGGACTCGGCGTGGTCCAGGTGAAGCGAAACGGGCACAGCGGCCGAACGGGCGATCGCCAGTGCGGCTGAGGCGATGGGCTCGAGCCCGCCATGGTATTTGGCGCAGTTCTCGGAGATCTGCAGAATCAGCGGAACACCGGCCGCTTCGGCTCCAGCCACCAGCCCTTCGGCCGTTTCGATGTGGATGATGTTAAACGCGCCTTGGCCCGTGCCGGAGGCGGCGGCCCTGTCCATGAGTTCCCGCGTGTTGACCAGGGTCACCGGGTCTCCTTCCATGTCACGATCAGTTGGTCTTGAAGTTCCTGGTACCGCGGCGAGATTTCGCCCGCCGCGGGCATGAGTACGGCCGCGGCCGACCAAGCGGTGGCACGGCGAAGTATTTCGCGGGGTTCGGTAATGCCTTCGGCGAGTGCGACGGCGGCAGCCGCCACACCGGCGTCGCCCGCTCCTGTGGGGTTGCCGCTGAGCGCCTCGGGCAAGCGGGCGCTCCAGTAACCACCAGGGGCTGCGTGGTCGAAGGCGAGCATCCCGTCCGCACCTGCACTGACAAGCACGGTGCGGGCACCCATGTCGATCAGTGAGAGGGCCGCCGCTTCAAGGCTGGACTCCCCGGTGGCCTCTGCGAGTTCGTGGTGGTTGGGCTTGAGGACGTCGGCTCCAGCTTTTGCTGCCGCGATGATTCCGGGACCGGAAGTGTCGATGATGGCGGGGATGCCGGCGTCGTGGGCCAACCGGACCAGTTCCGGATAGAAGTCCGCGGGGGCGCCAGGGGGCAGGCTTCCGGAACCGACCAGGACGGAGGCCGGCAGGTTGCGGTTTCCGCTCACGGCCTCAACCACCGCAATCCGGAGCGATCGCCAGTCATCCGGCAGCAGGGCTTGGCCCTCCTCATTGAAGATGGACGTCTCCCCCGCGATGGTATCGACGAGTGCGATGCTGCGGCGGGTCTCGGCGGCGACCCCCACCAGGGTGTGCGGCACTCCACTCGTCCAGAGTTCAGCAGCGAGGGTTTGGCCCGCCGCCCCACCCGTGGGTGCAATGGCAAGGACGGGGTAGCCGAGCTGGTGCGTAACGCGGGCTACATTGATCCCTTTGCCGCCCGCCCGGCTCAAGGGCGTGGGGACGCGGTGGCTGGCGCCCTCGGTGATCCCCTGCACGGTGTAGGTCATGTCAATGGCCGGGTTGGGCGTGACGGTAATGATGCGGTTCACAGCAGCGCGTTTCACTGGGTGCCTCCCAAGAGTGCCCTGGCATTCAAGGCCGCACCGAGCAAGCCTGCATCTTGACCCAGCTCAGCACGGATGAGTTGGGGACGCCGCTGGAAATCGAGGATCTGGTCCACCCGGACGCGGAGGGGCTCCAGGAGTTCATCCCCGGCTTCAGCCAGGCCTCCGCCGATAACCACTGCCTCGGTACCGATGATGTTGACGCACTGGCAGATGGTGAAAGCGAGGGCATCCACGGCATCAGCCCAGATACGGGCTGCCAGTTCGTCGCCCGAATTTGCCCTGAGCAGGACGCCACGGGCGCCATTCACCCTGTTCCCCGACGCCCGGTGATAGCGCTTGGCGATGGCCCCGGCGGAACCTACGGCTTCCAGGATGGTGGAGTTGGCGGTTCCGGCGGCGGCATCAGGGTCCGGCACCTGGGCATGGCCGAGCTCGCCGGCGAAACCGCCCGCTGTGACAGCCTTCCCACCTGAGAACACTGCCGCTGCGATTCCAGTTCCCACCACCATCACCACGACGTCGTTGAACTCTTTCGAGCCACCAATGCTGTGTTCCACCGCAGCAGCGGAGCGGACATCGTGATCGAACGCCACCGGGATTCCCAGGCGCTTCTCGGCCTCGGCAGTGAACGGGAAATCACGCCATCCCAGGTTGGCGGAGTAGACGCCAACTCCGGCAGCAGAGTCCACGATGCCCGGAACGATGATGCCGGCGGCGCGGGCCGGTGAGCCCGGGAACTCGGACGCCAACTCCGCAGCAAGCTCGGCGAGCCGGTCGAGGACCGCCTCGCCCGGCCTCGCCGAATCCAACGGCGTGGGGACCCGGCGCATGCCCAGAACGGTCCCCCGGGCATCCACCAGACCAGCTTTGATGTCCGTCCCGCCAACGTCGAATGAAAGGACAGGTGATTCTGCGGCTCCGAGAACCATGATCGGGTGCCTAGGCGGAGGCGTCGAGAATGACGGAACGCGTCAGGTTGCGGGGCAGGTCCGGATTCAGTCCGCGGACGCGCGCACGCTCCAGGGTTACCTTGTGGACCCGTGCCAGTTCAGCCAGCGGATGCTTGTCCGTGTGGATGTAGAGGGCGCCGGTGACTGCCATGTCGTTGTCCAAGCCTTCAGGCTGGGTTCCGAACAACCAGGTGACGCGGCCAGGTGCAGCAATGGAAATGGGACCGTGGCGGTACTCCATCGCGGGGTAGGACTCGGTCCAGCCCTGGACGGCCTCGCGCATTTTCAGGCCGGCCTCGTGAGCCAGGCCCACCGTCCAGCCGGTGCCCAGGAAAGTGAATTGTTCGGCGTCCAGCAGTTCCTGGGAGACCGGAGCGCTGACGGCGTCCCGGGCGTCCTCGATTGCTTGCTGCACATCGATTCCGAGACTGGTCAGCATGTAGACCAATGCCGTGGTGGCGAAGCGGGTCTGCACCACGGAACGCTCATCCGCGTAGGGCAGTCCAATCACGGCGTCTGCCAACGGGACGATCGGCGAGGAGGTGTCGCCGATGATCGCCACCGTGGGGACGATCCCCTGAAGCTCAGCCAGGATCTCAAGAACCTCAGTGGTGGTTCCTGACCGCGTAATGGCCACAACGGCGTCGTACTGGCGATCGGCACTGTTGTTGTTCAGGAAAGCCTCGGACGCCGCGAACGCGTCCGTGACGCCCTTACCCGCGGATTCGCGGGCTGCAGCGTAGCTCTGCGCCATGAACCAGGACGTCCCGCAGCCGATGACGGCGATGCGCTTGCCATCGGCGGGAAGCAGTTGCTCGGAACGTGCTTGCTCGACGGCGCGCTGCCAGACTTCGGGCTGGGAGGCCAGCTCTTCGTCCATGAAGGCACCCAGTGTGTTCTCGCTCATCGTTTGTTTCGCTCCCGCTCAGCTTAATGACGTTTTCTGATCTATAGAAACACTAAACGATCATTTTCGATCTCACAAGGATCATCCGCATGCGAAGACCGCTCATTAACTGCGGGTGGCTGAGCTGGTCGCATAACCATGGAAAGCGTGTGCCGACATGTGCTTTTAAGTTAAGTGACTGTTAACTCTTGTCAACTTCTGTCCCATGCAGCAGTCTTAGACGGGTCCGCAAGAACATGATTGTTACTAGCTCGGAAAAATCAAGAAGGAGCATAATGCCCGGCTTGTCCTCCCCCAGACGCCTCGCCTCACTAAGTTTGGCCTGCGTCGTCGCCTCATCCTCGCTGGGTCTGCTGGCTATTCAACCCGCCACCGCAGCCCCATCCACCCAACCCACGGAGATCGTCAGCGCCGCCGATTCAACGACCCTCACGTCCGGCCAACTCAGGGTGGATGTGGCCACCACGTTCCCGCAGGTCCTCGGGTATACCCATACAGCTTCCAAAGCACGCCTCGACGGCACCACAACGCGGCTCAACACCATCACCATCAACGCCGTGGAGTACACGGTCACCGGAACGTCCACCGCTTCCGGAAAGGACGCGAGGGACTACGTCCTGACCGTGCCCGAATTCGGCAACACCGTGATCAAAGCGCGGCTCTCAGTGAAAAAGAACGTGGTCTCGTTTAATGTCACGGAGATCAAGGACTCCACCGAGCACCAGGTGAAGACGCTTCAACTCCCCCGGCTGAACCTGGTGACCGTGGGCTCCACCCAGCCCGGAGCCCAGATATCCACCGCCAACCTTTCCGTGGACCGGAGTGTTACGGGCGACGAGTTCACACCGATCACCGCGTCCACTCCCCTGGATGCCGCTGCCAAGAGCTCCGCCTACGCACTGGCCAACACCGGGACCTTGGGTGCCGCAGTTGAATCCAACGCCCTGTATGACACGTCCTCCGGGCCGGGCGCGAAGGACCGCGGCCGCTTCTGGCGCCAAGCCGTCAGCGACGGTGCCGGCGGAGTCACCATGGGTCTCGCCAGCGGTCAGTGGCTGTATCGCACTGAGGGCTCCGACGCCACCGAGGAACTTCCATGGACCCGCGTCGCCATCACCCCCGACGCGAATGCCGACGGCGGCGTGGACTGGCAGGATGCGGCGATCGCCATGAGGTCCATCCAGGTCAGCGCCAACAAGGGCGAACAGACACCGGACAACGTGATCACCCACATCCCGTTCAACTTTGCCTCCCAGGCAACCCACCCGTTCCTGCGCACCCTGGACGACGTCAAACGCATCTCCCTGGCCACCGACGGCCTGGGTCAGGTGGCCATGCTCAAGGGCTACACCAGCGAGGGCCACGACTCGGCGAACACGGACTATGGCAACAACTTCAACACCCGGGCCGGTGGCCTCGAGGACCTCAACAAGCTGGTCAAGGAAGGCAAAGACTGGAACGCCAGTTTCGGCGTCCACATCAATGCCACCGAGATCTACCCTGAAGCCAAGTCCTTCAGCGAGGACCTGCTGCGCGCCGACAAAGGCCTGGGCTGGAATTGGCTGGACCAGTCCTACTACATGAACCAGCGCGAGGACATCAACTCGGGCAAGCTCGCCCAGCGCATCAAGGAACTGCGCGAAGCCACGGACAAGAACCTGGACTTCGTCTACGTGGACGTTTACTACGAATTCGGCTGGCTGGCCGAGCGGCTGCAACAGGAACTCGTCAAGAACGGCTTCCGGGTCGGCTCGGAATGGGCGGACCACCTTTCCCGGAACAACACCTGGTCCCACTGGGCCAACGACGAAAAGTACGGTGGATCCACCAACAAGGGCATCAACTCCCAGATCCTGCGCTTCATCAACAACACCCAGTCGGACGTCTGGAACCCCGATCCCAAGCTTGGCGTGAGCCACATTGTGGAGTTCGAAGGCTGGACTGGCCAGAACGACTTCAACGCCTTCAGCGAGAACGTCTGGACGGCCAACGTGCCCGCCAAGTTCCTGCAGCACCACCAGATCACCAAGTGGACGGCCGACCGCATCGACCTCGCCGATGGCTTGGCCGTCACCGGAAACACCGCCGAGGAACGCAACATCACGGTGGGTGGAACCTCCGTACTGCAGGGTGGAACGTACCTGCTGCCGTGGTCCTCCAAGGAGAACGGCAAGGCCGACAAGCTCTACCACTACAACCCGGCCGGGGGTGCCAGCACGTGGACCCTCACCAAGGAGTTCGCCACGTCCGGCTCGCTTGAACTGTTCAAGCTGACCGACAACGGCCGCGTCAAGGTGGCCGATGTGCCTGTGGTCAACGGGCAGGTCACCGTCACGGCCGACGCCAAGCAGCCGTATGTCCTTGCCCCGAAGAACAACAAGGCCGATCTGCCCAAGAAGGCCGACTTCGGTAAAGGAACTGCATTCAACGATCCCGGCTTCAACGGTGCCGATCTCTCCCCGTGGACCCCCACAGGCAACGTCACCCAGGTCCGCGACGACAAAGGCCGCCGCTACGCTGAGATGGGGGCAACGCCGTCGTCGATCAGCCAGGAAGTAAAGCTGGACGCCGGAACCCAATCCGTCAGCGCCTGGGTGGAAATCCAACCCGGCAAGACCCGTCCCACCACGCTCTCCGTCACCATCAACGGCAAGACCGAAAGCGTCACCATCGATTCGTCCAACGCCGAAAACTACGTGGCAGGCGACGAAAAGCATGGCACGGCTTTCCAGCGCGTACGGGTGCTGGTGGACGTGCCACGGAACAACACCAAGGCCACCGTTTCCGTCCAAGCGGCCGACGGCGATGCCACCGTGCGCGTCGATGACTTCCGGGCGGTCAAGACCAGCCGGGTGGCAACCACCGGCGTGTTGAGCGAGGACTTCGAGGACGTGGACCAGGGCTGGGGACCGTTCGTGAAAGGCGACGCCGGCGGCTCCACGGACCCGCGCACGCACATCACCGAGCGCAACGAACCCTTCACCCAAAAGGGCTGGGATGCCAACGTGATCGACGAAGTGCTGGACGGCACCTGGTCGCTGATCGCCCACGATGAAAACCTCGCCCCCAACGGTGGACCGGGCATGGTCTACCGCACCACCGAGGCGACCGTACCGTTCCAGGCGGGCCACAAGTACAAGGTGTCCTTCGACTACCAGAACTCCAAGGCCGGGCAATACGCCTGGGTTTCCGCTTATGACTCGCAGGCAGGTCCCGCAGTGACGGGCAGCCAAGCCATCGATGCGAAAACCACCACCGCCCGTTTTGAGCAGATCCTCGATACCGGCTTCTGCGGAGACTACTTTGTGGGGCTGCAGCGAACCGGCAGCTCGAATGGTTCGGACTTCACCCTGGACAACTTCCTGGTGGAGGACCTCGGCGCCTCGGGCGCCGTCCCGGCCTGCGCCCAACTCTCGGCTGCGCTTCAAGGCGATGTGGTCCAGCAGGGCAAAGCGCAGGACTTCGTCACCACGTTCGTCTCGGACGAACCGGCGGCCATCAGCGGCCTCGCCGTTGCGCTCGAACTTCCTGAGGGCTGGACGGCAACCCCTTCCACGCCTGCAACGGCCGCGACCCTGCCGGCCGGGGGCACCCTGACCACCACGTGGAAGATCACCGCGCCCGCTTCGGCCGATGGCGACTACCCCATCACTGCCTCGGCCAAATACACCACCACAACAGAGCCTGCAGGCGGCCGCACCATCAGCACGACGTCCACCGTCCGGACGCTGCCCAAGCCACCGCAGGCCACCGTGTTCGCCAGCGACCACCCGTGGGTCAGCGCCACGAACGGCTGGGGGCCCGTTGAGAAGGACCAGTCCAATGGCGGGACGGGAACGGGCGACGGCACACCCCTCACCCTGAACGGCACGGTCTATGCCAAGGGTTTGGGTGCCCACGCCAACGGCAATGTCCGCTACTACCTCGGCGGCTACTGCACTGCCTTTACGGCAACGGTAGGTATTGACGACGCCCAGCCGACGCGGGGCAGCGTGAAGTTCTCCGTTGTGGCAGATGGCGCCACCAAGGTCACCACCCCTGTCCTGGGCGCCACCAGCGCTCCCCTGCCGCTGACCGTGGACGTCACCGGAGCACAGTACGTGGAGCTGGTGGCCAACGACGCCGGCGACTCCAACGGCAACGACCACGCGGACTGGGCCGACGCCAAGTTCACCTGTTCCTCGACGTCGCAGGAGCCGCCGGCGCCCGCCCTGACGGGCACTGTGTTCGCCTCCGACCTGCCGTGGATCGGCAGCACCAACGGTTGGGGACCTGCGGAACGCGACCGCGCCAACGGTGAGCAGAACGCCGGTGACGGACCCGCGTTACGGCTTGACGGCGTCGTCTATCCGAAGGGCATCGGCGTCCACGCCGACTCGAAGATCAGCATCGCAACGGAAGCCAAGTGCAACGCCTTCACCGCCGTGGTGGGAGTGGACGACGCCAAGCTGAACAAGGGCCTGCACGGATCCGTGGTCTTTATCGTCAAGGGCGATGGGCGCGAACTGCTGAGGACTCCCGTTCTCAGTGCCGATTCGGCAGCACTTCCCCTCAACGTGGACATCACAGGTGTCCAGAACGTCGAGCTGATCGCCGACAAGAACGGTGACGACGCCGGCGACGACTGGGGTGATTGGGCCGACGCGAAGTTCAGCTGCGCGTAAGCCCAACGCGGGGTCACTTATAGCCCATCCGTAACCTCGGAAGGGGCCATAAGTGACCCCGCGTTGCCTTAATCAGACGGCCCGAGCGCCCGCCCGCCATACCGAGTGTGTCAGCGGGATCCCGGGACGGTAGGCCAGGTGGGTGGCCGACGGCGCCTTCAGCATGTGCAGGTCTGCGCGATGCCCGACGGCGAGCGAACCCACCGCCCTTTCGCCGTCGACGTCGTTCCCGGACTCCCTGCCCAACGCCAAGGCGCCGCCGTACGTTGCTGCGCGGACGGCCTCATGGACGCTCAGGTGCATCTGGAGGACGGCCGTGGTCACGCAGAAGGCCATGGAGCTGGTGTACGAGGTGCCAGGGTTGCAGTTGGCCGCCAGCGCTACCTGCACGCCGGCGTCGAGCAATTCACGGCCAGGCGCGAGGGGCTGGCGAGTGGAGAGGTCACAGGCGGGAAGGCAGGTTGCCACGGTTCCCCTTGTGCCGGCGCCCGTTGCCGGGTCCCAGCCCGCCCAGGTTCCTGCGAGCGAGGCGATGTCCTTGTCCGAGAGATAGTTGACGTGGTCCACGCTGGCGGCCGCGAACTCGACGGCCAATGCTACGCCGGGCCCCTCGCCCAGTTGGTTTCCATGGACCCGCAGGCCGAGCCCGGCGTTGCGGGCCGCCGTCAGGACGCGACGCGACTGGTCTTCCGTGAACGCGCCCCGTTCGCAGAAGACGTCGGCCCAGCGGACGTACGGCAGGACGGCGTCGAGCATTCGGCCGCAGACCAGGTCCGTGTATTCCTCCGGATCGGAGCCTTTCGGGACCAAGTGCGCGCCGAGGTAGGTGACCTCGTCCACTTCGGCCGCGGCGATGCGGGCGCTGCGGGCCTCATTCGCGACGTCGAGGCCGTAGCCGGTTTTGCTCTCCAGGTATGTGGTTCCTTGCGAGACCGCTTCAGCCACGCGGTCCCGCACGAGGCGGGTTAGTTCGTCGTCGCTGACGCTGCGTGTGGCTCCCGTGGTGACTGCGATTCCGCCGGCGCTGTAGCTTTCACCGGCCATGCGGGCCTCGAACTCGGCCGTGCGGTCGCCGGCGAAAACGAGGTGCGAGTGCGAATCAACCCAACCGGGCAGGACGGCACGGCCCTCCGCGTCGATTTCCGCGTCAGCGGCAGGGGCGTCCTTGGCGGGGCCGATCCAGGCGATGCGCTCACCTTCGATCACGATCGCCGCGTCCCTGAGGACTCGATGCTCGAGGTCCTGGGTCATCAACTCGCCGATGTTGGTGATGACAGTGGTGGTGCCGCTGTTCCCGTTCGTGATTCCGCTCATGACCCTATTGTTCAGCGCCGGATGGACCAGCGTACTGCCGCGAGCTGCTCCGCTGTCCGGGATTCCGGACTGTCTGCCGCGACGTGGTCGAGGATCAGGGAGGCTGCAAGTTCGGCGATGGCCGAGGACGTCTGGAACCCGTAGCCACCCTGTCCGGCCAACCAGAAGAAGCCGGGCGCTTCGGCGTCGAATCCCACCACGGGGATGCCGTCCGCGGCTTCGGTCCGCAGGCCTGTCCACGCACGGTCCACGGAGCGGATGCCCAGCGACGTTACACCGTTGAGTTTGCTGATCAGCGCCTCAACGTCACCTGGGTAAGGCTTGGCGTCCTCGGCTCCGCTGGGCACGGTTTCCGACGGCGAGATCAGTACCTGGTTGCCCTCGGCGCGGAAATAGAACGTGTCGTCGGCAGCACAGACCATGGGTGTTTCAGGCGTCAACGGGTTCTCCACGTTCACGATCGCTGCGGTCCGGCGGTAAGGCTGGAGTCCGAGCTTCTCCACGCCGCTGATAACGGCCAACTCATCCGCCCACGCACCGGCAGCGTTGACAACGACGCCGGACTGGAAGCCTTCTGTTCCCGCGCCCACCTGCCAGCCACTCCCCAGCCGCTGGGCCGAATGGACCTTGGCGCCGGTGATGATATCCACGCCCGCAGCTTCGGCGGTCCGGCGGTGTTCCTCGAGCAACAGCGGGGCGTTGCAGCCGAAGGAGCCGTTATCCAGCCCTGCGGCGGTGAAGGAATCTGGATTCAGCGCAGGGCAGAGCTGCATGGCCTCTTGGTGGGTGATGGGGTGCATATTGCCGCTGGCTTCGGCGCGAACAGTCTCCTGGTCCCCCACCAGCATGAACCCGCGAGGCGTCAGGATCGGCTCCGCCGCCTGGGCATCCCTCTCCGCCAACATCTCCAGTGTCCGGATGGTCAGCTCCTGGACCACCGCTGGGCCGTAGCTGGGGATGAGTTGCCGCGCGGAACGCGACGAAGTGTGGAAGGCCAGGGACTGCTCAGCCTCAACAAGCGCAACAGTGCACTTACCCGCCAGAGCCGCCGCCAACGACAGTCCCCCGATGCCGCCGCCAACGATTACCACGTCATAATTCGAAGCCATGGCTCCATCCTGTCAGACCGACGCGGCCGCGGCGACAGCCCTCCAACCCTTGCCACCCACCGACCATCTCTCACCTAACAGCCCTTAAACCCAAATGCTCTCTCACTTGCTCCAAGGGAGTGAGAGAGCATCAGGCGGGAACCCACCGGAGGTGAGAGGGGGTCAGGCGACCGCGGCGCGACTCCTGACGAACGCCTGAACGCACGCTTCGACGTCGTCCGCGCTGTGGGCTGCGGAAAGCTGTACGCGGATGCGGGCCACGCCCTTCGGGACCACCGGGAAGCTGAAAGCGGTGACGAAAACGCCGTTGTTGAGCATCTCGTCGGCAACCTTCGCGGCAACCACGGCATCACCGAACATGACCGGGATGATGGCGTGTTCGCCGTCGAGGAGCTCGAAGCCTTCCTCGCTCATCCGGCGACGGAACAGCGCTGCGTTCTCGAACAGGCGGGTACGGAGTTCGCCGGATTCCTGGACCAGCTCGATTGCCTTGATGGTGGCCGCAACGATGGCCGGGGCGAGCGAGTTGGAGAACAGGTAGGGGCGGGCCTTCTGGCGAAGCATCGCAACGATCTCGCCGCGACCGGAAACGTAGCCGCCCGACGCGCCGCCGAGGGCCTTGCCGAAGGTCCCCGTGTAGATGTCCACGCGCTCGGAAACACCGGCGTGCTCAGGCGTGCCGGCACCCGTGGGTCCCATGAATCCAACGGCGTGGGAGTCGTCCACCATCACCAAAGCGTCGTGTTTCTCGGCGAGGTCGCAGATGGCCTCGAGCGGCGCGAGGTAGCCGTCCATGGAGAACACGCCGTCCGTGACGATGATCTTCCGGCGGGAGCCTTCTGCTTCAACCAGCTTGGCCTCAAGGTCTGCCATGTCCTGGTTGGCGTAGCGGAAGCGCTTGGCCTTGCTCAGGCGGATGCCGTCAATGATGGACGCGTGGTTCAGGGAGTCCGAGATGATGGCGTCTTCGGGGCCGAAGAGGGACTCGAACACGCCGCCGTTGGCGTCGAAGCAGCTGGAGAACAGGATGGTGTCCTCGGTGCCCAGGAACGCGGAGACACGGGTCTCCAGTTCCAGGTGCAGGTCCTGGGTTCCGCAGATGAAACGAACGGACGCCATGCCGAAGCCGCGCTCGTCCATGGCGGACTTTGCTGCGGCGATGATGTCCGGGTGGTCGGCCAGGCCAAGGTAGTTGTTGGCGCAGAAGTTCAGGACCTTGTTGGCGGGCTGGCCGAGCTGGCCGGCGGCGATGTGGCTGGCCTGCGGGGAGTCGATGTGCCGTTCGGTCTTGAAGAGACCGGCGCTGCGGATCTCGTCGAGTTCGCCCTGCAGTTGGTCTTTGATGGCTGAATACATGGGTGCTCCTAGGTTTTGGGGGTATCCGGTTGCAGTCAGGTCTTACAGTTCGGTCCAGTCGAGGACCACTTTGCCGCCTGTACCGTTGCGGGCGATTTCGAAGCCCTTTTCCCAATCCTTTGCGGACAGCTTGTCGGTGACGACGGCGGAGATGCTGCGGTGCAGCACGGGGTTGGAGGACAGCATGGCGCTCATGGCGTACCAGGTTTCGAACATCTCGCGGCCGTAGATGCCCTTGAGCGTGAGCATGTGGGTCACGACTTTGCCCCAGTCGATGTCGATGGACTGGCTGGGAAGGCCGAGCATGGCGATGCGGCCGCCGTGGTTCATGTTGTCGATCATCTCAGGGAGTGCCGTGGGGTGTCCGGACATTTCCAAACCGATGTCGAAGCCTTCGCGCATGCCCAGTTCCTGCTGTGCCTCGCGAACGCGCATTTTGGAGACGTCCACGGCAAGGTCCACACCCATCTGGCGGGCAAGTTCCAGCCGCGGCGCGGAGACGTCAGTGATGGCGATCTTGCGGGCACCGGCGTGGCGGGCGACGGCGATTGCCATAAGTCCGATGGGGCCGGCACCCGTAATGAGCACGTCTTCGCCGACCAGCGGGAAGCTCAGTGCGGTGTGGACGGCGTTGCCGAAGGGATCGAAGATAGCGCCGAGTTCCGGCGTGACGGATTCATCATGGTGGACCCAGACGTTGGTTTCGGGGATGACGACGTACTCGGCAAAGGCGCCATCGCGCTGCACGCCGACGGAGACCGTGTGGATGCACATCTGGCGGCGACCGGCGCGGCAGTTACGGCAGATGCCGCAGACCACGTGGCCTTCGCCGGAGACCCGGTCCCCCACCTTGACGTCGCGGACGTCCTCGCCGATTTCCACTACTTCGCCGTAGAACTCGTGGCCTGCGATGAGTGGCGTTTCGATGATGCCCTGGGCCCAGGCATCCCAGCTTTGGATGTGGAGGTCGGTACCGCAGATGCCGGTGGTCATCACACGGATCTTCACGTCGCTGGGGCCCGCTTCGGGCTCGGGACGGTCGACGAGTTCGAACCCTGCGTGCGGTCCGGATTTGTAGAGAGCCTTCATGGAATTCCTCACTGCTGGGGCTGCTTCGCTGCTGCTGAGTCCATTGAATCCCCGCCGACGATTTAGCACAACTAGATTCTTCTCAATCAACGATTTAGTATTTGCTAATGGAAATTCACCAGCTGCAGATGCTCCGGGAACTCGGCGACCTTGGCAGCGTGAAGGCCGTGGCAGAGACACTCATGGTCACACCCTCGGCCGTTTCCCAACAGCTCGCCCTGCTGCAGAAGTCGGTGGACGTCCCGTTGACGCGCAAAGAGGGCAGGGCTTTGGTGCTGACCGACGCAGGCCGCGTGCTCGCCGAGGCCGGTGCCGCCGTCGTGAACGCCATGGCGGATGCACGGGCAGCAATCGGTGCCTACCACGACGCTCCCGATGCGCCGGTGAGTGTGAGCGCATTCCACAGTGCCGGCCAGGCGCTGTTCGCGCCGCTGGCGGCCCTGCTGGCCAGCGGAAAGTCGTCCGACGACGGGAAGTCGCCTCGGCTGCGACTCTCCGATGAGGACGTGGCACAGGAGGATTTCCCGGGGTTGGCTGCCCGGTACGACCTTGTTTTGGCGCACCGGATGGACAACAGCCCGCAGTGGCCTGGAGACAAAGTGGCGGTGATTCCGCTCGCCGACGAGCCACTGGACATCGCGCTCCCCGCGGGCCACGCCCTGGCAGCCCGGCACGAACTGGAGCCGTCCGACGTCGTGGGCGAATCCTGGGTGACCAGCCGCGATGGCTACTCCCCCGCCGATGTGCTGGCCGCCGTCGTTGCCGTGAGCGGGCGGCCGGCAGAGGTGCTGCACCGCATCAACGACTACTCCACTGTCGCTGCGCTGGTCTCGGCGGGCGGAGCGATCGGGCTCCTGCCGCGGTTCACGGCACGCAGGGTCCTGGACGCTGGAGTGGTGTTGCGTCCGCTGTCAGGGGTGAATTCGGTGCGCAAGATCGACATCCTGGCCCGGCCGGAGACACTTAAACGGAAATCGGTCATGACGGTTTGCGAGTCACTTCAAACCGTCATGACCGAGCTTATCGAGCTATCCAGCCCCCGCTGACCGCGGACGGTCAGTCGCGGACCAGGGCGGGCTGGCCGGCGTCGAAGTACTCCACCATCTCCTCAGGGAGTTCCGGAACCTCGCGGGCCGAGCCGTCCCCGCGCAGCGATTCGGCTGCGAGGATGCCGGCCACTACTGCCTGGCGCGCGGCGATGGGGCTGGTCTGGGTCTGGCCGCCTACGGACGCGAACCGCAGGAATTCCTCGATCAGGCGGGGATCCGCGCCGCCGTGGCCGCCTTCCCCGTCCTGGATGGTGATGACCTCGTCAGGCACTGCATAGCCTGACGTCCGGCTGGTCCACACGTTGATGGTTTCGCCGGGGCCGTCGCCGAGGTTCTCGATCCGGCCCTTGGTGCCGATCACCGTGTAGTTGCGCCAGTAATCAGGCGTGAAGTGGCACTGCTGGTAAGAGGCCAGGACGCCGTTGTCCAGCACCATGTTCATCATGGAGATATCCTCGACGTCGATCACCTCCGCCAGGTCCTTCTGCTCGGTGGGCGGCCAGTTGTCCATGGAGAACCAATCCCCCATGCGCTTGCCGGCATTGTTGCTGCGGTTGGCTACGTCACCGTAGACAGCAAGATCGCCGACGGCGGCAACCCGCTTGGTGTAGCCACCGGCAAGCCAGTGGATCACATCGATGTCGTGCGCACCTTTTTGGAGCAGCAGCGAGGTGACATTGGCGCGCTGCGCATGCCAGTCCTTGAAGTAGTAGTCACCGCCGTGACCGACGAAGTGGCGGCACCACACGGCCTTGACATCGCCAATTCGGCCTTCCTCGATGAGCTGGCGCATCTGGACGACCACCGGCATGTGCCGCATATTGTGGCCGACGTACAAGCGGGTGCCGGTTTCGTAGGCCGTCGTAAGGATCAAGTCCGCAGCCTCCACAGTGATGTCGAGCGGCTTCTCGCAGAAGGTGGGGATGCCCGCCTTGAGCGTACGGACCGCGACGGCGGCGTGCTGGTTATCGGGGGTCAGGACCAGGACGGCGTCCAGGCCGCTGGCCAGCAGTTCCTCAAGATCGTCCGTGACCCGGGCCGTAGGAATGCGTTCCGCAGCGTCCGCCCGGCCTCGTTCACTGAGGTCGCAAACAATGGTGACCTCGGAGCCCTGGCCCGGCTTATGGGCGTGTTTCCAAAGCCCTGAACGCAGGCCGAAACCTACGATGCCGACCTTCAAATCCTTTTCCATGGTGTGCTTTTTCCTTCTTCTGGTTCCTAGTAAAGTCTGGTTGCGGCGCTGCGGTGCGGCGCCGATTCGCGCACGAACAAGTGCCAGGGAAAGTCGAGGACGCCGGGTTGCTCCGTCGCGGCCGTGCCGGCCGGACCTGTGGCCCGCCTCAAGAGAACCCGGGCGAGTTTGTCGAAGAAATCGACGGGACCCACGGTGCTCAGCGATGGTGACATCCGCTCACCTTCCACGGTGTTGCCCACGCCGATGATGTCCACATCAGTGCCAACGGCCAGGCCCAGGCGCTGGGCGGCATTAATGGCGCTGACAGCCGCGTAATCGGTGGTGGCGTAGATGGCGGTAGGCCGGTCCGGCAGGCTGAGCAGCCGCGTGGCCGCGGCGTAGGCCCCGGCACTGGTGCCATCGAACAAGCCAACGAAATCGTCGCGTTCCGGAATCCCCGCATCCGCCAACGCCTCCGAGTACGCACGGTACCGGGTACCGCCGGAGGTGCCGGCCGCCGTTGCGGGAGTCAAACAAGCTACCCTGCGATGGCCGTGGAGCAGGTGCTCCACAGCCATGCGGCAGCCCGGCCCGGCGATGGAACGGATGACGTCGAAGCCCTCCGCTTTTACTTCCTCGTCGAAGACCACCAGCGTGGTTCCGTGCTCGGCCAGTTTCCGCAGGGCGTCCCGCTGGTCGGGACGGACTGCGTCCACGAACACGGCGTCGGCGTTGTGGGTGCCGAGCACTTTGACCCAGTCGGCGTCGCCCAGGATCATCGGAGTGATTCCCAGCGGGACCGCAGCCTTCTGCACGGCCTCGATGACGGACAGGGACCAAGGATCGGACAGCATGGTCAGCGACAGGATGACCGTATTGGTCCGGCCGGTCCGGATGGCCCGGGCCGCCTGGTTGGGGCGGTACCCGAGCCGCTCCGCAGCCGCCTTGACCTTCTCCGCCGTCGGATCCGACACCCCAGGTCCGCCATCGCCGCGGCGCCCCGACAGCACATAGGAAACCGTGGCCGTGGAAACTCCCGCCAACTCGGCCACCATACGTATGGTGGGCCGGATTCCGGTGGTGCTCGCTTTTGCCATGGTTCCCCCTGCTGGTGTTCTTTGTGTTGACGCGTTGGTGCGTTCTTGGTCTGGTCCGTTGTTGGTTTGAGGCTAGCTCCTGAACACCGGCACGTTGGGGTCCAACGCGGCCTGGTACTCATCGCGCATCTTGTCGCCGCCTTCGCTCTTCCAGCGTTTGACCGCGTCCTTGAGCTCGTCGATCTTGGCGCGGCCGGTAATGATGTCCACTACCTTGTCGCGCAGCTGCTTGGTGATCTTGGCGCCCACCTTGGCGTTGGTGTCCGAGTAGGAACCGTTGGTGGGGTTCCGCCAGGCGAACTCAAGGAGCTTCTCCTCCTGCTGGCTGACATACCGGGTGTCGTCGTCGAAACCGGGGTTGAAGATGACGTTTTCCGGGCTGGACATGATGTTCAACGCCGACACCAGTCCGGGGGCGTTGGTAGTTCCCGTTTCGGTGCGCGCCGGGTTCCCGGAGCCGTCGATCGTGTAGTCCTGGCCGAGCTCGCCGAAGTTCTTCTGCATGTACTCCACGGTGCCGAACGGTGCGGACAGATAGTTGATGAGCGAGAGCAGCTCGCGGATCTTGCCCTCATCGGCCTTCTTGAACGGGGTGAAGCCCACCGTTCCGTAGCCCATGTCGTACACCGGTTTGACCTTGCCGTCCGCACTGAACGGAATGAGGACATCGAACTGGGCGGTCTTGTTCAGTGCACGGTAGCTGCGGATGTCGTGCGGGCCAACCACCACCTGGGCGGCCACGCTGCCGTTGGCGACGCGCGAACGGATGTCGGTTGCCTTGGAGTCCGGGTAGAAGACGCCGGCTGCGAACATCTTGGCCGTGAACTCCACGCCGGCCATGTATTCATCGGTTTCGTACAGGTGGGTCAGCGTGCGGTCCTTGTTGACGGCCCAGCTGTTCGGGGCGCCAAACCATTCGGTGACCATGTGGAGTGCATTGATATAGGCAGGTTCCAGCGCGTACTGCTGGTCCCCCGGTCGGGTCAGCTCCTTGGCCTTCTCAAGGAATTCGTCGGCGCTGGCCGCTTCGAAGCCGCCCACCTTGGCCCACATGTCGTGGTTGCCCAGGTACACCTGGCCAAAGGGGGTACTCGGGATGGGAGCTCCCCAGATCTTGCCGTTCACGACGGCGGTCTTCCAGGAATCGGGCTTGAGTGCGGCCAGGTTGGGGTACTCCAGGACGGCGTCACCGGAGAGGTAGGGCGTCAGGTCCTGGAACTTGGCTTCGAGCATGGGTCCGACGTTGGGGATGCCCTGGTTCGGCGGAACCCACATCATGTCCGGGAGATCGTTACTGGCCAGGACGGTGGCGAACTTGGCCGGGTAGCCGTCTCCGATGTCTTCGGCGATCTGGAGCTCCAGGTCGCCGCCGAGCTTGGCGTTGAGTCGCTGCCAGAAGGGGTTGTCCTTCATGCCAGGGCTCATGGTGTCGAAGGTTTCGGTGAGACCGGTGACCTTGCCCTTGAGCGGCGGCGTCTTCACGGACTGCACAGCGGTGGGCAGCTTGAAGTAGCCGGCTTGGAGGCCCTTGGCGTTGCCCGCGATGTCCGGGGTGACGCCAGTGAATTCCTTGTATGTGGGCAACTTGACCGAAGCTGAGGCAGCGGCGCCTCCGTTGCTCGCGGCTCCGCCACCACCACAGGCGGACAAGCCTGCGGCGGTCACGGCCAAGCCTGCGAGGCCAAGGAAACCGCGGCGGCTGAATCCGGCCTGGGAGGTAGTGCTCGTCATGGCATAACCCTTTCTGGTTACTTGCTTTTTGTCTGGGGGTTTTGGGTGTTTGGGCTTGTGGATAGTGGGCTTCGGGGCGGGACTAGCCCTTGACTGCTCCGGTGATGACGCCCTTGGCAAAGTGCTTCTGGAGGAACGGGTAGACCATCAGGATCGGGACGAGCGCCACCACGACCACTGCCATCTGGATGGACTGCGGTGGCGGTGTGGTGGTGATTCCCAGCTGGTCCGCCGCGCCACTGCCCTGGACCACGAAGTTGCGGAGCAGCAACTGGATGGGCCACTTGCTGTGATCGTTGATGTACAGCAGGGCATTGAAGAACGAGTTCCAGAAACCGACGGCGTAGAACAGCCCGACGACGGCGATCACGGCTTTGGACAGCGGCATCACGATGCGCCACAGGATCTGCCAGTCGTTGGCGCCGTCGATCCTGGCGCTTTCGATCAATTCACCCGGAATGTTCATGAAGAACGAGCGCATCACCACGAAGTTGAATGCTCCGAAGATGCCCGGGAGGATCAGCGACCAGAGGGAGTCAAGCAGTCCCAGCTGGCGGATCATGAGGAATGACGGGATCAGGCCCGGCGCAAACAGGAGCGTGAACAGGACTGCGAGGATCACAGGACGGCCAAAGAGCACCGTCCGGCTGGTGGCATAGGCCATGGTGATGGTCACGAACAGGGCCAGGATGGTGCCCACCGCCGTGACCAGCATGCTCACGCCGAGTGACTGCAGCACCATGGGGCCTTTAAAGATGGTGGCGTAGGCCTCCAGCGTGGGACGCTCCGGCCACAGGACAAAACCTCCGGCCTTCACGAGTTGCTCAGTGTCGGCCAGCGACGTTGAGACCACCAGGAGGATGGGCGTCAGAATGGACAGGCTGAACACGATCAGGACCACTGCCTTGACCGTTTGGTACAGGGCGGAAGGCTTTTCCTTCCATACCGGGCGCTTGGGGTTGTACGTAAGTTCCCGGGGTTTTCTAGCGAAAAGTGTTGTTGCCATGGGGTTCTCCTTGTGCGGCAGGCGCGCGGGTCAGCGGGGCTTTCAGCGCACTTGTTTTGCGAAGATTCCGTCTTCGCCGAAGCGGTGGGCAAGTTTGTTGGCGCCGTAGATCAGCAGCGCACTGACCACGCCCTTCGCGAGGCCGGCCGCGGCACCTGAGCTCCAGCCGCCTCCCACTACGCCGGTGTAGTAGGTGAAGGTGTCCAGCACTTCCGCGGCTCCAGCGCCCACTGCGTCACGCTGCAGGATGAACTGCTCAAAGCCGACAGAGAGGATGTCGCCGATGCGCAGGATGAGCAGGAGCACAATGACGGGCCTCAGGCCCGGGAGGGTGATGTGCCACATCCGGCGCCAGCGGCCTGCACCGTCAGCCGCTGCAGCTTCATAGAGGGAAGCATCGATGCTGGCGAGGGCTGCCAGGAAGATGATCATTGCCCAGCCCGCGTCCTTCCAGATCATCTGGACGACCACCATGACCGGGAATGTTTCCGGGTTGGTCATGAAGGGAATGGGATCCATGCCCCAGTCCCGGAGAAGGTTGTTGACGAAGCCTGCGCCGCCCAGCATTTGCTGGAAGAACGCGATCACCAGCACCCAGGAAAGGAAGTGCGGCAGGTAGGCGATGCTCTGGAAGATCCGGCGGACCCGGGTGCTGATCAGTGAATCCACAATCAGCGCCAGCACCAGCGGCACCGGGAAAAGGAAGACCAACTGCCAGGCGGCCAGGTACAAGGTGTTCCAGAAAGCGTGGATGAAGTCCGGATTGCCGAACAGATCCACAAAGTTCTGCCAACCAACCCACAAGCTGTCGCCGATGCCCAAGTAGGGCTGGTAGTCCTGGAACGCGATGACGTTGCCCAGGATGGGGATGTAGAAGAAGAGCAGCAGGAAGGCCACACCCGGGACCATCATGAGCAACATCTGCTTGTCGCGTCGCAGGCGGGATCGGAAACTCTGCTGCGGGGGCTTGCTTCGCTTCCGCTTCTTCGCACCGGATCCGGGGGTGTCTCCACCTGCCGGGGCCGGGACTCGGCGAGCTTCGGGCAATGCCGGAGCCTGTTCCGTCGTCGAGTTCATGCTGTCTCCTCAAGTGCTGAGGCCGAATCAGCAATGTGATTCAAGCCACGCTCGTTAACCGTTTAACAAACCATAAGTGACGCGCATCTCTTTTTGCAAGATCATGATCGAAACTGACCGCAGAAATCATTTTTCATCATTCCGACGGCTTCCCAACCAGCCGGAAACGCGGCCCCGCTAAAGTACAAGCAGGTGGAATTCACACAGGAGGTGGAAATGGCAGATTGCTGCAGCCCAGGCGCCGACGCCCGGGAACACTCGACGTCGGGGATGACGCTCCCCCTGCGTACCGTGGGCGGACAGCGGAACGTGCGCGCCGCCGTCGAGCCTTCCGCAAGCAGTCCCGCAGCGTCCAAGGAAACAAACGACGTCGGCATCCCCGCCGGGACCTTCGCGATGGGCGACCCCTTCGGCGAGGGCTATGAAGCCGACGGCGAGTCTCCAGTGCACCACGTGTCCATTTCAGGCTTCCGGATCAGCGCCACCACCGTCAGCAACGAGGATTTCGCGGCGTTCGTGGACGCCACCGGGCATCGAACCGACTCGGAAACGTTCGGAACATCGGCAGTGTTCCATCTGGCCGTCAGAGCCGCCACGCAGGACATCCTCAACCGCGTCAACAACGTGCCCTGGTGGCTCAACGTCCGTGGAGCCGACTGGGCACACCCTGCAGGACCGCTCTCGCACTGGTCCGAAATCCCGGACCACCCCGTAACCCATGTGTCGCACAACGATGCCCTGGCCTACTGCGAGTGGGCCGGCCGGCGGCTGCCCACAGAAGCTGAGTGGGAATATGCGGCCCGGGGCGGCCTACCCGGCCAGAGGTACCCCTGGGGCAACGAACTGCACACCGATGAGCCAGGCGAGGCTGCCCACAACTGCAACATCTGGCAAGGCGAGTTCCCCTCCCGCAACACGGTGGAGGACGGCTACCTCACCACGGCACCCGTGCGTTCGTTTGCCCCCAACGGCTACGGTCTCTACCAAACCAGCGGGAACGTGTGGGAATGGTGCAGCGACTGGTTCCTGCCCAAGTACTACAAAACGTGCCTCGCAGCAGGAACCGTCGAAGACCCCCAGGGACCCACGATTGGCCGCGGCAGGGTGATGCGCGGCGGCTCGTACCTCTGCCACGATTCGTACTGCAACCGCTACCGCCTCGCAGCACGGAGCTCGAACACGCCGGACTCAGCCAGCGGCAACCTCGGATTCAGGACTGTGGCCCTCTAACTGATTGGCGCTGTAGCCTACTTAGGCCCGTGGCCCCTGTGCCCGTGGCCGCCTTTGAGGCCCGCAGGCAACTCGCCCGATACCACCCTGGTAGCCGTGACGGTATCGCCGTCCTTCGTCCCGCTGATGCGCACTGTGTCGCCAGGCTTGAGGTCGGCAGCCGTGGCCGACGGCAATGTGGGCCGGCCCCTGCCATTCCTCAGATCCGATGTATCAGCAGGCACCTTGGCGATCCGTGTCTCCGCCTTGATCACGTACCGCTGGGCAAAGCCGTCCTCGCTCTTCACTGTCACTTCGGAGTCACTGACGTTCTCGATGGTTCCAAGCTGCGTGACAACGGTGCTGAAGGTGCCGTCCTGTTGCTTGACGACGTGCTCGCCATGGATTGCCTGCCCACGCCCCTCGGTGGACTTGGCTTTCGTCGTCGCGGACGGACTGGGTGAAGCAGAGGTGCTCGACGGCGAAGGGCTGGGTTGGGTGCCCGCCCACACAGCGGCGGCCCCGCCGCCGGTCAGTGCGACGGCGATCCCGCCGGCGAGAAGGCCCTTACGAAGGCCTGGTCTGAGAGTGGCCATACATCCATTGTGCGCCCAAAGCACAGTAGGCCGCAGTAAAAACTGCGGCCTACTGTGATGCTTGAAGCGGGTGCTTAGCCCTCGACGCCGAGCTTCTCCAGGATGAGCTCGCGGACTCGTCCGGCGTCCGCTTGGCCACGGGTGGCCTTCATGACGCCGCCAACGATTGCGCCGATGGCCTGAACCTTGCCGCCCCGGATCTTCTCCGCCACGTCAGGCTGTGCTGCCAGTGCGGCGTCGATGGCTTCCAAGAGGGGGCCGTCATCGGACACAACGGCCAGGCCGCGCTGCTCGACGATCTCCGCCGGAGTACCTTCGCCGGCGAGGACGCCGTCCAGGACCTGGGTGGCCATCTTGTTGTTGATCTTGCCGTCTTCGACGAGCTTGTTCAGCTCGACGATGACCTGCGGAGTGACGCCCAGCTCGGAAGGATCGACGTCGGCAACCTTGGCGCGGCCAACGATCTCACCCATCCACCATTTACGGGCAACATCGGCGGACGCACCGGCTGCGATGGTTTCCTCGATGGAGTCCATGACGCCGGCGTTGACCACGTCACGGAACTCCAGGTCCGAGTAGCCCCAAGCTTCCTTGAGGCGCTTCCGGCGCTCGGCCGGCGGCTCGGGAAGGGTAGCGCGGAGCTCCTCCACCCACTCACGGGACGCGACGACGGGAACCAGGTCCGGCTCCGGGAAGTAGCGGTAATCGTCAGCGTCGGACTTGGGCCGGCCCGACGTCGTCGAACGTGTGTCCTCGTGCCAGTGGCGTGTCTCCTGGATGACCGGTTCGCCGGAATCCAGGACGGCAGCGTGGCGCTGGATTTCATAGCGGACGGCGTGCTCGACGGCGCGCAGCGAGTTCACGTTCTTGGTTTCCGAACGGATACCGAAGCGTTCCCGGCCGTGCGGGCGCAGGGAAACGTTGGCGTCGCAACGGACGTTGCCGCGCTCCATCTTGGCATCGGAAACACCAAGGTTCTTCACGATCTCGCGGACCGCGGCGACGTAGGCCTTGGCCAGCTCAGGTGCGCGGCTGCCCGCGCCCTCGATCGGCTTGGTGACGATCTCCACCAGCGGAACACCCGAACGGTTGTAGTCCACCAGCGAGTAGTCGGCACCCTGGATGCGGCCCGCGGCGCCACCCATGTGGGTCAGCTTGCCGGCGTCCTCCTCCATGTGGGCGCGTTCGATCTCCACGCGGAAGACCGTGCCGTCCTCGAGCTCGATGTCGAGGTATCCGTCGTAGGCGATCGGTTCGTCGTACTGCGAGGTCTGGAAGTTCTTCGGAGTGTCCGGGTAGAAGTAGTTCTTCCGGGCGAAACGGCAGGACTCGGCGATCTTGCAGTTCAGTGCAAGGCCGATCTTGATGGAAGACTCCACAGCCGTCTTGTTCACTACCGGCAGGACGCCGGGCATGCCCAGGTCAACCTCGTTGACGTTGGTGTTCGGCTCGTCACCGAAGACGTTCGGCGCGGAGGAGAACATCTTGGTCTTGGTGTTGAGCTCCACGTGGACCTCGAACCCCAGGACGGGATCGTACTTCTCCATGGCCTCTTCGAAGCTCAGGGTTGCGTCGACGGACATTAGTTGGAACCTCCGGCGGTGGTTGAAGCTGATGAAAGCTCAGGCGCCTGCGCAAGCATCGGGCCGCCCCACTTCTCTTCAAGCATGGTTTCGAGGACCGCACCCACGCGGTACAGGCGGGCATCCTGGCGGGCCGGAGCCAGCAACTGGATACCAACGGGCAGGCCGTCTTCATCAGCCAGTCCACCCGGCAAGGACAAGCCCGGGATACCGGCGAGGTTGGCCGGGATGGTTGCGACGTCGTTCAAGTACATTGCCAGCGGATCATCCAGCTTCTCCCCCAGCTTGAACGCCGTGGTGGGCGCCGTCGGGGAGATCAGGACATCGGCCTTGGCGAAAGCGGCGTCGAAGTCGCGTTGGATCAGCGTGCGGACCTTCTGCGCCGAGCCGTAGTAAGCGTCGTAGTAGCCAGCGCTCAGTGCGTAGGTACCCAGGATGATGCGTCGCTTCACCTCGTCGCCGAAGCCGGCGGCGCGGGTAGCACCCATGACGCGCTCGATGGTCATGGGACCGTCCTTGGGCAGCACGCGCATGCCGAAGCGGACACCGTCGAACTTGGCCAGGTTGCTGGACACCTCGGACGGCATGATCAGGTAGTACGCACCCAGGGCGTACTTCAGGTTGGGGCAGGAAACTTCGACGATTTCAGCACCGGCATCCTTCAGCAGCTGAAGGGACTCGTTGAAACGGTTCTCGACGCCGGCCTGGTAGCCCTCGCCGTGAAGTTCCTTCACGATGCCGATCTTCATGCCGGCCACGTTGCCCACGCGGGCCGCAGCAACAAGGTCAGTGAAGGGATCGGTCAGTGACGTGGAGTCAAACGGATCGTGGCCGCCGATGACTTCCTGCAGCAACGCCGAGTCCAGCACCGTACGGGAAACCGGGCCGATCTGGTCCAGCGACGACGCCATGGCAATGGCACCGTAACGGGACACTGCACCGTAGGTCGGCTTCACGCCAACGGTTCCGGTGACTGCACCGGGCTGGCGGATTGAGCCACCGGTGTCCGTACCGAGCGCAAGCGGCGCTTCAAAAGCGGCGACGGCGGCAGCGGAGCCACCGCCCGAACCGCCCGGAATCCGGTCCAGGTCCCACGGGTTGCGGGTGGGGCCGTACGCAGAGTGCTCCGTGGAGGAGCCCATGGCGAATTCATCCAGGTTGGTCTTACCAAGGATCGGCATCTTGGCCGCGCGCAGCTTCTTCACCACGGTGGCGTCGTACGGGCTGTTCCAGCCTTCAAGGATCTTCGAACCAGCCGTCGTCGGCTGGCCAATCGTCACGATGAGGTCCTTCACGGCGATCGGCACACCAGCGAGGGCATGCAGCTCTTCGGCGGCGGAACCGCCGGCAGCGCGGGCAGCATCAACCTCGGCCGCAACAGCCAAAGCCTCTTCGCTGTTGACGTGCAGGAACGCATGAACCTGGCCGTCGACGTCGGCAATGCGGTCAAGGTGCGCCTGCGTTACTTCGACGGCGGTAACCTCGCGGGAAGCCAGCTTGGCAGCGAGATCGGCAGCAGAGTGGCGGATGAGTTCGTTCTTAAGATCAGTCATGTGATTAGCCCTCATCCAGGATTGCCGGGACCTTGAAACGGTTCTCGTAAGCATCCGGAGCACCGGACAATGCCTGCTCAGCCGTGAACGTGTGGCCCACAACGTCCTCACGGAACACATTGGTCAACGGAATCGGGTGCGACGTCGCCGGGACGTCCTCCCCCGCAGCTTCGCTCACGCTCTTCACCGAATCCACGATGACAGCAAGCTCAACAGCCATCCTGTCCAGTTCTTCGGCACTCATTTCAATGTGAGCCAGACGCGCAAGATGCGCGACGTCGTCACGGTTGATCGCAGCCATGGATCTCCCCTGCAAAGTTCAAATGGTTTTCCGAACCAGTCTACTTGTCCATGCGGGACGGTACCGACGCGGAATGGGTGAGCCGCCGCGGCGTTGGTACCTTTCGGCGGCTGGCGCGACTCTCCCTCGGCTGCTCGCTCGTGCCTCGCTTAGACGCAGCCTGCGGGAGGTCCCGCCTACCGCCGATGTGCCAAACCCACTGACGTTGAACCCACCCAGCGCCGAACCACCTCCCCCAACCAAAAAGACCTTGAGCGGACCATATGCACTTTGCTTTCCCGTTGGGTTGGGGACGTGGGCTGGGTGGGCTTGATCGGAACGCGGGATGGGACTTTCTTCGCTGCGCGGAATGAAGCGGGTGGCCCTTCACACGGAACGACCCAGGCATCCGGGTGCTGCGCGGGCTGAAGCGGGTGCCCGGAAGCGTGCGTCCAAGCGAGGCACGAGCGAGCACGCGGAGGGCGGCCGCTTCGGGCCGCCCTCCGGGGGATTTCTGGTTCGTTCCGCGCCGCGGCGCGAAGGATTGTTTGGGCCGGTTTGCGCCTGCGGCGCACCCGGGTTGGGGTGCTGCGCGGCGGGTTAGCCGATGCCGATGGCTCCGGTCAGGACTCCGACTGCCAGCATGACGATCGAGACGACTGCCGTGCGCCACAGGACCTTTTTGTGGTGGTCGCCCAGGTCAACCTTGGCGAGGGATACCAGCAGGAGGATCGCGGGGACCAGGGGGCTTTGCAGGTGGAACGGCTGGCCAGTGATGGAGGCGCGGGCCATGTCTGCTGCATCCACCCCGTAGTGGGCGGCGGTTTCGGACAGGACCGGGAGGACACCGAAGTAGAAGGCGTCGTTGCTCATGAAGAAGGTCATCGGGATGCTGAGCAGGCCGGTGATGACTGCCATGAACGGACCCATGTCGGCGGGGATGATCTGGACGAGCCACTCGGACATTGCCTTGACCATGCCGGTGCCGTTGAGGACACCGGTGAGGACTGCGGCCGCCATGACCATGCTGACGACGGCGACAATCGAGGGAGCGTGCGCGATCAGCTGGGCGCCCTGGTCCTTGACCTTGGGGAAGTTGACCAGCAGGGCGATGGCGGAGCCGACCATGAACACAAACGGCAGCGGAACGACGTTGGCTACCAGGACCACCATGACGGCGACGGTCAGGCCCAGGTTGAACCAGAACAGCTTGGGCCGGAGGGTCTTGCGGTTGGGGTCAAGTGCGGTGTCAGCCATGGCGGTGTCGTGGTCGTCCACCAAGGTGGCCGGGTCTTCGAGGACCGCGACGCCGGAGCCTCCGCCGGTGCCCGGCTTGCCTGCCGGCGTGGTGGAGCTGTTCCGACCAAAGCCGAAGCGGCCCTTACCTGAGCCCGAACCGGCGGCGACAGATCCGCCGCGGCCAGTGCCGCCGTCGAACGCTTCCGAAGGATCGGCGACGTCGCCCCAGATCTCAGGGGCGGTGGTGCGGAGGCGGTTGCGTTCCTGCAGTCCGAGCAGCCAGGCGAAGACCAACACAACGATGAGGCCAACGATGAGCGAGGGGACCATGGGGACGAAGACATCGTTGACGTCCAAGTGCAGCGCGGTGGCTGCGCGGGCCGTGGGACCGCCCCACGGCAGGATGTTCATGGTGCCGTTGGCGAGGCCGGCGACACATGTGAGGACCACGGGGCTCATCTTGAGCCGCAGGTAGACGGGGAGCATCGCGGCAGTAGTGAGGATGAAGGTGGTGGAGCCGTCGCCGTCCAGGGAGACTGCTGCGGCGAGGATCGCGGTGCCGAGGACAACCTTGGCGGGGTCGTTGCCCAGCTTGCGCAGGATGAACTTCACCAGGGGGTCGAAGAGTCCGACGTCGATCATCAGGCCGAAGTAGATGATGGCGAACATGAGGAGCGCGGCCGTCGAGGTCATGGACTTCATCGAGTCCATCACCATGTCGCCGATACCGAGGCCCGCCCCGGCGAACAGGCCAAAGACGGTGGGGACGATGATCAGCGCCAGAACGGGCGTCAATTTTTTGGTCATGATCAGGACCATGAATACCGCAATCATTGCGAATCCAAGCAAAACCAGCACGGCCGGCTCCTTACTACTGTGAATGGCGCCACGTCGGTGTGATGCGCACTACAGACGATATGGTGGCGCCCGTCACTGGCCAGGGTTTCCGGGAATTGTTGGGAATACTGCTCGTTGCGAACGTTTTGCGCATTGTGCTCAGTGCTTCAATGGAGCTGGACGAAAGGAGCAAGGGTGCCGCGATTCAGCAGGGTCAGTATGCGTTTCTCCACCCAAACACTTCTCCTCCAATTGGGAGTTGTCTTGCTGGTGGTTCTGCTCAGCGGTGCTGTCCACGGCTGGCTGGTCTACGAACGGATCGGCACGGAAGCCGAGAACCAAGCACTCACCCTCGCCAGGACGGTTGCCGCGGATCCGGATATCCGGGCCGGCGTCCAAGAGATCAGCAAGGAACAGGGAACGCCTCCCCGGGAGGTCCTCGCCGCCGGTCCCCTGCAGGCTGCAGCCGAAGCCGTCCGGGTCCGTACTGGTGCCTTGTTCGTGGTCATCACGGACGAAACCGGCCTGCGGCTGGCCCACCCCGAAACGGCGCGGCTTGGTGAACGGGTCAGTACCGACCCGTCCGTCGCCCTGGGCGGCGAAGAAATCACGACGCGCAACACGGGCACGCTGGGGCCTTCTGCCGGTGCGAAAGTTCCGGTCTACGGTCCAGGGGGTTCAGGAGTGATTGTTGGCGAAGTCAGCGTCGGCTATTCCGTGGAGTCCCTCAGCAACAGCCTGGCCCGCGACATCGTGCCCATTGCCCTGACCGCCGGCGGCGCCCTCCTGGCGGGCGTGCTGGCATCGTTCCTGCTCCGCCACCGCCTGCAACGCCTCACCCTGGGTTTGGAGCCCGAGGAAATCAGCACGCTGGTCCACGACCAAGTAGCAGTTCTCCAAGGCGTGGACGACGGCGTGATCGGCATCGCCGCGGATGGCCGCATCTCAGTGTTCAACGCAGCTGCCGCCAGGCTCCTGGATATGCCCGATGCCACCGGACAGGACTGGGCAAGCGCTGCCGTACCCGAACAGCTGAGGCAGCTCACCCAACCGGCAGCCCGCGATGCTGAGGCCGTGGAGATCGTTGCAGGCGGACGCGTACTGGTGGCCAGCGCGCGCAAGGCCTGGCACCGGAAGGAAGACCTCGGCTGGGTTGTCATGCTGCGCGACCGAACGGAACTGCAGCAGCTCACCCGCCAACTGGATGCCGTGGGAACCATGTCCACCGCCCTGCGTGCGCAGCGCCACGAGTTCGCCAACCAACTCCACACCATCGCCGGTTTCATGAGCATCGGACAGTACGATTCCGCCAAGGAGTACCTGGCCCGGACCTCCGCCACGGGACCATTGAAGTTCCCCGTGGAGCAGGCCGAACTCCTCCAGGACACGTATTTGCAGGCCTTTATTGGCGCCAAAGGGGTGGAGGCTTCAGAGCGCGGCGTGACCCTGCGCATCGGGCCAGAGACACTGGTCCGTGGACACGTTGCCGATCCCCAGGACGTGACCACCGTGCTCGGCAACCTGATCGACAACGCGGTGAGTGCCGCCGTCGCCGGTTCCGCCACGGAACGGTGGGTGGAAGTTGAGCTGCTGGACGACTTCCCTGACCACGACGCCACCCAGGACGGCGGCACCCTGCACCTCGTGGTGGGTGACTCGGGCGACGGTTTGGGGAGCCTGGAACCTGAGGAAGTCTTCGCCGAGGGATTCACGACGTCGGAACAACCGGTACGCTCGGGGGCTGGACAAGGTTTGGGGCTGGCTTTGGTGCGGCAGCTTGCGCGGCGGCGCGGCGGAGATGTGCGCGTACTGGAATCGGGCACCGCTGGCGGTCCGGGCGCCGTTTTCATGGCAACCATCCCCGGCGTCATGGATTCCGCAGACGCCGGTGCGGGCTCAACGGTGAGGGAGGACAGCAGTGGCTGATGATCTGAGGGTGTTGATCGTGGATGACGACTTTCACGTCGCAAGGCTCCACGCCGCCTATGTGGATTCGGTAGCCGGTTTCATGGCCCTTGCCCCGGCAGGCTCGGTATCCCAAGCCCTTCAGGCGATCCATAGCCTGCGCCCGGACCTGGTGTTGCTGGACGTGTACTTACCGGACGGCTCAGGCTTGGACCTGCTGGGCCAGCTGGACGTCGATGCCGTGATGCTCACTGCTGCCTCTGACGCGCAGTCCATCAAGGTCGCACTGCGCCGCGGCGCCCTGGGGTACATGCTCAAGCCCTTCACCGCGGAGTCCCTTTCCCAACAGCTCAGGTCCTACGCGCGGTATCGCCGGATCCTCGGCCAGCAGACCGCCGTCGATCAGACAACCATTGAACGTGCCAAGCGCTCCCTGATTCCCGGTGACGTCACGCCGGCCGCCAAACCCCGGTCCGCCACGGAAGCGGCCGTCCTGGAATCGTTGGTTGCCGGCGAGCAATACTCCGCAGCCGAGGTCGCGGAGAGGGTGGGCGTTTCCCGCGCCACAGCGCAAAGGTACCTGTCCTCGCTCGCGGACGATGGCGCCGTCGAAATCCAACTCCGCTACGGAAGCACGGGCCGCCCTGAACACCGCTACGGTGTCCCGGGCTAGCCCAAGTAAGTAGCAGCAAACGCCCTTTTGAGGGCTCAGAAGGGCGTTTGCTGCTACAAAGTTGGGGGCGCTACGGCAGGGGGCGTTACGCGGGCTTCTGCGCCACGAGCTCAATCTCGACGAGCATTTCCGGGTCCAGGAACGGCAGGACGTGCACCAGCGCCAGGGTCGGACGGATCTCGCCGAAGACCTCACCGTGCGCACGGCCGGCGTCTTCCCACTTGCTGATGTCCGTCAGGTACAACTTGGACTGGACCACGTCCTCGTAGGAGAAGCCAGCCTCCTCCAGAACGGCACCCAGCTTCTCCAGGATGTACTTGGTCTGCGAGTAGAAGTCGTCGCCAACAATCCCCGGTTGACCATCAACGACCCCGCTGGCTGCCGTAGCTGAAATGAAGAGGGTGTTATCCACCTGGACTGCGCGGGAGTAACCAAGGGTCTGTTCCCAGACCGAACCCGTGCCGAATGTCTTGCGCATGCCGCGCCTTTCCTGTCGCTTCGCGCGGTCCGGTGACCGGCGTTTACGAAGGAAACTTTATGACTGTGGGAGGTCCAGCCGGTAAACGAACAGCTTTATGTCGGTGCCCGGGACAAACCAGTCACGGTGCGGCGCGCGGTCAAAGCCCGTACGTGCGTACAGGGCGTTGGCGCTTTCCCACGTGGCGCCCGTCGTCAGGGACACAGCCTTGATGCCGTCCATGGCCTTGGCTTGGTCGACGACGGCCTGCACCAACGCACGGCCCGCGCCGGAGCGCTGGACTGCCGGATCCACCACCAGGGTACGGAGTTCCAGCTCGTCGTCGAGGCCGATGTCCGAGAAGCCGCCACCGGCAGGAGCTGCCGTCACAGAGCCGATAACTTCGCCGTTGCGCTCCGCCACCAGGATCTCAGCGTGCTCCGCGCGGCCGGCCACGTCCTGGAGCTTCTGCAGGTACGGGTGGTCGGCGTCGCCGTAGTACCCCGCGGTGACGTAGGACTCCTGCGTAATGCGGGCAACGGCGTCGTAGTCTTCGGGCAGGGCGGGACGGACGGTAATCGGCGAAAGCACCTACCAATGGTAGTCGCGCCGCACGTGCGCACAGCGCCAAAAGCCCCTTTCCGTGATGGAACTATCAGTCACGTTCGGAACCCACGACGCCGGCTGGTTGCCTCGCGCTGCCCACGTACGGTACTGGCGGGCTGCTTTTTGTGTTGCCTCCCGTGGCGTCGGATGGAGTTCCGTTGCTTGGGGTGAACCCCGGTTTCGTGCTGTTGCGGGCACATGTCGAAACGCTGGCGCGGGCCTTCGGAGGCGTGCTTGAGTTGCCACACATCAGCCCCCGACCACCCTTGACCGAGGAGAACCATGACCCCGCCAGATCGCCACCTCCACCTCAACGCCTTCCTCATGAGCACCGGCCATCACGAAGCCTCGTGGCGCCTGCCCGAAAGTGATCCTCTGTCCTCCACCAAGGTGGAGCACTACCAGCACCTGGCCCGCACGGCCGAACGCGGGAAGCTGGACTCCATCTTCTTCGCGGACTCCCCGGTCCTCTTCGGCGAGGTGGGCCGCCGCCCGGCCGGCAAGCTGGAGCCCACGGTACTGCTGACCGCCATTGCTGCGGCAACGCAGAAGATCGGCCTGATCGCGACTGCCTCCACCACCTACAACGACCCCTTCAACCTGGCCCGCCGCTTCGCATCCGTCGACTGGGTCAGCGGTGGCCGCGCAGGCTGGAACGTCGTCACCACGGCGGGACCGGACGCAGCACGCAACTTCGGCGTGGATGACCAGCCCGCCCACGCCGTCCGCTACGAGCGGGCAGCCGAGTTCATCGAGGTTGCGCAGAAGCTCTGGGACAGCTGGGACGATGACGCCGTCCTCGCGGACAAGGCCGAGGGCGTTTGGGGCGACGACAACAAAATCCGTGCGATTGAGCATGAGGGCAAGCACTTCCGCGTTCGTGGCCCCCTCAATGTCCCCCGCTCACCCCAGGGCCACCCGCTGATTGTGCAGGCCGGCTCTTCGGAGGACGGCAAGAAGCTGGCGGCGCAGTATGCCGAAGCCGTCTTCACCGCACACCAGACGTTGGCCGACGCCCAGGCGTTCTATTCAGACCTGAAGGCACGTACCGCAGCCGTGGGCCGCGACCCGGAAGGCATCAAGATCCTGCCGGGCATCGTCCCGGTCATCGGTTCCACGGAAGCCGAAGCGCTCACCCTTGAGCGGGAACTCGACGAACTCATCAAACCTGAATACGCCCGGGAACAGTTGGCCAAGACCCTGCGTTTGAAGCCCGAAGACCTCCCGCTGGACCGCCAACTGCCTGCGGACCTGCCCTCAGAGGACGATATCGAGGGTGCCAAGAGCCGCTACACGCTGATCGTGGAGCTGGCCCGCCGGGAGCAACTCACTGTTCGCCAGCTGATCGGCCGCTTGGGCGGAGGACGCGGGCACCGCACCTTCTCCGGAACACCCGAGCAGGTTGCCGACGCCATCCAGGACTGGTTCTTCGCCGGTGCCGCAGATGGCTTCAACATCATGCCTCCGGTCCTCCCTTCGGGACTGGAGATCTTCGTGGACCACGTGGTGCCGATCCTCCAGCAACGCGGACTGTTCCGCACGGAGTACACCGAGTCCACCCTCCGCGGACATTACGGCCTGGCACGCCCCCAGAATCGCTTCGCCGGTTCCACGGCTCAGCAGCTCACGTCCATCGGATCGGCGTTCTGAGGGCGCGATCAGCGCTTGGGCCAGCTCCACAGCGGACCTTCCAGTGAGCCGAGGCCCCTGATCCGGGTCTCGCCCACCTCCTTGTAAAGCTCATTCTCATGCGCGGCTCCGCTCTCCCGGAGTGCTTTGAGCAAGGCCTCCGAGTGGGTCACCACGATCATCTGGCTGTTGGCACTGGCCTGGACAATCAGTCCGGCCAGTGCCGGCATCAGGTCAACGTGGAGGCTGGTCTCCGGCTCGTTGAGGACCATGAGCTCCGGGGGCCGCGGCGTCAGCAACGCTGCGGTCAGCAGGAGGAAGCGCAGCGTCCCATCCGAGAGCTCGGCAGCCTTCATGGGCCGCAGCATGCCAGGCTGCCGCAACTCGACACTGAAGCGGCCGTCGTTGACCGCGATCTCCAGCCGGCTCCCGGGAAAAGCATGATCGACGGCGGCATCCAACTGCCGTTCGAAGCCCACTTCCCGCAGCGTCTGCAGAGCGGCCGCGAGGTCCTTGCCGCTGTGGTGCAGTACGGGTGTGCGTGTTCCGAGCTGCGCTTGCCGCGCGGGAGCCTCCGTATCTGTTCGGAAGTGGTCGTAGAAACGCCATGAACGTACCGAGTCCCGGACCCGCAGCACTTCAGGCGCCCTGTCCTGGTCCGAGACTTCCGTCAGCATGCTCTGGAAGGTGTCCAGCCGCCGGGACAACTCCGTCCACTCGCCATCCGGACCCCGCAACTTAGCGAGGCCCCCTTTGCGGTCCACCAACAGGGAACCCGGCCTTGCCACGGGACCGGAGAATATCTGTTCCCGCTTAATTTCAGGATCCAGGCTGAACGCCGAGGGGCGGGGCCGGCCGGTTTCCTGATCAAAGCCGGCACCGCTGGAGGAAGGCATGCCAAGATCAACCAAGTACCCGAAGTCGTCGCCGGAATACCCTAGTTTCAGGTTGACGGACTCCCGCCGGACCGTTCCCTGGACAGGGACGTCACCACGGCGCATGGCCTCGCTGATGGACTCGGGTCCAGCCCAAAGCGTGGAAGCCAGACCACCGTCCCGGGCCAATGAGCCCACCACATTGCCGGAATCGCCTCCGGCACACTCCGCCAGCAGCCTCAAGGCCCGGTAGAGCGAGGACTTGCCGCTCCCGTTCGCCCCGGTCACGACGTCCAAGCCATGCAATTCCATGGTGAGGTCCCGGACGGACCGGTAATTGGCGATGGCGAGCGTTGTGATCACGGTTTGATGATTACAGCGGGAATTTGCCGGACAGTTCCAAGGTGCCGGCACACATCCACGATGCAAGGCGGTCCTCGGCGGTGGGTCCGCCGTCGAGGGGGCTCTCAAGGCGCGGCCGGCGTACCCAGCAACCAGCCTCTTCAGCGATCAGTGCACCGGCGGAGAAGTCGTGCTCGTTGAGTCCGCGTTCGCCGTAGGCATCGAAGGTTCCATCTGCCACCAGGCAGAGATCCAGCGCAGCGGACCCCAGGCGCCGAACATCGGCAAAGCCTTCCATGAGCTCGGCCAAGCCGGCAGATTGGCTCGCCCGGGTCGCGGGGTCATAACTGAATCCCGTGGCCAGGATGAGTCCTTTGCGACCCGGGACCGGTCCGGCCAGCCGTGCGGTCTCTCCGGCCGCTTCCAACCAGGCTCCTTGACCGCGGGCCGCCGAATAGACGCGCCCCAGCGCAGGCGCGTGAACGACGCCGGCCAACCAGACGCCGTCGGAATCCGCTACCGCAACAGAGGTGGCGTAGTAGACGATGTTGCGGATGAAATTGGTGGTCCCGTCAAGGGGATCGATGGACCAGCGGTAACCCGAAGGCTGTTCGGGCCTCGTGGTGCCGTGCTCCTCCCCCGTGATGGTGTCGTGGAGACGCTCTGCAAGGATGGCGTCGCGGACCGCATTCTCCGCCGCGACATCAAAGGCCGTGACCCAGTCTCCGGCCTCGCCCTTATTGCTGGTTTCCAGGCCATCGCCGCCGGTGCCGCCGACGGACCTCTGCGCGAGCACTGCAGCCCCCGCCGCGGCCGCACGTTGAGCTACGGCCAACAGCTCCGTCACGTCCGTCATTCGGAGACCGCCTCGGCAGCGTCCGCTTCGGGTGCTGCTTCAGTGTCCGCCTCAGCCTTTGCGGGCCCATTGGCAAGGAGTTCACGGAACCCGTCCTCGTCCAGCACGGGAACTCCGAGCTGCTCCGCCTTGTCCAGCTTGGTTCCTGCGCTTTCGCCGGCCACCAGGTAGCTGGTCTTCTTGGAAACAGAGCCTGACGCCTTCCCGCCACGGATGATGATGGCTTCCTTGGCTTCGTCGCGGCTGTAGGTGGGCAAAGTACCGGTGACAACGATGGTGAGACCCTCCAGTGTCCGGGGCATGGAGGTGTCCCGCTCGTCCTCCATCCGCACACCGGCGGCAGCCCAGTTGTCCACGATCTCGTTGTGCCAGTCCACGGCGAACCACTCTTTCAGGGCGACCGCAATGGTGGGGCCAACTCCATCGACGTGGGCCATCTGGTCTTCCGTGGCGTTGCGGATGGCATCCATGCTCCCGAAAGCCGTGGCCAATGCCCGCGAAGCGGTTGGGCCCACATGCCTGATGGAGAGCGCTACCAGGACACGCCAAAGCGGCTGCTTCTTGGCTTTCTCCAACTCCCCGAACAGTTTCTCAGTGGTTGCCGTTGGCTTGGACGGGGACTTGGCCGTGCCCTTGGTGTAAAAGTACGGAACAAGTTCGTACTCACCCGTACCCACACCCTTGGAACGCTTCTCCCTACGGATCAGCACGTCAGCCAGGTCCTCGCGCGTCAGGCTGAAGAGTCCCGCCTCGCTGGTCAGCGGTGGCGTCACAGGCTCGGCGGGCTGAGTGAGTGCGATGGCTGCTTCCCACCCCAAAGCTTCAATATCGAAAGCACCACGGCCCGCGAGGTGGAACACACGCTCACGCAATTGAGACGGGCACGACTTCGCGTTGGGGCAGCGGATGTCCACATCGCCTTCCTTGGCCGGCGCCAGCGGGGTGCCGCAGGAGGGGCATTCGGTGGGCATCACAAATTCCCGGACCGGTGGGACCTGCTTGTCGCGCAAGGCCAGCACGGGGCCCACGATTTCGGGGATGACATCGCCGGCCTTACGAAGGATCACGATGTCCCCGATCATGACGCCCTTGGCCTTGACCACGTCCTGGTTGTGCAGCGTAGCCATGCCCACCGTGGAGCCTGCCACTTTCACGGGTTCCATCAAACCGAAAGGAGTCACACGGCCGGTGCGGCCAACGTTGACGGCGATGTCCAGAAGTTTGGTGTGGACTTCTTCCGGGGGGTACTTGTACGCAGCAGCCCATCTGGGGACCCGGGAGGTGTAGCCGAGGGCCCGCTGGGTGGCGAAGTCGTCGATCTTGACCACGATGCCGTCGATCTCATGCGCGAGGTCGTGCCGGTGCTCGCCGTAGTGCCCGATGAACTCAAGGACCTTTTCAAAGGAGTCCAGGACCTTAAGGTACGGGCTGGTCGGCAGGCCCCATGCTTCCAGGAGCTTGTACGTTTCGGACTGGCTCTTGGCCTCGAGTCCTTCGCGGGCGCCGATGCCGTGGACGTACATGCTCAACGGCCGTTTGGCAGTTTCTGCCGGGTCCTTCTGGCGCAAGGAGCCGGCTGCTGCATTGCGGGGGTTGGCGAGGGGGGCTTTGCCTGCGGCCACGAGGGTCTCGTTGAACGCAACGAATGCCTTGGAGGGGATGAACACCTCACCCCGGATCTCCACCTCCGACGGGTATCCGGACCCGCTGAGTTCCCTGGGGATCTCTTTGATGGTCAGGACGTTGTGGGTGATGTCTTCGCCAGTGGTGCCATCGCCGCGGGTGGCCGCGCGGACCAGTTTGCCGTCCCGGTAAAGCAGGTTCACGGCAAGGCCGTCGATCTTCAACTCCGTCAGCCAGGCGATGGGCGGGACGGAATCTCCGAGCTTCGCCACAGATGCTTCTGCCTTCCGGACCCAGGCTTCGAGCTCGTCCAATGAAAAGACGTCATCCAGGCTGTACATCCGCTGCAAGTGCTCCACGGCAGCGAACGCCGAGGAGACTTCGCCGCCTACTTCCTGCGTGGGAGAGTCATTCGAGACAAGTTCCGGGTGAAGGGCTTCCAGCTCCTCCAGACGCCGGTACAGTTCATCAAATTCGGCATCGGATACCGTGGGTGAGTCTTCCTGGTAATAGGCATACCGGTACTTGCGGACGAGGTCGGCCAGTTGCTCGTACTCATCGCGCAACGACTCCGCAGGCGGAGTGCCCTCTGCTTCCACGACGGCGGCAGCCGCCTCTTCACCTGTGGTTTCTACCGGATTCGCAGTTTCTGGTGTGCTCACACGTCTATCTTGCCGCAAGCCAACGACATTATTGCGGTGCCGCTAGTGCGACGAGAGCCGGTTCTTGCTCCACAGCGCGAACGCCAGGCCTCCCAGTCCCACAATCAGCACGCCGCCCAGAATGCCAAACAGGCCCAGCATGTTGGGCCCCTCGATGGAATTGCCGGCCAACACGGCGGCCTGTGTTTCCTTGCCCTTGTCCACCGGGGTGTTCCAGTTGGAGGACTTCGACGGACTTGGGCTGGCGGAGGTGGCACTGGCGCTCGGAGCAGCCGACGGCGTCGCTGACGCCACGGTGGCCTCGGGGGTCTGGGCTGCGTCGGACGGGCTCGACGCCGGACTGGCCGGTTGGGGTGCCACCTTCACCGGGGCCTGGGTCACCGCTGGGCGTGGCGCCTCCACCGTTGGCGCCGGTGCAGGCGCATTCTGAGTTTCCCGCACCCGGGTTGGTTCCGGCTTCGGCGTCGGCTTCTTGTCCGCTTCCGGGGCCAGCGCAGGCTGCGTCGGCGACGGGTCGTCGGCCCCTTCGCTGGGAGCGCAGGAAAACTTCCCGTCGCAGGGAGCAGCGTGCGCGGCGGCAGCGGGTGCCAGGAGCAAGCCGGCAGCCAACAGAACGGCAGGGACAACGGAGTGTCGCATGAAAGTAACCTCAGTTGGGGCGTTGGGGCGTCCCGGTTTGGGGGTGTTTCGTGAAATCCTCCTACATCCCCCTGCGCTGCGGCAAATCCTAGCTCCGGTTTTCCGGCGGCATGGCGATTTGGAGCTTACGTACCTTTCCACGTCCAACGATGTAGCCACGGCCGGGAATGAAGTCCGTGCTGATGCGGCCCAAGGAGGTGTTGAGGAGGCTGTCGCCCTCCACGTCCCCGGGGTTGAGCAGCAGTCCACGGCGTCCGGATTTGAACGGCTGGGCCAGGGACCAGGCTTGGGACCACGTGGACGTTTCGGACTCGCCCACCACCCACTGGTCGGCCTTGATGGCCGCCGTGACCAGGCGCCCGACACCGGATTCCGCCAACGTGTCCGTGAACTCCGTCAGGCCCTCAATGAAGATGGCCATGCTGCCGGGGTTGTCCGAGGCCTTGTCGATCAGGTCGTCCACGACGTCCGAGACCTCGTCCGGCCCCACGAGCGAGCGGCTCCAGATGTTCAATGAAGCAACAGCGGAGCGGCGTGAGCCGATGTAGATGAGGTCCGTCCGTGGGTTGGAGCGCCGCAAGGCGTAAGCCAGGGTAACCAACGCGACCGTGCGTCCGGCACCCGGAGGGCCGGCCAGGAGGAGCGACCCCTTGGCGGCGATGGCCGCCGAACCCAGCGTCTCGTCGTCGACACCAATGACGGGGTTGTCCGGAGCGCCGGCGGGCAGGATATCCAGGTCCACCAGTTCCGGAAGGCGCTGGATCTGCGGTGCCTGCTCGAGTCCCTGCCTGAGCATCGCCTGGCTGAGCTTGGCCACTTCGCGTGCCTGCAGGGCCAGGTTCGAGTTGCCGCCCAGCACGGCCAACTGGACTTCGAGACCATCCAGCAAGCCACGCCCGGGAGGCGAAGCGGCGTTGAGGACATCCTTGGGGACGTCGAGGGTCATGTAGTCGTCTTCGGAGCTGAGGCGCAGGACCAACCGCTTCTGGATGGAAGCAAGGAGCGACGCCGGAACGGAGTTGGTGCGGTCACCACTCACTACCAGGTGGATACCCAGGGGACGGCCGTCAGTGGCCAAGGTCAGGAAGATGTCCCACAGCGCGGACAGCTTGCTGTACTCGTACCCTTCGCGGAAGGAGGACATGCCGTCCACCAGGATGAAGATGCGCTTCTCTTCCGGCCGGTTGGCCAGCTGACGGTATTCGACAATCGTGGAGGCCCGTACCTCCGCGAACCGGGCTGCCCGGTCGTCGGCTACTTCCTTGAGCCAGCGCAGCAAGCGGCCCACGCGTTCGACGTCGTCGCCGTTGATGATTTCGCCAACGTGCGGAAGGCCGTCCAGCATCTTCAGGCCTGATGACCCGCAGTCGATGCCATACACGTGCACGGGACCACCGCGGGGCGTGACCGCCGCGGCGATGGCGATGCTGCGCAACGCCGCCGACTTTCCGGATCCACCCGTACCGTAAACGGCCATGTTGCCGTCCTTGTCCGGTTCATAGAACACGGTGGGCTGGTCCTGGTGCGCGGGATCGTCGGCGACACCGAGCAAGAGCCGCTCGTCCGTCCGCGGGTTGGGGAGCTTGGAGAAGTCGTAGGTGGTCGCGAGCTCGTTGAGCCACGGCTTTCGGGGAGGCTCGATGGACAGGACGTCGGCTGCGCGGATGATGTTTCCGGTCATCCGGGCAATGTCGTTCGGTCCCGCCGGCTCTTCCTCAACTTGGGCCACCAGCGGCGGTTCCCAGGTAGGACCGGAGCCGAAGGCCATCTCCACGATGTCGATCCGGGGACGCTGCGGCTTGTCCGTGGTCCAGCCGCCGGCGTAACCGGTTTGGAATCCCTGGATGCGCCCTGGTCCGGTCTTCGCGGCGCCGCGGCCCGGGATGGAGGGGTCAAAGTAGGCCGCGGTGGGCACGCCCAGGATGTCGGTTGCGTCCACTTCATCGGCCATCCGGAGCGCGACGCGGAGGTTGGTGTTGGCACGCAAGTTGTCCTTGATGACACCGGCAGGGCGCTGGGTGGCCAGGATCAGGTGCAGGCCCAATGAACGGCCACGGGCAGCGACGTCCACCACGCCGTCGACGAACTCGGGAACCTCGGTAGCCAAGGCCGCAAATTCGTCCACGATGATGATCAGGTAGGGCGGCGCCTCAGGATCGGCTTCACGTTGGAGCGCCAGCAGGTCCTTGGCCTTTTTACGGTTCAGGAGCCGTTCACGGTAGTGCAGTTCCGCGCGCAGGGAGGTCAGGGCCCGGCGGACCAGGTGCGGGGACAAGTCCGTCACCAAGCCCACGGTGTGCGGCAGGTGCAGGCAGTCAGCGAAGGCCGCGCCGCCCTTGTAGTCCACGAACAGGAAGCTGACCCGGTCCGGGCTGTACGCCGCGGCCATGCCCATCACCCAGGACTGGAGGAACTCGGATTTGCCGGCACCGGTGGTTCCGCCCACCAGCGCATGCGGTCCCTCGTTCTTGAGATCCAGGTAGAACGGCTCCACGCCTTTGGAACCCACCAAGGCACGGAGGCTGCCGTTGTCCTTGCGGTTGGGTACCGCTGTTGCGTGGACGGAGTTGTTCTCCTGCCAGCGCTCCGCCACAGCCTGCGGATTGTCCATGAGCTCCTTGCCGATCAAGGTGGCATAGGAGACGGCCCGCGGGAGGTCGGAGTCATCGTCGAGCGGGTTTCCGACGTCCACCAGCGGCGACATCATGCGCGCCAGTTGCGTGGCCAGGTCCGCATCGAGGCTTTCGCAGCTCACCGGGTAAGTGTGGCGGCCCAGACGGACCTGGCCTGTGGTGGTGCCGTGTTCGCCGTCGACGGAGAGGAAATCACGGCATGCCGCCGGGAGGGACTGCACGTTGGCGGCAACCCACATAACGTGAACGCCGTAGTCGGGTCCGCGTTCCACCAAGCGCGTGAGGCGTCCGCGGTCCACGGGAGCATCGTCCTCGACGATCACCAAGACAGCCGGAACCACGGGGCCGGGGATTTCTTCGTGCTCGTCCTTGAGTCCGGGCCGCGGCTGCGGGCCTGGCTCCTTCGCCATGGATTCGCGCTCTTCCACCAGGTTTTCGAGGCGGGACAGCAGCGCGGCACCGGCTCCGGGACCTGCGGCGAGGTGGTCGCCGGACAGCGGACTGTGGCCTGAACCGACGTGCGGGAGCCACTGCAGCCAGTCCCAGCGTTCACGGGAACGGGCAGAGGTCAGAGACGTCAGGACAACCTCGGCCGGCGAGTGGAGGCCTACCAACTGGAGCACCATGCCCCGGGCAACGTCGTCCACCACGCTGCGGTCCCCTGCCACGCCGAACGAACCCGAGGTCCGCAACTGCGAGACGATCGGTACGCCGCCGATGACGCGGACCTCCCGCAGGCAGTCCTGGATTTCCCTCATGTATTGGGGTTCGGTCTCGTTGGCGCCAGGCTCGTCAAAAGGAATCCGCGACGGCGCGGAGCCCAGCCCGAACCGGACACCCAGGAAGTGCTGGTGCTCAGGCCGGTTGGTCCACAGGAGCGGACCAAGCTTGTAGATCGCGTCGACGGTGTCGCTCACGGAAGGTGCTTCCTGCAGCCTGACGGCCCGCTCAATATTCTGCTGCCGGTCGATGTCCTCGCGGAACGCCAGCATGGACGCTTTGAACTGCTTGTGGCCTTCCTTTGCCTGGCGCTTGCTCTGCATCTTGTGGTCCACATAATGGCCCACGATGAACAGCGGCATCATGGCCATAAAGAGGACCGAGAGCAGGTTTTGGGTCACGGCGAAGAGCACGCCGCCCATCAGGAGCGGCGCCACCAGCATGATGTACGGGAACGGCTGGTGCTCAGGTCGCTTGGGACCGGCAGGCGGCACGCGTTTGGGAGACTCGAACCTCGGCAGGACACGCGGTGACCGGTTGAAGTCCACCAATGGCGACGACGGGCCGCCGCTGTGGTTCCGCGACAAGGCAACCACTCCCACAGTGGTGTCGCCCAGGGTCACAGTGTCCGAGGATTGCAGCGTTGCCCGCGTGACGGGCAGGCCGTCCATGAGGAGGCCGTTGGCGGAGTTCGTATCCACGATCTCCACTGTTTCGCCCACTGTGACGCGCGCATGGCGCTTGGAGGTCAGTGGGTCGGAGAGACGGATGTCGGCGTCGCGGTCCCGGCCGATGTAGCTGGTGCCGAAAGGCAGCGAAAATTCGCGTCCGACGTCGGGCCCTGACATCACGCGCAACGTCGCCGCTGCCGGTCCCCTGTTGGTGCCGGCCGCGTGTCCGTTCGATGCGAACTGCTCGCTCACCTGCGCGAGCGAAACCTTGGAACCGGGCCGCAGCCCGGACTCAAGCAGGTTGTCGGTGGGCCTCAGGACGTGGCCGGACAGGCCTCCGCCAACAAACGCTTCGTCCACGCTGATGGACAGGTTCGACGGCGGCTCGGTCCCCTTGCGTACGGGGTCCGCAGCCCAAAGCTCCGTGGCAATATCAGCAACCGTGGCACGACCATCCACCGTTACGGCGAGGTCCTTTGCTTCCGCAGGGTCGCGCCGCAAGGTCAGGCGAAACTTCATCCTTCGTCGACTCCAGTCATTTTTTCAAGGAGGTGCAGGTCGGCCGGTGTCACCAGGTGCGATGTCACGGCATGCTCCACCAAGCGTGCGCGGCGATTCGTGGCGAGCTTCCCTGCACCACCTCGCAGCCCAACGACGCCGACGCGGTCCAGTTTGTCGCACACGTTGTCCAGCTTGCGGTTGAAACGGGTCAACGCCCAGCCGAGCCGCTTCGCAGCCTCCGCAGAGGAAGGTATGGCGCTGAAGCCCGTGCCTTCGCGTCGCAGCATCGGTTCAGCCAAGGCAACGATGAGGGCCTTCTGCGAGTCGGTGAACACCACGGGGCCGATGGTGGTGTCCCCCGCTTGGTCCTCGTCACGGGCCTCGTGCCTGAAGGAGGGCGTCTTCAAATGGACAGCGAACTCGTAGGTGGTGGGGCCGGCGGTGAAAATGACGTTGGTATGGCTGAACACCAGCGGGATCCGCGCACCGGGCGCAAGCCAGGCCTGCATCCCGCCGGAACCGTCCGCAATGGTGGCAGAGAGCATGCTGCCCACGTTGCTGAGCCACCACATACCGTCGTAGCGGGCAATCTGCAGGAAGCGTCGGTGCAGGTAGGGGTTGTCGTCCACCTCCAGGTCACCTTCACGGCCGATGTCGAAGATGTCCTCGTCGGATGGTTCGTACCATTCCCCACAGAAATCTATTGCTAGATCCCCCATGATCTGTGCCTCCTCAGTCGGCAGTAAACAAGTTTCATGTGCCGGCTACCCGTCCAGGCAGGCGATCGAGGCCGGTCCCTCAGGCGATGCGCTGCCGTCAGCCCGGACAATGATCACCTGGACGCAAATGGGCGGCTCACCGAATCCGGAGACGAAAGCCTTCTCGGTCCGCGTCGTTTCGTAGGCGCCGTCAGCTTTGGCCGACTTGGTGCGCCATCTGTAGGTATCGCCCTCTTTTGGCTGCGGATTCTTCCAGGAGAAGACGATGATGTTCGGATCCGTCGTGTCGCGCGCTGCGGCCAGGGCTTCGACATCAGGGACGCTGCCGCTGTCCAAAGCGTCGGCCGGGGGCTTGCTCGCCGTTTCAGTCGGGGCCACTTTCGGCTGGGCCGAGGAACCGAGAACCATGCCAACCACGACGGCGACCACCAGGACCGCAGCTCCCGTCGCGGCGAGCCACAGGTTGCGTTTGCTGTGGTCCGCTGGTGAGGCGTCGTCTTCCGTCGTCGACGCCCCTGCGGACGCCGCGGAGCGGCTGACGGTTGCGTCGACGTCCGGCTGGTCCGGCGGTGTTTGCCAGCCGCGCAGGACAGTGGACTCTGCCACCGCGGGTTCCTCCACGGGGCTGTGGTCCCGGACGGGCGCGTGGAATTGCGGCGGGGTTTGCTGTGCGTGGGCCGGGGTTGCCGGGACCGTTTGCGGCGCGTCGGCAGGATGGGCGGGAGACCGGGTAGCGCCGGGAACAGTGGAGGGGAAGGTCCGCGCCGGGAAGGTTGGCGCAGATCCTGTGGTGGCAGTTCCTGATGCGTCCGGATCGATGGACGCGATGCTCCGGACCCGGGTTTCCTCGAAATTGTCATCCGGATGCTCATCGACGTGGCCCGGTTCTTCAAGCACTTCGAAGGGCGTTACTGACAGGTTCAGCTCTGTCTGGATGCGCTGCAACGCCAGGGCAAAGGCGTGCGCCGACGAATAACGGGACTCCGGAGCCTTCGCCATGGCCGTGGCCAGGACGAGTTCCAGCGACTCGGGCACGTCAGCACGGCCCAGCCTGGGCAGGGATGAGTTGGTGATGCGCGAAATCAGTTCGCGCTGTGAGTTGTCCTGTCCTGGCAAAACGAACGGCGAGCGACCGGCCAGGAGCGTGTAGAGGGTGGCGCCCAGCGCCCAGATGTCCACGGGAACACCGTCCACGGCGCCACCACGGAACTGCTCCGGCGGTGACCACGGAATGGACATGCCGGCGTCGTCCTCGGTATCCGCGCCGATGGTGCCGGAGATACCAAAGTCCGTCAGGGCAGGCCGGTTGTAGTCGGTTACCAGGATGTTGGCCGGTTTGATGTCCCGGTGGACGATCCCGGCCCGGTGCGCGGTCTCGACGGCGGACGCCACCTGGATGCCGACGGCCAGGACCTCGTCCACGCTGAAGCGCTGACGGCGGTACCGGACATCGAGGCTCGGCCTGGAGCAGTACTCCATGGCGAGGTAGGAGTGGCCGTTCTCCGTGATCTCGGCCTCGAAGATCGTCACGATGTACGGATGCGACGACAACTGGGCCATCAGGTTCGCCTCGGACTCGAAGCGTCGGCGTGCGCCCTCGGTCTTCAGGTCTGAGAGCAGCACTTTGACGGCCACTTTACGGCGGGGCCTGTCTTGTTCGTACAGGTACACATCCGAGAAACCACCGGAGCCGAGCAGGCTGACGTACTGGAACCCCGGAATGGGTGGAGGCGGCGCGGGGGGCCTCTTGGAACTCAAAGAATCTCCTCGAAACGCAATGAAATGTCGTCACCCAGTTCGGCGATGTCGCCGTCCAGCAGGATGGCCATTTCGTTTTGGGCCAGCCGGCGGGGTGCCTGGCCTTCCCTGATCAACACGGTTCCGTTGGTTGCCTTCAGGTCGCACAGCATGACGTGCCAACCCTCCAACCTGACCTCCACGTGAGAGCGGGAGATGTCCCCTCCGGGACTCTCCACCTGCACCAGCCTGGGCATGGTGCCGCCTTGGACACGGGAAACGGAGGGCTGCCGGCCGATGATCAACGACTGGTCAAGATCAATCAGTTCTCCGGTGGAAAGACGCATGCGGCCAAGGCGCGGACGCGGGACCTGTTCGGCATCGCCGGCCAGGGCGGTGCCGCACACGGAGCATTGCGGGTATGTGGGCGGGTTGGCATGCCCTTGGGAGCACACCCTTGCCAAAACCCTCGGCCCGTTGGGAGCAGACGACTGTACAGATGCGACGGCAGCTTCGGCGGCGTCCCCATCATCACTGGGGAGGCTGCTTTTCATGATGGTCTGGCCGTCGTGGTCTGAGTCCTCATCCTCGGGAGCAGCCACGGGTGCAGGCGGCCAGCCGGAGGGCATTTGCGGCGCCGGCCCGGCACCAAGTCCGGACGGAACCGCGGGCTGGGCGCTGGCAGCTGCGCTCGTGGCCGCGCCGCTGCGCAGCCACGGGACGGATTCAATCAACCCACTGCCGTGAACTGCTGCCGGGTTCCGCACGGCTGGTTCAGAAGCCGGTGGTTCCTGAACCTGCGACTCCTGAACCGGTGGTTGCAGGGCGGGCCCAGCAGGCGCCGGAGCATCCGGCCCTTTGGACACCGGAGCATCGTGGTCATCGGAGTCGTCTTCCACCCGGACAGCAGCGTCTTCAATGTTGCGCATCACCGTCTTGTCCCATAAGTGGTCGTAGTTGGTGGTGTTTTCCAGCGCGGGAACCATGGGGTCCGTGGTGCTGGTGTGGACGGGAGCCCCGGACTCCTCGGGGTCTTCCCGGACGGCCGGTTCCTGCACAGCCGTTTGTTCGGCGTCCGGTTCGCCCTGCGAGGCAGGTTCCGCCACGTCAGCTTCGCCTGCCGGGGACGGTGCTTCGGCGGAGGACGGCTCTTCGGAGGGGAGATCTTCTTCCGCAGCGGATTCATCAGCAGCGGATTCATCGACCGCGGCGGCGTCATCGGCAGGTTCATCCACCGCAGGCAGTTCCGCCGCAAGCCCCAGGTGGCCGGGTGCGATGGTCAACCCGAGGTCTGCCTCGGTGTAGCCGATCATGGTTTCGTCGGAAACCCTGTCCGACGCGGCGTGCTGGACCTCCTGGGCGGGTGCAGGCTCCTGGGCTGGAACAGGCTCCTGGGCTGATGCAGGCTCCTGGGCTGGAACGCTGGCGGCAGGAGCAACGATAGCGGCAGGGACCGCCAGCGCGGCGTCGCGTCCTGGCCCGATGGGGGCAACGTCGAGTACTGACAGCAGCACTACCCCCTCGGTCAAGGGAAGGCCGTCCAAAGGCAGGGTGCTTGGTGGCGCTTCGGGGGCAGCACTGCCACCAATGCGGACGCTGTAGGACGAAACACCGGCGAGTCGACGCTCGGTCCAGGTGGTGACGTCACGACCGGTGAGCTGTTCCGGGCCTGATGCCAACTGGACCAGCAATTCGAGATCACCACGGAGGAACACCCGGAGTGCGTCTTTGGAGTCTATGATCCCGAATGGAGGGATGCGGCTCAGCGAAACACCGAAGGCGTCCGTCACCTCATGGAGGACCTCGTGGGCCTCGGGCGCGGACTCCAGTAACTCCCAGACAGTGTCAATCAGGGCGTGGGGCGTGTCCGGCCCCAAAAGCACCACGGTTCCGTTGCGGACAACACCAAACCATTCGCCCTGCTGGTAACGGACTGGCGAAAGGCGGTTATTGCTTGCCATCTATGCCTTCCTCCTGACCTTTGGGGTGGTCTGCGCCAAGGGCATCGGTGCCGTCAACCCAGGCCCGCGGCAGCGTGTCTTCCTCAACTTCGGTCTCCGCCTCCGGGCGGGGCGCGGTGGTAGCGATGCCGGCGTCGTTCAGGACGTTTTTGGCATCAACCACAATCACGGTGACGTTATCCCGGCCGCCGCTCCTCAGGGCGGCCTGGATCAGTGCGTCAACTGCGTCTTGCGGATGGGCCACTGTGCTGAGGATGCGGAACATGTGGTCATCCCCCAGCTCGCCGTTGAGGCCATCCGAGCACACCATCATCCGGTCGCCTTCCTGAATGGGAAGCAACCAGAAATCCGCTTCGGTTTCGTCGCCCGTGCCCAAAGCGCGGGTGACCACATGGCGGCGGGGATGAACGGCGGCCTGTTCCGGGGTGATGTCGCCGGAATCCACCAACTCCTGCACCTCCGAGTGGTCCACGCTGACCTGGGTGAACTCGCCTTGGCTGAGGCGGTAGGTTCGTGAATCGCCGATGTTCATCACCAGCCAGTAGGGCAGGCCCATCTGCTCCACCACCACCACGCCGGACAACGTAGTTCCCGCACGGGCTCCCGTGGCCTTTCGGATGGCGGCGTCAGCCTTCAACAGGCATGACTGCAGGTCCGCCGCGGAAGCAGTTCGTACACCCGCAGCGAGCTCCGGGGCACTGCCCAAAGTCCGGACACACATACCGCTGGCAATTTCGCCGGCCTCGTGCCCGCCCATGCCGTCGGCTACCGCAAAGACAGGGTCCGCGGCGATGAAGGAATCCTCGTTCAGCTCCCGGCGCAGGCCGCGGTCCGTCCCGTACCCGTAGCTCAGGCCAAAGGATGACGCGCCAACGGCGGCACCTGCTTCGGCATTGGCAGGGGTAGCCGGCTGTGAATTCATGCTTGTCCTAGGTGGAAGGAACGGTCCCCAAAATGAACGGTGGAACCGGGACGGACCAGGACTGCCTGGCCTGGGTGGAGCCGTGTCTGAAGTCCATCGGGCGTGGTGACGGCACTGCCGTTGGTGGAGTTGCGGTCGGTGACCCAGACGCCGTCGCCGTCAACCCGCAGGTGCAGGTGGGTCTTGGAGATGGACCGGCCGGGGTCGGAGACGGGCAACAGTTGCTCCACGACTTCGCCGGGCTGCGGTGCCGGGTTCCGTCCGAGAAGGACAGACCCGCCGAGCTGGACATCCTGCCCGTCATCAATCCGGATGCGGAGAACGGCCTGCGCGCGCGTGGTTCCCGGACGCATTTGGGTGCGCTCCACGTCGTCGTCGGGATGGGCCGGAGCCCCGGTGGCCGCCGACGGAATCACAGCGGCAGGCGGCTGGATCATGCCCCCGGGCTGCTGGGCCCTGGCCGCAGGCTGCTGTGTCACAGGCTGCTGTGTCATAGGCTGCTGGGTCACGGGGGCCTGCTGTGGTGCAACGGGCGTCGGCCGGGGTGCTGCCGGTGGGCGCCACTGGTTGGGATCGTGCGAGGGCTGCGGCGTGGCAACCACAGGAACAGCTTGGGCAGGCACAGCCTGCCCGGCGCCGGAAGAAGTGGCAACGGGCGAAGCCCCGGAAGGAACCGGAGACGCTACCGCCTGCACCGGCGGAAGGTCCATGGGGGCGAAACTGTAAGGACCTTGGATGCCGCCGGTGGCAACAGGATTGCGTCCAGCGTTGACATCGAACACCAAGGACTTCGCGGCCTTGTCCTGCCAGCCGCACAACTTGCCGTTCTTGTCCCAGGCGCTGGAGACCACCACGAGGATGGCCCAGACGACGCCGAGGAACATCAGCGGCAGGCCAATAAACAGGACCAGGTCAATCAAGCCGAGGGCAGAAAGAATGACCGAGGCAATCCCGCCGAGGAGCAGGACCCCGCCAGTGATGATGCCACGGACAAAAACGGCACCGGCGCCGGGAGCATATCCGTCAGCGTCCGAACTCCGGATGCCCATGAGCTGGTTGCCAATGGTGTTGCCGGACTTGGCCTCGAGCGCAAGCAGCACGAAGGTGTACACCACCGTCACACCCAGGCCAATGCTGCCCAGGAGGACCAGGAGGCCCGTGTCATAGACAATGAAGCCGTTCCTGCGGGTTTGGGTGATGCCCGCGATTCCGATTGCGAAGGTGGTGGCCAGGACCGCGATGGGGCCCAGCCAGTCCAGCACGGCGGCGCCAAGGCGCTTCCCGGCAGACGCGGGCACCAAGTCGAGCTTGGTAGTCATAGTGGTCCCTCCCCCTGGCCCCGGCATTCCGTCCGGCGTTGTGGTCATTCCCGGATGTACCGGCAGCGTGGGCGACGCCGGCGCCGACACTACCGAGATACTACCGGGATTGGGCAGGCCCTGCCGGGTGGCGAACTCCAAGGCAGCCTTCCGGGCGTGGTTGATGTTCCCTTCCTTGCGGGCTCCGCGGTTGTTAAGCGGGGATCCACATTGGGTGCAGAACGCTGCCCCCGGACGGACCGCATGCCTGCAGGCCGGGCAAAGTTCGGCCTCATTGTTCATCCGTGGTGTCCTTCTTGAACGGCAAGGTAAAGCGGCGGCGGACCTTGGGATCCGTGGGTACCTGGTTCCGGCGGCGCAGGGCTGCCCGGCCGTCGGACAACAAGGACCGCGGCGAGAACCGGGCCTGCTGCCGTTTCCAGAATCCGACGCTTCCCGTGATGTCGGTCAGCGACGAATCCACAATCTCCCAGTACTCCTTGACCTCGTCCTCGCTCGGCTGGCCGGCACCGAACACGGCGGCGTCGGCACGGTGGGCGAGAATCGTGGTGGTGCTGCCGGCAGTCGGGAAGGCATCCGCGAGGACCGTGGCCGATTCGCGCCGCGTGGACTTCGTGTCGATCGACGCCCCCATGTCGGTGGCGAGGCTGATCACTTCGTTCCAACCGCCCCCGACCCGCTGGGCGGGGTGGCCGTCACGGAAACGGGCCTTCCGGCGTCGTGCTTTCAACAAGATGATGAGCAGCAGCGGCAAGGCGAGTATCCCCAACGGAATCAGCGCAACACCGATGGCTGCCAGCAACGGACCCCAAAACAGCCAAGGGTTGTTCTTCTTTTCGTCCGCATCCAAGGCATCCGGCGTGGAGTCCGGCGGCAGGTCCGCGGGTTCCTGTGGCGGGGGCGGCGGCTGCAGCACCTGCGGCTTGGGCTTGGACTTGTTCTCCGGGTCCGGCGGGATGGGCACATTGTCCTTGGGCGGGGTGGGATCAAACGAAACCCAACCCACTCGGTCGAAGGCCACCTCAACCCAGGCGTGCACGTCCTTACCAGTGATCTTGACGTCGCCGGCACCGTTTTCAGGGCTCTTGGGGTCCGGATAGAAACCCATCACCACGCGGGACGGAATGCCCAAGTGACGGAGCATGAGCGACATGGACACGGCATATTGCTCGTCGTCACCGAGCATCTGTTTGGCGGAGAGCATATTGCGGACGCGGGCCGCACTGTGCCCGGGGAGGCTGGGAAGCTGTCCTTCTGTTACCAAGCCATTGCTGAACGCACCGCTCTTCTGGAAGTGCGCCTCAATCTGCCGGACGCGGTCGATGGCGGTGGGCGCATCAGCCGAAAGCTCGTTGGCTTGCGAGGCGATGATCGGGGGTACTTCCTCGGCTTCCGGCAGCGTCAGCTTCGCAAAGTCGTACTGCGTCAACTGGCCGTGCTCCAGGGTCCCGGGGTCGGAAACCTGAACCGTGTAGTTATCACCCTTGGCCAGGCCCTTGGTGGTCACTGCCGTGTCGGTCCCCGCGTTGAAATAGAGTCCGGACGCAGCACCTGAGGTATCTGCGAAGCTCATCCCGGTGGTGTGCCGTCCGCCGGGAACGAAGTAGCCCTGGTAGTCCTCGATGGTGATGTCCAGAGCGTAGTTGGTGCCCTTCACCGGACTCCCCGTGTCAGCCAGCGTGTTCAGCGAGCGGGCATCGCCTACCTTGCTGAAGTTGCCGGAGCTGTTGGGGTCCATGGTGTAGTTCAGTCCGTTGAAGGCGTCCAGGGCCGCCAGGCGGACGCGGGCATCCTTGGGCAGGCCCTTGACCGTGAACAGCGTGCTGTCCTTCTCGTCCTTGACGAAGTTCCGGAAGCTGGCCAGGGGGGTGATGTAGTCGCGGGGATCGAAGGGCGGGACGATCGTGTTGCGCAGCACCTTCCGGTCATCGCTGGCACTGACCAGCGGAGACGCAATGGCGGTGACGCCGACAGCGACGGCGATCACGGCTGCAGCAGTCCCCAGGCGGCGGAGTTGGCCGCGGCGGGCAACACCGGCGTCGGAATCCGGACGGTTGGCCGAGACGGTCTTGGTGCTCCGCTGTCGGAGGACGTCCCGACGGAAGGTCGCCCAGACGATCGAGACGATGGTCAAGGAGACGCCGCGTTCGACGTTGAGGAAACCGGCGTTGGTGCTGAACGCGATACCCGTGACAAACAGGACCAGGACGGGAAGCAACGGCCAGTACGGGCTCTTCAGGCGCCACGTCAGCAAGCCGGCGGCAAGTGCCGTGAGCAGTGAACTGAGGAACGGCACAATCAGCATGCCGTTGGCCGTACCCACGGGCACACCGACAGTCAGCATGTCCTTCCAGGAAAACACGACGCCCAGCAGCAGCGTCCGCAGCGAATCGAGGCTGGGCAGGACGCCGAAGACGGCCGAGTCCGGCACAGCCAAGGCGGAACCGAACAGCATGTAGGCGCCGAAAGCCAGGGCGGCAGTGATCAGCAACCCCAGGCGAAGGTGCGCGTTCAGGACAGCAATGCCCAATCCCAGCAGCACGCCGCCCAGTCCGGCGACCAGGTAGCGCGGGTCTCCCCCAAAGCTCAGGCTGAAGCCAAGGACGCCCAGGAACAGCAGCACCACCAGCGCCCCGCAGTCAACGGCGAAGTGCCACAGCGGGCGGCCGTCAGCGAAAATCGATCCTCCGGTGGCGCGGCGGGTGGGCTTGGCGGCGCGGGGACGCTCGCGTTGGTTCGGCGCGGTGCTCATGCTGCCGCCTTTCGAAGAACAATGGCCAGATCGTCCAGGTCACCAACGGTGAGGACCGTCAGGTCCGCGATGTTGGCCCTCGACGGCGCCGCGCCGGGTTGTACGCGCACTGCCAGGCTGCGGACCCCGGGAGGCACGGAGGCGGCGCAGGTACGGAGTTGGGTTGCTGTCACGTGGCTGCCCACGACGAAGAAGACGACGGAGGCGTTCGGGACGGCGTCGGACAGGTTCCGGGCGAGGTCGACGGCGGTCTTCCGCATCGGCGCCCCGACAATCCGGGTGGCGTCGTCCAGCAGGTTGCGACCAGTTTCGCAGCGGAGCGGTCCTTTTTGGGTCAGGACGTCGAGGTCGCGCTGTTCACTGATGGCCTGGCGCCCGATGGATGCTGCCACGGAGATGGCCATCTCGAACTCCGGTTCGGAGTCGTATTCATCGGTGTTGGTGGACAGCGCGATGGCGAGGTGCGCGCGGCGTGTTTCTTCGAACTGGCGGACCATGAGCTTGTTGGTGCGTGCGGTGGTCTTCCAGTGGATATGGCGGCGATCGTCCCCGGGAACATAGTCGCGCAGGGCGTGGAAGGACACGTCGGCGCTGGAAAGCTCAGTGGTGGGCATGCCTTCAAGGTCGCGGATGAAGCCTGCTGCCGAGCTGCCCAGCGACACCGTGCGGGGATGGACGTACAGGTCCACGGGCTCTGTCCACATCACGCGGCGGCGCAGAAGGTGGAGGGGGTCGGCGCGCACCGAACGGACCGGGCCCACCACGATCACGGCACGCCGGGCCGTGGGGATGGTGAAGAGGTCCTCGTGCACCTGGGCCGGTTTCATGCGCGGCAGATGGAACACGGCAGTGTTGGCGCCGACGGGCAGTTCCAGTGATGCGGGAAGTAGTGGCCTGGTGGATACGTTGGATACCGCAATGCTGCCTACTGCGTCGTCGCCCACAGCCACGCGGGTCCGGGCAAGGTCCAACACCACACCGTATGCCGAACGGCCAACGATGAATGCGATGGCCAGGACGAACAGCAGGAATGCCACCATGGCTGCCGACTTGGCCTCCTGCCAGCCCCAGGCCTGCCCGGCCCACCACAGCCCGATCGCAGCGGCGAGGACCACCCAGCCCAACAGACTCACCACGGACAGGACCGGCCACGCGAATTTCAGCCAGACGGCACGGACCTTGCGCCATGCGGGCGAAAGGAACTCGCCGGCCGTGCCTGCGGCTTCGGCCCACACGGCCGCCGGGTGGAGAGTTCCGGATCTGCCTGGTTTCCCGGAACGACCAGGACGGTTGCCTGGTGCGTTGCCGGACGTGCGGGCGCCGCGAATCTTGCCGTTCACTGCCGCCGCAGCGCGCTTGAACGAGTCAGCAGCCCTTGTCAGGGGTGTGCTGGAGGACATGTGGAGGCCTTTGTTTGAGCTGGGTGCAGGACTGGCTTATGCGGTTGCGGGTTACGCGGTTGCGGGTTACGCGGTGGCGCGTTGCTGCGGAGCAGCTACGTCGGCCAGGACCCGGGTGAGCACAACCTCAGGCGTAGCACCGGAGAATTCGGCTTCCGGATCCATCACCAAACGGTGCGTCCACACAACGGGTGCAAGTTCCTTGATGTCGTCCGGGAGCACGAAGTTCCTGCCCTGCCCTGCAGCCCACACCTTCGCAGCGCGGACCATGGCCAGGGCTCCACGAACCGAAACGCCGAGGCGCGTCTCTGAGGCGTTGCGGGTCTCCTCGCACAAGCGCGAAATGTACTCAAGGACTGCCGTATCAACGTGCGTAGTTGCTGCGAGGTCTGCCATGTCGGCCACGGCCTGGGTGGTGATGAGCGGGGTCAGCTCCTTCGACCGGTCCTTCAGGTTCGCCCCACCGAGCAAGCGCACGGTGGACGCGTGATCCGGGTAGCCGATGGACGTCTTGATCAGGAAGCGGTCCAGCTGTGCCTCCGGCAGGCGGTAGGTGCCGGCCTGCTCAATCGGGTTCTGGGTTGCCAGCACCATGAAGGGGCGCCCTGCCTCGTACGTGGTTCCATCCACGGTCACGCGCGACTCTTCCATGACTTCCAACAACGCGGACTGGGTCTTCGGCGAGGCGCGGTTGATTTCATCGGCCAGGACGATGTTGTTGAACACCGGACCCTTGTGGAACTCGAACTTCTGGGTCTTCTGGTCGTAGATGGTCACACCCGTCACATCGGACGGCAGGAGGTCCGGCGTGAACTGGATACGGTTGTGCGAACCCTGGACCGTTGCTGCCAAGGCACGGGCCAGCGAGGTCTTGCCCGTGCCCGGCGCATCTTCAAAGAGAACGTGGCCCTCGGCCAGCATCGCGGTGAAGGTCAGCCGGATGACGTGCTCCTTGCCGAGGACCGCCTTGCCCACGTTGGCCACGAGCTTCTCGAACGTTTCTGCAAACCACGCGGCCTGCTCGTTTGTCATGGTCATGGGTTGATCCTGTTCCTTATGTATCGGTGGGGTTTGACGTGATGTTGCTTGTTGGTGCTGGCCCGAGCAGGCTAGCAACCGCCCGGCCTGGTTCCGCGGAGATCCACAGTGGTGGACTTCACATACCAACCCGGGTGGCTGCCTTGGGTGACGCGGTACCAGGGCGTGCCGTTGTTGTAGATGTCCTTGGTGCAGTTAACGTTCAACCACCCCTCCGAACTTGAGACCCAGCCAACGCCGCAGGACGGACCGCTGGGGTTGTAGGTGTCTGTTCTTCCCGGCTGGCCAGGGCATGTGTTGTTGTGAGCCTTGACCTCGCCTGCGGGCGGGTCCGGCGGCGGAGGCGCAGATCCGCTGCGGGACGTATCGCTTCCGACGTTGCCGGCCTGGCCACCGCTGATGGCGCGGACTCTCAGCGTTTTTGTTTCGCTGAAGCCCACGGTCGTGGAGAAACTCCGCTGCCCGGTGTCAGTCCATCCGCCGCCGTCAAGGCTGTACTGGTAGCCGGTAACCGGCCTGCCGTTGCCGCTGGGCTGGTTCCACGTCCAGGACACCGTCTTATCGCCGACGCCGCTGCTCTTGCTGCCGGTAACAGTCGGCGCCGCCGCAAGCCCATAGGGATTCACGGTGTTTGATGCCGGACTCCTGTCGCCAGGTGTGGGGTTTCGCGAGGAGACTGCCCACACCACCACGGCCGTGTCCTGGCCATTCGGTGCCGCTATGACGCCGCCGCCGGCGGGGATGGCTCCACTGCTGGCGCCGGACGTCAGGGCATACCTATAGCTGATCTCGTTGGCGGTGGCTCCGTTGCGTTCCTTCTGTGACAGTGGGTTGAAGGCCACGCGGATCTTGCCACCGGCCGCATTGGTTTCCAGCAGTGCCGCCGTGGGCGCGGCAACAATACCGGGCTTGCCCGCAGCACGGATTGCCGCTGACTGCTGGCTGACCCCACTGACGCCTGCCTTGTTGGTTGCTGAAACAGTGAAGGTGTAGTCAGCTTCGCTGTTGGTCACGGTGACATTTTGCGAGGTCGCCCCCACCGACTGCGTGGTCACTACGGCCCCGCCCCGGTACGTGGTCAACGTGTAGGCGGACACGGCGTCACCGTTGTTGTTCGGCGCGGCCCAGCTGACCTGGAGTTGGCTTTGGTCGCCAAGGGACCCAGCGCCGGACACCGACGGTGCAGCAGGCGTGGCCGGCACGCCAGCGGGAGTTTCCGCGGCGGAGTAGGGGCTCCACTCGGATGGTTCCTTGGCGTCGTTGCGGGCAAGGACACGGACCTTGTACGCCACGCCGTTCGTCAGTCCGGTCCACACATGGCTGTTGCCGGTGAGGTTCTGGATCTGGGGATTCTGCCCGGCCGGGGCAGGCGAGATCTCAAGATCGTAGGACTTGATGGGCGAGCCCTTGCTGGCCGGGGGAACCCAGGCAACCGAAAGTTGCTTGTCACCAAACTTCAGTGTGGGAGCAATCGGAGTATCAGGCTTGACATCCGGACGGACCTCGGCAGACACCGGAGAACGCTCGGATTCATTGATCGCATTGGTGGCGGTGACGGCAAAGTGGTACTTCACGTTGTTGGTCAGCCCGGTCAACGTACACGTATTCGCGGGGCAGTCCTGCTTGAAGCCGTTCTCCCCGTACACCGTGTACTTGGTGATGGGTGAGCCACGATCAGCCGGAGCGTTCCAGGTCAGCAACGCTGTCTGGTCGCCCACGCTTTGAGCCAGAGGCGTGGTGGGCGGGGCCGGCTTGTCCTTGACGGTGAGGCGGATACGGGCCGTGGCGTAGCGGGAGGTTTCGCCCGTCTTGTCGCCCACGACGTAGGCAACAACCATGGTCCCTGTGAAGCCCGACGACGGAGTGACGGTGACGTTTCCGCCGCTGGCCTCTGCCGTGCCTTCGCCTGTCTCGGTGACCGCTGAGATGATCTTCAGCGGCGTGTCCGGGAACGGATTGGAGTCGTTCGCCAAGGCATTGACGGTGACGGACTTCCCGGATTGTGCATCCGGTTCAACGTCGTCGTTGGCTACGGGCTTCGGACGGTTGGAAGCAGTCAATGACAGTTTGTACGTCGCGACCGCTTCAAGGCCACGAGGGTCCTTCGCCTTCACTTGGACCGTGCCGCTTTGACCGATCTGCACCGAGTCTTCGGCGGAGACCTTCAGGGTCTTGCCATCGATGCTCACCTTGAATCCACCTGGGGCTGCACCGGCCAACTCGTACTTCATGTTCTGAACGTCGTCGGAATCGGGATCGGACGTGAGCTTGCCCAAGTCCAGGCTGGCCGAGTCACCCTTGGGAACATCCACGTCGCTGCCCAGCAGCACCGGTGGGTTGTTCTTGTTCGGATCCGGCAGCACCTTGGTGCGGATGCTCAGTGTCGACTTCAAGCCGTTGGGATCATCCGGACCGCTTCCGTCAGTGACTTCGAAACTGATGGAACCGGGACCAACGTATTCAGCGCCGGCCGTGTATTTCAGGGCTGTTCCATTGCCCGCTACGGGGTCGCTGCCGTCGGCACCGATGAGTTTGATGCGATCCGCCTGGGTCAGCCGCGGCGACTTCCCCTCGCGGACCTTGACCCATTCGGCCAGGTTCACGGTGACGGACTGGCCTGAAACCAACTCCACCACTTCATCCTTGGCAAGCGTCGGGACCTGCTGGCCGATGCCAGGAACCCAGATGATGGCCGTGGACTTCTGGCCGTCCACATCCTCAACTGTGTAAGGCACCAATTGCGGCTGCTCGGTGAGGTCCACCACCACATTGCCTTCAGAGCCCGGACGGGCTGTCTCCAAGCCTGTGGTGACCTTGAGGTTCTCCCCCACGCCGTCCGGATCCTCGTCGTTCTTGAGCACCGGAACGTCCACGGCGGTCTTGCCCAGCGTTTGGGCTGACGTGACGCGGTCATCGCGGGCGATGGGAGCTTGCAGCGGAATGTCGTTCTTGACGATCACCCTGATGCTGGCATTGCCCACGGCATCCCGGTCGTCAGCCACGGAGTAGCGGACGTTGACGGTTCCCTCGGCGGCCGGAGCTGTGACCAGAACGCGGCCGCTGGTCTTGCTGACCTGGGCTTCGAGGCCTGCGTCAGCTTCGATGCTGTCCGTCAGGATGCGGATGATGTCGCCGTCGGGATCGGTGTCGTTGGCGGTGGCATCCACGGCGATCTGACGTCCAGGACGGACCTGAACTTCGTCGTCCACCGGGGCAGGCTTCTGGTTGTCTTCACCACGGGGCGCGACGCCAACAGTCACCGTTCCGGTGTTGACCGCACCTTGGCGGTCGATCACCTTATAACGGAACGAGTCGGTTCCCGCGCCATCACCAGCGGCGACGAAATCGATGAAGCTGCTGCCCGCCGTCGCGGTTCCCATGGTGGGCGTGCTGTCGATGCCGGTGAGCTGGACCGAGTCGCCGTCGGGGTCGATGCCGTCCAGCGGCACCGGGATGCGGACGCTGCCGCCGGCGACCACGCGTGCGGTCAGGTTCTGCGGCTGCGGACGTGAGTTCTGCGCGCCTTCCAGCGGCAGGATGTGGATGGTGACGGCAGCGGCGCTCTTCTGGCCCTGGGGGTCCACCGCGTTGTAGATGGCACGCACGGTCTTCGGCGTGGGCCCGGCGATGAAGCGCAGCGTCTTCTCGGAGACGAAGGCCTTGCCGTCTTCTTCAGGGATGCTCTGCGCCAAGACAGGATCGACAGACAGTTCTTCACCCTGCGGGTGCGTGTCGTTGGCCAGGACCGGAATGGTCACGACGTCGTTGACGCGGACGTTGACTTCGTCGGGTTTGGGCTGGGGGGCCTCGACGACGGCGGGGGCCGGCACCGGGACGACGCCCACGGTGCCTGTGGCCGAGCCGCGGCCGTTGGACATGGTGTAGCTGAAAACGAACGGCTCCTTCGCGCCGAGCACGTCGGTAACGCGCAGTACGCTGTGGTCGATCACGCTGACCGAAGCGGACGAGCCGTCCGGGACGGTGACGGACTGGAGGACCAGCACGCCGCCGGATGGATCGGAGTCGTTGGCCAGCGGATCAACCAGCACGCTGCCGCCCACAGGGAGCAGTGCGACGTCGTGGACCGCAACGGGCGCTCCAGCGTCCTTGCCGGATTCCACGTCCACGCGGATCAGGCCCTGGCTGCTTTGGGGACCGTTGCTGGCGATGTACGTCAAGTAAATCGGGCCCGGCGTGGTGCTCCGGAAGGTGAACGTACCGCCGTCGGTCACTGGACCCAGCTCTGCCGGTCCGGCAGCCTCGACGTGCGCCACCCGCAAGGCGCCGCCATTGGGGTCAACGTCATTCTTGAGGGGCGCAATGACCAGGTCCTGGCCAACCACGGCCGTGACGTGATCGGCGTTGACCACCGGCGCCAGGGCGCCTGGCGGCTGAACGTTGACAACGATCCTGCCCGTGGTGGTGGCACGGCCGTCCCACACCGTGATGGTGACGTTTTTCTTGCCCGGCGCTGCACCAGAGTCCTGGTACGTGAGCAGGCCGTCGCGACGGACCTTGACCTGGTCCTGGTCGTTGTCCGTCTTGGCGTCCAGGAGGACGAGGTCGTCGCCGTCAGGATCCATCCAGTCGGTCAGGATGTTCTGGCTGACGGATTTGCCCTGCTCCACCAGCATGGTGGTGGGCTCGCCGCGTTTGAAGAAGGGAGGCTTGTTTTCCTCAGGAGCCACGACGCGCAGGGTGACCTGTCCACCGGCGGACAAGCCGCGTCCGTCGGAGGCGTTGTAATCGAAGGTTTCCGTGCCCGTTTTGGCGTCAGCGGGGACCTTGATCTGGAACGCTGAGCCACCGTAGATGTTCTCCAGTGCCCCGGACTTGGGTCCGTTTGCGCCTACCGCAGCGGTGAGGACATCGCCGTCGGGGTCTGAATCATTGTCCAGGATGCTGAGGATGGAGGTCCGGCCCGGCCGGACACCGAACTCGTCCGGTTTGGTTTCAGGCGCACGGTTGGGTTTGGTGCGGTCCGGAAGGACGTTGATGGTGTTGTTGTCCGCGGACTCCTGGTCCTGGTCATCGGACTGGTTCTTGGGCGGGACAACATCGTCCCAGTTGTTGACGAGCTGCATGTTCTGGTTGACCAACCAGACGCTTCCCGAGTTCACGTCGTTGAGGACCACGAGGTCGCGGTTGACCCGGAAAACGTAGCTGGGAGAGGCGCTGGCTTTGGGAACGTCGTTCTTCTTGTCATCGGCGTCGTTGTCGCAGTCGCGGACGTACTTGTTCGCGCCGGACCAGGCGGCGTGGACGCACTTGCTGACCTGCACAGGTGCCGCGGGGACGCCTTCACCGTCGGCATTGACTGTTGCTGCTGTGGAACCGTCCAAGGGCTGCTTCAGGAGGGCTTTGCGGGTGGCGATGGCAACAAATCCGCTGTCCCCGCTGCTCTGCTGGAGCTTGGCTTCCCGGGCGTCCTGCAGCTGGAGCTTGCGGCCGCCGGGCAGGAACAGGTTGCCGGAACCGGCATCAAGGACAACAGGTTTGTCCCCCACGACGGCAATCTGAAGGTCACCGGCGCCTTTGAGCTCATCGACTTTGGTGACCTGGGAGTCTGTCCGTTCACCATTGGCGTCCACCGTGGTCACAGTGATTTCGCCCTTGCCGGGATCCGCGGTGTAGATACGGTTATCGGTTCCCACGGCGGACACCAGGCCCTGGTCCCCTGTCAGGACCGGTTCGGTTCCTTCTTCATCGAAACCGTTGACGGTGGAAGGAGACAAAGCCCAGACCTTGCCGCGGGCGGGATCGGTGACTGAGAGGACGGTGGAACCATAGCTGACTTGCGACGACGACGGCAGTTGCTTATCGCCGCCGAGCTTCAGATTCGCTGCAGAGACCTGGTTGATGGTGGAGCCGGATTCGTCGTCGACAAAGACGTTGCCGTCGTGCTGCAGGACATCGAAAGTGGTGGTTGCCGGAGTCACGGCACCGTCAAGCACGCGGGACGGGTAGTTCAACCGGCCCACGGCGTTCTTGGTTTTACTCACGACCCAGACGCCGCCGTCGTTCAAGTCCACCTCGGTGGTCTTGAAGCCCGGATACAGCACTGCCCCGGTGATCAGCAAAGCGCCGGCCGCGGTGGCAGCCGTTCCCGCTATGAACTTCTTGTTTTGACGCCTTGTCAGCCCCAGCTTGCCGAAGAAATTTCTCACAGCCCCAAAATTCCCTTGATATACAGCCGCTCCCCAGCGACTTCCTGGCCAACCGGCACATGCCGGCAGCCGTACATTCCGCAGTACCCCCATACGGCGGCGGAATTTTCAGTCCCTAAGACTATCCCACGCACCCCACGGCCAACCAAGGAAACCCGAGACCGGGCTATCCATTGGCTTTGACAGCCTACGGCCTTAACTACAGCGCGCGCGATGGGGAGATGTGCCCCCCGCTTAACCTTTGCAACGGTCAGCACGGGGGTGCTCCGATGCCTGCGGGGTCTCCCAAGTGGGTGTGACCTGCGATGATGTACCGGCCAACGTTGCGGTATGACCCGGATTCGATGCGCCACCAACGGTGCATACCAGTCCAGTTATCTGTTTGGTCGATGTAACAACGCACCACAATGGCGCCTTGATCGGCGGAAGCCATCCAGGGTGGAGTGTTGTTACTTTGGCCGTCGCACGTTTTTCTATTGGGGTCGTAGTTGGCTCCGCCCAGCGTAAAGCTGCAGGACCTCACCACCGCTCCGGGGTTCATGGTGGTGGTCCATTCCCCTTGCCGCCCGGACTTGGCACTGGCCGAAGCCACGGCGCCGCCGGTTCCCAACGAGTTGAAGGTCTGCACGGCGATGCTGTGCGTCTCTTCCCACCCGGCAGTGTTGATGGTCCGGCTGCCAGAGGCGCCCACAGTCTCCCAGCCGCCGTTGTCGATGCGGATCTTCGTCGTCTTGACGTCGTTGGTGGATGGTGAAGGTGACGACCAGTTGAAGGTCACAGATTTCTGGTTCACCGCACCGTTGGACCCCGACGCCGACGGCGTCCCCGGCGCACCAAAAGGCGTGGCCGTAGCAGCTTTGCTGGCGTCGGAACTGGGCGCCACCGTGGAGTGCGCCATGACAGTAACACTGGTGGGCTGGCCGTTGGCAAAGCCTCCTACCGTCTGCCCAGGCTGGATGGCACCGGAACGCCCGCCAGCGGAGTAGGTGTAGCTGACTTCGTTGGCCTTGGAACCGTTGCGCTGGGTATCGCCGAGGGCAGTGAAGTTGATGGTGAGCTGGCCACCGGCGGCGCCAGTATTTGCCGGCGTGGCACTGACGTTTTGAACAGTACCCAGCTTTCCTGTTGCCCTGCGTGGCGCTGAGGCCGCGCTGACCAGGCTCTTGCCTGCTTTGTTCTCAGCCTGAACAGTGAACGTATACGCCGATTGGTCGGTGGCTACCTCGAAGGTGGCTGTTCGGACGTTCCCCGGAACGGTCTGCGTCTGGGTGGTTCCGCTGCCGCCACTCATGGTGACGTAATAGCTCTTGATGGGGTCACCATTGATGCCCGGCTCGGACCAGTCGACGCGGAGCTGGTTCCGGGACCCGAGGGCGGACAGCACCGTGGTGCTCGGCGGCGCCGGTGTTCCGGGGATGCCGGCGGGGTGGTCCTCGGCGGAATACAGCCCCCAGTCGGACGGGCCAAGGTCATTGACGGCCTGCGCGCGGACCTTGTACTTCACACCGTTGGTCAGGCCGGGCCACGTGTAGCTGAGGCCGGTGACCTCGTTCTTGACGGCGATGCCGTTGGCCGGCGGCGGAGAGATCTCCAGGTTGTAGTGCTTCACCGGAGAGCCCTCGGTTTTGGCGGGGGTCCAGGTGATGGCCAGGTCTTTGTCACCGGCTTTGATGGTGGGGACGTCCGGGGGCGATGGCTTCTCATCCGGAGTGATCTCGTTGGACGGGACGGACGGCTGGGATTCGCCCACCTCGTTGGTGGCAACCACAGTGAAGACGTACTTGACATTGTTGGTCAGTCCAGTCAGCGTGCACGTGGTGGTGGGGCATTCCTGCTGGAATCCGGCCGCTTTCACCGTGTACTTGGTGATGGCTGCGCCATTGTCCGACGGCGGTGCCCACTTGAGCACGGCCGTCTTGCTGCGGACGTCGGTTGCGACGGGCGCCGACGGAGCATCGGGCTTGTCCCGCACCGTGATGCGCACCCGACCCACTGCTTGCCGGCTGGGATCATCGGTCTTGTCCTTGATGGTGTACCTGACCACCAGGACCCCCTTGAAACCATCGGCGGGCGTCACTGTGATCGAGTCCCCGGCAATCGCGGGGGCGCCTGATGCAGACCCGGTTTCAACCACGGCAGAGACCACAGTCAACGGTTCGTTGAAGGGGTTGAAGTCGTTGCCCAGCACGTTGACGGTCTCGGACTTACCGGCGTTGGCTTTGTCCACGACGTCGTCGTTGGCTGCCGGCTTCGGACGGTTGGACGAGACCACTGAAACTGTGACGGCAGCCTTCACAGGCTCCGAGCGGCCGTCGGTGACCTTGAGCGGCACCGTCCCGCGGGCTCCCGGGTTGAGCGAACCGCCCGGCGTTATTTTCAGGACGGTGCCCTCCACCCGCGCGTCAAATCCGCCCGGCAGGTCACCGTCCAGGCTGAAGGCGAGTTTGCCTTGATCCTGTTCATCAACATCTGCGGCGAGGTTGGCCAGGTCCAGTTCCGTCGTGTCCCCCTTGGGCGCTTCAATCGCGGCTCCGCTGAAGGTGGGGGCGTGATTGGCGTTGGGGTTCGGCAGCACCTTGGTCATGATCGTCAGGGTTGATTTCAGGCCCTCCGCGTCGTCCGGACCGCTGCCGTCGGTCACTTCGAAGGTGATGGAGCCGGGACCCACATACTCCGGCTGGGCTGCGTACCTCAGTGCGCTACCGTCACCGGCAATGACATTCGCGGAGTCGCCGCCCAGGACGCGGATCTTGTCCGCGACCGTGATACGTGGCTGGCGGCCTTCCCTGACCTTCACATGGTCCTGGAGGGCCAGAGTGACTTCCTCCCCCGCGGTGACCTCCACGACGTCCGTGGTCGAAAGTGTTGGGTACTGGAGTCCCTGGCCGGGAATCCACATGACTGCGGTAGCCGACTGACCATCAATATCCGTGACCGTGTAAGGAATCAAGTGGTCCTGGGGCAGCAGCGTCACCACCACGTTGCCTGCGGTTCCCACACGGGCGTTCGGGTTTCCGTCCGGCAGGGAGAGGGTGAGGTCTTCAGCCACGCCGTCGGGATCGGAGTCGTTCTTCAACACCGGAACGTCGACGGCAGTCTTGCCCAGGGTCTCAGCGAGCGTGATCCGGTCATCCACTGCCACAGGAGCGTGCAGTGGCGCTGTCGGGCTGGTCTGGACGCGGATGACAGCGGACGCTTCGGCCTTCTTGTCGTCCTGGATCCGGTAGCTGATGCTGTCCGTACCGGCTGCACCGGGTGCCGTCAGCACTACCTTGCCCGCGGCAGCTTCAACCTGCAGCTCCGGTTTGGCCTCGAACGTCGACACCAAAGCTATGGGATCGCCGTCGGGGTCTGAGTCGTTCTTCAGGGCATTGACCGCAACCCGGCGGCCGGGCCGGACATCAATGACGTCGTCCACGGCGATGGGTTTCTGGTTGTCGGCTTCAGCGGGCGCAATGCCCACGATCACCGTGCCGGTGTTCTCCGCACCAATACGATCCCGCACACGGTAGCTGAAGGTGTCCGTGCCGGCCGACGTGCCGCCAGCCGTGAACTCCAGGTATCCGTCACGAAGAATCGCTGTCCCCAGTTCGGGAGCTTTGTCGATACCGATGAGCTGAACGGAGTCGCCATCGGCGTCGATGCCGTCCAAGGGGACCGGAATCTTCACCGTCATCCCCGCAACCACCCTGGCAGTCAGGTTCCGGGGCTCGGGCCGGGTGTTCGTGGCGTCGTCGCGGGCGCGGATCCGGATGGTGACTTGCTGCGAGTCGGTCTGGCCCGAGGCGTTGCTGACCTTATAGATCGCATATACAGTGGTGGGCTCCTCGCCGGCGATGTACCGCAGCGTGTTCCCGGCAACGAAGATCCTGCCGGCGGTTGCGTCAGGCTGCTGCGCCAGGACGGGGTCAAGGGTCAACTCTCCGCCGTTGGGATCAGTGTCGTTGTCCAGGACCGGGATGGTCACCACATCACCGGCACGCACGGATACCTCGTCCGGCTTGGCCTGCGGTGCCTGAAGCTTGGTAGGCGCCGGAACAACCTGTACGGAAATGTCCCCCGTTGCCGACGCCTTGCCGTTGGAGATCGTGTATTTCAGGGAGAGCTGGCCCTGGGCCCGGATGTCCGTGATCTTGACCACCGAGTGATCCAGCACTGCAACGGAAACAGGAAGCCCGTCAGCCGCGGTGACCGACTGGACCACCAGGACGCCTCCGCTGGGGTCCGAGTCATTGCCCAGGACGTCAACCACGGTGCTGCCACCGCTGGGCAGGAGGGCTATATCGCGGACAGCCACCGGCGCACCCTCGCTGTTTCCGGACACGACGTCGACGCGCACCAGTTGCTGCGCACTCGCCGGTCCGTTGGTCACCATGTACGTCACGTAGTGGGGACCCACGGACGCCGAATTGAAAGTAAACGTCTGCTGGTCCGGCCCGACCACCGCGGTCGACTGCGGATCCGGCTGTGCTTGCGCCAGCCGCAAGGTGCCGCCCTGGGGGTCGGTGTCATTCTTGAGCGGGGCGATCACCGTATCCTGGCCCGCCACCGCAACCACGTGGTCAGCGTTCGCGATGGGCGGCAGCGCACCGGGAGCACGGACGTCCACGCTGATCTGTCCTTGGGTGGTCATGGACCCGTCCGAGACACTCACGGTCAGTGTTTTGCGGCCCGGTCCCGCCCCTGAGTCCTGGAAGGTGAGCAGGCCGTCCGGCCTGATCCGGACCTGGTCCGCGGGATCGCTGCTGGAGACGGCTACCGCAAAGATGTCATCGCCGTCGGGGTCCAACCAATCGGTGAGGACAAACTGGCTGGCAATCTTCCCGGACTGGACCACCAAGGCGTTGTTCCGGTTGGGCTTGGGCTGCGGCGCGTTGTTTTCCTCCGCCGGCACGATGCGCAGGTCAACGTCCGCGGCCCCCGTACCGCCCCGGCCGTCGTCGACCGAATACTTGAACGTTTCCGAACCCGCGGTTCCTGCCGGAACCGCGATCTGGAAGCCGGTGCCACCGTAGACGGCGGACAACGCGCCGGACTTCAATGGCTCGCTGGTGCTGACTGTGAGGACATCGCCGTCGGCATCGGCGTCGTTGTCCAGGACGGGCAGAACGGTGGTCTTGCCAGCCCTGACACCAAACGAATCAGGCTTGGCCACCGGTACAGTATTGGGTTTGCTGCGGTCCGGAAGGACTGTCTGCTGGACTTCGTCCGCGGAGTCCTTCTCGGCGTCGTCCGAGGTCTGTTGGGGTGGGATGACGTCGTCCCAGTTATTGACCAACTGCATGTTCTGGTTGACCATCCAGACGTTGCCGGAGTTGACGTCGTTCAGCACCACGAGATCGCGGTTGACACGGAACACGTACGACGGCGATGCACTCGCCTTGGGAACGTCGGACCGCCTGTTATCTGCCTCGTTGGTGCAGTCGCGGACGTACTTGTTGGCACCGGACCACGCGGCGTACGTGCAGGATCCCAGATGAACAGGCGCAGCCGGAATGCCCTGGCCGTCCGCTTGGACAGTCTTGGCTGTCCCGCCATCCAGGGGTTGCAGGAGCAATGCCTTCGGAGTGGCAACGGCAACGAAATCGGCGGCTGGACCGCTCTGCTGCAGCTTGGCATCCCGGGCATCGTCCAGGTGCACCTTGCTGCCGCCGGGCAGCACGATGTCGCCGCTGGTTTCATTGAGCACCACTGCTTTGTCGCCCACCGCGGCCAACTGGACTTCGCCGTCGGCCTTCAGTGCGTCGTCTTTGCGGACTTGCGAATCCACGGCCTGACCGTCGACGTCCACCTTGGTTGCCGTCAGTGTGCCCGTTTTTGGGTCCAGGGTGTGGATGGTGTCATCCACACCCACCACGGACACGACGCCCGGGGACTGTTCGAACAAGGGTTCCGATTCGTCGCTGAAACCGCCGATGGAGGTGGGCGAAACGGCCCAGACCTTGCCCTTGGACGGGTCAGTGACAGCCAGTACTTTGTTGCCGAAGCTCACCTCTGCGGAGCCTGGTAGTTTTTGGTCGCCGCCGAGGCGCATGTTGGCGGCGCTGACAGGGTTGATGGTTCCGCCATCGGAGTCATCAATGATGATGTCACCGGCCTGCTGGAGGATGTCGAAGTTGGTGCTGGCGGGGGTCACTGCTCCATCCAAGGACTTCGAAGGATAGTTAAGGCGCCCGGCAGCATTCTTGGTCTTGCTGACCACCCAGACGCCGCCGTCGTTGAGTTCCACCTCGGTGGTCTTGAACCCCGGGTAAAGGATGGCACCAGTCACCAGGACAGCTGCTGCCGCCGTGAAGGCCGTGGTTGCGATGGCTTTGCGCCGGCGGTTTTTGGCACGGCGTTTTCCGGACCCATCAGGCAGAGCCATCCTACAATCCCCCACAGTTCAGGCAGCACGAAGCCGCCGGCGCCGACCCCCACGGCGAAATCACGACACAAACAACCCACAGCCTACCGGGTTAATCCATCGATTAGCTAAGTCGCGTCGTTCATCCCCTGAGGACCCACGCGTCAACACCTGTGTCCGGCTCCCCGGTTTACCGCCTGGCCGCCCCCGATCCCTTATCACCAAACGCCCCCAAAACAGGGACGCCCTCTCACTTTCTTGAAGGAAGTGAGAGGGCGTCGGGCAGAATACGACGGGAGGTGAGAGAGCGTGCGCTTTGGAAGGCGGGCTGTGATCACGCGCCTAGTCCAGCACCAGGCCCTTGCCGCGGCCGCGGGCCAGCATCACAGGATGGATCTCACCGAAGCCACGGACATTCTCCGACTTCTGCGGAACCAGGACAAAACGGTCATCCTGCCCCAGCGCAGCGGCTGTCATCGCGTCCACCAGGACCGTACCGGGCTGGGCCAAGGTGGTGAGCCGGGCGGCGAGGTTCACCGTGGGTCCGTAGATGTCACCCAGCCTGGATAGAATGCGGCCCCAGACCATGGAAACGCGGCACTGGGGAAGGATCTCGTCCTCAGTGAAAGCTTGGGCCAGTGCCAACGAAATCTCGGCCCCGGCCGCAGGCGTTTCCGCGATGTAGAGGACTTCGTCACCCACGGTCTTGACCAGGCGTCCGCCACCCACGGAAATAATCTCGGCGCACTTGTTCTCAAAGCGCTGCACCAGTTGGGCTAGGGTCTTTTCGTTCATGCGACGCGAAAGGCTGGTGTATGAGACGAGGTCCGCGAAGCCCACTGCGCGCGCCAGGGGCAACGGGGAGTCATCTTCGTCGCCCTCGCGGCCTTCCTCACTCGCCTGCAGCCCTGCCTCGGCCCTCACCGCGAGGCGCTGCACTCCTGCATTCAGCTGGCGGCGGTATGAATAAACAAGGATCTCTTCGAGGGAATCCACCAAGGCCGGCAACTGGCCCACGAGTTGCTTACGGGCCACCGCATCCGGAATCCCCTGCTCGGACACCATGTCCTCCACCAGGGCTTCGATCTGCCAGACCACCATGCGGTCCGTCATCTGCCCGATGGAACGGGTGACCGAGATAGCAGCTTCCTCGGTAAGGATCCCTGCCCTGACGAGGTCCAGGATGGTGGACAGCGCGGCTTGGTCCCGCTCGGTAAAGGCAACGTCTTCGTCGCCGAAGTTCGGGAACCCGAGGGCACGCCAAATTTTTCGTGCGGACAGAATGGATACGCCTGCGCCGGCTGCGACTTCGCGACGGCGGAGCTTGCGTTCGCCGCCAAGCAACTTCGACTCCAGCGCCTTAATAGCAAGGCGTTCGGCGGACATCACCCCAGTGGGTGGACCCGTCTGCACCGGTACCGGAGCAGGCCCGGCATCCGTATCCTCATCCACGGAAGGTTCGGGGACGGCGTCGAACTCCTGGTCCAAGTCCTCGCCGGACTGCTGATCCTCAACGCTCATCTCTTCCACCTTCTCTCAGCTCCCATGGCAACTGGTCATAATCCGTCAATACTTGGCCCTCAAAAACCTCACCTTGCGGGAGTTCGTCCATCGCGTCAAGAATGAAGCCCCTGAATTTTCCAACCTCGGGAACGTCCGCCAGAACGGCTGTCCCGGAGTGCCCGGTATCCAAGGATATATTCCCCGAGTGCAATGACCGTTGGAGCATGCTCTGATGAACGCCCACGTTGCGGACCGCCATCAGTGAAACCTGCCAATCGCGACGCCGAAACATTCCGAATTTGGCAAGTATCCGCCTGCTCGTCAAGATGTACCTGATGGAGCGCCAGCGCAGCACGCGCTTGAGGCTGTAGCCAATCAACAACCACGCTGCGAGCACCACACAGATGCCCATCAGCCAGGGAGTCCATTCCACTGTAATGAATGGAGCGACCCGCTGGGCATTGCCCTTCACAATCCAGGCGCAGGCGTAGCCGGTCAGGGCTGGAGCAAGTACGAAGACCAGGACGGGAAAGAAGAGGGAACGCGACTGTTGCCGCGTGATGGTGATGACCTGCTCCCCCGGAAGCAGCTCTTTACGCATAACCGCTTTCCGTGGCGCGCAAGTGCACCACATCCCCGGCCGTTACGACGTGTTCCCTGCCGCCATGGTCCACCACCAGCAACGAGCCATGCTCATCGAGGCGTGAGGCATGCCCCACCAGTTCGTGATCGCCGGGCAAGTGCGCCCGCACTTCGCGGCCCAACGTGACCATGGCAGACTCAACACGTTTGTGCAGCGACGGTCCGCCGTCCAGACCGGCGGAAGGGTCTCCTTCGGAATTGCAGAAGCTGCGGTAAAGCCGGGCAAATCGCGAAAGGTAGCTCTTCAGCAGCGCGGTGCGGTCCGTCGTCGTGGCGCCTTCCAACGCGAGGGACGTTGCTGTTGGAACCGGCAACTCATCTTCCGCCAGGGTCACGTTGAGACCCACTCCGAGGATCACGGCAGGTACCGAACCGTCGCCCAGGGGTGTCATCTGCGCCAGGATTCCGGCGATCTTGCGACCCTTGACCAAGACGTCGTTGGGCCACTTGATCTCAGCGGTCACTCCGGCGGTTTCCTGCAACGCCTCGCGCAGGGCAACGGCCGCAAGCAGGGAAAGCCAGGAGTAGCTCTGTGTGGGCACGGGCATGCCCTCGGCCGTTACGGGACGCAGGACCATGGACACGGACACTGCCGAGCGCTCCGGTGATTCCCAGTGCCGGTCCAACCGTCCGCGCGCAGCCGTCTGGTGTTCGGCGGTCAACACCGCAAGATCAGCCCACTTTTTGGGCTCAACCGTGACGGCGCGCACCAAGTCCTGATTGGTGGAGCCCGTGGACGCGACAATGTTCAATTGGGAGATGCCCGTGGCCGACAGGAAGTCCGGCTGGAGCAGCGCATCGCGGTCCAAGGGAGAACGGGACGGCCCGGACGGGACCTGCGGTTCGCTGTTGTCTGGCTGTTCGGCATCCATAGCTGAATCCTATCCAGTTGCGGCGCTCCGGGATGGCCCGTGAACCGAAAAGCGTCTGGGAATCCGCCCAGAGAAATCCGTCCGGCGAAATCGACTCAGAGGAAGATGTCCGGAACCAGGCGGTCCTCGGGTGCGCCGAGGCTGTACGGCGCAAAGTCCGACACCCCAGCGGCGCGAAGGACTTCCTCGTCCGTGAAGAAATTCCCGGTTGCGCCAGTGCCAGTGAGCACCGCGTGCGCCGCGTCGGCCATGATCTCCGGGCCACGCGCCGCCTGCACGATTTGCTGCCCGCCCGGCATGTTCCGGATCGCGGCAGTATCAATCAAGGTGCACGGCCAGAGCGAGTTGACCGACACGCCGTCGTCCTTCAACTCTTCGGCGAGGCCCAGGGTGGTCAGGCTCATCCCATACTTGGCCATGGTGTAGGCCAAGTGCATGCCGGCCCATTTGGGTTCCAGGTTGAGGGGCGGGGACAGTGTGAGAATGTGGCCGTGAGCGGACTCCCGCAGGGCCGGCAGCGCCAGCTTGGAGAGCAGGAAAGTGCCACGGACGTTGATGTCCTGCATGAGGTCATAGCGCTTCATGTCTACGGCATCGGTGCGGGAGAGGTCGATCGCCGAGGCGTTGTTAACGACGACGTCGATCCCACCGAAACGCTCGACGGCGGCGGCCACCGCGGCAGCAACGTCGTCGTCGTTGCGGACGTCCCCCACCAACGGCAGTGCCTGTCCGCCGGCGGCGACCAGTTGATCCGCTGCCGTGAAGACGGTTCCCTCCAGCTTGGGGTGGGGGTCGCCGGTCTTGGCCATGATCACAATGTTGGCACCGTCACGGGCCGCGCGGGTGGCGATCGCCAGTCCGATGCCACGGCTGCCACCGGACATGAGGATGGTCCTGTCCTTGAGCGAACCGGTAGCGACGTAGGGAGTCTCTGCCTGCGAAAGTGCGTGGGAAGCGTCGTTGCTTGAAGTCATGGGGACACTCTAGCCCAACTATGTTACCGACGGGTAACATGGTGAGGGATTTGGCTTGGACGCGGAAAATTGTAGGGTTTCTACAGCGGTTCGCGGCAAAGGCGTCACTAGACTGGCCATCGGGGCCTGTTCTTTGTACGGAAGCTACTTAACCGTGAACGAACTGTGCCAGCGAAAATCAGCTACAGAGCCGGAGACACTTGATGAGCCACGATCTGACAACGACAGCGGGAAAGATTGCCGACTTCCGCGACCGCCAGGCCCGTGCAGAACAGCCTTCCGGCCCGGAAGCGATTGAAAAGCAACACGCCCGCGGCAAGAACACCGCCCGCGAACGCATCGACCTCCTGGTTGATCCGGGCTCGTTCGTCGAGTTCGACGCCCTGGCCGTCCACCGCTCCACGGCCTTCGGCATGGAAAAGAAGAAACCCCTCGGCGACGGCGTGGTTTCCGGATACGGCACCGTGGATGGCCGGCTCATCGCCATTTACAGCCAGGACTTCAGCGTCTACGGCGGCTCCCTGAGCCAGGTCAACGGCGAGAAGATCGTCAAGGTCCAGGAATTCGCCCTGCGCAATGGCTGCCCGGTTGTCGGCATCAACGACGGCGGCGGCGCGCGCATCCAGGAAGGCGTCGCCTCGCTGGCGATGTTCGCGGACATCTTCCGCAACAACGTCCACGCTTCCGGCGTGGTCCCGCAGATCTCCCTCATCATGGGCCCGTGCGCCGGCGGTGCCGCCTACTCCCCCGCCCTGACCGACTACGTTGTCATGGTGGACAAGACCTCCCACATGTTCATCACGGGACCGGACGTCATTAAGACCGTCACCGGCGAAGACGTGGACATGGAAACACTCGGTGGCGCCCGGCAGCATAACGCCACCACCGGCACCTCCACCTACCTTGCCTCCGATGAAGCAGACGCGATCGAATTCGTCCGCGAACTCCTGGACTTCCTCCCCTCCAACAACCTGTCCGAGGCCCCCGTCGTGGAGCACGACCAGGAACTGGAACTCAACGACGACGACCTCGCCTTGGACGGGCTGATCCCCGATTCCGCCAACCAGCCGTACGACATGCGCAAGGTCATCGAGCAGATCGTGGACGACGCGCACTTCCTGGAAATGCAGTCGCTGTACGCCCCCAACGTCATGATCGGCTACGGCCGCGTCGAGGGACACACCGTGGGCATCGTGGCCAACCAGCCCATGCAGTTCGCGGGAACCCTGGACATCTCCGCCTCTGAAAAGGCAGCCCGCTTTGTACGCCATTGCGACGCGTTCAACGTTCCCATCATCACCCTGGTTGACGTACCCGGATTCCTGCCCGGCAAGGACCAGGAATTCCAAGGCATCATCCGACGCGGCGCGAAGCTCCTGTACGCCTACGCCGAAGCAACGGTCCCCAAGCTCACCGTGATCACCCGCAAGGCCTACGGTGGCGCGTACATCGTGATGGGCTCCAAGAAGTTGGGCGCAGACCTGAACCTCGCCTGGCCCACCGCCCAGATCGGCGTCATGGGTGCCCAGGGCGCCGTGAATATCCTGTACCGTCGCGATCTTGCTGCTGTTGCCGAAGCTGGCGGCGATGTCGAGGCAAAGCGGGCCGAGATCATCCAGGGCTATGAGGAAGAACTCCTCAACCCGTACCAGGCAGCGCAGCTGGGCTACGTGGACGCAGTCATCGCTCCATCCGACACGCGCCTCCAGATCATCCGCGGGCTCCGTGCCCTCCGCGACAAGCGCGCGAGCCTGCCCACCAAGAAGCACGGAAACATCCCGCTGTGAGCACTCCAAAGCACCGGGCTGATTCCGCGCCTGATCAGGTACCCGCTGCGCCGCTTTTTTCGGTGGTCAAGGGCGAACCGACGGCCGAAGAGCTCGCGGCGATTGCCGCCGTCGTGGTTTCCCTTGGCGCCCCTGAAGCGACGGCCGCTTCCACGCCGAATGTTCGGCATTGGGTGCGTCGCCAGCAGCTTCGGTTGGACCCGTCACCGGGCCCTGGCGCATGGAAGCGCAGCCGCGGCTAGTTTTCCCGCACATGGAAAAGTTCAACAACCCTTTCACGTAAGCGGCGTCGCGGCTAGGCTCTGTGGGTGACTACTGCAAACACTCCTGTACGCCCGAAGTCCGCCATCGATGCCGTCGCTGACGCGTACACAGAAAAGTTGATCGAACTCAATCCCAGTTTCGCCACCACTCTGGGCTTGCCGGGACACGAAACCGAATACCAGGACTACTCCCCTGCCGGTGCCGAGGCCCATGCGGAGGCCACAAAGTTGGCATTGGATGCCTTGGCAGGCCTTGAGCCGTCCGATGATGTGGATGCCGTCACCCTCGACGCCATGCGCGAGCGGCTCGGCCTGGACCTGGAAATCCACGAGTCGGGTTGGGACCTCGCCGACCTGAACAACATTGCCTCTCCTGCCCAAGACATCCGCGCCATTTTCGATCTCATGCCTACGGACACCGTTGAACAGTGGGAGCACATTGCCGGCCGCGCGGCCAATGTTCCCGGGGCGATTGAAGGCTATCTTGAGTCCCTTCGCTCCGCTGCTGCCGACGGAAAAGTAGCCGCCGCCCGCCAAGTCCGGATCGTCGTCGAGCAGACCGGCCGCTACGCCGCTGAGGATGGTTTCTTCGCCAAAATGGCCGCTGCTGCCTCGGTGGGTGATGCGCCGCTGCCCGCGGATATCCAGTCAAAGCTCGACGCCGGGACTGCGGCCGCGCGTTCTGCGTACAGCGCTTTGGGCGACTTCCTTCGGGACGAACTCCTGCCCCTGGCACCGGAGAAGGACGCAGTCGGGCGCGAACGCTACGCGCTGGCCTCGCGTTCATTCGTTGGCGCTGAAGTAGATCTGGAAGAGACCTACGCTTGGGGCGTTCAGGAGCTCGAGCGGCTCATCGGCGAGCAGGAGAAGATCGCCAACCAGATCAAACCTGGTGCATCGATCGAAGAAGCCAAGAGCATCCTCAACAACGATCCCGCCCGCCAGATCAAGGGCACAGATGCCTTGAAAGCCTGGATGCAGGAACTCTCCGACCGCGCAGTCTCCGAGCTGGCTGACGTCCATTTCGACATCCCGGACGTCATGAGAACTCTTGAGTGCATGATCGCCCCCACCGACGAGGGCGGCATCTACTACACCGGCCCTTCCGACGACTTCTCCCGGCCCGGACGTATGTGGTGGTCAGTGCCGGCAGGCGAAGACACCTTCACCACCTGGTCCGAAACCACCACCGTTTTCCACGAAGGGGTCCCCGGCCACCACCTTCAGGTCGCCACGGCAACCTACCGCCGGGAACTCTTGAACAACTGGCGCCGCAATGTCTGCTGGGTCTCCGGCCACGGTGAAGGCTGGGCGCTCTACGCCGAGCAGCTCATGCTGGAACTGGGCTACCTTAAGGACCCGGGCGACCACATGGGCATGTTGGATGGCCAACGGATGCGGGCAGCCCGCGTAGTGTTCGACATCGGTGTGCACTTGGAACTGCCCGTCCCCGAACGTTGGGGCACCGGCACCTGGACGCCGGAGAAGGGCTTCGACTTCCTCAAAGCCAACCTCGACATCAGCGAAGGCCAGCTTCAGTTCGAATTCACCCGCTACCTGGGCTGGCCGGGACAAGCTCCGTCCTACAAGGTGGGGCAGCGTCTGTGGGAGCAGATCCGTGCCGAGCTGGAGTCCCGTGAAGGCTTCGATCTCAAGTCCTTCCACAGCAAGGCGCTCAACATCGGCTCCGTCGGTTTGGACGTGCTGCGCCGGGCGTTGCTGGGCTGACTCGGCTCGAGTGCCTCCGGCCAGAGGCTGGGGCCACTCGGTGTGCCGCGAGCACAGCCAACAACTCTCCCGCGGCCGAGGTCAGCGCACCAATCGATAGTCGTGAGCCGACGGAATGCCGTTCCTAAGGTCCTTCATGACAACGCGGGAGAACCAGCCAATATCAAACTCATAATCTTTGCCAACTTCGAAAGAAGAAGCAATTTCCTGTTGATTTTCAAAAGTTACACCGTGCGATACGGAAATCGTTCCACAGTTCGACGTTTCGACTAAAGTACCAGCGCTCGAAGCGGAGCCTCTGGAGCAGCCCATGCGGCCCCCGCCTTGCCGACAACCCAGGATCCCCCAGCGCCGGTCAAGAATCCGGTTCCGGCCGTGGCGAAGTACCCTCCGATGGTCTGATCTTGTTTATCGTCCAGGGCATAAGCCACGACGTTGCTTCCGGACCCGCCCACGCCGGCTGACAATGTGCTCCGAACGGTCGTGCTTCCCAGCACTGTGTTTGCCCTCGTCACGAGAGACGACGTTGAGCCCATTGCCGTCGCCACACGGGTTGCGTTGGGAGCCCATGGGCGACCTTCTTCGCGCACGACTAACCGTCGATGGCACGCAAGCTCCCCGGGGGGCCCTCAACACCCTCCCCTGAGAGCAACGTCACAAAGCGGCGGGAATAACTTTTGCGCACGTAACATTTCTCAACGTCCGTTCGCTATGTTATTGGCCATGCACCTAACGTGTTCCGGTGAGCACCTCAACCAACACTTCCCCAGCAGCTGGCAAGAGCGGCTTCCGGCTCCCCAAGTGGGCCGGTTCCTTCGGCGTCCAGATCATCGCGGCCCTCATTGTGGGCCTCATCCTCGGCCTCATCGCCAAGTACACGGGCAGCACCAAGGCCTCCCCAAACGGCCTGGGGGCTACTCTCCAGACGATCGGCTCCAGCTACGTCTCCTTGCTGCAGACCGCCGTCGTTCCTTTGATTTTCACCGCTGTGGTGAGCTCCATTGCCAACCTGCGCCAGGTCTCCAATGCGGCGCGACTGGCATGGAACACCCTGCTGTGGTTCGCGATCACCTCGCTGGTATCGGTGCTGATCGGCATCGGCCTGGGCGTGCTCCTGCAGCCGGGCGCGGCAACCGGCATCACCGAAGAAGCCAAGTACGCCGGCAAGACCGGTGACTGGTGGGCGTTCCTGATCGGCCTCTTCCCGAAGAACTTCCTGGGACTTGGCGCCAGCTCCACTGTGACCGAGAGCGCCAACGCTGCCACCACCGTCAGCACCGCGGTCAACTTCAACGTGCTCCAGATCCTGGTGGTCGCGATCGCCGTCGGCGTTGCCGCACTCAAGGTTGGCAAGCAGGCTGAGGCCTTCCTGACGTTCAACGCTTCAGCTCTGGCCGTCATCCAGAAGGTCCTGTGGTGGATCATCCGCCTTGCTCCGCTGGGCACGGTAGGCCTGATCGGTAACGCTGTAGCCATCTACGGCTGGGACACCATCGGTTCCTTGGGCAAGTTCACCGCCGCCATCTACATCGGGCTGGCTCTGGTGCTGTTCGTCCTCTACCCCATACTGGTCCGCATTCACGGCCTGTCCATCAAGCAGTACTTCTCCGGCGTGTGGCCGGCCGTGCAGCTGGCGTTCGTCTCCCGTTCCTCGATCGGCACGCTGCCGCTCACGCAGCGCGTCACTGAACGGAACCTCGGCGTCCCCTCCGGCTACGCTTCCTTCGCCGTGCCGCTGGGCGCCACCACCAAGATGGACGGCTGCGCAGCAATCTACCCGGCGATCGCAGCCATCTTCGTGGCACAGTTCTTCGGCATCAACCTTGATTTCAGCCAGTACCTGCTGATCGTTCTGGTCTCCGTCCTCGGTTCCGCCGCTACGGCAGGTACCACCGGCGCCGTCGTCATGCTCACGCTGACTCTGTCCACACTGGGACTGCCGCTGGCCGGCGTCGGCCTCCTGCTGGCTATCGACCCCATCCTGGACATGGGCCGCACCGCCGTCAACGTGGCTGGCCAGGCACTGGTCCCGGCCATCGTGGCCAAGCGTCAGGGCATCCTGGATGAGTCGCTGTACAACGCACCCCGCAACGGTGCCGCCTTTGCCGACGAGTACGCCGCCGACAAGGCAGCAGCCGAAAGCAACGAGCGCGAACTGGCCGACTCCAAGGCCTAGCTTCAGTCTTTTGACACGGCGTAAATCCCCCGGGGAGTCCTCCCCGGGGGATTTCCCTGTTTAAGAGGCCAAGACTGGATAGGCTCGGACCATGTTGATCGTCACTTCCAATGAAATCCCGGGCCACCGGATCGACGCCGTCTTCGGCGAAGTCATGGGCCTCACCGTCCGCTCACGGGACATCGGCTCGCAAATGCTTGCCGGCTTCCGCTCCCTCGGCGGCGGCGAGCTGCCCGAAATGACCAAGGCACTCTACGAAAGCCGCCAGGAAGTCATGGCACGCATGGTCAATGAAGCGCAGCAACGTGGAGCCAATGCCATCGTCGCCATGCGTTTCGACACGTCCGAGATGGGCACCAACTGGACCGAGGTCTGTGCGTACGGAACCGCCGTGTATGTCCTGCCGCTGGGTGAAGGGGAGCCCGGGGCTACGGGACAGTCGGTCTACCTGACCAAGACCGCCGCCCAGCAGCCAGCCCAGCCCCCACAGCCGCAGCAGCCGGGCCAGCCAATTCCGCCGGCTCCGCCAACCCAGTTCTAGGCAGCCAGTCTCCAACCAATCCAGGATCCCGTCCTCGCCCGCTCTCCGCTCCCCGTTCACCGGTGGGCGGAGCGGACGAGGGCGGGATTCTTTGCACCTACCAAAGCTCAAATTGCGCAGAGTGCAAACTTGCACTTAGTGTAAGTATGTGACCCAAACCAGCAACCACGGTGCCGCTGCGGAGTCGCCTGCCCATGCCGACGCCGCAGTCCCCACACGACGCGAACTCAACAAGGCGGCCACCCGCAGCTCCATCGCTTCCGCAGCCCTGGACCTTTTGCGTAGCAACGGGTCCGGGAATTTCACCGTTGAGGACATCGCCGCCAGCGCCGGCGTGTCCCGGCGGACTTTTTTCAACTATTTCCCCAGCCTTGAAGCCGCACTGTCATCCGTAGCCGACGGCTTTATGGACCACGCCCTGGAACAGTTCCGGCTGCGCCCCGCCGACGAGTCAATCCTTGAATCCGCGCAGGCAGCCCTCATGGCGCTGGCAGATCCCATGTCCGTGGCACCCATGGCCGAGCTGTTCAGCCTGACGCAGGACAACCGCTCGCTCGCGCGCTCCGAGCTGGAAGCCTGGGAACACTGCACCGGGCAAATCATCGATGCTGCCCGAGGCAGGCTCGGGGAGGGCATCAGCGAGCTCTACCTTCACGCTTTGGCTGGCTCCGTGATCTCCTGCGGCAAGGCGGCGATGACCGTATGGTTCGCCGAACGCGGGCCAGACCTCTCCGCGGAATCCCTGGCGGTCCTTCGCCAGCACCTCATCGATGCGATGGGCCTCCTGGGCGCCGGCTTCGCGCCGCCGTCGGACGCTTCTTTCCACGCCTCAGCTGCCTCCCCCTCCGTTCCAACCACCACAGATCGGTTCTGACATGGCTTCGTTCCTCTACCGTCTCGGCAAGTTTTCGTATCGGCGCCGCTGGCTGGTCATCTCCATCTGGCTGGCCGTCATGGTGGCAGTGGGCGGCTCGGCCGCAGCGTTCCACGGCACCATGTCCAACAACTTCACCATCCCGGGCACCGAAACCCAGCTGATGGCCGACAAGCTCAAGGAAGCCCTTCCCGATTCCTCGGGAGGTTCGGCCAGCGTGGTCTTCGACGCCGGCGACGGCGGATTCGACCAAGCCAAGAAGGACGCAGTGGCCGCTGCCCTGACAAAGCTTGAAGCCATGCCGGACGTGCAAGGAACGGTGAACCCGTTCACCACGCAGGAGCAACTGGATAACTCCGCGGCTGAGATCGCTGCCGGTGAGGCGAAGGCAGCCGAGGGCCAGGCCCAGCTTGACGCCTCCCGCGCACAGCTGGAAGCGGGCGAGGCCCAACTCGCCGGGGCGGAACAGCAACTGGCTGCCTCAGGCCTCACACCCTCCCAGATCGAAGCCCAGCTGGCTCCACAGCGCGCCGAACTTGCTGCCGGCAAGGAAAAGCTCGACGCCGGAGCCAAGGAAGCTGCCGACGGCGCCGCCGCATTGGCTCTGGGCAAGCGACAGCTCGAAGCCTCCGAAGGCCTCCGCTTTGTTTCCAGTGACAACAAAGCAGCAGTAGCGCAGGTCCAGTTCAAGACCTCCATTAACGCCGTTGACCCTGCCGTCCGCGAGGAAGTCCAGGAGATCGTCCATGCGGTCTCATCGGCCGGCGTCACGGCCTACGCCAGCAAGGAAATCACCGAAGATGTCTCGGAGATCTTCGGTATTGCTGAAATCGTGGGCGTCGCAGTCGCGGCCTTGGTGCTGATCCTCATGCTCGGCACTTTGATCGCAGCAGGCTTGCCGCTCCTGATGGCCCTCATCGGTGTTGCCGTTGGCGTCGGCGGAACGTTCGCCCTTACCAGCGTGATCGACATGAGCTCCATCTCCCCCATGCTCGCCCTCATGCTGGGCCTCGCTGTCGGCATCGACTACTCCCTTTTCATCGTCAACCGCCACCGCACCCAGCTCCTGGCCGGCATGGACGCCGAGGAATCCGCGGCACTGGCCACCGGCACTTCCGGTAACGCTGTGTTGTTCGCCGGTCTCACCGTCATCATCGCCCTGGCTGCGCTGGTGGTCCCCGGCCTGCCGTTCCTCGCAGTCATGGGTGTTGCCGCCGCGGCGACAGTTGCGGTCGCCGTCGTCGTCGCTTTGACCCTGACGCCCGCCGTTCTGGCCCTGATCGGCCGCCGACTCATCTCCAAGCGCGCTTGGGCCAAGGCTGCCAAGCACAACGCCGAGCCCGGCCACGAAGCAGCCGACCGCGAGCTCGAAGAGAAGCGCAGCAGCGGCGGCTGGGGCGGCATGGTGACGCGCCATCCTTGGGTTGCACTTATTGCCAGCGTGGTCCTGCTGGGCGCCTTGGCGTTGCCGGCCTCCCAGCTGCGGCTGGCACTTCCCGACGGCGGATCCGAGCCCGTGGATTCGCAGGCTTTCAAGGCTTACGACCTCACCCGCAGCAGCTTCGGGGAAGGCGTGACGGGACCGATCATCGTGGTCGGCGAGTTCCCGGAAGGCCTCAGCGAGAACGACGCCAAGAATAAGCAGTTTGACGTGGCGGACCAGCTTCGCAGTGTTGAGAATGTCGTCGCAGCCGTGCCCATTGCCCTGAGCGAAGACCGCCGCACCACCGTCTTCCAGGTCATTCCGAAGGAAGGTCCGGCCAGCGCCGGCACCGTGCAGGTGGTGTCGGATCTCCGGGCCAAGGGCTCAGCAATTCAGGACGACATGGACGTGACCATCGGCCTGACCGGGCAAACCGCGGGCAACATTGACGTCTCCAACAAGCTCGGGGCTGCCTTGCCACCGTACTTGGCGATCGTCGTCGGCCTTTCCCTGCTCCTGTTGCTCCTGGTATTCCGTTCAATCGTGGTCCCCCTGCTGGCAACCGGCGGATTCCTGCTGTCCCTCGCTGCTGCCTTCGGTGCCGTGGTTGCCGTTTACCAGTGGGGCTGGCTGGGAGGGATCTTCGACGTCGCCAATCCGGGCGCTGTCCTAAGCTTCCTGCCCATCATCCTCATCGGCGTGCTGTTCGGTCTCGCCATGGACTACCAGGTGTTCATCACCTCGGGCATGCGGGAATCGTTCATGCACGGCGAGACTGCCAAGCACGCGGTACGCTCCGGTTTCAGCCACGCTGCAGCCGTGGTCACCGCCGCCGCGATCATCATGGTCAGTGTGTTCTCCGGCTTCATCTTCAGCCACCTCACCATGGTCCGGCCGCTCGGCTTCGCCATGGCGTTCGGTGTGCTGATTGATGCCTTCGTGGTCCGCATGACCATCGTTCCCGCTGTGATGTACCTTCTGGGCGAGAAGGCCTGGTGGCTGCCCAAGTGGCTGGAACGGATCCTGCCGGACGTCGATGTTGAAGGCGCCAAGCTGGACCGAACGGACCGCTCGAAGGCCGGATCCGAGGAACTGGTCCACTAACCGTCTCTCACCTAACAACCGATATAACCGAACGCTCGCTCACTTGCTTGAGGCAAGTGAGCGAGCGTTCGGTTTAAGCACGCGGAAGGTGATAGGGGGTCGGCGGGATAAGCGCGGGAAGTGAGAGATGGTTGGTATTAGGCTGGGTGGCGTGACCCGATTGATTCTCGCCTCCCAGTCCCCCGCCCGCACCAAGCTGCTCACGGAAGCCGGGATCCAGCATGATGTCCTGGTCTCGGACGTGGACGAGGATGCGGTGCAGGCCAAGTACGGCGTGACGGACGCGCATGACACCGCGCTGCTTTTGGCACGGGCCAAGGCAGAGGCCGTTGCCGCGCTCCCCGAGGCCGAGGGCGCCCTGGTTATCGGTTGCGACTCCGTCTTCGAGTTCGACGGCGAGTCCCACGGCAAGCCTTACACCGCGGACGTGGCACGGGAGCGGATGCTGCGGATGAGTGGCTCGCATGGAGTGCTGCACACCGGACACTGGCTGGTGGACTGCAGGGATACCGAAGCAGATGCGGACGAGAACGAGACTCCCGAAGGAACCGGCGCCACGGTAGGGGCCGTATCCAGCGCCGAGGTCCACTTCGCCCAAATGAGCACCTACGACATCGACGCTTACATCGCCACCGGCGAACCACTCCACTGCGCCGGCTCCTTCACTATCGACGGCTTGGGTGGGGCCTTCATCCGCAAGGTCGACGGCGACCCGCACGCCGTCGTCGGGCTTTCCATCTCTACGCTGCGGGACCTGCTGGTCCACGCGAACGTGGGAATCACCGAACTCTGGGACAACGACGAGCAGTAGACGCCATTTGTAGCAACCCTACAAAGGAACATCGCCTCACACACGGAATCCCCCATCAATATGGGCGGAACCCTCACAATCGCGCTAGGCTCCCTGAAGGACAGAAGGAGTCAACAACTTGTCAGCTAACCCGGCGCAGCCCATTTCCAGCCCTCTTACCAAGGTCTTGATTGCCAACCGCGGCGAAATCGCGGTCCGCATCATCCGAGCCGCCCGGGACGAAGGCATCGCCTCCGTAGCGGTCTACGCCGACCCCGACCGTGATGCCCTCCATGTCCGCCTCGCCGACGAAGCCTACGCTTTGGGCGGCAACACCGCCGCCGAGTCGTACCTGGTGATGGACAAGATCATCGACGTCGCCAAACAGTCCGGCGCGGACGCCATCCACCCCGGCTACGGCTTCCTGGCGGAGAACGCCGAGTTCGCGGCCAAGGTCATCGACGCCGGCATCACCTGGATCGGCCCCTCCCCCGCAGCCATCTCAGCCTTGGGCGACAAGGTCCAGGCCCGCCACATTGCCGAAAAGGTTGGCGCTCCCCTGGTCCCCGGCACGGCTGATCCCGTGGAATCTGCAGACGAAATCCTGAAGTTTGCCGAAGAATTCGGCCTCCCCGTTGCCATCAAGGCAGCATTCGGTGGTGGCGGTCGCGGCATCAAGGTCGCCCGTACCATGGACGAAATCCCCGAGCTCTACGAATCTGCGGTCCGCGAAGCCACAGCAGCCTTCGGCCGCGGCGAGTGCTTCATCGAGCGCTTCCTCGATGCTCCGCGCCACGTTGAAACCCAGTGCCTTGCCGACGCGTTCGGCAACGTCGTGGTGGTCTCCACCCGCGACTGCTCACTGCAGCGCCGCAACCAGAAGCTCGTTGAGGAAGCCCCGGCTCCCTACCTGAGCGAAGAGCAGGTCAAGAGGCTTTACGAGTCCTCCAAGGCCATCCTGAAGGAAGCCAACTACCTCGGCGCCGGAACCTGTGAGTTCCTGGTGGGCCAGGACGGCACCATCTCCTTCCTTGAAGTCAACACCCGCCTCCAGGTAGAGCACTGCGTTTCGGAAGAAGTCACGGGCATCGACCTCGTCCGCGAGCAGTTCCGCATCGCCCGCGGCGAAGCACTCGGGTACGACGATCCCGAGGTCCGCGGCCACTCCTTCGAGTTCCGCATCACCGGCGAAGATCCGGGCCGCAACTTCATGCCTGCTCCGGGCACCATAAGCACGTTGAAGAACCCGACAGGACCCGGGATCCGGATCGACTCCGGTATCGAGCAGGGTGACGTCATCAGCGGCAACTTCGACTCCATGCTCTCCAAACTGATTGTCACCGGCGCTTCCCGCGAGCAGGCTCTCCAGCGTTCCCGCCGCGCCCTGGAAGAGATGGTTGTTGAGGGTATCCCCACCGTCATCCCGTTCGACCTCGCCGTGGTCACCGACCCCGATTTCGCTCCCGCTGAAGGACCGTTCAAGGTTCACACCCGCTGGATCGAAACCGAGTTCGTCAACAGCATTCCGGCATGGTCGGCCACGGGCACCGGTGCTGAAGCGCCCGACGCCGGTGAGCGCCAGCGCGTCGTCGTCGAGGTTGGCGGCAAGCGCCTTGAGGTCGTCCTGCCGTCGGGCCTGGGTGGCAGCGTCGCCGCGGTCTCCAGCGGTTCAGGTGCCAAGGGCGGAAAGTCCAAGAAGCGTTCCCGCTCGGCCGGCGCCACGGCTGCTGCAGCTGGCGGCAACGCCCTGACCTCCCCGATGCAGGGCACCATCGTCAAGGTGGCAGCCGCTGAGGGCGACGTGGTGGCCGAGGGCGACCTGATCGTGGTTCTCGAAGCCATGAAGATGGAGCAGCCCCTCACCGCCCACAAGGCAGGCACAGTGCGTGGCCTCGCCGCCACCGCCGGCGAGACCGTCGCGGCTGGCGCCGTCATCGCCACCATCGAGGACTAGCGCAAAGAACCCCTTAACGACGGCGGCTCCGCACCATTGGTGCGGAGCCGCCGTCGTTATTGGGCTACTTAGGCAACGTTGTTCTCGTAGTCCATGTCCTTGGTTTCACGGGTCAGCCAAAGAGCAATGAACGTGATCACCGCGGCGACTGCCATGTAGACACCCACCAGCCAGGTGCTGCCGTTCGCGGCAGACCAGAGCGCGATGGCAACGAACGATGCCGGAGCCGCCCCGATCATGGACGACAGGTTGTACGCCACGGCAGAACCGGTGTAGCGGACGTTCGCGGGGAACAGCTCCGGAAGGATGGCTGCCATGGGCCCGAACGTCAGGCCCATGAGCGTGAAGCCCACGATCAGGCCAACCATCGCCGCTGCCTGGCCCGGACCAAACATGGTGAACCAGAGCGCGCCGAACACGAAGATCCCGGCGGTGACACCCAGCAGGAACTTGCGGCGGCCCCACTTCTCCGCGAGCGGTCCGGAGACCACCGTGAAGATGCCGAAGAAGACGACGCCGATGATCAGCATCCACAGGAAGTCGGACCGGGTGATGCCAAGGCCGGGGACGAACGCCGCGACCTGGTCCGCGGTCATGGGCTTGCCTGCCTTTTCGGCTGCGGCCTGCGCGCCGGCCAAGGTGGGCTTGGTGCCGTAGGACAGCGTGAACGTGGTCATGATGTAGAAGAGCACGTAGGTAGCAAACATGATGAAGGTGCCTGCCACCACGGGGCGCCAGTGGCTCTTGAGCGTGGCAGCGAGGGGCAGCTTTTGGACCTTGTCCTGCTCGATCACCTTGGTGAAGGATGCGCTCTCCACCAGCTTCAGGCGGACGTAGAGTCCGACGATCACCAGCACGGCGCTCAGGATGAACGGAACACGCCAACCCCAGGCCAGGAACTCTTCGGCACTCAGGGCCACGTTCATCCAGATGAAGATGACGTTGGCGATGATGAAACCGATGGGAGCACCCAACTGCGGGAAGGTGCCGTAGATGGCCCGCTTGCCCTCGGGAGCATTTTCGGTGGCCAGCAGAGCCGCACCGGACCACTCTCCACCCAGGGCAAGGCCCTGGAAGAAGCGCAGGATCACCAGCATGATCGGGGCGAGGATTGCCCATCCCGGCATGGATGCCGTGGGCAGGAGTCCAATAAGGAACGTGGCAATACCCATGGTCAACAGCGAAGCAACCAAGGTGCCCTTGCGGCCGATCTTGTCACCGAAGTGGCCGAAGACCACGGCACCGATGGGACGCGCGAAGAAGGCAACACCAAAGATGGCAAACGCACTGAGGAGAGCATTGATGTCAGTGGCGTCGGGGAAGAAGAGCTTCGGGAAGACGAGTACCGACGCGGTGGCATAGGCATAGAAGTCGTAGAACTCGATCGTCGTGCCGATCAGGCTCGCGAAGATCACCTTGCCCCGCGAGTTCACTGGCTTAGTGGACTCGCCTTCCTTGGATGGTGCGGTGGAAGACATGTATTAGCAGCTTTCGTTCACGCCGGCCGATGCCCCAGGAGCCTACCCGGCGAAGGTTTATTCGAGAGTTCAATAATAGTTCCGGCTGTCCATTGACCGGACAACCAAGTCCAACATGCGGACGCGCAGGAAAATCTCATCCTGTGGTCCGGGCCACATTACCTCACCATGGCCTCACGCGCCGGTGACCCCTCCGATAGGGAAATGTCACAGCACGTTTACAAACGGCGCCCGTCCACGAAATGCACGAAACCTACCTTGGAATAACAACGTCCCCCACCAAGGAGCCACTCCGTGACTGTTGACCGCTCCGCAGAAGAACTGGCCCCCGCCCAGTCCACTGCCACCGCAGCCCCCGCCCTTGAACACCGCCCCGGCCGCTGGATTGCCAACTGGGATGCCGAAGACAAGGGCCAGTGGGAAGCCGAAGGCCGGTCCATCGCCAAGCGCAATCTCTACTGGTCGATCTTCGCCGAATTCCTCGGTTTCGTCGTCTGGCAACTGTGGTCCATCGTGGTGGTCCAGCTGCCCGCAGCCGGCTTCACCTTTGATACCAACCAGATCTTCTGGCTCATCTCCATCCCCAGCCTGGTAGGCGCTACGCTCCGAATCCCGTACACCTTCATGGTTCCCAAGTTCGGTGGCCGGAACTGGACCATCGTCTCCGCCCTCCTCCTCCTGATTCCCACCACGGGCCTGGCCATCTGTGTCTCGAACCCGGAAACGCCCTTCGGCGTCATGCTCCTGATGGCCGCACTCGCCGGTTTCGGTGGCGGTAATTTCGCCAGCTCGATGGCCAACATCACCTTCTTCTACCCCGCCCGCGAAAAGGGTTGGGCGCTGGGCCTGAACGCAGCCGGCGGAAACCTGGGTGCCGCCGTCGCGCAGCTCGTTGTTCCCATCGCCATCACCCTGCTGGCGGCCGGAACGGTGAACCTGCCGATGGCTGGCATCATCTGGATTCCGCTGATCATCATCGCCGCCTTTGGCGCCTACAAGTACATGAACAACCTCACCAGCGCCAAGGGTGATGTGGCCGGCTCGCTGGCCGCCCTGAAGGAACCGCACCTGTGGATCATGGCGTTCCTGTACATCGGCACCTTCGGTTCCTTTATCGGCTTCGCAGGCGTCTTCCCCAAGCTCATCAAGGACTACTTCCCGGACTTCTCGTCCATCCATGTCGGCGCAGTTGCACTCTCGTTGGCCTTCCTCGGCCCGCTGGTTGGCTCCCTGGCCCGCCCCTATGGTGGCCGTATGGCTGACCGCATGGGTGGGGCACGGATGACCATTGCTTCGTTCGCCTCCATGGCCGTCATCACCCTGACCATGATCTGGACGTTGCCGCTGAAGAACTTCTGGCTCTTCCTGACCTTGTTCCTGCTGCTCTTCCTGGCCAGCGGGTTTGGAAACGGTGCAACGTACCGGATGATCCCCGTCATCTTCGCAACGTCCAGCCGGGCAGCACGCTCCGGAGCACCCAGTGCCACCACCGCGCGGCTCGCGTCCTCCTCCCTGGGCCTGATCTCCGCGATCGGCGCCTACGGCGGATTCGTCATCCCGCAGGTACTCAATGCCTCCAATACGGCCAGCGGCTCCTACACCCCGGCGTTCTACGGATTCGTTGGAGCCTATGTCCTGATGCTCACCGTCTGCTGGGTCTGCTACATCCGCCCCGCCCAGAAGCGCAACACGATCGGACACATCTAGATGCCCAACGGCGCCGATACCCACTGCCCCTACTGCGCGCTCCAGTGCGCCATGACGCTGACCCCGGCTGCACCCGCAGTTCCGGGGGCAGCGGCAGCGCCCGCCGCAGAACCGGCCACACCCGCCGTGCCCTTGGAAGTTTCCGGGCGCGACTTCCCCACAAACCGGGGCGGGCTGTGCCGCAAAGGCTGGACATCGGCGTCGTTGTTGCATCACAACGGCCGCGTCACGGAGCCGATGCTCAAAGGTTCCGACGGCGTGCACCAGCCCATCTCCTGGGACCAGGCGCTCATGCTCATCACCGCAGCCGTCAAGGACACCCAGGCTCAGTACGGAAATGATGCCGTGGGAGTCTTCGGGGGTGGCGGCCTCACCAACGAGAAGGCTTACCTGCTGGGCAAGTTCGCCCGGCTCGCCCTGAGGACGTCCCGGATCGACTACAACGGCCGGTTCTGCATGTCGTCCGCGGCCGCCGCCGGCAACCGCGCCTTCGGCGTGGACCGCGGTCTCCCCTTCCCCGTCACGGACCTCGACACCGCGTCCGTGATCCTCATGCTCGGTTCAAACGTTGCCGAGACGATGCCGCCGTTCGTCCAGCACCTGCAGGGCGCGCGCGATGCCGGTGGGCTGATCGTGGTGGACCCCCGCCGCTCGGCTACTGCAGCGTTCACGTCCGACGGCGGCGGCCTCCACCTGCAGCCGACGCCCGGCACCGATTTGGCCCTCCTTTTGGGCATCAGCCATGTGGTGGTCCACGAAGGGCTCACCGATGCCTCGTACGTCGAGAAGAACACCAGCGGCTACGCGGCCGTGGTTCGCAGCCTCTCTGCGTTCTGGCCGGAGCGCGTCCAGTCCATCACCGGCGTCCCCGCCACCCTCATCCGCGAGACGGCCCGACGACTGGCCCAAGGCGCCCGCGCCGGTGGCAGCTACGTCCTCAGCGGCCGCGGCGTGGAACAGCACGTAGACGGCACCGATACCGCTACTGCGGCAATCAACCTCAGCCTGCTCCTTGGACTGCCCGGCTCAGCCCGCAGCGGCTATGGCACGCTCACCGGCCAAGGCAACGGCCAGGGCGGCCGCGAGCATGGCCAGAAGGCGGACCAGCTCCCGGGCTACCGCAAGATCACCGACCCCGCAGCGCGCGCCCACGTCGCCGGCGTGTGGGGAGTCGATGAGTCGCTCATCCCCGGCCCCGGCCTGCCCGCCGTCGAACTTCTCAAGTCGCTCGGAAAACCCGACGGCGTCCGTTGCCTCTTCGTGCACGGCGCCAATGTGGTGGTGTCCGCCCCGGACACCAACGCGGTGATCCATGGTCTTCGCAGCCTGGACTTCCTGGTGGTTTGCGACTTCTTCATGTCCGAGACCGCTGCCGAAGCTGACCTCGTTTTGCCGGTTACCCAGTGGGCCGAGGAAGAAGGCACGCTGACCAACCTCGAAGGCCGCGTGATCCGTCGCCGGCGTGCGTTGACGCCTCCCCCGGGTGTCCGGAGCGAGCTGTGGCTCATGGCCCGGCTGGCGGAGCTTCTTGAGGCCCCTTCGACTTTCAGCGATGATCCCGAGACTGTTTTCGAGGAGCTACGGCTGGCTTCTGCTGGTGGTCTGGCCGATTACTCGGGCATCGACTACGCCATGCTGGACCGCGGCGAAGCTGCCTACTGGCCCTACCCTGTGGGCAGCACCGGCACCCCGCGGCTCTTCGGCGATGGGTTCGCCCACGCCGATGGCCGCGCAGTGATGGTTCCCGTCACTCCCTCCAAGCGGGCTGTGCGTTCCTTTGCGGACGACTCCCTGGCACTCGCCACGGGCCGGCTGCTGGAGCACTACCAGTCCGGCGCCCAGACCCGCCGCGTGAGCGAGTTGATGGCGTCGCAGCCGCAGGCCCGGCTCCTCATCCACCCGGGCACAGCAGCTGCCCGCGGTATCGCCGACGGCGACTACGCCACCGTCACGAACGAGCGCGGCGAAGTACTTTGCCGCGCTGAACTCAGCACCACAGTCCGACCGGACACCGTCTTCCTGCCGTTCCACTTCCCCGGCCAGGAAAACGCCAACCGCCTCACCGAAGCGGCAACAGACCCCATCTCCGGCATGCCGGAATTCAAGACCAGCCGGGTATGGGTCCGGCGGGCAGTCTCCACAAAGAATCTGGCCTCGAGCACAGTTCCTGCCGGGACGCGACTGCCACTGCACGTCAAGGAGGCATCATGAGCGAACGCATTGTTGTAGTTGGATTCGGGCCTGTGGCATCGCGGCTCATTGACGAACTGCTCCCCGCCGTTCGCACTGGACTGGTGCAATTGCTGGTGGTGGGTCAGGAGATCGAGGCTGCATACAACAGGGTCATGGTTGCTGAGCTCGGCGTTGGCCGCACCACAGCCGAGGCTTTGGCGATGGCCGATGCGTCCGAGTTGACGTCCGACGGTGTTGACGTCCGGTTGGGCATCAAGGTCAAGCGGATCGACCGTGCCCGCCAGCACGTAGTCCTCTCGGACGGCACCACTGAACACTACGACCGTTTGGTGTTCGCCACTGGTTCCCGTCCTGTGATTCCCAACCTGACCGGACTCAACCCGGATCCCTCCCGGCCCGTCCTTCCGGCCGGAGTTACAGCTTTGCGTGATCTGCGGGATGCTGCCGTGCTTCGCGCCGCGGTTGCCGAAGGCAAACGTGTTGTGGTGCTGGGTGGCGGCGTGCTGGGTCTTGAGACCGCCCTCGCGGCCGCCGAAGAGGGTGCCCAAACCACGGTGGTGCACAACGGGCCCTTCCCCCTGGGACGCAGCATCGACCGCGGCAGTGGCTCCGTCCTCACCAACAGCCTGCGCGCCGGTGGCGTCCGGATGGCCGGCAACGCACGTTCCACCGGCGTGGAGACGGCCGGACCCGGCGGCAGCTTCTCGGCCTTGCTGCTGGATGACGGTTCCGCGATCGACGGCGATCTGCTGGTGTTGTCCTGCGGTGTCCGGCCCCGTATCGAACTGGCTGAGGGATGTGGGCTTCCTGTCGCCTCCGGCATTCTGGTGGACCACCATCTCCGGACGTATCACGAGCCGCACATGTTCGCGATCGGTGACTGCGCGGAAGTGCGCTGCCCGGACGCTTCCTGCGTTGATTGCCGTACCGCAGGTGGGCCTTCCGGCTTGGTGGGCCCGGGGTGGCGCCAGGCCGAATGGCTGGCCGAGTACTTGGTGGTTCTGGCCCGTGACGGCCAGGCTGCCGCGGATGCACTGGAGGCGTTGCCCAAGGAGAAGCCCGGAGTGGTGGTCTTGAAGGCGCGGGGCATCAACCTTGCAGTGGCCGGCGACAACCAGGCCGATCCTTGGGATGAGGAGTTGTTGGAAGCCGGCGCTGTTGCCGGACGTGCCCGTCGGCAGATCTCCCAATGGGCAGATCCGGAGCACGGCCGTTACGTGAAGATGACCACGCGCGGCGGGGTCCTGGAGGGCCTCGTAGCTGTGGGCATGCCCAGGACTGCAGCTGAACTCGTGGTGCTGTTCGAGCGTTCCTCTGAGTTGCCTGCCGACCGGTCCTTGCTGCTCCGGCTCGATGGGCCTGACCAGCTTGACGCCGGCGCAACCAGCAACGATCCCCAGCGGACCGTGTGCCGTTGCGCAGGGGTCAGCGCGGCCAGCATCGAGGACTCCGTTGTTGAAGGCTGCAGCACGGTCGGCGAGGTCTCCAAGGCCACCCGCGCCGGAACTGGCTGTGGAGGATGCCATGAGGACATCAAGGGGATCATCGAAAAACATTTCCAAGCGGCTGCCGCCTGACGCCGCGTAGCTCTCTAGACTTCTCGGGTGAACATCTCCGAACAAGCACCCGGCGTCTTTTTCGTGGAGGGACCGGCGTCCAACTGGCTCATTGTCCGTGACGACTCAGGCTTCATCCTGATCGACGGCGGCTACCCCGCCGACCGTGACCTGGTCTTGGAGTCCGTCCGTGGGCTCGGCCTGGATCCCGCGGCAGCCAAGGCAATGTTGATCACGCATGGACACGTGGACCATACAGGATCCGCCGCCTACTTCTCCCGAACCTTTAGCACACCCATCCTCTGCTCCCCCGAGGAACTTGCCCATGTGCAGGGCAAAGAGAAGCATCAGGTCACGTTCGGCCAGGTCTTGGTCCGGGCGTGGCGGCCCAAGGTGTTCCACTGGATGCTGCACGTCATCAATGCCAAAGCCCTCCAAGCAGAGCCGGCCACACGGGCCGAGGCCTGGACCCAGGAGAAGCTCCAAGGCCTGCCGGGAAAGCCGGAAGCGATCCTTCTTCCCGGCCACACCCCGGGCAACGTTGCTTTGCTGCTGCCAACCGCCCAGGCGATCGCCGTGGGAGATTCGTTCGTCAGCGGGCACCCGATCAGCCCTATGTCCGGCCCGCAGATGTTGCACCGGATGTACCACTCGGACCCGGCGGCGGCGTTAGGGGCTACCCATCGGCTCGATGATGTTGACGCTTCAGTGGTCCTCCCGGGACACGGCCCTGCCTTGAATATGCCCCTCGCTGAAGCCCTTTCGGCGCTGCGCAAGCAGTACTGAGCCGGTCTACTCAGCCAAGAGCTCGTCCGCCAAGGCCGAAGCGAAGGCAGTGACCAAGGCCGATTTGCGGCGCCCGGCCATGGTCTGGATTTGTCCCTCCCGCTGGAGGAAGACCGTGTTGTCCACGGGGATGAAGACAAGACCAGCGTCTTCGCGTGCCGGGACCGTGAACCTGCTCATCAGCGCCACTCCAGCGCCGCTCCGGGCAAAGGCAAGAATGGGTCCCACTTGATCCGTTTCCAGGACGATCTCAGGGCTAAGTCCTTCCCGCTGGACGGCGATATCAAAGAGCTCACGCTGGGTAATCCCTCGTCCGGGGAGGGCAAGTTTTTCCTCGCAAAGCTCCTTGAGAGACACCGAATCCCGAGCTGCCAGCCGATGATCGCGCGTGACGGCAGCCAAGGCAGGAGCCGGTAAGGAAAACTCCACAGTGACATCACGCTGGGGCCCGAGGGCAAACACCGCGGCAATGTCAGCCTTGCCGTCGATCACTTGACGCGTGGCCTCTGCTGAGGGCACGACCACCAGGTTGAACACAACGTCGCTGTAGCTGGCTACCATCGTTGCGATGGCCGCCGGCACCCTGCAGTGAGCCAGCCCTTCCGCACTGGCAACCTTGATGACGCTGGTTCGCCGAGACTCCGTATCCCGCAGTTCCTGGAGCAGAGATTCTCCTTCGAGTTCGCTCCTGCGGGCATGCGCCAACACCAATCGCCCAGCCTCGGTAAGCATCATGCCCCGCGGGTGCCTGACGAAGAGCGGAGCTCCGGCCGAGGATTCCAGCTTGCTCATTTGACGGCTGATGGCTGATGGCGAGACGTGGAGGATTTCTGCGGCCTCAGTGATGGATCCGGTACCGGCGACCTCGCGGAAATAGATCAGCGATGTTGGCAACAGCTGCACGTCGCACGCTTCCCTTCGGTTTGCATTCAAGTCAAAGCTTATTGAGAAAAGGATACTGGTTAGTGAGTCAGGCCACATCTAGAGTCGGAGTTAGCCACCACGATTCGAGGAACGAAGCCCATGACTCTACGCACCGAAATCCTTGCTGCAGCTAATGATCACATCGACTCTGGAACGTTTCTCAGAGAACTGCGCACAGCGGTCTCCTACCCGACAGAGAGCGGCAAGCCTGAGGGAAGAGATGCACTGAATGCATATCTGGACGACATCCTCACCCAGTTGTTGGAGGACATGGGGTGCGCCGTGGATCGGTGGGACCGGTGGGACGGCAGCGACAACTCGTTCCTGCTCGGCACCCGCATGGAAAGCCCTGAGCTCCCCACGGTCCTCTGCTACGGACACGCCGATGTGGTGGACGGCCACGAGGGACGGTGGGCAGGAGGCCGTAATCCGTGGGAAGTTTCCGTTCAAGAAGGTCACTGGTACGGCCGGGGCACCGCCGACAACAAGGGCCAGCACTTGGTAAACCTGGCAGCCCTCCGGCTTCTGCTTGCCCACCAGGGAAAGCTTGGCTTCAATCTCAAATTCCTGTTCGAATGCGGCGAAGAGATCGGCTCGCCCAACCTGGCCGAGTTCGCGGCCTCGCACCAGGATGAGCTCTCCGCGGATGTCTTCATCGCATCCGATGGTCCCCGCCTCAACGCCCATACTCCGACGATCTTCCTTGGCGCCCGGGGCGGCGCAAGCTTTGAGCTCACGGCCAAGCTGCGGCCCAGCTCCTACCACTCGGGCAACTGGGGCGGGCTCCTTCGGAATCCGGCCACCACCCTGGCAGCCGCCATCGGCACACTGGTGGACGGACATGGCCGGGTTCAGATACCCGGCCTGCTGCCTGTAGCGCTACCGGGCTCCGTCCGGCGAGCCCTTGCCGGCGTCGAAATCTTGCCGGGGCCCGAAGACCCTGCCGTTGATGAGGGCTGGGGCGATGAGAGCCTCAGCCCTGCTGAGCGGGTCTACGGCTGGAACACGCTGGAAGTCCTGGCCCTGGGCGCTGCTGACCTGGAAAACCCCGTCAACGCCATTCCCGGAACCGCGCAAGCAATCCTGCAACTTCGATACGTCACCGGAACAGACACCAACGGGTTGGAGCGCCGACTTCAGGACCATCTGGACGCCAAGGGCTTTGACATGGTCAAGGCCCGGGTCACCACGGTCTTTCCTGCCAGCAGGTTGGACCCGGACAATCCTTGGGTTGCCTGGGCCAGCCAGTCCATCACGGAGACCACGGGCACGGCACCGGCGATCCTGCCCAACATTGGCGGCTCCCTCCCCAACCACGTTTTCGAAGACATCCTGGGGCTGCCGACACTCTGGGTCCCGCACTCCTACCCCGGTTGCCTGCAGCACGCGCCCAACGAACACATGCTCGAGTCCATCGCCCGCGAAGGCCTGCAGATCGCGTGCGGGCTCTTCCACGATCTAGGCCAAGCCCAGGTTCCTGTCCTGGAGCAACGCCGCACAGCAGCCCACGCCTGAATCCCACTACGTATCATCGAGGGAACACCATGACAACAACGCCCAACGCCGGTCCTGCGCAGCAGCCGGCACCTGTTGGCATCAACGACGACGTTGTACGCCCGCAGTCCAGGAAATCGACCACGCGAGGAATTGCCGCCGCGACGGTCGGTAATGCCCTGGAGTGGTTCGACATGGGCATCTATGCCCTGCTTGCCATCTACATCGGCCGCAATTTCTTCCCGGCCGAAAACCCGGCAGTGGAGCTAATCCAAGCCTTTGCCGTCTTTGGCGCCTCCTACCTGATCCGTCCCCTGGGCGGCCTCATCCTTGGCTCCTACGCAGACAGGAAGGGTTTGAAAAAGGGCCTCATGCTGACCATCCGCCTGATGGTGATCGGCACGGCGATGATCGCCTTCATGCCTGGCTACGACCAGATTGGCATGCTCGCCCCGATCGGCATCATCCTTGCCCGCCTGGTCCAAGGCTTCTCGGCTGGTGGTGAGTTTGGTGCCGCGACGTCGTTCCTCATCGCCCAAGACTCCAAGCGCAAGGGCTTCCTGGGAAGCTTCCAGTTCGCCAGCCAAGGCTTGGGATCGCTGATGGCAGCCATCTTCGTCGCCGTCCTCACCTCCGTGCTTTCCGCATCGGACATGACCGAGTGGGGCTGGCGCATCCCCTTCATTTTCGGGCTGTTGGTGGGCCCGGCGGGCTACTTCATCCGGAAGCATGTGGATGAAGCGCCGATCGTCCGCAGCGACGACGACGCCGGAGCCTCGGGATCCCCCATCCTGGATGTTTTCAAGACCCAAAAGCTCGGCATCTTCATTGCTGCAGGCGCCTTGGCCATTTCCACGGCAGTGAACTTCATCCTCCAGTACATGCCTACGTACGGGATCAAGCAGTTGGGACTCGACCCGTCAGCTTCGTTCAGCTGCCTGGTGATCACGGGCGTCATCCTCACCTTCGGGACACCCGTGGTGGGGCACCTCTCGGACAAGTTCGGGCGACTGAGGATCATGATCCCCACGGTCATTCTGACCGCACTGATGGTGATCCCGCTGTTCCTCTGGCTGACTGCCGGGAGGTCCTTCCTGGTTCTGGCCACCACCATGACCATTCTCGGTTGCCTGAAGGCCGCCTACTTCGGAGCATTGCCCTCGGTGATGTCGGACGCCTTTGATGCACGTTCCCGGGCAACCGGACTGTCCTTCAGCTACAACGCTTCCGTGGCGGCCTTCGGTGGCTTCACTCCCATGATCGCCGCGTACCTCATCGAGATCACAGGACAGGATGTCGCCCCTGCCTACTACTTGGCCATCCTGGCTTGCCTGAGCCTGGCGGCGTTGGGAGCCGGCCTCAAGTACCGGGGCATCCGCTAAGTCGCTGGACGCAGAAACGCCCGCCTCGATGGCTCGCTGCGCAGGGTGCCGTGCGAACGGCATGGTGCGCAGCGAACCGTCGAAACGGGCGTCGGCGTTTGAACCTACATGTGCACGTGCAAGCGCCGTGCGGCCTCAGAAATGGATCCCGTGAGCGACGGGTACACCGTGAAGGCGCTGGCGACGTCGTCCACGTGGAGCTTCTGGGTCACGGCCACGGAGATCGGGAAGATGAGCTCGGAAGCGTTCGGGCCAACCACCACGCCACCAATCACGGTGCCTGATCCCTTGCGGGCGATGATCTTGACGAAGCCGTCCTTGGTGTTGCGCATCTTGGCGCGGGCATTGCTGAGCAGGGACAGCATCACCACGTCGCCCTGGTACTTGCCGGAGGCGAGATCGGCCTCGGAAACGCCTACGGAGGCGATTTCCGGGGAGGTGAAGATGTTGGACGCCACCTGGTTGAGCTTGAGCGGCTTCACTCCGTCGCCCATGAAGTGCGCGATGGCGATGCGGCCCTGCATGGCGGCTACAGAAGCCAGGGCGAAAACGCCTGTGCAGTCGCCGGCAGCGTAAATGTTGGGGGCGGTGGTGCGGGAAACGCCATCCACCTTGATGTGGCCGGACTCCGTGAGGGTCACACCGGCTTCTTCAAGACCGATTCCGGCCGTGTTCGGTATGGATCCAACACACACCAAGCAGTGCGAGCCTGTCACGACCGATCCGTCACCCAAGGTGACCTTCACGCCGTCGTCCGTCCGCTCGACGGCGTTCGCGCGTGACTTCGACAAAACGCGGACGCCCCGACGCTCGAAGACGCCCTCCAGCAGCTTGGCAGCGTCCGTGTCCTCGCCGGGAAGGACCTGGTCGCGGCTGGAAATCAGGGTGACCTTGGATCCCAGGCCGTTGTAGGCGGATGCGAACTCCGCGCCGGTAACACCGGATCCCACCACGATCAGCTCTTCGGGGAGCTCGTCCAGGTTGTAGATCTGGGCCCAGTTGAGGATGCGTTCGCCGTCGGGCTTGGCCGTGGGGAGTTCGCGCGGGTGGGCGCCGACAGCCAGCAGGATGGCGTCGGCATCGATGGTGCGGGTTCCTTCGAGGGTCAGGACCTCGATGGTGTTGTTGTCCAGCAGTTTGCCGGAACCGATCACGATCTCCACGCCCAGTCGCTCAAGGCCGGCACGGATGTCCTCGGACTGTCCATGGGCCAGGTTCAGGACACGATCATTGATGTGCTTAAGGTCTGCACGGGGCTTGGACGCGGTGCCGTCGCCGTCGAACTTCACTCCCAGCTCGTCCGCCTCACCGACGCGGGTCATGAGGTCGGCGGTGGCAATGAGGGTCTTGGAAGGCACGACGTCGGTCAGCACGGCTGAGCCGCCGAGGCCTGCCCGCTCAACGATGGTGACGTGGGCGCCGAGTGAGGCGGCCACCATGGCAGCTTCATATCCGCCGGGACCACCTCCCAGGATCGCGATACGGGGGGCACTGAAGTCAACTTGGGTGGTCACAATCCTCAATTCTCGCTCATTGCCACGCCGGCTGCCACTCAGCCCACCCTCACCAGCACCCGGGTCCCTACCAAAGTCCCGTGGCCGCAAGGTAGCTTGTACCAGTGAGTAACACTGAGCTGATGAACACAGACCCTTTCGAAGCCGCACAAGCCGCCGCTGACTTCATTGCCGCGGAGACCGGCGTCGAGTCCCACGATGTAGCACTGGTGCTCGGATCCGGCTGGGCGGAGGCCGCGGACCTTATTGGTGAAACCACCGCCACACTCAACGCCTCGGAGGTCCCGGGCTTCCACAAACCAGCAGTCGTGGGCCATGTGGGCACCATCCGCTCCGTCCTCACCAAAGAGGGCAAGCGGGCCCTGGTCCTCGGCGCCAGGACGCACTACTACGAGGGCCGCGGTGTACGTTCAGTGGTCCACGGCGTCCGCACCGCAGCAGCCGCCGGATGCACGACCCTGGTCCTTACCAACGGCTGCGGCGGTCTCAACGAGGCGTGGACCCCGGGCACTCCCGTGCTCATCAGCGACCACATCAACCTCACCGCAACTTCACCGCTTGAGGGCGCCACGTTTGTTGACCTCACCGACCTCTATTCCTCACGCATCCGCGATCTTGCCCGCGAAGTCGATTCCTCCCTGCAGGAGGGCGTCTACGCCCAGTTCACGGGCCCGCACTACGAAACGCCGGCCGAGGTGCAGTACGCCAAGCGCATCGGCGCCGACTTGGTGGGCATGTCCACCGCGCTTGAAGCGATCGCCGGCCGCCATGCGGGAATGGAAGTCTTCGGCATTTCGCTGGTGACCAACCTCGCCGCAGGTATCAGCCCGGTCCCCCTGAGCCACGCGGAGGTCCTGGAAGCCGGGCAGGCCGCGGGCAAGCGGATCTCCAAGCTCCTGGCTGAGATCATCGCCAAGCTCTAAGACGAACCCCAAAGAATGCGTGGTCACTGGCAGGTGGCCACGCATTCCTGTTTAAGGGTGCGCGTCTTTAAGGGTGCGCGTCGGCGTGTGCGCTAACAATCGGGGGCGGGAAGTAAATGCACAGCAGATTCCCAGAATAAATCTGATTTGTTGCGCAACATTTGACCTGCCTGGCCGGAAATGTCACGCGCGCACGTTGGCAATGTAAGCGCTTGCGCATCTACGGGCGGGTAGCCTCCCGGGCAGATGAAATGCCCTTTGATTTGCGACCTAACACGTGTCTAGCGTGGAGAGTGCTCCGGTAAGTCGACGTGCCGGAACACACCGCGACGAGGGCCCCGCATGGACTCGTCGCCACCTCGAAACGATGGCGTCCTTCGAAGACGCTTCCAGCGGATCGACGGACGCCTGAGTAAAAGAACCCCTCATCAGGGGACAGGGCATGCGCCCCACTCCACGAAGTCCAACACTCCGCGAGAAGAGCAAGCATGAACACGCACTCAACCCCTCAACGGCCACGCCGCCGTCTGCGACGGGCAATAGCCGTCGCCGCTGCAGCCAGCGTGGCAGGCAGCATCCTGCTGGTCACGCCCGCTGCGCAGGCCAACCTGCCGGCCGACCCGCCGTCGAGCACCATGCCGGCACCCACGCCCGGCTTCCCGCTGCCAACCACCCATACGCAGCAGGCCTACGACCCGGCAGCAGACTTCACGTCCAAGTGGACGCGCGCCGACGCCAAACAGATCATGGCCCAGAGCAACCCCAACGTTGCACCGGGCCAGAACTCCATGAGCCCCAACGTCACCATGCCGGAAATCCCCAAGGACTTCCCGGCCATGAACGACGACGTCTGGGTATGGGACACCTGGTCCCTGACCGACGAGAACGCGAACCAGATCAGCTACAAGGGCTATGACGTCATCTTCTCCCTGGTGGCTGACCGGCATGCAGGCTACGGCTTCGACCAGCGCCACTGGAACGCCCGGATCGGCTACTTCTTCCGGAAGACCAACGCCGATCCTGCCAAGGACAAATGGAACTACGGCGGACACCTGTTCCTGGACAACACGTCCATCGGAAACACGGAATGGTCCGGTTCCACCCGCCTCATGCAGGGCAACAAGATCAACGTGTTCTACACGGCCACCACGTTCTATGACATCGCCGAACGCAACGCCGGTGGGGGTGGAATCGCCCCCGACGCGGCCATCGCCAAGGCCCTGGGCACCATCCATGCCGACAAGAACGGCGTGAGCTTTGATGGCTTCCAGCACACCAAACTGCTGGAACCGGACGGAAAGCTGTACCAGAACAAGGCCCAGAACCCGGGCTTCGCTTTCCGTGATCCGTACACGTTCGCGGACCCCGCACACCCGGGCAAGACCTTCATGGTCTTCGAAGGCAACACCGGTGGCACCCGGGGCTCCTACAAGTGCAAGCAGGAAGACCTGGGCTACCAGCCCGGCGATCCCAACGCCGAAACCGTGGCCCAGGTCAACAGCACCGGCGCTTGGTACCAGACAGCAAACGTGGGCCTGGCAGTCGCAGACAACAAGGACCTGACCAAGTGGAGCTTCCTTCCGCCGATCCTGTCTGCAAACTGCGTCAACGATCAGACTGAGCGTCCCCAGATCTTCATCCAGAACGAGAACGGGAAGAACAAGTACTACCTGTTCACCATCAGCCACCAGTTCACCTACGCGGACGGCATGCGCGGTCCCGACGGCGTGTACGGCTTTGTTGGCAACGGCGTCCGTTCGGACTACCAGCCGGTCAACAACAGCGGCCTGGCCCTGGGTTCCCCCACGGACCTGAACATGCCGGCCAACGCCCCGGAAGGCCCGGACCCCCGACAGAATGGCCGCCAGTTCCAGGCCTACTCGCACTACGTGCAGCCCGGAGGCCTGGTGCAGTCGTTCATCGACAACGTGGACGGTGTCCGCGGCGGTTCACTCTCACCCACCGTGAAGATGAACTTCAAGGGCGGAGTGACGCAGGTTGACCGCAGCTTCGGCCAGAACGGCCTCGGCCCGTTCGGCTACCTGCCCACCAACGTCCGCGTCGGCGGCGAAGGCCACTACAAGTAGGCCATAAAACCCTGGCCGTGAGGCCGCGGCAGGGGTGTTGGCTCCAGAAGGGCCAGCACCCCTGCCACCCCAACCCCTTCAGGATTTTCCCCATGACTTATCCCAACCCCCACCTGTCCCGCCGCCATTTACTGGCCGCAAGTGCCGCCGTCGTGGTCGCCTTTTCTGCCGCTTCCTGCACGGCCAGCCCGACGCCGTCCCCCACCTCGACGGGTCCGGCACCTACCGCTTCGGATCCTTGGCGGCCCGTTGCCCACCTGACGGCTGAAAAGAACTGGCTCAACGACCCCAATGGCCTCGTCTTCCACGACGGGACCTACCACGCGTTTTACCAGTACAACCCGCGCGGAAACTCGTGGGGCAACATGTCCTGGGGCCACTCCACCAGCACAGACCTGGTGCACTGGGAACAGCGTCCCGTGGCCATGGAAGCCAGCCCCGAGGAAGAGATCTTCTCCGGCTGCATCGTCATGGACACGAACAACGCTTCCGGACTGGGATCGGCAGGGAATCCGCCGATGGTGGCCCATTACACCAGCGCTTACGGGAAGAACGGTGCACTCCCCCAGGGCGCGCAGGCACAGTCGCTCGCCTTCAGCCTGGATAACGGGACCACCTGGCAGAAGTACCGGGGCAACCCTGTGCTGAACCTCGCGCCCACGAACAACAACTTCCGCGATCCCAAAATCACCTGGTATGAGCCGGGCGGTTACTGGGTGATGACCACCGTGGTGGCCGACGCCCAAGTGGTCAAAATGTTCAAGTCCACCGATCTGCTCCAGTGGGATTACTTGAGTGATTTCTCGGGAGTCGGAGCCCAAGGAGGGCTCTGGGAGGTGCCCGAACTTCTCCAGATGAAGGTAGAAGGTTCCACCGCGAAGAAGTGGGTGATGCTGCTCAGCATCAACCCCGGCGGTATAGCTGGCGGCTCGGGCATGCAGTACTTCGTCGGTGAATTCGACGGGACCCGCTTCACAGCCGAAAACGCGGCCGCACCGGATGCCCCACTCAACGAATCCCAGTGGCTGGACCATGGCGCCGACTATTACGCGGCCAACTCCATCTCCGGCGCGCCCGGTGACAAACCCGTGCTGCTTGGCTGGATGGGCAACTGGGACTACGCCCAGCATGTTCCCACCACTCCGTGGCGAGGTTCCATGGCGATTCCGCGCGAGCTCACCTTGGTTCGCGGAGAGCGCCGTTTCGAACTGCGGTCCGTCATCGCCTCCGCAGCAAGAACGGCACTTGAACGCGCCGGCAGTGAAGTCAAAGGCAAAAACCTCACCATCGGCTCCTCACCGAAGGCACTCGGCGAGGACTTCACGGGCCGCGCCCAACTGATCGAACTCGAGATGGAACTGACCTCTGCCCGCGAAGCCGGACTGATCCTCCGCCAATCGCCCGATGCCAATGCGGGCCTGCGTATCTCCTACAACAAGGAGAACCACACTCTCAGGGTGGACCGGTCCAAGGCCGGAACGGGCAACTTCTCTGAAAAGTTCAGCCCATTTCACGAAGTGGCCCTGCCATCCTCCGGGAACAAGGTCCATCTGACCATCCTCTTGGATTCGTCCTCTGTGGAAGTCTTCGCCGGAGACGGAGCTGCGGTTGTTTCGGACACGTTCTTCCCGGACTGGGACGACACGGGTTCTTCAGGGTTCAGCCTGGATGGCGACACGGACTTCACCGTGCGAACGCGCTCACTTTAGTGCCGCCGATGAGCGGGATCCCACCCATTAAGACCCCTCTTGGGGGAAGGGATCTTGCCCCTCGTTGCCCCTTCGCGGCTCATTGAGGATAGTTTTGTCCCTATGACATCCAGCGATGCCGCATTTGAACAGCTGCTCACCGACGCCCGCGAATGGGCATCCCAAGACCCGGATCCGGCGACGTCGGCCTCTCTCGTGGAGCTCGCCGAACTCGCCAGTGGCGGTGATGCGGGAGCAGCCCAGGAGCTGGGCGACAGCTTCAACGGCACCCTGCAGTTCGGCACTGCCGGCCTCCGCGCAGCACTGGGCCCCGGTCCCAACCGCATGAACCGCGTCGTTGTCCGTCGAGCCGCGGCAGGTTTGGCGGCTTTCCTCAACGAAGCAGTCGCTGCAGCTGCGCCGGGAACCCAGCCACGCGCCGTCGTCGGCTTTGATGCCCGCTACAACTCGGACATCTTTGCCGAGGAAACCGCGGCAATCTTCACCGCAGCAGGAATCGAGACGTTCCTCATGCCGGCGGCGCTCCCGACGCCGTTGCTCGCCTACGCGGTCAGGTCACTGGAGTGCGACGGCGGCGTGATGGTCACAGCCAGCCACAACCCGCCGCAGGACAACGGCTACAAGGTCTACCTGGGGCGGCACGCTGTGCCGGAGAGCGGGCGCGGTTCCCAGATCGTGGCCCCCTACGATGCAAAAATCGCGGCGAAGATCGAGGCTGTGGGGGCGCTGGACTCGATTCAGCTGGCCGCGGCCGGCTGGACCGTGCTGCCCAACGCCATCACCGCAGAGTATGAAACTGCCATGGCCGGCCTGGCAGATCGGGAACACTTTCCCGCCCGGGACCTCAAGATCGTCCTGACTCCCATGCACGGTGTGGGTGGCGAAACGGCCGTCTCAGTCCTTAATGCCGCAGGTTTCACGGACGTCACCCTGGTGGCTGAACAGGCGGCACCGGACCCTGACTTCCCCACTGTTGCCTTCCCCAACCCGGAAGAACCCGGCGCGCTTGACCTGGCTCTCGCGGCTGCCGCGGACTCGGATGCGGACATCGTTCTGGCCAATGATCCCGACGCCGACCGCGCCGCAGTCGCAGCCTTGGATCCCGCCACCGGTGCTTGGCGGATGTTGCGCGGGGACGAAGTGGGTGCGTTACTGGGCGCACATGTCGTAGCGCGCATGGCCGCCGGTGCGGGCGAAGAGACCCGGGGCGGCGTCTTCGCCAACTCGATCGTGTCCTCACGCCTTCTCTCACGGATCGCGGCAGCAGCCGGGTATGCGCACGAGGAAACGCTCACGGGATTCAAATGGATTTCCCGGGTTCCCGGCCTCACCTACGGGTACGAGGAAGCCCTGGGTTACTGTGTGGCGCCCGAACTGGTGCGCGACAAGGACGGCATTTCCGCAGCAGTCCTGATCGCCGAATTGGCCGCCGCCGCCAAAGCTGAGGGCAGGACCATCTTCGACACCCTTGATGACCTGTACCTGGTGCACGGGCTGCACGCCAGTGACCAGTTGAGCATCCGGGTGGCAGACCTCGGGTTGCTCGACGCCATGATGAACCGCCTGCGGGTCAACCCGCCCGAAGCATTCGGAGGCTCCGCCGTCGAGGTCTTCACCGACTTGGCAGAAGGAAGCCAGGCCCTGCCGCCCACGGACGGTCTGCTGTATGTGACCCGGGACCTCACCCGCGTGATTATCCGTCCCAGTGGCACGGAGCCCAAGCTCAAGTGCTACCTGGAAGTCATCCAGGCCGTTGAGTCCGCGGCCGAACTGCCCGAGGCACGCCAAGCAGCACGGACCTCCCTGGACGATGTCCTTAGGGATGTCCGCGAAGCATTGGGTTTGTAGGAGTCCTAGACTTCAACTTCGATGAAACCGTCCACCAAACGGGTGGCGAAGACGGCGAGCGTAAGTTCCGGGTTGGTGAAGCACTCCCCGGTTTCGAGGTCGTAGACCTCCTTGTGCAGTGGCGACGCGATGGTCGGCCTGCTGCCTCGGGATCCGATGATGCCGCGGGCCATGACGTTGGCCAGCGTTGCAGGATCCTGCTGTGCCACAGCGAAGACCTCGGTGGGCGCGGTGCGGAACAGGGCAACCTGGCGTCCGGCGATCAGTGCCGCTTCGCCCCAGGCCACTTCCAGTTCTGCCACCGGGCAAACACGCTGCCACGTGGCGGTGGTGGTCAGGTCCTCGGCACGGTCCAGAATTACGGTCATTTCAGCCCCTCTCACTGTGTCCGGGTGCTGGCATTTCCACCGTCACTCCCCCGGACCGGGCCACGCTTGCGGCCACTCCTCCACGCTAGGGCGGGGGTGTTTCAACAGGGGTGCGCGTTTGTGTCCAACGCGTAAAAGAGACCTCACGCCCCCGGAAATGCGTTCGTGATGCAGAAGTTAAGATCACGAAACATAAGGGAAACTGAAGCGAAACTGCCCGTCCCTAGGCTGGAACCACAAGTTGCGGAGATCCGTCTGCAACATCTGCGAAAGGCCCACCAGTGACCGGACACACTTCAAGTACAGAGAACCCGCGCCGCATCGTCGTCGTCGGCGGCGGTCCCGCTGCCCACCGTTTCACCGATGCCATGGTCAACCGGGGACTTGAAGGTTGGCAGGTTACGGTGCTGACCGAAGAGGCCCACCTCCCTTATGACCGAGTGGCGCTGAGCAAGGCCCTCACCGAAACCGACGTGGACCTCACCCTGGGCGAGGCATCGATGTGGGACCACGAGGCCCTGACCCTCAAGACCGGCGAGCGCGCCGTCAAGATCGACACGGTTGCCAAGAGTGTGCTCACGGCCGCCGGCAACAAGTACGAATACGACCACCTGGTGGTTGCCTCGGGTTCGGATGCAGCCCGGCTTCCCATTCCCGGCGCCGAGCACACCCACGTTTACCGCACGCTCGAAGACGTCTGGACCATTAACAAGGCCATCGCCGAGCTCAGCGCGAAGCTGGGACGCAAGGTCAACGCAGTCACCATCGGCGGCGGCCTGCTGGGGCTTGAGTCCGCGGCCGGTACCGAGCAGCTCGGTGCCACTCCGGTGGTCATCAACGGGTCGCCTTGGCTCATGAACACCCAGTTGGACGAAGGCGCAGGCCAGGCCCTCGGTCGGCTGATTGAAGCCAAGGGCTTCGAGGTCCACGGTGGCGTCTTCCCTTCGGAGGTTGTTACGGACGACGACGGCAACGTCACCGGAGTCCTCATGGCCGACGGCCGCACCATCGACGCCGACCTTGTCATCGTGGCTATCGGCGTCAAACCCCGCGACGACCTTTTCCGCGCGGCAGAAGGCGAAGAGCAGCTCTTCAGCTTGGGCCAGCGCGGCGGTGTGGTCATCAACGATTTCTGTGCTACCGAAGTGGACGGGATCTGGGCCATCGGTGAGGTGGCCAACTTCGAGGGCATGTGCTTGGGCCTCGTGGCTCCCGCCAACACCATGGCCGAGATCGTTGCCGACCGCCTGCACGGTGGCGAAGCGACCTTCCCGGGCTTTGACACTGCCACCAAACTCAAGTTGTCCGGCGTTGATGTTGCCAGCTTCGGTGACGCCTTCGCCCGGACCGAGCACTCCCTCGAAATCGTTTACGCCGACCCCGCCCGCGGCGTTTACCAGAAGATCGTCACCACCGATGATGCCAAGACCCTCTTGGGCGGCATTTTCGTCGGCGATGCTTCCCCCTACATGAGCCTCCGCCCGCTCCTGGGCCGCGAGCTCTCCGCCGAACCCGGTGCCTATCTGAGCGCTGCCGGCGGTGGCGAGGCCCCGGAGACCGAGCTCCCCGATGACGCCATCCTGTGCTCCTGCAACAACGTGGCCGCCGGAACCATCCGCGACACCATCAACGGTTGCGGCGCCTGCGAAGGCGACGCTCCTGTGCAGGAACTCGGCGAACTCAAGGGCTGCACGAGGGCCGGTACCCAGTGTGGATCGTGCGTCCCCATGCTCAAGAAGCTCCTCGAAGGCGAGCTGAAGAAGTCCGGCATCGAGGTCTCCAAGGCACTCTGCGAGCACATCAGCCTCTCCCGCCAGGAACTCTTCGACGCCATCCGCGTGCTGGAACTGACGTCCTTCGAAGAGATCATGGCCAAGTACGGCACCGGTGCGGGCTGCGATATCTGCAAGCCGACCATTGCCTCCATCCTGGCCAGCCAGCACTCCGCCTATGTCCTGGATGCCGGACGTGGCTCGCTGCAGGACACCAACGACCGCGCTCTGGCGAACATGCAGAAAGACGGCACCTACTCGGTGGTCCCCCGCATCGCAGGTGGCGAGATCACGCCCAAGGGCCTGGGCGTCATCGCGGCCGTTGCCGGGAAGTACAACCTCTACACCAAGATCACGGGCGGACAACGCATCGATATGTTCGGTGCCCGCCTTGAGCAGCTCCCGGACATCTGGAAGGAACTGGTGGATGCCGGTTTCGAGTCCGGACAGGCGTACGGCAAGAGCCTGCGCACGGTGAAGTCCTGCGTTGGATCCACGTGGTGCCGCTTCGGTGTCCAGGATTCCGTGGCGATGGCCATCGCACTGGAGCTCCGCTACCGGGGCCTCCGCAGCCCGCACAAGCTGAAGATGGGTGTCTCCGGTTGCGCCCGCGAATGTGCGGAGGCCCGCGGCAAGGATGTTGGCGTGATCGCTACGGCGGACGGTTGGAACCTGTATGTCGGCGGTAACGGTGGCGCCACCCCGGCCCACGCCCAGCTGCTCGCCAAGGATCTGGACGACGAAACCCTTCTGAAGTACATCGACCGCTACCTCATGTACTACATCCGCACCGCCGACCGCCTGCAGCGCACCGCTCGCTGGCAGGAGGAGCTTGACGGCGGCATCAAGCACGTCGAGGAGGTAGTGGTCAACGACTCCCTGGGCATCGCCGAAGAGCTTGAGGCAGCCATGGCCAAGCACATCGACACCTACGAGGACGAGTGGGCTGAGACGTTGAAGGACCCGGAGCGCCTCCGCCGTTTCCGTTCCTTCGTCAACGCTCCCAACCAGAAGGACGAATCCATCTCCTTCGTTCCTGAGCGGGGCCAGATCCGTCCGGCCACGAACGAAGAAAAGGGCGGTGTGCTCATTGCCTCCACCATCCCGGTCCGCAGCGAAACCGTCGGCGCAGAAAACTAGGGGTCTCCCATGCAGCTCACCATCGATCTCACCGGCCGTGACGTCCTCGTCACGGGGTCGGACAAGTCCGCCCGCCAAGCAATCCGCCGCTACCAGAGCGCCGGTGCCCATGTGTACCGGCTGAGCACCCCGGAGGGTGTGCCCGGCGACGGCCAGCTCCCCGAGCGCCCGTTCCTGGTGGCAGTAGTGGACGACGGCGGGGCTGGCTGGCTGCCGCTGGTGGAACGCTGCCGCGACGCCGGAATCCCTGTTGCGTTCGAGCCCGCCCCGGGCGCTGAGGGCCACGTCACCCTGGTAGGCGGAGGCCCGGGGGCCCTGGACCTGCTGACGGTTGGTGCCATCGACGCCTTGCGGGATGCCGACGTCGTGTTCTATGACCGGCTGGCTCCCTACCAGGAACTGGCCGACCTGACCTCTGCCGAGCTGGTGGATGTCGGAAAGCAGCCTGGCCTCCACAAGGTGACTCAGCGTGACATCGAGAAGCTCATGGTGGAAGCTGCCCTGCTGGGTAAGAACGTGGTCCGACTCAAGGGCGGCGATCCATACGTGTTCGGCCGCGGAGGCGAGGAAGTGGCCGCCTGTGTTGCGGCCGGCGTCCCGGTACGGGTGATTTCCGGTGTCACCAGTGCCATCTCCGTTCCTGCAGCGGCAGGGATCCCGGTGACACACCGCGAAGTGAGCCACATGTTCACCGTGGTGTCCGGCCACGCCCCGTTGACCGAGAAGGAGCACACCCACCTTGCCGGCCTTGGCGGCACGATCGTGGTCCTCATGGGTATCGGCACCCTTCCCCAGCTGGCGGCAGGCCTGCGTCGGGCCGGGATGAATTCGGACATGCCCATGGCCGTCGTTGAACGTGGCTACCGTCCGGGACAGCGCACCACCATCGCTGATCTGGGTACGATCGAAACTGCAGCCACCGGCTGCAGCAACCCGGCCGTTCTGGTCATCGGCGAGGTGGTCCGGGTGGCTGAAGCCAACCGCAATCATGCTGAAGCATCCGCTGAACTGAGCCGCCTCGCGGCTTCGCTCCTTGAAGCCTGAAGGTAAGAACACATGACTGTTGCACGCGCCCTCGAAGTCCACGACGCCACCGCCGCTCCGGGAGTATCCGAAGCGGCCGATGCGCCGCTGGATGGCTTCCGAATCGGCGTCACCTCGCACCGCCGTTCCCGTGACCTCATTGAGGCATTGGAGCGCCGCGGTGCGAGCGTGTTGCACGCCCCCGCTTTGAAGATCGCTCCTGTGCAGGAAGACATGGTCCTCATCGAGGACACCCGCACCATCATTGCGGCAAAGCCGGACATTTGTATCGCCACCACGGCTTACGGAATGCGCCGCTGGTGCGAGGCCGCGGACTCGTTCGGCATCGGCGAGCAACTCCTGGAAGCCTTGTCCGCTTGCCGCATGTTCGTCCGTGGCCCCAAGGCCCGCGGTGCCGTGCGCGCTGCCGGTCTTGCCGACGTCGGAATCAGCAGTGACGAAACCACGGCCACGCTGGTGGACATGCTGCTGGCCGAAGGCGTTCGTGGCAAGACCGTGGCCGTGCAGCTGCACGGATACACCGACGTCCGCCAGCTGGAGCGGCTCCGCATGTCCGGCGCCACGGTCCTGACCGTGACGCCATACCGCTGGGTGAAGCCCGACGGCGAGGACAAACTGCCGCGCCTGATCGAAGCCGTGGTGGGCGGGAACCTCGATGTACTGACGTTCACCAGCGCCCCCGCGGTGGATGCCATGTGGAGCACCGCTCACGAAATGGGCCTCTACCGGCAGCTCATCGAAGCCCTTAAGGGGCCGGTGACTGTTGCCGCGGTGGGGCCGGTCACCGCACAGCCACTGGTCGACGCCGGGCTGACGCCCCTTATCCCCGACCGCTACCGGATGGGTGCCTTGATCCGCTTGGTGACGGAGCACCTGTCCCTGAACCACGTGCGCCGTTTGGAAACCAAGAGCGCAACGATCGAGCTGCGTGGGCGCTGCCTGCGGATCAACGGTGAGGTGGTGGACCTTGCACCGGCCCCCCTCCTGCTGCTGCGGGCCCTGCTCGGCGCGGGCGGAGCCGTATTGTCCAGGGAAGCGCTCTCGGACCTGTTGGACCTGCGTGGCTCCGTGCACGCCCTGGACATGACAGTCAGCAGGCTGCGGTCCTCGCTGCCGGATGGCAAGCTCGTGGAGACCGTCGTGAAGCGCGGTTACCGGCTGCGGGCGTAGGTCCTCCGCTTCCTCGTCCCCTGCCACGCTACGCCGCCTTCACCAGGGGAAGTTCGTCCCAGTTGGTGGTGTAGCGGGGGCTGAGCATGTCCCGTTTCATGGACCAGTCCGGGCCGCCCTTAATGCCGGCGTGGCCCAGGCCGATGGAGCCCCGGCCATACCGCTTGCTGACTTGCTCCAGCAGGGGGCCGATGCCGCGCTCCTCATGACGGTTCTCGAAGATCTCCAACGGTTTCTGGTTGCCGCTGGGACGGAGGTCCGTGACCATGATTCCGGCTTTGGCATACTTCACGCCTTCCTGGATTTTGGGGACCAGCGCGTGTGCGGCCTTGGTGAGGAGCACGGGGTCCGACGTGGGCATGGGCAGCCTCACGGTGACCGTGGGAAAGGACTTATCGTTCGGGTTGTAGACGGACGTCGCGGCAAACGCTGTTAGGAGCTTGGCCTGAAGATCGTGCTTGGCCAGCCTGGCACTGGCCATTTGACCGTAGACGCTGAGCACCTGCCGCAGCTGGTCCGTCGTCGTAATCGGTGTGGAGAACGAGCGGGAGAAGATCAGTTGGTCCCGGCCGACTCTCTCTTCCTCCATGGGAATACAGGGCGTGCCTTGGAGTTCCAGGACGGTTCGCATCATGACAATCGAGAACTTGTCCCGCAAAGCAATCGGGTCGGCGCGGACCAGGTCCAGGATTGAGAAGATTCCCAGGGCGTTCAGGCGCTTGGTAAGCCGCGTTGCCACACCCCAGATTTCAATGACGGACAGCCGTGCCATGAGAGCTTCGCGTTGGGCTTCGGGGACCGAGTCCCAGCGGCATACGCCGTGGAAGGCTGGATTGTGCTTAGCCCATTTGTTGGCGAGCTTGGCCAGGGTCTTGGTGCGGGCGATTCCGACACAGACCGGAACCCCCACATGCCGTTGGCAGGCTGCCTTGATGGTGCTTCCCAGCTCCAGCAAGTCCTGCGGTTGTCCCCTGACTCCGAGAAACGCCTCGTCAATGGAGTAGACCTCCTGCCATGCCGAGTAGCGGGCCAGGAGCTCCATGACCCGGGAGCTGATGTCGCCGTACAGTTCATAGTTGCTGGAGAGCGCTATCAGCCCCCATTCCTTGGCCCGTGGGGCGATCTTGAACCACGGCTCCCCCAGCCCAATGCCCAGCTTCTTGGCTTCCGGCGACCTGGTCACGGCGCAACCGTCATTGTTGGACAACACAATCAATGGCTTGCCCTCCAGCGCGGGGTTGAATGCCCTCTCCGCCGACGCATAGAAGCAGTTGATATCCACATGGGCAATCTCTTGCATTTGATGCATGAGAGCTGGCTTGGACATCATTCTCCTTGCGTTCGCCACTAGCACGCATGCCCGCAATCATCACGCAGGACACCCCATGCATTCGAATATATCTTCGAATGCATCAACTGTACCGCCGACCGGCGACAAGAAACCGCGTTGCAGCAGCGACCGAACTCCGCCCACAACATCAGCTCCAGTTCGATATCAACCTGCCGCTGATCACACCGCTTGGGTTAGTCGTGGGCGGGTTCGCCCCTGACTTGGTGGTCGGCGTGGTTGATGGTCTCCTGGATGAGCCGGAGTTTGGCGAGTTGCCAAAGAAGGTTGAGGCGGGTCGGTTCGGCCAGCATCCGAAGTGTCACGGCTGCGCTCTCGAGCAGTTCCGGCCCGGACTGACACCATCGAAGAGTAGACCCATCCTTCAAGTGCATATGTCGCGTATGTGCACTCAAAGATAGAACGGATCAACTCGGGGATCAGCGGGGGCGGCGACAGCTAGATGTGATGCAGGCACGTGGTTGCCACGCCCCAGATGGTCAGCTCAGACATTGCCGGCACGCGAATGTCCGGGTACTTGGGATTGTCCGCCTGGAGGATCACCCCTGAGGGCGTGACGCGGAGCCTCTTGATGGTCAACTCACCGTCAAGGACAGCCACGACGACGGACCCGTCCTTGGGCTCCAGCGCCCGGTTAACGATCAACTCGTCCCCATCGCTGATCCCGGCACCCTCCATGGATTGCCCCGTCACTCTCACCACGAAAGTGCTGGTGACATCCTTGATCAGGTGCTCATTGAGATCGATCCTGCCGTCAAAGTAGTCCTGGGCAGGCGATGGATACCCTGCCGCCACCGGGATTGGAGCCAGCAGTACCGACATCAGGGAAAAGCCCGCATCTATCACGCGGGGGCCGACGATCACGCCCACAACACACCTTTATTCGAATATATGTTCGATACTTGAGTGTACAGCGGTTGGCGGACATTGTTCGATCTCCACCCGAAACCTACCCGCGGAACCGTGAAATCGCGGGCCGGAGATGGCATGGCTGCTGGTCCCCGCCGGGGCGGGGAAGGCAGATAGAGCTATCCGCCGGTTCCCGGCCGGGCTGGTGCTGTGATCTCGCGCGCGGGCAGGACGGCGGCGTCCAGGATGGTACGGTTCCCGAGCGGCCGTTCGAGATCGACAGCGAAGGGCGTCGCCGGGTTTCCCTGACAGGTGGCCCACTGCGCCCCGGCGGGCTGCACCCCCAGGACGACCTCGACCGTGGACTCTGTTTCGACGAGCTTGACGACGTCAATCCGGCCTTCGGCGTTCTTCCCGGAGTTGCAGTCGAACTCCGTGACGAGGAGAGCCACGCGATCGGACTCAGGGGCCGGCGGCAACGAGGGATCAAGAGTGACTGCGCCGGCTCTCAGCTCGCCAAGGTCCAGCGTGGGCGTGCAGGTCGATGACTCGACGACCGCCCATACCGGTTTACCTGGTTCCGATGCCATGGAGTGGGTGGAAATGACGATATACATGTAGTCGCGGACATCGCCGTGGCCGTGATCCTGGGGAGCTGCGAGTTTGTTCATGAGCATCACACGATCGCTGCTCTCCTGCGCAATCAGCCAGGTGACCGGGTCAAAAGCCGTGACCCCACGGCCGGCGAGAGCCGGGGCGGCCTCCGGGCCGAGCTCGCTGGCCGGTCGTGGATTGTCCAGCGCCTGACGCGAAACCTCGTTGCCTTGGCACAGCACAACTTCCGGTCGGATTTCCGGGGTTGGGCTCCCGGCGGACGGCAGGCTGGCAGACGGCAAGCCGCCGGCCGGCTGTCCGAGCGATGCGCACCCCGTTCCCAACAGCATCAGGGCTCCGCAGGTCAATGTAAGGCGTGGTGCTGCTCTCAATAGTTTCCCCATGCCGCCAAGGCTACGCCGCTCACCGGACGGGACCCATCACCGGACGGGACCCATCACCGGACCAGACCTCATCATCGGGCAAGCCCCGCCCATTCGCGAACCTCTCCGGTCACTTTCCCGGCGCGTTGGCCACGTGAGGTGGCGTCAGATGTGCCGAAGATACCTCTGAGGTGCGTCCAGGAATGACCGCCAGTTAGCAACAAGATCAAGATCTTCCCAGTCGCGTGCCCGCAGGCCCCAAGGCCCGACTTCCAGGATCCGGGCGCCCGGAAGGGCCGCCAGAAGAGGTGAGTGAGTGGACATGATGACCTGGGAATCTCCGTGGGACAACAGGTCCTTCAGAACACTGAGAAGGCTGAGGCAACCGCTGAACGACAAAGCCGACTCGGGCTCATCGAGCACCCACAATCCGTGCCCCTTGAATCTGTCCAGCGCCAATTCCAGGAATGACTCGCCGTGGGACATGTCGTGGAATGGGATGTCCCCGGATGTGCTCGGGTTCATCTCGAGGTACGTGAAGAATCCGTGCATGGTTTCGGCCCGCAGGAAGTACCCCCGCCGGCTGGCACCGGCATTCCGGACAAGCTGCAAGTGGTCGGCGAGGACGGATTCGCTGGACCTGGTGGTGTGCCGTGCACCGGTGGAACCGCCTTCCGGCGACAGACCGTAAGCCAGGGCGATGGCTTCCACCAGGGTCGATTTGCCGGACCCGTTCTCGCCAATCAGGATGGTTGCTGAGGTCAGGTCGAGGCCCTCATCAAGCACCTGGGCAACAGGCGGCAGCGCTGCCGGCCAGCGACCGCGATCAAGAACGTTTGCAGGGTCCTCAGCAACCCGTCGGATGGGGTAGGTGTGGAGGGGCATGCGCCCATTCTTGCAGTCACCGAATCTCCGGCTAGCGAATCACGCGGTACCGTACGTGCGTCACGAGCCCGGTCCCCCGTACGTCCACCGGCTCCAGGCGGACGTCCCCGAGTCCATCCAGCAGCCGCTCGCCGCCGTCGAGAATGACCGGCGAGATGTGGAGCCTCAACTCGTCCATCAGCCCCGCCGAGAGGAACTGCCGGGCCGTCTGCGCTCCGCCGGCGATGGCCACGTCCTTGCTGCCGGCAGCTTCCCGGGCACGGTCCAGTGCAGCCTCAATACCATTGGTGACAAAGTGGAACGTCGTGCCGCCCTGCAGCTCCAAGGGCTCCCGCTCATGATGGGTCAGGACGAAGACGGGCGCATGGTAAGGAGGTTCCTCACCCCACCACCCGCGCCAGTCCGCGTCCCAAGGGCCGGCCCCTGGTCCTGCGTACATGTTCCTGCCCATGATGTAGGCGCCCGCCTCCAGGATCCCGGCCACTTCGGCTGCGTTGGCTTCACGTTCTTCGAACTGCCAGCGGTGCAGGCTTTCGCCGCGCTCCCCCAGCGGCTGATCCAGGGACTGGTTGGGGCCGGCAACAAAGCCGTCCAGAGACACGGTGAGATCGCAGGTTACTCGGCTCATGCGCCCATCCTGCCACCCACCATGCCGGCCGTACAGGAAACAGTTGGGGCCAGGACCCTAGGCGGAGGAACCGACGGGCTCTACGCTGAACCTGTTCACCAGCGCGAAGACGCGAAGAGAGGGCAGCCATGGCACGGGATCCAAAACCCACGTTGGAGCAACTGAACATCCTGGTCGGCGAGTGGGAAACGTCCGTTCCGGGCATGGAGATCTCCGGTAGGACGGCGTTCGAGTGGCTCGAGGGCGGAGGCTTCCTCATTCAGCGCTCCACGGTCCAGCACCCCGAGTACCCCAACGCGGTCAGCGTCATCGGCGCCACAGGCTCGGACGGTGCGTTCCAGCAGCACTATTTCGACTCGCGTGGCGTAGCGCGGATCTACGACATGACGCTCAAGGACAAGTTGTGGACCCTTTTCCGGGATGGACCGGACTGGCCTCAGCGCTTTGTTGGCCGCTTCAGCGAGGATGGCACCACCATCACTGCGCGCTTGGAGCGGGGCAGTTACCCCGGTGGACCGCTGGAACACGACTTTGACATGGTTTACAGGCGCCTCGCTTAACCCGAGTACTACCCAATAACTCCACCTCATTTACAGATCCCCTGCCCGGTGGGAACATAAGCCCCATAGTCCGCGGAGGCATCGCCCGGCCACGCCCGGCGCCGTCAGCTGCAGCTATGTAGTCAGATCTCCTCTGAGAGGAACGGCCATGGGTCGTCTGGGGACCGGGAACAGTGGGGATGCGGGTACCGAACCCGCCAGTGATCCTTCACGCCACCGGGGCAGTGGCATCGAAAAAGTCGACGCAGTGGTGGTTGGTTCAGGCTTCGGCGGTTCCGTGGCCGCACTTCGACTGGCCGAAGCCGGGCAGTCCGTTGTGCTCATGGAACGCGGCAAACCTTACCCACCCGGCAGCTTCGCGCGCTCGCCGTCCGAGATGGGCAGGAACTTCTGGGATCCGGACCGCGGCCTGTACGGGCTCTTTGACGCCTGGACATTCCGTGGCACTGAGGGACTGGTGTCCAGCGGGCTGGGTGGCGGCTCACTCATTTACGCCAACGTGCTGCTGCGCAAAGACGAAAAGTGGTTCGTCAACGAGTCACCCATTCCCGGCGGCGGGTACGAGAACTGGCCCTTCACCCGGGCAGATCTCGAACCTTACTACGATGCCGCCGAGGCTATGCTCCAGCCTGTCCCCTACCCGTACAGGGACACGGCCAAAACCGTGGCCATGGAAAAATCGGCCGCGAACCTGGGCCTGGCCATCACCCGCCCGCCCCTTGCCATCACGTTCTCCAGCAGCCCGACCGCGGAACCGCGGACCAACCATGCGCTGCCCCTGCCCGGCTACGGCAGCATCCATGGCCCCGACACTGTGCGGACGACGTGCACGCTCAGCGGTGAATGCGACATCGGGTGCAACGCCGGCGCCAAGAACACCTTGGACCACAATTACGTCTCAGCCGCGGCATTCAAGGGCGCCGATGTGCGCACCTTCCATGATGTCCGCGGCATCCGGCCGCTGGATTCCGGAACGCCGGACAGCGGTTATGAGGTCCGGTACGTTGTGCACAATCCGGACCACCACGGCGAACTCCTCACCGAGCGCATCATCCATTGCCGCAGGCTCATCCTGGGTGCAGGTACGTTCGGCACCAACTTCCTGCTGCTCCGCAACCGCGGGTCCCTCCCGGCACTCAGTGACGCCTTGGGCACCCGGTTCAGCGGC